>CAWJQD010000012.1:0-8718 GCA_963844905.1 uncultured Acidobacteriaceae bacterium | reverse complement strand
CACCTACGGCTACCTGAGCGAGCACCATAGTTTCGGCGAGACCGAGGAGCAGGCCGGCGAGTACGCTGAGGAGCTGGCCGCCGAGATGCTCGCCACCACGCTCGACGTGGAGTTCGATCCCGATACGAGCTGGGACGAAAAGAAGGAGATTTACCGCATCTCCAACAAGATCGTCCGCACCAGCAACGTCACCCAGTCGGCGGTGGGCGATAGGCGCGGCAAGTGGACTACCACCATCGCCGCCGCGGTGCTGATCCTGGAAGAGTGATGGCCGGGAGAGAAAACCGCTGAAGAGGCCGATTTCGCGCTGGCGAAGTTGGCCTTGTTGTTTCGGCACAAATGGCGGGGTGCCCCAGGTCCCGCTTTTGGGACCTGGGAAGCTAACAAACAGAGAGGCCGATCCAGGACGTAATGACCGTTGCGCGCAAATTCAAGATCGCCCTCGTGCAAATGCGCATGGGCGCGGATCCCGAGGCGAACTTCTCGTCCGCGCTCGGCTACATCCGTGAGGCCGCGCAACTCGGCGCGCAAATCGTCTGCCTTCCCGAGCTCTTTCGAACCCAATATTTTTGCCAGCGCGAGGATCTCCGCCTCTTCGATCTGGCTGAGCCGATTCCCGGTCCCTCCACCTGCAAGCTGGCCGAAGTAGCACGCGAAGCCGGCGTGGCCATCGTGGCATCGCTCTTCGAGCGGCGCGCGCCGGGCCTTTATCACAACACGGCGGTCACGCTGAACGCTGACGGCCAGATCGCCGGGGTCTATCGCAAGATGCACATCCCCGACGATCCGCTCTACCACGAGAAGTATTATTTCGCGCCGGGCGATCTGGGTTTTCAGGCCGTCGATACCGCCGCAGGCCGCGTGGGCACGCTGGTCTGCTGGGACCAGTGGTATCCCGAAGGCGCGCGGCTCACGGCGTTGCAGGGCGCTGAGGTGCTGTTCTATCCCACGGCCATCGGATGGCACCCGGCGGAGAAGGATGAGTTCGGCGCCGCGCAATTTGACGCGTGGCGCACCATCCAGCGCGCCCACGCCATCGCCAACGGCGTCTACGTGGCTGCCGTGAACCGCGTAGGCCAGGAGCAAGGAGACGTGCTGGGCAATCGCGCCGCAGGGCCGGGAATCGAATTCTGGGGCGGCAGCTTTTTGGCCGATCCCTTCGGCCGCATCGTGGCCCAGGCCGGGCACGACGCCGAGGAGATCGTCGTGGGCCAGATCGACCGCGCGCTCATTGAGGAGACGCGCCGCAACTGGCCCTTCCTGCGTGACCGCCGCGTGGATGCCTACGCTGGGATGACACAACGCTTTCTGGACGCGGCGCGCTCGACTGAGAAATGATCTGAGGGCTGATCCAACTTGGTTTTGAAAGGGCACGACTTCAGTCGTGCCGATCCAAGCCCATAGAATGAATCGGGGCTTTAGCCCCTGAGGATTTTTCCTCCCTGGAGTAAGGCAAGATGCGCGACCAATTCGCCGGGGATTCCACCGATTGGATCAAGTTCTCACTCTTGCGGACCCTTGCAAAAAATGACCGAGTCATTGGCATAGCGTGGTATTACGTCGGCCACGTTGAGGCTGTAGCCGGAGAGCATCTTGATGAAGATGTGTGGCTTGAATTGAGGCAAATGCGAGAAAAGCGGTCGGTGCGTGCAATTGAAGAACTGCCTATCTGGCCGAAACAAACGAGATTTTTCCGAAAGCCTGTGCCTCCACAGGAATACAGGAAGGTCTGGCTTGAGGAAATGAAGGAGTGCCTTGATGGATCAACCTTGACTTTTCTTGATCCCGACAACGGAATCGGCAACGCTGACAATTTGCATGCCACGATGGATGAAATCCGAGGAATCAGGGCATCCGGACGTGTTGTTGTGCTGATTCATTTCCCGCATAGGGGCGGCGCTTACGACGAGCAGGTTGCTGAACAGCATAAGCGCATTCAAACCGCGACGAAGGCGGAATCGATATTCACGATACGAATTCGCGTAACCGTCCAAAGAGAAATCTCGCATGGGCCTAAGAGGATTTTTTCAAAACCGCTCTGGTTCACCGTGATTGACGCAGATGAAGCCATTCGCAAGAGAGCGGACGAATTCGTGGTAAGGCTCAAGAAAGCTGGATGCGAGGCGTTAATTGAACCGAAAGAACAGAAATGACTAATACTGCCGCTACACCGCGCGCGCTCGGCTACCGCATGCCCGCCGAGTGGGAGCCGCACGAGGCCACATGGCTGGCGTGGCCGCACAACGCCAGCGACTGGCCGGGCAAGTTTTCGTCTATCCCATGGCTTTACGCCGAGATCGTGCGCCTGCTCGCCGCGCACGAGCGGGTACACCTGATCGTGGAGAACACCACGATGCAGGGGCGCGTGACCGGAATGCTGGAGCGCGCCCGCGCGAACCTCGATCAGGTGAGCTTCCATTGTTGGCCTACTGACCGGAGCTGGACGCGCGATTCCGGGCCGATCTTCGTGAGGAACGCCGCCGGACAAGTCGCGATCACGAATTGGCGGTTCAACGCCTGGGCCAAGTACGACGATTGGCATCTGGACGACCAGTTGCCGGGACGGGTTGCGGAACTGCTCGGGATGCGCGAATGGCAGCCCACTATCGAGCTCACCCATATCAAGCGGCATCGCTATGTTCTCGAAGGCGGATCGATTGATGTCAACGGTGCGGGAATCCTGCTTACGACCGAGGAATGTTTGCTTAGCGAAGTGCAGCAGAGGAACCCACGCTTCAACAAGGTCAGTCTGGAGCGGGCCCTCCAGGTCTTTCTCGGCGTCGATCAGGTCATCTGGCTTGGCCGCGGCATCGCCGGCGACGATACCCACGGTCACGTGGACGACATTGCTCGCTTCGTTGCGCCCGCCACAATAGTCGCCGCCGTCGAGCCGGATGCGCACGACCCCAACCATGCGCCGCTGGCTGAAAATCTTTCGCGCCTGAATTCCGCGCGTACCCTCGACGGCAAACAATTCACTATCGTCGAGCTGCCCATGCCGGGGCCCATCGTCTTCCGCGGCCAGCGTCTGCCGGCCAGCTACGCGAATTTCTACATTGCCAATGGATTGGTCCTGGTTCCGACTTTTCACGATCCCAACGACCGCGTCGCGCTGAACACGCTGGCCGAAGTTTTCCCAGACCGCGAGGTCATTGGCATCTACAGCGTGGATTTGATCTGGGGACTTGGTGCGCTGCACTGCATGACCCAGCAGCAGCCAGCAGCGATAGCATCGAAATCATGATCGACGCCCCGATCGAGGATCGCCAAGCCATGCAAGCCGCGCTGGCCGAAGCCCACCTGGCGGGCGAAGCCGGCGAAGTGCCCATTGGCGCGGCGATTGTTTACGAAGGGAGTATCATCGCGCGCGGACAAAACCGCGTCCTGCGCGATGTGGACCCCACGGCCCACGCTGAGATCGTGGCCTTGCGCTCGGCGACCGCGGCTCTCGGCAACTATCGCCTTTCCGGCTGCACGCTTTATGTCACGCTCGAGCCCTGCGCCATGTGCGCCGGGGCCATGATTCATGCGCGTATCGACCGCCTGGTCTTCGCCGCCGCCGATCCCAAGGCCGGGGCGTGCGGCTCGGTGCTCCAAGTGCTCAATCATCCCCAGCTCAACCACCAGATGCAGGTGGAGCAGGGAATTGGCGCCGAAGAATCCGCCGAACTGCTGCAGGGTTTCTTCCGGGAGCGGCGGTAAAGTTGCCTCATCCGGCGAACTTGCCAACTCGCGAACAGGCGCGCAGCGCCGCCAACTCGCCAACTCCGCTACATCCTTGTCAGCTCCTTGATCCGCTCCGCCTGCGCCGGCCACTTTGAATTGGTGCCGATCGTCATACTGCGCCGCGGTGGATCTTGTACCGACACGGGCCGGTGGATTGGGGTTCGTGGTTTCCCACCCCAAGCGCCCAGCTACCACACGGACGAAGAGCTATCCGTGCGGTCCCGGGTTGGTGGTTTGCGGTTTTCTGCCTGGCCTAGAGTCTTTTGGCGTACTCGGCCATGCCCTGAAAGTCGATGAAGACCGCAGGTTCATTGCCGACGACCCAACTGTCGTGTCCTGGTGGAATAAGGACGACATCGCCGGCTGCGGTGGTCATCTCGGCACCGTCGTCCATGCGCACGATCATTTTTCCAGAAAGCTGGTAGCCGAAGTGAGCGGCCTCGCAGCTGCGTGTTTTGGCAATTGGCGCGATGCAGGTGGACCACTTCCATCCGGGCTCGAAAGTGGCGCGTACAACCGTATGTTCGCCCACGTGCAGGACTTCAACCTTGCCTTTGTCAAACGGCCTGACCTCGGCGGGCGCACTGAAATTCTTTCTTTCCATTTTTAACGCTGTTGCTGACATAGCTTACCTCCTTGCGGAATTTTTTGGGGAATGGATTGGGGACCGTCGTGCAGGGATACGATACACCCAGCATCCGGCCATATGAAACGTTTTATTGATCAGATCCTCGTCAGTCTGCGAATTCTCGCCTCCTCCGCCGGCCACTTTGCCGCCAGCTCCGCGTAGTTCCCGCTGCCGTAATCGGCAAAATCGAAGCCCGGCGTAACGGTGCAGCCGAAGAGCGCCCATTTTCCGCCCTCGACCAGCCGCTCGCCTTGCCAAACTCCCGCAGGAACCAGGATCTGCGGTAGTTGACCAGCCTCTAAATCTGGTCCAAAAGTTAAGACAGCGGAGCTGCCATCGGGGTGGAGCAGCAGCATCTCTACCGGGTCGCCAAGATAGAAGTGAAAGATCTCGTCGGACGCGACCCTATGCATTTCGGAAAAGGTTCCCCCTTCGAGCAGGTAGTAGATGGCTGTGCCCTGCGCCCGCACGCCGCGCGGCAACTCAACCGTGCCCGCCGACGTGTACGTGCGCCGGTACCATCCACCCTCCACCGGATGCGGCTCCAGCTTCAGCAGCGCCTTAATCTCTTCTGCGGTCATCGTCCTCGTCGGCAGTCATCCTTCTCCCGGTGGCCATCATCACAGATCGTAGCAGCAGGATCGCCGTAGAATAACCCCATGAACGTGCAGGTCTATACCACCGCCTGGTGCCGCGATTGCCGCGCCGCCAAGCAGTTCCTCGACGCGCACGGCATTGCGTACAGTGAGATTTTCATTGACGCCAATCCGGCTGCGTCCGCCGAGGTCATCAACCACGTGGGCAAGTGCGCGGTTCCGCAACTGGTGATCGATGGCGAGTGGTTTCAACCCCACATGCCCGGCCGCGGCCTGCTGCTGGACGAGTTGAGCCGCCGCCTGGGAATTCCTCGCGGTTGAGTCTGCGTGCGAAATCTCCGCGCAGGCATTCTTATGACGTTTGCGGTGATCCATTGAGGAGACGCTCTCGTGATTGCAAGTCGGGTAAGAGCTTATGTCCACGAGCAATGCCAGCGGGAGAACAATCTACTGTCTCCGGCCTTTTTTGACCAGCATATCCTGCCTGTGGCCGAATATGGGGAACAGTTGGCGCGGCAACTCGGCGCCGATCGCGAAATTGTGGGAATCGCCGCCTACTTGCACGATATTTCTGCCGTACAAGACATTCAGACCATACCGGAACATCCCCGTCTCGGGGCTGAGATTGCGGCTGGGCTGCTTGCGCAATGGAATTATCCGTCCAGCCAGATAGTGAGAGTAAGACAATGTATCTCGACGCACTCCGCTCCCCTGCAAATTGGCGAAGCATCGCTGGAAGATGTCTGTCTGTCGAACGCCGACGCAATGGCCCTGATTGCGAAGCTCCCTTATTGGTTCTACTTTGCCTTCCTTGTCCGAAAGCTTAGCTTCTTCGCGGGAAAGGAATGGCTGCGTCAAAAGGTTGACGAAAATTGGGAAGCATTGATAGATCCGGCCCGCAAGCTCATTCACACGGACTATGCTCGATCCAGGAAATGGCTGGAATGATTCCGGAGCATTGCGCTCCATCGCTTCCCAATTGCCAGTCATATCCCTTAAAGAAGAGAATAACAAGTAGATAAGACGCGGCTTGAGGGGAGTTTTCATTGATCGAACGCTACACGCGCGCGGCGATGGGCCGCATCTGGACGGACGAGAACAAGTATCGCTGCTGGCTCCAGGTGGAGTCGGCGGCCAGCACCGTGTTGGCCGAGGACGGCGTGATTCCCGCTGCGGCCGCCGAAGCCATCGCCACCAGGGCAACGGTCTCCGCCGCGCGCGTCGCTGAGATCGAAGCCGAGGTCAAGCACGACGTCATCGCCTTCACAACAGCGGTGGCAGAGTCTCTCCAAAAGCAAGGCCTGGACGGCCAGTCCCGCTGGCTGCACTACGGCCTTACCTCGAACGACATCGTAGACACGGCACTGGCGCTGCAAGTCAAGGAGGCCTCGGCGCTTATCCGCCTGGGAATCGCGGTGCTGGTGGCCGTGCTCAAGCGCCGCGCGCTCGAATTCAAGCACACGCCCACCATCGGCCGCACCCACGGCATCCACGCCGAGCCCACGACGTTCGGCCTCAAGCTGCTGAACTGGTATGCCGAGATGGAGCGCAATCTGGTCCGTTTCGACGTGGCAGCCGAAGACATGCGGGTGGGCAAGCTCTCCGGCGCAGTCGGCACGTTCGGGCATCTCAAGCCGGAACACGAGGAGCGCATCTGCGCCCGGCTCGGCCTCAAGCCGGCGCCGGTTACGACGCAGGTCATCCAGCGCGACCGCCATGCCGCGTACATCGCCACGCTGGCCATCATCGGCAGCACACTCGACAAGATCGCCGTCGAGATTCGCCACTTGCAGCGCACCGAGGTGCGTGAGGCGCAGGAGTACTTCAGCGAGAAGCAGAAAGGCTCCTCGGCCATGCCGCACAAGAAGAACCCGGTCACGAGCGAGCAAATCAGCGGCCTCGCGCGCGTCTTGCGCGGCAATGCGCAGGCGGCCATGGAGAACGTTGCGCTGTGGCACGAGCGCGACATCTCGCACTCTTCGGTCGAGCGCGTCATCTTCCCCGATTCGACCATTCTCGCCGACTACCTGCTGGCGAAAACGGCGGACCTCATCGACCGGCTGCTGGTGTACCCGGAGCGGATGAAGAAGAACCTGGAATCGACGGGCGGGCTGATTTTTTCGGGACAGCTTTTGCTCGACCTGGCCGCGGCCGGAATGCTCCGTGAGGACGCCTACCGGATGGTGCAGGAACACGCCATGCGCGCGTGGAAAGACGATCTGAACTTCCGCGATGAAGTCGCCCGCGACCCGCAAATTGCGAAGCTACTCAGCCCGGAGAAGCTCGAAAAGACATTTGACTACACGCGGCAGTTGGGGAATGTGGATGCGATCTTTACTCGGGTGCTCGGCTAGCGGCTCGTTTCAGCGTGATGGACCCTCTCTTTTCTGAAAAGACAAATGCATCGGGAAGGTGGGGCACCGTTTCATATAGAATGGCCAGCGTGCAATGGGAGGGACTAGGTGCGCCTAGCTTCACACGGAAAGGAGAAGAAGCATGGCTTTCCTGAGGGGGCTACTCGGCCCTTCGTTCTCTGAGTGCCGAAATGCGGCCCTAGATTGGAACTGCGGTCAGAAAGAATTCATGGTTATGCTGAGGCGCAGGCCTCGGTTGGCCCGCGCCAAGGACAAAGACGGCAATACGCTTTTGCACGCTGCGATGATCCGCGGCTGGAGGGACGCGGCCGAGTCCTTGTTGGCGAACGGGGCGGATGTCAATGCCCGGGGCGCTTGGGATAAAACACCCTTGCTCGAAGCCGTGGTCAGTAATAGCGATAGCGATGGCGAAAAACTTGTTGAGCTCCTTCTGTCTAAAAACGCCGACCCGAATGCGAGGGACGACGGTGGCCGAACGCCCCTCCAGAGAGCGGCAGCGTTTGGACACGAGCGCATGGTGGGTCTTCTGTTGGCCGCCAAAGCCGAGGTCAACGCCAAGGACAACTTCGGCCGCACGGCCATAAGTCAGTCCTCCAGCGACAGTCTGTGGGAATTGCTGATCGCCGCCGGCGCCGACGCCAGTATCCATGACGCGACATCGAATGGCATGTTGGAAAGGGTCAGGGCGATGCTCAAGGTCCATCCTGACCTGGTTTTCGTAAGGGATCATCATGGCCGAACACCCTTGCACATGGCGGTATCGGAGGAAAAGTGCGATCTCGCAAAACTGCTGCTGGCCAGTGGCGCTGACGTCAATGCCAGAGACGAAGAAGGCAGGACTCCCCTACATAGCGTTCGCAACGCCAAGGTCCTAGACTTCCTGGCGGCGAACGGAGCCGACGTCAATGCAAAGACAAGGACCGGAATGACTCTGTTGCACTACACAAACAACGAGGACGTAGCGGAGGCCCTGCTTTCCAAAGGGGTCGACGTCAACACCAAGACCTCGACTGGCTGGACGGCTCTGGACATCCAAGCGTATGAAGGCCAAGGTCACGAGGACATGATCGAGCTGCTCCGCCGGCATTGGGGGCGAGAGTATGTGCAAAAGCCAAACAACCCTTACAGCAGCACCTGCCGCAGAGAATAGGAACCGTTCATACCTATCCAGCCTCGCGCCAGGGAAGCGGCGTAGGGGCGGCGCATGGGTATTCTTAGACCGAATCATCGGCAGGGGAATAAAGGGGCCCTCACCTTGCAATCGCTAAACGTCACCGTCGCCATCACCGGAGCATCCGGCGTTCTACTCGGCCGGGAGCTGCTGCGCGCCCTCGAAGCAGACGAGCGAGTGGCGCGCGTCCACTTTGTTGCTTCGGAAAACTCGCTGCGCGTG
>CAWJQD010000011.1:0-9175 GCA_963844905.1 uncultured Acidobacteriaceae bacterium | reverse complement strand
GCAATCGGTTTTCTCAGCCACGGCCGCATGCGCGCTTGGCTACGATACAGGGTGGGTTGCGCCGTGCAAGAGGAAAAACATTGACCGCGAGATAACGGCTGAGGTGGTTGCTCTTGCGCCGTCGCTCCATCAAAAGACAAAGTGACCGATTGTTGGCTTCTACACCTTTTTGCGGGATCATTCGAGAGCTGTCAGCTCGCAACCGTCATTACTCGGGACAGAGGTTGCCGTCTTTGAACCACATCATGGCCCATAACTGCTCATCCCATTTGGTGTGGTCGCCGTCAAGATAGCGGGATTTTCCAAGTGCGATTCGGAGCCGCTCAATCAACGATTCAAATTCGGCATCCTTCGCCCGATTGTTCGCAATCCAAATGCGTGCGAGGGTGAAACTGATTAACCCGTGAAAGAGCGTTATCCTAGTCGCCTTTTGCGGATCATATGTCTTGGGTCCCCGCTCCAGGATCATCGTGGGCTTTCCATCTTCGTTTTCTTCGTTCACAGTCAGGATGCGTTCCTGCCATTGAACAAGCTCGGGTGAGTAGTGCGCATACGGCTGGATGGCCTTGCACAGTTTTCCCATAAAGTCCGACCAAGATTCGGACCAAAGGCCAGTTCCGTAGTTGCTCCAAGTGTTTTCTTCAAGCCACTTCCTCAGCTCGCCCGCGCTTGCCTTTCTATCCTCCCAACGTCCAAGTAAGACGCTCGCGGCGGGCGATTGGGAAAGGCCCAACTCAATGATCGAAATTGCCTCCAGGCATTGCCGAGTGATAGCGAGCGCGTTTGCGTGCATCCCCTCACGGTTTGCCCCGTTAGCCAGCTTCATGGAGTTCAACAAGAACCAGAACGCCATAATGGGGAGGGATTTGACTTGGAGAGGAAGGCTCAGATTCTCGGCTGCAAAAGCAACGCGTTTGAAAATCTTTGGGTTTGCGTCCTCTGCCAAGGCGAACCATTCGGGCGGGATTCGAGTCTCGGCCATACCCCGAGACTACTACCATGGCGGGGATGCCCGGAGGATGTTTTGGGACGCCCCACGCTGCCACAGCAAGGCACCTTCTAGACGTTGGGAAGGGCCGGGTGGTCGTTGGTGTGGGGTTTTCTTGGTGGCTGTTTTGGTGGCTGTTGCATTCGGAGTTTGGCGCTATTCGGTGCGACACAACGCAAAGACACAGTTGCTCGCATCCGCTCTAAATAGATGGGTTATTCGCACTCTTGCGCCCCTGTGCAACAACGCGCAAATACCACAAATTAGGACTCATAATCCCTTGGTTGGGGGTTCAAATCCCTCCGGGCCCACCAGCAATCGGTTCTCTCAGCGACGGCCGCATGCGCGCTTGGCTTTTACGCAAAAGCCATATTCACGTTTTCGATGGCCTCATCGATCTCGGCAGTGTTCTTGTATCCGACCGTAACGCAGTCTACCCCGGCGTTCCTGAAGGCGAAGCGCATCGCCTGCTGACGGTCGCGGCGGTCGGTGAACGCGCCATCACCGATAAGCTTCATGCTGATGACGCCCATTCCAGCGGCACGCGCTTCGTGGACATGCGCGACGACTTCGGGCACATTGCCAGGGGCGTTCCACTCTTCGTTTTCGTTATCCATCCTGGTGCCTTTGTGATTCATCCGAATCATGGCCACGTCGAGCCACTTGTTGTCAGGCACCCGGCGCAGCGCCGGCAAGCCATGCACCGAGGCGCCGTGCGTCCTGATGGATTGTTTGGCCTGGGCCTCAAGAATCGCGTCCTGCCACCGAAGCGTTTCGTCTGGCCAAATCCCGTCGTGCTGGACATGGAGCAACATAATGTCGAAATACTCGGTGTCGGAATTTCTGCGCAGCTGATCAAGCCGTTGCAATGGATTCCCGTCGTCATCGGTCGTGACCTTGCTCATCAATTGGTAGCTGTCGCGGGGAATCCCCTTTAATGCAATGCCCAGCATCTGTTGTGAGGCGCCATAGGACTCCGCGGTTTCGAAGAAGCGGATGCCGTGGTCATAGGCATAGCGCACCAGGCGCGTGAAACCCTCCTGCCCCAACCGCTGCTGGACGAATCCGTTGTCGGTGCCGGTGCCGAGCGCGAGGCGAGACACCTTCACACCGGATTTTCCCAGCGTTACCAAGTCCGTTGCGGTTGCGCGCTCAGCAAGCAGGGGAAGGCCGCTCATGCCCGCAAGCGCACTTGTAGCTACGCCCGTCTTCAAGAAATTTCGTCTGGAAATCCGCATTGTTTAACCTCCGAGTCCACGTCAAAAGCAATGACCAATTGGCAGCATGGTAACACAACTCCCATGCATGAGGCGTCAGTCCAAGCGAGCTTGCGCTGCGATCGTCCGCCAACGTTCATCTATCCAGCATCTTCCGCCGCCGGTAATCATTGCCACCTTATTTCTTAACCACTCCGCCATTTTCTCCGTCCTTCTTGTACCGACACGCTAACTTGCCAAAATCAACCATGAACCGGTCCAACCGAGAATTGTGTCTCGTCAAGACCGTAGCAAACATGCATTATCTAGGGAACGCCCAAGAAGTGCGGCGATCACGGAATTCGGAGGCGCGACGCAATCGGCGTCCACAAACACACGAACCTACGTTTGCGGGGCGCGCAATGCGCGCATCTAGGCGAGCCAGTCAGAAAACAATGCGCCCATTGCCGCCCGCAAAAACGTTCCGCTCAGATACTAGCGGGAAGAACCCGAAGCATTCAATACGAATACCCAGTCACTGGCGCCTTCATGGTTCTTCTCAGGCGGCGTGAATTGCTGTGTTCCTTGATTCACGAATGTCCCGGGAATGATCCTGTAAGTTCCGTCTGTGGGATCAAACCACTCGGCACTGGCGGACGCCTTCAAAGCCCCCATGTTCACCGTAATCGTGCGTGCCGTCGGCACGTAGGCCAAAACGTAAGAGCCATCCTGCGTCCTGGCCGCGGTACAGTAGTCGCTGTGGCTTACCCGAGTTTTGAAATCCCCATACGTTCCTAGCCCACCCGTGACTACGGAATGGTCCTGGTCAGGTACGAGCTCATACCAGGGCAACGAGGAAAAAAAGTCATTCCAAATCGTGAGCTGCTCCACTCCCTTCGTGTCAATGTTAGATTGCCACCCAGGAGCCAGCGACCAGGTATAATAGTTCCCATAAAACTGCCCCATGGCGCCTGTCAGCATGGCCCAATACTCCTCCCGCCGAAGGGTCGGGGGGGTCCCGTAGTCCGGGGGATTGCCGACATTCTCTTGATCATAGTGCGCCTCCAGCAGGTAAGCGGGCGCCACCGGCTTCTGATTGTAGCTATCCAGCATCTGCATGTAGGTGGGCGAATAAGTATAGGTACCATTGAGGTCTATGATCGGCACCCAGGTGGAATCGTCAAACGATGAACTCGTATTGTAATTGAGTTCAACCGTTTGAAGTTGTTCGGGGGCTGCCGACTTAATCCCCTTGGCAACCGCCTCGACCAGTTCGTCATCCGTGGGATTCTTCCAGGTGACGAAATCATTACCGCTGATCCAGGCAACGTTGGAATATTCCTTGTAGCGATTGCCGAGATACTTTCCAAACGCATAATCGGCAGCAAGGCCATTGTTGCGCAACGTGGGAAGCCACCCGATCGTTTCGATAGGATTAATGAAGATCAATATGCCGTGCTTGGCCGCGAGCGTAAGTATATGGTCGAGACGAGCAAAGTAGGCCTCGTTTGGCTTGCTGAGATCGTAGTGTTCGTAATCTGTGCCCCCAGCAACGTACCCGGTGAAGGGACGAATGCCGTCAACAGTGCTGCCATCCTCGTCCTCGGGAAAATCCCGGCCGGCACAAAACGTGTCTATCCAGCCCATGGCGTTGAATCCGTGCGCCTGCCGGTCGGCGAAGTAGATGTCCGCATCCTCCTCATTCAAGCGCGACATTAAACCTTGGGGAGTATCCCCGACCATTAAGAATGGCTTGTCATTTTGATCGACCAGATAACGGTGGTTGGCGCTGAGCTTGAGTGGAAAGGCGGCAGTGCTTGTGCTGGAACCCATTTGCGCCGCGGTTATCTGGCATCCCAGCAAGGTGAGCGTCGTGAGCAGGGCGGCCAGTCTTAGCTTTGGATAATTCGGAGTAATTTTCATTTTTGGCCTTTTTGGGGGGTTTATGCAACCTTCAATCATCGTGACTAGAGCATTACCGCCTCTATTTGGAAACGGTTCGCCCAAGATGGGATGGTTAAATGCGTTGAGCATTTCTCCGCTTCTCGATAGCAAGATCAGCCGCATGTCGAAATGCTCGGCATTGGCAGCATGGTAACACAATTCTCCAGCATGGGGCGCAGTCCCAGGTATGCTTGCGCTGCGCGAGTCTGCCAGTGTGTATCTATCCTGCATCTTCCGCCGCAACAGCAGGATTCTTCGCGGGCATGCCGGTAATCGCCGCCACGCTAGCCAAAACAAACAACCCTCCCACAACAGTGCGCGCGCCCAGCGGCTCGCCGCCCAGCCAATAGCCCAGCAGCACAGCCACTACCGGATTCACATAGGCATAGGTTCCCACCTTGGTGGGCGATTGGTGGTGCAGCAGCCATACGTATGCAGTGAACCCGGCAATCGAGCCGAAAGAAACGAGGTAGAGTAATGCGATCCACACCGCGCTTGAGGCGGCAAGGGGATGAAATTCGCGCAATTCGCCGCGCGAGGCGGCAACAACGGCCAGCATGACTCCGCCGGCAAACATCTGCGCACCCGAACTCATCACCTTGGACGGAGGAAGCGGCAGCTTGCGCGACAGCGCCGACGCCACGGACCAACTCAACGCTCCGATAATCAGGGCCACGGTGCCTGCCGTGTCGATGGGCGCTCCGCCCAGGTTTCCCAGGAGGATGGACCGGCTCATAAGCACTGCGACTCCCGTCATCCCCGCGAGCAGCGCCGCAGCCAGACGCAGGGTGAGCCTCTGCGTGCGCAGAATCAAAATCTCGGCCAGCGCCATAAACGCCGGAATGGTCGCCAGGATCACCGCCGCAATGCCCGAAGGCACACGCTGCTCCGCCCAGAACAGCAATCCGTAGTCGACAACAAAAATCAGCAACGCCAGCAGAAACACCGACATCCACTGCCGGCCGCTTGGCGCCCGGTCGCCATGCGCGATCGCCCAGACATAAACCAGCAGTCCCGCCGCCAAAAAGCGCATGGCGCAGAAGAGAAAAGGCGGGACTTGGCTCACGCCAACGCGGATGGCGAAGAAGGTTGACCCCCACACAAAATAGATGATCGCGAAGGCCAGCAAGGTCTTCCATCGCGCGGGTTGTGTTTCTGTACCCATAGCCTCCGCCAACACGTCGATTCGCTAGTCCGTTAGCGCCTAGCCTCTTCGTTCCTTTCTCATCACCAGCTATGCAGCCACTCCGCGTCCCGTCCGATGCGCACCGGCGTATGGAAAAGCTCGCTTAGCCTGGCCTCGGTCAGCAGTTCCTCGCGCGGCCCGTCGCCCACGATGCGGCCGCCGCGCATGAGAATAATCCGCTCGATCTCCGGCAGAATATCGCCCAAATGGTGGGTGACCATCACCAGTCCGGTGCCTTCGCGGGCCAGGCCGCGTAACGTCTCGCGCAGCTCCCGTTGGGCCGCCAGGTCGAGCGCGTTGGAGGGCTCATCGAGTAAAAGCTGTTGCGGCCGATGCACGAGCGCACGGGCAATCAGAATCCGCCGCTTTTCTCCGGCAGACATGGCGCCCACGAACTGCTTGGCAAGATGCGTGGCCTCCATCCGCTCGAGAGCCTCCCACGCCCGCGCACGCATCTCGTCCGTCACATGCAGATTCGGCCACAGCGTCGAAGCCGAAAAGAAACCGGCAACTACGGCGTCGAGCCCGCAAGTTACCGCGGTTCGCTCGCCGGGCAATTCCGTCCCCATGGGCCCGGCGCTCACCACGCCGAAGTGGCGCCGCAGCTCGGTCAGATCCCAACGCTCGCGCCCGAAAATGCGCACGCGCATACCCGGCCGAATGATGGGATAGAGCTGGCACGTCATGGCGAGGATCAGCGTGGATTTTCCGCAGCCGTTCGGGCCCAGGATGGCGACATGCTCGCCGGTGCGGATGGTCAAATTCACGCCGTGCAGAACCACGCGCTCGCCTCGCGCCACGTCCATCTCGCACAGCTCCAGGAACTCTGCCGAATTCTGTCTGCTCTCGCCCATCAACGCACCAGCCAGCCCCCACCTGCTAGATTAAATGGGGTCCAGCACATGAGCGATCTCTCCAGGTACGTCATCCCTTACGGGTTCCGGTTTGCTGCCGCAAGGGCCGGCCTGAAGGCCAGCGGCCGGCCCGACCTGGCGGTCATTGTAGCGGATGCGCCGGCCGGCGCCGCTGCCGCATTCACCTCCAACCGCGTCATCGCTGCGCCACTAATCGTTGACAAGGAGCATCTGAGCGCCACTGGCGGACGTGTCCGTGCGGCCTTGATTAACGCGGGCAATGCCAACTGCGCCGCGGGCCAGGCTGGCCTTCGCGCCGCGCGAGACACCTGCCGCCGCGGCGCAGGTATTTGGCTGCCGCGCGGAAGAGGTTTTTCCTTCATCGACCGGAATCATCGGAGTTCCGCTGCCCGCGGAAAAGCTCATCGCGGTCCTGCCCGATCTGGCCGCGAGCCTGGGCAACGAACCCAGTGCGTTTCTCGAGGCCGCGCATGCCATCCTTACCACCGATACCGTGGAAAAAACGGCTTTTGCCCATCTTGATTCGACCGGCCGCGACGGCGCCGCGCGCGAGGTCCGCATTGCGGCGTTCGCCAAGGGCTCCGGCATGGTTCATCCACAGCTCGTGCCGTACCCGGCGATACACGCGACGATGCTGGTCTACATCCTGACCGACGCGGCCATCGAGCCCGCCGATCTAAACGCGTATCTTGGCGAGGCCATCGACGTCAGTTTCAACCGGATCTCCGTCGACGGCGACACATCGACCAACGACACGGTGCTGCTGCTGGCCTCGGGCGCAAGCGGCGTGTCGATCGGCGCGGGCGACGCAGCCTTCGCCGCCGCGCTCACCGAGGTGTGCAGCTCGCTGGCCCGCCAAGTTGTTGCCGACGGCGAGGGCGTGTCGCATGTTGTTGAATTGAGGATCGATGGTGCGGCCAACGATGCCGACGCGCTCCGTGTGGCCAAAGCCATCGCACACTCGCCGCTGGTAAAGACTGCGTGGGCCGGATGCGACCCCAACTGGGGCCGTCTCGCGGCCGCGATCGGCTACTCCGGCGCGCAGATTGATCCCGACCGCATCGACATCCGTTTCGGTGACCTGCCTATTTGCCGCGACGGCTGCTGCGCCCCCGAGTTCGACGAAGCCGAGGCCCACGCCTACATCAGCCAGCGCGAGTTCTCGATTTCTATCCAACTGCACCAGGGGCGGGGTTCGTGCGTCTTCTGGACCACCGACCTGACAGCACAATACATCCACATCAACGCCGACTACTCGACGTAGTGCGCGGAGTTTTCCAATCGGCTATATAAGAGCATCGTCGCCCGCGGCCGCGAATTCCTTGCTTGCTTCCGCCCAGCCATTGCGGGGAGTGGCTGGGAGTTGTCGTGCCGCAACCAGCGGATTCGGGCATGTGGACCGGACTCCGTCGACATGCTCGTATAGCGATGGGTGCACTACGCTCCACAGTGGATCAAGGATGAAGTCGATGCCTTCGCGACGCGCGAGCTTTGCGGCAGGGACAAAATCCGCGTCTCCAGCCACCAGAACAATCTGATCGACCTGGCGCTTAAAACTTAAGACGCGATGTCCAGTCCGATGCGCATATCCACGCCCTTTTGCGTCGTCGCATATTCGAAGTCGTCATCGACCAAGTTCCTAAAATCGAGGCTCCCATCCAGGAGTTGCTTTAGACGCCCATCCCTGAGCCGCCACTCGGCATGTTCAAGCAAATGGCCGAGGCGCAATGCGACTTTGCGCTGTTTCCTCAACTCGTCATGGAGCGCCAGGCCAAATGCCGACTGCGGTGTTTTGGAAAAATCGATCGCCGTGCGTGACTTAGGATAATGGGCTTTCTTCATCAAGGGAGGGCAATCATAGAAAAATATCCTGTAAAGCTCGTGGCGAACTGTACGGTGGAGGGACTTCTCTTCGAGGTGCGATAACGCCGTCTCGAAAGCAGTCTTGGCGACAACCTTGGGGTCGGTTTTGTCTTTATTGGGATAGCAGGATGGGAATCTGCGCAGGAAGAATCCGCCGTCAATCAAAATAGCGGTTGGCATAACTTACACAAAAAAGAATAGCCCTCGGGATCGGCTCCCACGTCATCGATAGTGGGTAGCGTACTGCCGGGGGGCTCACTAAAATATGGCACTTTTCATGAGGAATGTAAAGAGAAAGTTTCGATTTGTATCAGCGCGGGACCGGAAAGACGAATTGAGCGGCATTACTTTGCCCGCGGATGTGTGCTATCGTAGACCTGCGTCAACTGCGAGGTTGTGAGTTGCGTATATCTCTGCGTGGTGGAGAGGCGCTCGTGGCCGAGCAGCTCCTGGATGGCGCGCAGGTCGGCCCCTCCTCGAGCAAATGTGTGCCGAAGGCGTGACGCAATGTTGCGGGTGCACGTCGAAGATAGGCCGCGCAGAATTGCGATGCGCTTGACGATGCGTCCCACGCTGCGGGTCGTCAGCCGTGCCTCGCCGCCGGTTTTCAAGCCCCGCAATTGCAGATTCACGAATAACGCCGGCGTCTGGGGCCGCTTCTTTCCGGCTCGCGTCCAGGCGCGCCGAACGCTCGGTGAGATACGTGCGTAGCGCCTCTGCCGCCACGTCACCCAGTGGCACGTAGCGCTGCTTTTGTCCTTTGCCGTGGACCAGGATTGCCTCGTTGGCCCAGTGGATGTCGTTGAGGTTTAGTCCGGTCAACTCGGCGTTGCGGATGCCGCACCCGTACAGCAGCTCGAGGATCGCCCTGTCCCGCGCCGGCCAACTTGCTGCGTCGTTGCGCAAAGAGTCCACCACGTGGTTCATCTGCTCTATGGAAGGAACGCGCGGCAAATGTTTGGGCAGCCGTGGCGTGACACCAGCGACGCCGCATTCTGCTCGATGTGGCCGGCGCGCGCCAGCCACTTGAACCAGCTCCGGATGGCGGCCAGTGCCCGCGCCGCCGAGTCCTTCCACAATCCGCGGTCGTAGAGCGTACCCAGGTAGGCGCGAATCTGCGTGT
>CAWJQD010000010.1:0-19935 GCA_963844905.1 uncultured Acidobacteriaceae bacterium | reverse complement strand
ACTGGACCTTCCGCGAACCGTTGCCGGCCATCGCCCGCGCGGGCACAGCCCATTTGTATTTCGAATCGATCCATCCTTTCGAGGATGGAAACGGACGGATCGGGCGGGCTATCGCTGAAAAAGCCATGACGCAGAGCTTCGGCCAGCCTGTGCTCGTCGCTTTGGTGACAACCATCCTGGCACACCAAAAGAGCTACTACCAAGCCCTTGAAAGAGCAAATCAGCATAATGACATCACCGAATGGCTGGTTTGGTTCGCTGAAATTGCGTCGGAATCGCAGCGCCGCAGTATCGCCCAGGTGGAGTTCATCATCGCCAAGACGAAACTGCTGGACCGGCTACGCGGCCAGATCAATGAAAGACAGCAAAAGGCGCTGCTTCGCATGTTCCGGGAAGGTCCCGAAGGATTCAAGGGCGGTCTGAGCGCGGTCACCGACCGGCGACAATGGTGATGTCGGCCGATGGCAGCCTCGTGATGAGAAGCTACGACCAGAAGCAGGAAGAGGAAGCGAACTGGCTTGCTTGGGCTATTCTTCTGCCATGAGATGCACTGCTCTTGTTGAAGCGCCGTAAGGCAACGATGATGGAAATCGCCGCTGCATTTGGTGCGACCGAAACGTTGGTGCAGTATCGATTGCGCATCACCGGAATTGAGTCGTAGCTTCGCGCTGCAGCGTCTTGGAAGTCAAGAAGGTGATCCTCGCTTTCTGACGGGGAGCTTCGAATGCAACCGGCACCAGAACCGGCACCGGCAGAAAGCTCGGCTAGAGAGCGGGTCAATTTGACTGGAATAAGTTCAACAATTACAGTGACACAGAAGATCGAAGGGCCTGTAGCTCAACGGTTAGAGCAGGGGACTCATAATCCGTTCTAAGTCACTTAGTAAGTATCATGCACAGAGACGCAGAGAGCAGTATAGATGTGAAAATCTCCAGTAAACATGCGGCTTCCGTTATAGCTTGAGAATCTAGTCTCTCCGCACAGACGTGCATAGGAAAGCACTGGAATCAAAAACCAACAGCCACCAGAACAGCCACCAGAACAACGGCCTTTACATCTGGCGCCCGCAGGTGCAACGGACTGAATCATTCTTGAGCCGGATGGACGCCGAAAAAGAGATCCTAGACCACCCCGGCATCCCCCCATGCGGGCGGGTGGGTGCGATGAATACATATCCCCTCCACAGTATTTCCAGACAAAGGCGCGGTCCCTCGAATTGCCGGACGGCTCTCTGCGCAGAATAGGCCGCTGCGCCGCGCCAGGATGCCCCAGGACGCGCCGCTGGGGTTGCGGTGATGGTCTAGGACCATCCGCAGGCCGTCTCCAGATTGGGTACAGGCCGCTGTCAGCGGATGGGTGGGCTTGCGGGGTATCCGCCGATTGCCGGACGCTCTCAGGTGAAGCGATCCGGCTGAAAAGATTTTCAAGACTCAGGTGCGGTCAGTTGTGGCCGTGCTGCTTCTTCCTCCGCCCGCCTCATCTCGCGGATGGCCTGTACAGCATCGAGCAGCACAGTCACGTTGTACTGGGGCTCCTCGCCAGACAGAACGAGCGCCTTGTCAATCATGATGCCCGCCGCGACCGCCTTATCGCGTAAGCCCGCTTTGGCGATTGCCACCTCATCAATCGATAGGACGATCTGTCGCCCTGTAGTCATACACTCTTCTGCAAATTGCCGCCGCAAGGTGCTCACTTCGCGTTGAACCTCGGGCTCGGCCAGGGTGTGTTTTACCAGTGAGCGGCTCCTGTGGATGGCCTTGGCAACCCTGCCCTGACTGGAGCCTGCCGCAGTCATGCTGATGATGGACGCCCGCTCCTGGGTTGTCGGCGGAAACTTTGGCTTGCCCTTCGGCTGGCCCTCTATCTTCGGCCTGGTTGTCATGGCAGTTTCCTTTCGTTGGCCGTGCCCCCGAACCACTCCAATAATTTCTCGAAAAGAGCCTTCTCTGGGCCGCGATCGTTAGCGGTGAGGCGGTACTTAAGGCCCGCTACCAGCAAGCTAGGCTGAGACGACGCGGTTCCAGTATCGTGTGCGAAGTCAAGTATGCCCTGCCATGCGTAATCGTGAGCCTCGGCGAGTATCTGCGAGTGCGCGACCAGCGGCGCGCGTATATCATCGAACGCGCTGTCAAAGAAGACCCGGCGGGCGATGGATTGCCGTTCTTTGTCTATGGCTTCGACACGGGCCGCGATTTCCCTTTGCTTCTCCGCCATAGCTTGAGGCGCGTTCATCATCTTTTCTAGCTCTGCGAGTTTGAGCGCCGCCTCTTCGTCCTTTCCGGCAACGGTGAGTTGCGCGGCTTCGTATTGCGCGATCAGCATTCTGGCGGGCAGCTTGCGTTTTAATTCCTCCGCTAGTGTCTCAAGGGTTTGCGAGTCGCTAGTTAAGGTTGCGCGTTCGGCCTCCAGTTCCTTGGTTGCCAAGGCATAAGACTTGCGTAGCTCCTTGAGCCTTTCATCGATGGTCGTAGCAAGTGACTTACTCTGATTCATAACTCATCCTTTCTTTCGCTTTATCGCTGTTAGTCCGCTCAAAAACGGAATGATGTGTTTCTGGAAATACGCTTGAGGCTCTTTCGCTGTGGAGAATCCCTCAGTCAACTTCTCAAACTGCGCCATCGTCGCATCGTCCATGAGCTTCAAACCCTTGGCCGCGCCTAGTTGCCAGTACATCGATAGCACGGCTTCACGCGGCGAGCCATAGTCGAAAGCACTTTGAATTTGACTCCTAACATGCGCCCCGAAGTCCTTGACGTGAACCGTGGCCGTTTCCTCTTTCCCGGTCTTGCTGCGCTGCGGGATCGTCACTGCTTCCGCCAAATCAAAAATGCTGAGATCGTATCCCCTCGAACCGGAGTCAAGAGGAGGGCCGGTCATTGGGGCTTTAGGCGGGGTATCGCTTGCGCCCGACTTGCGGATCGAAAACTTGCTTGCGGGTTCTTTCGCAGTGGGCGCGGGCTGGTACTCGGTCCTTTTCACTGCGGCCATACCCCCGACTTTTGGAAGGTTGAAGATGCTTAGGTCATATCCTGCTGGATTACTCATGGTCAGTTATCCTTTCTTTGCTGCGGAGTTCAGCCAGTTGCTTCACAGGCGGCGCATTCGGTTTTTTCAACGCGATCAGTCTGCGTGCGTCCACAGTTGAACAAAAATGCTCCGACCAGGCGACTCGCGCCCTTCTGCCGCAAAGGCGGAGGATGGTGCCTTCAACATGCGGCGCGCCAGCGAGCACTACTTTGGTTCCGGGTTTCATTTCCCATCCCTTTCTTCCGCGAGTTTGTCCACGCGCAACCACTGCGAGCAGTAATTGTCCCAAAGGATTTTCCGATCCGCGCCACGCACAGCGATAACGACTCCCAGGCCATCGCGCTCGCATCCAATCTGGCGGACGTGAGTACCGGGAAGCATCTCCGTAACCAGCGTTTGCTCGTTCACGCGGCAATCCTCTTCCGCTCTCGACAGCGGGAGCGGAACTGGCCGGATCGTTCTAACTCGCTGGGTTGTATTTGTCATGCCGCCGCCTTCCGGTATTGCGCCGCCTTCCCGCCGCGGCCCGCTCTGGCGGCCCGTTGGCCACTGGCGCGGCCTGAAAGTTCAAGACGGCCTCCAGGTCCTCCCGGAGCAGGAAACCGCTTACCATGCCGTTGCAGAACCGGCAGCCCAACTCCATCAGCATTTGCTCGAATACAGCGCGTGAGCAGGGTTCATAGCCGCGCGTCGTCTGGCCTTCGGCAAAACCGATATACAGTCTGCTTATGCTGGTCCAATCGTCACAAGTCGGACGGTGAATGCAATTCGCATCGATCCACGCCACAAAGTCAGCGCGGTACAGGTCTGCCGGATCTACGGGCGGGATGCTGGTTGGTTTGAGCAAATCGATAATCTCGGCCTTGTGCAGGCGTAGCTCGTCGATCACCGGCGCAGCGGCTTTTCTTGGCGCGATCACCAGATCCTCACCATCGACCCGCAGGTGGCCGCCGTTCGCCTCGACTGCCCGAATCAGTTCCTCGGCCATGCTCATAGTCGCCACTCCTCCTCCTGCTCCTCGGGAGCAAAATTCGGTTCTGCCTCTTCCGACTTCGGCGGTGAGTCGGGAATACCCTCTTGTGTGGGCATATCGGGTTTTGAAACGTCACACCGGCACACCTCAATATCCATGCGGGGTTGAGGGCATTTTTGAAACGTCACATCGTTTTCCGTGTGACGGTTTGAAAATGGGGTTTCAGCCAATAGTGACGCGGGTTGTGTCGTTGTGACGGTTGAAAAGTCACTATACCCGCAATAGCGTTCCCAAGCCTCTTTGAAAGACTCTCGTTTATACCCCTTGGAAGTGTCCTCTCCCTCTCGGATACTTCCGGGGTAGATGTGGTACTTGGCGAGCAGGCGGGCGAGGGTGTTAGGTGACAACCCCCGGCCACGGGACCAGTCGATCCAGGGACGGCCTTCGATCAGGCAGAGGTCCGAGACTAGTTCTTTACTGGGGATTACCTTTTGCCCCGATTTCACATTGAAGATGGTGAGAACGTCACCGAGCAGCACAATCCCTGTGGATGTGTCAGCCGCAACCGCTGATTGGTACACAGCGAGCAGGGCAGCGGTGAGCCGTTGCAACCAATCGCCCCCGGCAAGCTGGGCGATGGCAAGCAGAATTTCGGTTACATCGTTGGCGCGGTCGGACAGGGCGTCAATCGGCGCCGGGACAATGCTCTTAAGGTGGGCGGTAACGCCAGGTCCCCACTGCTCCAACTTCGCTTTGATGGGTGTGGCAAGCTGAGCAACAACGCGGCCCCGATAACGCTCAACCCGCTCCGAGCGCAACTTCCGGCGCATCTCGATTGGGATGCTACGGGATTCGATCGTATCCGCCAGAGCGCCGAGTCCGGCAAAACACTTCGCCCCGAAAACCTTAAACTCACGTACCTCGTTGTCTTTCCCGTCGCACTTGAGAAACACCCCACCGCGCTTGAACCCGGCATCCAAAATGCCCCGAATAGCCTCTCCCATTTCCTTGTTGCCGTTAGTGATGGTGTCGATTTCATCCAAAAACAAACTAGGATGGTACTTATCGACGATGCGCACCAGCGCCGCCGGTGTCATGCCGCTACCTATGCGGGGGTTGCAGGCCAGCGCAGCCAGCACATCTTCCAGCAGGGTTTTACCGACACTTTTCTCCGGCCCCGTGATATGGAGATATGGCGTCCAGTCGCAGGCGTCCATCACGTAGGTATGTAGCAGCCACACCGCCAGGATGATCGATTGCTCTTTGGACACTACGACGTACCGTGTAATCCACTTTCGGCACGTCTCCAGTAGCTCGGCGGTGAGAGCGGCGGCCTCATCCGGGGAGAGCAGCGGAACCGCTGGCTTGGGCGCCGGTGTGTCGGCGGAGAACACTTGCGCGGTTGCGACTGGTTCGGGGAACCATACCGGAGCACGCTCAATCTCCTCGAGCAGGTCATTCACGGAGTGATCCTGCATCCAGTCGGACACATCGCCCTTTTCTGGCAGCCCCGGCAGCGAAATGAGCTTGACTGACTTGGCGTGAGGATGAACAGAACGGAGCACATCTAATGCATGATTGCGGCCCGCAACGTCATTGTCTTCGAACACGAGAACATCTTTGCCCTTGAAAAATTCGCCGTAACTCGGTTCCCAGTTATCAGCTCCTCCGCTGTTAGTGGTTGCGGCAACCGTGCGCCCCTGAAACATGGGGTATCGCTCCAGGTGGCGAGCGAGCAGGGTCTCGCAATCCTTCTCACCTTCCGCAATACAGACCAGATCAGCCTTACGCACGTCGGGCAGGTGATAAAGCACGCGCTTGACGCCATTGAGATTCCAAACCCATCCGCCATGCCCGTTTGGACGCCGTTGACGGAATTGCTTGTCTGGAAAGCGGGCAACCTGAAAGAGCACATGCCCTCTGGCGTCGGGGTAGTCATAGAAGATCGTCGCAGGTTTCGGTTGCGGCGGAATTCTATCTTTGGACGGGAAAAGATCGCTCATGCTCAAGCCGAGCGCCGTAACGATCGTTTCGACTTCGCAGCCCGCGTGACACTTAAGCAAGATACGGCCATCATCGCCGGTTGAAATGCTCAGGCTTTCGTGCCGGTCATTGTGACCAGGGCAGTGTCCGACGTATTGACTGCCGGAGCGCCGCCCGTGGGTCCGTTTGGCAATCTCCTCAACGGTCAGGCCATGACTACTGCGCGGCGGTGTGGCGTCTGGTGCGCGGGGAGCAGCATCAGGGCGGTTGCGCAGAGACTCTACATAGAGGAGACTCGCCGCCCGCTGCTCAGGACTCAGGGCCGATGTGGGCGTGCCCTGGGTCATTGCGTCCCCCGCCGCTGCCGTCATTGCACCTGCCCCGGCGCCGTGCTGCTCATGGCGGTCGCATGGTCGTGCCGTGCGAATACGACCAACTCGGGGTAGGAGAGCAGAGTTCGTCTCCCCAGCTTTTTTGCGCGTAGGTGTTTAGTGGTTATGAGGTTTTGCACGGTTCTGGGGCAGACATTCAGCAGTTCAGCCGCCTGCCGAATGCTCACCAGGATAGGAGGGAGTGTTTTCTGGGCCACGCCCTCCGTGGATAGTACCAGGACAGGAGCGGGTGTCTTCTGTTTCATGCTCTCAGTGGACAGCACTGCGAGTGAAACTGAAAAGAGGAGGGAATTAAGTTTCACTGTCGGAATTCAGTGAGGATTTAGTTTCACCCTATAGGCGGTTTACTTTCATGCGGTAGTAGGCGGACTCGCAAACCTCACGGCCCATGTTCAACTTTTGCGCAATTTGTCCAAAGCTGTAGTTTTGTACGTCTTTCATGTACACGATCTGCGCATCCCGTTCGGCCAGTGTTTGCTTTCGCGGTCGTCCGCGTTGTGGTAGCTCCCTAGGACGAATAGCGAAGTCAGGCGGCAACCGATTCTGGTTGTAGCGCTCTCGGTAGGCTTTCAGTTCATCGGGATTACGCTCTAGCAGATGCTTATACTCTGGCCAGAGTTCGTCCGTCTTGTTTTCAACTTCGTGCATGGCAGCTCCGAGTAGTTCGTCTCCCAGTGGTGCTGCCAAGCGATTGTCAGTGCACGTGTTGGGGAAATACTGCCTGAGCATGGCGGGGAAGGGGGCCAAGATCATCTCTACCCATTCCGAAAGCAAACGCTGGTCGTCAACATCGTACATTGTCAGGGACATCCAGATAACCGCGCCGTGCTTCATGGCAAGCACCTTTGCCTTGAAATCCTCTAACTCTTGCGCGGGGGTTCTGAAAGCCGGTTGCTGCGCTGATTTCGCTGTTTCTTTTCCGCGTTTCATCGTGCGTTTCGTGTCTGTGCGCATCACTGCCTAAACATACCACTTGACAAACTTAGCGTCAAGTTTTATCGTGAAGTTATGAAACTGACCAGCGCAGCCGCGCAACTGGGCCGGAAAGGCGGCAAGGCCAGAGCCGCGAAATATGACACGGCCACCTTGAGCAGGTGGGCCAAGAAGGGCGGCCGGCCACGCAAGGATTTCCAGGAACATAAAGCCGAAGTCTTCGATGGACTCCGAACGCGAATTCTTCAGTCAATCACACCCGAAGACATCGCCAAAGCCAGCCGGGCGAAGCCGTGGAAGCGGAAGGCGTCAAAGAAAGCGGCGAGTCAAAAGAAAGTCTTGCCGTCTAACGCCAAAGGCCAGGGCGAGAAACGCAGCAGCGCACCAGCCAGCGAGAAGGGACGGCGGAAATGAGCAAGAGAGCAGCGGCGAAGGTTCGCGGCGTCTACGAGAAGGTTCCCGGTTCCGATATCTGGTGGATCCATTTTACCGATGCAGACGGGCGCCGGCGCCGCGAAATAGCAGGGACCAAGGGCAACGCCATCACCTTGCTTGAGAAGCGGAAGACCGGAGCCCTTGAAGGCAAGAAACTACCAGAGAAGCTCAGGGCGCGGGCCATCACCTTCCGCCAGATCGCGGATGCGGCCCTGGAGGAGTCACGTCAGCGGAAACGCAGCCATCGTAACGACGTAACGCGCATGGCTCCTCTGGTGGAACAATTCGGCAATCGGCCCGCAGAAAGCATCCTGTTAGAAGACTTCGAGAATTTTCTGAGCAAGCAGACGGAAGAGCGGGAATGGGCCATCGCCACCCGCAACCGCTACATCGCTCTGCTGAAACTGACCTACCGCCTTGCTGAAGAGAACCACAAGGTCAAGGTCAATCCCGCGCGCCTCCTACGGATGGCGAAAGAGGATAATGAGAGAATCCGTTTCCTGAATCAGTACAAGCCCCTGCCCGTCAGGATTAACTACCTGCAAGATTGCCACACGGAAGAAGATCGACTCCGGGCCGTCATCCGCACCGAATACCCGGAGCACTTGCCCGAGTTCGAGCTTGCCCTTGCCACGGGCATGAGACGTTCGGAGATGTACTCCGCCACATGGCCCAATGTCGATCTTGAGCACCATGTCTTGACGGTCCCTCGGGCCAAGCACGGCGAAACGCGCTACGTCACCCTCAATTCAACCGCCACGGCCATGCTGGAGTTCCTGAAAGCCAAGAGCGGAGATGACGAGCATGTGTTCGTGAGCATGAGAACCAATGTGCCGCTCAAAGGTAATCGGCATTGGTTCGACGACGCGGTGGAGCAGGCCGGCGTCAAGGATTTTACTTGGCATTGCCTGCGGCATAGCTTTGGCAGCCGGTTGGCGGCTTGTGGAGTAGACCTGCGGAAGATTCAGGATTTGATGGGGCATAAAGACATCAACATGACGGTTCGCTACACGCACCTCTCGCAACCGGACTTGCTGGCAGCCGCCGAACAGATCGCCGGGCCAACTAAGGGGTTTGAACCCGCCGAGGATGAAAGATATGTCTCAGACCGGGGTAAGAGCGTCATAAAAAAGACGGGACGGGCCATTTTCGGGGGACGAACAGCCACCAGAACAGCCACCGCACCGGAAACGGCACTTTCGAGCGGGAGTTTGACGGTACAGTAAGTCCCTGTGCAATGTGTAGTTTATCCAGAGTTACGGGCCTGTAGCTCAACGGTTAGAGCAGGGGACTCATAATCCCTTGGTTGGGGGTTCAAATCCCTCCGGGCCCACCATCAATCGGTTTTCTCAGCCACGACCGCATGCGCGCTTGGCTTTTACGCAAAAGCCATATTCACGTTTTCGATGGCCTCATCGATCTCGGCAGTGTTCTTGTATCCGACCGTAACGCAGTCTACCCCGGCGTTCCTGAAGGCGAAGCGCATCGCCTGCTGACGGTCGCGTCGGTCGGTGAACGCGCCATCACCGACAAGCTTCATGCTGATGACGCCCATTCCAGCGGCACGCGCTTCGTGGACATGCGCGACGACTTCGGGCACATTGCCAGGGGCGTTCCACTCTTCGTTTTCGTTATCCATCCTGGTGCCTTTGTGATTCATCCGAATCATGGCCACGTCGAGCCACTTGTTGTCAGGCACCCGGCGCAGCGCCGGCAAGCCATGCACCGAGGCGCCGTGCGTCCTGATGGTTTGTTTGGCCTGGGCCTCAAGAATCGCGTCCTGCCACCGAAGGGTTTCGTCTGGCCAAATTCCGTCGTGCTGGACATGGAGCAACATAATGTCGAAATACTCAGTGTCGGAATTTCTGCGCAGCTGATCAAGCCGTTGCAACGGATTCCCGCGGTCATCGGTCGTGACCTTGCTCATCAATTGGTAGCTGTCGCGGGGAATCCCCTTTAATGCAATGCCCAGCATCTGTTGTGAGGCGCCATAGGACTCCGCGGTTTCGAAGAAGCGGATGCCGTGGTCATAGGCATAGCGCACCAGGCGCGTGAAACCCTCCTGCCCCAACCGCTGCTGGACGAATCCGTTGTCGGTGCCGGTGCCGAGCGCGAGGCGAGACACCTTCACGCCGGATTTTCCCAGCGTTACCAAGTCCGTTGCGGTTGCGCGCTCAGCAAGCAGGGGAAGGCCGCTCATGCCCGCAAGCGCACTTGTAGCTACGCCCGTCTTCAAGAAATTTCGTCTGGAAATCCGCATTGTTTAGCCTCCGAGTCCACGTCAAAAGCAATGACCAATTGGCAGCATGGTAACACAACTCCCATGCATGAGGCGTCAGTCCAAGCGAGCTTGCGCTGCGATCGTCCGCCAACGTTCATCTATCCAGCATCTTCCGCCGCCGGTAATCATTGCCACCTTATTTCTTAGCCACTCCGCCATTTTCTCCGTCCTTCTTGTACCGACACGCTAACTTGCCAAAATCAACCATGAACCGGTCCAACCGAGAATTGTGTCTCGTCAAGACCGCAGCAAACATGCATTTTCTAGGGAACGCCCAAGAAGTGCGGCGATCACGGAATTCGGAGGCGCGACGCAATCGGCGTCCGCAAACACACGAACCTACGTTTGCGGGGCGCGCAATGCGCGCATCTAGGCGTGCCAGTCAGAAAACAATGCGCCCATTGCCGCCCGCAAAAACGTTCCGCTCAGATACTAGCGGGAAGAACCCGAAGCATTCAATACGAATACCCAGTCACTGGCGCCTTCATGGTTCTTCTCAGGCGGCGTGAATTGCTGTGTTCCTTGATTCACGAATGTCCCGGGAATGATCCTGTAAGTTCCGTCTGTGGGATCAAACCACTCGGCACTGGCTGACGCCTTCAAAGCCCCCATGTTCACCGTAATCGTGCGTGCCGTCGGCACGTAGGCCAAAACGTAAGAGCCATCCTGCGTCCTGGCCGCGGTACAGTAGTCGCTGTGGCTTACCCGAGTTTTGAAATCCCCATACGTTCCTAGCCCACCCGTGACTACGGAATGGTCCTGGTCAGGTACGAGCTCATACCAGGGCAACGAGGAAAAAAAGTCTTTCCAAATCGTGAGCTGCTCCACTCCCTTCGTGTCAATGTTAGATTGCCACCCAGGAGCGAGCGACCAGGTATAATAGTTCCCATAAAACTGCCCCATGGCGCCTGTCAGCATGGCCCAATACTCCTCCCGCCGAAGGGTCGGGGGGGTCCCGTAGTCCGGGGGATTGCCGACATTCTCTTGATCATAGTGCGCCTCCAGCAGGTAAGCGGGCGCCACCGGCTTCTGATTGTAGCTATCCAGCATCTGCATGTAGGTGGGCGAATAAGTATAGGTACCATTGAGGTCAATGATCGGCACCCAGGTGGAATCGTCAAACGATGAACTTGTATCGTAATTGAGTTCAACCGTTTGAAGTTGTTCGGGGGCTGCCGACTTAATCCCCTTGGCAACTGCCTCGACCAGTTCGTCATCCGTGGGATTCTTCCAGGTGACGAAATCATTACCGCTGATCCAAGCAACGTTGGAATATTCCTTGTAGCGATTGCCGAGATACTTTCCAAACGCATAATCGGCAGCAAGGCCATTGTTGCGCAACGTGGGAAGCCACCCGATCGTTTCGATAGGATTAATGAAGATCAATATGCCGTGCTTGGCCGCGAGCGTAAGTATACGGTCGAGACGAGCAAAGTAGGCCTCGTTTGGCTTGCTGAGATCGTAGTGTTCGTAATCTGTGCCCCCAGCAACGTACCCGGTGAAGGGACGAATACCGTCAACAGTGCTGCCATCCTCGTCCTCGGGAAAATCCCGGCCGGCACAAAACGTGTCTATCCAGCCCATGGCGTTGAATCCGTGCGCCTGCCGGTCGGCGAAGTAGATGTCCGCATCCTCCTCATTCAAGCGCGCCATTAAACCTTGGGGAGTATCCCCGACCATTAAGAATGGCTTGTCATTTTGATCGACCAGATAACGGTGGTTGGCGCTGAGCTTGAGTGGAAAGGCGGCAGTGCTTGTGCTGGAACCCATTTGCGCCGCGGTTATCTGGCATCCCAGCAAGGTGAGCGTCGTGAGCAGGGCGGCCAGTCTTAGCTTTGGATAATTCGGAGCAATTTTCATTTTTGGCCTTTATTTGGGGTTTATGCAACCTTCAATCATCGTGACTAGAGCATTACCGCCTCCATTTGGAAACGGTCCGCCCAAGATGGGATGGCTAAATGCGTTGAGCATTTCTCCGCTTCTCGATAGCAAGATCAGCCGCATGTTGAAATGCTCGGCATTGGCAGCATGGTAACACAATTCTCCAGCATGGGGCGCAGGTCCAGGTATGCTTGCGCTGCGCGAGTTTGCCAGTGTGTATCTATCCTGCATCTTCCGCCGCAACAGCAGGAATCTTCGCGGGCATGCCGGTAATCGCCGCCACGCTAGCCAAAACAAACAACCCTCCCACAACAGTGCGCGCGCCCAGCGGCTCGCCGCCCAGCCAATAGCCCAGCAGCACAGCCACTACCGGATTCACATAGGCATAGGTTCCCACCTTGGTGGGCGATTGGTGGTGCAGCAGCCATACGTATGCAGTGAACCCGGCAATCGAGCCGAAAGAAACGAGGTAGAGTAATGCGATCCACGCCGCGCTTGAGGCGGCAAGGGGATGAAATTCGCGCAATTCGCCGCGCGAGGCGGCAACAACGGCCAGCATGACTCCGCCGGCAAACATCTGCGCACCCGAACTCATCACCTTGGACGGAGGAAGCGGCAGCTTGCGCGACAGCGCCGACGCCACGGACCAACTCAACGCTCCGATAATCAGGGCCACGGTGCCTGCCGTGTCGATGGGCGCTCCGCCCAGGTTTCCCAGGAGGATGGACCGGCTCATAAGCACTGCGACTCCCGTCATCCCCGCGAGCAGCGCCGCAGCCAGACGCAGGGTGAGCCTCTGCGTGCGCAGAATCAAAATCTCGGCCAGCGCCATAAACGCCGGAATGGTCGCCAGGATCACCGCCGCAATGCCCGAAGGCACACGCTGCTCCGCCCAGAACAGCAATCCGTAGTCGACAACAAAAATCAGCAACGCCAGCAGAAACACCGACATCCACTGCCGGCCGCTTGGCGCCCGGTCGCCATGCGCGATCGCCCAGACATAAACCAGCAGTCCCGCCGCCAAAAAGCGCATGGCGCAGAAGAGAAAAGGCGGGACTTGGCTCACGCCAACGCGGATGGCGAAGAAGGTTGACCCCCACACAAAATAGATGATCGCGAAGGCCAGCAAGGTCTTCCATCGCGCGGGTTGTGTTTCTGTACCCATAGCCTCCGCCAACACGTCGATTCGCTAGTCCGTTAGCGCCTAGCCTCTTCGTTCCTTTCTCATCACCAGCTATGCAGCCACTCCGCGTCCCGTCCGATGCGCACCGGCGTATGGAAAAGCTCGCTTAGCCTGGCCTCGGTCAGCAGTTCCTCGCGCGGCCCGTCGCCCACGATGCGGCCGCCGCGCATGAGAATAATCCGCTCGATCTCCGGCAGAATATCGCCCAAATGGTGGGTGACCATCACCAGTCCGGTGCCTTCGCGGGCCAGGCCGCGTAACGTCTCGCGCAGCTCCCGTTGGGCCGCCAGGTCGAGCGCGTTGGAGGGCTCATCGAGTAAAAGCTGTTGCGGCCGATGCACGAGCGCACGGGCAATCAGAATCCGCCGCTTTTCTCCGGCAGACATGGCGCCCACGAACTGCTTGGCAAGATGCGTGGCCTCCATCCGCTCGAGAGCCTCCCACGCCCGCGCACGCATCTCGTCCGTCACATGCAGATTCGGCCACAGCGTCGAAGCCGAAAAGAAACCGGCAACTACGGCGTCGAGCCCGCAAGTTACCGCGGTTCGCTCGCCGGGCAATTCCGTCCCCATGGGCCCGGCGCTCACCACGCCGAAGTGGCGCCGCAGCTCGGTCAGATCCCAACGCTCGCGCCCGAAAATGCGCACGCGCATACCCGGCCGAATGATGGGATAGAGCTGGCACGTCATGGCGAGGATCAGCGTGGATTTTCCGCAGCCGTTCGGGCCCAGGATGGCGACATGCTCGCCGGTGCGGATGGTCAAATTCACGCCGTGCAGAACCACGCGCTCGCCTCGCGCCACGTCCATCTCGCACAGCTCCAGGAACTCTGCCGAATTCTGTCTGCTCTCGCCCATCAACGCACCAGCCAGCCCCCACCTGCTAGATTAAATGGGGTCCAGCACATGAGCGATCTCTCCAGGTACGTCATCCCTTACGGGTTCCGGTTTGCTCCCGCAAAGGCCGGCCTGAAGGCCAGCGGCCGGCCCGACCTGGCGGTCATTGTAGCGGATGCGCCGGCCGGCGCCGCTGCCGCATTCACCTCCAACCGCGTCATCGCTGCGCCACTAATCGTTGACAAGGAGCATCTGAGCGCCACTGGCGGACGTGTCCGTGCGGCCTTGATTAACGCGGGCAATGCCAACTGCGCCGCGGGCCAGGCTGGCCTTCGCGCCGCGCGAGACACCTGCGCCGCCGCGGCGCAGGTATTTGGCTGCCGCGCGGAAGAGGTTTTTCCTTCATCGACCGGAATCATCGGAGTTCCGCTGCCCGCGGAAAAGCTCATCGCGGTCCTGCCCGATCTGGCCGCGAGCCTGGGCAACGAACCCAGTGCGTTTCTCGAGGCCGCGCATGCCATCCTTACCACCGATACCGTGGAAAAAACGGCTTTTGCCCATCTTGATTCGACCGGCCGCGACGGCGCCGCGCGCGAGGTCCGCATTGCGGCGTTCGCCAAGGGCTCCGGCATGGTTCATCCACAGCTCGTGCCGTACCCGGCGATACACGCGACGATGCTGGTCTACATCCTGACCGACGCGGCCATCGAGCCCGCCGATCTAAACGCGTATCTTGGCGAGGCCATCGACGTCAGTTTCAACCGGATCTCCGTCGACGGCGACACATCGACCAACGACACGGTGCTGCTGCTGGCCTCGGGCGCAAGCGGCGTGTCGATCGGCGCGGGCGACGCAGCCTTCGCCGCCGCGCTCACCGAGGTGTGCAGCTCGCTGGCCCGCCAAGTTGTTGCCGACGGCGAGGGCGTGTCGCATGTTGTTGAATTGAGGATCGATGGTGCGGCCAACGATGCCGACGCGCTCCGTGTGGCCAAAGCCATCGCACACTCGCCGCTGGTAAAGACTGCGTGGGCCGGATGCGACCCCAACTGGGGCCGTCTCGCGGCCGCGATCGGCTACTCCGGCGCGCAGATTGATCCCGACCGCATCGACATCCGTTTCGGTGACCTGCCTATTTCCCGCGACGGCGGCCGCGCCCCCGAGTTCGACGAAGCCGAGGCCCACGCCTACATCAGCCAGCGCGAGTTCTCGATTTCTATCCAACTGCACCAGGGGCGGGGTTCGTGCGTCTTCTGGACCACCGACCTGACAGCACAATACATCCACATCAACGCCGACTACTCGACGTAGTGCGCGGAGTTTTCCAATCGGCTATATAAGAGCATCGTCGCCCGCGGCCGCGATTTTCTTGCTTGCTTCCGCCCAGCCATTGCGGGGAGTGGCTGGGAGTTGTCGTGCCGCAACCAGCGGATTCGGGCATGTGGACCGGACTCCGTCGACATGCTCGTATAGCGATGGGTGCACTACGCTCCACAGTGGATCAAGGATGAAGTCGATGCCTTCGCGACGCGCGAGCTTTGCGGCAGGGACAAAATCCGCGTCTCCAGCCACCAGAACAATCTGATCGACCTGGCGCTTAAAACTCAAAGACGCGATGTCCAGTCCGATGCGCATATCCACGCCCTTTTGCGTCGTCGCATATTCGAAGTCGTCATCGACCAAGTTCCTAAAATCGAGGCTCCCATCCAGGAGTTGCTTTAGACGCCCATCCCTGAGCCGCCACTCGGCATGTTCAAGCAAATGGCCGAGGCGCAATGCGACTTTGCGCTGTTTCCTCAACTCGTCATGGAGCGCCAGGCGAAATGCCGACTGCGGTGTTTTGGAAAAATCGATCGCCGTGCGTGACTTAGGATAATGGGCTTTCTTCATCAAGGGAGGGCAATCATAGAAAAATATCCTGTAAAGCTCGTGGCGAACTGTACGGTGGAGGGACTTCTCTTCGAGGTGCGATAACGCCGTCTCGAAAGCAGTCTTGGCGACAACCTTGGGGTCGGTTTTGTCTTTATTGGGATAGCAGGATGGGAATCTGCGCAGGAAGAATCCGCCGTCAATCAAAATAGCGGTTGGCATAACTTACACAAAAAAGAATAGCCCTCGGGATCGGCTCCCACGTCATCGATAGTGGGTAGCGTACTGCCGGGGCTCAACTAAAATATGGCACTTTTCATGAGGAATGTAAAGAGAAAGTTTCGATTTGTATCAGCGCGGGACCGGAAAGACGAATTGAGCGGCATTACTTTGCCCGCGGATGGGTGCGATCGTAGACCTGCGTCAACTGCGCGGTGGTGAGCTGCGTATAGCGCTGCGTGGTGGATAGGCGCTCGTGGCCGAGCAGCTCCTGGATGGCGCGCAGGTCGGCGCCCTCTTCGAGCAAGTGCGTGCCGAAGGCGTGACGCAGCGTGTGCGGGTGCACGTCGGAAGAAAGGCCGCGCAGAATAGCGATGCGCTTGACGATGCGGCCTACGCTGCGCGTCGTCAGCCGCGCCTCGCCGCCGTTTTTCAAGCCCCGCAACTGCAGATTCACGAAGACTGCCGGAGTCTGGGGCTGCTTCTCTCCGGCGTCCGCGGCCAGGCGCGCCGATCGCTCCGCGAGATAAGTGCGTAGCGCCTCGGCCGCCGCGTCGCCTAGCGGCACGTAGCGCTGCTTTTGTCCCTTGCCGCGCACCAGGATGGCCTCGTTGGCCCAGTGGATGTCGTTGAGGTTCAGACCGGTCAACTCGGCGTTGCGGATGCCGCATCCGTAGAGCATCTCGAGGATCGCCTTGTCCCGCGCCGGCCAGCTTGCCGCGTCGTTGCGCACCGAGTCCACCACGCGGTTCATCTGCTCGATGGAAGGCACGCGCGGCAGATGCCTGGGCAGCCGTGGCGTGGCCACCAGCGACGCCGCATTCTGCCCGATGTGTCCGGCGTGCGCCAGCCACTTGAACCAACTCCGGATGGCCGCCAGCGCCCGCGCCGCCGAGGCCTTCGACAATCCGCGGTCGTAGAGCGTACCCAGGTAGGCGCGAATCTGCGTGTGCTCGATCTGATCAATACATAAGCCGGCCGCTGCGGCGGCCGGCTCGCCTTTGCGCCCGGCCAGCCAAGCCGCGAATCCGCGCAGCTCTCGGCCGTAGGCGCGCAAAGTGTGCGCTGAAGCGCCGCGCTCGTTGGCCAGCACCTGCAGGTAAGCATCCACCAGCGCATCGATGGAAGCGGTGGTCAATGGAGCGGCCAAGGCGCTCATGGGGTTTCCTCGCCGGAACTCATTGGCGCGACAAGACGCGGGCCGAAGGTTTTTTCGGCGTGCGGATCGGACTCAGGTGCGCGACGCGCCCCGCGCGGATGATGCATGCGATGCACTGCCTTCAATCGGCCCAACGCCAGGTGTGTATACACCTGCGTGGTGGAAATATCGGCGTGGCCGAGCATCATCTGCACACTGCGCAGGTCGGCGCCGTGCTCCACCATGTGGGTCGCGCAACTGTGGCGCAAACCGTGCGGGCTGGTGGCCCTGTTTGCCATCTTCACAAGCCGCCACACCCACTGCCGCGTAAGCGGCATTCCGCGCAGCGAAAGAAAGAGCCGCGCACGGTCTTGTTGCGGAGAATTCTGCCGTGCCCCGCTCAATTTGCGCGCCGAGCTGATCCGCTCCAGGTGCGGCCGGCCCTCACGCAAGTACTGCTCCAAGGCCAGCACTGCCGAGCGCCCCAAGGGTACAATCCGTTCCTTGTCGCCCTTGCCGCGGACTTGCACGCGTCCCGCATCCAGGGCAAGATCGCTGATGGCCAGCGAGGTGGCCTCCGACACGCGCAGGCCGCCGGCATAGAGCAGCTCGAGAATCGCACGGTCGCGCAGCGCCGTGGCCTTGGCCTGGGGATGCGAAGCGGCCATGCCGGCCCGCTCCAGCATCTCCGCCACCTCGGGCTCCGCAAGCGACTTCGGCAGGACCCTCCACGCCTTGGGCGATTCGATGTTTACCGTGGGATCGTGATGAATGCGGCGGTCCAGAAGCAGCCATTTATAAAATCCGCGCAAGCAGCTCAACTTTCGCGCCGCGGAGCGCGAATCGATGCCGTGGCTGCGCAGATGTTCGAGAAGCGCAGCCACATCCGCCTCGGCCGCGGTCAGCAGCACGGCGTTGCGTCCTTCGAGGAGCTCCGCGAAGATGCGCAGATCGCTGAGATAGGCCTCGCAGGTGAGCGGGCGAAGTCCTTTCTCTACACGCAGATAGGCCACGTAATCCTGCAAAAGCGCGAGATTGTTGCGGCCGTCCACACTTCCGATTATCCGCGCCTAAGAGCCACGCCTGCGGCGAGCCGCGCAGTTACCGTACCTGGTTCATTACGGGATCAACATCAGCAATATGGCGTTCGCCCGCTGTCGTTTTTTCCTCGCAACGCCGGCTCACATAAACCGCCGCCAACCGTCGCCCGAATTGAGGCTGCAACTTCTCCCTGGCCGGGTAACGGCATTGTTGTACTCTGCCGATACAATGATTGGCCGGGGCGCCTTTTCGTTTTCCCGCGCGGTGCAGCGCAGCATCAGGGGAGGGGACCATGCGCCGGGAGGAAGACCATGGCGGAGAAAAGCAGGAAGAACCACAAGCACGCTGAAGGCAGCGGAAACCACTCCGGGAATCGCCTCCTGACTGGGGAGCCCGGCTCGATTCCCTTGCGCCTGGGTAAAGACTGCGACTACGACCGCGAGCTGCGCCGCCTGCAGATCGAGCTGGTCAAGCTGCAGGAGTGGATCCGGTACGAAGGCCTGCGCGTGGTGGTCCTCTTCGAAGGCCGCGACGCCGCCGGCAAGGGCGGCGCCATCAAGCGCATCACGGAGTCGCTCAATCCGCGCGTGTGCCGCATCGCCGCGCTGGCCACGCCAACCGAGCGCGAAAAGACGCAGTGGTACTTCCAGCGCTACGTCGCCCATCTTCCCGCTGCGGGCGAGATGGTTCTCTTCGACCGGAGCTGGTACAACCGCGCCGGCGTGGAGCGCGTGATGGGCTTTTGCACCGAGCGCGAATACCTCGAGTTCATGCAGAGTTGCCCGGAGTTCGAGCGCATGCTGGTCCGCTCCGGCATCATCCTCATTAAGTACTGGTTCAGCGTGAGTGACGAGGAGCAGGAACGCCGCTTCCAGGACCGCATGAACACCCCCACCAAGCGCTGGAAGCTGAGCCCGATGGATCTGGAGTCGCGCAAGCACTGGGCGGATTACTCACGGGCCAAGGACGAGATGTTCGCGGTGACCGACACGAAGCAGGTTCCCTGGTACGTGGTGAATGCGGAAAGCAAAAAGAAGGCACGGCTCAACGTGATCCGCCACCTGCTTTCCATCATTCCCTACCGCGACCTGACGCCGGCGCCGCTCAAGCTGCCGCGGATCACGAAATCGAAGTACGTGCGGCCGCCGATCCACGAGCAGAACTTTATTCCCGAGGTGTACGGATAGGGCAGGGAACGAGACGGCATTGTGCGGGGTGGCGATGCTCGAAGAGTTGGGCCAGGACTACATCCGCACGGCGCGAGCGAAAGGCCTGAGCGAAAACCCGGTGGTGTGGCGGCACGCGCTGCCTAATGCGCTGGTGCCGATTGTGACCGTGATCGGGCTGCAACTCGGCGCGCTGCTCGCCGGGGCGATCGTGAAGGAGACGATCTTCAGTTGGCCGGGGCTGGGGCGGCTGACGGTGAGCGCGATCTCCAACCGCGACTATGCGCTGGTGCAGGGATGTTTGCTGGCGATCGGGCTGACCTATGTGCTGGTGAACTTTTTTACGGATGTCGTGTATAGGTGGGTGAATCCCCGAATGAGGGGGTAGCTGCGGTCGAATTACTTCCGAGTTGGCGACAAACCAGGAATTGGCCGATTCAGCGACTTTCAGGTGTCCGCACTGCCCGGTGAGTGACTCGAGGATTGTGCATAAACCGAGATCGGTCTTTTGAGAGGTTAGGAATGGTGGTGATTACGATCTCAGGTCTCAGAATCGAGACCTCGTGGGCGGTGCCAGCGCC
>CAWJQD010000009.1:0-24460 GCA_963844905.1 uncultured Acidobacteriaceae bacterium | reverse complement strand
ATAATCCCTTGGTTGGGGGTTCAATCTCTCTTCCGGGCCCACCAGCAATCGGTTCTTGAGTGATGGCCGCATGGCGCTTGGCTTCTACACAAAAGCCATATTCACGTTTTCGATGGCCTCATCGATCTCGGCAGTGTTCTTGTATCCGAACGTAACGCAGTCTACCCCGGCGTTCCTGAAGGCGAAGCGCATCGCCTGCTGACGGTCACGGCGTCGGTGAACGCGCCATCACCGATAAGCTTCATGCTGATGACGCCCATTCCAGCGGCACGCGCTGCGTGGACATGCGCGACGACTTCGGGCACATTGCCAGGGCGTTCGACCTTCGTTTCCGTATCAATCCTGGTGTCTTTGTGATTCATCCGAATCATGGCCACGTCGAGCCACTTGTTGTCAGGCACCCGGCGCAGCGCCGGCAAGCCATCACCGAGGGCCTCGTCCTGATGGATCGTTTGGCCTGGGCCTCAAGAATCCCGTCCTGCCACCGAAGCCTTTCGTCTGCCAAATCCCGTCGTGCTGGACATGGAGCAACGTAATGTCGAAATACTGGTGTGGGGATTCTGCGCAGCTGATCAAGCCGTTGCAATGGATTCCCGTCGTCATCGGTCGTGACCTTGCTCATCAATTGGTAGCTGTCGCGGGGAATCCCCTTTAATGCAATGCCCAGCATCGTTTGAGGGACATGGACTCCGCGGTTTCGAAGAAGCGGATGCCGTGGTCATAGGCATAGCGCACCAGGCGCGTGAAACCCTCCTGCCCCAACCGCTGCTGGACGAATCCGTTGTCGGTGCCGGTGCCGAGCGCGAGGCGAGACACCTTCACACCGGATTTTCCCAGCGTTACCAAGTCCGTTGCGGTTGCGCGCTCAGCAAGCAGGGGAAGGCCGCTCATGCCCGCAAGCGCACTTGTAGCTACGCCCGTCTTCAAGAAATTTCGTCTGGAAATCCGCATTGTTTAACCTCCGAGTCCACGTCAAAAGCAATGACCAATTGGCAGCATGGTAACACAACTCCCATGCATGAGGCGTCAGTCCAAGCGAGCTTGCGCTGCGATCGTCCGCCAACGTTCATCTATCCAGCATCTTCCGCCGCCGGTAATCATTGCCACCTTATTTCTTAACCACTCCGCCATTTTCTCCGTCCTTCTTGTACCGACACGCTAACTTGCCAAAATCAACCATGAACCGGTCCAACCGAGAATTGTGTCTCGTCAAGACCGTAGCAAACATGCATTATCTAGGGAACGCCCAAGAAGTGCGGCGATCACGGAATTCGGAGGCGCGACGCAATCGGCGTCCACAAACACACGAACCTACGTTTGCGGGGCGCGCAATGCGCGCATCTAGGCGAGCCAGTCAGAAAACAATGCGCCCATTGCCGCCCGCAAAAACGTTCCGCTCAGATACTAGCGGGAAGAACCCGAAGCATTCAATACGAATACCCAGTCACTGGCGCCTTCATGGTTCTTCTCAGGCGGCGTGAATTGCTGTGTTCCTTGATTCACGAATGTCCCGGGAATGATCCTGTAAGTTCCGTCTGTGGGATCAAACCACTCGGCACTGGCGGACGCCTTCAAAGCCCCCATGTTCACCGTAATCGTGCGTGCCGTCGGCACGTAGGCCAAAACGTAAGAGCCATCCTGCGTCCTGGCCGCGGTACAGTAGTCGCTGTGGCTTACCCGAGTTTTGAAATCCCCATACGTTCCTAGCCCACCCGTGACTACGGAATGGTCCTGGTCAGGTACGAGCTCATACCAGGGCAACGAGGAAAAAAAGTCATTCCAAATCGTGAGCTGCTCCACTCCCTTCGTGTCAATGTTAGATTGCCACCCAGGAGCCAGCAACCAGGTATAATAGTTCCCATAAAACTGCCCCATGGCGCCTGTCAGCATGGCCCAATACTCCTCCCGCCGAAGGGTCGGGGGGGTCCCGTAGTCCGGGGGATTGCCGACATTCTCTTGATCATAGTGCGCCTCCAGCAGGTAAGCGGGCGCCACCGGCTTCTGATTGTAGCTATCCAGCATCTGCATGTAGGTGGGCGAATAAGTATAGGTACCATTGAGGTCTATGATCGGCACCCAGGTGGAATCGTCAAACGATGAACTCGTATTGTAATTGAGTTCAACCGTTTGAAGTTGTTCGGGGGCTGCCGACTTAATCCCCTTGGCAACCGCCTCGACCAGTTCGTCATCCGTGGGATTCTTCCAGGTGACGAAATCATTACCGCTGATCCAGGCAACGTTGGAATATTCCTTGTAGCGATTGCCGAGATACTTTCCAAACGCATAATCGGCAGCAAGGCCATTGTTGCGCAACGTGGGAAGCCACCCGATCGTTTCGATAGGATTAATGAAGATCAATATGCCGTGCTTGGCCGCGAGCGTAAGTATATGGTCGAGACGAGCAAAGTAGGCCTCGTTTGGCTTGCTGAGATCGTAGTGTTCGTAATCTGTGCCCCCAGCAACGTACCCGGTGAAGGGACGAATGCCGTCAACAGTGCTGCCATCCTCGTCCTCGGGAAAATCCCGGCCGGCACAAAACGTGTCTATCCAGCCCATGGCGTTGAATCCGTGCGCCTGCCGGTCGGCGAAGTAGATGTCCGCATCCTCCTCATTCAAGCGCGACATTAAACCTTGGGGAGTATCCCCGACCATTAAGAATGGCTTGTCATTTTGATCGACCAGATAACGGTGGTTGGCGCTGAGCTTGAGTGGAAAGGCGGCAGTGCTTGTGCTGGAACCCATTTGCGCCGCGGTTATCTGGCATCCCAGCAAGGTGAGCGTCGTGAGCAGGGCGGCCAGTCTTAGCTTTGGATAATTCGGAGTAATTTTCATTTTTGGCCTTTTTGGGGGGTTTATGCAACCTTCAATCATCGTGACTAGAGCATTACCGCCTCTATTTGGAAACGGTTCGCCCAAGATGGGATGGTTAAATGCGTTGAGCATTTCTCCGCTTCTCGATAGCAAGATCAGCCGCATGTCGAAATGCTCGGCATTGGCAGCATGGTAACACAATTCTCCAGCATGGGGCGCAGTCCCAGGTATGCTTGCGCTGCGCGAGTCTGCCAGTGTGTATCTATCCTGCATCTTCCGCCGCAACAGCAGGATTCTTCGCGGGCATGCCGGTAATCGCCGCCACGCTAGCCAAAACAAACAACCCTCCCACAACAGTGCGCGCGCCCAGCGGCTCGCCGCCCAGCCAATAGCCCAGCAGCACAGCCACTACCGGATTCACATAGGCATAGGTTCCCACCTTGGTGGGCGATTGGTGGTGCAGCAGCCATACGTATGCAGTGAACCCGGCAATCGAGCCGAAAGAAACGAGGTAGAGTAATGCGATCCACACCGCGCTTGAGGCGGCAAGGGGATGAAATTCGCGCAATTCGCCGCGCGAGGCGGCAACAACGGCCAGCATGACTCCGCCGGCAAACATCTGCGCACCCGAACTCATCACCTTGGACGGAGGAAGCGGCAGCTTGCGCGACAGCGCCGACGCCACGGACCAACTCAACGCTCCGATAATCAGGGCCACGGTGCCTGCCGTGTCGATGGGCGCTCCGCCCAGGTTTCCCAGGAGGATGGACCGGCTCATAAGCACTGCGACTCCCGTCATCCCCGCGAGCAGCGCCGCAGCCAGACGCAGGGTGAGCCTCTGCGTGCGCAGAATCAAAATCTCGGCCAGCGCCATAAACGCCGGAATGGTCGCCAGGATCACCGCCGCAATGCCCGAAGGCACACGCTGCTCCGCCCAGAACAGCAATCCGTAGTCGACAACAAAAATCAGCAACGCCAGCAGAAACACCGACATCCACTGCCGGCCGCTTGGCGCCCGGTCGCCATGCGCGATCGCCCAGACATAAACCAGCAGTCCCGCCGCCAAAAAGCGCATGGCGCAGAAGAGAAAAGGCGGGACTTGGCTCACGCCAACGCGGATGGCGAAGAAGGTTGACCCCCACACAAAATAGATGATCGCGAAGGCCAGCAAGGTCTTCCATCGCGCGGGTTGTGTTTCTGTACCCATAGCCTCCGCCAACACGTCGATTCGCTAGTCCGTTAGCGCCTAGCCTCTTCGTTCCTTTCTCATCACCAGCTATGCAGCCACTCCGCGTCCCGTCCGATGCGCACCGGCGTATGGAAAAGCTCGCTTAGCCTGGCCTCGGTCAGCAGTTCCTCGCGCGGCCCGTCGCCCACGATGCGGCCGCCGCGCATGAGAATAATCCGCTCGATCTCCGGCAGAATATCGCCCAAATGGTGGGTGACCATCACCAGTCCGGTGCCTTCGCGGGCCAGGCCGCGTAACGTCTCGCGCAGCTCCCGTTGGGCCGCCAGGTCGAGCGCGTTGGAGGGCTCATCGAGTAAAAGCTGTTGCGGCCGATGCACGAGCGCACGGGCAATCAGAATCCGCCGCTTTTCTCCGGCAGACATGGCGCCCACGAACTGCTTGGCAAGATGCGTGGCCTCCATCCGCTCGAGAGCCTCCCACGCCCGCGCACGCATCTCGTCCGTCACATGCAGATTCGGCCACAGCGTCGAAGCCGAAAAGAAACCGGCAACTACGGCGTCGAGCCCGCAAGTTACCGCGGTTCGCTCGCCGGGCAATTCCGTCCCCATGGGCCCGGCGCTCACCACGCCGAAGTGGCGCCGCAGCTCGGTCAGATCCCAACGCTCGCGCCCGAAAATGCGCACGCGCATACCCGGCCGAATGATGGGATAGAGCTGGCACGTCATGGCGAGGATCAGCGTGGATTTTCCGCAGCCGTTCGGGCCCAGGATGGCGACATGCTCGCCGGTGCGGATGGTCAAATTCACGCCGTGCAGAACCACGCGCTCGCCTCGCGCCACGTCCATCTCGCACAGCTCCAGGAACTCTGCCGAATTCTGTCTGCTCTCGCCCATCAACGCACCAGCCAGCCCCCACCTGCTAGATTAAATGGGGTCCAGCACATGAGCGATCTCTCCAGGTACGTCATCCCTTACGGGTTCCGGTTTGCTGCCGCAAAGGCCGGCCTGAAGGCCAGCGGCCGGCCCGACCTGGCGGTCATTGTAGCGGATGCGCCGGCCGGCGCCGCTGCCGCATTCACCTCCAACCGCGTCATCGCTGCGCCACTAATCGTTGACAAGGAGCATCTGAGCGCCACTGGCGGACGTGTCCGTGCGGCCTTGATTAACGCGGGCAATGCCAACTGCGCCGCGGGCCAGGCTGGCCTTCGCGCCGCGCGAGACACCTGCGCCGCCGCGGCGCAGGTATTTGGCTGCCGCGCGGAAGAGGTTTTTCCTTCATCGACCGGAATCATCGGAGTTCCGCTGCCCGCGGAAAAGCTCATCGCGGTCCTGCCCGATCTGGCCGCGAGCCTGGGCAACGAACCCAGTGCGTTTCTCGAGGCCGCGCATGCCATCCTTACCACCGATACCGTGGAAAAAACGGCTTTTGCCCATCTTGATTCGACCGGCCGCGACGGCGCCGCGCGCGAGGTCCGCATTGCGGCGTTCGCCAAGGGCTCCGGCATGGTTCATCCACAGCTCGTGCCGTACCCGGCGATACACGCGACGATGCTGGTCTACATCCTGACCGACGCGGCCATCGAGCCCGCCGATCTAAACGCGTATCTTGGCGAGGCCATCGACGTCAGTTTCAACCGGATCTCCGTCGACGGCGACACATCGACCAACGACACGGTGCTGCTGCTGGCCTCGGGCGCAAGCGGCGTGTCGATCGGCGCGGGCGACGCAGCCTTCGCCGCCGCGCTCACCGAGGTGTGCAGCTCGCTGGCCCGCCAAGTTGTTGCCGACGGCGAGGGCGTGTCGCATGTTGTTGAATTGAGGATCGATGGTGCGGCCAACGATGCCGACGCGCTCCGTGTGGCCAAAGCCATCGCACACTCGCCGCTGGTAAAGACTGCGTGGGCCGGATGCGACCCCAACTGGGGCCGTCTCGCGGCCGCGATCGGCTACTCCGGCGCGCAGATTGATCCCGACCGCATCGACATCCGTTTCGGTGACCTGCCTATTTGCCGCGACGGCGGCCGCGCCCCCGAGTTCGACGAAGCCGAGGCCCACGCCTACATCAGCCAGCGCGAGTTCTCGATTTCTATCCAACTGCACCAGGGGCGGGGTTCGTGCGTCTTCTGGACCACCGACCTGACAGCACAATACATCCACATCAACGCCGACTACTCGACGTAGTGCGCGGAGTTTTCCAATCGGCTATATAAGAGCATCGTCGCCCGCGGCCGCGATTTTCTTGCTTGCTTCCGCCCAGCCATTGCGGGGAGTGGCTGGGAGTTGTCGTGCCGCAACCAGCGGATTCGGGCATGTGGACCGGACTCCGTCGACATGCTCGTATAGCGATGGGTGCACTACGCTCCACAGTGGATCAAGGATGAAGTCGATGCCTTCGCGACGCGCGAGCTTTGCGGCAGGGACAAAATCCGCGTCTCCAGCCACCAGAACAATCTGATCGACCTGGCGCTTAAAACTCAAAGACGCGATGTCCAGTCCGATGCGCATATCCACGCCCTTTTGCGTCGTCGCATATTCGAAGTCGTCATCGACCAAGTTCCTAAAATCGAGGCTCCCATCCAGGAGTTGCTTTAGACGCCCATCCCTGAGCCGCCACTCGGCATGTTCAAGCAAATGGCCGAGGCGCAATGCGACTTTGCGCTGTTTCCTCAACTCGTCATGGAGCGCCAGGCGAAATGCCGACTGCGGTGTTTTGGAAAAATCGATCGCCGTGCGTGACTTAGGATAATGGGCTTTCTTCATCAAGGGAGGGCAATCATAGAAAAATATCCTGTAAAGCTCGTGGCGAACTGTACGGTGGAGGGACTTCTCTTCGAGGTGCGATAACGCCGTCTCGAAAGCAGTCTTGGCGACAACCTTGGGGTCGGTTTTGTCTTTATTGGGATAGCAGGATGGGAATCTGCGCAGGAAGAATCCGCCGTCAATCAAAATAGCGGTTGGCATAACTTACACAAAAAAGAATAGCCCTCGGGATCGGCTCCCACGTCATCGATAGTGGGTAGCGTACTGCCGGGGCTCAACTAAAATATGGCACTTTTCATGAGGAATGTAAAGAGAAAGTTTCGATTTGTATCAGCGCGGGACCGGAAAGACGAATTGAGCGGCATTACTTTGCCCGCGGATGGGTGCGATCGTAGACCTGCGTCAACTGCGCGGTGGTGAGCTGCGTATAGCGCTGCGTGGTGGATAGGCGCTCGTGGCCGAGCAGCTCCTGGATGGCGCGCAGGTCGGCGCCCTCTTCGAGCAAGTGCGTGCCGAAGGCGTGACGCAGCGTGTGCGGGTGCACGTCGGAAGAAAGGCCGCGCAGAATAGCGATGCGCTTGACGATGCGGCCTACGCTGCGCGTCGTCAGCCGCGCCTCGCCGCCGTTTTTCAAGCCCCGCAGCTGCAGATTCACGAAGACTGCCGGAGTCTGGGGCTGCTTCTCTCCGGCGTCCGCGGCCAGGCGCGCCGATCGCTCCGCGAGATAAGTGCGTAGCGCCTCGGCCGCCACGTCACCCAGCGGCACGTAGCGCTGCTTTTGTCCCTTGCCGCGCACCAGGATGGCCTCGTTGGCCCAGTGGATGTCGTTGAGGTTCAGACCGGTCAACTCGGCGTTGCGGATGCCGCATCCGTAGAGCATCTCGAGGATCGCCTTGTCCCGCGCCGGCCAGCTTGCCGCGTCGTTGCGCACCGAGTCCACCACGCGGTTCATCTGCTCGATGGAAGGCACGCGCGGCAGATGCCTGGGCAGCCGTGGCGTGGCCACCAGCGACGCCGCATTCTGCCCGATGTGTCCGGCGCGCGCCAGCCACTTGAACCAACTCCTGATGGCCGCCAGCGCCCGCGCCGCCGAGGCCTTCGACAATCCGCGGTCGTAGAGCGTACCCAGGTAGGCGCGAATCTGCGTGTGCTCGATCTGATCAATACATAAGCCGGCCGCTGCGGCGGCCGGCTCGCCTTTGCGCCCGGCCAGCCAAGCCGCGAATCCGCGCAGCTCTCGGCCGTAGGCGCGCAAAGTGTGCGCTGAAGCGCCGCGCTCGTTGGCCAGCACCTGCAGGTAAGCATCCACCAGCGCATCGATGGAAGTGGTGGTCAATGGAGCGGCCAAGGCACTCATGGGGTTTCCTCGCCGGAACTCTTTGGCGCGACAAGACGCGGGCCGAAAGTTTTTTCGGCGCGCGGATCGGACTCAGGCGCACGACGCGCCCCGCGCGGATGATGCATGCGATGCACAGCCTTCAATCGGCCCAGCGCCAGGTGCGTGTACACCTGCGTGGTGGAGATATCGGCGTGGCCGAGCATTATCTGCACACTGCGCAGGTCGGCGCCATGCTCCACCATGTGGGTCGCGCAACTGTGGCGCAAACCGTGCGGGCTGGTGGCCCTGTTTGCCATCTTCACAAGCCGCCACACCCACTGCCGCGTAAGCGGCATTCCGCGCAGCGAAAGAAAGAGCCGCGCACGGTCTTGTTGCGGAGAATTCTGCCGTGCCCCGCTCAATTTGCGCGCCGAGCTGATCCGCTCCAGGTGCGGCCGGCCCTCACGCAAGTACTGCTCCAAGGCCAGCACTGCCGAGCGCCCCAAGGGTACAATCCGTTCCTTATCGCCCTTGCCGCGGACTTGCACGCGTCCCGCATCCAGGGCAAGATCGCTGATGGCCAGCGAGGTGGCCTCCGACACGCGCAGGCCGCCGGCATAGAGCAGCTCGAGAATCGCACGGTCACGCAGCGCCGTGGCCTTGGCCTGGGGATGCGAAGCGGCCATGCCGGCCCGCTCCAGCATCTCCGCCACCTCGGGCTCCGCAAGCGACTTCGGCAGGACCCTCCACGCCTTGGGCGATTCGATGTTTACCGTGGGATCGTGATGAATGCGGCGGTCCAGAAGCAGCCATTTATAAAATCCGCGCAAGCAGCTCAACTTTCGCGCCGCGGAGCGCGAATCGATGCCGTGGATGCGCAGATGTTCGAGAAGCGCAGCCACATCCGCCTCGACCGCGGTCAGCAGCACGGCGTTGCGGCCTTCAAGGAGCTCTGCGAAGATGCGCAGATCGCTGAGATAGGCCTCGCAGGTGAGCGGGCGAAGTCCTTTCTCTACGCGCAGATAGGCCACGTAATCCTGCAAAAGCGCGAGATTGTTGCGGCCGTCCACACTTCCGATTATCCGCGCCTAAGAGCCACGCCTGCGGCGAGCCGCGCAGTTACCGTACCTGGTTCATTACGGGGTCAATCTCGGCAATACAAGCGGAGGACGAGCGATCGCCAGCCGATTGGAACCGGTTGCGCCAATGCGTCAGCAACTCGAAAGCGGAGGTCCCTTAAGAACCATCTGATCGTATCCGGCGCGGAATTCCTGCCGATACTCGTTTACCACCACGGCAGGAACCGGCGGATCGCGGAATAGGAGATGTTTGCCGACATCGAACGGTTCGCCGCGGCGAATATCCTGTTCGGCAGCTTTGACGCCATCCTTATAGCCTTGAAGCTCGGCAGGGCTTAGGCCGGGCGGAAGCATTCGCGCAAACATTATTGGCTGCCGGCGAAAACAGCCGGCCAAACTCAGGGGAAACACCAATAATAAAGCCAATGCGGCAAGGCTCTTTATATTCATATCCGGGACCTCCTCGGTGGATTCTGTCACCGGCCCCGGTGGCGTAGCTCTTATCTGTTTGAAGCCAAATTCACTCAACGCGTTGCGAGAGGGACCGCGCGCCCTCGCTCCGATACGGCTCGACAAGAGCTGCGAGCAGGCGCCGGCTGCGGCGCAACGCATCTCGCTTAGCACGGGTTTGAGCAAAGTATTGCACGGAAAGCGACACGCGAAGCCTCGGGTAACGGAGCGCTGTGTCTTGCCGATATGATGGATTGGCCGGTATGCGCGCCGCTGTTCCCGTACGCGGAGCGCAGCGTGTATCCTGGGAGCCTTTTGCGCCGGGAGGAAGACCATGGCGGAGAAAAGCAGGAAGAACCACAAGCACGCTGAAGGGAGCGGAAACCACTCCGGGAATCGCCTCCTGACTGGGGAGCCCGGCTCGATTCCCTTGCGCCTGGGTCAAGACTGCGACTACGACCGCGAGCTGCGCCGCCTGCAGATCGAGCTGGTCAAGCTGCAGGAGTGGATCCGTTACGAAGGCCTGCGCGTGGTGGTCCTCTTCGAAGGCCGCGACGCCGCCGGCAAGGGCGGCGCCATCAAGCGCATCACGGAGTCGCTCAATCCGCGCGTGTGCCGCATCGCCGCGCTGGCCACGCCAACCGAGCGCGAAAAGACGCAGTGGTACTTCCAGCGCTACGTGGCCCACTTGCCCGCGGCGGGCGAGATGGTTCTCTTCGACCGCAGTTGGTACAACCGCGCCGGCGTGGAGCGCGTGATGGGCTTCTGCACCGAGCGCGAATACCTCGAGTTCATGCAGAGTTGCCCGGAGTTCGAACGCATGCTGGTCCGCTCCGGCATCATCCTCATTAAGTACTGGTTCAGCGTGAGTGACGAGGAGCAGGAACGCCGCTTCCAGGACCGCATGAACACGCCCACCAAGCGCTGGAAGCTGAGCCCGATGGACCTGGAATCGCGCAAGCACTGGGCGGATTACTCGCGGGCCAAAGACGAGATGTTCGCCGTGACCGACACGAAGCAGGTTCCCTGGTACGTGGTGAATGCGGAAAGCAAAAAGAAGGCACGGCTCAACGTGATCCGCCACATGCTCTCAATGATTCCTTACCGTGACCTGACGCCCGAGCCCTTGAAGCTGCCGCGGATCACGAAATCGAAGTACGTGCGGCCGCCGATCCACGAGCAGAACTTTATTCCCGAGGTGTACGGATAGGGCAGGGAACGAGACGGCATTGTGCGGGGTGGCGATGCTCGAAGAGTTGGGCCAGGACTACATCCGCACGGCGCGAGCGAAAGGCCTGAGCGAAAACCCGGTGGTGTGGCGGCACGCGCTGCCTAATGCGCTGGTGCCGATTGTGACCGTGATCGGGCTGCAACTCGGCGCGCTGCTCGCCGGGGCGATCGTGAAGGAGACGATCTTCAGTTGGCCGGGGCTGGGGCGGCTGACGGTGAGCGCGATCTCCAACCGCGACTATGCGCTGGTGCAGGGATGTTTGCTGGCGATCGGGCTGACCTATGTGCTGGTGAACTTTTTTACGGATGTCGTGTATAGGTGGGTGAATCCCCGAATGAGGGGGGAGCTGCGGTCGAATTACTTCCGAGTTGGCGACAAACCAGGAATTGGCCGATTCAGCGACTTTCAGGTGTCCGCACTGCCCGGTGAGTGACTCGAGGATTGTGCATAAACCGAGATCGGTCTTTTGAGAGGTTAGGAATGGTGGTGATTACGATCTCAGGTCTCAGAATCGAGACCTCGTGGGCGGTGCCAGCGCCGTCGCCGCGAGTTCGTGGAGATCCCGCCACCGCAAGCAATAGCTCCTGGCAAACATCGGCACGCCGCCTGCGCAGTTCTCCTGGCCCGCCGACTTCGCCGCCTTCCCCCACCCCGCCGCCCGTGTTTTTCCGTTGATTTCCTCCTCTGCGCCGTGCTATACCGGCCTCAGTCTTTCTTCCCATCTCAGGGTGGGTCCCCTTTTTACGTGTTCATACTCCCCCGGGAAAAGTTCGACAACATCTCAAGCAAGCCCAACCAAGGGAGTTCTCGTCATGCGCATCTCTTCCGCGATTGCCTTCTCCTCGTTGGCTCTTCTCCTTTCCGGCTGCGCGTCCGCGCCGTTCGCCACCGTAACTCAGACCGCTTCAGTTCCGGGTGCGGCGATCCAGGGCAAAGTGTACGGCGGGCAGCAGCCGATTGTGGGCGCCAGCGTGTCTCTCTACGCAGCCGGGACCAGCGGCTACGGCAGCCCCTCGATGCCGTTGTTGAGCAGCCCCGGATATGTGACGACGGACTCGAACGGCAACTTCACCATCACCGGCGATTACACCTGCCCCAGCGCGACCTCGCAGGTCTACTTGTACGCGGGGGGCGGCAATCCGGGCTCGCGGACAAATTCGGCCGCAGGGCTGCTGGCCGGGCTGGGCTCGTGCGGCTCACTGACGCCGTCGACTTTTATCGTCCTCAACGAGGTCTCGACCATCGCCACGGCGTATGCCATCGCCGGGTTTGCGACGAATGCGTTCCATGTTGGGAGCCCGAGCCCGACAACAGACCCGCTGGCAGCGGCAGGCATCGCCAATGCCTTTGCAGCGGCGGCAAACCTTGAGACGCTGAACACGGGCGTTGCCCTCGCCACCACGCCGCCGGGCAACGGGACGGTCCCGACGAGCGAGATCAACACCCTGGCCAACATTCTGGCGGCCTGCGTCAATTCGACCGGACCCGCCTCCTCCCCGTGCAGCACGCTGTTCATGTACGCCTCAAACCCGTTGGGGCCGACCACCGAGACGGCGTCGGCGGCCATCAACATCGCGCGCAATCCGGAGCTCACCACCACGGCCATCGGCGGCCTCTTCATGTTGCAATCGGGGTTTACCGACTTCCAGCCATCACTCAGCACTGCGCCCAACGACTTCACGATTGCCATCACCTACACCGGCGGCGGGCTGGCCGGGCCCGCCGGACTGGCCATCGACCGCTCCGGCAATGTCTGGGTCGCGAACTCCAGCGGCACCAGCATCAGCGAGTTCAGTCCCATTGGCGAGGCGCTCTCCGGCTCCTCGGGTTACACCGGCAACGGGCTCTACGTTCCTGTTGGCATCGCCATCGACAGCTCCGGCAACGTGTGGGCGGCAAATTATTTCGGCAACAGCATCAGCGAGTTCAACTCTAGCGGCTCGTCCATCTCCGGCTCCCCCTATATCGGCGGCGGACTGGACAGTCCCTACGGCATCGCCATTGACCAATCCGGCCACGTTTGGGTCGCGAACTTTGGCGCCATCAGCATCAGCGAGTTCGGCTCCGGCGGCTCGCCCATCACCGGCTCCGGCGGCATCACCACCGGCGGGCTCAATGCTCCGGAGGACGTCGCCATCGATGTCTCCGGTAATGTCTGGGTGTCGAACAACGGCGTCAACAGCATAAGCGAGTTCAATTCTAGCGGCACGGCAAATGCCGGCTCCCCGTTCACCGGCGGTGGGCTAAACGCTCCCGGTGGCATCGCCATCGACGGCTTAGGCAATATCTGGGCGGCGAACACTGGCGCTAACGACATCACCGAGCTCAATTCCAGCGGAACAGCCGTCTCCGGCTCCTCGGGCTACACCCTCGGCGGGCTCAATACCCCCTATGATGTCGCTGTCGACGGTACAGGCAATGTCTGGGTGACGAACAATGGCGGCAACAGCATCAGCGAATTTACATCCAGCGGCACGCCGCTCTCCGGCTCTAGCGGTTATATCGGCAGTGGGCTCAATGGTTCCTTCGGGCTCGCCATCGATGGCTCCGGAAATGTGTGGGTGACGAACTTCAGCACCAGCAGCCCCAACATCAACGAGTTCGTCGGCGTGGCGTCGCCCGTGGCCACGCCCATCGTCGCCAATCTCCTGCCCCCTTATGGCACTTACGCCGTCAACAAGCCGTGATCTCAACGAGCAGTGGCCGGGCGCAGTCTCGCCCGGCCATCCACCGCCGCGTTCCGTACCGTATGTCTATCCGGGCCATGATGAACACGAATTCTGAGGACACCATGAACCTGAAAAAGATACCTCTTGCCGTTGGCTTCTTTCTGATCCTTGCCCTCGCTCTTCCCCTGCGCGCGCAAACCGGCTGCGACGACTCGCCCGAAGACTCCACCATCCTCCTCGCCCTTGTGGGAGGTACCGGCGCCCTCGCCGCGAGTTCGTGGAGATCCCGCCACCGCAAACAGTAGTTGCCCCAGGGCCCGCCGCCTCGCGACAGTTCCTGGGGTTCCTACAGCCATGGTTGACTTGCTTCCTCCCCTGCTCCCATTCCCTGTTTTTCCCCAGCCTCTTCCTCCACTTTTGGCCCCGGCCAGCTCCAGCAGCGTATTTTCTCCATTAATACGGATAGGTCGGCTTTGTGAGAAGGAATTGCTAATGCGTTGTTCCGGTCGGATTACCGGCTATCCGGAAATTACCCCTTCCTAAGCTGGAGTGAGCGTGATGATTTTAGCCTTCAACTCCCCGTCCGGGCCCACCGTCAGCACTCCCACCGTCACCGGCAGCTCAAACCGCCGCGGTCCGCACGACCCGGGATTGAAGTAGAGCACGCCTTTCTTCGTGTAGAAATTCGGCACGTGCGTGTGGCCGTGGAGGACGGCGGCGAACTTGGCGGCGGCCGGGTCGAGGTGCAGCGTCTTCAGGTCGTGGAGCATGTAGAGGTAGAGGCCGCCGTGGGGAGGGTTTTCGATGAGCACCACATCGGTTTCGGGCAGCTTGGCGCAAGGGCCGTCGCGATCGATGTTGCCGCGGATCGCGGTCACCGGTGCGATCTCTTCCAAAGCCTGAAGGACCGAAGGTCTGCCCACATCGCCGAGGTGCAGGATGCGGTCGACGCCGCGGAGAGCGGGCAAAACTTCAGGGCGCAGGAGGCCGTGGGTATCGGAGACGATGCCGAGGCGCATGGAATCAGGATAAGCGGGGCGAGCAGGGTCAGCGGGGCTAGCCGAGTTAGGCTGAAAGAGGCGCACGAAAATTGAGATGAAGGAAAACTCCGAAATTAACGAAGGACACGTCCGAACCAACTGGCGGCACGCTGTCGCAGCCTACACTGAACCGCGTGTTCTGCAAGTGCTCGCACTGGGATTCTCGAGTGGCTTGCCGCTCCTGCTGACTTACTCAACTCTTTCAGCATGGCTTGCGAAAACCGACGTGCGACTCGCAGCGATCGGCACCTTCGCCCTGGTTGGCACTCCCTACGCATTCAAGTTTCTGTGGTCGCCGGTGATGGATCGCGTGCCCCCGCCACTGCCTTTGGGACGGCGGCGCGGTTGGGGAATCACCATCCAGATTCTTCTGATCGGCGCAATTCTCTGTCTGGGATCGTGCAATCCAAAGCACAACCTGCCGCTGATGGCCGCCTTGGCGGTGCTTGTCGCATTTCTATCGGCGAGCCAGGATATCGTGATCGATGCCTGGCGGGTGGAGAGCCTGAATGCGGATCAGCAGGCTCCCGGAGCGGCCATGATTCAGTCCGGCTATCGGATCGCCATGCTGGTCTCCGGGGCTGGCGCCCTGTTCATCGCAGCATACGCGGGGTGGTTCGCGGCCTATGCCACAATGGCTGCGCTCGTCGGCGTGGGAATACTAGTGTTTTTGCTGGCTCCCGAACCGAAGGTTCCGCCGGACCCTTCGCATGCGGCTGGATCGGGCTGGCTCGCGATTCGCCACGCGTTTTCGACCGCTGTAATTGGTCCCTTTCGCGATTTCATGCGCCGACCGCTTTGGCCTGTCATTCTGATCGCCATCTTCGGATACAAGCTGGGCGAGGCGATGGCGGGAGTGATGTCAATGCCGCTCTATATATCGCTGGGATTCTCTCTCCCTGAGATCGCGGCCGTTTCCAAAGTGTTCGGATTTTTCTCGATTGTGGCAGGGATTCTATTAGGCGGTGTAGTGACCACCCGGTTCGGAATCCGCCGCTCGCTGATTCTTTGTGGTATTTTGCAGTCGGTCGGGAACCTGTTTTTTGTCCTGCAGGCTGTAGGCGGACACCGGATCGGCTATCTTGCTTTATGTGTCACCGTCGAAAATATCACGGGAGGAATGGCCGGGACCGCGTTGATAACTTATCTTTCCAGTCTGTGCTCGCCCGCTTTTACGGCGACTCAGTACGCTCTGCTTTCCTCACTTGCTTTGCTCGGCCGCACCGTGGTGGCCTCCTCAGGAGGAGTATTGTCGGAGAAGATCGGCTGGGTACGGTTCTTCCTGCTCACCACTGTCGTTGCATTGCCAGCCATCATCCTGTTCATCTGGATCGGGCCGCGTGACGATCTCAACCAATGCAAGCCCGCCCTCGAAAGTACGGATGGCAAGTCAGAAGACCCGACCCCGGCGTAGAAGCATTACCCGCCAGCGCCTTTCCAGTCGAGATTTCGCCCATATCGCTCAGCTACTTTGGCCAACGGCTGGCGGCGAACGCGGATCGCGGCATAGCACAGCACTTTGGAGACGGGAAAAACCATCGGCAACAAAAGAATACAGCGACACGGGCGCGGGGACGGGGTCTAAAGAGACATGAGGCTTTTTGCGCTCAGATTGGTTCTTGTTGCTGCGCTGGTGGTGCCTGCCGCCGCCGCGGCACAGTGGAATTCACCGGCTCCCGGGCAACGCGAGGCCAACCTGCGGGGTGAGTCCGACCAGATTTTTACGCTGGCCAACCAGGCGCGTGCGCAGGCCGGAGTGGGGCAGTTGCAATGGGATCCGGCGCTGGCGGCCGCGGCCTTGCAGCATTGCGAGCAAATGGCAACCGAGGGGCCGATTGCTCATCGGTATGGCGGCGAGCCGGACCTGAGCGCGCGCGCCGCACAGGCCGGAGCACGCTTCAGCGTGGTTGAGGAAAACGTGGCGGTGGGTCCGTCGGCGGAGGCGATCCATGAGGAGTGGATGCAATCGCCAGGGCATCGCGCGAATCTGCTCAGCCCCGATGTGGACCACATCGGCGTGGCCGTAGTGGCGGCGCGGGGTGTGCTGTATGCCGTGGCCGACTATTCGCAGGCCGTGCAAAAGCTGAGCGCGGCGCAGGTGGAGGCGCGGGTGGCGGCGCTGATTCGCGTGAGCGGCGTAGCGATTCTCGGCGACCCGAGTTTAGCCCGAGCGGCGTGCGCAACCGATGAAGGGATTCCGCGCAGTGCAGGCGGGGCGATGCCGGGCTTTGTGATCCGCTGGCAGGATGCGGATTTGTCCCAGTTGCCGAAGGCGCTCGTTGCTCGGCTGGCTTCAGGCAGGTATCGTCAAGCCGGGGTCGGGAGTTGTCCGGCGCAGGATCTGGAGGGCTCGTTTACGGCGTATCGCGTGGCAGTCCTGCTCTACTGAATGGCGCGTCGATCCGACTCGACCGTAAGAGGGGCCAGTTAAGCAGAACTATTGGCTAACGCGGTTCTCCAATTGGTGTAGAGCGAAGCCACAAAAGCTAAGTGGCTTTTTCCTCAAGAAAAAGCCACCTTGGAATAGATCGGAAACGCTACATAGAAATTGGAGAACCGCCCTAGCTTGTCAAAAGACGCCCGAAGTGGTTCCATTACGTCGTTCGCAGGGCGGTGTGACCCGGACCGAGGCCATCCCGGCAGCCGTCGCCGCCTGAATGCCCATTTCAGTGTCCTCGAAGACCAGACAATCTTTCGGCGCGACGCTAAGGCGGGTAGCGGCGGTGAGGTATGCGTCGGGGGCGGGCTTGCTGCGCGCGTAGTCCTCCGCTCCAACGAGGACGGCGAAGCGATCGAGCAGATGCACCGCGGTCAGCGATTTGATGATTGACTCACAGCTGCTGCCGGAGACGACGGCGTAGGGAATGCGGCCCTGCTGGGCAACGATATGCTCCAGGACCTCCGGCACCGGCCTGAGCTGCGGGAGAAGCTCGTAGTAGAGAGCCTCTTTGCGTTCGGCGACAGCTTCGACAGGCATGTTGAGCCCCTGCAACTGGTTCAAGTCGGCGATGATTTCCGCGGGGGGCTTGCCTCCCCACGTGTAGAAAAGCTTCTCGTCGAACGTGCAGCCCCACTCGCCGAGCGCCTGCTTCCAGGCGATGTAGTGGAGAGGCATGGAGTCGACGACGGTGCCGTCGCAGTCAAAGAGGTATGCGTGGAACGTGCCCTCGGGCAACTTCAGCTTCATACGTACAGGGAACTCCTTGGGAACAGGCGTGAAATCCGTTGACGGAGTGTGGGATCGCGTCAGCGCGCTGCGGCCGATTCGACTGCGGGCGCCGGATTTGCCGGACCGCCCTCGCCGGGCTTGGTCGGCTCCATCTTGAGTGCGTTGTTGAAGCGGTTGAAGTAGTTGAAGAGGCCGATGGCGCAGAGCAGTTCCACAATCTCACCCTCGGAATAAAATCGGCGCAACTCGGCAAACTGCTCGTCGCTGAGGGTGTTGGCGTCGCGGGTCACGGTCTCGGCGAGGCGCAGCGCGGCTTTCTCGGCTGGGGTGAAGTCGTTACGCCGGGACCAGTCAGCCAAGTGCGTGAGTTGGTCGTCGGTCCAGCCCAGGTTGCGGGCCAGGATGGTGTGGCTGGCGAGGCAATAGGGTGTTTCGTTTACCTAGCTGGTGCGGGCAATGATCAGCTAATTCATCATTTGATATCGCTACAACCTCAAGTCAGCTAACAAAGCGGCGATCGGGCCGGGGAACCAGGACTCCTGAGCTAGTGAAACCCCGTCTACCTGGTATTTGGCTTTCCCTCCCAGACTAGCATCTCAATCGACGACTGATCCAGCCGAACAGAACTCGCATGGGATACAGCAGCGGGTGACTGATGCCCATGTTGGCCGGACGCGGATCCGCAAGACAGCGGATCGTACCTTCGAACGGAGACGTGACAAGCGCAGAGAGATGGCCCAGCGCGAGCTCGAGAAGAGATGGAACGACATCGAGGCAAAGGCCGACCATTTTGGCCCGGTCAGCGGCACCGAAGAGGAGGCTGCGTGAAGAGCTCAGCCATCAATGCGCCTATAGACAATGAATTCGAACTAGCAAGCATCTTTTCCGATCGCTATGGAAATGACCTGCGTTACACCGCGGCATGGGGACGCTGGAGTATCTGGAACAGTCAGTCTTGGGTGAAAAATGATATCTTGTACGTCCCCTCGTTGGCCCGGACTATATGCGAAGATGCCGCCGCAAACACGGGTAACCGCCTACGCGCGCGTGGACGGTCAATAGGTGAAGACCTGTCACGTCCGTCACGCTCGTCACTAGAAGCAGGCAGCGCCCATAGGTGATCCTGGGATGGAACACCTGGCCGGCGTTTCTCGTTCTGTCTTTGGAGTGTGGAAATCTCGGAGGAAGAGTTGAACGCGCCGAGGCCGGCCGATTGGGTACCATTTGGCCGATGACGCCAACGTTGTGAAGTGGGTTGATTTACGGGATCGCTAGCAGACAGCGATCGGTAGCTGAGGGAGAGGCGTGTGTACCGGTTCTGGCCCGAGCCCATCGCTAGGTTCAGACTGCTCCCGCCGAGCGCGTTCTAGCTGTTGCAAGGCAGCACGAATGTCCGTCTTGTCTACGATCGCGTAGCGCTTGAAGACGTTGGAAGTCTTCCACCCGGCGATCCGCATAATGATTTCCTCCGGTACACCGGCAGCCCGCAGGTTGCGTGCCGCTGACCGGCGCAGGTCATGAAAGAGAAGGGCCGGTACTCCGGCGGCAGTGCACAGGTTCTCCCAGCTCTTTCGGAAGTCACGTATGGGCTTATTACCGCGCGTGAACACGGGATCCTCCGGTCGCTTGCCTTCGATGCAGTGGCGGAGCAGCTGGAGCAGCGTACCCGACTCGATTGTGACCTCACGTCCTTCCTTGTTCTTGGTCGTGCCGGGGTCCAACCGAATCGTGCGGGTCAGGAGATCCACTTGACCAACGCGGAGATTTAGGAGCTCGCTTACCCGCCAACCGTAGTTGTAGGCGGTTTCCAGCATCGACCGAAGCCACAGGTCCGGGCACTGGGCGACGAGCTTCGCAAACTGCTCGGGCGTGACAAAGCCCTGCCTCACGTTGTTTTCCTTGAGGTGCGGAAAATGTGGGACGCTCGGCACCCGCGGCGGGCTCGCCTGATAGGCGAGCCGGTACATGCGCTTTAGGCATGCCAGCTCTCGATTGATTGTGGCATTGCTGGCATGCTCCGCGCGGCGAGTGTCAACGTAGCGCTCGAGTAGCCTGGAGTCGAGTTCGGTTGCTGGGAGCGAACCGAATACAGGTTTGAGATGGAGACGCCAGCGCGCCTCGACATCGCCCAGAGAGCGAACTTCATTGATGCGGTAATCGCGAAACAGGTCGTCTGCGAGCTGCTCGATCCTGGGGCCATCGGCCGGGTTGGACTCGGCCTCGGCCAGGCGCTGGCGCAGGAAACAGGCGGCCTTTCTGGAGTCTGCGGTCCGAGTCGATTCTCGAATCGGCTTTCCCGCCTTGAAGTACTGAATCCAAAGAGAGTGAGTGTGGGGCCTCGAGTAGATTGACCCCTCACCTCGGTGAAGTCGGTATGGGTGTTCCATAGAAATTCCTCCTTAGGACGGTCGGTTGAATTGCTTGGGTTGGTTTTGGAATGCGGAGTTCAGACACACAACAGGCACACTGAGCGTCCGGACCCGCGTTAAATGGGGGTTTGAGGGCGACGCCCCGGAATGGGAATCCGCCGCGTTTTCCCGCGCTGAAACAGCGCAGAGCGGACCTATGTGCAGTGGGCAAACGCAGCTTTCCCGGGGTGAGTGCGAGCAAGGCGTGCGGATGGAGTGGTTCAGAGGTGGGAACGAAGTGCGGAGTTCAAGAGGCGGGGGTTTAGAGGGTTAAGGTGGGTAGTTGCAGGTTGCTGGTCAGTTAGTGTTTGTGGAAGACGACATCGCGGCCTATCCTGGAAAGCTCGTAGCACATGCCACAGCTCTCACAGTTCCCAGGACACCGAATGGCATCCTCGGGTACGCGGGTTTCCGTGCCGTCCTGCATCCACGCGACTCGGTGGCGGTGGGGATTGAAGAACTGCAGCCCCGGCCAGGCCGAGTAGACGATGACCAGGTTGCTCGGGATCACCTCGCGGCCTTCGTATCGGTTGACGATCTCGAAGGCCTTGGTGAAGGCCAGAAAATGGGTACTTGGGTTGGCGGCGGCGATCCGGCACATGCCGTGCAAGTAGTCGCAGCTGAGGATGTCGCCGGCGACATGCCAGCGGAACAGCCGCGGCTTGGCCTCGGCGACCTGTGCCGCGATCTGCTTGAAATAGGAATCAGGATGATGCTTGGCGAGCTGCTCGTTCCGGCGCCACGCCGCGCGCGTGCCGGGATACAGGCGCAGCGCCTTGAATGCGTAGCATCCATCGCTTGCGCAAGGGACGCCACGCGGGCAACATCGCCCTGGCGTTGTCGAGATATTCATCACGCCGCCCAGTTTGCGATTGCCTTTGCTGATGCTGACGAGTTGCGTGTGTTTCATGGGTATTCCTCCGTTCGGGTGAGGCGGCCAGAGGCGCAGCAGACCGTGCTCCCTGGCCGCGTTGGTGTGGTTGGTTTGGGTTTGCTGCGCAACAAAGCAAAAGGGCGGCTTTAGCCGCCCTCGGGTGATCTGGCTGAGTTGTTGGGGTTGATCGACGTCGCGTGTACCGCATCGACCTGGTGGTTCAGTACTGACAGCGAGTGGTTATGGATGGTCGGTCGGAGCGCTTAGCTCGGGAGCAATGCGCTCGATCTCCTCCCACCGCACGACATGGCAGCCGGCGTGTACCGTGCCATCTGGCTCGATACGGTCGACCACGTAGTTGCCGAGATGGATGGCATGGCCGTTGCGGACGTACTCCCGGCCCGATGCGCGCACTCCGCGCACGAAGGCCAGCCCGCGGATGGCATTCGCTCGAGGGAAGCGCGCGCCCAGCGAGGTCTCGACTTCGTCGCCGACCACGCGGAGCATCGGAGGTATGCCGGGAATGTAACTCGAGTGTGGATCCCCAGCGAGAAACCGCTGGATCTGTTCTGCCTGTTCCCGGCGCCGCACTTGCTCAGCGATGCGCGCCGCCTCTTCACGGCGTTGCCGTTCCTCTGCCTCGTGCTCTCGAATCCAGGCTTCGAGCGCGTCGAGTTCGTCGCTCTCAGGTAGAGTGACAGCGACGAGGTCGAAGAAGGCCAGGTAAGCTCGCAGCTGCTCGCGCAGTGCGAGTGCCTCACGCTCGAGCCAGTCGCGATGGATGCGAGCGCGTTTCGCCCTGCCGAGCAACTCCGAGATATGCCGAACATAGCTCTCGACGTTGTCGGCGTGATCCGGTAGCTCGCCCCAACCGTTCCTTAGGTGTGGAACACGAAAGACGGGGACGTTTGGAGGTATGGCGCCTGCCACCGCCGAGCAATGCCCGGAAGTGGTGAGAGAGTATTGGTCCGTGGTGAACAGAACGGCTTTCTCGCCACGCACGTTTGTGACGTTGCGGGCGATGGGAAAATGCGAGCCGTAGCTGTAGATCGTCGGTCCCTCAAAGTAGAGACTGCCGGTTGAGTTGCGCGCTTCGTCTTGCGACTGGTGCGCCCAAAGATGCGGTATTTCGTGATTCGGATAAACGTGACGCATGATTTCCTCCTGTTGGTTGAATTGCGTGTACAAACGAAAAGGCCCGGAACCGTTTGCCGGTTCCGGGCCTCTGTGATTTGGACTGGGCTATTGCCAAGTCCTGGCTAGCGAATTGTTAAGGTGTCAGCGAGATTGAACGGGCTCGTGCGAGGCGCGCTCTTCAATGCTCTCGACGGTTTGTTCGCGGAGCGATTGCGCGAGGTTGTTGAGCTGTTCCGCCGACAGCGCATCGGCAGCGATTACATAGTCGCGATCGGTGCAGACCTTGTCGACGGCAACCTGTTCGGATGCCGCGACAACAAAGTCGTAGAACCACTGCTGCTGATCATCGTCGTAACTGATGACAAGAAACTTCTGTTGCGTTTGCTTGCTTTTGGTCATCGTGCCAAGTCTCCTTTTGTGATGTGCGTTAATGATGAGAACGGTTGAGTTTGTTCCTCACTGCGGGCACTTAGGCAAAGCAGTCTGCGTTTTGATCCTGGCCGCGTAGATCCCACACGCGAGTGCGGACCTTGACGGTACGGGTACCGCGAGCTTCGTCCCCGAAGTAGTGCGAGACCTCCAACCTTGCCCAATTGATGGAGCAGGATTGGAAGTCTCCGTCACTGGTGAGGTGAAGCAGGGCATCTCGCAGGCACGTGATCTCCATCGAGCGAGGCATGATGCCCGGATAGGTGCGGATCGTGCTCGTACGAGGAATACGGACGAGCTCGAGGTGGAATTCCTTGTTGCATTCGACCGCGGGCATCCAGATGGTTCCCGCGATCTCGCCGTAAAGCATGATCTTCGTGCGCATAACAATCTCCTTTCGATTGGTTGGTGGAATCTTGGGTGTGTGTAGCGGCCGTTTCTTGCTGCAGAAACTGAAAGGGCGGCATTTGCCGCCCTTCATCACGATTCGGTGCTAGTTCTGGTTAGAGCTGCAGCTTGCGCGCCCTGTTGTCCCGCGCTACCTTACTCAGCAGCGGTAAAAGCACGTAAATCACCAGGGCATTGACAAGCGTGCCGCCGGCCGCGAACGTGACCGACTCCGCGTCGCCGATCCCGTGCGTCCCGTAATTGATTAGCTCTGTCGAAAGCAGCGTAGTGCTCTTGTGTTCGCGAATCCAGCGAAGGACTCGCTCTGAGCTCATCCATCGCTGAATGCCGCCGAGTTCAGCGATATCGTCGGCTTTGAACAGGGACAGCCACATCAGGCACCAGAGCAACACCCCGGCAAGGAATGCCCCCTTCGTCGTTGGTGTTAAGTTCATAGAGTTATCCTCCTCTTCCTGTTGAGCAGCTTGTTGCGACGTTTGTTGATGGCCGTTCGAACCAAGTGCAAGAGCAAGTATTCGAACGAGTTCATGTGAACAGCGCGCCGGCAGAGAGCTGCCAGTTTGGAGGCAATGAACCTCTGGAATCTGGTGGCTCTCGCGGTCTTTTGTTGGAAGTAGTTGTCGACGAGCGGCAGCGCACGGACAGATCCGACGCTGTTACCCATCAGCAGTTGCCGCCTTCGCGCTCGTCCCCGTTTGGACCGAGCCGCGGAGTACAGCATGGCTTCTAATCCGGCAATGATTGTTATCAACATGTCAGCGCCCTCCTACAAGGTGGAATCCAACGCTGACCAAGCCGGCCATGATTCCCAAGAGGAATAAGGCCAGCGGTATGACAATCACGGCGAGGCATGCGAGCCGGGCGTAGTTCTTCGTTAGCGGTGGTACTGACAGCCCCGCCAACTTCGTTAAGCCAGGAATGCGTGCCCTGAGCAGGTCGACGTCCAGACCCCAACGCTCGGCAAACTCCGTGCAGAGTGATTCCGCGCGAGCGCTGAGTACCTGGTACGCGAAGTTGCCGGATGGCAGTGAGTTGCCTTCGTGCCCGGCGGCGGCGTTGAGAATGCTTTCGATCCGCGACAAGAAGACACGTTTGTGGAAGAAGAAGAGAATCTTCTTCCATGTGGAGTTGAGACAGCCGGCCTCCGTTGAGGCCGGAGTGTGTGTGAATCGAGTGATTTCAGACATGGTATTGCTCCTTTGGTTTGCGTTGAGTTATGTGAAGGGGGTATAGAATTAGCCCCCGGTGGGCTCGAAACAACTGGGATGCCCGAGCCCTGGTTCACATAACCTGGTCTCTGGTTTTGCAAAGGAGTTTTCCCCGCGCGCGGGGGAAGATGGGCGGGGAGCTAGTGGACTATCACCGGCGCCCGCAGCGTGGCTGACCGAAGCTCCCCAGGGGCATGGAAAAGTGGAAAGCAAAGAACGCTTCCCACTTTCCCACACCCCCGACTGCTGCGACGGGTCATATCCATCACCCGTCGCGTTAC
>CAWJQD010000008.1:0-24962 GCA_963844905.1 uncultured Acidobacteriaceae bacterium | reverse complement strand
CGCAGAAATTCCCTTTCTTTTCCTAGACATACCGACATGCTGTCCATCGTGCTGTCCATTTGACCGAGATTGCTGCTCAGGTTATCTATGCCACGGCTCATTTTTACGAGGCTTGGAGCACATGGCCAGAGCAAAGCAGTATGCCGACCGCGTCAACGTCATCAAGAGAATCAAACTGGGCTCCAAGTGGCCCTTTGCCCCTGTTGTGGAACACAACGGCAGGATCGTTCGCGATCACGTCTGGATCGCAAATCACGACGAACACCATCCCGAAGGCCGCTATTACCTAGAGTGGTATGAAGCGGGAAAACGCCGACGGAAGGCAGTCCCCAAGTTCGAAAATCTCCTGCAGGCAGCCCGCGCAAAATCCATCGAACTGAATGCTCTCAAGGCTGGTCTTCTGCTCCCTACCGATGTTGCCGTGGTTCATCAGCCTGTGCGTCTCACCATGAACGCAGCCATCGACGACTACCTCGACTACATCCGCAAGCACCGTAGCCTGCGGACCTACAGAACCTACCGGCCCACCTTGAATGTCCTGTTCAGGAAGTCGTACACCAAGACCTACGTGGATGAAGTGACCCGCGAGGACATCCTCAAGTTCACCAGCCACTGCTTCGACCAAGGCCTCGTCCCACGGACGGTGTATGACCGCCTCGTCACGGTGCTTCAACTCTTCAAGCGGCACGGATACAAAGGCCTGGTCGAACGCAGCGACTGGCCAAATTATGTCGAGACCATCCGCCCAATCTACGAACCGGAGGAGATCGCGGCGATGCTTGCACATGCCGACCCGGACGAGGCGATCCTTATCAAATTCTGTATCGCCTCCGGGTTCCGCGACCGTGAGATCCGCTACGTGACCTGGCGCGACGTTGACTTCCGCAACTCGGTAGTGCGCGTCACGGCGAAACCGCTTTGGAAGTTCAAACCCAAGAACTACGAGGAGCGCGCCGTGCCCGTGCCCGCAGTCTTGATCGATCAACTCCGCCAGTTGAAGGAGAGCCGCAACGCAACTCCAGCGCAGTTGGTCTTTCCCAACACCAAGGGGAAGCCGGACAGTCTTCACATCGAAGTAGTGAAAGGAGTGGCGCACCGGGCCAAACTCAATTGCGGACAGTGCGTAACCAAGCACGGCAACCGGTGCGCCGAAGGCCCATACTGCCAGCGGTTTTATCTGCACAAGTTCCGGCACACCTTTGCGACCGAGCACCTCCGTCACGGCATCGACGTTCGCACCTTGCAGGGCTGGATGGGGCACCGCGACATTCAGTCAACGATGGTTTACCTCAAGGGGATTCAATCGAAGGATGCTTTGGAGAAGGTGAATGCCGGGTTGCTTGCCGCATACGTCGCCTGACCTCTACCTCTGCCGTGACAGAAGTGCTTTTGAACATAACTCATTGAAAACATGAGCATTGATGGCTAACAAAAGCACTCAAAAGCAGTGGAAAACTTGGGTAGAAACTTCTTCAGCACCCCATTCAGCGCCCTCGACATTTCTCTCCAGGTTGCTGCTTTCCGTAGGCAGAGGTCGCCAGAAAAGCGGACCTGTGCTGCTGCACTGCAGAGGTCTGGCGCGCTTTGACCGCTGCATCGAGCGGCGGAAGTCGCGGGCAAGTCAAATTGGGCCAAATCTGCCACGGCAGAGGTCACTTGACCATCGACGGAGCTGGCATTCGTTAAACAGACCCAGACGACCATATAGCCATTCGCTACTCCATTGCTGCAGCCAAAGCCTTTGCGTCCCCGCGCACGCATCAGATGTTCGGTCGGGACTTTGCGTTTGAGGAGTGAATAAAAAACCCTCTCCCCAGTACCAGGGAGAGGGTTTTTGCAGCCGGAACGTGTTTTAGTCGTCCAGGTCAGCTTTTACAAGTGCTGCCTTTTTGATGAAGTTGCTCACCGGACGAATCGTCTTCTCGCCGGGGTAGGGGACCTTAAACCCGGTGGCCTCGTACCAGTCGAAGTGGCTGACGGTGTCCGGGTCCAAGGAGTCGGGTACGTGATATCTGGCGGCGAAGACCTCCGCCTTCATCTTCATCCAGCCAGCCCGCAAAGCTTGGACTGCCGGGCTATCGTGCTGCACGGACGCGGTTGCGGTAGGGCAAGTGTTGGGGCCGGGGGTGATATTAGCCGGGGCTACATACCCGGAAACGCCGTAGCACAGCGGGGTCTGGTTTGCCACGTGCGACCACGGCAGGAAGTTGTCCTTGGGCGGATTGTCGACGAAGAGCGTGCTCATCGGCGAGGCCACGAGGTCGTTCTGGTTCATGGGCTTCAGACCGAGGATCTGCTCGATCGTGCGGGTCATGTTGACCTGCGTGTAGAAGGTGCTGTCTTCGATTACCCCGGCGCCGGTACCATCGGCGTTCACATTCTGCTTGACGTAGGGGCTGACGACATAGCCCGGGCTGCGGTGACCGTCCACGTGGTCGACGCCGTTCTGCGCGTCGTCTTCCTCGATGAAGATCGCCGAGTCCTTCCAAATTGGGCTGTTGCTGATGTAGTCAATAATGCGCCCAACGGCCAGGTCGTTATCGGCCTCTTCGGCTATCGCGTTCGGCGGGCCAGTGGTGTGGTCGGACATGATCCAGATGAATTCCAACTGGGGCACCGAACCGGCGGCCACATCCTTCTGGAAATCCTGCTTCCAGACATCGACGCGGTACTGGTCGGGGATGCCCAGATCGAACTGCGGGAAATTCTGGACCGTGACTTTTTGCAGGTTCGGGAGCGGGGTAACCGAGCCGATGTCGTTGTAGTACTGCAGCTGCGACTCCTTGCCAGCCTCGTATTCCAATGTGTCGTTGTAGAACTGGGTCCAGGTCGGCTCGCAATTGTCGGAAACAACGAACGGCAATGTAGTGGGCGGAACGGTGCCATCATAAGTGTTATCGAGGGTCTGATTCGCCGCAGTGCAACCCGGCACCTTGAACGTGTTGTACTCGACGTACTCGCCGTAGTTCTTCATCGAAACGCCGGCCTTGGCCGCCGCATCCCACAGGTGACCCTTCTTCTGGTAGGCGATTGCGTCGCCGCCGTTGGAGGGATAGTCGCGGAGCCAGTCCGGCGACTGGACGTCATCGGCGTAGGGCGCCATGGCCTGCGTGATCCAGTTGTGACCGTCGGCCGACTGGCGGCTCGGGTCGTAGAAGTTATCCAGAAGCGGGAAGCGTTTCACTAGCGTGTGCACATTGGGTGTTACGACGGGGTATGCAGCGAAGGTGGAGTCGTCGCCAAAGACTGCCAGGGCCGGGTCGCCATTGCCTTCCGACACATCGCCCAGCATCTGATCGTAGGTGCGGTTTTCACGGATGATCAAGAAGACGTGCTTGATCAGCGACGGATCACCGATCTTCGCCGGGATTGCGACCGGCTTGGCAAACGGGCTGCCCCCGGCGGCACTCGCGATATTTTGTTCCAGATCCCAGTGGTTGTTCTGGGCGACCTGCCGGGTCATCCCCACCAGGGCGTCGTATTTCGGCACAGGGACGATGCTGACGGTGCCAAGATCCTGGTGGGTGTTGAGGCACTTCGCCTGATTGTAGTTACCGAGCGAATTCTCGGCCGTAGGCGGATTATCGACGTTGGTTCCGCATGGAGTGACATCAGGGGTTAGAGTCACCCCGTAGCCCGTGGTGCCGATGCCCTTGTCGTTGGCAACGAGCAGCACGTTGTCCGTCGTGTCCAGCACCACCGAGGCCGGCGCATAGCCCACCGGGATCATGCCCTCGACGGGGCTCCAACCCCAGTCGTTGAGGTCGACCACGGCGATGGCGTTGGCATTGTAGAGCGCGACGTAGGCGATGTTGTTCTTGGCATCGACGGCGATCGAGTTCGGGCCCGCGCCGTAGGCAGATTCGTGGGAGCCCGGGATGCCGATCGGCAGCCCGACATTGATCGTCCGCTCTACCTGGTTCATGGTGGTGTCGATCACGGAGAGGGTGTCGCTATAGGCATTGGCGACCAGTAGGTACTTACCCCAGAAGGCCATGCCGGTCGGGTGCAGGCCGGTCTCGATGCTGCCAGTGACCTTAAACGAAGCCAGGTCGACCACGGAAACGGTGCCCGTCGCCGTACTGCCGGTGGGATATTCGGCGACGACCGGGGTGCCGTTGGAGTATTCCTGGAAGTCTTTCGCGGTAGCAATCCGTCCGGCCTCGTTGGAGACGTAGGCGGTCTTGCCATCCGGCGAGATCACCACGCTGTGCGGCACGTTACCGACGCGGACTTCCCCGGCCTCGGTATTGTTGGTCAGGTTGATCTCGGCCAGCGTATCGTTGTCGTCCAGCACGACGTAGGCGGTCGTAGAGGCCGTCTGGCCGGAGGGCGGCGGCGCGACCGCGATGCCCATGGGATAGGAAGTGACTGTGTCATAGGAGAAAATCGCATAGGGGTAGCCGCAGGGGATAAGAAAGCTGCCGGTGGTCCCCCCGGGGCTGTTCGAGAAGCAAGTGACGTTGCTCAGGTAGCCCACGCTGTTGACGTCCATCGGAACGTAAACGCGGGCGTAGTCTGAGAGCAAGCCCGTTGTAGCATTGACGCTGGCGATGCCAACGTAGCCCACGTAGCCCGGGCCGTCATAGCCGTCCTGGCTGAATAGCAGGTACTTGCCGTCCGGCGTATAGGTGATGCCGGTGGTGCTGCCGTCTGGATCCTTTTTGCCCCCGACATCCGGCACATATTTCTGCAGGACAGCGCCGGTCTGGGTGTTGAAGACCGTGACGGCCTGTGGGGCTTCCATTTGCAGCACGGCGGCGGTGTGATTGCCCGTGGGGTTCAGCGCGATGGATTTCGCGCGGGTGGTGGTGCCGAGGTAGACCTGGGTGCCGGCGGGAGTGATGATTGCGCCGTCGCTGACGACCCAGGGGTTGGGCAAGGTGGACGGGTAGTCCGGGCCCTGCGACCCGCTCAGGTTCTCGCCGGGGTTGTAGGTTGGGAAATACACAGACTGAGCGAGCGCCGGAACACTGAGCGCCGCCGCCATCAGGCCGACGAGCAGACGCAGAAGACTAATCCGAGATTGATTTCGAGAAGCCGTTCGGGGCATGGATTGTTCTCCTTCTTGGGTTACTTTCATCATTCTTGGGCTACTTTCATCACGCGGCCCGGAATCGGTCACGCGACACGAGCAATTTGATACAGGCGGGTGCTTTCTCTTCGATTGCAGGAGATGGCGCAGCGGGAGAGCGGCACCAACGGCCCTAATCTAGAACCGCGAAAAGAACGCCAACATTACGCGAGCATGACAATTTTGTAATCTGCCGCAAGTGCGGGAATGCGCTTGGCGGCACAAGTTCCCTGGCCGAGCATCGTATGTATGTGGTGAACCGCAACATCGTCGATTCCGGACGATCCACGCGTTCGCCAAAGAGCTTGGTCCGCGGAGTTCGATATTTGATGGAGCCTTAATCAGGGCGTGATGTGCGTCTAACAGCACGAGATTACAAAATTGTCATGGATCGTATTCGCGGCGTCCTTCGGGAATCTTGCTGACGCGTTAACGTGATTGAGCGTGATCGAACCTTACACATTCGGCAATGTTTGAAAGCCCGCTGCGGGAGAAGCCGATGCGGTTCTCCACCTGCAGCAGGGAGCGAGGATGCGTGTTTCCAACTGTCACAACTTGAATATTTAGATTGCGGTTCCGATGCGCGCAACGAGCGGCACGACGCGGAATCTTCGCACTCGATCGAGAATCCGTTTTTGGGAGGGGCGCCATGTTTTGCAAGATAAGGCAAGGCCTGCTCAGGAGGAGTTCTTCCGTGCTTCGAAGCGCTTGCTTTCCGGTCGGATTGAGCGCGGTGTTTTTCCTTTCCGGGATCTCCTTCGCGCAAGTGGATGGCAGCGCGCTGAGCGGCACGGTCACCGAGTCCACCGGCCGTCTGCTGACGCATACACATGTTACGGCGGTCGACAACGCGACGGGACTGCGCCGCGACACCGTTTCGGACGCCAGGGGCAACTACAGCATTCCCGATCTGCCGGTGGCTGTTTATACCGTTTCCTTTGAGCACGATGGCTTTAAGAAGCTCGAGTTCGTCGATGTGGAGCAGGTGATCGGCAGGACACGGACCCTGGATGCGACTCTCGAAGTCGCGGGCGGCGAAGAGCGCGTGGATGTTTCACCCGCCTCGGCGCTGGTGGACCACAACGCGAGCGCAGTGACCGGCCTGATCGAGAGAGAGCAGGTGGATGAATTGCCGCTGAATGGCCGCGACTGGTCGGCGCTGACGGCCTTCGTCCCCGGCGCCATCGACACCGGCGGCAGCAACCAGCGGACCGTGCGCTTTGCCGGACGCGGCCTGGACGACAGCAACTTTACCTACGACGGCGTCGATGCCACCAACATCGTGAATCAGACGCAGCGCCAGTGGGTGCGGCTCGCCATTCCGCTGGACGCGATCCAGGAATTCCGCGTCGACTCGCTGATGGCAACCGCCGAGGCAGGGGCGACGGGCGGCGCTCAATTGAATGTGACCTCGCCCTCGGGCGCCAATCGATTCCATGGCCGCCTCTTCGAATACTTGCGCAACGATCTTTTTGACGCGCCGCTGCCGGCCTGGGCCTCCACGCTGATCTGGGCCTCCAACGGCGAGGGCCAGCAGGCGGAACCGAAGCAGCCGCTTCGTCTGAATCAGTTCGGCGGCTCGCTGGGCGGACCCATCGTTCGCGACAAAACGTTTTTCTTTCTCGCTTCCGAAGCCTATCGGCAGAACTGGGGCTATCCGGTGAGCGGCGACGTGCCGAGCCCCGCGCTCGTTGCCACTGTTCCGAGCTCTTCGCCGGTTTATGGGATCATCGACAGTTTCCCTGGAGCGGGCGTAAAGACCATCGTGACGCCATGGACGCCGGCCAATGACCCGAACGACCCGAATTCCGCGGACTATGACTTGGTGACCTGCTATTGCACGCAGGTGGTCAACGAAAGCTCCTCGATGCTGCGGCTGGACCAGCACTTCTCAGAAAAGACCACGGGCTTTATGCGTTTCAGCTACGATCGAGCGGTCAATACGCAGCCGCTTTCGGCTTCCGCAACGGACTTGCAACAGAAAGTCTCCGCGCCGGTGAATGGCGCGCTCGAATTGCTGCACATCTTCAATCCCCGCCTCGTGAACGAGGTCATGGCGGGCTTCAATCGCTCCACCGATAACCAGTACAACTACAGTGATTCCGGGATCATCTACCAGATCGCAATATCGGGGGGTCCTGGGCCGGGGTTTGTCACGGAGAACTACGATTACGCGAGCATCTACGTGGGCAACTCGTTTTCCGGGATCGACAACCTGACATGGGCGCATGGCCGGCAGACGTTCAAGGCCGGCGCGGAGTTCCGGCACATTCAACTGAACCAGGAATACGGGGAACACGGCACGCTCACGTTTTCTTCGGTGGAGAATCTCGCGGAGAATGTGGTGAAGAAAGCCAAACTGACCGGCGCGTTGCCGGTCAACCACCTGCGCAAGAACGATACTTTCGTCTACGCGCAGGACGAATTCAAATGGCGGCCCGGCCTCATCCTGAATCTGGGCGCGCGCTATACCATCTTCGATCTCTTCCACGAGGCCAATGGACTGGCCAATCCGTTCGACTTTGCCACCTGCGGGGCGCAGGGTTTCTGCGGCGTGGGCGCGAGCTTCGGCCAGCAGAACTACGGCGATATCGACCCCCGCGTAGGCTTCGCATGGACGCCGCGGAAAGGCGGCCAGACAGTGTTTCGGGGTGGATTCGGCATTTACCACGAAGACGGACAGTTGGACGATCAGAATCTGCCCGCAAAGAACGAAGTGCCGTCCTATTCGGCGACCGGCAGCTCGACGTCACCGCTTTCCTATACCGGAACCACCAGCAATACCGGCTGCCCCGGGCCCATCGCCGTCAACGGAACCGGCAACTGCGGATTCGGCGCGGGAACTCTTTCACCCAATGCCGAACAACGGGACCGCAAAGACACGTATATCGAGCAGTGGAGCTTCTCGGCGCAGCGGGAGCTGCCGGCGAACTTCGTGGGCACGGTCTCCTACCTGGGAAGCCATGGCGTACACCTGCTGGAAACCAACGTGGTGAACCTGATCGATCCGGCCACGGGGATTGCGCAATACCCGGCCTTTGCTGCGGCTATCGGCTGGCGCGGCTCAGTGGGCATGAGCACGTACAACGGTCTCTCGGTGGCAATACGGCGTCCGTTTACCCGCGGCCTGCTGGTGGCGGCGAACTACATGTGGTCGCATGAGATTGACGACGGCTCCAACGGCAGCGGCGACGGCGACGAAGTGGATCCGCAGAATCCGTTGTGCCAGGCATGTGAAACTGCCAGCGGCGCCTGGGACGCCCGCCACGTGGTCAACGGCAACGCGGTTTATCAACTTCCCTTCGGGCCGGGCAAGCCGATGCTGAACCGCAGCGGGATTGCCGGCGCCCTTGCGGGCAACTGGGAGCTGACCGCGACGGCGCTGGCGCGCACCGGTTTCCCGGTGAATGTGCTGATGCCCAGCAGCTACATCGCGCCGGATGGAGCCTCCGGCACGCAGCGTCCCGACCTGGTTCCCGGCGTCTCGCTGACTCCGCCGGGAGGCAGAACGGTGGCGGAATGGATCAATCCGGCGGCCTTTGCTGCTCCGGCCGGAGAATTCGGCACCGCGCCGCGCGATCTGGTTCGCGGGCCGGGCACCTGGCAGATCGATATGGGCGCCGGCAAGACGTTCGCCTTTGCGGAGCGCGCGCAACTGGAATTTCGCTCGGAGTTCTACAACATCTTCAACCACCCGCAGTTGGGTCAGCCGCAGGCTACATTCAACCCGTCGAACACGACGGGGTTCGGCAGCATCATCAGCACGGTGAACACGAGCGTATCGCCGATCACACCAGTGGGATCGGGAACCCCGCGCGAGATACAGTTCGCGCTGCGCCTGGAATTCTAACGGGAGATCGATTCGAGGTTACTCATTATGAAAATTCTGGTCATTGAAGATGAATCCAAGACGGCCAAGTTTCTGAAGAAGGGGCTTGAAGAGGCAGGTTTTGTCGTCAGCGTCGCCGAAGATGGAATCGACGGGCTGCACCTCGCCATGGAAATGGAATTCGATCTCGTCATTCTCGACGTGATGCTCCCAGGGCTGGATGGCTGGCAGGTGCTCACTCGGTTGCGCCAGGAAGGCCGGCGCGCGCTGGTGCTTTTTCTGACCGCTCGCGATGCCGTGCACGAGCGCGTGCGAGGGTTCGAATTGGGCGCGGACGACTACCTGGTAAAGCCGTTCGCCTTTTCTGAATTGCTGGCGCGCGTGCGATCGCTGCTGCGCCGCGGGCCTTCTCGTGCGCCAGAGACGCTTCGCCTGGGCGATCTTGAAGTGGACTTATTGCGCCAGCGCGCGACACGCGCGGGCCAGCGGCTGGAACTGACCTCAAAAGAATTCCTCCTTCTCACGTTGCTGGCAAGGCGCGCGGGCGAGGTGTTGTCGCGAACCCTGATCGCCGAGGCGGTGTGGGACATGAACTTCGACAGCGATACCAACGTCGTGGACGTCAGTGTACGCAGGCTGCGCAGCAAGGTTGACGATCCTTTCCAGTTCAAGTTGATTCATACCGTTCGGGGCGCCGGCTATGTCCTGGAATCCAGCCAGTAGCCTGGCGCCTGTCTCACGCTTGTGGCGAACGCTGGCCTTCCGCCTAACGGCTGGCTATGCGCTGGCAGGGTTCTTTCTGGTCTTCTTCTCCGTCGTGAGTCTTTATCTGGTGCTGGTGAGCGAACTGGAGAAGAGCACGGATTTGTTCCTCGCGGACAAGGTACACGTGCTACGCACCATGTTGCGGGAGAGGCCCGGCGACCAGGACGCACTGCACGAAGAGGTTGTGCTGGAATCGGCCGCTCGCCGTTACGAGCAGTTTTATATTCGCGTGCTGGATGAACGAAACACCACCCTGCTGATGACGCCGGGCATGGCTGATCAACTGGATCTGGCGCAACTAGCCGGTCAAACTCAAAGCCACCCCAATCGCACCGTGGCAATGAAAGGCAGGGATGGAAAGTCTTTTCGCGTGATCAGCGCGTTGGCGCCGGTCGGTTCCCCTGCAACTCAAAGCGACACCCTTCAGATTGCAGTCGATGTCTCGCAAAAGGAGGCGTTGCTTGCGCGCTATCGGTTTTGGTTCTGGGCCGTTCTGCTCGCGACCTTCATCATCTTTCCATTGGTTGGGTACCAGATAGCACGGCAGGGCATTCGACCAGTGGAGGAGATGGCGACGACCGCGCGCCACATCAGTTCAACGAACCTGCGGGAACGGATTCAACCGGAGGGGTATCCGTTCGAACTGGCGTCCCTGGCCTGCACCTTCAACCAGATGCTGGACCGCCTGGAAGAGTCCTTCGAACGTATCTCGAGATTCTCGGCGGATATTGCTCACGATTTGCGCACGCCGGTGAATAACATTCGCGGCGAAGCCGAAGTTGCCTTGGCCCGAGCGCGAACCGCCGATGAGTACCGCGACGTGCTGGAGTCTTCATTGGAAGAAGCTGTCCGGCTCTCGGAATTGATAGGGGACCTCCTTTTTCTGGCCCGCGCGGAGAGCCCGCTTAATGAGCTGCGCCGTGAGCGCGTGAACGTGGGTGAGTTACTGATCACGGTCCGCGATTATTACGAGGCATCCGCGGCGAACGGAGGCATTTCGCTTATCGCGGTCGAAAGCGTGGAGCCCCTCACTGTGGAACTGGATCGCGCGCTGATGTTACGGGCGGTGAGCAACCTGGTTTCGAACGCCATTGCACATACGCCACCCGGAGGAATCGTGACGCTTGCGGCCACGAACGACGCCGCCGCAATTCGCATCGAGGTTTCCGACACCGGCGGCGGCATTCCCACCGAAGCGCTGCCCAGAGTATTCGATCGCTTCTTCCGCGTCGATCCGTCGCGCTCCAAGACATCCGGTGGCACAGGGTTGGGTCTAGCTATCGTGCAGAGCATCCTGACGCTTCACGGTGGCAGCGCGGAGATCATCAGTCAGCTCGGACGTGGAACTTGCGTCACACTACGCATGCCGGCCCTTGCAACGCGATGACAAAACCGTAATTCTCGCGTCACGCTGGCGTCCGTTGCTGAGTCTTTTTGGCGATAAGCGCGCGTGGCCGTGTTTACGGCCCGTTGACAGAATAGATCCTCTAAACTGCCGATGTCGACTAGAGGGTTTTAGGGATGATGCTAAATCGTCAAATCACTCGTTGATATCAGAGCGGAATCCTGAAGCCGGCTTTTGCTTGCCGACTCGTTGGTCTGCCGTTAGGCGTGCAGTCGATCAAGAGCGCCGCGCCGCTCTCGCCGAACTGGCTGCGTATGACCAGGAGATCGGGTTCTGAATTATTTGTGCCCCGGTTCATTCTGCTTTTCCAGAGGAGCCGACAAGCCGAGGTTACAGCTCCCCATCATCGGCCATTTGACTGGCGCGGCGTCCCGTTCGACTCGGGAGTTCTGCCGCCACAAAGCAGTAACCTTCGCAAATGTTGGTCCCTCCCTTCTCGACCCAAACCGAATGGCCTGCGATACTTGGTGGATTATCGCACGGACAACTACATCCAAGCGCCGGTGCAAAAAGGAGCAGCATGCAAAACGGAAGCGTGATCAGAACCAAGCGCCGGAATGGGCAGAGTGTCTGGGAGTTTCGGTGGCGGGATCGAACCAGTGGGAAGGCAATCTATCGTCGGATTGTACTTGGCACCACCCAGCAGTTCGCCACTGAGAAAGAGGCGAGAGAGACTATCGCAGGGATTGTCCTGGAAATAAATGTCCATGATCCTCGCTTTCCGCCGAGTACATTGACCATCTCTCAATTGACTGAGCATTACCGTCACAGAGAGCTAGCTGCTGACAATGTTTGGAAATCTTACGCAACAAAGAAGGGTTACGAAATCTATCTGAAGCGGTGGATTGTTCCAAAATGGGGGAAGTATCAACTCGGCAAAATAAAGCCGATCGAGGTGGAGCTCTGGCTACGACAGCTTCCTTTAGCTCTCGGTTCCTGCGCGAAGATCAGAAACCTAATGAGTGTTTTGTTCAACCACGCCTGCAGATACGAACTTTTTTACGAAAATCCCATTCGTCTAGTTCGCCAGAGCGCTAAACGTCGCAAGGTACCGCAGGTCTTACACGTCGATGAAATCCATGAGCTTCTGGAAGCTGTCGGATCGTTGCCTCGTCTCTTGATCTTTTTAGATATCACCACCGGTCTGCGCCAGAGCGAGCTATTTGGGCTGCGGTGGAGTGATCTGGACTTTGAAGGTGGAGAAATCAACGTCGTGCGCTCGGTTGTCCACGGAGTGGTCAGCCGCTGTAAGACTGAGTCCTCGGCGAAACCTATCCCTATGGGCCCTCACTTGGCTGAGATGCTGAAGGAATGGAGGCTTGTGACGCGTTATTGTTCTCCTAATGATTGGGTGTTCGCCAGTAAGCGAGCACAAGGGAAGCATCCCATATGGGGCCAAGGCGTCATGCGCAGCCAGATCCACCCAGTTGCAAAGAGGTTGGGGATCAATAAGCGAATCGGATGGCATACCTTCCGGCATTCATATTCAACTCTGCTCCGGTCTCTTGGCACAGATATCAAGGTGCAGCAGGATCTCTTGCGGCATTCATCGGCGCGGTTGACTCTCGATACATATACGCAATCTGTCACGCCGGCCAAGAGGGACGCTCAGAACGCAGTCGTTCAACTTCTCCTATCGGCGACACCGACGACCTGCGCTGCACATGTAGAAGTGTTTGAAAAATAAATACTTCAGGCAAACTCCCAGACTCTTGCGGCAGGGGTTGCACCTTTTTGCACCTACGGGAAGAACTGCGATTCACTCCTAAGTTATTTGGAATGTATGGCGGGGACGACGGGGCTCGAACCCGCGACCTCTGCCGTGACAGGTGCTTTTGATCGTAACTCATTGAAACGATGAGCATTGATGGCTAACAAAAGCACTCAAAAGCAGTGGAAAACACGGGTAGAAACTCCCTCAGCACCCTCGCCAGCACCCTCGACATTTTTGCTCCAGGTTGCTGCCTTCCGCAGGCAGAGGTCGGAAAAAAGCGGACCTTTGCCGTTGCACAGCAGAGGTCTCGCACGGTTTGAACGCTGCCGTTGTTCGGCAGAGATCTGGAGGCCCGAAATGCACCAAAATTGGTTCTTTTGCCCAAAATGCAGCATTTTCTCGGAAGTCAGCTCTGAAAAATCCACCTAACTTATTGAACTGCCATAGTTTATTCATGCTCCTGCGAGGGTGCGGACAAGGGTGTTTGGGATTCGTGTCGCGATCGACGTTTTAGATGGCCTCTGCACAGGAACCGATTTAGGTGCCCTCAAGTCGCCCTAGATGAGCGCATCGGGCTGTGTCGTCAGTCCCGATTTCGACGGTTCAGCACACCTCCCCACGCCAGGCGACGTATCGTTCCCAACGCCTTCGGTGATTGAATGACTATTTATGAGTGACTGTGCCGATGAGGTTTCTCCTTAGAACCGCTGAGGCACAGACGATGCCGCCGAATAGCGCGCCCACGACTCCCAGGCTGGCGGCATCTTGCCCGGTGAGGTAAAGGCCGCGTATCGGCGAGCGCGCGCCGAGGCTGCGGGTGAGAAAGCGGTGCGGGGTGGCGGCGATGCCATAGATTTCTCCCTGTCCATAATTCGCAAAGTGGCGCGTGGTGACGGGCGTGGAGAGCTCCGCGTGCGCGATGTGCGGCGCAACAGCAGGCACTTGCCGTTCGACCTCGGCTCGTAGCCGGGCAGCGATGCTGTTCTTGAGGCTTTCGTATGCATCGCCGCGACGCTTCCAGCGCGTCTCGGCCCAGGCGGCGAAAGGCTGCCAGGGCAGCATCGTAATGGCTTCCATGGTGCTGTGGCCGGGACAGCGGCGCTGAAAATCGGGGTCTTTGGCTGAAGGGAAGGAGATATAGACGCCGGGCATTGGCGCATCAAGGTCTCGCGCGAAGCGTTCGACATTCGCATCGTGATCGAAGGAGGGGTAGATCCAGAGGTTGGTCCCGCTGAGAGCGAGGGCGGCGTCGGGCTGTGAGAGTCCGATATAAAGGCTGGCGTGGGCGGTGGAAGGCGTAAGCGTCCGGAGGTCCGCGCGCAGCGAGTCCAGCTGGGGCAGATCGGGCGGAAGCAGGCGCGCGAAGGTGTTGGCCGCGCCCGCATCGCTGATGACGAGCGGCGCGCGGAAGACGCGGCCATCGCTCATGCGAACTCCGGCGGCGCGACCGCGCTCGACGACGATGCCGGCGACTTCGGCGCTGGTAACCACGCTGCCTCCGGTGTTCTCGATCAGCGGGACCATGGCGGCGGCAATCGAGGCGGCTCCGCCGACGGGGTAAAATGCCCCATCGAGGTAGTGTTCGACGATAATCGCGTGCATGGCGAAGCTGCTCTGCGCAGGCGGGAGGCCGTAGTCGCCCCATTGCGCGGCAAGTACGCCGATGAGCTCACGATTGGAGGTAAGATCCTGGAGCACCTCGCGCGTTGTGCGGCGCGCCCAGCGCAGGTATGGCGCCCGCATCAGGCCGCCGGCAAGCGATGCCAGAGGAGCGGGCAGGGCCTTCTCGGCGAAGTAGAGGCTGCTCCAGCGGTTGGCGGCGTGGACGGCGGAAAGATAGCGGTCGATGGCCGCGGATTCCGGAGGAAAAGCCTGCCGCAGACCTTCTCGGAAAGCCTCTCTGCCGGAGGCGAATTCAAAGCGCTGGCCGTCGATGAGGAAGCGGTCGTAAACGGGAGGCATCGGCTGCCATGCCACCGCGCCGCCGGTGACGTGATCGAAGGCGCGGCGCACGGGCGAACTCAGGTCGCCCATCTGCCCAATGTAGTGCAGGCCGACGTCCCACTGGTAACCGGGGCGATGGAAGGTGTGGGTAAACCCTCCAGCCTCATAGTGACGCTCGAGCACGAGAACGTGCCGGCCGGAGTGACGGGCGAGCAGGACGGCGGTGACGAGCCCGCCTATGCCGGAGCCAATGATAATGGCGTCCCAGTCTTCCGAGGGGCTGGCTTGTTTGTAGGGTGTGCCGATGGCCATAACGTGCTCCCGCGCTGTCGTGATTTCACCGAGCGAATGTTGACAGCGACAACATGATCGTAAAATTAAATGTTGCGCATGTCAACATCTTCTGATAAAAAGTTCGTAATGCCGCCCAAACCATACCATCACGGAGATCTGCGGGAGGCGCTGATGCGGGCAGCCGAGGCGCTTATCGGCGAAGCCGGCCCCCGGGCATTCACTTTGCGCGAGGTGGCGCGGCGGGCCGGCGTCTCTCACAACGCCCCTTATCGGCACTTCGCCAACCGCGACGACCTGCTGTTGGCGGTGGCAGCGGAGGGTTTCGAGCGCCTGCGGGCCACCATGGTGAGGCGAATGGAGCGCGGCGCCTCGGCGCGGGAGCGGTTGGTGCTGTGTGGTTGCGGCTACGTGGAGTTTGCGCTGCGCTGGCCCAGCCACTTCTCGGTAATGTTCGATCTGGCGGGAGTGCTGCACGGGAACGGCGAGAGGGCGCAGTTCGGAGACAGCGCTTTCCGCGTGCTGCTCGACGCCATCGTGGCAACGCAGCAGGCGGGCGTTCTACCGGCAGACGATCCCATGCCCAGGGCATGGACCGCATGGTCGCTGGTCCATGGCATTGCGAAGCTCGCCATCGGCGGCAATCTGCCACTGAGCCAGCGAAAGACACTCGACTTCACGCGGCAGGCGGCGGAGTTCATCCTGAAGGGCATCGAGCACTCCAACAGCCAATTCGAAATGCACTGACGCGATCCACCAAACGGAAGCGCTATGGAATATCGAACAGGAGGAAACCTGGATTGCGCCCTCCTCCGCTATTCTCGCCAACGAAGTTGGGCTTCTGCTTGGTCCGAAATCGATCTCCTAGAATTTGACAGTCAGCGCACAGACAACAGGAACATGTCCCAGCGGCTTTCGTTCAAGTCGTGAGACAGTGAACCCCGCCTCTGCCAGCGCTGCCAAGAGCTTTTCGCCAATCTCGTGCGCGGTCGCATCGGTTGCTCCCTTGGTTCGCGGCTGGACGGCCAGCGCCACTCTTCCACTGGGCTTCAAAACGCGGCGAATCTCTCGCGCCACTTTAATCGGCTGGTCCCAAAACTGCGCTACGTTGATGGCAAAGACCACATCGAATGAGTCCGATTCGTATGGCAAGTCGGTCGCCGAACCTTGGGATAATCTGACATGCCCGGCACCGATCGCGACTCTGTTCTTCGAGGCCGCCAACTGCACCATCGATTTGGAATGGTCGATTCCTGCGACAAACCCTTCGGGAACGCGAACGGCGACGCGCTGGATATCGGAGCCGGAACCAAAGCCGATCTCCAGCACATGGTCGCCGCGACCCAATTCGAGAAGCGACAACACCCACAAACTCCGCTGCTTGTTGTTGAATGCCATGAAGTGGCCGACAAGCCAACCGCGCCATCCGTGTGGGTGACGAAACTGGCTGGGCCAGCCCGAATCGTTCCGACATGACGGGATTGGTCTCTCAGTCGATTGCTGCAGCATAAGTACCCCATTCCTTGCTTTCAAGAAGCTTTCGCAACGCTTGAAGAGTGTCCGCCGCGCGGTCAATTTCAGACCCGGCCAATTCAAACTTGGCGCATGCGAGCAACCGCGCCTCTCGCGCTTGACTGGCGAGTAGTCGGCGTTTGCCTTTGCCCGTCAGGCACACCAGGGGCGATTTGCGATGTGCTGGATTCTCGTCGGTGGCAACCAACCCATCTTTGACCAGGCCGCTAACGAGAACCTGAATATGCTGCCGGGAAACCAGTCGCGCTCTCGCCAGTTGCGGCACTGTGCGAGGCCCCAGGCGATCCAGACTGCGCAGGACTCCTCGCCGGCCGGCGGATGGAATGTCCCAGCCATGCACGTCAGCCGCAACGGCTTGTAGTCGATGAAAAAGCGCAGGAATTTCGTCGAAAAGGCGAAGCATAGCCGCTGCTTGATCGGCATTCATGACAACTATATTGTCATATTGACAATATAGTTGTCAACGTTCAATGGAGCAGCCGGACAGTGCGACCTAAATACAGCGTCTCGGTCGTGCTCCCAGGCGCGAACGGAACGCTGCTTCCTCTACGTCTCTTGGCGACAAATCGCCAATGCATGTTTCCAGCAATCGTAGGTCTGGAAGAGTGCCTCGCCCTGTTGGCAACAGTTGACGATTCGCGCTGCGGAAGATCGCTAGGCCTTCGCCCACTTCTCCTACTGCGATAGGACTACAACGTCCGGAGCGCCGACCTCTCAGGGGGTGCCAACTCTTGCAGCCCGTTCCACATTTCCATTAAGGCCGATTCGTTGTGCCAGAACCTGCTCTAGGAAAGCCATCTGAGGAATGGCACACTATTGGCAATGGGACCAGCCCTGCCAACCCGAATCGAACTCACCGGTCACAGGTCTGATCTGGGCCACTGGCGCACTGCACAGCGGCCTGCCGAACCGCGCCTGCGCGATTGCGTCGTTGGCTACTTCGCGAGTCAGGGCTTCCTGCCCAGGCCTTTGCATGAGAGGCACCTCCCGTTACAGGAAGTCGCGATCGTTCTGAACTTTTCCGCTCCTCATCGCATCATCCAACCCTTGGAACCGAACAGCGCAACCGAGCACAGGAGCGCATGGATCATGGCTCTGCAGCATCGCCACCATATCCGTGAGGCCCTGGGAGCCCGGGACTTTATGGTGATCCGCCTCACTCCCATCGGCGCACAGATGCTTCTGGGGACGCCTATGAACCTGCTCACGGATCGTACTCTTGCACTGGAGGATATAGATGGTCGATTCTCCCGACTCTTCCTGGGGCATGCGGAGGACACACAGGACTGGGCGGCGCGCTTTGACGTCATCGAAAACATCATTGCTGCACGACTGGAGTCCTCGCCTCCTCCTCCGGCGGGCCTGCAACATGCATGGCAGATGCTCAAGCGGTCTCCGAATCGTGTCGATTTGGCACGGCTTCCGCAGGAATTCGGATGCAGCCGACGCCATTTGATCACGCAGTTCCAAAAGTATTTCGGCATGGCTCCCAATATGATCGCCAGGGTCAGCCGCTTCCATCGGGCTCTCGCTTCGGTTCATCGCCTGGGGCGGCGAGATGCTTCGCCTTATGACGAAGGAAAACCGTATCTCGATTGTGCGACCGCCGGCATTGATCGTAGAGTCACCCCTGCTGCGATACGGTGGGCGGATTTGGCGCTCGGCTGCGGATACTATGACCAGTCCCATTTCATCAACGAGTTCAGGTCTTTCTCCGGAATGAGCCCTCTCGAATTTCTGCAGCAAACTCGCAACGAGTAGACTGCCACATCAAGGGCGGTCAAATTTCTCCAATACCCGGTTGCCACTCGCGCGAGATAACAAGATACCGGCGCATTGCGCACCGCAGAGAGAAAACATATGGAAATCCCTACTCAGGCCGAAATCGAGGACAAACTTCGCGGCGAAGACCTCAACACGTGGCTCGATCTGTGGCACGCGGAGCAGGGTCCCGCCAAGCCGGGCGCGCTCACGCTCATCGCGGCAGCGATTCCATTTCCGATTGAGCAGAGTCTGCGGGTCTTGGACTTGGGCTGCGGACCAGGCGATGCAGGCCGCGTCATTCATACACGATTTCCGCATGCGATGGTCGATTTCGTGGATCGGAATGAGTTCTTTGTCGCTCTGTGCGGCGCGGTCAATCGCCGCGATGGTATAGGCGGGCGGACCTGGGTGCGGGATCTGTCGGAACCAGACTGGCGCCGGGATTTGGCGACCGGCTACGATGTCGCGGTGGCGGTCAACGCCCTGCACTGGTTCAGCATCGAGGAAGCAACAAAGCTTCTCGGCGACATCTTTCAGTCGCTCCGGTCAGGTGGCGTTTTTCTGCTCATGGAACCAGCGGGGACGGAACCGCAGTTTGCGCCTGGATTCCAGGCGTGGCAAAAGGAGCAGCCGAGCCAGCACAGGTACGAAGATTGGCGGCGATTCTGGTCGCGAGTGAAGGCTCTGTTGGGCTACGATTACGGTTTCCTCGGCGATCCTGACGATCAAGGTCATGTCGGAGAGACGCTCTCCGTGAAGCAGTGGATTCGTTTGCTCGCGGATGCGGGCTTTGAGTCGATCGATATCCTGCTGAGAGACGCTGAAAAAGTCGTTCTGGCCAGTGTTAAGCCGTGACCACTTAGGCCGCACGAGCCACTTCGCCTGCACGGGAAAACGTTCATCGAGTGACCTCCTAGCAGTCACCTTGAACTCGTGGATGTCTCGGTGAGTGCAAAATCTCCAATGCACTCATCGAGAAACCGATTAGTACCGACTTTCGTTCACCGACGCGTTGGTCTCCTGTTGTTGGGCGTATTTAAGCACCCTTTCCAGCACCCTCGACCGCAATGAACAAAGGATTCTCGCGCAAGACCTCTGCCGTACAAGGGTAGAGGTCGGTAGAAATCGAGCTGTGCCGCCGCACAGCAGCGATCCCGGCAGGAATGCCCGTTGTTTTCGAACCGAATCCCTTGTATACCACAATGGTTGCGCCCCACGGCCTTCGCCAGCATCCTCGCCCTTCTGGCTTTTCGGGTAAACCAGTGGCCCCTTTGGGAATTGACCATGCGCCGAACAAACGACCTCCATTTCGCCCCAGATCAGGTCTTACCGGACTTGCAGCGCCAGTCGATGATCTTGATCTCTGTGCCTTCGAGATTGACGCATAGGGTATCGCCGTCCCGATACCGTAGATTCTGTAGGCACTGCAAAATCATTGTTTCCGCTTCCAAGCAACACAATCCACAGCGTTTATTGCCGCAAGTTGTTGCTCTTTGTGCGCCGCGCAGATTGAGCAGGAGAAGTCTGCTGTTCCGAGCCTGTTTGACCGAAATCTCGGTTCATTTCATCATTCGCCGCTGTTGAGTGAAGAGAAGCGGCGCCGGTGCCGCCATCCATGCTGGCCCGGATCAGGGAGGGATACGCCCGTGAGTCTAGTCGAAATCATACGAGAGAAGCAGGAGGCGCTGCGCGTTCGCGATCTGGCCCAGCTGCTGGGGGTTTCTCAGCAGCAGATCTACAAGATGGCGGCTAACGGCGAGATCCCATCGTTCAAAGTGGCCAACGCCGTCCGCTTTGACCCCCACGAGATCGCCGGATGGTTGACGGAAAAGTACCCCCCTCGTGGCGTAGAGGTGCGATTCGCAGCGGCGAAGAGAGCATAGCCATCGACGACAGCAAGATCGCGGGTCGCAGATCCAGTAGCGACAGCTCGCACCAAGCTCACGACTTCGAGATATGCCGCAGGAAAGACGGCCAAGAATTTGACCGAGTTTTGAAACCACCTCATGCTGTCTCCGCATTGGAGGGGGCCCGTGGTGGAACGCAAGACGTATCTCACTATCGCCCTATTGCTGACGATTCTCGACGCCGTCGTGGTTTTGCGCTATGGAGGAGCGATCTGGACGGGGTGGTCGGGAGTCGTGTGGATTCGCCTGCGAATGCTCCTCCTGGCAGCACTTTCGGCAACGGCGCTCACCAATGTCTGGGCCCAAGCCATCCACGGGTTAGGTCGGGCGCTCGATCGTAAGCCGAGTGCGCTCGCACTGGGCGCGGCAGCAAATCGAACGGAACCGCAGGGAGAAGGCGATGTTTGATTCGATCACTGGCCTCGCTAGCAAACTCGCCGCCACCGGCTACTTCATCGACCCGGTCATGACGCAGATCGTTTTTCTGGCCGCCAAACTCCAGAAGCCTCTTCTGCTAGAAGGACCCGCGGGCTCAGGCAAAACGCAGCTCGCGATCTCCGTTGCCGCCGCGGCCGGCACACACGTCGAGCGCCTGCAGTGCTACCGCGGAGTGACGGAAGAAAAAGCGATTGGGCGTTTCGATGAAAGTTTGCAGCGACTCTACATGGAGTTCTCGAAGAGCCAACACGAGAGCTGGCAGACCGTGCAGGCCAACCTCAAGGGACGGGATTTCTTTCGGCCCGGTCCATTGATGCGCGCGCTCGAATGCGAGCAGCCCTGTGTACTGCTCATTGATGAGTTGGACAAAGTAGACGACGGGTTCGAAGCAATGCTGTTAGAAATCCTGTCCGCGTGGCAGCTCTCGATTCCCGAGTTCGGTACGGTCTCGGCAAAGAGCATTCCCTTCGTCGTGCTGACCAGCAACGAGGAGCGCAGGCTGGGGGACCCCATCCGGAGGCGCAGCCTCTATGTTCGCGTGGAGCATCCGACTCCGGAGCGCGAGGCGGAGATCATCGCGAGCCGGACACCGAAGGCCGAGGAGAGGTTTCACCGGGAGATGGCGGGGATCGCACTCTCATTCCGCAATTACTCTCTCGAGAAACCACCCTCAGTCTCCGAGATGATCGATTTCGCCAATGCGCTACAGCTACTCGGAACGGACCACGTGACCGAGGAGCATCGCGATGTTCTGCTGCCCTTTTTAGCGAAGACTGAAAAAGATCGCAGGCATCTTTTGCTTCGGGAGGGATTCAAGAGTCTGCTTGATGACGGCGCCAGGTTCGCGCACAGCCTGACGGTCTCCGGAGGGCCAGTTTCATGAAGCGATGGCCGTTCATCCTGCTGCTGCTCATGTTTCCTGGGTTTGCATTGGCCCAAGCCGATCCCGCGGTGGCGGAGCACTTCGTGCGGCAATATGCAGCGCACTATCGTGTGCCGCCAGAGCTGATCGCCGCGTTGATCGACGTTGAATCGCGATGGGACCCGCAAGCGGTTTCAGACAAGGGCGCGATGGGACTCATGCAACTGATGCCCGCGACAGCGCGGCGATTTGGCGCCTTTGAACCCTTCGACATCGAGCAAAACATCGCGGCAGGCACCCGCTACGTCACAGCGTTGATGTGGGAGTTCCACGGTGACCTGCGGCTGGTCGCCGCGGCCTATTACGCGGGCGACCACTGGATCGCGCGGGAGCAATTGGACTATCGCAATCCGGAGGTTGTGGCCTATGTGCAGGCGGTCCGGCGGCAATACATGATTCGCAGATTTGCGGCCATGAGGCCGCCGAGGAGGTCCTTTCCGTGAAACTTTGCTGGATCATCCCCATCGCGCTTTTGCTGCCGCTGCGTCTGGACGCAACGGACGTGGCGGTCGCGGCGCGTGTCGCAACCATCGCCATCAACCCGAGAGAGATCACAGTCCTGCATCTGCGGCCGGAGTTTGAGTCGACGATCCGGATGCCGGAGGAGGTCACCTCCGTCATTCTGGGCAGCCCCGGCGAGTTCAAGGCCGAGCATAATGCAGGCGAGCCCAACTACGTCTACGTCAAACCGATCACCAAAGAGCCCGCTCAGTCGAACCTTCTGATTGCGACGAAATCGGGTCAGCATGTGACGTTAGAGTTGGTCAGCGATGGCACGAGCAACGCGAATGAGTCCCAACCGGTGGACTTTCTGATTGAGTACAGCTCCGCACGAAGCTTTCTAATCTCGTCAGATTCCGGCGCTCTGGCGATCCCAACCCCGCCGAGCAAGGAACGGGTAGATGCCACGAATGGCTCGGATGCCGGCACGGGCTCAGCGCCGCTTTCCAGCCTCGACGGAGAATTCGAGGAGCAGGCGAGAGTGAACGCTCCCAGATGGACCAAATGGGAAGGCCAGCAGATCGAGACATCGATTGGCGACATGCGGCAGTTGAGCAACGAGACCATGATCTCCTACTCCATCCTGAACAGCTCGAATCAACCTGTCGAGGTCCTTCCACCGCAGATCCAGATCACGGAGCGCAGGGATACAAAGAAGAAAAAGAAGGAGGGCAAAGGCATCATCTCGGACCAGTTGGAAATTCGGGACTACCGATTGAGCACAACCCGGCTGGAGCCAGGAGGACGGGCCGACGGCGTGGTTGTCTTCGATCGGCCCAATTTCAAGGAATCAACGGAGAAGCTATTTCTCGAAATCGCGGAGGCGGACCAGGTGGATCATCCTGTCCTGATTCGTCTTCCGTTTACCCCACCCATCTCCGGCAATGGCAACTAGAAGGGAGCCCTGAGGCTATGAGCATCAATGACAACAACACGAACGGAAGCCGAGGGTTATCAACCCCGGTCGTGGAAGCCGCTGAGCCGATGGCTTCGCCCGCGCCGTCTCAGACGCGTGACCCAGCCATCCTGAGCGGCAAAGAAGAACCTGCGACCAGGTTCGCGACGAGAGCTGGCGTCAAGGGGGCGGACGGGATCAGCAAAAGCAAACTCATTCTTCTCGGGGGCGGCTTGGCCGTCGCGGTTCTGTTCTTTGTGTTCACGGCTATCGTCGGCAAGTCTCCGAAGAAGCCAGCGCCCGTCAAGCAGGCGTCTCAGTCTCAGCAAGCCGAACAGGAGCAGACAACTCCGCCCCAAGGCAGCGTAACGCCACTGATGGACACCCCGCGCACGCCGGCGCCGGACAACACCAGCGGCCAGCTCGGGCCAGGCGACATCCGGCGCACACGCTCATTAGACAATGGCGCAACCACCAAGCCATTTGCCGCCAAACCTGTTGTTGCCAGTTCTCTGGGAGCGGTACCCTCTTTCGCGGACACACAACAGAGGTGGGAAGATCCTGCGCCTTACGGCGGAACTCCACCCGCAGAGACGCCGCAAACGCAGCAGAACAGCCTGAAGGAGACGTCCATCATCTTCGTGCGGAGCCTGGCGCAGAACCAGGCTGGACCAGCGCCCAGGGTCACTTCCGATGACGATGGAGCGCCCCGATTGGATCTGACACCGGGAACGCGCATCCAGGCGAAGCTTGAGACGCAGATATCGAGCGCGGTGGTCGCCCCTGTTGTGGCGGTAATCGAATACACCTATGCGATTGGCGACAGGATCGTCGTTCCCGCCGGCGCGCGTGTATATGGCCAACTCCAGCAGGCCGATCGGAGCGGGCTGGTCAGCGTGAAGTTCGATGAGATCGAGTTACTTGATGGCGCGCGGGAGAAGATCGACGCCGTCGGCACCGGGCTCGATCTAGGACCGATCAAGGGGAACGTCGAGGGGAAGAACACAGGCAAGAACTTCCTGGTGCGCGCCGCATCGGGGATCGGTTCAGTGCTTGCCGAAGTAGCCGGAAACAATACGAGCGGCGCTTTTTCCGAAGACGACATGCTACGGGAGCGGCTGGCGGAGAACGTCGGCACTGCGGGCGACTCCGAGGTCATGAGCCTCAATGCCAACAGCCGCGTAGTCGTCTCCGTTCCCGCCGACACGAAGATCTACATCGTGTTCACCAAGCACGAACAAACCCCCGCCGGGCTTCACGCGGCAGCTCCCACAGTTCAATAAACCGCGGCATCCCACACGCTTCTTTTCCTCGCCCTGGCCCGAGCGCCAGGGCGTTTTTGTATAGGGCGATCTAGTGCTACGGACGGCCTGCCCGAGCGAGTTGGGCTGCTCTTGGATCGCGTCTTCAATGCTGCTACGGTGAACGAGTTCTCCCCGTCATTGCAACCCCGCCCGAGCAAAGATCGGTCCGCTTGACCCAGTGTGCGGTTGAGCAATCTTCGCTCCCAATGCCCCAGAATGTAGTTGAGCAAAGATCGTTCCCGTTGACCCAATTCCCAATTGAGCAAAGAACGGTCCCGATGACTCAGTGTGCAGCTGAGCCATTTACGATCCCGATTGCCCAATTCAGAAATGAGCAAAGATCGTTCCCGTTGACCCAAAGTGCGCTTGGGTAATCGTCGGACCGATGACTCGGTGCGCGTGCGAGGCAAAAACACGCGATGTGCGTCAGGAACTGTGGTTATCTATATCCTGCCGCTAGGCTCAATAGTGTGTGGTTCCTGATGTTTGTTCTGGCGAATCACCTCAAGAAGTTTCCTGGAGCATCTCAGCGAGTTCGACGAGACCGATTGCATCGGTCATGTCGTCGAGGGGAAATCGCTCGCTTCCTGAATAAACCAAAAAGCGCCTTTGGGGTTTGAGGTCGGCACAGGCTGAATAGAATCCGCGCTCGATCTTCGGCGCCGAACTGCGTTTC
>CAWJQD010000007.1:0-139537 GCA_963844905.1 uncultured Acidobacteriaceae bacterium | reverse complement strand
GTCACGGCAGAGGTCGCGGGTTCGAGCCCCGTCGTCCCCGCCATAAACCAAAGAAAACCCAAGGTTTACGGCACAGTGACAAGTTGAGTCCGACCCCGCGAGGGTGCTGAAGGGTGCTGGACGATTTCAGCACCCTTTTTGCTGCCTTCGAGCAGCCGCCCCGAAGGTGCCGGCGAGGGTTCTGAATTTCCCAGCAGCATCTCTACCACCCGGTTGTTGGCGTCGCGCGTGGTCGCGGAGATCGCGCGCGTGCAGCTCGGGCACTATCCTGTTTTGGCCGTTCACGCCTGAAGCATCGTGCGATAGAGTTTAGCCAAGGAAGAGGTTGACAACAATAACTCGAACACATCGAAGGGAGACTGTAATGATCAACAAGACCGACTTGAAAGCACGCAGAAAGGCTCCTCTGGCAACGCCGTCGGACATGGAACCGGAAGCAATCAAGAACATTGCCGGTGCCTTGAACGCGCTGCTGGCCGACACGTTGGCGCTGTACCTGAAGACCAAGAATTTTCATTGGCATATCAGCGGGCCTCATTTTCGCGATTACCATCTTCTGCTTGACGAGCAGGCGGATCAAATATTCGCGATCACAGATGCCATTGCGGAGCGAGTGCGTAAGGTCGGAGGCACCACGGTGCGCTCCATCGGGCATATTAGCCGCTTGCAACGCATTGCCGACAACGATGCCGAGTACGTCGATCCGCCCGATATGCTGAGTGAACTTCGCGAGGACAACGAAGCCTTGGTGCTCAGCATGCGCGAAGCGCACGATCTGTGCGCTGAAGCGGGCGACGTTGCAACAACCAGCCTGCTCGAAACGTGGATCGATGAAGCGCAGCGCCGCGTGTGGTTCTTGTTCGAGTGCACACGGAAGAGCGACTGATCGCTTACCAATACAGCATCTGCGTAAGGGCGGAGTGCTTTTTTGGACGACAGGCTGTCGCGAGATTCGCAAGGCCGCGACAAGAAAACGGCTCCGCCCACTTCTGATTGTTCGTCCTTCAATGACGGCGTTTGATCGCGCGTGGCGTGTTATGCAAGGATTCAGGCTATGTCACTCGATGAGTACCGCAAGAAGCGCGACTTCACGGTAACGCCCGAGCCGGCAGGCGAGAGCGCAGCCTCGAAAACCAAATCCTCAAATCTGATCTATGTCGTTCAGAAGCACCGCGCAACCCAGTTACACTACGATCTCCGTCTGGAATGGAATGGCGCACTGCTTTCGTGGGCGGTGCCCAAAGGGCCATCGCTCGATCCTTCGGTCAAGCGCCTGGCTATGCGGGTGGAGGACCATCCGCTCGAGTATGCGCATTTCGAGGGCGTGATTCCCGCGGACGAGTACGGCGGGGGCACCGTGATGGTCTGGGACACCGGCACCTGGGAACCGGAGGCGGCTGACGTCGACGCGGCCCTGCGCAATGGCGATCTGAAGTTCACGCTGTATGGAAAGAAATTGCACGGCGCGTGGGTGCTGGTTCGCACGCGAGGCTTTGGTTCGAGCAATGACCGCTCGGCGTGGCTGCTCATCAAGCATCGCGACCGGTACGCCTCGGGGCGCGACATCACTCTTGACGAGCCGACTTCCGCGCTTTCGCATCGGCTGCTCGCCGACATCGCGCGCGAGAACGGAGGCAATACAGAACAGGCGGCCACGGGCGATCCGCGGCCTAAAAGGAAAGCGCGGGGGCCTTCCAGGAAACGCGCTTTGCCGGGCAAGGTCATGAATCCAAAGCGAACGACTCCAGTGAAGAAGGCCCGACAGTGAAGAATTCATCGGGGCATCATGACTTAACGGTGAGCGACCGAATTCCATTTCGCGTTCAGCCCATGCTCGCGACGCTGGTGCGAGATCCATTCGATAAACCCGGCTGGGTATACGAAGAAAAGTATGATGGCGATCGGCTGCTGGCCTATAAGGAAGGAAAGCGCGTTCGATTGCTCACGCGGAACAACAAGGATCATACCGGCAAATTCCCCGAGATTGCCGCAGCGATCGAGAAACTTCGGCCTGTCTCGTTGCTCCTCGACGGCGAAGTCGTAGTGTTCGACCGGAACAGCGTTTCGCGGTTTCAACTGCTCCAACAAGGCAAGGGAGAGGCAGTCTACGCGGTGTTCGATTGTCTGTATAGCGGCGGCAGAGACCTAAGGCGCGAGCCGCTTTCGGCGCGCCGCCAGATGCTGGAGCACGTGATGCCAGCGAAGGGCGTCTTGCTGCTTTCACACCGGCTGGCGGAGAACGGGATCGAAGCTTACAAGGTGGCCAAGCGCTGTGGCTATGAAGGCATTGTCGCAAAAGACCTTGCCTCCCCTTACGTTGAAAAGCGGTCGAGGTTCTGGCTGAAAGTCAAGATCCATCAGGAAGACGAATTCGTCATCATCGGGTTCACAGCGCCTGAAGGCTCGCGGAAGCATTTTGGGGCACTGCTGCTCGGCGCCTACGGAAAGGGAAAGCTGCTCTTTGTGGGGAAAGTGGGAACGGGATTTGACGAAGAGAGTCTGTCTTCGCTGCACAAGAAATTCCAGCCGCTGATCAGGAAAACTCCCGCGCTCGACGACGCTCCTCGCGAGAAAGATATTACTTTCCTTGCGCCGCGACTGGTGGCTCAAATCTCCTATCAGGAATTGACCGCCGACAGAAAGCTCAGACAACCCGTGTTTCTGGGTTTGCGCGACGACAAGCGCGCCGAGGATGTGACGCTTCCGGAGGCTGGCGCATGAAAGCCCGCAAATCCCCTTCGCAACCACGGCCCGAACTGCCAATCGCCGTATCGAATCCTGACAAAATCTTCTGGCCGGCCGAAGGTTATACGAAGCTCGACCTCATCGAGTACTATGCGGCCATTTTCGCTAGTCTGGAACCGTATGTGAAGGACCGGATGCTGACGCTCGAGCGCTGTCCCGACGGTTTGGAGGGTGAGTGTTTCTATCAGAAGGAGATGCCCAACTCCATGCCGGCGGGGACGCCGACAAAGCGGGTTCAGAATGCCGAGGGCCAGCGGAAGTTCACGAACTACGTGGTCGGCGGCTCGCTGGAAACACAGTTGGCGCTGGCTAACCTGGGGTGCATTGCGGTCCACGTAATGGGCAGCCGGGCCCGCTCTCCGCGCCAGCCCGATTGGGTGTGCTTCGATATTGATCCGGAATCGGGAAAATTCGAGGACGCGGCGCGCGCCGGGCTGCATGTGAAAGAGGCGCTCGACTCACTCAAGCTGGTGTCTTTCGCCAAAACCTCAGGCAGCCGGGGCATGCACGTACTGGCGCCGATTCGTACCGGCCCGGATGTTTCAGAGGTTTTGTCATTCGCCGAGGCAGTGGTGCAACGCGTTGCCGCCGCATATCCGGACCATCTTACGGTGGAACATTCAATCGCCGCGCGGCGGGGCCGCGTCTATCTCGATCCTTTTCGCAACGGGTTTGGCCAGACTGTGGTCGCGCCGTATTCCGTGCGTCGCCGCCCCCATGCGCCGATTTCTACGCCGTTGGATTGGAAGGCAGTCGCGCCCACTCTGGATCCGTCTGAATTCAACCTGGGGAACTTTGCAAACCGGAGAAAACGCGCCGACCCCTGGGTCGGCTTGTTTGCCACGCGCCAGTCGCTGAAAGACGCTGCCCGGCTGCTCTCAAGATTGTAGTAGGCCTTGCGCCACCGCTTTTCGCCCCTTTGTGGCCTGCAAAACAACGTGATGCCATATTGAGAAATGAGTAGTCTACCGATGCTGGTGGTTTTCTGTGCCATCGCCCGGCCAGCAAGGCGCCTTTGTATTACCGAATCATCAGGGTACGATTAGATTTGCCATTATTCCCCGCCAATTTGCGGCGCATTGGAAGAAGGCAATTCATGAATATCAGAATCATCGAACCCATTGGCCAGCCGGAAACAGCGATCAAGTCTCGGCTCAAGGATCTCCTTGAGAAAGGCGGTCATCATCTTTTCATTAGCGACACACGAGGCATAAGCGATGCCGAGTTGATCCCGCAGATTCGTGATGCTGACGTCCTGTTGCTCACCTACCGGCCGCTTTCACGGGCGGTGATCGAAGCCTGTCCCAATCTCAAGCTGATCTGCGTGGCATTTACCGGAATCGATCACGTGGATCAAGAAACGTGCAAGGCGCGGAACATCCTTCTTTATAATGCGGCAGGTTACGCTGTCCATGCCGTAAGCGAGTTGGCCATCGGCCTGATGATCGCCCTCTTGCGGCGGGTTGTCGCTGCGGACGCGACCACCCGCGCAGGCGGCGACAACCGCGAACTGATCGGTCGCGAATTGTTCGGCAAGATCCTGGGGGTTGTCGGATTCGGCGCCATTGGGTCGCAGGTTGCCCGCTTAGCCAGCGCCTTTGGCTGCCAAGTGCTCGTTTTCGAACACCATGCGGTTCGGATCGATGACGTCGCGATCGAGCAGGTCAAGCTGGATGAGCTATTGAGTCGAAGCGACGTTGTCAGCTTGCATCTGCCTTTGACTGCCGAGACCCGGGGATTTATCGGGCGAGAACAGTTAGCCAGAATGAAGCCTTCAGCCATCCTGATAAATACTGCGCGCGGGCCGGTCGTGGAACAGTCGGCCTTAATAGAAGTGCTGAATAAGAATCGTCTCGCTGGCGCCGGCCTCGACGTATTTGATATGGAGCCTCCTCTGCCGATGAACCATCCGATTTTCAAGGCGCCGAACACCGTGCTTCTGCCCCACGTCGGCTTTGAGACCATCGAAGCCGTATCGGCCAAAGCTGACATCGCACTGCGCCACTTGGAGGATTTCCTGACCGGGAGCGGCCAGGCTCCACAATCTGAGGAAAGCCACTGATAAGCAGCAATGAGATATGACAAACACAGTCGCATCGGAAACAGGTTGCACGGCGCTGAAAACGTGATTACAAGAGCCGACTGTCCGCGCATACGGAAAAGCGCTCCGGGGAAATCGGCACGCAGTAAATAACTATACGTATTTCTTTGCTATCGCCGCTATCTCCGGCTCGGTCAGTGCAAAGAGATCCGTGATCTCGGTTGCAATCACCCGCGGAGCGATCGTCGAATGATGTGTCTTCAAATACTCCAGCAGAAATTCCAGAGCGCTGCAACCTTGCAAAGGACCTCGCAGGATACAGTATCTGTGGTTTCGCCTTAATTGGCGGCCTTGCCTGTGCTCGCTGCTCCGCTTACCGCCTGCTCGATTTGCGCGGGATCTCCAAGGTAATAATGGCGAACGGACTTGAGGTTGTCATCAAGTTCCTCGATCAGGGGTACTCCCGTGGGAATATTCAGATCGACAATCTCCCGGTCGGGGATATCCTCCAAGTACTTCACGAGCGCCCGCAGACTATTGCCATGGGCCGCGATCAACACCTGCTTGCCTGACCGGATCTCGGGAGCAATCAGTTCGTGCCAGCAGGGCAAAAAGCGCGCCACGGTATCTTTGAGGCATTCCGTAAGAGGAATGAGTTGCTTAGGGACGTTCTTATAGCGCGGATCCTTCAACGGATAACGCGCGTCAGATTCATTCAGAGCCGGCGGACGAATATCGTAGCTTCGGCGCCACAGTTTCACCTGTTCATCACCGTACTTCATCGCCGTTTCGGCTTTATTGAGGCCTTGCAACGCCCCATAATGCCTTTCATTGAGCCGCCAGTCGCGTTGAACAGGGATCCACATCAGGTCCATCTCGTCCAACGCGATCCACAGAGTGCGTATCGCCCGTTTCAGCACTGAAGTGAAAGCGATGTCGAAGTTGTATCTTTGTTGTTTCAGCAATTGGCCCGCCTCCCTGGCCTCTTCTTTTCCCTTTTCTGAGAGGTCAACATCGGTCCAACCCGTAAACAGGTTTTCCTTATTCCAGATGCTCTCTCCATGACGAAGCAGGACGACTTTGTGCATATCAATACTCCCGATTCTCGAGGCTGCCAAAAGAGCAGCCAAGGCGTTTAACTTCAGTGAGCGCCACTTGCAGAGGATGCTGCACTCAGGCTCCGATCCAGCGCCTCTTGCACGAAACTCCCGCTGACCGTCTCATGTTTCAAAAGTTCCTGGGCCAACGTGTTCAAGGCTGGTCGATGCGTCTGCAACAATTCCTGATCGCGCTTGTATTGTTCGGTCACGAATCGCTGTACCTCTTCGTCGATCGCCTGGCGAGTCTCAGGGCTGAGCTGGCTATTGTCCTCGACCGATTGCCCGAGGTATTGGAGCTGTTGACCTGCATAGCGCACCGAGCCAAGCTTATCGCTCATGCCAAATTCTGTGACCATCCGGCGGGCCAGCTCAGTGGCACGCATAATGTCGTCGCTGGCTCCGGTGCTGATGGTCCCGAACTGCACAATCTCAGTGGCTCGGCCGCCCAACATGACAGCAATCCTGTCCTCCAGCTCGTCGATCGTGAGCAGATAGCGATCTTCCGTCGGCGCCTGGATGGTATAGCCCAGGGCGCCACGGGTGTGCGGGACGATGCTGATTTTGCTGACCGGTTCGCCGTGCGGCACCAACGCAGCAACCAGCGCATGGCCGGATTCGTGGTATGCAACTGTGGTTCGTTCCTGCTCGCTCATCACCCGGCTCTTTTTCTCCGAGCCGGCAATCACGCGCTCGATAGCAGCCTCGAAATCGTTCAGCGTCACGGCAGTGGATTTTTCCCGGGCGGCAAGGAGTGCCGCTTCATTCATGGCATTCGCCAGATCGGCGCCACTGAAACCGGCTGTTATCCGCGCCGCCCGATCCATGTCAAAGTCTGCTGCCAGCTTTACGTTCTTGCTGTGGATCCGCAGGATTTGCACTCGGCCAATAAGGTCCGGATTGCCGATGGCGATCTGGCGGTCGAAGCGGCCCGCGCGCATAAGCGCAGGGTCGAGTACCTCCGGCCGGTTTGTGGCAGCGATAATAATTACCGGGGCGCTGGCATCCGTTTTAAACCCGTCAATTTCGGCCAGCAATTGGTTGAGGGTTTGCTCGCGCTCATCGTTGCCGCCCATGCGCGCAACGCCTCCCCGGCTCTGGCCGATGGCGTCAATCTCGTCAATGAAAATGATCGCAGGAGCTGCCTTGCGAGCCTGCTCAAACAGGTTTCGCACCCGAGCTGCGCCGACCCCCACAAACATCTCAACGAATTCCGAGCCGCTGGTCTCGAAGAAAGGCACGCCGGCTTCTCCGGCCGTGGCTTTGGCGAGTAATGTCTTTCCCGTGCCCGGCGGGCCGACCAGCATAACGCCTTTCGGAATACGCCCACCGAGTTGGGCAAATTGCTCTGGCGTCTTTAGAAACTGAACGATCTCCTGAAGCTCGGCAATGGCCTCATCCGCCCCTCCCACATCTTTATAAGTCACCGTCACATCTTCGGGCTTGACCTCGATCGCTTTGCTCTTGCCGACCCCGAAGATTCCGGCCATTCCTCCGCCGCCCGCTGCGCCCGCTCGGCGGTAGGCCATGTACCAGAAGCCGCCAAGTAGCACAAGCGGCAGAAGGTAAAACAGCATAATGTCGTCCAAAGGGTTAGGTGGGCGCTGGAAGTGGTAAGTGACATTTGCTTTTTGCAACTCGTCGATGAGCGTGGGGTCGCCGGTGGGCGAGGGTACGGTGTTGAATGGCATGGTCGATGAAGATCCGTCGGGCTTAGTGCCTTTCATCTGACCGACGATGGAGCTTTGGCCGATCATTGCCTCTACGACTTGACCACCAGCCAGTTTTGTTTTGAATTCGCTGTAGGGAATCTCTGTACCCTGAGACAAACGAGACACGACAAGTGATTGGAACAGCCACAAGACAATCAGGCTCGTGATCAAATAACCAACACTGAAACGAAACTGCCGCCGGCTTCGCTCCAGGCGCTTCTTCTTATCGTTGCGGTCGGGTTTTCCTGGTGACGGGTCTGGTTTGTCCATACCCACCTCATCGACTCTTCGCTTCGCCTATTTCCGAGTTTATCCTTAAACCGAATATACTGGAGCCTGCTATGTTTCCCCTACGGCCTTCAGGCTCCAAATCTACCGGGGACTCACAGTTGGATGTGCAAGAAGAAGACCAATCCTAATCTCTTGGAAGCACTTGGACATGCAATTGGAAAAGCCGCGAACTCCCCGCGAATTCGCAACCTTCGCGAATTGGCAGTAGCGGCGGGCCGTTCGTCTCACAATTCACAAATTCGCGAGGAAATTGTGATCTTGCAACCGCCTTTCATGAGGTTTTTCCATAATTTAGCTTTGGACTTCACTATCCTAGCTACAGCAGGGTGCGGTCTTCAAGAATTCAGACAGTAAGCGACGCCCTCAAGCAGGCGTGTTCACCGATAGCTGGACCAAGAAAAGCCCCAAGGATGAGGAGATTCAGGTGAATATCAATCCCCGAGCCGGGCAACCGGCCGTTGCTTCCGACCTTGTCGATGTGACGAAGCTGCTCGCTGCCTACTATGATCTCCAGCCCGATGTTGATGCCCCCGAGCAACGGGTCATCTTCGGCACCTCCGGTCACAGGGGTTCGTCCTTCGATCGCTCTTTCAATGAATGGCACATCCTGGCCATTACGCAGGCTATTTGCCTCTACCGGCAGCGGGCCAAGATCGATGGGCCGCTTTTTCTGGGGATCGATACCCACGCGCTCTCGCTGCCTGCTATGACCAGCGCTCTTGAAGTCCTGGCCGCTAACGGAGTGGACGTCATGTTGGCGGAAGGGGATGACTTTACGCCCACACCTGTCGTTTCTCACGCAATCCTCTCCTATAACCGTGCCCGCAAAAGCGGCCTGGCGGACGGGATCGTGATCACGCCGTCTCACAACCCTCCCGATTCGGGTGGTTTTAAGTACGATCCTCCGCACGGCGGACCGGCAGGAGAAGAAGTTACTTCGTGGATCGAAACCAAGGCCAACGGATTTCTCACCAGCCGTCTCAATGGCGTCAAGCGTGTGTCCATCGAGAAAGCTCTTGCCTCCCCCACCACGCACAAGCACGATTACTTGACCGCCTATGTGGATGACCTTCAACACGTGATCGATATGGAGGCGATCAGTAGCTCGGAGATCAGGTTGGGGGTCGACCCCCTTGGCGGGGCCGGCGTGCATTACTGGGAACCGATTGCCAGGCGCTACGGCCTGAATCTCAAGGTCGTCAATGACGTTGTCGATCCGACGTTTCGTTTCATGACGCTCGACTGGGACGGAAGGATCCGCATGGATCCCTCGTCTCAGTATGCTATGCAGTCGTTGATCACAATGAAAGACAAATTCGATGTCGCCTTCGCCTGCGACACGGACCACGATCGGCACGGAATTGTCGCCAAGAGCACGGGCCTGCTGCCAGCCAATCACTACCTTGCGGTTTCAATCCACTATCTGTTCCCTCATCGGCCCGATTGGGACAAGGGCGCAGCCGTAGGAAAGACAGTGGTGAGCAGCAGCATGATCGATCGCGTGACGGGCAAGCTCAACAGAAAGCTTTATGAAGTTCCCGTAGGTTTCAAGTATTTCGTCGACGGCTTATTGAACGAGCAACTCGGCTTTGCAGGCGAGGAGAGCGCGGGCGCCTCTTTTCTTCGTCGTGACGGTAAGGTCTGGACAACGGACAAGGACGGAATTATCGCTGCGCTATTGGCGGCGGAGATTACTGCCAGGACAGACAAGGATCCTGGAACGATTTACCTGCGGCTCACCGAGGATCTGGGCGACCCTCTGTATGATCGCGCGGATGCGCCCGCGACCAGCGCACAAAAGACCTTGCTTGAACGGATGACCCGGGAAAGCATTCAGGTTCCCGATCTCGCGGGCGAAACGATCGAGACCATCTTGACTCATGCGCCAGGAGATGGGAATCCCATCGGCGGCGTCAAGGTCATTGCCGAAAACGGATGGTTCGCGGCGCGTCCCTCCGGCACGGAAGAAATCTATAAGATCTATGCCGAGAGTTTTAAGGGACAGGAACACCTGGAAAAAATCGAGGCAGAAGCCCAGACAATCGTTGCCAAGGCATTCGCGACGGCGGTTTCGGTTTCCTAGCAATCCATACGTTTGGGGGACCTTGAGCGATCCAAATGCAGTTGCCATGAGTTTAACCACTGACACGATATCCGGACTCCGCCCATTTTTTGCGCCCACACCCCCTCAAAATCGCCCATAATTGAATTTGGTTGATGTAGATAGCAAATGGTCCGAAGCCGTTGGACGGCGGCAATCCGTGAGATCCCTTAGATCGGCCAGGTATTCTCCCTTACTCGGCAGGAGCGGGCTTGCCGGAAGCTCTTCCGATTGTGGGCGGGGATTACGGGTGTTCATGTGGGTCTATGATTGTGTTGTATAGGATCCATTCCATCGATGGAAGGCATTCGCGGCTGCGCTGGTTCCGGTCCGAATCTCCAGGAGGCTGCCGCGCCGCTGGCTCCATTGAGCTGGGAGATGGTGAGCTATGTTTGGGCTTAGCAATTTGAAACGCGCGTTCAAGAGGCAGGCCGGGCTGGAGGTTCCACGGGCTGAACGGCGATCCGCTCCCGGGCTGGCGGCCCTTTATGGGCTCGGCTCCGCCACAACGCCCGCCGGCATCAAAGACATCAGCACCACCGGTATCTACCTGTTCACGGAAAGGCGCCTCAGCACCGGCGAACTGATCACTCTCATGCTGCAGGAGGAAGGCAAGCCGGAGAGCAGCTCCGAGCTCCAGATTTCCGTTCGCGCTCAGGTTGCCCGGCAGGGAGAGGACGGCATCGGGCTATCGTTTGTTCTGCCTCAGGGACTGAGTTTCGACCTCTGGGGAGTGCTCGTCCGGAACATCGTCGTGCTCACCAATCGAGATCAAATCGCGGAGATGTTCCGCACCCTCCACACCATCCTATTCCTGTGCCGGCTCTGTCAGTCCGAGGCAGAAGAAGCGATTCTTCTGGTAAGCGGACAACGCGATCCCGACCGCACGGAAACCCTGGTCAAGATCGCGCTTGCCGCGGAGAACCAGCTTGCCGCGAAGCCCGATGGCGACCGCATGCGCGCCCATCCCAAGCTGCTGGCAAACATCCTGCGCGGAGGGTCCTGGACCCCGGATGAACTGAACCAGCAACTATGGACGGGCCTCCTTGTCTCATCCTGCTCGGTGGATGCGCCGGACGACTCCAATCAGATCTTTGCCGACCTGCTCGTCCACATCACGCCCATCCAGGCCAAGATCTTCGTTCTCGCATGTGAGCGGGCCCTGGGCTCCGCGCCGGGAGCTGAAAATTCTCCCGCCGGTTCCGTGGTTCTCACCTCAAAGGAAATGGTTGAACTTACCGGCGTGCACGACCTTTACAGGAATGCTACCGATCTTGCCTATTTGTTCAACCTGGGATTGATCGAGAAGGTTTTTGACTTCAGCTGGTATCAAGATGCCGAGAGCTTCGATATCACCCCCAGCAGGCTGGGCCTCGAGCTTTACAAGCACTGCCACGGCAGCCGCGAAAAGCTTGAACAACATCTCGTGGACTCGGCCAACGACCATTTGAGCAACTTCTTTCCCCCGCCTCTACCCAGCATTTGGGACGACGAGTCCCTTCCCCCGCAGCCTTCCTCTTCCGGCAGCTAACGCGGTTCTCCAATTGGTGTAGAGCGAAGCCACAAGAGCTAAGTGGCTTTTTCCTCAAGAAAAAGCCACCTTGGAATAGATCGGAAACGCCACATAGAAATTGGAGAACCGCCTTAAGGCGCTTCAAGGGAAAGTGATGACGTGCGGCCGTAACGGCGGACGGTGGAAGCCGCGCGTGGCCAGGCCACGAGGAAACCGATTGTTTTATTGAAATGCCCGGCTGAGGCTCATAGGATCGAAGCCCGAGAGAAATCTCTGCGCCTCAGCGGTAAGAAGGCTGCGCGTCTCCGTCTTGGGCGCGTCGGAATGGAGCCTATCGATCCGGATCATGATGGGAACCGGGTGCGCACCGGAAGTGACAAGCTCATTCATCCCTGGTTTGAGAAAAATGAAGCTGAACCGGCCATTCGAGGCGAGCTGCTGCGACTGCGAGCACGACCCGGGAGTGCACACGGCGTTTACCACGATGGTGTCGGTAATTCCGTCGCTGTAGAATCCGGTGCTCAGCTCGACCGATCGCCCCTGGGCGGTAACGAAGGGGAGGGTGGTGAGAAGACCGGGTTCAAGACCGCGCGCCAGCCAGCACGAATTGGGATCGTGAAAGTAGGACGGCGCAACCCAAACGGCAAGGATGATCTCGTCCGATCCGGTCGCGGAGTAGGCGCCGCTTTGCACCAAAGTTTTGCCGGCGACCTGCTCGTACCAGGTGCGCGTGAGCGCGAAGTTGCCGATCTGCTTCGGCATGCGGCTGGCGAGAGTTGCGGATGTGGCCGGGGCGCTGCGCGGGACCCGGAGCGCAGAGGAAGGCAGCGCAACAACCGCCAGCAGCGTGATGACAAATGCTGCGCACTTGATAAAGAGATTGCGCATGCGCGGGGAAGGGCCGCCGCTGACGGATGCGGTTTGCGCCGGAGGCGGGTTCATCTGCTTCAAGCGCGCGAGGCGAAGAAAGAGCAGGATGGCCGCCAGAAACAGGCTCGATCCGATGACATAGTCCGCCTGCTTGGTCACTCCCTCGAGAGCCGGGTGACCGAGGGCGATCCTGTAGTAAAGGACGAGGACGCAGAGGCGGATGAAGTTGAAAACGTAGCCCAGCAGGACTCCTCCGATCACGTAGGCCGCCCAGCGGCGAAAGGAAACACGCTTCAGGTAGCCAAGGACGAGCGCCACATAGCCCATGGTCACCGCGCCGCGAATGCCATCGCAACCGGGCGCGATAAACATGCCGAAGTCCGGCGAGAACATGAGGCGCAGTTGCGGGGTTGTGGGCGTAAAGTGGATCAACGTGGCAAAGGAGCGCGCGACGTGGGCCGAGATGTTTTGCAGCGGGAGATCGATCAGGCTGGTGGAGAGAACGGGCACAGGTTGGGAAAGCAGCAGCAGACCGAGGGGAAACCATGCTTTCCGCCACACACGTGTCCCGGCAAACAGCAGGACGATGCCACTGCCATAGACATAGACGGGCAATGACAGCGGGATAAGGGAAATCAGCGCTCTACCGGCGGTGAAGAAGAACTCGGTGCTCGCGTGGAGCAAACTGACGAACCAGGAAAGCGCGATGACCGGCAGGCCCCACCATGTTCCGCGCATCTCCCAGCGGTTTTGCCGCCACACGCGAAGGGTGAGCACAACGCTGGCCGGAGGAATCAACATTCCGATGGAGCGCAGGGGATCGGTCGTCCAGGCCAGCCAGAGCATGGCGAGATCACGATAAATGCCCAGGCAGCCGGCCGCGGCAAGAATGACAATGCAGCACCACAGCGCGACCGATGGCGCCGGAGACGGCGCAGCAAGCTGGCCGCATTTAAGTTCCGGGTCCAGCACTGCATTACCGGCAACTCCTGTCGAGAGCTCCAGATTCTCTGCCATGGGGCCTGTTAGTCCTTTGTTAGATATCATCGCACCCCGCTCCCCTTACGGCGATTGCGGAGGACCGGCCAGAGGCAGTTCCACCGGCGCTGCGATGCCGACAAACTGTGTGAGCGTATTCTTGCCGGAGTTCGAGAGCCAAATGCTTCCACTGGCATCGACGGCGAGGGCGTAAGGCGCGAGCAGGGAGGCGTCGGCGCCAAATCCGCTCGACGGCGACAGGAACATCCCCGGTGCAGCGCTCGATGCACCGCCAATCTCAGAAAGGGAGTTGCCCTGGAAGTTTGTGACCCAGACGGTCCCAGCGCCATCGATAGCAATACCCTGTGGACGCAGAACGCCGCCGCCCATGATGGCGTCGAGCTCGAGCGTTCCGCAGGCATTCACTTCACTGATGCTGTTGCCGTAGTAGTTGGCGACCCAGACATTGCCTTTCTGATCGATAGCAATGCCGGATGCGCCATTGCAATCGCAGTCGTAGTTGGTGACCGCGGAGCCGTCCTCTGAAATCTTGGTGATGGGAACAACGCCCCCCTGGCTGGCCACCCACGCGTTGTGGCTGGAATCGACGGCCAGCGCGACCGGAAACGCGAGGGATGTGCCGCCCCAGCCATCGGCGCCGGAGAGCGGCGCGCCTGAGCTATCCAACTGAGTAACCTTCGAGTCTCCGTAGTCGGCAAACCACATGTTGCCGTTGGTGTCGGCGGCGACCGCGATGGGGAAGTCGATTCCTCCGCCCGTCAGCCCGGTGGCGAGAGCCTGGCCCGATGAGCTCAACTCGGTCACGTCGCCCAGTCCGATGCTGGGGCCGGTTTGCTCGTTGGCGATCCAGACGTTGCCCTCGATATCCAGCGCCATGCCATAGGATTCGTTGATGCCATTGCCGCTGACCCCGGCGGGGAAGATGGCAGCGCCATTGGGCGCAAACTCCGATGCCACGTTGAAGTAGTTCGAGACCCAGACATCGCCGGATTCGGTCACGCTGATAGAAGTGGGTATGTTCATGCCTCCGCCGGAGATCGTGTTGTGCAGCATCCAGTCCGGAGGCGCCGCGGTGAGAGCAGGCGAGAACACGGCGTTGCTCGCGGCCAGAGCATAGATCGCCGACACGTTGTTGCCGGGAGACTGCGCGATGTTGAGCGCGGCATCGAGGGTATTGCCGGGAACGGTGTTGCCCGCGGCAGCGGCGTTGAACAGCGGAGTGCAGGAGTTGCCGCCGCCAGAGGTGGTGCAGGAGGCCAGGGCGTTGGCCAGCGTGTTCAGCTTGCCGGTGGGCACGGTGAGCGTGAAGGGAATTTCCGCTCCCGGCGACGTGCCGGTAGTTGCGTTCACCAGGCTGTTTGCCGTGAGGAACGCATTGTCCAAACCTTCGGTATTGGTGCAACTGGCGCCCACATTGCCGCCGCTGTTCATGAACGAGGCCAGCGCCCAAACAGAAGCGGCCGTGGTGATTTCGTTGACAACGAAAGAGCTTCCCGCGCTGATGCTGCCGCAGGGACCAAGGGCGGTCATGAGCCAAAGAGAGGTATTGGCAGCGGGGCCAGAGCCCGGTTGGCCACCTTTAGAAAGCAAATAGACAGGGGTTTTTGCCGAAGGGCAGGTGTATCCAGGGGGAACCGTGAAACTTCCATCGGCGCCAGTGGTCAGTGCCGCGGCGAGCAGCGCGGTGGGCGTGGAGCCGATGCCGGTGTTGCCCGCGGCATAGAGCTCGACCGAGGCTCCGCTCACTGGCTTTGAGGCAGCGAGAACGCTTCCGGCGAAGGAGACGCCTGCGGCGGATGTCCTGGCCGGACACGATGCAGGCGCACTGGAGCCTGAGATTGGGCTGCAACCGCCTCCAGAGCCACCCCCTCCACCCGTAGTGGAAATACCGCCGCCGCAGCCGCCCACGGCAGCCAAAGAAGCAGAAATCGAAAGCGCGAGAAGAATACGCGGGAGGTTCACGGTCGTATTCCCCATTCTAAAGCGGTTCTCCAGTTCGAATGAGGCATGTTTGGCGAGGTGCAGGGTGGCCCTTTCTTGAGGCGAGGGCCACTTAGCGGTTGCGACTCCCCTTGCAGTAACTGGAGAACCTCTGTCCGGACGAGCGGGGCCAGATCGCCTGTTGAAGGCTACCGCTTGCGGCTGCGCGCAGCCCGCACACTCGCAGCCAGCGCGCCTGCGCCGCCCACCAGCGCCAGCACGATCGTCGGACCTTCAGGCGAGTCGTCACACCCGGTCTGCGCGCGCAGCGGAAAAGCCACGGCGGCCAGCATTAAGGCCAGGAGAAGAGTGCTACGGCGAATCATGCGGGCCTCCGTCAAAGGATGTCTTTATTATCAACACAAATTGCGGCCTTTTCACGGCAAAAGTTCACGAAAGTAACACTAGAATACACGGAAAACCGCTCCAGGTGATTCATTTTACGCAGGACGATGCCGGCGCACCAGGACTTGCCATGCCTTCCGCGGCAAAGCTTCCTGCAGACCGATTCACTGTAAGCCATTGATTCCATCGGAGTGATCGAAGATGTGGCCCATCTTCTCCTGCTTGGTCCGCAGATAGCGCTCAAAGCTCTCCTGTTTGGCGACCTCGGCCGATACGCGCTCCGTTACGGCGATCCCCGATGACTCGAGCGCAGCCACCTTCTGAGGATTGTTCGTAATCAGCCGCACCCGCGAGACGCCCAGCAGCTTCAACGCTCCCGCCGCCAGGTCGTAGTCGCGGCAGTCGGCGGCGAAGCCAAGCTCCTGGTTCGCTTCTACCGTGTCGAGCCCTTGATCCTGCAATTCGTAGGCCTTCAGCTTGGCCATCAGTCCGATGCCGCGGCCCTCCTGTTGCTCGTAGAGCAGAATTCCCGCGCCCTCCTCGGCAATCTTCGTCAATGCCAGCTCCAGTTGCAGACGGCAATCGCAGCGCAGCGAGCCGAAAACGTCGCCAGTGAGGCACTGCGAGTGAATGCGCACCAGCGGCGGCGCCGCATGAACGTCGCCCATCACCAGCGCCACTAATCCCTGGCCCGTCCGGACAGTTTCACAGCCGGATTGGCCTTCGCTGCGCACGCCCTCGAAGCCCAGAATGCGGAAGGCTCCCCAACGCGTGGGAAAATCCGCCTCCGCGACTTTTTTCACGCTCTCCAATGCCATGCCTTCATTCTAAGACTGCGTCCCGAATCGCGTGTTCTTCCCGCCTCGTTTGAAGTCTTGAAGGGGCCGATCTTCATTGGCATCATGCTTTAGCCATCGGCGAATCTCGCCTGTAGCCCGCGCGGCGCGGTACAGTGATGGGGTGACGCACAATCTCATTTGGATCACGCTGCTGGTCAAGCTGGGTGTGGTTGCCTCTGTGGCCAGCGTGCTGGCGCGTGTCACCACTTTCCGGCGTCTGTTTTTTGCCGAGAGGCGCAGTCATCGGCAAACCTTGGCATTGCTGGCGTTTTTCCTTGTGCCGCTTACGCTGGGCGTGTGGATCCGGCTCGCGGTGCCCAATTTTCTCGCCGCCGACATCTCCTTTGAAACCATCATTCTCCTCGGCCTCCTCATCGGTCCCGGCTGGGCCATGCTCAGCGGCGCCGTCTTGAGCGTCCCGGCCGTCCTGCACCGCGAGTTTCTCGCGCTGCCGTTCGACGTCCTCCTCGGCCTGGCCGCCGGCATGGTGAGCCGCTTTGTCGGGAAGGAAGAAATCTGGTCCTTCACTCCCTTCATCGATCTCAGTCTCTATCGCTGGGTGCGCCGCAACCTCATCAAGCCGCGCATCGACCGCCAGATTCTTCTTCTGGTTCTTATCGTGGTCATGGAGATGATCCGCGACTGGATCGCCCGCGCCTTCCCGCATCGCCTCTTCGCGCTGCTCTCCGATCAGCTCTGGCTGCAGGCGCTGGTCTGGCTCAGCGCGCCCATTAACGTGGGTATTGCGCTCAAGGTGTGGAATGCGCTTCGCGTGGAGATGTCTCTGGAAGAGCAGAAGCGCCTTTTGCTCGAAGCCCGCCTCGACGCGCTGCAGCGCCAGATCAATCCCCACTTCCTTTTCAACACGCTCAACTCCGTGGCCGCGCTGGTGCGCAGCCAGCCGGAACTGGCCCGCCAGATAACCGTCAAGCTGGCGAACATCCTGCGCGCCTTGCTCAAGGACCACGACGCCTACGTTCCGCTGCGCGAGGAGCTGAAATTCACTGACGATTATCTCGACATCGAAGTGGTCCGCTTCGGCGCCGACAAGCTGCGCGTCGAAAAGGAGATCGATCCGCGCACGCTCGAGATTCTGGTGCCCAGCATTCTGCTCCAGCCGCTCATTGAAAACAGCATCAAGCACGGCCTGGAGCCGCGCATCCGTGGCGGCACTGTGACCCTGCGCAGCCGCCTCGAAGACGACCGAATCCTGATCGAGGTTGCCGACGACGGCGTGGGTATGAGCGCGCGGCCCCATTCCGCGTCTCGCGGCGCCGGAGCCGGCATCGGTATGAAGAATGTGCAGGAGCGGCTGGAGGTGCTCTACGGCAGGCAGGCCCGCTTCAATGTGGTAAGCAATCCCGGCCGCGGCACGCTCGTTTCCATCGAAATCCCCGCCACCCTGCCCCGCGCTGATTGAAGTTGGCATACTCTGCGAGCGCGAACGAGCAGCGCTTGCCCCAAACCTTCTCACTGGTCCATTTCTTTTGCATCTCCGTGACTTTGGGCAGTTCGACGCTGTCGGTTCGCCGCGCCGCAGCTTCTACTCGGGTGGTGCAGCGCCGGAGTCAGCAGGATCGCCGGAGACGGCGGGCGAAGCATCCGCCGAGGCCTCGGCTTCCGCTTTTTTCTTGGCGCGGTCAGCCAGCCAAAGATCGAACTCTTCGCTGATCGGCCGCCCGGCTTTGCGGAACGGGCGATCTTGCTGCTCCATGTATTCGCGAAACGCTTCGGAATCCTCGAGCGTCGCAGCCGGAATATCGACCCGCCCTGCGGCGGCATGGGTTCTTCTCCTGCGGCCTCTGCTGAAGAGCCACATCGTCTCCAACGGCGCCAGGGCGGGAACCAGCAGGCTGATGAGGCCAAAATAGGGAACGTAGCCCCTCACGTAACAAAAACCGATGAGGAACGCAAGAAATGCCGAATGTGTCAGGATCCTCGAGCCAATTGGCCTCGAGAGCGCCTTTTCATGTTGGGCTTCCACAACAAGGAAAACCAGGAAAAAGTGGTAAGAGATCAGGACTGAACCGTATGCCGCTGCTGCGTCTTCCAACAGGTAATGAGCTACGACGAAGCAGAGGAGGCTGGATAAGACGAACATCGCAAACTTCATGCGTTCGGTCTCCTTCCCTGGTGACGGCGGCTGACAACTCCGCGCAAACGGCAGCGACATGCTGATCGGCGGGCTGCCCATTCCGGCATGGCCCGAAACCGGCACATTACGGCAACCGGCAAGTGGGGCACTGAGTAATTTGCATCCAATATAGTCGATCACAGCGCCCTTTCGGCGCTGATTCTTGGGGATGTGGGGATTTTCTCTGTTCGTCGAAGCCCGAATTCATGGTGCGATTCATGATGCTGGCCTCGGGCAAACCCTTGTCCGCGTCTCTTTACTCGATAGAACAGCTTCCAGGGTTACCCGTCGGGACGAGCAGCCAACGCACCATGCGACAGCTTATTCTGTCCTCGACCGGCGCTCTTGATTGTATTCTCAATCCATGGTGCGCTTCACGGTGCTGGCTTCCGGCTCGAAGGGGAATAGCACGGTTGTCTCGGGCGGGCGCACACGCATCCTCGTGGATGCCGGCTTGAGCTGCCGCGAGCTCTTTCGCCGTATGAAGCAGGCTGGCGAGGACCCCGGTACCCTCGACGCCATCGTCATCACTCACGAGCACCAGGACCACATCAACGGCCTCGCCATCACCGCGCGCAGACTCGGCATCCCGGTTTACTTTACTGAGGCCACACATCGCGCCTGGATGCGCTGGCTGACCCCGCGCCGCCAGATGACCTATGCGCAATGGCTCGAGATCTGTCGCAAACAAAATGCCGAGCGTCAAGCCGAAGCCCAGGCCTCGGCCCCCGAAACCGCGGCCGAAGAGAGTGACCCCGAGGAATTGGAGATCGGAAGCCAGCCCTTGGCCGTCGCACCCGGAGAATACCCCTCTGCCGCGGCAGGTCCAGCTCCTGACCCAGCTTCCGAAAATCCCGGGTCCCAGAGGGCAGCCCTTGGTCTGTGCGGAGGCGATCCGCCCTCCCTCAAGGACGAACCCACCTGGCTGCCGGCAGTTGAGTACTTTCAGGCCGGCGAGCCCTTTGCCATCGGAGACATCGGCCTGAGTCCTTTTACCATTCCCCACGATGCCGCCGACCCGGTGGGCTTTGTTTTCAGCGCCGAGGGGGTGCGCATGGGATATGCCACCGACCTCGGCTACATCCCGCCCAACGTCAGGGAGCAGCTCCATGATCTGGACCTGCTCCTGCTCGAATCCAACCACGACCTGGAGATGCTGCGCGACGGGCCCTATCCCTGGGCAGTCAAGCAGCGGGTGCTTTCCCGCGTGGGCCACCTCTCCAATGAGGCAACGGCCGAATTCCTCTCGACCGCTTACGACGGTCAGGCCGCCTACGTCATTCTGGCGCATCTATCTGAAAACAATAATCTTCCAGAACTGGCAAGGGTCGCGGCCGAGCGTGCCCTCCTGGGCCGGGCAAGCCTCCTGGCCAATCGCCTGTTGCTTGCCGAGCAACATCAGCCGCTTTTCGCTATCCGTTTCTAACCAAAAGAGGTTAGAATAGTAAACACGTCACGGCCGCAAGCTGAAGACATGAGATGGGCCGTAGCAAGGCGCCAGGCGGATTGTCCTGGCGACGTGTATTTGTGAGAAGCTGAGCATCCGTCACCGTGAGTGGGGCGTCCAATCGTCTTTGGGACCGGATAAGGAATCGGAAATATGCCGGTTGTCCCGAATTTTTTTGCAGGGTGATTGCTTATGTCTGCGACAAGAATCCGATGCACCGACCGGGTCGTAGGCGCAATTCTGGCAAGCTGGCGGTATGACATTTCGGGCATCTCCCCGGAGATGCGCAGGGATTACGAAAATCATTTTGCCGAATGCGCCCATTGCAGCTCGCGCCAGAAGTTCCATCGCAGCCTCGACGTTACGCTGGCGGTCCTAACCTCGCTTTCCGCACTCTTCTTCCTCTTCGCCCTCGCCGTTCTCAAGCACGTCCGGCCGCTGGAACACGTCGCCTTCAAGATCCTGGGCCTGGATATCTTTGACATGTACCATATGTTGGTTTCGGCGGGCATTGCCGGGCTTTGCTTCTCGCTCATCGCCATGGCTCTGGTGCTGATGGCGACCCCCGCGCCGTCGTATCTGGGCGGCATCGCGGCCGAGCGCGCCAAGCTGATCGAAGAGCGCCTGCCCGAGGCCATCAAGTCACTGCGGCTAAGGTAACGCTCGGCAGTTGCTCCGGTCCTCAGGGCCTCCCCAAGCGGGAGGCCCTTCCGCATTTCGCCTTCGGTTCGGCTCAGTTCGCAATCGCCACGCGCAAATCCCCGCGCCGGTCATCTGCTTCAGCTCGTTCAGCTTGAAAATGCCGGACAGCGTAGGCGATACATCAGGGTGACAGCCCGAGAGTAGATTGAGCGTTACAGCGGTTCCACAATTGCTGTACCCCGAAGCAGCAACAGCTAAGCGGGTTTTTCCTCAAGAAAAACCACCTTGTGCCACCGCCGGAAACGGCTACAAGTATTGTGGAACCGCTCTAGTCGTTGTAGTTCAGACTCTCCAGACCCAGGTACACCGCGCCCGAGCCCAGCTCCTCTTCAATGCGCAGTAATTGGTTGTACTTCGAGATGCGGTCGGTGCGGCTCGCCGAGCCGGTCTTGATCTGGCCTACGCCGGTGGCCACGGCCAGGTCGGCGATAAACGTGTCCTCGGTCTCGCCGGAGCGATGCGAAATCACCGAGGTGTAGCCATAACGGCGGGCCAGGTCGATGGCTTCCAGCGTTTCGGTGACGGTGCCGATCTGGTTGAGCTTGATGAGGATGGAGTTGGCCACGCCCTCCTCGATGCCGCGCTGCAGCAGCTTGATATTGGTGCAGAAGATGTCGTCGCCCACAAGCTGAATCCGTCCGCCCAGCTTGTCGGTCAAGATGCGCCATCCCTCCCAGTCGTCCTGGGCCAGGCCGTCTTCGAGGCTGACGATCGGGTACTGGCGAATCCAGTTGTCGTAGAAGCGAACCATGTCTTCGCTGGAAAGCTCGCTCTTGTCGCCCTTCTTGAAGACGTACTTTTTCTTCTCCGCGTCATAGAACTCGCTCGACGCCGGATCGAGGGAAATGGCAATCTGCTCGCCGGGCCTGTAGCCGGCCTGCTCGATGGCTTCGAGGATGAGCTCAATGGCCTCGCTGTTCGACTTGAGCGAGGGCGCAAATCCGCCTTCGTCGCCCACCGCGGTATTGTAGCCCTTCTTCTTCAGTACGCTCTTCAGCGTGTGAAAGGTCTCGGCCGCCCAGCGCAACGCCTCGCTGAAACGCTCCGCGCCGACGGGCATGATCATGAACTCCTGAAAGTCGACGTTGGAGTCGGCGTGCACGCCGCCGTTGAGCACGTTGAGCATTGGCGTCGGCAGCACGCTTGCGTTCACGCCGCCAAGATAGCGGTACAGCGGAACCTCCAGAGTTTGCGCCACGGCCCGCGCCGCGGCCATGCTGACGGCCAGAATGGCGTTCGCGCCCAGCTTGCCCTTGTTCGGCGTTCCGTCCAGCGCGATCATCGACTGGTCGATCAGCCGCTGGTTGGCGGCATCCATGCCTTCCAGCTCCGGCGCAATCGCGGTCTCCACGTTGGCCACGGCCTGCAACACGCCTTTGCCGAGGTAATGGCTCTTGTCGCCGTCGCGCAACTCCACGGCCTCATGCTCGCCGGTGGAAGCGCCCGAAGGCACAATGGCGCGGCCCATGATGCCGCTTTCCAGAATCACGTCCGCCTCTACGGTCGGGTTGCCGCGCGAATCCAGGACTTCACGGGCACGGATGGCAACAATCTCAGTCATATCGTTCCTCACTATGCGGTGCTGCAGCCGGTCGTTCAGTTGGGGACGGCGATCCACGGCAAGAGCTTCTCCGGCGGCGCTTTGAATGGTGTCCAAAAGCTCCCGCGTGGGCACTGTCGCAAAACCAGAGTGAGTGTACCCCGAAGCTTCAAGAGCCAAGTCGACGCGACCAACAGGGAGCGGCGACCTTGATGAATGCAAAAAAGGATATGGTAACTCTGGTTTTGCCGTAATCACCTCTCCGTCCAGCGAAAAGGGCATCAAAAAAGGAGTGCTTCTTTCCCTTCGGATTCTAGCAAACCGGGCTTGTGCGGCCCTTGTGGCAGCGGTCACACCTTGAGGAGTGGCCAATGCGAGCCGTGGGGGTTACGCTGTTGATTCTTAGCGTCCGAGGCACCCGCCCATCTCACTCGAATTTGCCATTCTCAAAACCCTCGATATGCTTACCTTGGGTGAGTTTCCACCTGCGCCCTGCGGGCAGCGCCGGCGGGTGCAGAACTTTCTCGCCCCTGGCGGGTCTAAACAGGTAAGGTGACCCTTGCCTACGAAAAGGAGATCGGGATGAAGCGGACTATTTTTGTCTACGCCTTGCTGGCCGCAACCGCGGCTGCATTGGGAGCGCAGCAGGCAAGCCAATCGAACCCTTACCAGGGCACCTCGAACCCTCCTCCCGACGACATGATCACCACGCCGGAACCCCCGCCCGAGCCAGCGGCCAAGCCTTCCCCCAGTCATCCCATGGTCGGGCAGCCTGCCGCCCCGGCGCAGACACAGCCCCCAGCACGGTCTGAAGCTCAGCCCTCCCCCGCCAATCCATCGCAGAACTCCTATGCTTCCAGCCCGCTCGACGGCACCGACGATGGCATCGTACAAGTGGCGCCTGATACGTCTCCTGCCCAGCCCGGCCTGGACGAGCGCGGGGTCATGAGCGATCCCGACGGCGACATCGTGCATCCGGCTCCGTTGCCTCCGGGCACGCTCGGCGATGGCGCCGTTATCCGCGTTCGCCTGCTGGATCGTATTTCCACGGCCGAGAGCCAAAGCGGCGACCCTTTCCGCGCGCGCGTAGCTTCTGACGTGATCCAGGACGGCCAGGTTTTGATTCCCGCCGGATCTGAGATCGAGGGCAAAGTTGCTTCCGTCTCGAGCGGTCACCTCGGCGGCCATGGATCGATGCGCCTGCGTCCTGAGACGGTGATCCTGCCCGACGGTTCGCGCTTCCATCTCTATGCTCAGACCAGCGGTGCGCCGGGATCGAATGACCGCGTGGGCAGCGAAGGCGCCATCACCCCCGGCTCGCAACTGAAGAAGGACGGCATCGAATACGGCGCCGCAGTGGGCGGCGGCGCTGTCACGGGAGCGATCCTCGGCGGGCCCGGCGGCGCACTTGCCGGAACCATCATCGGCGCCAGCGTCATCACCGTGCACCTGCTCGTCAGCCATCCGCAGGCCACGCTGGAGACGGGCACGGTCCTGCTCTTTACGCTCAATGAGCCGCTCAATCTCGTCCCAGCCTCTGCACAGGCGGGTCCTCCCGTTCCGCCCAGCGCGTCCAGCCCAACTGCGAACTAGCAGGCAGGCCAGGAGGAGTCTCTTCTACCAGCCGCTCACTTCGCGTTTACACTTAGGAACTAGAAGCTGGAGGCTGATAGCCGAGAGCTTCCTTTCTCCATGGATAAGTTCGTCATTCGCGGCGGCAATCCGTTGGCTGGCGCCATTCGCGTTTCGGGCGCGAAGAACTCGGCGCTGCCTTGTATGGCCGCGGCCATTCTCACTGAAGACGATGTCATGCTGGAGAATATTCCCCAAGTGCGCGACATCGAGACCGAGCGGCGGCTGCTGGCCTCGATGGGCGCCGAGGTCGAGTTGCGCGAGGGCGAGTTGAAGGACCGCACGACCATCTGTTGCCGCACGCTCTCCGATCCGGTGGCCCGCTACGAGATCGTTAAGACCATGCGCGCCAGTTCGCTGGTGCTGGGCCCGCTCATCGCCCGATGCGGCGCGGCCCGCGTGGCCATGCCGGGCGGTTGCGCCATTGGCGGCAGACCCATCGATTTGCACATCAAAGGACTGGAGAAGATGGGCGCGGTCATCACCCAGGAACACGGATATCTCGAGGCCCGCGCGGAACGTCTGCGAGGGGCGCATCTCGTTTTTGACAAGATCAGCGTCACCGGCACGGAAGATCTGCTCATGACGGCGGTTCTAGCCGAGGGCGAGACATTGATGGAGAACTGCGCGCGCGAGCCGGAGGTTGTGGATCTTGCCGCGCTGCTCTGCGCCATGGGCGCGCGGATAGAAGGCGCGGGCACGGCGACAATCCGCGTGCGCGGCGTAACCAGCCTGCACGGCGCGCGCTATCGCATCAACCCCGACCGCATCGAGGCGGGCACCTTCCTGGTGGCCGGCGCCATCACCGGCGGCGACTTGATCGTGGCCAACTGCGCCCCGGCTCACCTCGGCGCGGTCATCGCCAAGCTTCAGGAAGCAGGCGCGCGTGTCGACGTGCTCGGCCCCGACTCTGTCCGCGTCCGCGGCGCCGCGCAACTGCGCGCCGCCGACATCTCCACCGAAGAGTATCCCGGCTTTCCCACCGATATGCAGGCGCAATACATGGCCCTGGCCACGCAGGCGGAGGGCGTCAGCCTGGTCCGCGAAAATATCTTCGAGAACCGCTTCATGCACGTGCAGGAATTGGTGCGCATGGGCGCCAACATCAAAGTGGATGGAAGTACTGCCACCGTGCGCGGCCCGGCGCGGCTTTCCGCCGCCGCCGTCATGTGCTCCGATCTGCGCGCCTCCGCTTCGCTGGTGCTGGCCGCGCTGGTCGCCGAGGGAGAGACGATCGTCGACCGCGTTTACCACATGGATCGCGGCTACGAGCGCATCGAAGAAAAGCTGAGCAGCGTGGGCGCGCAGATCCAGCGCATGGGCAACCTCTTTGCGCCGAGAGAAACCGAAGCCATGCCGGTTGACGATCCGGCTTGAACGCGCATCCTGGGTAGGCAGAGATAACTAGGCAGGCGTTTTTTCAACAGGGCGCAACAAATGGTTTGTCTTTGCGTTGGTATTATAAGACGCTTGGAAAAGGTCTCCGATTCCGGCATCATCAAAACCACGGAGGTTACGGTTTCTGTGAAAAAGATCGCATTGGCAATGCTGCTCGCTCTGTTTCTTACTCCTGCGGTTTCCATGGCGCAGGTCGTCGTTCGCGTTGCGCCGCCTGCGCCGATCGTCGAGGTTCATAACCGTCCACCGCATCCCGGATGGGTGTGGATCGACGGCTATCACCGCTGGAACGGCCACCGTTACGTTTGGGTCCATGGCTATTGGGTGCGCCCGCCGCATCCAGGCGCCGTATGGATCTCCCATCGCTGGGAACAGCGCAATGGCGGCTGGGTCCTGATCGAAGGCCACTGGCGCTAGCCAGCTACCAACCGAAGAAAAAGCGGAGCCGAAAAGCTCCGCTTTTTTGCAATCGGCTACTCAAACGCCTCAGAGTCCTTTCTTTCTAAGCTAATTGCATATACAATAAGACCGTGGCGATCACGTACGACTCCGCCAAGAACGCCCGCAATATCCGGGAGCGCGGACTTTCCTTCGATCGTGCGGCGGACTTCGATTTCTCAACTGCGGTTTTCCACACCGAGATTCGCAGTGGCGAAACGCGGCGGATTGCGGTTGGGTACCTGGGCAAGCGATTGCACCTGCTGTGCTACATCCCCAAACCAGACGGCATTCGCGTAATCAGTTTTCGAAAGACAAATAATCGGGAGGCAAAACGCTATGGCAAGGCGCAAACCATTGACTGACGCCGACGGCGAGGTCAGGGAACTGACGGCCGCGGACGCTGCCGCCGCCCAACCATTTTCAGCGCTTCCGAAGGAAGAACAAAAGATGCTTCTTTCGCTTCGCCGGCGCGGCCCTCAGAAAGCGCCACGGAAGGTTCCTATCTCCATTCGCCTCTCTGTGGATGTAGCTGAGGGGCTCCGCGAAACCGGACAAGGATGGCAGAGCCGTGCCGACGAGGCGCTGCGTTCGTGGCTCCGGCGCAAAAAGTCTGCGGCGGCGCGCTAACGATCACTTGATCTCGATTACATCCGATGCCGATGCCGCTGCAGCCTCGGCCTGCTGCATCAGCTTTTCCGCCATGGCATAAAAGCCTGCTGCCTGCGGGCTTTTCGGGCCCGCCAGCGCCACCGGCAGACCGCGGTCGCCGCCCTCGCGAATGGCCGGCAGCAACTCGATCGCCCCGAGGAACGGCACGTTGAACTGCTTGGCCGTGCGCTCCGCGCCGCCGCGCGAAAAGATGTCGATCTCCTTGTGACAGTGCGGGCAGACGAAGTGGCTCATGTTCTCCACAATTCCCAGCACCTGCACATTCACCTGGGCAAACATCTCTAGCGCCTTGCGCGCGTCCTCCAGGCTCACATCGCTGGGCGTCGACACCACCACCGCACCCGTCAGTGGAACGGTTTGCACCAGCGAGATGGCCACGTCGCCCGTCCCCGGCGGCAAGTCCACAATCAAATAATCGAGCTCGCCCCAATTCACCTGTTGCAGGAACTGCCGGATGATCTGATGCAGCATCGGCCCGCGCATTACCATCGGCTTGTCGCCGGGCGAAATATATCCAATCGAGATGGTCTTTATGCCGTGCGTCAGGTTGGGCTCAATCACGTTGCCCGCACTCACCTTCGGCGGCTGCGCGCTGCCCATCATCAGCGGCACGTTAGGCCCGTAGACATCCGCGTCCATCAATCCCACGCGCTGGCCAAGCTTGGAGAGCGCGACGGCCAAGTTGACGGCTACCGTGGTCTTGCCTACGCCGCCCTTGCCGGAACCGATTGCGACAATTTTCTCGACGCCGGGCAAAGCCACCGGCGAAGGCATGGCATGGGAATGTGCCATCGTTTTCGTTGCTCCTTTTGAGATTTCTGTGAATCGAGCGTCATGCCTGTCAGCGTTTCTCTTGTCCGTCGGCCAGCGCGGACACTGCCATCTTCGCCTCTTTGCGCCGCGCGCTTTCCCGTTCGCGATGATCGCGGCGGCGCAGGGCGTCTTCGTAGCGGCGTATCTCGTCCGGCGTCTCCGGCCTCGCTTGCGGCACCTTCTGCACGCGCCCTTGCTCGTCTACGGCAACAAACACCAGATAGGCGCTGGCTACGTGCGCCACCTCGCCCGTCCGCGTGTTCTCCGCCCATACCTTCACGCCGACCTCCATTGAGCTGGTAAACGCCCGGTTTACGCTCGCCTTCAGCGTCACCAGGTCGCCCAAGTGCACCGGACGGATGAAGTCGATGTGATCCATCGCCGCCGTCACCACGTTGGTGCGCGCGTGCCGGTACGCCGCCATCGCCCCCGTCAAGTCGATAAAGTGCATCAGCCGACCGCCCAACAGATGGCCCAGCATGTTGGTGTCGTTGGGCAGCACGATCTCTGTCTTCTCCGACTGCGTGCTCGCCACCGTGCGCACGCTGGGATGAGTTTCCTGGCTGCTCATGCCGCTTCCGCTCCGTTCACCTTTCGCTCTTCACGCCGCCTTGCTATTCTCGCCCCTTTGATCGCCGGCCAGCTACAATGGAGTTGGCGGCAGATTCGACCCGGAACTTTTGCCCGCACATATTCTTCCAGTTTCTTGAATCCCCGCCAAAACCGCAAATCCCAGTGGTCCGATGAAACGAGATAAGGCCGCATGCGAGCTAGGCTGGATGCGAGTAAGATGGATAAAATCGCAGGATTGAGAGAGATTCTCGCGGCGGACCCCCAAAACAGCTTTGCCCGCTACGGAATCGCCATGGAACTGGCCAGCCGGGGCGACACGGCGGCTGCCCTCGCCGAGTTTGATACACTCTTAGCCAACGATCCTGACTATACCCCAGGCTACTTCATGTCCGCGCAGACATTGGCTGGCGCGGGCAGAAAGCCGGAGGCGATCGAGCGCCTCAAGATTGGCATAAGCTGCGCCGCACACGACGGTAAAAGCCATGCCCTCAATGAGATGCAAGCAATGCTCGACGAACTGGACCGGTAGAGGCGATGCCACCCGGAGAAGCAGGTATCCAAGTGGCTCGGGCCTCCGGATTTTGGCAAAGTTCCCCAGAAGGCCTCTTCCAGAATTCGACGTAGCCATCGTGCGCCAAATTCTACGAACCAACCTTTTTGTTTTGGCATCTTAAGGATCAATATGGCCAAGTATTCCATCGTTGTTCCCTTTCACAACGAAGAAGAAAACGTAACCCTTTTATACGCGCGACTCAAGCAAGTCATGGAGCAGGTGGATGACCCGTTTGAGATGGTTCTGGTCGACGACGGGTCCAGCGACCGCACCTACAAGCTTCTTGAGGAGATCGCCGCCGTCGATAGCCGCGTCCTGGTGGTCAAGCTCCGCCGCAACTTCGGCCAGACCTCGGCCCTGGCGGCCGGCTTTGACCACGCCTCGGGTGAGTTCATTCTGGCCATGGACGGGGATCTGCAGCACGACCCCAACGACATCCCCGCTTTTCTCGAAAAACTCGACGAGGGTTACGATGTGGTCTCCGGCTGGCGCAAAGTACGCATCGACAACTTCATGCTGCGCCGCTTCCCCTCCGCCTGCGCCAACTGGATGATGGCGAGGCTCTCCGGAGTCTCTATCCACGATTTCGGCACCACCTTCAAGGCCTATCGCCGCGAAGTGATCCAGAATATTCCGCTCTACGGCGAGATGCACCGCTTCATCCCCGCCCTCGCCAGTTGGTACGGCGCGTCCATCTGCGAAGTACCCATCCGCAACGTGAACCGCGAGCGCGGCAAGAGCCACTACGGCCTGGGGCGCACCTTCCGCGTCTTCTTCGACCTGATGACCATTCGCTTCCTGCTCAAATACATGAGCCGGCCGCTGCACTTTTTCGGTCCCTTGGGCATCCTGAGCATTCTCGCTGGGGGCGCCATGGCAGCGGTCCTGTTGGGGATCAAGCTTTCTAATCCACAGATAGATCTGCTCGAGCTGCACGGCCCCATGTTCGTCATCGCCTCGGTGCTCATCATCTCCGGCATCCAGTTGCTGGCTCTTGGATTGCTGGGCGAGCTACAGGTGCGCCACTACTACAGCAGCCAGCATCCCGCATCCTATTCCGTGGACCGCGTGGTGCGGCTGGTCTCCGCCGACGAGCAGAGTTTGCTCTCGGAGCGCCAGGACGGCATGCTGTAAAGACAGGGACTGAGGGACTAAGGAAATAGGGGCTCGGTCGTGGAGAGTCCCCGCTTTGAATATCTGTCCGCTGCGTCGGCCCTGCCGCACATTGCAAACCGACCATATGTGTGCGCTGCACCATTTCCTGGTCCTTTAGTCCCTACGTCCCTAGTCCCTCGGCTCCCTACTCCCTTGCCCTATACCAGCCTCAAGGTTCATTCTTATCGCTGACATGAAAGCCATCCAGATTCACTCCACAGGCGGACCTGAGGTTCTGCAACTGGCCGATCTGCCCATCCCTCAGCCGGGACCGGGCCAGGTGCTCATCCGCATTGAGGCCATCGGGGTCAACTTCATCGAAATCTACTTCCGCAAGGGCGTCTACAAGACCGCGCTGCCTATGACTCCGGGCAGCGAGGCAGCGGGCACGGTGGAAGAGTTGGGGCCGGGCGTCACAGGATTTGCTGCCGGCGATGCGGTGGTGTCCACCAGCGTGATCGGCAGCTATGCCGAGTACGCTTTGGTTCCGGCCGCGCAGTTGGTCAAGGTTCCCGACGGCTTAAGCCTGGAGTGCGCAGCCGCCGTCCTGCTTCAGGGCATGACTGCGCATTACCTTGCCTATTCAACTTATCCCCTCAAGGCGGGCGATGTGGCGCTGGTGCACGCCGGAGCCGGCGGCGTCGGCCTGCTGCTCACGCAGATCGCCACGGCGCAAGGCGCGCGCGTCATCACCACCGTCTCCACCAAGGCCAAGGCTGAGCTCTCGCGCGAGGCCGGCGCATCGGACGTAATTCTTTACACCGACCAGGACTTCGAAGCTGAGGTCAAACGCCTCACCGGCGGCAAGGGCGTGGACGTGGTTTACGATTCCGTTGGCAAGACGACCTTCGACCAGAGCCTCAACTGCCTGCGTCCTCGCGGGCTGCTGGCTCTCTTTGGCGCCTCCAGCGGTCCGGTTCCTCCATTCGATCCCATTCAGCTTAACCAAAAAGGGTCGCTCTTCCTCACCCGACCCGTGCTCTGGCACTACATCGCCACGCGCGCCGAGCTCGAGTGGCGCGCCGGCGACGTGCTCGGCTGGGCCGCCAAAGGCGACCTCAAAGTACGCGCCGAGCACACCTATCCGCTGGTCAATGCAGCCCAAGCTCAGATCGACCTGGAAGAGCGAAAGACCACGGGGAAGATTCTGTTGGTGCCGTAAGAAGCAACTTCTAGCCACTAGCTTTTGGCTGCTGGCTCTCGGCTCGCGGATGAATCCTCTCAGGCATTCGTGAAGTCGCAAGAAAGGAAGCGCCCGAAAGTTCACGCCCAGGGTGTATGAAGCAAGCAACAGGAAGCTAGGAGCTAGTGCTACGACCGCGTGATTCGGTAATGAAGTCTTGGGTGCCCCACCTGGGCGCCCTCTGGGCACCGTGTCTTTGTCTTTGCGGCTACAGCGGTTCCACAATTGCTGTATGCCGAAGTAACAACAGCTAAGTGGGTTTTTCCTCAAGAAAAACCCACCTTGTGCCACCGCCGGAGACGGCTACAAGTATTGTGGAACCGCTCTAGGGTGGGAAACCCATTGAGTACAAAATCAGGTGGTCGTGGCACTGGAAGCTAGAAGCTAGGAGCTAGAGGCTATAAGCTGGGAGCTAAAGAAAGATGTCTTCCATCCCCATCACTCCATCCGATCGCGTCTTCGTTCTAACCGGCGCGGGCATCAGCGCGGAAAGCGGCTTGCCCACCTTCCGCGCGGAGGACGGTCTCTGGGCCGGGTTCCGCGTTGAGGACGTGTGCACCCCCGACGCCTGGCGTCGCAACCCCGGGGGCGTCTGGGCATTCTACTCCGCGCGCCGCGCGCAGGGCGCGAAGGCCAACCCCAACCCCGCGCACATCGCGTTAGCCGAGCTCGAAGCTAAGCTTCCCGGTCGCTACTTTCTCTGCACGCAGAATGTCGATGACCTGCACGAGCGCGCCGGCTCGCGGAACCTGGTCCACATGCACGGCGAGCTCTTGAAATCCCGCTGCGAGCGCGAATGCGGCCGCCCGCCCGTCGAAGACCACGCGATTTACGCGAACCTCGACCAAGTCGGCCGCTGCGCCTGCGGCGGCCGCCTGCGCCCCCACATCGTTTTCTTCGGCGAAATTCCGGTCGAGATGCCGCGCATCGAGCGCGAGATCGCCAATGCCACGATCATGATCGTGATCGGCACCTCCGGCTCGGTCTACCCGGCAGCCGGATTCGTCCACGGCGCCCGCCGCTACGGCGCACGCACCGTCTATGTCGGCCCCGAGCGGCCGCTTAACGCCACAGCATTCACGCACATCGTCGAAGGCAAAGCCGGTGAGGCGCTGCCGGGGCTGTTCCAGGTCGAAAGCTGATTCGTCCCGCGTGAGCCCTGACCTCTACCGCTTTGCCTTGATGTACTCTTTTCGCCGGAAGCGCAGCGCCGTCCAGTCCTCGTCGATGGCAACGGAGCGCACGGTATCGAAGCCGGCCTTCTTCAGAACATCCCATCCAGTGTCGCGGTTGAAGTCGCAGGTGTACTTCTTCGACGTGCCCTTGGGATAGGCGAACCACACGATGGCGTCGCCCTTGGCCCGTTTCGCAATCTGCGCGGCGAGCCTGTCCACCTCGCTCCTACGCGTCACAAACGCCAGCCAGAACCCCGCCTCCGGCACCGATTCCAGGTGGTGGTGGATGGTCAGCACCGGCAGCTTTGCCAGTTCCGGCTCAAAGCTCGTGGGCGCTTGCAGCACAACGATCTCCTGCCGGTTTCCCAGGTTGAGTTTTTCGAATACATTCGCCATGGTTTTTCATAGTACGTGGTTCGTCGAATTAATCTGCAAATTCCCGCAAGATTTTTTCTAGAAATGAAACCGGTACCGCAGCTCACCCGCAATCATCCGCGGATCGTTCCAGTGGAACCCTCCTATGGTGATCGAGTTGTCCTCGAGCACGCGATGGTTGGTCACATTGATCGCCGTCGCGGAAAGTTTCCAGTTCTCCCCCAGCGCGTGCCCGATTGAGGAGTCAAAGGTTGTATGCACCGGCAGATACGCCCCGTTATACGGGCCTTCGCTGGCCCCGGCAAGCCCGTTCGAAAATCCCGATCCGTAGTAGACATTGCTTGAGAACCAAGTGTGCAACGGCAAATTCGCCTTAAAGCCGGTGTTGAGCGTGTCGCGCTGGTCGTGATCGAGGGAAATATACTGCGGCCCCAGATCGCACGCCGGGTCGGTGGCAATACTGCACGTAAACCCGCCAATGATATTCCCGCGCTGCTGAGCGATCTGATTCGAATAGGTGACGTAGAACTGCCCGACGCGCCACAAAACAGGCGAATGCAGCGTCATCTCCCAGGCGCGGATCAGCGCCCCGTCCACGGCAATGGGGAAGTACATGTTCGATTCCCCCAGGTTGGAGTGGTCGAGGAAGTTGTTCACGCGGTTCTTGAAGGTGTCCACATCCAGCATCCATCCCCGGTAGGGGATCTCGATGCCGAATTGATGCTCCTCGTCGCGTTCCGAAGGCAGCGGCGTAAAGGCATTTTCTCCCGACTGCAAGCTGCTCGCATAATTCAGCACCGAGCTCGATATAGTCAGGATCGGCGCGGGCTGGAAAAAGTGTCCGTAGAATCCGCGCAGCACCCATTTGAGGCGCGGAATCCGCACCGTGGCGCCGATGCGTGGATAGGTGGCGCTCTCGTCCAGCTCGGCGCGAAAGATGGAGGAGCGCTCTCCGCCCAGCAGCGTCACGTATCGGCCCAGGCGCAAATGGTCGTCTACATAGAACTCCACCAGCCCGGCGTTCTTGTCGGCCAAACAGCTAGCCCCGCAGTTCGAGCCGGATAAACTGAACAGATCGTCCTCGCGTTGGTAGAAGGAGTAGAGCCCGCCTGAAAAGCTGTTCCAACCCACATCCAGATGCCCGTCCGCCTGCGCTCCCGCGTAGTTCGAGAGTTGGTGCCAGGTGGTAGCCACCGGAACATCCGAGGGGCGCGAATCGTAGTTGGCCTGATTGAAGTGGTAGAACGGCGCCACAGAGAACAGCGCTTTGGGCCAGATGGTGTGCACCCAGTTGGCAATCATGAACGCGTCGCGCTCGGTCTGCCCGTCGCGCAACCCCGTGGAACAATAGTATCCGGAGGCACACTCGTAGTCGGTTGTGCTGGGATCGTAGGGAACCTGAAAGAAATCCTGGCGCACCTGCCCGTCTAAGCGCAGTTGGTCCTTGGGCGTCTGGTTGCGGATCAGCGACACGAACCCACTCTCGGAGTTCGTAGCGTCGTGATCGATCGCGGCGATGGGCGTCGCCAGCCCGTAGTCCGACCGCGATCCCGTCGCGCTCGCGTACCAAGCGGTCTTCTCCGAGTGGTTGCCAAACGATACCTGGGCCTCGCCGGTATAGAGGTCGCCCGCGTATAAAAAGAGCTCGCCGTCGCGGTTGAACTCAAACCCGTTGCGTGGCAGGACATTGAACATTCCGTAGGTGCGGTCGCCCAAATCGGCGTCGTAGCTGCCGCGCAGCGCCTCCACGGAATCGATGTCCTTGGGATCGATTTGCGGGCCCACGTTGGAGGCGATCTTGGTGTTTGGAATCTCCACTCCATCGATCAGCCAGCTCGTCTGGTGGCCGCCGCGCATGTGCAGCATGTCGTGCGTCATGTAGGCGCCAGGCACGTAGTCGGTGATCATTTCCGTGCCGATGGTGCGATCCGCGCCAGGCGTCTCCTCGATCATCTGCTGTGTGATCAGCGTCGTCGGCGTTACCGTGTCGGTCGCGCCAACCGTGCCGCTCACAATGACTGTCTCGGAAGCCGGGCCGACGGCAAGCGGAATGTGCAAGATGGGGTTGGTGCCTGAGGCCACCGTCACCGTCTGCGTCTCGCCGGCAAAGCCCGCCGCTGTCACCGTCAGCCGGTAAACGCCGATGGGCGCCTCCGGCAACTCGAACTCTCCATCTGCATTGGTCATGCCGTGCAGCACAAAGGCGGAGTTGGCCGATTGCAGTGTGACCTTTGCTTCAGCAATCGGCCGATGCTGCGGATCGTGCACAATCCCGTGCACGGTAGCAAAGATCGTCGCGGACGCGGGAAGGGAAGCGGCCACCAGCAGCGCTGCCGCCAAGGGATAAAGGAATCGCATAAGGAAGGACCTCCATATCGGACTGGCTGGCACGTAGACAGCCGGCGTGTTTGCATGTGCACAGACGCTGACAGCGTGTGGGAAATCGCCGCTTGCTGCCCGCGGGGGCCGTACGGAGGACCGTGTGCAATCTGCGTTCCCGCAAGAGGGCACAAACCATCGTCTCCTGAAATTCAGAGCAGCATGTTCAGTGCAGTTTTAGCCGAGACTTACCACGGGAGGGCCGCGCCCGGCGTGGGTTCGGCTGGGGCTTGCATGCGCCGCCGCGCGCAGGAAAACGAGCGCGAGTGAGCGCGCCAACACGATGTGCGGGCTGGCTGCTGCAACCATCAGCGCGTGAGCTGGCATCAGGATCAGGGCGCTGGGGCCGTGATAGAGGGGACAGGTTAAGGGAACGGAGAAGGCCGGCCTCGGATCGATTTCCAGGTGCCTCCTCATCGCCATGATGCGCGCGTACATAGCGCAGTGATGTGCCCCATGCCGGCGGCAGCACGGGGGCAGGCCAGCATCCTCGCTGCCGTCGATCATCGCCGACAGCGGACCCAGCCCGAAAAACAGGATGAGGAAGATGGAGAAGCCGCGCCGCATCTGACCTCCATGCTAGCAGATAGTGAACGGTGAACAGCGCATAGTGAAAAATGGTCAGCCGACCGTAAAGTCCGGCCCACTGCATACCACATCGCTGCTCACTGTCCACTGACCACTGATCACTGACAACCGGCTTCCTCGGGTATCATCAAGGTATCGCTTGGCTTCGCTCCGTTGCATCCATGACAAAGGAAGTCCCGGTGCCTGACGTGCACAGCTCCGTATCGTCGCTCGAATTCTCTGCCGCGCACCCGCGGAAGACCCGCTCCGCGCGCCATTTGCGCATCGCCATTTTTGGTTTTGGCACGGTCGGCAGCTCGGTGGCGCGCATCCTCGTCGAATCGAAGCCGCAGGGCCTCGAACTGACCCACGTCTTCAACCGTGGCGTGGCGCGCAAGCGCGTCGATTGGGCGCCCGCGGGCGTGGTCTGGAGCGAAGACGTCGATGCCGTACTGGCCTCCGATGCGGACGTGGTTGTGGAGCTCGTCGGCGGCCTCGATCCCGCGGGAACCTGGGTGCGCCGCGCGCTGGAAGCAGGCAAAAGCGTGGTCACCGCCAACAAAAAACTCATCGCCTACCACGGCGTCGACCTGGAGAAGCTGGCTGCGGCCAAGGGCGGCCATCTCAAGTACGGCGCCGCCGTCGCCGGCGGAATCCCGGTCATTCCCGGCCTTGAACAAGGCATGGCCGGCGATCGCATCGAGCGCATCGAAGGCATTCTCAACGGCACCTGCAACTTCATCCTCAGCAAAATGGAAGAAGGCGCGGAATACGCATCCGTGCTGGCCGAGGCAACGGCCAAAGGCTACGCGGAGGCCGACCCGACCGAGGACGTGGGTGGATTCGACGCCCGCGCCAAGCTGGCCATCCTCATGCGCCTCGCCCTCCGCGTCGAGGTCGATCCCGAAGAGATCGTTCCCCGGTCCATCGCCACCATCACACCCGTCGATTTCAGCTATGCCCGCGACCTCGGCTGCACCATCCGCCAGGTGTCGCGCGCCGAGCAAGTGGAAGGACGGCTCGCGGCCACCGTCGGTCCCATGCTGGTGGCGCTGCGTTCGCCGCTGGCCTGGTCGCAAGGCATGGAGAATATGGTCATCGCCAGCGGCCACTACGGCGGCGATGTGGTCTTTTCCGGCCACGGCGCAGGCGGCCAGCCCACGGCAGTCGCCGTGGTCAGCGATCTGTTGGCCCTCGCCCACGGCTCGCGGCGCGTCGAGATTCCTTCGGCCCCGGCGCGCGTGGGCGCCGAGTTCGAGGTTCCCCACTACATCCGCTTCCTGGTTCGCGATCGGCCAGGCATTGTGGCCGCCATCACCACCGCGCTGGCCAACGAGCAGATCAACATTCGGGCCATCGTGCAGAAAGCGGGCTACCCGGCGCACGCGCTGCCCTTCGTGGTCACCGTCGAGCCTTGCAAGACCTCCGCGCTGCAACGCGCTCTCGCCCCGGTCCGCAAGCTGGATTGCATGTTGGTTGAGCCGCTGAACCTGCAGATGCTGGAATAGAAGAGGTATGGCCCGACAAGGAGGCCGGACGATGATCGGCACCATTTATCGATGTGAAATCTGCGGCGAAGAGAGCGACAATCCGGTGCGCTGGATCGTCATCCACTGCAATAACGCGCAACTGACCATCTATAAATGGACCAAGGAAGCCGCCGACGCGCGCGGCGCGCGCCACTATTGCGGCGAAGCTCATGCTCAGGTCTATGTCAGCCGCTGGCTCGAAGCTGCCTGCAGTTGAATTCTCAGCTCAACTCCCGCTCTTTGCCGGTCCGGTCGACTCGCGAATCACCAATTCCGGTTCCATGACGATGTCCGACGGGAACACTTTCTTGCGGTCGGCGATCCGCTCCAGAAGCACCTGTGCCCCGCGCCGGCCCATCTCGGAAAGCGGCTGGCGGACGGTAGTGAGCGATGGCGTGGCGTAAGCCGCCGAGAGAATATCGTCGAATCCCACCACCGAAACGTCTCCCGGCACGCACAACCCGGCATCCCGAAGCGCGCGAATCGCGCCGATGGCCGCGATATCGTTGAAGCCAAAGACCGCGGTAAACGCGCGCGTCCGTTCGAGAAGCACCCGCATCGGCCTATAGCCGATCTCCGGCGCCATGGGGTGCTGCCCGGTCTTCAACGACCACCCCGCCGCGTCGATGCGGATCGCCAATTCCGGATCGAGCTCGAGGTCCATCTCCTTGGCCACTTGCTGGATGCTCTCCCACCGGAACTCCGAGTCGGGAATGGCGCGCGGGCCACGCATGATGGCAATCCGCCGGTGGCCCAGCGCGTACAAATGCTTGAGCGCCTGCTCCACGGCCAAGTGATGGTCGAGAACGATGTTGGTTACATTCTCCGCCGCGCAGTGCGCCGAGATGGCCACCACCGGCACCGGCACCGCAAGTTCTTCCACTGCCGTATTCAGCAGCAAAAAGCCGTCCACGGCGCGCTCCACCAGCATCCTGGGATACTTCTCGATCAGCTCGCGATTCCAGTCGTGGCAGGCGGTGAAGTAGAAATAATGGGCTGCGGTCAGCTCCTCCACCACGCCGCTCATCACGCGCGTGAAATACCCCTCGCTCAGGTCCGGCGCCAGCACCCCTACGCTCATTGATCGGCTTTGCCGTAGCGACCGGGCAAAATAGTTTGGCCGGTAGTTGAGCCGGTTCGCGGCCTCAACCACCCGCCCGCGCGTCTCCTGGGGGATGGACTTGGCGCTCGGGGAGTTGTTCAGGACCAGGGAAACCGTGGTCTGCGAGAGCCCCAAATGATCGGCAAGCATGCGCAGATTCATGTGCCCTGGCGGCGTTGCTTTCTTTCCCTTTGCCATGTTGGAGTTGTACCACGCTTCCCTACGATGAGGATAAGAGTTCTTGTTCAGCTGAATCGATTTTCTTTTCAAGATGCGCACCGGCAGGGGCCAGCGGACGCACCTCCACCGCTGGTTCCGGCCCGTGGGCAGCCCCCTCCCTCGCCGTCAGCCGCCATTCCATGCGAGGCTGCGGCCGGCCTCCGGAGTTTCCACAATTTCCACCCGTATGCGCTTGATTTGTCAGTCTTGTAACCTGCTATTCACATTAGCCCGGTAACCTAAACCTCTGTGGACGCCAGCGTGCCCGAGATTCGCATTTCCCAGCCCCAGCCCGAGACCAGCTCAACCCAGCAGCAAGCGCCAACAGGCGCGGTGGCGCAAGAGCACTCGGCGATCCGCCGCTTCCTGCTTGCGCGCGGCAACTCCGCCATCGCCGACGGCGCTTTTAGGGCCCTCATGCTGCTGTGCGCGCTCAGCATCTTCGGCATCGTGGCCCTCATTGCCACGGAGCTGGTCCAGGGCTCCGCAATGGCCTGGAGCAGCTTTGGCTTCAAGTTCTTCTACACGTCTTACGTCGATTCCACGACAGGTCTGCCTTCGTACTGGGACCCGGTCAATGGCCAGTTCAGTGCTCTGCCTTTCATCTATGGCACACTGGTATCCTCATTCCTCGCCCTTCTGCTGGCGGTCCCGCTGGCGAGCGGCGTCGCGATCTTCCTCACCGAAATGTGCCCTGGTTTTCTGCGCGGTCCGCTGGCGTTTCTCACTGAGTTGCTCGCCGCCATTCCCAGCATCATCTATGGGTTGTGGGCTGTCTTTGTGCTGGTGCCTTTGCTTCGCGACTACCTGAATCCTTTTCTGACCCACGCGCTGGGCTGGACTGGCTTCTTTAGCGACGACAATCCCACCGGCCTCGGGTATACAACTTCGGCCGTCATTCTCGCCGTCATGATCCTGCCTATCATCTCCTCGCTCACGCGCGAGGTGATGACGGCCGTGCCTCACTCGCAACGCGAGGCGGTGCTCGCGCTTGGCGCCACGCGCTGGGAGATGATCCGCATGGGTGTCTTGCGCAACGCGCGCATCGGCATCGTGGGCGCCATCATCCTTGGCCTGGGCCGCGCCCTCGGCGAAACCATGGCCGTCACTATGGTCATCGGCAACGCGCCTCAGATTCGTCGTTCGCTGCTGTCTAACGGCGCCTCGATGGCGTCCGTGATTGCGAATGAGTTCACTGAAGCAGTCAACGACCTGCATCTGAGCGCCTTGATCGAGATTGGCCTGGCGCTTTTCATCGTCACCATTATCGTGAACGCCATTGCCCGCCTGCTCGTCTGGGCGGTTACCCGTGGGGCGCCGGTGCAAACGCGTTAAGTGCAGGGAACAGGGATGCAGAGCGCATTCATCGCTGGTTAGTTGAAACCAAGGAACTACGAGCTGGAAGCATCGGGAGAAGGAGCAAGAGTGGCACAGGAATTTCAATTGCGGGCGCGTCTCCGCGGTCTCGCTGACCACGCCGCAACGGGGCTGGCGGTGCTGTCCACGATGCTTGTCATCCTGCCGCTCGTGGCCATCTTCGTTTACCTCATTCTGAAGGGCGCAAGCTCGCTAAATCTCGCATTCTTCACCCAGATTCCCAAGCCGGTCGGCGAGGCGGGCGGCGGCATGGCCAACGCCATTGTCGGTTCGGTCACACTTCTGGCCCTCGCCAGCCTCATCGGCGTTCCCATCGGCATTTTCGGCGGCGTTTACCTGGCCGAATTCGGCCGCGGCACCAGGCTGGCACATGCGATCCGCTTCACCGCGGACGTCCTCAACGGCGTCCCCTCCATTGTGATGGGCATTGCCGCCTATGCGCTTATCGTCAAGCCGCAAGGCCATTTCTCGGCTCTTTCGGGCGGCGTCGTTCTGGGCATCATGATGATTCCCACCGTCTGCCGCACCACCGAGGAGATGCTACTCATGGTCCCTCATGTGGTGCGCGAAGCCGCCCTCGGCCTCGGCGTTCCTAACTGGCGCTCCACGCTGTCCATCACGGTGAAGACCGCCTCGCCGGGTATTATCACCGGCTGCATGCTGGCCTTCGCGCGCGTCGCCGGAGAAACCGCGCCGCTTCTCTTCACCGCGCTGGGCAATGATTTCTGGAGCACTAACCTCAACCAGCCTATCGCTGCTCTTCCGCTGCAGATTTATGTTTACGCCATCTCTCCCTACGACGACTGGCACCGGCTGGCCTGGGCGGGATCGTTGGTTCTCATCGTTCTCATCGTGCTCGCGGTCTCCCTGGTGCGGTTTGTCACCAGCCGCGGCGTCTTGAAAGGGGCAAGCTAAGTGGGCGTCGGCATCGAAGTAACCAACCTGAACGCGTGGTACGGAACCAATCACACGCTGCAGGACATTACTCTGAATATCCCCGCCAATCACGCCACGGCGCTGATTGGCCCTTCCGGCTGCGGCAAAAGCACCTTCGTGCGCTGCCTCAACCGTATGCACGAGACCAACCCCATCGCCCGCGTCACCGGCACCGTCCGCATCGGCGATGTCGATATTTATGAGGAGACCACGGCGGTCGAGATTCGCCGCCGCGTGGGCATGGTTTTCCAGCGCCCCAATCCCTTTCCCACCATGTCCATCTACGACAACGTCGCCGCGGGCCTCAAGCTGAACGGCTACACCAACCGCCGCTCCCTCGATGAGGTGGTCGAAAAATCGCTCAAGAATTCGGCGCTCTGGGACGAGGTGAAGGACGAGCTCAAGAAAAAGTCCGGCGCCAGCCTCTCCGGCGGCCAGCAGCAGCGCCTCTGCATCGCCCGCGCCCTCGCAGTCGACCCCGAAGTCCTTCTCATGGACGAGCCCGCCTCGGCTCTCGACCCCGTCTCCACCTCCAAAATCGAGGACCTCATCTTCCAACTAAAGTCGCAGTACACCATCGTGATTGTGACGCATAATATGCAACAGGCGGCCCGCGTCGCGGAGAAGACAGGCTTCTTCCTCAACGGCCGCATGGTCGAGTTCGACTCGACCCACAAAATCTTCACCAATCCTTCCGACAAGCGCACGGAGGATTACATTACGGGCAGGTTTGGATGACACGCATACGCTTTCAACAGAGCCTGGAAGACCTGAAAGAAAACCTCCTGGTGATGGCCGGGATGGCCGAGCAGGCCATTCAGCGCGCCATCGAGGCTTATCGGGTCCGCGACCTCTCCATCTGCGACCTCGTCAGCCGCAGCGAGATCGCCATCAACCGCATGGAACGCGACATCGACCAGGCCGCGCTCGATTTGCTCGCCATGGAGCAGCCCATGGCCGTCGACCTGCGCTTCATCCTCAGCGTCATCAAGATCAACGCCGATCTCGAGCGCGTGGGCGACGCCGCCAAAAGCATCAGCGACCGCGTCCGCATCTTGGAGCGCATGGCCGCCGTCGACCTCCCCGTCGATGTTCCCCGCATGGCCTCGATGGCCGCCGACATGGTGCGCAAAAGCCTGCAGGCGTTCATTGAAGCCGACGCCGAGCTGGCCCGCGGCGTGCTCACCATGGACGATGCCGTCGACCAGATGAACCGCGCCGCCTTCCGTGCTCTCACCAAAGTGATGGAGGAGCAGAGCCATCTCGCGCCCCAGGCCCTCAACGCTCTCATGATCTGCCGCAGCCTCGAGCGCGTGGGTGATCACGCCACCAACATTGCCGAAGACGTCATCTTCTGGGTACAGGGCGCCGACGTGCGCCATTACAAGAGCGTGGCGAAAGCTGAAGCCAGCGCCGCAGCCGCCAGCTCCGCTCCGGCCGAGACGATCCCGAACAGCGCCGCTCCAGCGAGCACTACCCCGGCCAAGAGCTGAACTGCACGAGTCTACATTTGGATGCTTCCAGGAACAAGAAAGCCCCGCTCGTGGCGGGGCTTTTTCTCGCGCACGCGAGTCCTTAATGCTGCGCAGGCACGATCCTCACACCCATGCTGGTCAGCTTGCTGCGCGCCGTGTGTGCCTCCGGCGTCTGCGGATGCCGGCGGATCAGCTCGCGCAGTTCGTCGATGCCCGCTTGCCGCTTGTCCATCGCCAGCAGAGCAAATCCTTTGTGAAGTTGCGCCGCGGGCGCCTTGGCGTTCCCGCTGAACCCCTCGAGCACCGCGTTGTAGTCCTTGATTGCGGTCGCATAGTCCTTTTGCTGGTAGGCGATCTCGCCCAGGTAAAACTGCGCGGTGCCCGCCGAATCGTCCAACGGATAGTAGTGCACCACGTCTTGGAACTCCCCTTGCGCCACCTGATATCGCCCGGCATTGTAGTCGCGCTCTCCGGCCTGCAGCGTTTCCTCGAGCGGCGGCGCTTGCAGCGCCGCAGTGGCGCTAGGCGTCGTCCCGCCCCCGGGGCTGCCCGGCAAACCGGGTCCCTGGCCCATTCCCGGATTCGCCGTCCCGCCAGGACCTGTGCCGCCCGCAGGCATCCCGCCTGGCGGCGTTGCGCCCGGCAGCGCCTGCGTCTGTGCCGCTTGCATGGCTTGCAGTTGCGCTTGCAAATCCTGCACCGACTTGTCCAGCTTGGCGATGCGCGCCTTCAGCTCGTCCACCGAGTCGTTCAGCGACTGCACCTGTCCCGAGACGGTGTCCTGCTTGCCGTTCAGTGTGTCGCTTTCCGTGTTCAGCTTCTGCTCCATCGCGTTTACAGTAGCGGTCATCTGTTTCGCTTCGTCCGCCGTCTGCTGAGCCAGGTTCTGCATTACGGCAAAGTGCGAGTCCAGCGTGGATTGCAGCCGCTGCACCATATCCAGCAACTGCTGCACTTGGGTTTGCAGTTCCACGATCTCCTTTGAGACCGCGTGCGCGGGCACGGCCGCGGGAACAAAGAGAACCATCAGTGCCGCAAGGGAAAGCAGACGAATGCGAATCGTGCGTGTTCTGTTCATGATTTGCCCTTCCTATATACAACATACGGCAGCCGCGCCGGGGTGGGCGGGGCTGCCGCGTTGATCCACTCCATTCTTCAGCACAACCGGGGCGCCCATCCAGAGTCGCCATTGCGCCGGTAGCTCAGAGCCAAGAGCCAGTAGCCGGTAGCTAGAAGCCAGAAGCCAGAAGCCAGAAGCTACAAGCCACAGGCTACTAGTGCCGCGACCGCGTGATTCGGTAATGAAGTTTTGGGTGCCCCACCTGGGCGCCCTCTGGGCACCGCGTCTTTGTTTTTGCGGCTACAGCGGTTCCACAATTGCCGTATGCCGAAGTAACAACAGCTAAGTGGGTTTTTCCTCAAGAAAAACCCACCTTGTGCCACCGCCGGAGACGGCTACAAGTATTGTGGAACCGCTCTAGGGTGGGAGACCCATTGAGTACAGAATCACGTGGTCGCGGTACTAGCTACCGGCTACAGGCTGTCTCACTCACCGGTCGATCGTGAATCCGTCTCTGCGGTTCAACTGCCAGCACTCCTCGGTCGACTCGGTGCAGAACGGCTTCTCCTTGCCGTAACTGATCACGCGCATTCGGTCGGCCGCCACGCCTGCCGTCACCAAAGCGGTTTTGGCCGCTTGCGCCCGGTTCTGGCCCAGAACCAGGTTGTACTCGTCCGAACCACGCTCGTCGCAGTAGCCGCCGATCACAATCTTGACGTTGGGGTGCGCGATCAGCCAGTCGGCATTCTTGGCCAGCGTCGCCTGCGCATCGGGGCGGATATCGTACGTGTCGTAGTCGAAAAAGATCGGCTGCACATGAGCATTGAAGTCCTGCTCCTCCGTCATGGCTGTGCTCGGCACGCTGATCGCCGGCGGCGCATTTACGGTCACACTTGCTGTCGCATCGGCCGAACCGCCATCGCCGCGCGCCACCAGGTGATAGGTGGTCGATTGGGTCGGAGTCACGGTCTTTACGCCCACTGTGGGAACGTCGCCGATGCCGTCAATCGAAACCGAATTGGCGTTGGTTGTGTGCCAGGTCAACTGCACCTGGTCTCCCGCCGAAATCACCGTTGGCGTTGCGGTGAGCTCGGCCGTGGGTGCGGCCGCGGTTGCAGGCGGAGCCTCCTCCGCCGGCGGCAAAGGCGGCTTCTTCTTGCACCCGGAAACAGCGGTCAAGGCAATCAGCAGGAGACCAAAGGTCGAAATGAAAGGTCGTAGTTTCAAGAGAATTCTCCTTCCCGAAAAGTTCAAGCAAATCGTCCCGGCAAGCGGGCTTTCTCGTCGCCCCGCTTGCCGCCGTCCGGCTTCAAGTCACACAGAGTCATTAGACTATCGCCGCCTTATAGCGGTTGCAGTCTTTTGCGCGCGCGGCGCTTGGAACCGTTGCGCCGCTGCTCACTTCCAGCTCCAGTTGGGCATCATATTGTCGCCGGAATAGGTCAGTTGATGCTGCTCGGTGCCGTCGGCCAGCATGGTCCAAATCTGCGTGCGATGCCCGATCTGGCGTTGGAACACAATATGGCGTCCATCCGGCGACCACGACGGATAATCGTTGTTGCCCGCCTCGTGCGTGGCCTGCAGCCAGTTCTTGCTGGCGATGTCCATGATGTAGATGTCCTGCCCGCCGGGAGCACCGGGACCGTATTTGCGGTTCCAACTGAACGTCAGCATGTCGCCATTGGGCGACCACGAAGGAGAGATGGCATATCCACCGTCGGTCATGCGCTGCACGTTGGAGCCATCCTTGTGCATGATGTAAATCTGCGGCTCGCCCGTCCTTCCGCTCACAAAGGCAACCTGGTCGTCGGTGCGTGAGTTCCAACACGGGGCCACGTCCGATCCGAACGACGTGACGCTGTGCGCGCTGTCGCCGCTTGCGTCCGCGATCCAGATATCCGGATGCCCCGACCGCGCCGAGGAGAACGCGATACTCGACCCGTCTGCCGACCACGCCGGCGACTGGTTGCTCCCCCCCACGCTGCCTGTGGGGAAGCTAACGAGCCGGTTCAGGTCCAATGAGAACATGCGAATCGCCCATCCCCCGCTTCCTAAAGAGGCAAAGGCAATTCGAGAGTTATCTGGTGAGATGCGCGGCGAGAGCGAAATGCTGCCCAGGTGGGTGATGGCGTGCTGGTTTTGGCCGTCGTAGTCCATCACCCAGATCTCTTTGGAGCCAGTGCGGTTGCTCACAAAATAGATCTTGGTTTCGGCAATGCCGTTAATGCCCCCGCCGAGACGGAAAATGATCGCGTCGGCGAACCGATGCGCCACCGTGCGCGCCATCTCCTCGCTGGCCGCTTCGTTGTACTGCTGCGCCAGCACCGGCGCGCTCCCCGCCGTGCGCGCGTCGGTCAGCCAGCCGTAGACCACCAACCGGCCATTCGTCACCGAAAGCGCCCCATAAGCCACCATGGCGGCGTTGGCGGGCGGCCCCGACCATTGATCGGCCACAAACTCCTGCGGCGAGCCCGGCATCGCCTGCGGCGCGAGGCTCTTTGACACCATGTCGAAGATGCCCGCGTTCTGGAGGTCGTTGTACAGCGTGGAATCGGAAATCGCCTTGAGGGGCGCCGTCTGGGGATCGGTCCCCACCGGCTTGAAATCGGCGGCTGCCAGGCGGATGCGCTCGTTGCCCAGGTTGGTTCCCGTGTGCACCCAGTCTTGAGCGGAAGCTTGCGGCGCCGAAAAATATGCGAGGGAAAGCAAAAACAGGGGAAAGACCCGGAAAATTGCCTTCATGCGTTGAGCAATCCTTCCTTGTGTGGCGTGAGAAAGACGCGTGATCCGTCCAGTGCGCCCGAACTCAATACGTACAATCATAAGTGACATCGAGCCACCGGTCGTCTGATTGAGGTGGCAATGGTCCGAATGTGTCTACCCGCTCCGTAGCTTCCAGGCACGAACGATCAAGCGTAGGGTTTCCGCTGGCTGTTTTGATGCTGAAATCGGATGGAACGCCCTGCCGGTCTATCCGAAAGTAAATCTCCGCCATGGTTCCGCTGGGCGTGCGTGGGTCGACCTCCGAGCGGTACCAGTTCTGAGCGACCTTGCGCTTGATAATTTCCACGTACCAAGGGAAACGGGATCCAAAATCGCCGTTGGCAACGCTTACCGGCCCGGTCGACCCGGCCTGCATCTGGTGCGGCATGCTTGAGCCCGCCTGCTCACCATACGGCGCTACATATGGTTTCGGCAGCGGCTGGTGGGGTTGTGTCCTGGCAATGTTTTGTTGCTTCGGCTTCACCTGCTTGCCCAGAATCGGAATCGCCGTCTCATCCATACGCTTCTGTTCCTTTGGGCTCGGAGGCGCCGGCGCCTGGCTGGGCGTCTCCGTGGCCAAAACATTCTGGTTGATCTGATCGGCAGGCAGCGGCAGCGCGCTGCTTACCAAGTTCACCTGCATCGCTCCGCCCGCGCCCGGACCGCCCCACACGTTGTGATGAAACAGCCCCAGCACCCATCCGTAGTAAATAAGCAGCCCGGCTATCGCCAGATGCAGCCCCACCGAACCCGCCGCCGGGCCCGCAAGCGGCTCCGGCGCCAGTTCGCGCTCCAGGTGCTCGCCGATTTCTAGAACGCCGTTCATGGTTTTCAACCAAGCCGGAAGCTTGTAGCCGGGTGCCCCGCCTGGGCGCCGGGGCACCCTCTGGGTCGGGCAGCGCGTTCTTGTTTTTGCGCCCACGGTGGAAAAGCGCGAACCCCACCAAACAATTCTCGCGCTCAATCCGGCGCCCACCAAGCTGGAAGCTGGCAGCTAGTAGCTAGAAGCTGCATTTCTCTTCGTCTCGAGCGGCTGCGTCACAATCGACACGTTCGTAATTCCCGATTGCTTTACCGCGTCCATCACGGTTGCGAACGCGCCGAACGGCACGCGCTCGTTGCTGCGCAAATAAATCGACTGGTGCGCCGAGTCCACGCCCGCTTGGCGCAGTCTCTGAGCCAGATCGTGGATGTTCACCGGCTGATCGTTCAAATACACATTCTGATCGCGGTCGATGGTCACCACCATCCGTTGCTCGGTAATCTGCTTCACCGTCCGAGTCTTCGGAACATTCACTTCAATCCCCGACTGCAGCACCGGCTCGGTAATCATAAAGATCACCAGCAGCACTAGCACGACGTCGACCAGCGGAGTGATGTTGATCTCCGCCAGCGCCGTCCGCGTTTGCCCGTTGCTAGTGGTGAATGCCACGCTCAACCTCTCGGGGCGCCTTCGCCGCCTGCCGCTCGCTGCCCACTCTGTACGCGGACAGGCATCTCTTCCAGCGAGTTCAGCAGCTCGCGGCAAAAATCGTCGGTCGCCGAGGCAAAGATCCTGATCCGGGCGGTGAATTGGTTGTACGCCACCACCGCCGGCACGGCCACAAACAATCCAGCCGCTGTCGTGATCAGCGCCTCGCTGATGCCCGGCGCCACGGCCCGCAGCGTGGCCGCGCCCGCCTGCCCCAGCCCATGGAACGCGTCCACCACGCCCATCACCGTTCCAAACAGCCCCACAAACGGGCTTGTCGCGCCGATCGTGGCCAGCCACGTCATGCGCCGCTCCAGCGCCGTCACCGCTTCGCTGGCCGCCGTCTGCGCCGTGCGCTCCAGCGGTGTCAGGTTGCGCGGAGGCCCGGACCCTCCCGTTTGCCGCTTGTAGGTCTCGTATACGTCCTCAAACACCTGCGCCAGCGGGCTCGCGCTGTAGTCGCCGGTCAGCGCCGCGATATCCTGCAGCCTTGATGCCTTGCGGAACGCGCGGATGAATTTGCGGCTCTGCGTGGTGGCCCTCTTGAACGTCGACATCTTGCCCAGGATCACCGTCCACGAATACAAGCTGGCCACCAGCAAAAGCGCCAGCACGATGATGGCGATGGCCCCGATGTTGCTCATCATCTCGGCCAGCGCGCTGAAGCCCTGCGTCAGCTGAGGCGCGCCCGTGCCTGCGCCGCCGTCAGCCTGCAAAAAGAACGCCAATGCTGCGGTAAAAATCGCCATTCACCTCATTCTCCACGGTATCAGACCCCGTTCCCCCGCCCAAGTGACCGTCTGGGTGCCTGGACTGACTGGGTGCCCCACCTGGGCGCCGGGGCACCCTCTGGGTCGGGCAGTGCGTCTTTGTTGCGCCCATGGTGGGAGCCATGCTTCAAAACCCCGTGAACCCTGCCATTCATGCTATGCTGCGCTCGGATTCAAATGGACCATGGATGGGTCGCCCCGCCGCTGCTGCGGGTGCCCCACCTGTCACCGGTGCGGGTGCCCCCACCCTCGGCGTGTCTTTGTTTTTGCGCCTAGGGTGGGACGGGGTGCCCCACCCTCGCGGTGATCTTGTTTTTGCCGCTAGGGTGGGGGCCAAACCCGTTCACACCACCAACCCTCGCGGTAGATCGGATGCCTATGCTCGTCGAACTGCGCGCTGAAAATTACGCCGTTATCGATCACGCCATCGCCTCCTTCGGTCCCGGTCTCAACCTCCTCACCGGCGAAACCGGCGCCGGCAAGTCCATCCTCGTCGACGCGCTCGCCCTCCTCATGGGCGGCAAATCCTCGGCCGAGGTGGTCCGCCACGGTGCCGACAAAGCCGTCGTCGCCTGCGTCTTCGAGTCCACGCCCGGCGCCGAATCCATCCTCGAAGCCAACGGCATCGACGCCGAAGGCGCAGACATCATCCTCCGCCGCGAGATCCTCTCCACCGGCAAGGGCCGCGTCTTCGTCAACAATCAGCCCGCCACCGCCGCCGTCCTCAAGCAGCTCGCGCCGGAGCTCGCCCTCGTCCACGCGCAAACTGAAAGTCTCGCGAGCTTCGACCAGTCCCAGCAGCGCATCCTCCTCGACCGCTTCGCGGGCATCTCCACTGACGGCGTCGCCGAGGCCCACGCTCGCTGGCGTGCCGCGCTCGATAAGCTCAACGATCTCCTCCTTGGCGAGCAGGACCGCCTGCGCATGGTCGACCTCTGGACCTACCAGCGCAAGGAGATTGAGTCCGCGCAGCTCGAAGCCGGCGAAGATGAATCCCTGGAGACCGAGAAGCGCGTGCTGGCCAATGCGGAAAAACTCTACGCCGCCGCCATGGGCGCATTCGACCAGCTCTACGAAGGCGGCGCCAGCGCCGAGGCGGCTCTTCGTGCCGCCATCCGCAATGTCGAGGAGCTGGCCCGCTACGACGCCCGCTTCGAGGAATCCGTCAAGCAGCTCGCCGCCGCACGCGCCATCACCTCCGACATAGGCGCTTCCCTCCGCGACTACGCAGAAGGCATCAACGCCTCGCCCGAGCGCCTGGCCGAAATCGAGGACCGCCTTGCCCTTCTTGATCGCTTGAAGCGCAAATACGGCAAGACCGTCGCCGAGGTCATCGCGTTCGGCGAAGACGTCGCCCGCAAGCTCTCCGAAGTCGAAGACCGCGACGAAATCCTGAAGACTCTCCGCGCCGATCTCGAACAAGTAGCCTCAGCCTACCGCAAAGCCGCCTCCGCCCTCACCGCGGAGCGCCAGGCCGCTGCGGCCAAGCTCGCCAAACTGGCCGAAGCCCAGATCAACTCCCTGGCCATGAAGGCCCGCTTTCAGGTCGCCGTCACCGCTGCCGGCTCGCCCGATGCCGCCACGAAGAAAGAAGTGTCAGGGCACGACTTTGAGCCTGCCCTGAGCTTGCCGAACGGTAGCGAAAAAGGCGATAGAGGTGTTTTGAAAGGGCACGACCGGGGAACCCACCCAGCGGGTGGGTCGCGTGCCGTCAGCGATGCAAAAAATGAGGGGGCTTTAGCCCCTGAGGGAGGCAGCGGCGACCACCTCCACTGGACCTCCGCCGGCTGGGACTCGGTCGAGTACCGCATCGCCACCAACCCCGGCGAGCCCCTCAAACCACTCATCGAGATCGCCTCCGGCGGCGAGCTCTCCCGCACCTTGCTCGCCCTCAAGGTGGCTGTGGAAGAAAGCTCCTCCAAGACCAAGAAAAAAACCACCCCGCGCACCCTGGTCTTCGACGAAATTGACATTGGCATCGGAGGCCGCGCCGCCGAGGCCGTCGGCCAAAAGCTCAAAGCGCTTGGCCGCGTGCAGCAGGTTCTCTGCGTCACCCACCTGCCGCAGATCGCCGCCTTCGCCGATCAGCATCTCGCCGTGGAAAAGCGCGAAAAGGACGGCCGCACGCAAACCCGGATCCGCGTCCTCGACGATCGCGCCCGCACCCATGAAGTCGCCCGGATGCTCTCCGGCGCCAAAGTCACCGACACCAGCCTGCAACATGCCGCGCAGATGATCGCCGGGAGCCGCTAGCGGCTCGTGCAATGCACCGTGCGGATCGCGTCGCACTGATTCCTGTCCCCGCTCACTGTTCGACCCCGATTGCGTCTGAATCACTAACACATCTTCTCCCCAGCCCGACTACAAGGAGAACCTCGAATGCCTCTGCAAGCGGAGAAGCGTGTCCTCCGAGCCGCAGTATTTTTGCTCGCCCTCTCGTTCCCCATTCTGCTTACAGCCCAGTCCACTGCTTCCACCCAGCAACAGCCGTCAGCCCCACCGCAACAGCAGCCGCAACCCACGCCGCTATCCAAGCCGCAGCAGCAGGCGCCCTCAGCCCAACAAACTCCGCCTGCGCAGCCCGAGCTGCCTAACGCGCCAACGCCCGCTGCGTCCCCGGCACCCTCCTCATCCTCGCAGTCTCCCTCGCTCTCCGATCTCGGCTTTTCGCAGGAGCAAACGCAGGCCAACCCCAAGCTCCAGGCCGAGCTGAACAAGCGCACTGAGATGCTCAAGATTCACCAGCGCCTGGGCCTCATCACCCTCGCGCCCATGGCCGCCGCGCTCATCACCGGGCCCATGGCCAAGGCCAAAGGCCGCAACGGGCAAACCATTACCGAGCCCTCCAACGCCAACCTCGACTTTCACGCCGCGCTCGGTGGAACCACCGCCGCCCTCTACTTCACTACAGCGTCGTTTGCTATCTTTGCGCCCAAGCTACCCAACACTCCGAAGCACGGAGCCATTCGCTTTCACGAGGCGCTGGCCTTCGTGCACGGCCCCGGCATGATCCTCACGCCCGTCCTCGGCGCCATGGCCTTCTCGCAGGAGCAGAACGGCGAAAAGGTTCACGGCATCGCGTCAGCCCATGGGCCCGTCGCCATCGCCACCGTCTGTGCCTACGGCGCCTCCATCGTCGCTGTCAGTTGGCCCATTCACCTCAAATTCTGGGAGAAATGATGAAGCGGAGTCTTCTTTTCGCGCCTTTGCTTGCATTCGCGGTTCATTTCGCCTCTCATTCCGCCCTCGCGCAACCGGACTCAACCTGGGTCGCCGATCAATCTACGCTCTCCTATCACATGTCGCATCCCATGCACGAGGTGGATGGCACGAGCCACGCGGCCCGAGGCAAGGGCATTTGTCACAATGGCACGTGCGACTTCCTCATCGCCGTTCCGGTCAAGTCGTTCGATTCCGGCGACACCAATCGCGACCTGCACATGATCGAGGCCACGCGCGGCGCGCAGTTTCCCATGATCCAGGTCCGCGCCCGCTTTCCCCAGTCCGAAACAAGAGAACCGTTGATTCACGCCGCCCTTGAGGTTCAGTTCGCCGGCCAAACCGCGCGCTATTCCCATGTCCCATTCGAGCGCACTCAGAAGGGCGGGGAAGTACGCATCTCCGGAACCATCCCGCTCACTTGTTCCGACTTCAGAATCGACCGCCCGTCGTTCCTCACCGTGCCCATCAAAAATGAGATCCCCGTCCGCGTCGATATGACGTGGCATCAGCAGTGAGTTGCTGGGGCAATAAGAGAAGCGCGCTATCCGACCATCGCCATCGCGATATGGTTCACCGCGAAGGCCGCGCCGTAGGCCAGCGCCAACATGTAAAGGAACTGCACCGCGGGCCACATCCAGCTATTCGTCTCGCGCCGCACGACGGCGATGGTCGACGTGCATTGCATGGCGAAGGCGAAGAAAATCATCAGCGCCAGCGCGCCGCCCAGCGTCATGTCGTGATGCAGCGCGGTCTGCAGGTTGAGCGCCTGCGTGCTGGGGTCTGCGCCGTAGAGCGTGCCCATGGTGCTGACCATGACCTCGCGTGCCAGCACGCTTGAAAGGAGTCCGATGCCGATCTTCCAGTTGAAACCGAGCGGCGCGATGGCGGGCTCGATGAAGTGTCCCAATCTGCCGATGAAACTATCGACCAGTTGCGGTGCGATCAGCGTGCCCGCGGCGGTTTGGATGACCGGCAAATGCGCCAGCACCCAAAGCGCCAGCGTGACGCCGACGATGATGGTGCCCGCGGTGCGCATGAAGATGCGGGCGCGGTCCATAAGGCGCAGTGCCAGCGAGTAGAGCGTGGGCATGCGGTACTGCGGCAGCTCCAGAATGAACGGCGTGTCGCTTGACCTGAGGATGGAGCTCTTGAGCAGCCGCGCGGTGGTGAAGGCGGCCACAAAGCCGGCGAGATAGAGGCCGAGCATGACCAGCGTTTGCAGGCCGAGGAGTCCGTGCAGGTAGTAGATGTTCGGTATAAACGCCGCAATCAGCAGCAGGTACACCGGCAGCCGCGCGGAGCAGGTCATGAACGGCGTCACCAGAATCGTCGCCAGCCGGTCGCGCTTGTTCTCGATGGTGCGCGTGGCCATGATGGCCGGAATGGCGCAGGCGTACGCCGAGAGCAGTGGGATGAATGCCTTGCCGTTCAGTCCGATGGTGCGCATGACACGGTCGGCGATGAGCGCCGCGCGAGCCAGGTAGCCGGAGTCCTCGAGGATGCCGACGAAGAGGAAGAGCAGGAGGATCTGGGGCAGGAAGACGAGCACGGAGCAGACGCCCTTCCACACGCCGTCGAGCAGCAGCGACTGCAGCCAGCCCACGGGCAGCAGGGGGCGCGCAAAGTCGCCGATGCGCGCGAGCAGGTCGGCAAAGCCATTTGACAGCGGCTGGCCCACGGAGAAGACCGCCTCGAAGACGCCCACCACGACCAGCAGAAAGAGCAGCGGTCCCCAGATGCGGTGCAGCAGCAGGTTGTCGATCTTGCGCGTGTTCTCGGCCGATAGCGGAGCCTGGTATCCGGTGCGGAGGCTTACCTGTGCGGCCCAGCTATGCGTGCTGGCCGCGTTGCCTACCACCGGCAGCGCCAGCGGCTTGGCCTTCTCGCCGTGCCCGTTCTGCTGATTCAGGAAGAGCGGCACCGCATTCAGGCCGGTCCCATTCACGGCGCTGATCTGCGCCACCGGAGCGCCCAGCTCGCGCGCCAGCTTGAGTGTGTCGATCTGCCCACCCCGCGACTCCATGAGGTCGGTCATGTTCAGCAGCACCAGCGTGGGCAGTCCCACGGCCAGCACCGGCGCCGCCAGCATGAGCTGACGTGTGAGATGAAGCGAGTCCAAAAGCAGAAGAACGGCGTCCGGCTTGGGCGTGCCCGGCATGCGCCCGCGCAGCACATTCACCGCCACCCGCGCATCTTCGGAATACGGAGTCAGCGAATAGATTCCCGGCAGATCGATGAGCGTCAAGTCCTCGCGCCCTACCCCAGCCATCAGGCCCATGCGCTGCTCCACCGTCACGCCCGGATAATTTGCCACCTTTTGTCGCAAGCCCGTAAGCTTGTTGAACAACGTGGATTTGCCGGAGTTGGGGGGGCCGATCACAACCACGGTCTTGAGCGCCCCTTCGGGCGGCGGAGCCGCAGGCGGCTCAAAGACGGGCGTCTCGCAGCAGGCGTTCATCGCGCGGCCTCGGCCAGATAGGACGCTTTCTCGTATCCAGCCCCAGATTGCTCAGCCCCGGATTGTTCAGCCCCGACGGGCCGTACCCGAATCGCTGCCGCCGTTTCATGGCGGAGGGCAATCTCCAAGCCGTCCACGCGGTAAACCGTGGGGTCGCCGGCCGGCGCGCGGCGCAGGGCCGTCACCAGGGAATCAGGAACAAAACCCATATGCATCAGATGATTCTGGACAGACTCCGGCAGATCGAGGGCGACCAGGATTCCACTTTCACCAACGGTCAGTTCACTCAGTACGCTCACCCGCCGGACTCCGTTGTGCCGACCGCTACGCCGGGGCGGCACAAAAATACGACCGGAATGGTCGGATTTAAGTATACGGCGAAAATGCCTTGGGCCGCAATCAATGTCTTCAGGGATTTTGGTCTCGAACATTCCCATGTTTTGACCTTCAGGAAAAGGAGTCATCTGCCGGGCGCCCCCCAGCTCCTCCCAAGCCCCCTGGTGGACCCTCTGCTCAATTCATCGGAACGATGGTTCTTTTCTAGCAGTGGCGATTTCTTCTGAAAGTGATCTAAATCACAGCAGGTAGGTCATCAGATGCAGAACGGGTGCGGGACGGGTGCCCCACCCTCGCGGCGTTTTTGTTTTTGCCGCTAGGGTGGGATCGCTGCTGATTGTGATTCTCCTCACTGACCAAGGGGTGCCCACTCCGCTATTCCTAGCGCGATCCGTCATTTCTACCGCGATTCGGAGTCACGCAAGGAGGATTCCAATGCAGTACTTGAATCAAGATTGTTTGCAGCATCTTTCCCCGGAGAGTTTCCAGGCCATGCAGCCTTATCCCTGGGTGGGCATTGAGAACTCGCTCACCCCGGAAGGCATTGAGAGTCTCCGCCGAACGCTTCCTGACGTTGCGCGCTTCAACAAGATGGTGGGCATCAAGCGCGCTTACGGGCAGGGTCCCCACGACCGCTTCCTTTTGCACTACCAGCCTTGGCTCGAGATCGAGACGCCGTGGAAAGAGTTCATTGCCGAGCTTCAGGGCGAGGTCTACCAATCCTTTCTTCGCCGCATGTTGGGGCCGCACAAGTTCATCCTCACCTTCGAGTGGTACTACGCATGGGAGGGCTGCGCGGTCTCGCCGCACTGTGACGCTGCCCGCAAGCTGGCCACGCACATCTTCTACTTCAACACTGAGAAGGACTGGGACCCAAAGTGGGGCGGCGAGATTCTGATTCTCGACAGCGAGAGGCGCTTCAAAACGCACTCGGCGCCCAGCTTCGACGACTTGAAGGTGGCCGCAGCCCTCGAACCGTGGGGAAACGAGAGCCTGCTCTTCCAGCGCACTCCGCATTCCTGGCATGGCGTTCGCCCCTTGCAGTGCCCGCAAGGCCAACTGCGCCGGCTGTTCCTGATCACCGTCAATGTGCCCAGCTTCCAGGTGTGGTGGCGCGGGGTGCGCGGCAAGGATCCCGACGGCTACCGAGTGCGGCAAGAGAAAGTGGCGGCCTGAGATGGGATTCGATCGCCAAGCATTTGTTGCGTGGCCCGGATCCCGGTGTTAGAAGGGTTCCATGACGCTTGCCGAATTCCGCGCCTCGTCGGCTCTCGCCGAACCGCCGCACGACCTGTCCGCTCCTCTCACCGCGCTCTGGTGGGACGCGAAAGGCGACTGGGCGCGCGCCCACGGCATGGTCGACGATCTCGAAACCAGTGAGGGCATGGCCGTGCACGCCTACCTGCACCGCAGGGAGGGTGTCGCCTGGAACGCCGACTACTGGTACGGCCGCGCCGGGCGCAAATTTCACCGGCCCACGCTCGAAGCCGAGTGGGAGGCGCTGGCCGCGGGGCTGCTTACCTGATTGCGTTGCCGGACGGGCCTCACGTGCGAGCGATCACAGGCGAACCGGGCGCCCAGGCATAGAATTCTCCTTCCGAATCGGGTACGCGAAAGAGGCCGGTCATGCAATATCGTCCGTTTGGAAAGCTGGATTGGAAAGCCTCGGCGCTTGGCTTCGGCTGTATGAGGTTTCCGGCCGCAAGTGGGCAGGCGCACACTCCCAATATCGATGAGGCGGAAGCCATTCGCATGCTTCGCTATGCCATCGACCATGGCGTGAATTACATCGATACTGCCTATCTCTATCATGAAGGCAAGAGCGAGCTTGTGGTGGGCCGGGCGCTCCGGGACGGATATCGCGAACGGGTGCGCCTCGCCACCAAGATGCCTACCTGGCTGGTGCAAGGGCCGCAGGATTTTGACCGCTTTCTCAATGAGCAGTTGGCCAAGCTGCAAACGGACCACATCGACTTTTACCTGCTGCATTCGCTGAATAAGGGCTTTTGGACGAATTTCGTCTTGAAACACAATCTGCTTGGCCAGGCGGAGCGGGCGCTGGCCGACGGGCGCGTCCGAAATCTGGGCTTCTCGTTTCACGACGACTACGCGTGCTTCGAGGAGATCGTCAACGCAAGCGATCTGTGGAGCTTCTGCCAGATCCAGTACAACTACATGGATACGGAGAACCAGGCCGGCACGCGCGGGCTCAAGCTGGCCGCGGAAAAGGGCCTCGCGGTGGTGGTCATGGAACCGCTGATGGGCGGACGGCTGGCCGATCCGCCGCCGGCCATTCGCGAGACGATTGCAAGCGATCCGGCGCACCGCAGCCCGGCGCAACTGGCGTTTGAGTGGGTATGGGATCAGCCGGAAGTTTCCGTGGTGCTGAGCGGCATGAGCACGATGGACCAGGTGGTCGACAATCTGAAGATTGTGGATGAGGCGCGGGTGGGCAAGCTCGGCCCGGCCGATCAGTCGCTGATTGCGCGCGTCCGCGAACAATACCAGGCGCGCATCACCATTCCATGCACCAAATGCGGCTACTGCATGCCGTGCCCCAACGGCGTCAACATCCCGGTCAGTTTCGACCTCTTCAACTATGCCCATGCCTACGACGACCTCGCCGCAGCGCGGTTCCGCTACAAATTTGTGCTCAGGGAAGAGGAGCGCGCGGGCGCCTGCATCGATTGCGACACTTGCGAAGGCCTATGCCCGCAACACATCCCAATCTCCGAGTGGATGCCGAAGGTTGAGGCGCTGCTGGGGCGATAGCGAGTCAGCAGGTCAGCGAGTCAGCGCAGATAGATTTGAGAGCGGCTTCTGGACAAGCGCCGCGCGCTCGGAGCAGCGATGTGAGGCTTGCACGTGGGAGAATCGCGGGCAACTTTTTTTGATACACCATTCCTCAAGGAGCGTCGCCAATCGAAAAACAAATGAGTTCACCCGCGCTGCTGATGCGTATCTTGAAGCTCTGCTGGATCGTCTCGGCGTTTTTGTTCGTTTATGTCGCGGTCAAGATTCCTGTTCAAGGAGGTCACTCCATGAGTCCCGCGTTTGAGCTGGTGATCACGGTTGTTGCTCTCGCCTGCATTGTTATTGGTTTCAACACGCGAAGATTCTTTTTTCGGACTGCGGGGCGCACGTCCCAGAATAGTCCGGCATCGGTTCAGCTCCGACGTTGGATGGCGACAAATATCATGAGCCTTGCCTATTTCGAGGCGTGCATCCTGTTTGGACTCGTTCTGCATTATCTTCGGGCGCGCGTCCGGCTTGTTGAGCTTCTGTTCGGCGTTGGAATCGTCTCGATGCTCGTTTGGAGCCCAGGGGCTCCGCCCGGTACTGAGGAACCTGAGTTTCCTCAAGCATGAAGCGCGCAGTCATGCCATAAATCAACCGCCTGCTGCCCATACCCACTACCCCGCCCACACCCTGTTCCGCCCTGTAAACATCGTTTCATAAAATGGGATTTCCACCCCTCCCTGTGCCCCACATCACTGCCCCTAACCCCCTGAGAGAAGAGACTCACGATAGCGGCCGATCTTCCCAAAGGCTGCGTTGTGGAGCGAAGCGAATGAGTGAACAAAACACTGTGATTATGGACGGGAACGAGGCTGCCGCCTCCGTTGCCTATCGGCTCTCCGAAGTCATTGCCATCTACCCCATCACCCCCTCGTCGCCCATGGCCGAGTGGGCCGATCAGTGGCGCTCGGAGGGCAAGAAGAACATTTGGGGCGCGTTGCCCATTGTGGAAGAGTTGCAAAGCGAGGGAGGCGCGGCCGGTGCGCTGCACGGCGCATTGCAGGCCGGAGCCTTCGCAACCACCTTTACGGCGTCGCAGGGCCTGCTGCTGATGATCCCCAACATGTTCAAGATTGCCGGTGAGCTGACCCCGGCGACGATGCACGTTTCGGCCCGCACCCTGGCCACGCACTGTCTGTCGATCTTCGGCGACCACTCCGACGTGATGGCCTGCCGCTCCACCGGTTGGGCCATGCTGGCTTCCAACTCCGTTCAGGAAGTGACCGACCTGGCTCTCATCGCGCAGATCGCCACCCTCGAATCGCGCATCCCCTTCATTCATTTCTTCGACGGCTTCCGCACCTCGCACGAAGTGGGCAAGATTCTGCCCATCAGCGACGAAACCATCCGCGCGATGGTGGACGACAAGTACCTCATCGCCTTCCGCAAGAACGCACTTACGCCCGATCGCCCGTTTATCCGCGGCACGGCGCAGAATCCAGACGTGTTCTTCCAGGCTCGCGAAGCGTGCACGCCCTTCCACGCCGCGGTTCCCGGCATCGTGCAATCGGTGATGGACCGCGTTAGCGCGCTGACTGGCCGCAGCTATCACCTGTTCGACTACTACGGCGCGCCCGACGCCGAGCGGGTGATCATGCTGATGGGTTCGGGCGCCGAGGCTGCCGAGGAAGCCGTGGACGCGATGACGCGCCAGGGCGAGAAGGTGGGACTGGTCAAGGTCCGCCTCTACCGGCCCTTCGACGCCAAAGCGTTTCTGGCTGCGCTGCCCGTAACCGTTAAGTCGATCGCTGTGCTCGACCGCTGCAAGGAGCCCGGCGGCGCCGGCGAACCGCTTTATCAGGACGTGATGACCGTGCTGGCGGAGAATGCCGCGCACCTGCCCTTTGCCATGCCCACTGTCATCGGCGGGCGCTACGGCCTCTCGTCGAAGGAGTTCACGCCGGCGATGGTCAAGGGCGTCTTTGACGAGCTAACCAGGCTCTGCCCCAAAAACCACTTCACCATTGGCATCAACGACGACGTCAGCCACTCGAGCCTCAACTACGATCCGGAATTCTCCACCGAGGATCCCGGGACCGTGCGCGCTCTCTTCTATGGCCTCGGCTCCGACGGCACGGTGGGCGCCAATAAAAACTCCATCAAGATCATCGGCAGTGAAACGCCCAATTACGCGCAGGGCTACTTCGTCTATGACTCGAAAAAGTCTGGTTCGATGACCACTTCGCACCTGCGGTTCGGCCCCAACCCGATCCGCTCAACCTATTTAATTACGCGCGCCAGCTTTGTGGCCTGCCACAACTTCAGCTTCCTCGAGAAGATGGATGTTCTCGAAGCCGCGATGCCGGGAGCGGTCTTCCTGCTCAACTCTCCCTACTCCGCTGCGGAAGTGTGGGACAAGCTGCCCCGCAGCACGCAGGAAGAGATGATCGCCAAGAAGATCGAGTTCTATGTGATCGACGGCTACAAGGTGGCGCGCGAGGCCGGCATGGGGTCGCGCATCAACACCATCATGCAGACCTGCTTCTTTGCCATCAGCGGCGTGTTGCCCCGCGACGAAGCCATCGCGCAAATCAAGAAATCGATTCAGAAGACCTATGGCAAGCGCGGCGAGGCGGTGGTCGAGAAAAACTTCGCTGCTGTCGACCACGCATTATCGCACCTCGAAAAGATAGAACTGCCAACTACAGCTTCGTCCAACTTCGACCTCATCGGATCTGTTTCGAGCAAAGCGCCCAAGTTTGTTCACGATGTGCTCGGCCAGATCGCGGCAGGCAAGGGCGATCTGATTCCCGTCAGCGCGATTCCGGCCGGCGGTGCATTCCCCTCAGGGACCGCACAGTGGGAGAAACGCAACATTGCGCAGTTCATCCCGGTGTGGGACAAGGATCTCTGCATCCAGTGCGGTAAATGCGTCATGGTCTGCCCGCACGCGGTCATTCGCGCCAAAATCTACAGTTCCGGGCTCAGTGACAAAGCCCCGGCGACATTTAAGTGGGCCAAGCCCAAGTGGCGCGGCATGGAGCAGGAGCGCTATACGCTGCAGGTGGCTCCCGAAGATTGCACCGGTTGCGCCGTTTGCGTGGAAGTCTGTCCGGTGAAGAGCAAGAGCGATGCCAGCAAGAAGGCCATCAACATGGCGCCGCAAGCGCCGCTGCGCGAGCCGGAGCGGGAAAACTGGGAGTTTTTCCTGAGTCTTCCCGAAGTTGACCGCACAAGGCTTTCGCACACGCAGGTCAAAGATATTCAACTCCTGCAGCCGCTCTTTGAGTTTTCGGGCGCATGCGCAGGCTGCGGCGAAACGCCCTACATCAAGCTACTCACGCAGTTGTTCGGCGACCGGCTGTACATCGCCAACGCTACAGGCTGCTCGTCGATCTACGGCGGAAACCTGCCCACTACGCCCTACACTTACGATGCGCAAGGCCGCGGCCCCACCTGGTCCAACTCGCTCTTTGAAGACAATGCGGAGTTCGGCTTCGGCATGAGAGTGGCGCTGGATCAGCAGAAGGCCTTCGCCGAGATGCTGGTCACGCGGCTTGCGCCTGCCATCGGCGCGGAGCTCGCGGCGGACCTGGTCGGCGCCTCGCAGAAGACCGAATCCGAAATCGATCAGCAGCGCGAGCGCGTGAAGGCGCTTCGTGCCGTGCTGGACGGGAACAGCTCTTCCGATGCGAAGAATCTGCTGGCCATCGCCGACGTGCTGGTCCGCAAGAGCGTGTGGATCTTGGGCGGCGATGGCTGGGCCTACGACATCGGCTTCGGCGGGCTCGACCACGTGCTCGGCTCGGGCAAGAACGTGAACGTACTGGTGCTCGACACTGAGGTTTACTCGAACACCGGCGGCCAGGCCTCAAAGGCCACACCGCGCGGCGCGGTGGCCAAGTTTGCCGCCAGTGGCAAGCCAAACAGCCGTAAGGATCTGGGTATGGAAGAGGTCAGCTACGGCTCCGTCTACGTGGCCCAGGTTGCCCTCGGCGGCAATGACAGCCACGTAGTGAAAGCCTTCCAGGAGGCCGAAGCGCACGAAGGGCCGTCGGTCATCATCGCCTATTCGAGTTGCATCGCCCACGGCTACGATCTGGTGCACGGGTTGGAGCAGCAGAAGCTGGCCGTGCAATCGGGCTATTGGCCGTTGATGCGCTACAATCCCTCGCTGCGCGAGGAAGGCAAGAATCCCTTCCAGCTCGACTCCAAGGCCCCGTCCATCCGGCTCAAGGACTATGCTTACCGCGAGGCCCGCTACACCATGCTGGCGCGCAGCAACCCGGAGCGGGCCACAGAACTGCTCAATGAAGCGCAGGACGATGTTGAACGTCAGTGGCGCGTCTACTCCGCTCGGGCTGCCATGCCCGGCCGCGGAGAGACGCCGCACATCGCGCCCCCGGAAAAGCCTGAACAGAAGCCTGAAGAGAAGCTGGCGGCCACCGCCGCCGGAGGTGAAGAATGACCGACATATCCTTGCAATACCTCGGAATGAAGCTGAGCGGCCCCATCGTGGTCGCGTCCACTCCATTGTCCGAGTCGCTCGACAACATCCGCCAGATGGAAGATGCGGGCGCTTCGGCCATCGTGCTCACCTCGCTCTTTGAGGAGCAGTTGGCGCTGGAGTCGCGCGCTCTCGACGAGGACCTGTCGCGCGGCACCGATTCTTATGCCGAGTCACTCGGCTACCTGCCAGAACTGACCGACTACCGCATGACGCACGATGGCTATTTGGAACATCTGCGGCGTGCTCATGAAGCGGTCGCCATTCCCATCTTGGCCAGCCTCAATGGCGCCACCAGCGGCGGTTGGGTTCGCTTTGCGAAAGAGATGGAACAGGCCGGAGCCCAGGCCATTGAGTTGAACACCTTTGCCCTGGTCACGGACCGCAACCAGACCTCGGCCGAGATCGAAGCACTCCTGCTCGAACTTGTCCAAAGCGTCTGCCAAGCGGTCAAGGTTCCTGTGGCCGTGAAGCTTTCGCAGTCGTTCACCAGTCTGCCGAATCTGTGCGCGCGGCTTGAAGACGCGGGCACGCGCGCCGTGGTGATCTTCAACCGCTTCTACCAGCCCGATTTCGACATCGAGGCGCTCGAAGTGCGGCCCACGTTGCACTTCTCTACGCCCTCCGAGCTGTTGCCGCGGCTGCACTGGGCGGCGATACTCTACGGCCATCTCAAGGGCGACATCGGCATCACCGGCGGCGTTCACTCCGCCGAAGATGTTCTGAAGGCGATCATGGCCGGCGGCAGCGTGGCCATGATGGTCTCCGCGCTGCACATCCACGGCATCGACCACATTGCGCGCGTGCTGGCCGACCTGCGCTACTGGCTGGAGAAGCGCGAGTACGCATCGCTTGCGGAGACACGCGGTTGCCTTAGCCGCCGTTCCGTGCCCGACACATCGCCCTACGATCGCGGCAACTATATCAAAACTCTCAGCTCCTACAGCCTGCGCCAGACCTTGGCTGCTTTCTAATCGGCATTTTTTGTGTGTATTACCGGCGGCTTCGCTCGAGTGCGCGGCCGCCGTAACTTTCCGCCAGTCCGAGTCATGACGCGTGTTTGCGGGAGAATCCCAATGGGCTATGTGAGCCGGCACCTTCGCAGAATCGCTCGCCGTACCTGCTTTCCGTTGATTCTTGTCATCGTTTCAATCCCCGGGGCTGCTGGCGCGTACGGCCAGCAGCCCCGTTACTGGTCCGTCGCGCTTGCCGACACGCTGATGAAACGCAACACGGGCGCTCCGGCAGATTCGCTCACGCCATGGTCCTACTGGAAGGGTTACACCCTGAACGGCTTCGAGATCTTGTGGCAGTCGACGGGCGACCCGCGCTATCTGGACTACATCAAACAGCAGATCGACCCCTTTATCGACCGCGATGGCAATCTCGTCAACGTGAAGCTCGACAGCCTCGACAACGCCATGGCGGGCAACATCGTCGTCGGCTTGTACGAGCATACGCATGATCCGCGTTATCGCGTGGCCGCGACACGGATCCGCAGGATGTTCGACACCTATCCGCGCAATCCCGACGGGGGCTTCTGGCACAATCCGCGGCTGCCCGGCGAAATGTGGATCGATGGCGTCTTTATGGGCGAAATGTTCCTCCTCCGCTACGGCGATTCCATCGGCGATCGCAAATACTGTTTTGACGAAGCGGTGCGTCAGATCACCATCTTCGCCCGGCATGCGCACAAAGACGATAGTGGCCTCTATTACCACGCATGGGCCGCGGATCCCGCTGTCGCCACGTTCGCGCCGCAGCGCAAAGTGCAATGGGCCGACCGCGCCACTGGGCTCTCGCCGGAAGTTTGGAGCGAAGGACTGGGTTGGTACGCGTTGGTGGTGATCGAGGCGTTGACCCGCCTGCCCGCTGATGATCCCGGCCGCGCGGAAGTGCTGGATATCTTCGAACGGCTCGCGGCGAGTCTGAAGCGCGCGCAAGATTCAACTTCCGGAGGCTGGTACTTCATTGTCGACAAGCCGAATCGCAAGGATAACTGGATCGACACTTCCGGCAGCGCCATGTTCACTTACGCTCTGGAGCGCGGCATCGAGTTGGGAATACTGGACCGCAAGGAATACGCGCCGGTCGTCGCCGCGGGCTACCACGCGATCACACGCAATGCACGGATCAGCAGTGGCGGCCTGGTCGATATTTTCAGCGCGTGCGACGGTGTCGGCGTGCAGAACAGCTACGCAGACTACGTGGGATGCAAACGAACCGTCAACGCCAAGGAAGCCGTCGGCGGATTCCTCTGGGCGACCACGATTGTTGAGAAGCCTGGTCCTGCGCGCGTCCCTCGACCGTGAGCACCGCGTCCGGCGCCTCACTCTACGACCGCGGCAGCCAGATCAGTTGGCAAGAGTCCGCAGCACGACCTTTTCCAGTATGCCCTGGGCCCTGGGAAGAGCAGCCTCGACGCGGTCGCTGAATGTCTCTCCCAATTCTGTGGAGCAGGCGCCGACGGTCAGAAGCAACGCATGGGCCGGCATCGACCCAAACAGCGAACGCGCTAAACCGAGTAACTCGGGTGGGTCCAGTTGATGCGCTGTGCTTCCAGAGGCCTTTTCATTCGCTTCAACCGGGATGAGACTGACACGTCCCGGAGCGGATTCCAACGAGCAATCGACAAACAGAACAGATTCTGCCGCTGCAATCTCCTCCGCGAGATCAGGCGTCCATTGGTGAAGCGACACGACACGCACTTCAGGTTTCGCTCGGAACCGTTCTTCCGCCCAGGCGGCGAGGCGGGGCCCCACGCCATCATCGCTCCGCAGCGTATTGCCGCAGGCGAGAACCAAACATTGAACTTTGCGCTCGCTCATCAGGACATCGACCGTCAGCGTGCGACCCGATCCACAACCTCTCCGTCCACCGAGACCAGCGAGACGACGAGCGGCATCTGCCCAACGGCATGCGAGGAGCAGCTCAGGCAGGGATCGAAGGTGCGCACCACCGCTTCCACGCGATTCAGAATGCCCTCGGTGAACTTGCCCTTCTTCACATAATGCTTGGCGGTCTGCAGCACGCCCAGGTTCATCGCCTTGTTGTTCTGGCCGGTGGCGATCACCAGATTGGCCCAGGTCATCTTGCCGTTCTCATCCACTTTGTAGTTATGATGCAGCACGCCGCGCGGCGCCTCGGCCTGCCCGGCGCCCTCGAGGCGATTCACGCCCGCCGTGGCGCGCACATGCTTGTCCAGGATGCGCGGATCGGCGAGGATCTCCTCGATCTTCTCGACGCCATAAAGCATCTCCACCAGCCGCGCGTGGTGATAGTGGAACGAACTTGCGACCGGACCCGCAGCCAGCTGCTTGAACTCGGCGAGTTCTTTATCGGCCTTCGGCGTGCTCATGGTCTTCACGATGTTGAGCCGCGCCAGCGGCCCCACGCGATAGCTTCCGCCGGGATACCCCAGCGGCTTGTAGTACGCGAACTTGGTGTAGCTGTAGGGTTCCACCGCTTCGCCGATCGCCTCGGCGTACCGGCTCGCCGTCATGCCGTCTTCGATCGTCTTGGCCTCGGCATCGATCAGGCGCAAAGCGCCGTCGGTGAACTCGATCGACTCATCCTCGTTGATCAGGCTGAGGTAGTTCGACGGGAAATTGGCAAAAACCTCGATCTCTGCCTTAAACGTATTCGCGATCTTCTTGTACGCCCCGAGAGCCAGGTCGATATTGGCGTAGGCCTCCGGAATCATGGCGAGAATCTTGTCGCGCTTCTCGGCCGTAAGCGGCTCGGTGACGCCGCCGGGAACGACCCAACCCGGATGCACGCGCTTGTTGGCGAGAAATTCGATAAGGCTCTGCCCGAAGCGGCGCAGCGCCACACCGGCGCGGCCCAGATCGGGCTTCGCCGCCGCCACGCCTAGAATATTGCGCACCTTGGGATCGGATTCGACACCCAGCAGCAGATCGGGCGAGGCGAGGTAAAAGAAGCTCAGCGCGTGCGACTGCACCATCTGGGCCAGGTTCAACATACGCCGCAACTGCGCCGCGGTGTGCGGAATGCGCACCGACATAATGGCTTCGCAGGCTTTGGCTGACGCAATCAGGTGCGACACGGGGCAGATGCCGCAGATGCGCGCCATCAGGCTGGGCATCTCGTAGAACGGCCGGCCCTCGCAGAAGCGCTCAAAGCCGCGGACTTGCGTGACGTGGAAGTGCGCGTCCTCCACCTCGCCCCGATCGTTGAGCTGGATGGTGATCTTGCCGTGTCCTTCAAGGCGCGTTACGGGATCTATCGTGATGGTCTGGCTCATAGGGCTTGCTCCAATTGGTTAGGCTCCAAAGCGTGTGAGCGCCGGAATATCCAGCGGCCCGCCGTTTACCAGCGCGGTCAGCGCGGTGTGAAACGTATCCGCCGATGGCGGACAGCCGGGCAGAAAGACGTCCACCTTCACAAACTCATGAATGGGGCGCACTACCTTGAGCAGCTTTGGCACCACCACACAGGGAATCTGCGCCTGCGCGCTCACGTTCTCGATATAGGCGCGCTCGAGGATCGCCTCCGGCCCGATGGGGTTGCGCATCGCGGGCACATTGCCGGTCACCGCGCAGTCGCCCATCGCCACCAGCATCTTCGAGTGGTCGCGAATCTTCTTGATCTTCTTCTCGTCGTCTAACGAGGCCACGGCTCCCTCCACCAGCGCGATATCCACCTCGTCTGGGAACTCCTTGGCATCCACGATGGGGCTGTAGACCACATCCACCACCTCTGCCAGTTCCAGAAGCCGTTCGTCCATATCGAGAAACGACATGTGGCAGCCGGAACACCCGTCCAGCCAGACTGTCGCCAATTTAACCTTGCTCATTGCGCTTCCCTCATCAGGTTCAGATAGGGTAGAAAATCAGGAGACTTGGGATGATCGGAGCCGATCTTGCTCTTGTCGAACAAAGCTCCGGTGGGGCACACCTGCACGCACTTGCCGCAGCGCGTGCATGTGGACTTGCCCCACTCCTCGTGCAGGTCGGAGATGATGATCGAGTTGATGCCGCGTCCCATCACATCCCAAACATGCGCGCCTTCGATCTCCGAGCAGGCGCGCACGCAGCGCGTGCAAAGAATGCAGCGGTTGTGGTCGAGGGTAAACCGTTCGTGCGATGCGTCGACGAACAGATCGGGATAGCGATACGGCATCCGGTCGTGGGTCAGACCCTGCTCCTGCCCCAGCGCCTGCAGTTCGCAATGGCCATTGGCGACGCAGACCGAGCACACATGGTTGCGTTCCGCAAAGAGCAGCTCAAGGATGGTGCGGCGATGCTTCTGCAGCCGCTCGGTGTTGGTGCTGACTTCCATACCTTCCTGCACCGTGGTTACGCAGGCCGGCAATAGTTTGTTGTTGCCCTTGATCTCCACCAGGCACAACCGGCAAGCGCCCACGTCGCTCAAGCCGTCGAGATGGCAGAGCGTGGGAATGTTAATCTCGTTCTCTCGCGCCACCTCCAGAATCGTCTGGCCGGCTTGGGCGCTGACCTCCTGCTCGTCGATGACAAGAGTTTTGACTTCTGAATCCGGGCTCATGCCACCACCTCCACGGCCGCTTCCATGTTGCAAACGCCGGCCGGACACCGCTTGTGCAAAATGTGCTCGAGGTACTCGTTGCGAAAGTACTTCAGCGTGCTCAGCACGGGATTGGGTGCGGTCTGGCCCAGCCCGCAGAGGCTCGTCTCCTTTACTGTGGTGCAGAGATCCTCGAGCAGCGCTAGGTCGTCCATGGTTCCGGTCCCGTTGCAGATGCGCGTCAGCAGCGTGAACATCTGCGCCGTGCCCGCGCGGCAGGGAATGCACTTGCCGCACGATTCCGTCATGCAGAACTCAATGAAGAATCGCGCCACATTGACCATGCAGGAAGTATCGTCCATCACGATCATGCCGCCGGAGCCCATGATCGAGCCCATCTTCAGCAGCGCGTCGTAGCTGACGCCGATATCGAGCATCTCGGTCGGGATGCACCCCCCCGACGGTCCGCCTGTCTGCACCGCTTTGAACGTATGACCGCCGGGAATGCCGCCGCCGATCACCTCGATGATCTCGCGCAGCTTGATGCCCATGGGCACCTCCACCAGGCCGGTGTTGGCGATCTTGCCGGTAAGCGCAAAGACCTTGGTCCCCTTGCTGCGCTCCGAGCCCATGTTGAAGAACCACCTGCCGCCGTTGCGCACAATGGGCGCGATGTTGGCGTAGGTCTCGACGTTGTTAATCAGCGTCGGCTTGCCCCAAAGGCCGCTCGCCGCGGGATACGGCGGCCGCGGCCTGGGCGTGCCGCGCTTTCCCTCAATGGATGCGATCAGCGCCGTCTCCTCGCCGCAAACAAACGCACCTGCGCCGAGCCGGATTTCCACATCGAAGTTGAAGGGCGTATTGCAGATGCTGTTGCCCAGCAATCCGTGGCGCCGCGCCTCGCGAAGCGCAGTCGTTAGCCGCGCCACGGCTACGGGATACTCCGCACGGACATAGATGAATCCCTTGCTTGCGCCTACCGCGTACGCCGCGATGGCCATTCCTTCAATCACGCGATGCGGATCGCCCTCCATCACGCTGCGATCCATAAACGCCCCAGGGTCTCCCTCGTCGCCGTTGCAGACGACATATTTCAAGTCGCCCTTGGCCTTAGCCACCGTTCCCCACTTCAGCCCGGTGGGATAGCCGCCGCCTCCGCGCCCGCGCAACCCGCTCTCCGTGACGCGGTGAATCACGCCGTTGGGCGTCATCTCGGTCAGCACCGTCAGCAGCGCTTTGTAGCCGTCACGGGCGATGTAGTCGTCGATCTTCTCCGGATCGATGTAGCCGGCATTCTCCAGCACCACCCGCACCTGCTTGTCGAAGTGCTCATTCAAATCGCATTGCAACTCGGGCGCCGGCGCACCGCCCAGGCTCTTCACGATCGTCTCGGCATCTCCCGCCTTTACGCGGTGGTAAAGCGTCTCCTCCGGGTCCACACGCACCAGCGGTCCATGAGAGCACGGGCCCATGCAACCGGTGCGGCGCACCAGCACGGTCTTTCCCGATGCCTCCGCGGCCTTCACCAGCGCGTCCTTCAGCGCGCCGGCGCCCTGGCTCGCGCAGGCCAGATCCATGCAGACGCTCACTTCGTAATCGAACTTGGCGTTTTCCTGCTGCACGTTTTTCGCGATCTGTTCGAGCTCCTCAATTGTCATTCCACGGCCCACCTTTCCAGTTGCTCGAGCATTTGTTCACGCGTCATCTCGCCCACCACTTCGCCGTCGTACAACGCCACCGGCGCGCGGCTGCACGCGCCCACGCAGCGAGCCGTCATCAGGCTGATTTGCCCGTCCGCAGTGGTCTGCCCCTGCGCAATGCCCAACCGCTTCTCCGCCGCGGCCATCAGCTTCTCGGCGCCCTCGATGTAGCAAGCGGTGCCCTCGCAAACCGTCACCGTGTGTTTGCCCGGTGGCTTCAACGTGAAGTAGTGATAAAACGTCGCTACGCCGTAGGCCTGGCTCAACGGCACGCGCAGGCTGAGCGCCACAAAGCGAATGGAATCGTCGTCGAGATACCCAAAAGAAGACTGCACCGTATGCAGCGTTTCAATCAATGCGTGGCGCGCAAAGCCGTTCTTGCGCATGGTGCCGTTCACGATCTTCCATCGCTTATCTTCGCTGGGTAGTGGCGGGGGCGTGAATACCGGCACGTTTCCTCCTGATCGCTGCAACCGAACTCTCACATTACGAGCAAAGCGGCACACTCGCCCCGCTCCGCTTCATGTCTACCATTGTTCTACGTGGCATCACCTTTCGCAATCCGTGATAGCAGTCACGGGCGTGTGTGCCTATCCCATTTATTGGCATTGGTTTTGGTCGCTCCGGAATGGAACCGTCAGCATGGCGCCCTCGACCGCCGCAACCCGGGTCTCGGCACACAAGATCACGCAAAAACGGTCCAAGCTGTGTGTGGTAAATCACTAAGGAAGGCTGGCCCCATCGTTCTGAAGCCGTCGAAACCGCAACCGGCCGAGCCCACAGAAAGCCAGTCTCCGTGCCTATGTTCTCTACTTGCCCGTCTTCAGTTGCAGCTTGTAGTCGCTGTAATTGATGACCACCACTGTGCGCCCAAAGAGAAAGCTGTCCGACTCGGCGCGCGCATGCGTGGCCATCGGATAGCCATCGATGTTTGCGTACTTCCGCATCATGTGCGTGGTTCCGGCAAAGATCGACGGCTTCTTTGACGCAACTCCGTCGATCTCAACGATCGAGCCGTCCCGGGCGTCTACCCACAGCGTTCCGTCAATCATGTTGGGAGCCTCGTGCTTGGGCTTTATTTCGAGGGCGTAGCAGTCGCGGCCATTCTTCTTCTCCACCCCCCCGGGTTGCAGCTTCATCTCGTAATTCGCGGATGTAAACCAGGAATCATCCACCTTCGTGGGCACGTTGATCTCTTGCTCGTTTTGCAGCAGCGGTTTCAACCCGAACCGTATCACGATCCCCGATCCGCTTTCGGAAAGCACGGTGTACGTCTTGCCCACGCCCTTCTTGTAGGTGTCCCTCACCGTCATCTCCGCCGCGGGATGCGCTTCGTCGTCTCCCCGGTAGACGGAATAGTGCTCGATGTCGGTGAACCCGAGAACGTTTTCCACTCGCGTCGCAACTTCAGTATCGATGAGGTGAACCACCGCCGCAGAGCCGTTTTGAGCGGAAATTGTTGCGGTTGCCAGGCTGGCGTACGCAGATGCCGCCAGCACCCGGAACACCGAAGCCATGCGCGGACTGCCTTTCATCGCGAGCATTGTCTCATAGCGGTCTTTCCTCGCGTTCCGGCAGCCCGTCACACCCGTCGCGAACGGCAACAGCGCCCCGGGGTTGCATGTTTGTTCACGCCGGGGCGCTGCGGTATCAACCCGAAGCGCGCGCCTGATCATCGGCCTTGCGGACGGCCGAGAGGAACGGATGCGTATCGGGAGGAGCCGGCACCAGCCCCCTCAGTACGGCGCGCGAGCTCACGTTCGGACCGTATATGGCGCGCATCGCGTCGCCGTCGTGGGTGATCACCGCGCCGTGCAGGGAAACTCCCGCAAACACGCCTCTGGCGCGCGAGTAGGTGAGGATCTCCGCATTCATCTTCCAATCCGTATCCGCGGTTGCGTGCCGCCCCACCGGTCCGGCGGCGACGGACGCGCCCGCGCCAAGCTGGAACTTGCTGGAAAGCAGCTCCTGCATGCCCCGGTCGTTCTGGAACACCATCACCAGGTCCACTCCCTCCACGCCGATCTGTAATCCCCAACTGCCGCCCGCGATATTGAAGAATACCGGAGCGCTCCATCCCTGCGCGGTGCGGCAGGTGGCCACGCCCGAGCCGCCCTCGCCGCCAAAGATGAATGCGCCCTTCACCAGATGCGGCACTACCGCGATGCATTTTGCATGTTCCATGACTTCATCGGGAATGCCCTTGTCCGGTGCAGCCATGACTTCTTGCAGCACTTCGCTTGCATGTTGAATGCGGTCGATGGTTGCCTGCCGGGCATCGTCAGCCCAGCACACAGTGGTCAGGCTTAGAGCTGCGCATAAAACCATGATCCTATTCATATTCATAACTCTCACCCCCGGTTAATCTCCGTGAGCGTCATCGATCCGGCTCAGGGAGAGGCTGTTGATCCTTCACTCTGCAAACAAGCACCCATCCCCGGCGCACCAGCGCCCGGGCGCGGCCATGGCCTTTATCCGGCCGCTTCCGATTGGAAGAACTGCGGCAGGATTTGGTTGCCCGGTGCCACCATGATGAAAGAGGCGGTACAGGCGGAAGACGCTGAAATTGAAAGCGTTCATGAGCTATCCTTGACTGCGGTGCAAGGCGCGAATTTGACTGACCCAACCCAACTGAAATCGCAGCGGCGCGAATCGCTCGCCGTGCGTGGAGTCGTGCAGGGCGTTGGCTTCCGGCCCTTCGTCTACCGGCTGGCTTTGGAGGAGGGGTTGAGCGGCTTTATCGGCAACGATACTGGCGGCGTCACGATCGAGATTGAAGGGCCGGTTGAGCGCGTCGAAGCGTTTCGCAGCCGTCTGCGCGCTGAGGCCCCGCCCCTCTCGCGCATCGATTCCGTTACGGCGCACGAGGTCCAGCCCACAGGAGAGACGGGTTTCCGCATCGTTGCCAGCGAGTCGGCCGGCCAGGTCTCAACCGGCATTCCCGCCGACGCAGCCACTTGTTGGGACTGCCTGCGCGAGTTGCTCGATCCACGCGACCGCCGCTATCACTATCCGTTTCTCAACTGCACCAACTGCGGCCCGCGCTTCACCATCACGCGCCGCATTCCCTATGACCGCCCGCAGACCTCGATGGCGCGCTTCAAAATGTGCCCCGCTTGCCAGGCGGAGTACGACGATCCCACCAACCGGCGCTTCCACGCGCAGCCCAATGCCTGCGGCGTCTGCGGGCCGCGCGTCTGGCTGGTGCAGCCTGACGGAACGGAGATTCCCTCGCCCGATCCCGTCGCCGCGTCCATCGATCGCCTCTTGGCCGGCGAGATCCTGGCCATCAAGGGCATTGGCGGATTCCATCTCGCCGTAGATGCCACGAATGAATCAGCCGTCATGCACCTCCGCGAGCGCAAGCATCGCTACGGCAAGCCGCTGGCCATCATGGTTCGCGATCTCGACGCCGCGCGCGACCTCTGCGTGCTCACGGCCAAAGAAGAAAAGATGCTCCTCACCGTGCCGCGTCCCATTGTTCTTTTGCCGCGGCGTGAAGGCTGCCCAATCGTGGATGCGGTGGCGCCGGGAATCCCGTGGCTGGGCGTGTTTCTTCCGTACGCGCCCTTGCAGCATCTTTTTTTTGCCGATCCCCGTGTTCGCGCCCTGGTGATGACCAGCGCCAACCTCAGCGAAGAGCCCATCGCCATCGACAACGACGAGGCGCTGGCCCGGCTCAACCAGATTGCCGACGCGTTTCTCATGCACGACCGCGAGATTCTGCAGCGCTGCGACGATTCCGTAATGGCGTTGGTCGATGGTGCTCCGCAATTGATTCGCCGGGCCCGCGGCTTTGTCCCGCTCGCTGTCCCGTTGCCATTCGACGCTCCTCCGGCACTCGCCGTCGGCGGTCATCTCAAAAACGTCTTCGCCCTCGCTCGCGGCCGCTTCGCTTACCAGAGCCAGCATCTGGGCGATCTCGAGAATCTTACCGGCCTCGATTTCTTCCGCGAGTCGCTCAAGCACCTGATGCACACCTTCGAGATCGAGCCGCAAACCGTCGTCCACGACCTGCACCCCGGCTATTTATCTACGTCGTGGGCAAAAGAGTGGGCGCGCGAGCGCGGCCTGCGCCTCATCGCCGTCCAGCATCATCACGCCCACATCGCCGCCTGCATGGCCGAGCACTCGCTCGAAGGCCCCGTTATCGGCCTCTCGCTCGACGGCACCGGCTACGGAACCGATGGCCGCATCTGGGGCGGGGAAGTACTCGTGAGCCGCCTCGACAGCTTTGAGCGGTTCGCCCACCTCGATTACGTCCCCATGCCCGGTGGCGAAGCCGCCATTCGCGAGCCGTGGCGCATGACTTTAGGGCATCTCAGCGCGCCGGGCTTCGAACTTGAATCGATCCAGGTTCTAAACTTGGCCGGCGTAAAGCAGCGAGAGGCGCATGTGCTCCGGCGCATGATCGACCGCGGATTGAACACCCCGTTCACTTCGAGTTGTGGCCGTCTCTTCGATGCCGTTGCGGCAGTAGTACTCGGCCGGCGCGAGGTCGATTACGAGGCGCAAGCGGCAATCGAACTCGAAGGGCTCGCCGCCGGCGAGCCATTGCCCGGGCCGGACGCTGCCAAGCCCAACGCGCTCTATTCCGGCTACCCGGTTGAATTCCTCGGAGGCGACAGGAATTTGCACGAGCCCACGCGCATCTCGGTCGCCCCACTGTGGCGTCAATTGCTCGCAGACCTCGGCTCCGGCGTCCCCAAGCCGCGCATCGCAGCGCGCTTCCATGCCGGCGTAGCTTTTGCTTTTGTCCGCACCGCAGAGCTGGCTCGCGCGGCCACGGGTATCGGGCAAGTTGCGCTTTCGGGCGGCTGTCTGCACAACCGCCGGCTGGCCCGCCTGCTCCGCACCGGCCTCGAAGCCGAAGGCTTTCAGGTCTTCCAGCACGTCCAGGTCAGTCCCGGCGATGGCGGCCTGAGCTACGGTCAGGCCGTGGTCGCGGCAGCGATCATGCGAGGGGCAAGCTGAACAAATTCGCTTACGCGGCGCGCAAACCATTAAACAAGGGGGGCGCTTATCATGATTGAGCGAAGGAGCAACGAGCATGAAGCGAAGGGAATTTCCATTTTCTCTCCTGTCGTTTCATCCCGCCCATTGGTATACTTGAAGACGTGACTATAGCTGTCGCCGAATCGATTCCCCATCACGGCCCGGTCGGTCCTTCCCCCAGCAAAAAGAGGGTGTTATTGCTTAAACCACGTGGCTTCTGCGCCGGCGTGGTGCGCGCCATCGACATTGTCAAAATCGCTCTCGACACCTTCGGCGCACCCATCTATGTGCGGCGGGAGATCGTGCATAACCGCTATGTGGTGAACGAGTTGGCGGCAAAAGGCGCGATTTTCGTGCACGAAATCGACGATGTCCCCGAAGGCCAGCGCGTCATCTATAGCGCTCATGGCGTATCGCCTGCAGTCCGCGAGCGCAGCAAAGGACGCAACTTGAAGGTGATTGATGCGACTTGCCCGCTGGTGACCAAGGTGCACTTCGAGGCAGTCAAATTCGCCAAACAGGGCTACTCTCTGGTGCTCATTGGCCACCGCGACCACGACGAGATCGAAGGCACTCTCGGCGAGGCCCCGAACGTAACCCATGTGGTATCAAACGTTGCGGAAGTTGAGGCGCTTGAACTGCCCAACCCGAACCGCGTGGCCTACCTGACGCAAACCACGTTGAGCTTGGATGAAGCGCGCGACATCATTCACGCCCTAAAGCTGAAGTTTCCCAACATCGTGGGGCCGCACTCCCAGGACATTTGCTACGCCACCGAAAACCGGCAGGTGGCCGTGCGCAACGTGGCCCACAAGGCTGGGTTAGTACTTGTCGTGGGATCAACCAACAGCTCCAACTCCAATCGCTTAGTCGAGGTCTCGCGCAACCTGGGCACCATCGGGTATCTCATTGATAACTCCCAGGCTATCGACCCCGAATGGCTCGTGGGTGTGGATAACGTGGCAGTCACCGCCGGCGCCTCGGCTCCGGAGATTCTGGTCGAAGACGTGGTCAACTATCTGCGGCAAAACGGCTTTGAAAGCGTCGAAGAAGTGGAGGTCATGCCGGAGAACGTGCGGTTCGGCCTGCCTCCCGAGATTGTGCAAGCCATTGGCAGCGCCAGTGGAGCCGAACCTGTCCCCGTGCGGTGACAGAGACCATTGTTCAGTAAGCCGGGCATGTTAAACATCGATGCGCCAAAGCGCCGGAGCCTGAGGAGAAATTGCAGTGTTCCGGGGAAGAGTTGAGACATTTCAGAAGCATGACGCCAGAGCAGCAGAAGACGCAAGCCGCGGCGCCGCGTTTTGGGCGGCTTGACGCAGATATTGCTGATGTCGAATCGGCGATCGCGAGCGCGCGTGAATTCCTTTTCTCTCTCCAGCACCCCGATGGTTACTGGTGTGCCGAGCTCGAAGCCGACTCGATGCTCGAAGCCGACTATATTTTTCTGCACACGCTGCTCGAGAGCGGCGATCCAGGCCGGCTGCAGCGCGCCTGTACCGAGATGATGCGCTACCAGAACCAGGATGGCAGTTGGAGCATCTATCCGGGCGGTCCGGGCAATATCTCGCTCTCGGTCAAGTGCTATTTCGCAGCCAAGTTGATGGGGATCGGAGCCGACGATCCGCGGCTGGCGAAGTGCAGCGATTGGGTCCTTGCCCATGGCGGCGTGACCGCATGCAACACCTTCACGAAAATGTATCTCTGCTCGCTCGGCCAGTACGACTACGACGCCGTCCCCGCCATCCCTCCGGAGATCGTCCTCTTTCCCAAGTGGTTCTATTTCAATATCTATGAAATCTCTTCTTGGTCGCGCTCCATCATTGTCCCGCTGGCCATCATGTACGCCAAGAAGCCATACAAGAAGATTCCGCCCGAGCGGGGCATCGACGAGCTGTTTGTGGGCGGCCGCGCCAACTCCATTCTGCGCTTGCGCGTCGATCGCAAGCACCTCTTCTCCTGGCGCAACTTCTTCATCGCTCTTGACCGGATCATGCATTTGTCCGAGGCCGTGCACATCCGCCCGCTGCGTAAGATGGCATTGAAGCGCGCGGAGAAGTGGTTGCTGGAACGGTTGGAGATGACCGACGGCCTGGGCGCCATCTATCCGGCCATGCTGAATGCGATCATCGCGCTACGCTGTTTGGGTTATTCCGAAGACGATCCGCAAGTGATCCGCGCCCGCGACGAGTTCGAGAAATTGGGCATCGAGCAGGCGCCGACCGAAGAAATGCCGGAGCCGACGTTCCGCATGCAGCCGTGCATGAGCCCGGTGTGGGACACGGCCCAGGCGGTTTACGTGCTGGGCGAGGCCGGCGCGCCGCGCAACGATCCGCGCATGATCAAGGCCGCGGACTGGATGCTTTCGAAGGAGGTGCGCCAAAAGGGCGACTGGACCGTGAAGGCGCGCAAGTGCGATCCCGGCGGTTGGTACTTCGAGTTTAACAATGAGTTTTATCCGGACACCGATGACACCGCACAGGTGCTGCTGGCGCTCAACAAGGTGGACAATCCCCGGGAACGCTATCAGCACCAGGTGGCGCAGCGCGCCATTGCATGGGGGTTCGCCATGCAGTGCAAAAACGGCGGCTGGGGCAGCTTCGACAAAGACAACACCAAGATGATCTTCCAGTACATTCCCTTTGCGGATCACAACGCCATGCTCGATCCGCCGACAGTGGACATTACGGGAAGAATCCTGGAGATGCTGGCCAGCTACGGCTACACCCGCGCCGACAAACGCGTGGAGAAAGCCATCAGGTTCATCCTCAAAATGCAGGAGCCTGACGGAAGCTGGTTTGGCCGCTGGGGTGTCAACTACATCTACGGGACATTCCTGGTGCTGCGCGGGCTGGATGCCATTGGCGTGGATCATCACGAGCCGCAAATTCAACAAGCCGCGGAGTGGATTCGCATGGTGCAGAATCCCGATGGCGGCTGGGGCGAGACTTGCGGCAGCTACGACGATCCGGATACGCGCGGCAGTGGCCCCAGCACGCCCTCGCAAACGGCCTGGGCGCTGCTCGGCTTACTCGCTGCGGGTGACGACCGCTCCGACTCGATTGCCAAAGGAGTGCGCTGGCTGCTTACGCGGCAGCGCCCCGACGGCAGTTGGGACGAGAGCACCGGCGAAGGGGCCGCGCGCCAAGCTCTTTACACTGGAACCGGCTTCCCCAGAGTTTTTTATCTGGCCTACACCAATTATCGCGATTATTTTCCGCTGCTCGCTTTGACGGCCTACAAGCGGGCCATGCAACGCGCACTTTGACAGAATGGCTACGCGCCACCTATTCGGCGCCGGAGGTTAACCCCCAAGATGGCAGTTCCAATCTCCCAGATGTGGACGGTCGCCACCTATGTACTCAGGAACAAGCTCCGCGGCAATAAGCGCTATCCGCTTGTGCTCATGCTGGAGCCGCTCTTTCGCTGCAACCTGGCCTGCGCAGGCTGCGGCAAGGTGCAGTATCCGCCGCACATCCTCAAAAAGCAGCTCACGCCCGAAGAGTGCTTTGCCGCCGCGGAAGAATGCGGCGCACCCATGGTTTCCATCCCTGGCGGCGAGCCGCTGTTGCATCCGCAGATCGTCGAGATCGTCAACGGCCTCGTGGCGCGCAAAAAGTACATCTATCTGTGCACCAATGCGCTTGAACTCAAGAGGCGCCTGCCGGAGTTTACGCCTTCAAAATACCTGACTTTCTCGGTGCATCTCGATGGCCAGCGCGAGGAGCATGATTTCTCCGTCTGCCGCGAAGGCGGCTACGATGCAGCCGTGGAAGGAATCCAGGAAGCCGTGAAGCGCGGTTTCCGCGTCACAACCAACGCCACTTTCTTCGACGGCGCCGATCCCAACCATGTGCGCGCCTTCTTCGACGAAGTGATGGCCATGGGCGTCGAGGGCATCGTGCTTTCGCCCGGCTACAGCTACGACAAGGCGCCCGACCAGAACCGCTTTATGGGCCGCGCGCGTGTGCGGCGGCTCTTCCGCGCCATCCTGTCGAACCGCAAGAAGACGTGGAAGTTCAACATGTCGCCGCTGTTCCTCGAATTCCTGATGGGCGACCGCAACTACGAGTGCACGCCGTGGGGTTCGCCGGCCTATAACATCTTCGGCTGGCAGCGACCTTGCTACCTGCTGCAGGATGGCTACGCGGATACGTTCAAGGAACTGCTCGAAACCACCCAGTGGGAAGATTACGGCGTGGGCAGCGGGAATCCCAAATGCGCGAACTGCATGGTGAGTTGCGGCTACGAGCCCACGGCGGTTTTCGACGGGTTCGGATCGCTGAAGAGCTTCTGGGCGATGGTGCGCGGCAGCTTCAGCCTGTATCCCGATCGGCACGCGCTGAATCTGCTCAATGAGCCGATGCCGCACGGCCCCTCGCCGCTGGTGCAGATTACGCACCCGGCTCGCGAGCTGGAAGGGACACGCGCATGACCGCGGAGGTGCAAAAGTGCACCCGCGAACAGATCGAAGCGCTGGAGCTGGTGCCCGGAACGGAGCACGAAGAGCTCGAAGGCTGGGTTCCCGCGCTGGCCAGCGACGAGGACCTGCGCCAGGCTCTCGAAAAGGCCTTCGATTATCGCGGCGACGTGACCCTCACGCTCAAATCCGGCGAAAAGATCGAAGCCTATATCTTCAATCGCCACACGGGCGCCACACTCGCCGAATCCTGGGTGCAATATTTCACGCCCAACGCCTCGGACAAGCGCAAAGTGAGCTACGCCGACATTGCGCGCCTGGAATTCAGCGGCAAAGACCGCGCTGCCGGCAAGCACTGGGAAGATTGGGTGAAGGCTTACAACGAAAAAAAGGCCGCCGGCGAGAAGAACATCGGCCTGGTACCCGAGGCCCTGGAATAGCGGAGCCTCACGCGATCCAAGAGAGCAAAATGCCACCCGGCAGACTGCTAAGCGATTACGCTTGAATGCGCCGTTCCAATTGAAAAAGCATGCAAACCAACGCGAGGACTCGCTTGCTTTGCGGGCAGGTGCGCGTACAGGTGCTATCTTTGAAGGCAAAGCAATCGTCGTCAATACGCGTCCGGCAAAGCTGATGGGCGTTACACTCTCCCTTCAACCTCGGAGGGGCTCGCGGCGGAGGGAACCATGGAAGAAGATACCCGGGAGAAAGATATGCAGAAGATACGAATCGAACAGCACACATTCATGGGGACGGCGTGGTGCGCCGCCTGGCTCTTCACGATCGGGTTCCTGCACCTGAGTTTTTGGAGAGGTGTCCTCGCCATCCTATTGTGGCCGTACGACCTCGGCGCCCACTTCAGCTCCCTGATGCGCTGATCGCAAGCGACGGGGAACTGGCAGTTTCGGGATTCAATCGCGCATCGTTCTTCGACCGGAAGAGTCTCCTGGATACAGGGCGCTCGAGTCAGAGATGGGATCGCTCTTCCGGCAAGCACCTGAGGACTGGGCGCAGGCCTGCAAAGAGAAGACGACCGCGGGCGAAAAGAACATCGGCTTGCACCCGGAGGCGCTGGAGTAGCTGCACCCCACACTCTCGGCGTCCTCACCTCCCCGCATTCGTCTTTCGGCGCAGCTATCGCTAATCGCCCGCCGACGCGCCCTTCTCGTCCTGTTCAGATACAGCTACAGCGGTTCCACAATTGCCGTATGCCGAAGTAACAACAGCTAAGTGGGTTTTTCCTCAAGAAAAACCCACCTTGTGCCACCGCCGGAGACTTTACAAGTATTGTGGAACCGCTCTAGTTACGAGGCGGAGGAGTCATCGTCGACACTTGGCGCCGAATCGTCAACGGCTGCCGTATCGTCAGCAGCCGCCGCATCGGCCGGCGTATCGTCCGTAGCGGTGTCCGCAGTGTCTGTTGTGGCATCTTCTGTCGGGCCCAACGGGTCGCCATACTCGCCTGCTTCGCCGTAGTTGTCGGCGTTCTCCTGCTCATTGGTGGCGGCGTCGCCGTACACCTCGGCGGCGTTGGAATCCCCGGATGCGGCGTAGCTGTCGGCGGTCTGGGCGTCCTCATTCGCGGTCTGCTGATCCCAATTGGCCCAACTCTCGTCCTGAGACGCTTGCCAGGTCTCGTCGGTGGAGTCCGGGCCGCCTTCGTCGGCTACGGTCTGCGAGTCCGAATAGGCCTGCTGGGCATCGTCCTGCGCGGTGGAGTAGTTGCCCGAGGCGGCGTCCTGTGCTTCCTGCTGCTCGTCCTGCGAGAGCGTTTGCTGGTCATCGCTCAAGGTACTGGAGTCGGCATCGGGATTCGTCGCATCGGTGCTGGGGTCTGTGGTTGCATCGGACGCTGTGGCATCGGGATCGGTAGCGTTGCTCCCAGCCGTGGCATCGACCGCGCCGGAGTCGGATGCGGAGGGATCACTGGTGTCGGCTCCCGGCAAATCGCCGGAGTCAGAGAAGCCGGTTTCGGTCCCTGTGTCTGTGGTTCCGGGCGAATCGGTGACCGGGTCCACCACTCCAGCTGGCTCATCCGATGCCGCCGGCGTTGCGGCGCTATCGGTGGGGTCGGTTGCGGCGCTTGCGTCCGGGGCGACGGTGGAATCCACGGCAGGGTCGACCACAAACACTTCTTCCACGACTTCCTCCGTGGTTGCGGTTCCCTCGCTGGAACTGACGCCGGCCTCGAGCGGATCGAGGACGACATCGATAATCTCTTCCGTTACCGATCCGGAGTCGGAGGGACTCGTGGGATCCGTTACGGTCGCGGCCGCTGTGCTCGGATCTTCCGGCACAATCACCACCACTTCATTGGGGTCATTGCTGCTATCGTTTGGCATGGCTTAATCTCTCCTTCGCAATCTCTCGATCAATTCGTTTTGCCGGCAGCAGCCGGCGGCGGGGCAGCTGGTTTTGTTTGTGCACCGGCAGCAGCCGGCGGCGGGGTAACCAGTTTGGCTGGTGGACCGGCAGGAGCCGGTGGAGGGACGGCCGGCTTGGGGCGCAGCGTAAGAACGTTGTGGCATTGTGGACAGCGCACGTTGAGGGAGGGTTTGCCTCGCAGGACGGCAAGCGGAACCCGCATGGCTGCCTGGCACTTGTTGCAAACCACGCGAATGGAGTCGGCGGGAGCTGGCGGCGGAGTGGGACCGGCGGCTGGCTTCGGCGCCGGGGCAGATGGGGCAGCGTGAGGGAGGCGTGCAGCGGGCGTACCGGGTTTCGGTTCCGGCGGAGGGGCGAGCCGCTGGCGAATCGGTTGGATCGTCTGGCTCCAGCGCATAAGCTGGGGCTCGCGCGCCGCCACACCCAGCAGGCGCAAGCGCCGCGTGGTGTACATCGAAGTAGAGGTTGTCAGTTCGGAAATGCGCGTGATCTGATCGTCGCTGGCGTCCTCCTGCTTCATCCATTCTTCGAGATTGATCTTCTTGAGGAGGTTGTTGGAACGAATGGACCAAGCCAGAAGAACGCGGCGCGCGAGGGCTTCGTCACCGACGGCGAGCAAACCGGCGCGGTCGGCAGTGATGTCCGATTGGCGTGACCAGATCAGAAGCGGCATTTCAATCGCGCCCCCAATCAACTTGGTGGGGCTGATCGCGTTCAAAATTCCTCCCGACAGCAGGCCGCCGTGTAAACCCGTGTCACCGGCGAGGAAACGAATCACCGTCTTCCAAAGAGCATGGCCGGCGCGGCAGTGTCCCATCTCGCGAGCCAGCATGAACAGCAGTTCGTCGTCATGGAAGTTGTTGAGTACGGCAGTGCCCAGCACAATAAATGCGCTGTTGTCGGTGCCGAAGGTGTAGGTTTGCCACATTTGATCGCCCGCGATATACACATCGGGCATGGCAGGCAAGCCGAGAATGCGCGCCGCCAGAATGGCACGCTTCCACACATCGGGCAACTGCCTGGGTCCGAGGCGAATGCCGTTGAAGGTCGATTCGATCCAGGGACGGCCAATCTTGTCGGAGATGTGGCGCGCGAGGCTCACGAGCGGCGTCACCTCCTGCAATTTGGTCATGGCCTGGCCGTCCTGCGCCCATAAAAAGACGGAGCGATCGAGCTGGTAACCGGGGAGCAAAGGACGCAGCCATCCACACTGCAGGCAGACATCCTCAGCGGGATTCAGACCGGCGCCGTTGCCGCCGCAGGCACTGCACTTCGTCGGCTGAGTGGTGACTTGAGCCGGCGGCGTCCATGCCTGAGGAGTTGCCGATGCCGCCGGCGGGGCGGAAGGTTGAGGCACAGGCCTCCACCCCGGCGGCGGCGCGGAAGCTTGAGGAACAGGTGCCCACCCCGGAGGCGCTGGCGGCGAAGCCGTCGCCGGCGGCGCCGACACCGCAAGCGGCGGTTGCGCCGGCGCGGCGGGGACGACAAGCTGGGACCCGCACGCCGTGCAAAATCGTGTGCCCGGCAATCCAGGCCCGTGTCCTTGCGGGCAAATGAGCGGAGGAGCGGTGGTTGCCATGGATCTCCTTTATCGGTTGCACTGCAAAGCTTCAGTGGCCGGCGAACTGAAACTCCGCTATCTTGAAAATCCAACTTAGGAGGTAAAGAGCAGTCGCAGCATATACGGCCTTGCAAAAGTAAACACTCTCAGTGATCCGCCGAAACGAGACGCGCCGCCAGAGAAGAAAGATCGATACCGGGATCAGGGACACGGTGCCAAAGAATGCGAGTATGCCGAAAGGATTGGCGAGAAATGCCTTCCAGAAGTGGAACCGAACCGCCCACGCGAAGCAAGTAGTAAGTCCGCAACTGGGGCAGGGCAGATGCGTCAGCCGCAGGAAATTGCACGGAGGCAGCCCGAGCTGGGTATGCGTTCCATAGCCACATGCTGCCGGTTCGAGCCAGGAGGCGACCGCGAGCACAGCGCAAGCTGACACCAGCAGACCGATGGCAACCGATTTGTCGGTATAGCTGTACATGGGGACGCTTCGGTGGAACTCAAAAATGACGGAGCCCGGTTCTGCCCCAAAACAGGCAAATGCCGGCAACAAATAAAACCAAGGCAATGATGTTCAGGTAAAAGGCATTTTTGGCCCAGCTCTCATCCAATTGCGGAGCCCGCCCGGCAGCGATCTCATTCATATCCTTTTTGGCAAGAAAGATCCCTGGCACCCCGGTGAATGGCCCGCAGCAGAACAGGGCGGCGATGCCCAGCCCGAGGGCCCATTTTGTGTTGCTGCCCATCACTTTGGCACCGGGAAATGGCGGGGGATAAACGCCGGGAGGTGGAGGGTAACTGCCAGGGGGCGGAGGATAGGCGTTGGGTGGAGGAGGAAAAGCGCCAGGGGGCGGAGGTTGGTTGCTGGCGGGCTGCTGCCACGCCGCGGACGGAGACGTGTCCGCGGGGGCCGGGGGCTGCCGACCAGCCAGCGGCGTTCCGCAGGTCGTGCAGAATGCAGCATTTGCTGAATTCGAGACGCCGCAACGTGGGCAAATGACGTTATCCATCGCAAGTCACCTCAGAACTGCGTGATGAAATTCAGATCGCAAATGGATTGCACGCCGCACTGCGGAGCGACTTAAACATCACGGCCGGAGCAGCGGGTGCGCTGCATGCGAGTTGCTTGGCCCGGGCTTGAACCAGGAGGGGAGGGAAATCTGAGCAATTGTACAGGACGCGTCATTCAGGAGCAAGATGGGCGGCAAGCGGCGTTAAGATCAATCGTGGAACCCGCTGACTCGCTGGCTTGCTCGATCATGAAGATCTTCGTTACAGGCGCGACAGGATTCATAGGGCATCATGTGGCCAGGGCCTTAGCCGGCGAGGGCGCCGGCTTGAGGCTGCTGGTTCGAAAGACAAGCAACCTCAGCAACCTTGAGGGGATCAAGGGCGAGACGATTGTGGGAGATTTAGCCGCCCTTGAGGGCCTGAAGAGCGCGATCGGCGGCTGCGATGCCGTCGTCCACGTCGCTGCGGATTATCGGCTCTGGATTCCCGATCCCGCGGCGATGTACCGCGCCAACGTGGACGGCACGCGCGAGCTGCTGCGGATTGCCCGCGAATCCGGAGTGAAGCGCTTCGTTTACACCTCCAGTGTGGCCACCATGCACTTCCGGACTGATGGGATCGTGATCAACGAAGACACGCCGGTCTCGCTCGCCGACATGGTGGGCCACTACAAGCGGTCCAAATTCATGGCCGAGCAGGAAGCAATTGCTGCCGCGCAGGACGGCCAGCAGGTGGTGATCCTGAATCCGACCACGCCGATCGGACCCAACGACCGCAAGCCCACGCCCACCGGCCGCATCTTTGTGGACTTTTTGAACGGAAGATTCCCGGCTTACGTAGATACCGGACTGAATCTGGTCGATGTTGCCGAGGTGGCCCGCGCCCACGTGCTGGCTCTGACCAAAGGCGCTCCGGGCCGGCGCTATATTCTGGGCGGCGAAAACCTGACCCTCAAGCAGATCCTCGACAAGATGTCGGCGATCACCGGGATCCCTTCGCCAACGGTCAAGATTCCGTTCGGCGTCGCAGTCACGTATGCATTCTTCGAGGAGTGGATCACGGGCCGCATCCGAGGCAAAGAGCCCCGCGCCACGCTCGAAGAAGTGCGCATGGGCCGCAAGAAAATGTTTGCGTCGAGCGCGCGCGCGCAGCAGGAACTTGGCTTCCGCATTGTGCCCGTCTACCCGGCCATGCGCGCCGCCATCGACTGGTTCCGCGCCCACGGCTACGCGCCGACAACGACCGCACAGGCCGGCACATGACCCGCGTCGCCATCGTCGCCGCCATGCCGGGGGAGCTGAAGCCGCTGGTTTGCGGCTGGCCGCACAGCACCCGAAATGGCAGCTGCCTCTGGGTCCAGCGCAATGAGGAGGAAGAGCGGATTGCAGCGTGCGCCGGAGCGGGGCAAGCGGCGGCTACACGTGCCTTCGCTGCGATTGAGGAGGGTGGTCCCATCGACCTCGTCTTCTCAATTGGCTGGGCCGGAGCGCTTCGCGCCGATCTTGAGCCAGGCACGGCACACAACGTAGCCGGTGTGGTTGACCTTCGCACCGGCGAGCGCTTTCCCTGCGAAGCGGGCGCTGGAGAACTGTGGCTCATTACCAGCCCCAACGTAGCCGATGAAGCCGAAAAACGCCGCCTGGCCGCTGCTTATGAAGCCGCCCTCGTCGATATGGAGGCTGCGGCAATCGCCCGGCTCGCCGCCATGCGCGGCATTCCGTTTTATTGCATCAAAGGCGTGAGCGACGGCCTGAATGACCGGCTCCCGGACTTCAACCGGTTCCTCTCGCCCAGCGGCCGATTCAGGCTCGCGCAATTCGCTCTTTTTGCTGCCCTTCGACCCTGGTGCTGGCCTGCGCTCCTGCGGATGGGCGAGAATAGTAAGCGGGCTTCCCAAAGCATTGCGGAGACCCTGCTCGACTTTCTCGATGGGCAACTCCTCGATAAATGAGGTCACATCAGAAAACGGAATGGCTACCCAGATTTCAAATCCTAAGTCCCAGATCGCGTCGACAATCCCTTCGATCATGCGCGCCGTGGTGTATCGCGGCATCAACGATATGCGCGTGGAAACCGTGCCCGTGCCGAAGATCGGACCGGGCGAGCTGCTGATCAAGATCGCCACCTGCGGCATTTGCGGCACGGATCTCAAAAAGATTCACGTGGGCTCGCATTCCGCGCCACGCATCTTCGGCCACGAGATGGCGGGGGTGGTTGCGGAGGTAGGCGCTGGTGTGACCAAATTCGCCGTGGGAGATCGCGTGATGAGCTTCCATCATGTTCCCTGTGGCGAGTGCTACTACTGCCGCAAGCAGACGCCGGCGCAGTGCCCGCTTTACAAGAAGGCCGGCGCCACGGCCGGATTTGAGCCGTCGGGCGGCGGATTTGCCGAATACATCCGGGCGATGGACTTTCTCGTGGCCAAGGGCGGCGTGGTCCGGATTCCCGACGATGTGCCCTTCGAGCAGGCGGCGTTTATCGAGCCGCTGAACACCGTGCTGAAGGGCTTAAAGATGCTCAATTTGGCGCCGGACGATACGGCATTGGTGATTGGCCAGGGGCCGATTGGCGTGATGCACGCAGCGTTGGCGCGCCGCACGGGCGCCCGCGTGCTCACCTCGGATCTGTTTTCGGAGCGCCATGCGATTGCTGCCCGGTTCGGTCTCACGAACCCGATCCACGCTGGGACCGAGAATGTGGTCGAACGGGTGCTTGCGGAGACCGAAGGCCGAGGCGCGGACGCGGTAATCCTGGCCGTCGGAGGCAACGCACTGATCCGGACGGCAATGGATGCGGTGCGCCCCGGCGGGAAGGTGCTGCTCTTTGCCCAGACGCAGCACGGCGAGGCCGCTTTCGACCCCGCGGCTGTTTGCGTGGACGAAAAGGTGCTCCTCGGCTCATACTCCTCTTCATTCCCGATTCTGGACGAAGTTACGGGCCTGGTTTTTGGCGCTTACCGAAGCGGTTTCGACCTAACACAGTTAATTTCGCATCGCTTCCCGCTGGAAGAGGCGGTCGCGGCTATCGAAATCGCTTCGCACCCCCAACCCGGCTCGATGAAGATTATGATGGAGCCTGTGCCTGGGGCAGGAGCAGAGTAGGGGATGAGGAGGAGCTGATGGCGAGCACGGTGAAAGCCGCGATCCTCCGCGGCCGTAAAACGGTCGAGACCGTCGTCGAAGAGGGCCGCAAGACGGTTGAAAACGTTGTCGAGGGAGGCCTGAATACAGTCGAGACGGTCGTCGAGGTAGGCCTGAACACTGTCGAAACGGCGGTCGTCAAAGGCCGCCGCAAGGTCGAATCCGCCGTCATCCATGGCCGCAAGACCGTCGAGAACGCGCTTTTCCACGGGCACACCACCATGAGCGCCGCCATTCTCCACGGCCGCGAAGATATCCGCATCGAACAGGTTCCGGTTCCCAAAGCCGCGACGGGCGAGCTGATTGTCAGCGTGGGCGCTGCCCTCACTTGCGGAACCGATCTCAAGGTTTTTCGGCGCGGATACCATGCGCGCATGATTGTTCCTCCGGCGCTATTCGGCCACGAGCAGGCAGGAACCGTGGTGGAAGCGGGCGAGGGAGTTTCCGATTTCGCACCCGGCGACCGCGTGGTGGCGCTCAACTCGGCGCCTTGCGGGCAGTGCTACTTCTGCTCTCGCGGCCAGGAAAACCTCTGCGACGACCTGCTCTTCAATAACGGCGCTTATGCTGAGTTTATTCGGATTCCAGCCCGCATTGTGGCCAAGAATACGCTTCAAATCCCGGACGGCGTGGCGCCGGAGCACGCGGCGCTGACCGAGCCGCTGGCCTGCGCGGTGCACGGGTTCGAAGATTCTCGTCCGCGCAAGGGCGATATCGTTGCCGTGATCGGCGGGGGTCCGTTGGGGCTCATGATTCTGCATGTGGCTGCGCTGGCCGGCTATGAAACCATCGCCATTGTGAAGCACGACGGCCAGGTGGAAGCGGCGAGGCAACTGGGCGCAACGCACGTGGTGCAGGCGTTGAGCGTGCGGAAGGCTGTCCTCGAGGCGCGGGCCCTGACGCCCAAAAACCGGGGCGTGGATATCGCCATCGAGGCCGTGGGCACGCCCGAAACGTGGCAGGAAGCCGTTGAGCTGGTGCGCAAGGGCGGCACGGTGAACTTCTTTGGAGGGTGCGCTGCGAATACGCATGTGACTCTCGATACCAACCGCATCCACTATAGCGACATCACGCTGCGCGCTACCTTCCATCACACTCCGGCCATCTGCCGCAGGGCGCTGGCGCTGATTGCAAGCGGGCGCTTCCAGGCCGACGCCTTTATCACCGGCCGCGCCCACCTCTACGAACTCAACCGCGTCTTTGAGAAGTTGATGAATCGCTCGACTGAGATCAAGACGGCTATTGTGCCTTGAGGCCAAACGATGAACGCGGCAACCATGCAGCCGGACAACGATGCACTGGAGAACAGAGCGCCGGGCCAGGATGAGTTGATCGCCCGCGGCTGGGCCGCGTTGCCGGCCGGTTATCGCATCCCTAAGGTTGCGGCCACGCTCGAAGAGGCGCGCGCATACTGCCGGGATTTGGCGGAAACGCATTACGAGAACTTCCACGTTGCCACATGGTTCTTGCCCAAGGCGCTTCGTCCGCATTTCCATTCCATCTACGCGTATTGCCGCATCTCCGACGATTTGGGCGACGAGGTCGGCGACCGCTCCGCGGCTCTGGCTCTGCTGGATTTGTGGGGACGCGAACTGGATGCCTGTTATGAGGGGCGGGTGCGTCATCCGGTTTTTGTGGCGCTGGCCGAGACCATTCGAGCCTGCGCGATTCCCAAAGAGCCTTTTGCCGACTTGCTCATTGCGTTTCGACGGGACCAGACCGTTACCCGTTACGCAACAATGGACGATCTGCTCGGCTACTGCCGCTACTCGGCCAATCCGGTGGGACGTCTGGTGCTCTATGCCTGCGGCGAAGTGAGCCCCGAATCGAGAGACGAAAACTTCCGCCTCTCCGATTCGACCTGCACCGCGCTGCAGCTCGCCAACTTCTGGCAGGATGTGCGCGTAGACTATGCCAAGGGCCGCGTTTACCTGCCGCAAGAGGACATGCGCCGCTTTGGCGTGAACGACGAAACGATCGCGCAGGGCGCGGCTACACCGGAGTTTCGCGCCCTGCTGCGCCACGAAGTCGATTATGCGCGATCGCTCTTTGAGCAGGGGTTTCCGCTGATTGGCAGAGTCAACCGCGGCCTGGCGCTGGACCTCGATCTCTTCAGCCGTGGCGGCATCGAGATTCTGCGTGCCATCGAGCGGCGCGATTACGACGTGCTGAGCGCGCGGCCGGCCATCTCGAAAGGGACCAAGCTCGCACTCGCCGCTCGCGCACTGGGCGGCAAGGCGCTGCCGTTTTTGCGACTCCGCCCAGGACCAACAGGAAAGACTGTTTGACGCAGACGGCTCCATCGCACGACCTGGCTCTGATCCGCGCCTACGCGGCCTGCAGAGCAATCGCCAAACGCGAAGCTAAGAACTTCTATTACGCGTTTGTCGCTCTCCCCACCGAGCGCCGCAACGCCATCTGCGCCATCTACGCCTTTATGCGGCAGGCCGACGACCTGGCCGACGACGAAAGCCTGTCGCGCGAGGAGCGTTGGCGCCGCCTTGACGCATGGCTGGCGGCGTGGCGCCAGGCGGCTAACGGCGCCGTTACCAGCGACCCCGTCTTTCTGGCCGTGCGCGACGCAACGAAGCGCTTCGAGATTCCACTCGTGCTTCTCGACGAGCTTGTGGCCGGCGTCACCCTGGATCTGGACCACGTTCCCGCCGGTGAGCCGGACACATACGCTACGTTTCCCGATCTCTACCGCTACTGCTACCTGGTGGCCTCGGTCGTGGGCCTGGTCTGCATCCGCATCTTCGGCTACCGCGACCTGCGCGCGGAAAAGCTGGCTGAGGAAACTGGAATTGCATTCCAATTGACCAACATTTTGCGCGATGTGGCCGAGGATGCGGCGCGCAACAGGGTCTATCTGCCCCTCAAGGATCTCGCCCGCCACGGAGTCACCCTCGATTCGCTGCTTCATCGAGCGAAAAACGCGCCGCCCACGGCCAACGAGCGCGAGCTCTTTGCCTCCATCGCCCGGCTTGCGGAACGCTACTACCGCGCGGCGCGTCTCCTTTTGCCGCTGGTTGACCCCGTGAGCCGTCCCGCGCTGTGGGTTTTGGTTTCCATTTACCATGCGCTGCTGAAGCGCATTGAGCGGGCGAATTACGATGTGTTTACGCGGCGGGCAAGCGTGCCGCTCTTGCAAAAACTCTTCATTCTCGCCGTGGGCCTAGCGCGCATGGCCTGGGCGCGAGTGTTCGCCTAGCTAGTCATGGCGCGGGCGTGCATTCGCGCCATGCGATAAGCTGGTGCGGGGGTGTTTTCGATGCGATCTAGCGCCCTGGGCCGTTCGGTTCCTGTTGCGGTTTTGCTGGCCCTCGGTTTGGCCCCGGCGCAACAAATCCTGACGGGGCAGGGCGGCGGATTCAGCCCATTGCTCCCACTCACGCATGTCGAAAACGGCCCCAATAATGCCTGGGCGCAGAGCCAGCATTATGTGGTGCTGGTGTCGCTGGATGGCTTCCGCTGGGACTACGCCAAGCGCGACAATGCCACCCGCCTGCTGGCGTTGGGTAGGCAGGGCGTCTGGGCGCCAGAGGGCATGTTGCCCAGCTATCCTTCGCTGACCTTTCCCAACTATCTCACGATGGCCACCGGCCTTTATCCCGAACACCACGGCATCGTCGCCAACAATTTTCGCGATCCCGCGCGCGGGGCTCGCTTCTCGATGTACGATCCGCAGGCTGTGAGCGATGGCTCCTGGTATAGCGGCGTTCCCTTGTGGAGCCTGGCCGAGAGCCAGGGAATGCGCACGGCATGCCTCCTCTGGCCCGGCTCAGAGGCCAAGATTGCGGGCTTCCGGCCCTCGTACTACGCGCACTACGATGCCAGGACTGAGCTCGCACCCGAGGCCCGGCAGGCGCGGATAGACGATGCAGTGGCGTTGCTCCGCCTGCCCGCTGCGGATCGTCCGCACTACATCGCCATGCAATTCTCCGAACCGGGCCTTGAGGGGAAACAGTTCGGTCCCGATGCTCCTGAAACCCGAGCCGCGGTGCTGAAGATGGATCTTCTGGTGGGGAAACTCCGGGCCGCGCTCAAAGGCACCGGTCTGCCCATCGATCTGGTAGTGGTGAGCGATCACGGGATGGTGAAACCGGAGGGCGATTGGATCGACTTCGATCAATTCGCCAATTTGGCGGGGTTTGAAACAGTTGGTTCGCTCCTCTATGGCAAAATCGAGGAGGATCGCGCGCGCGTTTACGACGCGCTCAAACATGCCTCGTCGGATTTTCAAGTCTACCGCCTCAAGAATGTTCCAGCCGAGCTCAATTACAACCACAATCCGCGCGAGGGCGACCCGGTGATTGTAGCGACCGGGCCTTATGCGATTCGCGCGCACGCTCCGCCGGCAGGGCAACCCGATGGTCCGCCGGCGATCGGCATGAGCGGTTTCGATCCCCACAGGACGCCCGAGATGAAGGCCATTTTCTTCGCCGCCGGGCCGGATCTCGTGGGGGGTAGGACGGTGTCGCCGTTTGAAAACGTCAATCTCTATCCATGGCTTGCCCATCTGCTTGGTCTCCATGCGCCGAAGTCCGACGGGAGCCTGAACATCCTGTCGGGAACGCTGCTCGATCAAGGCGGCGCGCCGGAGCCATAATGGGAAGGGGAAAATGAGTGTGGTCCTGGGAATTGACGGCGGAGGCAGCCACACAAGGGCTGCGATTGTCGCCGGCGGGAAGGTTGTGGGAAGCGGGCAAAGCGGCTCGATTAAGAGGCTGCGCGTGGGAGCCGAAGCCGCTGAAGCCAATCTACGCGCGCTGCTGAAGGAGGTGTTTGCGCAAGCCTGCGTGAAGGGAGTGCGCGCGGCCTCGTGCGGCATGGCCAGCGCCAGCATGCCAGGGATTACGGAGTGGATCACCGCGGTCTTCGACGAATTTGCGGTGGAGCAATCCGAAGTCGTGGGCGACCACGTGATTGCGCTCGACGCGGCGTTCAAGGGAGGGCCGGGAATCCTGCAGATCGCCGGAACGGGCACGAATACCATCGGCCGCGCACCCAATTGCGGCACCGAATCGGCGGGCGGATGGAGCTCGCGGCTGGGTGACGAGGGTTCCGGGTACTGGATCGGCCTCCACGCTATTCGCCGGGCGCTGAAGGCCTACGACCGTGAGGAGCCGACGGAAGTGCTGAAGAAAGTGGCCGAGGTATGGGGCACGCCCACCATGGACGAATTGATTAACGTGGGTGACAGCACGCCGGGACCGGATTTTGCGGCGCTGGCGCCGGCGATCAACGAGCTGGCCGAGGCCGGCGATCAGGTAGCAGTGGAAGTTTTGCGCCAGGCCGCGGCCGACCTGGTCGATTTTGTGCTCCTGGTCCGTTCCAAGCTGCGCCGCAAACACGCCATCGCCGGCGAGGTCCCGGTAGCTTGGACCGGCAGCGTGATCGAGAAGATGGCGATCGTGCGCGAGGCGTTCTTTGCGGGGCTGCGCGCTGCCGCGCCGGAGATGCCGGTGGGGAAGGAAGCAGTGGTTCCTCTCGATGGCGCGGTGTGGCGGGCCGAACGTATGGCGCAGGCGAAAGGTTGATTTGGTTTCCCGAAAGTTCGCTTTGATTGTATGGGACGTGTGGCGCTCGCTGTCCCGAACGAGGGACTGTCGAGGCATGGAGTGTCACGCCCTCCCCTATTTGTACTTGCGTAATACGCCCAGCACGCGGCCCTGAATGGCGACCTGCGCCGCCGGGACGTAGATGGGATCCATCTCCAGATTGGCCGGCTGCAACCGCACTACGTTTCCTTCCGGGAAGAATCGCTTGAGCGTTGTCTCGCTGCCGTGCACCAGGGCTACCACGATCTCGCCTTGGCGAGCCGTCCGCGTGCGTTCCACCAGCACGTAGTCGCCATTGATTATGTGCTCGTCGCGCATGGAGTCTCCGCGCACCTCGAGGGCAAAGACGTCGCGGTTGCCGACCACATCGTGCAGAGAGATCGTCTCCGGAGTTTCCATCGCCTCCACCGGAAGCCCCGCTGCGATGCGCCCGGCCAGCGGCAATTTGAGGCTGGAGCGGGTACGAGTTCCGGGAGGAAGCACGTCGATGGACCGGCTGCGATTGTGCACGCGGTCCAGCATTCCTTTCTTTTCCAGGTTGGTGATGTGCTTGTGCACGGTGGCCAGGCTCTTCAAGTGCATGCCGCGCGCAATCTCTTCAAAGGAAGGCGAGTAGCCGTTGCGGCTCACAAACGCCTCCAGGAAATCCAGAACTTCTTTTTGCCTGCGTGTAACAGCCATGGACGCATTATAGCGAATAAAAAGCGAACCGCAGCGAATGTTTTCGCTTTTTCGTTACTTTTTCGGCACCCCATCCTGTCACGGACTCCCCACCGGCCGCCCTTGTATCAGGGCCTGACTTCTAAGTCGGGGCTTTAGCTCCTGACGGGAATAAAGGGAGCAAGGGTCTTTAGGCCCCTGAATGGAGCTCAGGCGACCCACGGCCTTTAGGCCTGGATGTTTTGAAAGGGCACGACTTCAGTCGTGCCGTACGATGGCCTCAAACATCCCGGGGGCTTTGCCCCTGGATGGAGCCGCCGCTATCGCGCTCTTTCCATGGACTTAAGAGTATGATGGTGCCCATGCGCAAAAAGATCGTGCTCTGTCTTGTCGCGTCACTGGCGTTACCGGTGGCTCTCCGGGCTGGTACTGTAACGCCTCTTCGCGACGGCTGGAGCGTGCAATCGGCCTGTAACCTGAAGGGCGGGGGCGACTTGATCTCCACAGAAGGATTTTCAGCCTATGGCTGGCTGAAAGCCTCCGTACCCAGCACCGTACTGGCCGCCCAGGTTGCAGCCGGAACGTTTCCGGATCCCTACTTCGGCATGAACATAAACCAGCTTCCCGGTACGGAGGATCCCGCTGAGGAGGCTGGAACAACGGCTGGGTATTCTAACAATTTTGTCAACTTCCCCATGCCGCAGAACAGTCCCTACCGCTGCGGCTGGTGGTATCGCATTGTGTTTACGGCCCCGGCCGCATCACAAAATGAGGAGCGGTATTGGCTGCATTTCGGAGGCATCAACTATCGCGCCGATCTCTGGCTGAACGGCCGCAGGATTGCAGATTCGACGGCCATTGCCGGGTCCTGGCGCACCTATGACTTCGACGTGACGGAGCATCTTAAACCCGGCCAGGAGAATGTGCTGGCGGTGGAGACTTTTGCGCCCACCGAGAACGATCTGGGCTTCAACTGGAACGATTGGAGTCCCACCCCGCCGGATAAGGACATGGGTCTGTGGGGTAGGGTCGATCTGGTCGAGACGGGCGCGGTTACGGTGAGTTCACCGATGGCTGTCACGCACTTTCACGGCAGCACGCTGAGCGTTGCGGACCTGACGGTATACGCCGAGTTGCACAATTCGACCGGCCATACGGTGAAGGGTGTGGCAACAGGTTCGGCTGCCGGAGTCCGCTTCGAACAGCCGGTCGAGCTGGCGGCGCATGAAGATCGTACCGTTGTCTTTACTCCCGAACAATATCCCGCTCTAGGCATTCATGATCCGAAGCCTTGGTGGCCGCGGCAGATGGGCCAGCCGCATCTCGAGCGCCTCACGGTCGGCTTTACAGCGCAGGGCCGGCTTACTGACGAGCAGAGCGTGGACTTCGGCTTCCGCGAGATCACCTCGGAACTTACCGCAGCCAGTGGCAGCCGCCTGTACCGCGTGAACGGCAAACCCATTCTGATTCGCGGTGGAAGCTGGTCACGGGACATGCTGCTGCGCGAAGACGAACACCGTCTGCGCGATCAGTTCCGCCTGGTGAGCGATCTGAACCTTAACACCATCCGCCTGGAGGGCCAGCTTGAACCCGAGGAGTTCTTTCATCTGGCCGACGAGCAGGGCATTCTGGTGTTGATGGGCTTTCCGTGCTGCGATCACTGGGAGCACTGGCGCAAAGATCATGTCGATGTCCCGGAAGGGAACGCGTGGACCGCGGAGGATCTGGCCATCGCCACTGCCTCGTTGCGCTCGCAAATGCTGCGGCTGCGCCATCACGCCTGCATGTTGGTCTGGCTGAACGGCGACGACTGGAATCCGCCGGCCGACGTGGAGAGAGCCTACCTGAAGGTCGAGTCAGAGACCCACTGGCCCAATCCCGTGCTGGCATCGGCCGGGGCCAGGTTTGGTCTTACGGGCCCAACCGGGGTGAAGGAGAACGGGCCCTACGATTATGTGGAGCCGAGCTATTGGTATGTAGACCGGCAGTATGGCGGTGCGTTCGGCTTCAATACTGAGACCGGTCCTGGGCCCGACATCCCATCTCTTGCCAGCCGCGAAAAGTTCCTTCCTGACCCGCAGGCATGGCCGCCAACCTCCACATGGAATCTCCATGCCGGCCGCGGGCATTTCCGCAACTTCAACGTCCTCGATCAGGCCATGGAAGGCATCTATGGCAAGCCGCACTCTGCTGCTGAGTATGAGCGCCTGGCGGAAACCATGGAATACGACACCGAGCGTGCCATGTTCGAAGCCTTCAACAAGAACAAGTATGTGGCCACAGGCGTGATACTGCATATGCTGAACAACTCCTGGCCCTCCATGATTTGGCACCTCTACGATTACTACCTGGATGCCGATGGCGGATACTTCGGAGCCAAAAAGGCCTGCGAACCGCTGCATATTCAGTATTCCTACGACGACCACTCAATCGTGGTGGTGAACAGCACCTATGCGCCGGTTTCCGGGCTTCATGCAGCCGTCCGAGTTCACAACTTGGCGTGGAAGGAACTGTTCAGTTCTGAGGCCGCGGTCGATGCAGAGGTCGACAGTGCGCAACGTGCCTTCCTGATCCCGGAGAATCTCTATTCGGGATCGGACAAAATACTCTTGATTGATTTGATCTTGTCGGATGCTTCCGGCCGCGTCCTCAGCCGCAACTTCTATTGGGTGCCCACCACGCTCACAACCTTCGATTGGGGAAAGACCGACTATACGCGCTCGCCTGCGGCCCGCTACGAGGACCTTTCCGCGCTCATGAGCCTGCCGCCGGCCAATCTTCTTTCTCGCGCCGAGATCGGGAACACCTCAAGCGGCCGCGAGATTCGCGTGCATCTCGACAACCAGTCCACGGCGTTGGCCTTTCAGATTCGTGCTGCTGTCCGCACCCCGTCAGGCGGCCTGATTGCCCCTGTTCTCTGGTCCGACAATTGGATCGAGCTTGCGCCGGGAGAGTCGCGCACATTGACTGCGTTGCTGCCGGAGAATGCCTTCGTCGCGCCCATCGTGCAGCTCGAAGGCTGGAACATCGCGCCAGAAACCATCACGCCGGTTGCTGCCGTCGTCGCACACTGAGAAATTGAATAACAAGTCCAAGGTTGGGACTCATCCCCCGGCCTTGAACAGGTGGGCGAGTGTTCTGTCTCCAAAGTTCGCACCACAAACAAACCAGTTCGCACCACAAATCAGTTCGCACCACAAACAAATCAGTTAGCACCACAAATCCAGCTGTCATCCTGAGCGGAGTCCACCGTGGCGGACGGAGTCGAAGGATCTGTGGTTGCTTTTGCTCAGCGAACCACATTCAGCGCCCATTCATTTTCACCGAAATCTATGTGTCGATCCGGCCTAGGATCAAAAGATATTTAGATCTGTCGAAGTGTCCTTTTAGCAGCACGAAGGATATCGATGCGGAATTCGTAATTCTCGCTCGCAGCGTCCTCTGACTGGAATGGTTGTCTTGCCCTGTCAACTCCCTCGATTCCTGCCCGCCATCTCGTAACCCCGCTAACTCCCTGATCCACCATCGGATCCCCGCTCCTCGATTTCTCTCCCAGCTTTGCCGATCATTCCCCCTGCTCGGCGCACAATGTTTGTATGTGCCGTCAACTCTCCGTCCCTGCGTCCCCGCTTCGTACCACCCCACCATCAGTCCTACCCCCACCCCCCATATATGCCGCTGTAAGTCATTGAAAACATTGAATTATACCTTTCGTCATTTCTTCGCTATTGAGGAATCGCCTGCTTGGCGCGCGCCTAACCTCAAGGCCCTACAATCGAAGCATGATCCTTGAGTCCTTTCCGGTGGGGCCGCTGGCCTGCAATTGCACGATTCTGGCAGATGATGCGTCCCGCGAAGCCATCGTGATCGATCCCGGTGACGAAGTGAGCCGGATCCACAGGCGGCTGACCAAATTGGGGCTTCAGCTCAAGCAGATCCTCGTCACGCACGCCCATATCGACCATGTGGGCGGGGCTCTCAAGCTCAATCGGCTCACAGGAGCGCCCATTTTCCTGAATGAGAACGACCTGCCGCTGCTGAAGATGATGGACGCGCAGGCGGCGTGGCTCGGAGTGCGCGCGCCGGAGATCGCTCCACCCGACGAACCCCTGAAGGACGGTCAGATTGTGGGGCTGGAGAGCTATCCCGCACAGGTGCTGCATACCCCGGGTCACACGCAGGGATCGGTCTGCCTGCACTTTATCCCGCTGAAGCTGCTGATTGCAGGCGACACACTTTTTGCCGGGAGCATCGGCCGCACCGACCTGCCTGGCGGAGACTTCGATCAAATCATCGATTCCCTCCATGCGCGGCTCCTCACATTGCCCGATGAAACAAAAGTTTTACCCGGCCATGGTCCCGCAACGACTATCGGCGAAGAGCGCAGCAGCAACCCGTTCCTGCAAACTCGCCATGCAAGTTGAGCGTCCATATAACCTGTTTTTATTGATGGGAAAACAGCGATTAGTTCAAGAAAACATTAAGGATGATTCCTTGTAATGTTACCTCAGAGATTCGTTCTAAAGTAGTCAATCAGGATGGTTACCCCGGTCCTGAATTCAGACTCCGGAACGAGCAGGCTGATGACCAGCCAGCCTGACTCCGGCATTCCGAAAAAATAGCCGGGATGCACCCCTGCGCCGCGTTCCAGGAGCGCCAGGGCAGTTTGCTCGTCCGGCTGGAACGCGGGAACCCGGAGGACTGCGTACCAACCGCCCTCCAGAACGAGCCGTTGCACAGCGGGAAGGGCGGCGAGCTGACGGTCCAGCGCGGCCAGATTGGCGGCCACCCGGTTCCGTATCTGATCCCGGATCGCCGTCCGGCCCGTGAGCCAATCCGCAAGCGCCCACTGCACGGGCGCATTCATTGAGAGAAAGGTGTCGGCGATGATCTCAAGACGCGCGAGCGCCTGCTCCTGCTCGGGACCGGTGACTACGATCCACGCCGCCTTCATTTGCGGCAGACCGGCGACCTTGCTGAGCCCGCTCACCACGAAAACCGGAACCCCTTCAAGGCCCGAGGCGAAACTTGTGCCCTCTACGCTAAGGCCGTAATCGAGAAAGACTTCGTCCACGATGAGCGCAAGATCGAGCTCGCGGCACAAGAGGGCAAGTTCGGCAGCCTCTCGCGCCTTGGTGAAATGACCGGTCGGATTGTTTGGGTGCACAACCACAATTGCCCGCGTGTGGGGCGTAATGGCGCGGCGCATCCCTTCGGCGTCGATCTGCCAGCCATTCTCATAAATCAGCGGTGCCGCCTTGAGGCGCACATCGTCGAGGGCGGCAAGGAAGTCAAAGAGCGGGTAGCCGGGCTGAAGGATGAGGACTTCGTCCCCTGCGTTTGAAAGCAACCGGAAGAGGAAGCTGTAGGCCTCGCTGGTGCTGGTGGTAAGGACAATCTGGCCGGGGTCGAGATCTACGCCGTGGGCTGCGTAATAAGCGCAGACAGCCTTGCGGGCATGGAAAAGGCCTATGGGCTGCGGATCGTAGTCGAGGGCGCGCGGATCGGCAAGACCATCGAGCAGAGACGCAGGATAGGCGAAGCCGCAGCGAGTGGGATTGGAAGCCGTGAGATCGGCAATCGGCAGACCGGCCTCGCGGCGCAGCCTGCGCGCTCGCGCCAGCTCGCTTTCCTCCGTGTGCCAATCCGTTCTCTGCGAAAAGTGCATCGTGCCGTTTCGGCCAATCGCGGCCGCTCCATCGGGTCGCAACCGCCCATCGTGCACAATGAGAGAAGCGCCCTTTCCAACGATACACGGGCGTCATCGAGGGGATGTTGGCTCTGCGCGCTGTGCTCTTCGACTACGGAAGGGTATTAACCGGTCCGCCGGACCCCGCGGCTCACGCCGCATTGGTGCGCATCACCGGTCTTCCAGCAAATCGCCTCGACAGCTTGTATTGGGCCAATCGTGATGCCTACGACAAGGGCGAGTTGACCGGCGTGGGCTTCTGGCGGGAGCTCGCGCGCGACGCCGGGCTCGTCCTGCCCGCATCTGCGGTCATAGAGTTGAATCTCTGGGATGCCCGCATGTGGACTACCGAAAACCCGGCGATGCTTGCATGGCAGCGCGAGCTCAAGCAACGCGGCCTGCTCACGGCCATCGTCTCCAACATGGGCGACGCTGTGCACGAATACATGGAACGCAAACTCGGCTGGCTTTCGCGATTCGATGTGCTCGTGTGGAGCTATCAACTCCGCGTGGCCAAGCCCGACCCCGCTATCTATCGCTATGTCCTCGGAAGACTTGGCACGCGGCCCGAGGAGACGCTCTTCGTCGACGACAAGCCTGAGAATGTTCAAGCCGCTGCCGCGATGGGAATAAAGGCGCTGCTCTTCTCAACGGTGGAAAATCTGCGTGCCGACCTCATTGCGCAGGAACTGGATAAGGAAGTGCCGCTCCCCGGCTGACTGAGGATTGCGCCGCGCCTGGTTGCCGGCTAAGACGCCATTCCCAAGCCCACCAGATTCGCCGCGGCGATAATGACGAGGATGCCTGCCCAAAGCGGACGAATCGGACGGCTTCCCACGCCCATCCGCTCGCCCGGCGCCAAGCCTACCAGCGCGCCGCAGAGCCCATTGATGCTCATGTGCAGCATCCAGCCTGGCCATGCATCAGAGGCGGCACCAGCGTGCTAACCACGAGTGTGACGCCAATGGCCACGCCGATGCCCGGCGACATTCCCAAATGGCGCATGGTGAGCCCGTAACTCACGTTGCCGATGCTCCACATGGCGCCAAAATGCGCAACTTTCAACATCAGGCCGGGGCTCAACGACGCGTAGAAGGCATGGGAACTCGGAAGCAGGAGATAGCTCACCGACAGCGGCAGAAGAACCCAAGAGAAGAAGCCGGCCACATCCCAGGTGGTCTCCTAGGACCATTTCTTCACCTTCTCAATGGGCGCATAAAACGACGCGGCGCACGCCGCTCCTACGATGCGCTATCCGATTCCGGCCAGGATCACTGTTGGCATTTGTGCTCCATCTTCATTCGTCGCGAGCGGACTACGGAGGAAGCCAGCGAGCAATTTCAAAGCCTACCGGTTGCAGGGGCCGGTTGCACAGTCGATCATTTATAAAACCGCGCTGTACTCCATTTCACCTACCGGTCGACGCCCTTCCGCTGAACGAATCCCATGATCCTCACATGGATTTCGCCGCTCCCAAATCTAAGTTGGTTGACCGGAGTCGCCTTGTCTCTGCCGTCCACGCCCACAACGGTCACATCATTCTGAATGCCTCCGACCACCGGTATCCAAGTCGTTCCGTGATTTGCATAGACGGCGAAATAGGGAGCCAATATCAGATCACCTGGTTTGCTGATCGCGATGATCTCGCCAACCTTCAAGTCCTCCGGGGATACAAAATCGGAGCCGATCGTACGCACATCGGTAACGCGGAACAGGCTGCCGTCTTGCCGGTACGCAACTTGATAAGAGATCCCGTTTGCGATCGCCAGATAACAGGGGTCGATTTGTGCCGCAGCTATGACACAGCCCATTGATCCGCGTGGAGGACTGATTGTTTTTCCGACCTCTGGAACTTCCGCTACCTTCACAGAGGGCCATTTTGTGTGCTGTTTCCCAGATGCATCCAAACCCGGGACCAACAAGGCCGAAGCGAGACATAGCATAGGAATAGAAACGACAAAGCTGTATTTGCGCATCGTGTCCGCCCCTTTTTTAATTGGATTGACGCATCCTTCCTAATCTAGTTCCCCGTCTCACCCCGCCCGCTAAACTCAATTCATGGCTCTCCGCCTCTACGTCGCCACCACCAGCGCAGGCAAGCTGCGCGACTTTCGCACTGCTGCGCAGGCGTTCGCGGTCAGCATCGACCCTCTTCCAGGAATCGAAAAAATCCCCGCGCCGGAAGAGCACGGCGATACGTTTGCGGCCAACGCAGCGCTCAAAGCGGTTTACTACTCGCGATTTGCTCCCGGCGCACTGGTGCTGGCCGACGACTCCGGTCTCGAAGTCGACCTGCTCGGAAGCGCTCCCGGCGTGCGCTCGGCGCGCTTTGCCGCTGACTCTGGGCTGGTGGATTCGCCCGATGCCAATGACAACACCGACGTGTGGAACAATATGTTGCTCCTGCAGCGGATGACGGGCGTTCCTGCGGCGAAGCGCACGGCGCGCTACCGCTGCGTGCTGGTGGCGGCGCGCGACGGAGCGGTGTGTCACACGGCAGAAGGCGCGGTCGAAGGAATGATTCTGGATGCGCCGCGCGGAATCGGAGGGTTCGGCTACGATCCGCTGTTTTATCTGCCGGAGCTGGGCAAGACCATGGCCGAAATCGATCTCGAAACCAAGCTCTCGCTCAGCCATCGCGGGCGGGCGATTGCAGCGCTGCTGCCTTTACTCCTGGCCTGAAGTCTTTCCGGTCTTGTGGGCGGATCGATAACGTGTCCCCTGCGAATTCGCAAAAATGTAGGTTGGAACATAGCAAACGGAAGTCGGCGGGGCCTGCCGTTGGACTAATGTGATCTGCCTCACAGTCAAGCATCATACCCGGCATTTAAGTGTGATCTAGATGCATGTTTGGCGAACGAGGCACATCATACGCACGAGGGGAGAACTTCATGCCATCCAGCACTCTTACTGTGACCGACAACCGCACTGATCGCACCTACACTCTTCCCATCGAGGATGGAACCGTGCGGGCGATGGACTTCCGCCAGATCAAGGCCGGCGAAAACGACTTCGGCCTGATGCTCTACGATCCGGCTTTCATGAACACGGCTTCCTGCCGCAGCAGCATCACCTTTATCGATGGCGAACGCGGCATCCTGGAGTATTGCGGCTATCCCATCGAAGCCTTGGCCGAGCACTGCACGTTTCTTGAAGTTGCCTATCTGATTCTGTTTGGCGAATTGCCGACTGCCGGCGAACTCGGCCGCTGGGTATTCGAGATCACCCACCACACCATGCTGCACGAGACCACGAAGAAGTTCATGGAGGGCTTTCGGTACGATGCCCACCCCATGTCGATGTTGATCAGCACCGTTGCAGCTCTGGCCTCGGTCTATCCAGGGGCCAATGAGGTTCATGACCCCGCCAATCGGCTGCTGCAGATCAAGCGGCTGGTCGCCAAAATGCCTTCCATTGCCGCTCTGTCGTATCGGCATAGCCTGGGCTTTCCCTACGTGTACCCGGATAACGATCTCAGCTACACAGAAAACTTCATGAACATGCTGTGGAGGATGGTGGAGCCCAAGTATGCCGCCAACCCCGTGCTGGCCCGCGCCCTCGAAGTGCTCTTCATCCTCCACGCGGACCACGAGCAGAACTGCAGCACCAGCACCATGCGCGCGGTGGGCAGCGCTCTGACCAACCCGTATCTTTGTGTAGCCTCGGCTGCTTCTGCGCTCGCCGGCCCGCTGCACGGCGGCGCCAATGAGGAAGTGATCAGAATGCTCGACGAGATCGGTTCCGTCGCCGACGTTCCCGCCTACATCAAGAACGTAAAGGACGGGCGAGGCAAGTTGATGGGCTTCGGGCACCGCGTCTATAAGAATTTCGACCCACGTGCCACCCTGATCAAGAAGATCGCCGACGATGTTTTGGGGGTAACCGGACCCAATCCCAAGCTCGGTATCGCCCTCGAACTGGAGCGCATCGCCCTCCAGGACGAGTACTTCATCACGCGCAAGCTCTATCCGAATGTGGATTTTTATTCGGGTCTGATCTACCAGGCCATCGGCTTCAAACCCGAGATGTTTACCGTGCTGTTCGCCATTCCGCGCACTGTTGGCTGGCTTGCACAGTGGCAGGAGATGATCGTCGATCCGGAGCAGAAAATCGCTCGTCCGCGCCAGATTTACACCGGTCCGCGCTCCCGCCGCGTCCCGCTCATGGCAGAGCGCGAACCGGCTCCGGTAAGCGCGTAGTTCGGCGGCTGCGCCGGGCCCGCGGATGATGCCAAGGCTTGTAAACGGAGCGGCTTGACGGAGGTGATCCAGGGCACGAATAATGCATGTGATACAGAACACCGCCAGTGGGTTTTTCAATCTAAGACTGCTTCAGCCTGCATCTTTAGGAGCCACATTCTTCATGGCCACTGTTCAACCCTCCGCCGCGCCCCCTTCTGCACATATTGTCCAACGCGGCGTCGAGCCTTTACGCGCCAATCAGGGCGCCAGCTTCATTTGGCACAAGCTGCACTCGCTGCTGGGCATAGTTCCCATCGGCGCGTTTCTGCTCGAGCATCTGCTCTCGAACTTCGAGGCGTTGAAGGGACCGATCGCTTACGGCGAGCAGGTGAAACTCCTTAACAGCCTGCCATTGGTCCGGGCAATGGAGTGGGTCTTCATCTTCCTGCCCCTCCTCTACCACGGCATCTACGGCGTTTATATCTGGCTGCGCGGCAAGTCGAACATCGTCTATTATCCGTGGGCGGGAAATTGGATGTATCTGGTGCAGCGCTATACGGGCCTGATCGCCTTCGCCTACATCGCCTACCATGTCGCAACCCAACGCTTCATGGGCGTCAATCTCCCGGAAAACCCCGGCGCCGCCTTCTGGAAAGTGCAGCACGAGCTCGCCAATCCCTGGATCCTCGCCGTCTACATCGTCGCCATGATCGCCGTCTGTTGGCACTTCGCCTACGGCGTGTGGCTTTTCGCCGCCAAGTGGGGCATCACGCCGGGAGAAACGGCCCGCCGACGCTTCGGCTACGTGTGCGCCGCGGGAGGCGTGCTGCTCGCGGCCATGGGACTTGCTAGCATCTGGGCGTTTGTCGGACCCGAATATCCGAATGCGCCGAAAAACGTACCGGTTTCCACCTTGGTTGCTCCGGCATGTACCGGTGCCGCCTTTTATCCGAATAGCTTCCAGTCTCTTACTCGAAGCTAGAAGCGGGAAGCCAGGAGCTAGAAATGGCAGCACCCAGAATCATCGTGGTTGGCGGAGGGCTGGCGGGGCTTGCGGCGGTCATTAAGATCGCCGAGGCTGGGGGCACGGTGGATCTGTTCTCGATCGTGCCCGTCAAGCGCTCGCACTCGGTCTGCGCCCAGGGCGGCATCAACGCCGCCAAGAACCTGAAGGGCGAAGGCGACACCACCGCGCAGCACTTCGATGACACGATCTATGGCGGCGACTTCCTGGCCAACCAGACGCCCGTGAAGGCCATGTGCGAGGCCGCGCCGGCGATTGTCGATCTGCTCGACCGCATGGGCGTGCCCTTCAACCGCACGCCGGAGGGGCTGCTCGACTTCCGGCGCTTCGGCGGCACGCTCTACCATCGCACCGCCTTTGCCGGAGCAACAACTGGCCAGCAACTGCTCTACGCGCTCGACGAGCAGGTGCGCCGCCACGAGGCCGAGGGCAAGGTGCACAAGTTCGAGGGATGGGAGTTCCTCTCTGCGGTTATCGACGCGAAGGGCGCAACGCGCGGCATTGTCGCCCTCGATTTGCGCTCCATGGAGTTGCGGTCGTTCGCGGCCGACGCCATCATCCTGGCCACGGGCGGCATCGGAGCCATCTTCGGAAAGAGCACCAACTCTGTGATCTGCACGGGGTCGGCGCAGTCGGCCATCTTCCAGCAGGGCGCGTACTACGCCAACGGCGAGTTCATCCAGGTGCATCCCACGTGCATCCCGGGCGACGACAAGCTGCGCCTGATGTCGGAGTCGGCGCGCGGCGAGGGCGGCCGCGTCTGGGTTCCGCGCACGCCGGGCGACAAGCGTCCCATCAAGGCCATCCCGGAATCGGAGCGCTTCTACTTCCTTGAAGAGTGGTACCCGAAGTACGGCAACCTGGTGCCGCGCGACGTGGCCGTGCGCGCCATCCACAAAGTCGTCTACGACCTCGGGCTGGGGCTGGACGGCCAGCCGATGGTTTACCTCGACCTGACGCACATCGACCGCGCGACCCTGCACTACAAGCTGGGCGGCATTCTGGAGATATACGAGAAGTTCGTCGGCGTCGATCCGTGCGAGGAGCCGATGAAGATCTTCCCCGGCATGCACTACACCATGGGCGGGCTTTGGGTGGACTTCAACCAGATGACCAGCATTCCTGGGATCTTTGCCTGCGGCGAGTGCGAGTACCAGTACCACGGCGCCAACCGCCTGGGCGCGAACTCGCTGGTGAGCTGCATCTTCGGCGGATTTCGCGCGGGGCCGAATGCGCTCGAGTACGCTGAGAGCGTGTCGGCGGCGGAAGGCGATGGCGGAGCTTCTGCGGAGCTGATGCGCCAATTCGAAACCAATAAGAGACTGCTCAGGAACGAAGGCGGGGAAAATCCCTTCAAGCTGTGGCGCGAGCTGGGCGAAGCCATGACCGAGCACGCCACGGTGATCCGCCACAACAAGGACCTGAAGGAAACCGACGAGAAGATCGTAGAGCTGCTCGACCGCTACCAGCGCATCGACCTGAGCGACAAGAGCCAGTGGGCCAACACCAGCTTCGCGTTTACGCGGCAGTTGAAGAACATGCTGGAGCTTTCGCGCACCATCGTGCTGGGCGCGATGCTGCGCGACGAATCGCGCGGCGCGCACTACAAGCCCGAGTTTCCCGAGCGCAACGACGAGCGCTTTCTCAAGACCACCAAGGCGAGTTTTACGGGCTGCGTTTCCGGTCCGCGCTTCGAGTACGAGGAGGTCGATACGCAGTACATCAAGCCGCGCGCGCGCCGTTACGACGCCGTCAAATGACCCATGAGACGTTGTGAAGAGGCGCTTTGAAACGGTACGACTTTAGTCGTGCCGAAAAGGCCGGGAAAATTTTGGGGGGCTTTGGCACCTGAGGGAACGCGCTGGAAAGGGATCATGGCAAAGAGGACAGTCACTTTTGAAATTCGCCGCCAGGCCAACCCGGATGCGCCGGTGATTTGGGAGAGGTTTGAGCTGGATTGGCGGCCGGGGATGAACGTGGTGTCGGCGATGATGGAGATCGCCACGAACCCAGTGACGGCCGACGGCAAACCGACCGCGCCGATCACCTACGACTCCAATTGCCTCGAGGAAATCTGCGGGTCGTGCGCGATGCGCATCAACGGCAAGGCCAAGATGGCCTGCTCGGCGCTGGTCGACAATCTCGAGCAGCCGATTCGCCTGGAGCCGCTCTCCAAGTTTCCCCTGGTGCGCGATCTGCAGGTCGACCGCTCGGTTCTGTTTGAAAATCTGCTTCGCGTCAAGGCCTGGGTTCCGGTCGACGGCACCTACGCTTTGGGTCCGGGGCCGCGCGTCTATCCCCAGCAGCAGGAGGCGAACTACCCGCTCTCCAACTGCATCAGTTGCACCTGCTGCATGGAGGTTTGCCCGCAGTTCAACGAAACCACGAACTTTGTGGGCGCGGCCACCATCGCGCAGGTCAAGCTCTTCAACAACCATCCCACGGGCAAGGTCTTCAAGGAAGACCGTCTGCGGGCGCTGGCCGGCGACGGCGGCATCCAGGAGTGCGGCTACGCGCAGAACTGCGTCAAAGCTTGCCCCAAGCACATTCCGCTCACCAACGCCATCAGCGACATCAGCCGCGACGTCACGGTGCAGAAGGTAAAGGACTGGCTGAAGAGCTGAAAAAGACAGGGACATAGGGACATAGAGACACAGAAGAACAGTGGACAGACGGGTACTGGACGGGTTCAAAATTCATTCGTCGTCGTTATTGTCGTCATCGTCAGAGTCATTGGCTACTATTTCGTTGTCGCAGGAATCGTAGTAGGGGCAGGTTTGGCAGTCGTCGTCCTCGAAGCACTTGAATTTTTCGGGGCCGAGCTCCTGGCCGTCGCTGGTGCGGGTAACTATTCATCTTTCGAGTTCGACAATAGCTTCTCGAATGTGTGTACTTCGAATTGACGGCTCGGATCCGATGCTATCCAAACAAACGATCCAATGGCGAGGTTCTTATTTGCGCCCTGTCGAGAGGCCGCAGCTCTCCAGGTCTGGTACACGGTCGTGAAGCCTATTCCGTTCTTTCCGTGACGCTCTGCCACTTTTGTTAACTGCTCAACCTTGTGTGAGTCGACTTCGCCATCGCTTGTGACTGCCTCTATACACCAAAGCTTATCTGCGTCAGGGTTCCAAAGCAGCACGTCGGGGAAGGCGTCGCCGAGTTCGATGGTGATTCCCGCCGTCAGTAGCTTCTCTTTTTCCTCTTGAGAGATTCTGGTTCCGTCTGAGTCGTCGATATATAGAACCACGTAGCCGGGCAGAAAAACTCTCGCATACTGGGAGACGGCTGTTGCGATCAGCTGCCTATGGCCCGTGTCAAGAGTTCTCCTGGATTCCTCTGCTGCGCTGGCCTGCATTTCCAGCCTTCGGCGCGTTGCGTCGGCACTGATCCAAATTCTTAATTCGGCTTCCCATTCTGGGTCCGGCGCCTTGAGAATATCCACGAATTCTTTGTTGAGCCTGTACGAAGAATTCGGAGACTTTGCCACGACGTGGCCAGCGATGAATCTTCCCTCGTTCAGTGTTACGGGCTCGATTGCGCCAATCTCGATTAGGGGCCGGATCCAGTAGTCGCGCCCCTCTCGGTCCAGCTTGATGTCATTGTCGCGTTGTAGGAATGCGATGTGCGCACCAATGTGCGCGGTGGATGCACCGTCCGCTAATGTGAATCCTTTGAAGCTCCGAGTGGCGTTGTCAAGCAAAGCAAACGTGCAATCGACGCAGTCACGCGTATTAAGGTCCACAACTGCGAGGACCTGTTCGATTCGCTTCTTAGGCACCCCTTGGAGCGAGTCTGGAACGCAGGGGCCTCCGGCATCGATGCGGCCCTGACGAATTGCCTTGAATCGATCGTGGATCGATACTCGCTTTGCCATTTTGCTGCGAGTATGATAGCTGGCGCGGAACGGTGTCGCAACTTCAGCTCAGACCAGAATTCTCTCGAGCGCGCCGGGTGAGCTTTCGTCTGCAATTTGTTGAGCGGCTAGTCGATTCTTTTGGGCCCATCGCCCGAGCCGGATCAAGGCAGGCCGACTCGGGTATTTCATGGCCCGGAGGTCGGTTGCGTTCACCTGCGTGTGACCGTTGAAGCACCGAAAGTTCTCGTCAACTGCCGCCGTATTCAGGAATGCGGCGAGCCCTTCCGCAAGGTCCTTGGGAAGGCCTTGCCTGTTCTCGTGAAATACGTTCAGATGATTTTCAAAGCCGAGCATCCGAGCCTCCCCGAACGCCACCGGATCAACCACACTTGCGACGATTCGACGCCTTTCCTCCTTGGAAGAGAACCTTCGCACCACGCAGTAGGCCCCGTTGGGGTAGAGCCATTTCTCGGTTTGTGAATTACGACGTATTGCGTTCGGCTTCTTGGCACCAAGCTTTGGCCATTCCGTCTTCCCCTCCCTGAAATGGGCCGGGTAGAGGAGGGGAACGGCCCCCGGCTCGGGATTGCCGCAAAGTTGGTGCCTCAATCGGAATTCAACAACTGGTCCGGTTGAAACCTGAACGCCAAGTTCTTCGAGGGAATAGCTTACTCCATCGATGCATTCAATTCTGCTCTTTCTCACGCTGTTTGGCACGTGAATAAAGCACTCACGATCATCGTCATGAACGATTCGGCTGAAAGCGAGTTCATGAACTGTTATATCGGAAAAACTATCGTCGGAGGAGGAGGAAATCGTGACCGTCCCCTGCTGAGCACCGCGCTCAAGCCGGACAATTATGTTCTCCTGGAGAACGTCGTCGTCACTAAATGCCTTGCTCCGAGATTCGAATAGGTGCATCTGCCTCAATGCGGTGCGGCCCAGGACAAACTCACGGAATGGTCGGTAGTAAGGGCCGTTGCAGAAACTTCGCGGGATAATTGCTACGATTTGAGCGCCGTGACTCGCGTGGGCGATTGCAAGCGCGACGAAGGCTGAATAAAGGTTGACGGTTTCTATGCCGAGCTTGCGCAACGTGTGACGATGGAAGGAACCGTTATTGATCTTTTTGTACGGCGGATTCAAGATCGCGTGTGTGAAATTGCCGAAGCCGTTAATCAGCGGGTGCCCCGCTAGCTCAATGAAATCCCCTCCAAGGACATGGGAGCGAATGCCTTCATAAGCACGAAGGTGGTCGGCAAGGTGGGCTCTCAGCGTGTCGTCAATCTCGTACGCAAACACATCGACAGCGTCGAATACAAACTCCCCCCTGACCCATCTATCGAGAAACGCGCAGGAAAGAGCTCCGACGCCAGCCCCGGCGTCCAAGAGGCGACAATTCATCTCCGTTGATTGCGGAAAAAGAGAGGCCATGAACTCAGCCGTCTTTGATGGCGTCATAAACTGGCCGAGTTCGGATTTGCGTTTTTGAGGGATTCGCGGGGCGACCTGGCGGCGCACGCGGTCAGCCAGCTCCAGCTGTGGATTCGTCCCGTTATTCGATGTACTGCCCACTTCCGGCTGCTCCAAGTGTCTTGAGGATTCAGGAAAGCCTACATCACCATTCTAAGAGAATGTACGGCGAAAGGGCGAGCCTGTGCGTTTTACCGCCCAGGGCGGCCCATTCTGGGATTGAGCGGGGGCCCGTTCCCAGATCGAGTGACAAGAAGCTACAAGGAACGTCGGTTTGATCGCGGCTTCGCCGCGTGCTTTATCTCTCGAGAAATGGGCGGGCGGGTGTTAGTGGGGCTGAAGCCCCACGCTCCCTCCGTCATTAACCCACCCTAGCGGAGCCGGGGCAGGGCAGCCGGATCCCACCTTAGCCGCAGAAGCAGAGACACAGCGAAGGTGCGACACCCGCGGGTTTCAGGGTGGGGATCGGTCAGCCTCGTGGATCGGTCGGCTCGGCTAACGCGGTTCTCCAATTGGTGTAGAGCGAAGCCACAAGAGCTAAGTGGCTTTTTCCTCAAGAAAAAGCCACCTTGGAATAGATCGGAAACGCCACATAGAAATTGGAGAACCGCCTTAGGTGTGGCTATGGTCGTGCTCGTGGTGCTCGTGATCATGGGCGTGGTCGTGGGGATGCGAGTGGGTGAGGGCGCCGTGGGTGTGCTCGTGGCTGTGCGTGGTGCCGGGAGGTACAGGCGGCTCATGGGTGTGATCGTGGAAGCCATCGCCGTGGGTGTGCTCGTGAGTGTGGGTGACGGAATCGTGGGTGTGGGTGTGAGAGTGCTCGGCCATACGAACCTCCTGGGTTGTTCCCGCTGCCGGGAAATAGAATCGTCGCTTCGAGAGCAGGCGCTGCCGCCAAAGCGAAGGCGGATACGGACTGCTCGATCTATAGCAGGATGGGGGTGGGGATGGGAAGGGGGAAGAGTAGGGATCAGAGAACAGGAAGCAGGGAACAGAAAACAGGGGCTGAGGTATCCTTCGGCTTCGCTCAGGACAGGTTCCGGGACGGGGTTAACGCGGTTCTCCAATTGGTGTAGAGCGAAGCCACAAAAGCTAAGTGGCTTTTTCCTCAAGAAAAAGCCACCTTGGAATAGATCGGAAACGCTACATAGAAATTGGAGAACCGCCTTAGTCGCTGAATTCGAGGTCGTCGAAGCGGCGCCATTTATAGATGGCGATGGAGACGATCCAACTGAGGGCGAAGAGGCCGATGATGAAGTAGCCGAGTGCGCCGAAGCTCGAGTTGAGGCGGAGCACGAGCTGCCAGAAGACGCCGCCGAGATGGAGCTGGCCGGCGAGGAGCGAGAGCGCCTCAATGCCGCCGACGACGAGGGCGACGAGGACGGAGACGAAGGTGATGGTCATGTTGTAGTAGAGCTTGCGGACGGGCTTGATGAAGGCCCAACCATACGCCCCGAGCATGAGGATGTTGTCGGTCGTGTCGACCAGCGACATGCCGGCGGCAAATAAGACAGGGAAGGCGAGGATGGACCAGAGGGGAAGTCCGCGGGAGGCTTCAGCGGCGGAGATGCCGAGGAGGCCGATCTCGGTCGCGGTGTCGAAGCCGAGGCCGAAGAGGACGCCGAGGGGGTACATGTGCCAACTGCGGCGGATCATAGCGAACATGGGGCGGAAGAGGCGGGCGAGGAATCCGCGGTTGGCGAGGAGCATGTCGAAGTCTTCATCGACGTAGGGGGCGCCGTTACGCACACGGACGAAGGCGCGATAGATGGAGGCGAGGACGACGATATTGACGATGGCGATGCCGATGAGAAACAGGCTGGAGACGAGAGTGCCGATGACGCCGCCGATCGAGCGCGCCGCGTCCATGTGGTGCTGCAGGGCGAGGGCGGTGGCGGCGATTGCCGCGGAGCCGAGGACGACGATGGTGGAATGGCCGAGGGAGAACATGAAGCCGACGGCGACGGGGCGCTTGCCCTCCTGCATCAGCTTGCGGGTGACGTTGTCGATGGCGGCGATGTGGTCGGCGTCGACCGCGTGGCGCAGGCCGAAGCTGTAGGCGAGGAGGGCGGTGCCGAGGAGCAAGGGAAAGTGGCGAAAGGCGACGGCGGCCCAGAGCCAGGCGCCGGCATTGAAGAGGAGGAGGATGCCGTAGACGCCGACGACCTTGCCGCGAAGATTGCCGGCGGCGTCGTCGAAGAGAGCGCGCAGGCCGGGGCGGGGTGAAGTACCAGGGACCAGGGACTTAGGGACTGAGGACTGAGGCGGCGACGCGGATGGGGAAGCGGGGACCATCATTGAGTCTTCATGATAGTACGTTTTGGGAAATCGTGCTATCCACGCTTGTGCGCACGGACCATGTCGAGGAACAACTGTTGCACGCGCGAGTCCGCGGTCATTTCGGGGTGGAATGTGGCGACCAGAAGATGACCCTGACGCACCAGGACGGGGAATCCGTCGCGGCGGGCGAGCACTTCGACGCCCTCGCCCACGTGGGTGATGCGCGGTGAGCGGATGAAGACCATCTCCAGCGGGCCGCCGGGAAGATCGGTGGGGAGGGTGAGAATGGTGGAGTCGATCTGGCGGCCGTAGGCGTTGCGCTCCACCGTGGCGTCGAGGAGTCCTAGGCTGCGCTGCCTGGGGTGCAGCACCTCACGCGCCAGCAAGATGCAGCCGGCGCAGGTGGCGAAACAGGGCGTGTTGGAGGCAAACTTGCCGAGCGCGTCAAAAAAGCCATCCTGCTCGAGGAACTTCAGCATAGTGGTCGATTCGCCGCCGGGCATCACGAGGCCGTCAAGCCCGGCGAGCTGCTCAGGCTTGCGCACCAGAACGGTGCGCACCCCGGCGGACCGGAAGGCGCGAGCGTGCGCCTCGTAGTCGCCCTGCAGGGCGAGCACGCCGATGATGAGAGGATTGCCATTTCCGGCGCCTTGGCGCGCCGGATGGCCTGGTGAGATTCCCATGGCTTGCCCTGTTTTTATGATACTGAGGATTGGTGAGGCCCGGCAGCGAGCGTCAGCGGCCTGAATTTGAAATCAGGCTCAACCTTGGGCGATGGCCGCGTGGACGAGCGCGATGTATCCTCGGAATATGCACGAGGCCGTTTCCCCAACTGGCGCGGGCAATCAACTGGAGCACGCAGCCTCTTCCTATCTGCGCTCGGCGCGCCATCAGCCAGTGTGCTGGCACGCGTGGGGCGAGGCCGCATTTGCGCGTGCGCAGGCTGAGGATAAACCCATTCTGCTGGACATTGGCGCGGTGTGGTGCCACTGGTGCCATGTGATGGACCGCGAAACCTACGAGGATCCTGAGATTGCGGCGGTCATCAATGAGCATTTTGTGGCCGTGAAGGTGGATCGCGACGAGCGTCCCGATGTGGACGCGCGTTACCAGGCAGCGGTCTCGGCGATCAGCGGACAGGGCGGATGGCCGCTTACTGCGTTTCTCACTCCCGACGGGCGGCCGTACTTCGGCGGCACGTATATTCCTCGCGACGACCGTTATGGAAGGCCGGGGATGGGGCGCGTGTTGCTGGCGATGGCGCAGGTGTGGCGCGAGCGCCGCGACGAGGCGCTGGAGACAGCCCGCAGCGTGATGGCGGCCATCGAGCACAATGAGAGTTTTTCCGGCCGCGGCGGTGCTCTGAGCCTGGAACTTGTGGACAAGATCGCCGGCTCGATTGTTGCGCAGTTTGACGCGCGCAACGGAGGGTTTGGTTCGCAGCCCAAGTTTCCTCACCCGGCGGCGCTGGACCTGCTGCTCGAAGTCGCCATGAGGCGCGGCAACGAGCGGGCCCGTGAGGCCTTCACTACGACGCTCGAAAAGATGGCCCGCGGCGGCGTCTACGATCAGCTCGCAGGCGGGTTCCATCGCTACAGCGTGGACGAGCGATGGGTAGTGCCGCATTTCGAGAAGGTGCTCTACGACAACACGGAGCTGCTGCGTAACTATGTTCACGGCTATCAGAGTTTTGTCCGCGAGGATTTTCTTAAGATCGCGCGAGAGATTGTTGCATGGCTGGACGCAACGATGACGGACCGCGAGCGCGGCGGATTTTATGCTTCGAAGGATGCCGATGTGGGCCTTGACGACGACGGCGACTACTTTACGTGGACGCTTGAGGAGGCGCGCGCCGTTCTCGATCCTGCCGAACTGGGATTCGCGGCGAAGTACTGGGACATCGGCGAGCTGGGCGACATGCACCACAACCCGGCCAAGAATGTGCTGCACGTAAGGCAGACGCTGGCGGAGATGGCGGCTCAATCCGGCGTCAGCGTGGAATCGTTGCGGGCGCTGCGCGGCGCGGCGCGCGCCAAACTGCTGGCCGCGCGCGAAAAGCGGCCTACGCCGCTGATCGATCGGACGCTTTACACCGGCTGGAACGCGATGGCGGTAACGGCGTATCTGGAGGCGGCGCGCGTGCTGCACATGGACCAGGCGCGGGCGTTTGCGCTGCGCACGCTAAAGCGGCTGCTCGACGAGGCGTGGGACGGCGAGGCCGCGCTCAAGCATGTGATCGTCTACCCCGACGGAGTTTCACCGCAGGAAAGAGCGCCCGGCACGCTCGACGATTATGCCTTCACCGTGAACGCCTGCGTGGATGCGTGGCTGGCGAGCGGCGAGATGAACATTTACCAAGCCGCGGTAAAGCTGGCCGACGCCATGATCGAGCAATTCCACGACGCCTCCGCAGGCGGGTTCTTTGACATTTCCGCGCCATTGAATGCGCTACCAATGGAGATGCCGCTTGGCGCATTGATGGCGCGGCGCAAGCCGCTGCAGGATGCGCCCACGCCTGCGGGGAATCCGACGGCTGCGGCTGCGCTCCTACGTTTGGAGGAACTGAGCGGGCGCAAAGAGTATCGCGAGATCGCCGAAGATGCGCTGGCCTGCTTTGCCGGGATCGTGGAGCACTTCGGCCTGTACGCCGGCAGCTATGGGCTGGCTGCCGAACGCTTCTTGCTCGATCCGGTGCAGATTGCCATTATCGGTTCGGGGCCCGAAGCCGAGCGCCTGGAAGCACTGGCTGTTGCGCGATTCGCCGTGAACAAGACGGTGGTGCGCATCGATCCAGCGCGGCTTGTGCCGGGCGGAATTCCTGAGACCCTGGCGGAAACGCTGCTGCACGCGCCAGCGCCAGCCGGAGCAAAGGCTTGGGCGCTCGTCTGCCGCGGACGCACATGTCTGCCGCCGTTGACCGATGCCGAAGCGCTGTTGCAATCGCTGGCCTAAACCCTAGCTCTGTCATCCTGAGCGAGGCCGCCGCGGCGGACGAGCCGAAGGACCTGCTTTTCCCTGCTTGCTAAGCCGCCGAGCAGTTGGACTCGAGCCTGCCTCACAAGCGGGTCCTTCGACTTCGTCTGGCGCGCTTCGCGGGCCAGACGTTGCTCAGGATGACAGAAGCTTTTGAAGCTGCTGAGTTGGCTTACGGTGTCATTCGCGGCTCGGGCGCTTCCGAATAGCTTATTCGCCGCTAACGCGGTTCTCCAATTGGTGTAGAGCGAAGCCACAAAAGCTAAGTGGCTTTTTCCTCAAGAAAAAGCCACCTTGGAATAGATCGGAAACGCTACATAGAAATTGGAGAACCGCCTTAAACGGGTTGACCTCGGGCTGCTTGAGCGCGGTGGGATCAAGGGCGGCGCAGCCTGCGGTGACGGATCCCGACGGTAACGGGCTGTGCTTCCGCGCGCCGATATAGTAGGTGCGGGGGCCTCTTGCGCGGTCGACCGCGGCCCGTACGAAGTGAGGACGGAGCGCCCGGTCATTGCGCGGAGGCGGTCTGCGGGGGTGGGAAGTAGGGAATCGACGGGACTTTGCCGGGCGCGAGCGGAGCCAGGGAACAGGTGGCCGTGCGCGGCACGAAGATGTAGTCGCCGTTCGCGTTCTGGCCGGTGATGAAGCGGCCCTGGACGAGATAGGAGCCGGGGCCGGGATCGAGCGTGTTGTTGGGCTTGATGGCGAGCGTGAGCGGATGGTCGGTCGCGGCGATCTTGATGGCGAGCTCGGAGCCGTTGGCGACCACAGTGTATGGATAGGCGCGCGCCACGTCGGGGCCGCAGCCGAGGATCGCCGACTCAGGGAAGAACTCCACACTGAAACCGCCGCTGGCCGCGGCGTAGACGCCGTTCATGCGCAGGCCGGCGGGGGTAGGCGGGCCGGAGTCGCCGTCGTTGAACATGCTGACGACAAGATTCTGCTCGGCGCCGACGACGCCGGGCGAGGAGGATTTTGTGAGCAGGGGCTTGGAGCAGGTGCGGGTGACGCGCTCGTAGCTGTAGATCGTAGCGTTCTTGCCGCTGACCGGGTCCTTGCCCTGGCGGACGCCGAGGGCGATGCGGCCGTCGACGACGACCGGAGCGGGACCGGTGAAGGTATCGCCGTTGAAGCTGAGAGCGATGTTTGCGGGGGTGCTGGCGATGGAGAGCACGGCGCGATTGTTGGAGAAAGCGATGGTATAGGCGTGTGAATCGGGAATCATGTCCTGGCAGCTGACAGCGACTGATGCCTCGCTGAAGTCCAGGCGCCAGCCTGCGCCCTGGAAGACGCCGGCGAATTGTGGCCCGGTGACTTCTTTACCGACCTGGCCGGGAGCGAGGGAGCTGAGGAGGCCGTTGACGTTGGGCATGAGCGAGCCCATGAGTGCGTTGCCGGTGCAGACGGCCATGACGCGGCCCGAGGTGACGCAGCGGCGCACCTCGCGCGCCTGCGGGTCCATGTTCATTTCTTTCTGCTGCGCTTCATATTGCTGGCGGAACTGGTCGAAGGCTTGTTGCACGGCGGGCTGCGCGGCTTTTTCGCGCGCTTGAGAGGCGGCGACGGCCTGCTGATGAAGCTGCGCCCGGGCCTGCTGGGCCTGGGCTACGACCTTGTCGTACTCGGCGGGAAACGTGGCGGGGAACAGCGCGCGGATCATCTGGTTGCGGAAGACAAGAGAGAACTTGAGCTGCTGCATGGGGCCGGGAGCGCTGTATTTCGGATTGGACTTCTGCATGTTGTAGAGGGCCGTGTTGTAGGCCAGACGCAGGTTGTTTTCGTCGGGCGTCAGGCCCTGCGGACCGCGCAGGAATTGGCGCGGGCCCGCCATGTCGAGAATCATTTGCATGAGCCACGTGAAAGCGGCCATCTGGCGCGAAGCGGTTTCGTCGGGGTCGGCGGTTTTCATGCCGTTCATGACGGCGTCGACGGAAGGGAACTCGGCGAGGTAGGAGGGGTTCGTGGCCTGGGCCGGGAGGCCGGGCGCGAGCAGCGCGCCGATGAGAATGGCGGCCAGGAGGTTGCGCTTGGGCATGATTCCAGATCCTCCGTGCGGGAATCGCGGACGAGCGTGCAGAGTTTATTCGGGCGCGGTGGGGGGAAGCGGCCCGTTCAACGATGATGATACGGAAAGAGGGGAAATGCAACCGCAGATCCTTGACCTGCGTAAGTCGCTCGGGATGACATAACCCCTTGAGGAGGGTCCCCGCGCTATGAGCCGCTGAACGGGTTACTGTCCGGCTGCTTAAGCGTGGTGGGGTCGGGTGGTCGTGTGGCATCCGGCTCCGCGCGGCCGTGGACAGCCTGGCTTGCCGCTGGATTCTCTTTGCCGCCGGACGTAAATGTTGTGAACACCCGGTAGGGGTCGCCGGGAAGCATGTGGTGCTCTTCAAGAGCAAGCCTCACGCGACGCTGGAACTCGCGCACCGGGCCGAATTGCTGTGTGGCCTTGGTTTTGAAGACGACGGGAAAGATCATCTGCGATCCCTTCACAGCGTCTACCCCCAGAACTTGCGGATCGGCCAAGAAAACCGGCTTGCATTCCTCGCTGTTGCGGACCTCCATGGCGATGTCCGTCAGCAGCTTCGTCACCTGATCGGGGTTGGCGGAGAAGTCAACGCTGACGTTGATGGTGGCCACGGTGAAGCCCGCGCTCAAGTTGGCCACGGTGGTGATCTGCGAGTTGGGGATGACCCACAGGGTTCCGTTGTCGTCGCGCACCGTGATTTTGCGAAGGGTGAGCGTCTCGACAATTCCGGTCACTCCGGCCAGTTGAACCCTGTCGCCTACGCTGAACTGGCCTTCAACCAGGATGAGAAAGCCGTTGAACATGTCTTTGACGACGTTTTGCGCGGCGAGGCCGATGGCAATGCCCGCGACCCCGGCTGAAGCCAGCAGCGGGGCGAGATTGAAGCCCATGGCGCCAAGGAACTGAAGTGCGGCAATGAAACCAATAACCGCCAGACCCGTCGCGCGGATGACTCCTGCTATGGTTTTTACCTCGCCAAGGCGGCCCGGTCCGGCCCCGCTCTGCTCGGCCATGCGCGTCATATGGACAGTCATGAGACGCAGCAAGCGACTGAGCACAAAGGCGATAATCGCAATCACGATCAGGCGGGGCAGCTTTGTGTGGAGGAACTCCTGGCTGTCCAGGATCCACTCGTCCAGCACCCGGCCGAGGAATCGGCCCTCCTGGAACCAGCTCCAGCGTATGGCCAGCGAAAATTGTGCCGCTACCGAGCAAAGAGACATGCAAAAACTCCTCCAACTAGACTAGACTGTGCGCAGGAGTGGCCGGAACCCTGATCCGCCCTGCCGGTTCACTCTAACCGGGATGGTGAGGTCGATGAAAAGAGTTTGGCGCGGCGGCATAAACTCCGCAGGCCGGGCTCGAAGCCGGGCAGGATGGCTTTGCGCCCTGGCGTGCCTGGCCGCAATGACTGTGGCGGCTGGCGCGGGACTGCTTCGGGGCCATGCGCAAGCGGCGTTTCCGCTGCCTGCGTTCGATCCTCCCAAGAGCGCGGCCGCGCAAACGGCTGCACCCACCCAGCAGAATAAGCAGCCAGCTGGGACCAAGGCCGAGGATGCGAGCAAGCGGCAGATCGCAAGCGAATGCGCCGACCTGCTGAAATTGGCGAAAGACCTGAAGATAGAGGTCGACAAGACCACTAAAGATACCCTTTCGCTGACTGTAGTGCGCAAGGCAGACGAGATCGAGCAGCTTGCGCACAAGGTGAGAGCTGGGTCCGGCAAGAGCTGAGACAAACCATCCAACATGCTTCTGGGACGGTGCAACATGCATGAAGCGGGACGAAGAATGGCGAGCGGCTGGTCAGGCCGGGTGAGGCGAACCCTCTCGGCGGCGTTTGGGATGGCGCTGCTTCTGGCGCTTGCCTCTGTCCCGGCGGGTCGTTCCCAGTCGCCTTTTGGGAACAACGGAGGCCAGGCGTCTGGGCGTGCCTCTGTGACTGGGCGGCCGGACCTGGATTCGCCGGATGACTATGATTCCATCTTGATGGAGAGGCGACTAAAAGCGCTTAACATTGAGCGTCAGAGGCAGATGGTTGCCGATGTCAACAAACTGCTGAAGCTCGCCAGGGAGTTAAATGACGAGGTCGCCGCTGCCGGCACAGACGAATTGACGCTGGACCAGGAGCACAAATTGGCCGAAATTGAGAAACTGGCGCACAGCGTGAAGGAGAGGATGGCGGAGGGCGTGGAGCAACCGGCGCAGTCACTCATGCCGGCGCCTCTTGCTTACCCTATTCATTGAAGGGCCATGCGATGCGGCGATAGCAGGCGCGCGGCCTCTAATGACGAGTGAACGTTTGTCCCGCCGAATTGTTACAATCAATCGGGGCAGTATCCGGAAAGTGGTTTTCCGGAAAAAACCGGAGTTCGCTCGTACTTTTCCGCTTCATTCAGGGTCGCCGCTCCCTGTTGCTCCCAACTCGACGACCCCGGCTCTTCGAGCCACCCGTCGATGGGGACCACGGGCTTGAGTGCTGTGGCTCCGGGAAACGGATACTCTGGTTTCGCAATGGGGGTCGAACGGAATGGGAGTGGCATTTTCCAGCGCCCGTGCGTCCGGAACGCATCCGGCCTCGGACGGGCTGACCGCGCAACAGTTGGTTGAGATCTACCGGCTGATGTTTCTCTCTCGCTCGGTGGACGACCGCGAAATCCTCCTCAAGCGCCAGCAGAAGATCTTCTTTCAGATCTCGGCCGCGGGCCACGAGGCGCTGCAAGTGGGCGCCGCGCTTGCGCTGCGTCCCGGATACGATTGGTTCTTCCCCTACTATCGTGATCGTGCTCTTTGCCTGGCCTTGGGTGTTACGCCCTACGAAATGATGCTGCAAGCCGTGGGCGCGGCCACCGCTCCAGGCGGCGGAGGGCGGCAGATGCCCGCCCACTGGAGCAGCCGCTCGCTGCACATCGTGAGCACTTCGTCTTCAACGGCGACGCAGTTGCTCCATGCTGTGGGCTGCGCCGAGGCCGGGAGGGCTTTCAGCAACCACCCCGAGGCCGCGGCCAGGGCGGGGGGCGATTATCGCGCCTTTCGCGACGTGGACTTCCATGGCGACGAAGTGTCGCTGGCCTGCCTCGGCGAGGGCTCGACCTCGCAAGGCGAGTTCTGGGAAGCGATCAACACCGCGTCGAATCAGAAGCTGCCGGTGATCTTCTGTGTCGAGGATAACGGATACGCCATCAGCGTTCCCGTGGAGGTGAACACGCCGGGCGGAAACATCTCCCGGCTGGTGGCGAACTTCCCCAACTTCTACTTTGCCGAAGTGGACGGCAACGATCCGGTGGTTTGCCTACGGGCTTTCGAGGAGGCGGCGGCGCACTGCCGCTCCGGCCGCGGACCGGCACTGGTTCATGGGCATTGTGTGCGGCTGTACTCCCATTCGCTCTCGGACGACGACAGACTGTATCGCTCGGCCGCCGAGCGGGAAGCCGACGCCCTGTGCGACCCTTTGGCCAGAATGCGGACGCGGCTGATCGGCCAAGGGGTTCGAACGGCGCCGGAATTGGACGATCTGGAGCAGATGCTGGAACGTGAGGTTGCCGAGGCCGCCGAGCGCGCGCTGGAAGCACCGTTGCCCGCGGTGGAGAAAGTGAATGCCCATATTTACTCCGAAGATCTCGATCCGACGCGCGCCGCCTTTGCCACGGAGCAGCCGCAACCTGCGGCAAAGGCGAATGGGGCCGGTCAAGTTGGGCAAACGGGCGGGCAAAAAGCAGCGGGGGCGCGGACCATGGCTGAGCTGATCAATGCCTGCCTGCGCGACGAAATGCGCCGCGACCCACGTATCGTGGTTTATGGCGAGGATGTGGCCGATGCCAGTCGCGCAGAAGCGCTGGCCGAGGTGAAAGGCAAGGGCGGCGTCTTCAAGCTCACTGCGGGACTGCAAGCCGAGTTCGGTTCGGGGCGCATCTTCAACTCGCCGCTGGCCGAAGCGAATATTGTCGGACGCGCCGTGGGATACGCGCTGCGCGGCATGAAGCCGGTGGTGGAGATTCAATTCTTCGATTACATTTGGCCGGCTATGCATCAGATTCACAATGAGTTGGCTTTGATGCGCTGGCGCTCCAACGGCGAGTGGGCCGCGCCGGCGGTGATCCGCGCGCCGATCGGGGGCTATCTCACAGGCGGCGCCATTTATCATTCCCAGTCCGGCGAGAGCATCTTCACGCACATTCCGGGCCTTCGCGTCGTGTTCCCCTCGAATGCGCTCGACGCCAACGGACTGCTGCGCACGGCGATTCGCTGCGACGATCCGGTGCTGTTTCTCGAGCACAAGCGGCTCTACCGCGAGACGTACGGGCGAGCGGCGTATCCGGGACCGGAGTTCGCCATTCCGTTTGGGAAGGCGAAAATCGTTCGTTCAGGCGCGGACATCACGCTCGTGACTTATGGCGCCCTGGTGCCGCGCGCCCTGCAGGCCGCGCAACAGGCCGAGCGCGAGCACTCTATTGATGTGGAGATCCTGGATCTGCGCACGTTGAATCCCTACGATTGGGAGGGGATTGCCGCATCGGTGCGCAAGACCAACCGCGTGATCGTGGCACACGAGGACATGATCAGCTGGGGATACGGCGCGGAGATCGTGGCGCGCATTGCCGATGAGTTGTTCGACGATCTCGACGCACCCGTGCGGCGCGTTGGCTCCCTGGACACCTTTGTCGCCTACCAGCCGATTCTGGAGAATGCGATTCTTCCCCAGCCGGAGACGATCTTGAAGGCCATCGTGGACCTGAAGGCGTATTGAGGCTCGCTGGGCGCTACGATCGCGCCGCCAGCAGCGCCTCTACGGCCTGGGGCAGGGAAGCGCAGCGCATGCCGGCCAGCTTTGCGGCTTCTTCCGCGCCGAATTTGCGCCGCGCGGGATCGCCTTCGATGAAGACCGTACTCATGCCCAGGCTGCGGCCAAACTCAATGTCAGAGAGGGAGTCGCCGATCATCACGCTGGTGGCGGCGGTGATCTCGGGGAACTGCGCGACAGCTTGCTCGAAGAGTCCCGGCAGCGGCTTGCGGCAGTTGCAGTGGCCCTTGTCGTGCGGACAAATAGAGAATGCATCGATGTGCGCGCCCGTGGCTTGGAGATGCCGCTGAAAGGCTTCGTGAATTGCTTCCACATCTGCAGCTGTGTAGAATCCCCGCGCAATGCCGCGCTGGTTCGAGACGACAACGACGCGCATGCCCGCTTCGTTCAGCCGCCGCAGAGCTTCAGGCACCCCGGGCAGCACGTGAAAATCCTCCCAGCGCGTGACGTATTGGCCCTCCGGCATCTTTTCGTTAAGAATGCCGTCGCGGTCGAGGAAGACAGTGCGCAGGCGGCTCGGGATGGCTTGATTTGCAGGATGGATCACTTCGCCATCATAACAACGCGTGCGCGAATTGGCAGCGCACAAGCCGGCTCAGACGACCCTGGACAGCGCAACATAACCTAAAGAGATACTAACCGCCTGACGAGAGTAACGGGCGCAAGAGGCGCATTACGTCTGGCGCGGATACAATACGGGGATGGACTCCCGCACTCGATCGCAGCGCAGATTCGGGCCCGTCATGGGTAAGATGGGCGGAACAGCATGAGGAACTTCCTGCGCCTGCTGCGCTACGGGTTGCCGTATGTGCTGGAATGGCTGCCGGGGGTGGTGCTGTCAGCATTCGTGGGTGTGCTGGACACGTTTCGCGTCCTCCTCTTGCAGCCCATCTTCGACCGGGTCCTGGCGCCCTATGCGCCCGAAGGCCCGATCATCCTTGGCCTTCCCCAAACCAAATGGCATTTCGACCTGAGGATGCTTGCCCCTCACTTCATGCACAACGCCTGGACAGTTGTGGCTTATGCGATCGTCGCCTCAACCGTCGTCAAAGGCCTCTGCGATTACCTCGGTACTTACCTGGTGAACTACGCCGGCTTCGGCACGATCACCGACCTTCGCAATCATCTCTACGAAACCATTATCCGGCGCTCGACGCGGTTCTTCCATCAAAACCCCACCGGCACCATCCTCTCCACGCTCATCAACGACGTGGATCGCGTGCAAACCGCGATGAGCTCGGTCATCGGCGACTTCCTGCAGCAGTTCTTCACATTCCTTTTCGGGATTGGGCTCGTAATTCGGCTGGGCGGCTACCTCAGTTGGGCGCTGTTGCTGTTCGTTCCCGTGGTGATAACATCCGCGCGCAGAATAGGCCGGGAAGTACGCACCCGCACTCGCACAGGGCAGGACAAGCTGGCTGAAGTTCAGAACATCCTTCACGAAACGGTGACCGGCAATCGCATTGTGAAGGCCTTCAACACCGAACTGTGGGAGATTCTGCGCTTCAAGAGCGCCGCCAAACGTCTTTTCCGCGCCAACCTCCGTAGCGTGCGCATTCAGTCCATCAGCTCGCCGCTCATGGATACGATCGGCGCAGTCGCCATCGCGATATTCCTCTTTATCGGGCGCAACCAAATCCGGCAGGGCCGCATGACGATGGGTCTCTTTTGCGCGTTCATTTTCCTGCTCTTCAAACTCTACGATCCGGTGCGCAAGTTCGCCTTCTTCTACAACAGCTTCCAGCAGGCCATGGGCGCTTCGGCTTCGATCTTCGCGTACTTCGACGTGAAGGACGATGTGGTGGAGCGCCAGCACGCGGCCACCTTCACGCGCTTTCGCCAATCGGTCAAGTTTGAAAATGTCGGATTCTCCTATGCGACCGGCGAAGGCGAGCACCAGATTCTTCACAATGTCGACCTCGAAGTCAACGCCGGCGAGGTGCTTGCGGTAGTCGGACCGAGTGGCGCGGGAAAATCCACGCTAGTGAACCTGATTCCGCGCTTTTTCGACGTGACCTCGGGCAGGATCATGATTGATGACTGGAACGTGCGCGATTTGACGCTTGCCTCGCTGCGTCGGCAGGTGGCCCAGGTGACGCAGGAGACGATTCTTTTCAATGACACAGTGCACAACAACATTGCGTACGGACAGCCCGACGCCAAGCACGCAGTGGTGGAACTGGCGGCGCGCAACGCTCTGGCGCACGAATTCATCATGAATCTGCCGCAGGGATACTCAACCGTGATTGGCGAAAAGGGCTTCCGGCTTTCCGGCGGCGAGCGCCAGCGCATCGCGATCGCCCGCGCCATACTGAAAAACGCGCCCATCCTGATCCTCGATGAAGCCACATCTGCGCTCGACTCCGAGAGTGAATCCATGGTGCAGACCGCGCTGGCCAACCTGATGCAAAACCGCACCGTGCTGGTGATCGCGCATCGCCTGTCTACTATTCGCCGCGCGACGCGCATCGCCGTGCTCGAAGAAGGGCGCATCACGGCCATTGGCTCGCACGAGGAACTGCTCAACACCTCGCCCACTTATCAGAAGCTCTATCAGTTGCAGTTCATCGACATGCCTGAGACGACCGAGGCGCCGGCTCCCGATCCTATGGAGCAATACCTGCTGTTCGAGGGAAGGGCAGCGATTTCTGCAGCCGCGAAGGAGTAAGAATGGGCCTCTCTTCGATGACTGGGTTTGCGCGGGCGCAGGTTCGCGTACCGCTTGGCGACGACGAGCAACTCAGCTACACGCTTACCGTGAAAAGCGTGAACCACCGCTTTCTCGACCTTCAATTCCGCCTGCCGCCCGGTCTCGACGCGCTGGAGATGGAGTTGCGCAGGGTGCTGAAAGAGAACCTTGTCCGCGGCCACGTCGATCTGACTCTTTCCGTCGACCGCTCCTCGCAAGCGAAGGCCGGATACAATCGCGAACTGATCTCCGGCTATCTTGCCGCCTTCGATGAGGCGCGCCGTGAGCACCAACTGAGGGGTGAGCCGGACTTGAATGCGGTTTTGCGGCTGCCCGGCGCCCTGCAAGCCGAGGATCGCGACAACGGCGATCTGACCGCGCTGGCGGCCAGTGTACTGGAACAGATGGTTCCGCTGCTGGAGCAGTTGAAGGCTATGCGAGCGCGTGAGGGCGAAGCGCTGGAAACCATACTGCGCGCTACCCTCGACCGGCTTGCCGCAGCCACAGCAAGCGTGGCGGAGCTTCGTCCGGAGATCGAGCAGCGCTATCAGGAGCGCCTTGCGCAGCGGCTGGCTGCGGCCGTGGGCCCGGAATTCAACCAGCAGAGGGTGCTCGAAGAGGTCGCAGTGCTCGTGGAACGCAGCGACATCTCGGAGGAGCTGGCGCGCATGGCCACGCACATCGAGCATTTTCGCGAGTTGCTCGGCGCCGACGGCGAGATAGGGAAAAAACTCGACTTTCTGCTGCAGGAGATGAACCGCGAGGCGAATACACTGCTCTCCAAGACCGCCGGCGTGAGCGGGAAGGGGACGCGCATCACCGAACTGGGGCTGGTCATGAAGGCGGAGATCGAAAAGGCAAGGGAACAGATTCAGAACATGGAATAAGACAGGGACTAGGGATCTGGCGAACAGGGAACACAGACGGGCATAACCGGTTGAAAGGGACGAAGGATAGGTGGCAGGAATTCTTTTCATCATCTCGGCGCCGTCAGGCTCGGGCAAAAGCACGCTGGTGAACGAGCTGCGCAAGCAGGTAAGCGGCGTCGACTTCGCCGTTTCGTGGACCACCCGCGCGCCGCGCGGCTCTGAGGAGAACGGGCGGGAATACCATTTCACGACGCGCGAGGAATTCCGGCGCATGATCGACGCAGGGATGTTCCTGGAATACGCTGAAGTTTTTGGGAGAGAGCTTTACGGAACGCCCCGCCGATCTCTCGATGATGCCCTGGCCGCAGGTCATGATCTGATGCTCGACATCGACGTGCAGGGCGCCGCGCAGGTGAGGGCCAAGATGCAGGAGGCGGTGGGCATCTTCGTGCTGCCGCCGAACCCAAAGGTTCTGCGCACGCGCCTGCGCAATCGCATGCGCGCCGAAGGCGTGATGGACGAGGAAGAATTGTTTCGCCGTCTCGGCCAGGCTCGCAAGGAGATTGAGAATTATCGTCAATACGGTTATATTTTGGTCAATGACGTTCTCGACCGGGCGGTAGCGCAACTGGAGGCCATTGTGCTGGCTGAACGCTTTTATCGCAATGGCGAAGTGATCGCTTACCGTTCCCGCCGGGTGTTGGAGGTCGCCGCAGCCTGTCTGCAATCGAACTCGCAGGAGCGGCTCAAACCTGTGCTGGAGGCTTTCGGTATCGATGGCTTATCCGGTCAGCAGCAACTTCCCTTTGGAGACGATCCCGATGACGATTGAGACCAGTTTCGATTCCAACTACCGCAAGGTTCTGGTCGCCGCCCGCCGTGCCCGCCAGTTGCAAAACGGCTCACGGGCGCTGATCCCCACGCGATCAACTAAGGCCTGCCGCATCGCGCAGGAAGAGATCGACGCCGGCAAGATCGCATATGTGAAAAACGAGGCTGAAGTCACCAAGCCTCTAGTAGAAGGACCCGCCGTCCCCATCCTGCTCAGCTAAACCGACTGTTCTTCACGGCCCGTTTCTGCGAGCGAGGGGTTGGTGGGTTTATCGAGCGCTGAGGCAAAGAGAGCGCTTCCGAGCTTTCGTGCCTTAGGTGCCGCTGCTATGATCGCATCGATGAAAGCCTCCATTCTTCTGCTGCGGGTGGGAATGGCCGTTTGCTTGTTTTTGTCCTTTGCAACGGGCCGCACCGCCGATCGTGCGCAAGGAGTCCCTTTCAAAGATGGTGTGGAGGTGCATATCAACGGACAGGGTCCGTTTCAATTTGGACTGGATACTGGTGCTTCGCTAGCTTTCTGGATTAACCCGGAACTCGCGAAGCAATTGGACCTGCCGGTTACTTCTCATGGACACGCTCATGCTTCCAACGACGCCGAAGCTTCACCAGTGGATGTGTTACGCATCGACGATCTTGAGTTGGCGGGCCACTCGTTCCACCACGTAATCGGCGTCAGCTTCTCCCAAAGCGGGGACGGAACGCTGGGTATGGAGCTTTTCAAGGACGTATCGGTCACGCTCGATTATCCGGGAGACCGTTTATCTATCTCGGACGAAAGCTTGCCGGTAGCTGATAGGAAGCACATCTTCGATTACACGGACGACAGTACGACCCCGGCATTCTCCGTCGACCTGGACGGCGTACCGGTGAACGCCCGTCTGGACACAGGCGCAGCGGGCACAGGCTCCGACATCATGGTGCCGCTCAAACTTGCATCGAAATTGCATCTGACGGCGCCCATGCAGCCGAGCGGCATTGTGCAGGACGCGATGGGCCATGGCTATAAACGCTATACGGCTACGCTGGATGGCGACCTCACGATCGGGGAGCTGACCGTTCATCGTCCGACACTGCTTATCTCTGAGGCTCCTTACGTATATTTAGGAGGCATTTGCAACCGGCTTGTCATAACGCTCGATCATAGGCATCACCGTGTGGAACTGGAGTTTCCGTGAAGCCGTTGATCCGTTATCCCTGCTCCCCGACACCTGCACTACAATTGAACCATGAGAGTCACCGTGGGCGTCTCCGGCGGAATCGCCGCGTACAAGGCAGCGGAACTTGTGCGCGCCCTGCAGCGCCAGGCGGTCGAGGTGCATGTGGTGATGACCGCAGCAGCGCAGAAGTTCGTGCAACCGCTTACCTTCGCCGCGCTCACCGGCCACAAAGTCATCACCAGTCTATGGGACGAGTGGGACACGGGCGAGGCCGCGGAAGAGCAGAACGGCATCGACCACATCGCCGAGGCGCAATGGGCTGACGCGCTGGTGGTCGCTCCCGCCACGGCCAACATTCTGGCGAAGTTTGCGCACGGCATCGCCGACGATTTTCTTTCGACGTTATATCTGGCCACCGCCGCGCCGGTTCTGGTGGCGCCGGCGATGAACGTGAACATGTGGAACCATTCGGCCACGCAGGCGAACGTAGAGATTCTGCGGCAGCGCGGCGTGCAGATCGTGGAGCCGGGAACGGGCGAGCTGGCTTGCGGCATGGTTGGCGCGGGCCGCATGGCGGAGCCGGAGGCGATTGCCGCGGCGGTGCTGGGCGCGCTGGGACGGCGCCACGATCTGGCCGGTGAGGTGGTGCTGGTGACCGCAGGCGGCACGCGCGAGGCGCTCGATCCTGTACGCTTCATAGGCAACCGCTCTAGCGGAAAGATGGGTTATGCGCTGGCCGAGGCCGCGATCAGCCGCGGCGCCAAGGTGATTCTCGTTAGCGGGCCGTCGAGCTTACATGCCCCGGCGCATTGCGAGCTGGTGAACGTGACCACCGCTGAGGAGATGCGGGACGCGGTGCTTTCGCACATGAATGAAGCCACGCTGGTGATCAAAGCCGCTGCCGTGGCAGACTATCGGCCTGTCGAGGTCTCTCGGCAGAAGCTGAAGCGCACGGGACCATTGACGCTTGAGCTGGCGCCGACCGAAGACATTCTGGCCGAGGTGGTGCGCCGCCGCCGCCCGGGGCAACTTATCGTCGGCTTTGCCGCCGAGACGGAAAACCGCATAGAAAACGGCCGCGCCAAGTTGCTGGCAAAGGGCGCCGACGCGATTGTGGTGAACGATGTGGCCGCGGAAGGCGTGGGCATCGACGCCGACACCAATGCGGCGACATTTCTCACTTCGGCTACTGCCGTTGAATTGCCTCAAATGCCCAAACGCGAGCTGGCCGACCGCATTCTCGACGAGATTCTCACGCTCCGCCGGCCGCGCCCCGTGGTCGTGGAGCTCGATGAGCAGCAGGATGCTGAGGCGCACGTTTTGCAGACCCCTCAGGACCGTGTGCTGAGCGAGAGCATGCCTGCGAGCGCAGGGCGCCGGCAGCTCATCGTGGAGTAAGCAGCTTGGCGCGCGCGCTTGATCCCAAAATTCGCGACGCTCTCGTCGAGCGGATGCGGTTCTACCGCGACCTGGGACTCACGGAGTTTTACCGGCGGCCAGTGGAGGCGGCGAGGATCGAAGAGCCAGCCGCGAATTTGGGCGCTGGGAATCGCGATTCGCCGATCGGGGCGGAAAGTTTGACCCAGGCCGCTGGTTCGCCGGGCCAGCCGGCTCCCGCGACCCCGGAAACTGCGGCTCCGGCGATGCAGGCGAATTTTTTCGGAGAGGAACCCCTCATCAAGACGCGCAAAGGCTTTCACGCGCCTCCGCAGACTGAAGCCGTCGTACCCGTGCAGGAACGCGCCGCCGCGCTCGAGTTTATCCGCGACGAGATCGGGGACTGCACGCGCTGTGCGTTGCACAAAGGGCGCCACACCATTGTCTTCGCCGACGGCTCGCCAACGGCGCGGCTGATGTTTGTGGGCGAAGGGCCCGGAGCCGATGAGGACGCGCAGGGACTGCCGTTCGTGGGCCGCGCCGGGCAATTGCTCAACAACATGATTGCGGCGATGGGGCTGAAGCGCGAAGAGGTCTACATCGCCAATGTGGTCAAGTGCCGCCCGCCGGGCAACCGCACTCCCGAACCCGAAGAGGCCAATACTTGCCTACCGTTCCTTTTCCGGCAGATCGACGTGGTGCGTCCTCAGGTTCTGGTTGCGCTGGGAGCCACGGCGGCGACCTATCTGCTGGGCGCGCGGCAACCCCTGGCCGGACTGCGCGGCCGCATTCACGCGTTTCGCGGAACCAGCCTCATCGTCACCTATCACCCGGCGTTTCTGCTGCGCGATCCGCGGCAGAAGAAGGAAGCGTGGGCAGATTTGCAGATGGCGATGAAGGAGCTGGGGCTGAGAAGGGCGGCATCCAGCTCCTAGCTCTCAGCCTTCAGCTCTCAGCTTTCAGCTTGTTTTGCGTATCTCGACGCTTCGAAAAATGCGCGAGGGATGGGGCAATCGGCATGAGCGATAGCGGGTAATATCCAACTTATAGCTGAACTTTGCGCAATCTGTGGATGTAAGCTCCATCGTCTTCGCGGCACAAAGGCTCGCCCCACGATCGAGGGGCGGAGCGGCGCATCGAAGCACCATTTTGTTGCGGAACGATTCCCTGGACGTTCCGGCAATCGACGAGGAACAAAAACCGATGGCATATTCGCCACGTGTCCATGGGGCCACGGAGGAGATTTTGGGCTATTTTGCTACGAGTGCCACGAAGAACTCTTGCACAACCCAGTTTTGCTTCCCGAAGACATCCGGCCTTTCGCACAGCTGGTTCGAGTGCGCGGCTTATCGGAGCAAGCGAAGAGCTGAGATCGCTCAAAGATCGCGGGCCGCATCGCTCAACTTCACGAGGTGATCTCAGCGGGGCTCAAATCCCTCCATCAAGCAGAAAGCCTTCATTCTGCAACTCGTAGCTAACCGCATTCGCTGCCCTCAGGTTTCCCGCCACAGCGCCACGCCGCCCAAAATCCCCTCTTTGATTGACACGAGGGTCACGTTTTTCGGCAGTTGGAAGTCAATCTTTTTCGTGTTGCCGCCGCCCAGGTGTGGCACCTTGGTTCAATCGTTTAACGACGCACCGGCTTGCCGCATCCCCTACACTGAATCTTGTCTCCCATGGCTGCGTATTGCGAAGTCGCGTTGCCGGTGCCGCTGGAGCACACGTTTACCTACGGCGTGCGCGAGGGGCAGTCGCCGCAGCGCGGGGCGCGCGTGATTGTGCCCTTCCGCAACGAGAAGCTGATCGGCGTGGTGACGGCGATCGACGCAAAGGCTCCGGCGGACTTTGAGGTGCGCTACCTCGAAGCCGTGCTCGACGAGGAGCCGCTGTTGAGCGAGCATCTGCTCGAACTGGCGCAGTGGACCGCGCAATACTACCTGGCGCCGCTGGGCGAGGTACTGCGAGCGATGTTGCCGCTGGCCGCGGAGATACGGCGCACGGTCTATTACCGGCTGGCAGATTTGGGTAGGGATGTGCTGGCGGCGATCACGGACGGCGATTCAGAGAACTCCGAGGTTTCAAAATCGAGACCTGGGGCACCCGCAGTGGACGGATGTGGAGGTTCTTGGCTTTCCCACCCGGGCCACAAACACAAAGACGTCGCGAGGGTAGAGCACCCGCGGCGCAGAGGCAACCTCTCCAAAGAAGATCAGGACATGGAGCACCGGGTGCTGGCGCGGCTGGCTTCGGGCGAGCCGGTGAAGGTGTCCACGCTGCGCACGGCAACGGCGGCTTCGTTGCCGTTATTGGCAAGCATGGTGCGCAAGAAATGGATCGCCCGCGAGACCGCAGCCGCTGAGCGCGATGCGCGGCGTATGGAGCGGTTTGCGGTGCTGGTTGCGGAGGGGCGGCTGCCAGCGCTGACGCAGAAGCAGCAGGCGATTCTGGCGGAGCTGGCGTCTTGCGGCGGCGAGCTGCCGCTGGCCGAGCTGCGGCGTCGCGATCTTCCTTCGTCCACGCTGCAGACACTGGTGCGGCGCGGGCTGGTGCGCATCGAGGAGCGGCCGCAGGCGTTCCGGCTCGGCGGGATTGCGCCAGCGAACGAAACGATATACCTGAATCTGGCGCAGATCGATGCCCTCGATGCCATCACGGGCGCGCTCGGGGCGTTTCGTCCCTTTCTGCTGTATGGAGTGACGGGCTCGGGAAAAACGGCGGTCTACCTTGCCGCCATGCAGCGGGCTCTCGACCGAGGGCTGGCGTCGATTCTGTTGGTTCCGGAGATCGGGCTGACGCCGCAAACGGCCGGGCTGCTCGATCAGGCGTTCGGGCAGAAGGTGGCGCTGCTGCACTCCGCGCTGACGCCGGAGGAGCGCAGCGAGCAATGGCGGCGCATCCGGCGCGGCGAAACGCCGATTGTAGTGGGCACGCGCTCAGCGATCTTTGCGCCGGCGCCGAGCCTGGGGTTGATTATTGTGGACGAGGAGCACGACCAGAGCTACAAGCAGGAAGAGACGCCGCGCTACAATGCGCGCGACGTGGCCGTGATGCGCGCCAAGCTGGCCGGGGCGGTGGTGGTGATGGGCTCGGCCACGCCGTCGCTGGAAAGCTGGCAGAACGCAGCGCGGGGCAAGTACACGCGCATCGAGCTGCGCGAACGCGTGATGAACCGCCCGCTGCCCGAGGTGGAGCTGATCGACATGCGGCGCGAGTTCCGGGAGACGGGCCGGGACCAGCTCTTTTCAAGATCGCTGGTGGAACAGACGCGGGCGACGCTCGAACGCGGCGAGCAGGCGTTGATCTTGCTCAACCGGCGCGGCTACTCGTTTGCCGTGATGTGCCGCGCCTGCGGCGAAAAACTGGAGTGCGAGAACTGCGCCATCGCGCTGACGCACCATAAAGCACCCACTGAGGACGTGCGCGAAGCGTGCGAAGGGCAGCGGCTGCAGTGCCATTATTGCGGCTTCCGGCGCACGGTGCCGGCGCGGTGCCCGAAGTGCTCGAGCGAGCACCTATACTACCTCGGGGCCGGGTCGCAGCAGGGCGAGGAGCGCCTCCAGGAGATCTTTCCCGGCGCGCGCATCGGGCGCATGGACCGCGACGCCGTGCGTGGGCGCTACGATCTGGAGCAAATGCTGGCGCGGTTGCATTCGGGCGAGATCAATTTGCTGGTGGGGACGCAAATGATCGCCAAGGGCCACGATATTCATACGGTTACGCTGGTGGGCGTGGTTGGCTGCGACTACGCGCTTTCGCTGCCCGATTTCCGGGCCGCCGAGCGCGTCTTCCAGTTGATGACGCAGGTGAGCGGGCGCGCCGGACGCGGAGAACTGCCGGGACGCGTGGTAGTGCAGACGTATTATCCCGATCACTACGCGATTCTCGCCGCCACGGCGCACGACTACACGGCTTTCGCCGAGCGCGAGCTGAAATACCGTCGCTGGATGCACTACCCGCCGTTCGGCGTGCTGGCCAATGTGCTGGTGCAGTCGCAGAAGCTCGAAGAAGCCGCAGGGTGGGCTGCCGTCTTAGGCAAATATCTTGTCCAAAACAAAAACAGCGGAGCTGTGCGCGTGCTGGGGCCGTGTACCGCGCCGATCGCGCGCATCAAGGGCGTCTACCGCTTTCACATGATCCTGAAAGGCGCATCGCGCAGGGCTCTGAATGAGGCGCTGCGCGGCATGGTGGCGCACGCGGCGGAGGCAGGTGTGCCGCGGCGCAATCTGATTGTGGACGTGGATGCGCTGAGGCTCATGTGAAAAGGCAGGGAGTAGGGAGTAGCCGGTAGGGAGTAGGAAGGCAGGGACCAAGGGACCGAGTGACCAAGGGAGCAAGCGAGCGGAGTTGGGGGTTAGCGGAGTTAGGATGGTGCACCCGGTGAGGTGGTCGTCGGGCGTGATGGGACGACGTGCTGTTTGCATCCTGGTAACCCTCCCCCCCACTCCCTGTTTTTGTGGTTAAATGCTTTGTTTTGAACGAGTTGTACCTCTGATCATTTTCTCCAACCCATTGAAAACATTAGGGTTATGGGCCAAAATCCTCCAAGATAAAGACTTACGAGCGCTTTTCCGCGTTTTGCGCCAATCTGGGTGCAACTTGGACCGGAAAAACGGTGGGCGACCCAAGAGTGACCGTCATGCCCAGCCGACACCCGAAGCCGCCCATCGGCTCTCAAAGAGGAGAAACGCTCTTGTTTTCGCTCTCTAGAAGCAGGGTAGCGAAATGGAGGAATTAACCGGCAAGGTTAGTGTGGAAAATATTTCGTTTGGAATGAGGTGGATGGGGCGGGTGCGGGGTGGTGGAGGGGTTGACAGAAAGGCGGGGAGTAGGGAGTAGCCAGTAGGGAGTAGGAGTGGGGCCGGTGTCGCGGGAGATATGGGCGTTTCCCGATACTAATGTGGTCAGATGCATGTTAAGCGTATTGCCATCAATGACGTGACGCGCCGATAAGCGCGTGATTCGTTCCCGCCGAGTTGACGGATTTAGCCCGTTTCAGTTGCGCCCGCACGCTGGCGCCTCTAAGGGCAGCGTACTTGTCGCACTGCTGCAGTGTGCCATTGGTGCCTTCTTTTTCGGCCACAGCCATCCATCAGCCGCAGAAACTCTGCCCAACCACAAATCCCCCACACAGGGAATCTACCTTAACGGCCAAGCGAGGGTCGTTTTCAAGGTCAGATTAGATTTTGGCCAGCCACACGTGGAGTGTGCCCCGCCGTTGATGGTGGGTCGAGGGCGGGGCGCCCGCTGAGACCCTGGACCTACTTCTTTACGATCTCCACTCGCCGGTTCTGCGAGCGGCCTAGCGCAGTGTCGTTGCTCGCCACTGGACGGCTCGCCCCAAATCCCTCGGTCGTCAGCCGGTTTGCATCCACCCCGGCGTTCACCAGGTAGGCTTTGACAGAAATTGCGCGCTTTTCAGAGAGTGCCTGGTTATGAGCGTCGCTGCCAGTGTTGTCGGTGTGTCCTTCGATCGCAAAGTTCCACGACGGCTGGTCGCGGGCAGCGTTCACCAGGGCATCCAGCGTGGGTTTGGATTCGTCCTTAAGGTGGTCGGAATCGGTATCAAAAAGAATCCCGTAGAGGCGAGCACGCCCACCACTCTGGAGCTCCTGCTCGACCGCGTTTCCGGACCCCGGCTTCCAGTACGGGCATGAGCCAATCTCCCGGGAGATTCGCGTGCCGTGCCAGCTTCCTTGAGGCCCCGCGCTCGTGTCGCCTTCGTTCCACCAGAAGCCGGTAAACGACTGGCCGTCGTCGGCGAAGGTCAGCATGGCCGGGCCGCCGCGGCGTGATCCGTCGGACTGGCTTTCGCTCCAGGTGAACTGAAGCACCCTGCCGTCGAATCCGCCGTTTTCTATCAGTCCGTCTGCATGCTCATAACAGCCGTTCACCGTGGCGCCGGTTTGCTGCATGTGGAAGTCTCCGTAATCGGAAGAAAACGTGCCGGAGTTGTCGGCCAGCGCTTGTTGAACGAGCGGTTTGCCATAGGCGTAGACGTCCATGATCTCCATGTACTGGTTATCGCCCCAGTTGCTGAGTACCGTCAGCCTCAGATATCGCCCGGCGGCTGGTGTCTTCAGCACAAACCGCTGGTGATCCGTTACCGGCGCCAGAGACGGACTAGCGATTTGTGTGAAGCCTCCGTCCTTGCTGTCGGAAATCTCCACCTTTACATCCTTGGCTCCGCGACCCCGATTCTCGACTTGGGCAGTATCGAAGCCCAGGCTGGTGATTTGGCTCCTGACCGCCAGCTCAAATATAAAGACCTTGGGCGTCAGGTCACCTACCTGGGTGGCCCAACCCGTGTTTGGCAGCTCGTCCAGGAGTGCATCGGGTGACCAGTTGCCACTTACGGAGTAGGACGGTGGCGCTTGCACGATAAGGGCGCCGGCACCCCAAGACAGCAGGTTGACCGAACTCGCGCCACTTTGGCCACGAGCCGGGGGTTTTGGCTGAAGCAATAGGATTGCGAAACAGAGTACGATGCAACCGGAGGTCTTGGCCTTTCTCATAGAACCCTCCTGAGCAGGCGAGTCTAGTCCGTTAATCTCTCGGGTCAAGCCGCATTCGTGCGCCCGATCCTTGAATCGGCGGCTTCTACAAAGCCGGAATTTCCATTTTGCTTTCCCGGCCGCGAGCGAATATACGCCCGTTGCATCCGCTGGCGGTCTTTCTCGCTAGGCCCCTGCTTGCTTCTCAGCGAGATCTCCGATAAGCGGCACCTTGAAACGTTTGCCGTTAAAGGCGTTGATCATCACAACGAGCCAGAGGATGAAGAACAAGAGACCCACCACCGGCCACAGAATCAGATTGATCGGACCGAGGAAGGGCAGCCTGCCAATAATGTGGAGAACGATATCGACTGCAATCCAGACAATACTCAGGAAGATGGACTGCCAGGAGTGGAAGCGCACGTAGGAGTTCTTGTTGAAGGGTTCAATGATAAGGAAGATGATCGCCGGGATGAACGTAACGTAGGCGAGTCCGCCGGCAACGTTGTCAGAGAGGCCAGACTGGTTCGGTTCTGGCATGGTAGCTCCTTTCAGGGTCGAGATTGGACTGCTGGATTGGGACCTCCACGCGCGGACCCTGGTGAGTAAAGGTGGGAACTCCCGGTCGCAGATGAGCAGAATGAACGTGAATCTCGAACGGAATAAGGAAAGTCCGAATGCGCGTAATTGTCAAGCGGGAATTGAAGGAATTCCAATTCCAGTCAATTGTGATCACGTGCCGGCACCGATTCGCCCGAGTTGCACCTCTCCCATGGGGCATTGCATGGCCAACGCTGCTACTGCGGTCCAAAAACGAAGCGATTCCTCGCTATTCTGAACACGCCTGCCGCAGGAGGGCCTTGGGTGCACGGGGCTTCTATTGGAATTTCGGGTTCCGGCCGGCTGGTAAGCAAACCAGATCTCGGGTCAAATGTTGGTAAACCCTGAGTCACTCATCCATCGGTGGATCGGTAACGGTCGGCCAGTGTCATGGAAACTCGGGACTGAGTCCGGGATCGAAGATCGCCGGCGCCATCGGCGTTTCTCAATACTTATCCTTGCGATCCTAGATTTTCTTGCTGGGCGTGAAGAATGTCGCATTTCAGCTCAGACCAAAATAGTGCCTCAAGTATTCTGTCAAAATTGACTGACCCACCGAAGCTGCCATTTTCACGCCCCCGCTTAGCACCTTTGGAGCAGTCTTCTCGATCCAACCTTTCACCGTGGGACCCATTTGATCCTTGTCTTCGCTTACAGCAGTAGCAAGCGAGCCTACGTCAGATTGTGACACGCCTGAATTGCAAAGAACTTTTTGCAATTGTCCCCAATCTCCGGCGGCGATTTGCTGCTCGTGAATTGTCATACTTGACTGGCCTGTTGATACAAAAACATCTCCGTTGAATATCTGCTGAGTTACATACCGTTCGATCTTCTCTTCCGATTGGGGCGTTATATGTTTCAGGTCCTCGTCGCGCATTCCCACTTCGGACTGGATTTCCAATGCAACATTCAATACCCGATTGCGGACGGTATCGAGCAGTTCGACGAGCGTCGGTTTTGGTATCTCTTGGTACGCAACGACCAGAGACATCTGTTGACCGGTAAATGGTATTCGATTCTGGTAGTAAAGAACCAAATTCGGAGGCCAGTGCATGGTGATTTGACCGTCCGTCGTCGCGGTTTTCACCAGGTCCTCATAGGTGGCAATTGCCTGAGCGAGATGAACCTGTGTTGCGAACCGCTGATGATTCTTTTCAAGGGCTGCCGGAGGGATAGGAAGGGTGGCCTGCGATCCACCCCATCCGGAGAAGTGTCCTGTGGCAGTGGCTGAAACTACTCGATAGTCTGGAAGTTCATCTTCGTCGCCGTAGCCGCTCAGCTCCTTGTTGGCCCACGTCTTGAGCCGGTCATTTTTGATCTGGTGGGCAAGGACGACGCACTTCCTGAGCAGCACAGTAATCGATTGACCTGTGTTGGTGGCAAGTTCGATGATGTCGTCAAGTAGCATTTTCTTAAGTTTACTTCGTAGCGATCACTACCGAAAAGTCGGCTTTTCGTCACCTCTTCCTGGATGGCGACTCCACATGGGGACTTTGGATGGTGCTTTTGTGCCTCGGGATGCGGGTTCGCCGCGTGGATTGGTTTTCGGAAAGATAGGACGGGGTGACGGCACGCGACCCACCTACTGGGTGGGTGCCCCGCTCGTGCCCTGGTACAGGACTCGTGGAGGTTGTGTTCGTGGTATCCCACCCTTCGTTGGCTGGCGCGGACGAAAGGGTGAGGCAACCGGCTCAGGCCTGTCATTCTCTTTCGCCCGCTGATGCGGGCTGGCGGCGATGTTGGCCAATCGATCCCCAGACTTGCGCCTGGGGCTAGCGTCTTTTGCCCGTACCCAGAGGGTGCCCAGCGGGCTTGGGGCCGGGCCTGAAGGCCGGATGGTTGCGACTGCGGTTTCAGGGACCTAAAGGTCCCTGCTGCCCCCGTTTGTTTGCGCAGGGGCTAAAGCCCAGAGTTTTTTCCGACCATTCTTCAACATGCGACCCGGCCTGACCCCAGAGGGTGCCCCGGTGCCCCGGCGCCCCGGTCGCGCCCTGACATGAGACGGTTTTTTGAAACGCGCCGCACACGCGCGCGGGCCGCGCGGCTGGGCCGGCCGCTGTCAGTCGCTCATGAGGGCAAGATTTCGGTAATGCCCACCCTGCTAGCTGCCCGGTGCGCCCGACTCCAGCGTGTGCAGTTCCTTGCCCGGTTTGAAGCGCACCGCCTTGCCGGGGGCGATGTTGACCTCCGTCCCGGTGCGGGGGTTGCGGCCGATGCCGGTTTTGCGGGCGCGGACGCTGAAGACGCCAAATCCGCGCAGTTCGATGCGCTCGCCGGCCGCCAAAGCCTGTTTGAGGCCTTCAAAGACCGTGTCCACTGCCGCCTCTGCCTTGGTGCGCGGCAGGCCTGTGCGCTCGACCACATTATGAACAATGTCCTGCTTGATCAATGGAGTATCCTCGCTGGCGCGAACTGATTGCTGCCTGTGTTTCCACCTACATCGCCCATACTACAGATTTTGCGGCGATTAGGAAATAAGAGAAAAGATTCGGCAGCGATTTTTTTGACACAGCATGGTCCTTGAGGTGGTCCGGTGTTCCCGGCAAGTCCGGAGCTGGCAGGCTAAGTTTGTCAATCGGCGGAGACGTTGCGTAAGATGAGACTTCGAGTTGAAGCCATTGCAGGGTAGCCTCCGGAGCCTGGCAAAACCTCCGGAGCAGGAGACGCATGTCGATTCAAAGCGACCGATGGATCAGGGAACAGGCCCTGAAGCACCGCATGATCGAGCCGTTCAGCGAAAAGCAGGTGGCGGTCGGCGTGATCTCCTATGGGCTTTCTTCTTACGGCTACGACCTCAGGGTCTCCGACGAGTTCAAAATCTTCACCAATGTGAACAGCGCCATCATCGATCCCAAGGCCTTCGACGAGCGGTCGTTCGTCTCCGTCCAAGCCGATTCGGTAATCATTCCACCCAACTCCTTTGCGCTGGCGCGTTCTGTCGAGTACTTTCGGATTCCCAGAGACGTTCTCACGATCTGCGTTGGAAAATCCACCTACGCGCGTTGCGGGATCATCGTGAACGTAACTCCATTCGAACCGGAGTGGGAGGGTTTTGCCACACTCGAGATTTCCAATACCACTCCGCTGCCGGCCAAGGTGTACGCCAACGAGGGACTGTGCCAAATTCTGTTTTTCCGCTCCGATGCGCCCTGCGAGACCAGTTATGCCGACCGCAAGGGCAAGTATCAAAAACAACAGGGAATCGTACTCCCTAAGCTGTGAGTACCTGTTTTACAAACGAGTGGGCAGAGGCAACAGGGCAGTTCCCGGGCCCGCGAGCGTCTCCGTTCTTTTCCGAATACGACCTTCGTGTAAAGGCCATAGCACCTGCTTCTCGTCCAGAAATGTTTAAGTGGTATTTCGGATTCTTCTCGTTGCGTAGATGATTCAGTTTCGGACAGTTCCTTCGCGATTGCGCAAGCGAGCCGGTTAAGCCAGTTCTGCGGACAATACGGCTCGCGCGACGAACGGGGCGTCCAGAATCTTACGCGCCAGCCAAAGTGCGGCAACCCAGCCTGCGTTCGAGGATGGCGATATGTCTTCGGCTCCCAATGCTGAGCCAATACGCATCGGATTGCTTGCGGCCGAGCCTGTCCGCGTTGCTGGCTTGGCCACCATCTTCGACCAGCCTGAAGAACAGGACCAGGCCCAGCTCGTTCCCGTAATTGGGAGCTTGGCTGAGCTTCTGGCAATCGGCACCCTCGAGTACCTTGTCGTCGATCTACATTCCTCTGCTGGCGGGCTGGAGGCTCTGGAGACGATTCGCCGCGAGCGGCCGGAAATCCGGTCGATTGTGATTGGGCCGGAGGGCGACGATGAGCTGGTGATGAACTCTATCATCGCCGGGGCTCGGGCCTACTTGGGGCAATCCGCGGGTCCTGAGATCGTGCGCAATGCCATTGACGTGGTTACCTCGGGGTCCATTTGGGCGCCGCGGCGGCTGCTTTGCCGGGTGATCGACCGGCTGCTGAAGGCTTCCAGCATAGTGCAAGTTTCATCCAGTCAAAAACTTACGCAACGCGAGCAACAGGTGCTCGAATTGATCCTGGGAGCACATTCCACGCGCGAGATTGCGATCCGGTTGGGCATTGAGCAGCGGACGGTGAAGGCGTATGTTGCGCGGCTCATGCGCAAGACAGGCGCCGACAATCGCATCAAACTCTCCATGTCGGCGCTTAGCCATTCTCTGTTGCCGCAGAGCCGTAAACGACGTGGCGACGGGGATGATTCGCACGAAAGTATTCCTGACTAGGCGAGATTCAGGTTACTTTCAGTCATAGCCCCTCCGTACTCTTGTGCGTTACTAAGTTTTCTAGAATCTTATCTATAGAAACAACGCAGATCTGGGGAAAGGAGTTCCCAGGCAGCATGATTTCGTGGAGCCTGGGAACTCCTCTTTTTTTCGATCGTTACGAAGAGCCGGTTTGCGGTGTGTCTTCAGCCCTCCCCCCCGCCATCCATGCATCGCAACCCTAGAGCGGGTTATTAACTCTGTGGGAAGCCCCGCAAAATCAACGATTTGCAGTGATTTGGCCGGAGCCGGAGTTGTTTCACAAGTGCCTTTGAATCAGCATCTTGCGGGAAAGTTAATAACGGGATCTAGAAGCGGCTGGCTATGTTGACATGCTCGGTACACCTGTGCGGTGGGTGGCAGAAATGCAGTTAAGCTGAAGCTGTTCTGGCGCCTTCGCGAACTGTGCATGGCCGAGGTCGGACTGGTGCGATTTGCCCGGCTGGCGCTGGAAGTCAGCCGGACGGTATTGCCCGCGCGGGGCGCCAAGTCCAGCAAGCGGCAATTTACGCAACCGCAATTGCTGGCCGTGCTCTGCCTGATGCGATACGAGATCCTCGCTTTCTGACGGGGAGCTTCGAATGCAACCGGCACCAGAACCGGCACCGGCAGAAAGCTCGGCTAGAGAGCGGGTCAATTTGACTGGAATAAGTTCAACAATTACAGTGACACAGAAGATTGATGGGCCTGTAGCTCAACGGTTAGAGCAGGGGACTCATAATCCCTTGGTTGGGGGTTCAAATCCCTCCGGGCCCACC
>CAWJQD010000006.1:0-569363 GCA_963844905.1 uncultured Acidobacteriaceae bacterium | reverse complement strand
ATCGATGAAATAGCCGGTTGCCTTGAGCCGATTCGTCAGATCCTCGTTGGACTTAAACATGCAGATGCCTCCACGAATGCAGTTGGAGGATCGGTTAAGTTGAAAACTCAGTCAAACTCGCGAACGAATCATGCTCGCGTATGAACTCGTTGCAGTGTTAAACAGCGGCGTCTCTTGGTGTTGCGAAGGTTGCAGGGAATCAATTGATTCCCTGCAAACGGCGGTGAACCCGTTGCGCGATTCGTTCAGGAATCCTCAATGAGGTGTAGCCCCGTTTGACCCTGGTGCGCTGACGAGAAAGCTTGATCACCCCTGGTTCCTGGCTGAAAAGGCGCCGGATGGTGTTTTCGCTGAAGAACCAGAGCTTTGCCAGTTCCGACACGGTGTAATGCCTTTCAAGTGCGGGCACACAAAACGCGGTCTGTTGGCCAATAGCTATAGAAGCGCTTTCCACTTGTGGCTGGAGTTCCATGTTGCACCTCGCATGTTGTGCAGGTTTTGCAAAAAATGTGGCCAAGCCCGGCCGGAACATGAATCGCCCCGGTCGGCTTTCAACGCGCGGAGTCACTTGTAGCCCCGATTCAGGGCTCGGTCAAATTGCCATTTTGTGAAGGGCGGCAGGAAGCACTGAATCGGCATTCCTCATGCCGTGGCTTTCGTCTTCCTGTCGGAGTGGATCAACTGCCAGCCAGTTCGATTGGCGGGACGCGAGGAGGCCGAAGGAGCGTTTTCTGGGCCTCTTCCGGCTGGTGGACCAACCTTCCAGGCGTTGCGAACACTTTCCTGAAGCTGAATCTGTCTGGCTTTGACGAAGGGAGAGTAGCTTTTTTCCGTGATCTTCACTGAAGAGTGGCCGAGCAGCAGGGAGACCTGATCGATCGGGACACCGGCAAGAAGCATCTCCACGGCAAACGTGTCGCGGAACATGTGGGGGTGGCAGCGTTTTTCCTCACCGTCGGGCTTTTTTATGTTGGCCAGTTTGAACAGACGGCGATAGCTTCTCTGCCAGTCTGCTACTGCGCTCTTTGGATCGCCATTGCCGCTCCAGAAGAAGTAGCGGGGATTCGGCTTGGGGCCTGGCGGAATGTTTTCGAGCGCCTCCACGACATGCGAGGGGAGCGGCACGTAGACAGGTGTCCCGGTTTTTGCCTGATAGAGCAGAAGGCTATCGCCATTTAGGCGATGCCGTTCGAGAGTCACCGCATCGCGGATGCGTAGCCCGCTCCAACGCATCAGCAGGGTCATGGTGCGAAGCCTCGCCTGATTCGCCTTCACATCTCCGCCGCCGCGCTCGCCCCGGCGAATGTAGGTTGCGGCGATGACCCTCTCGAATTCATCAGGCGGAAAGTAGTCGGTCGGGATTTGCACGACCTTGATCTTCCCGAGGCCGATGGCGGGGTTCTCGGTCAGGTAGCGGCGCCTCACGCAGGCCCAGAAGAATCCAATTACTCGGCTCTGCTTTTTCTGCTTGGCGAGGGGACCGTCTTCCCAGGTGCTGCGGAAGTTCAGCAGAGTGTCCAGGTCCAGTTCATCCAGGTATTCGATCCCCTCGACGCGCGTCCAGGCTAGAAACTGCTTGCGGAAGATGGTCTCGAGTTTCTTGAGGGTCGAGGATTCGACGCTGCGGCTCACGGCATCGGCCAGGTATGCGTCGACCGCTTGCGCCACCGTGACCCTCGGCCGCGGTTTCGGTACGCGTGGCTCAGGGACTTCCGTCCGGGACGTCGGCGGAGGAGGATCGGCTGGATTGGGGATTGGCGGCGCCGAACCGGCCGCCACCGCGGTGCCGAAAGGCGGCAGGCCTTTGATGAGCGCCTCCTCAAGCTTGACGCGCACCTCTTCGGCTTCAGCCCACTGTCGGGTCTTGGCGCTCTGGCGAAAGTAATACCCGTTCACCTGCCCGCCCACCCATTTGGGGCAATTGCACCTGCGGCAGGAGCGGTCGTGAGCGAATTTGCAGTCGGCCGAATGGCGGGAAAAGACGGAAAGCAGCATGGGGCTCCCCACTTCAGAGGTGAGTTTGCCCGCATGGAACAGGTCGGTCAAAAAGGGAGCAACGTACAAATCACGTACAAAAATGCCCCTCAAATTTGCCTATGGAAGGTATGTCGTTGATGTAAAACGACTTAAGTATGGTGGAGGCGGCGGGAGTCGAACCCGCGTCCGAAATCGCTGTCAGCCGGGAGAGTCCATGCTGTGTCCGGTTCGATTGGTTTCGCTCCGCGACGCTTAAGAACGGACAAGATGCGCCGGAAACTAGTCCGATGATCTTATGGCTGCAACACGGACCGAGCTGCAACCACCAGCCTGCTGTGCGACGCCCGCTCGCGGCCCACAGGCGAAGCCGCGGAAGACGGCTGCTTATTTAATTAAGCAGCAAGTGCCAGTTCTTGGTTGGCAACTTTAGTTTTGCAGGCGATTCCGGGTGCCCACACCCCGACATGTCTCCCATGCCGCAATCGATCCCGTCGAAACCGTGACGCCCCCACTGCCATCCCAACGACCCCGGCTCTACGAGCCACCCATCGTCGGGAACCCCGGAGTACGGCTCCTCGTCAGATGGTTCCCGAGAGCCGGCGGGTGCATGCGCGGAGCCAAGCGGCTCGTGCTGCATCTTCCTATTTTACGCTCATTCGGTTCTGTCGAAGCCGCCCGGCTAGTGTCCTAGTGACCTGCTCCCGGAAAACTCGGCCAGTTAAAACTGGAGTTCTCTCGTAATCTGAACGGGAGGGCGCGATTTTTTTAGAGATCCCTAACGGAGAACCCTAAAAGCTATGGAATTGACCAACGCAATCTACTGCTTGTCGAGGTCGATGGATTCGTAGTCGTGGCGTGCGATGCCGGCACGGATCTGCGCAGGAGTCCATCCCAGCTTGGTCTTTTCGTATGCGTAGAAGCCTTCCTTGGCGCAGGTGGAGCACTCGGTGGAGTGTATCGTCTCATAGCAACTGTGCAGGCTGGTGTGGCCCAGGGCGCGATCGCAGCGACAGTTGCACGGCAACTGATAAATTACAGCCGGGATCTGGGCCGCGACCTGGTAGGCATGCACCTGCCAGTGGTAACGGAAGTTTGGGCCCGTAAGCTGGGCGCCGCGCAGGATGGGCGGAATGGCATGGATGTTGAGCGGGGCCGAAGGATGATAGGCAGGAACGTCGTCGGCCGGGTTGGACCACTGCGCATAGCTGGCTGCAGTGAGCGCGAAAACGGCCAGACCAAGAGGCAAGCGGCCTGCGATGGGATGCTTCATAGCGTTCCTCAACTTCTTCTCTCCATATTACGGCAGATTGCAATTGTTTACCGAGCCCGGCCACGCACGCGGGTTCTGGCCGGGCGGCAGGGTTTGGTAAGTGAAAAGAGAATCGCTCATGGCGCGGCTTGAAAAAGCGGCCGTCCTCCTCGGTAGGTGGAACTGCTCCGTTGCCGATCCGTGTGTCGTATTGGGTGTAGCATTGGCCAACGGGTCCCGGATCAGTCGTCTAAGGCGGTTCTCCAATTTCTATGTGGCGTTTCCGATCTATTCCAAGGTGGCTTTTTCTTGAGGAAAATGCCACTTACGGCGGATTAGGAAATACTGTGTCCGCGAAGGATTGAGCAAGGTCACCGCTCCCTGATGGTCGCGTTGACTTTGGGCCTGTGCCCCTCGGATACACTATTTCCTAATCCGGTATAGCTCTTGTGGCTTCGCTCTACACCAATTGGAGAACCGCGTTAGCGATTCTCTCCGGTTTCGCGACCCATTGCAGGCAGCCGCGTCCTCCGGATTCGCGAAAACAAATTTGTGGTTAAGCCGTTTGTTTTGAGCGGCTTGTACCTATGATCTCTCGCTCTAACGCGCTGAAAACACAGGGGTTATAGGTTAAAATAGCCAGAATCAGCGAGTTACAAGCGCTTTTTCGGGGATTTGCACCATCGTGGGTGCAATTCCGTGAAAGAGCGGCTCGCTTCTGCGGCGGAATTGCCGCGAAGCGGCCGGAAAAACAACGGTGGCCCGGGAACGCCGCACGCCTATGACGATTCCGAGCCGCCCCTCAGACCGTATGGAGTTCGCCTGATTCGGGCATTTGAGATTAGCTTAGCGAATGGGCGGAAATAGTCTGCAAATGAAGGCTGCAGGGAAGTGCTTTCAGATGAGGGGGATGGCGCGAGGCGGTAAGTGGCGGGGGTTGACATCAAAAAAGGCAGGGAACAAGGGAACAAGGGAACAAGGGAATAAGGGAACAAGGGAACCAGGAAGCAGGGAACGAGGGAATAAGGGAACAAGGGAACAAGGAGGCAGGGACCGAGGGAGGGGGGTAGAGGTGACAGCCTGGAAGCGGGCGCAAGGTGATTGTGAGGATCGTGGCGCCCACGGTACATTCCTGTGCGGATGTTCGACGACGACTGGGCGGCCTGGGCAAAAAGGGAAATTGAGCGCAGATAAAAAGACGGCACGAACGTTCAAGCTGTTCGTGCCGGGAGGCCAGTGACGCAAACTACTCCCGGTTTGGAGGAGTGCTTCGATCACCTCCACAACCGGAATAAATACACGATAGCATAGATTCGGAAAAATGCAAATACAAAATTCAAAATCTTTTTGTGGATATCCAAGTCAACCTTTCGATGGAGAATGCATCCAATGCGGGCCGAAAAAGGGGCTCGCACGCCGGCAGATTTCAGACGGCGAGAGAGTTGAAATCCGGCGATGCGCCGCACGCTTTCATTGAAGAGAACACATTTAGAATAAGTTACTTTCGCATCGGATAAGGGCCTGGCTGCGCGGTTGATAGAGATGGCGAATTGGGGTGCTCTTCCCTGCCTTGGCCGGTTGCCGGCTCGGCCAGCGGCTCATAGGGCTGCGCAATTGGTGCAACCGAGTACCGCAGTATGGGAAAAACCCAAGAAATCCAAAATTCCGGAGCGATTTTCGAGGGGCCGAAATGGGGTAGTGGCTGAAATGTGCGGGGATGGAAATCAGCTAACGCTTGCTTTTCTGTCCTAATGGCCGTCGAGACATGCCATCGAACCGCACGGAACTTGGCGCGCTGAAAAATCTGCTCTCCCAGGCTGACCGGATTCTCGCTTCTGCTCCCGAGCTGCCAGAGAACCGGACAACCGCTTGCCGGGAAGTCCTGAGCGCAGCCCTGGCTCTCACGGACGATCTTATCAAGGAATCGGCCCCGGCAACCTCAGCGGCCATTCTAGGCCGCAAGGGAGGCTCTATGACCGCTCGCAGGCATGGCCCGGAGCACTATCGCCAGATGGCGGCCAAGCGCAAGACGCACGGCGGCGGCCGCCCCCGCAAAGAATCTGAGTAGAGAATCCCCACCAGCCGATAGAATGGATCAATCCAAAAACGAAAGCCCGGCGCGATGGCCGGGGCTTCCGACGTGCGGCTGGTTACCCTCATCGTAAGCCCTTCACCGTGTCGGCGCAAGGGTGCGTGTGCCCAATCCATTCAACCCGAAGGAGCATCTCTTTGAGCAACTCGCTCGAATTCGTGAGCGCCAAGCCGAACTAGATCTTGAGCGGCAAAAGGCCGAAATCCGCGCACAGTCTCACGCGCTTATTTAGAAAGGATCGCCGGAAGAATTGACGGCTACGATTACGCGCTGGTTCGAGTCTGGATACATCGATGCCTACGATTTGCAAGACGCTCTCCACAAAGCCTCAATTCATTTTGTGAGGCACGACGGGGGCCCTGCGCTGCTCTTTCCAGCATCAGTATCACAGCCAATCCCAGAGTCCCAAACCGAGACGAATCCGCGTCGTGCATTCATCCTCCCGTTACTTGAAAAGCGCGGATGGTCAATCCTCGATTGGGCAAACGAAGCGAGGGTCTCTCACGCGACAACTCAAGATTATCTGATGGGTAAAACAAAACCGTATCCTTCGACGCGGCTAAAATTAGCAAAGGCATTAGGCATTTCAACTCAACAACTTCCAGCTTAACTCTCCCATAGACTCCCAAACTCTCCCGAACATTCCCATCTCTCTGTGCTGACTCTGCTCTCTGCTCCGTTCGATAGTTGACCTATTGAAAGCGAGGGCGCATGAACTGGATCAGAGGACCACCAAGCCTAAACGCAGGGCGGGGGAGCATCCCTGCTCCCCCGGATTCGTTGGTGTGCGGACGTGGTGGAACGGCAAACACAGCGGTCTCTAAACTAAAACCGCCGCTCTCTCAGGGCTTGTGGGTTCCGGCAATGGAATCCAGAATCACCGATCATGTGTGGACTATTGCGGAGTTGATTTCCTAGTCAGACCGTCTGGGACCATGTGCAGCATTTCCCCGTCGTATGCCGCAATAAGCCAATCCACGGTGATCCCTTTCACCGCACTTTTAAGTCTCGCGATTTCCTTCGCAGTCACTCCAGCTTTTCCGCCCTTCAACTGAATCAATCGAACGTCCAGCAGATCGGCGTTTTTCCTGTCCAGCCGGTAGGCGATTGCATCGATGATGCCGGTTCGCGGCGCTCCCGTCTTGCCTTCAAAGAATGCCACTTTCCAGCCGTTTCCATCGCAGTGTGATTGGAGAGCTACCTTGCTTGCCGCCTCTGCAGCTTGGCTCTTTGTTCTGGCATTCGCCCATTTGCGCGTTTCTACTGCTTTGCGAGCAGCCTCCCGGCGCTTACGTGTGCGGGCCGCTTTCTGCCCCGCTGTGAGGTTTTCTAGCATGGCCAGAGAATAGCATGGAAAAATCCGGGACGAAGCGGTAAGATCCCGTGCGTGGATACCACACTCCCGTTCTTGCCGTCTCCCGTCCTGACTGACCGCCCTCTTGCATTCGAGTTCGACCCAGATACAGGGATAGTATGGCTGACAATTTATGCAGGGTACGGGCCTCTCGCTGATCCTGCTGCTCCAACCCGTTACCTACCTTTTCGAGTCGGCCTGACACTGGCAACATCACAAGCACTTCTCGCGGCTCTTCCATCGCTGCAAACTCTTTTGGAGCGAGCAGGCGAAGGACCAACCAAGCCACATTCCGTGCAATGAACTGCCTAATAGACTCTTGCATTGAGCACAATCCCGCGTTACCATTGGGTTGCGCTCCTAAATGGTTCCACGGATCGGGCCGGTTCCTGCCGGGCGATCTGCCTAAAAGATAGTTTCGTTAAGATTATGTAGGAACTCCAATGACCCCCGAAAATCAGTTCTTCGAGATGAGGAATGGTCAGCTAATCTGCAAAAAGTGCAACCTGCCGATAAACGCGCAACCAATGTTCGATTTCGGCGTCATTCCGGACCAGCCAGCCGGGATGATTTATGAATGCCCAAAATGTGGGGAAAGGCAAACCCTGATCTACGGGTTGCCGCGCTGGTAACCAGCTATCAATGCCCATCCCCGCAGATTTCAGACACTACCTGAAGCGGCCTGGATCGGCACCCGAGCCCCGTCAGGTGAGCTTTTGTGCTCGGGCGGCGAGGTCGAAGTCTTTTTCCGTGAGGCCGCCAGCGTCATGAGTGACCAGGCTCAACCGGACACGGTTGTAGCGGATGTCGATGTCAGGATGGTGGCCGGCCTCTTCGGCAAGCTTGCCGACGCGATTGACGAATTGGAGCGCGGCAAGGAAGTCTTTGAATTGAAAGGTCCTTACCAATTCTCCCGCTTCGATTTGCCAGCCCGGTAATTTGCCCAGATGGGATTGAGCCTCTTCGAGCGATAAGGCGCACATAGGTTCGACCTCCTAGAGGGGATTATACGAAAAGGGTTCCTGCAAGCACTTCGAGTACTACGGATGAGTCAGTGCTTGACCCAGCCATGCATTCCGGCCTGGAAGCTGCGGCGATCGAGCCGGGGAAGAGAGCGCGCCACTTTAACGGGAAAGAGCGGGTAGTGCCTGGCCGCGATGAGGGCCTCGGGCACAAACCAGACGTCTTCCTCGGAGGTCATCCAGTGCTGAGGGGCATCGTGGCGGCCGAGGCGCTCGAGGTTCACCGGCCTCGAGTAGGCGCGTAACGTGCGTTCGCCGCGCAGGTTGTAGTACTGCTCAAAGTAACTGAGCGCCAGCTCGCGAAGGGTGCGGTAGATGGGCGCGCGGAAGCGCAGCCCGGCAAAGTTCGACTTGGCAATGCCTCCCCACAGGCCGCGCTCGCGGTAGACGGCGACCACGTGGTCGTCGTCATGCACGGCCTCCAGATCCATGAGCAACGGCGGATAGCCATGGACGCGCAGGGCGGCAGCGGCCAGCAGCGCTCCCTCCAGGCAATGCCCTTTACGCTCCCTCAGCACGCGCTGGGGAGACCACGCCGTGTTCGCGTATTGGTACGGGAGCGCGTCGATGAACTTTTGGATTTGCGCCGGCGTCTTCAACGCACGCAAGGTGCGCAGATGTTCCGGCGATAAGCCGAAGTTCTTGTTGCTATCCCGCCTCATTCCGCTTCTCGACATTCCCGCGCGTTGGCAAGCAACACCGTAACTCTCATGGGAGGTTGCGGCGATTATACAGAAGGGAGTTGGAAAGGCGGGAGGGGGCGGGTGTGGCGGGCCTGAGCAATACCGCGAATGTTTACGATGGAGCAACTGAAGAGTAGGCGAGCAGTGGAAGCATTGACTGGAACCCGGACTCGCCGCTAGGTTGTATCGACATATAGGGATATGTGGCGTTGCGTAGCGAAAACCCGCTCAGGCGAGGCGGAGGACGACGGCTGTGGCGGGTCCACCGCCTAGGACGACAACGAAGTATGAGCGGGTTTTCGCCGCAACCCGCAGGGCTGGGGCCGATTTTCCCGGTTTCGTTGTCGTTCGTCGCTAGCAGACACCCGGTATGCGTCGCTCCTCTCTCCTAGAACCCGAAAAAATCGGCTCCCAGCGCCGCACACCCCAATATGTCGATACAACCTAGGACGCGGCCTGCGTTCGATCCACGTCGAAGGTCGAGAACCGCGTGTGCTGGCCGCTGATTTCGGAGCGCAGTTCCTGCCAAAGCTCATTGGGAATCTTCAGGAAGACCTCGACCACGGCGGGATCGAATTGGGTTCCCGAGCAGCGCAGGATCTCTTCGCGCGCCGCATCGAAGCCGCGCGCCCTGCGGTAGGGACGGTCGCTGGTGATGGCGTCGAGGGTGTCGGCAACCGCGAAGATGCGCGCTCCGATAGGGATCTCGCGCCCCGCCAGGCGGTTGGGGTAGCCGTTTCCGTCGTAATTCTCCTGGTGGCAGAAGACGATCTCCGCGGCCCCGGCAAGGAAGGGGATCTTGCGGAGCATGTTGTAGCCGCGCGCACAGTGTTCGCGCATCAATTCCTTCTCTTCGGGGCTCAAGCTGCCGGGTTTGCGCAGGACCTCGTCGGGAATCGCCATTTTACCGATGTCGTGCAGGAAAGCGCCGCGGGCGATGACCTTGATTTCCTCAGGCGGAATGCCCATGGCCCGCGCCAGCGCGATGGCGTAGGCGGTTACTCGTTTCGAGTGGCCCTCGGTTTCAGAGTCCTTCAGGTCCAGGGCGTCACCCAATGCCTCGAGGGTGACGTCGTAGGAGTGCTCGAGATCTTCCATGGCATGACGCAGCATCTCCGTCCTGGCGCGGACCATCTCCTCCAGGCTCTGGTGGTAATTCTGCGTCTCTTCGAGCGCCTGGCGATGGCTGAGCGCTCTCTCAACCGTATTTAGCAACTGCTCGCGCTCGAAGGGCTTAAGCAGGTAGTCGTAAGCGCCGCGGCGCATGGAGTCGATGGCCACGCTGATGTCGTGAACCGCGGTGACCATCACCACGGGAAGGTTGGGTTGCAGAGCATGGATGCGATCCAGCAGCGCGATGCCGTTCACGTCCTGCATGACGATGTCGGTGAGCACGAGGTTGAAGGTGTTCATCTCCAGCGCCTGGAGCGCTTCGCGCCCGTCGCCGGCCTGCTCGACAGTGTATCCCTGGCGCTCGAGCGCGGCGGTCACCATGGTGCGCACGGGAGCCTCGTCGTCGACCACGAGGACCTGCGCCGCCTTGCGCGCACGCGCGTCACCTTCCATTCGCAGGTTTGCTGCGTGGCTCTTTGTCTTCACGTCTGCCAATTTCGATGCCAAACGGGCGCCTCCGTCCACTTCGTGTTCCCGCGCATAGCCGGCAAAGATGAGCGATTCCGGCGCTCCCACAGGGCTGCGCGCTTCTTCCCGCTGAAACCATGAAAGCACCATTGCGGCGGCATTATCGAACGGAGGGCTTTGCCACTGTCCGTCCCGATTGCGCACCGCGCGCGCCCCACGTTCCGTGCGGTCTTCCCACTCCGTGTAACTGGCCAAGGCAATGGCTCCGCCCCCAGCCTGCGCGACCCTCTTTCGATGAAGCCACCTGCTGGAAGGCCCAGAAGAACAAAGAGATACGACCTGAACGCCCGCGCTACCGCAGAAAAGGACGAGCGGCGAGCAGGATCTCTTTCGGAGAGAGTATCATCCGGCCAACCCCCTCTCAATCACCCGAATGTTGCAGCATACCGTCCCACGATTGGCGGCGTCACTTCGTTTGCGTGGAAGAACACCGGGCGGCTTGCGATGCCGAATTTCCGCGCAGGCAATGGCGAAATCCGTGCTGAGATTTCTGGAACTCCAGAGTTAGAAAACAGTGGAAGCCGGTCCGGCGCCAGCCCATCATGGTCCTTTGGCCTCGCGCCGCGCGCGCCGCGCCGCCGCCCAGCCTTGCTTGGTGATTTGGCGGGCGCGGCTCACGGCCAGCGCGTCGGGAGGGACATCTTTGGTAATGCAGGAACCAGCGCCGATATACGCGCCGTCGCCGATGCTGACGGGCGCCACCAGGTTGGTATCGCTGCCCACAAAGACACGCTTGCCGATCTGCGTGCGGTACTTGTTCACGCCATCGTAGTTGCAGGTGATGGTTCCGGCACCGATATTGGTTCCCTCGCCGATTTCCGCATCGCCCAGGTAGGTGAGATGGTTGGCCTTTGCGCCCTTGCCCAGCCGCGCTTTCTTGGTTTCAACAAAATTGCCCACATGGGCGTTCTCGCCGATTTCGCATCCCGGGCGCAGGTGCGCAAAGGGGCCAATCTCAGCGCCATCGGCCACGGTGGAGTGCTCCAAAACGCAACTCTGACGGACGAGAACACCGTTACCCAGGGTGCAGTTGTCAATCACCGAGAAGGAACGAATACGACAGCAGGCGCCGATCCGCGTTTGGCCCAGCAATTGCGCAAATGGCTCGATTACCGTGCCGGGCGCGACTTCCACATCGGGATCGATGACGCAGCTCTCCGGACGATAGATCGTAACTCCGCCGGCCATCAGGCGTTCTGCCGCGGCGGCCTGGCGCGCGGTAAGCTGCAACGCCTGTTCTGCAATGGTGGTTGCGACGGGCGCCGTTGCCGTCTGGTCTGGATTTGTCGTCATCGCACCTTCTCCTGCCGTGTTGCGCCGCTGCCGTCGGGTCCGGACCGGCCGACATGGCAATTCCATGCTCCTGGTCGCCCTGTCATTTCTCAGCCGCGCCGCCCGATGCCGGCGGACCTGCCGGCTGCGGGATGGTGATGTCGATCGGTGTGGGCGTACCCATATCGAGAGCGTCCAGCCCGGGCTTGATCTCCGGTCCGTTGCCCACTACCAGCACGGCCAGCTTGTCTGGATGGATGTACTTTTTGGCCGCCGCAGCCAGATCGGCCAGCGTCACTTTTTCGATTGCCGCGCGGTAGGTCTCGAGATAATCCGCTGGATAACCATAGAACTCGAGCTTCTCGCGCTCGTCCAGGATCTTTTCCCTGGTGTCGTAGCGGAAGAGAAAGGAGTTGAGGATGTCGTCCTTGGCGCGCTTGAGCTCGGCCTCGGTGAAAGGCTTGGCGTTCATGCCGCGGATTTCGTCCATGGCTGCCTTCGATGCGTCGACCGTGGTGGCGCTCTTGGTAAGAACCTCGACACGGAAGGATCCGGGATGATCGTAAGGCAGATCGAACCCGCCGCCTACCGCGTAGGCCAGGGCCATCTGCGTGCGGACTTTTTGAAATAGCCGGCTGCCGAAGCCGCCGCCGAGGATTTCGTCCATCACCACTAGCGTTGGGACATCGGGATTATGGCGGTCGATGCCGAGCGCCACGATCTGCACGTTCGACTGATTCACGTCCTCCTTGTCGATGAAGTACACGCCGGGCTTGGGTCCGGGGAATTCATCATGGCGAGGCGGCGCGGGCGTGGCCGGCGGCAGGCCTTCGAAGACCGCGCGCACCTTGGCCTCCATGGCCACTGGATCAAAGTCGCCGTCGATGCCCACGATCAACTTTCCCTTGAGCGTGCGGTCGTGCCAGGCCTGGAAATCGGCCAGGGAGATCGCGCTAATGGTAGCTAACTCGGGCTGACGCGTGTAAGGACTCTTGATGCCGTAGACCAGCCTAGCCGACTCTCGATCGGCGATCTCGTCCTCATCGTCGTTGCGGCGCACGATGGCCGTGGCTTCCTGCTGTTGCGCAAGTTCGAGCTTCTCCGCGCTGAATTGGGGATGAAACAAGAGGTCCATGGCCAGGGAAAAAACCTGATCGGCGTCGCCTTTCAGCGAATCCCATGAAAGCGCAGTGGAATCGTCGTCGCCCGTTGTCTCAATATGCGCGGCCTTGGCTTCGAGCAGGTCATCCATTGCGTCGCCGTTCATCTTCGCGGCGCCGCTGGTGCGCCATGCCTCGCCGTAGAGGCCCACCAATCCGGCTTTGGCCGGTTCCTCATCGCGCGACCCGCCCGGAATGATCACCGATCCGGAGATAAACGGGAGCTCGTGGTCTTCCTCGAGGAAGATCACAATCCCATTCTTCAATTCGATACGCTTGGGCTGCTGCGGATGAAAGGCGTGCAACGGCGGAATGGGAACCTGCTGCCAGGGCTCGGTTTGCTGCGCGGTCAGCGCTGACGGCCCCGCGATGGTCACAATCATCGCCGCAGACAACAGAATTTTGAAAATCGCACTCAAGGCCGGTCTTTTCATTGCGCGCCACCATCCTTCTTCGAGGTTGCGGCTGGCGGCTCGGTATCGATCTCCGCGCTGGTCCGGTTCGAGGCCACAAATACCTGGTTGGCCACGCGGCGAATGTCGGCCTTGGTCACTTTGTCAACGCGATCGAGCTGCAGAAATAACTCGCGCCAGTCGCCGTAGCGCGTCTGGTACTCGGCGAGCGAGTCGGCGAGTCCCTGGTTGTCGGCGAGGCCGCGTAGAAGGTCGGCGCGGGCGCGGGTCTTGTACATCTCCAGTTCCGCGTCGGTCACATCGGCGGTCTTCAGCTTTTCAATCTCCTTGTGAATCGCTTCGCGCATCTCCGCCGGAGCATGGCCGGGAAGCGGGACGGCATAGAACGCGAAGAGGCTCGGATACTTTTCGTCAGGGAAGGGGCTGAAACCCTCGGCTTCGGCTGCAATCTGCTGCTGCTCTACCAGGCTGCGGTAGAGCCGCGACACGCGCCCGTTCGACATGATGTCGCCGATGGCGTCGTAGACCGCGTCGTCAAGATCGCGGTAGCTCGGCCGGTGATAGCCCTCGATATAAAACGGCTGCGTCTGCTCGCGGATGACGACCGACTTCTCGGCAAACTGCTTGGGCTCAACAGTGGTCATGTCTTCCGGCTTGGGCCCGCCGGGAACGCGGCTGAAATACTTCTCCAGCATCGGCAATTCGGTCCTGGCGTCCACGTCGCCGACAATGGCCACCACGACATCTCCACCGACATAGTACTTTTTGTGAAAGGCCATGGCCTCGGTGGCGGTGATCTGACTGACTTCGCTGGGCCAGCCGATGTCGCTGCGCCCGTAATTGTGCGCTACGTAAGCCGTGGCCGCAAACTGCTCCAGCAACCGCCCGATGGGGTTGGAGTCGGTGCGCATCCGCCGCTCTTCTATCACCACGTCGCGCTCCTTATAAAACTCGCGCGGAACAACATCGGCCAGACGGCTGCTCTCCATCCAAGCCCACAGCTCCAGGCGGTTCTCCGGCATCGACCAGAAGTACTGCGTGTCGTCCAGGCTTGTCTCAGCGTTCAAGTCATGCGCGCCATTCTCCTCCGCAACTTCGGTGAACTGGTTGGGGATCACGTATTTTTCTGCTTCTGCTTGTGCCGCCAGAAAAGCCTTGTGCAACTCGGCGAGTTTCTCTTCGCTGCGTCCTACGGGCTTGCGGTACTCGGCTTCGTAGGCGTCGTTGGCGGCCTCGACCTTCTCAAGCGCAATCTTTTCCGCTGCATAATCCTTAGTGCCGATCTGACTTGTGCCCTTGAAGGCCAGGTGCTCGAACATGTGCGCCAGGCCGCTTTCGCCGGAGGGGTCGTTCACGGCGCCGGCGTCAATAAACGTGGTGTAACTAAATACCGGCGCCTCGGGCCGCTGACACAGGATCAGGGTAAGCCCGTTGGGCAGCACCTTCACGGTGATCTCCTTCTCGAACTCCTGCAGGTACGGGGCCAGCGTGCTCTGGCCATGAGCTCCGCTCCAGGCGGTCACGGCCAGCGCAGCAGACAAAAAGGCAGGCAAAAACCGGCGGGAAATCTGGTGCGGCATCCAACCTCCTTCTTCCAGGCAACCTGATTGACGCGTATTCGCTCTCTTCCAAGTTATTGTCCGCGGCCAAAGGCGTCAAACGCAAACTTAGGGCCTGTTAACACTACTGGAATGGATGGCGTTGCGAGCGCAAATCGGGCCAGACGAGGCGGAGGACGACGGCTGTGGCGGGTTCACCGCCTAGGACGACAACGAAGTATGGCCCGATTTGCGCCGCAACCCGAAGGGACGGGGCCAGTTTTCCCGATTTCGTCGTCGCTCGTCGCTAGCAGACACCCGGTATGCGTTGCTCCTCGCTCCTAGAACTCGAAAAAACTGGCTCCCGTCGCCGCCATCCCAGTAGTGTTAACAGGCCCTAGCTCGCGGGCTTGGCAAAAGGCCATCGAGGCGGCTGAAGAAATGCAGCCAACGGTATAATCGGAGACATGGCGGCGAGCGCACAAACCAAGACGCCAGAGGCCACGGCGGGGCGAACGGCAGCGCAGACCAGCGATCCGGGCACGCCGGAAGCGGCAGAAAAGCTGCACACACTGGAGACGCGGCTTAAGCAGTTGGGGAGCCTGATGGTGGCGTACTCGGGCGGCGTGGATTCGGCGTTTCTGGCCGCGACGGCGCATCATGTGTTGGGCACGCGCATGCTGGCGGTTCTGGCCGATTCGCCCTCGCTGGCCCGGCGCGACATGGAACAGGCCGTGGCCTTTGCGCAATCGCTGGGGATGCCGCTGGAGGTGGTTGCGACCGAGGAGCTGGACCGGCCGGAGTACGCTCGCAACGACGCCAGCCGCTGCTTCCATTGCAAGGACGAGCTGTTTGCCGTGATGGAGCAGTTGGGCGCAAAGCTGGGTTTCAAGCACATTGCCTACGGTATGAACGCCGACGACGGGAGAGATTTTCGCCCCGGCCAGCGAGCCGCGGAACAGCACGAAGTACTGGCGCCGCTTGCCGAGGCCGGGCTGACTAAGCTGGAGGTGCGCGCGCTGGCCAAGGCAGCCGGCTACCCGGTGTGGGACCGTCCGGCTGCGCCGTGCCTTTCGTCGCGCGTGGAGTATGGCCGCACCGTGACGCGAGAGGTTCTGGATCAGGTGGAGCGGGGCGAAGAGAGCTTGCGGCAGTTGGGCTTTCGCGAGCTGCGCGTGCGCCACCACGGCGAAGTGGCCCGCGTGGAGATCGCGCGCGACGAGTTGCCCCGCGCGCTGACAATGGAGATGCTGGACGCCATCACCGCGGCGCTGAAGCAGGCTGGGTTCCAATACGTCACCCTCGACTGCTCGGGATTCCGCTCCGGTTCCATGAATGCGATGCTGCCCGCCGAGGTGCTGACGCGGCGGGGCGCTTAGGACATTTTCATTTCCCCTCTCAGGCGTCCGGCAATTTAGAATCACAGAGCGATGCGTATTGGCTATCTGGAGTGCTTTTCCGGAATCAGCGGCGACATGCTGCTGGGCGCGCTGGTGGATGCGGGCGTACCCTTCAAGGCGCTCACAGACACAGCGGCGGCCTTGAACGTTGGCGCGCGCCTGGAGATGCGCAGGGTGAGCCGCGGCGGACTGGCGGCGGTCAAGGTCGATGTGCTGGCGCAAGAGGACAGGGGACAGGGATCAGGGGTCAGGGATCAGGGAACAGAAGAGGAGCATGGCCACACGCACGAGCACCACTCGCATGGGGCGGAGCCAGCGCACCACAGCCACGAGCACGCGCCCCATCGATCACTATCCACGATCCTCGCCATCATTCAGGCCGCGCCGCTGAAAGATGCGGTGAAGCAGCGCTCGGCTCGCGCCTTTCAATTGCTTGGCGAGGCGGAGGCGGCAATTCATTCGATCCCCGTCGAAAAGGTGCACTTTCATGAAGTGGGTGCGGTGGACACCATTGTGGATATCGTGTGTTCGGCGGCCGGGTGCGAGGTGCTGGGCGTGGACCGCTGGATAGCTTCGCCCCTGAACGTGGGAAGCGGCACAGTAAAGTGCCAGCACGGCACGTTGCCCGTGCCCGCGCCAGCCACGCTGGCGCTGCTCGGCGGCGCGCCGGTGTACGCTGCCGGTGCGCCGATGGAGCGAGTGACGCCAACCGGCGCGGCGGTGCTGCGCATGCTCGATGTGACTTACGGGCCGCTTCCGGCAATGCGCGTGGAAGCGCGTGGCTACGGAGCCGGAGGGCGCGACATGCCCGGCGAGCCGAATCTGCTGCGTCTGCTCGTGGGCGAAGCCGGCGATGCGGACACCGCCGAAGCGATTGCCGTGATTGAGACCGTGATTGACGACGCGACTCCGCAGTTGCTCGCTTATGTAAGCGAGCTACTGCTGGAGGCAGGAGCGTGGGATGTTTACAGAGCGGCGGTGCAGATGAAGAAGGGGCGCACAGGCGTGCAGATGACCGTGCTCTCGAGCCCCGATACTATGCCCGCGCTGCGCGATCTATTGCTGCGCGAAACCACAACCATCGGCCTGCGCTGGCGGCTCGAAAACAAGATGGCGCTGGCGCGAGAATTTGTGGAGGTGGAGACCGCATGGGGCAAGGTGCGAATCAAGATCGCACGCTGGCCCTCGGGCGCGGTGGCCAACGCCTCGCCGGAGTACGAGGTGTGCCGTGTCCTCGCTCGGCAGCACGGGGTTCCGCTGAAGCAGGTGATGCAGGAGGCGATGCGGGCTTACGCGGAGATCGAACGTGCCTCAACCAAGAAAGGGCGCTGATGGATCGCTCGCAAATTGAAATGCTCTTGAATGAGGTGCGAGAGGGCCGCACCGGCGTGGCCGAAGCGATGGAGCGGATGCGCAGGCTGCCTTTTGAGGATCTGGGCTTTGCCAAGCCTGACCATCACCGCTCGCTGCGCACGGGCATGCCGGAGGTTATTTTCGCCGAGAGCAAGACCCCGGCGCAGGTAGCTGCGATCTTCGCGCACATGGCCAGAGCCGGCGGAAACGTGCTGGCCACGCGGGCCTCGCGCGAGGTGCATGAGGCGGTTCGCGGCGCGGAACCGCGCGCGGAGTTTCACGAGATGGCGCGCGCGATTACGCTCGAGCAAATCGAACCGGCTGCGGGCAAAGGGACTGTGGGCGTGGTCTGCGCTGGGACGAGCGACCTGCCTGTAGCTGAAGAGGCCGCGGTGACCGCGCGGCTGATGGGCAACACGGTAGAGCTGGTGGCGGATGTGGGCGTGGCCGGGCTTCACCGGCTGCTGGCGCAGCACGAGACGCTCATGGCGGCGCGCGTTCTGATTGTCTGCGCCGGCATGGAGGGCGCGCTGCCGACCGTGGTCGGCGGCCTCGTCCAGGCGCCGGTGATCGCCGTTCCTACGAGTGTGGGTTATGGCGCTTCGCTGGGGGGCGTGGCCGCGCTGCTGGGAATGTTGAACACCTGCGCGCCCAATGTTTGCGTGGTCAATATTGACAACGGTTTCGGAGCGGCGTGTATTGCGTCGCTGATCAATCACCTGTGAGGGACTCTATAATTCGTTTCATGCCGCCAGCGGCCTGATCTTCGGCCGCTTCTTTTGGCTCTCGATCCACAGCTCGTACTGGAGCTGAGCCTTCGAAAAGAAGTCGGGAGAAAGAGCCAGAGCTTCGCCGAGCCGGATGCTGAGGTCCACAGTCACGGCGGTGCGGCCGTTCAGGACGCGGGAGATGGTGGCGCGCGCCACGCCGATATGCTCGGCGAGCTCGGTTGCGGTTCTGTTCCCGAGGAGTTCCCTCAGCAGCTCTCCAGGGCTGGCCGGATTATGCATTATTGCCATGGTTTGGAACGTCCTGATCGCGACTGAAATGCAACACTAAATGTTACACGTCTAAAAAGCCGAAAAACACAAATCGGTGATGTAGATCACTGTTCGACCCTCCCATGAGTCCTGATCATTGGTGGATGTACGTTTCGCGCCCGCGCGGCGTGTGGAGGGTTCTTTGGCCGGCTCCCGATGGACACGATGGCGCAGGGCTTCGCAGATCTGCTTTCTGGTCCTGTTTTTGTTGCTGCTCGTGTTTACGTCGTTGCGCGGCGTACCCGGCGCCACCAGCGACATCCACCTGTGGGCGCCGGTGCGGCTGTTCTTCGAGTGGGACCCGCTGGTCGCTGTGGCAAACGTGCTTGCCGGCCACGCGCTCTACCGCGGCCTGCTGTGGAGCCTGATCATCTTGCTGCCGACGCTCTTTCTGGGCCGCTTCTTCTGCGGCTGGATCTGCCCCATGGGCACGCTGCAGCACTTTGTGGGCAACATGCCGTCGGAGTCGAAGCGCGGCAAGCAGCGCATTGAATCCAATCGCTATAAACGCTGGCAGACGATCAAGTATGTGGTGCTGATCGCCGGCCTGACGGCCGCGGCGTCTGGGTCGATGGTGATTGGCTGGCTCGATCCCTTCAGTCTGCTCGTTCGTTCGATCGGATTGGCGTTTTTGCCGGCGTTCAACTTCGCGGTGCGCGCCACGCTGGCGCCGCTTGAGCAGAGCCACGTGGCCGCGATCCGGGAAACGGCCGACAGAATTCATTCCGTGCTCGGAGCCTTCCTGCTCGATTTCCGGCAGGCGCACTTTGAGCAAGGGCTGGTGCTGGGCATTTTGTTCACCGTGATTCTCTTCGCCAGCCTGCGGGTCACGCGGCTCTGGTGCAGATCGATTTGCCCGCTGGGAGCGCTGCTGGGCGCGGTTTCGCGCTGGTCGGTGCTGGGGCTGCACAAAGATTCTGCAAGCTGCAACAACTGCAACCGCTGTTTGCTGCACTGCCAGGGCGGCGACGATCCCATCGGCGACGCGCCGTGGCGCAAATCCGAGTGCCTGATGTGCATGAACTGCGTGGGCAGTTGTCCCGATCACGCGCTCACTTTCCGCTTCTTCAGGAAAGAGAAAGAGGCCGCATCGCCGGATCTGGGCCGGCGCAGGACGATTACGGGCCTTGCGGTTGGAGCAGCGGCGTTGCCGCTGTTGCGCGCCAACACCGGCCTGGGCAAGAGCCGCAACGAACGGCTGTTGCGCCCTCCCGGTGCGCTCGATGAGCCGGATTTTCTCGCGCGCTGCATTCGCTGCGGCGAATGCATGAAAGTGTGTCCCAACAACGCGCTGCAGCCCGCCCTGACCGAGGCCGGCCTGGAGGGGTTGTGGTCGCCCACGCTGGTCCCGCGCATCGGCTACTGCGAGCCGAGCTGCGTGCTGTGTTCCGAAGTGTGCCCCACGGGGGCGATCTGGCAGATCACGCCGAAGGAAAAGGGCTGGGTGGTAGGCGTGGGCGCCGCGCACAGCCAGCCGGTGCGGCTGGGCACCGCGTTCTATGACCGAGGGCGCTGCCTGCCGTGGGCGATGGCCACCGAATGCATCGTCTGCGAGGAGTGGTGCCCGGTCTCGCCGAAAGCCATCTACGTCGAGGAAGCACAGGTCGTGGATTCGGCGGGCAACACGAAGACGCTGAAGCAGCCGCGCGTGGATCCCAGCCGCTGCGTGGGCTGCGGCGCCTGCGAATATGCCTGCCCGCTGCAGGAACGACCTGCCGTTTACGTGACAAGCATTGGAGAAAGCCGTTCCCCCGCGAGCCAAATACTGCTAACCCGCAAGTAAAGGAGACTGCTTTGAGAACGACTGGGCCAGGGAGTTGGAAAGTTGCCATTGTGGCGCTCGCGATTGCGGCCGCGGCCGCAGGCACCGGATGCAAGAAGAAGATCGTCGATCCCTTCCCGGCGTCGGGGGCGGTGGCGGGATGGGAGAAGACCAGCGATACGCGCGTCTTTGCGGCCAAGGATCTTTGGCAGTACATCGACGGCGACGCCGAGCAATACCTCCAGGCCGGCGTCGTTTCCACGTCCACGTCGGACTACAAATATCAGGACCAGTTGGAGGCGACGGTCGACGTTTACACCATGGGAGATTCGGCGGGCGCGCGCAAGATTCTTGAGACAGGGCAGACGAGCAACGCCAAGAGCGTGCAGATAGGCAACGAGGGTGTGGCATACGAACAGAGTGTGACCTTCCGCAAGAGCGTGTACCTGGTGCGCATTGTTGCCTATGAGGCTACGCCGGGGACACAACAGGCGCTGATCGGGCTGGCGCACGGCGTGGAAGCGAAACTCTAAGAGGCGCGGCCGCGGAACAGGCCACAGGAGATGGGCGAGGGAAACCATGAAGAGCCGCAGAGAGTTTTTGAAGGATGCCGCCACGGGCGCTGTGCTGCTTGGGTCGGCCGCCACAGCGGAGAAATTGGCGCTGGCGCGAGCGCTCGGCCAGCACGCTGCCGAGCACTCGGGAACAGGCAAGTCGAAGGTGGTGATCGCGCGCGATGGGGCGCTGCATGGCGCGGGCACGCAACCCGATGAACAGCGCGTGCTGAATCTGCTGGACAAAGCCATGGCCGCGTATACCGGACGCGAGAAGCCGGTGGAAGCCTGGAAGAGCATCATTCCGGCGAACACCGTCGCTGGTAAAGTGATCGGCCTCAAGGTGAACGGCCTGGGCGGACGCGGCATTTCGACCCATGCGGCGCTGATCATGGCGGTTGCCGAGCGCTTGCAGCAGGCAGGCGTGCGCGCGGGAGACATCCTGGTGTGGGAGCGCGACGCGCGCAGCCTTGAGCATTGCGGCATGACTGTCAATACCGATCCCAGCCGCGTGCGCTGCTACGGCAACGATGTGGGCGGCTACGAGGACGAGGCTGTGTCGTGGGGGACGGCGAACGTTCGGTTGGTCAAGATTCTTACGCGCGAGTGCGCAATGGTGATCAATCTGCCCATCCTCAAGGATCATGATCAGGCGGGCGTGACGTTTTCAATGAAGAACATGTATGGGGTGGTCGACAAGCCGTTTCTTTTGCACTCGAACCACTGCAACCCGGCGGTGGCCGATTTGAATTGCATTCCCGCGATCCGCGATAAGGTGTGGTTCACCATCGGCGATGCGATCTCCTCGGTGTATGACGGCGGGCCCAGCTTCCATCCCGAGCGGCTGTGGTATCCCAACGCGCTGATGGTGGGCGAGGACCGGGTGGCGCTCGACCACACGGCGTGGCAGATGATTGAGCGCAAGCGAGCCGAAGCTGGAGTGCTCACGCTTGAGGCCGATGGGCGCGCTCCGCAGTATATCGCTACGGCCGCCGACGCCGCGCACCGTCTGGGCACGAACGATCCGGATCGGATCAGGCTGGTGGAAGTGTAGCGAGGAGAATGGCCATGGCTGGTGAAGGCGGCGAAAGGGCGGGCGCGAAGGCAAATGCGGCGCGGCCTGCGTCCGGCATGACGCGGCGCGAGGCAATGCTGCAATTGCTGCGCGTGGGCGGCATAGCTGCGGGCGCTGCTGGCGCGGGTCTTTGGCTCAGCGAGCGCAGCCGCCGTCCGATTCCCGAGGAGGCAGAACAGGCCAAGCGCGATCATCGCGTGGCAATCGACGCGCATTGGCCGCAGATCACGGTTGTGCAAAATGGAGAGCCGCGCGCGCTCGTCCAGCAGGCGCTCGAAAATCTCGGCGGAATGAGCCGGTTCGTCAGTAAGCAGGATGTTGTTGTGCTCAAGCCGAACATTGCGTGGGACCGCACGCCGGAGCAGGCGGCGAACACCAACCCCGAACTCGTCGCAGAGGCCGTACGGCAGTGCTGGCAGGCCGGAGCGAAGCGAGTGATTGTGACCGATGTGAGTTGCAATGAGCCGCGGCGGTGTTTTCTACGCTCGGGGATTCAAGCGGCGGCGCGGGCCGAGGGCGCGGAGGTGGTTCTGCCCGATCCCGACCAATTTCGCGAAGTCGATATGGGCGGCGTGGTGCTCAAAAACTGGCCCGTGTTCGCACCGTTTCTGGAAGCGGACAAGGTGATCAATTTGCCCATCGCCAAGCATCACGTTTTGACCGGAGCCACGCTGGGGATGAAGAACTGGTACGGCATTCTGGGCGGGCAGCGCAACCGCCTTCACCAGCAGATTCACCAGAGCCTGGCGGACCTGGCCAGTTTCATGCTGCCCACGCTCACGCTGATGGATTGCTACCGCGTGCTGGTGCGCAACGGGCCGACCGGCGGCAACCTCGAAGACGTAGCGTTAAAAAAGACACTGGTCGCCAGCACCGATCCGGTGGCGATCGACGCGTATGTCGCGAAGGCTTACTGGAACATTGACCCCGAGCAACTGCCATATCTCGCAATGGCCGCCGCGCGAGGATTGGGAACGACGGACTTTGCTTCGCTGACGATGAAGGTCAGCCAGCTGGGCTAAGGCAAACTGCAATCTCAGATCTCCCTTTCGGAGCTGCTGCGGAACCGCGTTCCCAGGTCTCAGCGATTCGAGACCTGGGCGCTCACTCCTTCCCACCCTAGCGACAAGAACAAAGGCGTCGCGAGTGTGGGGCACCCGCAACTAAGGCGGTTCTCCAATTTCTATGTAGCGTTTCCGATCTATTCCAAGGTGGCTTTTTCTTGAGGAAAAAGCCACTTAGCTTTTGTGGCTTCGCTCTACACCAATTGGAGAACCGCGTTAGGCTTGAGGCGCTTGGGATGCTTGAGGTTGGCGGTTGTGCTGGTGAGAGCGGCGCTCGGCACGCATCTGCTCGAACTGCTGTTTCTGCGCGTCGGTCATGACAGCTTCGACCTTGCTGTCGCTATCCTGCATGATCGCCCGTGCCTTGGCGTGGCGATCCTCCTGGCTGAGCGAGGTGTCGGCGCGCAGGGCCTGCATCTTCTGCTGACGATCGGCGAGGATGGGCGTGATTTGCGCCACCTGATCGCTTGATAGCCCGAGCCTCTGGCCGAGATGCTGAGCCTGTTGACCGGGGTCGAAGTTGTGGTGGAAGTTGCCCGGCTGCGCAGGCGCGGCTTGCGGCGCATTGGCAGCGGGGGTCTGATTCGCGTCGGGCGCCTGCGCGAGCACCATGCTCGCGGAAAGCAGCGCGCCCAAAATGATGGTTGCTTTGGTCGTGTTCATACGTTGGATTCTCCCTTACGGCATCGGTGGTGCTGATCGGCCGTTGGAAATGTAGACGGTAGTACTCATGTGAAAGTTGCGCGAGGAAAAGTTGCGTGATGCGCAAATGCGATGCGCGCGGGAAACTGATTTATCGGGTGCCGCGAAATTGTGAAACTAAGTGCGACACAGTCTCGTCTAATGCGCGCTGTGTGCGCTCAGAAATGCGAAAGCCGTCCGCGACGGGGACAGTCTTTAAGTTGAGAGAACCAAAGTTGGGATCGCTCCGGCGGTAGCTGAAGATGAGGACCTTAGCCGGCTTTTTCCAGCAGGCAGAGGGAAAGGTCGCGGCGCTCGACCATGTCCTTGGTAATTTCGAGGTCGCGGACGCTGGACTCACGGCCCACTACGAACGGGGTTATCATGTAGGGAAAGATGACCATGTCGCGGATGGGCATCACTGGCTGCTTCCGCGGCTCGTTCTTATCGCGGGTGGCGGCCATAGGGCCCTCATCTCTATTGGGCGCGCAAAGGCAGCCTTGGCCGCGCGGCTGGGTACATAGCTCATCATGGGATTAAACAACGGAATGAGTTGGGACGGGCGTTCAGCGCATGCGGCCCCGGTCTCAAAACTCGAAACCGGGGCCGCACAATGAGTCATCTTCAATGGTTGGCTGATGCCCTCTCAAAACTCGGCGGAGTAGTCAATCCTGACCTGGTTACTTGCAATCCAGCTTTGGTTACTTCTGCTCCAGAACGATGAGATCGACGGTATCGGTGGGGAAAGAATTGGACAATTTCAGGCTGCCGCCGCTTTCGGATTTCTCCTCCACCAGTTCCAGATTCTGAGTCTTGCTGATCCGGTAACGCTTCAGACGGAACGCCCCTTTCCCCCAGGGCAGGTTGTTGACCGCCAGGTTGTAGCCGGAATTGTCGTGGTAGACAATGTTTGTGCGGCCTGAAGGATGCTTGCGCTTGAATGCGGGAGAAATGGCGTAATTGCTGATGAAAAGCTGCACGGTTTTGCCATCCGCGGAGCGGCCCGCCAGCGCGGCGAAACCGAGGGTGTCAGTACCCTCGACCGCAAGCCGCATCGGCGTGTCCAGCATCTTGCCCATGGCCTTGAAGGCATAGGCCGTCTTGAAATACCGCCCTTGCAGGTCGAACAGTCCCACCCATGGCGCCGCGTCGCCGCGATAATACATCGCATAGTCGAGCGGTGCGTCCTGAAAATAACTCAGTGCGGCGCCGATGAAAGCGGCATTGTGCATGCTTTCGAGCTCAGCCCTTCCCTTTTCGGAGAAACAGTCGGAGCTCAGATTCCATTCCGAGAGAATGCTCTCCGCCTTGGGAAACCCGTGCGCATCGAGGACGCCGCGGATTTCCCCGGCCAGCCGAACATTATCATAGGGGTCGGCGCTTTGGTCGGCGTAGTAGTGCCAGGAGTAAAAGTCCAGCGGCACATTGTGCGCGGCGCAGTAATCGAGAAAGCTTTCGCGGTAACCGCCGTCGCCAGAGGGGTTCCAAGTGGCGTCACCGCCCACCTTGAGCGTGGGATCGACGGACTTCAAGGCCAACGCAGTCTTTGCGTACAGAGAGTAAAACTGCTCCGGCGTGCCGGTCCAGAATACATCCCCCGGCTCATTCCAGAACTCCCAGTAGCGGATGTTGTAGTGGAATCCGTTTGCCCAGCCACGGTTGTAATGCATGGCGATATGTTTGACCACATCGGCATACTTATCGAAGTTGGCCGGGGGGTTGGTGTTGGCGCCCCAACTGCGTCCTATGCGGTAATAGACCTCCGCGCCACTGGCGTGCACGGCGGCCAGCATCTTGTCGGTGGGTCCAAAATTATAGCTTGCGGGCTTCTCAGAGTCGGCGTTTTCGTCGGGGAAGATGATGGAGGCGTTGCCCGCCTTCACCACGCCGGCGCGCTGCACGGGGCCGGGAATCAAGTCGGCCAGGTTTTTGTTTGTAAACTCGAACTTCGCATCGATATCAGTGGGACCCATCACATCGTGGGTGCGAACCATGCTGACGCGCAGTTCTTTGAATTGCCGCACCAGGCCGGGAAGGCCCGCCATTATCGGCGCCGGCATTCCGTTCATGCCCTGAAACGAGTGGATCTCGCCGGTGATTTTTCCGGCATCCACATGCAAGGCACGGAAACCGCTGGGGGCGGAAGTCTGGGAGAGTGCGGAAGAACAGGCCAGCAGAAGAAAGACAGAACAACGGACAATGCTCTTCATCTATAAGACTCCTTCGCGAAGTGGGCGCGTGCAACAGGGCTCCGGCGCTCTCCGTCAGGAAGTCTAGCATGAGGGGTACGCTCTGTAATCCACGGTCTGAGTGCTAGCCGGCTTTTTCGAGCAGGCAGAGGGAAAGGTCGCGGCGCTCGACCATGTCCTTGGTAATTTCGAGGTCGCGAACGCGCTTGTTCGAAGGCAGGTGGTACATGAGGTCGAGCATGAGCTCCTCGAGGATCATGCGCAGGCCACGCGCGCCCACCTTGCGGGCCATGGCCTCGCGGGCGATGGCGCAGGCAGCCTCCTGCGTGAAGTGCAGGCGCACGTTCTCGTACTCGAAGAGGCGCTGGTACTGCTTGATGATGGCGTTGCGGGGTTTGGTGAGGATTTCGATGAGCGCGGGCTCATCGAGCTCGTCGAGGACGCCGACGACGGGCAGGCGGCCGACGAACTCCGGAATGAGGCCGTACTTGATCAGATCCTGCGGCTCGGTCTGGCGCAAAAGCTCGGTGTCGCGATGGGAGCGCGTGGTGGCGGCATCCGCGTCAGCATCGGCGGAGCGGAAGCCGAGGGCCTTCTTGCCGACGCGGCGGCCGACTACGCGCTCGAGGCCGACAAAAGCTCCGCCGCAGATGAAGAGGATGTTGGTGGTGTCGACGGCGGTGAATTCCTGGTGGGGATGCTTGCGGCCGCCCTGCGGGGGAACGTTGGCCACGGTGCCTTCGAGGATTTTGAGCAGGGCCTGCTGCACGCCCTCGCCGGAGACGTCGCGGGTGATGGAGGGGTTTTCGTCTTTGCGCCCGATCTTGTCGATTTCGTCGATGTAGATGATGCCCTGCTGGGTGCGGGTGACGTCGCCGTCGGCGGCCTGGAGCAGCTTGAGGATGATGTTTTCGACATCCTCGCCGACGTAGCCGGCTTCGGTGAGCGTGGTGGCATCAACGATAGCGAAGGGGACGTCGAGCATCTTGGCCAGAGTGTGGGCGAGGAGGGTCTTGCCGGAGCCGGTGGGGCCGATGAGCAGGATGTTGGACTTGGTGAGCTCGACCTCGCTCGAGCGGCTGCGGTTCATCTGGATCCGCTTGTAGTGGTTGTAGACCGCGACGGCGAGCTTCTTCTTGGTCTGGTCCTGGCCGATGACGTACTCGTCGAGGAAGCTTTTGACCTCAGTGGGCTTGGGGAGATGGCCGGCGGTGGAGGCGGGAGCTTCGCCGCTGCGATCGTCGTCGAGGATGGAGTTGCAGACGGCAACACATTCGTCGCAGATGTAGGCGCGCGGGTAGTCGCTGGGCGACGAGATCAACTTGGCTACGGAGTCCTGCGATTTGTGGCAGAACGAACAGCGTAGCGCCTCTTCGGGTCCCGTGCGCGTCTTCATTCTGGTTGCTCCCCCTCAACGAGTCTAATCCAAATCCCCTTTTACGGCTACGTTACGGTAAGGTTGCGGGGCCGGTCGATGATTTCGTCCACGATCCCGTATTCCTTGGCCTGCTCCGCGTTCATGATAAAGTCCCGCTCGACGTCGCGCTCGATCCGTTCGAGGGGCTGTCCGGTGTGGCGGGCAATGATGTTGTTGGTGATTTCGCGAATGCGCAGGATTTCGCGCGCATGAATGTCAATGTCGGTGGCCTGGCCGCTGAGGCCGCCCATGGACGGCTGATGAATGAGAATGCGCGAATTGGGCAGGGCAAAGCGCTTGCCTTTGGTTCCGGCCAGAAGCAGAAATGCGCCCATGCTGGCGGCCTGGCCGATGCAATAGGTAACGACGCTGTTCTTGATGAACTGCATGGTGTCGTAGATGGCGAGGCCGGCGGTGATGGAGCCGCCCGGCGAATTGAGGTAGAGAGAGACGTCCTTCTCGGGATCCTCGCCCTGCAGGAAGAGCATCTGGGCGACGACGAGGTTGGCCACCTGATCGTCGATGGGGGTACCAAGAAAGATAATGTTGTCGCGCAGCAGACGGGAGTAGATGTCGTAGGCGCGCTCGCCGCGGCTCGTCTGCTCAACCACCATGGGAACTAATGCCATTCTTTGTCAGCTCCTAGCTGCTAGCTTTTTAGCTCCTAGCTCGTTCGTGCTTACATTGGCTGCGTTTTTCGGGCTGTCAACGGCGGAACCGGCACTGTTGAAGTCTTGTTATGCGGGCATCCGCTCATAGAGCAATGACGCAGTCTTATCTCGTCTCAATTGCTCCCTGATCCTAGCCATTCCGCCATCCTTGGTCAATCGCACCTTCAGGGCATCGAGAGGCTCGCGGGACTGGAGGGCGACTACCTGCAATTCTTTGTCCAATTCCTCGTCGCTAACGGTAATGTTTTCCTCACCGGCGATGCGGTCGAGGAGGATGTGGGTTTTGACTTCGGCCAGGGAGCTATCGCGCTGCGCGGCGCGCAGGCGGGTGAAGTCGAGCTTGCGCATCTGGTCGGGCTGCATTCCCTGGGCCGCGAGGGCGCGCAAGCCGCGCTCGAGGCGAGTGTCGATCTGATCCTGAACCAGCGACTCGGGGACCGGGAAGGTGTAGCGCTCAGCAAGCGCGGCGAAGAGCCGGTCTTTGGTCTCGGCTTCGACGCTGCGTTGCTTACGGTTGGCCAGATACTCGCGGACGCGGGATTCGAGATCGGCATAACTTTCGTAATGGCCGAGCTCTTTGGCGAAGTCGTCGTTGAGCTCGGGCAACGTGCGCTTTTTGACGGCTTTCACCTCGACATCGTAGGTCACGGTTTTGCCGGCGAGCCTTGCCTCGGCATAATCGGCGGGATAGATGACCTCGACCTTCAAATCTTGACCCGGTTTGGCGCCGCAGAGAGCGGTGGTGAAGGCATCGACCGTATCTTTGCCGCCGATTTCAACCAGCACGTCTTCGCCGGTGACGGGTTGCGGCTCGGCGGCGGCTTCGGCTTCCGGTGCGCCTTCGGATGAATCCTTCTGGATGTGCCCCTTGTAGCTGATCTGCGCCCAGTCGCCGTCCTGGAGCGGACGGCCTTCCTCGACCGGCTCCACGATTGCTCGCGATTGGCGCAACTGCTCGATCTCGCGTTGGAGCTCCTCTTCCGTGATTTCTACCGAGGGTTTATCGACTTTCACGTCCTTGTAGCCGTCGATGGAGAAGGCCGGAATGAACTCGAAGACAGCTTTCGCGTGCAGCGGACCGCCGTCGTCGAGGGTGAGCTCAGAGACCTGCGGCTGGCCGACGGGGCGTATGCTCAGCTCGTTGATCGCCTTGTTGAAGCGCTCCGGGAGCAGAGTGTCGATGACTTCTTTCCGGATTTCGGCGGCGAATCGGCGGCGGATGACGGTTTCCGGCACTTTTCCGGCGCGGAAGCCGGGGATCTTGGCGTATTTGCGATAGTTGGCGGCGACTCTGGTCCAGGTGCGGGAGACTTCTTCGGCGGGAACGTCGATCACCAGCTCATGGGTGCATTCGGGATTGAGAACCGGGCCGTGGGGGTGGTCGTGGGTTTCATCGGCGTGATCGTGCTGGGAGTCAGCCGTTTCCGGTTTGCTTTCGAGGGTGCTGCTGGAGCTCAACGTTGTACCTTCCGGGCGCGCGCGCCGATGCGACCGCGGCCACGGGCTGCCTTGCAAGGCAAGCAAGCGCCGTTTGGCCGGGGGAATACCTGGTCTTATGGTAAGAGGGTTTACCAGACAGGGTCAAACCGGCCGGCGGACCGCGGAGGGCAAGAGCATCGCGAAAGGCACGTTACTGTTCTGCAGGCTGGGGCTTACGAACGTAAGGGAGAGAGCGGGGATGGGATGCGCCGCACTGTGCATAGTTGGCACGGGCTTCTTTGAGACTAGGTTGGCCGTTGACGGTCAGGCGCACCTCGGAGGCGTCGGAGTCTTCCTGGCCGTCGTCCTCCCACCAGCAGACCGGGCACAAGAGCAATGCGCCGGGTGCGCCTCGAGGGTCTTGTATCCGCAGCACGGGCAACGATAGCGCACTTCGACCGCAGAACTCATAAAGAGGTGGACGGGGAAATCGGGGTATGGGTTTACGGGAAGGCAGCCCGCTCCCAACCCTGCGCTGGTGGCCAGGCGACCTCAGCCTTCTTCCGCTTCGCGGAGGCGCGCAATCACGTTGAAGTCTTCGAGCGTGGTGACGTCGCCCTTGATCCCGCAATCCGTTCGCAAACTGCAGCTAGGATCGCGTCCTTGTATTCGGGATGAACCCTGAGCGGGTGAGCGCGGACCCATGGGTATTTATCAAGCGCGTCCAGAGCCGCCTGGAATGTAGTAGCCAGCGCAGTCTTAGAGCGAGGCAAGATTCCCTCCCTATCCTCTTCCGAGAGCATGTCAAGGGCAGCAACCTCGTTCGTTTCAATACGAAACGCCCAGGATTCCCCAACCCGCTCTCTGAATAGAGTGATTGAACCTCCCTCGAAACCAACCTCCAGAACGGCGTCTCTCGATTCTGCGGCGGAGACCGGTGCATGCACCCACGCAACGATTTCGTTTCTGATTTGTGAATCTGCCGAGGGGCCTTTGTGTTCGGCCCTCTGACCCAACACGGAGTCGAATCGATTCTTATGTGCCGAATAGAACATAAGCAGCCGCTTTACCGCTACAAGCCCCTCTACAACTTTGATCTGCACGCTGTCGAAATCGTCAAATCTCTTGATCGGTGACACTTTGATGCGTACCGATGCGCTCTTGCCAGTCGGTACGATTTTCATGTCCGAATCAATAAATGGCTCAATCGCGCTTAAACATTCGGTCTCCGTGTCCGGGAAGGCTAGATCAACAAACCCAGGTTGTGCCTTGTGGCAAATATCTGCCCCGTGTGGGAGACGCTGGCTTTTCACGTTGAACCATGTGTCCCCGGCCCAGGTGTCCGCTGGCTTGCGCATGAAAACTTCGTCCGTCATGTCTTCGAAGTATTTCTCGAAGCACTCATAGTGGCGACGCCGGAATTCCGTCACGGCCACATCGACTCGTTGGACTCCCGTAGTGTGTTCTTTGCTAATAGCCTTCCGAATTATCCCCGCCTTGAACTGTCCCCGCGTTCCGCCATCACCCTTAAACCAATCCTGAATTGATTCCAAGCTAACCGCATATTCGAAGCCATGACCTCGTTTGATATAGTCTTCCGGCGCGACTAAACAGGTCCAAAAGGAATCCCAGTCGCGACTTAGACCTGCCTTGCCGCGAATGCGGTATCGATCAGCTTGACCTGGCTGAAATGCTGCATTGATCTTGTCTTCGAGCAGAATCGCGACGCGCTCCCTGTTCTCGCCCCGGTATATGACAACGAGATCCGCCTCGCCAAACGAATCAGACACAGATCGCCCGACGAAAGCCAATTCAACCGGAGTGTCTGATCGTTCAGCCAACTCAATGAACCGCTTAAGAAAGTCAAGACCTGCCGAAAACTCCTCTTCAAGCAGGAAATCGATCTGTTGTTCCTGGACTGTGGGTCCGCTGTGCCTTTCAGTGGCAGCTTCGGCAGTGCTAATTGAGAAGGATTCACCCATAAAGCCTCTATCTCCGCGTTCAGTAGATGAAGAAGGATGATTGCGCCGCGAACACTTCACGGCGCACTTGGCATTACGAGTAAATAGCGTACGCCCGTGTGAGAGCTATCTAATATGTCGGGTCCATAAATCCACCAAACTGAACCATGGACGACACGATTAGTTCCTAAACTCACTCACCAAGGAGCAAGTGGCTCGATTATTCGCACTATAAAGCAAAGCCGGCCGAACTCCGGCTTAACCCTCTTCGGCTTCGCGCAGGCGGGCGATGACGGTGAAGTCTTCGAGGGTGGTGACGTCGCCCTTGACTTCGCCGTGTGTGGCGAGCTCGCGCAGGAGGCGGCGCATGATTTTGCCGCTGCGCGTTTTGGGCAGCGCTTCAGTGAAGCGAATATCGTCTGGCCGGGCGAGAGAGCCGATCTCTTTCGCGACCCACTTGCGCAGCTCGTCTTTGAGATCGCTGGAGGGCTGATGGCCGGATTCGAGAGTGACGAAGGCGGCGATGGCCTGGCCCTTGAGATCGTCGGGACGGCCCACGACGGCGGCCTCGGCGACTTTGGGATGGGCGACAAGCGCGGATTCGACTTCCATGGTGCCGAGTCTGTGGCCCGAGACGTTGATGACGTCGTCGACGCGGCCCATGAGCCAGAAGTAGCCATCGGCGTCCTGGCGGGCGCCGTCGCCGGTGAAGTAGCAGCCAGGAACGTCAGACCAGTAGGTTTTGACGTAGCGCTCGGGGTCACCGTAGATGGTGCGGGCCATGGAGGGCCAGGGCTTGCGAATGACGAGCAGGCCGCCTGAGCCGGCGGGGACGGCGCGAAAGCGGCCTTCGGCATCGGGGCGCGTCACGACTTCGGGCTGGATGCCGAAGAAGGGACGCGTGGCCGAGCCGGGCTTGGTGGGGATGGCGCCGGGAATGGGCGTAATCATGATGGCGCCGGTCTCGGTTTGCCACCAGGTATCCACGATTGGACAGCGGTCGCGGCCGATCTTCTCGCGGTACCACATCCAGGCTTCAGGGTTGATTGGCTCGCCGACAGTGCCGAGGAGGCGGAGCGAGTCGAGCTTGTACTTTTCGACGTGCTCGTCGCCCCACTTGATGAAGGCGCGGATGGCGGTGGGCGCGGTGTAGAAGACGGTGACGCGATGGTCGTCGACGATTTTCCAAAATCTCGAAAAGTCGGGCCAGTTGGGCGCACCTTCATAGATGAGGACGGTAGCGCCGCATTGCAGCGGGCCATAGACGACGTAGGAGTGGCCGGTAACCCAGCCGATATCGGCCGTGCACCAGTAGATGTCGTCATCGCGCAGGTCGAAGACGTAGCGCGTGGTGAGGTAAGTCTGAACGGCATAGCCGCCGGTTGTGTGCAGCAGGCCTTTGGGCTTGCCGGTCGATCCGGAGGTGTACAGGATGTAGAGCGGATCCTCTGAGTCCATGGGCTCGGCGGGGCACGCGGGCGCGGCTTTGGCGACGAGATCGTGCCACCAATGATCGCGGCCGGGAACCATGTTGACCGGTGAGCCGGTGCGCCGGTAAACGACGACGTGCTTTACGCTGCGGCACGCGGGCATGGCTTCGTCGACTGTGCGCTTGAGCTGGATTTCGTTGCCGCGGCGGTAGCTTGCGTCCTGGGTAAGGATGGCGACGCAGCCGGAGTCGGCGACGCGGTCGGCGATGGCGTTGGCGGCGAATCCGCCGAAGATGACAGAGTGGACCGCGCCGATGCGGGCGCAGGCGAGCAGAGCGATGGCCAGCTCGGGCGTCATGCCCATGTAGACGGCCACGCGGTCGCCTTTTTGAATGCCGAGAGACTTGAGGGCGTTGGCGAAGCGCTGCACCTCGGCATGAAGTTCGGCGTAGGTGAGGCGGCGAATCTCGCCCGGCTCGCCCTCCCAGATCAGCGCGGTTTTATCACGGCGCTCGCTGAGGGCGTGACGGTCGAGGCAGTTGTAGCTGAGATTGAGCTTGCCGCCGACAAACCACTTGGCCCAGGGAAGGTTCCACTCGAGGACTTTGTCCCAGGGCTTGAACCAGTGCAGATCGCGGGCGACGCCGGCCCAGAATTTTTCGGGGTCCTCGATGGATTGCTTGTAGAGGGACTCGTATTCCGCGAGGCTGCGGATGTGGGCTTTGGCGCTGAACTCCGGGGGCGGAGGAAAGACGCGATTTTCGCGCAGCGTGGAGTCGATATCCCGGTTGGCGGCGGCAGCGGGCAAGGAAGACATGCAACGTCCTTTTAGGGAAGAGCGTTGTTCGTGCTATCCCACCCTTGGCGCAAACAAAATCGCCAAGGATGGGGCACCCAGGACTCGGGCGCGGAAGAAGCCCCGGCTGAAACTTTAGCGGGTGGGAGGCATCGAGGGCAAGTGGAGCGTGGACCGCGTTGCTGCGGGCGAGATACAATCGCCCCGATGATTCCTCGCGCGATTACAATCGCGTACCTCACAGTTGCTTTTTCTTTGCCCTGCGGTGGACAAGCTGGCGGACCCGTCCCAAATCACAAAGGGAGGCTTCAGTGGAATCCACACGCTGTGCAACGAGCGGAAAAAACGATCGAAGAGACATCCGCGCTTTCCACCGAACAGAAGAAGGAGCTCGTCAAAGGAATCATCGAATCACTCAATGCAAACGGGGAAGCGGACCCGGATGAACAGAAACAAATAAGAAAAGAGGCTCCCGAAACCCGCGTGAAGTTGATCGATCTCAACGGAGATGGCATACCCGAAGTGATTGCCCAGGCTACAGGCAATTATTTTTGTGGAGTGACGGGGAATTGTTTCCTCTGGATCTTCAGTCGAGTTGGCGACCACTACAAAGTTCTTCTTCAGGCGGTTGGTATCCAGGGTTTCACTGTCCAGAAGACGCGTTCGTTTGGATTTCACGATCTTGTTCTCACGAGGCACGAATCAGCGCTCTCGTCGGACCTATTTTTCTATAGTTTCAGCAAAGGTGGCTATCACGAGAAAGCCTGTTACGAGGCGAGTTGGGTGCGCATGGTCGGAGATGAGCGCGTGGAGTTGAAGGACCCGGTAATCACGCCGTGCGGACGGTGAATTTGAAAGTTCAAGAGCGAGCAATAGATAGATACCCACCTTAAGGCGGTTCTCCAATTTCTATGTGGCGTTTCCGATCTATTCCAAGGTGGCTTTTTCTTGAGGAAAAAGCCACTTAGCTCTTGTGGCTTCGCTCTACACCAATTGGAGAACCGCGTTAGAGGCAAAAACAAGGTCGCGCCGAGGTGGGGTATCCAGCATGCAAGAAGCCCCGCTCGGAAGCGGGGCTTCTTGCTGAAGCGTGTTGAGCGAATCGGGTTTAGTGCGGTTTGGCGACTTCGGTCGCCGAAGAGATTTTGGCTTCGGCTTCGGAGATGACGATGAAGGCTGACCTCAACGCTCGTAAACATCGCGGCGGTGGCCGATCCTGATCACCAGCACGCGCAGGATGTTTTCTTCGATCTCGCAGATAATGCGGTAGTCCCCAACGCGGTATTTCCAGAACTCGCCCAGCTTGGAACCGTGGAGCGCTTCGCCGATAAGACGCGGGTTGTCCAGCCTGGCTACGCGCTCGTAGAGAAATCGCTCGATGCGTTTTGTGACTTGGGGATCGAGTTTGTCCAGATCGCGCTCTGCAGCCTTGTCCAGCTCAATCTTCCAGGTTCCCATGCTTCCTCATCACGACCTCGAGGGGGACAGTATGGCTGCGGCCGGCGCGGAGATCCTCAAGCCGCTTTTCGGCAATATTGATGTCTTCAAGGTCTTCGAGGTGCTTGAGGATCGCTTCGCGCGCATAGTAAGTCTTGGTGCGCCCGGTGCGCTTGGCAAGCCGGTCAAGGCGTTTTTCGATGGTTGCAGGGAGCCGGATAGCAAGCATGATGAACCTCCGCTATACATGTATAGCATAGTGCCTTTCTGCTCTTTGCGCAAGCGGACTGCGCGAATCCGGCTTAGGGCGTCTTGGTCACTTCGGCGGCGGAGGCCATCTTGGCTTCGGCTTCGGAGATGACGCGGAGGGCCTCGTCGTAGGCAGCTTCGCTTTCTCCGGCCTGTTTCCAGAGGTGAAGGCCGCGGTCGAGTTGCTGCTCGGCGCGCTGCACGTCGATCTCCTCGGGCTTGAGCGCGTCAGAGGCAAGGATGGTGACGCGGCCGGGCAGGACTTCAACGAATCCCCAACTGACGTTGTAGCGCGTGACGCCGTCAGGACCGGCCGACGCGGCCCCTGCCGCGCCGTGGTCAGCTACGCCGTGAATTGTCACGTCGCCAGCACCCAGCTCGGCGACGAGAGGTGCATGCCCATAGAGCACTTCCATGTAGCCGGACTTCGAGGGCAGTTCGACGGCAGAGGCGTCGGCCTCGAAGAGGGTGCGCTCGGGGGTGACGAGGCGGACGCGGAGTTGATTTGTGTCTTCTGCCATTGGGAAAAGCTCCGAGCCTTTAGCTCTTAGGCTTTAGCTGTTAGCTTCGTGTTGCGAATGCGAGCTAATGGCTAAAAGCTAAAGGCTAATGGCTTTTGTTCTTACACCGTCGCCTTCAGTTTTTCGGCGGTTTCGAGAACTTCCTCGATGCCGCCCTTCATGTAAAACGCCTGCTCGGGCACGTCGTCGTACTTGCCTTCGATGACTCCTTTGAAGCCTCGTACCGTATCGGTGATCTTGACATACGCGCCGGGAATGCCGGTGAACTGCTCGGCCACGTGAAAGGGCTGCGAAAGAAATTTCTGCACCTTGCGCGCGCGGGCCACGGTGAGCTTGTCGTCATCGGATAGCTCATCAATGCCCAGGATGGCGATGATGTCCTGCAGATCCTTGTAACGCTGCAGAATGCGCTTGACGCCCTGGGCCACGTCGTAGTGCTCATCGCCGACGACGCGCGCGGTGAGGATGCGCGAGGTGGAGGCGAGCGGATCGACGGCGGGGTAGATGCCCAGCTCGGAGAGCGGGCGCGAAAGCACGGTGGTGGCGTCGAGGTGAGCGAACGTGGTGGCCGGAGCGGGGTCGGTGAGGTCGTCGGCGGGGACGTAGACGGCCTGGACGCTGGTGACCGAGCCTTTGCTCGTGGAAGTGATGCGCTCCTGCAGCTCGCCCATCTCGGTGGCGAGGTTGGGCTGGTAGCCGACGGCCGAGGGCATGCGGCCGAGGAGCGTGGAAACCTCAGAGCCGGCCTGGGTGAAACGGAAGATGTTGTCGATGAAGAGCAGCGTGTCAGAGCCCTCGACGTCGCGGAAGTACTCGGCGACAGTGAGCGCGCTCAGGGCCACGCGCAGGCGCGCGCCCGGCGGCTCGGTCATCTGGCCGTAGACGAGGGCGCATTTCGAGTCCTGCCAATGCCCTGGCTTGATGACGCCGGACTCGGTCATTTCCAGCCACAGGTCGTTGCCCTCGCGGGTGCGCTCGCCCACCCCGCCAAACACGGAGTAGCCGCCATGCTGCTTGGCTACGTTGTTGATGAGCTCCATGATGATGACGGTTTTACCCACGCCGGCGCCGCCGAAGAGGCCGATCTTGCCGCCTTTGAGAAAGGGCTGGATGAGGTCGATGACCTTGATGCCGGTCTCGAACATCTCCTCCTGCGTGGACTGCTCGTCGAACAGCGGCGCGGGGCGATGGATGGGCATTTGCTGTTTTGCGCCGATGGGACCCAGTTCGTCCACCGGCTCGCCGATGACGTTGATGACGCGGCCCAGCGTCTCCTTGCCCACCGGCATGCAGATGGGGCCGCCGAGGTCGATGGCCTTCATGCCGCGCACCATGCCGTCAGTGGCTTCCATAGCCACGGTGCGCACGCGGCCCTCGCCCAGGTGCTGCTGCACTTCGAGAATCACGTTGATGGGCGTGGGGGTCTTGAAGCCGTCGCTGGTGACGCGCAGCGCCTGATAAATCGGCGGCATGGTGGCTTCTACGAATTGAACGTCTACGGCGGGGCCGGAGACCTGAATAACTTTGCCGATGTTTTCTGCCATTGATAAAAGCTCCTAGCTTCTAGCTCCCAGCTTCTAGCCTTTTCCTTCTCAACCCCAACTCGGTTCTCTTCTCCATGTGCGATCCGGCACGAAGAGCTGGAGGCTAGAAGCTAGCAGCTAGAATCTGCTTTTAAAGCGCGGCGGCGCCGGAAACGATCTCGATAATCTCCTTGGTGATGGCGGCCTGGCGCACGCGGTTCATGTGCAGCGTGAGCGAGTCGATCATGTCGGAGGCGTTGTTGGTTGCCGAATCCATGGCCGTCATGCGCGCCGCGTGCTCGGCGGCGACCGACTCGGTCATGGCGTGGAAGAGCACGGAAAAAATGTACTGCGGAAGCAGGCCGGCGAAGAGCTCCTCGGCGGGCTGTTCGTAGATGTAGTCGACGCTTTCAGTGCCGAACTTCTTGGCTTCTTCGTCGGCCTCGGTGGTGTCGGCGGGCTCGAGCTCGATGCCCGCGGAGAGAGCGGCCTCGGCAATGCGTTCCTTCTCCTCGGCGGTAGGCTCGACGGCGCCGGTGATCTGCGGGCGGCCGAGCTCGATGAGCGGGAGCAGGCGCTCGACGACAAGACGCTGCGCGATGACCGACTTGAACTCGTTGTAGACGATGTAGGCGGCGTCAATCTCCTCGCGGACGTAGCGGGAGATGATGTTGTGCGCCAGATCCTGGACGCGCGAGGGATCGAGCTTAACCAAAAGGCCGGGGTGGTCGCCGGTGAGCTCGACCGGGCCCAGGCGCGGAGACCTGACCTGATGCGTCTGGCCATCCTCGCCGGTCTGCTCAGTGAAGACGGCCGTAGGATAGCGGCGGCGCAACTGGTCGCGGCCCTTGCGGCCGACGGCTTCGATGTCGATTTCCTTATCGGGATTGCCGTTGATGAACTGATAGGCAATCTTGAGGATGTTGGCGTTGAAGGCGCCTGCAAAGCCCTTGTCGCCGCTGACGACGATGAGCAGGATGCGCTTTTCAGGCCGTGTAAGAAAGAGCGGATGGCAAAGGTTGCCTGTTTTCTCGTCATAGAGATCGACGCGGCGCCGGAGCGATTCGAGGACGCTCACAATCATGCGCGCGTAGGGCCGCGCCGCCAGAGCCCGCTCCTGCGCGCGGCGCAGCTTGGCCGCCGAGACCATCTTCATGGCCTTGGTGATCTGCCGCGTGCTTTTCACGCTGCGGATGCGGCGGCGGAGATCTAAGACGTTGGCCATAGTTCTTCCAGGGGTCAGGGATCAGGGGTCAGGGGTCAGAAAACCACGGACGAAGCTGATCCTTAATCCCTAATCCTTAATCTTCTCCAAAATCCCGTAAATCATCTTCCCCACTTCGTACGATAAGCCTTCGGCTTCATCCAACAGTTTCGATTCACCAATCTCAAGCTTACGAGCGATCTCAATTTGAGTTTGCAATTCAAAATTCGAACCTCGCGCAATTCCTAGAAACTGCCTGTACTCGGGAGTATTGAGTCTGCCGTGCCCTTCTGCAATGTTGCTCGGGATCGAAACTGCGGCGCGCTTCATCTGACTTGAAAGCCCGTACGTCTCATCCTTGGGAAATCCTTTGGTTAAGCGATAAACCGTCACCGCCATCTGAATCGATTTCTGCCAAACTGCCAGGTCCCGGAATGACCGTACCATCTTGCTTGCCTCTTCCCGTTCTGATCCTTGATCCCTGACCCCTGATCCCTGCTCTTACGCCATTGCGGCGGCTAGTTCCGCCTTGAAGTTTGCCGAATATTCCTTCATGGCCGCGTGGAGGCGGGTGCGGAGGTCGTCGTCGAGTTGCTTTTTCTGGGTGAGGTCAGAGATGAGCGCCTGCTGCGATTCGGCGAAGTACTTGTAGAGGCCGTCCTCAAAGGCGCGAATGTCGGAGACCTGGATATCGTCGAGATAGCCCTGCGTGCCTGCGAAGAGAACCACCGCCTGCTGTTGCCAGGTGAGGGGATGGAACTGCGGCTGCTTGAGCAGCTCGGTGAGGCGAACGCCGCGGGCCAATTGCTTTTGCGTGAGCGGGTCGAGGTCAGAGCCGAACTGCGAAAAGGCGGCAAGCTCACGGTACTGGGCGAGATCGAGCTTGAGGGTGGAGCCGATCTGCTTGACCGCCTTGATGGCCGCGGAGAAGCCGACGCGCGAAACGGATAGGCCGACGTTGACGGCGGGGCGGACGCCGGAGTTGAACAAGTCCGTTTCCAAAAAGATCTGGCCGTCGGTGATGGAGATGACGTTGGTGGGGATGTAGGCGGACACATCGCCGGCCTGGGTCTCGATGACGGGCAGCGCGGTGAGCGAGCCGCCGCCTTTCTTGTCGCTCAGCTTGGAGGCGCGCTCGAGCAGGCGCGAGTGGAGATAGAAGACATCGCCCGGATAGGCTTCACGGCCGGGCGGGCGGCGGAGCAGGAGCGAGATCTCGCGGTAAGCCATGGCGTGCTTGGAGAGATCGTCGTACATCACCAGGGCATGCTTGCCGTTGTCGCGGAAGTACTCGCCCATGGCGCAGGCGGCGTAGGGCGCGAGGTAAAGCAGGGGCGCGGGCTCGGAGGCCGAGGCGGCGACGACGATGGTGTGGCCCATGGCGCCGTGCTCAGTGAGCGTTTGCACGACTTGGGCGATGGAAGACCGCTTCTGGCCGATGGCGCAGTAGATGCAAATGAGGTCGTTCTTGGCGTTGTTGATGATGGTGTCGAGCAGGACAGCAGTCTTGCCGGTCTGGCGGTCGCCGATGATGAGCTCACGCTGGCCGCGGCCGATGGGGATCATGGCGTCGATGGCCTTGAGGCCGGTGGCCATGGGCTCGCGCACGGGCTGGCGGTCGACGATGCCGGGGGCGAGGCGCTCGACGGGAAGCGAATCGGTGGTGGCGATGGGGCCCTTGTCGTCAATGGGCTGGCCGAGGGCGTTGACGACGCGGCCGATCATGGCTTGGCCGACGGGCACGGAGAGAATCTTGCCGGTGCGCTTGACCTCTTCGCCTTCTTTGAGCTCGGTGTAGTCGCCGAGGATGACGCAGCCGACCTGGTCCTCTTCAAGCGAGAGCGCGAGGCCGGCGATGCCGTGCGGAAAGCTAAGCAGCTCGCCGGCCATGGCTTTGTCGAGGCCGTAGAGATGGGCGATGCCGTCGCCGAGCGAGGTGATTGTCCCGACCTCGTCGACCTGGACCTTCGCATCGTAGTTCGCGATCTGCTCGCGAAGGAGTTGCGTTATTTCGTCTGCCTTGATTTGAGCCATGTACGTTCCTTAAGAGATCAGAGACCAGAGATAAGAGATCAGTTGGTTCCTGCCCGTTTTCTGAGTGATTGCAATGTTGCGTAAATCATTTTTCCGACTTCCCGAGACAGCCCTTCAGCTTCATCCAGCAATTTAGGATCTCCGATTCCTAGCACACGAGCGATCTCCAATTGCGTTTGCAATTCAGAATTTGAACCACGGGCAATACCCAGGAATTGCTTGAACTCGCCACTATTCAATCGACCGTGCCCTTCCGCAATGTTACTCGGCAGCGAAACGGCTGCGCGTCTGATCTGGCCGGTGAGACCGTAAAGCTCGTCACGCGGAAAATCCTTCGTCAAGCGATAGACGGCAACGGTTAATTGCATCGACCGTTGCCACATCACCAGGTCCCGAAACGATTGCGTCATGAAGAACCACTCCCACTCGACCCCCTGATTACTGTTCTCTGTTCTCTACCGCTGTTCACTGACCACTCACCAATGTTTCTTTCAGGCGGTCGAGGCGGCCGCGCACAGAGCCGTCGTAGACCGTGGAGCCGATGCGCACCACGGCGCCGCCGAGGATGGATTTGTCGAGTTTGAAGCTGGCGTCGATTTTAGCGCCGGCGAGTTTAGCGACTTCGGCCACCAGCGAATCGCGCTCGTCGGCGCTCAGCTCGCGCGCGGTGACAATTTCGGCAGGGCGAATGCCCATCTGCTCCTGCAAAATGCGGCGATACGCTGCCGCCACCTCGGCGACATAGCCGATGCGATCGTTGGCGATGAGCACGGCGAGCAGGTTGCGGAGCTCCTTCTGGAGGCCCAGTTTGACGTTCAGCTTGTCGAGAATCGCGATCTTCTGCGCCGCCGGTATGGCGGGATTGATGAAGAACGTGCGCAGTTCGGGGCTCGAATCCCATGTGGCGAGAAAGCCCGCGAACCGGCCGTCGATGGCGGCGGTCGAGAGCTTGGTGGCCGTGACCACATCGGCAAAGGCGCTGGCGTAGCGGGCGACAAAGGCGGGCATTTAGTTGGCTCCTCCTTTGCCTGTGCCGTCAGCGGTAACGCCGGCGATGAACTCGGCGATGAGGGCGCGGTCGGTCTCCGGCGTGGGAGCGACCTGTTTGGACGCTTGTTCAATCGCGAGATCGGCGGCAAAGGTGCGCAAGCCACGTTTGGCCTGGGCGGCGGCCACGCCAATCTCCTGCTCGACGGCGGCTACGATGCGGGCGCTTTCCTCGCCGAGAGCGGCCTTGATGCGCTTTTCGTCTTTGAGGCTCTCCTGTTCTACCTGGGCGCGGAACTTCTGTATTTCATCGCCGAGCCCGGCGAGCTTGGCCTCGACGGCACTGAGGCGGGCCTGGGCGTCGGCGGTGGCATCGCGCGCGGTTTGCAGGCCATGGCGGAGGGTCTGGGAACGCTTGCGAATGATTTTGGGCATCAGCCGGCCGAGGGGAATGGCAATGAACAGAAAGATGATGGCAAAGTTAATCCCCAGCAGGAGGTCGACCGTGGTGTCGAGCTTGAGGTGCAGCACGCGTGCCAGCGACTGCACGACGGGCGAATGGAGAAAGGCCTGTTCCTGTTGTTCCTCGGACTTGGGAGCTTCGGATGAGGAAGGACCGGCGGATTGTGACGTTGCGGCGGAGGACGAAGAGCCTGGAGCGGGGGCTAGCGCCTGCGCGGCGGCGCGGAGGGGCGCAACGGCCATCGCGGCGGCGAGTGCGGCGGCGGAGAGAGGGACCAAGAAGCGGGCGAAGAGACGCATTCTCGGGAGGCAGTTTTTCAACGGGAACCCCCCGCAGCGAGCGGCAACACGGCGCGGACGGCCAGCGCAGCCAGATCGGCGGCGGAGGCCTGAATTGTCTTGCGGGCGGCGGCGGCTTCGGCTTCGAGCTCAGCCTTGGCCTCAAGGACTTTATCGCTGGCTGTTTTGCGGGCAGCATCGAGGGCGGCGTCGCGCTCGGCGCTCCACTGCCTCACCCGCTGCTCGCGGAGCTTGTAGGCATCGGCGCGCGCCAGGCGGAGGCGATCGGCATACTCGGCGGCCTTGGCCTCAGCCTCTGCGATGGACTTGCGGGCGTCTTCCATGGCGCCTTCCGTGAGGGCGCGGCGCTTTGCCAGGACGGTAGTCAGCGGGCCCTGCATCAGAAACTGATAGGCGAGGACCAAAACGATGAAGAGCAGAGCCGTGGGGATGGCGCCAATCAGAAGCTCGCCGAGTTGTTGAAGGATGTCTTGCATGGAGGTACCGGGCCCCTGCGCCCGTCACGAAGTAGATTTTGGCAGGTGGAACCCTTTTTTGTATCAGGGGCAGCCCCTCAAGTCAACGCGTAGAGGGCGGTTGAAGCAGCATGTTGTGACACCAGTCACGAAGTGAGAAATTCATACAAAAAAGGGCTTGCTTTTGCCCAAAACAAGCCTAAGCTTAAGTTACCACCTAGACCCGGTCCAGGGTCCAGCGGGCAGCCGGTTTCGGGAAGTCCTTCCACTCCCGAGGCCGGAGGCCCGCCTCTTAATTTTTGGGCAAAAATAGCTTCTAAGGCGGTTCTCCAATTTCTATGTAGCGTTTCCGATCTATTCCAAGGTGGCTTTTTCTTGAGGAAAAAGCCACTTAGCTTTTGTGGCTTCGCTCCACACCAATTGGAGAACCGCGTTAGCCTCTGGCTTTCCGTACGAGAAGCCGGCGGCAATCCAGTAGTGTTCATAAACCTGGCGCGCCTGCATTTTCACTCTCCTTCCAGCGAAGCTAGCAGCTAGAGGCTACTAGCTAAAGGCTAATAGCTAAAGGGGGGCTTTACGGGTTGGCGCCGACGGCGGATTTATCGACCGTGAGCAAGCCCTGGGCGCGGAGCCAGTTCTCGAGCAGGTTGGGCCACTGGTCGAGCGCAGGATCGCCCTTGCCCAGGCCGGAGCCGTGTGCCCCGTGGGCGAAGATGTGCAATTCAGAGGGAACGCCCGCCTTGACCAAGGCTTCATAAAAACCCAGGCTCTGCTCGACGGGAACGGTCTGGTCGTCGAAGGTGTGGTAGAGGAAGGTGGGCGGGGTGTCTTTGGTGACGAATAGGTCAGGATCGTATTTGGCGCGCAGGGCTTCGCATTGGTCCATGACGTTGAAGCGCTTGCAGTAGCTGAGGTGCGAGGTGTCGGTGGTGATAGCGCCGATCCAGGGGTAGCCGAGGACGAGGAAGTCGGGGCGGCTGGAGGCGCGATCGATGGCGTCGTCGGCGTCGGGGTTGCCAGGAACGAATTGGGTTCCGGCAAGGGCGGCCAGGTGGCCGCCGGCGGAGAAGCCGATGACCACAATGCGATTGGGGTCGATGTGGTAGTCGAGCGCGCGGGCGCGAACGGTTTGGATGGCCCGGCGCGCGTCGAGGAGCGGAACGGGAAGCAGGTAGCCATGCGAGGCAAGCCGGTAGCTGAGGATAAAGGCGCGGAAGCCGCGGGAAGTAAACCAGTCGGCGATCTCGCGCCCCTCGAGGTCGCCGGCCAGCTGTTCGTAGCCGCCGCCGGGAAGGATGATCACAGCGGAGCCGGTTTCACTGCCTTGACGCGGCGAGAAGATGGTGAGCGCGGGGATATCGAAGCAGGTGGCGCCCTTGGCTTCAGGAGCTGTTCCCGGCCAGAGACGAATGGTCTGGATGCCGAGGAAGGTATTGTCGGCGCCGAGCGTAACGCAGGAAACGGTTTGCGCGTGGGCGGCGTGGATTGCCAGCGATCCCACGATCAGAAGTGCGAACAAATGCTTCATGGGAAGCCTCGTCGAGGTTCGGGAGGATTATACGTCCAGGGGTCAGAGCCAGAGCGCAGTGTGGCCGGGGCAGGAGTTGGCGGCTCGCGCGCAGAGTGTTTCGGCGAGCGAGAGGCCGTACCGGGCGAAGTAATAGGCCCCGCCGTGAACACGTTCCTGCAAGATGCCGCCCGGGTAGAGGGACTGGCAGATGGCGTTGGCGTGGCGCGTGAGCGTAGCCTCGCGCTGGAGCTGGAAGTTGGCCGCGAGGGTGCGCAGGCGGTTCATCTGGTAGCGCATTTTTCCCGCCGCAGTCTCCGCCGATTGGCCCAGGCCTTTGTCCTGCGACTGCAGCCAGGCGACGAGTGCGTCGAGCTCGGCGTCGAGGGCGTTGCCGGCGGCGGCTAATTTTTCCTTAGTCTCGGACGGCATCGCCCGCGCTGCCAACCTTTGGGCCAGTGAGGAGGCGCTCTCCTCGGCGAAGACCTGCTCGAGTGTGAGTTCGTGGCGGCCGAGCAGCTCGGCGATAGAGGGCTCGATGAGCGTAGCGGAGAAGCGCGGGATGGGGGGTGTCTGGCGGCCGAGAATGCGCTCGAAGAGAACGGAGGACTGAGCCAGGTAGGCAATCTCGGCAGGGCCGGCGACCTGTACCGTGGTCGAGAAGAGAAAGTCCTGAAAGACGGGGCGAAGAAGGGCTGCGGGCGAGATGCGCTCCGGCTCGGCCGAAAGGATGCCGAGAAGATCCGCAGTGGAGAAGGTCTGGTTACCTTCCGGAGAAAATGCCAGCCATAGACCGTTGGGCTCATTCGGCGTGGGCGCGATGCGCCGGAGCGCGAGGCGGGCGCCTGTGCCAGCGCCGATCAGGAACAAGAGGCTCGACTGCGGGGTGATGGCGACCTGAGCGTGGTAGCCGGCGGCTTCGAGGTCCCGGCTGCGCTCGGTGAGCGCCGCGTGGAACTCGTCGGCGCGCTCGATGGCGGCGCGCAAGACGGGCGCCCCGAGACGGTGAAAGTCGCGGCTGCTGGCGTCCACAATGAGAAGGCCCTGCGCGGCAAAGATTTCGGAAAAGAAGTCGGCGAAGGCCTGGGCAAAGGTGCGGCCGGGCTTGTAGGCTGCGGCTAACGCGCTGACAGCTTCGGAGGGGCCGAGGAGTTCGGAGGCGCGTTCGACCAGAGGTGAGATGGAATCGTCGAAGACGAGGCGGCCGGCGGGGAGTGCGGATTCGGGCGCTCTTTCGTAAGTGAGATTGGCAAGCTCACGGCCGGCGGGAAACGCGACTCGGTTGATTTCGGCAAAGTCGTGATCTTCGCTGGCAAGCCAGAAGATGGCAGCATGGGGATGGCCTGCCGCAGCCGCTTGGCGCGCACGGCCAACGGCGGTTGCAGCTTTGAATGGGGAGAAGAGCGGACCGCCGAAGAGACCCACCTGCTGGCCAGTAAGAACGGTCCCGGCGCCCTGGGCCAGGGCCGCAAGAGCCGGCGCGGCAGCGGGGGATGGATTCTGCGCGGCCAGGAAACGAATCAACTCCGCCCAGTGCGCGGGCAGCGGCGGGCGCTCCTGCTTCCGGTTGTCAGAAGGAAGAAAAGCGCCGAGCGCCCCAGCGCAAAAATCCACGAAGAGGCGGCTCTGTCCCGGCATTACGGTTACGGGATAACAGTCTGCGTTCAGCGTATCGTTCACTTGCGGCTCATTGGGTTCGGCAAGAGGCCTATGGTTTGGCGCAAAATCCGGCTGTGTTAAGGATGCCACGGCGGGCCGGATCGATGCAGGAGAACGCAGTCCTGAGAAAATCCCTCTCCCGCAGGGCAAATGCATTTGAAAATCCGTTGAACCATGGCTGCTACTTACGGAGGCCGTTGGAGGGCATGCGCACTGATTCCTTGTCCGCTTCACCGCTGGATGGAGTTTTGGCGAATCACAGCTATTAACTCGCCCTCCGAAGCGCCCTTCGGCAGGCGCACTGGCCATTTTGTTGCGTGTACCGACGAGATAGTATACTTTGAAAGAAAAGTCATTCCGCAGCGGTTCGGCCTGACAGGCTCAGCCATTACCATGTGCAGTATGCGCCCTCAGCTACCTTCGCTTGAAATCCTTCATCCAGAGGCTCGCCGCAGCTTGAAGGTCGCGCTGTTCGACTTCGATGGAACGCTCTCGCTGCTGCGCGCCGGCTGGGTCAACGTGATGGTCCCGATGATGGTCGACGAGCTTGCGGCACTTCGCAACGGCGAGAGCGCAGACCAACTGCACACGGTTGTCCGCGAGTTCGTCGATCGACTAACAGGCAAACAAACCATCTACCAGATGATCGAACTTGCGCGGCAGGTACAGTTGCGCGGCGGCGTGTCCGAAGATGCCCTGGTCTACAAGCGGCGCTATTTGGACCTGCTACACGCACGTATCGCGCACCGTCTCGACGCGCTGGACACCGGCAAAGCGGCGCCGGAGCAGTATCTCGTGCCGGGCTCGATTGCAATGTTGGAAGGGCTGCGCCAGCGCGGGTTGCGGCTGTACCTCGCGAGCGGAACCGATGAAGAGTTCATGCGGCGCGAGGCCGATCTTCTAAGAGTCACGAAATATTTCGATGGAGGCGTCTTTGGTGCGCTCGACGACTACAAGAGCTTCTCGAAGAGCATTCTGATTCAGCGCATCCTGGCCCGCGCCGAGTGTCACGGGACTGATATTCTCGGCTTCGGCGACGGCTACGTCGAAATCGAGAACGTGAAAGCTGTGGGGGGTATCGCGGTCGGCGTCGCCACCGACGAGGGCAAATGCCAGGTTGTGGACGCATGGAAGCGCGACCGCCTGGTTGGCGCAGGCGCGGACTACATCGTGCCGAACTACCTCGGCCACGAGGAACTGCTGGGGAGGATCTTCTCAAAATGAAGTCCAGGTACACGATATTCGATCGCGGCAAGCTGCATATAAAGCCGCTTGCGGAGAGACAGAACGATCTCTCTCTCGCGAACTGGTTGCAGCTCGATGATCCGACGCCGGCGTTCGAGCATCCGGAGCTGGCCGTGGTCGCCGAGCGGCTGATTGAAGCGCGCAAGCGCGGCGCGGCACGCATCCTGATGTTTGGCGCGCACCTTTTGCGTGCGGGCGTGAACCGCCACATCATCGATCTCATGGAGCGCGGATTCATCTCGCACATCGCGATGAATGGCGCCGTCGTCATTCACGACTACGAGCTCGCGTTGATCGGCGCAACGACGGAAAGCGTCGCGCGTTACATCCGCACGGGCGAATTCGGGCTCTGGCGGGAGACCGGCGCGCTGAACGACTGGATCCGCGAATCGGAGGGCCTCGGGTTCGGCGAGGCGATCGGCGAGCGGATTCTCGCCAGCGATTTTCCGCACCGCGATCTCAGTGTGCTCGCCGCCGCGGCGCGATGTGGGGTGCCCGCGACAGTGCACATCGGCATCGGCTACGACATCATTCACGAGCATCCGAACTGCGACGGCGCCGCCCTTGGCGCGGCAAGCTACCGCGATTTTTTGATCTTCGCCCACTCAGTGGAGCATCTCGAGGGCGGCGTGCTGCTCAGCTTCGGCTCCGCGGTGATGGCGCCGGAGGTTTACCTTAAGGCGCTGTCGATGGCGCGTAATGTAGCCCATCAAGAGGGGCGCCAGATCCGTGCCTTCACGAGCGCAGTCTTCGACCTGATGCCGATCGCAGGCGACTTCCATGAGGAGTTGCCAAAGACCGAGGCCGCGTATTACTTCCGCCCGCGCAAGACGATCCTGATTCGCACTGTTGCCGACGGCGGGCATAGCCACTACTTCAGCGGGGATCATCGCGCAACATTCCCTGCCCTCTGGCGGGCGATCGGAGAGCGAGCATGACGACAAGCGAAATCCTCACCGCGCTGCCGCGGCTCTCCGCGTTGGTTGTGGGCGATGTTTGCCTCGATCGCTGGTGCCGCTATGACCCGCGCTTTGCCGAGGCCTCGCGCGAAACCGGCATCCCGCGCATGGCCGTGGTGGAGTTCGAGCGCACACCCGGAGCGGCGGGCACGGTAGCTTCGAACCTGAGAGCCCTCGGAGTCGGGCGAGTCGCGGTGCTGGGCGTCGTGGGCGACGACGGTCACGCCTACGAGCTGGAGATCGCGCTGCGCGAACGCAGCATCGACGCGAGCGCCCTGGTGCACGACCCCGCCGGCTTGACCTTCACATATACGAAGCTCATCAATCGCGAAACCGGCGTGGAAGACATGCCGCGTGTGGATTACATCAGCGCGCGCCAGATGGCGCCGGAGGTGGAGGCGAGCGTTCTGGAACGCTTTCACCGGCTCGCCCCGCAGGCCGACGTGCTCATCATTTCCGACCAGATGGAGGTGGACGCCGGCGGTGTCGTGACCTCGGCGCTGCGTGCGGCAATTGAACGCTTCGCCGCATCCGACTCCAATCGGATCGTGTGGGTGGATTCCCGCGCTCGTGGGGAGCTGTTCAGCCGAACTTTGGTGAAACTGAATGAGGAGGAGGCGCGCCAAGCCTGCGCGCGCATTGGCATCGCCGTCGACTACGAGGCGCTGCGGCGGCACATCGGCCATTCGACGCTGATCGTGACGCGCGGTGCGCAAGACACGTTGGTGGTGACTGCCGACGGCACAGCGATAGTGCCCGCCCGGCGCGTGAACGCGATCGATATCTGCGGCGCCGGCGACAGCTTCAACGCCGGCGCCGCAATGGTATTGAAGCTCACCGGTGACCCCGTCGCGGCCGCGCGCTTCGGCAACTTGGTGGCCTCGATCACAGTCACTAAGCCCGGAACGGGCACCGCCACGCCCGGCGAGGTTCTGGATGCAGCAGCCAGCTGGGGGGCCCTCTCATAAGCCCGGCTGGCACGGAATCGATGCTCCGTTCCAACGCAGATCCGATTCTCAAGGTACTGCCTGCCGACATCCCGATGGACTGGAAACTGCAGAGAGTTCCGTGACCGATGCGGCGCTGTAGCACTCTGCTGGATGGGAATCGTTCTTGTGCTCGACTCGGCGCGCAAACTTGCATTGGCAAAACCTGCGCTTGCTGAACCAACCATCCCCCCGCAGCGGCGGTATTCCACTCAGGGTGCTGCCGCCGGGGCTTGCATGCGATGATCCGTCATCACGCCGGCACGCAAAAGGACACTGGAGAGCGTGGCAGACATGGCTCCGCCAGGCTGCGTCGAATACGGCTGAAACTCTCCCGTCGCTTTCCGCCTCGAAAAGACACACGCATCTTCGCTTCAGAGAATGGCGCCATTTTCTGCCGCAATCAGCCCGGCCGGAGAATCCTTTGCCGCCGCCTTGCAGGACGCGAATCTATAGAATTTGCGGGAAAATGTACGAAACACCGGACGCAACCCCATCCACTTATTGATTCCAGGTGTTATATGGTGGGCCGGCGTGGGAATCGAACTGCAATGCGTATACTCGTGTTGAATCGGGGTTGACGAACGCTCGCAAGGGAACCGAGGTGCAGATGCCGAAGAAAAAGACAAGAAAGACGGCAAAGACGAAGGGTATCGCGGCGCGGAGAACGGCGAGGGCGGCCGAAGGGATTGAAAGGGCTACGGTGCTGAGCTCTAAGGTCGTATATCAGGGGCCGCTGTTCCGCGTATTTCACGACAAGCTGATCGAACCGGGCGGGCGCCGGAACGAACGCGATGTGATTCGCCACAACGGGAGCGTAGTGATTCTGGCGTTGGACAACTCGAAGAGCAAGAGGGACCCCTGGATCGTGATGGAGCGCCAATACCGGCACGCCGCCAACCGGCATCTGTGGGAGCTGCCTGCGGGGAAGATCGACGAGGGGGAGGAGCCGCTCGAGGGGGCGAAGCGCGAACTGGCCGAGGAAACCGGATACCGGGCGAAGAAATGGCGGCCTCTGGTGGAGTACTACGCCAGCCCCGGCTTTCTGGGCGAATCGATGAAGGTTTTCGTGGCTCAAGGGCTCGAGGCGGGCCATGCGCAACCGGAGGAAGACGAGGAGATCGAGCTGAGGTTGGTGAAGTTGTCGGAACTGCTCAAGATGATCGAAAAGGGCGCCATTCTGGACGGCAAGACAATGACCAGCGTGCTCTTATACGCACGGATGCAAGGCAGCCGGCGAAGGAAATAAGGCGGTTCTCCAATTTCTATGTAGCGTTTCCGATCTATTCCAAGGTGGCTTTTTCTTGAGGAAAAAGCCACTTAGCTTTTGTGGCTTCGCTCTACACCAATTGGAGAACCGCGTTAGACCCGCGTAAAGCCTGTTTTTCCACAGGCACGAATGCGCTGCCGGCACGCGGGCAGGACTTCTAGTATCACTTTGTAGAATCTCGAGGAAAAGAATCAACCTTTCGTAACCTTCCGGCGTCTTAAGAAGTATGGCGTGAGATTCCCCTGAAAGTTCAACGCGTCACGCCAGAAAACACGTAAGCGAAAAGGAAGGCAGGAACCTGTGGCTCAGTACAAAGGAAAGGTCAAGTGGTTCAATAACGCCAAGGGCTACGGATTCATCGGACGGGAAGAAGGGCCGGATGTATTCGTCCACTACTCGGCGATTCAATTGGATGGGTACAAAACGCTCAAAGAAGGCGATGAGGTCGAGTTCGACATAGTCGAGGGCCAGAAAGGCCCGCAGGCGGATGCCGTCGTCCGCAATCGGGATAGTGCAAGCGCCCACAGCGCCGCCTAAGCGCTAGTAGGGCCCCCGGCGTTCCCGCAAGACCGCCGCCCGGCGGTGAGGGTGGGGTGCGCCTGTCAGAAGCTCAAGTGTCACATTCCAAAGTGTGGCTTCATGGGGTTGCCCTGGGAGGAACTGTCCGCACCGGGATTTACTGAATCCCCATCTGCCAAATTGGCCTGAAGCGCCGCGGATGATCGATACTTGAGCAGTTCCAGAATTCATGCGCACTCTTCACAGTGATTGGAGTGGCATTTTCTTTAGGAAAAATGCCACTTCAGCGGCGCGGCTTTGCGATACAACAATTCTGGAACCGCACTCGGCGGACGGAGGGCCGCAAGATGGACAACAAGACCATGGCCCGCCTGCTGGCGGAGACGGCCGACCTTCTGGAGATCGACGGCGCCGATAGCTTCCGCATCCGCAGTTACCGGCGCGCGGCCGAGGCCGCTGAGCAAACGACGGTGGATTTGATGGAGGCTGCGGGCGATACTGCACGCCTGCTGGAAATCGACGGGATCGGCAAGGGGATGGCGGCCAAGCTGCAGGTCATTGCCGCGACCGGCGCGCTGCCGCAGCGCGAGGAGTTGCTGGCCCGGTATGGCGCGGGCGTGCTGGATCTTCTGAAGCTGCCGGGGATGGGACCAAAGACGGTGGCGCTTCTGTGGGATGCGGCCAAGATTGGCGGCGTCGACCAGCTTGCCGAGGCAATTGAGGCGGGGCGGCTCAAGGGTTTGCCTCGAATGGGCGGAAAGCAGATTGAAAAGCTACGCAAGGGGATTGAAGACTATCGCCGGAGCGCGGGCCGCTTCCGTATCGATGCAGCCGACGAAGAAGCCGGGCGGATTGCTGCGTATCTCCTTAGATTTGAAGGGATTGACAGGGTAACGCCGGCAGGGTCGTTGCGCCGGGGGCGCGAAACGGTGGGCGACCTGGACCTGCTGGTCACCGGCCCGGGTTGCGCGCCCGAGAAGACAAGCGCAGCCGTGGAGTATGTAGCCGCGTACCCCGGCATCCACGACATGATCGCCAAGGGCGAGAACAAGGTGAGCTTTCACGTAGAACAGGGCTTGCAGGTGGATGTGCGGCTGCTGCCTTCCGCATGCTATGGCGCTGCGCTGCAATACTTTACCGGCTCGAAGGCGCACAATGTGGCGCTGCGGCAGCGGGCGCTGAAGATGGGCTACACGTTGAATGAATGGGCGCTCGCCAGGCTCGGCGACGGCTCGACCGTGGCGGCCGCGACGGAGGAGGATATCTACTCCGCGCTGGGGATGGACTGGATGCCGCCGGAGATGCGCGAGAACCTGGGCGAAATCGATGCGGCGGCAGAGCACTCGCTGCCTCGCGTTGTAGAGCCGGAGGACGTGCGCGGGGACGTGCACATGCACACCACGGCAAGCGACGGCAGGAACTCGATCCGCGAGATGGCCGAGGCGGCGCTGGCCTGCGGTTACCGGTACATCGCGATCACCGACCACTCGAAGAACCTGGCCATGACGAATGGGTTAGACGAGACGCGAGCGCTTGAACAAATCAAGCAGGTTCGTGCGGTGGACCGGGAGATGGAGGGGCGGATTCGCGTGTTTTCGGGCATCGAGGTGGACATCCTGGCCGGCGGCGCGCTGGATTTGGACGATGCGGTGCTGGCGCAGATGGAGGTGGTGATCGCCAGCGTTCACACGCGTTTTGAACAAAGCCGCGAGGAGATGACCGAGCGGGTGCTGCGGGCAATTGAGAATCCGTATGTGCGCATTCTGGGGCATCCGACGGGGCGGCTGTTGCTGCGCCGCGAGCCATTTACGCTAGATATGGGAGCCGTGCTCAAGCGCGCAGCTGAGTTGGGCGTGGCCATGGAACACAATGCCGCGCCGGAAAGACTGGACCTGAACGATCGTGACCTGCGGCTAGCCAAGGAACTGGGCTGCCGGATCGTGATGTCATCGGATTCGCACGATAGCCGCAACCTGGGGAAGATGGGGTATGGAGTGAAGCAGTTGCGCCGAGCCTGGCTGGGTCCGGAGGATGTGCTGAACACGCGGGAGGCGGAGGATTTTCTGGCCGGGCTGAGGGCACGGCCCTAGCGCGGCGCGGGGCGGCTCTAACCTGGCGCCTGAGAAGATTGCATTACCACCGTACTGGAAATCATGGCTTGCCGTATAGAGTTCGAGCTAAGATAAGGGCGCAATGCGAATGGGGGCGCCATGAGCTTATTACAGCAGGATTCGACCGAACAGGACGACGCCGCGCGCGGCGAGGAGCTGACCAGGGGGACGAGTCACGTGGTGTGGGCGGCGATCGCCGCCACCATTGTGGTGAGCACAGCCATTGCGATCTACGTGATTGCGGGACAGAAACCGCCAGTCGTCACTGGAGAGATCGTTACAATATGGGCCCATCCGCAGCACACGGAAACGTCAGGGCTTGACGCGAATGGGACGCCCATGCCTAAGGAAAGCGTCGACCAGGTGATGGTTTTTGCCGAGGTGAAGCTGCACAACCAGACCGATCACCCGCTATTCCTCTTCAACGTGCTGACCAATGTGACGCTCCCCGACGGCATCCACTCCAGCTATGCGGCCAATAAGGCCGACTACGACCGGATCTTTATCGCCTATCCAAACATTCCTGTGCCGCACGGCCAGCCGATCTCGCCGCTGGACACCTCGCTTGACGCAGGGCAAACCGTCGAGGGAACCTTCGTTTCGGCCTTCATGATGACCAAAGAAGAATGGGACTCGCGCAAGAAGCTGGATTTCACCTTCAGCTTCCGGTACCAGCCCAACCTGGTGCTCACGCCCCGCGTGGCGATTATTGAGCAGTAGGCGGAGCGGGCGCGTTCTTGGGCGTCGAGAGATAGCCCGAGATCTGATTCTTCGAGTTGATGTTGTTGACCACGATCTCGAAGAGCGCCGGATCCTTGCCGCTGTAGAACTGCAAAGGCTCGTTCACATTGCGGTCCTTTTTCTCGTACACCTTGTCGTCGGCAAAGATGTCGAGGGTGAACTTGTTTCTCTTCTGGTCGGTTTTTCTCAACTCCAGACTGACCGTGCCCACGGGCTTCTTCTGCCCCTTGTCCAAGCTGAACTCATAGTAGTTACGGTCGCCCCTGTGTTCGAGCAGCACCAGCTCATCGTGATTGCGCGCGATGACGCTGTTGGTATTGGTCAGGTCGCCCCGCACCTGCTGGAGCTGACTGATCGTAGTGGCGAGGTCGCTCTGCGTTTTGCCCAAATCGGTTTTTACGCCGCCGACATCCGACTGTACGCTGGAGACCTGGTTGGAAACCTGGCTGACCTGCTGCGCGGTCTGTTTCTGGGCGTTTTCAAGGCGCGCGTCTTCGGCTTGTTCCTGAGCGACGATCGCCTGGGCGCGCTGTTCCAGCTCCTTCTGGGTGAGGCCGACCGATCTGCCCAGCTCGTCGGTAGCGACCCGCAAGCGGGCGTCGGTTTCGCGCAACTCCGCAGCAAGTTGCGTGTTCTGCTGCTTGGCGTCGGCAAGCTCTGTTTGCGCGGCGCTTAACCGGCCGCCGAGCACGAAACACCAGACCAGGCTGGCGATACCGGCCAGCAGAGCGACGGCGATCACCGCCAATAGAGCGCCGGAGTAAGTTCGGGGTGCATCCTCAATTTCACTCATTCGTTACCTTTCGTCGACGGGCAGGCATACTGGAGCAAACCATGCCTGACGTTTTGGCGACATCCTTTCCGGTTAGACGCCGCGCTTGGGGGAAATTGTCTCAATCCTTCCGGAAACCCCATGATTCACGATCTTACCCATCAGAGCGCCTTCGGCGAAAGCCCAGAGACGGCACTTGGCGCCCCCACGGAATCTACAGGATATATCGAACGGACCGGGATTGTGCAGTCTTTAGGGGTATTTCGGTTGGGGAGGGTGGTTTTCGCCTTGGTTTGCTCCGCCCTCCGTGACAAGCATGGAATGGCTACGTTATAAACATCTTTACTGCATTTTTCGGCTTCGAGCCTGTTTTAGGGGCCCGGAAGCCGGTCGCAACGGCCACACAGCTATCGAAAACAAGGAGAGACGCAAGGTTTATGCCGACTGCCGTCGCAGGAAAGGGTCTCGAAGGGGTTGTCGCCGCGAACTCCGGTATCTGCTGGATCGACGGAGAAGCGGGGATACTTTCCTACCGGGGCATCGACATTCACGAGCTGGCCGAGCACTCGACCTTCGAGGAGACCACCTGCCTGCTGTGGAACGGGATGCTGCCCAACGAGCTGGCTCTGCGCGAGTTTCAGTCGCAACTGGCCCTGGCGCGGTCGCTGGATCAGCGCGTGGTCGAGATGCTGCGTAGTTTTCCCACGTCCGCTACGCCGATGGAGGTGCTGCGCACGGCAGTTTCGGCATTGAGTTTCTACGATGCAGACGAGAAGGACAACTCCCACGATGCGAATGTGCGCAAGGCATATAATCTGACCGCGCAGATCGCCATGATTGTGGCCATCTACGACCGGCTGCGCAAGGGCAAGGAGATTGTGCCGCCGGACCGCTCGCTCTCGCACGCAGGGAATTTTCTGTGGATGCTGAACGGCGAAATGCCCTCGGAAACAGCCACCCGAACTTTGGATATTGCACTCGTTCTTCATGCCGACCACGAATTGAACGCCTCCACCTTCGCCGCCCGCGTCATTGCCGCAACCCTCTCCGACATTCATTCCGCCATTACCGGCGCCATCGGCGCGCTGAAAGGCCCGCTGCACGGCGGGGCCAACGAAGGCGTGATGCGGCTGCTGCTGACCATCGACAAGCTGGGCGCCGATCCAGTCGAATACGTGAAAAACATGCTGGCGGCCAAGCAGAAGATCTCCGGCTTCGGGCATCGCGTGTACAAGACTGAGGACCCGCGGGCCACGCACCTGCGCAAGATGAGCGAGCAACTGGGCAAGGATGCGGGCCAGCCCAAGTGGTACGAGATGTCGCGGGCGATCGAGCTCTACATCAACGCCGACAAGAAGCTCAACGCCAACGTCGACTTTTACTCCGCCTCAACCTACGCCACGCTGGGCATCGACATCGATCTCTATACTCCCATCTTCGCCATCAGCCGCATCGCCGGCTGGGCCGCGCACGTGATCGAGCAGTTGGACGACAACCGGCTGATTCGCCCCCGTGCCGAATACATCGGGCCAACGTACCCGTCGCCGTGGATTCCCATGGCAGAGCGGCTGTAAGCTACGCGCAGGGCGCGCGATCCGGAATAGAGTGGCTTGTTGGCTGCATCGCCCTTCCCTTTTACTCCGAGTGCCGTGACGGCGCGATCTCTACTACGAAATGATCGATTGATGGCCGCTCAAGCGATGGATCAGCCAATCGACGGCTGCATCTTGATTCTCGATCTCGATGCGTAGTTGTGCGGTCTTCAGCGGGAGCGAATCGGGGAGGGCGGCAGCGAGCGAGCCGATGCGGACGCGGTCCTTTTCCGTGGTGACGAGGGTCTTGGCGGTGGCTTTACGTGCTGTGGTAGCTAAGCTGGTGAGGTCGCGAGCCGTATAGCGGTGATGGTCGGAGAAAGCGATGCGTGTGGCGAGGCGCAATCCTAGGGCTTCGAGGCCCTGAAAGAACTGAGCTGGGCGGGCAATACCGCAGAAGGCGACGACGGGACCTCCGGCCGAATCGTCGATAGGCGGGAGCTCCATGCGGCGGCGCAAGAGCCAGACTGTTCCCTTCCAGCCTGACGATTTGAGATGGATTTCGAGATCGGGCTCGTCCGCGGGGATGGCGATGACACCAGCGCGGCGTGCGGCGTGGATGGGCTCGCGCAGGTTGCCGGCGGGAAGCAGGTGGCCGGTTAAGTCGGCACGGCTCAGGAGCAGAATGTCGACGTCGCGGGCGAGTTGGCGGTGCTGAAAGCCGTCGTCCAGCAAATGCAAACCAAAGCCTGAATGCGCGGGGAGCGCCTCGGCCAGAAGGCCTGCTTGATAGCGCTCAGCAGCGACGTAAACCGGGACGCCGGCTTCGCGGGCAATGAGCAGTGGCTCGTCACCGAATTCATCTGCCGTCCCTTTTGAGTTGACCAGGAATGGGAGCGCGGAGCGCCGGCCGTAGCCGCGCGAGAGCACATCGACGTATATGCCGCGTGCGGTAAGCGCCTTGGCTAACGCAATCGTCAGCGGAGTCTTCCCTGCCCCGCCGGCAGAAAGGCTGCCGATGCTGACGACGGGCCATCTCAGGCGGCGGATTGGCTCCAGTCCGGAGCGCAGGCGCATCTCGCGGAGCGCGAGCGCGAGCCGGTAGACCGGGACCAGGGGCAAAAGCAGTGGGCGGGCCGCGACCGTCTGCGTCATGACACAGACTCCCGCATGGAACTGGCTGCGAGCAGCTCGCGGAGGGCCGCGACGCAGCGATCGGTGGCGCCGGCCTGGCGGTCGAAGACCTCTTTGGCGCGCGCGCCCATGGCCTCAGCAGATGGACGGTCGCGGAGAAGATCGCTAAGGACCGCGGCGAGCTCATCTTTGGGGGCGATGCGTAGGGCGTTGCGATCGCGCAGGCTGTCGGTAATGGCGGCGAAGTTGGCGTAGTGCAGGCCCATGACGATGGGGACTCCGAACTGAGCGGGTTCGAGGGGGTTGTGGCCGCCGGCGGGAACGAGGCTGCCGCCCACGAACGCGACGCTGGCAAGCGAGTAGACGGAGGCCAACTCGCCGATGGAGTCGAGGAGAACGATCTCTCCGGGGCGGAGCGGGCGAGCAGCGGCAGGCTGGGCGGGCGATGGCTTTGATGGCCAATCGGAGCGTTTGCGCCAAGGGAGGCCGGATTTTTCGAGGAGAGCCGCCACAGCATCGAAGCGCTCGGGATGGCGAGGGGCGAGGACCATGGCGAGTTGTGGATCGTCTGCGAGAAGGCGCGGCCACGCCTCAAGGAGAGCGGATTCCTCGCCTTCGAGCGTGCTGCCGGCAACGATAAGCCTTAGGCCGCCCGCCATCGACTTCAACTGGCGTGCGGCTTCGGCTTCCTGAGCTGTGCGCACGTCGAACTTGAGGTTGCCCGCGACGGAAAGGAGCTCCGGCCGGCAGCCAATTTCGAGGAGACGCTCAGCATCGGTCCGAGTTTGGGCAAGGACGCGGTTCAGGTGACGGAGGAGCGGTCGCCATTGGCGCCGCAGCATCTTGTAGCGCGGCCATGAGCGGTCGGAGATACGCGCATTGACGACGGCGACCGGAATGCTTCGGCGGAAACAGCCATGGAGCAGGTTCGGCCAGAATTCGGTTTCCGCAAGGATCAGCAGGCGGGGCTTGAGAGCGTTCAGATAGGCGCGGACGGCCCAGGGCAGATCGTGGGGGCAGTAGAAGACGCGGTTCGACCCGAAGCGCTGGCGGGCCAGCGCCTGACCGGTACGGGTCGTAGTGGAAATCGCGACGAGCCATTCGGGCAGGACGGCATCGAGGGTCTTGATCAGGCGAGTGACCGCAAGCACCTCGCCGACAGAGACGGCATGGAGCCACATCAAGGGGCGTTCGCCGGCTGGGGTGGGGCCGTGGACCAACCTTGCCGGAACGCGGCCCAGGCGCTCGAGCAGCCCTTCTCGGTATTTGTGCGTGGTGGCCATGCGCCAAAGCCACCAGGGCGCGCCGGCAACGAGCGCAGCGAGTAAGGCAACGTTATAGAAAAGAAGAATCATGCGTAACCGAAACGGTTTTCCGCCGGTCTAAACGTACAGTGTGTCACCCTTGTCTGAGGGTATCTGACCTTAGAATGATACAGTCGCACACGATGAGAACTTTGCAGGGAATTCCGTTCTTGTTGCTTTGGTTGGCGCTGCCGGCAATTGCCAGCGATCACGCGCCTCCCCCGGTGCAGCCGGCAACATCGTATCCGGCAGTTGAGATTCACGCCGATGAGCACGTGGCCATTGCAGTCGAGCCGTACGATACGAAGGAAAAGGAATCCATCTTTCGCGTCGACTACCTAAGCCACGACGTGATGCCAGTGCGGCTAATCGTGACCAACCTGGGCGACCGGCCCATCTCGTTGAGCGAGGCGCGGATTCTGTTTGAGACCGCCGACGGCGACCGGATTCGGGCGGCTGAGCCGGAGGACGTGGAGCGGATGATGACACGCAAGGAACGCGAGGGGAGCAGGATTCCCATGCCCACTCCTTTGCCGCCGATCCATGTGAAGCCCAAGGGCAGCATCAAGGAGATCGAGGATGACTTCAATACCTTCGAGTACTCGGCCCTGGCAGTCGAACCGCACACGACGCGCGCCGGCTTCTTGTTTTACGATGTTTCGGGGCTGAGCCATCCACTGGTGGGCGCCAAGCTTTATCTGCACGATCTGCGCAACGCCGATGGCAAGCAGCTCTTCTACTTCGAGATTCCCTTCAACAAGTATCTGCAATCGAAGTCGAACCAGATGAATTGATGGCCGGCGAAGCAGGACGGACGAACGGCGCTACTCGAAGTAGGTAGCCGCGGTTGTGTCAGTCTCCCAGATGGTGCAGTCTTTGACGCGCACGCGGCCCGCGGTCATCCTGGCGAGCTGGCGGCTGGTTTCGTCGTAAAAGAACTTGGCGATGTTCTCGGCCGAGGGGTTGAGCACCGTGAATGGCTCGAAGTCGTTGAGCATCTGGTGGTCGATGCGGTCGACGACGGGGCGCAGCACCGCCTTGATGAGCTTGAAGTCGAGCAGCAGGCCCGCTTCGTCGAGCGCGGCGCCGGCCAGCGTGATGCGGACCTTGTAGTTGTGGCCGTGCGGGTTCTCGCACTTGCCTTTGTAGTTGCGGAGATAGTGGCCGGAGGAGAATTCCGCCTCCACGGTGACTTCAAACATGGGCGTCTGCTCGATCCTGTGCGGAACAACCCACCGCACTTCCTCATTCTAATAAGATGGGCATGTTTATAGCTCGCTATTGCCGCGCCGTCGTTCACCCCGCTGACGAAAACCAATCCACCACCCCAGCAAACAAAAATCGTTTGCCGGGGGCCCCGGTTATCCGCGGGAACCGCGATGTCTTCGCCGTGCCGCGCGGCGCGCCCCTTCGCTGCGCCGGTCGACCTGTTCGAAGAGGTTGCTCATAACGCCGACGAGGGCCGAGGCGAGGGCGGCGAGCAGGAGAAGCAGCGCCACGGTACGCCAAAGTGTGCCATTGGCCGGCAGGCCGGGCTGAAAGCTCGATGGCACCAGCGCCATGCCCGCGGAGATGAGGGCGAAGAACCCCAGGGTGGCGGCGAGAATGTAAAAGTTACGGGACATACGCGCGGAGCAGATGGGTAATGCGCTCGGCCTGCTGCGATTCTACGGCGTGCGGCTTCAGCCGGAAAGCGCCGAGGTCTCGATGAGGGAAACTCCCGCTTTGGCAAATTGGGCTTCGATCGCGGCGACGGAGCCTTGGACGCCGATAGCGCGGCAGGCATCGCGCAGGACGAACGCCGGCAGACCGAGGCGGCGCGCATCAATGGCAGAGCAGCCCACGCAGTAGTCGTAGGCAAGGCCGGCGAAAAAGACGCGCGCGAGGCTGCGCTCGCGCAGATAGCCGCCGAGGCCGGTGGGTGTGGCGCGGTCGTTCTCGAAAAACGCCGAATAGGAATCGATGGCCGGGCGAAAGCCTTTGCGCAGGATGAGTTCGGCTTGCGGAAGCTGCAGCGCGGGATGAAATTCCGCGCCGTGACTGCCTTGAACGCAATGAATTGGCCAGAGGGTCTGCACACCGTAGGCAAGCTCAATAGGCTCGAGGGGCTGTTTGCCGGGGTGGGATGAGGCGAAGGACGTGTGATGGAGCGGATGCCAGTCCTGCGTGAGAACGATGTGCTGGAAGCGCGGCGCGATACGATGAATCGGCGCGATGACCTCGTCTCCGCCCGGAACAGCAAGCGCGCCCCCAGGGCAGAAGTCGTTTTGCACATCGGTGACGATGAGAACGTCGAAGGCGTCGATTTGCATCGGAGCTCCTTGGCGCGGACGGGGCAGTTCCGATTATGCCAGAAGGACTTCAGATTCGAGATCGGAGATTTGTCACTCGTTCAAGCGCGACGCGCCGAAGCGAGCGCCGGACAAATCGTAATCCTTCTTGATGAGCAGCAGATCGGCAAAATGTTTCTCGGAAATGGGCGAGATGGGAACGCCGAGCTGCGTGGTATCGCGGGTCCCTGCGTAGAGCCATTTCGCCGTCTCATGCCCCGCCGCATGTCCCGTATTTGACGGCAGGCCTTTGACGAAGAATCCGAGCTGATCCGGAACTTGGCAGGAGGATGCATATTGCAGGGCGCGAAATCCTTCGGCGAATTTGTCGATAGCACGCCGTGAACTGTGTTCGTAACCATAGTGAAATACCATCCAGCCTTCTTATTGGCTCCCTCGAAGATGCTTTACTCCTTCGCCATCTCTGATCGTTATCGATATCTCTGAGGGATCCCGGACAGCCGACGCAGCTGAAACTTTACAAACCTCAACGAAGCGGCTTTTCCGATCCCTGAAACCTGATCCCTGATCCCTGTTTCACTCTGCGTACTTCACCGAGCAGCCGTAGGAGCGCGTGTAGGACTTCGCCACCGGCTTGCCGGCCATGGCTTCAGTCAAAGCGTCGTTCAGGTAGTTGTCGGCGCCCTTGATGTCGCTGACGTCGGGCGTGGGACGGTCGTCGATGGCGCCCTCATAGATCAGCTTGCCCTCAGGATCGATGACGTACATCTCGGGCGTGGTTTTGGCGCCGTAAAGACGGCCGAGATTGCCCTCGGGATCCATCAGCACCGCAGTGGGATCGGCGTGCATCTCGGCGAGATACGCGTTCTCCTCGGCGTCTGTCACGTAGCCCTGCTTGCCGGGCGCAGAAGAGATGACCGTGAACCAGGCCACGCCCTTCGCGGTCCACTCTTTTTGCAGTGCCTGCATGTTGCCCGAGACGTAGTGCTTGTGGGTGTACGGGCAGTCCCGGTTGTGCCACTCCAGAACCACGTACTTGCCGCGGTATTCGCTCAGGGTGTGGGCCTGGCCGTGCGAGTCGGTCGCAGTGAATTGCGGAGCGGGCGAGCCCACGACGGCCTGCGCGGCGGCGGAGGCGGGCGCGTGCGCGGCGGCAAGCGCGGCAATACAGGCGAGTGCAGGGGCGGCGAGAGCGGGCAGAGATTTCACGAAAGCTAACCTCCTGAGGGGAATGTGGACGAGCGGTTCTTCCGCGATCGAAATTCCGGCGAGCAGATTTTGAGCTTACGGTTTCTTGGACGAATCAGCGGCGGCTTAAGTTGCAGGGGTGGGCAACTTGGCTACGACGCCGATCACGATGCCGGGGGTAAGCACCTGGGGAAGTAGCTGTGGGGCGCTTCGGCCGGGAGTGTAGAGCGCATAAACAGGGACGCCGCTGCGGCCGAGCGCGGTGAGCGCCTCAGTGATGACGGGATCCTGGCGGGTCCAGTCGGCGCGCAGCAAGACGACATTTTTGGCCAGAAATGCTTGCATGACTTGAGGTTGGTCGAGGGCGACGCGTTCGTTGACCTGGCAGGTCAGACACCAGCTCGCGGTGAAGTCGACAAAGACGGGCTGGCCGGCGGCGAGAGAACGCTGCAAGGCGTCGGCCGACCAGGGTTGCCAGCCACTGCGTGGGGCAGGCCCTTGGAATGAGGATCGTGCTGGCGAGGAGGCGGGCGCGGCCGCGAACTCGCTTGGCGCTACAATGCTGGCCGCGACAACGGCGAGCAAAAGAACTGCCGCGACAACTGTGGCCCATCGTTTAGCAGGCCAGCGGCCGACGAACCATCCGGCAATGGCAAGCAGCAGAAAGCTCGCAAGCAATGCGGCCAGCAGTGCCGTGCCGTAGGCTTGCGCGACGACCCACGCGAGCCAGATGACGGTGGCGAAGATGGGAACCGAGACAGCCTGCTTGAGCACGTCCATCCAAACGCCGGGCCTGGGCAGCAGACGGGTCCAGGCGGGCTGGAGCGTGAGCGCGACGTAGGGCGCGGCAAGGCCGAGAGCGAGCGAGGTGAAGACGGCGAAGGTGACAGCGGCTGGCGCGCTTAGCGCGTAGCCGATGGCGACGCTCATGAACGGCGCAGTGCAGGGCGTGGCGACCACGACGGCCAGCACGCCGGTGAAAAAGCTGCCCGCGTAGCCCTGCTTGGCGGCAAGCGAACCGCCCGCGCTAGTCAGGGTGAGGCCGATCTCGAATTGGCCGGCGAGCGAAAGGCCGAGAAAGAAGAGCAGACCCGCCATGAGCGAGAGGAAAACGGGCGATTGGAACTGGAATCCCCAGCCCAGCGTGGCACCGGCGGCGCGCAGGCCGAGCAGCGCGGCGACCAGCGCCCAGAAGGAAACGAGAATTCCGGCGGCGTAGACATAGCCGTGCGCGCGAAGCTTGTGCCGCTCCTCCGTGCCCGAATTGACCAGCGCCAGACCTTTGAGGAATAAAACCGGAAAGACGCAGGGCATGAGGTTGAGGAGCAGCCCGCCGAGGAAAGCGAGTGCGACGATGCGCGCGAGCGCCCCGAAGGACGACGGAGCCGCAGCGGTGGTTGGGAATTTCTCGATGCGAAAAACCCCGAAGGAGGGGGAAGATGGAGTTGGAGCCACAATGGCTGCTCGCCACGCGGCGAGCTCGTAGTTCCTGCCGCCCGAAAGCTCAAGGACTCCTCTCAACTGCGCAGGTGCGGCGGTCAGGTTCGGATCCTGTTTGAGATCGAGAATCAGCCCGTTCGCCGTGGGCGTGAGCGCTTGCGGCGCGGGATTGTCGAGGATGTTTTCGTCTTCAGGAAAGAATTCTGCTTGCGTCTCGCGCTGCCCAGTCGAGACAGCGAGGCGAAAGCCAGTCGGCGTAGGCTGGAAGACGGCGGAGTCGCTTTTCGGCAGAGCGATCGGCAGTTCCGGCAACTGCTTGTGATCATCATCGAAGAACTGACTCGAAAGCGATAGCCTCCGGACCTCGATCGTGTAGAGGCAAATGCAAACCTTTCGCGTTATTTCGAGGTCGGCTTTGCCTGGGATGCAAACCTCGCGGCATACAAGCCAATCAACCTTTGCCTTCAACCTGTAGGGACCTGCCAAAGTAATCGGCTCATTCACATCGAAGTGAAACGGAAACAACACCTCGTTTTCGTAGCCGAAGTCCATCAAGGGCCCGAGCGGAAGACGCTTCGGAGCGGGGAATTGTATGGGGGTGGCGCTGATGCCTTTGGGAAGCGTCCAGTGAATATGCGGCGGCTCTCCGGAATCGCCGGCATTCTTCCAGTAAATGTGCCAACCCGGTTCCAGCTTGAAGTGGAGGCCCGCCAAGTTGGGATCGCGGCCATTATAAAGCTCATTTCCTGAAAACAGAAGTTCAACGCGCAGGTGCGGCGCGTCGAAGGCGGCCTTTGTGTCATTCGGCTCGCTGGCGGGTGCGGAGAGCTGGGCCGTTGCGGGCCGAGTCCAGGCGAAAACGGCGAGCAGCGAGAAGATCAGCCGGAACCGGTGCATAACGCGAGGCAGAATAGACTCCTGACGATTGCACTCAGTTTAATTGACCGCGGTCGCAGAAAGCTCCAATCTACCGGCGAGCCTCGCGGTCCAGCATCGCGGAGTGGCGGCGGAAGATGCAGTCGTTCTGGACGCACTTGACGCCGGCCAAGCGGGCGCGGGCGACGGCCTCGTCGTGAATGACTTCGTCCTGCAGCCAGAGATAAGGAATGCCGAGGCGAATGACGTCGTCGACGATGGGCGGGACGTGCTCGGAGGCGCGGAAGACGTCGACGAGGTCGATACCATGGCCGGCCTGGGCAATGTCCTCAGCTAGGGCGGCGGACTGCGCTGAATCGAGATCGGGGTAGCACGGCATTCCGAGCACTTCCTTGAGCGCGGGATTGACCGGGAAAACGCGAAAGCCGTGCTCGGCGAGATACCGGCCGACGTTGTGGCTGGCGCGATGAGGCTTGTCGCTCATACCGACAACGGCGATGGTCTTCGCGTTGTGAAGCATTTCGTCGATGATGGCGGGGTCGTTGGACATTAGTTCACATTTCACAGTTCGCAGTTCATAGTTCACAGTTCGCAGCCCTCGGCTGTTAGCTCTCAGCTTTCAGCTGCCAGCGCGTGGATCTGCGGGTTACACTTCCAGGTCGTCGCCGGGGCCGGTGGAAACCGCAGTCCCGCGGCGCTTGGCTAACAGATAGCCGCGCAGAAACGGCTCGAGGTAGCCGTTGAGCACCTTGTCCACGTCGCCCACTTCCACTTTCGTCCGGTGGTCTTTGGCCATGCGGTAGGGCTGCAACACATAGGAGCGAATCTGCGAACCGAAGTTGATGTCGAGCTTGGAGTCTTCGAGCTTCTTCGACTCGGCGCGTTTTTTTTCGAGCTCGAACTCGTAGAGGCGCGAGCGCATCATCTTCATGGCCTTGTCGCGGTTCTTATGCTGACTGCGCTCGTTCTGGCACTGGACGACAATGCCTGTGGGGATGTGCGTGATGCGCACGGCGGAGTCGGTGGTGTTCACGTGCTGGCCGCCCTTACCGCCGGAGCGGTAGGTGTCGATGCGGAGGTCTTCGGGCTTGATGTCGACGTGGATGGTTTCGTCGATCTCCGGCGAGACGTACACCGAAGCGAACGAGGTGTGGCGGCGCTTGGCGGAGTCGAAGGGCGAGATGCGGACAAGGCGGTGCACGCCGCTCTCGCCGGCCAGCAAGCCGAAGGCATACTCGCCGACGATGGTGAAGGTGGCGGACTTGATGCCCGCCTCTTCACCGTCCTGGTAGTCGTTCATCTCGGTTTTGAAGCCCTGCTGTTCGGCCCAGCGCAGATACATGCGGAGCAGCATCTCGGCCCAGTCCTGGCTCTCGGTGCCTCCGGCGCCGGGATGCACGGTGACGATGGCGTTGAGCGGGTCGGCCTCGCCACTGAGCATGGTCCGGGCCTCAAGCTCTTCGGCGAAGGCGCCGAGCGCCTTGATCTCGCGCTCGAGATCGGCGAGAACGTCTTCGCCCTCGCGCGCCAGCTCGAAGTAGGCCTGGATGTCACCGGTGCGGCGGGCAAGCTGCTCATCGTCGGCGATAAGCGCCTCAAGCCGCTTACGGTCGCGCATCAAGGGCTGGCTTGCGGCGGGATCGGACCACAATGCTGGATTGGCGAGCTTGGTTTCTATTTCTGAGAGTTCCCTGCGCAGGCGGGCAGGGTCAAAGATACTCCCGCAGGTCGCGTACCTGATTGCGCACGGGAGCGTAAGCGAATTCGAGATCATTCAGCGACATTGTGCTCTCAAGACCTGGATCTGATTTAGCAAGTTAGCCGCGCTTACGCGCGGTGAGCGAGTCAGCGGGCCTACAGCTCCTCAGGGGCTAAAGCCCCATATTTCTTGCCCTTTTTCGGCGCGACTGAAGTCATGCCCTGTTACAAAGCGCGCCTCTTGAAGCACGCTCAAGCGAGTCAGCGGGCCGGCAAGTTAGCAGGTCAGCGCGCAGGATTCGCATTCTTGACTGCTGGAGCGCGCAGGCCTTTTCCCAACGACCAGCCGACAACGACTATAGACAGTATGGCACAGAGCCAGGCGAAGACGTCGCCGTGAGCGGAGTAGAAGGCGATGCCGTCGCGGAAGGCGAACTCGGCAGGCAGCGCGTCCATCTGGTGGCGGGGGATGGACTGGCGCACGCGGCCGTAGGGATCGACGACCGCGGTGACCCCATTGTTGGTGTCGCGCAGGAGCCAGCGGCGGTTTTCGATGGCCCTCATGCGCGCAATGTTCAGGTGCTGCCAGGGAGCGCTGGTGTCGCCGTACCATCCGTCGTCGCTGATGTTCACGAGCACCTCGGCGCCGTTGCGCGCGAGGAGACGCACCTCGTCGGCGAAGACCGCTTCATAGCAGATGAAGACACCGTAGCGATGGCGTCCACCGTTCTGCGTGTCGAGGACGAAGACCTTATGCTCGGCGCCGCGCGTGAACGACGAGACGCGGCCCGTGAGCTTACGCGCGAAGGTGAGCCATTCCTGGAAGGGGATGTACTCACCGAAGGGGACGAGGTGGATTTTGTCGTAGCGGCCGACAAGCCGCCCGTCGGCGGCAACGATGAGCGCGGAGTTGTAGTCGTGCCAGGCATGCTCCTGCGCAGAGAAATCGACGCCGATACCGCCGACGATGAGCGGCGCCTGCGTAGCGAGGGTGACGGACCGGAAAGTCTGCATCAAGGTGAGGTCGCCCTGGATGAACGGCGCTGGCGATTCCGGCCAGACGACGAGATCAGGATGGGTGGAGTAAGGAGGGCAGACGATCTCGTCCGTGGGGGCACCGGTTTGCGGGATTCCGGCGATGTAGGTCTTGCATTGCTCGTTGGCCAGGCGCGTGAATTCGGCGATATGGCGGTCCCACTCGGGTCCCTGCCAGTTGTTGGCGGCGCCAACGTCGAGATTGGGCTGGATGAGGACAGCGGTCGCGGTGGGATCGGGCTTAGGCGGAGGGACAAAGATGCCGGCAAAGCCGGAGATCAGCAGAGTTACGCCACAGGCGGCCCAAGCCCAGCGGCCAGCGAAGCGGCTTTTGGGGCCACGCTGCAAAAGAAAAAAGCCGGCGAGGAGCGCGTTCACGGCGACAAGAAGAAAGCTGATGCCATAAACGCCGGTGAAGGGCGCGAGCTGGCCGATGAGGGCGTTGTCGACTTGCGAATAACCAAGCTGGTCCCAGGGAACGCTGGTGATGCGCGCGGCGGCGAGGTCGAGGCCGGTCCACAGGATGGGCGCAAAAGCGAGGGCCAGGCGCGTGGAGCCGGTGGCGCGGCGCAGCAGCAGCAGGCCCCAGCCGAAAATGCCGAAGTAGAGCCCCAGCACCATGCTGAAACCGAGAAGCAGCAGCGTAGGCGCCAGAAGCGGCATATCGCCGTAGCGCAGCATGGTGTCGCGAACCCAGTAACAGTTTCCTAAATACCAGAGGACGCCGCAGAGATACGAGATGAAGAAAGCGCGGCGCAAAGGATGGGGCCGGCTGGAGCGGGGAGTCGAGAGGACGGCCCAAAGGAGCGGAACGAGCGCGAACCACGCAAAAACAGAGCGCCAAGGGGGGAGCGGTCCGGCGAGCGGAAACGGCAACTCGAGCAAGCCCGCGGACAGTCCCGCGGCGGCCCACGGCTTCCAGGAAGATTGCATACAGGGCCGAGTGTAAAGCATGGGAGTGGGTTAGAATCATCAATATGGTGTTGGCGATTCTTGGCATGCGGCTGCTGGAAGTGATGTTCTTCCTCGGCCTGGCGGGATCGGCGGTGGTGGTGGTGATCAGCTTTTTCGAGGACGGAAAAGAGCTATTCGGCAAAGATTAGGCAGCGATTTTCCCGCAGCTGACGGCGCAGCCGGCCGACAGCGGCCGCGCAGCAAATTGTGGTTTCACCGCAAAGCGTTCTCCCAAGTGCAAAAACCGGAATGAATGGTTCGGAATGGAACGGCACGTCTAAGGCGAAGTTGTTCATAGACATACAGTAAATCGATTCACTTCAAGTCTTGATTTTTCGTTGACACTCGATTCATTTGGAAATAGACTAAGCGCGGAGCGGTGGTTTCGCTCTTTCGATTCCGGCTGTCCGGCCGGGCTCCTCGAGATGGCCTCTACCCGAACGACCGTAGCTCCACCGAATGACCGCGTGCGGCTGATCGTGGCGTCCTCGGTGATGCTCACGTTCATCTCCTTCTGGCGCGCGGCAGCCATCGTTCTCAATGACCTGGGTTCTTCGGCTTTCTACGCCGGCGGCATCGCCGAACAGGCGGTGGGAGCGGCTGCGCCATGGTTCATCCTCGGCATCATGCTGTTCAGCTTTGCCGTGCGCGCGGTATATGTAGAGAGCTGTTCGATGTTCACCCGCGCCGGCGTGTACCGCGTGGTCAAGGAGGCCCTCGGAGGCGGATTTGCCAAGCTCAGCGTTTCGGCGCTGATGTTCGATTACATTCTCACCGGCCCGATCTCCGGCGTGTCGGCCGGCCAATACATCACCGGGCTGCTGAACGAGCTGCTGACAGTGGCAAATCAAAGCCATTGGCTGCCCCCGGCCCTGATCACCGCGCAAGGCCAGCCCATCCATCTGAATATGGACTACACCGCGGCGCTGTTTGCGGCGCTGGTGACGATCTACTACTGGTGGCAGAACATCAAGGGAATCGAGGAGTCGAGCGACAAGTCGCTGCGGGTGATGCAGGTGACCACCATCATGGTGATCATTCTGTTCATATGGGGCACTTATACGGTTTGGTTGCGCGGCGCTCAACTGCCTCCGTCGCCCATACCGTCGCATCTCAAGTTCAGCAGCGATGCTCTGGGCTTTCTGAAAGGGACGCAGCTTGTCCCGGTTCTGGGCCTGTTCGGCATTCTCATGGCTTTCGGCCATTCCATCCTGGCCATGAGCGGCGAGGAGACGCTGGCCCAGGTCAACCGCGAAATCCAGCATCCCAAATTGAAGAACCTGAAGCGCGCGGCGATCGTGATTGCGATCTACAGCCTGGTCTTTACCGGCGGTGGCACGCTGCTGGCTTCGATGCTGATTCCCACCGGCCCGCGCATCCACATCTACCAGGACAACCTGATCGCCGGCCTGGCGATGTACATGGCGGGGCCGCTGGTGTGGCGTATTGCATTTCGCATCTTTGTGGTGGTGGTCGGCTTCCTGATTCTCTCCGGGGCCATCAACACCTCCATCATTGGCTCGACGGGCGTTCTGATGCGCGTGGCCGAAGACGGTGTGCTGCCCGACTGGTTCCGCAGGCCGCATCCGAGATTCGGCACCAGCCATCGCATCGTCAACTTGGTCTTCATTCTGCAGATGTTGACCATCGTCGCCAGCCGCGGCAACGTCATCATGCTCGGCGAGGCTTACGCCTTCGGTGTCATCTGGTCGTTCACCTTCAACAACCTCGCCATGCTGGTTTTGCGCTGGAAGTATCACGGCGAACGCGGCTGGAAGGTTCCTCCCAATTTGCGCATCGGAAAGACCGAGATTCCCATCGGTCTGTTGTCGGTCTTTATGGTCCTGCTGTCGACGGCCACAGTGAATCTGTTAACCAAGTCGGTCGCCACCGTGAGCGGCATCGCATTCTCAGCCGTGTTCTTCGTGATCTTCACCATATCGGAGCGGGAGAACCTGAGGAAGCATGCGCAGACCGCGAAGGAGATGAAGGATCACTTCCAGCTTGAGCACCAGGAGACGGTGAGCCGCGAATCGGTGGCCATCCGCCCCGGCGGCGTGATCGTGACCATGCGCGACGCCGACAATCCGCTGGCGTTGAAGTGGACCCTGGCGCGCACCAACACGCATGACCGCGACATTGTCGTGGTCAGTGTCCGCCTGATGGGCGTAGGCGGGCCGGAGTACCTGAGCGCCGAGCAGCAGAGCTTCAGCGAGCACGAGCAGATGGTCTTTACCAAGGCGGTTGCAGTGGCTGAGGGCTTCGGCAAGAGGGTTTCTCTGCTGGTGGTTCCGGCTGGGGATGTCTTTGCGGCGCTGGCGCAAACCGCAAATTCGCTTGAGGTCGAGTCGGTGGTTTCCGGATCATCGAGTTCCATGACTGCCGAGGAACAGGCATTCCACTTGGGACAAGCCTGGGAGGCGCTGCCCGAGCCCAAGCGGCAGTTCAACTTTTACGTGATCGGTTCCGCAAGCGAGACCAAGGTGTTTTACATCGGGCCGCACGCGCCGGCGCTGGGGCCTGAGGACGTGGAATTGGTCCATCGGTTGTGGCTGAACATGCGGCGGGACCCAATGGCCGCGGACTTGCATCACAGCGAGATCATCACTTATGCCCTGACGCGTCTTGCCGGCCAGTACGCCCGCGAGAAGCAGGAGATTCTGCGCGACTTGCTTAACTGCCGCGCTGCCAAATCGCCTGCCACCCTGCGCCTGGGCGCTCAGGATTCGTACGGACCCGGCGGGATCAAGGAATCGCCGCGCGCCATCAAACAGACACGCGACCAGTAAAGCAGGGAACGAGGGACCGAGGGAACAGAAGGCAGCTTCCAGCTCTCGGTTTGTGAGCAGGGTTAGGAGTGTTGGCGGGGCTACGGCAATTCCAGAGTCACTATGCCCTTTTAGTATTAGTGCAAGGTCGCCGCTCCCTGTTGGTTGCATCGGCTTGAACGCAACGGTTCCGGGGTACAGCCTCTCTGGAATTGCGATAGCGGAGCTAGAGCAGTTCCACAATACTTGTAGCCGTTTCCTGCGGTGGCACAAGGTGGGTTTTTCCTCAGGAAAAACCCACTTAGCTGTTGTTACTTCGGCATACAGCAATTGTGGAACCGCTGAAGCATTTCGATTTCTGGTCCTGACCTTGGCCGCTTGCTTGGTCCCTGCCTTACGCGGAGAATTCTTCTCCGGGCTTCCAGTGCACAACCTTCACGCCGGGCCCGACGAGAGCCGCCAACTCTTCCGGCGTTCCTTTGAGGGGCGGAAACGTGCCGAAGTGGATAGGAAGAACAGTTTCGGGAGCCAAAAGACGGCAGGCGAGCGCAGCTTGTTGCGGTCCCATCGTGTAATAGCCGCCGATGGGCAGCATGACTACGCGAGGCTGATAGAGTTCGCGAATCAGTTGCATATCGCCGAAGACCGCGGTGTCTCCTGCGTGGTAGAGCACGGGACCGCCGGCGACAGTCAACACGAAACCGGTGGCGACGCCCACGTAGTGAGTGCCCTTCTCGTCGGCCGCGGCCGCTGAGTGTTTGGCTTCGACCATGGTGGCGGTCACGCTACCCAAAGCAACCGATCCACCCAGGTTCATGCCGATCGTGTCGCTTACGCCCTTGCCGGCGACATAGTCCGCCAGCTCGTAGATCGCGACCACGGTGGAACCATGCCTCCTGGCGACGGGCACCGCGTCGGAGATGTGGTCGCCATGCCCGTGCGTCAACAGGATGTAGTGAATCTTCGACGGCAGCACATAATTCTGGGGGTACTTGGGGTTGTGCGCGATGAAGGGATCGATCAGAATGTTGGTTTCGCCGGCGGTTTGAATCAGCACCGTGGCGTGGCCCAGCCAGGTGATACGTGTCGCCTGTGATTTGCTCATCGTCTTCTCCTTAGATTTCAGCCTTCAGCTGTTGGATATCTGCTTTTCGATTCTAGCCCCAAGTCTCCAGGTTCCGGACTCAAGTCGAATAGACGCCAGACTGCGGAAACCCACCGCAATACGCCTCCGGCTGGCTCATGACTTTGCCGATCCGGCTGCTGGCGGCGGGGCGGTGGTGGAGATGCAGCCCTGGCTGCCGTTTGCGGGCGGGGACGGTTGCGGTGATCGGGTTCGCGCGTAGGGAAGAAGCGCTCAGGGGCTTTGCCTAAAAACCAGGGGCTGACCGGTATTTACCAGACCATAACTTCCGAGTTGGCGACGATACAGCCGTAACATATCTGAACAACCGCTGAAAGCGTCTAACGTGCAACGATGTAATTAGATACATGGGGCGCCGCACCGAATTTGGGATTCGTCGAGCGATTGTGATCGCGCTAGGTCTACCTGCTTTCATCGGGCGCTGGTGCTCATCCTGTGGGCGAGTGACGTGCGTCAGCACCGCAAGCACACTGTCACGGTCAACTCACCAACCCCGATCTTCATCGGTCGAGGCGACGAGGACCGCGAGAACGAACCGCAGATTGCGACCGCCCAGTCGAACTCTAAAATACGAATTCGGAGAATCAGATATTGGAAGAACTGTGCCACTCTAGATGTGGTTCTGCCAGAGGCCGAAAAGGTTACATTGCTTTAGGCATAGGGAACGTTTCAATTGATCCTCCCTTACGCGAGCCGTAGTGACTGAATCACCGGCCACACGGCGGTTACTGGTTGAGTAACATCTCGTCAGGCTTTAGAGGAATTGATCGAACGCGACGAAGGGACCGACGGGGGATCTGAGATGCGTTCACATTCCCTCACAGTTCCCCTCACACTGAGGTTCCGAAGTAGTTCTGGAGAGGATTTTTGCGTCCGCTTCCTTCCGGGGATAGTCTTTAAATGATTGGATAAATTGGATTTAGGAAACTGCTGAGCAATATTCGACTCGGGCCCTGGCGGGTCCCCGGGGAACTGAGCTGCGGCGACACAATCTACAGGTCGACCAGTACGGCCACGGTAATTCACGCGCTGACGCCTGAGGCCGGTAGGCAATCGTTCTCCCCAATGCGGTACGGTCACGGCTGCATGTGGCTCACGACTTCACCGTGATGCTGCGCACCGACAGCGAAAGCGGGCGCAGGTTACCACGGTCTCTGGAGGTGTTGCCCTGAGAGGTCAAGTTGTTGAGGTACTTCGCGATCGAATCCCATACATTCTGTTTGGTACAGTTTTCCTGTTTATCGGATTGTGTGTCTGCGGCATCGCCGTGATGCGGCGCCGGAGCGGGGGAAAACGCTTCACCTGGCTCGGAATCTGGAGTGTGATTGAGGGAACCGAATACCTGTTTGGTTCGTTGGCTGACCTCGGACTTTTGCCGAATTGGCTTTTGGCCAGTCTTCCATACGTGGGCAATATTTTGTCGTTCTCGGTCGTGGTGATTGCTTTGCTGGCCTTTCTCGATCTAAGCCAGGACAAACTGCGGCTCTTTCTTCAAGGAGCGATTGTAGCGGGGCTCGCGATTGCCGTGGCAGGCATTGCCCTTTTCTTATTTACCGGCTCTTCGTTCAAAATCATGCCATACAATCATCTCCTCGCAGCCATTTCGCTCACGGTCCTGGCAATCGTCGTCGCTGTGCCAAAACTCTCTCGGAGATTCCTCGTCCTGCCCAACCGCACCGTCCTTTCTCTAGGCATCCTTCTTTTCGCTTTGGAGGCGGTTTATGGCAACTTGTCGCTTCCACTGAGGCTCCCGAGTCCGCCTGAGATCCTGGACCCGCTGGGGTTTGCTGTCCTCCTATTCTGCTTTGGATATGTTGCCGTGCAGCGCTTGGAAATGAGCTCGTCAACCTGCGCAAGGTTTTGAGAGCCTGGAACAGACTCCCGGGCATTGCAATTCTTGCTTTCGTGAACTGCCGGGGGCCCCAATTGCGCTCCGCTCAGGATGACACATTTGGTGGCAGGCTCAGCTTGGTGCCATCCCACCCTTCGCCAGAAAGAAGGCGAAGAATGGGGCACCCCATCTGACGGGATGGAGACGGGAAGCCCGGGTCGATTGCGCGTAGGTGGACATTGAGGCGGGTGCGGACCGCTAGCGCGTGATGATGACCTCCGAGACGCTGTCCTTGGCGAGAAACTGGCGGTGACCCGACCAGCCGAAGAAAAGGCGCTCGATGCTGCGGTTGGTAAAGGCGCGCTGAATGGGAAATTGCTGCGTCAATTGCATTTCCACATCGTCCCCGGCAGTCACGTGGAATCGGCAGAGCTCCGATTCGTCGCCTTGCATCCGAGTGTGGAAGAAAGCCAGCACCTGCCCTCCGGGGTTCATCGCCGCGAACAGGCGCGCAACCACCGGGGCCACCAGAGGTTCCGGCATATAGTCGAGCGCGGTCCACAGCAGCACCACGTCGAAGGTGCGCCCGGAAAAGTTGAGGGCCTGATTGAGGTAACCTTCCACGTTCCAGATGGGCCTGTCGTCTTCGTCCGTGCCGATCTGCCAGGGCCCGGTGTAGGCATCGTAGACAAGGTCGGCGAGAAAGACGCTATGGCCCAGGCTGGTGAGGTAGTTGATGTTGGTTGGCGAGGTGTAGCCAGTGTCGATGATGCGCAAATCCGGCTCGGTCTCAAGACGCTTGCGCACCACATTCCACGCGCCGGAGTGGCGCGGCTCGCGAGGACCCGTGAGCCCCTGAGCCGACGCCGCTAACGCACTCCCATGTTTCTTGTCGAACCAACGGCGCAGCACCCTGAATCCCTCTCGCGGCCGGGCAGATGCGTGGAAGCCGTCCGGCGAAGGTTGATCTGCTCTCCTGCGCCCTCAGAAGGCGCCGCCGGCCTGCGGAGCGGCCGCGCCCTCGAGACCCTTGGAAACGGCCTGCGTCAGGTCCACCTTGCCGCGGAAGACGGCATTGTCTTCGACGGCGAGGCGCAAGGCGCGTATATCGCCCTCGAGGTTGCAGCCGGCGCGCAGTTCCACACGGCCGCTGGCTACCACATTGCCCTGCACACGGCCCATGATCAGCACGTCTTTGGCCGTGAGGTCGGCGGCAATGTTTGCGTTGGGACCGATGGTCAACCGGTTCTCAGACAAACTGACAGTACCCTCGACCCGCCCGTCGAGGATCAGGTCTTCACTGCCCTTCACTTCACCGCAGATTACGATGGTTTTGCCGATTCGCGCGGAAGAATTGTCCACTGCCATGATTTCGATCCCTCTTGAACAGTCCTATAGGCCCTGCCCGAACTATATCAACCCAGCCGCGTTGCTTCAATTCGCGGGTGCACGGGGGAGCACAATTCGCGGTCACATATGGGACCGTTGGCGCCCGGAACGCCGCCGCGGCGCGGAGCTAACCGCCCGGAGCGTCCCAAAACCCGAGGGCGAGCCCAGCTAAACTAACTTTGTGCACCGGTTCTATTCTCTCCTCCTCGTGCTCGCCTGGGCGGCTACTGTCTACGGGCAGCCCGCCACTGGCCATGGGGAGAATCTGCCGCCCGCGCAGGGGCAAGCCCTGGTGGATCTGGCGCTGGCCAACGAGTACAACGCAACTCAGGATGCCAATCACCCGATGTGCTTTCAGTTGCGCAAGACCAGCCCGCGGCTGACGACAACCAAGGAGATCTGCGAAACCAACGACGGCGAGGTCGCCCGCCTGATCGCCATCAACGACAAGCCATTGAGCGCGGCGGAGGCGCAGAAGGAAGATGCGCGTCTGAACGCTCTCGCCGGCGACTCGGGAAAGCAGCGACGCCGCAAGCAGGCGGAAGACGAGGACGCAGGACGCGTGATGAAGGTGCTGCGCGCCCTGCCCACCGCATTTGTGTACCAATATGCCGGCCCCGGCGAGGGCCCCACGGGAAAGGTGGAAATGTTCACCTTCAAACCCAATCAGAGTTTTTCTCCGCTTGACCTGGAGACGCAGGTTCTACCAGCCATGACGGGCGAAATCTGGATCGACGCCGCTCACCAACGGGTGGTTCTTCTGGAAGGTCACATTCAGCACGACGTGGACTTTGGCTGGGGGATCCTGGGGCGGCTGAACAAAGGCGGCTGGATCGCGATCGAGCAGGCAGACGTGGGCCAGGGCCAGTGGCGGATCGTGCGCCTCAAAATGGCCATGAGCGGCCGGGTGGTCTGGAAGACGAGGATCTTCGACACCACGGAGGAAGAGACGCACTTTGCGCCCCTGCCGGTGGGGTTGGGTTACCGGAAGGCGATTGCGATGCTGCGCGACGGCCAGTAATTGCGGCACGAGTCTCTGCCTGTGAAAAGGGCGGCCCATCCGGCCGGATGGGCCGCCTTGTTTACGTTGGCGCCGGCTTTGCTACATCTTGATGATGATCATGGCAAAGGTGAAGAGGGTAAGCGATTCAATGAAGGCCAAGCCGATGATCATGAACGTCATCAGTCCAGCGCGGGTTCCGGGGTTGCGCGCGAGGGCTTCGGTGGTCGAGCCGACGGCTCTTCCCTGGCCCAGGCCGCAGAGACCGGCGGCCAAACCCATTCCCAGGCCGACGCCCACGGGCACCAAGTTGATCGCGGCCGAGCCGCCATCCGCGAAGGCCGGGATGGCGAAGCAAAAAGCCGCCAGGGCCATGAAGATAAATTGAAGTTTCCGCATATAGTTCTCCTGCTTCCCTGAAGATTGGCCGCCAGTGGGTGGTTGAGGCTCACCGTGCAGGCATCTCCCGGGGTGGTGCCCCGGAAAATGCTTTTGGCCCCCTCACGCTTGCGACCGTCCGTTGGTGCGGAGCGGAAGCGCTCTCCGCCGGAATCTTGTTTAGAGCGGTTCCACAGTACATGTAGCCGTTTTCTGCAGTTGCGGAAGGTGGCTTTTTCTTGTTGAAAAAGCCACTTAGCTGCTGAGGTTTCGGGATACAGCAACTGTGAAACCGCTGTAGCCTTTAGCTTGTAGCCAGTAGCTTTTAGCTTCTCCACTTCTGTGTCTAGCACGGCCACACGCTAGAAGTCGAATTGTTGGAGCCCGGACCGCATAGCTAAGAGCCAGCGGCTACTGGCTACGGGCTGTCCTTAATGCTCGTGCGAAACAGCCATGCCCAGGTAAATCATCGACAGAAGCATGAAGACATAAGCCTGAATGAGCGCCACGAAGCCGTGCAGAGCCAAGGGAAATACCGGAACAACGAACGGGATGAATGAAAAAGCGATCAACGCCAGCAGATCGCTGGCCAGCATATTGGCGTAAAGACGGATGGTGAGCGACATCATGCGCGCGAGATGCGAGATGACCTCGACCGGGAACAGCAGCGGAGCCATCCACCAGATGGGCCCTGCAAATTGCTTCAGGTAGCCGATCAGCCCGTTTGCGCGGACACCGTGAAAGTTGTAATAGATGAAGGTGAGAACGGCAATTCCCAGCGGAACGACAGGCTGGCTGGTCGGCGTGATGATGCCGGGAACCAGGCCCAGCAGATTATTGAGCACGATGAACAGACCGACGCAGGTGACGAACGCCTGAAAGCGCTGGTAACCGTGGCCGATCACCTGCTCCGCCTGGTTGCCGACGAATTCGTGGACCATCTCGGCGACCTGCTGCGCGGGATTGGGATTCTCGACCGAGAGCGTCAGCCGCACGATAAGGAAGAAGACGATCAGGCCGCAAGCCACCAGCAATTCCATGGCAAACGTGTCATCGATGGGCGCGGCAGGGTGGGCGGGGTGAATGCCCAGGGTTTGCAGCACGGAGGTTACGAGGGGACCGAAAAGATGATTTAGGAGGCGCGTGAACGCGAGCGATTCCGGCATGAAAACGTGCGTCTTTCCTTCCCGGCAGGATAGTCCACAAGGATCGCTTGGGCCCTCAGTCTCGGAGCAAACGAACCGCCTCCCAGCTGATAGCCAAGACCGCTAAGGCCAGGCCACAAAGAAGCGCCACCCCCGACCCTCTAAAACATTTCAGGCTAACATAAATCGCCGCTCCGAAGACGGTGAGCCGGAGGAGAAAGAAGACGACCGCTACCGCAGCGCCTCTTGGCGTTTGTTTCTTGTCCAGCCTGGCCATAATGAAGCGGGCCAGCCGCCGCCATTCGTGGATGCTGGCGGTCGAGATGGCGGCGCCTGTGGCCATCATGGCGGCGTTGCGCCAGCCGGAGGCGATCCAAAGCACCAACGAGGCGAGCAGGCCTACAATCCATGTGATCCGGATGGCGCGCTTGAGCAGCGCCTCGAGGTCATCATCGGTAAGGTCCGCAAAAGGGTTGAGTTCTTCGCTCATGATGGATTGTCGGAACTTCCGTTATCGGTCCCATCTCCGTCTTTGTTTTCCAGTTTGGGATCGGCTGAGTAGACCATGGCCATGCGGATGGCGCCGATGAGCCCGGAGAGGATCCCCACCACAATCCCGATCATGGCGATCCAGGTCTGATGCAGGAGGTGATCGAACCATGCTCCGATCAGCCAGCCGATGAACCCAGCCGAGGGCAGCATGAGCGCGATTTGTATCATTTTTTCGGCCTGCACCCAGGCGCCTAGAATTCCGGGGCCCGCGGCAAGCCCGCCTTTGGCTTGCTGGGGTGGGAGAAGGCCGGGGCCCTCGGCAGGCCCGTGTTTGGTTTGTTGGGGTGGGAGGATGCCGGCAGCCTTGCCGCGCTGCTTCGACTGCGGAATGGGGCGATGGTAGGGCACCATCGTGGTTATACACGGCGGGGGCGGCCCGGCGCGAACCGGCATCCGGAGCGCCCGTGGCAGCACGGCCGGGCGGATGGTTTCCTGAACCTCGTTACTTGGCCGGAGTTGCCGCGTCCTCAATCGCGAACACGGCAGAGACCGTGGTGTGCAATTCCACGCGGCGCGAATTGATGGCGAGCTGCTGGTTTCCTCCCGGAGTGGACCCCGCCATCATCACTGCATCCCCCATCCCAAAGATGCTGCCAATGGCGGCAACTGGCCCGCCATACGCCACAGGACCCTGGTTCTCAGAAACGCTCACAAGATGGCCCAGCCGCGCGCCCGATTTCGCCGCGATCTCCTCGGCGATTTTGCGTGCATTGGCGACCGCCTCCGAGGAGGCCTTCGCCTGCAGCACGCTCGGGTCTTCGACGATCCACTGGATCCAGCCGCTCTCGTTGGCGCCCGCGCCCACCGCCGTGTCCAGAGCCGCGGCCGCCTGGTCGGGCTTCACCCGTATGATCCAGCTCTGCGTCACGGTGAATTGCCTGTGCTCGCGGTCCTCGCTGCCCATGGGAAATTGCTGCAGGTCGTAGATCGGCGTGTGTTGCAGCACCTGGCTGGTGCTTTCAATCGAGGCCTTGGAGATGCCCGAGGCCGTGAGCGCATTCATGATGGCGTTCGCAACTTCGGCGGCATGGTCGTAGGCGGCTTTGGCCTCCGGCCCGAAAAGTTTATATCCGACGCGCACGACAGCGAGATCGGCGTCGGCAGTCACCTGCGCCGTTCCGGGCACCGAGATGGTGCGCCGCTCCGGGCAATTCTGGTTGGAGCAATTTGTGTTGCACTGGGCCGCTCCGATCGAGCCGAGGCCAGTGAGGCAGACCAACAGGACGGTCAAGCGTGTCATGTTGTGCATGATGCACTCCGAAGTTCAGGATTGTTGCTGCCTACCTTTATAGACCAGCCGCAAGCCGTTTGGGCGCGGCTGTTTTCAACAGAATTCGGTTTGGATTCGTGCCACTCCCAATTGGGCCGTCACACGCAAGCGTGACAGCGGTCACGCAGAGCCGGGCTGCCAATGCGCGCTGCACCAGCCGGTATACTGGCGATTGGAACCTTCAACGATCAAGCAAACGATGAGGGGCGAAAGAAGACCAAGTGTTCGACTCGGAGTTTGAACAGAATCTCTTCGAGCTGCGCAAGGGGAAACTCAAAGAGATCGAGAAGCTGGGGCAGGCGGCGTATCCCAACAAGTTTGCGGCCACGCAGAGTATCCCAGTGGTGCGCGCCTTGTGGGACAAGGCCACGGCCGAGGAGCTTGAGGCCAAGCGAGTAACGGTGGCTGTCGCTGGGCGTATCATGGCCATCCGCCTGCAGGGCAAGGCCGGCTTCGCCACGCTGCAGCAGGCCAGCCTCTGGGCGGGCCCGGAGACGCCAGATTGGCGGAGCCTTGAGCCCGGCTTGCCGAAGCTGCAAATCTATGTGCGGCTGGACGCGGTGGGCGAACAGGGCTTCGCGCTCTACAAGCTGCTCGATCTGGGCGATCACGTCGGCGTCACCGGCTACCTGTTCCGCACGCGCACCGGCGAGCTGACGGTGCACGTGGAGACGCTGACGTTTCTCTCGAAGGCTATGCTTTCGCTGCCGGAGAAGTATCACGGCCTGGCCGACGTGGAGCTGCGCTACCGCCAGCGCTACGTGGACCTGTTCGCGAATCTCGACAGCCGCGAAGTGTTTGTGAAGCGGGCAAAGGTGCTGAAGGCTCTGCGGCAGTTCTTCGACGAGCGCGGGTATCTCGAAGTCGAGACACCGATGATGCAGCCCATCGCCGGCGGCGCCATGGCCCGGCCCTTCACGACCCACCACAACGCGCTGAATATGGATTTGTTCCTGCGCATCGCGCCGGAGCTGTATTTGAAGCGGCTGGTGGTGGGCGGAATCGACCGCGTTTACGAGATCAATCGCAACTTCCGCAACGAGGGCGTGAGCACGCAGCACAATCCCGAGTTCACCATGCTCGAGTTCTACCAGGCGTACGCGAACTACCACGATTTGATGGATTTGACCGAGGAACTGATCAAGTTTCTCGCGATGGAAGTGAACGGGACGACGGTGACGCACTTTCCCGTCCCTAGGGGCTCGCACGTGGATGAGGTCGTGAAAATCGACTTAGAGAAATGGCGCCGAATGTCGATTCCTGAGGCGATTGTTGAGTTTTGGCCAGGCGACCTTGGCCCGGGGCCTTCGGTTGTGGAGATCAAGCGCTCCATACGGGACGTACTGACCAGGGCCGTCCAATGGCTCAACCCCAAATATCCAGATTGGATCTCTGAGACGGAGCGGATTCTTCCAGTGACGAATTTCGACTCAGTCACCTTGCCTGGAGAAGAGCCAAAGTTCGTTTCCATCGCAACTCAACGGAAAATACATGCTTTCGCAATTTGGCTGGATGAGATTGATCAGGGCAAGCCCGAGGGCCGAGTAATCTATGACCTTTTTGAAATCCTTGCCGATGACCAGAGTCTTATGCAGCCCACAATCATCTACGAATTTCCCACCGCCGTCTCGCCACTCTCGAAGCAGAAGCCGGACGAGCCGGATTGGGTTGAACGCTTCGAGGTGTATATTGGCGGATTTGAAATCGGCAACGCCTTCAGCGAGCTGAACGATCCCGTGGAGCAGCACAAGCGGTTCGAGCAGCAGCTTGCAGAGCGCTTCCGCGGCGACGAGGAAGCGCACCAGATGGACGAGGACTACGTGCGCGCGCTGGCCTACGGACTGCCGCCGACCGCCGGCGAGGGCATCGGTATCGACCGGCTGGTGATGCTGCTGACCGGATCGAAGTCGATCCGCGACGTGATTCTCTTTCCGCTGATGAGAGGCAGAGATCAGAGAACAGAGATCAGAGATCAGGATTCAGGGATCAGGGATCGGGGATCGGAGAGCGAAGGGAGCCAGCAGCGGTGAAAAGCAACCGCAGATCCTTCGACTGCGCCGCTTGCCAAAACGCAAGCGGCTCCGCTCAGGATGACAAACTCGTTCGGCGCCTAGCTCCGCTAACTTCGCTAACAACGCTAACCCGGCTATCAACGCCACGACATGCAATCTCACTTGTCGGGCCAGGAGCTAGAAGCTAGCGGCTAGGAGCTGTACTTTTGAACATCCTTTTCGTCGGCGACATCTTCGGCAGCGCGGGGCGCAGGATCGTGCGCGAGCACATCGGCCATGTGCGCGAGGCGCACAAGGTCGATCTCACGATCATCAACGTGGAAAACGCCGCCGGGGGCTTCGGCGTGACGCCGGCGCTGGCCGAGGAGATCTTCGACCTGGGCGCGGACGTTCTGACGACCGGCAACCACGTGTGGGACAAGAAGGAGCTGATCGATTATTTGAATTCGGCCGCGCCTTACACCCAGGGGCGAGCGCGCCGCCTGCTGCGGCCGGCCAATTTCCCGCCGGGCGTGCCGGGCTACGGGATTTTTGAGGGCACGACGGCGGGCGGCGTGGACTACGCAGTGCTGCAACTGCAGGGACGCGTCTTTATGACGGCGATCGACGATCCGTTTCGCACTGCCAACGCTCTCCTGGCCTCCGTCCGGGCCAAAGTGATTGTGGTGGATTTCCACGCCGAGGCCACCAGCGAGAAACTCGCCATGGGGTGGTATCTAGATGGGCGCGTGACGGCGGTTCTGGGCACGCACACCCACGTGCCGACGGCCGACGAGCGCGTTCTCCCCAGCGGAACCGCCTACCAGACCGACGTGGGCATGAGCGGGCCGTACGACAGCATCATCGGCGTCGAAAAGGACCTGGTGCTGCACAAATTTCTCACCGCCATGCCGGGCAAGTTCGAGGCGGCCAAGGGAAATCCCAAGATGTGTGGCGCGCTGGTTACCTGCGATCCCGCGACGGGGCGCGCTTCGGCGATCCAGAGGATCGTGCTTGGCGAGTGACCACCCTGTGGAGCAGGCACTGCGTGCGGCGCCCATGGCATGGAGCAGCCTTTTGGACGAGTGACAGCAATTGTGGAACCGCTGTAGCCCGGGCGGTCCGCAACAACGGTTACATGCCTGCCGCGTGATGGGCAGGCGAAGGCTTGCGATGCACCGGAGCTGCCTTCTTTTCCTGCTGGATGAAGCCGCCGTCAAGCACGATTTGGGCGGATGCGGCGCTAGATCCGGCGGCCGGAACCTTGGTGTACGTATCGTAGGTGGCGTCCAACTCGGTGGCCGGCTGAAGTGCGAGCGCGGAACCGGTGTCGGGAGCGTCTTTGCAGGAGGCCGGCTCTTTCAGGTTGACGATAAAGTCCGCCTTGTGGTTGTCCTTGGCATCCTGGGTCACCGCTACGTCAACCGCCGCGATCGCCGGCTCGATGAGGATCCTGCGGATGTGCGCCGGCGTTTCGGTAAGGACATCGCCCATAGCGTCGGTATCGGCCTTGACGCCGTTGGCCAGAATGTAAGCCTGCGCGTCCTTGACGTGGAGCTCGGAGGGCGGCGACGGAACGGCGCTGCAAGCGACCGGATTGTTGAGCTTAACGACGAAGTCCTTGGGCCTGGCGGAAGCAGCGGTGGTGACTGAGACGCTCAGCACCGACGCGGGATCGGAGATGATAATGCCCGGAACCGGGGTTTGCTGGCCTTTGAGCAAAGCCCAAAGCCCGCTGGCATCCGCGTCAGATCCGTTGGCCAGGATGTACTCCTTGTCTTCGAGGTTCAGCTTGGTCGGGTCGCCGCTGGTATAGGCGTGATGCGCCAGTTCTGCCGGGGTTGGGGCAGGCGCGATGGTGAAGCTCGCGGGCGGGAAGAGCGTTGCCTGGGCCTGGGTCTTGATGGCGTCGATCTGGGACTTGATGGCAGCATCGCCGTCCAGCGTGCCGTGATACCGCTTGTACCAGTAGTCGAGCTGCGGCTCGATCTGGGCCTTATAGGCCGCAGGCGCGTAGTCCCAGGCACGGGCATAGAACCAGACGGCCTTCACTTGATCTCTGACGTTGCTCGGCTTGGCATAAGCCTGGGCCAGTTGCAGCGTATCCACAAGGCAGGGGCCCGGCTTCGCGCATGCATCGGGTGGGAAGAGCATCAATTCGGCGGTGTATTCCTTGATGGCGCTGCCAAAATCCTTTTTCGATACCATATCGTCAAACGCGATGGCCGAATGGAAGATCGGGTAGGCGACCGCAGTTAACTTCTTCCAATCGTCGTCGGACATGCCGCCTGGCTTGGGAACAGTGAGGCCCTTATGGGCCAGGGCCGCCGCGTCATCGCATGTCGTGGGATCGGTGCTCACGCCCGATGCGTCGAGGTTCTGGCCGCACTGCTGTTTCTTCACGTAGACGGAGGCAAAGATGGCCTTTATATTGTTCGGATCCACCTGCAGCAGGCGGCTGGCCGCGCTGAGCACCTTGTCAGGCTGGTTCAACTGCTGGTAGGAGTCGATCAGTTGGTCGAGAACGCTGTTCTTGACCGGAGTCTGGGGGTAAGTCTGCAGGAAACTCTCGAGGGCAGCGGCCTTCTGCGCCGGGTCGGTCTGGGTAACGGCGTTTTGATAGGCGTTGAACTGCTCCGGTGGAAGGCTGATCTGACCCGAGTCCTGAGCTCGCAACGCTGGCGTCGAAACAAGGCTCATGCTTGCCAATGCCATCGCAGATGCAAAGACTAACTTCTTCATGCAATGCTCCTGGGAAATGCCGAAATGGAAATCATGGTTCACTCATTCGCCAGCGAAGGGGCAGCCATCTTAAATGGCGGTTGAGCGCCGCGGTACGGGATATACGATACCACGGCTTCCAGTGCTGCCTTGGAGGATTATAGAAAGCCACGGTGCCCCTGACAAGCAAGGCACGCAAAAGGGTACCGGCCGCCCCGCACCTCGGTAACCGGTTGGTGCGTGACACGCTCTGCTCCGCCGCGGCCCGCGCTATGCGGGGCTCCCCGGACGGCAGCGCGAGCCTACTGCAGCAGCCGCACCAGCTCTGCCTGTTCGGCCAAGAAGGCGTCGTGGCCGTGGTTGCTCCTCATTTCACGGTAGTCGGCGCAGGCGCCGGCCTGGCGGATAGTTTCGGCAAAGCGGCGCACTTCCTCGGCGGGGAAAAGCCAATCGGAGCTGATGCCGATGAAGCTGAGCCGTGCGCGGATGCAGCCGAAGGCCTCCTGCGGCGAGCTGTGGCCGCGCAAGGGGTCCCAGGTATCCATGGCGCGCAGGATGGCAAGATAGGCGTTGGCGTCGAAGCGCTCGATGAAGCGCTGGCCCTGATAGTCCAGGTAGCCGGCGATGTCGAAGCGTCCGCCAATGAGGTCGCCGGTCAAGCCGCCGCTCAGGCCGTTCGCCGCCCAGGGATCTTCGCCGCTGCGGTTAGGATTGCGGCCGAAGCGCTCGTGGAAGAGCGGCGCGGACTTGTAGCTGATCATGGCGATCTGGCGGGCCAGCGCCAGTCCGCGGCGCGGCGGGCGTTGCGGCAGATAACGGCCGCCCGCCCACTCCGGATCGTGCTGGATGGCCTGCCGCTGCAGGTGGTTGAGCGCCAGCCCCATGGCCGAGAGCGGGGTGACGCCAATGATGAGGGCGCGCTCCACGCGATCGGGATGAAGGATGGTCCAGTCCAGTGCCTGCATGCCGCCGATGGACCCGCCGAGCACCAGGCGCACCTTGCGGATGCCCAGCGAATCCAGCAGCCGCGCCTGCGCTCTCACGTTGTCGCGGAGGCCGACCAGAGGAAAATCCGGCCCATACGATTCGCCTGTCTCGGGATTGACGGAACCGGGCCCCGTGGAGCCGTAACAGGAGCCCAGCATGTTGATGCAGATAACGAAGTCGTGCTTGAGCGAGAGAACTGCGCCGGGAGCGAAGATCTCGGGCCACCAGGAGCCCACGAGGGCCGAGCCGGAGAGTGCGTGGCAAACCAGAACGGCATTGTCCCGCGCCGCATTCAGCCGGCCGTAGACGGCGTAATGCAGCGTGGGACAGATCAAGGCGCGGCCGCACTCCAGCGGCAGGGAGCCGTCCATGACGAAGTCGCCTTCGTAGGTGGGCTCCACGGTCTTCCACCCCGCGGACGACGACCTGTCCGCGGGGGCCCCACTTTTCGTTCCTGGCGGCGAAGCGCCGCTGCGGCTAAAGCTGTCGGTCATTATTTCTATTTTGCCGCAACGGTCCTGGTTGCGCCCTCGAAGGAATGCCCATTCGCCACTTCGATCGCCTGATCGAGGTCGGCCAGGATGTCGCGAATATCCTCAATGCCCACCGAAAGCCTCACCATCTCCGGCGTGACGCCTGTGTCGGCCTGCTCCTCCACCGAAAGCTGCGAATGCGTGGTTGAGGCCGGGTGAATGACCAGGGACTTGGCGTCGCCGATGTTGGCCAGCAGCGAGAAGAGTTCGAGCGTGTCGATGAGTTTCTTGCCCGCCTCGTAGCCGCCCTTGATGCCGAAGGTGACCAGCGCCCCCGCGCCCGAGGGCAGATACTTTTTCGTCCGCGCATAATAGGGGCTGGATGCGAGGCCGGGATAGTTAACCCACTCCACGCCGGGATGCTGCTCGAGGTGCCTGGCTACGGCCAGCGCGTTCTGCGAGTGGCGCTCCATGCGCAGGTGCAGCGTCTCGATGCCCTGCAGCAGCAGGAAAGCGTTGAACGGCGAGAGTGCCGCGCCGGTGTCGCGCAGTCCCTGCACGCGCGCCTTCAGGATGAAAGCCAGCGGCCCGAAGGCCTCGGTGTACCGCAGGCCGTGATATGAGGGATCCGGCTCGGTGAAATCCTTGAAGCGGCCCGAGGCGGCCCAGTCGAACTTGCCCGCGTCGACAATCACGCCGCCGATAGCCAGGCCGTGGCCGCCGAGAAACTTGGTGGCCGAATTCACGACGATGTCGGCGCCCCACTCGATGGGCCGCACCAGCGCCGGCGAGACCGAGGTGTTGTCGATGACCAGCGGCAGCTTGTGCTCGTGGGCGATAGTGGCGAGCCTCTCGATGTCCACCACGTCGAGTTTGGGGTTGCCCAGCGTCTCGGTGTAGACGGCGCGGGTCTTCGAGTTGATGGCCGCGCGCAGGCCGTCGAAGTCGTCGGCGTCAACGAAGCGCACCAGAATGCCCAGCTTGGGCAGCGTGTAGTGGAAGAGGTTGTAGGTGCCGCCGTAGAGCGAGGTGGTGGAGACGATTTCGTCGCCCGCCGCGGCCAGCGTGGTGATAACGAGCGTTTCCGCCGCCTGGCCTGAGGCCGTGGCCAATCCGGCCGCGCCGCCTTCGAGCGCCGCCACGCGCTTCTCAAACACATCAGTGGTGGGGTTCATGATGCGCGTGTAGATGTTGCCGAACTCCTTGAGCGCGAACAGGCGGCCGGCGTGGTCCGCGTCCTGGAAGAGATAGGAAGTGGTCTGGTAAATGGGCACGGCGCGTGCGCCGGTGGTTGGATCGGGCGACTGGCCGGCGTGGACGGCCTGCGTGGCAAGTTGATGCTGTTTTGGTTCCGACATAATGATCTCCCTTCAGGTTCGTGGGTTCATAGCTTCAGGGGACGGCGGGGATTGACTGCGAGCAACAATGAAAACGGCCCGCATCCGTTTTCAGGACCCGGGCCGCTTGACTTCTGAATCGGTTGCGTTGTTAACGCATTCGCCGCTCAAGAGCCGCACGGACGGGCCCGCAGGCCATACACATGCACATGGCCATGACCGCAATTCCGTGTTCCCTGGAGATCGGCATAAAGGCAGTATCAAGGGGCGAAGGGGCAGGTGTCAAGCAAAGAACGAGCCTGATGCGATCGGACTTTGACACTGAAGTGTTACTGGGTACCCGCCCAATTTCCTACTCTTCCGGCTTCCACACATACGCACCGGGCTGCGGCAGCCCCAAGTGCGCCAGAACGCGATAGGCGAATTGGCGGGCCATCTCTTCAGAGCCGGCGGGGTGGTTGTAGAAGGCAGGGATGCAGGGAAAGATCGTGGCTCCGGCTTCGGCGGCCAGTGTCATGTTGCGCAGGTGAATGCGGTTGAAGGGCGTTTCGCGCACGCAAAGGATGAGCGGGTGGCGCTCCTTGAGGGTGACGTCGGCGGCGCGGGCAATGAGCGAGTCGGCAAGGCCGAGCGCAATGGCCGCAAGCGTGCCCATGGAACACGGCAGGATGATCATGCCGTTCGAAGGATGGCTGCCGCTGGCGATGGGCGCGCCGATGTCGGCGTCGGCGTGCTGGACGGTCTTGGCAGGCGGCGCTCCGAGCAGCTTTTCGAACAGATCGTTGCGGCCGGAGACGCCCAGCTCCTCGGCCAGCACGCGCAGCGAGTTTTCCGAAGCAACAAAGTGGACGCGCGCCACTCGCTCGTCTGCTTCGAGGGCGCGCAGCAGCTCCCGGCCGAGAAGAACGCCGGATGCTCCGGTGATGGCGACGGTGAGATGCATCGTTTTACCTTCCGGAACGCTCCTCCCACTTCTTTGAAACCAATCTGTACCGCTCCCCACTGAAGCGAAATATCTTTCTGTCGATCTCGCGTGGAGCCTGCCAGATGGTCTGAATATCTTTGAGGCCGTTCGTTCTGCTTTTGAGCAGTTGGATGGAATCGGTATTGTCGAATAGGACCACCTCCGCCAGTCCGCGCTGAGAATGGACCACCCAAAACCAGTCGCAATCTGCTCCCGTCAGCGGAAACTGGCCTTCGACTATGTAATCTGGCTCCTTTGAATCAGAAAGCTCGACCTGCACGGCACGGAAAAACCGATTCAAGTCGCCGCCGGGATGGTCCGTTGCCCAATCTCGCGCATACCCAGCCATCCCTGACGAAACAAGAGCCCTAAGTACATTTTCAGGCAATCTAGCCGGGGTTCCAAACGAGTTGTTGTCGTAGAATTCCTGCACTTGCTTGGTCTTGGATTGTGCCGACTGTGGCCAGCAGTTAGGCGCAGAAAGGGTGAGGGTTGCCAGAATAGCCAAGAGAATGTGCTTAGACCTCATAGTGCGTCCCTCGTCAATCTGGCTATATGTCGGCCAGCTCCGCTCTCACTCCCCGAGCACACGCTTGAAGATTGCGTCGACATTGGTGAGCTGCCGTGAATAGTCGAAGGTGCGGGCAAGCTTCTTCGGGCTGAGCAGCTTAGCAATCGCGGGTCGCGCGCGACCTCATCGCGAAAATTCAGATCCTCTTTCCACGCGCGCATGGCGTGTTCCTGCACCATCCGGTAGGCGTCCTCACGGAGCATTCCGGCCGCGGCCAGGTCGAGCAAAAGCTGTCCCGAAAAAATCAGCCCGCCCGTCGATTCCAGGTTCTTCTTCATCCGCTCGGGATAAACCAGCAGCCGGTCAATCAAATCCGTCGTTTTGGCCAGCAGGTAATCCGCCAAGATCGTCGAGTCGGGAAAGATGACGCGCTCGACCGAGGAGTGCGAGATGTCGCGCTCGTGCCACAGCGCAACGTTCTCCATGGCCGCCTGCGCATTGCCGCGCAAGACGCGCGCGAGGCCGCTGATTTGCTCGCTCGTGACCGGGTTCTTCTTGTGCGGCATGGCCGAGGAGCCTTTCTGCTTCTCGCTGAAGTACTCCTGCGCCTCACGCACCTCGGTCCGCTGCAAGTGGCGAATCTCGACGGCGATCTTGTCGAGCGTGCTGCCGATGATGGCCAGCGTGGCGATGTACGCGGCATGGCGGTCGCGCTGGATGACCTGCGTCGTAACCGGCGCCGGCTTGAGGCCGAGCCGGGCGCAGATGCGCTCCTCGTGTTCCGGCTTGAGATGCCCGAACGTGCCGACTGCGCCGGAGAGCTTGCCCACCCGCATGTCTTCGGCGGCCGCGTCGAAGCGGGCCAGGTTGCGCTCCATCTCGGCGTACCAGTTCAGCAGCTTGAGGCCGAACGTCGTGGGCTCGGCGTGGATGCCGTGGGTGCGGCCGATGGTGGGCGTGTGCTTGAATTCGAGCGCGCGGCGCTTGAGCACGGCCACCAGCACCGCGATTCCCAGGCGGATAAGCGCCGAGGCCTCCTTGACTTGCAGCGCCAGTGCCGTGTCTACGATGTCGTTCGAGGTAAGGCCGTAGTGCAGCCAGCGGGACTGGCCGTCCAGGCCTTGGTTTTGGAGAGACTCTGCCACCGCTGTTGTGAAGGCGATGACGTCGTGCTTCACCTCCGCCTCGATCTCCTGCACGCGGGCGGCGGAGACGGTGGCCTTGGTGGCGATGGCTTCGGCCGCCGCAGCGGGAATCACGCCGTCCTCGGCCAGCACGGTGCTGGCCGCCGACTCCACCTGGAGCCAGCAGCGGTACTTGTTCTCGTCCGTCCAGATGCGGCCCATCGCCGGGCGCGTATAGCGTTCGATCAACGGAGAACTCCTACAAAAAACAGCTATTAGCTGTTAGCTCTTAGCTCCATCGTGCCAACGCGGGCTCCAGTGGCAAACTGCGAAGGCTCCCTAGAAACAAGAAGGTCGCGAGCCGGCGCTGAAGCTGCGATTGAACTGGGCTCCACTGTTGATTGTACGAGGGTAATGCGATTATCCGCGAGGAATTCCGAGGCGCTGGCGCAGTTCGTCGACCAACAGGCCGCGGCCGGGCATGTCGGGCTGAAACCACTCGCCATCGATCACCAGTTGCGGAACCGCGCGCTTGCCCACGTGGTGGATGACCTCGGCGGACGCAGCCGGATCGGCGTCAACGAAAATCTCGCTGTACGCAATGCCGTGCGCGTCGAGGAACTGCTTGGCGGCGCGGCAATCGCGGCACCAGGCGGTGGTATAGACCTGCACGTTCATGGGGTTATTCTACGGCGATCCTGCTGCTACGATCTGTGATGATGGCCACCGGGAGAAGGATGACTGCCGACGAGGACGATGACCGCAGAAGAGATTAAGGCGCTGCTGAAACTGGAGCCGCATCCGGTGGAGGGTGGATGGTACCGGCGCACGTACACGTCGGCGGGCACGGTTGAGTTGCCGCGCGGCGTGCGCGCGCAGGGCACGGCCATCTATTACCTGCTCGAAGCCGGGACCTTCTCCGAGATGCACATGGTCGCCTCCGACGAGATCTTTCACTTCTACCTCGGCGATCCGGTAGAGATGCTGCTGCTCCACCCCGATGGCAGCTCCGCTGTCTTAACTTTTGGACCGGATTTGCAGGCCGGTCAGCTTCCGCAGATTGTGGTTCCGGCCGGAGTTTGGCAGGGCGAGCGGCTGGTGGAGGGCGGGAAATTGGCGCTGTTTGGCTGCACCGTGACGCCGGGCTTCGATTTTGCCGATTACCGTAGCGGGAATTACGCGGAGCTGGCCGCAAAGTGGCCGGCGGAGGAGGCGAGAATTCGCAGACTGACGAGGATCTGATCAATAAAACGTTTCGCATGGCCGGATGCTGGGTGTATCGTATCCCTGCACGACGGTCCCCAATCCATTCCCCAAAAAATTCCGCAAGGAGGTAAGCTATGTCAGCAACAGCGTTAAAAATGGAAAGAAAGAATTTCAGTGCGCCCGCCGAGGTCAGGCCGTTTGACAAAGGCAAGGTTGAAGTCCTGCACGTGGGCGAACATACGGTTGTACGCGCCACTTTCGAGCCCGGATGGAAGTGGTCCACCTGCATCGCGCCGATTGCCAAAACACGCAGCTGCGAGGCCGCTCACTTCGGCTACCAGCTTTCTGGAAAAATGATCGTGCGCATGGACGACGGTGCCGAGATGACCACCGCAGCCGGCGATGTCGTCCTTATTCCACCAGGACACGACAGTTGGGTCGTCGGCAATGAACCTGCAGTCTTCATCGACTTTCAGGGCATGGCCGAGTACGCCAAAAGACTCTAGGCCAGGCAGAAAACCGCAAACCACCAACCCGGGACCGCACGGATAGCTCTTCGTCCGTGTGGTAGCTGGGCGCTTGGGGTGGGAAACCACGAACCCCAATCCACCGGCCCGTGTCGGTATAAGATCCACCGCGGCGCAGTATGACGATCGGCACCAATTCAAAGTGGCCGGCGCAGGCGGAGCGGATCAAGGAGCTGACAAGGATGTAGCGGAGTTGGCGAGTTGGCGGCGCTGCGCGCCTGTTCGCGAGTTGGCAAGTTCGCCGGATCAGGCAACTTTACCGCCGCTCGCGAAAGAAATCGCGCAGCAGCTCCGCGGATTCTTCGGCGCCAATTCCCTGCTCCACCTGCATCTGGTGGTTGAGCTGGGGATGGTTGAGCACTTGGAGCACCGAGCCGCACGCCCCGGCCTTGGGATCGGCGGCGGCGAAGACCAGGCGGTCGATGCGCGCATGAATCATGGCCCCGGCGCACATGGCGCAGGGCTCGAGTGTGACATAAAGCGTGCAGCCGGACAGGCGATAGTTGCCGAGAGCCGCGGCCGCCGCGCGCAAGGCCACGATCTCGGCGTGGGCCGTGGGGTCCACATCGCGCAGCACGCGATTCTGGCCGCGCGCGATGATCTCCCTTCGTAAACAATCGCCGCGCCGATGGGCACTTCGCCGGCTTCACCGGCCAGGCGGGCTTCGGCCAGCGCGGCTTGCATGGCTTGGCGATCTGATCGGGGCGTCGATCATGATTTCGATGCTATCGCCGCTGGCTGCTGCTGGGTCATGCAGTGCAGCGCGCCCAGGCCCCAGATGAGATCGACCCTGTGGATGCCGATGACCTCGCGATCCGGAAAAACTTCGGCCAGCGTGTTCAGCGCCACGCGGTCGTTGGGATCGTGGAAGGTGGGAACCAGGACCAATCCATTGGCAATGTAGAAATTCGCGTAGCTGGCCGGCAGGCGCTGGCCGCGGAAGACGACCGGGCGCGGCATCGGCAGCTCGACGACGGTGAACTGCTTGCCGTCGAGGGTGCGCGCGGACTTCAGGCGCGCGAGATTTTCGGCCAGCGGCGCATGGTTGGGGTCGCGCGTGTCCGGCTCGACGGCGGCGACGATCGTGGCGGGCGCAACGAAGCGAGCAATGTCGTCCACGTGGCCGTGGGTATCGTCGCCGGCGATGCCGCGGCCAAGCCAGATGACCTGATCGATGCCGAGAAAATCCTGAAATGCCTGCTCCAGTTGCTCGCGGCTCACGCCCGGATTGCGCTGCTGCACCTCGCTCAGCAGGCACTCCTCGGTCGTAAGCAGAATTCCCGCGCCGTTCACGTCGATCGATCCGCCTTCGAGAACATAGCGATGCCGCTTGATATGGGTCAGCTCGATAGTGGGCTGCCACTCGGGCAGGCCGAGCAATTCCGCAACGCGTCCCGGCAACTGGTCGTCCAGCTGCCAGTCGTCGTACTTGGCCCAGGCGTTGAACCGCCAGTTCGTGATCGCGACCTGCCCCGCGGTGTTCCGCACGAAGATCGGCCCGGAATCGCGCGTCCAGCTCGCGGTCAGTGGGCCAGTGGTGAAAGCTCACGCGATCAAGATTCGCGCCGGCGCGGTCCAGCATTCCATTCACGCGGCGCTGCATCGCCGTGTTCTCGACAATCAGATGCACGCGCTCATGCGCGGCGAGCAGGCGCACGATCTCGGCGTAGAGCCAGGGGATGGACTGAAACTTGCCCGGCCAGTCCTCGGGATTGTGCGGCCAGGCCAGCCAGGTAGCCTCGTGCGGCTCCCACTCGGCGGGCATGCGGTAGCCGAGTTAACGTGGTGCCTCTGCGGAGTCTTGAAGCGTCGCGGAGTCTTCAAGCGTCATGGCTATTTGTGCTCTCCGTGGCCAGCGCGGGTGTGGTCGGGATCGAGAAAGCGCTGTGTGATCGGCGCGTAGGCATCCACGCGGCGGTCACGCAGGAAGGGCCAGTTGCGGCGCGTCTCCTCAATCAGCGCGCGGTCGATCTCGCCCACGACGATCTCCTCGGCGTCGTGCCCGGCCTGGGCCACGATGCGGCCGAAGGGATCGGCCAAAAAGCTGCCGCCCCAGAATTCGATTCCCGGCCCTGCGGCGCGATTGCCCAGCACGTCTCCTTGCTCCTGGCCTACGCGGTTCACGGCAGCCACGTAGACGCCGTTGGCGATGGCGTGGGCGCGCTGGATGGTGCGCCACGCGTCAAATTGCGCGGCGCCGAACTCATCCTTCTCCGCCGGGTGCCATCCGATGGCCGTGGGATAGAACAGCACCTCAGCGCCCTGCAACGCCGTGAGCCGCGCGCCTTCGGGATACCACTGGTCCCAGCAGACCAGCGTGCCCACGCGGCCTGCGGCGGTATCGACGGCCTGAAAACCCAGATCGCCCGGCGCGAAATAATACTTCTCGTGGTAGAGCGGATCGTCGGGGATGTGCATCTTGCGATAGACCCCGGCGATCTGGCCGTCAGCGTTCAGCGTGACCGCCGTGTTGTGATAAAGGCCCGGCGCGCGCCGCTCGAAGAGCGATGCCACGATGGCCACGCCGGCTTCGCGTGCTACTTCGGCCAGCTTGCAGGTGGAGGGACCGGGAATCGGCTCAGCCAGATCGAAGAGGCGGAGATCCTCGCGCTGGCAAAAATATTGGGTTCGAAAGAGCTCGGGAAGGCAGACGATTTGCGCGCCGAGTTGCGCGGCCTCACGGATGTAGCCGAGCGCGGACGAAAGTTCGCCTCGGGGTCCGCGCCCATGCGCATCTGCACCAACCCCACGTTGTAAGTGCTCGGATGTCCCATAAGTCCCCGGGCCGCCTTCATCTATCAATCCCTCATATTGGCAACTTGATGGGCTGCGGCTCTCAGTGGGCGCTGGCCCACCCTACTGATGGTGTGCCTCCGGACCCATAGTATTCCTTCACATAATAACCGTGTTCTGACGCCCATTCATCTCCGGCACTCTTCAACTTCTTGTTTCCACAGACGATGAAATCCAGCGCCATCTTTTATTTGCCGAACGGATTACGCCTGGATCAGTCTCTTCCTGTTCGGTTCGCCCCGTGCGATAAAGGAACTGTAGTTTCTGGCAACCTCTATAATTCTGCGCTCTCCGAATGCCTGAAAAGCATCCTTCGAACGGCTGTCTTCGATGCCGCTCAATGCGTAAGCGGCATTCCACTGGACGATCGGATCTGCATCCTTCAGGGCGGTAATCAGGTCGTCGACTGCGGGCGCACCTATATTGCTTAGTGCAATATCTACCTCCAACGTGTATTCGGAGTTTGTATACTTCAGTTTGTTAATTAGCGGCTTGACGGCCGGCGATCCGATTCTGCCCAGCGCTTCAGCCGCTTTCTCATTGACGAACTTGTCCTTGTCTCCCAGGGCAACGATCAGCGGCTCCACAGCGCGCGGGTCTTTGATATCGCCCAGTGCTTTGGCCGACGACCCGCGGAGGTCCGGTTCCTTCGTCCAATCCTTCAGCGCGGCGAGCAGCGGCTCAACGGCGCGAGGATCTCCGATGTCGCCCAACGCTATGGCCGCTCTCTCGCTAAGGGCCAATTCAATGTCTTTCAGGGCAGGGATTAGCGGCTCAACAGCGCGTGTGTCTCTCAGTTCGCCCAGCGCGTCGATTGCAGAACATCTGACGTTTACATCGCTGTCTTCCAAGGCCACAATCAGGGGCTCAACAGCGCGCGGGTCTTTGATCTTGCCTAAAGCGACAGCCGCACTTAGCCTGACGTCTCTATCGGTGTCCTTCAGGGCGGCAATCAGCGGCTCCACGACTCGCGGATCGTGAAGATGGTAGTCCCTCAACTCCTCGGCGGCGCTCTCTCGCGCGGTGCTGCTTGGGTCTTTCAACTTGTCGATCAATCGGCTGACACGATCGCTCTTCCAGCTGGCAGAATGGGTTTGCCCCTCTACCGCTGGGATTGACCCGAGCGCAAAGAGCCAGATCGATATCCACAGGGCATAGCGAAGTTCGACGAGCCGGAAGCTACTGATTATCGACCCAATCATCGGTCCCCTCTATGAGCGAAATGTGTGTCCACAAGTAAGATGAATGCAACAAGGCCAACCCCGGCTTGCGGAATTGGCCTCTGCGAGTCTGCCAGGGTCTGGCTGCTACTCTTCCAGGATCAGCACCGCGGCGGCGATGGTGGTAGTCCACTTGCCGCGCCTATCGCCCACCGCCGACTGGGTGACGTTGCTGGTGCGGACGATCTTGTTGGAGATGCGGTAAATCTCCTTCTTTTCGTCCCAGCTCGTATCGGGATCGAACTCCACGTCGAGCGTGGTGGCGAGCATCTCGGCGGCCAGCTCCTCAGCGTACTCGCCGGCCTGCTCCTCGGTCTCGCCGAAACTATGGTGCTCGCTCAGGTAGCCGTAGGTGTTGCGGTCGGCGGGAATAGCCACGCCGATCGAGGAAGCGATCAGCCGGTGCGGCTCGCGCGTGGAGTTTTCCGCGATCACCGCGAAAACGACCTCGCCATCATTCAGGTATTTGAGGCCATCCTTGCGCGGAATCACCTTGCACTGCGGCGGAAAGATGGAGGAAACGCGCACCAGGTTCTGTGAGGCGATGCCGGCATCCCGAAGGGCCAGCTCGAAGGAGGTTAGCCGCTCCTTATGTTTGCCGACGCCCTTGGTAAAGAAAATCTTCTTCGGGACCATGCTTTTTCCCAATTTCTATGTGTCCTCCGTGCGTGAAAGGATTACGGCAACTTTCAAAGGTTCCCGCATGAGTCTATCGCATCTTGACGGGCGCGAACAGGGATTCCAGCAATTTCGCTCGAGGTTGAAACCGGCGGGTTACCTCTCGAGCGAATCCGCCCCCGGCCGGTTTAGGAGGGCGCGAGGGGCGGGCGCAATAGACCCTGGTTGCCGGCCGCCGCCGGCGCAACTTTCCCGTGGTTGGCACGTTTAATAGGGTATGAAGAAATGGATGCTTTGGCTGGGAATCCCTGTCTTGAGCGCCGTTATGGGCTGCGCCTCTGTGCTTGCGCAATCGTCTGCGGAACCCTCCGCGCCGCCGGACCCTGGCGCGCCTGGCGCTGCCCCTCCGCTCGCCAGTCCCGATATCAGCACGGCGATCCTGGAGTGGACACCGCCAGCCCTGACGAAACTGAGCGCCCAGGCCGTAGCCAAAGAGAGCTTTACCCTGGACCGGACGATGCTTGAAGCGGCTGCGGGCCTGTTGCCGGATTCCGACGCCGACCTGAAGCAGACGGTGGCCAAGCTCGACGGCGTCAGCGTGCACGTGCTGCGGTTCGCCGCTGCGGGCGCGGCCGATCCGGCTCAGGTTGAGGCCATCCGCGATGCCTACCACCTGCGCGGATGGAAGCATGTATTGAACTCGACGAACGTGGGAGGCTCGGCGCACAGCGATATCACAGACGTGTGGCTGGTGCTTGACGGCGCCAACGTGCGCGGCGGGGTGGTGCTGGTGCAGAGCCCCAAAAGCCTGACGCTGGCGACGGTGGCCGGCAATCTGAGTCCCCTGGACCTGCTTCATCTGCGCGGTCACTTCGGCATTCCGCGCTTTGACAGCGATGGATTGACAGGCGATAAGAGCCAATAACTCCGGCGGCTGCGAAGCGGCTCACCGGAAAGTTGCTCCGTCTTCCTCTGCGCCTTCAACGCGCGGCCTATACGTCTGTCAAAATGAAAATGCTATAGTCGTGCTTGGTAAGCCTATCGGAGTTCCAGGTCGATGCGAAGTTGCAAGCTGATGTGTGCCTTCCTCATCCTGGCGGCTGCGGGAGGCGTGGTTGAAGCCCGCGCCAAAGTCATCGAGGACACAAGCGGCTCTCTCAAGACCCTGACCAACATTGGGGACGCGCTGGATTCGGCCGACCGGCATCCGGTGCACATTCTCTACGTGCACGGCATCGATCAGGTCGGCGCCGGTGACTCCGTGCTGCTGCGCCAATCGATGTGCAGCAAGCTGAAGCTTTGCGATGTGGCCGACTGGAAGAATGCCGGCGTCGAGTTTGCCGACAAAGGCGAGTTCGATCCTGCAGTCCAGCCGCCCGCGCTCGAGTATCTGGGCAGCCCGGTGTGGAAGAGCGCCGCCGAGTGGCATGCGGCTGCTCCTTTCGTCGTGCATTGGGTTGTGCATCTCCGCGGCCATGCTGCCGCCCTCGAGGTCGACGAGATCAACTGGTGGCCGCTGGTGATGGCTCTCAAGTGCCGCCGGGTGGCTGCCCCTGAGGCCTATCTTGCCGGCGCCAGCAAGCAAACACTGCAGGTTTGTTCCCAGCGCTCCGCTCAGGATCCGGATGGGCTGGGACGTTTCTATCCCTGGATTTCGCCCGAGGAGGCCGCAAGACTTGCCCGGATCCGGCCGCATGGCGTTCTCATCAATCGCACATTGAAGGATAGCCTCATCGATTGGGGACTCGCGGACGTGATGCTTGCGGTGGGGCAATTGAACGGCCTCATGCGCGACGGCCTGCGGCAATTGATGGCCAAATCGGCGGCGTTCAATCCCAACCAGGCCGGCCCGGGCGCGGCGGCGAACGGAACCCCCGGAACCTACGATTGGAAGGCGCAATTGAACCGCGACGACACCATGGACCAGGAGTTCATTGGGGTCACGCACAGTCTGGGCAGCTATCTCTTCTTCAATACGCTTTCCCTTGGGAATTCAGGTGCCGAATCCGCGAACCTTAGCGCCCAGGACGCGGCCCGGCTGGCCAAGGAGCAGAACGCCATTCGCTACATCTTTGAGAGAACGACGCTGGTCTATTTCTTCGCCAACCAGCTTCAGATGCTCGAGATCACCAACCTGGAAACCGCGCCAAACACAACGGCGAGCGTCTACCAATCGCGCGGGCTTGAGCCGCCGCCGCCGGTTCCCACCGCTCCCGCCGCCAACTTCAGAGCGCTCGTCAACCGGTGGAAAGAGATTCAGTCGAACTTCCAGGCGGCTTTGCACCCCAACGACGAGTCGGCCCGGAAGAAGATCCAGGTCGTGGCCTTCAACGATCCCAGCGACGTGATCACCTTCCGCGTGCCCAGGATCGGCGATGTGGATGTCGTGAATCTCTATGTGCAGAACGCCGCACACTGGTTTGGGCTATTCGAGGCGCCCGGCGCAGCGCACGACAATTACGCCGCAAACAAAGCAGTGCTGCGGGTGATGTTCGAGGACACGGCGCACCGTCGGGGCACTGAATGAGCCGGCCGCGCGCGAACCACTTCCGCACGCCATTGCCACTGCTAAATTGTGGGTGTTAGCCTCAACCTTGGACTATTCACGGAAGGGACTTCCCTCAGAATCATGCAAAGCACGTACAACGGGCTGGAGCTGCCCAGGAACGGCGAGCCGATCGGCTACAAGGACGGGCAATTCGCCGTGCCCGACCATCCCATCATTCCTTTCATCGAGGGCGACGGCACGGGGCGCGACATCTGGAAGGCGTCGCAGCGGGTCTTCGACGCCGCGGTGGAAAAGGCTTATGGCGGCAGGCGCGCCATTCGCTGGTTTGAGATCTTCGCCGGCGAAAAAGCCTTCCGGCAGTTCTCGACCTGGCTGCCCGACGACTCCGTGGCCGCGGCCCGCGACCTGCGCGTCTCCATCAAGGGGCCGCTCACCACGCCTGTCGGCGGCGGCATTCGCTCGCTGAACGTCGCTCTGCGGCAGATTCTCGATCTGTATGCCTGCGTGCGGCCCGTCAAGTACTACCAGGGCGTGCCCAGCCCCGTGAAGCATCCGGAAAAGCTCGACATCGTCATCTTCCGCGAGAACACCGAGGACGTGTACGCGGGCATCGAGTTCAAGGAGGGGTCTGAGGACGCGGCGCGGCTGATTTCGTTCCTCAACGACGACCTACTCAAGGGCGGCAAGAAGAAAGTTCGCGCCGATTCGGGGGTGGGCATCAAGCCCATCTCGGTCTTCGGCACCAAGCGGCTGGTGCGCTACGCCATCCGCCACGCGCTGGAGTCGGGACGCAAGACGCTCACTCTCGTGCACAAGGGCAACATTCAAAAGTTCACCGAGGGCGCGTTCCGCGAGTGGGGCTACGAGGTCGCCACCGAGGAGTTCCGCGACCACATCGTCACCGAGCGCGAAAGCTGGATCCTGGGCAATGTCGAGGCAAGGCCCGGCCTTTCGATCGAAGAGAACGCTGCGCTGATTGAGCCCGGCCTCGAGTTCGGCAATCAGGCCTTCCGTGATTCGATTTACGCAGAAATCAAGTCCGTCCTCGATTCGATCGGCAAGACGCACGGCAACGGCGCCTGGAAGTCGAAGATTCTGGTCAACGATCGCATCGCTGACTCCATATTCCAGCAGATCATCATCCGCCCGTCGGACTACAGCATTCTGGCCACGCCCAACCTCAATGGCGATTACATTTCCGACGCGGCCGCGGCACAGGTGGGCGGCCTCGGCATCGCGCCTGGCGCCAACATTGGCGACGGCTACGCGGTCTTTGAGGCCACGCACGGCACCGCGCCCAAGTACGCCGATAAGGACGTCATCAATCCCGGCTCGGTGATTCTGTCGGGCGTGATGCTGCTCGAGTTCATCGGCTGGAAGGAAGCGGCCGAGATGATCGAGAACGCGATGGAGAAGACCATCCAGCAGAAATTCGTGACGTACGACTTCGAGCGGCAACTTTCCGGCGCGACGAAGGTGGGAACCAGCGAGTTTGCTACGCGGATCATTGGCAACATGTAAGAAAGGGACAGGTGGCGGGGATCAGCTTTGAAGGGGCGCGGCTTTTGCACACCGCGAAATGCATCGAACCAGCGCGATTTGGAAGGTAGGTGGTGCAGCCCATATGTTAATAGGCATAAATAGAATGGGGATTTGGCCCCCTGAGTCCACGGACCAAATCTGAAGAAAGAGGCTCGACGTGACAGAATCGAATGCAAGAATGATGAGTGGGGTGGGCATTGCGCTTCTTGCCTTGGCAGTAATCATAGCCCTTCTGCTTACCTTCTCTGTCTATCACCGGGCACACGAGAAGGCGCAAGCTTTCTTGGCTGCAAATCCCGAGTGGGAAAATAGGAATGTCCTGGTCTTAAGATCCGTTGTTGGTGACCTGCCCTCATTAGTTCCTGTGGAATCCAATGGAATGTTAGGAGAACCACTGCATAACCATGAGGTAATGGAGACAAGTACTCACGAGGTGTTCGAGGCGCCTGGAGATCCAAGGCAGGCCGCGACTCTTCTGTCGAACGGTTCCTTTGGTGATTTCATCAGGATCCCCTTATGGGAGGCCGTTCCCACGCTTCTGATGTTCCTGGGTGGTATAGCGTTAATGATAATAGGTTTGATTTCGCTTTCCATGAGTTCAGAAAGTGGTTACTAGGAGCCTGAAATCATTTCTGAGGAACGGTTTGTAATTCAAGCAAGGAATAGGTCAATCGAAATTCTTAAAGGGGAAATCGATGCGGAAAAAAGTTAGCATCGTCGGCGCGGGCAACGTGGGCGCCACTTGCGCGCACTGGATTGCAGCCAAGGAACTGGCTGATGTGGTTTTGGTTGACGTGGTGGAAGGCATTCCCCAGGGCAAGGCGCTGGACCTGCTGGAAGCCATGCCCATCGAAAAGCGCGACGTGAGCATCGCGGGCGCGAACGACTACGCGGTGACGGCCAACTCCGACATCGTGGTCATTACCGCGGGCATTCCCCGCAAGCCCGGCATGAGCCGCGACGATCTGCTGCACACCAACTTCAAGATCATGTCGGACGTGGTCGAGAAAGTGGTGGCGCAATCGCCCGAGTGCATCCTCATCGTCGTGTCAAATCCGCTCGACGCGATGGCCCAGGCTGCCTATCGCCAGGCCGGATTCAACCGCGAGCGGGTGATCGGCATGGCGGGCGTGCTGGACTCGGCGCGCTTCCGCGCCTTCATCGCCGCCGAGCTGAACGTGAGCGTGGAGAACGTGACGGCCTTCGTGCTGGGCGGCCACGGCGACACCATGGTGCCGCTGGCGCGCTACTCGACGGTCGCCGGAATTCCTATCACCGAGCTCATTGCGCCCGAACGGCTGGAACAGCTGGTGCAGCGCACCCGCGACGGCGGCGCCGAGATCGTGAAGTATCTCAAGACCGGCAGCGCCTACTACGCACCGTCGGCGGCGGTAACCGAAATGGCCGAGGCGATTCTCAAGGACAAGAAGAAGATTCTGCCCTGCGCAGCGTACTTGCAGGGCGAGTACGGCATCAAGGACTACTTTATTGGCGTGCCGTGCAAACTGGGCGCGACGGGACTGGAACAGATCATTGAGATCAAGCTGACGGCCGAAGAAGACGCAGCGCTCAAAAGGAGCGCCGCGGCGGTTAAGGAGCTCTGCTCTGTGATTGGCGTATAAGCGGTTAGCTATCAGCTTTCAGCTTTCAGCGATTCCGTAATGGGCCAAATGGCCTGGCTCTCGCGGAAGGCAACTGAAAGCTGAGTGCTAAAAGCTGAAAGCTGTTTCTTCAGTCCATGGCCATGCTCAACTGGTGGCGCACGTCGGCGCCGCGAACCCAGAAGATCACGTCGGTTGCGATATTCGAGGCGTGGTCGGCGATTCGCTCCAGGTTCTTGGCCACCAGGATGCCGTTCATCGCCTGCTGAGTAAATTGCGGCCTCTCTTCGATCATCCTGAGCAGGTCGTTCTGCGCGCGGCGATTCATGCGGTCGATCTCGTCGTCCATCTCGCGCACGGAATCGGCGAGGCGGGCGTCACCGTCGAGCAGCGCCTGCAGCGCGGTACGGATCATCTGTGCGGCAAATTCGCCCATGGCGGCAAAATCCACCGGCAGTTCCACTTCGTCGGCGAGGAGGATTTCCTTGGTTCGCCGTGCAATGCTCATGGATTGGTCGCCGATCCGCTCCAGGTCGCCGTTAATCTTGATCACGGCGAGAATAAAGCGCAGATCGACGGCCATGGGCTGTTGCTTGGCCAAAAGCTCGTAGGCCATCTCATCCAGTTCCCGCTGCGCAGTGTCGATGGCCCTCTCGTTCTGCTTGACGAACTTGCACAGGCCCTTGTCGCGCCGCAGGTACGCTTCTACGGCCGACTCGACGGCCTGCTGCGCCAGGGCAGCCATGGCCAGAAGCTTGTCTTTGAGTTCGGCGAGTTGCTGATGAAAGTGAATACGCGGCACGACCGTCTTTCCTCCATTCAACCATTGTGCACCAAGCAAGATTACAGCAGAACAAATTTCCGTGCAGGCACCAGAGCAATTACACCCCGCGCAGGCATTCCCGATGCGGGATCGAAGTTCAATTGCCCGGACGAGATATCCGAGCGGCGATGCCGTGACGGCTCATTGGCCAGTTCGGCCCGGCTCGGGTTATCTCACGTGCTACCGGCCTGCGACGCACCGGGATGCCCGTGTGGCGGCGCGATCTTTCCCAGGAGAAACAGATACCCGCCAATCCCAACGGCCAGGTAGACCGCGGCAACCGCAAAGGCCCAGGCGTAAGAATGCTGCGCCGAGACGAGGTACCCGGTGACGATAGAGGCGGCAATCCCGGAGATTTGTCCGGAGAAGTTGATAATCCCGCCCACCTTGCCCACGTCGCTGCGGCGTGCGATGAGGGAGGGCAGCGACCAGGCCACGGGCGCTGCCGCCGAGAGGCCGCATATCGATACGCTGATCCAGAGCAGGGTTTGCGGCGCATTGTGCGCACGCGCCGCGCCCAGAATGCCCAGCCCGAATACCGTGCCGCCGATGAGGACGACGCGGCGAACCCTGCTGGCATTCCACCCGCGCTGCACGAGAATGTCCACGAGCCAGCCGCCGATTGCGAGGTCTGTCGCCGTGGCAAGCAGCCATGGCACGCTGGTGTAGACAAACGAGTGCAGCAGATCGATGCGCAGGGCAGAGGACAGATAGGCCGGCAGCCAATAAAGCAGCAAATAGAAAACGTAGTTATACGCGCCGAATCCGAGGGTGAGGCCAAGCACCTTGCGCTGCATGAGAAGATGGACCAGCGGCGATGGCTCCTCGGCGTCCTGCTCCTGCGTAGCGTGCGATGCCGGCCGATCCTCGATATGCCGGCGCTCGCTTTCGCTGAGCTCCAGATCCTCGTGCGGATCGCGATAGACACGCCAGAAATAAAAAAAGTATGCAAAGCTGACGGCGCCGGTAAAAGCGAAGCTCCAACGCCATCCGGCGTGGATGAGAACGATGCCGATCACGGGAACCCCAATTGCGGAGGCAAGCTTTCCCGCGGCGTCGAAGAGCGACGTGGCCAGGCTGCGCTCCCGCGCGGGAAACCATGCGCCGATGGCCTTGGCGTTCGCGGGGAAGGTCGGCGCTTCGCCCACCCCGAGCAGGAACCGCGCGCCAAAAAAGCCGCTCAAGTTGGGCGTGACGGCAGCGGCAAAGGAGGCCACGCTCCACAGAAACGTTCCGATGCGCCCCACGCGGCGAACACCGAATTTATCCAGCACCACGCCGATGGGCAACTGGCACAGGGCGTAGGTCCAGTTATAGGCGCTGGAAAGATAACCAAAGACGACATCGGAGATGCCAAAGGCCGCGATGAGGGAATCGTGCGAAACGGAAAGATTGACGCGGTCGAAGTAGTTGACCAGAACGCCGATGCCAAGCAGCCACGCGATGCGCCAACGGCGCCGCGGCATGCTTCCCCACCGATGGACATCGTTGACCGCCAACCGTTCCCCGCCTCTCTGTACCTTGCCTATTCTTCCCCGATGTCCTCGTTCCAAATCTCCGGATGCTTCGCGATGTAGCCCTCAAGCATTTCACGGCACTCGCGATTGTCGAGGTCGATCACTTGAACGCCGCTCTCGCGCAGCCAGTCGAGGCCTCCCAAGAAGGTGCGGCTCTCACCCACCACCAGCGCGCCGATGCGGAACTGGCGCACCAGACCGCTGCAATACCAGCATGGGGCGAGCGTGGTCACCATCACCAAGTTGCGGTAACTGCGCTGGCGGCCGGCGCGGCGAAAGGCATCGGTCTCGCCATGAACGCTGGGATCGCCCTGTTGCACGCGGCGGTTGCGGCCGCGGCTCACCAGCTCGCCCGTGCGGGTGAACAGCGCCGCGCCGACAGGAACGCCGCCCTCGGCGAGGCCCAAACGCGCCTCTTCGATAGCGACGGCCAGCATTTGCTCATACAATTCCACAAGACCAATCTAACCTAGCGAGTCAACTGCGGCGTGTCTCAAAAATGGTGGCGAGGGTGGAGAAAAACCATCCCCCAGCGGCTATAGCCGCATGGATTGAGGGATTCGTTCGGCACGGCTGAACAGGCTGCTGAAAAAATCCAAACGAGAGGCGAAAATGACGAAACAAGCGCGTCAGGGGCTGAAGCCCATCACTCATTTTGCAACACTTACGGCCCGGCTAAAGCGGTGCCCTTGTTACAAAGCCTCCTTCGATTGAGTTTTTCAGCGGCCCGTGAAGCCGTGCCCTTTCAAAACCTATTTTTGAAACACGCCGTAGTCAGCAAGCCGGCGAGTCAGTGGGCCGGCCGCTTACTCTTCAGCTCACCGAAAGCACCAGCTTGCCAAAGTGGCTGGCCTCTTCCATGCGTTCGAAGACTTCGCGCGCCTGCCTCCAGTCGAACGCCTCGCCCACGGGGCGCAGCTCCGTCAGCGCAATGGCGCGGTTCATCTCCACAAAATCCTTGCGCGAGCCTACGTAGATGCCGTGAATGCGCGCCATCTTGTGCAGAATGAGCGGAATCGGAAACGGGTCCGCCGATGGGGCCAGGACGCCTACCTGGGCCACCGTCCCACCGAAGCGAATCGATTTTAACGAGCGGGCGAGAGTGCCTGCTCCGCCAACCTCGACCACCAGTTCCACACCCTCGCCGCCGGTCTGGTCGGCCACCCAGCGGTCCCACTCGGGATGATCGCGATAGTTCAGTCCGGCGTCGAGACCCATGGCGCTGGCCCGCTCCAGCTTGTCGTAGCTCGAGGAGATGCCCAGCACGCGCGCGCCCTTGAGCCGTGCAAACTGCAGGGCGAAGATCGACACGCCGCCGGTGCCCAGGATCAGCACGGTCGCGCCGGGCTTGATCTCCCCCGTCGCCAGCGCGTTCCAGGCGGTTACGGCAGCGCAGGGCAGCGTGGCGGCTTCCTGAAAGCTGAGATGGTCGGGCACGGTGACCAGTCCGGCCTCCTTGAGCACAACGTAGTCGGCCAACATGCCGTCAATGTCGCCGCCCAGCGCGCCGCGAGCCTTTTGCGCGGCCAGAGGCCCGTCAAGCCAGTTCTGCATGAAGATGCCGGCCACACGGTCGCCCGGCTTCCATGCAGTAACATCCGCGCCCACGGCCACCACCTCGCCCGCGCCATCGGAACACGGAATGCGCGGCAGCTTCATTTTGGGGTTGTAGAGCCCTTTCACGATCATCAAGTCGCGATAGTTGAAGGAAACCGCGCGAACGCGCACGAGGACTTCGCCGGGGCCGGGCGCGGGCGTGGGTCGCTCCACAAACTCCAAAGAATCAATGCCAAATGCCGAAACTTGCCAAGCGCGCATGAGAATCCTCTTTCCCTTTCAGGTTCCACCCTCGTCATTCTGCGGGACGCGAGGGGACAAACCGCTCGTAGAATGAAGATATGGCTCGTGGTTGGGAAAGTAAATCGGTGGAGGAGCAGATGGCAAATGCCTTGGAGAACCCCGGCGTCGATCCCGGCCCGATGAGCGACGAGGACAGACGCATAGCCGAACAACGGCGCGCCGCGCGAGAGCGGGAAAAACAGGTGCTCCACCTGCAACGCGAAAGCATTCTCTCGCAAAGGACATCGAATCCGGCCCGGCGCGCCGCCCTTGAGGCCGCACTGGCCCAGGTCGAAGCGCAGATTGAGGCGATGGGCTAACGCGACCTGCGGAAAGCCGACGACCCAGCTTCCTCTAAACCGTTCTTTGCGTGGGGCTCTTCTCCGCGCGTTTTGGACTGCCCGCGCGTGTGCTCGCGCTCGGGCCCATCCGCGCCGGTTATGGTTCACGGTGGATGAGCAGCGTGTTGGCCTGATCGACTGAGGTGAGGGAGACGCGCGCGATGTTCACATGCTCGGGCCGCGTGACAACCCAGACAATGACATCGGCAATGTCTTCTCCGGTGAGCGGCTTCATGCCTTTGTAGACCTTAGCGGCTCGGCCCGCGTCGCCGTGGAAGCGCACCAGGCTGAAATCGGTCTCCACCAGGCCGGGATCGACGCTGGTAACGCGCACCGGCGTGCCCAGCAGATCCTCGCGCAAGCCGTCGTTGATAGCCCGCGCAGCGGCCTTGGTGCCGCAATAGACGGCGCCGTTGGGATAGACGATCTCGCCGGCCATCGAGCCCAGGTTTACCACGTGGCCGCGGCCCCGCACCACCATCCCGGGGACCACGGCGCGCGCCACGTAGAGCATTCCCTTGATGTTGGTGTCGATCATCTCTTCCCAGTCTTCAATCCTGCCGGTGTAGAGCTTCTCCACGCCGCGACTAAGGCCTGCATTATTCACCAGGATGTCGATCTCCGCCCATTCCGGCGGCAGCTCGTCGATGGCGCGCTGCACGGCATGGCGGCTGCGCACGTCCAGGTCGATGGAATGCACGGCGGTAGCGCCGCGAGCCAGCGCCTGCGACGCGACCTCGGCCAACTTGCCGGCGCGGCGTGCTGCCAAGAGCAGGCGTGCGCCTTCGGCTGCAAAGGCCATGGCCGTGGCGGCGCCAATCCCCGCGCTGGCCCCGGTAATGAAGACGATCTTGCCCTTCAGGCTCATCTGCCCCACATCCTACAAGTGAGTTTCATGGCCTTGCTGTGACATGCGGTACAGGCCGACGGCCCAATCCTCCCGGCCAAGGCCGGCGGCGATGGCCTCGGCGAAGACTTCGGCCAGCGAATCGGCCAGGCTGAGGCGCGTATTGCGACTGGCAGCGGCCTCGCGCAGCAGGCGCAAGTCCTTCTCGCCCAACTCGATCGTCGCGCCGGGCTGCTCGGGCGGGTGCAGCATGACTTTCGCATAGGCAGCGTAAAACGGCGACTGGAAAAGGGCGTTGTTGACGGTCTCGAGAAAGGTTTCCGGATCGATTCCCTGCCCCGCCGCGTACACAAAGGCCTCGCCGAGCGAGTAAATCATGGCGCTGATAAGGAAGTTGCCGCCCAGCTTGACGGCGTGCGCCTGCCGCGGCTCGGCGCCTACTACGGAGATGCCGCGCGAGAAACATTCCAACAAGGGACGCGCTTTGGCTACCGCCTGCTCCGCGCCGGCAACCACGATCCACAGTCGGCCCTCTTCGGCAATGTTGGGGCGCCCAAAGACCGGAGCGGCCACAAATTCCTGTCCGCGGCGCGCGTGCTCCCGGGTGAGGCGCTCGCTCAGCGCCACGCTGATGGTGCTCGATGAGATGTGTAGCGCGCCCGGGCTCATCGCGTCCAGCAGCCCATTCGCGCCGAAACAGCACCTCTTCATTCGCCGCATCATCGAAGAGCATGGTGATTACGGCCTCGGCGCCCAGTTCGGCCTCTGCCGGCGTGGCCGCAGCGATTGCGCCTTCGAGGATCAACGGCTCCGTCTTGCCTTCCGTCCGGTTCCATACCGCCAGTTCGTGGCCGGCGGCGAGCAGGCGCAGCGCCATCGGCGTTCCCATCTTGCCCAAGCCAAGAAATCCAATCTTCATGGGGAGATTGTAGAAGACAGCCGACGGGGAATAGGGATCGGGGAAAAAGTTGTTCAATTACGGCAGTGTCTTCTGATCGCTCGTAGCAATCGCAGTTTGTCATCCTGAGCGAGTCGTCGCGACGACGAGTCGAAGGATCTGCGGTTGCTTTTTGACGAACTTCTGATTCACCACACTAGCTCGGCGTCCCCTCCGTCTCCGCCGCGGCGAACGGAAAGGATGGGGCACCCTCATTCGCGGGAGCACATAAGATGAGATACGAGGGTGGGCCACCCGCCAGTCGAGTGCCCCCGCTGCGGCGAACTACGGCGGTACCTTCCTGTCCCGAGCAGGAGTAGAATACTTCCAATTTCTCGAGGATGTCTTTGTGACCGAGAGTCTCTGGAAAACATTAAATAGCCGATTGAAAGCAGGAACCGCCGTTCCAAATTGGACAGCAGCCAAAGGTTTGCTTGGCGATTCATTCACGGTTGTTGGTGTTGGCCAGAATTACGTTGACGTGGGCTCCCCAAATGCAAAAGGCACTCAACGAATTCCAGTTGCCGATTTTGAACAAGTACACAAGTTGTGGGCGCAATATATTGGCAAGCGCATTGACCGCTCTTACATCAGAGACATGACTCGCTTCTCCAAGTACATCATCAGCATTTTGCACTGGATTGAAACGGGGGGCAGCAAATAAATGGAACAAATACTCGCCAGTATTCTTTCTAAGGCAGACGAGTTGGAGCACAGATGTGCAATGGAATGGGATGCCAGCACGGAACGCCGCAGACTGTACAGAGCGATGCGCCGCGTTGACCGAGGAGCGGCGTTCAAATTCGCGATGGAGAATGTCCCCGACAAAGAGTCAATGCCAACCGCATCTGAAATTGACGAACTCTTTGACCCCGTATGCGGCTTCTTCTATTGGGCTGATGGTGCGGCACGAGAAGAAGTGGCAGCGTTTTTTCATGACAGAAAGCGATTATTGGGTAATCTTCGTAATTATGTCTCACGCTGTGCGAAGAAGCTTGAGGAAACCGGGGACTATCAATTCATGCTTCGCGGCCTTTCCGCCGTTGTCATTGATGGAGGTCAGAGTCTTTTGGATTTCTCAAGTGGCCTGAGAGACCTTCATGTGGCGGCAGAGGAGCACGGTCTGAATCCCGACGCATATTTTCGATATGCGGATAATTTTTCTAATGCAGAAACCCGACAGCTTCTATCGCGTTTTGTGAATCAATACGACTTCAGCGAGGAAGCAACAACAGATGGCGCCATAGGTGAGGAAGGACAATTCATGCCAAATCAAGGTCGGCACGTGACTGACCCAAGCTATATTTCGGCACAAATGTTTGCGAGGGTTCTACAAGAGCAGTTCTTTGAAAACACAAACGACCCAGCGGTTCGCAGACAAGCAGTCACACTCATCAAGCTGCTTCGCTCTTCTGGTTGTCTACCACAGGTAATCGTAGATGTATTGGCGGCGGTCAGAGTTCAGGAGAAACCGTCAATTGAGTTGACGGCTGAGATTGCGTTTTCGATGGGAATGCAGTTCGGATTTGAATTGGCACACACGTATCCATCACCGCAACAGCACTAGAGTTTAACTGAGCAATGGACGCCCACCGCGAAGTCCGTCCTCGGGCTCGGGCGGGTGGCCCACCCCCTTGTCTCTGCTCCCTGCCACCCGGTCCATGGTCCCCGCTGTCCTCACGTCTCAGAGAATGTCCCAGGTCCCTGGCTATATCGGAGGGAGCAGGGGCCTTCAGGCCCCTGAAGGCAAGCCTTCAAAACGGGTGGGCTTTAGCCACGGGCTCTTCGGTTATGCTTCCGATGTGCGGCTTGCGCCACAAGAAACGCGAACGTACCTGGTAACCGCGGTGACGGCGCAACGCCGTCGCCTGTTTCAGGTCACGTCTACGGCGAAGCTGCTCGAGCAAACCATCCTCGACTATCGCGGTCAAGGGAAGTTTCTTTTGCACGCGTTCGTCATCATGCCGGACCACTTTCACGCCCTGATCACACCGGCCCCGGATGTTTCGCTCGAGAAAGCCGTGCAGTTCCTCAAGGGAGGCTTCTCTTTCCGCCTGAAGAGCAAGCTGGATGTGTGGATGCGCAGCTTCAATGAGAGCCAGATCATAACCGAAGCGAAGTTCATGGGCTGCGTGCGGTACATCGAGGCGAACCCAGTCCGCCGCGGACTCGTATCAACGCCGCAAGCCTACCCATTCAGCTCCGCAGCACATGGCCCGTTGGACCCAATGCCCAGCCATCTCGGGGAAAAGGAGGCCCGGGCCTAAAGGCCGCCGTTGAGCCGCCGCATCCAGGGGCCTGAAGGCCCCTGCTCCCTCCAGCCTCTCTCGACTGATCGCCGTCCATGGCGCATTCTTGTGATAGTCCATTCGGTCTGCAGAGTTACTGCTTGCTCGTCACAAACAGCTTCTCCGGTCCCGATCGAATGGACAACCTCTTGAAAGATCACAGGTGCCCCATCCTTCGCGCAGCTTCATCGCGCGAAATGTGGGAGACCGCGGAAGCCGGGTTCACGTTTTCCGGAACCAGCCTAATTCGGCGTGCCCGTGGTCTCCGCCGCCGCAAATGTGCACTCCTGGCACTGGCACACGCGGCGCAGATACTCCCATGAATAAATCCCGCTCGCGTGGCCGTCGAGCCAGTTGAACTGAATCGCGTAGCGGCCCACGGCGTGTGCGCTCGCCGGCTTGGGCGGCGGCGTATACATGGGCAGCACCGCAGCGAGCTTGGGTTTGGGCTGGCCTGGCTTGCGGCCCTGCTGCGCGCGCTCGTCCACGCAGGTGGCGCAGGGGCAGGCCTCGCGCAGCCAGGCAAAGCTCCACGCGCTTTTGTGGCCGTCGGCCCAGTCGATCTCCAGGCCCTTGCCCTCAGTGAGCAGAACGCGCACCTTCTCCGGCGTAATCGCGATGCGCGATAGCGGACGATTGTCGCGCCTTTCGCGCGCTTGGTCTTCCTTCGCGGCGATGCGGATGCCCTCGTGGCTCATAAAGACAGTTTACAGGTGTAAGGTTTCAGGGGCCGGTGTTCGCAATTCAAAGCTCCCGAGAAGACAAGCTGCCGTTGAGGCGCCCCAACTGCGAACTACGAACTGTGAACCCTGAACTCGATTCAAAAGGGGACCGGGCAAGGCGGAAAAAGCGCTTCCCGTCAAGCACTTGGTTATCGTAATATTTGGTTTCACAGATCTTGTGTTCGCTCTTCGAACATGGATCGCGCAACGTTCGTGTCTTCCCCAGGCCCACCGCGAAGAAGGAGTCTCAAATGAACCGCACAGCGGGTCGATCCGCCATTTTCAGGCTGGCGTTCTACATGGCCGCCGTTGGCTTCATCCTGGCGGTTTGGCAGATTCAGGCGCATATGGCGGGAACCTTTATCGAACCCCTGGTAACTTCCTTGAGTTCTTTGCAGGAAAGAGAACTCGACGCCCTTTTGGATATGAACAGCCTGATCACTACGCTCGGCACGGGACTGCTGGGCGCCTTGGGATTCCTGTTGATGAACGGACGCCGTCTCTATCGCGGGACAGCGGCGAAATGGCTTGCCTTGGGCAGCGCCGTATGCGTGGCGCTATCTCTGTTCTTCGGATATGTGGTTTACCTGGGAATCATAGCGATGCTGGAGAACGAAATCTTCGATCTCGACATCCCTGCAATTTTCTGGGCTCGCCAAGCCCATTTTTATTCGTTTCTGTTAGCCGTCGTCTTATTTGGCGACTTTGCTTTTCACTCTCTCGATGTGGAGGAAGAACATGACTCCAAGAGCCATCCGGCCGATCATTGAAATCTCGCTCTGCTGGGGTTTGCTTTGGCCGCCCGCCGCGCTCCTGCAGTCTCCGGGGTTTGGCGGAGGAAGGCTGGTGATCAAGTCAATTCCCGTGGGCGCAAGAATACTCATCAACGACAAACAGCAGCAACAGGTGACGGATTTCACCTACGTGGTAGGCCGTGGTGAATACAAGGTGTCGGTGACCGGCGGTCCCGGAAACCTTCAGAAATGCGGGGACAGGCAGGTGCAAGTGGCTTCAGGCAATACAGTCACCGTCACTTGCACCGCGAACGGTTGGCAGTAATGAGGACCGTGCGCTCGCTGGAAGCGGCCAGCGCTTATGGGCTCCCACGCCGGGCCGGGGCGGTTCCCTATATCTAGCGATTCTTCGAGAAGAACCACGCCGCCATCCCCAGCCCGATCGCGACCACGAGCGCGCGCAGCAACGGCTGCGGAACGCGCCGGGCCAGGCTGGCCGAGGCGTAGCCGCCGATGGCCGCCGCAACCATCGCCGCCAGGCAGTAGCGCCAAACCACTTGCCCATCGACGACGAAGATCAAGAATGCAATGCCGTTGGCCAGCAGGTTGGCCACAACTTTCAGAGCGTTGATCGCGTTGATGTCCTCGTAGCCGAAGAGAGCAAGCAAAGTCATGAAGAGAAAGCCGGCGCCGGCGCCAAAGTAGCCCACATAAAAGCTCACCGCAGCAGCGGCAAAAAACAGCGGCATGCGGCGCGGCGCGTTCGCCTGCCCGGCGACAGCGTGCTCGTGGCGGGCCAGCTTCAGGCGCTCGAGCCAGCGCGAGACAGGCCCGCTGACGGCAAAGATCGACGCCGCGCCCAGCAGCAGCCAGGGCACGAGATGCAGAAACGTCATCTGCGGCGTGTTCAGCAGCACCACGGCTCCGGCCGTCCCGCCGAGCAGACCCGCCAGCCCCATCAGCCATGCGGAGCTCAGATTCTTGCGCACGTCCTCGCGGTACGCGGCGACGGAGGTCAGTTGGCCGGGCCAAATTGCCACTGTGTTGGTGGCATTGGCCTGCACGGGCAGAATGTTCATGCCCAGCAGCGCGGGAAACGACAGAAACGAGCCGCCCCCGGCCACGGCGTTCAGCACCCCGGCCAGAAATGCGGCCACCACGAGCCACGCCCAGTGCCAGTCGATCGTTGCTGCCAGGCCGGAAAGGTGCATGAAACGGATTTTATTCGAACGGCTTGCGTGCGCCGGGCAAATTAAGGCGGTTCTCCAATTTCTATGTGGCGTTTCCGATCTATTCCAAGGTGGCTTTTTCTTGAGGAAAAAGCCACTTAGCTTTTGTGGCTTCGCTCTACACCAATTGGAGAACCGCGTTAGGGCAACTGCAAGCCTTCGGACCAGGGGTGCGCGGTGGCTCTGAAAGCGGAATTTGTGCCCAACAAAGGGGGCCGCGGGTCTCCTAAAGGCAATATGACGATAGCAGGCAGCTCCTCGATCTAGATAACATCTTTAGTGTGAATGTGATAGTGATTTTGCAGAATATTAGCGTAATGCACTAATATTTTATGACTCCTTTGTGCTATAGTTTCATCAGATGAATTGAGCGGCCGGGATTCAGCTTCCCGGCGCCACCATCGAACAATCCATCTGGAGGACAAAACTATGGCAATCACTCGTTGGGACCCGTTTCGGGAAGTCGTTGCACTACAGAACCGCGTGAACTCCCTCTTCCGCGATTTGAACGATGGAGACAGCGCGTTGACCACGGCCGGCTTTGTGCCGGCGGTCGATGTCTATGAGGACGACAAGAAGGTCGTGCTGAAGCTCGAAGTGCCGGGAATCGAAGAGAAGGACCTGGACGTGAGCGTGGAAAACAACACGCTGACCGTCAAGGGCGAGCGCAAGTTCGAGAAAGAGGAGAAGGAAGAGAACTTCCATCGCATCGAGCGGCGCTATGGCAGCTTCTATCGCGCCTTCACGCTGCCTTCCACCGTTGACACCGAAAACGTCGGCGCCAGCTACAATGCAGGCGTGCTCAAGCTGGAGCTCGAGAAGAAGCCCGAGGCCCAGCCCAGGCAGATCAAGGTCAACGTGGGCAAAACGCTGGCGGCGTGAAGCAGCTTTCAGCCGTTAGCTTTCAGCTTTCAGCTCTTTAAGCCGGGGGGGCGGCAGAGCAGGAAACGCGCCGGGTGGCGAGCGGTCATCCCGGCGCGTTTGTTTTTATTGGTGCAAAGACGCAATCATCTTTTTCACGGAAAGAACTGGACGCCAAGTGGGAAGTCGATAGAAGCTGGAAGCTGAGAGCTAACAGCTGAAAGCCAGGAGCTGTTTTTATGGCCATTCGATGGGACAAATTCACCGTCAAGTCGCAGCAGGCAATCCAGGCTGCGCAGGCGCGCGCTGCCGAGCTCGGCAACCCCGAGGTCCAGCCCGTGCACCTGCTGCTCGCCCTCATCGAAGACCGCGAGGGCGTCATCCCCGCCGTGCTCGAAAAGATCGGTGTCCCCGCCGAGCGCCTTGAGAGCGATCTGCACCAGATCGAGGAGAAACTGCCTCGCGTAGCCGGTGCCGCCGCTCAGCCGGGCCTGAGCCAGGCGCTGAACAAGGCTCTCGAGCAGGCTTTTCGCGAAGCCGCCAACTTCAAAGACGAATATGTCTCCACCGAGCACGTATTGCTGGGTGTTGCGCACCTCAAGGGCGACCCGGCGCGCGACGCTCTGGTGGCTCTCGGCGCTACGCACGAGGCCATCCTGAAGGCGCTCACCGCCGTGCGCGGCTCGCAGCGCGTGACCGACCAGAATCCGGAAGGCAAATTCCAGGCTCTCGAAAAATACGCCAAGGATCTGACGGACCTTGCCCGGCGCGGCAAGCTCGATCCGGTCATCGGCCGCGACGAGGAGATTCGCCGTGTGATCCAGGTGCTCAGCCGCCGCACCAAAAACAATCCCGTCCTGATCGGCGAGCCCGGCGTGGGCAAAACTGCTATCGTCGAGGGCCTCGCCCGCCGCGTCGTCTCTGGCGACGTGCCGGAGGGCTTGCGCGACAAGCGCGTCATCGCGCTCGACTTGGGCTCGATGCTGGCCGGCGCCAAGTACCGCGGCGAATTCGAGGACCGGCTGAAAGCCGTGCTCAAGGAAATCGAGGAATCGAACGGCCAGATCGTGCTCTTCATCGACGAGTTGCACACCCTGGTGGGCGCGGGCGCGGCCGAGGGCGCCATTGACGCCAGCAACATGCTCAAGCCGGCGCTGGCCCGCGGCGAGCTGCGCGCCATCGGCGCCACCACGCTCAACGAGTACCGCAAGTACATCGAAAAGGACAAGGCGCTCGAGCGCCGCTTCCAGATTGTCTACGTGGGCGAGCCCAACGTCGAGGACACTATCGCGATTCTCCGCGGCTTGAGGGAGCGCTACGAGATGCACCACCACGTGCGCATCAAGGATTCGGCGATTGTGGCCGCAGCCACGCTCTCGCACCGCTACATCAGCGACCGCTTTCTGCCCGACAAGGCTATCGACCTGGTCGACGAGGCCGCCGCGTCTCTCGCCATTCAGATTGGGTCCGTGCCCACCGAGATCGATCAGTTGGAGCGCGAGAAAACGTCGCTCGAGATCGAGCGCGAGGCTCTCAAGCGCGAGACCGACCCCAACAGCAAGGGGCGCTTGGAAGTGGTCGAACGCGAAATCGCGCGTCTGCGCGAGCAGACTACGGCGCTGCGTGCCCGCTGGACCAAAGAGCGCGAGGCCATCAACCGCATCGGCCAAGTCAAGGAGAAGATTGAAGCCCTACGCAACGAGGCCGAGGAGCAGACCCGCAAGGGCCAGCTCGAACGCGCCGCGCAGATTCAATATGGCGAGCTGCCCAAACTCGAAGCCGAGCTGAAGCAGTTGAACGCCGCGCAGGACGGCAAGTCCGGCGCGCCGCGCATGTTGAAGGAGGAGGTCGACGAGGAAGACATCGCCAAAATTGTGAGCAAGTGGACGGGCATTCCCGTCTCGCGCATGTTGGAGGGCGAGGTGAAGAAGCTCGTCACCATGGAAGACCGCCTGCGCGAACGCGTTGTCGGTCAGGACGACGCGCTGTCGATCGTCGCCAACGCCATTCGCCGCTCGCGCGCAGGCTTAAGCGATCCCAAGCGGCCCATCGGCTCGTTCATCTTTCTCGGGCCCACGGGCGTGGGCAAAACGGAAACCGCCCGGGCGCTGGCCGAGTTTCTCTTCGACGACGAGCAGGCCATGGTGCGCATCGACATGAGCGAGTACATGGAAAAACACGCCGTGGCGCGGCTCATCGGCGCGCCTCCGGGCTACGTGGGCTACGACGAGGGCGGCCAGCTTACCGAGGCCATTCATCGCCGGCCCTACGCCGTCATCCTCTTCGACGAAATCGAAAAGGCGCACCCGGATGTCTTCAATGTGCTGCTGCAGGTGATGGACGACGGCCGCCTCACCGACGCCAAAGGCCGCACCGTCGACTTCAAAAACACGGTGCTCATCATGACGTCGAACCTGGGGTCAGCGATGCTCACGGCCGACGTGCTCAAAACTGAGCACGACTACGACATCGCGCGCGAAAGCGTGATGAAAGTGCTCCGCGAGCACTTCCGGCCGGAGTTCCTCAATCGCGTGGACGACATCGTGATCTTCCGTCCGCTCGGCAACGCGCAGTTGAGCCGGATCCTCGATCTGCGCCTGAACGAAGTGCGCAAGCTGCTCGAAGACCGTGCCATCTCCATCGAGCTGACCGAGCCGGCGCGGCAGTTGATTCTCAAGTCCGGCTCCGATGCGGCCTACGGCGCGCGACCGCTCAAGAGAGCCTTGCAACGCATGGTGCAGGACCCGCTGGCGATGAAGATCCTCGACGGCGAAATCCTCCACGGCTCGCACGTGCGCATCGACGTCGACCGCAAATCCAACCAGCTGGTCTTTGAACCCATGGGGCGGGAAGCGATGGCGTAACCACCTGCGGTGGGGCAGTCGCACTTCGCGCCATTGCGACTTGGGCAAGTCAGCGTAAAAGCGAATAGGCTCCGCGGTGCGGAGCCTGTTTTCTTTACGGGGCAGGAGCGGCTAGACGATCATTTGTTCGCCGGATTCGCCTGAAATCTCCTGATCTTCCGCACCAATTGGCTGACCGCCTTCGGAAATTTCGCCCTCTTGAGTCTCGGTTTTGCGCTGTTGGCGGTCGGCATCGCTGCGATCAGGATCCCCTCAACCTCGTCCCTCATCTTCTGATCACGGATCACGAAGGCTGAAAAGTAATTCCAGAAATTGCCGTACCTACCGCCGGGCGAATTTGCATGCGCCCAGAGCCGCCCCCGGAGCTTCATCGCCTGCCCGACGTAGTAGGGAATATCATCTCGATAAAGCACGTACACGCCAGGCTGATTAACGAGATCGAGACCCCCTGCAAGCACCTTGTTCCCGATCAAGCAATCGAAAACCTCGCGCGGCCACATCCGCGCGTATTCCTCTACGATCAGATTCTTTCTTACTGGCACTTTCCACCTCCCTCGGCGCGCGATCCCGAGGCCATGATTCTGAGGCCCGGGGACGTACGAACCAATCCTACATTGCGTCGTCCTGAGCGAGTCCGCCAAGGGCGGACGAGTCGAAGGACCTGCGGTTGCCTTTCTTCCCGCCATCATTCACGAAAGCATTCGATCCGTCGCACGCTTGAGGCCGGCAGGCTCTACGTCGTACCAATCCTGGCTCAAATCGGTCCATGCAGGATTCATCTTCTCAATCAGGGCAATCTTCCTGTCCCGCTTCCATCCCTTCAACTGCTTCTCGCGGGCAATGGCCGCCGTCACGTCTTGATGACTCTCGAACCACACGAGGCGGTCGCAGTTATATTTCGCAGTGAAGCCGTCGTGCTCCTTCCACTTGTGCTCGAAGATACGTTTGCGCGGGTCACCGGTGACGCCGATATACAGCGTGTGGCTGCGGCTGGCGATGATGTACGTGAAGTAGCCACCTTCGTGCATGGCGTGCATCGTACCGCGAGACTGCATTTTTGCGCGGTGACGGAAAAAGGCAACCGCAGGTCCTTCGACTCGTCCGCTCGCGCGGACTCGCTCAGGATGACAACGCTAAGTTCAGACAGCCTTCACTCGGCTAAACGCCCCAGGTCTCGATTTTGAGACCTGGTAATGCGCAACCGTCAACTGCACAAGGGTCTACTGCCGCAGCTCCACCAGCGTCGCTCCCTGCCCGCCTTCATTTTGCGGGGCCTCTTCGATTCCCGCCACGTGCGGATGGTTCTTCAGAAACTCGCGGACGCCGCGGCGAAGAATCCCGGCGCCGTGGCCGTGGATCACGCGCACACGTTCGAGACCGGCGAGAAACGCCCGATCGAGGTATTTTTCGAGCTCGTTGGTAGCTTCGTCCACGGTGCGCCCGATGAGATTGATTTCCGTGCGTATTTCGTCGGTGTTGGCGCTGGTCACAGAGATGTGAACACCCTTCTGCTTTCGAGCCGCCGCCAGCGGATTTGCCTCCGTCTGCACCGAATCTGCTCCAAAAGGTGAAGGTGCGGAGCACTCGTCGCGCTTGACGCGCATTTTGATGGGGCCCAGTGCGACCTCGAACAGGTCCTTCTCAATCTCCCGCTGCACCACGCCGATCTTGCCCATCGACTTGATGCGCACCTGGTCGCCGGGAGCGATGTGGCGCAGCAGGTGCGGCTGCGCGTTGGCGTCGCCTTGATCCGCGCCAGTGCGGTGGGCGACGACGGTCTGATTAAAGCTCTCCTGAAACTCTCGCCGCAGCCGCTGGATGCGCCGCTCGGCTTCTTTGGAGAGCTTTTGCTGCGCCGCGCGATCCTCGACGGCGCGCACGTTCTCGCGCATCTGGAACTCGAAGTCCTTGAGCAGCGAAGCCAGCTTGCCTTCGAGCTCGCGCACGCGGTTGCGCATCTCCACATCGCCCTCGCGCTCCAGCTTTTTCCTCTCCTGGTTCAGCGCGTACTGCTGCTCGCGCGCCGCCTTGCGCTCTACTTCAACTTGCGCCAGCTCGCTGTGCAGTTTGTCCAGAAACTTCGAAATGTCGGCCTGTTGCGAACCCAGCCGCTCGCGCGCAGCGGCGATGATGGCCGCGTTCAGCCCCAGCCGCTCCGCCGTTTGAATGCCGGCCGACGCGCCAGGCACGCCCAGATGAAATTGATAATTGGGAACCAGCGTCCGCTCATCCACGCCGGCCGCTGCGTTGCGCACGCCGGGCGTGTTGGCCGCGTAGACCTTGAGCGAGGTGTGGTGCGTCGAGATCAGCGTCCACGCACCGGCCTTCAGAAAGTGGTCCGCCACGGCCACAGCCAGCGCCGCGCCCTCCTCGGGATCGGTCGAGGAGCCCAGCTCGTCGAGCAGCACCATTGACCGCGCATCGGCGAGGTGCGAGAGCCGGTCGAGATTCGCGATGTGCGCGGAGAATGACGAAAGTGCGGCCTCGATCGACTGCGCATCGCCGATGTCTGCGAGGAACGCCGTGAATACCGGAAAGCTGGCCTGCGCGGCAGGCACCGGAATTCCCGCCTGCGCCATCATCGCCAGCAGCGCCGTGGTTTTGAGCGCGACGGTCTTTCCGCCGGTATTGGGTCCGCTCACGATGAGCTGCCGCTCTTCCGCCGTCAGCTCCAGGACAAGCGGAACGATCTGTCCGCCGGTCGCTCGCAGACGCTTCTCCAGCAGCGGATGACGCGCACCTTCCAGCAGCAGCCTCTCCGGTCCGAACGTTGGCGCGACGCAATCGAATTCACGCGCGAACCGCGCCCGCGCTAAGAGGCTGTCGACCAACGCCAGCACGCGCGCGCCCTCAACCAAACTGTGCGCGTATCCCGCAACCTGCCGAGTGAGCGCGACAAAGATGCGGTGAATCTCTTCCTGCTCCTCCTCGATCAGCCGCACCAGCTCGTTGTTCTGCTCAATGGTTTCGAGCGGCTCCACGTACACCGTCTGCCCGGAAGAGCTCGCTCCGTGGATCACGCCGGTGACGCGCCGCTTGAGCTCCGCGCGCACGGGAATCACGAAGCGCTCGCCGCGAATGGTGATGACGTCGTCCTGCGTGGCGTTTTCTGCGGAGAGCTTGCGCAGGGCCGCGCGCAGGCTCTCTTCAATGACCTTCTGCTGACGCTCCTGCTCGCGGCGGATGCGATTCAGCTCGGGCGAGGCGTCATCGGCCAGCGAGCCGTCGGGCTGGATCTTGCGTTCGATCGACTCGGCCAGCGGCCGCAGGCTGGTCGACCACCCCAACGACGAAGACCTGTCGTTGGGGGCCCCGGAGGTCAACGCCGACGAGAGCTCGGAAAGCCCCGGCAGCTTGCCCACGAGCCGCACCGGCGGCTCGCGCAGCAGCGCCTGCCACGAGGCGACGTCGTTCGCCAGCCGCGCCATGCTTTGCAGCTCTGCCGCTTCCAGAGCCGCGCCCGCAATCTGCGCCTTCGCGGCCAGTTGCGTGGGGTCGAACAAGCCGCCCAGCGGAATTGAAATCTGCTCCTCGAGGAGGAGCCGCACCTCGCCCGCAAGCCGGTGCTGGCTGCCAATCCACTCCTCATCGGTCGAAGGGCGCAGCGCGAGAACCGCCTCGCGGCCGACCGGCGACGCAGCGAACCCCGCGACCAGCGCGAGCAACGGCTCCCACTCCAGCGCGGCCAGATCGGCGTGCTTCACCGGCGACGGAATGGGATCGAGCAGCGGCATGTCCAGACCTATGGTAGCGTTCCGGGCCTGATTGCGGTTCGGTCAGTTCTCTGCAGCGCATGGCTGCGGCCAACGAAGCCGGACTCGGGGGGCTTGCAGAGGATTGAAATTCATGCCGGGGCGTTTCGGTCTGACAGCTCCATGATCCGTGGAAGGGGCTGCCGGTCGTCAGCTTTTTGTGTTGCTTGGCGTGCTCGGCTTAGCGGCAGGAGTGGAAGCGGCGGGAGTCGTTGCGCTGCTTCCACTATCGGACGCTCTCTGGGTCTTGGTGTCTGCCGCCGGTTTCTTTTCGGCGGACGCTGCTTCGGTCGGAGCCGCTTCGCCGGAGGAGCTGCTCTTCGCGGCGTAGTCGGTCACGTACCATCCCGCGCCCTTGAATTGCAGCCCTGGCGCGGTCAGCGTGCGCTCCAGCGCGCCGCCGCACTTGGGGCACACCTTCTCCGGCTTGGCGTTGAAGCGCTGGATCTTTTCAAATTTATATCCACACTGAGTGCAGCGATACGGATACAGCGGCAAGGTTCTTATCCCTCGGCCAGGAATGATGTGCAGTCTCTATTGTACGGGGAGGGCGGCAAGCCTAAGTTAAGCTCGCCGCCCTCGGCCTGTGCCGGAGGCGCCGCACCATCCGGCTCTCAATGCACCTGGATGGACACCGAAGCGCTTACGTTCTCCCAGGCCAGGGTCAGCGTGCCCTTGCCGCCGCCGTTGTCGGTCAGCGTGTACTTCAAATCCTCCACCAACGCCGGGGGCGTGGCCATCGTCATCTTTGTCCTGCCCAGATCCTTCGCAGGGTCGTACGCAAGCCCCCACTCGCCGGTCGCCTTGCTCACGATCAGGACCCATTGCGCGGGGTCGGAGATATCGACGAACAGCGTATAGGTTCCGGCGGGAACGTTGAGGTCGCCGATGGTCAGGTCAGCATCGGTGTGCAGGGTGGTGGCCGCATTCGCGCCCGCGCGCCAGATCGGATACTGCGAACCGTGCGCGGTTTTGATCAGGCCGTCGCTTGTGAACACGTGGCCTTCGCGGCCCCTCACGCGCGGCGAGCTGTAGGTTATAGTGATGGTCTTGCCGCCGATGGTCGCCGATTCCGTGGCCGGTGGGCTAAGCGGCGGTTTTTGCTGAGCAAGAAGGATGGTTGCGGCAAACAGCAATCCCGAACAAATCAAAACATGTTTCATGTTGATGTTCCTCCTCCGGGCAGAACCTTGATTTTCCAGAGACCGCCCCGACGCGTTGATTGTCGCACCGCACGGCCAAGTTCTGAAAGCCGTCCGTGTGAAAACCCTGTTATGATGCGCCACAGGAAGACCCATGGCGGACGAGCGTAGCGACGGGACGGCGGGTGCTCAGTTTCGCGCGGCGCTCGCGGCGGAGAAGCCGCTGCAGGTGGTGGGCGCGATCAACGCCTACGCGGCGCGGCTGGCCCAGGCCGCGGGTTTCCGCGCCATTTATCTCTCCGGCGGAGGCGTGGCCGCCAATTCGCTCGGAATCCCCGACCTGGGAATCAGCACCATGGAAGATGTGCTGACCGACGTTCGCCGCATCACGGATGCCTGTCCGCTGCCGCTGCTCGTCGATATCGACACCGGATGGGGCGGAGCGTTCCAAATCGCGCGCACCATCCGCCAAATGATCAAGGCCGGCGCGGCTGCCGTGCACATCGAGGACCAGGTGAGCGCCAAGCGCTGCGGCCACCGGCCCGGCAAGGAACTGGTGCCGCCTGAAGAGATGGCCGATCGCATCAAGGCCGCCGTGGACGCGCGTACCGATGCACAGTTTGTCATTATGGCCCGAACCGATGCTCTCGCCGGAGAGGGCTTGGCGCGAGCCATCGAACGCGCCCAAGCCTACGTAGCCGCCGGCGCCGAGATGATCTTTGCCGAAGCGGTGACGGAGCTGTCGATGTACACGGTGTTCCGCAAAGCTGTGGGCGTGCCCATCCTCGCCAACATCACCGAGTTCGGCTTTTCGCCGCTCTTCACGCGCGAGGAGCTTGCCCAGGCGGGCGTCGATATCATCCTCTATTGCTGCGCCGCCTATCGCGCCATGAACGCTGCGGCGCTCAAGATTTACGAGACGATTCGCGCCGAGGGCACGCAGAAAAATGTGCTGCCCCTGATGCAGACCCGCGACGATCTTTATCGCTATCTCGATTACCTTGCTTACGAAAAGAAGCTGGACGAGCTTTTCTCCAAGACCAGGGGGACCGAGTAGACATTCCCTGCATGGATTCGTTAGTTTAGTGCTCTCCAGGTGTCGAAAAATGAGCGTTCAAGAGGCGAGCCGCACGCCCGCCGTATTCAAACCCAAGAAGTCCGTCGCCCTATCGGGAACGGCCGCGGGTGAAACCGCCGTCTGCACCGTCGGCCAGAGCGGCAACGACCTGCATTATCGCGGCTACGACATCGCAGATCTGGCCGCGCACTGCGAATTCGAGGAAGTGGCGCACCTGCTGGTGCACGGCAAACTGCCCAACGCCGCGGAGCTGGCCGCATACCGGAAGCGACTGCTCAGCCTGCGCGGTCTGCCCGCGGAAGTTGAGCAGGCTCTCGAGCTGTTGCCCGCCTCCGCGCATCCAATGGACGTGCTGCGCACCGGCGTATCCGTGCTGGGATGCGTGCGGCCCGAGGCCGAGGGCTACACCGCCGCCGGAGCGCGCGCCATCGCCGATGCGCTGCTGGCATCGCTACCGTCGATGCTTCTCTACTGGCACCACTTTGCGCGCAGCGGCAAGCGCATCGAGATCAATGTTGGGGTCGACGCCGAGGGCGAATCGATAGCGGCGCATTTTCTTCACCTCCTGCACGGTCGATCGGCCATCCCGGAGTCGATCCACGCCATGCAGGTCTCGTTGATCCTCTACGCGGAGCACGAGTTCAACGCTTCCACTTTCACCGCTCGCGTCATCGCCGGGACCGGCTCCGATCTTTATTCGTGCATCGCCGGCGCCATCGGCGCGCTCAAGGGGCCCAAACACGGCGGCGCCAACGAAGCGGCTCTCGAGATTCAGCAGCGCTATGCCACAGCCGACGAAGCCGAAGCCGACATCCGCCGCCGCATCGCCAACCATGAGGTCATCACCGGCTTCGGCCATCCTGTCTACACTGTCAGCGACCCGCGCAGCCATTTCATCAAGGAGCAGGCGCGCGCGCTGGCCGTGGACGCCGAGGCCAAGCGCCTCTTCTCCATCGCCGAGCGCATTGAAGCCACCATGCACGATGCCAAGCGCATGTTCCCCAACCTCGATTGGTACTCGGCCGTCGCGTATCATCCGATGGGCATTCCAGTCGAACTCTTCACGCCGCTTTTTGTCATGGCGCGGACCGCAGGCTGGTGCGCGCACGTCATCGAGCAGCGCCAGGAGGGAAAGATTATCCGCCCGTCGGCAATCTATACTGGGCCGGAGAATCTGAAGTTTGTGCCGATCGGCGCCCGGAGCTAAGAAAGAAGGAGCACGCGTGTCCTCGCACATCAGCAATGAACGCTCCGCGCCGGATAAAGTCCTCACCGATATCGCCGACTACGCGCTGAGCTACAAGATCGACAGCGATCTGGCCTACACGACGGCACGTTTTTGTCTGATCGACACGCTGGGCTGCGGACTGGAGGCGCTCGAATATCCGGCCTGCACCAAGTTGCTGGGCCCCATCGTGCCCGGCACGATTGTTCCCAACGGAGCGCGCGTTCCGGGGACAAACTTTCAACTCGATCCCGTGCAGGCTGCGTTCGACATCGGCGTCCTAATCCGCTGGCTCGATTTCAACGACACGTGGCTCGCAGCGGAGTGGGGACATCCGTCAGACAACTTGGGCGGCATTCTGGCCACGGCCGATTGGCTCTCGCGAAGCCCTGCGGGCGGCAGCCCTCCTTTAACGATGCGGGACGTATTGACGGCGATGATCAAGGCTCACGAGATTCAAGGCTGCATCGCACTCGAAAATTCGTTCAACAAGGTGGGCCTCGATCACGTCGTGCTGGTCAAAGTTGCGTCCACAGCGGTGGTGAGCCAGTTGCTCGGTCTCAGCCGCGACCAGACCATCAACGCGCTCTCACTCGCGTGGGTCGATGGCCAGAGCCTGCGCACCTATCGCCACGCGCCCAACACCGGCTCGCGCAAAAGCTGGGCCGCGGGCGACGCGACAAGCCGTGCTGTGCGCCTGGCGCTGTTGGCGCGCGCCGGCGAAATGGGCTACCCATCGGCGTTGACCGCGAAGACCTGGGGATTTTACGATGTCTGCTTCCACGGCCAGGAACTCAAATTCCAGCGTCCCTACGGTTCGTATGTGATGGAAAACGTGCTCTTCAAAGTCAGCTACCCCGCCGAGTTCCACGCGCAAACCGCAGTCGAAGCGGCGATGAAGCTGCGCGGGCGCCTCGGCGAGCGAGGGCTCTCCTCCGAAGCCATTAAAAAAATCACCATCCGCACGCACGAGGCCTGCCTGCGCATCATCGACAAGAAAGGACCGCTCGCGAACCCCGCCGATCGCGACCATTGCGTGCAATACATGGTCGCCATTCCGCTGCTCTTTGGCCGGCTCACCGCCGCCGACTACGAAGACGATGTCGCACTCAATCCGGAAATTGCCCCGCGCATCGACGCGCTTCGCGCAAAAATCGACTGCATCGAAGAACCTGGGTTCACCGCCGATTACCACGACCCCGACAAGCGCTCCATCGCGAACAGCCTGCGCGCGGAGCTCAGTGACGGTGTGGTTCTCGAAGAGACCGTCGAATACCCCATCGGCCATCGCCGACGCCGCGACGAAGGCATGCCCCTGCTCGTCGAAAAATTCAAAACAAACCTGCGCCGCCGCTTCCCCGAGGCCCAGCAGAGGCGCATCCTCGAGGTTTCTCTCGACCGCGATTGGCTGGAGGCGATGCCAGTGAACGAATACGTCGACCTGTACGCGCCGTAACCATGTTCACCGGCGCATCGCTGATCGTTGGGTCCGCCTGCGCGGGTCATTCCTGAGATGTTTGATCCCGGAGCCACAGCGCTCAAGCCGGCGCGGCCATCAGGGAACGGCGATCCTTAACGCGCTAAACGGGGACACCGTGTTGGGGTTTTGCTGTAGATTCAGAGCAACGGGAAACGCGAGGAGTTTATGCCGCCAAGAGCCATTGTTTGTCTATACGCGTATCTTTTCTTCTGCCCGCTTCTGGCCCCAGCACAACCCGCCCAGGCCGGCGCGCAACCTTCGGCCGCAGTCACGCCTGCGGGCCAATGGAGAACCGTCGACGACAAATCCGGCAAGCCGAAGTCGGAGCTGGTTCTTTGGCTGCAGGACGGCAAACTCTATGGCCGCATAGACAAGATCCTCGACCCGGCACCTGACAATCCGGATCACAAGTGCATCCATTGCAGCGGAGCCATGAAAGACAAGGAACTCCTCGGCATGGAGATTCTCTGGGACATGAAACCAGCCGGCGGCGCATGGTCGGGCGGCTTCATTTTCGACCCTGACAACGGCAGCACCTACCGGTGCCTTATGGAGATGCGGGACGGCGGCAAGAAGATGAAGGTGCGTGGCTTCATCGGCTTCTCGCTTTTCGGGCGCACGCAATATTGGGCAATAATATACTTGACAACTCCGAAAGAAAAGCGTAGATTTGAAGCATGGACACGATCAAAGAACCCGCCACTCTTCAAGAGGCAATCCTCTACTTTTCGGACCCGGAGCGTTGCCGTCAGTACCTTATCGCCCGTCGCTGGCCGGGCGGCGTAGCCTGCCCGCGCTGCGGGAGCGAGAAGATCACCTACCAGCCGAAGTATAACCGCTGGCAATGCGCGAGCGACCATGACCGACGCCAGTTCACGCTCAAGACGGGAACAGTCTTCGAGGATTCCCCAATCGGTCTCGACAAATGGCTGGCCACGATGTGGCAGGTCGTGAACTGCAAGAACGGCATAAGCTCGTATGAGGTCCATCGGGCAATCGGCGTCACGCAAAAGACGGCGTGGTTCATGGATCATCGCATCCGGTTCGCGCTTGGGATGCAGCACGCCGATAAGCTGACTGGCGAAGTGGAAGCGGACGAGACTTTCATCGGCGGGAGGGCGCGAAACATGCACGTGAGCAAGCGCGAGCGGCGCATCACGGGAACGGGCGGCAAGGACAAAACCGCCGTGATGGGACTGCTTGAGCGTGGCGGCAGGGTCCGCACCACGGTTATTCCAAACTGCAAGAAATCCGCCCTGCAAGCGGAAGTGAAAAAGCACGTCGAGGCAGGAGCCGCGCTCTACACTGATGCCCTGCCTTCATATAGCGGGCTGGCTCAGGACTACGCGCATCAGGTTGTGGATCACGCTGTGCAATACGTGGACGGAAAGATTCACACGAACGGCCTTGAAAACTTCTGGTCGCTTCTAAAGCGCGGAATCTCAGGGACGTACATAAGCGTGGAACCCTTCCATCTTTTTCGCTATCTGGACGAGCAAACGTTCAGGTACAATCACCGCGAAGGCATGAGCGACGGCGATAGGTTCGATGTCGCAGTGCGTCGAATCATCGGCAAGCGCCTGACCTTCGAGCAACTGACCGGGAAGATCAACTCTGAGGCGCGGCCTAATTGACTCACAACGGTCACGGCAACGGCGCGGCAAGCGGAAAAAACTATAGCGTGGCTTCTCTTTTCTCCGGGTGCGGAGGCATGGACCTTGGCTTCCGTGGAGGATTCCGCGTCTTTGGCCGCGAATACGAACCACTCCCCTTTTCCGTGAGGTGGGCGAACGACATCAACGAGGCCGCGTGCAGAACCTACCGTAGGAACCTCGACGGCGTGATCGAGCACGGCGACATCTGGCAAATGATGGAGAAGCTGCCGAGACGAGTTGATGTCGTGATAGGCGGCTTTCCCTGCCAAGACGTGTCTATCAATGGAAAACTCGCTGGCGTTCGTGGCGAGACGCGCAGCGGACTTTATCGCGCGATGGTGAAAGTCATCGAGCAGTGCAAGCCGCGCGTGTTCGTGGCGGAGAACGTCAAGGGACTTCTGCAACGCTATAACAGGGAGAATCTGGCCAAGGTGCTCGCTGACCTCAGCGAGCTTGGCTACAACCTGTCCTATCATCTCTATCTCGCTGCCGAATACGGCGTTCCGCAAATGCGGCAGCGTGTCTTCATCGTGGGAACCGCGCCGGGCATTAAGCCTTTCCACGCGCCTTGGCCCCTGCTGCAAAGAGGCGCGTGGATGACATCGCGGGAGGCTATCGGCGATCTTGAAACGATGGAGGAAAATGAAGCCATTAACCACGTTTGGAGCCGCGCCGAGCGCAGCCCGGAGCAGGGAGACAGAACGCTCAAGGCCGATCAGCCAGCGGATACGATTCGCGCTGAGTGCCACGGGAACATCCAGTATCACTACAGCCTGCCCCGTCGCATCTCCATGCGCGAGGCGGCGCGGATTCAATCCTTCCCCGATGACTTTATTTTCGCCGCGAAGCTGAGAGAAACGGAGCGGCAAGTGGGAAACGCGGTGCCTCCCGTGCTCGCGTGGCACATTGCTCAAGCAGTGCGAGACTGCCTGTCATGATCGACCCGGCGGAATTCGAGGGCATACTCGACTTGGCGGTCGCACAATTAAACCAAGACGTTCGCGCGAGCACTGCCTACCATGACGCGGATGCCTTCGAGAAGCGCGTGCGAGACGTGCTTGAGGAAACGGCGACCGGACGCGGGATAAAAATCTCGCCGTCATTTCACCCTCATGCCTTCCCCGACATCGTGGCGAATGGCTTTGGAGTCGAAGCCAAGAGCACGACCAAGGAATCATGGCTGACCGTGGGGAACAGCGTATTCGAGGGGATGCGCGATCCCAGCGTCCAGAAACTCTACATCGTATTTGGAAAGTTCGGCGGAATGCCAGCGGTGAAGTGGGGTCGATACGAGGAGAAGATCACGCACGTAAGAATTTCTCACGCGCCGAGGTTCGTGCTGGAGATGGACCGGGACGCTCCGCTATTCGATCACATGGACGTTGACTATGAGGCGTTCTCGCGGCTTTCTCCCGAAGAGAAGATGTTCCACGTCCGCAAGTATTCGCGCGGACGCCTGAAAGCTGGAGAAACGCTTTGGTGGCTGGAAGAGAGTCCAGGGGAGGAGAAGACCCTCCCGCTTGAAGTTCGCGTTTACATGAGGCTCCCACAAGGCGAGAAGAAAAGGCTCCGCGCGGAAGCCGCTTTACTCTGTCCAGAAGTGGTCAAGCCCTCGCGCACGCGAAACAAATACGACAGGGCGGCGCTATACATTCTCACCTATCATGGAGTGTTCTGCCCTCAGACGCGCGACCTTTTCACCGCTGGAAGCGTGGCGGGGAAAGAGCGGGGCGGTAACTACCTGCTGCGATCATTGCAGCATATTCAAAACGAGATGAGGGAGGCCGCGCAAAGGCTTGATGGGCGGTTGTTCGAGGAATACTGGGGAGTGGCTTGTCCCCCAGAGAACAGAATCAAGGAATGGCTGCGCCGGGCTGATAAGTTTGCGAAAACATGGACGCCCTCCGAGCATCTATTCAAGAACGGGGGTAATCACAAATGAAGCCAGCGCCAGCTCCCGACGTGCCGGGCAATACGCCATGGGAGAAGCTCGATAGCGCCGTGCGCAAGATATTCACTGTCCCAAAGGAATCGCTGAAAGCCGAAGGCGCAAGACGCCGCCGCGCCCGCGCGAGGAAGCGGCCAAAAGCGAAGCAGTAGCATGGATATCTTGACGCGGTCCGAGCGCAGCGAGCGGATGAGGCTTATCCGCTCCAAGAACACGAAACCGGAGATTGCCGTCCGCAAGCTCGCTCACGGAATGGGCTATAGGTATTCACTGCGAGGCAGCGATCTTCCGGGGCGTCCCGATCTGGTTTTCCGGTCGCGGAAAAAGGCGATCTTCGTGCATGGCTGCTTTTGGCATCTACACAAGGACTGTCGCAATAATCGACCACCGAAATCGCGGCGGGATTACTGGAAGCCGAAACTTGAGCGGAACGCGGAAAGGGACAGGCAAGTCACGCGGCAACTGCGGCGGCTAGGATGGGCAATGCTGGTCGTCTGGGAGTGCGAGACCGCGAATCCCGCGAAGCTGGCAACAAAGCTCGCCCGATTCTTGGACTAAAGCTGACCTGAGTTGCGAAGTATATTATTGCCCAATATTGGTATCGCGAGGAGTAGCGGCGCTGCGCATTCTCGACGTTTCGCTCGACCGCGATCGTCTCGAAGCGATGCCGGTCAATGAGTACGTAGATCTCTGCATCCCATAAACCGGCCCCGCCGAAACCTGTCACTGCGCGAATCGCCGTTCTGCGCTATAGTGGTCCAACAGCAAAACTCCTCCAGCGGGGCTCTCCATGCGATGCCGTCTTTGTCTGTCTGTTTTTGCCATTTTCTTTGTTTCCGTAAGTTGCCTGAGTACAACCCAGGCGCAGCGCGCAGCCAACGCCAACCCTGTCTACCAGCAGTTGCGCAACCTGTTGCCTGGCAGCGAGGTTGTTTCAGTAAAGGACCTCGAACTCAAACGCGATGCGGCTACGTTCACCTTTCGTAGCGGCAGCGTGACCTTTTTCGGCGATGTCAACGGTAAGGTGACGGGAGCGGCTTTCAAAGGGGATGGCCATCTGCACATCACGCCGCCCACGGCCGAAGAGCGGCACAATCTCTCCCTTCAGATGCAGACAGAGGAGTTCGATGAGGACTTCGACCAGGTGGTGATGCGCTTCACGGATTCGACCTCAGCCGAATTGCATAAAGCGGCGACGGCAAAGGAGGGGGCGGACGCAGCCTATGCGATGGCGTGGCAGGATCTCCAAGCCTTTGCTCGCCATCATCTGCACACGAATGTCGATTTGCGGCTGCTTGAGGACGTTCTCAGCCCGGCGCCAGGCGGATTTTTTCTTGCTGCAGTGCATGGGAATAAGAACCCTCACCTGTTTTTCGAGCTCGACCCCAACGGAGTGAGCGAACTGGCTCCCGAAGAGGTTGCGCTGCTGAAGTGGGACTCAACGAACGAGATGGTGACGATGCCCCTCGCGTTCCATCGCACCGCCGAGTATGTTGCCGGCACGGCCAGCGGCAATGAGCACAACGCAGCCTACAGAATACTGAGCGAGAACCTCGATGTGACCATCGAGAAGAACGGCTTTCTCACCAGTCTGGCCACGGTGGAGGTGCGCGCGGATCAGGACGGAGTTGCCGTGATCCCGCTTAACCTTTATTCCACGCTCCGTGTCAGTCAAGTCACTTCTGCGAAAGGCGATCCGCTGGACTGGGTACAGGAGAGGAAGGAAGACGATCCGGATTTTGGCGTCATCCTTGCCGCGCCGCTAAAAAAGGGGGAAACCACCACGCTCAAAATCTCTTACGCCGGCAAGGATGTCGTCCTCAATGAGGGCGGGGACAACTACTACCCCATTGCGCGCGAAAACTGGTATCCCAGCTCCAACCAGGGCTTCGGCGACTACGCCACCTACCACATGCATTTTCATGTGCCCAAAGGGTTGCAGCTTATCGCCACGGGAACCAAGATCAATGAGGTTACAGAGGGGAAAATCACCACCACGGAGTGGAAGACCGAAACGCCGCTGCCTGTCGTTGGATTCAACTTAGGCGACTTTGAAATGAAGGAGGCAAAGATCGAAACTCCTCTCGGCGGGCAACTGATCATCGACGCTTATGCTAACAAGGAGCCTTCCGACTTGTTTCGATATGTTGCGGACGCATGGCACAGCCACAACCAGAGCATGGGCGAACTCAACACCACGCCCATGCTGGGCAATGAGCTCAGCCAGGGCCAGGTCGCCGCGCAAATCTACACCAGTTATTTTGGCCCGCTCTCTTTCCCGCACATCGCACTCACCCAGCAGGCCGCCTGCAATTACGGCCAAAGCTGGCCTATGCTCGTCTACCTCCCTGTTTGCGGCTTCTTCGATACGACGCAGCGGCACTTTGTCATCGCGACGGTCGACAAGAGCAACACCGTCCGAACCGATTGGGACCAAACTTACTGGAATATCGTTACGCCCCACGAGGTCGCGCACCAGTGGTGGGGGCATACGGTGGGGTTCCGCAGCTACCGCGACCAATGGATGAGCGAGGGCTTCGCCAACACCTCGGCCTCCATCTTCTTGCAGATGACTCGGTCCAAACCCGACGACTTCCTCAATTTCTGGAAGGAGGAGCGGCGGCTGCTCACCGAGAAAAACGAGTTCGGTTTCCGGCCCATTGATGTTGGTCCGGTGACCATGGGCATTCGCCTCAGCTCGCCCAAAGCCGGCTGGAACATCTACGGCGATCTCGTCTATCCCAAGGGCGCGTACATCCTACACATGATTCGCATGATGATGTGGTCGCCGAAGGATGGCGATGCGCGTTTCAAGGCCACTATGCAGGATTTTGTGAACACCTACCGGCTGCAGGCCGCCACGACCGAGGACTTCAAGGCCATCGTGGAAAAACACATGGCCCCAGGGATGGACCTGGATGGCAACCAGACCATGGATTGGTTCTTCAACGAGTATGTATATGGAACCGATCTGCCCGCCTATCACTTTGATGGCGACGCCACGCCCAACGGCGACGGATGGAAGTTGCATTTCAAGCTGACGCAATCCGGGGTAGGCGCAGACTTCAAAAATCTCGTGCCGTTTTATCTGGAGCTGGCCGACGGCAACGTGATACGCCTGGGGAAGATTTCCATCAAAGGGCCGAACTCGGTCGAGCGGACCGTGCAGCTGCCCAAGACCCCTGCGCCCATCAAGAAGGTGTTGATCAACTACTACTATGATGTGCTGTGCACGGATAATTGAGTTGGTCTGAAGCTTGTCATGAAATCGAAAACGCGGACTCTCGGGTCCGCGTTCTGTGACTGTGCCGGATCGACTACCGCGTTTACGCCTTCGCCAGCACCGCGCTGCCCAGCTTTTCGGACATCATTTCGTGTGCGTGGGCGAAGAACTCGTCCTTCGAGATCTTACCCGCATCCAATTCCGCCAGCAATCGCCTTCTGCGCCTCGTACTCGCGGTTCTTGATTCCGGCCTTCGATTGCAGTAACCGCCAGGCCTTGCGCCGCTCCACGCAGAACATGACCAGCTGGCGCGAGATGGCGTAGTAGACCGACTTGCCATCTTGATCGAACGTAATATACACGCCGAAGTCGGGAATGTAGCTGCGGTGCTCGGGGTGTAGGTAGCGGCGGTAGACCACGTCCTGCTGCGTGACGCGCACCAGCATGTTGTCGAGCGGGATTAGCTTCTCGGCCTGCTCGGGCTTGATCTTCTTCAGGTGGTTGCGGAAGCGAGCCTCAGTGACGCACCAGTGCGCCACGGTGTAGCGATACGGCTCGTTGGTGACCTTGGACTTCGTTTCGTACCAATCGAGATCGATGGACGGATTGCCTTTGATGTCCAGCGTCTCCTGGTAGCTCTCGCCCTTGCGCGGGTCGAAGACGAACTCCGGCGCGCCGCGCGAGTCGCGCACGCGCTGCGCCTGGAAGAGCGCCATGTCGTCGGCCACACCGTGCTCCGGCTGGCAGGTGGTGAAGCACTGCATGAACATGGTGCCGCGATACTCGAGGCCGTCGAGAATCGCGCGGTAAAGCTTCGGCGCGTTTGCCATCGACACCTGCGCCACAAACGGCGATCCGTGCCCGGCGAGAAAAGTCTCGGCCACCGTTTTCTTCTCGGTGTTCTTGCCCTGCGTGGCAGAGCCGAACGTATTCATGTCGTTGCCGCCAAGCATCGGTGTAGAATCGCTGTTCTGCCCGCCGGTGTTCGAGTAGACCTGCGTGTCGAGCATCAGCACTTTCACGTTGGGCCGGTTCTGTAAGACGACCTTCGACGTGTTCTGGTAGCCGATGTCGCCGATGCCGCCGTCGCCGCCTACCACCCAGACCTTTGGCAGCTCCACAATCTCCTGATCGGTCATCAGCGCATCGGTAAAGTGCGTAAAGTGGTAGTACTCCTCTTCGCTCAGGATGTTGCCTGCTGCCCCCACGGACAAAGACCCGTCCGTGGGGGCCCCGGCGTCGCGCGTGAGCAGAATATCGGCCAGCCGCTCGGGAATCACCGAGCGCCGCGCATGATCGACGATGAAGCTCTCGCCCATCAGCCAGCCCACGGTCACGCCGTCCTGGAAGAGCGAGTTCATCCACGGATAGGGATGCGGATTGTTCGGCGGGGTCGAACCGTACACCGTGTTGCAGCCAGTGTGCGCGGCCATAGCCATCACGCTCATGCCGTTGGCCAGCCGTCCGTCGATGGGCTGCAGGTTCTTGTGGTTAAAGGCCTCGGTCAGCAGCACTGCGGCGATAGCTTCCACAAGCTGCGCGTCGGTGATCGCGCCATGCTCGGCCTCGTAGGCTGCGATGCGCGCCTTGGTGTCCAAGTCCTCTTCGCCGCCCAGTGCCATGACCAGATGCGCGATGGCCTGCCGCAAGCGCGCGTACTCCGCCGGATTGCTCTCTTTGATTGCCGCAAGCCTGGCGGCGCCTTTCTTTTCCAGTTCGCCTGCCTTGGCCACAAGGCGGTCGCTCTTGGCGTGGAAGACCGGACGCATATACGCCTCGGTCACCGCGGCAATGGAGCGCAGCACGCTTTTTTCGCCGCAGCCGGCGCACGCGCCGTCGCCCGCCACCAGCGCGTCGTAGTTGGTCCGCACCATGAGCATGTTGCGCAGCGTCGCGGTCTTTGAGTCCACCGGGTTAGCGCCGTTATACAGGCCCAGGTACTTCTGCCTGGTGTCAGGCATCAGATCGAGGAAGCGCGTGCCGGTTTCGTGCTCAGCGTTCACCTCCTCGGTCTCCTGCACCATCTTCAGCGCCTGACGATCGCCGCAGGCCGTGACGCAAGCCGCGCAGCCCTTGCACAGGTTGCTGACAAAGATCGAGAAGATGCCGCCCGAACCGGGCGACTTGCGCTCCGGCGACGAGAAAATGGCGTTCGTCTTCTGGTAGGCCATCGGAACTTTGTCAATGATCGCGTAAAACTGCTCCTTGGCCTGCGCCGAGAACCCGTCGACAGTTTCCGTGACCTCGCGGATGATCATGGGCAGCAGGGTTCCCTGCTTCATCTCGGCCAGCATGCGCTGGCGCGCGAGCTTTTCGATCTCCGGCAGCTTGTCGAGCATCTTTCTGCGCTCGGCGGGATCGGCCACATATCGCGAAACCGCTGTGCCCAGAATGGTGCTCAAGTCCTGCGAACAGTTGGGCAGCGCCGTATCCGGGCACACGCTGATGCATTCCATGCACTGCGTGCAATTCTCCGGAATATAGAGCGGCGTCTCGCGGCGGGCGACGTATTTCGACGCGGTATCGCCCGTAGCCGCGGCCATCACGCCCATGGCCGAAAGCGGCGTAGCCGGCTGGTTGTAGCCGTAGTGCGAGCGGAACTCCGCGTCGAACGCGGCGATGGTCGAGATGGGCGTGCGCGCGCCCTGGCCCACGGGCGGCGGCGTAGAGCGCCGGCCACTGCCGCAGCCGGCTTCAGCGAACGCCGGAACCCCTTCCAGAATCGGCAGCAATGCCTGGCCGCGCAGGCTGGAGTGGTCGGCAGCCGCGATCTCGCCGATCGCGATTTCTTTCACGCGCTCGAAACCCTGGATCATGACTTCCATGTTCGACTGAACAACCGCGTCTCCGAGCTTGCCGAACTTCTTTACATACTGCTTGTGAACAACCTCGCGGAACTGCTCCTGCGTGATTCCGAACTCCTGCAGCATGGGGCTGACAGCGAAGAATGCGCCCAGGAACGCGTTGCCTTGCATGCGCAATTGAAGGTCAGCGCGGTCGGTGGCTTTGCGCGCGATTTCAAAGCCGGGCAGCGTGAAAACGCGAATCTTTTTCTCGACGATCTGCCGGCGCGCCCACAGCGGCAGGTTTTCCCAGGCGCGCTCGCCGTCCACGTCCGACTCCCATACCAGGCTGCCGCCCTCCTGCATGCCGTCGAGCGGATTGGTATGCGTGAAGGCCTTGGGATCGCAGCAGAGAACTACAGTCACGTGGCGCAGATCGCAGTTGACGCGAATGCGCTCCTTGGCCGCGACCATGAAGTAGCTGGTCGGCGCGCCTTTTTTCTCTGAACCATACTTGGGATTGGCGCTGACGTGGATCACTTCCTTGGGATTGCCCAACTCGTCCTTCAATCCGTCGCGCTGGTAGAGCAGATCGTTGAGGTCGCCGAGGATGGCGCCCAGGTTCTTGCCCGTCGTGATTGCGCCCCAGCCGCCGATGGAATGGAAGCGCACAGCCACAGCGCCTTCCGGCAGCAGGGACGGCGTCTCGTCGGCGATGACCGCGTAGGGATGGTCGACGCCAAGGACAAAGAAATTGACTCCGTCGGCCGCCGTCTTGCCGTCCTTGCGCGTGCGGCCCGCGATCGCATACTCAAAGGCCCCGATGATGTGCTCGGGGCGGAAATCCCGCGAGCCGAGCCCATAGCTGCCGCCAAAGAACCGCGGTGTCTCAGTGAGCGTGACCTTAGGCAAAGTGCTGATCCCCTGCACTGCCTTTGAAAATGCAGTGCGGATGTCGCGTCCGAGCGGGTTGTCGCCGGCGAGGGCCTCGTCGGTGCGCTCGAGGATGATGACATTCTTCTTTCCCTTGAGCGCATTCACCAGCGCGGCCTCGGGGAAGGGGCGGATGACGTTGACATGGATGGAGCCGACGCTCGAATTGCGGGTCTGGCGCAGGTAATCCACTGCAGCCTCGATGTTCTCGGCCGCTGAGCCCAGAGAGACGAAGACCGTGTCCGCATCTTCCGTCTTGTACTCGCTGATGAGCCCATAGCGCCGGCCCGTCAGCTCGGCAAACTTCTCGTAGGCTTCTTCGAGGAAGCTGAGGATCGGCTCGGCGAAGTTGTTTCTCCGCGCGATCACGCCCTGCATGTAGTGTTCCTGGTTCTGCACCGGGCCCAGCAGGATGGGATTCGTCAGATCCATCATCTTAGGAACGCGCCGCCGTGTTGTCCCAAACAGAACGCGCTGCGCCTCGGTGGGGCAGTCGATGATATCGTCGGGCGCGCCAAGATACTCGCGAATCAGCTCCGATTCATGCCTGTAAAACGTGCGCTCGAGGTGCGAGGTGAGGAAGCCGTCCATGATGTTCATGCCGGGCGTGAGTGAAAGCTCGGTCACGCGGCGCAGAATCAGCGCCTGGTCGGCGGCCTGCTGCGCGTCTTTGCCGAACAGCATGATCCAGCCCGTGTCGAGTGCACCATAAATATCGTCGTGTCCACAATGCACGTTGAGCGCGTGCTTGGTGAGCGCCCGCGCGGCCACCTCGAGCACCATGGTCGATCCCTTGCCCGGCGCGTGGTAGTACTGCTCCACGCCGTACACCACTCCCTGGCCCGAAGTAAAATTCACCACGCGCTTGCCGCAAACCGAGTGGGCAATGGCTCCGCCCTGCGCGGCATGCTCCCCTTCCGCTTCAATGGCCAGCGTATTGTTCCCGAAGACATTCAGGTGGCCCTCGGCATAAGCCTGCTGGAAGAGCTCGCCGCCTTCGGTCGAAGGCGTGATGGGGTAAAACACGCCGGCGTCGGCGATGCGCGTCTCAGTGTGGTAGCTGACAAGCTGATTCCCGTTGGCAGTAACGCGGATGCCTGGATAGCGAGCCTTCATAGATTCCTCACAGTCGAGCCCTAATTTCTTGTGCCTTCAAATTGTGCTGCGGGCGCCGGGATGCACCATGGCCATCCCTTCGCGGCCGCATCAGGTTTCGCGCCGCACAATGCACAGCGCGCGCGTCGAGCCTTGCGTCAGGCAGCCTTATCAGATCCCTTATCAGAATTACCCTGCAAGTCGAGCGATGGGAGCGGCAAAAGAAGACCTAAGGGGAAGGTTACTCCTCAAGGGAACGGCCCATCACCATCATAAGTATGCGCCTTGTCGAGAGACGCCGTCCCAATTCGTGGGAAAGGCTGCGCGGCAAGCCCTAAAGATTCCCGGAGCCGTATCGGATCCGTGCGCTCTGCGCGACGCCAACGCCGGAATCTGGTGCGCTATCATAAACACAGGATTGGGTTTCGCATGTTTGTCGTGGTCTGGCAGTTTGAGATTGCCGAGGACAAAGTAGCCGGCTTCGAGGCCGCATACGGTCCCGAGGGCGCCTGGGCGCAGCTTTTCCGCGCCTCGCCTGACTATCGGGGAACGGAATTGCTGCGCGACGCCTATGTCCCCCTGAGCTACCTGACCATCGACCGCTGGACCAGCGAAGAGGCCTTTCGCGCCTTCCGCAAGGAGCACGACGGCGAGTACGAGGTTCTGGACCGCAAGTGCGACGCCCTCACCAGCCGAGAGACGCGGATTGGGGCGTATACGGTTTAAGGCGGTTCTCCAATTCCTATGTGGCGTTTCCGATCTATTCCAAGGTGGCTTTTTCTTGAGGAAAAAGCCACTTAGCTCTTGTGGCTTCGCTCTACACCAATTGGAGAACCGCGTTAGCCTTCGGCGGAGACTTCCTCCAAATTGCTTGTGCTTTACCAAACCAGTGTCCACGGCTGGGAAGGATTTTCTCTCTTCCTTCGCCATTTTCTCCTGTGCTTCTGTGTCCCGTCCTGCTACAATCCCTTCGCAATCCAAATCATGCCCCTCGCCGTTTCCTGCCGGGAAAAGCACGAGATGCGCAGGGCGAGCATTTTTAGAGGAGCCCTCCCCATGGCCATCGCCGACGACCGCGCCAAAGCCGTAGAACTTGCCCTCGCACAGATCGAAAAACAGTTCGGGAAAGGGTCGATTGTGCGGCTCGGGTCCCGGGAGGCGCTGGTGCCGATTGCCGTGATCTCCACCGGCTCCATCAGCTTCGACGCGGCGCTGGGCGTGGGCGGCATTCCGCGCGGCCGGGTCACTGAGATCTTCGGCCCCGAGTCCTCCGGCAAGACGACGATCTGCCTGCAGGTCATCGCCGAAGCGCAACGGCTGGGCGGCATGGCGGCCTTCGTCGACGCGGAACACGCGCTCGACCCCGGCTACGCCAAGAAGCTCGGCGTGGATATCGATAATCTGCTCGTCTCGCAGCCCGACAGCGGCAATCAGGCTCTCGATATCACCGAAGCCCTGGTCCGCTCCGGCGCCATCGATGTGCTGGTCGTGGATTCAGTGGCCGCGCTGGTACCCAAGGAAGAGCTGGCTGGCGAGATGGGCGAGTCCTTCATGGGCCTGCATGCGCGCCTCATGTCGCAGGCCCTGCGCAAGCTCTCAGGCACGGTTTCCAAGTCACGCACCGCGCTCATTTTTATTAACCAGATCCGAGAAAAGATCGGCGTGATGTTCGGCAACCCCGAAACCACCACCGGCGGGCGCGCGCTCAAATTTTTCTCCTCGGTCCGCGTCGACATCCGTCGCATCGCCGCCATCAAGGAAGGCGACGCGGTGACCGGCAACCGCACCAAGGTCAAGATCGTCAAGAACAAAGTCGCCGCGCCCTTCCGCGAGGCCGAGTTCGACATCCTGTACGGCGAGGGCATCAGCAAGGAGGGCGACGTGCTCGACCTGGCCGTGACCCACAACATCGTGGAGAAGTCCGGCGCCTGGTACAGCTACGGCGGCGAGCGCATCGGCCAGGGCCGCGAGAACACGCGCGCCTTCCTCAAGGAGAACAAGAACGTCTACGCAAAGCTCGACGCCGAGCTGCGCAAGCGGCTGAGCATCGGCGCTGTAAAGGCCGACGTGCCCGCGGTCCCCACCGGGGGCGCTGCCGAAGCCAAGGAAGCGGTGCGGGGACGCAGAGGATAACAGACCTTAAAAGAGTAGTACACGCACTTACATAAAGGGAGTCACTTTTTTGTTGCAATTGTCATGCATGTAATGTAGAGTCATGTATATTGGAGGATTCAACAATGACTCCTACCGATGTAACCAAGAAGCATGTGATTGCGACCTATGTGCAACCCGCCCGGTCTAGAGGTGAGAAGATCGTACAAATTCGGGTTGGAAATGTGCTGAAAGATCTCGGATGGACAAACAGGACTCCTTCTGTCTTTTCCACCTTGTCGTCGCGCGCATTCCAGCGTGAAGCAGGGCTGGTGTTGATCGAAAAACGTGGCGGTCCCGCTTCGGGTGGCCCCAGCACTACGGTGCAATTTGTGTTTCGCGTATTGGACGCAGGAGAAGCCGGGCAGTCGCCTTACACCGCCGGCAATCCAGTCCCCAACGGCGCTGGGTTGGAGAAGCTCTATGGCGTCCTCAAAGACGCATACGCGGCGTTCGGTGGAGGAGAAGCGTATCTGAAGGCCGAGAGAAACTGGGGACCAGACGTTTGGGAACGTTATGAGCAGGAAGAAAGGGCGCGAAAGGGGAATCGCGGGTGACCCGAATCTATTGGGATTCAATGCTTTTCATTTACATGCTCGAAGCGAATCCAACCTTTGGCCCGAAGGTTCGTAGGATTCTCAATCAAATCGTGAGCCGTGGAGACAGGCTGAGCACCAGCGTGTTTTCGATTGGCGAAATATTGACCGGACCACGCCGGCGAGGCTCTGTTTCCGGCGTTGACGCAGTAAATAAATACTTCCTGAGCGGCGCCGTTGAAATCCTCCCTTTCACCGAGGCGACGGCCGATCGGTATAGCGTGATTCGCGCAGCGAATCGGGTAAGCCAGGCAGACGGGATTCACCTTGCGACCGCGGCGGAAGCCGCAGCGGACGTCTTCTTCACAAACGACGACGGCCTGCGGAGGCTCTCTATTCCTGGAGTCAAGTTCTTTGCCGACCTTGATGGCAAGGTGATCTGAGACTTCGCGGACGGGGATGTGTCCTCCGCGCTGCTAGAATCCCGATAGAGCCACTCCATGCCCGTAAAGGCCATTTATCCCGGCACGTTTGACCCACCCACCAACGGCCACGTGGACCTGATCCAGCGCGGAGCGAAGCTCTTTGACCACCTCATCGTGGCCGTGCTCAACAATCCGGGCAAGGACCCGCTCTTCCCCGTCGAAGAGCGCGTGGAGATGCTCAAGGAGGTCACCGCGCCGCTGGGCAACGTCTCCGTCGCCACCTTCGACGGGCTCATGGTCGAGTTTGCGCGCCGCCAGGGCGCTTTGGCCGTGCTGCGCGGCATCCGCGCCATCTCCGACTACGAGTATGAGTTCCAGATGGCGCTGATGAACCGCCGCCTGGCCCCGGAGATCGAGACCGTCTTTCTCCAGCCGGCTGGCCGCTACTCCTTCGTCAGCTCGCGCATGGTCAAGGAAGTCTTTTCGCTGGGCGGCGACGTCACCGGGCTTCTGCCGCCCAACGTCCTCAAGCGGCTGCGGACGCGGATCAATAACGGCAGCTGACCTCGCACTCACCCGGCTCTCCGCCAGTTTCCCGCGAGGCCCGTTGACCCGGCGCCGGATTCGCGCCGCGAACTCCGCGGATTTCTGGTAGACTTCCGGCGTTCCCCTTTTCAAGGAGTTTTTATGATTCTGCTGAAAACCAGCCGCCTCTGGCAAACCAGACAGCGCTATGCCGCAACGGCACTGGCATGTTGCTGCGTACTCGGAATCACGCAGCCCAGTTATGGACAAAACGTACTTGTTGTGACCGTTGTGAATGCCAGGTGGGCTGTCGACCAACGTGATGTCGGCGGCGACACGGCTCAAGGAGAAACTCCCCTGCTCACAAAAGTGAAGATTGAGAATGAAGGAAATGAGCCAGTTCTCTTGGAAGCGAAAGATGACATAGTGATTTCGATCCTTCGGCAAAATCCTAAAACGAACCGACTCTTCTATACCTTAAAGGGTATCTACGTTACCAGTGAGATGATGTGGAGAGGGACGCCAGAGCATATAAAGCTTGAGACCAAAGAAAAATGGGCCGATTTTTATAACCTTGACAATCCTGGGGCGGATATCGGAGCAAATTACCTTTTTGCGGGAACTGGAGAATTCAAGCTTACCTTTCAGCCGGGAGGTGAAATGGAGTTGACTGCCCTTTTTGATATGCCAATTCCAAAAAGTAGCTTACCGATGATCTTGAAGATTAAGAACGGTGCCCCTGTGCCGGTAAATGTCCCTTTAGAGGATCTCTTCAACGCGGCAAAGAATGGTGATTTGCTCCGTGTCAAGACATTGTTAGCCAAAGGGGCCGATGTCAATGCCAAGACAAGCTATGGCCTGACCGCGCTGATGTTGGCCTCCCAGGAGGGCCATCTCGATGTGGTGCAGGTGCTGCTCGCCAAGGGGGCCGGGGTCAATGTTAAAAGCTACAATGGTGGAATCGCGCTGATGTTGGCCTCCGAGGAAGGCCATCTCGATGTGGCGCAGGTGCTGCTTGCCAAGGGGGCCGAGGTCAATGCAAAGAGGAACGATGGCGCGACTGCGCTGATTCAGGCCTCCCAAAATGGCCACCTTGAGGTGGTGCAGGCGCTGCTTGCCAAGGGAGCCGACGTCAATGCCAAGACGAACGACGGCGGGAGCGCGCTGGATGTGGCAAAGGCGGGCGGGCACGCGGATATCGAGGCCTTGTTGATCCAAGCAGGCGCGAAAGAATGAGTTCCGGCGTCCCCGGATCTCTCTTCCGGGATCTGCGAGCCCTACGCCGCCTCGGAGACGGATGACACCCTTATCGCGCGTCCGCACGGTTCTTTGATCCCGGAATCGTAACCCTTCGGCAAGCCCAAGGCTGGTTCTAAGGCGCGCATAAAGCTCCCCGCCAGTTTCCCGCGCAGGGCCGCTGACCCGCGCACCGGATTCGCACCGCGAACTCCGCGGATTTCTGTTATCCTTCCGGCGTTCCCCATGGAAAGGAGTTTTCATGGTTCTGTTGAAAGTGGCACGCTTTCGGCGCTCGTTGATTCTGGGAATCCCGGTGGTGTTGGTCTGCCTCATGGCAGGCGCGCAGGCCAATGCTAAAGGGAACGATCTCCTCAAAGCGGCTGAAAAGGGTGATTTGCCCCGCGTCAACGCGCTCCTAGCCAAGGGGGCCGATGTCAATGCCAAGAATAACGATGGCTGGACCGCGCTGATGTATGCCTCCTACAAGGGCAACCTTGAGGTGGTGCAGGCACTGCTCGCCAAGGGGGCCGAGGTCAATACCAAGACGAACCTCGGCGGGACTGCGCTGTATATGGCCTCCCAAAACGGCCACCTTGAGGTTGTGCAGGCGCTGCTCGCCAAGGGAGCCGAGGTCAACGCCAGGGTGAACGACGGCTCGACCGCGCTGGGGGTGGCCTCCCAAAACGGCCACCTTGAGGTAGTGCGGGCGTTGCTCGCCGAAGGGGCCGATGTCAATGTCAAGGGCGGGATCACGCTGTATGCGGTCAGCCCGGACCTTAAGGAGGCGCAGGCGATGCAGGGGCAAGCGTGGGCCGAGGCCGATGAGTCCGGCGCGACGCCTTTGAGCATGGCTAAGGCTAATGGCCACGACGACGTGGTGGAGCTGCTCCGCCAGCATGGCGGCCACGAATAAGTCGGGGCAAAGCGCCGGGTGCCGCTGGTCTCGATTTTAATACCGAGGAACCTCAAGCCGCGCGAGGAAACTTTTCCACCTTGGGCCGTTTGCGCTGCGCCGCGTGCCACAAGTCGTACTGCTGCTGAAAGTCGAGCCGCATCCCCGGTTCCGTTCCGAGGGCGTCTTCCCGCCACAGCGCGCCGTCACCTCCGCCGGAGGATTCTGGCGGATCATTTTGCCCCAGCCGCGAAATCTGGCAAGATGGAATGGATATGACTGTTCAAGCTCCGCAAAAAGTGTTTGCCGATCGCATTGGCCGCATCGAGGTATCCGCGACCATGGCTGTGGCCGCCGAGGCGGCCAAACTGCGCGCACAGGGCGCCAACCTGGTGGACTTCGGGGCCGGCGAACCCCACTTCCCCACCCCACGCCACATCAAGGACGCCGCCATCGCCGCCATCGAGGCCAACTTCACCCGCTATACGGTGGTGCCGGGGATTCCCGAGGTGCGCAAGGCCATCGTCGAGCGCCACGCCTGCGACTTCGGCTCGGACTACTCGGTCGACGAGGCCATCTTCACCACCGGCGGCAAGCTGGCGCTGTTTAATGCCATCCAGGTGCTGGTCGACCATGGCGACGAGGTCATCCTGCCGGTTCCCTACTGGGTCAGCTTCAAGGACATCATTCAGTACGCGGGCGGCACAGTGGTCTATCTCGAAACCAGCGAGGCGGAGAGCTTCCGCATCACCGCCAACGCGATCGAGCGGGCCATCACGCCGCGCACCAAAGCCATCATCCTCAACTCGCCGTCCAACCCGGCTGGCGCGGTGGTTTCGACCGACGATCTGGAGCGCATCGTCCATCTCGCCCACGACCGCGGGATTTTTCTGCTTTTGGACGAGTGCTACGTGTACCTGAACTACGCCGGCAAGCCCGTCTCCGGCGGTTCGTTCCCCTGGGCCAAGGAGAACATCGTCATCCTCGGCTCGCTGTCGAAGACCTACTCTATGACCGGCTGGCGCGCGGGATTCGCGCTGGCCGCAAAGCCTGTGGCCGCCAACCTGAGCAAGCTGCAGTCGCAGTCCACCTCGAACGCCACCAGTTTTGTGCAGAAGGCAGCCATCGCGGCGCTCACCGGCTCGCAGGAGTGCGTGGCCGAGTTCCGCGCCGAGTTCATCGAACTGCGCGACTACATGCTTGCCAAGCTCACGGCGATTCCCGGCGTCACCTGCACCAAGCCGCAGGGTGCGTTCTACGTCTACCCCAACATCTCCGCCTACCTGGGCAAGGACGGCATTCGCACCGCCGCGGAATTGGCTACGCGCCTGCTGCACGAGGCGCACGTGGTCACCGTGCCCGGCGAGGCGTTCGGTACCGCCGAGCACATCCGCATCTCCTATCCGGTAACCAAGGAGAATATCGACGATGGCACGCGCCGCATGGGCGAGTTCCTGACTGGGTTGAACTAAGAAATTGAATAAGAAGTTGGCTGAGGGGCGGGGCTTTTCTCCGTCAGAGCACGGCCCGCCTCAATCCCGCACCCAGCTGCACGCCCTGGAGAGCACCGTCCGGCCTCTACTTCGCCAAAGAACCTATGCTGGCTGCGCCTTGGCCTGCGTTGGCGCCGGCAAGCCACTCGCTCATAGGATGCTGTTCGTGGCACTCGCCGCACATCGTATTGGGGAATTGAGCCCCGCAGTGTGGACAAACCGCCCTGGATTCAAATGTGTCAAAGGTCAGCCGGCACCGGGGACATTTCCAGAGGTCTCCCGAGGGAGGCTTTGCCCCGCAATTCGGGCAGGCAAACCCCTCGCGCCGCGGCCGATTTTCATTGCGAATCAAAGCGCGCGCCGCCTTCAATCCGCCCCAGCAGGTCAGGAGCATATAGCCGGCGATCAACAAAGACCAGGCAAAATAGCCGGGGACCCTCAACGACAGGGCGGAGCGCTTCCACACAGCAAGACAAACCAAAGCGGCCGCGCCCACAAAGCCCAAGCCGGTCGCCGCCAATAGGCTGCGCGAGCGGCCCAACACAAACCAAAACAACGAGCGAAGAATCTGCCCTCCGTCCAGCGGATAGATAGGCAGAATGTTAAACCCCAGCAGAACAACATTGATCGCCCGAACCATCCAGAGGAATTGATAGGCGTCGGGCATGGTGTGCGCCCATCCCAGCGATTGGCTCACGACAACCGCCGCATATAGCACAGGCAACAGCGCCACATTCACCAGGGGCCCCGCAGCAATGCTCCAAAGCGTAGCGCCGGGCGTCTGCGGCGGATTCACAAACGCTACCCCGCCAAGCGGCCAGAGCATGATCCGGTCCACCGTTCCCCCCACCTGGCGGCAGGCCAGTGCGTGCCCGAACTCGTGCAAAAGCACAATCGCGAACAGCGCCAGGTACTCCAGGGCGCTCCAGTAAAACGCGGAATAGCGCCCGTACCCGCCCCCGATCTCAAGCACCGCCACTACAAACCAGGTCCAGTGAAGATACAGATCGATCCCGGCAACACGGCACAAATGGATCGAACCCTGACGTATATTTGGCATTCCTGACAGCTTACCTTATTCACATGGATGCCGCGGGCGCCCGGGGGCCAGCGCCCAATCTTTAGTACCGGTTAGGGCGTCCCCCAGGTACGAGGACCGGCCGGGAGACGCCGCTCGGCCGATCTGCTCCAGCTCCGGCAAGCCGACCTGGCCAGCGCTGACCCACGGCTGTTCCAGGGTAGCTTTACCCATTTCGGAGTGTCTTCAAGGCCGCTGCTCCGGTCGCATCGACCCGAGGACGGCGGCTTTGGGGTACGGTAACCCGCTATAGCCGCTCACCTCCATCGGTCCGCCGCTTGCCAGCAGGCAGCGTTTTCCTATTGAAAATCATTATTATTCGCATTCACCTGTGCAAACGTTGTCGTTGTCGAGTAGGATATTTCTTCAAATGTTATCCGGAATCGATTTTCGTCCCGTGATTCTGGCCGGGGGCAGCGGCACCCGTTTCTGGCCCCGCTCCCGGCGCGCCCATGCCAAGCAGGTCCTGGCGCTGGACGGCGAGCGCTCCATGATCCAGCAGACCGTGGAGCGGCTTAAGCCCCTGGCCGCTCTCGAAAAGACCTGGATCATCACCAACGAGTATCTGGCTCAGGAGATCGCCGACCAGTTACCCGGCCTGCCCGCCGCGCAGATCGTGCAGGAGCCGGTGGCCCGCAACACAGCCCCGGCCTGCGGTCTGGCCGCCTTCCTCATCGAGCGCGACAATCCCCAGGCAGTGCTGGGCGTCTTTCCCTCCGATCACGTCATCGCCGACGAGCCGCGCTTCCTCAAAGCGCTGCAAAGAGGTCTCACCGTGGCCGCGGCGGGCGAGAACATCGTGGTGCTGGGCATCGAACCCTCCCGCGCAGAAACCGGCTATGGCTACATCGAAACCGGAGACCTGGCCAAGGACGACTCCGCCCTCCATGTGCGCCGCTTTATTGAAAAGCCCAACCAGAACCGTGCCGAAGAGTTTGTCGCCGCGGGCAACTATTACTGGAACTCGGGCATATTCCTATGGTCGGCACGCACCCTGGCCAACGCCGTCCGCGAGCATCTGCCTGAGACGGCTCCGCTGCTTGAGGCCATCGCAGCAGCCTGGGACACGCCTCAATTCGACGAGGTCTTCCGCTCCGCCTATCCCAAGTGCGAAAACATCTCCGTCGACTACGCGGTCCTTGAGCCCCGCTCCGCCAAGGGTGAGCATCTTTCGAATCTTTATTGCTTGCCCGCCGAGTTTACTTGGAACGATCTCGGCTCCTGGGCTTCGCTCTACGAGTACCAGGTGGAGATGCGCCTGCGCGGCGACGCCGAGGGCAATGTCACCGATACCGGCGGGCACATCTCCATCGAAGCCAGCGACAACTATATCTTCAGCCCCAGGAAGTTTGTGGCTCTGGTGGGCGTGGAGAACCTGGTCGTGGTCGACACCGAAGACGCGCTGCTGATCGCCCACCGCGACCACTCCCAGGACGTGGGCAAGATCGTGAAAGAGCTTGGCGTCACCGGTCACTCTGAGCTGATATAACGCAACGACGATTTCGAGGTTTCCAGATTGCTTCGGGCGCCCTTGGACTCAGCCCAGTGGTTTCATTCAGAGCGGCTCCTCCGCTGCTGCGGTAAGCGATCTGCCTCGCAGAATGAGCCGTGACCACACATGGTTCCGCGCTTTTGTGTTCTTCGCTAAAGCTTTCGTGCAATCGTTGACTGGAGATTGCACCGCGAATTAAGATAGGTTCCCCCGGTTCAATCTTCGAAAGATTCGAAATGACCACGCTTCTACACCTCCTGAAATTGCTGTGGCGCGGGCGGGTGGATCACTTCCTTTGGATTTACTTCCTGATGGCTGCAGTGACCACTGTGGTTGTGGTTTGGGCAGTGCGGTCCGCTGCGTCTCCGCCGGACGAGAAGGACAGGGAAACCACCGTAGCCGCCCGGAGATGTCCTCTCTCGGGAGGCGCCATCGCTGCTCTTGTGTTGGTGGCTCTCATCCTGGCGGCCTACCTCGTACTGGTTCTGAAATGGGAGGCCTTCGCCGATTACGACGACTCGTATTTCACACTTTATTCACTCAGAGGCATCGGTTTTCAACCGCCGATCTGGGCCGGAAGCGGGCGCTTCTTCCCTCTGCACATTCAGGAGTTCAACCTGGTACGCCACTTCACGCGCTCAGTTGCCGGATACCATGCCGTGCCCATAGTTCAGCTTCTGATTTTGTCTTGTCTTCTCATCTTTTTAGACCGCGCATTGAGCATCACCGCACGTGCAACCTTGTCGGCTGTTTGCCTGCTTATGTCCAGCATTGTTTACAGCTTCACTGGATTGATATTTCCGGAGCGCAATGTTGTGTTCTGGCTCGCTTGTTTGCTGTTCTTCGTCAAACTCTTCGAACAGAGCGGGTTAACCTCATGGGCGGTGGCAGCTGCGCTCAGCGCTCAGAACATGATCTATTACAAGGAGACCGCCTTCCTGCTGCTTTTGGGGTTTGCGCTCGGGCGCCTGATCTCACGCTGCCGGCGCGCAGATGCGAAGGGCTGGGACTACGGTCTGCTCAAGGCCAGAGAAAGCCGTTTGGATCTGTGCCTCCTTTTTGTCGGGCTATGTTTCTTTCTCTACTACGGGTCCGTCATGTTTTTTCATCCCAGCATGGAATACGCTCGCGACTACGCGATTCCGTGGAATGAAGCCATCCTCTATTACCTGAAGCTTGACCCGCTCGCCCTTGTATTCGTGATCGTCGCCCTGACCAGAGCCTACCTCATCCTGCGCCGCAGATTGACGCCACTTCCCTTTTGGGACGGTCTGGCATTGGGAGGCCTCGCTTATTACGCAGCTTTCCTCTATTTGCGTTTGTGCAGGCCCTATTACCTGGCGCCGGTTGACTTTGTTGCGGTGCTTTATGCCGGCCGTCTTCTCGTTCTGTCATGGAAAGGAATGCCATTGTGGAGCAAAGCAGCTACGTCGCTACTGGCGGCTGCCGTTTTGCTCCAAAACGTCTCGCTGTCAGCCTTTCATGTGTATGAGCGGGAAAACATGCTGCACGCGAAGGCCGAGCTGGCAGATGCAATTATTGCCCAATCCCAGAGCGGAGCGGGCCGTGTCCAGAGGCTCTTCTTCCCGTTCTCGAGCAGTTATTTGATGACGGAGTTTGCCTCCTACCTCGTTTATCGGGGACTTAATGTGGAGGGGTATCAAACCGACCCGAGATCTGTCTCACCTTATGGCGTTGCCATTGCGAGCCCGGCGTTTACAAAGGACGGGCCCTGCGTCGACTATAGGAATTTTGTATGCCACGGCGGCAGCGAGCCACGTGAGGGCGACCTTGTCATTGAACTGCCAGACGATCTCGAATCGAAGGACGACTTCAAACCCTACCGCGCGAGCGGAGAGCTTCTGTTCAGCTATGACCCTCGGCCACGCATTCCGCAATGGATGAATCCGGAGCTCAACTATCTTCGTGCCGCTTCCTACCGATGGCGGTTTGCAGGACTTCCCGATCGCTGGTTGCATTCGTCCATGATCCTGTGGAAGTAAATAGTCCCGGCAGGTGCCCTGCGATTCAGGTGCGCCGCTCAAAGAGACAAATGATCCAGGCATCCAACGACAACCGACGGTTCCTGCCTCGCCGTTTCGAAACTCGCAGACCTGGCGTCCTGCCCGGCACCACCGCTGTACAATTCTTGCGTATCTCAGCGTGCACGAATCGCCTGAGTGGAGCAAGACATGCCTGACACTATCGATTGGCCGATGCGAAACAAATCGCGCCGGCCACGCCTCGCCATCTATCTCCTTCTTGCCGCCATCCTGCTCATCTTCATCGGCGGCCGCACCGCGATCTCCTATTGGGTCGACCTCCTCTGGTTTCGCTCGCTCGGCTACGCCAGTGTCTTCTGGAAGAGCCTTGGCCTCGAGTGGGGAACTTTCGCCGCCTTTGCCGGGCTGACCTTCCTCATCCTTCTCGGCGCGTTCTTTGCGCTCCGCCACAGCCACGCCGCCGATCTGCCCGACACGCACACGATCTTTTTCGGCGGCCGGCCGATCGAGTTTCCGGTGGCGCGATTTCTGCACATCGTCGCCGTCATCGCCGCGCTGATCGTCTCCATTGCCACCGGCTTCGCCATGCAGTCGCAGTGGCCGACCCTGGCCCTCTATTGGTACGCGCCGCGCGCCGCAGGCATCGCCGATCCCATCTTCGGCCGCCCGCTCGGCTTCTATCTCTTTACCCTGCCCGCTTGGCAGCTTATCGCCGGATGGCTGCTCACGCTGGCCGTGCTGGTGTGCGTTTTGGCCGTGCTGTTTCTCATTGCTGCGGGCGGAGGACGCGCGCTCGGCGGGCGCTTCGGCGGCGCCGCATTCCTACCCTTGCGCGGCGTGTCTATCGCCGCCGGTTTTCTGCTCTTCACGCTGGCCATTCGCGAGTATGTCGGCCGCTTCGAGCTGCTCTTCGAGCAACACACCATCTTCGCCGGCGTCACCTACACCAACGCGCACGTGACCATCATAGGCATGTTGCTGGTCAGCGCGGCGCTGGCCATTGGCGCCGTGATGGCCGTTGCCGGAGGCGCGCTGCGGCCGCGCGCGCGCTGGCTGCTCGCGTCCATCGTTCCTGCTGCAGTCTGCTTCGTTGTGGCCGGTCTCGTTGGATGGTACGTGAGCACTTTCATTGTTAAGCCCAACCAGCTCGACCGCGAGCGGCCCTACATCGCCGACAACATTGCCTTCACCCGCCAAGCCTACGGCCTCGACCGCTTCGCGCAGCGCGAGTATCCCGCCGACACGACTGTCGCCGCCGCCGATCCGGAGCACAATCAGGCGACGCTCGACAATATCCGCCTCTGGGACGTGGGCGCGCTCCGGGACACCCTGCGCCAGGTGCAGGAGATTCGCACTTACTACGACTTTCCCGGCATCGACATCGATCGCTACCAGATCAACGGCTCGTTGCGCCAGGTGATGCTTGCGGTGCGCGAACTGAATGTAGACAAGCTGCCCGAGAGCAGCCGCAACTGGATCAACGACAAGCTCATCTACACCCACGGCTACGGCATCACCATGAACCCCGTCAACGGATTCACGCCCGAGGGCCTGCCTACGCTCTACCTCAGCAACATGCCAGTGCAAAGCACCGTGCCCGGCCTTAAGGTGACGCGTCCGGAGATTTACTTCGGCGAGCTGACCGACACCAATGTTTATGTCAAGACCCACCAGCAGGAATTCAACTATCCCCAGGGCCAGAGCAACAATCTTTCCTCCTACGAGGGCACAGGCGGCATCGTCATGGGCGGTTTTTTGCGCCGCGTTCTGCTGGCATTCGATCGCGGCGACTTGACCAAGGTCCCGTTCAGCGACGACATTACCCCCGAGAGCCGCCTGTTGATGCGGCGCAACGTACGCGCGCGCGTCGCGGCCCTGGCGCCGTTCCTCACCTTCGATAACGACCCGTACATCGTTGTCGGCGACGACGGCCGACTCTCCTGGATCATCGACGCCTTTACTTCCTCCTCAAGTTATCCTTACTCGGCGCAGGCCAGCGTTGGAGACCAGCCCGTCAACTACATCCGCAACAGCGTGAAAGCCGTTGTCGACACCTACGACGGCAGCGTGACCTTCTATGTCTTCGACAGCAACGATCCGATCCTCGCCGCGTGGCGCAGCATATTTCCGGACCTGTTCAAAGACGCCTCAACGATGCCGGCGTGGCTGCGCGCGCACATTCGCTACCCCGAGTTGCTCCTCAGCCTGCAGGCCGATGTCTACGGCCTCTACCACATGACCGACCCCGAAGTTTTCTACAACCGCGAAGACCAGTGGAGCGTAGCCACCGAGACTGGCTCGAGCCAGGGAGATCAAAACGCGCAAGAGATGCACCCGAATTTTGTGCTTATGACCCTGCCGGGCGAATCCAGCGGCCTGGAATTCGTTGAAATCCTGCCCTTCACGCCCCTCAACCGCAACAACATGATCGGCTGGATCGCCGCGCGCAGCGACGGCGCGCACTACGGCGGCGCCGTGGTCTTCGACTTCCCCAAAACGCGCCTGGTCGATGGGCCGCAGCAGATCGAGTCGCGAATCGACCAGAACGCGCAGCTCTCCGGCCAGCTCACGCTCTGGAACCAGCAGGGCTCGCACGTCATCCGCGGCAGCCTTCTCGTGATCCCCTGCGGGCAGGCGCTCTTGTATGCAGAGCCGATCTATCTGCAGGCGCAGAGCAGTCCCATGCCGGAACTGCGGCTGGTCGTGCTGGCGCTCCAGGACCGCCTCGCCTATGGGCCGACCTTCGAGGCCGCTCTGAGCTCGCTCTTCGGAGCGGAGACGCCTTCGCTCACCGGAGCAGAGTCGCAGCAGCCCGCGGCCGCGGCTGCGCCGGCCGGCGCGGCCAAGCCGGCAGCCGATCTCAATGCGCTCATCAACCAAGCAAGCCACGACTTTGCCGACTACCAACGCCTGACTTCGGAAGGCAAACTGGCCGAGGCCGGGCAAAAACTCGACGACTTGAAGCATGTGCTCAACGAACTGAGCGCGCACGCAAAATAATTTTCTAAGGGGCGCCGGCACGCAGGCGCCTGGATGCCAAAACTCCGCAACATGAACCGCGGATCCATCGCCGTGCTTCCATGCCACTCTCTCAATTTGATTTTGGAGTGATTGCCATGCCTCGCTTTGCCGCCAATTTGACCATGATGTACTCGGAGTACGCTTTTCTCGACCGCTTCCGCGCCGCGGCGCGCGATGGCTTCATCGCTGTCGAGTACCTGTTTCCTTACGAGTATCCGGCCGCCACGCTGGCCGCGCTGCTCAAGGAGCATGGCCTGCGCCAGGTCCTCTTCAACGCCCCTCCGGGCGATTGGAAGGCAGGCGAGCGCGGCATCGCGGCTCTGCCCGGCCGCGAGCAGGAGTTCCGCGACGGATTCCTGCGCGCCATTGAGTACGCGCTCGTGCTCGCGTGTCCGCGCATCCATGCGATGGCTGGGATTGCCCCGCCGGGCGTGGATCGCGCTCGCCTGCTCGGCGTCTACACCGCCAATCTTGCCTGGGCGGCGGAGCAGGCTCGCGCAGCGGGCCCGGCGCGAGCCACGGAAATCGATTTGCTCATCGAGCCCATCGCGCAGCGCAACATGCCGGGGTTTTTCCTCAACCGCCAGGAGCAGGCTCACGCCATCGCGGCGGAAATCGGCGCGCCCAACCTCAAAATCCAAATGGATCTCTTCCATTGCCAGGTGGAAGAGGGCGATCTGGCTTTCAGGATTCGCAAGTATCTTGCCGACCCGAGGCAGACCCGCGTGGGCCACTTTCAGATCGCCGGCGTGCCCGAGCGCCACGAGCCCGACACCGGCGAGGTGAACTACGGCTATCTCTTCGACCTGATCGATGAGTTGGGTTATGAGGGCTGGATCGGCTGCGAATATACCCCCGCCGCCGGCACGTCGGAAGGGCTGGGATGGTTCAAGAGGTGGAAGGCCGCCGCGCGCTGATGGTTCGCGCCGCCGCGGCGGCCACTCCACAGCTTAAGGCGGTTCTCCAATTTCTATGTAGCGTTTCCGATCTATTCCAAGGTGGCTTTTTCTTGAGGAAAAAGCCACTTAACTTTTGTGGCTTCGCTCTACACCAATTGGAGAACCGCGTTAACCGGCTTGGTCTACTTCACCACGCCAAACGTGAACGTCGTTGTGGAGTGCATGGTCTCGCCCGGCCGCAGCACGGTGCTCGGAAAATCGGGATGGTTCGGTGAATCGGGAAAATGCTGCGTCTCCAGGCAGAAGCCGGCGAATCTCTCATATTTCACGCCATGGAGACCGGTGAGTGATCCATCGAGGGAGTTCCCGGTGTAAAGCTGCACGCCCGGCTGCGTTGTTTCCACCGTGAGCTTGCGCCCGCTCACGGGATCGGTGGCGATGGCCGCCAGCCGCAGCGTTCCGGGTTTGCCGTTCACCACATAGTTGAAGTCATATCCGCCCGCGAGCTTCAGTTGCTCGTTATCGGCGTTGATCCGCGCTCCAATCGCCTCCGGCTTGCGGAAGTCCATCGGCGTGCCGGCCACGGGCGCCAGTTCGCCGGTCGGAATCAGCGTTGCGTCCACGGGCGTGTAGCGATCGGCGTCGATTTGCATCACCTGATCCAGGATGTTGCCCTTGTCGTCGCCATGCAGATTAAAGTACGCATGGTTGGTCAGGTTCACCACCGTGGGCTTGTCAGTGGTGGCCGTGTAGTCGATGCGCAGCGTACTGCCCTTGAGCGTGTAGCGCACCTTCGCGGTCAGCGTTCCGGGAAAGCCCATGTCGCCGTCCGGACTGACGAGGGTGAACTCGACTCCGTCCGGCACTTCGTGCGACTTCCAAACGTATTGGTCAAAGCCTTTCGGCCCGCCATGCAGCGCGTTGGGCCCGTTGTTCAGCGGAATCTGGTAGGTCTTGCCGTCCAGCGTGAACTTGCCCCCCGCGATGCGATTCCCATAGCGCCCGACGATGGCGCCCAGACTCGCGTTCGGCTGCTGCAGGTATCCCTGAAGCGTTCCGAAGCCCAGCACGACATCCTCTACTTTGCCTGTGCGGTCCGGGGCTTTCACGCTCACCAGATGTGCTCCATACGCCGTCACTCTCACTTCAATCTGTCCGCTGGTCAGCGTGTAGATGGGAACGGCAACTCCGTCCGCGGTATGACCCCAAATCGACATCTTCGTCTCTCCCTTTGCAATCGGCGTAAACGCCATTGCCGCAACAATGAGGAAGGCAACAACTTCAGACATTCGTTTCACAGCTTCCACCTTTGCCTTTCAGTGTGCGCGCCGACATACAGCACGGACTCATGATATACCTGGGCGCCGTGCGCTACGCCGCGTCCATCGATTTATTCCTGGTCCCATGCCTGCATCCAGGATCGCGCGCGCACAGCGCCCAATGCAGGCGGATCGTTGAATCAGAAGATGCCATCCGGGCGCGGATCGGCCGAGAGCAGCGAACTATTGGGCAGTTGGAAATTCTCTTCAATCCAATGCTTTCTCAACTGCTCCGGGCAAGGACCTGCTGCTTGACAATTGCATTCCGTCTGGCTAGGGTAGTGATATATCAGTCATCGTCAACAGTATCGATCTGGCTATGGCCGGCGCAATGCAATCTCCGCTGAAATCGTTCCCTCTGTCGAGTGGGGCCATCTCTACCGATCGTGGGTCACCTCGACGTGGCTGATGGAAGAGCTTGTGGAACGGCTGGTGCGCTGGAACCTGCATCCGGCCGACATCATCACGCACCGTTTTCCGCTGGAACGCGCCGGCGAGGCCTATGCGCTGATGGCTTCAGGAAAATGCGGCAAGGTGGCGGTGTGCGCGGATGAGGAGTTGAAGTAAGACTGAAATGGGGACAGAAACCATGGCCGATGCGCCGCGACGAACGAAGCCGGACTGGGAACGCCGGTTGAACCTCCTGCTGCCGCTGTTTGGGCATCGCAACTGGATTGTGGTTGCGGACTCGGCTTACCCGGCGCAGTCGAAGCCGGGAATCGAGACCATTGTTTCCGGCGGCAGCCAGCTCGAAGTCGCGCGTAAGGTGGTCCATGCGATTGCGGCAAGCAAGCACGTCCGCGCCAATGTGTATCTTGATAAAGAGCTTGAGTTTGTCGCGGAGGCCGATGCGCCGGGCGTTACGCGGTACCGCAGTCAGCTCGACGCGCTTCTGAAAAACGCGACCAGAATCCCCATGCTGCACGAGGAGATCATCGCCAAGCTCGATGAGATCGCGCCGGTCTTCCGGGTGCTTATCATCAAGACGGATCTAACGATTCCGTACACTTCAATTTTTTTCGAGCTTGATTGCGGCTACTCGAGCGCCCAAGCGAAGCACCGGCTGCGTCATGCGATGGCTGGTGCGGGCTCAAAATAGAATTGCGACACCGCCCGCGATCCGTTCCGATGTCCGCTCAATGCAACCTGATCAGACAAGCTTGCCCCCCTTCGGCGCAGCCTTCTGTTTCGCGCGCCCTTCATGGTGCGCGGGCGCGCCCCAAAACCCCGGCCGGCGCAATGCCAAAGCCCGTGGCGCGGTATTGACTCTGGCGACGGTCATTCCGGCAACCTGTTCGACAATCCATTCGAAGTTTGTCTCGCCGACGGAGTGCACATCGGCGTCGGGCACGGGATTCATGAAGTAGATGGCGCAGGGGATTCCGTTCTCGATCGCCAACTCCACTGAGTTCAGCTCGTAGCCTAGCGCGCGGCGAATGGAGCACTGTGACGGCCGCGACGGCAATCATGGCAGCTACGGTGCACAATGGAGGGTTTGGGGGTTCGCGTCCGCCGCGGCAGAGCGGAAAAGGAGAACGATCGATGAATAGGACTCATTTGAAAGTTGTGGCATTGAACGGCAGCGCTCGCAAGGGCGGCAACACGGCTATCTTGCTCAGATACGTTTTAAAGGAGCTGGAAAAAGAAGGAATCGAGACCGAACTCATTGAGATGAGCGGGGCGAAAATCCACGGGTGCCTCTCCTGCCGCGAGTGCTCGCGGAAAAAGGACCGCCGCTGCGCGCAGACGGGCGATATGGGCAACGTTTACATCGAAAAGATGGCGCAGGCGGACGGCATTCTTCTCGGCTCTCCGACGTACGTGGCGGATGTGTCGCCGGAGATCAAGGCGCTGATGGACCGAGCATGCATGGTAGCCGGGGCAAACGGCGGCATGTTTCGCCGCAAGGTGGGCGCTGCCTTGGTGGCTGTGCGCCGCGCCGGAGCCATTCACGCCTTCGACTCGCTGAATCACTTCTTCCTCATCAGTGAGATGATCATCCCCGGCTCCTCGTATTGGAACATCGGGGTTGGCCGCGAGATCGGCGACGTGGAGAAGGACGAAGAAGGCATCCGAACCATGAAGACGCTGGGACAAAACATGGCCTGGCTGCTGAAGAAGGTCGCAAGTCCGCAGGTCCGCGGGTCAGCAAGTTAGCGAGTTAGCGGCCGGCCAGGCTGCGCCTCGGACTCCGCTGATCCGGTTCCCTGGTTTCCTTTTGTCTGCCTTCAAAGATAATGCTGTGCCATCTGCTGCCAGGTCGGCCAGTCGTGCGAATTCGGCGAAGCCCAAACGTAGAACTGATGCGGAATTCCCTTTTCGCTCAGGATACAGTCGAGATTCTGGTTCTGGCCCAGGCATTGGTCATCCCATCCTGTAGCCAGCGCATACCTGTTGCCGCGGAAGCGATCAAGAAACCACGGATCGGTGAGGTTGGGCAGGTAGTGCGTGGGCAGATGGAAGTAACAATCCTGGTCGTACATGCCCTGGTCTTCAAACTCGTAAAACCGCCCGCCGGAGGTGGGAAACACCAGAACGGGCAAGCCCGCGTGGCCGAAGACGAGCAGTTCCATTTGCCGTTCCAGCCGGCGCGAATGTGTTTTGTGGTACTCGCGATTCATGATTTGCGCGCCCCGCGGCCGATCGGAACCGCCGGTTCCCCGCTACTGTAATAGCCTGGGCTTCTGCATTAGGCGCGACGGGCAAAACCCGGAAAGCAATAAGTGCTATCCTCTCTTTGAAAAATGGAGGGTCGTCCCACCGTGAGTTTCCCCGCGGCAAATACACTTCGCTCGATGGTTCAGGTCCCGGCTTCCTACAAATCATCTTTGCCTTGCGGGAAAGGACGCCAGAGTGATGACCCATTTTGTCCAGTCACAGAGAACCAAGGTTTTCAGCAATCTCTTCCACGACTATGAGGGACCGGCTTTTGCCATTCGCCTGTGGGACGGATGGAGCTGGTCCTCCGCGGCGAGCCGGAAGCCCGCCTGCACCATAGTTCTGGAAAACCCGAAGGCGCTCGCATCCCTCGTCACCGAACCGAACGAAGTCACGCTGGGAGAGGCATTCATCCGCGGCGATCTGGACGTGGAGGGAGACATTTTTTCGGTCTTCTTCATCGCCGAGCACCTTCTCGGCCGCCCCCGCAACCTGTGGCAAGGAATCTTGGAGAAATCGGCCGCGACGCCCTTCGGATTGAGCGAGTGGTTCCGGCACGGCTCGCTTCATTCGCTGCGCCGGGACCGCGCCTCGATCTCCTACCACTACGATCAGCCGGTTGGGTTCTTCGAGCCCTGGCTGGGCAGGACCTTCGCGTACTCCTGCGCCTACTTTCGCACCGTTGAGGACTCGCTCGATCTTGCCCAGCAGCAAAAGCTTGAGCTGATCTGCCAAAAGCTGCGGCTCCAACCCTGTGAGCGTTTCCTCGATATCGGATGCGGATGGGGAAGTCTCATTCTGCACGCGGCCGGCCGGCATGGCGTCCAGGCGCAAGGGATTACGCTCAGCCAAAAACAAGCAGAGACGGCAAAGCTCCGCATTGCCGGGGCCGGTCTGGATCGGTCCTGCACCGTCGATTTGCGCGATTATCGCGATTTCGAAGCCGGCCAACAGTCGTTCGACAAGATTGCCAGCGTCGGCATGTTCGAACACGTGGGTCTCAAGGGCCTTCCCAGGTACTTTGAGATCGCTTACCGGCTCCTGCGTCCCGGCGGGGTCTTTCTCAATCACGGAATCGCCCGCTCCGCTTTGTCGCCCATCCGGGAACAGTCCTTCATTGAAAGGTACGTCTTCCCCGGCAGCCGGCTGGTAACTCTCTCCCAGGCACTCAACGCCGCAGAGTCCCAGGGTCTGGAGGTACGCGACGTTGAAAACCTCCGGGAGCACTACACTCTGACGTTGCGGCATTGGGTAGAGGGACTCCAGCGAAACGCGAATGCGCTCCTTGACCACGTTTCGAAGGCCACCTACCGGACATGGCTCTTGTACATGGCGGGTTCTGCCGCTGCCTTCCGCCGGGGGGATATCGGAGTGTACCAGGTTCTGTTCAGCCGCCCAGACCGAGGCAGCAGCGGGCTTCCTCTGACTCGCGACGACTGGTACCCCGCAAGCAGCCTCCAACGCGAAGTCGAGGTGTGACAGCTTGCAGCTCCACGAAGAGGCGGGGAACGGCGCCACCCATTTGCCTCGCAAGCCCGGTTTCGGCGATACTTGAGTGTTGTGACGTGTGCGGCCGGGCGCAGTTGTCCGGCCGTTGTCATGCCGGAGTGCCTTTGCGGTGCCTGGCCGGCGGGCCAACGCAGGACGGCAACCGGCTGGGCTAACCGCCGAAACACCGCGTCAAAGCTCTCCAACGCAAAGAGGCTCTCAAACTCGAAAGGAACTGTAATCCCGTGGTCATGATTCGATTGGCGCGTGTTGGCGCCCGCAAACAACCCTATTACCGGATCGTCGTCATCGAAAAGGACCGTGCCCGCAACGGACGCTCCATCGAGGTCGTCGGCACCTACAATCCCCGCACCAACCCGGCCACGGTCGACCTGAAGCACGAGCGGATCGCCTACTGGCGCAGTAAGGGCGCCAAGCTTTCCCGAACCATGGAAAAGCTCGTGACCAAGAACCCGGCGCCGGCTGCGGCTGAGCCTGCGAAGCAGGTTGCCGACCCGGCTGCGGCTGGGCCTGCTGCCCAGGTTGCAGATCCGGCTGCGGCCTGATTGTTCCGCTCCGGCGTGGGGCGTGGCCGGCCGCGACAGCCTAGACCGGCGCGCAACTCTTTGCTCAAGAGCGCCCCAGCGTGTTACGATTCGCGCACGGTTTCAGAGTCGCCAATTTGAAGAACGCAGATGGTCAGAGGCAAGATCATGACCCCAGTTGATATGGTGCAGGTAGATGAACTGGTCCGCGAAATCGCGCGGGCCCTGGTGGATGAGCCGGAAGCTGTGGAAGTGGAATCCGTCAACCGGGAAGAAAACACCGTCCTCAGACTCCGGGTTGCGGCGCAGGACGTGGGCAAGGTCATCGGCAAGCAAGGGCGCACCGCCCGCTCGGTGCGCACCATCCTGGGCGCGGTCAGCATGAAGCTGCACCACCGCTACACGCTCGACATCCTGGAAGAGGACGACGAACTTTAGCATGGCCTTTGCCCTCGCCGCCGGTGACTTCCAGGGCCGGAGGTAGCCGTGCCAAAAGCGCCCGGGGCATGGGTTTGGCTGGCGCGGATTTGCCGCCCGCAGGGCCGCAAAGGTGAGGTCTTCGCCGAGATTCTCACCGATTTCCCTGAGAAGTTCGCCACACGGCGGCAGCTTTGGCTGATGCCCGAAGGCGTGTCTGCGAAAGCCGGCAGTTCCGAAATGGCTGGTGAGGCGCTTTGGACTCCACGCGAAGTCGAGCTGACGGACTATTGGCTGCACAAGGGCGGCGTTGTGCTGCACTTTGCCGGCGTGGGTTCGATCTCCGCGGCCGAGGGGCTTACCGGCCTCATCGTCGCCATCCCGCGCGCGGAGCGAGCCGAACTCGCCGGCGGAGAAGCCTATATCAGCGATCTCATCGGCTGCGCGCTTTTCGATGTGTCCAAAGTTGCCGTGGCGGGCACGGCGCCCGTTCCGGTGGGCGTGATTGAAGAAGTGGATCGCGCGGCAGGTCCCGCGCCGCTGCTCATCGTTCGCGGCCCGGTCGGCGAAATCCAGATTCCCTTTGCCAAAAGTTACCTGCGCCGCATTGATCTCGAGGCGAAGCGCGTAGAGATGGCGCTGCCGGAAGGATTAGTCGGCTTGAACACGGCGGGAGAAGCCTGACGCAGCCGGCAACCCAAGGCTGCGAAACAGCCGGCTACCGCACCGCTGGCGCCTACTGAAACTTGAGCGGGTTCCAGGCGCTGCCCTGCTTCACCGCCAGTTGGAGCGGCCGCGGCGGGCCCTTCGGCGGCACTGTCACCTCAATCCACAGCTCCTGGCCAGGCTGGAGCGGCAGCGGGCTCTGGGCATGCTCGGCGATGTAGAAGCCGACGGGAGATTCGAGGCGCATCTGATCGCAGTGCGCTCCGGGAGCGGCCGAAACCTCCTCGCCCGATGTCTGATCTTCCTGGCCCTCAACGCGCACGGCTACCAGCCGGTTGTTGTCTACCTTCAGGTTGGCGCGGAAGTAGACCGGCTGCGGGCGCAGGACAAACGGCCCCGGCTTGATGGCGTTATTGACGTCGCGCGGAAAGGTTGCCTCTTTGGCCGAGGGCAGCGTGCTTTGGCAGCCATCCACCGTGAGCTGCAGGCTCAGGTAGCGGCCGCGCATGGGCAACTGCCGATCGAAGGCGGCGGCGCGCGTCCATACGCGCGGGCAGCGCCAGCGCTGGTAGAGGTACTCGGCCGCGATCGACGAGACCAGCGCCAACTGGAGGATGAGCAGCGCAACCGAGACGCCGGAAAGCCTGAGAAGTCCGATCTTCATAGCGCACCCCCGTTGAAGTCGGCAGCAGGCGATTGCGGCGGGGCTTTTGGCGGAGCCATGCGCGCCAGAATTCGGCGCCGGGCGATCTCGAGCGCCCAGCCGCCGGCGAGGAAGAGAATGCCAAGGCCGATGAGTCCCATCGATCGGCCCAGCGCAGTCATGATGTCGCTGAAGTAGAACCATCCGACAGCTGCGGCGAATCCCACAATGCCGAGATTGACCAGCGCGCGGGAGACCATGCGCAAGCCCCAAAAACAGAGGAAGACGGCAAACGCGGCCACCAGCGCGTGCGCGAGCAGATTGGGATCGCTGCGCACGTAGGTCGTCTTTACTCCGCCAGGGTTGTTGTAGGTCTCGGTCCAGGTGCGATAGCACCAGGGCAGCGCGATCGCGAAGCCGATGGAGACGGCGATGGGAATGAGGCCTTTGTGACCGTGGGATGCGGCGATGATGAGCGGGACAGCGGCGATCGCGATCCAGGCCCAGAAGCGCGTGCCGAAGGGAATGAAGCTCTGCTCGGCGGACCACGATGCCCAGCTCGACAGCATCAGCACCACGCCTGTCACCGCGCCAACGACGCTGATCGCGAAGAGAATTCCCTGCACCGCTTTGCGGCGCGAGCCGATGAAAAATGTGATGTAGAGAATGGCCCAGACGAAAGCAAGCCGGCCCATGTAAACGGCGTCGCCGATGTAGCCGTTCATGCGGAAGCCCAGCTCGCAAAAGATCCAGGCGGGAACGAGCACGAGCGCGAGTGTCTGCTGCGCCTGGTCATGGAGCAGCATCCATCCCGTGAGCGCGGCCAGCGCCCAGAGCAGCACGGCGGCCGGCCAGTGCTCCTGAATATTGAAGATCTGTCCGACGAGGGCGATGGCTGCGCCCGTCGACACGGTTCCCACGGCGTGCAGCGCCGAGGAGAGGCCGCTGAAGTTGGGCCGGACAAGGCCGCCGGCGATGTGGAAGACGGCGACCATGGCGATCACTAACGCATATCGCCAGCCGGGGCCAATCTCATCCCAATGGGCCGAGACAAACAGCACCACGCCGCAGGCCAGCAGGATGGCGCCGAGAATGAGCGCCGTGATGCCTTGCCAATTGATCCCGGCGGGGGTTCCAGCAGGTTGCGCTTCGTGGGCGCGAATGCGGGCGGCAGCGTCCGCATCTAGGACGCCGGCGGATTGCCAGCGTGTCAGCAGCGATTCAATGTCGGGCATAAGAGTTGGCCAACATCATAAGCCGCGCGCTGCGCGCGGTAAAGCGAGAACGCCTGTGGTTCAAAAGGAAGCCGCCGGTTCGCAATTCGCGTCTCGGAGTTTGCGGTTCTTCGATCTTCATTGTCCATTGGCGGCGATTTGGCGGAAAAGAGCGAAATTTGGACCGGCAAAGAGCCACAAAAAGGCCTCAAATCGCACTCAAGAGAATGTGGACGCAAGCTCTTGATTCCGTTCACTTCACAGTTTCACAGTTTCACAGTCGCGAAAAACATGGGGGGAGGGGGGTGGAGCGAGGGAGCAGCCAATAGCCAGTAGCCAACGGGCGGCAGCGGTGGCGTCGGAACTCGGATATTGACCTTTCTTTTGGTTCTGAGTTCATTGTGCGCCGAGCGGGCGAAATTTTCCGCAAATGGAAGTGGCTGAGGTGGTGGAAGTTAGAGGCGCAGGGGGTTGACAACTTCTCGCCGGCATTCTTTCGCGGCTGGAAGAGAGAAGGGATTCCTCGGCGGTTGAGACTCCCTGTTTTGCAGGCCCTTAGTGCCCGCTGTCACGAAAGAGCGAGAGATCGATGGCCGCAGCCATGGCCTTGTAGCCGGCGGAATCGGGGTGCAGATAATCTCCCCACTGAAAGTCCTCGCGAAATCGCGAGGGATGGCTGGGATTGCGAACGGCGGCTTCGAAGTCGATGACGCCGTCGAAAGCGCCGCTGGCGCGAATCCAGTGGTTGACTTGCTGGCGAACGGATTCGCCTTCTGTGGTGTAGAAGCCGGCGCCGTCGAAAGGCGTGAGTGTGGCGCCGAAGACGCGGATGCCATGCTGGTGCGCGCGCTCGATGATTTGCTCGAGCCCCTGAATGAGCTGTTGCGCGGTTACGGTTTGAGCTGCATAGGGACTGTCGGTGAAGGGATGGCCGCTGTGCTCCTGCGCGGGATTCCAATGCGGCCAGCCTATGTCGTTGATACCTTCAAGCACGATGAGATCGGTTACGCCCGGCAGAGACAGCACATCGCGATCGAAGCGGGCCAGCGCGTTGACTCCGGCGCCGTCATTGAGGAGCCGGTTGCCGCCAAGCCCTTCGTTATCGACCGCCAGTTGCGGAGAGTGGTGAGCGTCGGCGAGGCGCCGGGCCAACAGGTCGGGCCAATCGCCGTATTCGCCCAGATCCGCGCCGGCGCCATCGGTGATGGAGTCGCCGAAGGCGACGATTGCGGCCGTGCGATCAGACGCCCAGACATCGAGTTCGGCCAGCCAGTACCACGACTTCTCAATAGCGGCGTTCGGAAACTGGTCCTTTGCGGTGAAGTCGCCGGGGGAGGAAATGTAAGTTTCGTGCTGCGCGCGCTCGTGAACCGTTGAGGCCGCCGCCGCGCCGGGCAGATAAATGCTGACCGCAACTTCCTGGAACGGCGCAACACGAAGGTCGACTGGATCGCTGAGGATGGGCGCGCCCGGCGGAATCGTAACCGATGCTTTGCCGCTGAACGTGAGGGGATGATCGGACTCGGCCAGGATGACGCCGCCTTGTTTCACCAGGGCCACGTGCGCGGCGCCGATTGTGAGTGCCGATGCGCCATAAGCATTGGAGAGGACAATTCGTATTCGACTGCCGCCGATGGTTGGCCGCACAACCATACGGGCGGTCTGATTCTGCAAGGTTGGGGTGGGTGGCGTTCCCGGAAACGCGAGCGGGGCATGGACCGCGGTCGTCCACGCGGCCACCCAATGTTCCGAGGAGCCGTAATTCTGGGCGTGCGCCGCGATGGCGAGAGCAGCCACGAAAAACATCACCGAGGCTCGTGGCATTGCTCTTCTCATGTTTCTTGCACTCTCCTCGAATGAGATCGACCGCCTCGCACAGTCTAATCGCTTGCGCCGGCCAGGAACGCGAACCGATCTTGCCCGGGTTGACGGATCAAAGAAAGTGAAAAAGCGCTCTCAGGAACTGGCGCCCGCATTCATTTTTCCCCAAGCGGCGCGAATTTGTATCGGGCAGCCGGGCGGCGCTTGCGTGAGGCAAACACCGCAACCGCATATGCGGCGCGGCGTCGCGCTCGCAGTTCCCAACGCGGCAATCCGTCGAGGGGACGGGGATAAGCCAGCATTGCCCCGATCAAAGACGCCTCCTCGAGGGACAGTTGATCGGCGTCCTTATTGAAGATCTTTTGCGCAGCTGAATTCGCGCCAATCAGGCCGGAGCCGAAATAAGCGCAATCCAGATAGGACCGGAGAATTTCAAGTTTCCTGTAGCGGAACTGGATTACGAGAGCCAGGAATGCCTCATAAATTTTCCGCTTCAATGTCGCCTCCCTGAATCCGGTCACGGTGCGCACAAACTGCATGTCGATTGTGCTTGCGCCACCATGTTTGCGGCCAGTGAGCGCTTTGATCGTCTCGCGGACAATGGAAGGTACGTCGACACCGGGATGATAGAAGAATCTTCTGTCTTCAATGGCGATGGTCATCAGCTCCAACGGAGTCAATGCAACCGCGGGCGAGCGCGGCAATGGCCGGACGTTCTCGTGAATCCGCGACAAGTTGCTTCGCAGCTGGGCGAGCCACGTCGAAGGCCTGGTCCAGTCAAGAAGTCGCATCGGCCTGGGCGCAACAGGCTCGGCCGCAACCTGGCGGCTTCTACGGAGCGCTTTCGATCTCAGACCGTTCGCGACGTTCGTTTTCACCCATTCCGAGACGGCGTCTGCAGTCGCATCGCCGAAGAGCTGGTTGGGGCAGCCGGTGGTGCCTTCGTTACCCGGCGCAAATCTGTGCCCCAGCACATTCGCGGCGGGTATTCCATATTCTTCGGTAAGCCGACGGACGAGATGAGCACTCGCAACGCTTTGAGCGCGGGTGAGGCGGTCGCTCGCGGTGCCGACATGCTCTATACCAATCGACCTGTGGTTAGCGGCTTTCGCGTGCCAGGCGGAATGCTCATCGCGGACCATCTGGTATATATCGCCGTTCTTATCGACGACGTAATGAGCTGATACCTGTGACTCGCGATCCATGAACCAGGCGATTGTGCCATCGACGGTGGCCGACGTTGTGCAGTGCAGCACAATCATGTCGATGCCGGCCCCATCGCGCGAAGAATAATTGGGGCTTCCGATGAAGCCTTTTATGGCCGGTTTCACAATCGCGCGCATTGACCCCAGACAGCCCGCGCGTCAGACGCGCGGATGGTCCCGCGCACTAACGCAGAATTTCCATTTTTCTTCCTTGGCTGCCATCCACTATACCCGATATTTCGCTCACGAAGAGGGTATTATGAAACGGAAGTTGTACTTACGCAAGATGTTCGCGAATCGGCTGGCTCGTCGGATTGCTGAGCCTCATTTCACCCTTGCCTGCGGCGGCAGCGCGGTGATGCGGCCTGCGAACGTGTGAGACGCGAAACCATGCCGGGCAATATCAAAATCTTCGCTTCGGTCGGACGGAATGGTACGAACCATTTCGGCGACGTAACAATTGTCCAGCAGCTTATCAACCTCAATCGTGCGTATCTCCAGCGCCCGATCGCTGTTGATGGACTGTGCGGACCGGCAACGATATCTGCGATCGAGGCGGTTCAGCGCCGCGATCGCCTCATGGCCCGGCCTACCGGAAAGCTGGAACCGGACGACCCGACGTTTAGCTCGCTTACCCGCAGCATTAGGGCTGAAGCTCTCGTCAGTCTGCCGATCGCCTGGGGAGCCCGGGTGAGCGCCGAGTTCAAGGCCAGGCTCATTGAGGCTGCGGGGAACATTGCCGTCGATCCGAATCTTCTGATCTCGGCTATAGCCTTTGAGACGGGCGAAACTTTCAGCCCATGGATAACGAACGCCAGCGGAGCAACCGGCCTGATCCAATTCACGCGCGACACAGCGGCCGAGCTTGGCACGAGCACTGCGGAGCTTGCCGCCATGACCGATGTCGACCAAATGGAATTTGTCGAGAGGTATTTCCAACCGTACAGGAACATGCTCAAGACCATCGAGGATGTCTATATGGCCATCCTTTGGCCGGCCGCAATCGGAAAATCAAATTCAATGGTCCTGTTCAGCAGGCCGAGCGCCGAATATGAGCGAAATTCCGGCCTCGACACCGACAAAGACGGCTGCGTAACCAAGGAAGAGGCAGCAGCCATGGTTCGGGCAAAGTTGCTCAAAGGCAGAGGCGCGGGATACTTCGGATAATTCTGCGCGATGGCCGGTCATGATACAAAACACTCACTGAGCGACCGGCAGGAGGAGCGAGGGACGCAGACGTGGGAACAGTGATACCTCTGGGGGATGCTTCGCGGCGGACGCGGCGGTTTGCGGCGGTGACGCTGCTGATCGTAGTGGCGAACGCGTATGTGTTTCTGCGCGAGCTGACGGGCGGAGAGGCGTTTGTGGAGCGGTGGGCGGTGATTCCCGCGGCGATTGCCCACGGGTACGCGCTGCTCACGCTGGTGACCGCGATGTTTATGCACGCGGGCTGGCTGCACATTATCGGCAACATGGTATTCCTGTGGGCGTTTGGGCCGGAGATCGAGGACGCCATGGGGCGGATGCGCTACCTGGCGTTCTATCTTTTCGGCGGCGTGGTGGCGATGCTGGCGCAGGTGGCGGGAAGCCCCAGCTCGACGATTCCGTGCCTGGGCGCGAGCGGCGCCATTGCGGCGGTGATGGGCGCGTTTATCGTGATGTATCCGCGGGACCGCATCCGCACCGTGGTGTGGATCTTGATCTTCATTCGCGTCACCTACATTCCAGCGGTGCTGCTGATCGGCATTTGGTTCCTGATTCAACTGCTGGATGTGGGAATGGTGGCGACGGTGCAGACAGGCGGAGTGGCGTACTTGGCGCACGTGGGAGGATTTCTGTTCGGGGCAGTGACGGCGCGGCTGTGGGTGAAAAGGCAGGGACTAGGGACTAGGGAATAGGGAATAGGGAATAGGGAATAGGGACGAGGGAATAGGGAGTGGGGCGCGGCGGCGGGGCAGCGGAGCTAGCGGGGTTGGCGGAGTTAGCGGAGTTAGGCTGCGGAGCGAGCGATGGACGAAGGTGCTATGGCTGCGAGCTGGAGAGGTTTCCCACAGGGCTTGCGTCTAAAGCGAGCTTATATTCGTCAGTTACTCGTGGCAATTGTTTGGGGAAACGGCGATACTATTGGCTGCGATCTGCGGAATCAACTGGAGTAAGGGCCAAAGCCGAGCGTTGCCCTTTTTGAGTGTTTTCTGCAGTGATCGGGTCCCCCCCAACCAAAAAGCCGGAGGTATGAAATGAGTACGTGGAAGCGCTTTGCCTGGGCACTTCGATGCTCAGTAGTGGTTCTGATGGCGATTGCGGCGGTGGGGTGCGCCGCGGCGAAGAAGTCTCACGCTCAATCGAGCGACAGAAATACGGCGCCGGAGAACAGCAGTAACAGCAGCAGCGCCGCTGAGGCCAAAGCCCCATTTTCGATCGAATCGGAGATGTTTACCTACAGCGCCATGGATGCAGAAAGCGGGGCGGTTGCTTGCAACGTGGCGGAGAACCTGGGCGCGACTGATCCAAAGTGCGCGCCTAAGGGAGCGATGAGCAATGCGCCGGGGGTAGTGATTATTTCGTCGGATTCGACCGCGCTGAGCGATTTCCAACTGTGGCGCTCGGACATATCGACGATGGATATTCTGACGCGGCGCGCCGATGTCTATTGCCCGAAGGAAGGCCAGCGGGGGATTATTTCCTCGGTGGAGAAGCTGATCTCAGGGACACCGGAAGGCCAGATTCTTTCGATTGCGAAGGCCCTGTTTACGACTACGACAGTCAAAACTCCGGTGGTAGGGACCATTCTGGATCAGACGATGATGAACGACATCGCGGGTCACCTGAGAGGGCTGGGCGTGCCGGTGGTTATTCCGGACATGTATGATCCGCATTCGCTGGTCACCATCAACGAAGCGCGGTCGCCGTATTTGGCGAAGTTCCTGGCCCTGATGACGGCGAGGGGGTGCGTGGCCGAAACGGCGGGCGGAGAGGGAGAGCATGCGGAGGCGCCACCATCGGGCGCGGAAGGGTCTGAGGCGGAGCGGGACAAGCGGTCGATTGCGCAGGGGATCGACGCCTTCCTGGACTCGCTGACCAAGCCCGAAGTGTCCGCGCCGACGCCAGTGCCACAGGGCGCGCCGCCCGCGCCTGAAGCGCCGGCGATTTCGCACCTGAACGCGGCGATGCGGGCTGACGGCTTGGCGCAGGAGATGGGCTTCGACCTGTCGAACACGAGCGCCGGGGACAACGTGCCGTGGGATGTGCTTTGGCTGAAGGCGCTGGAATCGGGCGGCGACGTGGTGTCGTCGGAGAACCTGATTAAAGGCAGCAAGATCACCTATACCGGCGGGGCCGTGGGAACCTATGCGCTCTTCCATCTGAATGGGGAGCTGGAGTGCTCGGGGGTATTCTTTAACTTAGCGCCTCCGCTGGCGTACGTCGACATTCAGAATCTGCTGAATGGCACAGCGACGGTGCCGCCGGGAAGACTGGTGGGCGGCTGCACTGCGAAGTAATGGGTGCGGCGGACGGGCCCGCGCAGAGCTGCAGACGCGGACTGCGTGGGCTCGTCCGCGCCGGAGTGATGGGATGGGCTGGAGAAAAGAGCTGCCAGCCCATTCACTTTTTGCCGATTTTTTCTTGGGCTGAGGCCTGTTCCCTTCCAATCCATACGAAATGACACACTCCTGATTCAGGTCGAGGATGGGGCGCAGGGATTCTATGATCATTGAGTATGCGCTTCGACATTGTGACCATCTTTCCGAGGCTCTTCGAGGGCATCTTTGCGCACGGCATTGTGCGCCGGGCGCTGAAGGAGGGATTGGTGAAGGTGGAGGCGCACGATCTGCGGGCGCATGCGCACGACCGGCACAGGACGGTGGACGACCGACCGTTTGGCGGCGGCGAGGGGATGGTGCTGAAACCGGAGCCGCTGGCCGAGGCGCTCGGGGCGCTGGGGATTGGGACGAAGGCGGAGCGGGGTGGAAGCAGGGGTCAGGGATCAGGGATCAGGGGTCGGGAAGTTGTGGCAGATTCTAAGACCCGGTCTGCGGGTACGACCTCCGATGCGGATGGGAGTCCCGGCGGCACGCGGGTGATCCTGTTGTCGGCGCAGGGACGGTTGTTTACGCAGGAGGTGGCGCGGGAGTTGGCGGCGCTGGAGCGCGTGGTGCTGATCTGCGGGCGGTATGAGGGCGTGGATGAGCGGATCAATGAACTCTACTGCGATATGGAGCTTTCGATCGGGGACTACGTGCTGAGTGGGGGCGAGCTGGCGGCGGCAGTGGTGGTGGATGCGACGATGCGGCTGATTCCCGGAGTGCTGGGCAACGAGGCTTCAGGAGAATTTGAGAGCTTTGGTGCGGCGGATGCGGAGATTGCAGTGGATGTCGAGGGGGTTCCACGGTCACAGCACGGCGCCGGGGGCCTCTTGGATTACCCGCAGTACACGCGGCCGGCGGAGTTCGAAGGGTTGCGCGCGCCGGAGGCGCTGCTGAACGGGGATCACGCTGAGATCAGACGCTGGCGGCGCGAACAGCAACTGCGGAAGACGCTGAGGAACCGGCCGGAGTTGCTGGAGCGGGCGGCGCTGAGCGCGGAGGATCTGCAGATGCTCGAAGCCATGCGGCGCGAGAACGGCTGAGTGGGGGCCGGTAGCGGCTCAGCTTGCAACGCCACATCCCTCCGGGGCTAAAACCCGCGTCTTCCGCGGCTTCATCCAGGGGCCTGAGGGCCTCTGCTTCCTCCGATCCCGGGCACTCGAGATTTGACGGATACTGCCTAAAAGGGCTTGACGGGTTCGGGCTGCACGGCACCAACCCGGCCGATGGCGATGGCGGCGACGTAGAAGTTTTCGCCGCGAATGGGAACGCCGGCGAGGCGGCGGAGCATGGCGAGCTGGCCAGTATGGGTGAGGGCGTCGGCGACGGGACCCTGCAGGAGGCGCTCGATGGGCGCCTGGACAGGGGCGGACGAGGCGAGGCATGCGTCGAAGGCGGCGAGAGCCGCGAAGAAGCGCTGCTGCTCCTGCCGCCAGGCGAGGGGCTGGGAGTCGCGCCAGGCAGGGTTGCCCTCGGCGATGCTGAGCGCCCAGTGGAGCAGGTCGCCCATGTGGGCGAGGATCTGCACGGGGCGGCGGCCGGAGTTGTCGAAGTTGGCGAAGGATGGGGGGGCGTCTTCCAAGGCGCGAACGGTGCGGTAGGCCAGTGTGGCAAGGGTGTGGCGGAGGAGATCTCGTTTTTCGTCCATTGGGGAAATATAGCGCATGGGACTGCGCCAAGTGGAGTGCCTGCGCGGAGTAGGCGCGGCGGGGGAATCTTTGATAAACTTAGAGTTCTGAGTTCAATCGCAGGAAACTACCATGTCAATCCATCCCGTGATGCAGCGCCTGGCTGAGAAGCTGAAGCGCACCGATTTGCCGGCGTTTGTGCCCGGCGACCAGATTCGCGTGCAAGTGAAGATCAAGGAAGGCGATAAGGAGCGGCTGCAGGCCTTTGAGGGCCTGGTGATCGCCATAAACAAAGGCCCGCAGGGGACGTTTACCGTGCGCAAGATGAGCTTTGGGCAGGGGGTGGAGCGCATTTTCCCCTTCAACTCGAAGGTGATCGACAAGATCGAGATGATCCGCAGCTACAAGGTGCGGCGGGCGAAGCTGTATTATCTTCGCGGGCTGCGCGGCAAGGCGGCGCGGCTGAAGGAAGTGGATCGCGAGACCGGCAAGGTGCGGGCGTAAAGGCAGTGGTCAGTGATCAGTGGTCAGTGGTCAGTTGACGACAAGCAACGAATGATGGAGTGCAGAGAGCCCCGGCTTCGGCCGGGGTTTTGTTTCAGGGTTCAGTGGCGCGGCTGCATGTTATGCTGGCATTCCCTTGAGGCCTGTTGCCAGGTTGGAGGAGTTGGAGGATTGGATGGCGATTGCAGCAACCCCCGCGGCTCCGTACTATGCCGTGATCTTTACTTCGCTTCGCACCGATGGAGACTTGGGCTACGGAGCGATGGCCGAAGCGATGGAAAAGCTTGCCGCAACGCAGCCCGGATTTCTGGGGATCGAGTCGGCGCGTGATGGGCTGGGAATCACGGTCTCCTATTGGGACAGTTTGGAAGCATTTGCGGCGTGGAAGCAGAACGCGCGGCATCTGGTAGCGCAACAGATGGGCCGCGATGTGTGGTACGAAGAGTTCAAAGTGCGCATCTGCCGTGTGGAACGCGACTACGATTTCCACAGAGTCAACAGAGAATGACCGGCGGTTGCGGCTATGGAGCGCCGACGACCGAGCCGAGAATTTTTATACTATGTGCATGGTCAAGGTCCCGGTGTGCGGATTCGCACTGGAGAACGCTGCGCGCCGGCGCGGCGCGGAGCGGATTGCCGGGCTGGACGAGGTGGGGCGCGGACCGATGTTCGGGCCGGTGGTGGCAGCCGCAGTCATTCTTCCCGAAGGCTTTCGCCTGCGGGGCCTGACGGATTCGAAACAGCTCAGGGAAGAACAACGCAACGAATATGAGCCGGTGATCCGCGCCCGTGCCGTGGCATGGGCGATTGCGGCGGTGGATGTGGAGACGATCGACCGCATCAACATACGCCGGGCGTCGCTGCTGGCGATGCGCATGGCCGTGGAGCAACTGGCCGTTACGCCGGATTATCTGCCGCCCGATTATCTGCTCATTGACGGGCTGGACACGATCGACTGGCCGTGCGCGCAGCAGGCGGTGGTGGGCGGCGACGCGCGAAGCCTTTCGATTGCGGCGGCGAGCGTGGTGGCGAAGGTGCATCGCGACCGTTTGCTGGTGGAACTGGACGCGGTGTATCCCGGCTACGGGCTGGCGCGGCACAAGGGCTACTGCTCGCCGGAACACCTGGAGGCTCTGGCGCGTCTGGGGCCGACGCCGCTGCACAGGAAAAGCTATCAGCCGGTGGCGCAGGCGCTGCTGCCGTTCGAGTGATGGGTCGGCGGGTTAGCGAGTTGGCGAGTTAGCGAGTTGGTCAGTTAGCGGGGTTGGCGGGGTTAGCAAGCCGGCGAGGTTGCGAGTTAATGGATTGCGGCGACTGTGACGTGTGCTTTGCGGCGCTGGAGGAATGTCTGAACGGGGCGCGCGAGGAGAAGCACGGCGAGAATGACCGTGATTGTGATGGGGGTGAGGACGCCGGGCTTGACCTGCCACCAGTAGTGAATCACTCCGCAGATTGCGGCAAAGTAGATGAGCCTGTGCAGGCGGTTCCAGCGCTTGCCGCCGAGCTTGCGAATGGCCCAGGTGGTGGAGGTGAGCGCCAGGGGCAGGAGAAGCAGGTAGGCAGCGACGCCCATGGTGATGAAGCGGCGCTTCGCTACGTCGCCGACCATGGCGGGCACGCTAAAGCCGGAGTAGAGAGCCACGTAGGTGAGCATGTGCAGCGTGGCGTAGAAAAAGGCGAAGAGGCCGAGCAGGCGGCGGAATTTGATCAGCCAGTTGAGGCGCGGCGAAAGGCGGCGCAGCGGCGTGATGGCGAGGGTGATGGCAAGCAGGCGCAGCGTGGCCAGGCCGGTGGCAAAGGCCATGGCGGCGGTGGGGTCGGGGCCGAGGTTGTTGGTGACGGCACCCCAAACGAGCCAGCAGAGCGGCGCGAGGCAGGCGATCCAGACGAGTGTTTTGAGCAGGATGAGAGTCGAGCGTTTCATAGATAGCGAGTTAGCAAGTTAGCGGGTTAGCAAGTTAGCGGGTTAGCAAGTTAGCGGGTTAGCAAGTTAGCGGGTTAGCAAGTTAGCGGGTTTGCAGGTTTGCAGGTTCGAGGGTCCCTCGGCGATTTGCGAAGAGCAATTTCGCTTCCTTATCTCTGATCTCTGTTCCCTGTTCCCTGTTCCGTATTCCCTGTTCCCTGTTCGCAGTTTCAAAAATACTTGCGCAGGTCCATGCCGGCGTACATCGACGCAACCTGATCGGTGTAGCCGTTGAACATGAGCGTGGTGCGACGCTGCGCGTAAAAGGGCAGGCCGATGCGGCGCTCGGTCTTCTGGCTCCAGCGGGGATGGTCGACGTTAGGATTCACGTTGGAGTAGAAGCCGTATTCGTTGGGGGCCTGGTCGTTCCATGTGGTCGGCGGCTGCTTGTCGATGAAGCGCACATTGACGATGGACTTGGCAGACTTGAAGCCGTACTTCCAGGGAAGGACGATGCGGACGGGAGCGCCGTCCTGGTTGGGGAGGGTTTCGCCGTAGAGGCCGAAGGTGAGTAGCGTGAGCGGATTCATGGCTTCGTCCATGCGCAGGCCCTCGGAGTAGGGCCAGTCTATGGTGGTTTCGCCGCCCCATTTTTCCACATGACGGTCGTAGTAAGAGAGGAACTGCACGTACTTGGCGCTGGGCAGCGGGTTGCACTGCTTGATGAACTCGGAGAGCGAGTAGCCGACCCAGGGAATGACCATGCTCCAGGCCTCGACGCAGCGATGGCGGTAGACGCGGTCTTCGAGCGGGTGGAGCCTGAGCAGGTCGTCGATGGAGAAGGTGAGGGGCTTGGCGACTTTGCCCTCGGCTTTGACGGTCCAGGGGCGCGTGGGCAGGCCGCCGGCGTTTTTGGCGGGGTCGCCTTTGTCCACGCCAAACTCGTAGAAGTTGTTGTAGTGGGTGATGTCGTCGAAGGTGGTGAGCTGCTCGCCGGTGGTGGTAAGGGGGGAATATACGGTCTGGAGCTTGGTTGGGTCCGCATGGACGACGGCGCGCGGGGAGACGAGTTGGGCGAGGCGATCGGCACCGAGGGCTGCCGCGCCCACTGCGGCCGCGCCCTTGAGGAAGCGGCGGCGGTTCAGGTAGCGGAAGTAGGCGTCACGGGAGGTGATCTCAGAGGAGGGGATGTCGGGCGGTTTGCCGATGAGCATGGTGAAACCTCGCAGCGGGGAAGCTCGCGGCTGCACCTATTAGACACCGTGGAAGGGGTGGGCGTTACAGGAATTGTGTCAACTGTGCTGAGCAAACGGCCATTGGCGGAGGCGGTGGGCGCGGAGGAGATAGAGGAGGGTTCCGGAGGCGGCGATGGCGGCGGCCACGGCGAGCTCCATGACAGCGTGGGCGCGGTAGACCAGCAGAAAGGCGAATCCGGCCATGGCGGCGAGCGGCGGGAGCGGGTAGAGCGGAATGCGGAAGGGGCGGGGCAGGTTGGGTTGGCGGATGCGGAGCAGGATGACGCCGACTTGTTGCAGCGAGAACTGGAGCAGGATGCGGGTGATGACGAGCATGGTGATGACCTGGGTGAGCGAGAAGAAGCAGAAGACGGCTCCGACGAGGCCGAGAGCGACGAGCGAGCGGTGAGGAATGCCGTGCTTGGGGTGCACGGCGGCGAGGAAACGGAAGTAGTTGCCGTCGCGCGCTGCGGCGTAGGGAACGCGGGAGTAGCCGAGCTGCAGCGAGAAGACGCTGGCAAAGGCGGTCCAGACGATGAGGGCCGCGATAGTGTAGCCGGCCCAGCGGCCGAAGGCGGAGCTGGCGATGTCGGCAACGAGCTGCACGCGGAGTGCGGCGGACTCGGCGGCGTGGGAAGCGGCGTCTCGCAGCGCGGGCAGCACGGACAGGTTCATGGCGACATAAAAGGCGGAGACGAAGAGCACGGAGAGGAGAATGGCGCGAGGGATGGTGCGTTCGGGGCGGCGGACTTCAGCGCCGAGGAATGTGATGTTGTAGTAGCCCCAGTAACAGTAGGTGGCGAGCAGCGTAGCCTGGGCGAGGCCGCCGAGAGCCATTGCAGCAGGGAGCGCGGGCGCGGCGGGCATGCGCCAGCCTCCGGTAGCCGCGGCATGAACGAAGCCGGAGACGATGACGCCGGTTAGCGCGGCGATGACTCCGGCAAAGAGGACCCAGGCGAGACGCGTGATGGAGCTGAGATTGCGGTAAAGAAGCGCGGTGACCAGCAGGCAGGCGGCGGCGGCGGCGAAGTTGGAGTAGTGCAACATGGGCAATGCGGAGATGGGCGCGGAGTCGAGACCTGGCCAGAAGACAGCGAGAAAACCGGAGAGGCCGATGCAGCCTGAGGCGATGGAAAGCGGCGCGGTGAAGCTTAACTGCCAAACGTAGAGGAAGCTGAGCCAGTTGCCGGGGCCGTCGGGCGAGTAGATCTCACGAAGAAATGCGTAGGAGCCACCGGCGCGCGGTAAGGCAGCGCCGAGCTCGGCCCAGACGAGGCCGTCAGCGATGGCAATCCCTACGCCCAGCACCCATGCCCAAACGGAGAGGCGATAGCCCGCAGCGGCGATGACCAGCGGCAGCGTGATGAAGGGACCGACGCCGATCATCTCGAGCATGTTGAAGAGCACGGCCGAGCGCAGGCCGATGCGGCGTTGAAGTGTAGCGGAGGTCGAGGAAGGTTGGAGCATCGGACGGCTGCAATCCAGATTATTACGGCGCGGCGGGACGCGTGTGGAAGCGTTTCGCTTGGTATCCCATATTTCAAAATCGAGATCCTTCGGCAAGCTCAGGACAGGCTCCGGGGCACCCGCTCGTTTGCGGGACGGCGTGGCGCGGGGCATTGACGAATTGCAGCGCGTTCGAGGAGACTGAGTGCGGCCGTACACGTGTGCAATAAGGAGTTTTGGGCACTTTGGAGAAGAGCCGGGCCAAATTTGCGGGCGCTGCGCTGGCCGGCGGCGGGAAGCGAGCGCCGCGGCGGCAGCTCTTGCGGCAACCCTCGATCAAGGACATTGCGCGGCTGGCCGGGGTGTCGCACCCGACGGTTTCGCGCGCGCTCCGGGACGTAGGGACTTAGAGAACGGAGAACCAGGGGATAGGTGAGCCAGGACGAAACGCAAGCACGTGGCTTCGATTGATCCGACGCCATTATCCCTGAGGAGCGTACCTGATGGAGCGGTTGCAGAATTTTATCGGCGGCGCGTGGCGCGCCTCGAGCGCCAGCGAGACTCTGAAGGTGATCAACCCGGCGTCGGCCAAGGTGCTGGCGGAGGTGCCGCTTTCACCGGCGACGGATGTGAACGCCGCGGTGGAAGTGGCGGAACGCGCGTTCCGAGATTGGCGGCGCACGCCGGTGGTGGAGCGCATTCAGCCGCTCTTCAGGCTGAAGACGCTGCTGGAACAGCATCGCGACGAGCTGGCACTCTCGATTACCGACGAGTGCGGCAAGACGCTGACGGAGAGCAAGGGGGAAATCCTGCGCGCGGTGGAGAATGTGGAAACGGCGTGCGCAATGCCGATGCTGATGCAGGGGACGAATTGCGAGGATATTGCGGCGGGCATCGACGAGCACATGATCCGGCAGCCGCTGGGCGTGGCGGCGGCGATTGTTCCGTTCAACTTTCCGGGCATGATCGCGTTCTGGTTTTTCCCCTACGCGGTTGCAGCGGGAAATTGCTTCCTGCTGAAGCCGTCGGAGCGCGTGCCGATCACTTCGCAGAAGATTTTCAGCTTAATTCAGGCCGCGGGATTTCCGCCGGGCGTGATGCAGCTTGTGAACGGCGGACGCGACACGGTGAACGCGATTCTCGATGATCCCGGCATCCGCGCGGTGAGCTTTGTGGGATCCACGGCGACGGCGAAGTACATTTACAGCCGCGCGGCGGCAAATGGGAAGCGAGCTCAGTGCCAGGGCGGAGCGAAGAATCCGGTGGTGGTGATGCCCGACGCGGATATGGAGATGACTGCGCGGATTCTGGCCGACTCCGCATTTGGCTGCGCGGGGCAGCGCTGCCTGGCTGCATCGGTGGCGATCACGGTGGGCGGCGCGCGGCCAGCGTTCACAGATCAGATTGCAGCCGCAGCGAAGAGCCGCAAGACGGGCTACGGCGCACTGCTCGGAGTAGAGATGGGACCGGTGATTTCGGCGGAGAGCAAGGCGAGGATTGAGGGGTTGATCGCCAAGGGCGAGCAGGCTGGGGCGCGCGTGCTGGTGGATGGACGCGGGCGCAAGATTCCCGACTACGAAGATGGATATTTTGTGCTGCCCACGGTGCTGGATGACGTTCCGCCGGATTCGGAGACGGCGCGGACGGAGATCTTCGGGCCAGTGCTCAGCCTGATTCACGCGCAGACGATTGAAGAGGCCATCGCGCTGGTGAATGGGCGCAGCTACGGCAACATGGCTTGCATTTTTACGACCGACGGCGCGAACGCGCGGCGCTTCCGCTACGAGGTGAACGCGGGCAATGTGGGCATCAACGTGGGCGTGGCGGCGCCGATGTCAACTTTTCCGTTCAGCGGATGGGGCGAGAGCTTTTTCGGCGACCTGCATGCGCAGGCGCATCATGCGGTGGAGTTTTTCACGCAGACGAAGGTTGTGGTGGAACGCTGGCCGAAGGAGTGGAGCCGGAAGTTCTAAAAACAGGGACTAAGGGACTAGGGAATAGGGAATAGGGAATAGGGACCTGGTAAGGAGCGCTCATGAAAGAACTGTTGGTTAGCCATGCGCCTTGCTCGTGGGGCACGCGCAATTCACATTTATGTGAACCTTCCCCGGATAACGGTGTGGATTGTGGGCGCGGTTGCGCCATTGGGAAGGTGTAGGACGCTCTTTTGGAGCTGGACGCGGTTTTCGTGGGCGACACACCGAACGTCGAGAGCCGCGCAAAGCGGCAACTTCATCTGTGATGGGCACTTCGGGGGCTGATTACCCGCGCTCGGTCTTTTCTTCAACCAATTGAAAATAAGTGGGTTACGATACATTCCGGCGGGAACTGCCGGACTTGGCGGCAGGGGTGTCCGCTGCGGCGAAAAGGCTTGTTTCAGGGGGCGACAGAGGCGCCCGACAGGCCGGACCATTCTGTAACGCTGCGAGGTTTCATGGGTTTGTGAGGAGTGAACCATGTCACATCTGAGGCAGGCTCGCGAGGCATAGAATTACGGCGTTGCGAGTGAGGTGATGTGTGCCTTGCCGGCAAGGCGCTGGGGCCTTCGCAGAATTCCCCAGGTGCGGAAATGGAAATGTTGACTCAGGAAGAAATCGCGAAGAGGAAGACAATCGACGACAAGATTGCGGAGCTGGACGCTAAGCGCGCGGAGCTGGAACTGGGCGGCGGCAAGGAACGCATCGAGCGGCAGCATGCGTCGGGCAAGCTGTCGGCGCGGGAGCGGGTGGAGCGGCTGGTGGACAAGGGCAGCTTTGAGGAGATCGGGCTGTTTTGCCGGCACCGGGCGACGTACTTCGGGATGGCTGAAAAAGAACTGCCCGCAGACGGCGTGGTGACGGGATGCGCGACCATCGACGGACGGCTGGTGCACCTGGCGAGCCAGGATTTCACGGTGGCGGGCGGCGCGGCGGGCGAAACGCACTGCAACAAAGTGGCCGACATGATGGGCATGAGCCTGAAGACGGGCAGCCCATTCGTGTTTATCAACGATTCGGGCGGGGCGCGGGTGCAGGAAGGGATCGACAGCCTAGCCGGGTATGCCCGGGTGTTTTACAACAACGTGATGCTGTCGGGGACGGTACCGCAGATCTCGCTGATCTGCGGGCCGTGCGCGGGCGGCGCGGCGTACAGCCCGGCGCTGACGGATTTTGTAATCCAGACCAAGCAGGCGCGGATGTTCATCACCGGGCCGCAGGTGATCAAGCAGGTGACGGGCGAAGAGGTGAGCGCCGAGGAGCTAGGCGGACCGCAGTCGCAGATGCACTACTCGGGAGTGGTGCACCTGATCGCGCGGGACGACGATGAGGCGATCGAGCTTTGCCGGCGGCTGCTGAGCTTTATGCCGCCAAACAATCTGGAGGATCCGCCGCGCGTGCCGTTCAGCGGACGATTGAAGTCCGACGCGGAGATGAACGGGATTGTTCCTGTGGACCCGAAGGTGGCCTACGACGTGCGCGATGTGATTGTGCGCGTGGTGGACAACGAGGATTTCCTGGAGATTCAGCCGGGATTTGCAGCGAACATCGTAATCGGGTTTGGGCGGCTGCAAGGGCGGTCGGTTGGGATTGTGGCCAACCAGCCGTGCGTGCTGGCGGGCGCGCTGGACATCGACGCGTCGAACAAGTCGGCGCGGTTTGTGCGCTTTTGCAATGCGTTCAACATTCCCCTGCTGACGTTTGTGGATGTGCCGGGGTTTTTGCCGGGCGTGGAACAGGAGCGTGGCGGAATTATCCGGCACGGAGCCAAGCTGCTGTTTGCGTACTCGGCGGCGACGGTGCCGAAGATCACGGTGGTGCTGCGCAAGGCGTATGGCGGCGCGTACATTGCCATGTGCTCGAAAGGGCTGGGCGCGGACCGCGTGGCAGCGTGGCCGACGGCGGAGATTGCGGTGATGGGCGCAGAGGGCGCAGCAGAGATCGTGTTCCGGCGGGAGATTGACGCGGCCGAGGACCAGGCGGCGCGTCGCAAGGAACTGGTGGACGAGTACCGGGAGACGTTCTCGAATCCGTATGTGGCGGCGGGCCGAAGGCTGGTGGACGACATTCTTTCGCCCGCGGAGACGCGGCGGTACGTGGCGCGGGCGCTGGAATCGCTGCACGGCAAACGCGAGCTGCGCCCGCAGAAGAAGCATGGACTGATTCCGCTATGAAATACCGCACCGGCGGCCGCGGCTCTACGAGCCACCCATCGCCGAGTGACGTGGAAGGAGGCGGCGCATGAAACTGCATTGGACGGATTGGGCAGTGGTGACGGTGCTGGCGGGAGCCGCCTGGGCGGCGATCTGGGCGGGGTTATCGCGAGCATTGCGGCGGGCTGTTGCCGAACGGCAACGGGAGACGGAGCGGCAACTGAGCGCGATGGCGACGACGGTGAAGGTGCTGCAAGCGCGTGTGACGGAGCTGGGCAGGCTGCAGGGGGCGCGGGCGCAGGAGGGCGCGGTGGCTGCGGTTTCTCAGGGGACCGAAGTTGAGGCTGGCAAGAAGAAGGAGCCGGTGAAGCCTGAGATTGTGGCGGCGCTGACCGCCGCGGCGACGGCGTTTCTGGGCAAGAAGGCGCGCATTCGCTCGGCGGAATTGCTGCCAGCGGAGCAGGACAGCGCCGGCGCATGGGCGCAGCAGGGGCGCGTGATTGTGCAGACCTCGCATAATTTGCGCTCGCGGGGATGAGCGCGGCGAAGAGTTTTTGAAGGAAAGGAAGCGGCACGTTGAAGCTTCAGATCACGATTGACGGAAAGGCGTACGAAGTTGACGTGGGGGTTCTGGAAGACGAAGCGAGCCCGGGGGCGCCAAGTTTTTCGGCGCATCACGCGGCGCACGCGGCGGCCGGCGGCCACGCGCAGAGCTTCGGAGGCGCCTGGGACAGCGATGGGAAGGTGTGCCGCAGCCCGGTGACGGGACTGGTGATCAAGGTCAACGTGAAACCCGGGCAGACCGTTGAAGCCGGCGAGCTGCTCCTGGTGCTGGAAGCGATGAAGATGGAGACGAACGTGACAGCTCCGCACGCGGGAACGGTGAAGAGCGTGCACGCGGCGCCGGGCGATTCCGTCAAGACGAATCAGGTGTTGGTGGAGTGCGAGTGAAGAAGTGCTACCCCACCTTAGGCGCAAGAACAAAGACGCGCTGCCCAGAGGGCACCCAGGTGGTGCACCCAGCGGGGAAGATGGATCGAAGGGCTGAGAGGAGCGGCGTGCAGGAGGAGTTGAAGAACGTTCCCGGGATCAAGTTCGTGGATCACGTGGCGATTGCGGTGAAGCAGGGCGAGCTTGAGGGCCAGGTAAGAGCGTACGAGAGGCTGGGCTTCAGGGAGATTCATCGCGAGGAGGTGCGCGGAACGGATCAGGTGCGGGAGGCGCTGCTCAAGATTGGCGAAGGGCCGAATCTTATCCAGCTGTTGGAGCCGCTTTCGGCGGACTCTCCGGTGCAAAAGCTGATCGACAGGAACGACGGGCGCGGCGGGCTGGCTCATGTGGCCTTTCGCGTGGAGAGCGCACAGCGGGCGTTCGACGCCATGCGGGCCGATGGATTTCAACTGATCGACGAGGCTCCGCGCAGGGGCTCGCGGGGCACGAGGGTGTTTTTTGTGCACCCGAAGTCGAGAGCCGATAGCGCGTTCGGATTTCTCATCGAGATGGTCGAAGACCCTGAAGACAAGTGAGAGAAGATGGCGACGGAGCATTTGCTCGGGGAGTTTCCACCGGTCAGCACCGCGGCGTGGAAGGCGGCGATTGCGCGGGACCTGAAGGGCGCCGACTACGACTCGAAACTCATGTGGCGCACGGAGGACGGGCTGGCGGTAAAGCCCTTCTATCGTACTGGGGATTTGAAAGGCCTGGGGTTCCTGGATGCGGCCCCGGGGGAATTTCCGTACAGGCGCGGCGTGCGCACGACGGGCGATTGGCGGATTCGCGAAGAAATTGAAGTTGCGGATGCGGAGGAAGCGAATCGCGCCGCGTGTAGCGCAGTTGCGGCGGGTGCGGAGGGAATTGCATTCAGCAGCCTTTTGGCAGAGAGCAGCGCCGAACTTGAGGTGTTGCTCAAAAATCTCGATGGGGTTCCGGTCCATTTCGGGCGCGCCGATGAGCGGCTGATCCGATTGTTGATGGAGCGGCTCAACAAAAGGCGGCGCGTAGCGGAGACGTCGACAGGATGCGACGCTCTCACGAGCGCGGGGTTTGCAGCGGACGCAATTGGCGCCGCGGCGGCCGGGTTTGTGCCGTTCACGATCCACGGCGAGACGTTGGGGGAAGCGGGAGCGACAGCCGTCGAAGAGGTTGGATTCGCGCTTGCGGCCGGCGTGGACTTTTTGGCGGCGATGGAGGAGGGTGGGATCGCTGTGAACCGCGCGGCGGCAGCGCTTGAGTTCAGCTTTGCCATCGGCTCCAACTATTTCTTTCAAATCGCCAAGCTGCGCGCGTTCCGCATGGTGTGGGCGCGGGCGGTGGAGTGCTTTTGCGGCTCGCGCGACGCGGCACGAGCGCGGATCGCTGCGCGCACCTGCCGATGGGACAAGACCGTCTACGATCCGCACGTAAACATATTGCGCGGGACCACCGAGGCGATGGCTGCGGTGCTGGGCGGAGCGGACTTGGTGACGGTGGCGCCGTTCGACGCGTGCTATAAACAACCGGATGAGACGAGCCGGCGGTTGGCGCGGAACACGCAGCTCCTGCTAAAACACGAGGCGTGGCTGGGGCGCGTGGCCGATGCGGGCGGCGGATCTTACTATATTGAGGCGCTGACCGATTTCCTGGCGCAGGAGGGCTGGAAGCGCATGCAGGAGATTGAGGCGCGCGGCGGCTACCGCAAGGCGCAGGCTGAGGGAACGATTGCGCAGGCGCTGGAGGGGTCGATGGCGGCGCGAGAGAAGGCTGTTCGGTCGCGGCGGCGGGTGTTCGTGGGAACAAATCAGTACGCGAATCCGGCGGATTGGGCGCTTGATCGCGCCGATCCCGCGCGGATGAACGCCGGGCGGCGCGGCGCAAGAATCTATGAGGAACTGCGCCTGCGCACGGAATGGCACGCGGCCGCGGGAGGCAAGACGCCGCGCGTGCTGCTGGCAGAGATCGGCGACGTGAAGATGCGCATAGCGCGCTCAAACTTCGCCACGAACTTCTTTGCCTGCGCCGGATTCGAGATTGCGACGCGGCGTTTTAAAAGGGCTGCGGAGATTGCGGCGGCGGATGGCGATCTGATCGTGCTCTGCAGCTCCGATCAAGAGTATGCGGCGCTTGTTGCCGGGCTGATGCCGAAGCTGAAGGCGCTGGGGCGCACAACGCCGGTAATGGTGGCGGGCCTTCCCGAGGGTGCAGAACACCTCGCTGCGGCCGGCATTGCGGACTTTGTGCACGTACGCAGCAATCCGGTGGAAGTGCTGACGAAGTGGCAGGAACGTTTGGGGATCAAGGGCTAACCATGCGGCCGGATTTTACGAAGATCGATTGGAAGCCAACGCGCTTTCCCACCCTAGGCGCAAAAACAGAAACGCGCTGCCCAGAGGGCGCCCAGGTGGGGCACCCAAGCGAGGCCGGGGAGTGGCTTTCGCCCGAGCATATCGCGTTGAAGAGTTTTTATACGCGCGAGGATCTGGCAGGGCTCGAACACCTAGAGTATGCTGCGGGGGTCCCGCCCTATCTGCGCGGGCCGTACACGACCATGTACGCGACGCGGCCATGGACGATCCGGCAGTACGCCGGGTTTTCGACCGCGGAGGAGTCGAATGCGTTTTATCGCCGCAACCTGGCGGCGGGGCAGCGAGGACTTTCCGTGGCGTTCGATCTGGCGACGCATCGCGGCTACGACTCCGATCATGAGCGCGTCGCGGGCGATGTGGGCAAGGCAGGCGTGGCCATCGACTCGATTCTCGACATGAAGATTCTCTTCAACCGCATTCCGCTGGAGCAGATGTCGGTGTCGATGACCATGAACGGCGCGGTACTGCCGATCATGGCGTTTTATATTGTAGCCGCCGAGGAACAGGACGTGGCGCCGGAGGAGTTGAGCGGGACCATCCAGAACGACATCCTGAAGGAGTTCATGGTCCGCAACACGTACATTTATCCGCCCGAGGGTTCGATGCGGATGATCGGCGACATCTTTCGCTATTGCGCGGCGAAGATGCCAAAGTTCAACTGCATCAGCGTGAGCGGCTACCACATGCAGGAAGCGGGCGCGACCGCGGATCTGGAGTTGGCATACACGCTGGCCGATGGGCTGGAGTATCTGCGCACCGGAGCGAAGGCAGGGCTCGACGTGGATGAATTTGCGCCGCGGATTTCGTTTTTCTGGGGCGTGGGCATGAACCACTTCATGGAGATTGCCAAGATGCGCGCTGCGCGCGTGCTGTGGGCGAAGATTGTGAAAGGCTTCGGCGCGAAGAATCCGAAGTTGCTGGCGCTGCGCGCGCACTCGCAGACGTCGGGATGGAGCCTGACGGCGCAGGATCCGTACAACAACGTGGTGCGGACGTGCGTAGAGGCGCTGGCCGCGGCCTTCGGAGGCACGCAATCGCTGCACACCAATGCGCTGGACGAAGCGCTGGCGCTGCCCACGGATTTTTCGGCGCGGATAGCGCGCAACACGCAGCTTTATCTGCAGAGCGAGACCGGCATCACGCGCATGGTGGACCCTTGGGCGGGCTCGTACTATGTGGAGCGGCTGACGCACGAGCTGATGCACGCGGCGTGGGCGCTCATCCATGAGATTGAAGGGTTGGGCGGAATGGCCAAGGCGATCGAGACCGGGCTGCCCAAGATGCGGATTGAAGAGGCGGCGGCGCGCAGGCAGGCGGGCACCGATTCGGGACGCGACGTGCTTGTGGGAGTGAATGCCTACTCGGCGCCTGAGGAGCCGGAGATTCCGGTACTGGATATCGACAACGATGCGGTGCGCGCGGCGCAGGTGAAGCGCCTTGTGCAGTTGAAACGCGAGCGGGATGCGAACGCGGTGAGCGAGACGCTGGAACGACTGCAGCGTTGCGCAGCGACGGGCGAGGGGAATCTGCTGGAGTGCGCGGTGGAGGCGGCGCGGAAGCGCGCCACGCTGGGTGAGATTTCGTTGGCGCTCGAAAAAGTTTGGGGACGGTACGAGGCGACAACGCGCACCATTGCCGGTGTCTACTCGCAAGAGAGCGCGAGCGGAGAAGGATTTAAGAATGCGCGGCGGATGGTGGAGGAATATGAGCGCGAAGAAGGACGGCGGCCGCGGATTCTGATAGCCAAGATGGGCCAGGATGGGCACGACCGCGGGGCCAAGGTGATTGCGACGGCGTTTGCGGACATCGGATTCGACGTGGATATCGGGCCGCTGTTCCAGACGCCGCGCGAGGTGGCGCGGTTTGCCATGGACGCCGACGTGCATGTGGTGGGCGTGTCGAGCCTGGCCGCGGGACACAAGACGCTGGTGCCGCAATTGATTCGGGAGCTGCGTTCTCTGGGCCGGGAGGACATTCTGGTGGTGGTGGGCGGCGTGATTCCGCCGCAGGACTACAAGTTCCTGTACGACGCAGGGGTGGCGGGAATTTACGGACCGGGCACGGTGATTCCGGCGGCGGCGCAGAAGATTCTGGAGATGCTGAGCGCGGCCGTGATGAGGTGAGGTGAGCGCGATGAAAAGCGCGCTGCGTGAAAGGCCGGGATGCGGGAAGCCGCACCCGGAGGGTCCCCGGCCGCGCCTGGCGAGGAAGCGAAGGCTGCTTTCGCGCGAGGAGTATCTCGATGGCATTTTGCAGGGCGACCGCACGGTGCTGGCGCGTGCGATCACGCTGATTGAGAGCGGTCGCGAGGCGGATCGTGAGTTGGCCGAGCAGATTGTGGAAGATTGCCTGCCGCACAGCGGCGATTCGATTCGCGTGGGAATCACAGGCGTGCCCGGCGCCGGCAAGAGCACCCTGATTGAGGCGCTGGGCGGCTGTCTGATCGCGGAAAAAAAGCAGAAGGTTGCGGTACTGGCGATCGACCCCAGCAGTCAGATTTCCGGCGGAAGCATATTGGGCGACAAGACGCGGATGCCTACGCTTGCGGCGAGCGAGATGGCGTTTATCCGGCCGTCGCCCTCACGCGGGATTGCCGGTGGCGTGGCGCAGCGGACGCGCGAGGCGATGCTGCTGTGCGAGGCGGCGGGATACCGGAACATCCTGGTGGAGACGATCGGCGTTGGGCAGTCGGAGACCGCGGTGCACGAGATGGTGGACTTTTTTCTGCTCATCACCCTGGCCGGCGCCGGCGATGAACTGCAGGGGATCAAGCGCGGCGTGATGGAACTGGCCGATCTGGTAGCAGTGAACAAGGCCGATGGCGCAAATGCGGCTGCGGCGGAGCGCGCGCGTGCGGAGGCGCAAAATGCGTTGCACTTCTTTCCGGGTTCGGGCTCGGGATGGACGCCGCGCGCCGTGTCCTGCTCCGCGATGACGGGAGCCGGAATTCGCGAGCTATGGGAGTGCGTGCTGGAGTATGCCGCGCTTACGCGAGCGAACGGCTGGTTCGGCGCGAGCCGCCGCGAGCAGCAGAAGCGCTGGATGCACGAGATGATCGAGCAGACGCTGCGGCAGCGGTTCGAGGCGCATCCGGCGGTGCGGCACAGCATGGAAGCGCTGGAGCGGGATGTGACCGAGGGCCGGACGACGCCGTTTCGCGCTGCGCGGGTGCTGTTGGAGATGTATTCCCGGCCAATGGTTAAGTAAATCAGTTTTGCAGGGTTACGGGATACGAGCGGCGAGCGCGGCGGCTTGTTTTGCAGCTTGCTCCGGTGTGGGCAGGTTGGCAAAGCCGGCCAACACGCGGCCCTTGCGAAAAACACAGACGCCGTCGAGGTATTGCGCTTTGGCCTGGAAGGCTTCGTCGGCGATTTGCGCGGTGGTTGCGCCGGGAAAGCGCGCGCGGAGAGCTTCGAGCACGAGGGCCGCAGAGTCCGGAGTGGATTCAAGGACAAGGAAGGCCTGACCGAGCTGGTACCTGGCTACGTATCCGCGCTTGAGCTCACGCAGGCCGAGGACGCTCTCAGGAACCATGCGAACGGGCGCGACGTTGCCCGGAGGAAACCAACGAATCTGCGCAGGCGGCGTAACGCTGCCTTGAAGACGCAGTTCGACTGCGGCGGCGAAGGCGCGCATCGTGGCGGAGTCATCAGTGGAGGGGTCAGCGGCGGTTTCAACGATTTCCACGTAGTATTTGCCCTTGGCAAAGAGCGCGCTCTGCGCCTGGATCTGGCCACCCATGCCGATCGGTGTGGTGGGCCGGGCGGGATCAAGGTTAGCGGCGAAGATGCCATAAGCTGCGTCGGAGTCGCTCATCTCGGAGACGTCGATGGCAAGCGTGCTAGCGCCGGATTTGCAGTCGATTCCCGTCATGCGAACGAAACCGAAGACGAGGTAACCTTCCGCGCCGCCATCCTTGTAATCGTAGAGATTGGCTGAGACGTAATTGCGCTTCGCGCCGGACTGTTCCCAACCCGGCGCGAAGCGGCAGTCGAGATAGCTTTGCGCGGCGGCTGCGCCGGAGGCGAATAGGACGGTGAGCAGCAGCGCGAGACCCCTCATCCGAAGAGCTCCTGAGCACGCGCCATGCGGCGAGCGACGTGGACTCCATGCGGGCAGTTGACGGTGCAGGAGGCGCAGTCGGCGCAGCGGGCGGAGTGCGCAGCAGCGAGATGGAGATAGCGCTCGCGGCCGAGGGCAAACTGGCCGTAGCCATCGGCGTAGGCGAGGCAGCGAAGGACATCGGCTACGGGCAGGCCGTGCCGGCAAGCGCCATCGCACTGGCCGCACATGCGGCAGTAGAGCGGACGAATCCGTTCGAGGTGCGCGGCGAGGATTTTGGCGTCGGCTTGAGAATAGGGGTGGCTCATCGCCTTGAGGTTCTCGTCGAGCTGGTCCATGTCGGTGATGCTGGGGATGGTGGTGGCTACGCCGGGCTTGTTAACGACCCACTTGAGCGCGGCAAGGAGCGCGCCGGGCTGGGCGAGCTTATCGGCGAGCGGAGTGCCGGACTGGACGCTGCGGGGTCCGCCGGCCATCACCTTCATGGCGACGACGCCGAGGCCGGCTTTGGCGGCGGTGTCGATGGCCGTGTCCATGGCGGAGTCCATAGAGAAGTTGTAGGCGGAGAGGACGACGTCGAAGACACCTTTCTGCACCATCCACGGGATGAGCTGCGGCTGGCTGCCGTGAGAGCTGATGCCGATGAAGCGCACTTTGCCCTGCTGTTTGGCGAGTTGTTGGGCCTCGATGTGCTCGTCGGGAATGTCGGCGGGCCCGGTGCGGCCGTGGAGATACCAGACGTCGATGTAGTCGGTGTTGAGCTCCTTGAGGCTCTCCTCGAGATGCTGCACCATGCCAGCCTTGTCGGGAGCCTCGGTCTTGGTAGAGAGGATGACCTGCTTGCGCTTTGCGCCGAGCGCCGCGCCGACCATGCGCTCGTTGTTGCCGTTCTGGTATTCGCGGGCGGTGTCGAAGTAGTTGACGCCGAGATCGGCGGCGCGCGCGATGACGCTGGGGTCGGAGGTGATCATGCAGCCGAAGCCAACGGTGGTGACCTTGAGTCCGGTGCGGCCAAGGGTTTTGTAGGCGAGCTTGACGGCAGAGCCTGCGGGAGCGCCGTCTTGAGACGGATTGAGGGCGCGGATGGCGGGCGCGGCGCTGGCTAACGGAGCAAGCAGGCCGGCGGAGATGCCGGCCGAAAGGAAATCGCGACGGGAGGATTTGGATGACATGAAGACACCCCTGTTTTCAGGAAACTGGACATCATAAATGGCTGTGCGGACGGGCCAATAGGACGGGGATCACAGGACAGAGATCAGTGATCAGTGATCAGTGGTCAGCTTTCAGTTGTCAGTTCCTGGCTTCCATGTTTTGCGTTCCAGAATCGGCTCAAATACTTGGCTCTTTGGCGTTTAGGGACTGGAGAACTTCTTCGAGCGCGGATTGCCAGGGAGGGAGCTGAACGGCAAAGCGGGCGTGGAGCTTGGCGTTGGAGAGGACGGAGTTGCAGGGGCGCGCGGCGGCAGTGGGATAGTCCTTGGCGGCGATGGGAGTGAGCTCAGGCGCTTTGACACCGAGCAACTGAGCTGCGCGGACGAAGATGACCTGGGCAAAGCCAAACCAGGAGACAGAGCCGGCGCAGGTCATGTGGTAGAGGCCGGACCAGTCCTGCGGGGCGCCGAAGCGGCCGACCAGGATGCCAGTGACGATGGCGAGCGTGGCGCGGGCAAGCTCGATGGAGGTGGTGGGTGCACCGATCTGGTCGTCGACGATGGAGAGCCGGTCGCGCTCGCGCGCGAGGCGGAGCATGGTGAGCAGAAAGTTGTTGCCGTGCGGACCGTATACCCAACTGGTGCGAAAGATGAGGTGCTTGGCGCGGGAATTCTGGATGGCCTGCTCGCCGGCGAGTTTGCTGGCGCCGTAGACATTGAGGGGCCGGGGCGCATCGGATTCGATCCATGGCCCGGGCTTGCTGCCGTCAAAGACGTAATCCGTGGAGTAGTGGACGAGAAGTGCGTCGTGCTCGGCGGCTTCTTCGGCGAGGACGCGGGGCGCAAGAGCGTTGATGGCGTGGGCCACAGGCAGTTCGGACTGGGCGCGATCGACGGCGGTGTAGGCGGCGGCGTTGAGGATGAGATCGGGTGCAGCGCGTCGGACGAGTGCGCGGGTTTGATCGGGATCGGCGAGATCGACGGATTCGCGATCGACGGCGATGATCGGTCCTACGCCCAAAAAGATGCGTTCCAGCTCGCGGCCGAGCTGGCCGGCATTGCCGAGAATGAGAATGCGGGGGGGCGCCGATGGGTTTGCGTCATCGGGTTGGGTCGACGTTTCCGTCATGAACAAGATTCCTGGAAATTGCGGGGGGCACATCTCGCATTCTAATTGGACGAGGCGGCGGACACGGTAGTGTATCAGTTTCGCGGCGATCGTCCCTTAGGGGCTATTGAGAACTGCAGAACAAATGTCGTATTCCGTCAGAGGAGAACAATCGCAGATCCTTCGACTCCACCCCGCTCAAGATGACAAAGGGACATCACTTTTGCAGAGTCCAATAAAGCGCGCGATGATTTCATGCCAATTGATGTACGGGCTGAAACCCGCACCCTTCAAGACAGATTTAAACTGGCTCACTACGCAGCGGCTCAGCTCTAAGCTGCGAGGGCCTGCGCCTCGCGGCGGACGGTGAGCACGGTGATGTCGTCCTGCTGGCCGAAGGACTTTGCGGCTTCAGCGATGTAGAAGGCCGACTGCTGGCTGAAGTGGCGGAGGCGGTCGAAACCGAAGAGCTCGCCGGAGGGCTGACGGGCCTCGACGACTCCGTCGGAGAGCAAAAGAACTCGGTCGCCGGGATGGAGGTAGAAGCGGGCCTCTTCATAGCTGATCTCGGCCAGCACGCCGAGAGGAAGGCTGCCGGGCAAGGTGATTTCCTGGCTGTTGAGATAGGGCGGCAGATGGCCGGCGTTGGCGATGACCATTTCGCCATTGGCTCCGAACCAGACGGCCTGGCAGGTGGTGAAGCTGCCGGTCCCGGCCAGCACACGGTTCAGTGCCTGAAGGATTCGGGCCGGGCTGCGCTCCTGAGTGCGGCGCAAGGCGCCCATCAGGAGGGAGACGTTCATGGCCGCTTTGAGGCCTTTACCTGCTACGTCGCCAATAACTACCAGCAGGCCGTCGAGGCCGACGGCTTGCACATGGAAGAAATCGCCGCCGACTTCACTGGCCGGATCATAGATCGAGTCCACCTCGAAGCCGGGCGTGGCCAGCTTTTCCCGGGGAATGAGCAGCTCCTGCACGCCGCGCGCGGCGGCCAGCTCGGTGGTGGCTTGTTCCTGTTCGCGCTGAATGCGCAGGAAGCGGAAAAAGATGATGAGCACGATGACGAGGATGCCGGTGAAGTCGGCGATGGCGGAAAAGTTAATAGGGATGGGGCCGGCCTGAAGGGTCAGCGGAGAGCGGAAGGGGCTTCCAGCTTCGTCGCTGATGGCGGAGGTGACAACTATCTCGACGAGGCCCACCAGAGAGAAAACCAGGGGAACGAGGAACAAGCCGGCCTCAAAGTTGCGCCGCAGTGTGGCTTTGATGAGAGTGATGAAGGTGAAAAGCGACCATCCGATGATCCACAAGAAGCAGCACAGGAAGACGCTGGCCAGAAGAAAAACAGCTTCCCCGTGTGCGACCAGAAGGAGCGCGGGCCCCACGGCGATCAAAACGGGCGCGGTGTAGCGGAGCCACTTGATATACCATCGGCGCGGCAGCGAGAGGAAGGCGACGAGAAACTCGAAGAAGAGATAGGCGGAGACGAAAGCGAGCTGCATGACCAGGGCCGCGTACCAAAGGCTGTCAAGCCGGGCAGAGCTGCCAGCCTGCTCGATGAAGCCGATAGGCGCCTGGGCCAGCTCATGCAAGGCCAGCCACAGGTACTCGATGTGCCCCTTCTGCGCGAAGTAGAGGGCGAAGAGAAAGATGGCCAGCACGGCAAGGAGCACCGAGTAGATCAGCCGGGGCAGACGTTCGAAGAGGCCGCGATTGGCCCATAGAGAAAGCTCGCGCTCGAGATCGCCGCGGTTGCCCAGGCTCAGAGTGCGGTTCAAGAAAAAGCCGGTGTAAGCGCCGTAGCCGAAGGGGATGTAGATGGTTCGGATGACCAGCGTAAGTGAGATTTCCGATGGATCCAGATTGAGATCGTAGAGGCGAGAGATGGGCTGAAAGTCGCCAGGAGCGTTTCCGTGCGGTCCCTCGGGCTGGATCTGCCTGCCGTTGGCGAAGACGTCGGGAGTCGATTCCAGAGCGTTAAGGCCGAACGAGGCGTTTTTCGAGACCGGTAGTTCGATGAGCAGGGCAAGCGGGCCATGGTTGGGAGCCAGCTTGATATGGATGCGGAACCACGCGTAGCGCTGGGCCGGGGCACTCTGCGCTCGTTGCGCGGCGGTTTCGGCGGCTGGCTTTGCGCCGGTGGCGGGTTGCGTCTCATCCTCGTCCGGGACATCGGCGATGGTACTCTGGGCTTCACGGATGGCCCACGCGGAATCGTTGAAAGCGGGAGTGGCCGCGGCGGGATCAGAGGTGATCCCCACGCGCCAGTCTTTATCGAGGAGGAGTGGGGAGCCGAGGCTGGTAGCGTCGAAGATGGCCTGAGGGGCTGACGGCGCGGAGGGCCGGGTTGGCTTGGCATGGCCGCGCGGCGCGGGCGCTGCGGCGGGCGCTGGATTCAGGGACGAAGACGCGGCCTGGGCCACGAGCAGTGCCGCCCCGCAAACGGCAAACCAAAGTGCTGCCAAAATCCTCAGCCGCAAAGCGCCTCCCCGTATGTTTTCTTCACTCTACTCGCAGGAGGTTAAAAGCCGAAAGGGGTCAGTGGAAGGGGGCGGGAGGAATAGAGACGTGGGGACCAGGGACTAAGGGACTGGGGGATTCTTCGACTTTGCTCAAGGGGGCTCCCGGACTGAGGGACTGAAGGGGTGGTTGGAATTGGACTGGGAAATATGTTGCTTTGCCTTTGTTGCCAAATTGGCAGATACTTGCGTCTAAGAAATGGAACGAAGCGGGGCAGTGTGGCTGGCCGCCAACTCCACGCCAGCTTGGAAAGGCCGTCGTTGGGAACCTCGGCAGCAGCGGAGGTGAGGTCATGAGGGCAATGGATCGCGTGGGATTGAAATGGGTGGTTCCGGCGGGATTGGCGCTGGCCCTGGCGGGTGGAGTTTGGGCCCAATCCAGCGCGCCGGCAGCAAGCACGAGTCAATCTACGACTCCTGCTGCGACCCCGGCGGCGGCTCCGGCGAACACGCCCACGGCGGCTCCTGCAGGGAGCGCGCAGACGGCTCCGGCAGCGAGCCAGAACCCATCGGGGACAGCGCAGCCGGCGGCGCAACCGGCCCCGGGCACAACGCCGGTAGGCGGAGATGCGCCACTGCCTGCGAAGCAGCCGGCATCCGGGACGGCGTCGAGCACGAGCAGTGGACAAACGGCTCCATGCCCGGCAAACAACGAAGCCAAGAAGGACAAGAAGAAGGACAAAGACAAGGATAAGGATGCGGATAGCGAGCCGGAGCCGGGGACCACACCGGCGGGCGGCGATTGCGCTGCTCTGGCCCAAGGGGTCGATCCCGACAAGGTGATTGATCCGGGCAGCGAGATGATCAAGGTAAAGCCGGGCAGCATCGAGGATGTGAGCGCGGCGGGCAATCGCAACATCGGGGGCCGCGGGTTGGGGAACTGGTACTCGACCGACAGCGAGATCAAGATGGGCAAGCAGTATGCCGACGAGGTCGACAAGAGCGCGCGATTTATCACCGATCCCGTGGTGGATGAGTACATCAACCGGATCGGGCAGAACATCGTGAAGAACTCCGACTGCAAGGTGCCGTTCACGATCAAGGTGATCGATTCGGACGAGATCAACGCGTTTGCGCTGCCAGGCGGGTTCTTCTACGTGAACTCCGGGCTGGTTCTGGCGGCGGACGAAGAGGCGGAGCTGGCGGGCGTGATGGCGCACGAGACGGCGCACGTTTGCGCGCACCACGCGGCTCGCGAGATGACGCGCCTGAACTATGCGCAGATCGGCATGGTGCCGCTGATGATCATGCTTCCCTATGACTGGACCGGAATTGGAATTTACGAAGCGGCGCAACTGGCGATTCCGATTACGTTCCTGCAATTCTCGCGCGATTTCGAGGCCCAGGCCGACTATCTGGGCGTGCAATACATGTACCGGGCGGGCTACGATCCGCAGGCGTTCATCAGCTTCTTTGAAAAGATCCAGGCGCTGGAGAAGCGCAAGCCGGGACTGGTGGCCAAGGCGTTTAGCGACCACCCGCAGACTCCGGACCGCATTCTGCACACGCAGGAGGAGATTGCGCGCATTCTTCCGGCCAAAGCCGATTACCTGGTGACCACGTCGGAGTTCGAGGACGTGAAGGCGCGGCTGGCGCGCATCGAGAACAAACGCCGCCTGACCGACACCAAGGGGGTCACGAGGCCGTCGCTGCGCAGGGCGAGCACAGGACCGAACAACCAGGGCGATTCGGGCGATACGAGTGCGCAGGGCGGAAGCGGTTCGGACTCAGGCGATGGGCCGCCTACGCTGCACCGCCGCGACGACCAAAACTAAGAACAGGTATTAGGGGTCAGGGTTCAGGGATCCCACCTGAGTAGCTGGCAGGATTCGTGGCGAAAGTGCAGACGGTAAAGGTTCTGCTCTGTCGGCAAGCCAGATGGGAAGCTTATGTCGCGACTTCCTTCGCGCTGCGTTGGATTTGGATCCGGAGCCTGCTCGGCCCGTTCGACCGGACTGGCGCCCGTGCTCTGCCTTGAGGGATGATGCCGGGGTTTTTCCGAACGCCAGTTCGCCATGAAGAAGATCGCGATTGTCGCAGCCGTGTTTGTCCTCATCCTGTTGCTGACCAAAATCGCCAATCAGATGCCACCCGAGCCGCCCAACGGATCTGCCTTCTGGATCAATGCGCAGCATGTGATCGAGTGCACTCCCACAGAGATCACGCTGGTGGAAAGCCGTCAGGCTGAGACTCATTTTGACAAGGATCCGAGTTGGCCGGACTGCTCCACCTTTCACAAAGACGATGTGCGGGACTTTCACCTCGTTCGCCGGGAAAAGACAAGGCTTTTGAGCGAGGAGAAGACAGCATGGCGGCGAAAGGAAATGTTAAAAGCAGGGACCAAGGGAACGAGGAACCAAGGGAACGAGGAGACAGGGAACGAGGGACTAAGGGCTAGGGACATGGGGATACAGGGACCGAGGGGCGGACCATATGCTTCAATGGCACGACAGGTTGTGTGGGACTTGGGGAGGGACCCAAGAGGATGGGGTTTTTCCACAAAGGCCAAGAGGCAGTCCTGCCGACCGGGAGGGGTTGAAAACCCCTTGAATTTCCTGTAACTTCCGGAAATTCCTTGAATTAACTGATCAGCTCAGGTTAAATACATGAGTACCGGTGGGTTTGCCGGTAAGGCTCCTTCATCGTCCGACTTTTTTGGAGGCAGTTATGCGCAATGCAACGGCCCGCTCGAACCTGCTGGTTCCTGAAGTGCGCGAGGTCATGGATATTCGCCAAGCCTCGGGCTACCTTGGCATCTCGCCCGACACACTATACAAGTACGCGTCGGAGGGCTTTGTGCCGGCATTCAAGCTGGGCAACCGCTGGAGGTTCAAGAGGTCGCGGCTGGACGAGTGGATGGACCGGCAGAGCGAGCTGCGCGCTTCAGGCGGGGAGCTCGACCCGAACAAGAAGAAGCCGGTGCAATCGGCGGTGTGAAGCACAGTGGTCAGTGGTCAGTGATCAGTGATCAGTGAGCAGTGATAGTTTTTCCGTGCCAGACACCTTGCTTCAAACTCCGCCAATGCTCCCTTCCAAATCCGACATTCTTACGGGGCTCTGCAAGAGCGTCATGGCCCGCCAGTTGACGACTGAGCCCTGATCACTGACAACTGCCTTAAGGTGACAAAACTCCGCGGGCGGACCATTTCCGCCCATGGCCGCGCTGCGACGCAGACCGACTCGCGCCGGACCGCGGTTACATCCCGCAACGCCGTTTGTCTATGATGAGGATGCGCCACGATGGCAGGCAGAGCGCCCGCGAGGTGATCCCATGACCCACTCACAGGCTGACGACAGCGTCGACCTTCGCCAAGTGCTGGTGGAGATTTTCGGCGTAAGCGAGCGGATGAATCAGATCGTCTTGGAGCACCTCGATCCCGCCGCCTGGCGCGCGAAACCGCCGGGAAGTAAGGGACGAACGATAGCGGCCATCGTCGCGCACGTCCACAACATGCGCCGCAAATGGCTCAGGCTGTCCGCTCCGCATCTCAAGCTCCCGGCCCCGCTCGACCGCGCTCGCTGCACGCAAAGTCAAGCCCGGGCTGCTCTCAAGGAAAGCGCCGCGCGCTGCTCCGAAATGCTTGCGAACTTTCTTTCCCGGACACCTGGCCGGGCGAAGACTTTTCGCCGGGACGGTTGGGCCAGGCCGTGGCCCGCAGGCGCCGCGATGGTAGCCTTCATGGTTTCGCACGAGGCGCATCATCGCGGCCAGGTGGGTATGCTGGCTCATCAGCTCGGGTTCCCGTTGCCGACCAAGGCCGGCGCGGGGATCTGGGTTTGGGAAAAGCTATGGAAGGATTGCGGATTCACGCATCCACGATAAAAACTCGCCGCGCATTGCCTTTCGTCACAGGTCAGCGGCGAAGAGAGGCAGGGCGGCGGGCCGTGATAAAACTGAGCGGGTGGATCATTTCCGCCGCATGGGCGCGCTGCGCCGCAAGCTGACTCGCGCCGGGCTTCCCGGCCTCGTGGTTACGCATCTTCCCGATCTCCGCTACCTTTGTGGGTTTACCGGCTCCAGCGCGGCGCTGGCTGTGACGCGGCGGACGGCGCAGCTTTTCACGGATGGGCGCTATACGGCGCAGGCCGCGGAAGAGACGAAGGCGGCGCAGGTACAGATTGTTACGGGCGCACCCGCAGTGGCGGCGGCGCAGTGGCTGGCTGCGCAGCCGGGCGTGGCGATGGCGGGATTCGATCCGACGAGGACCACGGTGGCGGAGCTGGCGCGATGGAAGCGGGAGCTGCCCAGCGGCTTGCGGCGCGGATTCTTCCAGGCCACACCCGCGCCGTTCGTGGAGATCCTGCGCTCGGTTAAGGATGAGGACGAGTTGGCTGTGATGGCGGAGGCGGCGTTGGTGGGGTGTGCGCTGTTCGAACGGATTCTGGGATTCCTGCGGCCGGGGATCCCGGAGATCGAGGTTGCTGCGGAGCTGGAGCACCAGGCGCGGATGCTGGGCGCCGAAGGGATGTCGTTTGAGACCATTGTCGCCTCGGGATTGCGCTCGGCCATGCCGCATGGACGTGCAACGGCCGCGCCACTGCCGCGACGGGGGTTTGTGACGATGGATTTCGGTATAATCCTCAAAGGTTACTGTTCGGACATGACGCGCACCGTCTTCCTGGGCAAGCCAAAGCCCAAGGAGCGGAATGCATACCATGCGGTGCTGGAGGCCCAGGAGGCAGCGGTGGAAGCCGTTGCCTCGGGCGTGAGTTGCGCGGAGGTGGACGAGGCCGCGCGCGGCGTTTTGCGCAGGGAGGGTTTAGCCGAGGCGTTTACGCACTCCACCGGCCACGGCCTTGGACTGGAGATTCACGAGCCGCCGCGGATTGGCTCCGGACTGACGACACGGTTGCTGCCCGGCATGGTAGTCACCATCGAACCTGGCGTCTATTTGGCGGGAAAGTTCGGCATTCGCATCGAGGATATGGTGGCTGTGACACGCACCGGGGGCCAGGTGCTTACCCCGGCGCCCACAGCGCTGATTGAACTATGAAAGCCGCTGCAATGGGGGACTTGACCCCGGGCCGGTGGAAAGTTAAGGAACGAATGAAGAAACAAGACATTGAAGATCTGCGGGAACTGATTGAGTTTTTGAAGGCGCATCAGGTGGCCGAGTTTGACGTGGACCGCGGCGATCTGAAGATCCGGCTCAAGTTCAATCCGCCTGAGAGCGCGCCGGCAGGACTGAGCGAGTTGGCCCGTCTGCTGCGGACGGCGCCGCAGGGCGCAGCGCAAGCGGCAACTGCGGCCGCGCAGTCGGGATCGGGTTCGGGACCGGCAGGGGTTGCGACGGAGCCGGCCACCGATGCGGAGGCCGGACTGCATCTGGTGAAATCGCCGATTGTGGGCACGTTTTACGGTTCGCCCTCTCCCGGCGCCGCGCCGTTTGTGAGCCCAGGCGACCACGTGGAGAAAGGCCAGGTGATCTGCGTCGTCGAGGCCATGAAGCTGATGAACGAGATCGAGTCGGATGCGGCGGGTGAGGTGGTCAAGTGCCTGGTTTCGAATGGACAGGCCATCGAGTTCGGCCAGCCGCTGTTCGCTATTCGTCCGGCATAGCCGGGCGAAGCGGGGTTAGCGGAGTTAGCGGCGCTAGCGGAGCTAGAGAGACGGAGCAGAATTAACAGAGCTCATTCTACCGCATAGGGAAAAATGGCGAGACCAACAAGCTATCGGGATCTGATTGCCTGTCAAAAGGCAATGGCGTTGGCGCGGCAGGCCTATGCACCCACTGAAGCGTTGCCCAAACGTGAAGGCTACGGATTAGCTGACCAGATTCGGCGCGCTTCCGTTTCGGTTGCAAGCAATATCGCGGAGGGTCATGGTCGGCTTAGCGATTTACAGTTTCGACATTTCTTAGGCGATGCGCGGGGTTCGCTTTACGAAATGCAAACTCAGTTGGAACTGGCGATCGACTTGGGTTATTTGGAGAGGGGGAAAGGATCCGAAGTGATGAAGCAAGCATGGGAAGTGGCGCGTATTCTGAACGGCCTGCTCAAGTCGTTGCGTCCACGCGCCAAGCCTAGCGCCGCTAACATCGCTAACACCGCTAACTCCGCTTTTTAAGGATTCCATGTTTCATAAGGTACTGGTTGCCAATCGCGGCGAAATCGCGTTACGCGTGTTGAACGCGTGCCGGGAACTGGGCGTTCGCACGGTTGCGGTGTACAGCGAGGCCGACCGTAACGCGCTGCACGTGCGCTTTGCCGACGAGGCGATCTGCATCGGGCCGCCGCGGGCGTCAGACAGCTATCTGAATGTGCCGGCGGTGATCTCTGCCGCGGAGATCGCCGATGTGGAAGCGATTCATCCCGGATACGGACTGCTGAGCGAGAACGCCAACTTCGCGGAAGTGTGCCGCGCTTCGAATATCAAGTTCATCGGGCCGCCGCCGGAGGTGACGCGGCTGATGGGCGAAAAGGAGAAAGCGCGGCAGGCGATGAAAAGGGCCAGGGTGCCCATCCTGCCGGGATCGGAGGGCATCCTGACTACCGCGGAAGACGCGCGTGAGTGGGCCGCAAAGGTGGGTTATCCGGTCATCCTGAAAGCCAAGGCCGGCGGCGGCGGGCGCGGGATGAGAATCGTCCGCGAGCCTGAGGATTTGCCCCATTTGTTTCACGCGGCGTTTACCGAGGCGGCGAATGCTTTCGGCAACGGCGAGCTCTACATGGAGAAGTACATCGAACAGCCGCGGCACATCGAGTTCCAGGTGCTGGCCGACGAGCACGGCAATGTGGCTTCGCTGTTCGAGCGCGAGTGCTCGATCCAGCGGCGGCATCAGAAGCTGATCGAAGAAGCGCCGAGTCTGCAGGTAACGGCGAAGATGCGTGAGGAGGTGGGCCGGACGCTGGCGAAGTGCATGAGCGAGATCGGCTACCAGAACGCGGGGACGGTGGAGTTCCTGATGGACGCGAACCATCAGCTTTACTTCATCGAGATGAATACGCGCATCCAGGTGGAGCATCCGGTGACGGAGGCGGTTACGGGCGTGGACCTGGTGAAGGCGCAGTTGCGGATTGCAGCCGGCGAGCGGCTGGATGCGATTCTGCCGGAGAAATTGGAGATGCGCGGGCACGCGATCGAGTGCCGCATCAACGCCGAACACCCGCAGAGGTTTACGCCATCGGCGGGGCAGATCACGGCGTTTAACGTGCCAGGCGGCAACGGAATCCGCGTGGACACGGCGCAGTATGCCGAGGGCGTGATTCCGCCGTATTACGATTCGCTGATCGCGAAGTTGATCGCGCATGGCGCCAACCGGGCAGAGGCGATGGCGAAGATGGAACGGGCGCTGAGCCAGTTCATCGTGGAGGGAATTGACACGTCGATTCCGTTGCATCAGGCGATCTTTCAGGATGCGGGTTTTCGCGCGGGCGAGTTCGATACGGGGTATATGGAGCGCTTCCTGGCCACGCAGAATCCCAGGTCTCAAGATCGAGACCTGGGGCACCCAGCGGAAAAGCAGCCGGCGTGAGGGGGCTGGGCTGCGAGCTGGCAGAGGACCTTGGCAAATAATTGATTCTAAGTAAGGAAAGGGTACTTGCAGACGCGCGAGTGCGTTCGTCGGCTTGTGCTTGAGGCAATGGCCGGGAGAGAAAAAATCCACAGTGTTTATTCGTTTTTTCTTCGCCTTTTGGGGTGGGAATCGGGTATGCTGTGTGGACAACGTGGAGGTTGTCTGCATGGACTTTCAAAAGGACTTGATCGCAGAATACGACCGCGAAATCGCCAAGACCCGGAAAATGCTGGATGCCATTCCGGCCGACGCCGATTTCAACTTCAAACCCCATCCCAAATCCATGAGCCTGGGCCGGTTATCCGGGCACCTGACGGATTTTGCCGGCGACTGGGCACTCACCACACTGACAAAGGACAAGCTGGAGTTTGCGGTGGACCACAAGTGGGACCCCTACGTGCCGGCGAACAAGGCGGAGATACTAGCGAAGTTTGACCGGGATCTGCCTGCGGTTCGCAAAGAGCTGGCCGCAATCTCGCCAGAGAAGTGGGACGAGAACTGGAAGTTCATCTTTGGCGGGCAGGCGTTCATCGACTCGCCGCGCCATCAAGTCTTCCGCGAGATGGTACTGAGCCACATGGTGCATCACCGCGCGCAACTGGGCGTGTATCTGCGGCTGCTGGGGGCGAAGATTCCCGGGTCGTATGGGCCTTCGGCGGATGAAATGTGAGAAAAGCAGGGACCAAGGGACTAGGGAATAGGGAATAGGGAATAGGAGGCTGGCGGACGCCGACTGAACTTAACGGTATCAGACACGTCGCTTCTATTGGCACTCCTGTTCCCTGTCTCTTACACCCCTGGACTACTCTTGATTCATGCCGTGTTCTTTTCCGAAGGTTTATCCGATTCTTGATTCTGCTGTGATCCCGAAGACGGGGCGCGCGGAGTTTCTGCGGCGGCTGGGAAGCGAGTTGGCTGAGGCGGGCGTGACGCTGCTCGAGTACCGGAATAAAACCGGCGCCGATGCCGAACTGCTGTCCGATTCGGCGATGCTGCGCGCTGTGCTGCTGGCCGGAAAAGTGAAACTGATTCTGGACGATCGTGTCGACTTGGTGGAGCGAGCCGGCTTTGACGGCGTGCATGTGGATGCGGGAGACGCGGCACCGGCAGAGGCCCGGCGGCTGCTTGGACCGGGCAGAATTGTGGGCACCTTTGGCGGGAGCGAGGCGCTTTTGCCTGGGATTCTGAAGGAGCCGGCGGACTATTTGTCGATCGGCCCGGTGTTTCCCACGACGACCAAGCAGACGGACAAGCCTCCCATCGGCACGGAAGGCGTGCGCAGGCTGCGTGAGCAAGCGGGCCCAGATGCAGTCCTCGTTGCGGCGGGAGGGATCACGCTGGCGACTGCGCTGAGCGTTCTGGCTGCAGGCGCCAGTGTGGCCGCCGTTTCCGCAGCGATCTTTCGCGCAGCCGATCCGGCGGCGGAATTCCGGCGGTGGGTGCAGGCGCTTAAATAAGCGCGAAGCAGGAACAGTGTCCGAAATCGAGACATAAATTGTCCGGGACTGGGGCGCTGTTTGTCTGGAATCGAGACATCTTCTGCCTGATAACAAGACAGTATCAATGAGTGACGGGTTGCGACCCAGCGGCCCGAACCGGCTGCGGGGTTGGGGGACGCCGTATCGTATGATTGCGATACGAGTCCCGGCATGTAGAATCGGTCAGACGCTCGTTTCCCCGTCCAATTCATCAGGAAGGAAGCCGCTCTTTGATTTCCCGATTGCTGCGTATTAAACCCATGTCGATGCTCTCGCAGGAAGCGAGTGAGCAGGGCGAGAACACACTGAAGCGCTCGCTTGGAGCCGTGAATCTGGTCACGCTTGGAATTGGCGCGGTGGTCGGCGCTGGAATCTTTGTACTGACCGGTCAGGCGGCGGCGCTCTACGCGGGTCCAGCCGTAGCGCTGAGCTTTGTGCTGGCGGGAATCACGTGCGCTTTTGCCGGGCTGTGCTATTCCGAGTTTGCGTCGATCATTCCCATTGCCGGGTCGGCATACACCTATGGATACGCCACGCTGGGCGAGCTGGTGGCGTGGATCATCGGCTGGGACCTGGTGCTGGAGTACGCGTTTGGCGCATCGACAGTGGCGTCAGGCTGGTCAGGGTATTTCAACAGCCTGCTGCAGCAGTTTGGGATCACCATTCCGCCGCGACTGACGGCGTCGACGGGAACTCATCTTGTGTTTTACCAGCACCAGTGGATGCCGGTGATGTCGCTGCCGCCGGGGGTGGGCGATGCCGGGCTGCCCCACGTCACCGCTGCTTTCAACCTGATTGCCATGGCGGTTGTCATGGTGATTACGTTCATCCTGGTGATTGGGATCAAGGAGTCGGCGAACTTCAATTCGGCGATCGTGTTTGTGAAGCTGACCGTGGTGGGAATCTTTCTGGTGGTGGGAGGATACTTTCTGATCCGCCATCCCGAGGTGGCGAAGCTGAACTGGCATCCGTTCATTCCGCCCAAGGATATACACGGCAACTTCGGCTGGGGCGGCATCTCCAAAGGCGCATCGCGCATTTTCTTCGCCTACATTGGATTTGACGCGGTGTCGACGGCCGCGCAGGAGGCCAAGAAGCCGCAGCGGGATATGCCCATCGGAATTCTCGGATCGCTGGCCATCTGCACCGTCTTGTACATCCTGGTGTCGCTGGTTCTGACTGGCTTGGTGAGTTACAAGATCCTGGATGTGGGCGCTCCTGTGGCCGTGGGCATCGACGCGACGGGCGTGAGCTGGGGCTCTCTGCTCGTAAAGATCGGCGCGGTCTTCGGACTGGCCACGGTGATGCTGGTAATGCTGTTGGGGCAGACGCGCGTGTTCTACTCGATGTCGAAGGACGGCCTCTTGTGGAAGTGGGCCTCGGCCGTGCATCCGAAATTCCGCACGCCGTGGATCACTACGATTGTGTTCGGGATTTTTGCGGCCTTGTTTCCCGCGCTCCTGCCCATCGACAGGCTCGCCGATCTGGTAAATATCGGGACGCTGCTGGCGTTCACGATTGTCAGCGCGGGGGTTTGGGTGCTGCGCGTGCGGCATCCCGAACTGCGCCGGCCGTTCAAGACGCCGCTGGTTCCGCTGGTTCCGTTTCTGGGCATCGTGTCGGCGATTTACCTGATGTCGCGGCTGGCCTTGATTACCTGGGAAGTGATGATCGGCTGGTTGATTTTTGGGTTGCTGATCTACTTCACTTATTCCATAAAGCACAGCAAGGTGCAGAAGCTGGCCAAGGCGGAAGCGGCGGATTGAGCAGGAGAAATTGCGGAGCAGAAGAACGGCCTCCCGATGCGGGAGGCCGTTGCTGTTGTTGATGAGAGCGGGCTCAGCGCCGATGGATTCAGTGATTCTCTAAACTTGCCGAGCTGCGCCGTGCGCACAGTCGATATTCTCGAAGCTCAGGCACGGTTGGAAGAGCTCATTGATGAGCTGGCCCCGGGTGAATGGTTCGCAATCGCAGTGAACGGGGTAGCGAGCGTCAAAGTGATTAAGCTGACCGAAGCCGAAATCGCCGAGCTCACCCGGAATTCAAAGTGGGAGAAGTGTCCCGGGGGCCGCTAACGCCTCGCCGACCGCCCGGAAACTGAAGAGTTCCTCGATCATTTCGGTTGTTCAATAAGGTGATTTATGCCGTGGCCTTTGCCGCAGAACTCATCGAAGACGCGGACGAGTTCGGCGGCGATCTCCTGCGCGGTGGACTGCTCGATGATGGAGCGCTGCATAAGATAGACCAGCTTGCCGTCTTGCAGGATGGCGACAGATGGCGAGCTGGGGGGATGGCCTTCAAAGTAGCTGCGGGCGCGCTCGGTGGCCTCGCGGTCCTGGCCGGCGAAGACGGTGATTTTGCGGTCGGGCTGGTTGGAGGAGCTGGCGAGAGCGAGGCGGATGCCGGGGCGAGCCTTGCCGGCAGCGCAGCCGCAGATGGAGTTGACGACGACGAGTGTGGTTCCCGGCTCGGCCAGCGCAGCGTCTACTTCTTCGGCCGTCCGGGTTTCCTTGATTCCGGCGCGCAGGAGTTCCTCGCGCATGGGAATCACCATTAGTTCCGGGTACATGCTTGCCTCCGGCAGGCAGCGGAACCGCGCGCTTGAGATCTCGATGTTCCTCCATCGCGCGCAGCCGCTCATGGTTTTGGCCGAACCCGCTATAGCGAGCACGCGGTTCCGGCGCAAGGGGAACTGCCTGCGATTATTTTATCGTGTGCGCGCGTCGCGGTGTAGCCTTGATGCAATGCAGCTCAGAGAAAACCAACTGCTTGCTCCCTTTACGACCTTTGGCATCGGGGGCCTGGCGCGGTGGTTTGTGGAGGCCACGAACGAAGAGGAGATTGCGCAGGCGAGCGAGTGGGCCCGCGGGCGTGGGGTTCCGCTGTTTGTGCTCGGCGGCGGGAGCAATGTGCTGGTGGCCGATGCGGGATTTAATGGGCTCGTGTTGCATGTTGGGTTGAAAGGCACCGAGCGGGACAGCGAGGTGTTTCGCGTTGCGGCGGGCGAGGATTGGGACAACTGCGTTGAGCAGACTCTTGGAGTAAATTGTGCAGGACTGGAATGCCTGGCAGGGATTCCCGGCACGGTGGGCGGAACGCCGGTGCAGAATGTGGGCGCGTACGGGCAGGAGGTCGCATCGGTCATCGAGCGCGTGCGGGCGTTTGACCGGGAGGCGCGAGAGTTTGTCGAGTTTGGCGCTGCGGATTGTGGGTTTGCGTATCGGCGGAGCCGGTTTAACTCGATGGATCGCGGGCGGTATGTTGTGACGCGCGTCGATTACCGGTTGCGGCCGAATGGCTCGCCGCAGATTTCGTATCAGGATCTGAAGGGTCATTTCGAAAGCTGGACGAAGACACCATCGCTTGCGGAGGTTGCGTCGGCGGTACGGGGCATCCGGCGAAGCAAGGGGATGCTGCTGGTGGAAGGCGATCAGGACTGCCGCAGCGCAGGGAGTTTTTTCAAGAACCCGGCGGTTGCGCAGGACGTGGCGGAACGCATGCAGAAGGTCGCGCAAGAGTGCGGCGCTCCGGTGCGATTTTTTCCTGCGGCCGATGGCCTGGTGAAGATTCCCGCGGCGTGGCTGATCGAACAGGCGGGATTCACGAAGGGCTACACGATGGGCGCGGCGGGGATCTCGTCGCGGCACACGCTGGCGCTAATTAATTCAGGAGATGCGCGCGGAGGCGCGACGGCCACGGAGATTCTTGCGCTGGCGGAGAAGATTGTGGCAGCGGTGGAGGCGCGGTTTGGGATTCTGCTGGAGAGGGAGCCGGAGCTGGTGGGATTTACGTGAAAGGCGGAGAGCGTGAGGCGCGCGGAATGCGGCTCTCGGCGTAGAATTCTCGTGATTCTACAGGAAAGTTGAGAGGGCACCGGTATGCGTGTGGGCCGAACCGTTGGTGTTTTTCGACACGACTAAGGTCGTGCCCTTTCAACGCCCGCCATCAGCAGAAGTTTCTGGAAGGGCTTCAAGTCGTATTGAGGCGCAGCGCGAGACGATCGCGCTCGGAGGCGAGAACATCGGCGGCAGGACCGAGCGCTGTGGTGCAACCTTCGCGGAGGAGCAGTACTTCGGCGCCGGTGGCCAGCGCGTCAGTGGCGTCGTGCGTGGCCATAACGGCCAGGACGTTGTTCAGGCGAAGCCATTGTTGCAGGCGCACGAGGAGCGCGTCGCTGGCGACGCCGTCGAGCGCGGAAAAGGGCTCATCGAGGAGAAGCAGACGGGGCGCTGGAGCGAGCGCGCGGGCCAGTGCGACACGTTGCGCCTGGCCACCAGAGAGATCCTGCGGTCGGCGGGACGCGAGGTCGGTTGCGCCGACAAGGTCTAACATTTGTTCCACGCGGTGCGCGCGGGCAGCGCGATCGAGGTTGTGGAGGCCGAACGCCACGTTGGCGGCAACGCTCAGGTGAGGGAAGAGCGCGGGGTGCTGCGCGACAAGAGCAGTTTGGCGGTGGCCCGGCGGGAGATAGACGCCCATCGCCGTCTCGGTGAGCAGGCGGCCGTCGAGGACGACGTGGCCGCCCTCGGGGCGGTCAAGGCCCGCGAGCAGGCGCAGCAACGTGCTCTTGCCGGCGCCGGAGGGGCCGAAGATGACGGTCCAATCAAAGACGAAGGCGCACTCCAACTGAAGATAGAAGCTGCCGCGGTGGGCATCTAGCGAGAAGTCAAGCACGGTGCACGCTCCTGCGCTTTTGGCTTGTGGAGTAGATGATGGCGAGGGCAAAAGCGCTGAGTGCGAGGAGAATTGCGGCGGTGCGATCGGCGGCGGCGTAGTCGAAGTTTTCGACTTGATTGAAAAGCACGATGGAGAGGGTGCGGGTGGCGCCGGGAATGTCGCCGCCGAGCATGAGCACGACGCCGAACTCGCCGACCGTGTGGAGAAAGCTGAGCACGACGGCGGCCAGAAGCGAGCGGCGAGCCAGCGGGAGGAGCACGCTGAAGACCAGGCGCACGGGACCGGCGCCGAGGAGGCGAGCCGCGTCGACCAGCGCGGTGTCGACGGAGGCGAAGCCGGCAACGAGCGGCTGCACGGCAAAAGGAAAGCTATAAATTACCGATCCGACGACCAGGCCATCGAAGGAGAAAGCGAGGGGATGGCCGAGGAGGACGGCAATACCGCGGCCAAAGGCGGTGCGGGGGCCGAGCAGGACGAGAAGAAAAAAGCCGAGAACGGTTGGCGGCAAAACCAGGGGCAGCGTGGTGAAAGCTTCAAGCGCGGCGAGCCAGCGGCCACGGCCCAACACGATCAACGCCGCGAGAGGCACGGCGATGGCGAGAAGAATCGCGGTGGTGACCGTGGCGAGGCGGAGAGAAAGCGCGAATGCTTGCCAGTCCATGAGTTCCACTCAACAGACTAGCAGTGAAACAGTGGTCAGTGGTCAGTGATCAGTGGCCAGCGGAGCGGTTTGTTGAGGTTGCCGATTCCGGTTGCGCAACGTGGCGTGGGAATGCGAGCCCTTTACCCGGCGGGTCGAGAGCTGTCTGCGGGGCGGCCTCACTTGAGGGTGCCTGTTTTCGTAATCAGGGGCCTAGCGAACCGGCGTGAGGCCATTCTTCGCAAGCTGGGCCTGCACCGGGGGCGAGAGGAGAAAGTCGAGGAACTTGTGCGCGGCCGCGCGCAGCTTGGTGTTGCTGACGATGACGGCGCCCTGCTCGATGGGCGGATAGAGGTCGCGCGGGATGACGAAGTACGAGCCGTCCGCGACGAGGCGCGGGGTGAGGGCGGAAGTGAGGGAGATGAGGCCCGCGTCTGCATTGGCGGAGTCGACGAATTGGGCGGCCTGGGAGATGTTTTCTGCGGTCACTATGCGCGGCTTGAGGGCGTCGTAAAGGTTGAGGCTCCTGAGAGCGGCGACAGCGGCGCGGCCATAGGGCGCGCGGTCAGGATTGGCGATGGCGAGGCGCTGGAGGGCGGGCGAGCGCAGCAGGTCGAGCGAGGGCGGAGGCAAGTGCGAGTCCTTCCGCTCCCAGAGGACGAGCGTGCCTTTGGCGTAGGTGATGGGGGTAGTGGAATCGGCGGAGCCGGCAGCGTCGGCAAGGCCGGCATCGATGAGCCGCTTGGGAAAACTCAGGTCCGCGGCCAAGAAGAGGTCGAAGGGCGCGCCGTTTTCGATCTGCGTGGTGAGCATCGCCGATGCCTGGTACGTGGCTTCGGCGTGAATGCCGGTGGCGTGCTGAAACTCGTCGAGGATGGGCGGGAGGACGGGCTCGAGGTCGGCGGCGGCAGCGACGCGCAGCGGGGTCTGCGCGCAAAGAGGCGCGAGAAGCAGAAGCGCGGACAGTGATGGGAAAAGATGGGTCGGTTTCAGGACGGCAAGCCTCCTTGGATCTGGAGTCTTTCGACGTTCGTGGTGTCCCACCCTTTTCGCAAAAGGTGCGAAAATGACAGGGCACGGGGCTGATCTCGGGAACCAGCATCCACAGCGAAAGCCGCTATACACTGGTAGGCTAACACCAGGTATGAACGAGAATCTGCACCAGTTGTGCTGTTTTGGATGCGGAAGCCGGATCGCGGGCGCCGAGGCGCAGCCGGACTTTCGCTGCGCCCAATGCGGGGACTTGTTTGAGGTGGAATATCCCGGCTGGAGCCAGCGCGGGGGCCACGACAGGCCGAATCCGGGGGCGCTGAAATGGCTGTGGAGGGAGCGGCGCTGCTCGCCGGAGGCTCTGGACCAATCGGGCGTGTGGCGATTCCGCGAACTGCTGCCGATTCTGGACAACTTTGGCAATGCAGTGTCGCTGCGCGAGGGCAACGCGCCACTGTATCATCTGCCGCGCGCGGCAAAGGCTTTGGGAATCGATCAGCTTTTTGCCAAGCACCTGGGCATAAACCCCACGGGTTCGTTCAAGGACACAGGCATGACCGCGGCGCTGAGCGTGGCGCGCGAGCGGGGATTCAAGTGGGTGGCGTGCGCGTCGACGGGCAACACGTCGGCCTCGATGGCCGCCTACGCGGCGCGCGCCGGGCTGAGGAGCCTGGTGTTGATTCCCGAGGGGAAGATCGCGTGGGGCAAGCTGTCGCAGGCGATGGACTTCGGGGCGGTGACCTGCCAAGTGAGGGCGGACTTCGATGGCTGCCTTCGCGTGTTGACGGAGATTGTGATGCAGGCGCCGGTTTATTTGCTGAATTCCGTGAATCCGTATCGGCTGGAGGGGCAGAAGACGCCGGCCTTCGAGATCGCAGAGGCTCTGGACTGGAATGTGCCCGACCACCTGATTGTTCCGGGCGGAAATTTAGGGAACAGCTCAGCGCTAGGCAAGGGATTCCGCGAACTGAAGGAACTGGGACTGGTGGCGCGGCTGCCGCGGATCAGCGTGATTCAGGCGGCGGGCGCCAATCCGCTGGTAAGGAGCCTGAAGGAGAGCCACGGCGCGGCGCTGGAGCCGGTGGAGGCACACACGCGGGCGACGGCGATTCGCATCGGGAACCCGGCATCGTGGCGCAAAGCCGCGCGGGTGATTCAGGAGAGCGGCGGGTGGTGCCTGGATGTGACGGAGGCGGAGATTGCGATTGCAAAAGCGGAGATCGGCGCGGAGGGGCTGGGATGCGAACCGGCGTCTGCGGTGACGCTGGCCGGGCTGAAGAAGCTGCGCGCGCAGGGCTCGATCCGCTCGGGCGAGACGGTGGTGCTGGTGCTGACCGGGCACGCGCTGAAGGATGCGGACTACACCATTTACTTCCATCGCGGGACGCTGCTGACGGACGAGGAAAAGAAGGGATCGGAGGCAGCGATCGAGGCGCTGCGGCGGGATGCAATCACCGTGGGCGCCACCCCGGCGGCGGTGCTGGAAATGCTGAAGGGCGAAGTCGCATGAGCGATCCGATGATCGATCAGGGAAAGCCCGGCGCATCACCCCACAGACCCCGGCTCTTCGAGCCACCCGTCCCCACCCCAGGAAGCAAAGATCGCGTCCTGGGGACCCCGGCTGTCCGTGGGGGCCCCGGCGCCCTTCGACTGCGCCTGCCTGCAACGTCGGCCAACCTCGGCCCAGGGTTCGACGCCGTGGCCGTGGCGCTGGACTTTGCCCTGGAGATCGAGGCGGAGGCTGCACGGGAGTTTCAAGTGGCCGCCAGCGGGCGCGACGCGGAGCGCTGCGCGCGCCTTGAAAACAATCTAATACTCGAGACCTACACGCAGCTCCTCAGGAAGAACGAGCGGTCGATTGTGCCGCTGGCGATCAGGATGGTGAACGGGATTCCACTGGGCATGGGCTGCGGCTCGTCGGCGGCCGCGCGCCTGGCGGCGATCGCGCTGGCAGTGCACTTTGGGCAGCTTGGATGGGACACGGAGCGGATTCTGGAAGAGGCCTACGCGCTGGAGGGGCATCCGGACAATGTGGCGGCCTGCTGGCTGGGCGGGTTCGTGACGGCGGTGTGCGAGGGAACAAAGGTGCGCGTGGCGCGAGCCGATCCTCCCGAGGAGTGGCGGGCCATTGTCGCGCTGCCTGCCCAGCCGCTCGCCACGAGCGAAGCGCGCGCGGTGCTGCCGGCGTGTTATCCGCTTGAGGATGTGGTTCGCAACCTGCAATCAGTTGCCGTGCTGGGACTGGCCTTTGCCCAGGGGCGCGCCGATCTGCTGCGCCTGGCGATGAGGGATCGCATTCATCAGCCGTATCGTGAGCCTATCTGTCCTTTGCTGCCGATGCTGCTGCCGCTGGTAGGCGAACACGGGATTCTCGGCGCGGCGCTGAGTGGAGCGGGCCCAGCGGTGCTGGTTGTTGTCGATCGGGAGGAGAACCTGTTGCGGGCTTCAAAGGCAGTACAAGAAGCCGTTGAGACCCGCATGGAAGCGGAGTTAGCGATTTGCAGGTTTTCAAGGGTTGGAGCTGGACAATTCGTTGAAAAGAAATGACTTGTGATGCGAAGCGAAGCATGGTGATGGGTTAGCCCACGCGTAATCAGTAAGTTACGGTGGTTGTCAAGGTGGGCAGTCACCAAGATTTTGATTACTGAGACTGTTACTGAAGTTTGCTTGCTATTTATCGATTGATCACCTACATTCGCTGCGTGAGCAGTTCTGGGGGAGGGCTGCTCTAGCGCCCGAGATCCTTGCTGGATCCGGGCGCTTCTATTTGCGCGGCGGTGCAATTTCGCCGGGGAAAGTCTGCGCTGGTACCACGACCTCGTGATTTTGTAATCGAGGGACTCCCCACCCTAGCCGCAAAAACAAAGACGCGGCGAGGGTGGGGCACCCCAATGCGTACGATCAATTACCGAATCATCAAGCCATGGTATTAGAAATCCGCACAATATACAGCGCAAGTTACAGTTTGAGTCGCCGAACCGGGTTCAGAGCTGCGCTGCGGCCTGCGACTTTCACTGCTTGCGATGCATCCGATAGAAATACGGTTCCCTGTACAATGAAGGGGTGCGGGTCCGCAAGGAGGATCATGGCTGGATTGGGAGTTGGAATACTGGAAGTGAGCGATGCGAATTTCGACCAGGAGGTGCTCAAGAGCGAGCAGCCGGTTCTGGTGGATTTTTGGGCGATTTGGTGCGGCCCGTGCAAGGCGATTGCCCCCATGGTGGAGGGCGTGGCCGCTGCCTATTCGGGTAAGCTCAAAGTTGCCAAAGTGAACGTGGATCAGAATGGCGCGACGCCGTCGCGGTACGGCATTCGCGGCATTCCTACGCTATTATTCTTCAAAGGCGGCAAGGTGGCGGATCAAATTGTGGGCTATGTTCCACAAGAAGTGATTGAAGAAAAGATCAAGCGGCTGATCGCATAAGGCGCGCCTGTTGAGCAGTGAGCGAAGGCCCGGAATTATTCCGGGCTTTCGCGCGTTTGGAGCGCCTTTTACAGCGGTTCCACAATTGCTGTATGCCGAAGTAACAACAGCTAAGTGGGTTTTTCCTCAAGAAAAACCCACCTTGTGCCACCGCCGGAAACGGCTACAAGTATTGTGGAACCGCTCTAAACGCGGCCGCGAAGCTGAACGAAGCGCCGGCGGTCGCGCTTGGAGGGCCTGCGCGGAGGCAGAGAGACATAGTTCTCGAAGGCCTTGCGTTCCTCAGCCAGGTGGAGGCGGGCCAGACGGCTGGCGTCGGTTTCGCGGTAGAGGGTTTGCGCGACCGCGCTGGGTCCGCGCATGGCGCTGACCAGCAGGACCTCGACGTCGAAGGCGCCGGATGCATTCTCGACGTGCAGCTTGTCTCCGGCGCGAACTTCTCGCGCGGGTTTGGCGCGAAGGCCGTTCGATTGAATGCGGCCCATTTCGCAGGCGCGCGAGGCCATGGCGCGGGTTTTGAAGAAGCGCGCCGCCCAAAGCCATTTGTCGATGCGTACGGCGTCCACTAAGGTTGCTCGCCAAGTGAACAAAATCGTATCAGGACTTCCCAGTCACTTTCCACATATAGAGATTGGCGGAATCGCTCGATGTGGCCACAGAGAGCCCCTTTTTGTGCGTTTCGCGGTTGAGAGCGGCGCGGATTCGGGCTTTCGTGTCGGGCAGCGCGGAGAGCGGAACTTTTAGCGCCGAGCCGGGTCTCAGGCGATGGAGCTCGTTCAGCAGCAGGGAGATAAACTGCTTGTGCTTTCCTTCGCGGCCTCTGGGGACCTCGTTCTGGCGAACCGCCTGAAAGCCCGGTGGTGCGGAATTCGAGGTGAGGTCTGTTGCCACAGTGTAAGTCCTCTGATGCGTTATGATGCGGCCGAGTGCTCTGCGTATGCCTTATCCGTCGGATGCACGACGTATGGGGCGTACGTCTAAAGTATCGTTGAAGTATCGTCCAAGTAAAAATAACCTAGCAACGTAAAAAGTTCACGACTCCGGTGCAAAACGGCCGGATTTTCACTGGAAAAGCTCTCGATAGCGTGAAATCCTGTAGGCATTGCGAGACTTAAAAGAGTCAAGCCGTGTGGAACGATATTTGCAAGAGAGCGAAAACAAGTGGAGGGATTTGGCTATGAACGGAACACGAAATTCCCCAGTCGTGTCGACCGGCAAAGCGCCGTCGTCCCATGCAAGCGAATATCGCCCGAGGGTTTTGGTTGTCGATGACGAATCTGTGATCGCAGACACCGTCGCCAAGGTCCTCTCTGTGAGCGGCTATGCCGCGATAGCGGCATACGATGCCGACGGCGCCCTGGAAACAGCGTTGCTTTCGCCGCCCGAGCTGCTCCTCACGGATGTGGTATTGCCCGGAATGAACGGCATCGACCTGGCCATTACGATCAAGCGCATCTACCCGGAGTGCAAGATTATGTTGTTTTCGGGTCAGGCGTCCACGGTCGACTTGCTGGCGGCGGCCGACCGCAAAGGGCACCGTTTCACATTGCTCAACAAGCCTGTGCCGCCGAAAGATCTTGTGGCCATGGTGGCGGAGCATCTCAATACAAACAGCATGAAGACCAATGGCGCGGCGCGAGCGATAGCGGTCGCGTAGACGCGGGTTACAGCCGGTGATGGCTTGGCGGCCGTGTCAATGCTTCTGGGCTGGCTCTCCGTGCATCAGCGTCTGATAGCGCCGCGCGTACTCGGCTTCGTAATCGGCGACGGCGCGGTCGTAGCTAAGGTGCGGTGTGTTGGGCATGAAGGTCCAACGCAGGTGGACCTCGCGTGCTGTGGGCGGCATGGAGAGTGCCACGTTTTCTCCGGCTTCACTTCTGGCAAACGTGATGAGCGCGCCGTCTACGGTCGCGCTATCGAGGCGCACAAACCATGGCAGATGGACTTCGATACTCTTCGGAGCGCGATCGAAGTGGTTGTCGAGCTTAAGGACGGCTTCGGTCGCGGAGGGTTGTTGGAGCGTGAAGGCGACAAGGCCGAAGTTGGTGGGAGCCCGGCGAACGGCGATGGTCTTGCCTTTGCCGATCCACGCCGGCGAGACGACGGACAGCAGATGAAGCTGGTTGCCCTGCTCGCGGACGAGCATGGCGCGCAGGAGCGTGCGGTACTCGGCCGCGAACCAGCCATGCGGCGCAAGGTCGTCGCCGAAGTCGCGGTCGCCCCAGGGGGGAATCTTGAATTCGAACCCGGCGTTGGTTGAGCTGGTGTGGACGAGGATTGCGTAGAACTCTTTGATCGCCTGCTCCTGATCGCCGCGAATCGTCTCCGTGAGCGTGTTCTTGATGATGAGATAGTGGTGCAGGAACTTGCCGTCGGCGTAGGTCGTGATGCCTTCGGCGTATTTGGCCTGCGTGGCCTTGAGCGTCGCCGTCACGCGCGGGTCGTGTGGATCGAGCACGGGCTCAGGAACGATGGAGAGAAGATTGCCCCAGTCGAAGCCGCCAGCCTGGCCGTCGAGCGCGGGCGGGATGTAACCATCGTGCGCGGCAGCCTGCGTATCGAGTACCTTGAAGAACGCCTGGTGAAAGTCGTCGTACTCGGCCTGCCATTTTTGCGCGAGATCGGCGTGGCCGGTTTCGGCGGCCATCGCGATCGCGAGCTGGAGGCCGTCGAGGGCGAGAAAGTTGTAGCCGGTGATGTGGCCCTTCACGTATTCGTTGTCGAGCACGTCGCTGGCCGGGACGATGTGGAGCGGATCGCCGGCGCGCGCCTGACGGAGCCAATCGACTGCACGGCCGATCTGCGGAAGAGCCCACTCGGCGAAGTCCTTGTCGTGCGTGATGCGGTAGTGCTGGCCGTAGGCCCACACGGCCTCGCCCCATCCGTCGTACTCCTGCGGCTGCGACAGGAAGTTGCCGTCGGGCTGCTGTCGTTTTGCAAAGAAATGGAGGCATTCGCGCGCAATTTGCGGGTAGCCGGTGATGTCGTAGCTGTGAACGATGTCTGCGCCGTCGCGTAAATAGAACTCATGGTAGTTGAGCTTGTTGACGGTCTGGATGTAGTCGGGCCCGATGTGGTCGATGGCCATGAGGTCGTAGATGAGGTTTGTATAGAAGGTATCGACGGGCTTCGATTCGGGCAGCGCGATCTGCATGCCGGAAGCGAGGATGTCGTTCCAGAAGGCGGCGACTTGCGTCTTGGCGGCGTCGAAGCCGGCCTGCTCGATGGCGGTAATGAAAAAAGGATCGGCGGTGGGAACGAGCGGCATCTTGAAATCGAGCATCCAGGTTTCGCCGGGCTTGAGAAGGCGCGAGTAGGTGACGATGCCGATGGGAGTGGTCGGCGTCGCATTTAAATCCGTCGATCGGAGAACATCGGCTGGCGTGATTTCGTTATCGTGCGCGCGCAGGGTGAAGGTGCGGTCGGCGTAGCCGGCGGGGAAGATGTAGAGATCGCGGTTGTTGCGGTAGAAATTCGCGTCGTCGAAGGAATTCGTCCAGTTGGGATCGAAGTCTTCGCCGATCTGGTGGTAGTTGCCGGGGAATGCGCCCTTCGCGGGACGCGTAAAGCGATTGTCGCCGTGCGGTTCGCCGGTGGTGTTGGGGCCATCGTAGCGGACAGCGGAGGCAAAGACGGCGCGATTGGGCGCCTCGGTCTGGTTTACAAGCTCGACGCGAATGAAGTTCACCAGCGGCTCGACGATGCCGGTAGCCGGTGTGACGCCGGACGGAAAAGGAAACCTGGCTTGCAGGCGGGCGCGTTCGATCGCGCTTTTATCGATCCTGGCCTCGAAGAGCGTAAAGCGGTAGACAATGCCGTCGCGCTCGAATTCGTAGTGGACGATGGGCAGGTGGCCTTGTTCCAGAGTGCGGATGCGGACGCTGGTGGGCTCGAGATCCGGCCCGGCGAGAAACATGAGCTCTTCGAAGCCGGTGCGCAGGTAGCCCTCGGGCGTGATCTCCGTAGCGCCCTCCGCGCCCATGAGGCCGATCTCATCGGTAGGTTTGGAAAAATATGAAAACGGCTGATCGGGCTGGTCGATGGAGGGAGAGATCATCTGCGCGCGCCAGCCGGGGGCAAACATGGCAACGAAAAAGAGGATGGCTGGAGGAATCACCGATTTGAGCGGAATTCTCATGGCATCAACAAGGATAGAACATGAGGGGCCGGAGACGACGAGGAGGAACGGTACTGAAATACGCACAAGAGAAAGGACTTGTGGACGCTCGAATTGTGCGGTTGGCGGCTTGAGCAGGCCTTGAGGTTGGCTATAAAGTGACGTGAATCACGGGAATTGCTGTTTCAGAGAGCCTACACTGCATCATCGCAGGCGGACCAGGGTACGGCAGTTGGGTGTTTTGCGACGGCTGGGTGGTCTGCAACGGCAAGAAGAGGGAGGCCGCGGCAAACGCCCTGGCGCAGAGCCGTCTCAAGCAGGCTGAGTCCTGGGCCGAATGTCCATGACTGTGAGGGAGCGGTCGCCTATGAGCGGAACCTGTTCGAAATGCGGAACGCACCTTGAAGCGCCGTGGAAGTTCTGTCCGCAATGCGGAGCGACATGCGCGCAGGAAACCGGGGAAATCGCGCATGAGCATCCGGATCACGAAAAAGCGCCGGTGAGGGGCGCATTCAGCGGATTGCTGCTGGGATTGCTGGCGGCGCCGGTTCTGATTATCTATGGCGGCATGATTTGCCTGACCGGTCTCGGAGTGTTTCTTGGCATTCCGATGATCATTGCGGGCGTGTGCGCGCCACTGATCGGATCGCTGATGGGTATCAATGCGCTCAACGGGAAATGTCCGTGGTGCGGGGCGGCAGTGGGTAGCGTGGCGCTGTTCGACCGGTTCTCGTGCCCCGCGTGCAGTAAGCGGATTGTAGTGAAGAAGCGGGAGCTGGTGCGGGCGGAGTGAGCCCAGGCGGAAGTTTAGGAAGCGTTCTCACATGCGCTTCGCTAGCCTGATGTTCCTATAGCTCTGAATACATGCACCCTGCATGTGTCCCTTTTGATAGGAGGACGTGGGACAGACAGTGAAATCGCCGAAGATGACATGATCTTCCCACCCGGCATTTTCGAGTGTTTTGTCGAGGTCGTCATTCGTTGTGGATAGCATTCGTTTTGTCCCAACCATCCACATGAAGTCTCCATCATCGTAGATTGCATATCTTCCGTGAGTGCTGAAGCATTTGCCGAAGGTCGTTTCTTTGCAGTCTGCCGCATTCGCATGCAACGCCGAAAGAACAACGAAGGAAACGATAGACAATATCACGAGACGCGCATTCATATCGAAGACGATCCTAAGTCGAATCCGATTACAACGTACAAGAAAGGTGATTCATTATCAATCCCTCGCCGCAGGGTTTTTACCCTGACGGTTGGGATTCGTGGAAATGCCGCCAGATGGTTTCGGCAGTATTGCGGCTGACGACGGCGGCGAGGGATTCCGCAGTGGCCTGTTGCACGTCGCGCAGGCTGCCAAAGTGGGTGAGAAGGCGCTGGCGGGTTTGCGGGCCGACGCCGGGGATTTGGAGCAGCTCGGAGTCGCGGTCGCGCATAGCACGGCGCTGGCGGTGATAGCCGACGGCGAAGCGATGGCTCTCGTCGCGGATGAGCTGGACGAGATGGAGCACGGGCGAGCGGCGGTCGAGAACGATAGGCTCGTCTTCGTTGCCGTGGAGGTAGATGATCTCTTCCTTTTTCGCGATGGAGGCGAGCGGCTGCGAGGTGAAGCCGAGGGATTCGAGAGCCTCGGCCGCGGCATGGAGCTGGCCCAGGCCGCCGTCGATGAGGATGAGCGAAGGCATCGTTGAAGGTTCTTTGCTCCCGGAAACGCGCCCCTCAGGGGCTAAAGCCCCTGATTCTACGGCGTTGTTCCCGGCACGGCTAAAGCCGTGCCCTTTCAAAACGGGCTCGCATCTACAGTTCTCCAAGTCGTGCCCTTTCAAAGCAGCATCGCTCCTTGAGTTCTCGTTGCCATTGGCGTTTTCGCGGATGCGGCGATAGCGGCGCTCGACCACCTCGCGCATGGAGGCGAAGTCGTCGACGCCGGCGACGGTCTTCATCTTGAATTTGCGATAGAACTGCTTGTTCATCTTGCCGTCTTCCCAAACGACCATCGAGGCGACGGTTTCAGCGCCCTGCAGGTGTGAGATGTCGAAGCACTCGATGCGGCGGGGAAGCTCGGGAAGCATGAGCGCATCGGCGAGGGCCTCCTGGATTGCTTTGCGCGAAGGCTCCAGCACGCGGAAACGTTGCGTGTAAGATTGGCGGGCATTCTGGCCGGCGAGGTCGACGAGGGATTTCTTGTCGCCGCGCTGCGGGACGGCGATGTCGATCTTGTGGCCGGTGCGCTCGCTCAGCAGGGCGGCGAGCGCCTCGCGGTCGTCGAAGCCGACGGGGACGAGGATGGTGCGCGGGACGTAGTGCTGATCGATGTAGAGCTGCTTGAGGAGGGCGGAGAAGACCGCGCCGGCGTGGAAGGGCGCGCCGTCATGAACGGACTGGCCGCTGTGGTTTCCCACCCCTTCTGCTGACGTGCGCGGAAAGGATGGTGCAACCGGCTCAATCGGCTCTGGAAGAGCAACCGCAGATCCTTCGGCTTCCTTCGCTCCGCTCCGGTCGCTCAGGATGACAGAATCATTGCCGGAATCAGGCCCCTCGTTGATTGCCTCCATCAGGCTGGGCAGGTCTTCCCAGAAGAACTCGCGGCGGTCGACGATTTTGCCGTTGCGCATGTGGAAGAGATTGACGGCCAGGCTGCCGTCTTCGAAGTGATAGCCGAAGACGTCGGCGTCGTCGTCGAGCTCGGCCGTAGCGATGCGCTGCTTTTCCTGGAGTTGGTGCACAGTGGAGAGCTGGTCGCGGAGACGCGCGGCGGCTTCGAATTGCTCGGCTGCGGCGGCGGCCATCATGCGGGCGGTGAGCGCGCGCTCCAGTTCGGCGTGGCGGCCCTCGAGAAAAAGCTGCGCGTCGCGGACGGCTTCTTTGTAAGCCTCCGGCGTGGTGAGGCCTTCCACGCAGGGACCGAGGCAGCGGTGAATGTAGTACTGCAGGCAGGCGCGGGGATGATAGCGCGAGAGATCGACCTTGCAACTGGGCAAGAGAAAGCTGCGATGGATGAGCTCGACCACGCGATAGGCGAGATTGCCGGGGAAGTAAGGGCCGTAGTACGCGGCGCCGTCTTTGCGCAGGCGGCGTGTTACGAAGACTTTGGGGAAGCGGTCGGCGAGGGTGAGCTTGACGTAGGGGTAGGTTTTGTCGTCGCGCAGAAGGATGTTGAAGCGGGGCTTGCGCTGCTTGATGAGGTTGTTTTCGAGGGCCAGGGCTTCATGCTCGTTGGCGACGAGAATGTAGTCGAGATCAACGGCCTCGCGCATCAGCGAGCCGGTTTTGGCGTTGGCCTGTGATGCCTCGAGGAGGTAGGAGCGCACGCGGGAGCGGAGGCTGTTGGCCTTTCCCACATAGATGACGTCGCCGTCGGCGTTCTTATAGAGATACACGCCGGGCTGGGTAGGGAGGGTGCGGATTTTCTCGATGAGATCCATGGGGCGACGCGCAGCAGGCTAATTCTTAGGATAGCGGGAATCGCGGCGCGTCATCCTCACGGCGGAATGTGCCAGTGATTTCACCTCGAGCTATCCCACCCTTGCCGTTCGACGCGCCTCATCGCCGCGGCGAAACATGGCGCCCGACCCAGAGGGCGCCCCGCTCGTGCGCGGTGGTTCGGGTTCAGGGGCGAAAATAAGGCAATCCTTACCGGGAACGGTAAAAATTACATGAATTGCCGGCGGGCCTCGGATGCACAGGCGAGGCTTTAGAAGCTTATTTTTCATGGGCTTACATGCGATGCGATGAATGGACGGTGGCGTGCAAACTCAGAAAGGAGAGAAGAGACCCTCTCAGCCGGAGTGCGATTCATGCGCCGGCAGGAGGCGGAGAGGTGAGGACAATGGCGATGCATCGATTTGGATTTACGTTGGCGGCTGTGGCGCTGATAGCGTTCGGCGTGACGGGATGCGCCACGAAAAACTACGTACGCACACAGACGGGGCCGCTGGTCGATCACACCGATCAACTGGACCAGAAGACTGCGGAGAACAACCGGCAGATTCACGATGTGAACGACCGCGCGCAGGCGGGCATCAAGCAGGCGCAGGCCACGGCGGACACGGCCAATCAAGACGCGCAGAACGCCACCCAGGCGGCAAATACCGCCGACACGGCGGCGAACGACGTGGCGCACCGTGCCGACACGCTGGACAGCGTGGTAAAGGGGCTGGACAACTACAAGCGGGTGGCGAAGGTCTCGGTGACCTTTGGATTTGACAAGGCCGCGCTGACCAGCGACGACAAGTCGCAGTTGGACGAGTTTGCCGGTCAGCTTGGCGCGGCAAAGAGCTACATTCTGGAAGTGACGGGCGGAACGGACTCGACCGGACCGGCACAGTACAACTACGACCTGAGCCAGCGCCGCGCGGATGCAGTGGTGCAATATCTGGCCGCGAAGTACAACATTGCCCCGCATCGTTTTTATCTGATCGGCATTGGCAAGGACCAGTATGTGGCCTCGAACGATACGGCGGAAGGACGCAAGGAGAACCGGCGCGTGCAGGTGCAGTTGCTCTCGAATATGAACGGCGAGCAGGAGACGCAGAGCAGCCAACCTGCGGCGTCTACGGGAAAGTCCACGCTGCCGACGGGGCAATCTACAACTTCAGTAGTTGAGGAGTAGCGCGCGAAGGACGGGTTCCGTAGACTTATTGATTGTTGTGGAAGGAACGAGGGGCAGGCCCAAGTCGCGCAGGGTCTGCCCTTTTTCGTGTTCGACGGCAAAGATCAGGAGCTTGCGCCGGAAAGCTGCCTTACGTGCTCCGCGCGCACCTGGTTGGCGGTGAAGAGGCGGAGAAAAGGCGCGCCTATAGCGGCGGCTTCGATGGCGGGGCGGCCGTGGGCTTCTTCGCGCTCGACGACGCAGACGACGGCAGCGACGATCATGCCGGCTTCCTGCGCGGCCTGAATAGCGGCGATGGTGGAGGCGCCGGTGGTGCATACGTCGTCGACGATCACGACGCGCGCGCCTTCGCGGCGAAAGCCCTCGATGCGGCGGCCGGTTCCGTGAGACTTCTCCGCTTTGCGCACGAGAAAGCCGTGAAGCAGCGGCGGGCGAGGTTCGGATTGGGGATGCGAGAGCGCGCGCCAGGCGCTGGCGGTGGCGACGTTGGAGACGATGGGGTCAGCGCCCATGGTGAGCCCGCCGACGGCTTCGGCGTCGACGTGATTGGCTTCCAGCAGATTGAGAATGGCGTGGCCGGTGAGGCGTCCGCCTTCGGCGTCGAGCGTCGTGGTGCGGCAATCGATGTAGTAGTCGCTGGCGGCGCCGGACGAGAGCTTGAACTGGCCGAGCTTGAAGCTGGTGCGCGCGAGGAGGGTGAGGAGCTGCTGGGCGTGGGTGGGCGTGGGCATCGAGATGATTGTAAGGCTCAGGGACCGAGGAACCGAGGGAACAAGTGAACAAGAAGACAATCCAAAGCTGGCGGCGGCATCAATAGCGAAGACAGATCTGAAATTCAACCAGCCGAAATGGAGACGTCAGGCAAATCGCTGAGACCGACTGTCTTGCTTCCTCGTTGCCTTGGTCCCTTGTTCCCTGCCGTTTACATCTTGTCGAAGTGTCGGAAGCCGCTGGTGCCGATCATGGCCAGGGAAAAGATGAAGAAGTTGTAACAGGCGTGGACCAGTGTGCTGGCGGCCAGGGACCGGGTTTTGAGACGGACCGCACAAAGAATGAGACTGATTACGATGAGGAGGAGAAACGGGCCGAGGGAATGGCCTTGCTGCGCAACATGCATAAGGGCGAAGGGCAGGCTGGTGAGAATAGACGCCACAACCATGGCGGAGAGGGACCACTGGGGATGGCCGTTGGCGTCGAGCGGAAGGGCGGGCCTGCGGTCAACCTGCTCGATTGTCCAGTCCCAGGCGGTGGCCAGCGCGGGCAGAAGAAATCCGCGGAAGAACATCTCCTCGAAGAAGGGCGCGATGGTGACGCCGAAGGCGAACATCAGCCAGGCAGCTCCGGGAGCCTTGAGCATCTCTTCAATGGGAGCGTTGGAGGGGCCGGGCATGAGCGCTTCGTCGAGCGCCGCCAGTGCGAAACAGCCCAGGGAGGTTGCGGCCAGCGGCCAGAATCGCAAAAGCGCAACTGCGCCGCGCCATTGAATTCCGGCGAAGAAGCTCTCCTTCCAAAAGAGCGGAAAGACGGCAAGGCTCAGGCCAAAGGTAATGAGATATAGGACTGCTTCGCTGGCCAGGATGAGATAGACGTCGGTAGTGGATTTGGCTGAGAGCTCCCACCCAAAGAGGTGAAAGTGCATGGCGAGAAAAATCAAAGCCACCGCGCACACGAAACCAATGCATCCCAGTAACAGCAAAAGGCAGAGGTGGCCGAAGTTTGGGATGCGCGCAGGCGGACGGATTGGGGGCTGAGCCCAGGACTGGAACATGGGCGGCTCAGCACTGGAAGGCGCGTCATATTCGAAGCCCGGCTCCGCGACGGCGGGCGCGGCGGGATTGGGGTCGACAGGCGAGAGCGCAGGGGACGAGCGCTCGACGGGGTGTTCCTCAGGGGAAGGAGATGCCTCGGATGAGTCGAGGCTGGCTGAGTTGTCTCCCGGCCAATTCGCGGGCTCGCGCAGGTCGTCTTCGGGGAGGTCGGTCATGGTTGCCCCGTCTTTCTTTCACGGCGTGTGGCTGCTGTGGTTGAAGTATTTTGCGGCGGACGCTTGCCATTGGAACGCGACGCCGGTTGAGGATTGGCGCCGCCCGATCCTGATGAAGAGTGGTTGAGGCCGGCGCCATCGAAAGCAGAAGCAGAGGAGAGATCTTCTTCGGAATCGGCGGGGGTGAGGCGGCCGTTGGTGGAATTGTAGTAGCGCTTGAGGAACTGGCCGGTGTAGGAGCCGGAGGTGGCAGCGATCTTTGCGGGGCGGCCTTCGCCAACGACGCGGCCGCCATCTTCGCCGCCCTCGGGACCGAGATCGATGACCCAGTCGGCGTTGCGGATGACGTCGAGGTTGTGCTCGATGATGATGACGGAGTTGCCGAGATCGGTGAGGCGGTGCAGCACCTCGAGAAGCTTGCGCACATCGTCGAAGTGCAGGCCTGTGGTGGGCTCGTCGAGCAGGTAGAGAGTTTTGCCTGTCTGGCGCTTGGAGAGCTCGCGCGCCAGCTTCATGCGCTGCGCCTCGCCGCCGGAGAGCGTGGTGGCGCTTTGGCCGAGGTGTACGTAGCCGAGGCCGACATCCACGAGGGTTTGCAGCTTCTGGCGGACCTGCGGAACGTCAGCCAGCACGGGCAGGGCGTCCTCGATGGTGAGGTCGAGTATGTCGGCGATGGAGTGGCCGTGGAATTTGACGGCGAGGGTCTCCTGATTGTAGCGGCGGCCGTTGCAGACCTCGCACTGCACATAGACGTCGGGCATGAAGTTCATCTCGATGCGGCGCTGGCCGTCGCCCTGGCAGGCCTCACAGCGGCCTCCGGGGACGTTGAAGCTGAAGCGGCCGGGCTTGTAGCCGCGCTCGCGCGCCTCGGGCAGCATGGCAAAGAGATCGCGGATGGGCGAGAAGACCTGGGTGTAGGTGGCAGGATTAGAGCGCGGCGTGCGGCCGATGGGCGACTGGTCGATGCGGAGTACCTTGTCGATCTGCTCCGTGCCGGTGAGGGCGTCGTGAGCGCCGGGCTCCTCGCGCGAGCCGTAGATGGTTTTGGCCAGCGAGCGGTAGAGAATGTCGTTGACGAGAGTGCTTTTGCCGCTGCCGCTGACGCCGGTGACGACGGTCATGACGCCGAGAGGGATGCGGAGGTTCACGTCGTGCAGGTTGTGCTCGCGCGCGCCGATGATGGCGAGCCACTTGCCTGTGAGAGGGCGCGGCTCGGCGCGCTGCAGCATGGTTTCCGCGCCGCTGAGGTAGCGGCCAGTAAGCGATGCAGGCGAGGCCATGATCTGGGCGGGCGTGCCCTGGGCGACGACATTGCCGCCGAGGCGGCCGGCGCCGGGGCCTAGATCGACCACATAATCGGCATGGCGGATGGTCTCTTCGTCGTGCTCGACGACGAGGACGGTGTTGCCAAGATCGCGGAGCCGCTCGAGGGCTTGGATCAGGCGATTGTTGTCGCGCTGGTGGAGGCCGATGGATGGCTCGTCGAGCACGTAGAGGACGCCGCGCAGTCGGGAGCCGATTTGCGTGGCCAGGCGGATGCGCTGGCCCTCGCCGCCGGAGAGCGTGGCGGCGCTGCGGTCGAGCGAAAGATAGTTGAGGCCGACGGCGCAAAGAAACTCGAGGCGCTCGGCGATCTCGCGGCGGATGCGCTCAGCGACGAGCGACTCGCGCTCGTTGAATTGCAGATTGATGGCCGCCGAAAGCGCGCGGTTGAGCGGGAGAGCCGTAAAGTCGGCGATAGAGAGGCCGCCGACCTTAACCGCCAGCGACTCAGGGCGAAGGCGCTTGCCCCGGCAGACCGGGCAGGGCGCGGCCGACATGAAGCTCATCATGTACTCGCGATAGCTGTCGCTGCGCGCGTCTTCAACGTTATCGCGCAGGTAGCTGAGGATGCCGTGGAAGCCGGTGCGGGGCGCTTCGCCTTTGGGCGGGCCGTAGACGAGAAGGTGCTGCTGGCGCGGCGGGAGATCCTCGAAGGGAGTTTTGAGGTCGATCTTGTAACGGTCGGCGGCGAGTTGAATGAGCTTGAGGAGGTACTGCGATGATGCGCCGGGGCCGAGTCCGCCGTCGAGCAGGGGCTTGGACCAGTCGATGATGACCTTGGCGGGGTCGAAGTCGTAGAGCGAGCCGAGGCCGTGGCAGTTGGGGCAGGCGCCAAAGGTGGAGTTGAAGGAAAAGCTGCGCGGCTCCAGCCTGGGCACGTCGAGGCCACAGTCGGGGCAGGCCATGGAGGAGGAAAAAAGCTGCTCCTGGCCGGAACTGAAGGCGGTGAGCACCAAGCCGTTGGCGAGCTGCAGAGCCTTGGCGACGGCCTGTTCGAGACGCTTTTCAACGGACGGCTTGCCGGCCGCGGCCGAGTTGTGCTTTCCCACGCTTTCCGCTGAAGTGCGCGGAAGGGATGGGGCAACCTCGGCATCCTCGGGTCTGAGCAGAATGCGATCGACGACGGCTTCGATGGTGTGGTTCTTGCGGCGGTCGAGGGAAAGGGGCTCGGAAAGGTCGCGCATTTCGCTGTCGACGCGCGCACGAAACCCTTGCCGATCAAGCTGATCGAGCAAATCCTTAAATTCGCCCTTGCGGCCGCGAACAATAGGCGCCATGACCGTGACGCGCTCGCCGCGGCCCAGCTCGAGGATGCGCTGTACGATCTGCTCGGCAGTCTGGCGGGCGATGGGCCGGCCGCAGTTGGGGCAGTGCGGCGTGCCTACCGAGGCGTAAAGCAGGCGCAGGTAATCGTAGATTTCGGTGATGGTGCCCACAGTCGAGCGTGGGCTGCGGCTGGTGGTCTTCTGCTCGATGGAGATGGCCGGACTGAGACCCTCGATGGAGTCCACGTCGGGGCGCTCGATCTGGTCAAGGAACTGGCGCGCGTAGGCAGAAAGCGTCTCGACGTAGCGGCGCTGGCCCTCGGCGTAGATGGTGTCGAAGGCGAGCGAACTCTTGCCCGAGCCGGAGAGACCGGTGACGACGGTGAAGGCGTTGCGGGGAATGCGCACGTTGATGTCGCGCAAGTTATGCTGGCGCGCCCCGCGCACCGAGATGTGCGTGATGGACATGGACTGTACGAAGACGGCAGGTACTTTGGAGTGTTGCCCACTGCGCTTAACAACCGCAGAGCAACGCTTTGGGGGTATTCTATTAGGCAACAGAAATCAGGGTCAATGTTGCGGCATCTTCTGAGACAATCGCATAAGCGATTGGCGGGCTGCCGGGGAGCATCCCCCGGTGGGCGGGACGCGCACGTTGCGGGAAGCGATCGCAGTGAACCCCGGGGGCAGTTGGAATGGCAGACCTGTTGAATTTGGCGATGTTGATTTGCGCGTCGGTAGGCGCGATGGCGTTCGGGATTCTGGCCGCGTATGCGATCCTGCGCGTATTCTTTGGATTTCTGCGTCCGCGGCAAAAGATGGCGGCAGTGAAGGCGCAGACCGAAGCAGCGCGTATCTCCTGATCTGAATCAGCTCAGTTTTGCGGGTCTTGCTGCTCCTGCTGCCGCTGCCGCTGCCGCGCCTGCATTTCATCAATGATCTGTTGCTGGGAGCGCATGGGGACGGCAGGGGTGAGGCCGTTCTGAGGCGGCGCTGGTTGCGACGGCTCGGGTTGTGGCTCCTGTGCCTGCAGGTCGGGCTCGGTATCCTCTTGTGCGGGTGCCGCTCCGGCGTTATTGGGGGTGCGTTGAGCGCCGGCAGAGGGGATGCTCAGCACAATCCGGCGCGGCGTGCCCTGACCCTGATCGCCGATCATGAGGACGTCGTACCCGGAGCCATCCAGAAGCTGAGAGAGCACATCACGAGCGGAGCCCGGGCCATAGGTTCCAAACATCCGCTGATCTGCATCCATCCCTTCCACTTTCACGCCGGTCACAGTGGAAACTTCTTTCAAAATCTGCGCCAGGCTGGAGTTGGAGGCCGCGATGAGCAGACCATGGCTGTCCCAAACCACGGAAGCCGCGGCGGGAAGATCGTTCGCGGGCCAATCCGGAGGTTTGGGCAGCACAGGCACTGGCGCCGGCGCTGGAGCCGAATGGGCTGCAGGATGGGTGGCGGGCTTCTTGCGTGGAGGAACACGCTTGTGGACGGGGACGGCGGCCGGTGCGGGGGCAGCTGCCGGTGCGGGTGCAGGGGAAGTTTGCGCTGCGAGAATGGCGCCCGCCAAAAGCGACTGAGCCGCGAGCAGAGACACGAAGGGAACGAGAAACGTGGGCGGCCTGCGCGCAATGCGGCCAAATCGCAGGCGCGAAGAGAGATTGCGCAAGGATTCCGCTTGCAGCGTTCGGTGTGTCCGCATCGGAATCGGCTCCTTACAGTCTATTTCAGTAGCAGCTCGCCGTTGCTTCAGCAGCAGTTCGCCGCCACTCCACGGCGCGTGGGTACGCGGCGCTCGACTGCACCTCCACTGTACTAGACTAGCAGTGGCCGACGAACGCTCAAAAGGGGCCGCTCGAAAGAGAATCTTTTGGGTAGATAGGATGTTGCCGGGAATGCGCATAGGTTGGATCGTTTCGATGGCGGCGGTTTTGCTTTTGGCGCCGCTCAAGAGCCGCGCGGCGAGTTGCACGTCACAGGCGGAAATGGGTTCGCTGGACCGCGATGCGCTGGCGACGATCACGGGCCGGATGGAGAGCGCAGTCCTGGGGCAGGACTTCAACGCGCTGCAAGCGAATCTGCTGCCCGAGGAGGCGTCGGCGTGGGGCGGGATTCGCGCAGCGGTGGAACAGGCGGCGCCCCTGGTCAAGGGCGGGCAATTCCAGTTGCGGGATGTGTACCTGCTGGATGCGAGCAACCAGACCGCGCCAGCCGACACGCAGTTCTTCTGCTCGAATGCAACGGGATCGCTCACCGTGACCATCACCATGAACGCATTGCCACCGGGGCGTTACGCCGTGGTGCTGGCCGACGCGGTGGGCGCACCGCTGGCTGGGCAGATGGGGCTCATTCTGGCCTGGGACAGCGCCGCAACCCAATGGAAGCTGGCCGGGTTGACGGTGCGGCCGGGAGTCTTCGACGGACACGACGGCGTGTGGTATTGGGTGCGCGGGCGGGAGCTGAGGGCGACCGATCCGTGGAGCGCGTGGTACAGCTACGACGTGGCGCGCTACCTGCTACTGCCGGTGGACTTTCTCTCCTCGCCGAATCTCGAAAAGCTGCACCAGGAACAGTCGTTGATCACGCCTTCCCCGCAGAGCCAGCTTCCGCTGTCGCTGCCGGATGGCGACCGCACGTGGAAGATCGAGGCGGTGGGTCTGGACCCGTCGCTGCGCGAGCCCGACCTGGGCGTGGTGTATGAATCGACGGGAGTGACCGATCCCGCGGCGTTGCGCACCGAGGCGACTGCCGTGATGAGCGCGTTCCTGAAGGCGCAGCCGGGGATCCGGGCAAACTTCCATGGCCTGTGGGCCTATGCGGAAAAGGACGGCAAGCGCACGCCGGTGATGGAGCTGCCGATGAAGCAGATCCCGTAAAGGCAGGGAGCGAGGGAGCAAGCGAGCGAGGAAGCATGGTAGGTGCATCAATCAACGGGCTGATCGAGGATATCGAAATCTCAATTGGCCTCCCGGTGTTCGTCGCACTTGCTGGAATCGCCAATTCCAAGTTGCCGTGGAATCGCCGGAACCGCGGACTGAGATTGCGGCTTGTGGTTTTGTTCGCGATCCTCGCGTTCTTGTTTTGCATCATCACGTTCACGATTCAGGATAGGGAAATCTTGATCGACCTTTGGCGAAGCAACCCGATTTTTTACTCATCGGCCTACTTGCTCAGCGCTCTCTTGTGCGTGCTTGGCGTCAGTGGGCTAATTTCCTGGAAGCTTAGGCCAAAATTGTGGCGGGACGACTCAAGAAGCTGAGAATTGAATGAACGTGGAAAGAAGGCCTACGAACTTGGCACAGATCATCGATCTCCGTTCAGATACCGTTACGAAGCCGACGCTCGAAATGCGCGCGGCGATGGCGGCGGCTGAAGTCGGCGACGATGTTTACGGCGAGGATCCCACGGTCAATTTGCTGGAGCGGCGCGCGGCGGCGATGTTTGGGCGCGAGGCAGCGCTGTTTGTGCCCACGGGCACCATGGGCAACCAGATTGCGATTCGCTTGCTGACGCAGCCGGGCCAGGAGGTGATTGCGGAGTCGCGGGCGCACATCCTGGACTACGAGATGGCGACCACGGCGGTCTTTTCCGGATGCCTGATCCGCGCCGTGCCGGCCGAGGGCGGGATTTTGACCTGGAAGCACATTGAGCCGGCCATCGTGCCGCACGGTCCATTCCGCGCGGCCACCGGGCTCATCGAGGTTGAGAACACGGCGAACCTGGCCGGCGGGCGGGTCTCCGACCTTTCCGTTTTGGAAGAGATTTGCGATGGCGCCAGCGCGTATCGGCTGCCGCTGCATTTGGACGGGGCGCGAATCTTCAACGCGGCTGTGGCGCTGGGCGTGGACGTGAAGACGCTTACGCGAGGGTTCGATACGGTGATGTTCTGCCTGTCGAAGGGATTGGGCGCGCCGGTGGGGTCGATGCTGGTGGGATCGGCGGAGCGGATGGCGAGGGCGCGGTTGTTTCGCAAGGCACTGGGCGGCGGCATGCGGCAGGCGGGCGTGCTGGCTGCTGCCGGCCTGATCGCGCTCGAAGATGGACCGAAGCGGCTGCAAGAGGATCACGCCAACGCGCGCTTGCTGGCCGAGGCGCTGGCCAACACTGAGGGCGTGTCGATCAATCTCGAAACCGTCGAAACAAACATCGTCGTCTTCCGGCTGACTGCAGGGAAGGGCGCCGCGGAGCTTGCCGCGCGGCTCAAGGAGCGCGGCGTGCTGGCGGGCGCGTTTGGGCCGAATGCGATTCGACTGGTGACGCACCGCGACGTGAGCCGGGGCGACTGCATCGACGCCGCCGAGGCGCTGACTGAGGAGATCGAAGCGGGGGTGAAGACGGCTGGCTTGAAGTAGGCAAGCGATTCGCGCGGGCTTCAGGCCAGTTGCTGTTCACATTTCGGTAACCCCCCGTCATCCCCACCCCCTGTTTTGAGGTTAAGTGGTTTGTTTCGAGTGACTTGTACCCCTGATCATTTGCTCCAGGTCTTTGAAAACATTGAAGTTAGCGGTCAAAGTCGTCAAAAATCAAGGGTTACGAGCGGTTTTTTGCGAGTTTGCACCGTTTTTGTTGCACCTTCGTCCCATGATGTAGACCCCGCGCCCAAAAAGCGGGCGGCTCGAGGATGCCGGTTGCCTCTTCGGCTTCCTCCTGGGCCGCGCAACCTCCCTCTTTTCGTTTCTTCGCACCTGAGACCAGTGTAGGGATTTGCGGGAAATAGCCTGCAAAGTTGGGGAAAATCTATCTACTTTGGAATGAGGGAGGTGGGAGGGGAGGGGGCGAAAATGGGTTGACAACGCGCGGGCGATGCTTTGAGCTGCTTGCGGAGGCGAAGGCCTGGCTGGGCGGAGATCGCTTATCGCAAGCCGACTTCAGGGGAGTGATATCGTCTCGGGCATCAGGAGCGAGGCCCAGGTCGTCCGTCATCCCCGGTCCCCAAATGCGAGGGACCGGGAGCACCCTCAGTGAATAATCAGCGCCGGCTCAGGGCACGCGAACGCGTCCGCCGCACGCGGCTTCGTTCAAACGGGCATGTATGGAGGAGCCTTGGGGAGCGTAGAGACCGCTTCAGGACGCGGCGCGGCTTCGCCGCGTACTTTAATTTCTCGAAGAGGAGGGGCGTGGCGCCGGCGCGCTTCGACTACGCTCAGGGCAGGCTAGAACTCGTGCCCTGATACAAGGCAGCAGAAGGACAACCGCAGATCCTTCGACGCGCTCGCTTCGCGAGCTTACTCAGGATGACGGCGCGGGGTGGAGTTCGATGTATCCCACCCTAGCCGCAAGAGCAAAGACGCGGCGAGGGTGGGGCACCCAGCTTCTCACAGATCGTAGTAGAGGAAGAACTCGTAGGGCACGGGGCGCAGGTTGACGGGCGCCAGCTCGCGCGTGCGCTTGTAGTTGATCCAGGTTTCGATCAGGTCCTTGGTGAAGACGCCGCCCTCGAGCAGGAAGGCGTGATCCTTCTCGAGTGCGTCGAGAACTTCGCCGAGCGAACCGGGCGTGCTCTTGATCTTGGCGGCTTCCTCCGCCTCGAGTTCGTAGAGATCCTTGTCCCATGGCTCGCCGGGATCGATTTTGTGCTTGATTCCGTCAAGGCCGGCCATGAGCAAGGCGGGGAAGCAGAGATAGGGGTTGGTGGAAGGATCGGGACAGCGGAACTCGATGCGCTTGGCTTTGGGGCTGGTGGAGTAGACCGGAACGCGGCAGGCCGCCGAACGGTTGCGCTGCGAGTAGGCCAGATTCACCGGAGCTTCATAGCCGGGAACCAGGCGGCGGTAGGAGTTGGTGGTGGGGGCAGCGATGGCGAGGAGAGCCGGCGCGTGCTTGAGCAGGCCGCCGATGTAGTACTTTGCGGTCTGGCTCAGGAGCGCGTAGCCCTTGGGGTCATAGAAAACGTTGGTGTCGCCCTTCCACAGGCTCTGGTGTACATGCATGCCGGAGCCGTTGTCGCCGAAGAGCGGCTTGGGCATGAAGGTGGCCGTCATGCCGTGCTTCTTGCAGATCATGCGGATGATGTACTTGTACCAAAGCAGATTGTCGGCCATCTTGACGAGGGGGCCGAAGTGCATGTCGATCTCGGCCTGACCGGCGGTGCCCACTTCGTGGTGGTGGACCTCAACCTTTACGCCCACGTCCTTCAGCGCCAGGATGATCTCCGAGCGGATGTCCTGCATTTGGTCCGACGGCGGCACCGGGAAATAGCCTTCTTTGTGGCGCAGCTTGTAACCGAGGTTCGGGCACTCTTCGCTCCCGGTGTTCCAGATTCCCTCTCTGGAATCGATGTAGTAGTAGCCGCTCTGCGCGTTCTGGTCGTAGCGGACACTGTCAAACATGTAGAACTCCGCCTCCGGACCCCAGTAGCTCGAGTCGGCGATGCCGGTACTCTTCAAATAGGCTTCCGCCTTCTGCGCCACGTGGCGCGGATCGCGGCTGTAGGGCTTGCGGCTGAGGGGATCCAGAACATTGCAGATGATGATGAGCGTGGGAACCGAGAGAACCGGGTCCACCTGCGCTGTCTCCGCATCGGCGACCAGCAGCATATCGCTCTCGTGAATCTGCTGGAACCCACGGATGCTCGAACCATCGAAGCCGATGCCATCGCTGAACAAATCGTCCTCAAGGTCTTCCACTGGGATGGAAAAATGCTGCCACATGCCGGGCAAGTCGATAAACCGCAGGTCGACGATTTTGATACCGGCCTCTTTGGCGAGCTTTTTCACGTCATCGGGAGTACGCGGCATTCTTACTTCTCCTTTCGCTTCTGGTTGTGAGATTCAAGTACAGGTTTCGTTGCGGCGGCAAAGCCAAACTCTGGCAGTTGTCAGAAAGAGTGCGATTGGACCGAAGCTTCACGCTCAGCCGCGAGAGAACACCGCTAACGCGAGGGCGGAGCTTACACCGGGGCACAAATTCGCTGCCAACTAGGTAGGCGCCCAGGATGCAGAGAAATCCTAATGCTTCCAGTATAAAGAATCCGTGAGGATTTGGGATTGCGGGTGTGGAAAACACGGAAATTGACGGTGCACCTTGTGCCCGAGCGGATCGGAACCGAGCAAACAAATCAATACAGCGAGCAGTTGCCGGCTGCTTGGCATAGCGAGCGCCGCTCACTGTCGGGGGAAGCGCCCTGTTGACTAAGACCTGTTATGGAAGACCGTAAACCGGACAGAACAAGTGAGCTCTAGAAGGCTAGAATTAAATAACCGCTCGATAAGGAAGCTATGGTTAAGCGCCAACCTTCCGCGAAAAGCAACAGAACCATCGTGCAGGAAGCTCTACGCGTCATTTTCTCCCGAAATCCTATTCTTTCCGGATCACTGGAATTCCTTTTCCAAAACGCAGCAGAGAGCTTGTCCGTTCAGGGTCTGCGGATGCAACCTCTGATTGCGACACATCGCAACCCTGTCAGCGCGGAGCCTTTTCTGTTGCCTAAGGAACGATTCGGCGGTTCCCAGGATCTTGCGATGGTTCCTTTGGTCCGCAATGTTGTAGATGAGACTCTGCGCGCTTACTCTTGTACGAGCCCGGATCTTTTGGAGTATGTGGGGACAACGCCAATTTCCCCTTACGGAAGTATGGGCTTGAGCGTCACCCGCTGGGGGCATGTGGATTGGGATTACGTACGCGATCTGGATTGGCGAATCTATTTACCTCAAGAGATCGGCCATCTTTCGGGTTTCAAGGCAGAACTGGAGCGGACCCTGACGGAAGAGCTTCGCAAATACGGACTCGATTCGCTGTTGGGCGGGAAGGATGAGCATGGTCTCGCCCAGGTACAACTACGCGACGTCCGGACTGAGGCCGTGCACGGGTTTCACTTCTTTTTGATCGCTATGAAGCCGGCGTTTGTCCGGGGCAAAATTCATCGTGACGGCGGCTACTCTTCCCACTTCGCCTATTTTCCCGAGGGCTGCCTGGATGCACACCTGGAATCGGCCAGTTTGCAATGGTCCGACCTGATCGTGCAGCAGCGAGAAGACTACATCGACATGTTCAACCAACTTAGCTTCAATATCTTCGGTGAAAATGCAACCGAAGACCGTCTGCACAAGACTCGCGGCTGGTACTTGCACAAAGCATTCAAGTGGTACGCCACACTGGCACGGGCGCGGGGGCTCTCGTTGCTGGAGGAAGATCTTCTCTATCAATATGAACATTTTCGAGGGTCAGAGGCGGAGCTTTCCTATTTGGCGAGATATCGATACTACGCGCGCATGGCTCCCAGCCCGCAACACCTGGATGACGTTGATCGCGAGCTGGCCCGCGCCGCAAGCATCGCTTACGCGCGGGCGAGAAATCCCCAGGACCCCTTGATCGGGCAACAAATCAGCGTAGACAGCGCCGATATCATACTTTTGGAAACGGTTCCCGAGAATTTTGCGGCGCCGGCACGGAAGCTTCTCGAGCAGGTTGAATCCTCTCTGCCCGGTCAGTTGAGGTGTGCCCCAATACCCGAACGGATGCGCTTTACGGACAATCTTCCTGCGTCTTCCAGCGCATACCTCGACGGTCGCGGACAAACTGCCTTGATACCAGCCGAATGGTCAACGGTCTTTTGCGACTCTTATGTCGGTCATGTTGTGAAAAAGGCCGCAGAAGAGAAACGGTCCATCGTAGAGGAAGACCTCCGCCAAGCCCTCGTGGCGCTGCTCGCTTCTCTTCTGTTGCTGGCGACGCAAGTCCCCGGTGGTTCCGGCGACCACATCACCAGCTGAGCGCAGCGTTGCTGTCACGAAGTGAGCGCCCTGGTTATCTGACACGGGCGATCAAAACCATGATCAACAGGATCACCACGGGAATCAAGGCCAGGCCAGCATAATAGAGGATCTTGCGAGGAAGCTGGGCCTTGCGTTTTTGCCAGTCGCGCAACTCGGGGCGGTCTTCGACGCCGACTTGATCGGGGTGCTGGAGGTCGTGGAGAAATTCCTGGGCGTTCACATACCGGTTTTTGGGGTCGCGCTCCAGGGCGCGGTAAAGAATCTCCTGCAATTGCGGGGAGACGGAGGGGTCGGCGACACGCGGCGGGAGGGGGTGATTCAAAAGGCGGTCGTTCATGGCGGCCAACGGAGAAGGACCGGAGAAGGGCAACTTGCCGGTGAGCATTTCGTAGAGGATGACGCCCATGGAAAAGAGGTCAGTGCGGGCATCGCCGCGCTTCCCTTTCACTTGTTCGGGGGCGATGTAATCGGGCGTGCCCAGCGCGGTGGTGAAATTGGCGTAGGTGAGGCGCCGGGAGGCCGTATCGCCGGCGATGCCGAAATCGATGAGCTTGATATTGTCCTGGCTGTCGACCAAGATGTTTTCCGGCTTAATGTCGCGATGCACGACGCCGTTGGCGTGAATATAGCCGAGCGCCTTAAGGACTTCGCCGGCGATGCGAATGGCGCGGTCCTGTGGGATTCGGCCCTCGTCGAGGATGTGGCGCAACAGACGGCCCTCGCACCACTCCATGACCATGTAGACGCGGGAGCGTTCTTCCCCGCCGAAGACCTGCATGACGTTGGGGTGGCGGAGCCTTTCGCCGATGGCCGCCTCGCGCTGGAAGCGGTCGAAGAGAATCGGATCGGCTTCGATGTCGGGGTGGGGGATTTTGAGGGCGACGGTGCGGCCATCGCGGGTGTCGGTAGCGCGGTAAATGGTAGCCATACCGCTTCGCGCAACCGGCGCATCGATGCGGTAGAAATCGATCTGCGAACCCGCCTCCAGTGCATCGAAAAAGCTCATCGTGCAGGCCGCTCCATCGGCGCTCTCTCTACTGTATCGGGTGGGTGCTCGGAAATAGTAAGGAATACGTAAGAGCGGGGACCAAGGGAACGAGGGAACGAGAAAGCAGGAACTGAGGGACATTGGGTTCCTTCGCCTTCGCTCAGGACAGGCTCCAGGAGCAGGAAACAGGGCAAGCGCTCATTGGCTATGCGGGGAGGCGGTAGGGGCGGCCGCGGTACATGCCGACCTGTTCCACCGAGCGCACACGAATGACCTGCGCGGTAGTATTGTCGCCGCCGTCGATTTCGACCGCGCGGGCGACGAGCTCGCGGGCGATCTGGGATGCATCCTTTTTCTGCGACGCGATAGCGGCGATTTCGGCATCGCTCATCTCGTCATGCAGCCCATCGGTGCAAAGGACCAGGACGTCGCCGGGCTGCAGGGTGAGGGCGGTGGTATCGGGAGAGACGAACATCTCGGGCCCAAGAGAACGGATGAGCACGTGGCGGGAGTCGGAGGAGGCAATCTCGCCGGCTGAGATCAGCCCCATCTTCCTTTGCTCGTTGACCAGGGTATGGTCCTCGGTGACTCGCCGAGCCTGGCCGTTGCGGACGAGGTAACAGCGTGAATCGCCGACATGCGAAACCACGGCCTGATCGTACCGCAAGGCGCAGGCGACGAGGGTGGTCGCCATTCTCTTACCGCGGTATTCGGGGTCGAGGGAGCGATCGTGCACCGCGGCGTTGGCTTGCTGGACGAGCTTGGGCAACAGGCCGATGAGCATGGCCCCGGATTGCGCCCTGGCGAATTCCCCGGTCAACACGGAGATGGCTGTTGCCGAGGCGACCTCGCCGAGGTCGAGGCCCCCCACCCCATCGGCAACCACGAAGAGAAAGCCGTGGGAGCGCGCCTGGTGGCGCGAGGCGGGGATAAAGGAGCCCATAGCGTCTTCATTGTTGGTACGGACCTTGCCGAAGTCGCTTGCCTGGCCGAATTGCACGTCCAACATGTGCGCCGCCGCGTGAAGCGTCTCAACCATTACCGCGGCCGAGATGCTGTTCCTTCGAAGCATAGGGACCCCAGCTCGAAAACTATGATTGGGTGGTCTCCTCCTCCCAGCCTCTAATGAGGGGCCGGGAAGAGAATCCACCCAGTTCTACTGCGCTCGTTGGCGATTCGATCACGTGAGTTGATGTTTTGATTCCAGAAGAACCGTTTTCCCTTTGGCCTTGGAGGAGCGGAGAAAATAGACCGCGCCGTAGAGGCCCCAGACGGCCGCGACGCCAAGCGCAGCCAACGGCTCCATCTTGGTGCCGAGGTTGAAGAACGGGCCGGCGACGTAGAAGGCCATGCAAGTGAGGTTTGCCAGCAGGCCGAAGCCCGGAATCAGGTAGTGCATCACAATGTGTCTGTCGTGGCGCTCGGAGTAAGCAATGATGCACAGCAGGCAGCTCAACCCGTAGAGAATGAAGGTGCCGAAGTTGGAAGTGAGCGTCAATGCGAGGAGCGAGTTGGGCAGCGCCGCCATCTTGTCGTGTGTGGTGTAGCCGAAGTTGGAAAAGATGTTGTGAGGCAGCGCGGCAATGGAGGCATCAGAGGGCGCGCCGGCGTCGCCGAAGGCGAGCGAGACGCAGATAACCCCGATTACGGCGGAGATGACGGCCAGCGTCCAGATGGAGCGCCGCGGTGACAGCGACTTAGCGTGCAACATACCGAAGTGCTCGGGAACCTCCGCGTCCTTGCCCATGGCGTAGGTGACGCGAGCTCCGGTGTTCATGCAGGCCAGCGTGGTGCCGATAAGGGCGAGGAACACGGTGACGGCTTCGGCCAGCATGAAGTACTTGCCGTGGCCCTGGCCCAGCAATTGATCGCCGACAATGATCATCATGTCGCCGATGGGCGCGGCTGAGGTTGAGGCGCTTTGCATGGTGTAACCGGAGTTGAGAAAGTAGTTGGCGCAGAAGTACTCAAACAGATAACAGAACAGGCCCTGGATGAGCAGCGATGCGATCACGGCGATAGGAATATGCTTTGTCGGATTTTTGGCCTCGCCTCCCATCGAGGTGACCGACTCGAAGCCGACCAGAATGAGAATGGCGACTGTGGCCTGAATAAAGACCCAACTGATCTTGTGGACGCCAATGACCGACGGGGCATTCGGATGGGCGAGAAAGTTGCCGCTGGAGTCAGTTTCCGGATAGGTGATCTGGAAAGGAACGGGCTTGCCGGCCGAATCCAACAGCGGCAGAGGAGTGCCGCCGGCATCACGCAGGATCGAGCCGTCCTTGGGATTGGTGGCGAATTGGTAAGTATAGGTTTGAAGGGTCTGCAAATCGTATTGGAATCCGGGAGCGCCACTCGGATGGTTGGCGCGATAACCCAGAGCCAGGACGCTGAAGACGACCAGCGCGGAGATCTGAACGATGTTCACAGCAATGTTGACAGCCGTGGACGCGCCGGCGCCCTTGGAGGCGATCCAGGCCACAAAGAACGAGAAGACAATGGCGACCAAGCCCATGAACACCGGCCCGGGGTTGGCGCCGCTGATGAAGTTGGGGTAGAGAAATCCCACAATATAGCCGACGAAGATGCCGGTGACGGCGACCATCACACCGGGATAGACCCAGTAGTAGAGGTGGGAGCCCCAGCCGACAATGAACTTGGCGATGCGGGCATACTTGAAGGCCTTCTCCTTAGAGAGCATGGCTTGCTCAGCGTAGTAGTAGCTCGACCCTGTGCCGGGATAGAGCTTGGAGATTTCAGCGTAGGATACGGCGGTGGCCAGACAGAGCAAAAGGGAGACGAAGATGCCAAGCCACATTGCCGGCGCGGTGGAGGGCTGGCCCGCCACGCCGGTGGTGGCCTGGATGTAGAAGGTGAGCCAGAGGAAGGCGCCGGGGGCAATGAGCGCCATTGCGTTTGCGGTCAAGCCGGTAAGGCCGAGCGTGGCCTGCATCTGTGGTGCTTTTGCGTCTGCCATGAGCATTCTCCTGAGATTTGAGTTTCGTTAGGCAGCTCCCGGCGGCTGGCATCCGGGCGTGGGTTGAAGAGATCCCCGCCAGAGGCAGGTTGCTTCTCTGGCGGGTCCGCGAAGTCTACTCCGGTGCCGAGAGGGTATCGTTCATCCCATCAAGGCGAAATAAAGATGACGAATTCATTACTCGTGAGGCGCAAAGACTGCAATCAGGCCGACGGTGAGTGTCGATTGTGCATCCACCATTCCGGTATCGGCTTTGTGGAAGAACGGAACGTTAGACATATCGCGGCGATACTCAAAGCGCGTCAGAAGAGTCTGCGGCAGCTTGGGAACCTTGTATTCGTAGGTCCCGGTAACTTCGTTCAAGTGCTGCGCGGCGCCGGTGGCAAAGCCGTCCGGATCGTTGAAGTACTCATAGCGCGCGGCCAACGCCATCGCCTTAAATTGCTCGTGAGCGGCAAGGGCTATGCCTTGCCAGTCGTTGATGTTCTTGTCGCCGGTCGCATACGGCGGCGTGCCGACGATGGCATCGCGGTTCTGGCCATAGTCGTAGTTGATGTAGGCGTTGAACTTGGTGTTCGGCGTGAGCAGCAGAGTGGTGTCGACGAGGTTGCGGTAGCCGTGGAGGGGAGTGGCGTTTTCAGGACCGGTATAAACGTTCACGTCCCACGTGTATTTCGTTTTTACGTAGGCGCTGGTCAAGCCGATGGTGGCCCAGCCGTTGTTCTTGGTCACGCTGTTCCAGCCGTCCACCACTTGCACGCCGATGGTTTCAGTCTTCGAAACCGGCATGGAGGTGCGCAGGCCGAAGTGAGTGTATGGAATGGCCCACGAGAAGAGAAGTGAGCGCGAGTAGTTCCAGTTATCTTTGGCCTCGATCACTTCAGCGCCCGCCGAAGTGACAAACTTGCCGAAGTCGGCCTCGAATCCCCTGGCCGGGGGCGGCTTGAGGCTCAAAAACGCCTGCTCGATGTAGTTGCCCTGCAGACCTGCATTGACCAGCCCATTGGTCCGGCCGTAGATGAAGTCGAAGCGCGCGCCGAAAGGCGCGGGATCGTGATTCAGCGTCAGCTTGGCTGCGCTAAGCTCCACCGTGTCGGCCTTGTCGTTGAAGTTATAGAGATCGTTAAGCTGACCGTTGGCGGACTCGCTGGGGTGGTTGTTGTTATCTGTGTAGTAGCCGTCGATGAAGCCGGTGACAGCCATGGGGCCGATCTTCCACGGGAACTTGAGAGAAGGCGTTGCCGGCGCGGCAGCCGCGGGAGCCTGGGCTGCGGGGGCGGGCGCCGGTGCGGGCGTGGCAGCAGGTGAAGACGCAGGCGGAGCGGCTGGCGTTTGCGCAGCGGCTGTGAGCGCGATGGCCATCGCTGCTCCAACGATCGATCGAAGTATGACTCTTGTGTGTGAGTGCATCGATACGATACCTCCAAAAAGAATTTGGGCAGAACGGGCAAGGATGAATTGAGGCGCTTTTAAGGCGCGTTTGGCGCGGCCTCTCAAGCGCCGCGAGACGGCGGAAAGAGGCGGGGAAGCGATGCGCACACTTCATGTTTGGATTGCCAGCAACCTGGCTGGCAATCGCGTTGTGGTAATCGGCGCCGCTGATTGAGCGAAACGAGCTACGACTAATAATACAAAGAAACCATAAAGACGATATGAGGAAAGCAAAAAGATTTCTGATGCGCGCGACTGGGAATGGAAGACGCCCCTTTTCACGGACTTCGCCGAGGTGTGCCGTTGAGGTGGCGGCGGATCTGCCGCTCACACACGCGATGAGGCGCTGCAGAACCTGATAAACTTTCATTTTCCTTGCTCAGATACCGCACACTGAGGGCAACGCAGCGCCGAATCGGGATCGATCCCCGGCAAGCAGAAGTCGGGGTGCAGGCGGGTGTCCTTCGCGATCTTTCGTTCTCTGCGTGAGGCGAGTGTCCGCAGGACCTTCAAGAGTGGAAAGTGAGTTCCCGGTTGTCTCAGAGTTATCCAGCACGATCGGTCTTCCTGTTTGGGCGTCCGCGCGGCTCCAGCTCGCGGCTGCTTCTGTTCACGCTGGAGTGCGCGTTGGGAGTGATGGCCGTGATCATGATGGCGGCGCTGGCGCATTGGTCCAGTTGGCTGCTTCCGGTGGCCGCGCTGCTTTATCTACTCATTGTGGTTCCCACGGCGCTGCTATGCGGATTCTGGCAGGCGGTAATTGTCTCGCTCTCGGCGGTGGTGGCGCAAAGCATTTTCACGGCGCGGCAGAGTGAGCTTGCCATGGCGGCCAACCCGGCCAACTCGGTCACCCTGCTGGTCTTTGTGCTGGTGGCTCTCACCGTCAGCCGCCTCTCGGCAAAAATCACCGATCATGCCCGGGAGGCGGAGTCCCGCGGCGGGCAGACGGAAGATCTTTACGAGTTCACGCGGCGAACCCTGCAGATGGATCTGTATGTGGAACCAGGGCCGCAACTGGCCGAGCTGGTGCACGAGATTTTCAACCTGGAGGCGGTGGCGGTCTTCGATGCCGATCTGCACGAGGTATACCAGGCGGGATTCTGGAGCGTGGACCCGCAGGAGGTGGCGCAGAATGTCTACTATTTTGAGACATCGGACGACGATCCGGAGACGGGAATCGGCCGGCGCGTTGTGCGCCTGGGGACTGTGCCGGTTGGCAGCCTGGTGGTGCGCGGCGAAACCAGCCCGCTGACGAACAACGCGATCGCCTCGCTGATTGCCATCACCTTCGACAGATACCGCGCCTTCGCCAACGAGAGCCGGATCGAAACCGAGCGGCGTACGGAACAACTGCGCGCGACGGTGCTCGACAGCCTGGCCCACGCCTACAAGACTCCACTGACGGCTATTCGCGCCGCCTCGACGGGATTGGGCGAAATGGGCCACCTTTCGCCGAGACAAGCGGAACTGGTGGGGCTGATCGACGAGCAGACCAGGCTGCTCGGCGAGCTGACCACGCGTCTGCTGACCACGGCGCGCCTGGATGGGGGCGAAGTCGCCATTCATGTGGAGCAGGTGAGCGTAGGGACTTTAATCGAGGAAGCATTGGCCGGGCTCAAAGACCGGCTGGCCAGCGTGAAGGTTGCGGTAGAGATTGAAGACGAGGACATAGTACTGAGTTGCGACCAGCAGTTGATGGTCATGCTGCTGACTCAGTACATTGACAACGCATGCAAATACTCCAACTTCGGGACCACCATCACGATCGGCGCGATGGCCGCCGGGGCCGAGGCGATCTTCTCCGTGCACAGCTACGGGCCAGTGATCCCCATGGCGGACCGCGAGCGCATCTTCGATCGCTACTATCGCTCCTCGACTTACACCGACCACGCCCCCGGAACAGGCATCGGGCTTTCCGTGGCCAAGCGGGCGGCGCAGATCCACGGAGGCTATGTTTGGGTGACCAGCGATGAAGAGAAAGGTACTACGTTTTTTGCAGCCATTCCGCTTATAACGGAGAGAGAGGGTTTGTGACGATGCAGCCAGCCATCCGCATACTGGTGATCGACGACGAGCCGGCCATCCGCCGCGCACTACGGCCTCCGCTGCTGGAGCTTGGTTTTCAGGTAGCCGAGGCCTCGCGCGGCGAGGAAGCGCTGCAGGCGCTGCGCGCATCTGCTTACGATGCGGTGCTTCTGGACATCAACATGCCAGGAATCGGGGGCATCGAGACCCTCAGGCGGATTCGCAGCTTCGCGCCCCGCCTGCCAGTGGTGATGCTGACCGTCCGCGACGAAGAAGAGGACAAAGTAGAGGCGCTGGAAATGGGCGCCGACGATTACGTGACCAAGCCCTTCAGCACCCGGGAACTGATCGCGCGCATCCGCTCCGCGGTGCGCCGGGTGCGCGCTCCCGCCCGGCCCGAGGATGCGCCGATGGAAATCGGCGAGATTCGCCTGGAGCCGCTGAAACGGCTGGTGACCAAGCGCGGCGCGCCGGTGAAGCTCACGCGCAAGGAGTTCGACATTCTGTATTGCCTGATGAGCCGCGCGGGCCGCGTGGTGACATACGCCAAGCTGTTGACCGCGGTGTGGGGCGCCGAATGCCGCGAGGAGGTGGAGTATCTGCGCACCTTCGTCCGCCAGTTGCGCAAGAAGATCGAGGACGACCCCTCCAATCCGGTTTATCTGCTCACAGACGTCTATGTCGGCTACCGGTTTGCCGACGCGCAGATGTTCCAGGAGGAACCCGCCGAAGCGAGCGAGGCGCCGGAATCAGGACAAGCGCCGGAGGATGCGTTGTAGCGCGGATTCTGCATCCGCCGGCAAATTGTGCTGTCCAGGCTACTCGTCGTAGTGCAGCAGGCTGAAGACGTCGTACTCCTTGAAGCGCTCGCGGCCCTTGAGGAAATCAAGCTCGATGGCGAACCCCAGCCCGGCGATGACGCCGCCCAACTGCTTGACCAGCTTTACTGTGGCCTCCATGGTGCCGCCGGTGGCGAGCAGGTCGTCAACCAGCACCACATTCTGGCCTGGCGCGATGGCATCCATGTGGACCTCAAGGGTGTCGGAGCCGTATTCCAGGTCGTAGGTGACGCGGGCGACGGGAGCGGGCAACTTGCGCGGCTTGCGCACGGGAACAAAGCCTGCGTTGAGCCGGTAAGCCAGCGCGGGCCCGAAGATGAAGCCGCGCGCTTCAATACCCAGGATCAGGTCGATGTTGCGCCCGATGTAGTGCGCGGCGAGCGCGTCGATGAGCTGCGCGAATCCCGTCTTGTCCTTCAGGAGCGTGGTGATGTCGTAAAAGAGAATCCCCGGCTTGGGAAAATCCGGCACGGTGCGCACCAGTCTTTTCAAATCCTCCACGTTGACGGGTTTTCCTGCTTGCGGCATGGCAGTGCGGCGCTCCTCTTCTTAGATTTTCAGTTTTTCAATTGTCAGTTATCAGTCTATAGCCTGAAGGCAGGGACTAAGGGACCAAGGGAACAGGGGAAAGGGAATAGGGAATAGGGAATAGGGCGTGGCCCATTAGCAGTAAGCAGAACAAACTGCGCAGTTGCCCGTCTGCGAGATTCCTCGTGCCGCCCATTGTGGGGTTCATCTACTCCCTATTCCGTATTCCCTACTCCCTGTCTATTTCACCATGCGCCATCGACCTGAAAGGAACTGAGGTTTTCGGCTTCGCTTTCGTGCAGATGGTGCTCGACGACGCGGTCGACGCGGGCGCCGCGCGGGCCGCGGCGGAGGCTGGCACGAAGCTCATCGAGGTTGCCGGCGTCGCCCGCCGCCACCACTTCCACGTCGCCGTCCTCGGTGTTGCGCACCCATCCGCGCAGGTCAAGCTCGCCGGCCTCGCGCTGTACAAACCAGCGGAAACCGACTCCCTGTACACGGCCTTGAATGAGGAAATGAAGAACCATGGTTGCCAGCCATCGCCAGTTTTGCAGATGGGCGCGAGCGGACGCAACTGGAAGACTCATGGCAGGTCGAGCCTGCACGTATTCCACCTGGTCCGCGCTACACTGGAATTCACGATGGTCTTTGTCCTCGACAATTACGATTCGTTCACCTACAACCTGGTCCAATACCTGGGCGAGTTGGGCGCGGAGGTCGTAGTGCGGCGCAACGACGAGGTGACGCCGGAAGAAGTGGAAGCCATGAAGCCGGAACGGATTGTGCTCTCGCCGGGGCCGTGCACGCCGCACGAGGCGGGGATTCTGGTGCCGCTGATCCGGCACATGGCGGGGAAGGCGCCCATTCTTGGAGTTTGCCTGGGGCACCAGGCCATTGGCGAAGCGTTTGGCGGCAAGGTGGTGCGCGCGCAGACGCTGATGCACGGCAAGACCAGCGCGGTGGAACACGACGGCAAAGGCATTTTTGCGGGACTGCCCACGCCGCTTACCTGCACGCGCTACCATTCGCTCATCGTGGAGCAGGAGTCGTTGCCGGCCGAGCTGAGCGTGACGGCGCGGACGCCGGAGGCAAACGGATCGGGTTTGGTGATCATGGGGTTGCGGCATCGCAGCCTGCCCGTGGAAGGCGTGCAGTTTCATCCCGAGAGCGTGCTGACCGAAGGCGGCCACGAGATGATCCGCAACTTTCTGGAAATGTAGCTCATGCACGCCGCGCCGAATGCCACGACCCGCCGATTTGAATCGCTGCGCGGGCGCGCGCCGATTCGCGTTGTGGTTTGCTTCGCGGCTTTTGCGGCGGCGTGGGTGTTGCGCGCACAAGTGCCGCCGACGCAGCCGGCCGCGCCGGCTGTCGAAGCCACGCCAGCGGCTAACGCACAGACCTCGCAGCAGCCCTCGCCGGGCGACGGGGTCCCGGTCTTGGCCTCGCCTCCTCTGGCAATTGTTCCGCTGGACAAATCGATTCCGGGGGCAGCCCTATCGGTTGCGGGGCCGCTGCAGGCGTTCAATGGCAGGGCGTACATCACCGGGAGCGGCACCATCACGGCCGGCAACGGCACGGCGCAGGTCACGCTACCCTACCGGGGAACACTGCACGTTTGCGCCTCGAGCACCGTGAAACTGGCGGCGGATTCGAGCGCGCCGGCCGGCGAAGTCCCCGGCCTGCTGATTGCGCTGGATCACGGTGCGGTGGAGTTGAGCTTTGCAGCGAGTACCGCACGGGAGCAGAACGCCGACGCGCTGCTGACGCCATATTTTCGCATCCTCATCGGCGGGCCGAACGCGGCAGACGTGAAGGTGCGGCTGGGCGACCACGGCGACACCTGCGTGGACAACGCAGGCTCGAATGCGCCTTACGTCGTGGTGACCAGCGTGTTCGACGGCGGCCTCTATCGCGTGCAGCCGGGCCAGCGGGTGATGTTCGAGAACGGCAGCCTGCGGACGGTGGTAGACCAGGAAAAGGAGCCGTGCGGGTGCCCGCCGCCGGCGAAATCCGAGCCGAACGAATTTCCGCTGGCGCAGAGCGAGGGGCTTGTGCCGCCCGCGGCTTCTGCTCCTGTAGCTTCAGCACAGCCAGGTCATGGCTCGAACGCGACAGACACTTTTACGTATAATGGCGCCGGTCGCGTGGCACAGGCGGCTGCGGCTCCGGCGGCGCAGGCGCAAAGCGCACCGCCCGCGCCGCAAGCGCCGCCGAAGCAAAAGAGGCCGGGATTTTTGGGGAGGGTCGGGAGGTTTTTCCGGAGGGTGTTTGGGGCGGAGTAATCGAACAACTTCCGCATTGCTGACGCCTCGCTCATGATGCGCCAAGGCTAGCCTTCGCGCGGTATAGTTTTGGTCATGCGCAAAGGATTGTATGAGCTGATCATTGTGCTGTACTGCGTCGCGAGCTGCGCTGCACTGGGTAGTTGGACGCAACCAAAGTTGCAGGAATTGACTCGATCCGAGTCGATCGCTTCGCGAGCTTCCCACCCCTCCGTAGAAGAAATCAAGCTGCTAAAACGCCTCTCTCGGTCCATCATCACGAAATGCGGTGAAGACCCCGGGCCAGGGGATCCGACAACGTCAGCAGGCCTGTTTGGTCGGCTGCGTGCGCGTCGAGTTACCTTCACTTCCGAGGGAGACTCCGCCCTTGTCGTTCAAGGTTTCGGAGTGTGCATGTGCGGCGCAGTCGGCAATTGCCCGTTTTGGCTAATCGCGGGAGAAACGCAGCCCGAGCTATTAGTTAGTGCAACGGGAATTCAGGCCTTCGCGTTTCAAAAGTCGCCGAGCTCTGATCATTTCGACCTGGTCCTGGGCTCACACAACTCCGCAATGGTCACTGACCTGCAGAGATTTCGATTCGTAGGCAGTAAGTATCGGCGCATCGGGTGCGCCACCCTGCAGTGGGCCGACGAGATCGGAAACAAATTGAATCCGCCGCGAGTCACCGCTGAGCGGTGCTGGTGAGAGATGGTTCCCGAGTCCGAAACTAAGCTGTGGGCGTGGGCCGGCGAAGCTGAAGTCGCGCTTTGTTTGAATCGGCGATTCGGCACGCGGGTTCTTCGTTCGGACTTACACTCGGTGCATGGCTGTTGCGAGGCGCTGTTTTCGTTTCGATGCGGGCTTCGCCGCGCATTTTTGTTCTTCGGGAGGTTTTGGGGCCGCTTCTGCGCGGCTCAAGCCGTGCCCTGATGCAAGGCGAAAGGCAACCGCAGATCCTTCGACTTCGGTCACCGTCCGCGAACGCGGACGGTGACCTGCGCTCAGGATGACAGCGTAAGGGGTGGGGCGTGCGTTTCCGCCCACCCCAAACACAAAGATCCGCCGCGGTCCGCCACGGCGGACTTCAGTTGCTCCGGATGACAGATCAAGAAATCGGGTACCCGGTTTTCTTGGTCCCTCGCTCCCTTGTTCCCTTGGTCCCTGCTTTTTACATCTGGCGGGCGCGCTCAATGGCGCGGAGGACGGCCTGGGCTTTGTTGAGCGACTCCTGGTGCTCGAGTTCGGGAACGGAGTCGGCCACGATGCCGGCGCCGGCCTGAATGGAGGCTTTGCCGCCGATGGCCAGCATGGAGCGGATGGCGATGCAGGAGTCGAGATTGCCGGAGAAATCGGCGTAGAGGACCGCGCCGCCATAAGCGCCGCGCCGGGCGGGCTCGAGTTCCTCGATAATCTCCATCGCGCGGACTTTGGGCGCGCCGGAGAGCGTTCCCGCAGGGAAGCAGGCGCGGAGAGCGTCGACGGCGGTCAGCTCCGGGCGCAGACTGCCTTCAATCGAGCTTACGATGTGCATTACGTGCGAGTAGCGCTCGACGAACATGAGGCGATCGACCCTGACGGAGCCGAAGCGGCTGACGCGGCCGACATCGTTGCGGCCCAGATCGACGAGCATGACGTGCTCGGCGCGCTCTTTTTCGTCGTGGAGCATTTCCTCGGCAAGGGCGTGGTCTTCGGCTTCGGTGATGCCGCGAGGCCGCGTGCCCGCGATGGGCCGGTACTCGACTTTGCCCTCGTGGACGCGCACCAGCAACTCGGGCGACGATCCCGCCAGCTCGAGCGGGTTCTCCGAACCTTTTGACCCTTTGGAGGAGTTTCTTGGCTGGTTTGCCGGCCTCGCGCCGAGCGGGCCTTCCGGGGTGAAGCGCAGGAAAAACATGTAGGGGCTGGGATTGACTGTGCGCAGCGCGCGATAGACCTGGAAGCTGTCGACGCCGGGCTGGACATCGAAGCGCTGCGAGAGGACCGCCTGAAAGATGTCGCCGGCGGCGATGTACTCTTTTGTGCGGACAACCGCGGACAGGAAGTCTTTTTTCGCGGTGCGGTGCTTGACTATGAGCTTGGCTGGCTTCACTGGCTCACGGCGCTCGAGGTTCGGCAGCGGCTGGGCGAGACGATTCTCCAATTTGTCGAGGCGCTTGACGGCGCGATCGTATGCGGCAGAGGGGGCGACAGCGGCATGGCCACGCGATACATCGGCCGTGACGACCAGCCAAATCTCCTTGCGCACATGGTCGAAGGCGAGCACTTCATCGAAGAAGAGCAGGCAGGCGTCGGGGATGCCGAGCTCGTCCTTGGCCAACGATGGAAGCCGCTCGATCTGGCGTACGGCGTCGTAAGCGAAAAAGCCGACGGCTCCGGCGGTAAAAGGCGGAAGTCCCGGCAAACGCGCGGGCTTGTGCCCGCCGAGCGCTTCGCGCAGCACGGCAAAGATATCGCCCTCGATGCGAGTGGTCTTGCGGCCTTCGGTGATGGCTATCTCGCGGCCGCGCGCCACAATACGCTTGAACGGCGTGAGTCCGATGAAGGTGTAGCGGCCCACCTGCTCGCCCCCCTCCACCGATTCGAGGAGAAAGCATTCGCGCTCGGGCCACGCCGCGCGCAGAAAGGCCGAAACGGGCGTCTCCAGGTCGGCCAGTAGAGTGCGGCAGACGGGCACAAGCGTGTGCGCCCGCGCCAAGGCCAGGAACTCCTTGCGCGTGGGATGGGCGAGTCGGGTGGAGGCTTTCACAGCCTAAGTGTAACTGTCGGCGGTCCGTGGGCGTTGCTTGGTCTGAGCGCTTGACGGGAAACTCTGGGTGGCCTAGACTCACTGAGGTTTGGGCGTGTGAAGGCGGGCAAGAAAAGCGGTAGAGATTCGCCGCGGCGACGATATTCTTGAGGAACGGAGCTTGTTTTAGGAATCCGGAGGGATGGAAGAGCGGCGGGAGATGGAGAGCGATATGTCAACCGGAAATACCAGCGTCACGCTGGACCAGGAGATCAATCCCTGGGAAGCGCAAAACGCGCGTTTCGATTTTGCGGCGCGCAAGCTGAATCTCGATGAGGGCCTGTGGAAAGTGCTGCGCTCACCGTCGCGGGAAGTGATCGTTCACTTTCCGGTCGCTCTCGACAACGGCATGATCGATGTGTTCACCGGCTTCCGCGTGCAGCACTCGATGGCGAGGGGGCCGTGCAAGGGCGGCATCCGCTATGCGCCGGATGTGACGCTGGACGAGGTGCGCGCACTGGCGAGCTGGATGACATGGAAGTGCGCGGTGGTGAATATTCCCTTCGGCGGGGCAAAGGGCGGCATCATCTGCGATCCCAAGAACATGAGCCGGGGCGAGCTGGAGCGCATGACGCGCCGCTACACGTCGGAGATCATTGAATTCATCGGGCCGGAGAAGGATGTTCCCGCGCCGGACGTGAACACCAACGAGCAGACCATGGCGTGGATTATGGACACCTACTCCATGCATATGCGTCAGACGGTGACCAGCGTGGTGACGGGCAAGCCGCTGAACATCGGCGGCTCGCGGGGGCGCATTGAGGCGACCGGACGCGGGGTGATGGTGGCTTGCGGCGAGAGCCTGCGCTACCTGAATATGCCCGTCGAAGGCTGCCGAGTGGTAATCCAGGGGTTCGGCAACGTGGGATCGAACGCCGCGCGGCTGATGCAGGAGCATGATTACAAGATTGTCGGGATCGCCGAGCGCGAGGGCGGGCTGTACAGCGCGGCAGGGATCGACATTCACCAACTGCTCGAGTACAAGTACCGCAACAATACGATTCTCGGGTTCCGCGGCGCCGAGGCCATGCCAAGCGAAGAGCTGCTGGTTTCGGAGTGCGAGATTCTGATTCCCGCGGCCACGGAGAACGTGATTACAAGCAGGAACGCGGACAGAGTGAGGGCGCGCATAGTGGTGGAGGGCGCCAACGGGCCTACCACCGCCGTGGCCGACGAGATCCTGGCCGAGAAGCGCATCTTCATCGTGCCCGACATTCTGGCCAACGCCGGCGGCGTGACTGCCAGCTACTTTGAGTGGGTGCAGGACCGGCAGGGGTTCTTCTGGAAGGAAGCGATTGTGAACGAGCAACTGGAAGGCATTCTGCGCGACAGCTTCGACGACGTGGTGCGCTACGCCGAGGCGCACGACGTCAACAATCGCATCGCCGCTTACATGCTGGCCATTGACCGCGTGGCGTTCACCATCAAGCAGAGGGGAATTTACGCGTAGTCTGCGGGCCGAGAAGGGGTTCGCGACGGATCGTGGCGGGAGGGCGCAAAGCTTCTTCCACCGTTTCTTTGCGAGATACAACCCTCATCCGCCAAGGGTGAAGACTACGTCTATCGTAGTTTCAACTTCTGTCGGTTCGTTGTTTAGCTTGTACGGTTTGTAGCGCCAGGTCCGTACGGCATCGAGAGCGGCATGCTGCAACATCTGCGGTCCGTTAACAACGTGCAAATCCCCAATCGTCCCGTCCTTTGAAATAGTGGCCTTCAGCACCACCGTGCCGGACACACGGGCTGCTCTAGCGACGGTCGGATAAATGGGCGGCGTCATCTTAATCAACATTCCAGCTGCAACGCCAGATGAAATGGCAAGCGGCTTGGAAGCTATAACTTTAATGGCGGGCTGTGCGTGCCCATCGAAGACTCTGTCAATTGCGCCGTTGCCGCCCAGACCTTCCGCACCGGCTGCTCCAATGCTGGCGGGGGGAGGCCCATTTTCCGCAACTTGCTTCTTAGCGTCTTCGGAAATCTGTGTTGGCGCAGTTAGTTGATCGTGCATCATTTTTGTCTGCAACTGTGCCGAGTTCACTCCTTCCTCCTCCTGGGCCGGCTGGTTATCCGTTGTCTGATGCCTTTCCGTCGTTGCCGGCAGCTTGTCCTGAGTTGACGGTTCACTAGCCGGCGGCGCCGGCGGTTTCGTGTTCAGTTGAGTATCCGACGCTACTGGAGGTGGCTGAACAGACTGTTTGGCCGCGGCCTTCGCTCCATGATGGAGCAGCGGGATTATGATGCAGAGCGGAATTACAATCCAACCGGCGCTAATGGCAACAACGATCATCCGTTTTTTCTTTGTCGCCTTCCGTTCTCCCTCAACTTCGATATTTTGGGTTCGAAATAACTGGATGAGACCCGCATCGGCATCGTGTCTCGAAGTGGCCTTGAGTTCGGGTGAGTCACTCGTTCCATCCACAGCAGCGGCGCTTAACGGACTCGACCCCACGGGAACCTCATTCGCCGCATGGCTGGCGTCTGGCGCTTGCGAAGCAGGACTGGGCGATACATCCACCAGCTCGCTGGTCGACCTTTGCTGCTTGGAAGAGACTGGTACGGACGCGGCTGAGCCCGAATCGCGCGGCCTGTCCTCCGTGGGCGACAAAATTGCATCGCGGTCGGCGGATTGGCCGAACGGCTTTGGAGGCTTCCCGAGGGAGGCTACCCATGCTTCCCATTCACCCTGGTTGATAGGCGTAGCCCTGGGTGATGCTTCGCCATCCCAATCATCGAAACCCCTTTGCTGTTTAACGGAGAGCGGTGCGGACGGGGCTGAACCCGAAACACGCGGCCTGTCCACCACGGGCGACGAAATTGCATCCCGGCCAGCGGATTGCCCAAGCGGTTTTGGAGTCTCGCCGAAGGAATGAGCGGCTGCCCATGCCTCCCACTTGCCAGAGTCACCCAGCAAAGGCACAGGAGATGCTTCGCTATCCCAATCGCTGAAATCCTCGGGAAGCGTTTCAGGCAGCAACGGAGCTATTTCTTCTGGAGATGCCATTGACGGTCCTCTCCCCTCTCGTAGACAGCACCTTTGTACTTGCGCGTTTCGCGGAGGTTTGTCTTGGCGGCTGTGCGTTCGCCCATCACTTCCGCCGACGCCGAATCCGCAGAGTCGGAGTCGATTGCGGTGAAGCTCCACGTGAACGGCGTCTCAGTGGCTGCCGTCGGCGACGAAGCAATGTCAGGCGATCCCTCCACCTCGAGCACGACCGCGGCTTGCGCCGTCGCGTATTTTTCAGCGTCCAACGGAGTGAACGATGCGGAGAGGGTATATCTGCCCGGCGCGAGCACGTGGCCGGCGGAAGGAGTGTAGACAAATGTTCCCGGAACCGATGCTATGGCGTTCAATTGAGTGGCGTTCAGCGCGGTGCCGTAGGAAATGGCAGCGGGGGCCGGCCAGGTGATGAGGGGCGATAGTTTCTCGTTAACTGTGAGCGGCACGACGGCGCGCGCCGATGTGTAATTCAAAGTGTCGGTCGGAGTGAAGTTTACTGAGAGTTCATGCACTCCGGGCTCGAGTATCTCGCCCGCAGCAGGTGTAAAGGCAAAAGATCCCGGCACGGTTGCTTCGGCATTGAGCTGGGTGGCGCTGAGGGCCGCGCCGTAGACAATCGGATCCGGTGCTGGCCATGTGATGGCAGGGGTTGCCTTGGCCACCGTGAGCGATACGGCAGCCTGCGATCGAGAGTAGCCCAAAGTATCTGCCGGAGTGAAAACCACGGAAAGTCTGTGCTCTCCAGCCGCAAGTACCGCTCCCAAGCCAGGTTGGTATTCGAATGTTCCCGGAACCGGCGACACGGCACACAGCGGCGTGTTGCTAAGTTGTGTGCCGTATGTGATCGGATCGGGCTTCGGCCACTGGATGGCAGGCCTTGCCTGGAACACAGTGAGCGGCACGCTGGCCTGTGCTGTGGCGTAGTTCGCGGTGTCTTCGGGGGTAAACATTAATGAGAGCGTATATGTTCCAGGGGGGAGCACCTCGCCGGGCGCGGGAGAGTAGTTGAATCTTCCAGGTACCGACGCCGAGGCATTGAGTTGAGTGTCGTCCAATGCGCCGCCGTAGATTATCCCGGCAGGTGTTCGCCATCTGAGGTCTGGCATTGCCTTGGCCACAACAATTGAAGTTTCGGCCTGCAGTGGAGCATACGTACCGGAGTCAGCCGGAGTGAATGTGACCCACAGTGTGTGCATTCCCGCCGGAAGCACATAGCCTGGGCCGGGTGTGTAGACGAGAACCCCTTCAACAGATGCTCTGGCATTCAGCTGGGCGAAGGTCAGCTTTTCCCCGTAGGTAATCAGCTCTGGTGCCGGCCATGTGATGGCCGGAGTGGTGCGCGCATCGGCCGGAGACAAAATCGGAGCGCTCGGCGGTTGAACACCGCCGGAATTCACTTGCGCAATGCTTCTACCGAGGCCTCTAAGGCCAAAATCCATCTTCCTTTCTTGTGGAACAAGGCATCCGGTAATCGAGCTGGCCATCTCCAGGCTGATACGCGAAATGCCTGTTTCTGCAAGCCCGGTGTCGCCGGACTGCAGCGCGCGCGCGGCGTCGTAATCATTGGGAATCTTCCAACGCACCGCCCTGCCGAGCGCCTTGGCGACGACTTCTTCGTTCACCGTTTCGTGAAAGTGGGAATCAAACCGGTTGATCACGATTTGCAGGTTTGGATTTCCGTCGTTGAAGAACTGTGAGATAAGGCGATTTGAATTGCGCAGTTCGGAGATGCCGGTCTGGGTGATCAGGTAAATGGTAGAGGCATCTTCGAAGAGAACCCTAGCCGCGACATCAATCCGCGATCCCACATCCACGATCACATGATCGAATTCGCGCCGCGCGATTGTGATCAGCGTGTCGATGGCGCCTTTGGAAACCTCAACCTCGGGAACTTTGGTGGGAGCCGCCAGGACGAATACACCTGACCGATGCTTGACCAGAAGATTTTGAAGAAAACTCGCATCGAGCCGGTCGATATTCTGGAGGGCGTCCTCTGTCGAGTAACCCGCAGAAATCCCCAAGCACAGCGCCGCGTCTCCAATGGGAAGAGCAAGGTCGATCAGCAAGATTCTCTGGCCGGATTTCTGGGCCAGAGCGATGGCAATATTGCAGGCGACCGTCGTAACCCCGGATCCTCCTTTGGAGCCGACAAAGACCAGCAACCTTCCCAGACTCCTCTCTGCTGGAAGATCTTTCCCGCAAAGAGTAGCGGTGGTCCGGGCCAGAGCTTGGGCCACAGCGCCTTGCTCAAGGGGCAGAAGGAGGTACTCGCGAGCGCCTGCACGCAACAAGCGGATCGCAAGTTTAGGATCGGACTTCGCCGAATAAACCATGATCGTCGCCGCGTCGCTGCCACTCGCCCTCTCCACTAGTTCCAGAGCGACATTTGGGTCACTGTCCAGGTCAAGCATGATAACGTCGAACGACCACAGCAATCTTTGCAAGTGATCAAGTTCCGGCGGGTAGGAATCGAACTCTCGGACAGCGGCCCGACGAGTTTCAGCAAGAGCCTTGGCCACTGACGAGCGTCTCTCCTCGTCCGGGCCAATCAAGGCAACTGACAAGGTCTCAGCCTCAATGGTGCCAGCATCTTTCGTACCGAAATCAGGCGATACGTCCGCTGAACTCACGGTATTAAGTGCTCCTTGAGGTACCAGCTGCCTTTCCCCTCAAATCTCAAGTTGGAAGGTCGTCTGGTGTCTGTTTGTCCACCCTCAATGAACGAATTTGGTGCAATTCCGGGGGAGAACCGTTGGAGTTGGTGTCAACTTATGACTGCCGGCTAAACGGGTTTCCGTGGGACGATGGTAATCGCTTTTGAGGTCAGTTGCGAACTAAGATAACTATTCGAATATTACTAAAGTGTGATAGGGCCGTTTCAAGTGCTCATGGATGTAACGTGACTTCTACACTCGCACCGCTTCCAATGTGAATTATCCTTGTTGGTACGGGTGGCGGCATGACGTGTGAACACAGTGTTGTTGTACGGATTTCAGACATGCCGATTTCAGGAGTTCCTCAATTTTCAGCAATTCTATTCCTAACAAGAGCAGGCTCCGCAATACAGTTGATTAACAAGGATTTAGCGTGAACCTGCCCAACTCCATTACGATGAGCCGGATCATCATGATCCCGCTGTTCCTGTGGATCCTGTCGCCGCATTTTCCCTGGCAGGGGCGGGGCGGCGCGCAGGAGATTGCGGCGTCAATTCTCTTTGTGCTGGCCTCAATAACCGACGGGCTGGATGGGTATCTGGCCCGCAGGCGCGGCCAGATCACGACCATGGGCATGCTGCTCGATCCTCTGGCCGACAAGATCATGGTGACGGCCGCGTTCGTCGCCCTCGTGGCCTACAATCCGCAGGTGGTAAAGGTGTGGATCGTGGTGGTGATCATCGGCCGCGAGTTTGTCATCTCCGGGCTGCGATCGATTGCGTCGTCGGAGGGATTCACCATCACGGCCAGCGAGTTGGGAAAGTTGAAGACGGTGGTGCAGATCGTCTCTGTTGTGTCAGCCATTCTGGCCCACCGCTGGAACCATTGGCGGATCGGCGTGCTGGTGATTCCAGTGTATTGGTACGCGGTGGCGGCGATTTACTTCACGGTGCTGGTCTCAATCATCTCGGCGGTCGATTATTTCATCGGATTCTGGAAAAAGATCGACCTTGCCTCGAAAGACCGCCGCAAGGCCGCAGTGCTTTCGCGGGGCAAGAGCGTGCGGATCAGTTGAGCAGGGGTCAGGGGTCAGGGGTCAGGGGTCAGGGAACAGAGATCAAGAAAGGGACCTCTGTAGGCCCGCGTCCGCGACAGACTACTGGCCAATCTCATAGCGCACCTCGGCCAATGCCGTTTGATAGGCATAGCGCGCATTGGTGTTGGCGATTTCGGCCTGAGTCTGGTTGAGTTGCGCTTCGCTGATCTCGACGATGCCGCTCAAGCCGATCTTATAGCGCGCCGAGGCCAGATCGAGGGCGAAGTTGGCCTGGTCGAGCAACTGCTGGGTGACGGCGATGCGCTGGTATGCGGTTTGCGCGTTGAGCACCGCGGTGCGCACGTCGCGCGCGATGATATCGCGCAGGTTGCGCACGTCTTCCTGGGCCGCCTGAGCGCGCAGTTTGGCTTCCTTGGCGTCGGCGTTGTAGAGAAAGCCATTGAACACTGGAATGTTGATGTTGCCTCCCGCGGCCAGATACCAGGAGGACTCGATCAGGTCGTCACGCACTGGCGCGCCTCCACCCATAGTGACCGCCGAGATTGTGGGCATCCACAAGTCCCGCTCCGCGGTACTATACTCGCGGGCCGCGATGAACTTGTCGTTCAGAGCCGCCAGATCGGGGCGGGCCGTGAAGGCAGCCTTGACCATGGATTCGGGATCATCGGGCGCGGGCGGCGGATTGCCGTTGGTTTCATCGACGAGGGAGTATTGCTGATCCTGCTCGGAGCCGAGGACGTCATTCAAAGCGGCCATGGCGGCTTGCTGATTGTTTTGGGCATCGAGCAGCAGCAGCTGGGCCTGGGAAAGCTGGACATCGGCAAAGCTGAGGTCGAGTTCGGAACGGATCTTCGCCTTGGTGAGGGCGCCAACCTGATCCGTGGTTGCCTGGCGCTGGGCGACGGTCTGCTGCGCAACCTTGAACACTGCCTGGGCAGTTAGGGCCTGATAGAACGCCTGATCCACCGTCAGCGTGATGTCAAGCTCAGTCGCGCGCTCGCTCTCGAGCTGCGCCTTTGCCGTGGATTGCGCGCTGAGAACCAGGTTGTGGGTGCGGCCAAAATCCGTGATCAACTGGCTGACCGACAGGCCCGCGGCCGCCTTGTCGAGCAATCTGGAGCTGGTTATAAACTCCCCTCCAGTGAGGCGGCTGTCATGGTGCGAATCAGCCGCCCATAGATTGCTGGTGGCCTGCGGCATTTCGGCCGAACGCGCTTCGCGCGTCACCTGGGCCTGGGCGAGCGCCAGCAGCCGGGCCACGCTGATATTCGGATTGTGCTGGATGGCCAACTGCTCGGCCTGTGCGATGGTCAGCGAGGGGCCGGCGGGTTGCGATGCGGCCTGGGCTCCGGCGGGCATCGGCGCGTTGGCGGCCGGAGGCTGCGCGGACGAAGCGGGAGCCTGGGCCATGGCGGCGACGAGTTGCGTGGAAGGCGCGTCGGGCAGCGGCGAATGTTGCGCCGCGGCGGCAGCAGGCAGAGCGGCAAGCGCTGCCGAGAAAAGGGCAGCGTGAGCGGCGGAGAGGTGCGGATTGCCGAGTTGCTTACGCATGGTCGATACCCTCCGCGGCAGCGGCTTCTCCCTCGCGCCGGCCGTGGATGACGAGATACACGGCAGGAACCAAGAAGACGGTGACGACGACGGAAAATGCCAATCCGCCGATGACAGCGCGGGCCAGCGGCGCGTACTGTTCGCTGCCGGCTTCGAGACCGAGCGCCATGGGAATCATACCCAATAAGGTAGCGAGCGACGTCATGAGAATTGGCCGCAGGCGAACCCGGCACGACTCCACGGTCGCATCGAGGAGCGATTTGCCCTGCTTGTGCAGGATGGTGGCGAACTCGACGATCAGAATGCTGTTCGAGACGACAATTCCGGCCATCATAATCACGCCCATCAGCGACATGATGTTGAGCGTGCTGCCGGTCATCAAGAGGATGAGCACCACGCCGACCAGGCCGGGCGGAATCGCCATGAGGATGATGAAGGGATCGATGAAGTCGGCGAACTGGGCCATCAGGATCAGATAGACAAGCAGGATGGCGATGATGAGCCCGAAGCCGAAGTCGTGGAAGGCCTCGTTCATGTTTACTACCGCACCGCGCACATTTAGCGTCGTATTGCGGTCATGCGGAGTTTGCGCCACGAGGCGCTCAATGCGCGCGCCGACGGATTGCAACGCCTCGTTTCTGGTGGCCACGTAGATGTCGATCACGCGGCGAATCTGCATATGATCGACCTCGGTTGGCGTGTTGATCTGGGAAATGTCAGCTACCTCGCCCAGGGGAACGTAGCCCGAGACATGATCGCCGCGAAAGAAACTCGAGGAGACCGGAGCGGCCATCTGGCCCTCTTCGAGCGGCGAGTAACCGGCGGGGCGAATGCCGCGCAGCGGGATACTACTGAAGTCCTGCATCGACATATTGTCGATCCACCGGTTCGCGTACTGCACCGTGACCATGTAGTTGTTGCCGGTGGCCGGATCGATCCAGTAACTGGGGGCGATCATGCCGTCGGAGGTGAGTGCGGTGATGACGTCGTCCACTACGTCCTGAGCGGAAAGTCCAATGAGGCTGGCTTTTTCGCGGTCGATATTCAACTGCAGTCCGGGGTAGTTGATGCTCTGTGGAATGTAGGTGCTGGCTACGTCGGGTATGGTACGGATCTTCGACGCGAGTTGCTGCGCCAGAGCATAAGCGCCGTCCATATCATTCGATCCAATCTGAATATCGATGGGCGCCGGGAGTCCCTGATTGATTACGCCGTCAACCAGGCCGCCGGCTTGAAAGTAGGTGGAAAGCTCGGGCATCTGGCGCGAGAGTTCGGCCTGCACGCGGCGCATGTACTCATAGCTGCCGATGCTATGGTGTTCCTTGAGGCTCGTTTGCACGAAGGCGGTGTCCATGGATGCGTTGGTGGTGTAGATTGCGGAGAGATCGGGATAGACGCCGATGTTGGAAACGATCATGTCCAGGTCTTTCGGCTTGACCACGCTGCGGATTATGTTCTCGACCTTGGCGATATAATCATTGCTCACCCCGAGCCGCGAGCCACTGGGCATGTGCACATAAATGATGAACTGCCCCGGATCGGTGCGGGGAAAGTAGGCACGGCCAAGGAAGGGAAAGGTAACCGCGAGCAAGACGATCATGCCCGCAAAGATGGCGGCAGCGGTGACTCCCGGCCGCTTCATCGCCCGTTTCGCAAGCCCTTCATACCAATCCAGCATCGCCCGGAACCTGGCGTTGAACTCCCGGTCGAATCGGGCGAAGATGCCGAGCCTCGGACTCTCTCCGTGCTCGCCTTCGTCCTTGGGGCGAATGAACTTGGCACAGTAAAGAGGCACCAACGTCATGGCGATAAAGTAAGAGGCAAAGATGGAGAACACAACTCCCAGCGCCAGAGGCGTAAAGATGTACCTGCTCACGCCGCTGAACGAGGTGACCGGGAAAAAGACGATGGCGGTAGTAAAGGTGGCGGCCAGCACCGCCATGGAGACCTCGGTGCCGCCTTCATCCGCGGCAACCTGGGGCGATTTGCCCAGCTCCATATGGCGAAAGATATTTTCGAGCACGATGACGCCGTTATCGATGAGGCGGGAGAAGACCAAGGCCAATCCGCCGAGAAGCATGGTGTTGATGGAGCCGCCCATCGCGTTGGTGAACATAAGGCACACCAGCGCGGACAGCGGAACGGGCAGCAACACGGCAAGGGTGGCGCGCGGGCTGCCCAGAAAGACCAGAACCATGATCCCCGCCAGCACCAGGCCGATAGTGGCTTCCTGCGAGACATTGGAGATGGCCAGCTTGACGAAGACCGACTGATCGAAGACCACCGCGGTCTTCAGTTGCGCGGGAATATCGACCAGGTGCTTAATAGCAGCCTTGATGCCGTCGACGATGGTGATGGTGTTGCTGTTGCCGCCCTGCTTGAAGATGGGCACATAGACGGAGCGCTGGCCGTCGATGCGTACGATGTTGTACTGCAGGGCGCCAGAATCCTCGGCATGTCCCACGTCGGCCACCAGCACCGACGAGTTGCCCACCGTCTTGAGCGGCATCTCGTTCATCGACTTCGCGTCAGGAAACTGGCTGTTGGCGTAAATGTTGAAGTCCCTGGAGCCGATGCGCACGTCGCCGGCGGGCAGAATCAGATTGGAGCTATTGACTGCCTTGACGACATCGTTGAGGCTGAGGTTGCGCGCCTCCATCCGGAGCGGATCGACGTAAATCTGAATCTGGCGGTAAGTTCCGCCATAGGGTTGCGGCACGGACGCGCCCTGCACGTTCGAGATCTGGTCGCGCACCTCGAACTGCGCCAGGTCCTTTAACTGCGTTTCGTTCAAGCCTTTCCCGCTGAGCGTCACCAGGCACACCGGCTGCGTAGACGCGGTCATGCCGAGCACGACGGGCGGCAAAGTGCCGGGCGGCAGACGGCGCAGGTCGGCCATGGCGAGGTTGGCGATGTTGCTCAAAGCGGCGTTGGCATCGGTGCCGGGTTTGAAGTAGATTTTGATGATGCTGACGCCGGTCATGGAGCGCGATTCGCTGTGGTCGACATTGGCGGCCAAGGTGAAAAAGCGCTCGAAGGTATCGGTGATGTCGGCTTCGATTTGCTCCGGAGGCATGCCGCTATAAAACGTGGCGACGACAACCACAGGCATATCGATATCGGGGAACAGGTCGACGGGCATCTTGACCATGGTGACCGTGCCGATCAGCGCGATGACCAGGCAAATCATCAGGATGAAAAAGGGGTAACGCAAGGCAAACTTGGGCATTATTGGCCTCCCCCGTTTGCGTCGGCCTTCATGTCGATCATGCCGCCCGATTCCTGCATCGTTTCAGAGGCGGGCGTCGAGGCCAGGATCGGGCTGACCTCTTCGTTTTCGCGGTATTTGTCCTGTCCCCCCACCAGCACCCGGTCGCCGGAATTGAGCCCGCTGGCGACCTCAGCCAGCTTCGATCCTTCGAGGCCCACCCGAATGGCGCGAATGTGAACGCGATTGCTGCCATCGAGCACGTACACCGTCTCCTGCTGTTGCGCATTCAGCACCAGCGCTTCGACGGGAATGGTAACCACGTTCCTGACTCGCGCGAGATCGAGCGCGGTGTTGGCATACATTCCGGGAGCGATGGAGAGATCCTTGTTTTCCACGTCCACTTCCGTCTCCATAGTGCGGGTTTCGAAGTTCACATCGCGTGTGAACCGGACGATCTTTCCGGTGAAGGAACGATTGATGGCGTCAACGCGAACCTGCAAAAGGTCACCCTCATGGACATACTTGACGTCGTTTTCGGGAACGGGAACGCGCAGGCGGAGCAGACCGCTCTGGGAGAGGCGGACGATAGCGAGGGCCTGGTCATTGGAGTTGGTGCCGCCCTGGATAAGGGCGCCGGTATCGGCGTAGCGCCAGATCACTACGCCTGAAAGGGGCGCAGTGACGGTGGTGTAGTTTTGCAGCGCCTGAACGCGCTCATTGTCGGCGCGCGCTGCCTCAGCATGTTGCTGCGCCGCGGCAAGCGCGGCTTTGGCTGCATCAATCTGCGCCTGGGAATTGAGATCCTTGGCTTGCGCGTCATCGAGTTCCTGCTGCGCAATGAGACCTGGCCGCGTGGCAGCCGCCTGCTGCAAGCGCACGGACTGCGCGTGGAGCGCGAAATTCAACGCCTCGGCGCTTTTCACCTCATGCTGCGCACGGGTGATTTCTTCCTGGCTTTGCTTGAGCTCGAAGACCGTTTCGTTCAATTGCGCTTTCAGTTCGGGGACTTCAAGGATGGCCAAAGTCTCTCCCTGGTGCACAAGGTCGCCAATGTCGACATTGATGCGCTTCATGTAGCCGCTCACCTTGGGGTGGACGTCAACTACCTGATAGGGCTGAAACTGGCCGGCCAGGGTGAGGACATGCGAGATGTCGCCACGTTGCGCAACGGCGACACGCGCCGAAGGCACAGCGGCGGCACTCGCCTCAGAGCTGGAGCCGCCGGAGCGGCAAGAGGTGATGCCGGAGAGTGCACACATAGCCGCAGCGGCCGTCATGACGAGAGAGAGTTGCTTGTGCATATCGATCGTGCTCCTGGTTCCCAACGCCGTCTACCGCCGTGATGCATGGAAACAAATGGGAACTGAACCAGTGGAGGGCGGGTTGCATTGAGTTTGATGCGACCCGGCGAAAGCAGGTTGACTATAGGCAGGTTAACCCAGCGGGGACTATGCGTGGTTTCCGCGAAAGGCGATTCGAAGAACACTTGACACTTGGGCGGACTTGCACAGGGAATCCTGCCGATCAAGAAACGGCCACACCCATGCACTTGCCAAAAGCCGGGACAATCTCGAAGTTTCTATCGCCAGAAAACGGGCGGAGGGCGGAAGAAGCTGGAGGGAGAGAAACAGGCGATCGGGAAATGCGGAAGACGGCTTGGGAAAACGTCGCCGGTGGCCTGTAGATGAGCCTGCATTAACCAGGCGGCAGCAGCCGGCGGGAGAGCGGCAAACTTGAGATGCGCCCGGTCGGGAGTGGGGGCACCGTACTCGACGACCTCTGGCATTGCTGCGGGCAGCGCCTTTGCGGCGCGGACACTGCCTCCAAAGCCAACCACCGGCCCGTACCACGCCGTCTTCGCTTCGACGGCAAAGAGAAATGCCAACAGGCAGAGGCCAAAGGCAAGCGGAGCGCGCCGGAAGGACAGGGAAACGGCGAACGATCCTGACATAGCGGTAGTTTACCATGCGGCGGCCAACGAGGATTCGCCCGGCTGGCGAACCACGGGGTGCGTAATCGGCATTTCTGCGCTGCAATGAACGCGCGGAGAAGACAAATGTCGCCTGCGCGGTCAACGGGCGGAAAGCCACAAGTGAGAGGTTACCGAAGAACGCCGACAGCAAGCTCGATTTTGATTTCGGGCGGCGACATCAGTGTGTTGTGAATCAGGCAGTGGTGCACGGAGCGCATCATTCCCTCGGTTTGTTCAGGGGTCAGCGGAACCGGGCTCTTGACCAGCACGCGAAAGTTGCCAAGCCGCGCCGGCTGCAACAGCTTTTCGGCGGTGACCACGACTTCGACTCCGCCCTGAGCCAGATCTCGGGTCTTTAGATATTGCGCGGCATAGAAAGCTGCACAGGCGCCCAGCGACGCCAGAAGAAGCTCGGGCGGCGTCATGGCGGAATCTACGCCGCCGTTGTTTACCGGCTGATCGCATGCGATGGTGTGCGACCGCGCTTGAATGTCGAACCTTACGCCTTCGAGTTGCGAAACCTTCACTTCCATGGGGCCCTCGCTTCCTATTTCAACAAAGCCGCGAAGAAGAGGCTATGTTACAGAACACCCATGATTCTTTTTGCGTGCAGAGCCAGGATGGGGATAAACGGAGGCCATCCGGCGCGAGGCAAGGTCTCACCAGAGGCATCGCCGCGGGGTCAGTCCGCTGCGACGGCGGATTCAGAGACGGAGGCTGCCACCATAGCGCGAATGGAATCGATCACCAGGTCGGGCTCATCGAGATGAATCCAATGCGCACTCTTTTTGGCGATGATTTGCTGCACGCAGTCTCCGATGCGCTCCAGATGCTCTTCCGGGAGCGGGGCGGTATTGCCGGGCGTCAGCACTGTGACGGGGATGGAGTGGATCGGCTGCTCTGCGTCCATTTCTGAAACGGTATCGGGAATGGAAGCAAGATGACTGCGGATTCCGGCGTAGAATCCGGGCCGCGACCAGTGCGCGGCGACGGCCGGCCAGATCTTCGGCGGCATCTTTCTCACTTCGGTCTTGATGCGGTCCAGAACGTGGCGGCCGTTGGCGCCGGTTGCGCCGACGATCTGGTCAGAGAGGGCTGCCGCGCGGCAGAACAGCAGGGAGACCAGCAGGCGCGCGAGGCCGCAGCTCGCAACCGGTATGGCATACCGGATCAGCCGCCGGCCCAAATCGAGCTGGGACTGCTTACTGGGGTCGAGCGGCGGCCATTCTTCGCAGCGCATGGGATCGATGAGCACGACCCCGGCCGCCTCTTGGGGATAGAGCAGCGCAAAGCTGCGCATCACCAGTCCGCCAAACGAATGTCCGACCAGAACGTAAGGCGGCCTGAGCCCGGCGCTCTGCAACATCTGGTGCAACTCGACGGCTATGTTGCCAGGAGTGCGCGCGGTGCGGCAACGGCTGCTCCAACCCAATCCACCGCGATCGTAGGAGACGGTGCAGGTGAACTGCGCTACCTGATCCTGAATGGCTCGCCAATTGAGATGCGTGGCCCCAATCCCGGATTCAAAGAGCACCGTGGGCTCGCCGAAACCCAGTTCGAACAGATAAAGGCTGGCCCCATTTCCGATGGACACCGACCAACCCTCGCCGGCATAGAGCCGCCGGTCGCGGCGGCTGCCGAGCGTTTGATACAGAGCGCCCGCCGAAATGAGAAGGACGACGAGCGAGACAATCCAGAGGACGATGGCCATTCTGCTCCTAGAAGCGGGTGAGTTGCCCGGGGTTGAAATCTGCGGCCGAGAGGTTTGCCCTGGCGCTGCCGCGATCGAAGATGAGCAGCGTGGACCCGGCCTGGCCGCGGGTTTGCACTTGAATCTGGTGCGCCGACCACTGGCCCTGTTCACGGCGCAGGCCGTATGACGTGAATTCCTTCACCACGCCTGTTTCTTTTAGTGTTTTTTCCGAATAGACGGCGAACCCGATGGTGGGATCGATCCAGGATTTGACTTCAGAGTAGTGCGTTCGATCGTTGGGGCCAGGCGTGCTCCTGACCACATCGCAATCGCGCGCGCCGAACCTGGCTTTGCCTTGCACGGTTTGTCCCGGCCAGAAATATTGCTGCTCGAGAAAATCTTCGTAATTGAATCCCGGCCCAAGGCGGTGAGCGTTCCACTTCTCAAAGGGCAATGCATGGGCGGCGGCATCGCCGGGATCCGCAATGCGAATGGTATTGTCGCCGTTGGGCCGCATCTCCAGCAGAATGTGCTCCCGCATGTCGCGATGCGTTGACGGAGGCTGCCCGATCTCAACCCAAACGCGCAGCACGCCGGGGAACCAGTGCGCCTTGACGGCGACAGGGAAGCTGACGCGTCCTCCGGCTGCATCGACCGATACCAGATGTCCCGTGGCGCGAAAGTCGGCGGTTTCGATCTGTTTGCGCGCAGTTGCCAGCAGATCGCTCACGTTGGCGGCTTGCGCGCAGCAAACGGGAACCAGCGCCGCCAGCCATGCCGCCCGTAGCGCGCTCATGCTTCGATCCTTCCGTCGCGAATGCGAATGTGACGGGGGGCACACAAGGCAATTTCGCTCTCGTGGGTCACAATCACCAGCGTCATGCCGCGCTGCTCACGAATACCGCGCAAAATCTCCAGGATGTGGGCCGTGTTGACACTGTCGAGATTGCCGGTGGGCTCGTCGGCGAGAAGAATGGCCGGATCGTTGACCAAAGCGCGCGCGATGGCCACCCGCTGGCGTTCCCCGGCGGAGAGCTCGTTGGGATAGTGGCGCATGCGATCCTTGAGGCCCATCTCCTCAAGGAGGACCGCGGCGCGCTCGGCGCGGTGGTTGGCCCGCGCATTCATCGCCAGCATAGCCACCTGCACGTTCTCGTCGGCGCGCAGCGTGGGCAGCAAGTAAAAGGCCTGGAAGATGAATCCCACCTGACGCGAGCGATAGGTGTCAAGATCGACGGCTGCTCCCAGAGAAGATCCCCGGAACAAGACCTCGCCGCTGGTAGGCAAATCGAGTCCGCCCAGCAAATGAAGCAGGGTGGATTTGCCGCTTCCGCTCGGTCCGGTGATGGTGACGTACTCGCCTTCTTCAACCCGGATGTCGACTCCGCGCAGGGCAGTGACGCGGCCGTCGTCATAGCTCTTCACCAACCCGCGCGCTTCAAGAAGAGGGCTACTCATAACGCAGCGCCTCCACTGGCGAAAGCCGCGCGCCGCGCCACGCCGGGTAAATCCCGGCGGCCACCCCGGAGGCGATGGCAATGAGAAGCGACTCGGCCAAATAAAGCGGGGAGACAGAGGCCGACACAATGCTCGCTGTTTGCGGCAAGGCAGAGAGCAGACGCAGTGCGCCCCATCCGGCGGCGATGCCGAGAAAGCCGCCAGCGAGGCCTAAGGCAGCCGCTTCGGTAAGGATAAGCAGGATCACGTGGCGGCGCTTCCAGCCCAGCGCGCGCAGGATGCCGATTTCGCGCGTGCGCTCGAAGACCGACATAGCCATGGTGTTGGCGATGCCCAGGATGCCAATGAGGAGTGCGATGGACGAGGTGCCCCAGGCTACGGAATGGGCCAACTCCACGAGTTGGTTGTTCTCAGCGCGGTCGGCGGCGGGGTCGGCGTGGACCCCGGGCACGGCAGCTTCGATTTCAGCCTCCGCACGCTTGACGTAGTGATCGTACGCCTCGCCCGACGGCGCGGGCCGAAGCCGCACGTGAAACGCGGTGACCTTGCCTTCCATGCTGGAGATGATCTGCATCTGATCGAGAGGCATGATCACGGCGCCTTCTTCCAAGGCGGTGCCGCCGTGGTATACGCCCGTCACGGTGAAATTGGCTCCTTGAATCGCCAGCGTGCCGCCGGGTTTCTTCTTCAGGTCTTCGGCGAGACTCTTGCCGAGTATGACTTCGGGCCGACCGTCTCGAAAGCTATGTCCGGAGATGAAGTCGAGCGAATCGAACTCGAAAGAATCGGCGCGCCAGCCGAAGACCAGCGCGTTCACGTCCGGAGTGAGATCGACCAGGTTGAAGATCATCGGCGCCACCAGGGCCACATCGGGCACGGCGCGGATTCTGGGGCCGATGGACTGGTCCAGCGATGTATTGAGGAAATTGGTTTCGACCACCGCAATATCGGTGCCCGAGCTCGTATACAGGCGCATCCATTCGTGCTCAAAGGCGCGAGAAAAACCCACCAGAGCCACAAAGGCGCCGATTCCCATCGTGATCCCGACCAGGGTCAACAGTGTTCTGAGCCGCCGCCGCTGAAGATTCTTCCAGGCGAATCCCGTAAAGGAGAGTTGGGAGGCCATAACGGTGGGAAACTTCTTCATGCGCATGGATGTTTGGGAGGGTCCGTGGCGTTAGTTTATCGGGCGGCGGCGGTTCTGTCCATTGCGATTCTAGCGGTTGGCGGAAAATGGGCGCTGAGAAGAAGAATGCGATCGCGCCAGACCGGGGAGCAATGTTTCGTTCCCGGTCTGCCGGCGTGAAGTGAATCTAATTGAGGGAATACAACTTCAGACAAAGCGCCAGCGAGGTGCAGGGCCTTTTGACCAGGTGCTGCACAACCTTGCCGAACCGGGGCTGAAATGCCCCGGTCAGGCCGAAAGGTGTTCCCGGCCACGGGCCGGTTGGTGCGTTACGCGCTGTCGCGCGCCCGTGAGGCGCCGCTGCCCTTACGCGCCGTGTAGCAGTCCCGGCAATAGACGGGACGATCGCCACGCGGCTCAAAAGGTACCGTGGTTGGCTGGCCACAACCCGAACAAATCACGGGAGTTCCCCGTGAAGGAGCCGAACGGTAGCCGGATCCCCCCTGCTCGTTTTTCTTTGCCTGACGGCAAGGCTTGCAACGTTTCGGGGTCGAGTAACCGCGTTCCTGAAAGAACGCCTGATCGGCAGCACTGAAGGTAAATTCCTGCCCGCAGTCGCTGCAAGTGATTTGCATATCTCCGGCCATAGTTCTCCTTGTGGGGATTGTACAGCCCAAAGGCGCGAATTCCTATAAGGATTCTTTTTGAATTTGCAAAAGTTACCATGACGCGCGGTTTTCCGCCAATGCGAGCCCCTCGGGAGTGGTCAGGGTATAGTTCTATCGAGGAGCCGCGAAGCGCCATCGGCGGCTGTCTCGGGCGGGGTCCAGGATGAAGAACGCAGCTAATCCCGAGCTCCAATCCGAGTACATCCGCCGCATTCTGGCCGGGGAGAAGCATCTCTTTCACGAGCTGGTCCGCCCCTGCGAACGCCCGATTTACTTTCTATTGTTGTCGATCCTGCGCAATGAGGCGGAGGCGGAGGACGCGGCGCAAGAGTCGGTCCTGAAGATCTACCGCAACCTGCATCTGTTTCGCGGCGAGTCGCAGTTTCGCACCTGGGCGCTGTCCATCGCGCGCAACGAGGGCCTGGGCCGGCTACGAAAGGCTGAAAACCGCCGCGAAGACTCGCTCGACGCGCTCAGCGAGGACCAGGCCAGCGACTTTACCCCGGCTATTCTGACCAGTTGGCGCGAGGTGCCCGCTGATGCTTTGGAACGCAAGGAGCTGGCCGCCCTGTTGCGCCAGGCCATCGAGGGCCTGCCGGAGATTTACCGTAACGTTGTGCTGCTCAGAGACATCGAAGAGATGGACGTCCGCGAGACCGCGGCTGGGCTGGGCATCGCCGAGGGCGCGGTCAAAGTTCGTCTTCACCGGGCGCGGGCTCTGTTACAGCGAAGCCTGGCGCCACGGCTGAAGGGGTTTGCGCCCAAACGGGGCAGCAAGTTGTTTGGGTGGGGCAGATGAGGATCGACTGCGAGCACGTTTGGGAGCACATCTCCGCCTACATCGACGGCGAGGTGGACGCGGAGTTGCGCGCCGAAATCGACCGCCATCTGGAGACTTGCGAAGTGTGCTCTGCGGTGCTGGACTCGACACGGAATGTCGTTGTCCTTTATGCAGATGACCGCGTTTTCGAGCTGCCGGCGGGGTTCAGCCGGCGCCTGCACGAGCGGCTGGAAAAAGAAATGGAAGTTGCCGGGCCATAAACTCGCGGCCTATGCGAGTGGCTGCCGACCGCGCCCTGTTATTTAAGTCATTTGGGTAGCATCCGAGATGGATTTTCGCTGATCGCGTTAGCGACCGACGGTTATTATTCAGCCAGTAACGTCAGAGTGGCCGACCATCCGCTCAGAACTAAGAAAAACGCACTTCATTCTCGGATCAATGAGCAGCGCGTTGGACTTTTAACCGGGCAACGCAGGCGAGAATGTCTTGGTAGGAAATCGTCCTTCCCATAGAAATCCGAGTGGTGTATAGTATGTTCTGTCCCATAGAAATTCGAGTGGAGGGCTTCGCATGACGAAGAAGGGTCAGTCAGACGGGGAGATGCTGAAGGGCACGCTCGACATGATGATCCTGCGGACTCTGGTTACAGGGGATGCGCACGGACACACCATCGCAAAAGTGATCGAGCGCACATCAGAAGATGTGCTCGAAGTGGAGCAGGGGTTGCTTTATCCGGCTCTACATCGGCTTGAGGATCGAGGTTTGGTTTCGTCCTATTGGGGTGCAAGCGAAAACAATCGAAAGGCGAAGTTCTATCGGCTCACAGCGGCGGGTAGGAAGCGACTTCTTCGGGAAACGAACCGCTGGCGGCAAATGAGCCGTGCCATCGGGTTGGTCATGGGAGAAGAGACTTTGGGTTGATGGAGGGATCAGATGAGTTTGTTCAGGTTCTTTCGGCGGAAGCGCGCAGATGCTGAATTGCAGCAAGAAATCGATCTATATCTGACCGAGGAAGCCGCGGAGAACGTCGCTCGCGGCATGTCACCTCACGAAGCGCGGCGTCGAGCGCGGATTAAGCTCGGGAATCCCCTGAGGATCCGGGAGGAGCTTTGGCAGCAGAACACGATCACCGCACTAGACAACCTTTGGCGCGATGTTAGACATGCTGCCCGAGCGTTGCGAAGGACGCCTGGTTTTTCAACGATAGCGGTGCTGGTGATGGCGCTCGGTATCGGTGCAAATGTTGCATTGTTCACAGTAGTGCGCAGCGTCCTCCTCAAGCCACTCTCATTTGAGGATCCCGACCGGCTACTGATGCTTTACGAACGCGGAATTGGCGGAGATTTTCAGGGCGACCAATTCAACGTCGTATCCGGCGCTATGTACGCAGAGTGGCGGAAGCAGAACCACAGCTTCGCCGATATTGCTCTCCTTGGTGAAGATGAGTTCAATCTCTCCGGCGCGAGCGGGCAACTCCCTGAGAAGGTGAAAGGCACAAATTGCACTTGGAACCTCCTGCCCACACTTGGAGTCCAACCCGCGCTAGGGCGCAACTTTACGGCATCCGATGATCAACCTTCCGCGAACGGAACCGTACTCTTGAGCTGGAGCATGTGGAAGCGCCGCTTCGGAGGCGATCCGGCCATTCTCAATCAAATCATCCATCTGAATGGGCACGCCTACACGGTCATCGGCATTCTGCCCGCCTGGTTTGCGTTCCCAAACGCTTCTAATCAGCTGTGGACGCCCGTCTACCACGACGTGTCACCGGAAGAGATGACCAACCTCGGCGGGCATGATTTTCATGTGATTGGAAGGTTGCGGGGAGGATTCACGCCGGCGCAGGGAGTTGCAGACCTTTCGTTAATATCGAAGCATGTGCATGATCAGCACCTCGACAACGGTTTCGTCGGCATGGCGGCGAATGCACGTCCGTTGCTTGACGATATGGTTGGGGATATCAAGCGCCCACTTTACGTGCTGATGGCGGCCGCAGGTTGCGTGTTCCTGATTGCATGCTTAAACGTCGCCAATCTGCTTGTGGCGCGTGCCGCAGCTCGACGCAAAGAGTTGGCGATTCGTTCGGCATTGGGCGGGGGCCGGCTCCGCCTGTTGCGCGAACGTCTGATGGGGAGTTTTCTGCTCGCGGCCTGCGGCGGTATAGCGGGAATGATGCTCGCCTACGGCGCGATTGAATGGCTAGTCCGCACCCGTCAGGATATGAGCCGTGTGGAGTCGATCCACATCGACGGAGTGGTCTCGGCATTCACGGTCGGTGTCGTCGTTCTATGCGCCTTGTTCTCCGGACTGATCTCGGCATTCAGCGTCCAAGACAAACATGTACTCGCCACACTGCATGAAGGGTCGCGCACGTACAGTTCTGGTCGTGCCAGGGCCACTCTGCGCCGTGCGTTATTGATGGTGGAACTCGGGCTGACTGTAGTGCTGCTCGTTGGCGCCGGCCTGCTGCTGAAGAGCTATCGACAGCTGCGCTCGGCGGACATCGGTTGCACTACCCAGAACGTGCTGACCATGACGCTCGATCTGTCCGGAGATCGCTACAAGGATCACGCACAAATCGTCAACTTCTATACCGAATTGCTCACTCGGGTCCGCGCACTGCCTGGCGTGACAGCGGCAGGCTTTGTTTTCGCGGTGCCTGGCCAGGGATACATGAGTGACCAGGGCTTCACCATCGTCGAACATCCGCCTCTGCCGCAGGGGGTGGCGCAATATGCCATTTATCGCTGGGCCGACCCGGGCTACTTCCAGGCCATGGGAATTCCCATTCTCCGCGGGCACACCTTCGATGCGAATCGCAAGCTCGATCAGGCCAATCAGGCGGTCATTAGTGCATCGTTTGCCCATCAGTACTTTCCCAACGAAGATCCCATCGGAAAGCACATCCATCTCGACGAAAAGGAATATGAGATCACCGGAATTGTGGGAGATACACGCTACCTGGCCGCCAAGCCGCCCGAGCCAATACAGTACTTTCCGCTGTTTGCCGGGTTGTGGAATCACGGCACGCTGGTAGTCCGCTCTGACCGCGACGTGGAGCAATTCGCTCTTCCTGTGCAGCGCATTGTGCAGGCGTTGGATCGCGATCTGCCCGTCTCCGATGTGCTCACCATGGACCAGTTGCTCGGCAAGTCCACCGTCGACGCCAGTTTCAACGCGACGCTCCTCGCCGCATTTGCCGTGCTGTCGCTAGTCCTCGCAGCGGTCGGACTCTTTGGCGTTCTCTCCTACATCGTTGCCCAGCGCACCAGCGAAATCGGCATTCGGATTGCGTTGGGGGCCAGGCGTCAGCAGGTGCTTCAACAGATGCTTTCTGATGGATTACAGCCCGCATTATTCGGTCTTGTTGCAGGTCTGGGAGCAAGTGTTGCGGTTGGGCGCTTGATCAGTGCGATGCTCTACGAGACTCAGCCACTCGATCCGGCGGTGTTCGGTGCTGTGACGGGGATTCTGCTCCTTGTCGCGGTGCTGGCCTGCGTGGTTCCTGCGTGGCGAGCTTCACGTTTGGGCCCCATGCAGGCGTTGCGTGCTGAGTAGCCTAATCAGCGCGAGTTGAAACGAATCGCAGACGCACCTTGCGCCGTAACAGGTGCCCCAGACTGACCCTGCCCCGCGATACTCAGAGCGAATCACAGGGCACACTTGACGAACATTGCACCAACAGATGGCAAGGCGTTTGAGCTAAACCTACCGTTCGGGTTTGGCGAGTCAACGAGCAGATCCTTTGCATTCAAAATGTGGTTGCGATTGGAGATCGGCTGCGGAACCTCTTTGATCGTCTTTTTCAAATAGTGCGAATCGCCGAGACACCCAGTGAGCCCTTGGTGTGGGATTCTGGGCTCTGGGAGGATGACCGGCAAACCGTCTCCAACCCGGTTTTGGGCCCTTCCGGGTCGCCGTCATGCGACGAACACGGTTAGCGACGAACAGGCGACCAACGAGGAACTGCCCCGTTCCCTGAGCCTGTGGCGTTTCAGCGAGCAATCTTTAAGTAGCTTGGGCAGGGCGCTATCTGTTGACCGGTTTCTACATTACGGGAGCAATCTGAAGACGGCGACTGATCCGCAACACGGTTGTGGGTCTTGTCAACGTCGTCGGCGTCTGGCCTGGCGCCCTGATGGAGCGCCCGAATGCGAATTCGGTGGTGAAGCGGCCATTCAGGGGTATATTCTCTCGTGACCGGGCAAGCAAAATGGGATGCCCGCCTGCGGAAAGCGGGAAACAGAACAGACAGGGAAAAAGGAGGGAGCCAATGAGATTTCTTGAAGCGCTGCCGCTACTCGCTGGTGTTGCCATGATGGCGCTAGTTGTGGGAGCACAGACGAGCCAAAACCTGGTGATCAACGGTGACTTCGAAAACGGTAACACCGGATTCACGACGGGATACACCATCGGCGATCTTTCGAATCCAGGCAGTTACGCAATCGGCGCCAACCCGTCGACGGCGCCCGGAGCCTTTGGGGATTGGTGTAACTGCGGCGACCATACGTCCGGCACGGGAAAGATGATGATCGTGAATGGGGCCACCGACGCGGCCGTGCCGGTTTGGGAGGAGACTGTAGCCGTGACGCCTTCGACGGAGTACACCTTTTCCTATTGGGGAGCCGAGGTCGATCACGACAGTTCGTCGCTGCCTCACCTGGCGCTGAAGATCAACGGCGCCGTCGTTGGCAGCAGTACCTTTCCAGAGTACTCGCCCGACAACGGGGGCCAGTGGCAAAACTACAAGTTCACGTGGAAATCGGGCACGAGCAAAAGCGCGGACCTGGTTCTTGTCGACCTGAATACCGATGCGCCCTGGAATGATTTCGCGCTCGACGACATTGGTTTCAGCGCTGTCCCAGGCGCGGTCGGCCTGACAGCAGCACCGGCTCCTAAGGCGTCAAACTCCGGCCCAATCACCACCAGCGCTCAGATCGCCGTGAAAGACTCGCAAGGCGTTGAGATCACGCTCAAGCCGGAGGAGAAGATTGCGTTGATGTTCATGGACGCCATTGCTTCATTGGAGGGCGATTGCAGCCTTCACCTTAACCGCAGTTGTTCGCTCGCCGAACTGGTTGCAGGTCCGAAATCGCCCAACTGGAATATCGGAAAGCTGAAGTACGATCCGGCCCGGGATCCGAATTACAAGTACACAGTCACGATTACCGGGACCGGGTGGGTGGCGAGCGCCAATCCACAACATGCGGGACTGGGCGGTCTTTTCCTTAATGGCACGAAGGGCATGATTGCGGATTTGTACTTTAATCCGAATGGGCCAGCCACGGCAAATGACAAGTATTTGAACGACATTTCCATTTCAGGCGAGCTGTTTCACGTTGAGTAGGTCAGCATCCCGCCACCAGGGTTACCAGCCTCGTTATATTGGGTGCCATTGTGGCTGAATAACAGAGTCCCTTTACACTTCCCGGCTCATTACCCCTGTATCACCGGCCATCCGGAAGTTGCACCATTTTTGGTAAGGGACGAGTTGGCGACGAACCACCTGGAACCCAGGGCTCCGAGCACAAAATCCCACAACGCCAAGAGATTCTCTGATAAGTACGAGTCCTGACGAATGTCAGGTTGCACACGCGCAATTCGCGGTTACAAGACTCTGTGGTGCTATCAGGGCAACTCCGAAAACCTACCGATTGCTTAAGGTTCGAGCATCGTTGAGAAATGAAGTCCTACGCAACCTCGCCTGAGTGAGGAACGAAATGGCGGTCATCATCGTATGCTGTCCACAATGGACGTCTCCAAACCTGTAACTTCGCTCCGCTCCGATGCAGCCCTCCTAAGCGCCTTCGCCGCGCTCATCCTCGTCGTTCACTTCTACGTCGGCAACGGATACGGCTTTCATCGCGACGAGTTCCAATTCCTCGACGACGCACGTCACCTCCAGTGGGGCTTCATCGCCTATCCGCCGCTCACCGCCTTCTGCGGACGCATCGCCATCGCGCTCTTCGGCATCTCGCCCCAGGTCTTTCGGCTCCCTGCGGCATTTGTCAACGCCGTCTCGCTTGTACTAATCGGCCTAACCGCCCGCGAGCTAGGCGGACGCAGACCAGCCCAGATCGTTGCGCTCTTTGCAGCACTTCCACTCGCGCTCGCCTTCAGTTCCGTCCTGCAATACAACACCTTAGACCTGCTCGCTTGGTCCCTCATCATCTACTTCACCGCTCGCCTTCTCCACACCGGCGACGAACGATACTGGATCGGCGTCGGAGCCGGCATCGGCATCGGCGTTCTCTCGAAATACTCCATCGCCTTTCCGGTCGTCAGCCTCCTCGCCGCCCTTGTCATCCTGCCATCGCAGCGCCATCACCTTAATACCCGGTGGTTCTGGTACGGAGCACTCACTGCCGCCATCATCGCCGCGCCCAACCTCATCTGGCTCGCAAGCCATCACTTCATCACGCTGCAAATGGAGCGCTTCATCCACGCACGTGACGTTCGCCACGGTCGCGCTGATGGCTACTACACCGACCAGATCAAATTCACCCTCTTCGGATTTCCGCTCGCCATGGCCGGCCTCGTCTCTCTCGTGCGAAACGCCCGATTCCGCCTGCTTAGCAGTTTCTACATCGGCCCTCTTCTCCTCTTTGCCATCGCCAGGGGCCGCGGCTACTACCTCATGCCAGCGTATCCCGTTCTCTACGCCGCAGGAGCGGTCGCTCTCGAAGGCGCTCTCACCAATCGCGTAACAATCCTTCGCATCACCGTCCGCTCCATCGTCCTCGCCGCAATGCTCGTCGATGCAGCCGCAGTCGCGTGGGCTTACCTCCCTATCTGGCGACCCGGCTCACCCGGGTGGAACTGGCAGATGAAGAACAACTACGACATGGCCAACGAGATCGGTTGGCCGGAATTCGTGGCCCAGGTAGCGGCCGTCCGCGACACACTCTCACCCGAAGACCGTAGCCGACTCGCAATCCTCGCCAACAACTACGGCGAAGCCGGCGCACTATCGCTCTACGGTCCGCAATACAACCTGCCCACACCCATCAGCAGCACCAACGGCTTTCACGACCGGGGCTATGGCCCATACGAACCAGAAACCGTTATTGTAGTTGGCGGAGAACTCCACGACCAAGAACTCAACTTCGAGCATTGCGCCGTTGCCGCACAGGTCAGCATCCCTTACGGCGTGCGTAATGAAGAATCCGTCGACCACCCGGAAATCCTCATCTGCCACCACCTCCGCCGTCCGTGGCCCACAGTCTGGAGCCATTCCCAGGAGTTTGGATGAGTTGACGGCAGGATACCCTGAAGTATTCCGCATGATTTGGGTAATTCGGCTTGTAGAAAGGTCTTTCCGAGAGTTCGAAATTGTTCCGAGCGGATGACCGCCTGCACGTCAATTACTACTTGATCGACAGCTCAATTGGCCTGCTTGGCGGTCGACAAGGTTACTGCCCGAAAGGCGGCTTGTCCGGGTTTATGCGCATAGCTTGAGAGAATGCTGCCGCCGCACGGCAGGGCGCGACCTCAGAACGCCGAAGCTCCGTGATTCACAATCGGATGCGTCCACATCTCCAGCGCCACGAGAACCAGCGTGACGATGGCCAGGGCGACTTGCAGCCGCTCCGAGCGCCGCTGTTTCTTTGGGATCTCCCGCTGCCGCCATTGCGATCCGGGCCGCGCCCGCAGATGCCAAACCCAGGCCAGTACCAGCAGGTTCACCACCGCGCCGAGTACGGCGAGCGTCAGCATGGGAATGCGAATGGCGTCGCGGTGAAAGGAGAGCAACGGCGCGGCAATGCTGCCGGCGGCCAGGGCTGCGAGCCCGATCCCTAAGCGGATCCCGTTGATCGTGAGTATCGCCGTGCAAAGGCTCTGCAGCAGCGCCATGACCACCGCCGTTCCCGAAAGTGCACCGAGTCCTTTTGTGGTTTGCAATCGATCTCCCTATAGCACAGACGCGCTGCGAAGCCTCAACAGAGTAGCGCACCGGGCGGACCGCGGCCAACCCGGAGCCCAAAGATTTGCGATTGACCGGCCAATGAGCCCCGGAAAGTGATAAATTCATCTTGCCGCGCGTTTTCCCCTGTAACCATTTCGCCGCGCCGGCACTCCAAGGTTGCGTACCACCAATTTTGCGGGGTGGACGAGCTGCCTACCCTGCCTTCCCCCAACCCGCGGAGAACCTCCGCTTCATCCCCAAAACGAGGTCAAACAATCATGAGAAACCAATTCAACACACTGCTACTTAGCGCGGCGCTGGCCGGCTTGACGGGTGGAACTACGTTTGCGGCCCATGCGCAGACCACGAACGGTCCCAACACCGTGAAGGCTGCCAAAGCCGGGCTGCGCTACGCCGGCTTCGACCAGGACACAACCAAGCACTCCTGTAAAGGCAAAAACGACTGCAAGGGCCAGGGCGGCTGCAAGTCTGGAGACAACGGCTGCACGGGCAAGAATAGCTGCAAGGGCAAGGGCGGCTGCGCCACCGACGGCTCGCCGATGCCGAAATTTGCATAGCGAGGTCGGGAGTCGGCGGCCGCTCCGGGAATCCCTGAGATTCAGGGCCGCCGATTCCCAACCTTCTTCGGCCATCATTGCAAGCTTCGAAGCAAGGAGGGTGAAGGATCGCTATGCCCGGCAATCGTTTCAATGCGTTTCAAGACCACGGCGTCGGAATCGGCCTGCGCATTCCGCACTACGAGCACATCTTTGCACGCAAGCCCGTGGTCGACTGGTTCGAGATCATCTCGGAAAACTATATGATCGATGCCGGCCGGCCGCTGGCCACGCTCGACCGGATCCTGGAGCGGTACCGCGTGGTGCAGCACGGCGTTTCGATGTACTTCGGGTCGGTGACGGCGCCCGATCCTGAGCACCTGCGGCGCCTGAAGGAATTGACTCGCCGGACCAAAACTCCGTGGTTGAGCGACCACCTCTGCTGGGGGTCGGTGGACGGTACTTATACTCACGATCTGCTGCCGCTGCCTTACACCTGGGAGGCCGTGCATCGCACCGTGGAGCGAGTGCGCATGGTGCAGGATTTTCTCGAGATACCGGTGGTCGTGGAAAATGTGAGTTCGTATGCGGCGTTCAACGGGTCGCAGATGACGGAGTGGGAGTTCCTGACCGAGGTGGTGGAGCGCGCCGACTGCGGCATTCTGCTGGACGTGAACAACGTCTACGTGTCGGCAATGAATCACGAGTTCAATCCGATGGACTACGTGAATGCAGTGCCCGCGCACCGCGTGGCGCAGATGCACATCGCCGGCCACTCGCGCTACGAGAAGTACATTCTCGACACGCACGACCATCCGGTGATCGATCCCGTCTGGCAGCTCTACGCACGCGCCATCGAGCGCTGCGGGCCAACGCCCACGCTGCTCGAATGGGACGACCGCATCCCCAGCTTCGACGAGGTCCACGCCGAAGCGAAAAAGGCCGAGCGCTACCTGCACCGGCGTGAATCCGGGCATGAGACCGAACTTGTGGAGGCGGCGCGATGAGCGTTCGAGCCGGCGAGCAGGCGATGGATCTGGCACAACTGCAGCGCGAGATGGCCGCGGCGATCATGCAGCCGCTGACCAGGGATGAGGCCATGCGTGCCACTGCTCCCGATGGGCGCGCGATGGCCGAGGTTGCGGAATCGTTCATCGCGCCCAACAGCCGCCTTAGCGCCTTCGAGCGGCTGGAAATCTACAACCGGCAGTATTGGTTTCGCGTGCTCGGCGCGCTGGCCGAGGATTTTCCCGCACTGTGCGCGGTCGTGGGCAGCCGCCGCTTTGAGGCTCTCTCTGTTGCGTACCTCACTGCGCATCCCAGCCGCTCCTTCACGCTGCGGAATCTGGGCTCCCGACTCCCTGCCTGGCTCGAAGCCCATCCTGAACAAGCCGGGCGGCGTCACCGGCTCGCTTTGGACGTGGCCCGCATCGAGTGGGCGTTTGTCGAGGCGTTCGATTCGGCGGAGCGCGCCCCGCTCACGCTCGATCAGATCGCCACGCTCGACGGGGATTCGCGGCTGGCGCTGCAGCCGCATCTGCAACTGATGGCCTTAAGCTACCCTGCCGACGACCTGGTGTTGGAACTACACCGCAAGGAAAAGCGCCAGACCAGCGAAGCCGGAGTGAGGCATGAAAACGCTGCGAGCGCCGAAGGCTCAGTGCCCCGGCTGCGGCCGCGTCCGACGTGGGTTGCGGCGCATCGCATCGATCTCTCGGTCTACTACCGGCGGCTGGAGCGGGAGGAGTTTCAGATGCTGGCGGCAATTCGCGAGGGCCGTCCGCTGGGAGAGGCGATTGAGGCCGGATTTGCCGGCTCGCGCCTCCCCGAATCCAAGCAAGTGCAGCACGTGCATGGGTGGTTTGGGACCTGGGCCGAACTGGGCTGGATCTGCGCTCCCGAACTTGAATTTTTGCTCTAAGAAGTGGACAGGAATCTATGGAAACAATCGTGAGCACAGTGCGCGTCGTGTATTCGGGCGTATGCGTCCTCCTCAACCGGCTGCAAAGCCCGCTGCTGCTCGCCATCCGCCTCTACTGGGGCTGGCAATTCGCGCAGGACGGTTGGGGCAAACTCACGCATCTCGATCGCGTGACGCAGTTCTTCGCGTCGCTGAACTTGCCGGATCCGGGCGCGACTGCGCTGCTGGTGGCGCTGGTCGAGCTGGTGGGCGGAATCCTGCTTGCGTGCGGCGTAGCGTCACGGCTGGTTTCGCTGGTTCTGTTTGTGAACATGACTGCGGCCTACCTGAGCGTGCCCGACGATCGCGTGAATTTCTCCCACATTCTCTCCAACCCCAGCGACTTTTATAACGCGACCCCGTACACCTACTGGTTTGCAGCACTGCTGATCCTGATCCTGGGTCCGGGGCGGTTTGCGCTCGATACACTCATCGGCCTCCGCTTTTCCCGGCAGGCCAGAGCGGCGCGCTCTGCGGTATCATCGGTGCGAGCCATTTTTCGGTGATATTGGCTTTCGCTATCGCAAAACCAGAGTAGGTGTATCCCGAAGCCACAACACTTAAGCCGACGCGACCAACAGGGAGCGGCGACCTTGAAGACAGTCAAACAGGACACCGCAACTCTGGTTTAGAGCGGTTCCGCAATACTTGTAGCCGTCTCCGGCGGTGGCACAAGGTGGGTTTTTCTTGAGGAAAAACCCACTTAGCTGCTGTTACTTCGGCATACAGCAATTGTGGAACCGCTGTAGCCGTAAGGTTCGGGACCCATGCGGATCGTCTACGTGCTCACGTTGCTGGGTGTGGGCGGGGCGGAAAAGCAGGCGCTGGCAGTGGCGGAGCGCATGGCAAAGCGCGGCCATGCGGTAGCTCTCGTAGTGCTCATGCCGCCTCTTACCGAGGAGTGGCCCACGGCGATCCGGACGGTTCACCTGGGTGTGTGCAAGGGGCCGATTAGCGCCTTGGGCGGGCTCATGCGCGCGCGCCGTTTTCTGCGCGATTTTCGGCCGGACGTGGTGCACAGCCACTGCTTTCACGCCAACGTTTTTGGCCGTTTGCTCAGACTGAACGGTCCGCGGTTTGCCGTGCTCTCCACGGTACACAACGTCTACGAGGGCAGTTGGTGGCGCATGGCGGCTTACCGGCTCACGGATGGTCTGAGCTGCCGCACCATCGCAGTGAGCCAGGCCGCCTCGCAACGTTTTACACGGCTCAAGGCCGTCCCGCTGTGCAAGTGCTTGGTTGTGCCGAATGGGATCGAGGTTGAGGGATTCGCCCCCGACGGGGAACGAAGAGCGCGCGTGCAAGAGGAGATGGGCATTTCCGCGGCGGCAAGCGCTGACTTTGTTTGGCTGGCAATCGGCCGCATTTCTCCGGCAAAAGACTATCCCAATTTGTTGCGGGCCTTTGCTGAAGTGCGCGCGCGGAGACCGGATGCGCGGCTGTGGGTCGCCGGCGAAGCGCCAAGCGGACAGATGGCGGCGCTGGAAGCGCTGTCGAAAGAATTGAGAATCGATGATTTGGTCAGGTGGCTTGGCCTGCGCCGCGACACGTCCGCGCTCCTCGATGCTGCCGATGCGTTCGTGTCGTCGTCGGCTTGGGAGGGGATGCCGCTGGCGGTGGGTGAAGCGATGGCCATGCAAAAGCCCATTGTGGCGACCGACGTCGGCGGCGTGCGCGAGCTGGTAGGGGACGCGGGCGTGGTGGTCCAGGCGAAGAATCCGGGGGCGCTGGCCGAGGCGATGATCGCCACGATGAAACAGAGCCGAGAAGAACTGGCGGGCCGCGGCCGCGCGGCGCGGGAGCGAGTGCTGCGTCACTTCAGCATGGACGCGACCGCCGATGCCTGGGAAGCGTTGTACAGAGAGATGGTTGAGTGAGGGGTTCCGCGGGCGGCCGGGCAGGCATTCCACGAATGGAAGGGCCGGAGCGATGTGCTCCGGCCCGCGGCTGATGGTCCACCACGCGGCGGTCAGAATTGAAATGCGGCCTGGAAGAAGATGCGCCGCGCCGCCGAGCTGGTGGAGAAGATTCCGCCGGCAAGGCCACTCGATTTGCCAAACTGCGGGCCGGCTGAATAGAGCGTATTTGGGTCACTGGGGTCGACAGGCGTTGGCACAATGCCGCCATCGGGTGTGCCCCGGTTGATGTCGTTAAACAGGTTCAGCGCCTGGACGTTGAAATTGAGCGAGTACTTGTGCCCGCCGCTGGACGTAGCGCCGCCTCCACCGGATCCGCGACCGCCTCCGCCGCCAAACGGTCCGCCAAAGCCGCCGAAACCACCACCGCCGCGTCCGCCGCCACCGCCTTGAGACGGTCCGCCGGGCGACTCCACCTTGGGGCCGATCCCGAATGTCCGTCCGACGCGCAGATTCACCGCGACGGAGGACGGGCTGTTGCCCAGGGAAATGGGAATGGTCGTCTCGCCCGCCTGGGGAACGACATCCAGCTCGCCAAAACTGGTCTGCACCACGTCGCCCGCAACAGGCTTGGGACTGGTGGCATACGAAGGCCGGCCATTGAAGAAGTTGTCGCCGGTCAGATCGTAGGTCGAGGTGATGTTGTAGGGGCGACCCGCTTGGACGACGAGAAACGGGTTGAAGGTGATGGCCCAGGGGGCGGTGTAATTCCCCATCAGGAAGAGCCACTGGGGCCGGACGAAACCAGCGCGGCCGTAGTCCTGCCGCAGGTCGTAAGAGTTGGAGGGGTTCGATCCGCCGCCTCCGTCGGAGTTTGCCCAACTAGCGTTATAGAAGCCCATCAAGCTGAGCTTGGGCGAGAAACGGGCATTGATATTCACGATGAGCTGATTTTCGTTGAAGACCGCCTCGGGAAAATATTGCTGAACGATGCCCAGCGACGAGTTCGGCCGCGTTCCGGTGAGCGTTGCGCTTCCATACTCGAAGGTGCCGGGTAAATAGGCGTTCGAGTCGCGAGTGACCAGTTGGTGAAACCCGGAAGAGTGCATGTAGGTGAAGGTGAGCGTGGAACCCTTGGTCAGTTGGCGCTCCAGGCTGGCGCCGGCCTGTTCCATGTAGGGCGAGCGGTAGGTGGGAGAAATAGCGTAAATCTCCGGCGTGACCGCCGCGCCCGTGCCGCATGAGGCTAGGCCGCCGCTGATGTCGCTCAGGCTGGTTCCGCTGAAGCACTGGGGATCGGTGATGGTGGCCTGCAACTGGCTTCTACCCGGAGTTCCGTTCAGCATCTCCAGATTCATGAGGTTCCCTGTACCGAAGCGGTCGTGGAAAAAGCCGTATCCGCCGCGCAGGACCGTCTTGGATGTAGCGCCCTTTTTGTGCCCGTCGAGGGCGTACGCGAAAGCCACGCGCGGCGCCCAGTCGCTATGGTCGGCAATGTGGTTCTGCGACTCCCAGCGCAAACCGCCTGAGAGCGTGAGCAGTTTGTTCACCGTCCAATCGTCCTGGTAGAAGAGCGCAGCGTTGAACACGTTCCCCTGGAAGGCCACCTGGCCGGTAGTGTAGGTGAGCTTGGTGGGCAGGCATCCACCCGGCTGGTTCGCTGGGCAGTTCGTACCAAGCGGCTGGTTGCTCGCCCAATTGTTCCAGGTATTCACAAAAGCGGTAACCGAGGGAAAGGTAAAGTTGCCGTTGAAGTTTCCTTCCGTCGATGTCGCTTGCCGGTCGTCGCGCAGCCAGGCGCCGATCTTGATGGCCTGTTTCCCCTTGCTCAACGTGACGAAGTTCTGCAGCTCATAGTGATCGGAGTGCGTGCTGGAGGTTTGGCCGCCGTTTCCGCCGCCGGAGAAGACGCCCGGTACGCCAAAGCTCGGCGCGGTGCTCACGGGCGAGGACGAGGAATTAGCGCGCCGGTATTCGAAGCGCGTCTCGTTCACCATCCGGTCGTTAATCACCTGCGTGTCGTCCAGTTGAACGTCGTGACTCAACGAAGCGGTGCTGTTGGCCGTTGTGGTCAGCGATGTGGAGCCGGGCAACGAATTCGTCACATTGTTGCGATAGAACTGGTAACGCATGGTGAGCGTGTTCTTCTGGCCCAGTTGCAGGTCGATGCGCGGCGAAACATTCAGGTGGTTGGCCGGGCTGAAAAGGCCGCCCGCAACCGATCCGGAACTGAGCGACCAGGTGTTGCTGGTTGAGTCGTACACGGGGCCGCTGGGAATATAAAACACGTTATCGGTCTGCGTCTCCCGGTCCTCCACGCTCACGAAATACGAGGCCCACTTGGAAAGGGGGCCGCTCACCGTCCCGTTGTACTGATCGCTGTAATAAGAAGGAAGCTCTCTCGTGAACGGATTGCCGGTGTTGAATACGTTGTCGTTGCCCTGCCCGTAGAATCGCCCGTGCAAGGTGTCGGTTCCCGGCTTGGTAAGAATCTCGATGCGCCCGTAGCCGATTTTGTCGAACTCGGCCGAGAACGGATTCTGGTTGATGCGTATCTCACGGATAGCTGACTTGGGCGGCAGTTGGCCGCCTGTGAAGCCATCGATGTAAATCTGTCCGCCGTTCGGTCCCGCCGAGGGACCGGCGAGGGCCGTTAATTCGTTCGACAGCTCGTCGGGATCGTCGGACAGGGCATCGAGGTCGCTGCCTTTGAGGACGATGGAGTTGGCGTTGGCGCCGGCTTCCGTGCTCACCGTGGGCCCGCCCTCGTCGGTGACCACGACTTGCTGCTGCGCGGCCTCGATAGCCATCTGGATGTCGACGTTCTTGGTTTGTCCGGCGTTCAGTGGAATCGGCGAAGAGACAAAGGGCGCGAAGCCCGGATAGTTGGCTTCGATGACGTAGCTGCCTGCCGGAAGCCCGCGCACTTGATAGCCGCCGGCGGCGTCGGCGGTGACGTTGGCGACGGATTTGCCGGCCGCCGTCGAAACCGTCACCTGCGCGTCGGGAATCAGCGCGCCCGTGGGGTCGCTGATGTGGCCGTGCAGTGTCCCGGTTGCCGCCGGAGCGGCCTGCGCTGCGAGAGCCGATGCAGGCGCCGTGGCAGAGGGCGGCGCCGACTGCGCTTGCGGCGCTCCGGCGGTTGCAGGCGCCGGGTTGGCCTGAGCCGACTGCGTTTGCGCCGCGCCGGCCGATGCCAGCGCCAAAACAGCAAGAAGAGTAACCAAACAGTGCGAATTAGAATACAAGATTTCCTCGCTTATGGATGAATGAAAAAGTGTGCAACTATTCAGTAGCTGCCTCGGATTCGCCCTGATTCAAGCTCCAACTGGAAAGCAGATCCTGCGCTTCAGGCGCCTCGAGAAGCGGTTCGACTCCGGCCAGCAGCTTGATCGCGTTGACACCCGACGCATCTTCAGTGGCCACGATCATGACCGCTTCGCCCTTCTGCAGGCCGGCGAGCTGAATCTCCGGCGCACGCTCCAGCACGGTTTCGAGATCCATTCGTCCCTGCCCCGAGCCACCTGCCTGGCTGAAGCTGCGCTGCGCGCCTCCTCCTCCGGCGCCGCTGTACGCGGAGCGGCCGCCAGAGCCTGCCTGGTTCCCTTTGAGCCGCGCGGCTAGAAAAGCGGCCACGTTGCTGTCGAGCCGCCGCAACTGCGCATCGGCCGTGATGTGGATGGTCACCGGCTTCTTGGTGGCCAGGTCTTTCACCGTGATCGTGGAGTTGGCGGGATCGATGGAGAGAATGGTCCCGGGGATGCTGCGGAAGCTGCCCGACACCACGCCGTCTGCGGCAATCGCGGACTTATCGGTATTCCAAGTTCCGCGGGCCCACAACTGATCGCCGGGATGGATGGCGTCGACAGGCGCAGGCTGTGCCTGATCGAAGCGCACGGAACCCGGAGCGTACCGCTTGAGCAGTGTGGACTTGGTGGTATTGACGGTGACCGCTTTGGTTGCGTCTCCGACTCTCACGTTCACTTGAATCACGCCCGCCGCGGCATCGACGCTCTTCACCAGGCCGTGCACGCCCTGATTCCACGCTGCATTCTCGGCTTCCTGCTTCTTGACGACGTCCGCTTTCTTAATGGCGATAATCCGCAACGCCTGCGGCGTGGCTGCGGCGGCGTTGGGATCGAGCGTGATCAGTACGCGGTCGCCCGTGGCCAGGCTGCCGAATTCAAGGGTCTCCGCCTTGCTCAAATCGGTTTGCCCTGGCTCGATGCGCTTGAGCTGCGCGGTGGAGGGAACCTGAACCTGGCGCACTTCGCCGGCGTCGGTTTTGACGGTCAGGGTGTCGCCGCTGATAGCCGTGACCGTGCCCAAAAAGCGCGCGGCCTGCGCTTGGCCCCGCGCCATCGGTGCGGCTGCCACGAGCAGCGCCGCCAGTGCGAGGGCCGTCGCCACGCGCATCTTACTGCTTCCAAATCGCATAAGGTCTTGCTCCACAATGCCGCGGCGCCGACGATGGATCCCGGCGGTTCCAGGGTACCTAAACCCATCTGTGAGTGTCTTCGAGGTCGCTGCTCCCTGATGTTCCCACCCCAAACGACAAGAATCAATCGTTGGGGACGCCGGGGTTGGTCGCATCGACTTGAGTGCAGTGGCTTTGGGATGCAGTAACCCTGGAACCGCTGTAGAATGCCGGCCCCTAATAGCCTAGACGATCCACCCCCGCAAAAGGTTGAAAACGGCGTCTCGAGAACAGGGATCAGGTGTCAGGGGCGCTCTGCCCCTCATTTCCAGCATCCGAGCAGGCGGCGCACCAGCACCAATTCGCCCAGATGATAGGCATTGTGATCGGCGACAAGCAAGGCCTCGCGCAGGATGGTCTGTCCGTCTCCGTGAGGAATTTTGACGTAGAGTTCCGTCGCAGGATCGGCGACAAGGTCGCACATCGCTTTGAGATCCTTGCGAAAGGCGCGCACGCTCTTCTCCCAGGCTTTTCCGCCGGGCGGCGCGGGCGTCGCGGGCCAATAGCCGCCCGGCCAGTCGGGCGATCGGTGCCCAGGGTCGCGCGAGAATTCCAGGATGTCCCATTGGGCGATGCGCATGTGCTCGAGGATCTCCCACGGAGAGTGCTCGGCGCCTTTGGGCCGTTTCCCGCTCATGGCCGGCGGGATGTTTTGGATGGCGGTCGAGAAATCCGCGTGGGCATGACCCCCCGTGAGCAGGTCGAGCAGAAGCTGGCGCAACGATGCCTGGCGGTCCACGGCGGCAGAGGCTTTCTTTGTCGGCATGAGAGTTCTCCTGTCCGAGGCCGGGATGGGCAATCTTAGCAGTTCAGGTCTAGGGATTCGCCAAAGACACAAAAGATGCGTCAATCTTCGAGCGCGACTGAGCTCTGCCGATCCAGCGCAGCCCGCTGCACCGCGAAAATCTCTTTGAGGCCCGCTTCCGCGAGATCAAGCAAGGAATTCAGTCCAAGACGAGTAAAAAAGCCCTTCTCCGCCGTGGCCTGGGTCTCGACCAGGCCCCCATCGGCGGTCATCACGACATTCATGTCGATCCCGGCCTGCGCGTCCTCCTCGTAGCAGAGGTCGAGGAGCGCCACGCCGTCGACGATTCCCACCGACGTAGCGGCCACCAGTTGCTTGAGCGGCGATGCTCTGAGGGTTCCTGCCTTGACCAGGGCGTCGAGGGCCATGGCCAAGGCCACGGCCGCGCCGGTGATGGCCGCCGTGCGCGTGCCGCCGTCGGCCTGGATGACGTCGCAATCGAGAATCACCGTACGCTCGCCTAAGGCCTGCATATCGACCACCGCGCGCAGGCTTCGGCCGATGAGCCGCTGAATCTCGTGTGTGCGGCCGCCGATCCTGCCGCGCTCGCTTTCGCGCGGGGTGCGGGTGACGGTCGAGCGGGGCAGCATCGCGTACTCGGCCGTGACCCAGCCGCGGCCGGCGTTGCGGAGCCAGCCGGGAACGCCCTGCTCGATAGTGGCGCAGGTGAGCACGCGGGTGTTGCCCAGAGAGACCAGGACGGAGCCCTCGGCGGTCTGAACGTAGCCCGGAGTGAGGGTGAGAGGGCGAAGCTGGCCGGGGCTTCTGCCGCCGGGACGAAGCGAGGCGCTGGTTGCTTGCCCGTTTCCATGCATAGAAGGATTGTAAGGGAGCGCGGCGGGGTAGGCGCGATGTGGGAAGGGCGATTCCGGAACGGGAAAACAAGAGATTCCGGGGCCGAATCGGGAAGAACCCCGTAAGTGCTTCAGATGGTTGATCTTTGGTGTGAATTGGGAAGGCGGCGTGTTCCGTTTTGGGATATCGGGGACGTGGGCTGTCCCGCCGCATGACGCCAGGCCGGGTACTCATCCCTCCCCTTATGAGGAACTTAGGGAACGCGTTCTGGTTTGGCACGTGACGTGTAGGGAAACTGGACAAAGTTCGGCGATGAACGCCGAAACGGGAACCTGGGCGATGGGACGAGGGAAGAGGGACGAGGCAACAGGGAATAGGGAACACGGAATAGGGAACAGAAAATGAGGAGCAGAAAACCCAGATTGGTGCCGGCCACTGACCACTGATGACTGACAACTGAACCCTGATACCCGACCCCTGACTCCTGTTTCAGAAAGGAAACGGCTTATGCAGCAGGCGCAACAAACGACGACAACGGACGAGTCATCGAGAAAGCGGGCAGGCGCGGCAGGCGTGCTGGAGAGCGCGGAGCCGAAACCGGACGCGGGCCGCAGACGGGTGGAGACAGTGGTGGAGACTCTGGCGGCGCTCGGCAGCCAGGGCGAGACCCTCTGCGAGGTGGCGCACGATGCCCGGAATATGGTGACGGCGCTGGGTCTTTACTGCGATCTGCTGGAGGAACCGGGAGTTCTGGCGAGTCCGTATGCGCACTATGGGAACGAGCTCCGGCTGGTGGCCGCGGCCAGCCGCCGGCTGGTGGAGAAGATAGTCGCGCTCGACGCGCAAGGGGCGGCGAAGACGGCAACGCCTGCCTCTTACGCGCTGGAATCGGGACGATGGACGGCGGGGAATGCGGGGCCGGGGCGAGGCGTCTCCGCAATTCTCAGCCAGGACTCTGGCCGCGACCCGGAAAAGAGCGCTGACCGGAAGCGGCGCTGGGATCTGCTGCCCCCTGTGCCGGTGGCCAACCTGGCAGCCGAGCTCACGGCCAACCGCAATTTGCTCTCGGCGCTGGCCGGGCCCTCGATCGCCGTGACCGTCGATGCCCAAGGCGGCGCACTGCCGGTTCGGCTGGCGGGCGAGGATCTGACGCGGATTCTGGTGAATCTGGTGAAGAACGCAGCCGAAGCGATGCCCGGGGGCGGACGCATCCACATCGGCCTGCGCGAGTGGCCGGCTGCCCAAGGCACCGCGGCCTGCCTGGAACTGACCATCGAGGACACCGGCCCGGGGTTTCCCGAAGAAGCGATCGGATCGATCTTCAATTCGGGATATTCCACGCGCAACCGGAGCGAGACGGGAAGCGGAGGCTGCCCGCTCAGCCACCGTGGGCTGGGTCTCGCTATCACGCGCTCCATCGTGGAAGCAGCCGGGGGGCGAATCTTCGCCAGCAACCGGGCAGAGGGTGGTGCGCGCTTCGAGATTGAGTTGCCGGCGCGGAAAGCGAGCTCCTAGCTTCTAGTCTCTATCTCCTAGCTTCTTCGCGCCCGTCGAGGCCTTTGCGCCAAATCTGGCGGCTTGGAAGCAGGGAATAGAAAGTAGGGAGCAGGGAATTGTGAACAGGAACGAGGGACCAGGAGCGAGGGTCGAGACCTGAAAGCTTAGAGTTTAAGGCTGAGAGTTAAGAACGAATGGCTAGGAGCTTGAGGCCAGAAGCTGGATTGCGAGTTTCTTGGAACACGCGAGAGGCGAATACAATGCTGGATACGGTCTTCAACACACGGGAGATGGAGTTTATTCCACAACTTGGGGAACCGGCGATCCGGCTGCACCTGCTGGTGGTGGATGCGGACGCAGCGGTGCGCTCGGCGTGCGCGGAGATCGCCGCCAGCCTGGGCTACGCGGTGGAGAGCACGGGAGACCTGGGCCAGGCGAGGAGCCTGCTGCGCGGCCACACCGCCGACATTCTGCTGGTGAACCTGCCCGCGGGATCGAACGAGGGCCTGGAACTGGTCGCGGAGGTCAAGCTGCTCTATCCCGATACGTCGGTGATCGCCATGACCGCGACGGGCTCGGTGAACGCGGCCGTGGAGGCCATGCGCTGCGGTGCCTCGGACTACCTGACCAAGCCCTTCGCCATGGACGAGCTTTCGACGGTGCTGGACCGCGCCGCGCAAAGCCACATGACTGACACCGCGACGCGGCAGTTGCGGGAACGGCTGCGGCTGAGCGAGGGGCTGGGGGCGATGATCGGCCGCTCGCCGGAGATGGAGAAGATCTACCGCATTCTCTCGAAGGTTGCGCAAAGCACGCACCCGGTGCTGATCCTGGGCGAGAGCGGCACGGGCAAGGAGCTGGTGGCGCGGACCATCCACGCCTATGGCCCCAACGCCCAGAAGCCGTTTTTGCCCGTCGACTGCGGTTCGTTGGTGCCCACTCTCATCGAGAGCGAGCTTTTCGGCTACGTCAAGGGCGCCTTCACCGGGGCCAACCGCTCGAAAGACGGCCTTCTGGTCTCGGCCGAAGGGGGAACCGTGTTTCTCGACGAGATCGGCGAGCTTTCGCTCGATCTGCAGGTGAAGCTCTTGCGCGCGCTGCAGGAGAAGGAAGTGCGGCCGGTGGGCGCCAACCACCGCGTGCCCATCAAGGCGCGCATCGTGGCCGCCACCAACCGCGATCTGGCCGCAATGGTAGAGAAGGGCGGCTTTCGCAAGGACCTGTTTTACCGGCTCAATGTGGTCAACCTGCGGCTGCCGCCGCTGCGCGACCGCCGCGAGGACATACCGCTGCTGGCGGCGCACTTTCTGGACCGCATCAGCCGCGAACACGAACGGAAGTTCACGCTGAGCGACGAGGCGTTGCGCACCATGATGCGCCACGAATGGCCGGGGAATGTGAGGGAGCTGGAGAATTCGCTGGAGCGGGCCTGCGCGCTCAGCTCGGGGCCGGTGCTCCAGTTGGGCGATTTGCCCACGCAATTGCAGCAGCAAGGGCTGGAGGCGCGGCGCGCCGCCGCCGCAGCCGGCGAAGAGGCTGGAGCGGCCGGCGGGCCCGAGGTGAAAACGCTGGCCGAGCTGGAGCGCGAGGCGATTCTGGGCGCGATCCGCACCCTCCATGGCGACAAGCTGCAAGCCGCGAAACTCCTGGGTATCGGCAAGACGACGCTCTACCGCAAGCTGAAGGAGTACGGCATCGGCGATCCGCTGCACGAAGAGTGAAAGAGAGCAGCCATTAGCCCTTAGCTATTAGCATTTAGCTGCTCAGGTGTTACGCGATCTGAGATGAATCCGATGAGACGCCGCACGCACCGACAGGCCAGGAGCGAATGGCCAAGAACGAGAAGCTAAAGCTATAGCTAAAAGCTAAGAGCTAGGAGCTGGGAGCTGGGAGCTGAATCATGAGCATTCTGATGGTGACCGGAATCGAAGGCGCGCGCAACTGCGCCGCCGTAGTGAGCGCGCAACTAAGCATGGAAGTGGAAGTGGCTGCAGGGCGCAGGGACGCGCTGGCCGCCTTGCGCAAGCGCGAATTCCTGGCCGTGGTGGTCGACGAGACTCTGGCCGAGTGCGATCCGGCTGCCGCCGACAGGATTTGCGAGCACACAGGCCTGGCCATTCCCCTGCAGATCAACTTCGCCGTCTCGGGAGCGGCCCGCCTTATCCGTGAGATTCGCTCGGCGCTCCACCGCCGCGAGCGGGAGCAGACAGCTGGCCCGCCGCGCCGCCGCGGCGGCCATCGAAGCCGAGTTGAAGACCACGGTGGCCGGCCTGCTGCTGCACTCGCAACTGGCGTTGAGCGCGAGCGAGGTTCCGGCGCCGGTGGCCGACCGCCTACGCGTGGTCGCCGACCTGGCGGGCAGCCTACGCCAGCAGTTGAGCGCGCCGTTCGTGGCGCGCGGCGGTGCTGCTGGCTGAGTGGCTTCGGCGGGGCGCAAGCGGCGCGGCCGCGGAAGGGCAGAGCCGCGATCGAGTCCGCCAATGCGTCCTCACAATCCGCCCGTCCCGCCGAAGTTACAGGCCAAGTTTGTGTACGCGCATCCGAGCCACTGTTTCGCTTTGCGATGAGGCCCCCGGTAACCGCCGGGCGCTTCGTCGTTCTTTTTGAGACGTTTCTTCACTCTTCCCATTCCAAACGCAGCCCCGGCGTGCTCAGCGGATCGCAAGCGAACCTAAATTTCGGCGGTTGCGTCGGCGACGCGCTGGCGCGGAATCGATCCGCCTTTCGGCCGCAGACACAAATCAAGTTCTCCCAAGAGGTGTGCACCAGCGGTACAATTCGAGGGAAACAGTCCTCAGAAGGAGATTCCGGTTAATGCGCCTTTGCAATCAGCCCGCAGTTGGGGTATGAAGCTGATGGGGAGGAGCATTCGATACAGTGGTCCGAACCTTCTCCGGTGAAACGCCGAGCGCAGAGCTTCGCACAGCTCGATTCGCCAAGGGGCATAGGTCATGGCTACCCGACAATCACTCGATTACCTCGTCCGCGAATTCGCGAAGATGCGAGGCGTCAGTGCGGACAACGCAGTCCGTATAGCTGTTATGGAAGCGATCAAAAGGGAGAGAGAGGCGAGCGGAGACGCTGATGACGATGCGTTAAATTCGACTGCGATTGCGCCTCGAATTAAGACCCTCCTTGCATTTGCCTCGGCAATTGCTGGTGTCTATCTCCTCATTTCTTGCCTTGTTCCGCATCAATTATTTCAAGCTGTCTATTATGAGGACTCAATCTGGAAGGTCTTAATCGGCGTTGGACTACTATCCGCTGAGATAGCCTATTTTTGGACGAATAGCAGGTTTTACAAAGCGTGACTTTGTAACCTCGGCCAGACGTGAGCCCCCGGAATCACTTTGGCTTGCTGCTTTGGTCCTTCGTCAATCAGCTGCGGAATAATCCACCAAAGGGCGGCCAGGGGTTTGAAGAATATTTGGCCTCTCGCATACATTTGCACTCAAGATGACGCCGAAGGGCGTCATTGCGTGTACAGGCATGCTTCGAGTCGAACCGTCACCCGGCTGTGGCTGTGGAGAGGGCTCCGCCGGTTCCGAGCTGCCCGTGAGATGCCAAAGACGCCGCGCTCGATGGTCCTAAATTTCTGACTTGACTCGCTGCTTGAACAAAGGTATGATCGCGCCGGAAGTTCGGACAATGCGAACTTCCAATAGCAGAAACGTTGATACAGAATAGACGATCCTATAATTCAGGCCACACCTAGAAGATCGAAACTATCTGTATTACAAACATCAATAATAATAACTGGCTAACTAGATTAGCGAAAGGCTATTATATGAATGATATTTATATATTCAACTTATGGATTGATCAAGTGTTCAGTTCAAAACAGGCTCAGCTAGGGGGCGTAGTGAGGCGAAAAGCAAGTTCTGTACGGCATTTTGCCTCTGAGGACGAACTTCTCGCTGCCGCAAAGCTCCGAGGATTTCACGTTATCCTCAACGGCACGCAGTATGTCATCTTTTGCAATAAGGCTGAAATCCGGATTCTTCTATAGCCAAGCAAGGCCAGCGCGGGAGCATAATACCGGGCTCCCGCGCCACCAATCCGCGCAGAGGGGCTCGGCACGTAGTCACCGCTTCCGATGCTCCCCGATTGTGCGGCACTTCAATTACCCTAGAATATGTAGGAGCCTCCATGACCGTCATCCGGCAGGAAGATTTCATTGCCAGCGTAGCGGGCGCGGTGCAATACATGAGCTACTACCGCCCGGTGGATTTCATCGTCAGTCTCGCCAAGGCCTATGAGCGCGAGCAGTCGCCGGCGGCGCGCGACGCCATGGCGCAGATTCTGATCAACAGCCGCATTTGCGCCGAGGGACACCGGCCGGTCTGTCAGGACACGGGGATTGTGAACGCCTTCGTCAAGCTGGGCGTGGATGTGCGCTTCGCGGGCCCTGCGGGCGGCAGCCCCTTGGTTGATCTCCAGGCGATGGTGGACGATGGCGTGCGGCGCGCCTATCTCGACCCGCTGTACCAATATATATTGAATTTCATCGCAAGACCGCCAGCACTGCCAGCGCAAACCCCGACCCGCTGGCCGTCGATAGAAAGTTCACCGTGTCGTTGTTGAGCCAGCCGCATTCCTCGAGCGTTGCCCCCAGCAGGCTGTCGAAGAAAAGTCCGAAGACGCCGCCCGCGCAGCTAATCGAAAAAAGGCCCCAGCCGCCGCGCATGGCCCAGCTTCCGGTGCCGGCGACGATTGCCGCTGCAGCCACGCCGGCCAGTGTGCCGGCCAGGCTCACCGCGCCGTCCTTGCCCGGCTCGACTGCGCGCAAAGTCGTGATCATGCGCGGGCGGCCGCCAAACACCTGCCCGATTTCGGACGAAACCGTGTCGGCAGCGGCCTCAGCCAGCGCCGCCAGCGCAAGTGCGAAGAACAGCTTTGGCGTGTGGGCTGCTGGCGCAAGCCGGCGGCTATCGATTAGCCAGAACTGCACCGGCCCGCTCGATACCATCGCCGCGATGCCGAGATTGGCCGCAACCTGCGACGCGGATCGCCCGCGCCGCGCCTCCGCCGTGCCAAGGCGCTCCTTTTTTCCGTGGCCCACGCGTGTGGCGGCGAAGGCCAACAACGAAACCGTAAACGTGGGAAGGAGGCCTGTATGCCAAGGCTCGTAGGGGAACGCGACAGTCGAAAACATGAGGCTGGCGGTGACCAGCGCGCCGGTTGCCGCCGCTGCCGGCGTGGCCGCCCGCAACCTCCACGTCACGAGCCCCAGCAGCGCGCTCAGGGCCAGGGTCCAGATCGTTACGGCTGCCGATTCGGCTGCCCATCCGTAGCAGGCCAGCAGCACATCCGTGCCCGCGAAAGGCAGCACCGCAAGCATTACCAGCTTCGATTGCCAGGCCAGCTTGTCTTGAGCCACGCCTCATCGTAACCGTTGGCTGCGCCGGGAGAAAGTGCTCCCGGTGCCCGGCGCGCGATCACGAATTCCCGCCCTCTGCGTCGCACACCGCAGAAGCCGTGGGTGTCCTCTAGTCCCCGCCCGCGTGATTTACAATCACCAAGGAAGCAGGAAAGTTTCGGAATGAGGCTTTTTACCTTGAAGTCAGGCCAGGGGCGTGTGCTCTTCGCGCAGGCAGGCGCGGCCCTCGCGGTTGCGGCCCTGGTTGGCGGTTGTGCCGATAATTACCGGCCGGTGGTGTTGCCGATCGCCACCAATGGCCCGCCTGCACAGCCCTCTTCGTACGCAGTCGTGGTTTCGTCCACCGGCTCCACTACGCCAGGGGTGGTCACGATCATTAATTATTCCGGCGACGCGATCATGACCGAAGCGCCCATCGGTCCCGGGCCGACTGTCTTTACTTTGGACGAGCCCGGCTCGACGGGACTCACCGTCAACAGCGACGGCACGTTGTCGAATTTCGGCATCACCACCACCCTGCAGGCCAAAAACGTCCTCGAATCCACGCTGCCTCCGACGGCCAAGCCCGTCAACCTGACGCTGCCCGCCGGGGAGCTTTTGGCCACCGACCTCAGCAGCGACGTGGTCGACCTCTTCTCAGGATCGCCCGAAGCCTTCAAACTCGCGATTCCGGTGATAGGCACGGCGGCCAATCCCGCGACCATGCCTATGTTTGTCGCCGGAGCCCCAAACCTCACCGGTCAGCGCGAATACGTCCTTAGCCAGGACGTCCCCGATACCGCGCCGCTGGTCTGCAATGTCTCGCCGCGAACGGCTCCTGCGGGCGCGTTGACCCCGATCGAGCTCTCCAGCGATACAGCCGATCCCCCCATCCCAGTGGGCAAATGCCCCGTCTACGCCGTACAAACTCCCGACCAGCAGCGCTTGTTTGTGCTGAACCGCGGAGACGATACGCTCTCGGTCATCAACACCCGGAACAATACGCCGGACGCGTGCACGCCATTTCAAAATCAAAATGGACAATGGATCACCTGCCATCCAACCATTCAGCTTCCGGCGGGATCGGGACCCATCTACGCGGAATACAATGCGGCAACGCAGCAACTTGCGGTGGCCAACTACGACGGTGGCACGATGAGCGTCGTCAACGTCAGCCTGGATGAATACGGCAACGATTCCAACACCTACACGAATAGCAACTGCACGACCTACGCGGCATGCGGCCCTATCACCGGCGGCTTCGGCACCGTCACCACGATTCCGGTGGGCAATACCGCGACCCCGAATCCGGCCAGCGTCACGGTTCTCTACGACGGCAGCAAGGCCTACACCGCGAATCAGAACGACGACAGCGGTACGGGGAACGGCACTGTGACGGTGGTAAACCTGTCGACCTACACGGTGGAAAAGACGCTGACGGTGGTCGGCCATCCGCGCACTGTGGTGAACACCCAGAACTCCGAATACGCCAAGATTTATGTGGCCTCGCCCGACAGCCCCCAGATCACCATCATCGAGTCGAGCCCGACGGTGACCGATCTGATTGACACCACGGTTCTGGTGGAGGGCTACCCAATTGACGTGCGCACGACGACGGAGAACGGCCACAGCGGCAGCAACAATAATTACAGCAGCCGCGTTCCCGGCTACGGGCAACCCTGCAACCTCTCGCCGTCGGGCATGGTGGCCGCGTACGGAGCAAACTACACACTCGCCAATTGCCGGGCTATTCCGTAGTTTGCCGCAATGCATTGAAGTTGAGAGTCTTCAAAAGGGCCGTTCCCCACAGCGGAACGGCCTTTTGGCTGTCTGCCGATACTGCGCCTCTGATCGCCCCATGAACTGCCCCAGTTCGAGCAGCGCGCAGCTGCACTTTCCATGGGATCAGATTTTTTTAACATCCTCTGGTGTAGAGTGGATAGCGGGGAATTTTGCCCATGCCATCGAGCGGGAGGACCGCCGGCTTCACGCGGCGGCAATTTGTGGCAGCGAGCACGCTGGGGAGTGCGGCCGTGGCCATCGGCTGCAATCGTCGCAGGCAGGAAGACTGGGAGTTCTTCACCGAAGAGCAAGCCAGGACACTGACAGCGATCTGCGACCAGATCATCCCCGCCGATGATTTCCCCAGCGCCTCGCAGGCTGGGGTACTCACGTTTATCGATCGGCAGCTCGTGCGTCATTTTCGCCGCTACCGAAGCGCGTACCGGGGCGGGCTTGAGCGAGCCGATGCACTGAGCAGGCGCCGCTTTGGCCGTGAGGTTGCGGCGCTCTCCTCATCGCAGCAACTTGAGGTCGTCAGCGCGATCGAGCAGCAGGATCGAACGTTCTTCGAGCTCGTGCGCGGCCACACCCTCGATGGTTACTATGGTCCGCCGCGTCACGGGGGTAATCGCGATGCCGTCAGTTGGCGCATGTTGGGCCTGGCGGAGCCGCCAGTACTCGGCCGTGCCCAGGACAATCTGAGAAAGGGCTCGCCCTCATGAAGCCGGTGAACGCGGTAGTGATCGGCGCGGGCGCCGCGGGCGGCATCGTGGCCAAGGAGTTGTCCACTGCCGGCCTGAGCGTTGTCCTTCTCGAACGCGGCCCCTGGTACACGGCCAGCGATTGCCGCAAGGATGATCTGCGCAACCAGCGCACCACCGTGCTGGGCAACGCCTTTGGGCCGGAAGATGACGGCAATCCGCGTGTCGTGGTTGACCCGGAGGGCGGGGTTCATACGTTTCTGCCCAGTGAAAGCGGCTACCAGAACAACGCCGCTTGTGTGGGCGGCGGGACCGTCAGCTACGGAGCCATGGCGTGGCGCTTCTTGCCCCAGGACTTCCGCATGCGGTCGACCTATGGCGCGCCGCAGGGCAGTTCACTTGAGGACTGGCCCATCTCTTACGACGATCTCGAGCCCTTCTACGACAAAGCCGAATATGAAATTGGTGTTTCAGGCGACTACTCGGGCACCCCGTTTCATGGTCCACGCCGCCGTCCTTTGCCCATGCCGCCCCTGCCTCCCAATCGCGAGTTTGAAATCCTCTGGCCGGCAGCCAAGCGCCTCGGGCTGCACCCCTTCCACATTCCCATGGCCCGCAACAGTGTTCCCTATAACGGCCGCGGACCCTGCATGCGTTGCCGCTGGTGCGTCGGCTTTGCCTGCGAGGTGGATGCCAAAAACGGCTCTCAAAATACCGTGATCCCCATCGCGCTGGCGACCGGCAACTGCGAACTCCGCACCGGATGCATGGCCAGGGAAATCCTCACCGACGATCGTGGCCGCGCGCGCGCTGTGACCTACTTCGACAGCCGCGGCCATCTCCGGGAGCAGCCTTGCGATTTCGTGGTGGTGTCTGCCTGCGCCATTGAATCGGCGCGCCTGCTGCTGAATTCGAAGAGCCGTCTGTTTCCCAATGGGATCGGCAACCGATACGACCAGGTTGGCCGGAACTTGCAGGGCCATCACTACACCGGCGCGATCGGATTCTTCGACTTCGACACCTACGACGATGTGGGCCCCGGAGCCAGCATCGCCATCACCGACTACAACCACGGCACTCCAGGCCTTTGCGGTGGGAGCCTGTTGGCCAACGAATTCATACGCCTGCCCATCCAGATGATTGATCGCCTGCCTGCTGACACGCCGCGATGGGGATTAGGGCACAAGAAGGCCATGCGTACTTTTTTCAAACGCAACATCGTGGTCATGGGGCCGACGCAGCAGATTCCCGCCGCCGATGCCAGGGTCACTCTCGATCCATCGGTGAAAGACAAGTGGGGAATGCTTGTAGCGCGCATCTCCGGCAACGTGCATCCGCACACCTTTGAGGTTGGCGAGGTGCAGGCCCAGCGCGCCGAAGCCTGGCTCAAGGAGGCTGGAGCCGCAAGTACACTCCGCATCGCCGGCAGGCCTGCTGTCGTCTCCTCCGGCCAGCATCAGGCCGGGACCTGCCGCATGGGCAACGATCCGAAGGCCTCGGTTGTGGACCGCGATTGCCGTATCCACGACATGCAGAACGTCTTCGTGATCGATTCCAGCGTGCACGTGAACAATGGAGGCTTCAATCCGGCACTGACCATCATGGCCATCGCGTACATGGCCTCGGCTGCGCTGGTCCGCAACTGGAATGCTACGGGTTACAGGTCATGAAGCGAATCCTCAAGTGGGTAGCGATCGCCGCCGGCTCGCTGGTCCTGTTGGCGTTTGGCGCCGTCTATGGCGCATCGGCGTACTATTCTTCAGAGCGCGGCCAGGGCTGCGCAAGCTGTCATGAGATGAAGTCCTACGTGATCCAGGCGCACGATTCGCCGCATCGTGCGATGGGCTGCATGGAGTGCCATGACGCCGGCTTGCCCACCAAACTGCGGCATACCTGGGTGCACCTCACGCGTACCTGGCCTGAGAGTATCCGGCTCCGCGAGGTCGATGTTTTCGAGACGGTCGCGAACTGCCGGAAGTGCCACCGGCAGGAGTACTCCGCATGGCAGGCGGGTCCGCACAGCGCCACCTATACGCAGATCTTTACCCATCCCACGCAAAACTCGCCGCGCCCCTTGATGGAAGACTGCCTTCGCTGCCACGGCATGTACTTTGGCGGATCGATTCGCGACCTGGTGCAGCCGCAGAACACAATCGGCCCGTGGCGCCTGGTCCACGCGAAACTTGCCGAACAGCCCACGATGCCCTGCGAGACGTGCCACTGGGTTCATCGTGAAGGCGCACCTGAGGCAAGGCCAGCCGAGCGCATTTCGGTGGCCGGCGCAGCCCTTCCTGTTTCGCTTGCCTTCTACGACCGGCGCGAAAGATTGCACTTTGCTGCGGCCGGCCTCGCCATTCCGCAGCTCTACGACGGTCCTCGCGCGCTCAACGTGAGCCCCGATCCGCGGCAGGGGGTCTGCTACCAATGCCATGCCCCGCGAGTGCCCGATGCGGGGTCTGTCGCGGCGGCCAATTCCTGGGGAACGCAGGCGGGATCGGGCGACGATCGCACGCCGATGGGCGTCCACGAGGGCCTGAGCTGCTTCTCCTGCCACAACGGGCACAATGAAAGTGCGCGCGCATCGTGCAAGACTTGCCACCCACAGATGTCGCACTGCGGTCTCGACGTGGAGAAGATGGACACGACCTTCGCGAGCGCCACGAGCATGCATAACATCCACTGGGTGAAATGCACGGACTGTCATCAGCATGGCATTCCGAAGAAGAAAACCGCATCGCCGACCCATGCGGAAAGTCGGCTCCCTTCCGGGAGCAACGGGTAGCGCTGGCATTTGGAGCACCGGATAGTTTCAGGTGCTGCGCCGCGAGGAAGCGACCATTCCTTATACATTTGAAGCGAGGAGCGCTCTGACTTGGCCGCGGCTGTCGCAAAATCACGTTCCGAGAATACAAGGCCCGAAAAATCGCGTCTCGACCTGCTGCTCGTCGAGCGCGGCCTCGCACCCAGCCGCGAGCGCGCCCGCGCGCTGATTCTTGCCGGGCGGGTTCTGGTGCGAGAGCAAAAGATCGACAAGCCTGGAGCGTCGGTTGCGTCGGATTCCGACCTTCGTCTGCTGGGCGGGAACCAGCCTTACGTCAGCCGCGGCGGATTGAAGCTGGCCGCCGCCCTGAAGCACTGGCAGATTGACGTAACCGGCAGGGCGTGCCTCGACGTAGGCACCTCGACAGGCGGGTTCACCGACTGCCTGCTGCAGCACGGCGCCACGCACGTCACGGCCGTCGATACCGGATTCGGGCAGATCGACTTGAAGCTGCGCAACGACGCGCGCGTGCGGCTTCTGGAGCGCACCAACGCGCGCCTGCTTGAGCCCGGATCGCTGGCCGCCGCGCCCGGAGCGTCGGCGCCCGCCACCCAAGCCATGCCCGCGCTCACACTCCTCGTCATGGATGTTTCGTTTATCTCGGCCACGCTCCTGCTCCCGGCCGTGCTGGCCGCCGCGCCTACACTGGCCGAGGCCATCGTCCTGGTCAAGCCCCAGTTCGAGGCCGGCCGCGAGCATGTGGGCAAGGGCGGCATCGTCCGCAATCCCGCCGCCCACGAACTCGCGATCACAAAGGTCGCCGATTGCGTGCGCTCGCTGCACTGGACAGTGGTAGGGACTAATCCATCGCCCATCACCGGCGCCGAGGGTAACCGGGAGTTTTTGCTTTATGCAAAACGGAGTGAGTCCGCCGCAGCGGACAAACAGACTTAGAGAGGTTCCACAATACTTGCAGCCGTCTCCGGCGGTGGCACAAGGTGGGTTTTTCTTGAGGAAAAACCCACTTAGCTGTTGTTACTTCGGCATACAGCAATTGTGGAACCGCTGTAGCTCCCGCCCCGATCCATTACACTGGCACTCATGATCTCGGTCGCCATTGTCTGCAAACCGCACCGGGAAGAACTCGCGCGGCTCCTGCCGGAGTTGATCGCATGGCTGCGCCGGCACGGCTACGAGGTGGTGCTGGACTTGGAAGGCGGCAGCTACACCACGGCGGCTCCGGCCGTGGATCGCGCGGATCTGCCCTCCAAGGCGCCGCAGCTGGTCATCGTTCTGGGCGGCGATGGCACGTTGCTGGCGGCTGCGCGCATCTTCGCCACCGTCGGCACGCCCCTCCTCAGCGTGAATCTCGGCTTCCTCGGTTTCCTAACTGAAGTGCGCCTCGCCGATCTCTACGCCACGCTTGAGAACTGGTGTGCCGGCTGCCAGAGCCTCGATGAGCGGGCCATGCTCCACGCCGCGCTTTGGCGCGCGGGAGCCGAGCACGCCAGCTTCGAGGCGCTGAACGAGATCGTGGTCTCCAAGGGCGACATTGCCCGCATGGGCGAATTTGCCGTAGAGCTGGACGGCAAAAGCGTGGCCCGCTTCCGCGCCGACGGAGTCATCGTCTCCACTCCTACGGGCTCGACGGCCTACACGCTGGCCGCCAACGGACCCATCCTCACCCCGGATGTGGATGCCCTGGTGGTGACGCCCATCTGTCCCCATCTGCTCACGCTGCGGCCTATCGTGGTGCGCGGCGGCGCGTCAGTGGCCGTGCGTGTCGAGGGCGTTCCCAATGTCGCGTTGCTGACCATCGACGGCCAGCAGGGTGTGGAGTTGCGCCGCGGCGACGAGGTGCGTTGCCGCCGCTCCAGCCACACCGTCAAGCTGGTCCGCCTCGGCGACACCGGCTTCTTCGACGTGCTGCGCAGCAAGCTGAGTTGGGGCGAGTTGTAGAAACCGTGCGGTGAGCGTGGTCGGGCAGTTTGGACCTGTTTTGAAAGGTGTGGGCCTCAGCCCGGACATCAAATGACCGAGAATCATCGCAGGCTTTAGAGCGGTTCCACAATACTTGTAGCCGTTTCCCGCGGTGGCACAAGGTGGGTTTTTCTTGAGGAAAAACCCGCTTAGCTGTTGCTGCTTCGAAGTACAGCAATTGTGGAACCGCTGTAGCCCTGAGGGATTTGACTTGCCCCACTGAGGTGAACGCGGTCTATTCCGTCAGCACGTCGAGCAGAGCCTTGGCTTTGGCAGCCAACGTGCGCGCCCCGTCCACGTCGCCTGAGGCCAGAGCCGCCCTGGCCTGTTTCAGGAACTCTCGAATCTGGTCGGCGGTCTTCTGGTCGGAGTCGCTCAGGGTCCGGTTGATGCCGGTTAGCCCGCGCTCAATGGCCGCGATGGATTCCTCCGTCTGGCGGCGGTAGTCGGCGGGGTCGCCGGAGGAAAACACGCCGATGGCGCTGACAGCAGGGTTCGGATTTGCGCCTGCCTCGGGCGGACTGGCAGCTTCCTCTGGGTTCGGCCGCCTCCAGTGCTTCACCGGCGGAATGATCGGCTCGGATTTCTCCCTCATGTTGTAGAGAGGTTTGCCGGGGATCAGCATCTCAGAAGGCGGCAGCTCAATGGAGGCGAGTTCGATGGAGGCCAGTTCGATGGGCTGGGAAGGCTCAGCGGGCGGCGCCAGCGTCTGAACCTGCACTGGCCTCTTGTGAAAGGGCAGATGAAAGCAACCCGCCAGAAAAAGCGGCAGCAGCCACGCAGCGTACTTGGCAGGTGACCTCATTCCCCTAACCCCTTTTCGACCTCAACTGCCGCCGGCTGAAGGTTCCGGCGTCCCCTGTCCGCGGCGGCGAGCGGAATTCGGAGCCGGAATTCCGTGCCGCGGCCCTCCCTTGATTGTACTTCCACGCTCCCGTGATGCAACTGCAGGATGCGGTAGGTCATGGCCAGCCCGATGCCGCTGCCCCCGCTCTTGGTGGTGAAATACAGATCGAAGATCTTCTCCCGGATCTCATCGGGAATCCCGGGGCCCTCATCGGCGATGCGCAGCAGCGCCGCATGAGGCCCCGGATGCGCGGGGCCTCCGCCGGCCAGCCCGCCCGGCCGTGCCGCTGAAGGCTGATTCTCGCCGCGATCCTCTTCGAGAATCACCTCCAGCCGTCCGCCTTCCGGCATGGCCTGGGCGCCGTTCTGGATTACGTTCAGCGCCGCTTGCTTCAGCAAATCGGCATCCACATTGGCGATCAGCGGCTCCTTCGGGAGGCGGGCGATTAGCGTCACGCGCCGCATCGTCAGCTCCTCTCGTGCCAAAACCAGCACGTCGCCGATGATCGGGCGCAGATCCTGCTCGTGCAATTGCAACTCTACCGGGCGGGAAAAGTCCACCAGCGTCTGCACCACGCGGTCCAGCCGCCGTATCTCCGCGTCGATCACCTCCAGGTGGTTGGCCGCGGCTCCGTCGGATTCACCCAGTTTCGCCTTCAATAGCTCCAGATGGACCACAATCGCGTTGATCGGGTTCTTCACTTCGTGACCCACACCCGCGGTAAGGCGGCCAATCGCCGCCATACGCCGCGAAAGCTCGAGCTCCGACTCGATCTCCGCCGCCGATTCCAGATCGTGCAGCGTCACCAGCGCGCCCAGTCCCTGATGTGTTTCGTCGTCGTAGATAAAGTCTACCGAGGCCTGGATGCGCCGCCCGCTTTCGGTGCGGATTTCCTCTTTCACCATGTTCGCGCCGGCATCGATCGCCTCCCGAAGCGACCGGCCCAGCACCGTAGAGTTGTCGAAGATCTCGCGCGCGTGCCGGCCCAGAATGCTGTCGCGATCGACCTGCAGGAAGCGGCGCGCCGCCTCAGACACCAGCACCGCGCGCCTGTCCCCGGTGAAGAGCAGGATTCCGTCCTGCAGATTGCCCAGAATCTGGTCGAGATTCTCCCGCAAGGCGGAGTAAACCTCCTCCACATTGCGCATCCGCTGGCCGATCTTCTCGATCTTGGTGGAGACGCGCGCCGCCACGTCCTGTTTAGCCGCAGCTTCATCTTCCACCGGCGCCCCTCCGGCCGTGGTCAGGCGATCGAGCTGCCGGCTGATCTCCGCCATGGGCCGGAGGGCCAGATTGCTCAAGAGATACGCCGCCGCGAGCGCCGCCCACAGGGCGAAACTCATCAGCCAGAACGCCTTTCTCAGCAGCGGCTCGTAGACGGCCCGGAGCAGCGAGGTGTGAACCCCAACGTTGACCGTGGCGAATAGCTTGCCGTTGTTTTCGAGCGGCGCCACCACATCAAGAACCTTGGGCTTGCCGAAGACCTCCAGCATCATCTTGAGAGGTCCGGCCTTGAGCAACTGCTCATAATTGGGGCGCGAGGGCAGCGGCTTGCCCTCGTTGTCGGGATTGGTGCTCAACAGCGTGGCGCCCTGGCCGTCGCCGATGTTGACGTCGTACACAGTCGACGAATAGCGGATCACCGAGACCAGCACCGCCTGCAATGCCGGATCGCTTTGTACCGTCTCGGCCACCAGCATGCGCAATTCGGCCGGATTGTTGGGATCCACCGTTTGGCCCTGGAGACCGGCCTCCAGCGCATTTTGCAGCGCAAACCGTACCTGGTCGGCCACCATGAGGTTGGTGTCGTAGGTATCCCGCACCGCCGCTTTCACCAGTTGATGCACATACACCAACGAAACCACCCCGGCGATGAGGAACACCAGGGCCGTGATGGCCAGCACGAGTTTGGTCTTCAGGCCCATGGGTCGCAGTTCTGGGACGGGGCGCCTAGCCTGCCGTATTTTGCCGCGCCCGGCCGTACTCCTTGAGCTTATTGTGCAGGGTCTTCAGGCTCACGCCCAGAATCTCGGCGGCGCGCGTCTTGTTTTGCCCGGTGGCTTCGAGCGTGCGCAGGATGAGCAGCCGCTCGGCGTCGTCCACCGTGGTGCCCACGCGCACCGTGATCGCGCTGCCGTCCCCGGCTTGGGCGCCCGGCGCATGCTCCTTGCCGAATCCCTGGGGCAGGTGTCCGGCGTCGAGCGATGCGCCATCGGGGCAAAGAATCACCGCCCGCTCAATGGTGTTGCGCAATTCGCGCGCGTTGCCCGGCCAGCTATGGGCCATCAGGCGCTCCAGCATCGATGCGGTGATGCCGGAGACCCTGCGCCCGTGCTTCTGATTCATCTCGCTTACCATGGCCTCCACCATAGGCGGCAGGTCGTCCAGATGCTCGCGCAGCGGCGGCATGGCGATGTTGAACACGTTCAGCCGGTAGAAGAGATCAGCTCGCAGATGTCCTTCGGCGACGGCAGGCCGGGGATCGCGGTTGGTGGCCGCCAGAACGCGCACATCTACCTCCTGCTCGTTGCGCGCGCCCAGGCGGCGGAACTTGTGCTCTTCCAGCACGCGCAGCAGCTTGGCCTGCGTCCCTGACGGCATCTCGGCGATCTCGTCCAGCAGCAGCGTGCCGCCAGAGGCCAACTCGAAGCAGCCGGCGCGCCGCTCGATGGCGCCCGTGAAAGCCCCTTTCTCGTGGCCGAAGATCTCGCTCTCGATCAGCGTCTCCGGGATCGCCGCGCAGTTCACCGCGACAAACGGCCGCGTCTTGCGCGGGCTCAGGTCGTGCAAGGTGCGCGCCACCAGCTCCTTGCCCGTGCCGCTTTCGCCCGTAATCAGCACCGGCACGTTCGACGGCGCTATCTGCTCGATCAGCGCGAAGATTTCTCGCATCTGCCGCGAGCTGCCCACAAGCGCGCCCAGCACGCCCGTCTCGCGCAGCCGCCGCCGCGCCACTTCCAGTTGAATGGCCGTCTCCCGCTGCCGCGAGGCATTGGCCAGGATGGTCTTCAGACGCGTGGCGTCCACAGGCTTCTGCAGGAAGTCGTAAGCGCCCATCTTCATTGCGTCCACGGCCAGTTGGACGGATCCCATCGCCGTGAGCACGACCACTGCCATATTGGCGCTCAGGCCCTCGCTGCCCTCGGCCAGTTTTGCCAGCAGTCCCATGCCGTCCAGCCGCGGCATCTTCAGGTCCGTCACCACAATGGCCGGATCCCACGCCAAAGCCTTCTCCCAGGCTTCCACGCCGTCGCGCGCGGTTTCGGTTCGGTATCCCCATCCGGAGATCAACTCCGCCAAGCCCGCCAGCGCATTGGGCTCGTCTTCGGCGATTAACACCTTTACGGCGTTTTGCATAGGGGCATTCCGTTGATACTAGCTTACCTTTTTGCCGTGCCGTCCAGCTAAAAAACCGGATTGCATAGGCATAGCTCCAGTCGGCAGGGATGACTTTCTGCGGACGGAGCCCATCGAAAAACTCGTCCAGAACCTTGGCTCAAGGGCGTTGCTTTGAAAGGGCGCGGCTCCCGCGCCGGCGGCGACGTGTTCGTTAACCCCGCGTTTCAGCGTTGGGAACGCTGGCGCCCAAATCCGAAGCAGTACGTCACCTGAAACAGTCCATTGTCGATTCCGGGATTCGTGTCGGCAGTGCCTTTATTCGAGACGTGGTGATAGCGGTATTCGGCGCGAATGGACCGAGTTTTGGAACGATAGAGCTCAACTCCCGCGCCGAGGTCGAAGGTGAAGTTGAACGATCCGGCAGCGGCAACAGGGATGGGCCGCGTGGAGTACATATATCCGCCGTGCCCGGCAACGATTGGCTGCGCCTTGCGGCGGGGCAGAAAGTTCCATTGCATTCCGAACGGCGACAGCGCTTCCCCGATGGTCCATTGCCGCCCGGAACAGGAAATGGTTTCTGTGCCGCTGTAAGTGACGCTGTTTCCGGAGCCATTTACATTCTGAATGGTATAGCTATAGCTCGATGTCTGCGGAGAGCAAAGGACCGGCGGGTACCCAAGTCCACCGCTGGTTGTCGTGACGGTGGGCGTAACCTGGTTGTTCACAAAGTAGCCCAGCGGATCGCTCTCCAGCGCTACCGGCAACAGCTCCCCGCTGTACTGCCAGTTGACCACGCGGCCGAGCATCAGCCGCCGGTTGTAGGAGGCGCCAATGTCCAGCAGCATGCGGTTCTCCGCATAGCCAAGAAGCATGTGGCTGGAGTCTGCCGAGTAGGCGGTGAAGACTCCGAGGGAATTGGCCCTGGCGTAGTAGGCACTGTCTGTGCGGTTTTGTGCCGGAGCGGTTGCGGCCGATGCGGCCAGCGCCAGCGCGGCGATCGGAATCCAAAGACGGTTGGGATAACCGGCGGGGCGCAAACTCTCAATTCTCGGCAGCAGAGTCCCTCCTCGTTGCAGACGGACAGATCGTTGTGGGAAAGCCTATACTCTTGTGTTGACCGTAAATTCCATTGTAAGGGAGCGACCGCATGTCTTCTTCTGCTGTGGCTTATGCTTGCCAAAATCACCCCCGTTTCCTCGATGAACTGAAGGCCCTTCTGCGCATTCCTTCCGTCTCCACACTGCCCGAGCACAAGGACGATTGCCGAAAGGCCGCCGAGGCGCTCGCGGCCGAGCTGAAGCGCATCGGCATGGAGCACGGGCGCATGATTGAGAGCGAGGGCCATCCGCTGGTCTATGCCGACTGGCTGCACGCTGCCGGTAAGCCGACCGTGCTCGTCTACGGCCACTACGACGTGCAGCCGCCCGACCCGCTCGACGAATGGCTTTCGCCACCCTTCGAGCCCACCGAGCGCAACGGCAACATCTACGCCCGCGGCGCGGTCGACGACAAGGGCCAAGTTTGGGCGCAGGTGAAGGCCCTGGAGTTGCTGCTGGCCACGAACCACGCCCTGCCGCTTAACGTACGCGTCCTCTTCGAGGGCGAAGAAGAAGTCGGAGGCGAGGCAATTGCGAACTACGTTGCTTCCAAGCCCGCCGATCTCAAAGCCGACTTCGCGCTGGTCTCCGATACCGAGCTCTTCGCGCCCGGCCTGCCCACTCTCTGCGTCGGCCTGCGAGGCATGATCTACACCGAGCTCGAAGTTCGCGGGGCCAAGACCGATCTCCACTCTGGCATGTACGGCGGCGCGGCGCCCAATCCCTTTGTCTCTCTGGCGCAGATCATCGCCAAGCTCAAGGACGAGAACGGGCACATCCTTATCCCCGGCTTCTACGACGACGTCATTCCTCCCAGTGCCGAGGAACTGGCCGCATGGCGCAGCCTGCCTTTCGACGAAGAGGAGTACCGCAAAAACGAAGTGGGCGCGAAGCAGCTCGTCGGCGAGGCCGGCTACAGCGTCCTTGAGCGCACTTGGGCGCGGCCCACGGTCGATGTCCACGGAATCCCCGGCGGATTCACCGGCGCGGGCGCCAAAACCGTGATTCCCGCCAAGGCCACTGCCAAGGTATCCATGCGCCTGGTCCCCAACATGTCCCCCGCCAAGGCCTTCGCTCTCTACAAGATCTACGTGGAAGAGATTGCTCCCACCAGCGTGGATGTCGATGTCCGGCTCATTCACTCCGGCGACGCTTGTCTGGTGCCCGTCGACAACCCTTTCATCCAGGCCGCTACGCGCGCCTTGCACGAGGTCTGGGGCAAAGACACGGTCTTTATCCGCTCCGGCGGCTCCATTCCCATCGTCGGCGACTTCGACCGTCACCTGGGCCTGCCCAGCGTGATGATGGGCTTCGGCCTGCCCGACGACAATCTCCACGCACCCAACGAGAAGTTCAACCTGAAGAACTTTGCGCTGGGCATCGAATCGCTGATCCGCTTCCTGGAGGAAGTGGGCCGCTGACGATGCCGGACCCGCCTCAAACATCGGGTGCCCCATCCTTTCGACACTCTTGTGGCGAAAGGATGGGAAACCCAGAACCCAACCCACCTCTCGTTGATCCCGATTGCGCTGCCGCTGGCTTTGTCCTCGCCGGCGGCCAATCCAGCCGCATGGGCCCGGACAAGGCTCTTCTGCGCTTTGCCGGCCGGCCTTTGGTCGAGCACGCGCTTTCGATCCTCCGCGAAGCCGGACTTCCCGTTTCGATTGCAGGCGCGAATCCGTCCTCCCGCTCGTCTCTCGCGGCCTATGCGCCCATCATCGAAGACGCCGAACCCGGCCTCGGACCATTGGCTGGCGTCTGCGCCGCGCTGGCTTCCACCTCCGCGCGCCGCGCCGTGTTTCCGGCCCGCCACGCAGTCTTTTTGCCTATCGATCTGCCCCTCCTGCCGCCCTCGCTCCTCGTTTTTCTGCTCCATCACGCCGGAATCACCGGCCGCGCGGTCACCGTTCCCACCGTCTCAGGGTTCACGCAAACCTTCCCTGCAGTGCTCGATCGGACCCTCCTGCCTGCGCTCCAAAACGAGCTTGAGGGACGGCGCGCCGGCTGCTTTTCCGCCTTCCAGGCCGCCGCAGACGGCTTGGACCAAGCCATCAGCGCTGTCGCCGTTGAATTCCTTGCGCAGTCCGGCCAAGTCACGCATCCGCTCGGCCTTCCTCCTGTTCATTGGTTTCTCAACCTCAACTCCCCTGCGGATCTTGAGCGGGCCGAAGCGCTCCTCGCCCACGCCATCGCGTAATCTGGTTTCATGGCCATATTCGCATCTCCGGGGAATTCCGAGCCTTTGGAACCGCTGAAAGCGGAACTCGATGCGCTGGCCTACAGCGAGATCGAGCCCGAACCGGCCGTGGCGCAGGTTGCTGCCTCTTCGGAACCCCTCATCGTTTTCAGCAACGTCTCGATCGCATTCGATGGCCGTTCCGTGCTGGAAAGTGTGAGTTTTTCGGTGGGCCGCGGCGAAACCTTGTGCATCCTGGGCCGCAGCGGAGTCGGAAAGTCCGTGTCGCTGCGTTTGCTTATGGGCTTTCTTAAGCCAGACTTCGGTTCCATTCGCGTCGAAGGTCAGGAGATCACCGGCCTCAATGAGGAGGGTCTGCGGGCCATTCATCAACACGTCACCATGGTCTTCCAGAACGGCGCATTGTTCGACTCGCTCAGCGTCGGCGAAAATGTTGCCTTCCCCTTACGTGAGCGCGGCGGCCTGGCCGAAGATCAAGTGGAAGAGATCGTGGGCCGGTTGACTGACTTGGTTGGCGCAGAAGATGTGGTCGATGTTTTGCCGTCCAGCCTCTCCACGGGACGTAAGCGCGCTGTGGCCATCGCCCGCGCACTCGCGGCGCAACCCGAAATCGTTCTCTATGACGAGCCAACCACCATGGTCGATCCCATCATGGCGCGCCGTCTCGGTGACCTCATTCAGCGGCTCAAGCACCAGCTCGGATTCACCAGCATCGTGGTTACGCATGATACGCGTTTTGCCGAGCGGCTCGCCGACACTGTGCTCTTCTTGCACCAAGGCAGGGCGCAATTCTTCGGTCCGCTCAAGGCTTTTCTTGCCTCGACGGATCCGCACATCCGGCAGTTTCTCGACCTGGACGCCTATGTATTGCCCACAAAATAAAAAAGTTACGATTTTTTAATCATTCCACTGTAGAATGAATCACTGACCGGTAGCGTTTTCGTAACCGGCCGTTGTATCCTCCCGTAATCTGTGGGCAGTATGATTTCCCTTGCGCATGACCTTCTCTCTGAGCGAAGCTCGAAGCAACACAGTGCCCTTGGCATCGCGTCAACATTGATGGGAAAGGCATTGCGTGGATTTCCCTTTGGTTCTGGTTACAAAAAACTGCTGTCGTTGCCTTGACTTCATCTCTTTGATTGCTTAAGAAACGTTCACTTTGGCCACACGGGCCCCACGTTCAAGCCAATGTTGTCTCGGACGATCTTCATGTCACAGCCATGCGTTGCCGGTCCTATCGTCGAATGGGCCTTCCTGCGGACGGGGCGGCCGCACAACAAAGAGCAGAGGCAATTCCGCTCCCGGGCCAGAACAATCCGTGGGAACTCGATGTGCACAACTTCATGCGTTCCACGGTGTCAGTCGGTACAGGGCCAAGCCCGGAGACTCCAATTAGGTGTCGCGCACATTTTCTTGTTTCAACTGTACCTTGGTTCCGTCGCGTTCAGAATTTACCCCAGCAGCCCCATCGCAAAACCACAGATGCTGTTTCCCGAAGCCACAACATTCAAGTTCGGGGTGTCCAACGACAAGTCTTAATCGTTGGGGTGGACGCCGGCGCGAGCAAGAGCGGACGGCGGCCTTGAAACGAGACAGAAAGAACACATCTTCTGTGGTTTTACTGTAATCCGGGCGCTTCAGAAAGTTTGAGGTCTGCGCATCTCGTATGGCGAGTTCGGATTTCTGGCAAAAGCTATCGATTTCCCTGGGTTCGTCGGCCGAATGGGAGGCGGGCGCCACTACGGGCTACGCGCGAGGTGCACGGGGCACGGTCAAGCTTTGGATGGTCGCGGATGTGGTGACCGTCTGGGTGGCCGCTGTGTTGGCTACGCTTTACAAGTTGCACACCAGCCCGGTGGCGGGCGCCAAGGGCTTTTGGCACGGCACATTGATTCACGGCCGTTCCATGTGGATTCTTTTGGCCCTGTTGTGCGGATTCACAATCGTGCTCATCGTCACCAGCCGGCGGTTGCATCTGTATACGCCGACGCACATGACCAATTTCCTGCATGAGCAGCGGATGAGCGCACAGGCCTGCTTCACCTCCGGCCTTCTGCTCACCGGCACGCTTTACTTGCTTCAAGCCGAAGATATTCCCCGCAAAATCGTAATTGGCACAGTGGTCCTGGTCACCATCGGGCTGGCCGCGCGGCGCTTCGTGTATCGTATTCTGCTCCACCGGCGCTTCGATCGCGGCCTGGAAACGCGCAACGTGCTCATCGTCGGCACCGGGCTTGAGGCGCAAGCTCTGCGCCATCACCTGGAGAAAATCCGCCATCTGGGGTACACCTTCAAGGGCTTTGTCGAGCTTCCCGGCGGCAATCCCCACGAAGGGGTGGCCGCGGCAGACATCGTGGGCGACTTGGATACGCTCTTCCAGCACACCCGCAAGCAGTTTATCGATGAGATTTTCTTTACCACTCCCTGCGAGCGCGGCATCGTTCAGAATGTGCTGCAACAAGCGCGCGCTCACGGCGTGGATCTGCGCGTTGTTCCCGATCTCTACGACGGCTTGGCCTGGAACAGCCCCATCGAATATATCGGCCAGTTTCCCACCATTCCGTTGCATCGCGGCGCGGTGCCCGAAATGGCGCTGGTGTTCAAGCGCATCTTCGACTCCGTATTCTCTGCGCTGCTGCTGGCGGCGCTATCGCCGGTGTTCCTGGCCATCGCCATCGCCATCAAGCTGGATTCGCCCGGCGCGGTTTTTTACACGTCGGAGCGCATCGGCAAGAAGGGCGTGGTCTTTCGCTGCATCAAGTTCCGCACCATGGTCCGCGACGCCGATAAGCGCCGCGCTGAGATTATGCACATGAACGAGCGCGACGACGTGCTCTTTAAGATCTCCAACGACCCGCGCATCACCCGGCTGGGCCGGTTCCTGCGCAAGTATTCGCTCGATGAGTTGCCCCAGTTCATCAACGTTCTTCGCGGCGACATGAGCATCGTCGGCCCGCGTCCTCCGCTGGCAGGCGAGGTGCACAACTATGGTCTCGACCACCTGCGCCGCCTCGACGTCACCCCCGGCATCACCGGCTTGTGGCAGGTGCAAGGCCGCCAGGATCCCTCCTTTGCCAGCTACGTTTCGCTCGACGTCGCCTACATCGACAACTGGAGCATCTGGCTGGATTTCAAGATCATGATGCGCACCGTCGCGGTGATCTTTGCCGGCACCGGGTCCTAATGAATCTCCGAGCAGGTTAGCGCTATGAAGGGTACGGGCTAGAAACTAGAGCGGTTCCCCAATTGCTGTACCCCGAAGCAGCAACTGCTAAGTGGGTTTTTCCTCAAGAAAAACCCACCTTGTGCCAAGGCTGGAAACGGCTACAAGCATTGTGGAACCGCTCTAATAGCTAGAAGCTGCTCTTTCACTTCACCCTCACCCTCGGCTCGACCGAAAGTCCCGGCCTCAGCTCCTGGTTAGGGTCTTCCTTTTTGAGGTCGGTAAAGTCGATGCGCACCGGCACGCGCTGCACCACTTTCACGTAGTTGCCGGTGGCGTTTTCGGGCGGGAAGAGCGAGAGCACGGATCCCGTGGCGCCGCCGATCTGTGTCACGCGGCCATCGTAGTCCTTGCCGGTCGAGTCCACGTGAATCCTGACCGGCTGGCCAGCCTGCATGCGCCGCAGTTGCGTCTCCTTGAAGTTCGCCGTCACCCATAGGCCTTCGAGCGAGACCAGCGTGAGCAGGTTCTGCCCGGCGGAGACATTGTCGTCGATCTCCACGCTCTTGCGCGTGATGATGCCGTCCTCGGGCGTCACGATTTTGGTATAGCTCAGGTTGAGCCTGGCTTGATCGAGCTGCGCCTGCGCCTGTTGCACCTGGGCCTCGGCCTGTTTGGCCTTGGCATCCTGCGCGGCCACCTGTTGCGGGGCGGTTTGCGCGTACTTCTGCATCGCCTGGGCCTGTTGCTCTCGCTCACCGGCCACTCTTACGCCGTCGGCGGCAGCTTGTTCGCTGGCGCGCGCGTCGGCCAGCGCAGCCTTTGTGGCGTCCGCCGCGTCCACGGCTGCGTCGAATTGCTGCTTGCTGATCACATCCTTCTCAACCAGCGGCTTGTAGCGCTCCAGATCGGCCTGCGCCTCGGTGGCGTTGGCCAGGGCTTGGGCGACGCGGGCGTGCGCGGACTCCAACTGCTTTTCCGCCTGCTGGACGCTGTCCCTGGTCCCACTTACATCGGCGTCGGCCGCGCGCAGGTTGCTGCCGGTGTTGATGGTCACGATGGGCACATTTACCCTGGCCGCCGCGGCGTTGGCCCTGGCGCTGGCCAACGCGGCCTCGGCGTTCTCCACCGCGACCTGGTAATCGCGCGGATCCAGCTCGACGATCGGGTCGCCCGCCTTCACCATCTGGTTCTCTTCCACATAGACCTTGATCACATGGCCGGTGATGCGCGAGCTCACCTGGATCAGGTGGCCGTTTACCTGCGCGTCGTCGGTGTCCTCGCTGAAGGTGGAGTGCCACCAGATGCCGACGGCGACGAGCGCCACCACCACGATCGCGGCAATCAGAATGCCCCTGCGGCGGAACTGCGGGGCCTCGATCTCTGTCTCTGCGGCCGCCTCTCTTGGCTCCGGCTCGATTGGTTCCAGTCTTGGACTTGGATCCGCCACGTTCACTTCCCTCCTAGGTAGCTCTTGTAGTCCTGCCCGGCCCCCAGCGCGCGGGCCAGGCTCAGCTTTGCCACGTTATCCCGGTAGAGGCTGGCCACGTATTGACTGTCGGCCTGGGCCACGGATTGCTGGGCCTGGCTCACCGCCAGATTGTCGCTGACGCCGTTGGCATAGCGTTCCTGCGCCTCTTTGAGAGCCTCATTGGCCAGCTCCACGCTCGACTGCGCTACCTCTACCTGCTTTTGCGCCGAGGCGATGTCGAGCAGCGCGTCGCGCACGTCGGCCTCCACTTGCGCGTTCTTGTCGCTCAGTTGCGCCTGCGCGGTATCCAGTTGCGCCTGCGCCTGCTGCGCCAGGCCGCGCAGAGCAAATTCTTCAAAGACCGGCACGCTCAACGAGGCCGTCGCATCGACGGTACCGTGCGAGTGGGCCAGCGTGGTGCCGATGTCGCCGTAGTCGGCGTCAGCCTCAACAGCCGGGAACCGCGCGGCCGTTGCCGCTTTGCGCTCCTCGACTGCCGCTGCGGTTTCCTCCACCATCGCCGCCAGATCCTTGCGATTGGCTTTGGCCTGCAGAATCAACTGGTCCGCTTGCAACTCGTCGAAGGGCGCATAGGGAACCGTATCGGTCAAATTGAATTCCTGCGCCAGCGGCAGCCCGATGGTGCGCGCCAGCGCCAGCTTGTCCTTTTCGAGCGAGTTCCTCGCCGCGATCAATTGCTGCTCCAGCGACTGGTAATCTACGCGGGCTCGCAGTTCGTCGAGCAGCGGCGCCGTCCCGGCCTGGTGGTTGGCCACGGCCTGATCCAGCGATACTTGCGCCGTAGCCACTTGCGCCTCCACGCTGCTCACCTCGGTTTCGTCGGCCAGAACCAGCAAATAGGCGTTGCCCACCGTCAGCACCACCAGGTCGCGCGCGTCTTGGGCCGAGAGTTGGGCAGCAGCAAAGTTGTGGCGCGCTGCGAGATAGTTTCGCAGCGAAGACACATTCACCAGCGACCAGGTGAGCGAGGCCCGCACATCCGTAAAGCCGAACGGCCCGATAATGACGGGAAAGCCGGGAACGCGCAACCCCTCGGCGGGCAGATCGGTCTGCATTTCTGCTTCCTTGGCGGTGAAGTCCACCGAAGGAAGCAGTGACTGCAACTGGCCCAGCCGCTGCGCGCGGGCTCCGGCCGTCTGCGTTCCGCTCAAAATGATGCCCAGGTTCGCCTGCAAGCCCCGCTGGATGGCATCGTCGAGCGAGAGATCGATGGTCTGCGCCGACGCCTCGCTCTTGGCCACGCTGCCTTGAAAATCGGCTGCCGTTGGCGGCGATGGCGCGGCCGGGGGCGGTACCGCCGCCGTTTGCGCCGCCGCGCCGGAGCGGCCCAGGACGCAAAGGCCCCATAAGAGGGCCGCGGCGCAAATACGGGTTAGGCTCTTGATGGAATGCTTTGGCAATTTGAACCTTGCTCGAGAACGGCGAGCGCACTCGTTCAAAAATAGCTATTCAACAAATGGATGCGCAGAAAGCGCAACGCGGTTCTTAAATGTAGTGTATCGAACTGGCGCCACTCCCGCCCGGCGGAGAGGATCCCCTAAGGCCCTGGGGGGCTCTATCCTTGAGCCGGCAGATCATCCTCATCCCACACGAATAGGGCTGGTGGAAGCGGAACAGACTGAACTCTCCAACCCCGAAGCGCTTTGAGCCTGCTGAATGGGACCCGAACGCGAAACGCCTCGCCCCGCTGTGGAGCATTTCGGCCCGCCCGCCAAAACCCGATCTCGGGAGTCGGATTATAGATATTCTGAAGCATTCCGTTCGGGACAGCGGCTAGCGTGATCTGCTCCAAGCTGTTTCCCTGTGCCAGCTCCGTATAGTTATATTTCACAAAAATTGTCGTCGAAAGGAAGTCCCCTCCTGAAGTCTGCACCACCGTCGGAAAGGTTCCAGGCACATCCACGACCTGGCCGACCCGGATTTGGCGAATCCGCATCGAGGTCTGTGCAGTCTTAAGTGTTGCCGTACCCTGTCCTTCGACCTTTTCCGCCTTTGAATCCACGAACAAGGCCTGGCGGACCGCAAAGTCCGGGTGAAAATAGTATCTTGCCCACTTGTAGTCGATCTTTCCAAAAACGCGCTCGTCTATCCTGGAAACCCCCATCCGATCCAAGGCATCGCGGGTCAAGTCCTCGCCAACGTCCTGAACCAGATCGGTTTCGTTTTGAAAAGTCGTTACGGCCGATTCTCGAATGTCGAAAAGAGCCTGCGCCACCATCCGCAGCGACGCCTTCTCAATGGCTTCCAGCCGATCAAGGTCTTGGGCGAGGCTGGCCGGGTCAATGAGCATTCTGCCCCAACAACGACCTAGGAGATCTCAGCAAGCGCGCCACGTTTCGTCGCGCCAGCTCGACTGATTTTGGCACCAGCTCAATGCCAATGAAGTTTCTACAGGCCTTGACAGACGCCACCGCAGTGGCGCCGCTTCCCATAAAGCAATCGAGCACAGTATCCCCAGGGTCCGTCAGAAGCCGGATCACGCGCAAGGGCAACTCAACAGGGAATTTGGCCTCATGGTCGTCGTTGATCCGCACTGAAGGGAACTCCCAGACGGCGCGTGAACCCCACAGTTTCCACTCATCGGGAGACAGGCGATCTCGGTTGACCGTAGTAACACCCGGCTTCCAGAAAAAATATAAATACTCAAACTCATCGACAGCGCGAAATGAAAGCGTAGACCACCTACCGTTCTCCCAAGCCGCATCCTTGACCCAGATTCTGCGGTCATAGGGGAAAAAACCGCCCTTCAGCGCCCACTCCTCCAGCATTCCGCCGACGATCTTGATTCTCGTCTGTGTATCGTATTTGCCCCCGCGAATGTTATTCCCGTTCAGACGACGGTCAACTGTTTGCTCGCTGCAGCCAAGGAGGGCGGCTATTTGATAGCGGTTCAGCGACGGATGCTCACGCATCGCCCGTTCCACATCCTGTCTGGTTACGGCCGAGCGGCGGCGTGTGACGACTTCCGCCTGGACCTTTGGCATTGCCGGGTCTTTGAAGCAAAGGATATCGGCAATGTTCACAACGAGGAAACCTCCCGGCTTAATGATCGGGAAGTGAGCCGCGATCACTTCGCGCAACAGGGATTTCCAGTCCTCGAAGGTTAGACCGGATTCGTAGGACTTCCCCACAAAATACGGCGGTGACCAAACGCTCAGCGCGATGCTTTCGGTCTGAATGCGCCCCAAGAGCGTCTGCGCATCGCCTTGATGGATCTCATTCAGTCGAAGCGGATCGGCCCGTAGGAGTCGCGGGCGCTGTTCTGCGAACCTGTCTTGGAGGTGCTTCGGAAGCCTATTCAAAGTGAACTGGCCACTTCGCCGTTGGGTTTGTGCTGGCATCGCTCCTCATAAACAATATTGAATTTCACCACCCATAGTAAGTCCATTTTGACGCCATTTTGATGACGATCGAGGCACCAGCCATCAATACATAACTATGGCAGTGCAAGAGTGGGGCGAAACCGGAATGGAGCCGGGCGATTCCATTTCCCCGCCAAAACGCTGTAGACTGCCAACACAGCGCGTGAGACCGGCAAATGGCTAGAAGTAACCAAAAAAACAAGCTTTTCAACGGCCGGGACTACTCCTGGATGCAGTTCAATCGCCGTGTCCTCGAGGAGGCCGAAGACCCTGCCAATCCCCTGCTGGAGCGCGTCAAATTCCTGGCCATCACCGGTTCCAACCTCGATGAATACGTCGAAGTCCGCCAGGCCGGCCTTATGCAGCGCATTGAAGACGGCTATCGCGAGCCCGGCTACGACGGCCTGCGCCCCGAGGAGTCCCTCGCCATCCTCACCGCCGAGATTCACAGCTTCGTGGCCACGCAGTACTACTGCTGGAACAAGCAGCTTCTACCCGAGCTACGCAAGCAGGGCATCCGCCTGCTCGAATGGAACGAGCTCAACGAGCACGCCCGCGACTTCGCCCGCGGTTACTTCCAGCGCGAGGTCGATCCGCTGCTGACGCCCATCTCCATCGACCCCGCCCACCCCTTTCCGCGCGTGCTCAACAAGGCTCTTTGCCTGGCTCTGCTGCTTCGCGCCAAGCGCCGCAGCTCCGGCCCGCAGGTCCTGGGCGTGGTCACAGTGCCGCGCGCTCTGCCGCGCTTTGTCCGCCTGCCCTCCGGCAATGGCCATTATGACTACCTCCTGCTCCAGGACCTCATCGAGCAGCATCTCGCCGGAATGTACCGCGGCTATGAGGTGCTCGCCGCCGCCTCTTTCCGCGTCACGCGCAACTCCAACCTCTACTTCGAAGAGGAAGAAGCGCGCTCTCTGCTTGAGACCATCCGCGTCGAGCTGCACAACCGCCGCAAGGGCGACGCCGTCCGACTCGAAATTGAAACCGGCGCCGATCCCGAGATCGTCGAGCGCCTGCGCGTGAACTTCGAACTGAAAGAAGATCAGGTCTTCAGCGGCGAGGGCCCCGTGAATCTCTCCCGCCTCATGTTCTTCTACGGAGACGTCGAGCGGCCCGACCTGAAGTTCCCCCCCTTCACGCCCAAGCCGTTGCTCTTGAGCCGCAATTCGACGGGCATCTTCGACGAGCTGCGCCATCGCGACATCCTGCTCCACCACCCTTACGATTCCTACGATCCGGTGGTTGATTTTATCCAGCAGGGCGCGCAGGACCCGGCTGTCGTCACCATGAAACAGACGCTCTACCGCACCAGCCACGATTCGCCTATGTTTCATGCGCTCACCGAAGCCGGGGCAACCAAAGAGGCCACGGTGGTTGTCGAGCTGATGGCGCGCTTCGACGAGGCCTCCAACATCCGCTGGGCGCGCAGTATGGAAGACGCCGGCGTCCAGGTCTTTCACGGCGTGGTGGGCCTTAAGACGCACTGCAAGCTGGCCATGCTTGTGCGGCGCGACGAGGACGGCGTCACCCGCCGCTACTGCCATCTCGGCACCGGTAATTACAATCCCGAAACCGCGCGCTTCTACACCGACCTAAGCCTGCTCACCAGCGACCCGCGGATCGCCGAGCGCGTGCACATGGTCTTCAACTACCTCACTGCGCACGCCGAAGTGGATGACTACAGCCCGCTGCTTGTCGCCCCGCTCACCATGGCCGAAAGCTTCCTTCGCCTCATCCGCCGCGAGCAGGAGCACGCGCAGGCGGGCCATCCCGCGCACATCGTCGCCAAGATGAACGCGCTGCTCGAGCCCTCCATCATTCAGGCGCTCTACCAGGCCTCGCAGGCCGGCGTCGAGATCGACCTCATCATCCGCGGCCTCTCGATCCTCCGCCCCGGCGTCAAAGGCCTCTCGGAACGCATTCGCGTGCGCTCCATCGTCGGCCGTTTTCTCGAGCACTCGCGCATCTTTCACTTCGCCAACGGCGGCAACGACGAAATCTATCTTGGCTCGGCCGATTGGATGCCGCGCAATCTCTTCGAGCGCTGTGAAGTCGTCTTTCCTGTCCGCGATCCCGCTGCGCTGGCCCGCATCCATTCCGAGATTCTGCCCGCCTACATGGCCGACACCGTCAAAGCCCGCATTCAGCAGCCCGACGGCAGCTACCTCCGCGCCGGCAAGAGCCCGCGCGCCAACACACCCATCCGCGCCAGCCAGCCAATCAGCGATGCGCCGCCGTTCTCTGCCCAGGACTTTCTCACGCAACTGGCCGAAGGCAAGACGGACCTCGACGCGATTCCCACTCCAGACGCCAAACACCCCGCCAAGCCCGCGCAAACAACGGCCAACGCAGCCGACTGAGCGGTTCCACAATACTTGTAGCCGTCTCCAGCCTTGGCACAAGGTGGGTCTTTTTTGAGGAAAAACCCACTTAGCAGTTGCTGCTTCGGGGTACAGCAATTGTGGAACCGCTGTAAGGCGAAACCGCAGATACTATATCCTGCGAAGTCCTATGCAAGGTCGCCGCTCCTGGGGGTCGTGGCGACTTGGCCGCATCGGCTCCGAGATGCACTTTCTGTGGTTTCGCGGTAGGTCTCTGGCCGCTTGCTTCTACATCATCTGGGGTGCCCAGGATTGAGGGCCGCGCGGACAGGTCCTCCTCCGTGGGGCGGAGATCTCTTTGGTCGGGAACCGAGCGTGTTGGTGGTCCACTGTCGCACCGCTCGTGTTCGAATCAGCTCGGTTACCTTGTCGAGAAGTTCGTCGAATCCGCACCGCCCCTTAGCGAAGAACGCATCGGCGATCACCCCGTCAGGCATGCGACGGCGAAAATCATGGGTAGCGCTCATCGCAATCGTCGGCACCGAGGGCAAACGGCGGTGCACGATGGAGAGGAGTTCGGGTCCGGACATCTCCGGCATGTTGAGGTCGGAGATGATAAGATCCGGAGTCTTCATCTTAAGCTGCGAGAGCGCATCTAAACCATTCGCTGCGGCTGACACGTCGTAGCCGTTCTCATTCAGCAGCATTGCAATGATTTCGCGTGTGGCGGGGTCGTCCTCAACTAAGAGAACCTTTTGTCTGGGCGTTCGGCTCATGGTTGTCACCTCTAGGGAAAGGAAGGAAACCGTTAGAGCCCTCTGGGAAATCTCATTCGCCAGACGTGCTTATATTCAATTTGTAAATGCAGGAACGTCCTTTGTCAACGGGTCCTGCCAGGACAGACTCATCTTAATTACTCGCCGGTGGAGAAACCCCTCTGACTCGCAGGGCCGGCCGAACCATCTCGCAGCCCAAAATCCGCTCCGTGCCCCACCTTGGCGCCAGGGCGCGCTCAAAAGGAGCAAAAACAGTGCTATGGTCAAACGTGTTCTCGCGGTGTGACTCCTCTCCAGCGTTTGACTCCGATTGGCTCTGTGGACATCCTCGATACGCCTTTGCTGAGGGTTGCTGCTCGGCCTGGCCTTTCATTTCTACTGCCTCCGGCTGCCCGCCGGCTGACCGACTAGCAAGAGGATGTCAACAGAGCCAGGTATGGTCTATTCGGCGACCTTAAACTCTGTCTCCGCCGTCGCCAGCGAATCCCCTCCAACCCATATGTCATACGTCGTCGGCTCCACGGTCGGTTTGAGTTCTACGTTGTAGAAGTTCAACTCGTCGAACCCCAGCGGGAACTCCACGTGCTTCGTCTGGCCGGGGGCAAGTGCAACGCGCGCGAAGCCTTTCAGTTCCCTCACCGGCTGCTCTATGCTTGCCGCCGTGTTGCGAATGTAGAGTTGCACCACCTCGGTTCCCCCCACCCTGCCGGTGTTGGTTACGTCCACGCCTACCATGGTCACTGGCTTGTGGTCGTCCAAAATCTCGTTTACAGGAACCACGGCCCGGCTCAACGTCGGCTTCGAGAAGCTGAAGGTCGTGTAGCTCAATCCCCACCCAAACGGAAACAGCGCCGAATTCGGCTCATCCATATACCGCGACACCAACTTCTCTCCTCCATTTCGCGGCATGTGGCTCAGGTCGCCGTCCGCCGGGATGCCAGTTGGAAGTTGAGCATAATAAAGCGGTTCCTGACCCACTGCGCGGGGAAAGCTCGCCGGCAGCTTGCCCGACGGATTGACGCGGCCGAACAGCACATCGGCCACGGAGGGCCCTGCTTCAATGCCGGGGCTCGATGCCTCAAGAATCGCAGGCACATGGGCCTCAGCCCACTTGAGCACAAACGGACGACCGGCCAGCACCACCAGAATCACCGGCTTGCCGGTTGCCACCACCGCCTCAAGCAGCTTTTCCTGCGACCCGGTAAACCCGAGGTGAACGCGGCTTGAGGCTTCACCCTCCATCCAGCGCGTAGGCTCTCCCAGAGCCAGAATGGCAAGATCAGCTTTTTTCGCTGTCTCTACCGCTTCGGCTATCGTCTTTGCATCGTCAGGAACCGGCAGACTTTTCTCGGCCGCGGCCGGCACTCCAAAACTGACCTGATCGAGCACCTTCTCGTCTTCGCCGGAAAGCAACCCGCAGCCCTTTGCGTAGAGCAGCCGGTTGCCCAGCCGCGCCGCAAGCGCCGTTTTCAGCGTTATCACATCCTTGGGATCGCCCTGGTACGACCAAGCGCCGAGCATCTCGACTTGGTTGTCGGCCATGGGGCCGATCAGGGCTACTTTCCTCGCCTTGGCAGTGAGCGGCAGCAGCGCTCCAGTGCCCTCGACAGGATCGTTCTTGAGCAGAACCATGGTCTCATCGGCCACCTCGCGCGCCAGTGCGCGGCGTTCCGGCGTGGCCTGGTATTTCTGTCCCGGCTGGGTGTAGGGATGCTCGAAGAGACCCAGAGCAAACTTGACGCGCAGGACGCGCCGCACAGCCTCATCCACTTGAGACTCGGGAATCTTGCCCGAGCGCACCTGCGCGGCGAGGGTGGGGCCGTAGAGGTTGCCTTCCGTGTCCATGTCTACACCGGCTTCCAAGGCCTTGCGGGCCGCGGCCGCGCCGTTCGCGGCAATGCCCTGGTTCAGCAGTTCGGCCACCGCGGCCCAATCCGCGACCACGAAACCGCCGAATCTCCACTGCTTGCGCAGAATCTCAGTAAGCGTCAATGGGTCGGCCGTGCCGGGAATGCCGTTGATCGAATTAAAGGAGCTCATCACCGTCGCCACGCCGGCATTCACCGCGGCCCGATAGGGTTTCAGATACACCTGCCGGAGCGTGATTTCGCTCATATCCGCGGCATTGTACTCGCGGCCGGCGATGACGGCGCCGTAAGCGGCAAAGTGCTTCACGCAGGCCGCAACCGAGTCGGGTTTTGAAAGATCGTCCTGCTGATAGCCCTTTACCCATGCCCGCGCCATTGAAGAACCCAGGTAGGGGTCCTCGCCGTTCGACTCGACGATGCGTCCCCAGCGCGGATCGCGGGCGATATCCACCATGGGCGAGAACACCCAGTCAATGCCGTCGGCGCGAGCTTCCACTGCTCCCGTGCGCGCTACAATTTCGGCCGCCTTGGGATCCCAGCTTGCCGCCACGGCGAGCGGTATCGGGAAGACGGTGTGGTCTCCGTGGACGACGTCCAGCCCAAAGAGCAGTGGGATGTGAAGGCGTGACTTTTCCATGGCAATGTGCTGGTAGTGATTTGTCTGTTCCGCGCCCACCACATTCACCATTCCTCCCATCTGGCCCTTGGCGACCAGGTCGTCATAGGTGATATTTGAGGCATCCAGGCCGATCGCAAAGCCGGCCGAATATACGACCAGTTGCCCGATCTTTTCGTCGAGCGTCATCTGTTTCAGGAGCGCCTCAACGCGGGCATTCACTTCCTTTGAAGCGAGCTGGGCGTTGGGCGGCCGATGCGGCTGGGCAACGGCCGGAAGCGAGCCGGGTGCGGTGAGCAGCAGCGACATAAGGACCAGTCGAGATGTGTAGCCAAGAGAGTTATTCATAATTGCCTTTCCTGGATTTGGAATGCGCGTTCTGTCTTTGCAGAAGTCCATTTTCCTCTCAAAAATATGACGACGAAATCGCGTTATACCATTGAACGTATCTTTGCGTAGCGTCTGCCGAATGCCGTACAACGGAACGCTCGACGCACTTGCCACCGGAGCATGGCACCGGAACAGATCGTATTGAGCTTGAGTGGAGCGGCGGCGTCTCGTCTGGTGCAGCAATTCAGCATCGTCATTGCGTTCTGAATGTGGCGTGAAATCTACCCCGGAACTGCGACACCAAAACTCCATGGCACCTTCGGCAAATAAATATGGGAAAGGACCCCGTTTTCCCGCGTCTTGATACTAGATTGCTTGCTCACGAAAGCCATTCCCTGACTTCTTGCCGTTTTCCGCAAAGTCTTTGCTCTTCAACCGCCAAGAATCTCCATTATCGAAGTTCGCGAGACGCCCCAACACCTGGTCCAGACCATAGCGTACGTGTGCCCGCATGGCGGCGTCCGCGACCAGCGGATCACCACTACACAATGCTTCGGCTAGAGTCGAGTGAAATTCCTGCGGTTCAGTGCGCCGATAAGCGGCTATATCATAGAGCCAGTTGAAGATAAGAACCTGTTCTTTCTCGATAGCACGGCGAAGACCCGGGCAGCGAGCCAGTTCTGCGATTCGCATATGAAATTGCATATGGCAGGTGTGTACAGAGAACAGGAATCGCGAGTCCTCCGGTTCCAGTACGCACATTTTGTGCAGTTCGTCCAGATGCCGGGCGCTGGTGCAAAGCTGCTCTTTCTCCTCGGCAGTGACGTTCTGCGCGCATAACCTTGCAGCCTGCGGTTCGAGAGCCTCGCGGATGACGTTACTGTCACGGATGTCCTGCTCGCTGGGTATGCGTACTCGCGTTCCAATCCGGGGGCGGCTTTCAACCAGTCCCTCCGTCTCCAGGCATTTTAGAGCCTCGGTGATGGGCAAGAAGCTCATGTTGAGCCGCCTAGCGAGCCGCCTCCGCGACAGGACGTCGCCTATCGACAGCTCTCCGCTGAGAATCTCATCCCGAATCTGTTGGTAGGCTCGATTGGATAGCGATTCCCCAGCGCCGTTTTTTAGGCCCAAGGTGCGCGGCGTTTGTCTTAAAAGGGATACGTTTTGCGCGGGCAAGATCACACTTCAAGACCTCCGATCGATCTTAGGCGGGATCGGTTCAGGACTTCAGCGCATCATGCAGCGCATGGCTCAGAGAGTCCCTCATGATCGAATTTCAAATTACGGATCATTCTAGGCCGCTCAATCAAAGGGTTGATAAGCTCTTTACGGCAGGATGGGGAGGGTCTTTACGGAAAGGAGGGGTAAAAACTCTTGTACCAGACCACCGGCTCGTGGCTGGGCCTCCCCGCAGGGCGCGTCAACAGTTCGGCGATGTCCCGCTCCAGGCTCTCGTTTGCGGGGATGTGGATGGCGTGCCTCACGTTCCGCTCTTCCAGCGCCTCGTAGATCTCCGGCTTGGCAAAGGCAGCGTCGCCACGAAAGACCACCTCCTTACCAAGCTTTTGCTGGCGCCCGATCTCCAGCAGCAGTAGTTCCTCCCGGTCGTCGGCGCCGTGGACGTTGCCGGGCCGAAGCTTCGCTGCCAGACAGTCGCCCTCGCGATTGAACAGCAGCAGCGAGTGGTTGCAGGTGGACCCGAGGTGGCCGTTGTGGGCGCTGTTCTCCTGCTGGCCCTACGCCGGAATCTCCGTCGCGTCCGTGTCCAGCACGATGCGCTGCGAGGAGTCGATGGCCTCCGCTTTGGCAATCAGACTACGATTGACCAGGGCCAGCCCGGCGAGATTCTCTTCCTGGGTCAGCACCGCAGCCTCGAAAGATTGCAGACGGGAGGTCAGCGCCGCCCCGCGCTTGATCCAAGCCTTCTGGAAGCAGGCCTCGCTGTGGCCTGAATAACTCTATATTATGCGAGACTCAATAGAAGGCATTGAGGTAGCCGAAAAATACATCAAGGCTTGTATTGACCATGAGAAATCAATCCCTCTGGACGAGGACTGTGCCAAGATTGGTGGACGGATTCAAATTACTACCATCACACCTTTGAGTCCTTAATTCCAGTTTAAGGGGAGAAGCTTTAAGAACCCCTTTACGCTCCGCCGTTCCCATATAAAAGTCAATAAGTGCTGTTCTCAATCAAAGCCGCTGTATGAAGGTTGATTCCGATGTTCTGAAATATGTTGTTTAAGTCAGTGAAAGAGGTCGACTGGTTGACGCCAAGAGCTGAGCACGGGTTGACCTGCCCGGCTCCGTCGGAGTAGAACTTGGACGGGTCGGGGTTAGGATAGGTGCTGGGAGATATGGCCATCTTCTGCATCGCTGTACACGCCTGCAATCCCCCCGTATCGAGTGAGCAAGTACCGCTTCCACTCGCGCCGTAGGCAATTGAGTACACCGTAGTCCCGGCCGCCGCGGCAGCTTGGGCCGCGTTGACCCCCGCCTGGCACTGGTTAATACCCCCGCCGTTACAGTAGTTGTTTCCTGCGTCGCACCCCGCCTGCCCTGGTGCGTCGCCGTCGCTGATCAAAATAATCACGTTCTGGGTGTTCGGCCGACTGTTGGCAGCGAGCTCCGCCTGCGCCGCGGTGATCGCCGGGGCGTAGTCGGTCTCCCAGAAACTGGTGTATCCATAATGACCGGCCGTACCTGTGCAACCCACACCGTCGGTCCAGTCGACCGCTTGAACAAGATGCGAACCGCTCCCATTGAGCAGGCTTGTGGCTGACGTGCGAAAGTCATTGGATAACGGCGTTACCATAAAGAGGGGATTGGTCGAAGCGAGGTAGCTTTGATCAACGTAGGGTGTAACGGCCGCGAGGCTGTCCCCCTCCCCGCAGGTCGAGTATTCGGCGGCCTGAGAGGCCGCAGCAGTACTGGTCTTTACGCATGAACCAGTACTACCTTGCTGGCATAGCCCCGGGAACATCATTAGGCTGACTTCATCAACAGCATTGCTGCTGCTGCATGTTGGGCCCGGAGGGCATGGCCAAAGTTCTGACAATAGAATCCGAATTCCCGATTTGATGCAATCTGCCTGATAGACTGTTCCGGTGAACGTAGCGCCGTTGTCAGTGTAGACGGGCTTACAGCTTGAGTCTGCGACTCCTCCCGTATGCCCCGTAGCTTGGGCGACTATGACGATGTTGAACGGGCCTGACTGCGCGCCGCCCCGCGCCCGCGCGCTGGCGGTCACCGCGAGCGAGATCGTTTTGACGCCGAATATCTTGGCGAAGAACGTCGGGACGCTCGCATGCTCCACCACTTGGATTGCGTTTGCGCTGACAATGTTACCGGACGCAGTGGGACAGATCATGTCGAATAGCGTGACCAGTTCTTGCGAGCATGCATACGTCGGGGTGGGCATCGTCACGGTGATGCCGGGAATGGCATTCAAGTTTCCGGGCGTGGCGCTGTACAGGGTGGCGTTTGCCAGTGCGGCCGGCCCATTGGGCAGGACGGACGCCGCGGCGATCGCCGCGGCGTCGGCCGAGGCTTGCAGCTTTTGGTAGCAGGCCCAGGCGTACCCCAAGTCGATCACGAAGGCGGCTATTGGGAGGAACACGCCCAGCATAAGCGCCGTGAGGACGAAGACCTGCCCGCTTTGATTTTTGCGCAGCCGGAGCGCTCTAGACAGGAAAGGTGCGTTGTTTCGGTTCATTGGACAAGCTCCGCAGTCTGCGCCGTGAGGGTGCAGCCGCCTAGGTGGATGAGCGACAGGCTACAGGGGTAGGTGGCCGTCACTTGGGCGGTCGTCCCGTACACCAGATCCGCCGCCCCCGCCTGGCAGGTCGTCCCGCTGAACTGGCTTCCGTCGAGCGTGAGAGTGAGCGTCAAACTCGCCGGGTTGAGGCCGGGGGCCGCGCCCTCTATCGACTGGGTCACCAAGGCGCACGGGTCCGTGGTCTGTCCGCGGCTGCTAGAGAGGAGTCGCGCGGCAACGCTGACGGCGTTGGACTCCTCCTCGTAGTTGTTCAGGGTGATCCCGAACGCAATTATCCCGACCAAGATGAGACAAAGGAGGGGCAGGCATATGGCGAACTCGACTAACTGCGAGCCCTCTTCGTTGCCGGCGCCCGCAAGCGCGCGCAGCCGGGCAATCATGGACCGGCCATCGGCGCGCACTCCGCATGACGCTGAAACAGGGTTCCTCATGCGCGCATCCGCGGGGATATGCCCGTTGCTATTTCCTGGGATCTTCATTGTCGCCTTAACGGGAATCTCATTGTAAGGCCTTAAGTGTACCGCTCGCGAGGAGTATTGCGAGACCAAATCTACATTTGTATTCGAAAAAAGCGGGTACTTCCGTCTCTCCTGGGACTCGTCCGCGTAACCGAAAAAGCGGGTACTTCCGCACCGCCTAGACTCGTCCGCGTAACCGAGAGCCCTCCTCATCGATTTCTCCGACACCGGTCCCTCCTCCTTCTTTGTCTTCCGCGATTCGGTTTACCGGGGATGAGCTGGCTCAGTCCAAGCCTTTCATCCAACTTTCGAACCACCAACAGGCCAGCGTCGGAGGTGACTCGTGATCCTTGGAAATCAACCTTCACGGCAGAGTTGAAGGAAAGCTGAAAAGGCCGGTTTTGTATCTCACCCATTGGGTATTTTCCTGCGGGGCGTCTTCACCGCGTTCGCACCCGGATGAATATTGACGATTGCGACGATCCGAGGATTCAGAATTACGCCTCCTCAGCAGAATCTGTGGGTCCGAAGTGGAAGAGGGCAACCGAAGATTCTGCGGAGTGTCTACTGCTAACATGCTCTTGTTTCAATGGCTTACATGAATCCATCAACATGTTAAGAATCACGTGCGTCGGCACCAGAGTCCGGTCACCAGTTCCGCTGTCGAGCTTTCAACGTTAACCGTCGCCTCCGGGGCGGTGGAAAAAGCGGGAATCCCGATGCTCTTGCGGGATTTCCAAGCGAGGGGGGAAAGTCCCGCTTCTGGACTTTCCCTCGGAGCGCCTTCTTCCACCGTCCTCTTCACCCACAAATATTGCTATAGAGCCAGAATTACGACTCAAAATGGAAATGTGGCTTAACGTCTCCTTCTGACAACAACAGCATTCCTAACAACTACTCCTCTCGGGTGGAAAGTGAATGCGACTAACGGGTGGAAAGTGAATGCGACCAACGGGTGGAAAGCGAATGCAACTAAAATAACTAAGAGGTTACGAAGGTGCCTTACCAGGGTGGTTACCGGGGTCCGGCGGTCAACAGCTTGGAACCCGAATTTCCATTTTGCTTGCCCAGCTTGGGAAAACCTCGAGAGTCTCGCTGTGGCTTCCAAGGCAGCGATGTCGGGACGGTTGTTTCGCATGTCAAGGCAGAGAAAGCGCCCTGCGAGGCCGCGGTACCCGATCATTTCGTCGGAAAAGCGAAGTCTGCCCGCGCTCAAAGCGGAATTACCAGAAGTAACTGGCTTCCATTCTCGGAGCGCCCGGCTCGCCACCGATGATCTGCGTGCTTATAACGAATTCCATGTTCTTCTTATCGCCGGCCGCCTGCGCAGCGCGCATCAGCTGGGTCAAATGGGCGCTATCGGTGATGAACTCCCCAGCCGCGCGCGTGCCGCCGCCGCCGGCGCCGATTCCCGCCAATATCACAGCCAGCTTGCCAGTGTTGGGGTCGGTAAATCGCGCCACGATCGCATAGTCCCGATAGTTGTCGCTGGCCATTTGCGCGCCACGGTCGATCATCCAGCGTGTCTTGTCTGGCGCCGTACTGTCCACAATCCACTGGTGCATCATGTCTGCGTCGTTTGCAAAGTGGTAATGCAGCGGATTGGTCAGGCGCAGCGTCCACACGTTGTCGTAGGCGCCCACAAAGACCGTAGGACCGCGCTGAAGGTCGTCAAGGGCCGTGGCTGCCTCGCCCTTCAGCGCGTACAGCTTCCCCCTTGATTGCAGAATGCCGGCCACTTTGATGACTGCGCTCAGGTCGCCGATCCCCGGCGGCCTTGAGTTCGTTGGCACAACCTGATAGGGGAGATTGCCCGGGTTCAGCACATTGGGCGCGAAGTCATTGGGCTGTTCGGGAACGCATAGCAATACTGGCTCGTTGGAGCTTAATACCGGCTGCCAGAAGAAATCGACCGCCGCGCGGTTGGTCCGCTGCCAAAACACGACTGTGCCCCACACCAACAGCCCGGCTGCGGCCACCCCAACTGCCGCCAGCAGCCACCACCGACCAGCTTGCGTAGCCGGCGCTGGCACATGCTCCGGCGTGCCCGCTGGAATCGCATCTATCTCCGGAAGCCCATGAATGCTCTTGCCCTTCGGGCTGTGAAACTGCGGAATATACGATCCCGACGGCAGAGTGATGCGCAGCTCCTCGTTGTGCGCGGAATCCTGATAGTACTGCGCCACCCGTTTGCGGATCTCCGCAGCCGTCACCCGCACAATAGGGTCAAGGGCGGTGTCGTAGCTGGCATCCTTCCCGAATACCTCAATGCCCAGGGTCCGTTCCTTGATGTCGTCTACCTCCCCGGCCAGAGTGTGTTCTACAACGAAGCGCAGGAAGGTTGGAAGCCTCTTGCTGTGGCTCATATACGGACTTGCCAGAAGGCGCTCCAGTTGTTCGCCGATTGCTTTCTTGGCCGCTACGCTCAGACCTTCATGGTCACGTGCCTGTAGCGATACGCTCATCTGGCCCTCCAGCTGGAAAAAGCGATTATACCCCTCTCCTCGGGAAACTTCCTGCTTTCTCGCGCCACAGAACGCAAATAATTGAAAACAAAGGGCGCTTTAGCGCTGACAGGATAAGAATTTACCCCTCCTTTCCGTAAAGACCCTCGCTGCCGTAAAGGCCTTTTCAACCCTTCGATTGAGCGGCCTAGAATGACCTTGTCTCGAAACACTGGGCGCGAATCCAGCGCTGCGTCTGCTGATAGACCACTGTCCGCCGGTGCGCACGATGGAACGCAGGCCATTGAACACCGCGCGAAGAGGATGGTCTCGTTCCTCGGGGTCCTCCCGACACAGCGCTACAGCGGTTCCACAATTGCTGTATGCCGAAGTAACAACAGCTAATTGGGCTTTTCCTCAAGGAAAACCCACCTTGTGCCACCGCCGGAAACGGCTACAAGTATTGTGGAACTGCTCTAAATACGGCGCTACAAAAGCCCATTCCTCGTCCGTCACATCGCTTGGATAACGGATCTGCCCTTTGTTTCTCATCCTTCCATCGTCGGAGACTATGGGAAAATTGGGCACCCCTTTGACTACAAAGGGATAAAGTTAATAACAGGCTCTTGGGCAGAAGCGCCCATAAAGACTTCCCTGGTCATTGATTTGAGCGGAGTCCTACGACACCCTCCTGACAAGCTGAAATAACGATCGTGGATATTGCTTGTGAGTGTAAGGCATCGTTGCTCGCGCTCAAAGCGGAATTACCAGAAGTAACTGGCTTCCATTCTCGGAGCGCCCGGCTCGCCATCGATGACCTGCGTGCTTAATACGAATTCCATGTTCTTCTTATCGCCGGCCGCCTGCGCAGCACGCATCAGCTGGGTCAAATGGGCGCTATCGGTGATGAACTCCCCGGCCGCGCGCGTGCCGCCGGGGCCGATTCCCGCCAATATCACCGCCAGCTTGCCAGTGTTGGGGTCGGTAAATCGCGCGACGATCGCATAATCCCGGTAGTTTTCAATGGCCATTTGCGCGCCACGGTCGATCATCCAGCGTGTCTTGTCTGGCGCCGTACTGTCCACAATCCACTGGCGCATCATGTCGGCGTCGTTTGCAAAGCGGTAATGCAGCAGATTGGTCAGGCGCATCGTCCACGCGTTGTCGTAGGCGCCCACAAAGACCGCAGGACCGCGCTGAAGGTCGTCAAGGCCCGTGGTTCCCTCGCCCTTCAGCGCGTACAGCTTCCCCCTTGATTGCAGAATGCCGACCACTTTGATGATTGCGCTCACGTCGCCGATCCCCGGCGACACACTTGCGTTCTTTGGCATATCCTGATAATTGGGGGGACTACCCGGGTTCAGCACATTGACCGCGAAGTTGCTGGGCTGTTCGGGAACGCATAGCAATACCGGCCCGTTGGAGCTTAATACCGGCTGCCAGAAGAAATCGACCGCCGCGCGGTTGGTCCGCTGCCAAAACACGACTGTGCCCCAAGCCAACAGCCCGGCTGCGGCCACCCCAACTGCCGCCAGCAGCCACCAGCGGCGAGCTTGCGTAGCCGGCGCTGGCACGTGCTCCGGCGTGCCCGCTGGAATCGCATCTATCTCCGGAAGCCCATGAATGCTTTTGCCCTTCGGGCTGTGAAACTGCGGAATATACGAACCCGACAGCAGAGTGATGCGCAGCTCCTCGTCGTGCGCGGAATCCTGATAGTACTGCGCCACCCGTTTGCGGATCTCCGCAGCCGTCACCCGCACAATAGGGTCGAGGGCGGTGTCGTAGTTGGCATCCCTCCCAAATATCTCAATCCCCAGGGTCCGTTCCTTGATGTCGTCTGCTTCCCCGGCCAGAGTGTGTTCTACAACGAAGCGCAGGAAGGTTGGAAACCTCTTGCTGTGGCTGATATACGGGCTCGCCAGAAGGCGCTCCAGTTGTTCGCGGATTGCTTTCTTGGCTGTTTCGCTTAGAAATTCCTTGCTGTGTGGCTGTGATGGAACGCTCATACCGCTCTCCGGCCCGAAGAGGCCATTTTACGCCCTCCCTCAGCGAATTTTCTGCTTTCTCGCGCCGCGGAACGCAAATAATTGAAAACACAGGGCGCTTTAGCGCTGACAGGATAAGAATTTACTCCTCCTTTCCGTAAAGACCCTCATTATTCTGCCGTAAGGAGCTTATCAACCCTTCGATTGAGCAGCCTAGAATGACCTTCAATCCGAACGTCCGATCAAGAGGGGCTCTCTGAGCCATGCGCTGCATGATGCGCTGAAGTCCTTTGGTGATCCCGCTACGTTCAACTAAAGCCCACCCGGGTACAAATTACCGGGCAGGCTATGCGCGCAAAACGTATCCCTTAGCGAGTTGCTTCAATAGCGAAAGAGATACCAAAAAGGAGAGCCAACTCTTAGGAGGAAGGAATGAAAGGCAAAAGGTTTCTATCGTATTGGAGCGGAATCGCGATTCTGCTCATTATGGGGGCATGCTGTACTCGAGATGCGTATGCCCAGAACACAAACTCCGGCGACATACGTGGTACCGTTACTGACAATACGGGAGCGTTGATCCCAAAGGTGACGGTCACGGTGCTGAATATCGACACCGGCGTATCGAAAAACTTCGTCACCGACCAGGCGGGACTGTACGACACAGCCTCGATTTTGCCTGGAAGCTACAAGGTCACCTTCACCAAGCAAGGTTTCGAAACGCTGGTGCGTGGTCCGGTCACGCTCGATGTTGGCTACCTTACCGTCGACGCAAGTCTGAAGGTCGGTTCGACCAGTGAGCAAGTGATGGTCACCACCGACGAACCCCTGATGCAGACCGAATCGGGCAGTCAGACTACGACCCTGGAATCGCAAACACTGACGAAATTGCCCTTGGTCAATGAGGACTTCGCAAACTTTATGATCCTGATGCCCGGCGCTGTGGGTACGGCCTCGAACGCCCCGACGACGACGAATCCGGGAATGGTGGCTGCGGTGGACGGGAACCTTCCCTACACCAACATCCTCAACGATGGCGTTTCGATGGTCGCCGGCCATAGCGACAACGTGAGCACTGTGGGAGAGATGGATGCGATAGGCGAGCTGCAGATCTCCGAGTCCACGTTCTCGGCGCAATACGGTGTCGGCGGCTTGGTCATAAGCAAGATCACCAAGAGCGGGACCAACAAGTTCCATGGAGACGCTTACGAGTACGCTCGGAATAACTTCTTCAATTCCCCCATCCACAACTACAGCTCCGGTGCGGAGCCGCCGGTTCCGCTTCTTCGCTACGACGACTTTGGCGGCGCTATCGGCGGTCCGATCCTGAAGAAGAAGATGTTCTTCTTCTTCAACTACGACCAGATTCTGAACCACGGCGCGGCCAACACAAGCCTTCAAACCGTTCCGACCGCGGACATCATGGGCGGCAACTTTTCATCGATTACGAGAACGCTCTACGATCCAACGACTCAAACCATTGCCTACGATTCGCTAAACAATCCCTATCCGGTGAGACAGTCGTTTACATCGGAATACGGCGAAACCGGCACGACCACGAACACGATACCTGGCTCTCTGCTCGATACGGTGGCCAAAGCCGTCCAGGCCTACTATCCGACGCCTTCGAGCCATTTGTCCGGCGGAACATTCGAGCCTGGAACTATAGACCCGAGCGACGGCGTGCTTACGCAAAACTGGTTTGTAGAGCTGGCGAATTCCAACCCTCTTAAAGACTACACCGCCCGTGTGGATTATGACATCACGCAGAACAACAGGCTTACGTACTCCATGTGGGACCAGTTGAATCCCACTCCCAACCTCAGCAACCTCACGGCCTGCCCGCTGGGTTGCCAGTTCGGATTTGCAAATGAAGACACCTATGAGGTTTCGGATGTGTGGAATATCAGCCCATCCTTGATCAATGAAGCCAGAATGGGTTACACCTATGCCATTTCTGACTACCCCGATTCCGCCTTGAATCACGGCTATGCCGCCAAGGTCGGCTGGCAGTTTCCCAAGGCCGATCAATTTCCCAGCATCAGTTTATCGCCTTACTCGGGGATCGGCCCGGCAAGCAACTCGGACTACAAACAGGGTAACTTCGATCCGTCGGATGTCGTGACGATGATCCGCGGCAAGCATATCCTTCATTTTGGCGGAGAGTTGTTGTTCTTCCGTGAGGACGACACAAATTGGGGTAACATCAACGCCGGACAAATGAGTTTCGACGGCCGCTACACCGAGCATTGGTCCGTTTCGAGTGCCAATTGCCCGGCGAGCGCACCGGAGGGGAGTACATGCGCAGCTCCCGACAGCGGGACAACCGGTCTGGGTTATGCCGACTTCCTGCTCGGTCTCTCGAACAGCTGGCAGGCTGCCGTTTCGCCGGAGTACGGAGCGCGCATGAAGAACCCGGAGATGTTCGTTCAGGACGATTACAAGATGCGCCCCAACCTCACCATCAATATCGGGCTCCGCTATGATATCAGCCATGGATGGAATGAAATTCATGGCAACGAGGCGCTCTTTGACCCGACGGTTTCAAACCCCGCGGGTGGTTTGGGCGCCTTGTGGTTTGGCACGACAAAAGCCAATGGCCGGTCATCCCTGCAGGCAAATGTATTTAGTACGTTTCTTCCACGCGTGGGATTTTCCTGGCAGCCGTGGTCCAATACCACCGTTCGCGGCGGCTTCGGTGTCTACGACCATATAATGACCCTCGACGACTACAGCGTCGGTCTCGGCAACGCCTTGTCCGGCTCCGGCAATATCAACGATACAAGCAGCGGCATCTATCCAATCGTGCAGCTGGACGGAAACGGCACGGTATGCAGCACTACTACTCCAAGCGGCCTGAATTGCAGCACGGGTCCGGCGCTTCCTTACGTGTCGCCTGACAATAATCCGGCTGCCCTCAATGGCCAAAGCGTAGGCTACAGCCCATTCCACACACCGATCCAGAAGGTTTACGAATATAACTTTGCCATCCAGAGACAATTGCGCTCAAATTTAGTGGCCCAAGTCTCCTACGTGGGGAGCCACAGCTGGAACCTCCCCGTTTCGAGCGACCTCAATGCGGTGCCTACGTCCGAACTTTCGGCCAACGACACTGCAGATCGTCCTTACCCGCTGTTTGAGAACCTTAGCTCAAGCACCGCGAGCGTGAACGGCGTCGCCAACTACAACTCGCTCCAGGCCGAGATTACACAGCGCGTGAGCTCGGGCCTGAGCTTCAGCTTCAACTATGTCTGGGCGCAGTTTCTCGACGATGAGGACAGCGCGGGATGGTGCTGCCAGGCGGGAACTAGCGACTATCAGATCGCCAACGACTCCGCGGCCAACTACGGCAATTCCAACTTCGATATACACCAGGCGTTCAAGGGCTACGCGGTCTATCAACTGCCCTTCGGCAAGGGCATGAAGTTCCTGAACAACAATTCGGCGGCGGACGCAGTGGTTGGCGGCTGGCAGATTAGCGGCTCGACGGCCGTGCTTGGCGGCAGTCCGTTCAGTGTAATAGCCGATGGCAACACTTATAACCAGGCCTCGGGCAGTTCACAATATCCGAACTGGAATCCCGGAGTCAGTTGGAAGCCGGCACACCAGAGCGCCGACGAGTGGTTTAACCCGGCAGCCTTCACCAAGCCCGCGAACGGAACCTACGGGGATGTAAGAAGGAATAGCCTGTACGGACCGGCATGGTATCAGGTGAACCTTTCCGGCAGCAAGATGTTCTCCTTGTGGGAAAACGTGAAGTTACAGCTTCGGATCGACTCGTTCAACGCATTCAACCACACGAGTTGGGCGGCGCCGGGGAGTGGGAGTGGCGATGTTGGTCTTGAATCGCCGGATGGTGCTACCGCGGGCACAGTTTACACTGGCCCTGCCGTCAGCCAAATCGGAAGTAGCGCCGTTTCCGGCCGTACCGTGCAACTCGGGGCGCGCCTGTCATTCTAAAACTCAGGTTCGACTCTCAGAGGGGGGAGACGATAGATCATGTCGTCTCCCCCTGCTCTTTTTGGCTCCTGGAGATAAACTGTGCCGGTTGTGCGGAACTCGAAGCTTCTGGATGGATGGCATCATGCCAGGACGCACGGCCAGTCGAGGATAGCGACTCGCCGCCGGGATCAATAGAAAGGGTGCAGCCATGGATCGGCGAAAGTTTCTCGTCCTGATTGGGACTGGAATCTCCCACAAATACTTGCCTCAACTAGCTGTTCGGACTGCGACGGATGGCGAAACCCCTTTGGCTGCCCGAGAGCGGGGCGAAAGAGCAATTTTGCCGCTAAATGGAACATGGGAGATCGAGGACTCTATTTCGTCTGACGTCATCACGAACTCCTTCTCTCACAAAGTTGATGTCCCCGGTCTTATCCACTCATCAACTCCCGCTTTCCTGGACGTTGATGATTTTGACGGTTCTTCGTGGATTCGGGAGTTAAGTCACGTTGGTCGTATTCCGGCGAGTGATCTAAGTCGATTTACCAAGCAGCAGAGAAGGTACTTCTGGTATCGCACAACGTTTGTTGCGCCGTCCGTTCGCCAATTGGCTCGATTAAAGGTAAATAAGGCCCAGTTTGGGACGGCCGTATGGCTGAACGGAAGCAAGATAGGCGAACATTGGAGTTGTTTTACGGCGGGACATTTCGATCTCTCGAAAACCGTCCGTTGGTCAGCGGAAAATGAACTTGTCATTCGGGTCGGTGCTCATCCTGGTGTTCTGCCCCATGGGGTCATCGCTGGCATCGATTGGGAGAAGAAACAGTGGACCCCGGGAATTTACGATGAGGTGAGCGTATACTTCAACGACAATCCTGCAATTGAAAGTGTCCAGGTCGCGCCTCATGTCTCGCCGCGTGAGATCGTCGTGCAAACAGTGGTCAAGAACCACAGTCTGAGCCCAGTACAGTGTGTTCTGAATTTTACGGTGCGTCCCTGGAATTCTGCGCAGGTTTTGAAGCGTCATACGGATCAGATCTCACTGGGCGCCGGCGTTGAACGGGCATTCTCGACAACAATCCCATTACCCAATGCACGACTGTGGTGGCCGGACGATCCTCAGCTCTATATTCTAGAAGTAACGACAGGCGCAGACAGCACATCTACCAGATTCGGTTTGCGAGAGTTTCGCTTCGACACACCCACGCAGCGCGCATACCTGAATAGGGAACCATTTTTCCTGCGAGGCTCGAATATTACCTTGCATCGTTTTTTTGAAGATCCCTTATCCGGAGGATTACCGTGGAAGGATGAGTGGGTGAGGAGGCTCCTGATAGATATACCGAAACAGATGAACTGGAACAGCTTTCGATTTTGTATCGGGCCGACTCCGGATAGGTGGTTGGATATTGCCGATGAAGCGGGACTGTTGATCGAATACGAGTACCCAATCTGGACAGGGAGAGACGATCAGCTCTATAGAATTTACAATGAAGAGCAATTGCTTTCGGAGTTTTCGGAATATATCCGAGACAATTGCAACCATCCGAGCGTAGCAATTTGGGACGCAAGCAATGAGACTTTGTTCCCGGATTTGTCCGCCAAGATCATTCCTCAGGTGAGAGGCTTGGATTTATCGGAGCGTCCCTGGGAGGACAGTTATAATCTCCCGGCGGGCAAGGATGATCCCGTTGAAGAGCACCCATATCTCTTCGATACCTGGCCGGGTAACAAGATTCGCATCGATTCTATGGAGGACCTTGAGTTCAGGAGCGGTGCCGATCGAGCCATTTCTGCTCCGCCTACAGGGCATGCACTCATTTTGAACGAGTATGGATGGCTGTGGGTCAACCGTGACGGAAGCCCCACGACACTGACCAAGAAGCTCTGGGATAGGATCCTTTCTCCAACTGCAACTCCAGAAGAACGACTTGCAGAGTACGCATACCTTATCGCAGGGTTGACGGAGTACTGGCGAGCTTACCGTCATTTCGCGGCGGTGCTTCATTTTGTCTACCTCACATATTCGAAGCCGGATGGGGCCACGAGCGACAGTTTCCAGGACGTGAAGAATCTCAGGCTCGAACCTCATTTCGAAGAATATATGAAGAACGCATTTAGTCCTGTGGGCGTGTACATCAACTTCTGGCACTCGAAATTGAAGGCGGGAACCGCGCGAGAGCTTGAAGTGATGATGATAAATGACGATGCAACGCCGACCTCCGGTTTACTGTTGCTCATCTTGGAAAGAGAAGACGGGCGGCAATTGGCAAAGAGTGAGATCCCATTTGAGGTTTCTGGTCTGGGCCAGCAGACATATGACTTCGATTTTCACTTTCCGCAAACGATTGGCAAATGTTGGCTGAAGGCAGTTGCTCATCCAGCCTCAGGGAAGCAAAAGAGTGCAACCGTCAGCAGGAGACGCATCGAATTGACCAATGGAGCGTAACCGCTTCTTCTCGTGAGCCTCATCTCTCGCGACTTGCGGCGATACGGACTGAGTCCCACTTTTCATTACAGTTATTGACGCATTGTGTGAGTTTTCGCCCGAAGCTCTTGTGTTGTCGCCAACCGAACTGATCGCGCGAACCCTCAGGATACTGGGAGCGCACACTACCTCGACCAACAGTTCCATAGGCGCGGCGCGATTGACTTTTACTCTTCTCCTTAGTCGTCCTATTGTTTGCTCGGCTTAAAGTCTACTTCAATTTCCGTTGTTGGCGCGCCTTGTTCAACTTGACGCGATGGCAGGGGAATCACGACTCGGTTGCCAGCCGAATCGATCACCCAGCCTGCCGGCGTCGCGTCAGGATTGGCTGCCGCCACGGTCTGGCAACGCGTTCCCATTTACTGTTATGGAGGATGCTGCCGTCGCCCCGTAAACCAGCAGATAACTCATTTCAGGAAGGTTCTCGAGCGTCCAAATAAAGCCGCCCGCCTTGGGCTGCACGGTCACTTTTGCAGCCTCGCCCAGTGCGTTGAGCAATGTTACGGTCTCACTCCCGTTGGGACAAGTTACGACCAGAGCGTCGACACGACTGCTGGTCATGCTCTTACCAAACTGCAACTCTTCATTGAGTTGCACCGGCACGACGGCCCCTGGCTTCAGATAGACGGGAATGGTATCCAAAGGCGCGCTAACCTTGAGCTTCACCGGCCCGGAGAGCGTTTTGCCATCCCATAAGCTCGTCCATACGCCGGAGGGAAACGAAATTGTCCTGAAAGTGTCTTCGTTGACCACAGGCGCAACCAGCAAATCCGGCCCGAACATGTATTGATCCCCTACGGCGGCCAACTGCTCTTCGTCAGGAAACGACACCGGCATGGAACGCATCATGGAAATACCCGTTTCATGCGCAATGGCGGCGGAATTGTAGTTATAGTTCAATAAATTTTCCCGCGTCCAGGCCAGGAACTTATAGTTCTTCACCGCGTCTTCGCTGAAATACCACGGATCGCGCGGCGCGGTGCCATGAGGGCGCATCAAGGGGCTGAAGCATCCGAATTGGAACCAGCGCATATACACCGCCGGCTGCGGATAACCGAAATAGCCGCCCAAGTCGCTGCCCCAGAGGGAATAACCGCAGGCGCATAAGTTCATCGCCCCGGTTACGACGTGCTTAAGCCCGTTAAAGTTAGCCGGGTGATCGCCGGCGAATTGGCCGACCCATCTTTGCGTGCCGGGCGCGGCCCCTCTGGCATATAAGATGAAGTCATTGCCGCGTTTTTCCCGATAGACTTCGCTGACCGTCCGTTGATAGTCGTAGTAGTAAAAATTGTGCATCTCGGCGCCGCGCCGGCCGTCGTAAAAGACCGCGTCGTCCGGCGTCAAATCGCCAAAATCCACCATGCTTCCGGCTTGGCCAAGGTCCAGGGCCTCCCTCAACGCGCGCCGGCAGAGCTCCAGCGCGTTGGGGTTGGTGAAATCTATGTAATTGTCCTCTTCGGAGTCTGGGGCGATGGCCCCGCTTGGGAAGCGCAAAATGGGGAGTTGATCGGGCTTCAGTTCGGGCATAAGTCTCTGTTGCAGTCGCAGCGGGACGTCCGCAGGCATGAAGTAGCCCAGCACCCTGATCCCGCGGTCTGCCATGAAATGGTTCAATTCCGGTGAAAGGGCAGAAGGGCCCTCCGCATAGATGGCCGAATGCGGGATGTCCAACTCCGCGTAATGGAGGGTGACTCTTTCTCCCTCCGACACCGCGAACTCGAGGTCCTCCCAATGGCCTTCTGCCCAAGCCCCGCCGCCGCGGCCCATCCACGGTTCGAAAACCCACTTGGGCGGCAGCGGAACCCTGCCGGTCAGAGCCGTATAGGATGGCAATGTCTTCTCGGGCGCGCCCATTAAGAAGTAATAGTCGAATATCGGACCCTGTTGTGTAATTCGATATTGGCTTGGATCCGTCTTCCCGATGTCCGCCCGTAAACGATAGGACGAATTGTCAAAAACCATGTAACCCCTGGAACTGTGAAAGATGGGCAGAGCTTTGTAGGTTGTATTCGCCAAGCCCTCCCCGTTGCCAACCCAGTCATCCGTCCCCCAAAGAGTTAGCACACTGCCATTGTGATTGAACTGATCATACTTTTCTCCAAAGCCATAAATGGTCTCGTCCGCAGAAAGGCGATTTCTGAAATCTATCGCCAATATCTTGCCGTCCTGGTCAAGCCGGAAAGCCAGACTGCCGGCGCCGATTTGCGTCACCTCATTTCCCGCGGCGTCATAGAAGGAAACCGAAAACGGCTTTCGGCCGATCACAACCCTGCCATCGGCGGTTTCGATGGAGCAGGAGCTTGAGGTCTGGGTCGCTTTTAACGGCAACAGATCATCCGGCCTCCAGTACCCTTCATCGCTGCCGTAGATTCTTATGCCGCCCGTCGCCGGCAGGACCAGGCGCAGCTCAACTTCATGGCTGCCGGCCATGCACCGCATGAGCAGCGCGCTGCCTTGCACCTCCAGGCTTTCCGCGCTTGTGACCGGCGTCCATGCATCCGTCAGGATGTCCCCCGGAGAGCCATCGGCATACCACCACCTGGACAGCCTGTCGAGCTGGCTCAGGTAAGTGTCCAGTAACTGACACGCATGCGCCGAATCATCCTTCTGCAAAGCCGCGTTCACTTTTTGCCGGAGGAGCGGCAAAGTCATGTCACTCTTTAGAATGTCCCATCCCCTGGGGTCGATCGACGCCCTGAGATACAACACGAGCCCTTCCTGTGTAACCAGGTCGACCCAACGTTGCGTGAGATAGAGCCGCTGCGCCAGATTATTCTTATCCGTTGGCGTGGTTATTGACGACTCCATCTGCCAAATTTGCCGGCACGTGTCGACGCCAGGGTAGGTCAGCAGCGCCGGACTTTGCCAGCGCAGGATGCCGGAAGGCAACCGGCACAAGCTGCTTTGAGAATCCTGGACCTGGGCATCGCCCGAAAAGTGAGTTTCGATGAACAGGTCAACCGGCATGCCTTCGTTAAAATCAATTGCCACCGGACTGCTGAACTCGCCATCGCGCCAGCGAGTACGCATGGGCAGAAAACCAAAATAGGACTTCGGCTTTCCGCCCAGTGTTTGCCACGGTATCTGGAAAAAGACCAGCCATTCGCCGGTTTTCCCGGTAACCGTCGCTTCGAAATCTTCGATTTTGTTGGCGACCTCGGAAGAGCGGCGAGCGGCAGCAGCGGCATCAGGAGCCACATCCGTACTGGAGCTCAACTGGCGTTCGCAGCCAAATCTCAGGCCCTGTAGCGTCGCCGCAAACTGGTAATAGGAGGGAACGCCCGCGTCGGGCTGAATCAAAAAGTCCACTTCATCCGGATAAGGAGGCCAGTTATTACTTGCGGAAGGCAAACCATGCAGCGAATGCCAATTCGCCGCTCGCCACAAATCGGCATCCAGATTAGCGTAAGGGAAAGACATGTCGCTTTCCCCGCAACGAAAAACCACGAAGAGCGCGTCGCTGTTATAGGCAATGCGGCACTCCGTCGGCGTCGCCGGACGATTGTCACCGCCGACGCGATAAAACCGGTCCAAGACCATGGTGTGCTCATGGTCCGACAGAAGATCATCCAGGGAAGGCGAACCGCTCCAAGGCGACTCGAGAACCACGGCGTTGGTTCCCCACGCGAGCGGCCCCTTTCCTTCCGTCATCACAGCCCCATAGCGGGAATGCGACGGACTCTCTCCGTCTGCTTTCAAAATTCCGCTATACACTCCGGCAAGGGTCCCAATCCCAACTGCTGAGCGTTTCAGAAACGTGCGTCTCTCCATTTCATCTCCTGCTTTCGGTTATGCCGCCCTGGTCAACGCGGAACTTTCTAGATATACCTTCGGTGCAAAGCGCCAGCCTTCGATCCATCGATTGCTTACCTCTGAACCGCCTATTGCCGTATGCGAAAAATTGCGCCAATTGTTGACCGGCACAGTCGTCCCCTGAACGCCGGCGTACGTTTCGCACTGGCCAAGTCACTTTCACAATCTACTACACAACTACCCCGGCCATCTCAAATGATGGCGGAGGAACTGAAACGTTCCCACGCCTTAAATCATGTGCGGGCCGTTAAAAAACTCGATCTCGGTCCTGTCACCGATGCCCATCTTGCCGTAGAACTCACGTACATTGGCGCATTCAAAGGCCACCCACTCATTGTAGTAGAACTTATATTGCCCCCGGCACACGGGCCGCTCGCCATCGACGGCAAGAGTACGACGAATCGCCCCGGATGTCGAGGAGGAGCGAAAAACGGCCGGCCCGAAATTGTGCACTCCCAGGCGCCCAAATGCGAGGCGCCTCCACCCCAGGAACGAAGACCTGTTCGCGGGGACCCCGGGCCTGGGGCACCCACTCATCGTGGTAGAACTTAGATTGCACCCGGCTCACGGGCCACCCGCCCTGTCACACGGATAGATCTACTTGATCTCGATTCCCGGGTCGCTAATGTCGCCCTTGTTGAACAGCCCTTTGATGCTCTGTGATGCAGAGCAGCTGTACCCGGTCTCACTCCATTTGCATGTTCTCTTTCGATATTCGCACCCCCCAGCATCGGACGATATATCGGCGCAATCTCCGGACCAAATCTCTGCGACCTCTGGTTGGTTTCGAAAGACCACTATCTTGCCGTAGTTCGTAAGGGGCAACACATTCGGCCACAACTTGTCGGGCGTATATTGAAGCACTGCAAAGCCTTCGCTGGCACCGACAGCTCCTCCCTCAAATTCGAGGACCAACATGCCGCTATGGCCGTCCGTTCGCAATAATGCAAAGTGAACTACACGAAGCTGCCCGTGCCGGATAAGTCGCCCGATCCAGAACAGTTGCGGCTTCTCATTAACCCGGCGCACCGTGACCAACGTATCAAAATCGTAGTCATCACGAGGGTGCTCTGAGATACCCACGATGAGCGAATCATCGATCTTGATTGTTGCCCGGTGGATCGTCCTGTGTTTTGAGATTGCGTCGCTATCCACCTGTGGGTCAGGCTCAGGAAAGGTCTGGATTTCCGGCGTCCCAGTCGAAATCGGAGGAGTGGCCTGTGCTTCTGTCTGAACGGGCGGACCGAGGAATGCAATTAGGAGGGCCCAAATCATTCAGATGAGCACTGTGTGAAACAATCGTGTCCGCATTGTCTTCCTCATTGGACCTGCTCGCTCACCGAACTCCAGACTACAGTTCGGGGTTAATAGAGGTTGTGACGTTGTTCCGTCGTGGAAGTCAGCTCATTCGCAGCTGAAGTAGCTTGCGGGAAAGGGAGAATGGCGGGCTTTTGCGCGTTGTGGTCAGGCAATTGATCGAGCAGGACCACATTGAGCAGCGACTTATGTACCTGGATGCGGCCGTTATACCTGATAAAACCAAGCTTGCGAAAGCGGTTCATAAAGAAGCTGACACGGGACCGGGTGGTACCGATCATATCCGCCAGTGTTTCCTGCGTGATGGGAGGAATGAAGGTTTCCGGTTCGCCAGGTTTGCCGAATTCTGCCATCAACAGGAGAATCCGTGCCAGGCGCTTTTCACTGGAGTTGAACAGCTGATCGACAAGATCGGCCTGGGTTCGCATGCTGCGGGCCAGCAGGAACTTGAGAAATAGATCAGCGAATGCAGGTTCGTCATGCATCACTCGGATCATTTCATTTCTGCTGATCTTGAGCGCAGTACAGGTGTTCACGGCAGTCGCAGTCGCCATACGCAGCCCGACGATCGCCGCGAGAGACTCCTCTCCGACAAAATCGCGAGCGGATAGAAGCGTGATTGTGGCTTCTTTGCCCTTCTGCGAAACGACGGTGACTTTTGCGTGGCCTTTCTGTAGATAGAACACGGAGTCAGCCGTGTCTCCCTGGCAGAAAAATGTCTGCTTTGGCTTCAACTCGATCATTGCTCGACCGAGCCCAGCGTTTGCAAGAAAGGCAGTGGAATCGAATTTAGGGGTATTCTTGCGCTTCAAAATGCTACCTCGTTGCAGGCCGGTTGTTTGGGTGGACGGTTCCTGCCCAAGAAGCAGCCACTCTGGTGTACGGTTATTGGGGTTGTGGCGAACCGATCAAAGACCGGGAACGCAGTGCCCGAGAAAATGAGAGCATAGCTCTCTTTACGATTTGATGCCCGCAACGCAGTCCCTAGTTAATCCTTGGGGGCTTGTACAACGCGGAAACACTCCACACCCGGGATTAACCGCAATTACGATCAATCTCTGTCCATCATCGTCCGGATACAAGAATCGCGTATGGTCAATTTTGCTCTATCGCAACACACCGCCACTGCAAGGTCGCACCAAGTAGGCGTCGCGAGAGCTGAAAGATAGGCACGCGGTTAGCCTTTTCCTTTGCTGCCGGGGATCTCTCCGCCTATGTTGCCGCGCCCGTCGCGCACTTCATTTCCCTTGAATTGCTCAGGGGATCTCCGCTGCGCCGCGGGTTTGTCGCCAACCTTGGGCAATGGGCCCTTATAGCCGTACTGTGGATCGAGAGTGTTATCGACCCTGCCTTGAAAGTCGTTGGACCCATGAAACCACGGACCAGCGCCAATGAAGACGCCGCCGTTGAACCATTCCGGACCGTAGTAGCCGTCGGGAGCGCAGTTATGAGGGGCGTAGTCATAGTACCCATAGGGACAATTCGGGGCGACTCCGATATAGAAATTAATCTGAGCCGCTGCCTTGGGAGCGCCAGGCGCTATGGCGAATGCAGCAATAGCGGCTAACGCGAGAATCTTGATCCTGTCCATGAACTCTCCTCACAACCACTGGGGCCGTCATTTGCCTGCTCCAGCTTTTTTAAGCGTAGCGGCTCAAATCATGTGAGTCTGAGCAGTTTCGACCAATTGCGTCGCAGAGGATCCAGACCGCGACTTCGCCATTTCGGGCTGAGCGATCCGATCTGCACAGTAGAAAGGAAGCGTTGAGGCGGCCGATGTAGAAGGTTGGCGAGGCCAATTTCGAATTCTATCGCCACCACCGGTGCGAGCGTTCGCGGTCGCGAACCGGCTCTCCCGGAACACGCAAGGCCCGGTGAAAAATGGCCAGGATCAGCACCATTTGCAGGAACGTCATTGCGTCCTCCCATATTTACTTTTGAATTGAATCAGCACTTATCTAAGGATCGACATTGCGCAGCCGGCCCGCGGAACTCGAGATTCAGACCGGCGCAGGGGCAGCAGCAGGCTGCTGCGCCCATCGTTCCGGCTGGGGGAGGGATTCCAGGATCATTAACAAATCACCGAATCCGCGGCCTTTTTGAAAGAAGGCATCGGCAGCAACGCCGGAAAGGATCTCGTCTTCTGAAAACACGCTCATGGCAATAACCCGAATGGCCGGAAAGCGGCGCCGGACCACCGAAAGCAGTTCGAAGCCGGACATGCCAGGCATGTTGAGGTTGGAGATGAGGAAATCGGGAGCTTCGCGGCGGATCTCAGCTAATGCAGAGAAACCGTCCGCGGCTGAGCGCGCAGTATACCCATTCTTCGCGAGGACTTGCGATAGCACCATTCGAATCGAAGGCACATCGTCGACGATGAGAAGGTTTGCTTTTGCACAGGGCATCGGCGATCTCACCAAGGGGATGAAGATGGGTGCCAAAGCGAGTGTCCCATTCAACGAATCGTAAAACTGTTCAATTTTGCGCAGGTACTGCGGGGAAACCGTCGGCTGGCTTGGAGTTAGTCCGCCAGGAGCGGCCCTACAGCTGGCGCGGGATCTCCCCAGGACACCCCGCTCAAATTTTCTTTGCCGCTCCCGGCCAAGAAACTACACCAGACGAGCTACACGAACGGGCTGCGGCTGGCTTACTGCGTCTTGCCTTTTGCCTTGGCTGTTGCGTGCGTCGGAGTCTTCTTGTCGAGAAGAGTCATGGCATCGGCAGCGTTGAACGGGAACTGGCGCACCGATTGTTCGCCTGTGGTACTCAGGACGACGTCGACACGGCGGTTTTGAGCCAAGACAATGACGGGCAGTTCGTGTAGCGCCTTCTGGCGCTCCGCGGCGCTCAGGTCAGTATTCTGCTCGACCATCTCTTTCACCTGGTCGGCGGTGAGCTCCTGCTCTTTGCCGAGACCGCGCGTTTCAATGCTGGCGTCGGGAACACCCTGTGCAACCAGGAATTGTTTTGTGCTAGCGACACGGCGTTCGGAAAGCGCCTGGTTGTACTCGACTGATCCGCGCACATCCGTATGTCCGCTCAGGATCAGGTGGGCATCCGGTTTGAATTCGCGGTACTTGTTGAAGTCTGACGCGAGGGTGGTCAGAGTTTCCTCTTGGCTGGCCACCAGGCCGCTATTGGGATTGTCGGTCTTGGGCTGATTGGTTGGGAAAAAGACACTGTGCAGTGCCAGGCGGTGCTCAAGTTTCCCTACCTCTTCGGAAGGCTCGATGGAGCCTGTCAGATGAACCGTGGCCGTGCGGGCTTCGGAAGCGCCGGAACAATTGGTGGCCTTGAGGGAGTAAGTCAGCGTTTCGTCTACCGGCCCAAGATCTGTTTTTTGGGGAACTAGGTTCAAGGTACGGCTGCCCGAGGGGTCCACAGAACCCAGCGGATCCAGAGAAACCGAGGAGACGTTCGAGGTCGACCAATCCAGGGTTATCGTGGGCTGCTCAACCACTTTGTCGCCGATGCGCCGGTAGCGTGCCTCCACGGGCGATGCCTTGAGTGTTGCCTGGATGGCAGAATTTACGTCAACCGAGAAGGAAGAAGTGGCAGTCCCGCCGGGCCCGGTAGCAGTCAAATTGTAGGTAGTGCTTTCGCACAACGGCACCGCCTTTTCGCCGGATGCGGGGACCTGGCCAATGCCGGAGATGTCTACACTAGGGGCGTCGGTGGTCGTCCAGTTAAGCTGTGCTGTCTCGCCGGCATTGATCTGCCCTTTGCTGGCGGTGAGCTGCGCCGTGGGCTTGACAACCGCAACAGTGGCACTCGCCACACCGGCCTTGAAGCGCGGCAAAGACTGAAGCTGCTCTCCGCGGGGCCAGGGGATGGTTTTCCGGACGCCTTTCGGAATATCAATGACAACACGCTGGTTGACGGGAACCTCGACCGTGCCAGACCAGACTTCCTTATCTCCCGAGAGAATGGTTAGCAGGTATTTGCCGGGCGGAACAATGAGTTCCTGCTTCATCATCAACTCGTTATTGAACTCATCGCCGTGGCCGACAAAAAAGGCCGGCGTCTTTCCGTTGAGGAGCACAGCATCCCGATCGGCGCCTTCAATGGTCATACAGCCCCAGGGGCCGGAGACCATACCCGGGATAGGATCGAGAGTAACCTTAAGGACGTTGGTTTGTTTGGCAGTGATGTCGACCTTTTGGGTCGCCGGTTTGAAACCGTAGTTGTAGATGTCAATGGTGTGACTGCCGGGGCTGAGATTGAAAGCGCCTCGGCTTGCCTCGTGCATGGCCTGCCCGTCAACGAATACATAGGCCTGAGGAGGTACGGCTTGAACCCTAAGCTTACCGTCCTGTGCTCGAACTGGAGAAACCACGCACACTACAGATAGAGCTGCCAAAACGGCAGCGAACACAAAACCTGCTCGAACTTGCATAACCTGTTGTCCTTTCATGAATCAATGCACTTGGAATGCCCCTTTGGGATTGGAAGATTCCCAAGTTTCACGACCGATGCGTCTTTCCGCATGTTGGAGGAACCGGACAACTACCTTGACCACCGGCTCTCAGGGAACACATGACGCTGTGTGAAAAACGAATTGAATCAGCGCCCTTCGTACGACTGTTATTGGGTCCTTGTCTGCGAACTGGGGGATAAGACCTGTGCCAGTTTCAGCATTGGCATCGCGCTGCCGAAAGGTAGGAAGGATGCCGCTCCATTCGAGGCAGCGCTCCCATGATCATCAACAAGGCACCCAGGCTGCTGCCCTTTTGGTAGAACGCATCCGCGACAACTCCGGAAGGCACCTCATCGCCGGAGAACGCGTCGCTCATGGCGATCACCGGGATCGCAGGAAATCGGCGACGAACCACCGAGAGGAACTCAAATCCGGACCTGCCCGGCATGTTGAGATCGGAGAGGATAATATCCGGAATCTCCTTCCGAATTTCGAGCAATGCGCAAAACCCGTCTTCGGCTGCTCGAACGGAGTAGCCAATCTCAGCAAGCACGAGGGACAACGACTCTCGAATCGAAGAGTCATCGTCTACGATCAGCAGTCTCTCATTTGAGCAGGGCATCGTCCACCTCACCACGGGGATGAAGATGGGTACCAAGGCGAGTGTCCCATGCAAGGAATCGTAAAACTGTTCAATTTTGCACAGGTACTGCGGGGAAAGCCTTCGGCGGCTTAGAGTTACTCGCCCGGGATGCCGGAAATGGCCGGCTCTTCGGCGTTGTCGTCGGGCAACTGATCGTGCAGAACTACGTTCAGCAACGACTTATGGACACGGATACGGCCGTCGTATTCGACAAAGCCGAGCTTGCGAAAGCGGTTCATGAAGAAGCTGACACGGGAACGAGTGGTGCCGATCATCTCCGCCAGGGTCTCCTGGGATATTTTGGGAATCGCCGATTCCGCTTCACCCGGCTTGCCGAATTCAGCCATCAACAGCAGAATGCGCGCTAGGCGCTTTTCGCCGGAGTTGAAGAGCTGATCGACAAGGTCGGCCTGGATGCGCATACTGCGGGCCAGCAGAAACTTCAAGAACAGGTCGGAGAAGTCATGCTCCTCGTGCATTACGCGGATCATCTCTTCTCGCGTAATCTTGAGCGCGGTGCAGGCGGTAATGGCGGTGGCCGTGGACAATCGCAAGCCAGGCACCGCCGCGAGCGCCCCCTCTCCCACAAAGTCGCCCGCGGATAGGAGCGCGATGGTAGCTTCCTTGCCGGCCTGCGAGACGACCGTGATCTTTGCCCGGCCCTTTTGAAGATAGAAGACGGAGTCGGCCGGGTCTCCCTGCGAAAAAAAGACCTGCTTGGGCTCCAGTCCGACGATTCTTCGCCCCAGGCCGGCGCTCGCCAGAAAGGCGGCTGCATCGAACGCGGGCTTTTCAAGCGCAACCACCGATCAGGCCTCCTTCCGAATGCAGCGATAGCGCGGGACTTTGCGGGAAGATGCGGCCACCATCGTGCTTCAATCTCCACTGCATTGTAGCGTCCAGCCTAGAATAAGCCATAGGAATAGACGGTCTCTGATCCTGCAAACTGCTCATTCAAATGAACATCCACTGCGCTTGCTTCACTGCACACTCCCAGCCGCACTTTAGCTCATGACTGTACCCTGAGCGTCGAGGCAATCTTTTCAATTTTGCTCACTTTTCCCGACAATTTTCAAGACCCGCTGCGTCTTCCGGCAACGGAAAGCCTCGCAACCCCTGGCGCCAAAGGAAACCGCGGAGGAATTTGCCGGATTGCCTCGCACGCCCTCGCAAAATTGTGCAGTCCAACCGCAAGGCTTCTCCCCCGACATCGATGGATAGGCCGTCATCCACCGCGAGAGCCACTGCTCAGACAGTACCCGTCAACGCCTCTGAAGTGAGGATACCTTGTGCGCCTCAGTGCGCAATATGAAAGTGACGCTGCGCATGGGTAGAAAAGGTGAGACGCATTTGGTGATTGCGTTGATCGTCCTGGTCGTCAACCTGGTCTCCCGACGCCGTACGTCTTATGAAGCGGCCCGACCCTCGGGAGGGTTGGTCGACACCGGCGCCCGAGAGGGTCTCAAGCCTGAGAATTCGATCTTTCCCCGAGAAGTGATCCCTTTTGCACAGTTTTCCGCCGGCTCCGCAGAGGAATCTGTTTTGGAAGGAGTGCGCCGGCTTGAGCGCAGCCGCATTGGCACGCAATGTACTGGACGCAGTCACCGAGTCAAGCTTGGCCGCGCTTGCCGGCCGCTCTCCTTCCCGGAGAAGCGGCCCATGAACGCCCTGTTGATCTACCCGGAATTTCCTGAGACCTTCTGGAGCTTCAAACACGCGCTCAAGTTCTTGGGCAAGCGGGCGGCGCAGCCTCCGCTGGGTCTGATGACCGTGGCGGCGTTGCTACCGCGCGCGTGGAACAAGCGGCTGGTGGACACCAACGTGGAGCCCCTGCGCGACCGCGACCTGGCGTGGGCGGACGTGGTTATGTTGAGCGGGATGCATATTCAGAGCGAGTCTCTGCTGGCCATTGTGGAGCGTTGCCGGGCGCGCGGGCTGCGCACCGTGGTGGGCGGGCCCATTGCGAGCAGCGTGCCGGTGGCCGAATTGAAGGCGGACCACGTGGTGATCGGCGAGGCGGAGAGCTTGATAGCCGATCTGGCGCGGGAGCTGGAAGCGGGAACGGCGCGGCCCGTTTATCAGGCCGCGGAACGGCCGGAGATGACGGCCAGCCCGCTGCCCGACCTGAGCCTCATTAAGATGCACCGCTACTCGACCATGACCGTGCAGTATTCGCGCGGCTGCCCGTTCAACTGCGAGTTCTGCGACATCATCGAGATCTACGGGCGGCGGCCGCGCACCAAGGCCGTGGCCCAGGTGCTGGCCGAGCTGGACCAGTTGCGCGCGGCGGGCTGGCGCGAGTCAGTGTTTATCGTCGACGACAACTTTATCGGCAACAAGGCGCGAGCCAAGGAGCTGCTGCGGGCGCTCGTCGAGTGGCGCACGCAGGTGGCAGCAGGATTCGATTTCATTACCGAAGCCTCGCTGAACCTGGCCGACGATCCCGAGCTGATGCAGCTGATGAAGGATGCGGGCTTTAAATCCGTCTTCCTGGGCATTGAGACTCCGGACGAGTCGGGCTTAATTGCCAGCAACAAGCTGCAGAACACGCGGCGCAGCCTGCTCGAGAGCGTGGCAAAGATCCAGAGCTATGGCATGCAGGTGATGGGCGGCTTCATCCTGGGCTTCGACACGGACAAGGAAGACATCTTCGACCGCATGGTGGAGTTCATCCAGAAGAGCGGCATCCCTATCGCCATGGTGGGGCTGTTGCAGGCCATGCCGGGAACACAGCTCTTCCGGCGCTTGCAGCGGGAGGGCCGGATTGTGGACGCGGGTGACGGCGACAACACGTTTTGCGATCGGCCGAACTTTCTGCCCCGCATGGACGCGGCAAAGCTGGTGGAAGGCTACCGCGAGGTGATGAAGAGGATCTACAACTGCGAGGCCTACTACGAGCGCGTGAAGCTCTACCTGAGCCGCACCCATCCCAAGCCTGAGAAGCTGCCACGGGGGCAGCACGTGAAGAGACAGCCGCGGCCGCAATCCGAACCTTGGATGACGCGGGCCAACCTGCGTGCGCTGGTTCACTCGATCGTGCGGCAGGGCGTTTTCGGGAGGCACCAATGGAGCTACTGGAAGTTTGTGGCGGAGGTGGCCGCGCGGTACCGGTGCTGCTTTGGCGCGGCCATGACCCTGGCAGTCATGGGTTATCACTTTCAGGTGATGACGCAAAAGCTGTCGAAGGCGATTGATTCAGCGAAGCAGCCTGCCGAATCTGGCGAAATCCTGCTCCGTGAAACAACCAGACAGGTCCTCTAGCACTTGCACATCTCGTACATGCCGCGAGGCAAGCCTTCTGCAACTTCTGCGGACGGATCATGCAGCCGGTTCGTTCGGATCCGCGATGGAATCTATGCCTGCATAGGCTGCCAGGGCGCGGCGGTTCGAGACGACTAGATTTGAACCCCGCAGTCTCACCAGATCATGAGATTTAAGGTCAGCCAGGGTGCGGGTGACCGTTTCACGGGATATCCCGATGTGCTCGCCGATTTCTTCGTGAGTAAGCACGCACCGGATCTGGATACCGTCCCTTGTCTGCTGACCCCCTCTGCACCACTCCAGCAATAGATGGGCGAGTTTCGCCATCGCGGACGATGTCAGCCCAAGTATTCGCAATCGCTCGCAGGCTCGCGTGTAGTGCAGACTTAACTCCCGTGCCACGTTTTGATTAGCGGTCGGATGACGCAAGAGAAGCTCGAGAAAATCCCGGCGACGCAGCGATACGATCCTGCAAGGGTACCTAGCCTCCGCCCGAATCTCAGAGGAGTCGCCGGAAATGGCAGAAGTAAGCCCTAGCATATCTCCTGCTCCAGCGACCTCGAGGAGAAGTCGCCTGCCATCAGAAGAATTCATCGAGATATTCACCTCGCCTTCGAGCAGGAACAGGATGCTGGATGGTTCCTGCTGTTCGCTGATAAGGACTTTCGTGCCAGGGCAACAGAATTGCGTCGCGAGCAACTCAAAGTCGCTCCGCGCCTTGGCGCTCAAGCCCTTGAAGAATCCCAGAGTTCCACAAGACCAGCGCGCGTCTTCCCCCTTCATTTTCGAGGCGTATGGTAACGGGAACTCCCGCACGATGCCCTTTTCAACATCTTGAGAACCCGCTTCGGTGAAATCAGCCTTGCAAGAATCAAAAAGGAGTTCCCTCGTGGCCTGATTACGGGTTAGTTGCAAGGTGCGCATCGAAGTTCCTCCTGCCTCTAATTTGAGGCCGCCGATTGATTGTGACGAACTGGCGATCCGGATCGTGCCCGCGACCTTCAAGACATTGCGCAGCAGTCGCTCATGTTGCATTGCCCGGCATGGCTCAATTCGGCGCAGGCATATTCGCCCAATTGGCCATTAACTCTCCAACGCTTTGCATCAGATTGACAGACTCACTCCTAATTGTTGCGTCCACAAAGCTGTTGCAGGCGCTGCAAGAGTCCGTGATGCAAACCACGGGTATCCGTGAACCGGATGCTCGAATCAAGAACGTCAGTCTCTCCCTGCTATCGGCCGGGATGGAATCGCCCAGGAGGACTAGCTCGAACCCACCCTCCCGGAAGGGAACGATCGCATCCCTGATCGAGCCTGCGGACGCGACGAAGGATCCAGCAGATTGCCAGACTAGGCTTTGACTTGCCAGAAGCGACGAATCCAAGCCAACGGCAAGGACGACCGTCAGGGGCATGAAGACCTCCAGATTTGGCAAACCTATCCTGACCGGCCAGGGGAAAATGGGCCAAGTAGTCCTTTAATACCTTTTGAAAGGCGCCGAAACATTTCAATATTGCACATTTTTCTCCTTCTTCATTGTCCTTGGACCGGTGCAATTGTGTGGCGGCCCCACCCTCCTTATCGATGCCATGCTCGGCCAGCCAAACAAGGCGCCCAAACCAGTGTCTGCAGTCCAAAACAAGAAGGGCCTCCAGTTTCGGCTGGGAGCCCTTTTCGGTAATGGGTCAATTTGAATCCTAATGCCAATCTCGATCGCAGTCCGGAGCACCAAAGCACCTATGCGGGCACGGGCTATGTAGATCTCACTCGTAGCACGACAAATGTGAGCACGAGTAAGCAGATTGAAACCCAAAAGTCCCTCCTAGCCAAGCCGCTGCACCGATGAACCCTGATTCACAGGGAGCCTTTCTAGAGAGAATAATCTGGGTAAGTATTGTGGGCGAATCGGCTGCTCACTGGAGAGAAATCGCCGTTCTGCCGTCGGCAAAGGAAAATGGAGCATCTCCCAAATTGGGAGACTAAACCCGACTGGCATAAATACGCCTGTCAAGAAAATGGTTGGATCGGTAGCTCAGGTTGGCAACCAGGACGACCGATAACGTTCTGGGACTGTGGGTTTTCCGGGCGAGCTGCAGCATCCGCTGAAGAATCTGCGCATACGAGTAAAACCGACTGTTGAACCGGTTTACCTCCTCCACTAGTTCCGCCCAAGTGAGGTGCGTGTAGCTGGCCACAGGATAAGTCAGAGTGTAGTACTTCCAATCCTCTGGGTAATCGTTCGACCGGATCCTCCCTTCGCGCTCCATTTGAGCGTAGAGCTTGGTTCCGGGAAGCGGAGTAAGGATCAGAACATTGGCGGCGTCGATGCCGTAGTCCTTGGCCGCGCGAGCGATTGTCTCGCCAATCCCACGCTGGTCCGTGTCGATCCCTATGATGAAAGAGCCCACAACGCATATGCCGTGCCGATGAATCCGCCGCACGGACTCGCGGAAATCTCTCCCCTTCTGGAGGTTGAACTTCTTGCCTAAGGCCATCAAACCTTCCACGGTGGGGGATTCGAACCCGATGAACACGCCTTGGCATCCCGATCGCGCGGCGAGCTCCAGCAGTTCGTCATCGTCGGCGAAGTTCATGGTCGCCTGGCAGATCCAGGGCCGGGTCAGCCCCTCTTGAATCATCGCCCGGAAGAGATCCTTGGAGTATGCGAGATGGTCCTCGCGAGTGCCAACGAGGTTGTCGTCTACAAACAGGATGACTTTTTCCCGGATCAGTCGCAGCTCTCGAATCACATCATCGATGGGCCGGCGGCGGTACGTGCCTCCATTGAACGCGGTAACGCTGCAGAAGCTGCAATTCAACGGGCAACCACGCGTGGTTTGTACCGAACCGAGGTAGTACCGTCCGCGGAGCAGGTCGTGGCGAGCAGGCGGGATTGAATCCATGTTGCTGATGCCACCCTCATACACCCTGCGCAGGGCATGGTTGCGCGCATCCGCCAAAACCTGCCCCCATGCCGATTCCGCCTCACCCGTGACCACCGCATCTACATGCTCCAGCGCCTCATCTCGACAGAATGTGGCGTGAATGCCTCCCATGACCACGGGCACCCCCATCGCGCGGTACAGTGCTGCGACTTCGTAGGCCCGCGGCGCTTGGGAAGTGAAGGCCGTTACACCGACGAGATCAGGTTTGGGCAGACCTTCGTAATCGGGATGGCCCAGGTTCTCGTCGATCAGCGTCACCTCCCAGTCCGGCGGCGTCAGTCCTGCCACCACGAGAAGCCCGAGCGGTTTCCAGACTCGATACTTGTTCAGTCGGTTCCAATGAACTTTGTTCAGGCTGACGACCGGATTGTCGGGATTAACAAGATAGAGTCGCATCTCTTTCCTCCCCGGTCTACTGCTCGATTCGCTTGCTGCAGTTTGGTGTCTCGTTCTGTTGAGTACTCCTTCTGCCACAGCAGGCCGACTCTTCAATGAGAGTTGAGGGTGTGTCCCGGAATCTCCGTTTTGACTTCCAGCAGCCCGACAAGATACTTGAGTTTCGGTTCTTGATGCTCGCCAGACTAATAAAAGCCTCCTGGGCGGCGCATGACTGTTCAAAATTGCTCACTTTGGCAGACAACTACTTCGGACTCCGGATGTTCCGCTTGCGCAGCCGATACTTCAGGCACGGCTCCGTCTCTTTTCCCCTTTCTGCAGTATCTATTTTCCAAGCTCTTCGACTACCCCGCTGGCACCGGCAATGCCTCCATCCGCCGCAGCATGCTTCCGAATAGGCGCTGCGTGAGATGGCTCTCCGCCAACAATAGCCAGTAGTAACGGGCACCCGCGGTTGGGTTTGGAATCCCCCCGTCGTCAGAGGCTATCGCCTTTGATGAGTGAACCAGCGATCGTACGCTGACTGACACGGGGGACATGGGAACTAGCCGCCGCATTCCCCTCCAGAATCCCTTGCGGGTTCCGCTTAGGAACCGCAGAGAGCACCATGAATGGCAAAGCCATCGGCACGCGGGCCGTGGTGGGTGTATGCTTGAGAGAGCAGCCCGTTTATCCCTTCTCGCCTCCAGCACTCCAGGCTTCGCTCCAGACGAGCATCTTTCAGGCACGCAACCGAACGACTGGAGCCGCCATGAGCGTCATCAAGAGAAGCGATGTGAAGAACCACCTGCACTCCCCTTTCCTCACAAGAATTCATTTGGTCCAACCCGAAAGCCAGCCCGATGCAACGGGCTACTCTGTGGCCGAACCGGAGACAATCAAAGCAAATCCTTCGGGTTTTGCTGAGGATCTCATTGCGGAACATTCGTCATCTGGCTTTTCCGTCGCGCCGACCGAGCAGGTGACCGGTTCCAGCAGCCAACAGGCGCCCAACGCATCAAAAAGCGCGCAAGCGTGAAGCCGCATTCCGTTTTCCTGCGCAAGGACTGCATCCTGCCGGAACGTCTGGATCCCCTCACGGAGCCGGTTGGTGAAAACTGGAAGCAAGTGGAAGAGATCACGGCGCCGGTCTTCGATACGATGATTCGCCGGATGGGGTGGCACTTCATGTGTATGCTTCGCCCCTACTACCGAAGAGGCTTTGGAATAACTGAGGCAGATGCGGTCCGGAGAGCTTTAGCGCATGCTCTGAGGGGACTGGCGAGGCAATACAACGCCGCCGAGCTTATTTCCGTTCAGGCCACGAAATACCTGGGCTTGCACATCGCAAACGTTAGATTGCAACCCCGCCTGATCCAGCAACACACCTGGCTGGACTTTCCCGACAACGGGCATCTGCAGGCGGTCCCCGAGAGATAAGCCGAGTGTCAAAGTGCACAGCGGCTCAGCGTTGTGCCATTTGCCAGGTTTCCGCGTTGAGATCGTGCAGCGAATCACATGCGCGGATCGAATCACGATTGAAAAGAGGATAGGATGCCTTTCCCCGAAATGAAAAGTTCCGAGACGCAGGCTGCAAGAACTCGTGCGTCAGCTTCGTTGCCCATCGCGTTGAAAGCCAGCCGCCTGCCTTTGCCCACGCGCATCGCTGTTGTTGGGAATTATCTGCCGAGGGAGTGCGGCATTGCTACTTTCACGACCGACCTGTGCAACGCGCTCGCCGCCGAATACGGAGAAGGGCGCCTGTTTGCCATTCCTGTCAACGATCCCGATTCAAGCTACGACTACCCCGAGCAGGTGCGGCTGGAGTTGACGCAGGAAGATATTGCCTCTTATGAGCGGGCCGCTGATTTCCTGAACTTCAATAGCAACGACCTCGTCTGTCTGCAACATGAATACGGCATCTACGGGGGCGCCGCAGGCCGGTACATTCTGGCCCTGCTGCGCAGATTGAAAATGCCGCTGGTGACTACGCTGCACACGGTTCTGCGCGAACCGGATGCAAATCAACGCATCGTGCTCGAAGAGATCGCACAGCTCTCCGATCGCATGATCGTCATGAGCGAGTTGGCGGCCCAACTGTTGCGCGAAGTGTATGCGGTTCCCGGCGGAAAGATCGATGTAATCCCGCACGGCGTTCCGGAAATGAACTTCATGGACCCCAACTATTTTAAAGACCGGTTCGGCACCGAAGGCAAGTCAGTTCTGCTTACATTCGGCTTGCTATCTCCAAACAAGGGGATTGAAAACGTCATTCGGGCGTTGCCCGCGATTCTGGCGCGGCATCCGAACGTGGTGTATATCGTCTCCGGAGTCACGCACCCGCATATCCGGCGGCGCGAAGGCGAGTACTACCGCGAAGGGTTGCAGGCGCTGGCCGAGCAGCTCGGTGTTTCTTCTCATTTGATTATGAACAATCGTTTTGTCAGCGAGGAAGAGCTTGTGGAGCACGTCGGCGCGGCCGATATTTACATCACTCCCTACCGGCAGGAGGCGCAGGTTGTCTCCGGCACGCTGGCTATTGCGCTTGGGGCAGGCAAGGCGATCGTCTCCACACCCTACTGGCACGCCAAGGAACTGCTCGCGGAAAAGAGAGGCGTGCTTGTCCCATTTGAGAATCCGGATGCCATCGCAAATGCGGTTGTCGCATTACTAGAGAACGATGCCGAGCGTCATGCGATGCGCAAGCGAGCGTATCTGCACTCCCGTGGAACAACGTGGCCGACGACCGCGCGGGCTTACATGGCGACCTTTCAACGGGCACGCTTCGAGCGCTCGTTGCAGCCGAGGGCCGCCCAACCGGATGATGCCGCGTTGGAACTAATAGACGCGGTGGAACACCTGCCGGTTCTGAACACCGGTCATCTGTTAACCATGACCGACGACACGGGCATGTTGCAGCACGCCATCTTCTCCGTGCCCAACACGCGCGAGGGCTACACCACCGACGACAACGCACGGGCACTCATAGTGTCCACTCTTCTGGATAAGAGTGTTGGGCATGAGCACAGTGGGGACCATTTCAACCTCTCTCGCCGGTACCTGGCTTTTCTCTGGCTCGCATTTCATTCCGATACCGGACGGTTCAGGAATTTTCTTGGCTACGACCGCAAATGGCGTGAAGACGTTGGATCGGAAGACAGCCATGGCCGCGCGTTGTGGGCCTTGGGATCGGTGCTGGGAAAGTCACAGAATGCCGGATTGCGGGGAGCGGCAGGAAGACTCTTTGAGGCCGCCGTAACTGCGGTTTTGAAGTTCAGCAGCCCGCGCGCATGGGCATTCAGTGTTCTTGGATTGCAGGCCTATCTCGATTGGTTCCCCGGTGACAGGGCGATGCAAGGCGCCCGCAACACGCTCGCCAATCGTCTTCTCGATATTTACGAGCGCAGTCACTCCGAAACCTGGCATTGGTTTGAGAAAAGCCTTTCGTACTCGAATGCGAGGCTGCCGCAAGCGCTCATCCTGGCCGGTAGGCATAGCAATAACAAGAAAATGATCGCGGCGGGAATTGAGTCGCTCGAATGGCTTGTAGCTGCTCAGCACTGCGATAACGCTGAGGTCTTTGTGCCCATCGGCTCCAGCGGATGCTTCACCGAGGGGGCGGAGAAGCCCCGCTTCGATCAGCAGCCCGTCGAAGCCTGTGCCACGATCTCTGCTTGTCTTGAGGCATACAGGCTAACGCGCGAAGAGCGCTGGAGCGAGGAAGCCCATTGTGTCTTCAGCTGGTTCCTGGGCAAAAACGATCTGCAGGTACCGCTTTACGATGCAGCAACGGGCGGATGCAAAGATGGACTTCATCCCGACCGCGTCAATGAGAATCAGGGAGCGGAATCAACCCTTTCGTTCCTGATGGCGCTCCTGGAAATGCAGGGAGCGAAGGCAGCGCACGCAGAAGAAACGTACCAGGAAACGAGTATCTCCCTTTGAATCCACTTATCGATCCAGCGCCTTTGCCGGAGGCCAGTGCTTTGGAAAAACCGGAACCGGGAGCATGTGCAGACCTTCCTCTGTTCACACGCTATTCCGGCAATCCGATTCTTAGCCGCCAGAATTGGCCCTATGCCATTAACAGCGTCTTCAACGCCGGAGCCGCGCGACTACCCGGCGGAGACACTTTGTTGCTTTGCCGGGTGGAAGACCGGAGCGGCCTGTCGCACTTGTGCGCGGCACGCTCGGAAAATGGAATCGACGGATGGCGCGTCGATGCCCAGCCGACGCTAATGGCGAATCCCCAGGAATACCCTGAGGAAATCTGGGGCATCGAAGATCCGCGCATCACCTATGTTCCGGAACTCGAGCAATATGCAGTGGCGTATACCTCCTTTGCGCGCGGCGGTCCAGGAGTTTCACTGGCGCTCACCAGGGACTTCCGAAACTTTGAGCGATTCGGCGTGATCATGCCGCCTGAAGATAAGAATGCCGCGCTGCTGCCGCGAAGAATCAACGGCTACTGGGCCTTGATCCACCGGCCGATGACCACGCTTGGCGCTCACATGTGGATCTCCTATTCTCCCGACTTGCGGCATTGGGGCAGCCATAAAGTCATTCTGGTAGCACGGCGCGGGGGATGGTGGGATGCGAACAAGATTGGCTTATGCTCTCCGCCCATCGAAACGCCAAAAGGCTGGCTCATGATCTACCACGGAGTCCGGCAAACCGCTGCGGGAAGCATTTATCGCCTCGGCCTGGCGCTCTTCGATCTTGAACATCCGGAGATCTGCCTGCAACGAGGAGACTCATGGATGTTCGGTCCTGAAGCGCCATACGAGCGCGTTGGAGATGTGAAGGACGTCGTGTTTCCCTGCGGCCAAACCATCGGCGCGGATGGGGATACGATTCATCTCTATTATGGGGCCGCTGATTCCTGCATGGCCTTGGCCACGGGCAGCATCCGTTGTCTGCTCGCATGGCTGGACGCGAATTCCAGCGGGGGAGACGGATCTGAGCTGTGATGGATTTGAACCCTCTATTGAAAGGAAGTTCTCGATGAACGTTGAAACGATGATCTGGCCGCGTTGGCTACCGCGCGTACTGTTGACAAGGCGCAGGTGCCCTCGCTGCAGTTGCGATCAATTCAAACCAGCGGAGATGCACTTCTTCGATGCCCTCTTCGCCATGTTTGCTCTCCGCCCCGTCCGCTGCAAGTTTTGCTGGCGCCGCTACTACTGGGTTTCCCTTCGGGAGATAGCGTGAACATCCCGCAGTACGACTCCGGCCCCACGTCCAACGATCTTCTCGAAAGCCTTACCGCAGAACCCACTCCGGCGGGGCTGAACTATCAGATCGTTGCACAAAGCGCGGAGGACGTGCAGAACCTCGAAAATGCGCCGGCTGTCAGTATTGGCGCGTACTTGCTCAAGTCCGGGCAGAGGAGCCTCTTGACGACAATCAGCATCTATAGTCTCCGGGGAGAGAGCCGTGAGCAGATACGACTGCTTTATATGAATCCCACGGCGCTTCGGATCTGGCAAGAGATGGGGAAAGCACCTAGAATCATTGGCGCGCAAGTTCGCCCGCCTCATGCAGCTCTCCTCACGCTTGGTGTCCCTTTCAGCGAATAGCCGGCCAATGGCCGCATCGGTCCCCAAAGCCCCTACGTTTCCATGGCCGGTTACCGGGACCTTGTACCGCGTCCGTACAAATCGATCGGGACGAAGTCCCAGAGTCGTAAACGGAGCAGCAGCCCAGGACTTGGTGAAGCCACATAAGTACCGGCGATCGCTCCAGGCCGCGAAGAACGATCCGGAAATCAGTGGGAGGTCGCGCCAACCATTTGCGGCATTAAAGAGGCCTTCCCCTGCTGGCTAATGCGGGAACGCTCCAGCGCATCTGCTCTACCAACAGAGGAGTTGGAGACGCTCAAACCGACTTAACCTCTTGAAATTACTGATGACAAGTAACGCATCTGCTCAAAGTCGGATGGCATCTGTAGGCAATTTTGTAACTGTGAAAGCACCAAGAATCCACAACTCTCAATCATCTTCCGAATCAACATGTCCCATAAGCTATTGAAAATAATGGTCGGGGCGGAGGGATTTGAACCCACGACCCGCTGCTCCCAAAACAGGTCATAGCTCCTATTGAAGCCTATTGAAATTTGTGGAGAATAAGTGCTTTAGATCGAAGTGCTTATCGCGTGCCTCCCGGTTCCTGTTGATCCTTGTGGCTCTAGGGTGCTTTGAGTGGCGCTAAATTTACTCCCCGGAATTCTTGCTCCTACACTACGATGAGCTTGCCTCCTTTCCGAATAAGAGTGAAAGGCTCACCGCACATGCGGTTTCAAGACGCGCGCGAATGCGCGCCACCGACGTTTAGTATGGATGGGTGAAGCTTTTCCGCGAGAAACCGCCAACCCCGCAAACAAGGCTTGCGGTCCAAGTTGAATCTTCCTTTTGCCGCTCATGCCGCCGTACATCCGACGACCCTCCTCATGCCGTTACCCTGACGGGAATCGTTCGGGGGGGAACAGGGTGGGTCGGCAAGGGGACCGTAATGAGATGTCCTTATTGCTACGCCGCCGCGCGCGCCCTTCGCAGAGAGATCCCCATAGTTGCTTGCGAGTTCCTTTGTCCGATCTGTCAGAAGCTTGAGGACCTGGAATATCAGATATCGCAGCTCAACATGCTCGAAGACCAAAAAGATGGATTTGAATTCGTCGTCGAAATTTCATGTAAGACCTGTACCCGCAAGCGCACCCTCCGCAAATTCAAGGACTCGTTGGCCGCGACCGCAGAGGTCAACATAAATCCAGAGGAGATCAGTTTCAAATGATCAATGGTGCCATGGAAGCCACCGGCCAGCGAACTGATGAAAAACAAGTACCAGGGACGCCATAGCGGACAGTGATCCACCGATCAAATCCCACCACCGTATGACGCGGTAGTCGTGACGGGTGTCCGAAACCCACGACACGCCGTCCGACAACAATTTCATAGCCATCGCGGCGGTCATGCAGATCAGGCCCCAACTGAGCATTCCGTTTGTCATCGCAAAAGACCCCTTCGCCACTCCGAACCCAAAGAGGCCGATGCCAAGAAATAGAAGCAAGTCCGGTGGCTTCTTGATCTTGTCGATCACCTCTCCGATCCCGGAAAAGATCCCGCCCTCAGCCATGTCTTCCTCCTCCACCCGCGATTTTTCACCTGCCGTAGTCCAATTCGAACATGAGTCATCCGTTGATTCCAACACCCAACTGATCCCTAACGGGAAAGTCCGATACGTGGCCACCCCAACAGTTACTCAAATGGAAAGCCCGAAGAAGTAGGATTCGCTGTGACACTCCCGCGAAACAACGCACAATCTCCTGCAAGGTGAAAAGCCTCGCTCGCGGCAGGGCTTTTCTCGCTCGAACAACTTGGCAAGAATATACCCGGCGCACCCACGAAGTGATTGGCCGGGTTTATTTGATGGTTCTTGTTCATGAGTTCCATGTAGGAAACTCGATAGGTATTGTCTGGCACAATTTTGCCCCCAGGTCAGTAGCAGAAAAAAGCAGAAGCGTGGCCTGAGATAGAAATATCGCTTTAAATATCACCTATTTATGGATGGTCGGGGCGGAGGGATTTGAACCCACGACCCTCTGCTCCCAAAGCAGATGCGCTACCAGACTGCGCTACGCCCCGATAACCTTCTTCGATTGTAACCCGAATCGGTTTCGCTTCGGTTGGCCGCGCCGAGCGACGCGCCGCGATCCCGGCGATCTGGCAATGCATCGCTGGACGGCGGAGAGGCGAATACGAAAGGTAGATCCGGGCCGGGCAGCGGCGGCTTGGCTTCTCTCCGGGCCGGACCGGTAGTGGGTCAATTTGCGAGAATCTAACCCTCAGGGGCTGAAGCCCGTACCCTTCAAAACGAGGTCGATTTGACCCATTGCCAACGGCCTCAGGAGATCTGCATCGATGCTACAATCGATAAAGCAGATGGCGGCTGTAGTTCAGCGGCAGAACGCCTGACTGTGGCTCAGGATGTCGTGGGTTCGATCCCCACCAGCCGCCCCAAGGCGCTTTCCCAAGCATATGGACCGAGAGGGGTCAACGTTTCAGCCTGACGGGCCAGCCGCCGTGACGCCAGCCAGTCCATCGACACGGGGTCCTCAAGAACCTTCAGCTTGGCTCACCTCGTTCGAGCCCCATCCCTGGCTCCGCAACGGGCACCTTCAGACCATCGCCGGGAACTTTCTTCTCCGTCCTGCGTTTCGCCTGCCGGCGGTCGCAGAGACTGTCGCGGTGGATCCTGCAGATGGCAGCCGCGTCCTCTGCCATTGCCATTGGCAGTCCGAGGTGGTGCGCGCCGAACGGCTCACGGTGGTGATGGTGCACGGCCTCGAAGGCTCCTCGGATTCCCGCTACATCCAAGGCATCGCCGCGCGCGCCTGGGCGGCCGGCATGAATGCGGTCCGGATGAACATGCGCAACTGCGGCGGCTCCGATGCGCTTACGCCCACGCTCTATCACTCGGGCCGCTCGGCCGACGTGGGCGCCGTGGTGCGCTGCTTCGCCGACCGATTCTGCCTGCGGCGTGTGGCGCTGGTGGGTTACTCCATGGGCGGCAACCTTGTGCTGAAACTTGCCGGAGAGTGGGGCGCGCGGCCGCCGCTCGTAGCTGTGGCCACGGTCTGCGCGGCCATCGATCTCGCCGCGGGTGCGGATGCTCTTCACGAGCCGGCCAACCGCATCTACGAGTGGAATTTTCTGCGCTCATTGATGCGACGCCTGCATCGCAAAGCTGCACTTTTTCCGACCATCTATCAAATCCGCGGAATCGGCCCGGCGCGCTCCATCCGCGAGTTCGACCAGAAGGTCGTGGCGCCTTACTGTGGTTTCCGCGACGCCGACGACTACTACTACCGCGCCGCCAGCGCCCGCGTGATCGACCGCATCGCTGTTCCCGCGCTCATACTCGGTGCGCAGGACGATCCATTCATCCGCCTAACTCCCGAAACGCGCGCCCGGCTTCTCGCTAATCCACACATCGACTTTGTCGAGGCCCGACACGGAGGCCACTGCGCCTTCCTGAGCCGCCGCACTGCCGATGGCGTCCACTGGGCCGAGGCGACCGTCATCCGCTACCTGCAAGCTGCAGATGAAGGCACCCTCCGGAACACCGCGGCAACCGAATCGGTGACTTCGCAGCTACAATGAATAGCGTGGGCGAGTAGCTCAATTGGATAGAGCACCGGCCTTCTAAGCCGGGGGTTGTGGGTTCGATTCCCGCCTCGCCTACCAAATTACCTTCCAAGCACTTCCAATCCAATCCAACAATTAGCGGAAAACAAGGGATTTAAGCCATTCTTGTGTCCACTAAGGACCACTGCGCGCTATTGACATCCGGGGGCAACTTGGGGCAACATTGGGGGCAACTAGTTCTTCCCGCGACAGGAGTTGCCCCTATGCCACTGACAGACACCGCAATTCGCAATGCAAAGCCCCGACCGAAGCCATACAAGGTCTTCGATGAAAAGGGAATGTACCTGCTCATCACCCCTTCCAAGGGCAAATGGTTCCGGCTGAAATATCGCTTCAACGGCAAAGAGAACCAAATCTCGCTTGGCGTCTACCCCGATGTAAGCCTCAAGGATGCCCGCGACCGCAGAGATGCGGCCCGCACGCTGCTTGCCAGCGGAATTGACCCAAGCCAAGACCGCAAGCGGCGGAAATCCCTTGAAGCCAACCAAGCGGCCAGCACCTTTGAAGCTGTGACGCGCGAATGGTTCGACAAGAATGCGGGCGCTGGCGCTTGGGTTCCGGCCCATGCAGACCGCAAGATTCGTTTATTCGAGCGTGACATCTTTCCGGCCCTTGGCAAACGCCCTATTGCCGAAATCGAGCCGCCCGATGTGCTGGACGTGTTGCAGCGCATCGAAGCACGGGGCGCGCACGAGACGGCAAAGCGCGCGCACGCCGCCTGCGCGCAAGTCTTTCGATATGCCGTAGCCACACGGCGGATAAAGAGCGATCCTTCCCGTGACCTTCGGGGCGCGCTGGCTCCCGTCCAGACGGAACACTTCGCAGCTACCACTGACCCGAAGAAACTTGCCGGAATACTGCGGGCGCTTGACGGGTATGACGGAACAATCGTTGTCCGTTGTGCCTTGCGCCTTGCATCGCTGGTTTTCGTCCGCCCTGGGGAACTGCGGAAAGCGGAATGGAAGGACATTGACCTTGATGCGGCCGAGTGGCGCTACACGGTCACTAAGACCGATACCCCGCATATCGTCCCGCTCTCACGTCAAGCTGTAGCGATCCTGCGCGAACTGTTCCCGGTGACCGGCCAAGGGCAGTTAGTGTTCCCAAGCGCCCGGAGCACCAAGCGCCCCATGAGCGACAATGCCGTTCTGTCTGCGATGCGGAGAATGGACATATCGCCCGAAGTGATGACCGGGCACGGATTCCGGGCAGTGGCGCGCACGCTGCTTGATGAAGTGCTGCACGTCCGGGTGGATTTAATCGAGCATCAGCTTGCCCATGCGGTCATAGACCCCAACGGGCGCGCATACAACCGGACTGCATTCCTTGCCGAGCGCCGCGAAATGATGCAGACATGGGCGGACTACTTGGACACGCTGAAAGGAGATGCGGCTAGGTCCGCCGCTGCATAGAGAGTCAAGCGCACGGAACCCAAGGGCCGATGTAAGCGCCCGCGCCATCCTCCGGCGCGGCGTCCATGCGCCAGCATGGACAGCATCGGCCAAACTGCCGTGCCGTACCAGACTGCCCCGGTTGGTGGCTCAAGTGATGTTCAGTCCAGATTCGCCGGAACTGTCCCGCAGAGGCGTCCTGAGTCCCCTGGACAGCTTCGGGGCTGGCCCTCTGCGGCCTTAGCTCCTTTCCCTCCGCCCAAGAGGGGTTGACTCGCCGCAGGCTTGCCCTCCTAATTATTTCCGAGCGGTTCCAAACCGCTCATGGAGAATCCAGATGGATAATCACATGCACATCCCCACCGTAACAACTATCCTGCGCCTTCCCGATGTTAAGGCGGCAACCGGCTTGTCACGCAGCACATTGTATGCGCGCGTTGCGGCCCGAACCTTCGTATCTCCGGTGAGCTTGGGCGGGCACTGCGTGGGGTGGCCCGCAGATGAGGTAGGGGCGTTGAATGCTGCCCGGATCGCCGGAATGCAGGACGCGGAGATTCGCGCGCTGGTGGAGAAGTTGGAAACGGCCCGCAAGGCAGCGGCATGAAGATGAGCCGGCTGACCTTCAGCCGAGAGAAAAGCGGCTCGGTGTGAACGGGCCGCTCAAAGGTATTGCAAGAAATGTCTACCCACACGATAGCACAATCACAAAACCCTTCCGTCGCTTCCGTCGCTTTGGTCGCACGTCCGAAGGGCTGGCCGGTACTCTCCGATGAGACGCTGTACGGGTTGGCGGGTGACGCAGTGCGGACAATCGCGCCACACTCGGAAGCGGACCCGGCGGCGCTCTTGATTCAGTTTCTCGCAGCAGTGGGAAACATCGTAGGGATAGGACTGCACTGCACGGTTGAGAAAACACGCCATGCACTGATTCTGTATCCAATCCTTACAGGCGAAACAAGCAAGTCGCGCAAAGGCACTTCATGGAGCCATATCGTAGAACTCTGCAAGCAGGTCGATGAAGAATGGGCACGTGACCGTGTGACTAGTGGACTCTCAAGCGCAGAGGGACTTATTGCCGAGGTGCGCGATGATGCAAATCCGCCAAGGGACCGGAGGTTGCTTGCTGTCCAAGGAGAATTTGCTTCCGTATTGAGGATCATGGGACGCGATGGGAACACGCTCTCGCCTACGCTGCGGGACGCATGGGATAGCGGCAACCTTCGCACGATCGTCAAACATGATCCGCTGAAGGCAACCGGCGCGCATATCACTGTCATCGGACACATAACCCGCGTGGAGTTGCTGCGCTACCTCTCAGACACCGAAGCGCACAACGGATTTGCCAATCGTTTTCTGTGGGGATGTGTCGCGCGAAGCAAATGCTTGCCTGAAGGGGGAATTGTCCCGGAAGCTCAGTTTGCGGCTCTCGCCGGCCGGTTGCGGGAAGTGGTGGAGTGGTCACACGGGAAAGGTGATTTTGAATTGCGGCGCGATGTTGAGGCGCGCGGTCTATGGGCTGTCGAATATCCACGTCTGAGTGAGGGGATGCCTGGCTTGCTTGGCGCGGCCACGGCGCGCGCAGAGGCGCAGGTACTCCGGCTGTCCGCGGTGTATGCCGTTCTCGATTGCAGCGCCGTTGTCCGCGTGGAGCATCTAAGGGCGGCGCTGGCCGTCTGGGAGTATTGCTTTGGCTCCGCACAATATATCTTCGGTGAAGCCTCTGGCGACCCGGTTGGTGATCGCATTCGGGAGGCGCTATTGAACGCGGGCGCGGAAGGGATGACCCGTACTCAGATACGCAACCTGCTAGGGCGGCACGTATCCGCTGACCGCATCGCACAGGCACTCACTCAGCTTGCCGCGCTGGGCATCGCATCGCACCGGATGGTGAGCACAGAGGGGCGCTCGACTGAATTATGGCTTGCGACCGAAGCGACAAAAGCGACCGAAGTATGGCACACCGATCCGGCTTGACGAACGCCTCCACGCCGCGCAGCGCCCAGCCCGCGCCGCCTTCTCAGCGAGACCCGGAATCCTTCTTGCTCAAAGTAATAGGGTTATGGAGGGAGTGTCGTACATGACAAGAGGGTCTAAGACTTGCGTTGACAGAGGGGCGGGGGCGGGCAGGTTGGGCAGCGGTCATGTCGTTACCCCCGGCGATGGAACAAGGGTTGACGGATCGTGTGTGGACGGTGGGGAGTTAAGCGGGTTTGACCCCGAGACTTTCGATTCTGTTTTGAGGTTTGAATCGGAGCACTTGGAGGTTGCACTTGCAGCGGTGAAGTGAGCAGGGAAACGACCGCTGGAATTTCCTAAATAACCCCCCGGCTTAGGTTGACGTATCCCTTAGCGTATTCCTTAACGTATCTCTCGGCGTATCCCCGTCACCAGCCGCCCTCTGCGTATCCACTTCAACCGTAGGGTGAACGCCTCCAAGCCGCGCAGCGCCATCCGGGGAGCCTTACTGGAAAGCGCGCGGTCAATGGCTACCTCATCCCGCGCCATCGCGTACAGGGTCGTATCGTGCCGCTGGACGCTTCTGTAGGTTAAATCCAAGCAACGGCGGCACAGGAACTCCTGTTTGCCTTCCGGCAGAAAAAGCCGCCCCATCCGCCGCCCGCAATCGCAGCGAAACCAGTACCGCTCCCCGCCGAAGTGCGGCACGGTCGTGACCATCGGAAGCACATTCCTGTAGCAGAGGGCCTTACCCTCGGCATCCTCCGCCCGAACCAGAACCACCAGACCGTGAGGCTCGCTGAAAGTGTACCGGCACTCGATGCGGGCCATCGGCTCGCCGCTGAGAGGGTCCGATAGGGTCAGCCATACGGTTTCCCCCGGTGCCCGGTCGAAGAGCCGTGCCAGCCGATGCAGCCATACAACGGAGAGGCTAACGGCGCAATCCTCGACCCTGTTGCGGGTTGACCATCGCTTGCGGCCCATAGCGCAATCGTCTCACGGATCGTGGAAGATTTTTCCTAAATCAATTGCAGAGCTACAGCGGGGCTTTTATATTGCAGGTTGAAACCAGACCTTTCAACCTGCCGCCTGCGAAGCCATGCCGCGATACCACATCTCACATCGGCCTATAGTGGGTCAGTCACCATCCGGCTTGTCCGGACCCGGCCTGTGGTTATCCCCGCTGTTCAATGGGGTTTTGGTCTGAGCCGAGAAAACGCATAAGGAATAAGCGCCTCCTCTACGCCTTACGAGATAGTGGCAGGTTTAGGACCGAAGCGCAATAGGAGAGGAGAACAGCAACGCTTTTGCGCCGCCGCCGCGCCATCGGACTGCGCCCATGCTCCCGATGCCAACGCCAGCAGCACCAGGGCTGCGCACAGGCTTACGGATCGTGCTTTCATCTTCTGGCCTCCATTCCCGCTCGTGCCCGGCCAGGAGCCTCACCAGCGGGCAGGGAGAGCGGTTGGCGGGGCATCCCGTGGCCGTTTCTACTTTGAGCTTTGAATGAATCCGGCTCCCACCCATCCGATTGCGCGCGCCAGCAGCGGGTTTGACATCTGCCGGAAGAAATCGCGTGTGGAGTAGTGACGGCCCATATCCCCCCTGCAACACCAGGACAAACCCCCTGCCTTCTTGGACATAGTAGGATGTTGCTAAACCTAAAATACCCTGGGTTAGTTCACCGTACAAACGCGAGGTGAGCAAAATGCCAGAGTCCCGGATTCTTCGCCAGCAATCCGTTCTTGCTTTGCTTCAGAGTTGCAGGGGCATCGAACCCCTCAAACAACTTTTTTGGAGCGAGCTGAATTACGACCGGGTGAACCAGCCGCTCACCCGGCGCGGTTGGAAAGAGGGCATTGCCAGCCTGCTGGCCGACGATCCCGTTCTGTTCGCCTCCGGCGCGGACGCCTTTCACGTCATCTACGCCCGGTTGGCCTCTGAGAAACTCCTGATCGGGAACGAGCGCCCCGTTGTTTCCAGGCTGCTCCAGGAGCATCCTTACGCGCTCTTCGTCTTCTCCAACTCCCGGCAGGAGCACTTCCACTTTCTCAACGTCAAGTACGACGACGACGCGCAGAAACGGCGCTTGTTCCGGCGCATCACGGTTGGCCCATACGAGCAGCTTCGAACCGCATCGGAGCGGATCACGCTGCTCGACCTTGCCGACGTAAGCCCGGACCTATTTGGGCTGTTCCCTCTCGCAATCCAGCAGCGGCATGACTTTGCATTCGATGTCGAGCCGGTAACCAGGGAGTTTTTCACGGAGTACCGGCGGATATTCGAGGAGGTGGAAGAGGCAATTACCGGCTTTGGCCGCGACAAGGACCGGAAGCGCCTCTACACGCAGCGTCTTTTCAACCGCCTAATGTTCATCGCTTTCATCCAGAAAAAGGGATGGCTCAAGTTCAACGGGGACGCCGAATATCTGACCGCCCTCTGGAAAGCACATCTCAAAGACAACAGCGTTTCCGACAAGAACTTCTACCGGGACCGGCTCAGGCTGCTCTTCTTTTCCGCGCTCAACAATCCCGGCGAAGTCAATATCACTGGCATCAACCGTGGAGGCGGCCTGAAAAGCATTATCGGCGACGTGCCTTACCTGAATGGCGGACTTTTTGAGGAAGAAGATGAGGACAGGGACGAGAGTATCAAGGTGCCAGACAAGGCCGCCGGGGCCATCCTCAACAGCCTCTTTGCCAAATTCAACTTCACGGTCACGGAAAGCACGCCGTTCGACGTGGAAGTGGCCGTCGATCCCGAGATGCTGGGCCGGATCTTCGAGAAGCTGGTCACCGGCAGGCATGAATCGGGCAGCTACTACACGCCCAAACCCATCGTCTCGTTCATGTGCCGCGAGGCGCTCAAGGGTTACCTGGAGACGGATACCGCAAGCGAGAGCAAGGACGCGATCGAACGCTTTGTGGAGAAAAATGAACCGGACGACCTGCGGAATGCGGAGGCCGTACTGGATGCACTGCGGCGTGTCAAAGTCTGTGATCCTGCCTGCGGCTCAGGCGCGTACCTGCTTGGAATGCTCCATGAACTTCTTGATCTTCGAGCCGCATTATTTCAATCTCGCAAGTTGGACAGCCTATCAGTCTACCAGCGGAAGCTGGAAATCATACAGACTAATGTTTACGGCGTAGACATCGACCCGTTCGCTGTTAACATCGCTCGTTTGAGGCTGTGGCTGTCGTTGGCTGTGGACTTCGAGGGTCCAAAGCCGGAACCGCTACCCAACCTGGATTATAAGGTTGAACGCGGTGACAGCGTGTGCTCACCGAATCCGTCCGGTGGTCTGGAACTTGGATTTCGGAAGCCACTCATCGATGAGTTCCTGAGGCTGAAGTCCGACTATTTGACAGCCCATCACAGTCAGAAACGAGACCTAAAGAAGAAAGTGGAGGCACTCCGGGTCGACATTGCCGCCTGGGCGCACAAAGAGGGCGTGGATGGCTTTGATTGGCCAGTTGAATATGCGGAGGTGTTCTTGAACGGAGGCTTCGATGTAGTTTTGGCAAATCCGCCATGGGTCCGCCAGGAACTGATTGTCGAGCAGAAGCCCGCATTTAAGAAGCACTACGGAGATGTCTTTGACGGTCGTGCAGATTTGTACTGCTACTTTTACGCACGAGGATTAGAACTTCTACGTCTTAGCGGGATGTTGTCTTTTATCTCATCGAATAAGTGGATTCGCGCGAAATATGGTGCGGGGCTCCGTGAGCGCATATCAAAGAACTCCGCCGTAAGGAGCATTACTGACTTCGGGGAGCTACCGGTCTTCGAGGCGGCTGCCACCTTCCCCATGATCCTCGTAGCCCAGAAAGGCAACGTGGACGGTCAGTCGGTGTTTACCCAGGTCCAGTCGCTGGACTTGCCCTATCCCGATGTGCCAGCGATTATCCGTGCTAACGGTCATTTACTTTCCAAGGGTGCCCTTAGAGGACCGCATTGGCAACTTGCGGATGCGCAAGCCAGCGACAAATTGGAACGCTTCATGCAAACGGGAAAGCCTCTCAAGGAATTCGCGGTTGTCGAGGTATATTGCGGCATTAAGACCGGATGTAATGCGGCGTTCTGGATAGACGAGGAAACGAAACGGGCGATCGTGAGGGCCGATCCAGGATCAGCGAAGATTATAAAGCCGATTGCGAAGGGGATGATATTCGCAAATGGCACATCAAAGATCGAAAAGTATATCTGATTTTTACTCCGCCGGGTACGGAAATAAATGACTACCCCGGCGTAAAGAAGCACTTGGCGAAGTTTCGGGACCGCCTCGAATCTCGCGCTGTCAGACAACCCTGGTGGGAGTTGCAGCAGGCGCAGAATCGCAAGGGAGTCTGGCAGACTGACAAGATTGTTTATCCAGATATTTGTAAGGAGAGCAGGTTTACGCTCGACGAGAATCGCACCTACATCGACATGGATGGGTTCATACTTCCCTGTTCAGACCTCTACCTCCTAGGAGTGCTTAATAGTAAGGCCGTGTGGTGGTTCCTTCAGCGTATTTGCGCGGTGCTCGGCAACGCGGAAAAAGGCGGGCGGCTTCGGCTGAAACGACAATATGTCGAAAAAATACCGATACCTGATGCCCCCAAAGCTGTAAGGGATGCAATCGCAAAGCTGGTTCGCAAGTGCTTAGACTCACGTGGTGTTGGGTGTGAAAAGTGGGAGAAGGAAATCGAAGACAGAGTTCTTTCGCTCTACGGTTTCGCTCCAGATTCGGCATGTGAGTGAATTGTCCACACACGACATCATCGACAATCGCATGGAGAAGCTGGTTGATCGCATCAACCAAATAATCGACTCAACTTGAAGAGGTAGATTTAGCGGGAAATAGGTAATCGATGGTCGATGCGCAGCGTTCTTTGTGGTTTATCTCCGGACCAGTCCAGCAGCCGCCGCCCAGTGGAACTGTAAACGAAACCTCAGTGCAGATTCAGGAGCTTCTCGATGCCTTCGACGGCGAACCCTCGTTAAAGCGTCTGTTTTGGGAACTGCTGTCATATGATCGAGTGCGCGACCCGCTGCCCCTCACTCTATTGCCTCCCTCAGCAACTCAATACATGAAAAGCTTGGAGGTCTTCGCAGAGTCATCTGCGTGGTCGATTGTTCTTGCAGAGGTACAGTACTTCCCGGATGGCGGTCAGTTGGAACAAATGATTTGGGCTGTCAGACGGCAGATCGGGAACTGTATTGTCCTTCTAACCGACACATCCAACTGGCAGGTTATCTGGCCTGATGAGACACTGAAGCCGCGTGTGCGCATCCTGCCCTTGCCGGGCGCGTCGTATCAGCGAGTGGAGGTGGTGCAGGCGCTCTGCGGTTTGAATGCCGCAGATAAAGCCTCCGGGGAAGAATACACAGCGTTTGAGCTGGCGGAAACACTGGAAGGAGTATTCCCTGGACCGACACCAAACATTGGCGACCTGCTAACCGACTTCGAGCGAATTGCGCAGCATCCAAACCCAGAGCTGCGCGAACTCTGGTCCTTCATCCGTCTCGCAGGACAGTATCCGCTACTGACAGCAGCACAAGAGAGGGGCGAAGACCTGACAGGAGATGAAGTCGCTCCAGATGGAACAGAACTCCCCTTCCAGCAATGGAGGCTCATCGTCCACAATCTGCGTTTTGTTGTATGGATGGCCCTACAGGTTCCGAGAATTGGGTTGGCCCTTTCGGACCTCGTGCAGGAAGGCTGCATTGGCTTGTTAAATGCGGCGAAGCTCTTTGACCCAACCCGTGGCAATCGGTTTACGACGATGGCGTATTGGTGGGTGCGGCAGAATATGCTCAGGGAGCTAATGAACAAGTGCAATCTGATTCGCTGGCCCGTTCATCGAGCTGAAAAGCTTGTACCGGCAATGATTCAGGGAAAAGAGGAAGGACTCAAGCCGGGAGAAAAGCCAGTGCATTCGTTCGATGGCCCTATTCAGCGAAGGCTCTGGCGATTCTCGCTTGGTGCTTGCAATCCAATCGATTCAACGGTGAGACTCCAGGCTCATATTGCCGTAGGCCGAGTCCTTTCCGAACTTGAGCCAAGACAGCGAGAAGTGATTGAGCGGCGGTATGGCATTGGCGCTGGTGGGGAGGAGACTTTGGAGAGTATTGGCCAAGAATTCGGCTGCACAAGGGAGCGGGTCCGTCAGATCGAAGAGAAAGCCCTTGAAAGGCTCCATGGATTTTTGAGGTATCATTCGCTGTTTCCGCATTGCGACGCGTTAAGATGGCGTGAAACGTGCGCCCCGGATGACGCATCTGCACAAGTTCAAACTCCGTTCCGCGACTTCATGCAAGGTCTGTACAATTCCAACTCAGAAAGCTGAAATCCATGGCGATGCACGACATTATCGATAATCGCACCGAGAAGCTGGTCGATCACATCAACGAGATTCTCGGCTCAACCGAGTTTGGCCGCTTCGCAGTTGGCTACTTCTTTCTTTCCGGCCTGGAGAGCATCGCCAAGTCGCTCGCCTACGTAAAGGAATTGAAACTCCTGATCGGCAATACAACGAACCGCGAGACGCTTGAGCAGATGGCCGAAGGATACCGCCGCCTGGAACTGGTGAGCGACAAAGCCGAAGAGCAGAAGTATCCAAAGAGGGCTGAAACTAAGCGCATGGCAGCGGAGACCGCCGACAATATCCGCGCCACCGTGGAGCTGATGGACCAGACCGATGAGGCCGAGGCAACGGTGAAGATCCTGGTTCGGCTGATCGAAGAGAAGCGTCTCAAAGTCCGCGTTTACACAAAAGGCCGGATGCACGCAAAGGCGTACATCTTCACATATGGCGACACATTCAATCTGCTGGGCGAAAAGATCACTAAACATGAGAAAGGCATTGCCGTTGTCGGCTCATCGAACCTGACCTTATCCGGCGTGTCCAACAACACGGAACTAAACGTCGTAGTGCAGGGCAACAACAACCACGATGAACTCGTTCGCTGGTTTGATGAATTGTGGGATGAGTCTCAGGACTTCGATGAAACGCTGATGAACGAGATGCAGCAATCCTGGGTGCTCGCGCCTGTCCGGCCATACGACATTTACATGAAGACCCTTTATGCTCTGGTAAAAGACCGGCTGGAGGACGAAGAGGACAGGAGCATTCTCTGGGACGATGAGATCACGAGCAAGTTGGCAAACTTCCAGGAGAATGCAGTCAAGGCAGCCATTCGGATCATCCTGGATTATCGGGGTGTGTTTGTCGCCGATGTGGTTGGCCTTGGGAAGAGCTTCATTGGCGCGGCCATCGTGAAGCACTTCGAGCGAACCGATCACGCGCGTCCTCTGATTCTGTGTCCTGCCGCGCTCACAGAGATGTGGGAGAGATACGACGAGATGTTCCAGCTAAATGCCCGCGTCTTGTCCATCGGCTACCTGTTTGAGAACTCATACGGCAGTGGCAATCTCCTGCTAGACGACGTTAAATTCAAGGACCGGGATTTCGTTCTGATCGATGAGAGCCACAACTTCCGCTATACCGGGACGCAACGCTACAAGCTCCTTCAGGACTACATGGCTGCTGACCCTTCGCGCAGATGCTGCCTGTTGACAGCGACACCCCGGAACAGGTCTGCGTGGGACCTCTACAGCCAGATCAAGCTGTTCCACCAGGACGACAAGACGGATATGCCGGTCGATCCACCGGATTTGAAGCAGTATTTCAAGGCCATCGAGAAAGGCGAACGCAAGTTGCCGGAACTGCTGCGGCATATTCTGATTCGCAGGACTCGCAACGCCATACTCCGCTGGTACGGCTTTGATTCTGTGACGCATCAGCCGGTGGACCCATCCCGGTTCCGCGAATACCTGGACGGACGGCGACGGGCATACGTTGAAGTGGCAGGTAAGCATCAGTTCTTCCCGAAGCGCCATTTGGAGACAATTGAATATAGCATCGAAGACACCTACCAGGGCTTGTATCAAGAACTGCGCGGGTATCTCGGCAAGCCTGAAAAGGATGGCAGCAAGGGAGAGCCGCCAAAGCGCCCAGGCAATTGCCTAACGTTCGCTCGCTATGGCCTATTCCGCTATGTGAATGAAGACAAGCGGAAGAAGGAACCGTATGCCAGTTTGCACCGCGCCGGAGCGAATTTGCGCGGCCTGGTTCGCGTGCTTTTGTTCAAGAGGTTCGAGTCCAGCGTCTACGCCTTTCAGCAGACAATTGATAGGCTGCTTAAGACACATGAGACCTTTTTGAAGGCTTTGGAAGCTGGATTTGTCCCAGCAGGTGAAGAAGCGCAGGCAATTTTATATGACCCGAGTGAACAAGAGGAGGCTGATCTTCTAAACGTATTAGAGAAGGTTTCGACCCGATATAAAGTTGATGACTTCAACGTTGAGCTGTTGCGGAGTCACATCCAGCACGATGTTGCAATCCTGCGGAATATCAAGGCTTTGGTCGAACCGATCAATCCAGAGAAGGATGCGAAGCTCCAGGTTCTGTTGGCGCGATTGAAAGAGATGCCCCTGAGCAAAGGCAAGCGACTGATTTTTACGCAGTACGCAGACACCGCGAGGTACTTGTATGACAACATCAATCCGGACGGAGAGGACGAAAAGACAGAGGTTATCTATAGTGGCGACAAGAGCAAATTCCGCTTGGTTGGGCGATTCTCGCCGAAAGCAAATCCCGAGTACCCGTGGGGACCAAATGAAATCGAGCTTGACACGGTGATCGCGACGGATGTTCTCTCTGAAGGTCTCAACCTTCAGGATTGCGACAAGATCATCAATTACGATTTGCATTGGAATCCAGTGCGCCTCATCCAGCGGTTTGGCCGTATCGACCGCATTGGCAGCGAGCATGACGCTGTGTACGGATTCAACTTCCTACCGGAAACCCGTCTCGACAAACACCTAAACCTCAAGGACAAGCTCAAAGAACGCATTCGCGAGATTCACGAGACCATAGGCGAAGACTCGGCCATTCTGGACCCGTCGGAGCAACTAAACAAAGAGGCTATGTATGCCATTTACGAAAAAGATGGTGGCGCAAGTCTCAGCCTGTTTGAGGATGAAGAAGAGCTGGTCGATTTGAACGAAGCGGAGGAAATCCTTCGCCAACTCAAGAAGGAGAGTCCCGGCGAGTATGACCGAATTGCTGCGCTTCGGGATGGCATCCGGACGCGCAAGCCCGCGCTGACCAGGGGCATGTACGTGTTCTGCGAGGCTGACCGCTTTCAGCAGCTTTTTCTGCTGGACGAGCAGGGCAACGTCACATCGCGTGATATTCCGAAAGTGCTAGGGATGATTAAGTGTGCTCCGGACCTGAAGGGAAATGCAGTCCCGGAAGGCTACAACGCGGCAGTGATGCGGGTCAAACGCCTCTTCGTTGAAGAAGTGAAATCCAGGCAGTCACAGAAAGACCATACTCTCTCCTTGTCTCACGGCCAACGGTATGTCCTGAAGGAATTGCGTATCTATTTCAGTGCAATTGACGATGAAGACGAGAAGGCAAAGATCAACATACTGGAAGGCGCATTCCGGCAGACAGGGCTAACGCGGGCCGTGCGAGATGAACTGAACAAACTTCGCCGGAACAACGTTACCGGGCTGAACCTTTACAAATCGCTTTCTGGCGTCTACTTACGGCACAATCTTCGGGACCAGCAGGGAGGCTTACGCGACGAGGCTGAGACGCCCATACCGAGGATCGTTTGCAGCGAGTGGTTGGGGTAAGCGGAGCCTGAACCATGCTTGAGCGTCGGACCGGGGGCAATAGAAGCTAGGATGGATAGCCGTGCAACCGTCCAATGGGGTCACAGCCGTTTCGATGCCCCGCACCCCGGACAACTAATCAACGGGCCTCAAAATCGAGCGGTTCTTAGATCACATTGTCCGACCGCTACGCCTTTATACTCCAGTTATTCTCGATGCGCAGTTCTTGCTAGTGACAACGCGGAGCAACAAAAACGGAGTTCGGCTCGCTTCAGTGTTGGTTCTGCTCGCGGGTCTCTTGATTTCCCTCTACAGTTGCGGACAGTCTGATCTTGCATCCGAATGGGAAGCGGGTCTCTTCTTCATTTTGGCAGGCGGAATAACACTGCTTTCGACATTTCGAAGCGATTCATTCACTTCTATCGATCCGCCGATCCCGAGACAGAAAGAGCCTCCAGAGGTTAGAAAGGTCTCCACTGACGTTCCGACGCTCCATCAAGCCGCGCCACCAGACACACGATGCGTCGATTGCGAAGCCACACTGAGCGGAGACGCATTCTATTTGTGCGCAGGCGATCAAAAGCGATTTATTTGTACCAAGTGCCGTGACCTCCGCATCCTCGCACGAAGAGCTGCAAACACACCGGCGAGCACGCCGCCGCCGAATGGACCCCAGCCTTTCTGATCCCCGTGCCCCGGACAACTAACCCGATTGCCAGTTTCTGCCAACATTGCAGAATGAAAAAATCGCGCGATGCAGTGGCTCAACTCAGTGGCACGCGTGGCAGACACCCCCACCCCTTGAGAACGCTTTGCCTCCGCGCGTGGGGTAGTGTCCTAATAGTGCGTTGCTGCTCTCGCCTCTCCCCCTTCCAGCGGGTAGTAGGGTCATTGCGTGGAGATCGGGCGCTTAAAAAAGAAACCCAATCCCGTAACCGTAACGAGCTCCCAGCCTTCTCGACCCGCTTCATTTAAGACTTCGCGCACAGCGTCAACGGTTTGAAATGACGAAAGGATGATGTGATACTCCCACTTGACCATGTGTCCTCCTAATCAGCGATAAGCTCACTGAGCGTGCAAACGTGGGTAGCACTAGACAATGAACTAGTCTGGCTGGGCAATGACCTCTTGGATAAGGAAAGGCATTGACGTTACGACCTTCGACGTGACTCCTGCCTTGTCTTTCCAGTAGAAGGTCAATGTGCCGCCTTTCACTTCCACGTTGTGGCTGTTCGGATAGTCCGTGAGAGTCTCGCCATTTGGCTTGAAAAGTGTGATTGTCATCGGCAATCCTCCGGCTTGGATTATATGTTCCAAACGCACGAAAGCCCCTAAGAGTGCGTTGCTGTGCTCGACCTTCTGGTTTACACGAATCCGTGTAAGGGCATCTCAGCACCCGCGCGACTCAAAAAAAAATGAAATGAAGTGTTCTGTCTGCGGGTCGAACCGTTCCGCCGCCCCTGCCCTGCGAGGGCGCACCCCCTGAGAACGCTCTGCCGGGTGGCCGTGCTGCTGCTGGCCGTGGGCGCGACCGGCCCGGCATAGGGTCACAGCGGGTCAGCGTCAGCCCCGGCCTGTGTCATGGTGAATCGGGAGAGATGACAGGCAGGGTCTAAGATTTTGCTTGACAGTCAAAGGGAGTCAGCGCCGCCATTGGCTTACTGTACCGCTCGCTTGCCGGAACTCGGCTGGCGGCCAATCGGCGCGAATTGGCCTGCCGATGCTAAGATGGTCCGGTCGCACGGCAGGACCAATGCGGCGGCTGCTGTGCTGTAGCGTCTGAAATTTTTTGGAATTTTTTTCTGGCGTGTCTGAGTTATCCGCCCCTAAATGGGAGTCACCCCGCCGAGATGGGGGCAGATTTGGGGGCAACTCAGAAGATCGAATTAAATAAACTGTATAAAATCAAACGATTAAGAAGAGTATTCGATTCCCGCCTCGCCTACCATTTAGCTCATTCCTTCCCGACAGACCTCTGAACATGTCCAGACTCAAACGGGCGCGCCAGCCGGAGGTTTGGCTGTTCATTCGGGGACGGCGATACGGAGACGCGTGACCCCAATCACAGTTCGCAAGGTAATCAACAGCGATAATTCTCGGTCCGAAATGAAGCCATCTAAGCGGCGGGCTCAGGAACGGACGGGAGGCGCAGCCCGGCCCCTGCCTCCTGCAGCCGCTTCTTCCAGGCGAAGAACTGCGAATTGCCCAGCCCCCGTTCCCGGCAAAATGCCGCCACGCTCTGCCCGCTCTGTTTCTGCTCGGCCAGCAATCCTTGCCACTTCGTCCACACTTCTGCATTGCGCTGCCTTATCCCCCAACACTGCACCTGCACCCGGCCAGAAACAAGATGGCGTTCAGATAGCGCTCATCTTGTTCGCGCCAAATATATCGTTCACCTTCGGGCAGCACCTGCTTTGATTGCGCTCGATCCCGGCATCGCATCGTGGATTCAGGGTTCTTTCGGCAGAAAGAGTTCCGCCAGAACGCCAGCCCTGGTGGTGTAAAAAATTTACGACGGCGTGAAGACACCGGACATCTGCGATTGCCCTTAGTGCAAGAACTAATCTCGTCTTGCTTCTAAGGTATGCCACTAGATGTTTGCCACTGATACGTAGCATCTTCTTGCCTCGCTTTTATCGCTTTGTCGGAGTCCCAAATTCCACGTGACCCTTCATCTTCTCCATGCGCTGGACGGCAGTGTCGTAGGATACGTTCAACAGTGCAGAAACCTCGCGGGGAGTGTAAAGCTTCTCTGGCTTCAATTCCACGATTTGTTTACGAGCGCGTTCCTTGAAGCCCCAGCGACCGGGATGCGTGAGTAGTTCGTATATGTCCTTGCCGACTTTATGGAGGTCAACCTTGCCCCGCGTGTGGGCTGTTGCGGCGGTCATCGACCGCAGGCCGAGTATCTCGTCTGGCTGCAAAATCCCCATGTTTCTCTAATACCGGTTTGTACTACTTTTCGTACTAGATTTCCGCGAAGAAGGCGAATCGTGCGAAATCTGAGAATAGTGCGGCATACGCTTTTCAACAAGTTACTGATAGGATTGGACTTGCCAATGGGCTTCAGAGTACGAGTCCTACCTGACGAGCCAATCCATCAATAGCTTAAAGCATTTAAGACGACTCGGCATCGCGGCACGCTTGCCAGCGGCGCTTGATTCCTCGTCCATCCCACTTTCAAAACCTGGCACGCAATGCAGAACCACGCTGCGCCCAGCCAGAACCGTGCCGCGCCTTTACCCGGTTCACGGCGCGCCGCTCCGGCATTCGCAGTCTTGCCGTCCTGGTTATGAATGCCGTATAAATGAGAGAAAAGCCCCGCAGAATCTCTGGTTTTTCGATCCAGTCTGGTCTTTGGAATCCGGGCCGAACTGAAAGTAAATGTGTATCGCTTGCCGCTTCGAACTTGCTGCCGTGAGAAGATCGCCTGAAGAAGAGGAAGAAGCATGAAACAGGGGAAATCCAGCATTGCCAAGCCGCTGACGACGAACAAGCATCTGATCCGCTGGGTGGAAAAGATGGCGGATCTGACGCAGCCGGCCGGAATCCACTGGGTGGACGGAAGCCAGCAGGAATACGACTGGCTGTGCGACGGGATGGTGGCATCGGGGACATTTATTCGGCTGAACCAGGAGCGGTGGCCAGGATGCTTTTATGCGCGGAGCGATCCACGCGATGTGGCGCGAGTGGAGGAGCGGACGTTTATCTGCTCGCTTTCAAAGGACAATGCCGGGCCGACCAACAACTGGGTCGATCCGTACGAGATGCGGCGCAAGCTGAAGGAACTGTTCAACGGCTGCATGCGCGGGCGGACGATGTATGTGCTGGCCTTCAGCATGGGGCCGGTGGGCTCGCCGATGTCGCGGATCGGGGTGGAACTGACGGATTCGCCGTATGTGGTCGTGAACATGCGCATCATGACGCGGATCGGACTGCCGGTGCTGGCCGAGATCGACCGCGACACCATGCGCGTGGTGCCGTGCATGCATTCGGTGGGCATGCCGCTCGAGCCGGGACAAAAGGATGTGCCCTGGCCCTGCAACGACACCAAGTACATCGTGCATTTCCCTGAGACGCGCGAGATCTGGAGCTACGGATCGGGCTACGGCGGCAACGCTCTGCTCGGCAAGAAGTGCCTCGCGCTGCGCATTGCCTCGAACATCGCGCGCGACGAGGGATGGATGGCCGAGCACATGCTGATCGTAGGTGTGGAGTCGCCCCAGGGGGAGAAGACGTATGTGGCAGCGGCGTTCCCTTCGGCGTGCGGCAAAACCAACCTGGCGATGATGGTGCCTCCGAAGGCGCTGGGTGACTGGAAGGTGACGACGGTCGGCGACGATATCGCCTGGATCAAGCCGGACGCCAATGGACAACTGCGCGCCATCAATCCCGAGGCGGGGTTCTTCGGGGTGGCGCCGGGCACCAGCGATAAGACCAATCCCAACGCGATGGCAACGCTGAGCCGGAACTCGATCTTTACCAACGTGGCGTTGACGCCCGACGGCGGCGTGTGGTGGGAGGGGATGACCGAAGAGCCGCCGGCAGAATGCCTGGACTGGCGCGGCGAGCGCTGGACGCCGGAGATTGCCAAGCAGACCGGCGCGAAGGCGGCGCATCCCAACGGCCGCTTCACGGCGCCGGCGTCGCAGTGCCCATCGATCGACGCGGCGTGGGAAGACCCGGAAGGCGTGCCCATCAGCGCGTTTGTGTTTGGCGGGCGGCGGCCGACGACCATACCGCTGGTGTTCCAGGCCTTCAACTGGAGCGCAGGCGTGTACGTGGGTGCGACCATGGGGTCGGAGACAACGGCCGCAGCCAGCGGCGCGGTGGGATTGGTGCGGCGCGATCCGATGGCTATGCTGCCGTTCTGCGGCTACCACATGGGCGACTATTTCCGGCACTGGATCAAAATGCAGCGCTCGCTCAGCTCCACGCCGCGCATCTTCCATGTGAACTGGTTCCGCAAGGGCGAGGACGGGAAGTTCCTTTGGCCGGGCTTCAGCGAGAACATGCGCGTGCTGAAGTGGATTGTGGACCGCGTGCACGGGCGCGCGCAGGGCAAGGAGACGCCGATCGGCTGGACGCCTTACTACGAGGACCTGGAATGGGCCGGGCTGGACTTCTCGCGGGAGCAGTTTGAGCAGATGCAGGAGGTGAGCGGCAGCGCCTGGCGCAAGGAGCTGATCGCGCACGAAGAGCTCTTTATCGACTTGCACGACCACCTGCCGCCGGAGATGATCGACCAGCGCGAGCTGCTGATCTGCAGGCTGTGAGCGCGGGCGAAGTACAAGGTCGAGGGGCAGGTCTGGGTTATCAGGCAGCGATGCATTCGATCGTCGGGCGAAAACCGAGTTGACTCCAGAAATCGCAGACTAAAGCTACAGTTTCCTCGCTGGTGAACGGCGCAGCGCGAAGCAGAAGACCAGGTCCTGCGGCGGATACGAGAGCCTGCGGCGAAGCAGCGATGGCCATGCATTTCTCCTTGCGGTTGGTGCACCCGGCGAGGTCGGCGATGGAGAAATTGGTGGTGGGCGTAGCGATGACCGTGCGCGGGGGCGCCATGCGGTCCACCAGCCAAAGAATCTCCAGCTTGGATTCGAGCTCATCGGGCAAGCAATCGATGACCAGATCGGCTTCGCGGACGGCGTCTTCAATGGTTGAAACAAAGGCGACGGCGGGCAGCGCCTGGGGGCTGAGCTCCTCGCCGATCGATTCCCGCGCATGGTGAAGATTGGCCGGCATCACGTCCTCAAGGAGGACGCGAAATCCGGCGCGGGCAGCGCCCAAAGCCAGCCGGCGGCCAAGCGGGCCGGCTCCGATAATGGCGACGGTGGTCACAAGCGGACCTTGGGTCTCACTTGGCGGTGAGGGCCGCAGCCACGTCCTCAGCGCTGGGACGCGCCTGGAGGAGATGCTCGGCGACCTTGGCGCGCTCTTCGTCGGGAAGCGTGGGGATCAACGCCAGCACACGGCGGAGGGTGACGGCGACATCGTCAATGTAATTCATCAGGCGGATGGCTTCTCCGGAAAGCGGCATGGTTCTCCTCTATAAAAAATGAGTTCCGTTCTTATTGTAGGGCGGGAGGGCAAGGAACAAGGGAAAGGTGGGCTTTGGGCCTCGTGGCAGAGGCCGCCTTGGCTAATCCAGAGCCGCTGGTGAAGAGTTGATACCGACATGCCGACATATGGAGACTCGTCAGGTCTGTCGTCTCAGCCACGTACTCATTCTTGGGCAGCACCCGCTGGTCCCATCTCTACCAGAAATCCGGATGGTTCTTTCTGATCCCCTGCAGCTTTTTCCCAGGCTCAGTACGAAACACTGCTTTGTACGCGTGATGGCGACGAAGCAATTCCGCCGTTCTCCTTCCATCTCTGAACTCGATTGCCTTCTTTCATCGATTTCTGCTGATTAAGGGAAATCGACAGACGACGCGTTTTTGCATTGTCGCGGGACGAACTCGGGGCAGTAATGTACACGCCGGTGGTGGGGTCTCAAAGCAAATTGCGGGCCGGTTGTGTAACTATCGCCCTAACTTACTCGACAGTGGACTGCACCCCCAAAGTGAGACAGGGTGTAAATTGACAGTTTGCAGCGAAGGGAGGAACTGCAAATGAGTCAGGAATCAAAGTACCGGAAGTTCCCGAAGGAGTTTCGGGAGGCGGCGCTGCGCCGTCTTGGCGAGGCCCCGAACATGTCCCGATTGTCCCGGGAACTGGGCATCTCACGCCAGCTTCTGTGCTCGTGGCGGCAGAGCCGGCAGCGTGAGCAGCAGAAACATTTCGACGCCACCGCGCAAGGCTTGCGCCAGGAGTTTGTCGACCTGGCCCTGGTGCGGGGACGGCTTCTCCCGCAAAGTGGTTGGCTGGGCGCTGGACCGCAGCCTGGCGGCGCGCCTCCCGCTGGCGGCCCTGGAACCAGCTCTCATCCTGCGCCAGCCCCCGTCCGGCCTGGTGCACCACTCCGACCGCGGCATCCAATATGCGTCTGAGCAGTACCTCGACGTGCTCAAAAACCACGCCATCCTGCCCAGCATGAGCCGCCCCGCCACACCCCACGACAATGCCGCCTGCGAGAGCTTTATCAAAACCCTCAAGCGCGAAGAGATCTGCGCCAACAAGTACCAGGACATCGACGAGTTGGGCGCCCATCTCGAACAGTTCATCGAGCAGTACTACAACCGGCAACGGCTCCACTCCGCCCTGGGATATAAAACCCCCGAGGAGTTGGAAACCGCCTGCGCAACCCAGACTGCTTCGCCAGGGCCGAGAGTGAGTTTTTCCAGGCATGGGGAAATCCATCGATCTGCCAAGCGGCCCAGAGGCCGGCCGCGCAAAGGAAGCGGGGAGCCAGTTCCATCCAGCTCCCCAGCTCATCAGATCGATGAGTCTCCAGTTGGCTATTCCTTCCACCCAAGCGACGAAGACCTGTCGCCGGGGACCCCGGCCTTGACAGGTTGGTCTCCACCAGAGCCTGTCTCCGCTTCACCAACCGAAACCCACTCTGCACAACAGCCAACAAAATGAATACACTTTTCAGCCCACGGCGAACTGTCAAAATACAAACTGTCTCACCCAAGGGGTTCACCCCAAGCCCCGCAAGCCTACTCATCGCTCTGAGGCATTTATGCAACTAGTTCTAGGTCTCTGACCGCTTCCTTCTGTACCATCGTGGGTACCCCAGGTCCGGGGTCCCCACGGACAGGTCTTCGTCCGTGGGGTGGAGATCTCGCTTTTGAGACCTTGGATTGCACAAGGCTCTGTGGGTAATTTCACGCGCTCTAAGACTTCGGCAACCTCTGGATAAGTTGATGCTTCGAAGGGTACAGGCTTTAGCCCGTACAGAAGCTTAGCGAAATCAATGAGTTTTAGCCCCTGGGGGATGGTTTTCGCCGTCACCATCCCACTCGCATACAAGGAGACTCGACTGACTCGATGACAGCTTTGGAATTCACAGTTGTGGTCTTGGCGCTCTCCTTCCTCGCCGGCTTTCTCGGCGCGCTCACCGGCCTTGGCGGCGGAGTCGTGGTCGTCCCCGCGCTCACCCTCGCGCTTGGCGTCAATATGAAGTACGCCATCGGCGCCTCGCTGGTCTCCGTCATCGCCACTTCCTCGGGCGCGGCGGCAGCCTACGTCCGCGAGGGATTTTCCAACATTCGCATCGGCATGTTCCTTGAAATTGCCACCACCCTCGGCGCCATCGTCGGCGCTATTCTTGCCGGGCGCATCGGCACGCACGCCCTCGCCATCATCTTTGGCCTGGTCCTCATTCAGGCCGCGTACCTTTCCTTCAAAGGGATCCCTGTCCGCGAACTCCCGGTGCAGTCGGATGCGCTCGCCCGCCGCCTGCGACTCAGCGGCAGCTATCCCGTCGACGGCCGGCGGCAGGACTACGGTGCGCGCAATGTTCCCGCCGGCTTTGGCATGATGTTCGGGGCCGGCACGCTTTCCGGCTTGCTCGGCATCGGCTCAGGCGCCGTCAAGGTCATCGCCATGGACCGCGCCATGCGCATTCCCTTCAAAGTTTCCACCACCACCAGCAACTTCATGATCGGCGTCACCGCCGCCGCCAGCGCCGGTATCTACCTGAGCCGCGGATTCATTGACCCGCGCGTAGCCATGCCGGTCATGCTCGGTGTGCTGGGCGGAGCCTTGTTGGGAGCCAGGGTGCTCGTCCACGCTCCGGTGCGCACGTTGAGGGCCGTCTTCGCCATCGTGATTCTGGCTCTGGCCATTGAAATGATCGTGAATGGCATCACGGGAAAGGTGTAACCCGCCCCGGGAAAGGAGGAACCGGTATGGATGACCGCCGCTTGGAAAGTATCATTGGCCGGCTTCTGCAAACCGGCGTGCTGCTGGCCGCCGCCATCGTCGCTGCGGGCGGCGCCTTATACCTCGTCCAGCATCCCTCTGATCGCGTCGATTTTCACATCTTTACGCCCGGCGGCAGCGATCTTCGCACGCTTCCCGGCATTGTGCGCTCGGCAGCGCACTTCCACAGCTTGGGATTGATCCAATTCGGCCTGCTGCTGCTCATCGCCACGCCCGTCGTGCGCGTCGCCATGGCCATCGTGGGCTTCGCTTTCGAGCGCGACCGTCTGTACACGGTCGTCAGTCTGATCGTCCTGCTGATTCTTGCCTTCAGCCTGATCCGCGCAACCTGAACCCCTGGGAGATTTCTTCCTGATCCCGTGAAGGGTACAGGCTTTAGCCCGTACGTAAGCTTAGCAAAATAAATAAGGCTTCAGCCCCTGAGGGATTTACCTTTGCAAACTGACTGACTACCGATGAGACGGGGCTCTACGCCACCGCGCCCGAGGCAGACTGGCTTTCGGCCTCCAGCTTATTGCCCATCTCGGCCGCTGCCCGCGCCAGCACCCGGTGATGGATGGTAAACAGGGCCAGCTCCAGGCGATCGCCCACCCCGGTCTTGTCGTAAATCGATCTCAAATAATTCTTAATCACCTGCTCTGTCGTCTTCAGCCGGATGGCGATCTCACGGTTCTTGCACCCCTGCACGATCAGCGCCACAATGCGCATCTCTTTGGGCGTGAGGCGATCGCGCACCCGCGTCCCCACCATGTCCTCCTCGACCAACTCCGGCGGCGCCACTTGAGTGGGCAGCCAGGTGTCTCCCGCGGCCACGCGCCGCACGCACTCCACCAGCGCCGGCCCTGTCACGCTGCGAAACACTACGCCGCGGAAGCCCTGCTGCAGGTAGGCCCCGGCATTCTCGTTGTTCTCCGCCACCACGATGCCCCGGCTGCCCGTGGTTTCAAGCAGCATGCCCAGCCGAGCAAAGTCCGGGTGCAGCGACGCCGCAAACAGGACGATCGAACTGGGGAAAGTCGTGATCGCGTGGTACATGCGCTCAAGATCATTGCATTGCGCGATGATGCGCAGATCTTCGTCCATGGCCAGTACCTTGGCGGTGCCGGCCCTGAAGATTGCTTGCGAATCGGCCAGGATGATCTTGTTCATGGCGTCTGCTTCAACCTGCCCCTGTCCCCCTTGGGGAAACTCAGCCTTTCGATTCTGCTTTCCACCATCGCCGGGCGGCGCTTGATTACGGCGCCTGCTGTCTCCAACCTTTCGTGTCTATCGGCAAAACAGCGGCAAACCTTGGTAATGTCTGCAATTGCTACATTGTCCGCTCCGCCGGAATAATTCGCAACTCCCCGGCCCCTCGTTTAAGGTTACTGTGGCCCTGGTGCTTCTAACACTGAGCTTACAGCCTGCGGCCGAAAACGGATACAAAAAACCCTTCATGCGGGGCCGCAGAAACCATTAACTATATTGGGACCGGCAGGCTCTACACTGTCCTCATGGCGAGGCCCATCCTGCTGGCGGTTGACGACGACGTGAGTGTACTGGAGGCCGTGGTCCAGGACCTGCGCCGCCAGTATGGCGACACCTATCGGGTGATGCGGGCCGCCAGCGGCCAGGCCGCGTTGGACACGCTGTCCCAATTAAAGACCCGCGACGAGCCCGTGGCTCTGCTGGTCAGCGACCAGCGCATGCCCGGTATGAGCGGCGTTGAAATGCTGGAGCGGGCGCGCGCTCTCTATCCTGAGGCGCGCCGCGTCCTGCTCACCGCCTACGCCGACACCGAGGCGGCCATCCGCGCCATCAATTCCGCCCGCATCCACTATTACCTCAACAAGCCCTGGGATCCGCCGGAGGAGAAGCTCTACCCCGTGGTCACCGATCTCCTCGAGGATTGGCAGGCTGGCTACCGGCCGGCCTTTGAAGGCTTGCGCGTCATCGGTCACCGCTGGTCGCTCAACGACCACCGCTTGCGCAACTTCCTCTCGCGCAATCATGTCCCCTACCGCTGGCTCGACGTTTCCGCCGACCCCGAAGGGCTCAAATTACTCGAGGATCGGCAGCTTGATCCCCAAAAGCTGCCTGTAGTGCTGTTCGCCGACGGCACCGTGCTCGTCGATCCGGATCTGGAAGATCTCGCCAACCGTGTGGGGTTGCGTGTTCAGGCTGCTCAGGATTTCTACGACCTCGTGGTGGTGGGCGCCGGCCCGGCGGGCCTTGCCGCCGCGGTCTACGGCGCCAGTGAAGGCCTCAATACCGTGGTCATCGAGCCCGAAGCGCCCGGCGGGCAGGCCGGCTCCAGTTCCAAAATCGAAAACTACCTCGGCTTCCCCTCCGGCGTCACCGGCGCGGATCTGGGTCGCCGCGCCCATACCCAGGCCTCGCGCTTCGGCGCCGAGTTCGTCACCCAGCGCGCCACTGGCATGCGCGTCGACGGCCAATACCGCTTTGTCCAGCTCGCCGACGGCCGCGAAGTCTCCAGCCATTGCGTGCTGCTTGCCCCCGGCGTCCAGTATCGTAAGCTCGAGATTCCCGGCGGCGAGCGCCTCACCGGCCGCGGTATCTACTACGGCGCTGCCCTGGTCGAGGCCCTGGCCTGCAAGGGCGAAGAGGTCTATATCGTCGGGGGCGCCAACTCCGCTGGCCAGGCGGCCCTCCATTTCGCCAAATATGCCGCCAAAGTGACCATGCTGGTGCGCGGCGAGGGGCTCTCCGCCACCATGTCGAAATATTTGATCGATGAGATTTCTCGCACATCGAATATTGTGGTGGAGGCGCGATCCCAAGTGCTGGAAGCCGTGGGCGACGAGCGCCTGTGCGCGCTCAAGTTGCGGGGGCCGGCGGGTGACGTCGAAGTACCCGCGTCCTCGCTGTTCGTCTTCATCGGCGCCGCGCCGGTCACCGCGTGGCTGCCGCCGTGCATCCTGCACGACGACAAGGGATTTCTGCTTGCCGGGCCCGATTTGCACAAAGACGGAAGGTTTCCGGAGGTTTGGCATGAAAAGCGCGAGCCGTTCCTGCTCGAGAGCAGCGTTCCCGGCGTCTTTGTCGCCGGCGACGTGCGCTCCGGCTCGGTTAAGCGCGTGGCCTCCGCGGTGGGCGAAGGCTCCATCGCGGTGCAGTTCGTCCACCAGTATCTGGCAGGGTTTTAGAACCGGTCGCGAAAGGGCGCGACTTTAGTCGTGCCACAAAGGGCCGAAATGAACGCGGGGCTTTAGCCCCTTACGGAATGTGCCCGGCCGTTCGCAAATGGATCGAAAGTTTTTGGATGCAAGCATGACCAGCACGACGAGCGAGACTGTACAACCTATCCACGTCGAACCGATCCCTCTCAAGGACATCGCTGAGGCTCTCCCTCGCACCCGCCCCTTCGCCGCCACGCCCTTCGCAGCCATCGCTGGAGTGGATCGCGTCGAGCGCGTCACCGCCAAAGCCGGCGCCGTGCTTGCGGAACCCGGTCAGTCATGGCGCTTCTATGCGCTGTTGCTGGAGGGCGAGGTGCGCGCCGAGCGGCCGGAATCTGAGGGGACGTCGACATTAGTCGGCATCGTGCGTCCCGGCGACGGCTTCGGCGAGGTGCCCTTGCTCACCGGCCGAGCCACGTCCCTGTTCCGCATCTCCGCAGCGCAGGATTCGGTGTTCGTCCGCTTCACCGAGCACGATTTTTGGTCGCTGCTCGCCTGTTGCCCGGCCTTCCGGGAAATCGTCCTCGCCGACAGCGCGCAGCGCATTCAGACCAACCAGGTTGAGGCGCTGCACCGCGAGAAGCTCGTTTCCCTAGGCACCCTCGCCGCCGGGCTCATGCACGAGTTGCACAACCCCGGCTCGGCCGCCAAGCGCGCCGCCTCGCAACTACGCGAGAATCTGCTCCGCCTGCAGCAGCTCAGCCTGCGGAGCATGGAAAAACCCAAAACGCCGCCCCAGCTTAAGTGCTTGAGGGATTTGCTGGAGCACGCTCTGAAAGGCTGCGCTCAGCCCGCCATGAGCAGTCTGGAGCAAGCCGACGCCGAGGAGGCCATGAGCGAGTGGCTGGACCATGCCGGCGTCGAGAATGCCTTCACCATCGGCCCCGTGCTCGTCTCCATGGGCTTCGATCGCGAAGAGATCGCCTGCGCGCAGGAGCATTTCGAACGCGAATCGTTCTCTAACGCGCTTAACTGGTTCGGCGCCCTGGTTTCCAGCGTCTCCCTCGTCTGCGCTATCGAGGAGAGCATTGCGCGCATCTCCGAGCTGGTCATGGCGGTCAAAAAATTCGCCTACGACGAGCGCTCGCCCAATAAGGAACTCGACGTCCACGACAGCCTGCAGAGCACCCTCACCATCCTCGGCCACAAGCTGCGCCTTAAGCAGATTCAAGTGGAGAAGCGATTCGCCGCTTCACCCTCCATCATCCACACGCGCGGCTCCGCGCTCAGCCAGGTTTGGACCAACCTGATCGACAATGCCGTGGATGCTTCTCCCGAGGGCGCGAAGGTTGAAATCGCTACCTGGTCCGAGCCCGAATCTCTTGTCGTCTGCATCGGCGATCGCGGTCCCGGCATTCCGCCTGACGTTCTTCCCCACATCTTCGAGCCGTTCTTCACTACCAAGCCGCAGGGCTCGGGCACCGGCCTCGGCCTCGAGATCGTCAACCGCATCGTGACCCAGAAATTCGGCGGAACCGTCGCAGTCGAATCGCAGCCCGGCGACACCCGCTTCATCGTCCGCCTGCCGCTGGATGGTCCGGGCGCACAGCTTCAAACCAAGGACGAAGAGCTAAGAGCTAAGAGCTAACAGCCAATTTTATAGGTGGTAGGACCACCGGACTCCCATGGCATCACCAGGGACACGGCTGCGATTCCTGAAGCTGATGATTGGCGCGATCGACGATGGCGTCTGGCCTTCAGCCCAGATGGTGGATGCAGCTGCCGCACGGCTCCGCCGCAGCCATTTTGCCTATCAGGTTGTTGTGCTGAAGTATGATCACGCCGGCCATCGCGCCGGTCTTCCCGAGATCATTCCCGCATGGTGCAACGGCGTCGAACATCCCATCTCCGGGCGAATGACTGACTTCGGTGGAACTCCCCAAGGCAACGCCGAGTCTTCTCTCGGCGCGATTCCTAAGGTGCTGGATTTCCTCGAGAAAAACCTGCTCCAAAGCGGCGGACACTAAACCTCGCGCATTCCTGACCCCTTTTTACTGATTCACCCCGCTCGCCAAAAATCCTCCGTCGACCACCAGAATCTGCCCCGTGACGAACGAAGCGCTGTCCGACGCCAAATAAACCACCGCGCCCACCAGTTCTTCCGTCCTGCCGAAGCGTCCCATCGGCGTCCGCATCAGCAACTCCTGCCCGCGCGGCGTGCCGTCGAGGAGTTGTGCATTCAAATCCGTGCGAAAGACGCCCGGCGCCCCCAAGAAGCGGTCTTTGTTTCTTGGGGTGGTAACGACAGGTCTTCGTCTGTGGGGTGGAGGTCCCGATTTTGGGACCTGGTATACCACGACGCTCACTCGCGACATACGAAACCACGCAGTTTTCAGACCTATCGCGAAACCACAGAAAGTGTATCTCGCAGCCGATGCGGCCAAGTCGCCGCGACCCCAGGGAGTGGCGACCTTGCATAGAACCTCGCAGGATACAGTTCTGTGGTTTCGCCTTAGTGACCCGCTGAGGCGGGAACCAACGCAGCCGCGGAAGCACCTGCAAAGCGGCTGCGGTGCGCCCACAGTCCCAACCCCGGATTGGCGATAAAGAAAATCTTCTCGCCGTCCACGCGATTGTACCCGTGCCGCAGCTTCTCGGGATCGTAGCGCGCGATCATCGTCTTCAAATCGCCGTACTCGAATCCCACGCTCTCCACTTCTTTGCGGCTCAGCTCGCCCGGACACCACCGGATGGTGAACCGCCCTTCCGATGAAGCATGAATGAGATGCGCCGCCGCGCTCAGGTCCGCGGCCAGGTCCGCGTTCTCGTCCACCGCCTTCAGCGTCGCTGGCGTCCCGCGATAGCCATATTTGCGGATCAGCGCGTCAATCCCCCTATCCTCGCTGAACTCACGAACGCCCGGCGCCAGAATGATCAGTTCGGCTCCGTCGGCCAGCGCCATGCGCGTGCGGTAGACCGCCTTGTTGCCGATCCACGTGCTGTGGAACTCCGTCGGATCGAGGTACACAATCGCCTTCATGATCGGCTCGCCGAGCATTTCGAAGTTCACCTTCAAGCTCAGCTCCGCGGCCTTCAGGAAACACTCAAGATCGTCGCCAATGAATAGTCCGCGCACCGCCAGCCCGCCGTTCTTTGCGCGTCCCACCACGGTTTGCACATACACGATCGGCAAATGCCGCAGGAACTTCTCGCACGCCCGGTTCAGCACGTTGCGTACCGGATTTACGGCCCGGCCCATGATCCGCTCCATCCCGTACACCGCGCCCAGATAGTGGCTGCGGTTGATGCCCTCGCGTCCGCCCGTCCCGATCAGGATATTCTTGGCGTGATTGGCCATGCCGATCACTTCGTGCGGCACCACCTGCCCGATGGAAAGAATCAAATCGAATCCGCCCTGCGAGATCAGCCGGTTCACCTGCGCCGGCCACGCGTAGTTCAGCTTGCCTTCCGACTGCTCGCGTATAAACTCCGCCGGTATCTCGCCCAGCGTCTCGACATCCGTGCGCCAGTTGTGCACGCGGAACAGGTGCTGCGGCATACCGCCGAACATGCTCGCGATCTGGTCTGTCCGCATCGGCGTGTGCGTGCCGATGGCCGGCAGCACGGCTTTCAGCCTGTCGCCATAGTGCTCCCACGTGTATCGCGTCAGGTCGCCAGCCCGCGAGTGCTCGCGGCTTCGATCGGGCGGCACGGCCATCACGCTCTTCCGCTTGCCCAGCTTGCCCAGGCTCTCCACCAGCAGCCCTTTCAATTGCTCCGCGGTAAGATCGGTCTCCGTACTTCCAACCGAACAATAGAGGCTCATACAGCAGACTCCGCTTTCTTCGCTTCAACCCCACGATGCGTAGCGGGTGCCCCACCCTCGCCGCGCCTTTGTTTTTGCGGCTACAGCGGTTCCACAAATGCTGTATGCCGAAGTAACAACAGCTAAGTGGGTTTTTCCTCAAGAAAAACCCACCTTGTGCCACCGCCGGAAACGGCTACAAGTATTGTGGAACCGCTCCAGGGTGGGAAACCGCGGATCTGAATCGATGTGCAAACTCGCGCCGGAAACCAGGTACCCCAGGTCTCGATTTTGATACCTGGCAAAGCTGGCGCTCCAAACCCTCACTCCCTACAGCCGGTACGCCTTCTTCACCAGTCCATAGGCCAATTCGTGCGCCACTTCCTGCGCTTCGTCTTCGTCCAGCCGGTGTTCCGCCACCAGCCTGCCCAGAAATGCGCAATCCACGCGCCGCGCCACATCGTGCCGCGCCGGAATCGACAGAAACGCCCTCGTGTCGTCGTTGAATCCCACCGTGTTGTAGAACCCTGCCGTCTCCGTGGCTTGCTCGCGGAAACGCATCATTCCCTCAGGACTGTCATGAAACCACCACGGAGGCCCAAGGCGCAAGCAGGGATAATGGCCCGCCAGCGGCGCCAGTTCGCGGCTGTAAGTCGTCTCATCGAGCGTGAAGAGAACGATGGTCAGGTTGCGCTCGTTCCCAAAGCGGTCGAGCAGCGGCCGCAGCGCGTCCACGTAGTTCGTCGCCCTGGGAATATCGGCACCCATGTCGCGCCCGTAACGCTCATATACCAGGCGGTTGTGGTTGCGCACGGCTCCCGGGTGAATCTGCATCACCAGCCCATCCTCTATGCTCATCCGCGCCATCTCCGTCAGCATCTGCGCGCGGAACATTTCCTGCTCGGCCGCGTCCGCCTTGCCTCCCAGCACCTTCCCGAACAGCGCCGCCGCCTCGGCCTGCGGCAGGTCCGCCGTTTGCGCCGCGGGATGCCCGTGGTCGGTGGCCGTCGAACCCATGCTGCGGAAGCGCGTCCGCGCCTTCATCAACGCCTTCAAGTAGCCCTTCCACGTCGCCGTGTCTTCGCCATTCTGTTCGCCCAATTTGGCCACCAGTCCGGCAAATCCTTCGAACTCCGGATCCACCACCGGATCAGGACGAAAGGCGGGAATAATACGCGCCTCCCACCCCGAGTCGCGAATGGCTTGGTGATCCTTCAGCGGATCGAGCGGTGACTCCGTCGTCGATAGCACCTCAATGTTGAACCGCTCGTAAAGCGCCCGCGGCAGGAACTCCGGCGTGCGTAGTTTTTCTGAGATCGCATCGAAATACTGATCGGCGGTCTTCTCCGTCAACCGCTCCTCGAGCCCGAACAGCTCCTGAAAGGCGTAATCGAGCCACATGCGCGTGGGCGTGCCGCGTAACAGATAGTAGTGGCTGGCAAAGATGCGCCACACCTCGCGCGGCTCATTGACCACCGCCTGCCCGAAGCCCAGGTCGTCCATCGCAACACCCTGGCTGTAGAGCATGCGGAACACATAGTGGTCGGGCTGCACAAACAGCGTAGCCGGGTCCCGGAACGGTTCATTGTTGGCAAACCACGCCGCTTGCGTATGCCCATGCGGGCTGACGATGGGAAGGCTGCGGACTTGCGCATACAAAGATCGGGCGACTTTGCGGGCGCTTGCCTCGGCGGGAAACAATCGGTCTTCATTGAGCAGCATGGCTCTCATTCTATTCCGCGTGCTGTTTCGACCGATCCTTTCCTGGCGGCTCAATTTGAAGGCGTTTTTAAACGGCCGTGCGCCCAGGCCCTGCTTCCAAGACCCGTGAAAATCACAACCGTCAACCGGCCAAGCTGACCACTGATCACTGACCGCTGACCACTGGCCTCTCACGCGTTGTACGTCGTCGACGAAACCCGCCCTCCGTGTCCCGTCCAATTGGTGTGGAAGAACTGGCCGCGCGGCTGGTCCACGCGCTCATACGTGTGCGCGCCGAAGAAGTCGCGCTGCGCCTGCAAGAGGTTCGCCGGCAGCCGTCCCGCGCGATATCCGTCGAAGAACGCAAGCGCTGTCGCGAACGCCGGCGTGGGCACGCCCAGCTTGATCGCGTGCGTCACCGCCTTGCGCCACGAGCTCTGATGCTTATTCACCGCGCGCGAGAAGAACTTATCGAACAGCAGATTGTCCAGCTTTGGATTCCTGCTGTACGCCGCCTTGATGTTGCCCAGGAACTTGCTGCGAATGATGCAACCGCCGCGCCACATCAGCGCAATGCCGCCCATGTTCAGGTTCCATCCGTATTCCTTGCCCGCGGCCCGCAGCAGCATGTATCCCTGTGCATAGCTGATGATCTTCGAGCAGTAAAGCGCGCGCCGCACGTCCTCGATGAACTTCGCGCGATCGCCAACCTTCGGCGTTGACTTCGGCCCGCGCAGAATCTTTGACGCCTCTACGCGCTCCTCCTTCAGCGCCGACAGGCAGCGCGCGAACACCGACTCGCCGATCAGCGTCACCGGCTGCCCCATATCGAGCGCGCTGATCACCGTCCACTTGCCCGTGCCCTTTTGCCCGGCAGTATCCAGAATCTTGTCCACCAGCGGCGTGCCGTCCGCATCCTTCTTGGCGAAGATCTGGCTCGAAATATCGATCAGATAGCTGTCCAGTTCGCCCTTGTTCCACTCGGCAAACACCTCGTGCAACTCGTCGGCCGTCAGTCCCAGCCCGTGCTTCAGCAGATCGTAGGCCTCCGAGATCAACTGCATGTCGCCGTATTCGATCCCGTTGTGCACCATCTTTACAAAGTGCCCTGCGCCCTCTTCGCCCACCCAATCGCAGCACGGCGTTCCGTCCTCCACCTTCGCGGCGATCGCCTGGAAGATCGGCTTCACGTACGGCCACGCTGCCCGATTGCCGCCAGGCATGATCGACGGTCCATGGCGCGCGCCCTCTTCGCCGCCCGATACCCCGGTGCCGATAAACAGAATCCCCTTCTCGGCCAGCGCCTTCGTCCGTCGCGTCGAATCCGTAAACAGCGAGTTGCCGCCGTCGATGATAATGTCGCCCGCCTCGAGATGCGGCGCTATGTGGTCGATCATCTGGTCCACGGTATCGCCCGCCTTCACCATCAGCATCACGCGGCGCGGCCGCTTCAGCAGGCCGGTCAGCTCCTCGATCGAGTGCGCGCCCGCCACCTGCGTCCCCTTGGCCTCGTTCGCCAGAAAGTCGTCGACCTTCGACACGGTGCGGTTGAACACGGCAACCTTGAAGCCGTGGTCGTTCATATTGAGGACAAGATTCTGTCCCATGACTGCAAGGCCAATCAGTCCGATATCACACGAAGGGTCCGCCATAACTTCTCCCGGAACAAAATTTTATCACCGCGCATTTTGCGTCTTCACGATTGCCATATTTGCTTTATTGCAACGAAATGGTCTGACCTCCGTATAATCGTCGAAGCGCTGCATCATGCGCGCTCGCGAAAGGGCACGACCGGGGCGCCCTTTGGGTCGCGTGCCGAAAAAATGCCAATAAGAGATGCAGGCTTTAGTTCCTGAGGGAAGCTTTCACAATGCCCGTCGCCAATTGCGCAAGCATTCCTAGCTTGCGACCCCCGCCGACCTGTAGATCTGCGCCATGTATTCCATGTCGCGCAGCCCCTCCTTGCCATCGGTCTTCGGCTCCAGGTTGTACCGGACGCAATGCGAGAAATGCTCTGCCTCGGCCGCAAACTGATATGGATTGCGCCTCGGATTAGGTTCGTCGAGCACGGTGGAACCGTACTCGGCACGAAGACGGAGGCCATCGTAACTGAAACCCGGGTTCGTCTCGAGCCAGCCTTTCGATCCGTAAACGCGGTAGTAACCCAGCATGTTTGCGCCATACGTCGTCAGGCAACTGGCCACGATGCCGGAAGGAAACTTCGTGCTCCAGGTGACGTTTTCCTCCACCTCGTCAAAGCGGCCGTTGTGGTCGACGACGGAGGTGTAGCCCTTGACCTCAGCCGGGTTTTCGCCGGTGAGGTAGCGGGTCGCGTTCAGGCAGTAGATGCCGACGTCGACCAGCGGCCCGCCGCCCGCCATCTTTTTGTTGAGGCGCCACTCCCCGGGTTTGATATTGAACCCGAACGCGCTCTGGATCGACTGTACGCTCCCCAGCGCGCCGGAACGAATGATCTCGATTGCGCGCAGATTGGTGGGATCGTACTGGCAGCGGTAGGCGATCATCAGCTTTACGTTTGCCTTTTTGCATGCGGCGATCATCGCCTCGGCGTCCGCTACGGTCGTGCACATCGGCTTTTCGCACAGCACGTGTTTGCCGGCCTTGGCAGCCCGAATACTGTACTCGGCATGCATGGAGTTAGGCAGCGCCACGTAGACGGCATCGATGGTAGGGTTGTGGGCGATCTCGTCGAAATTGTCGTAGTTGTAGATGGAGCTCGCGGGAACGCCGTACTGCGCCGCGATCCGGTCGGCTTTATCGCGGTGCCCGCTCACCAGCCCCGTGATGCTCGAATTGTCCGCGAGGACCACGCCGCGCATGAACTCGTCGGCGATGCGTCCCAGGCCGATGATGGCGTAGCCGGTTTTGCGACCGTTCCTTTGGGTTGCATCCTGCGCTTGCACTGCCGGCGCAAAGCGTGCCGCAATGCCCAGCGCGCCGAGCCGTGCAAACTCTCTGCGAGTCAGTGTCATTTTGACGGGTTCTCCTCCAGGGGATTTAGCGTCCTGAGCTTTTGGTCCACTGCATAAATGCCGCTGTTATCCTGAGCGACGCTTGGCGCGCTTTTGCGCCAAACGGAGTCGAAGGATCTGCGGTTGTTCTTCGTCTCAACCTCGTTCACAGCGCCTTCTCAAATATATTCGACCCATTCGACGGTCGCGGCGCACCGCACAGGTCGATACGCCCTATTCCACGCTTAAATCCCCGTCCGCCGCCACCACCAGCTTGTCGCCCACAATCTGAATCGAAAGAATCTTCAGCCGATTCAGGTTCACTTTATACCCCGACGACGCCGTCGACCCCTTGAGCGCCTGGCGCAGCAAATCGGCGGCATTCATCTTCATGCTCTTCGGCACCTGCCCACGCAAAAACGGCGCCAGCACAAAGTTGATCTCCTTCCGGTCACTCACCTTGTCCAGCCGCGCGTCGCGAAAACCGATCGTCTCGCCCTCCGCGTCCGACTCCAGCGACACCTCCGCTGACAGCGTCAGCGTCACGCCCAGGCACTCCCTGCCCACACCCGTTCCCAGCCGCGCCCGCGTCTTCACCCGCACCACGATCCGGTCCTGTTCGAAGCTCAGGTGCGGATCTTCCGTCGAGATAAAGCATCCACCCTGCCCGTTGCCCTTCAGGTAGTACCGGCCGTCGGGCCCGTTGAAAAGCTGCTGCTTCAGGGTTCTCTCCAGGGCGTCGCGGCTCACGGTCAGCTCCACGCCGCGGCACGGCGCCGCCCCACCCAAAAGCACCACACCTGCTGCAATTGCCGGCCAGATTGTTGACATGAGAATATCGTGCCATCCCCGCCCCTCCAGCCGCCAGGTGTCGCCCGTGCGATCGCCCTGTCCTGCTTCTGTGGAAATCCAAACGAAATCACCTAAGATATTAAATTTCAATCAGATAGGCATCCGAACCCTCCCCGTCCAATCCCCGCTCCCACCCCCGCCTGAAACCGATTTACTATTGATTTTTGAACAAAATATCCTTAAAATAAGAATCGTAGTACCTCGGGGCATTCAGTAACCCACCCCCGTCCGAGGATGAACCACTCAAATCCTCCTTTCAAGGACACACAAATCGATGGCAAAACGTCGTGGAAATCCGAACTGGGGCAAGCCGGAGCCCATTGGCCCCGTTGTGCCCACCGTCACCTCCTTCGAGCAGATCACCAAGGAGTTTAAGCTGCCCCCAGACCAATTCATCCGCTCCACCCGCCTCCGCGAGTGGGCGCGGCGCAACAAGAATTCCAAATACATCCCAGAGGCGCTGCTTGAGGCCTGGGGCTTTGAGATTGAGTCGACGTTGTAGGACTTCCGCCAGTTGCAGACAAAAGCGCCGCCTTCGGGCGGCGTTTTTGCTGCCTATGAACCGGAAGCCGTGCAATTTCCCCATCGGCGACCAACCGGGCGTTGGCCGCCTCACTGACAGATTTGACTGAGCGCCTCTGCGAGTGGACCGCCCGTTCTCCCCAATTACCAGGTGTCACTCGGGTATCAATGGTCCGAGCAATCAAGGATGTTGAATGGGAAAAGTTCCGCTCGAACTTTGGGTTTGCGCGAACAGGCTCTGTGGAGACTCCTCCAACCTTTACCCAATCGATCCGAAGCCTTGAAGAGCTGCCCCGCGGTAAGCCGTCCCAAGACACGGTAGTGACCTACAGCAGCCAATCCCATTGCGGCGATGCAGCCGCACCGCTCGCAATCGGGGTCTCCGCCAAACTGGCAGGGAGTGATCTGCGTCCGAAGATCAGCGGAAATGGTTTCAGTAGTTCTCGCAAAGATACATTGGCCCGGGCTCCTGGGTGGGAGTTCCATCTCATGAATGACGGCTTCCGGCATGTCGAGGGTGCAATACTTGAGCCGCAATTGCCGTAGACCAGCGATTGTGGAAGCCCTTTGAGCAGGCGTCAATATTTCCGGATCGGTGGCGCCGCGCTGAGGAGTAAAGATACTGAACCACACCTTTGCAACCTCTGGTTGGCTGGTCCAGAACCGGAGGAATTCATCGAGGTAGCAGGTGCACTTTGCAATTTGCGACCTGATTGTGCAGTGAATGGTTACCCTGGTCCCCTTGATGTTCTTGAGGATGCGGTCATAGGTAGCTGGTTTGCGCCGCGCATCGTGTTCCGGTTGCAGGCCATCGACCGATATGACTACATTCAGTTTGTTGAATTTCCTCCAAGTGCTTGGGATCACCCTGAAAGCGCTGGTAACGACCTGTGTATGCACGCCGCGGCTTTCAATCTGCGGCAATAGCAATTCGAGTTCCTGGTACCGAACCAACGGATCGCCACCCACCAGAGAGACGTGGAGCGGCTTGTGCTCATCGATCAGCGCCAGCACCCTTGCAACCAGCTCATCACCTTGGAAATCGGAGAGTTGGCGTAATTGGGTTGTGCCTCCAAGATGCGCCGCATCAAAGGCGTAGCATCCAGGGCACCGCAACGGGCATTCCTTGGTGATTTCGATCGAAAGCGAAGGCGCGCGACCGGCCAGAATCCTGGCCCATGCGTGAAAAACTTCGGATTTCTTCATTACCTCTCCACATCAGACGCGGTGGGGATGAGTGGAAATCAACGGCCCGTGAACGGCTCTGTAAGAGCCATCCATTTTGGGTGCCCGGAGAGGTAATGGATCAGATCTGAAGGGGGAGTGAGTACATGCCTAAAACTGGACTGGACACTCGCTCGTTGCGGAAAGTTGAGATGGTATCACTTCGCCTGGTTCTAGCCAATACACAGTCGTAGCAGATGAGCGAGAACAGACGCCGAGCAGCGAGCAACAGGTCGACACTCTGCTTGTGATGCTGAGCAAGCACGAGCACAAGGCACAGGGTTGCCAGTATCGCGAGTGCGGTAAACTCAAAGTCCTGACCGCCGTGCAGAAAATGATCCCAGGTCCAAATTCGTTCCGTCAGGGGCATGGTAATCAACGAAACAGCGATCGCCATCAGCAGAAGGCGACCGATCCGCGCATACACTCGCGTCGAACATGTGAATGCGGTGAGGTCTAGTCTGCTCGTGTTGGGAGTGTGATTCAAGAATCCTGTCGCCCTGTTTTGAGCATACGCTTTTCCGGGATTTGGGGTGCAAAGGCCATGAATGTCAGCTGCATGGTTCCGCCCCCACATCGACCATTACGAATTACAGTTTTGCCGCAGGTCAAAATCCGGAGTACGTACAACATGTGACGAATTCAGAACGGAATAGTTACCTGCTCAATTTGGAACCGGGCGCCCCGGAGTCTTAGATTGACAAAAAATCGCCTTCCCGCTCATAGAGGTGCCTGGCAAGGGATCTAGAGCGGCCTCCAATTCTTCTCGTCGCGGGCGAGTGACCGACAGCCCGGAAACTACCGCTCCCATACCATGTCCGCTCTTTCTGGCTTTCCCTTCTCGGATCAGCGAGAATAAGACAGCACATGCCCCAACCCTCCCGCACCCCCGAGCCTCCCTTCGCCGACGTCCCCGGCGCCGTGGCCGACATCCGCTTGGGCCGCATGGTCGTCGTGGTCGACGACGAGGATCGCGAAAACGAGGGCGACCTCACCCTGGCCGCCGAGCACGTTACCCCCGAAGCCATCAACTTCATGGCCCGCAACGGCCGCGGCCTCATCTGCCTCACCCTCACTGAGGAGCGCGCCGACTACCTGCGCCTCTTTCCCATGACGCAGCAGAACTCCTCCCGCTTCGGCACCGCTTTCACCGAAACCATCGAGGCACGAGAAGGCGTCACCACCGGCATCTCGGCCGCCGACCGCGCCCATACCATCCGCACCGCCATCGACCCCGGCGCCACCGCCGCCGACCTCGTCCGTCCCGGCCACGTCTTCCCTCTGCGCGCCCGCCGCGGCGGCGTTCTGGTCCGCGCCGGACAAACCGAAGCCTCCGTCGATCTCGCCCGCCTCGCCGGCCTCACCCCCGCCGGCGTCATCTGCGAAATCATGCGCGACGACGGCGAAATGGCCCGCATCCCCGACCTCATCCCCTTTTGCCGGCAGCACGGCCTCAAAATGATCACCGTCGCCGAGCTCATCCGCTACCGCCTGCGCCACGAGCGCTACATCGTCCGCGCCGGCGAAAGCCGCATCCAAACCCGCTACGGCGAGTTCCGCATGATCGCCTACGAGAGCGAAGTCCAGGGCGGCGAGAACCACATCGCCCTCATTCGCGGCGACCTCTGCCCCGAATGCCCCGCCTTCCATGCCGGCCCCGCAGCCGGACCCTTCCCGGATGCCCTTGCCAACGGCGTCCCACCCGCGCCCGTCACCAACGGCTTGTTCTCGGGCGACCGCTCCGCATCCGCCTCAACCAACCTCGCAGCCGAGCTCCGTCCACCCTGCCCGCATCCCGTGCTCGTCCGCGTCCACACCCGCTGCACGCCCGGCGACGTCTTCGCCGCCAACTGCCATTGCCGCGAGATTCTCGATCAATCCATGCGCATGATCGCCGAAGAAGGCTGCGGCGTCATCCTCTACCTCCACAACACTTCGCGCGGATTCGAAATCGAGCGCGCGCCCGTGCCGGCCTTCGGCCCCGAAGGCGCCGCTGCACCCGCCGGCGCCACTCCGCTCGATACTGGCCGCCTCATCCTCCATCAGGAACTGCGCGCCCGCGAAGGCTCCCAGGCCCGTAGCGGACGCATCCTCCGCGCCATCGGCCTCGGCGGCCAAATCCTCTCCGATCTGGGGATCCAGCGCATCCGCCTCCTCTCCAACACGCCCATGCACATCCCCGCCCTCGAAGGCTTCGGCCTCGAAATCGTCGAGCAGGTCCCCATCCCCGTCGAAGAATGCACGCGCGTCGTCTGATCTCCCGCAGCACCTAGTTCCACTGCGTTTCCATCAACTTAAGTTCATCCCGGCGATTTTCGCCATGATTGTCCGCACAATCCCGCCTAAAACCTGTACCATTAGTTGAATTGTCTCCGGAGGGCCAATCTCGCGGGAAATTCTGTGCGCCTGCAACGCGCCGGATATTCCCAGTCAAACTGCCCGGCGACGTTCGCACTCGTACCACCAATAGAACGGCCCAATTTACCGTATTGCAACTGCAACGCGGCATCGCCTTCATCGGGACGCCGCTTCCGATCCTCACCCCCGCATTACGACAACCCCAGAAATTGCTGTGACTCCAACCGCACCAGTGCGGCGAAAGGTTGGACAGATTGCGCGTCCATCTCGTTAATCCAAGCGACAATTCTTTTGGCACTGCGGTCATCACGCCGCGTTGGCTATTCGTGCTTGCAGCCGCCACACCGCAAGTTGTGGGCGATCCCATTCTCGTCGATGAGTCGCTCGAGCAAATCGTGCCCGAAAGCATCCAGCCCGGCGACATCGTCGGCATCAGCGTTCACACCGGCAACGCCCTGCGCGGATATGCAGTCGGCCGCATGGCCCGCAGCCGCGGCGCGTGGGTCGTCTATGGCGGCATTCACGCCACCCTCTTTCCTGACGAAGCCCTCGAGCGCGGCGAAGCCCACGCCGTGGTCAAAGGCGACGGCGATCTTGCTTGGGGCCTGGTTGTCACCGATTGCCTTGCCGGCAAGCCCGAAAAGGTTTACGAAGGCGGCCGAATAGACGGCGGCGAATTCCTCTCCGGGCGCTGGGACCTGATGGATCCCCAAAAGTATATGTGGGCCTCGGTGCAAACCATTCGCGGCTGCCCCAAGCACTGCTCCTTTTGCAGCGTCTGGCGCACCGACGGGCAGAAGCCCCGCCAGCGGAAGTTCCAAAACGTCGTCGACGAAATCATCGCGCTGCGCCGCATTGGTTTTCGTTTCATCGCTCTCGCCGACGACAATTTCTATCCCGTCACCTTTACCGATTTGCGTCTCGCCCGCGAGCAGGGCAACACCGCAAAGCTCGATGAGCTCACTGCCATTCGCAATGAACGACTGTTGCTAATGGAGGAGCTGGCCAAGCTGCCCAAAGACATGGTGTTCTTCACGCAAATGACCATGGAGGCGGGCGAAGACACGAGCTATATCGACGCCATGCGCAAGGCCAACATCAAGGGCGCGCTGGTGGGCGTAGAGGCGGTTACTCCGGAGGGCCTGAAAGCTGTCTACAAGGACTGGAACTACTCCGGCGAGGCCCTCGCCAAACAACTGCAAACCTTCAAGCAGCACGGCGTTCACGTCCTCGGTTCGTTCATCTTCGGCCTGCCCACCGATCGGCCCGCCACCTTCACCGCCACCGTCGAAATGGCGATAAAGGCTGGCGTCACGTTCGCTCAATTTGTCATGATGACTCCGTTTCCCGGCACCGTCGATTTCGGCCGGTGGGAAAAGGAGCAGTCGCAGAACCCCATGATGGTGGGCGGGGTGCCCATTACGCGCTACTGGATGATTCCCCCAGAAGTGCGGCCCAAGATGTTTACGCCGCATCCCACCATGAGCTCCGACGAGATTCGTGAGCGCACGCAAAAAGTCTGGGACAGGTTCTACACTTGGGGGGCAATCTGGGAACGGTCCGCCTGCACCCCGACTCTGCGCGCGCGCCTCGGCTTCATCTTCCTCTCCAAGCTCTATCGCCAGATGTATGCGGGCACCGGCATCTCCACTGACAGCGCGCGACGAAAGAAATCGAAGCGATGGGCCCGCTGGACCGCTCGGCAATGCAAGAAGCTCTTCCAGGCGCGCCCCATGCCGGAACTCGAAGAACCCAAACGGGAGGCTGGCTTGCCCTCATTGGCCCAGCCTGCGTTTGAAGGCGCGGGCGGGCGCGAAATCAACGGCCCCTTCGCGGTCCTGCCTGACAACTAGGACAACCTCAGGTTTTTTCCAATTTGCCTGAAGTTAGATTTGTCATCCTGAGCGGCCGTAGTCCGCACTCGCGGACGGAGGGAGTCGAAGGATCTGCGGTTGCTTTTTCTTTCACTGCGCCGTTACTGCAATGTGCGCCAGATCTCGCCCTTGGAACGTGGGCCCGCAACCGCCAACTCAGCACGACGAGCTAATGGCTAAGAGCTAATAGTTGAAAGCTACCGGGAATACGCAAACGTCCCGCACCGATACGGTGAATTCGCCAGAGCATCGAACGTAAACACCGGCATATCATCGCCCGAGAAAAACGCCACCTGCAGCATGCGCCCCGTTACATAGGTCGCCATCCACTGCGTCTCGTCGCTCCCGCACAGAGTGTTGTGGTGCTCGAAGCGCTTCTCCGCCGGCACGGTCACCCGGTAAAGCATCCCGTTGATCCCCGCGTTGACGTCCGCATCGAACGCCGCGCTCACTTCCACCGGCTTCAGCCTGCGTATCGGCGCAGAGGTAAAGGTGAAGAAGTCTATCGTCACCTTGGTATCGGAAATCGCAATGTCGCCCGTGATGGCCTTCGCCTCGGCGCTCGCGGCCTGCCAGTATCCCCTGTCTTGCGCCGGGCACGCAGCCGCGCACGCCAGCACCACCCCTGCCGCCACGCATCGCACTGTCCGTCTATTCACGCCGTTCCCTGTTCCCTGTTCCTGATCCCTGATCCCTGACACCTGAAACCTGACACCTGTTGCGCAGCAACATCACCACCCCAGCACATACGCAAACACCAGCGGCGCCACAATGCTCGCGTCGCTCTCAATAATGTACTTCGGCGTCTTCTCGCCCAGCTTGCCCCACGTAATCTTCTCGTTCGGCACCGCGCCCGAATACGACCCATAGCTTGTCGTCGAGTCCGAAATCTGGCAGAAGTACGCCCACAGCGGCACGTGCTCGCGCTGCAAATCCTGGTGCAGCATCGGCACCACGCAAATGGGAAAGTCGCCCGCGATCCCTCCGCCAATCTGGAAGAACCCCAGCGGCGTTTTCCTGGTCGTCTCCGTGTACCACTCCGCCAGTTCCATCATGTACTCAATGCCTGTCCGCACCGTGTGAACCTTCTTCACGTCGCCCGTGATGCAGTGGCCCGCATACATATTCCCCAGCGTCGCGTCCTCCCACCCCGGCACGAACATCGGCAGGTTCTTCTCCGCTGCCGCCAGCAGCCAACTGTCTTTGGGATCGATCTGGTAGCTCTTCTTCAGCACGCCCGACAGCAGAATCTTGTACATGAACTGGTGCGGGAACCACCGCTCGCCCGTCTTGTCCGCCTTCACCCACTCCGCCAGAACCTCTTTCTCGATCCGCCGCATCGCTTCTTCTTCGGGAATGCACGTGTCGGTCACGCGGTTCATGTGCCGCCCTAGCAGTTTGGCTTCGTCGGCCGGCGTCAGGTCGCGATAGTGCGGGACGCGCTCGTAATAATCGTGTGCGACAAGATTAAAAACGTCCTCTTCCAGGTTCGCGCCCGTGCAGCAGATGCCGTGAATCTTGTCCTGCCGGATCATTTCGGCAAGCGAAAGCCCCAGCTCCGCCGTGCTTATCGCCCCGGCAATGGTCACAAACATCTTGCCGCCCCCGGCCAGCAGCTTGTTATAACCCTCGGCTGCATCCACCAGCGCCGCCGCATTGAAATGGCGGTAATGATGCTTGATGAATTCCGTGATCGGTCCCATATCTCTTATCTTCGCTCCAATCCTTCAACCTAACACAATGCAATCGCCACGCTGTGAATCACGCGCGCCTGCCGGCCCGCTGTCTTGCTGACTCGCCTCCCTCAGTCCCTACGTCCCTAGTCCCTGCTAGTCTGGTTCCATTCCGCCCTTCGCTTCCCTCATCGCCTTCATCGAATCTTTCGCCCGTACCGCGCGCGCGCTCGCCGTCCTCCAGCAATTCATTGTCTGCCGCATCGCCGGCTTTCTACCCTCCTACAACTGGGTCGGCTTCTACATGCTCGATCCCGGCGACCCCGCCGCCCTCGTCCTCGGCCCTTTCGCCGGCGCCGCGACGGAGCACTTTCGCATCCCGGTCTCGCGCGGCCTCTGCGGAGCCGCTGTCGCCCAGGGCCAGACCATCGTTGTGGACGACGTCGCGGTCGACCTCCGCTACCTCGCCTGCTCGCTCGAAACCCGCTCTGAAATCGTCGTCCCCATCCGTGCTCGCGGCAAGATCGTCGGCGAAATCGACATCGACAGCCACACTCCCGCCGCCTTCGGCCCCGAGGATCGCGCCTTCCTCGAAAAGTGCGCCGCCCTCGTCGGCGCTTTCTTTGAGCGAACCTCGAAACGATAGGTGAACGCCAAGCGATGAGGCCGATCGCGGCGCGCACAATCCGTCTTCCGCCGCCGCAGCCCAACCGATCGTCAGTTGCCGGGCTTGTGGCGAGAACCGCGTGATTCATCTGTGTAGCCCGGCGCGCACAAGCAGGCTTCTCCCTACGGATTCGTGGTATCATCCTCACGGTCGGTTTTCCTCGTTGAAGCTGCGTGCAGGGATGCATCCCCGTTGACTTTGCAACTCTAAACAAATAAAGGAGAAATCATGCTCAAAGTTCAAGCCCTTGCTTTCGCAGTTCTCGCAACTGTCCTGCTATGCTGTGCAACCGCGGCGCCAGCGCAGGTTTCCTTCGGCGTAAACATTGGAGTAGCGCCTGTGTGCCCTTATGGCTACTTCGACTACCCTCCCTATAACTGCGCACCCTACGGGTACTACGGTCCCGATTGGTTTGTTGGCGGGGTGTTTATTGGAGTTGGCCCCTGGTTTCACGGCCCTGCCCACTTCTCCGGCCATGTCGATAACCGCTTTGATCCTCGTCACGGTTACAGAGGACCATTGCCTGGGCGCGGGGCTGAGCAGTTCAACCACTTCCAGGGCAACGAGGCGAGGGATGGGAAAGGCCACGCAGTCAAAGGCGACCATAGCGCCGGCAATGAACACGCGCTACCCGGATATAGGGATGGCGGCCATGCTGAGGGTCACCGGTAGGTCCCTGGCCGCTTGATGTAGTCCCAATCGTGTGGATCTCGGATCTCCGCCCCACGGACAGGTCTTCGTCCGAGGCGTGGAGGTCCCGATTCTCGGACCTGGGGTGCCACGAACTTCACCCAGCCGGAACACCGGCGCCGCAGGTGCGAAAGAATGTCCGCGTCCTGGAGCCACCCATGAAAAACCCCGTCCCGGGGCAATCCGCCTCTGCATCCATCGACGAGAAGATCAGGTCCCTCGCCGACTGGCGCGGCAAGACGCTCGCCCGCGTGCGCGACCTCCTCCACGAGGCCGACCCCGGCATCGTCGAAGAGTGGAAGTGGGCCAAGCCAGCATCGCCGGGAACGCCCGTCTTCTCCCACGCCGGCATCGTCTGCACGGGAGAAACCTACAAGAACGTCGTCAAGCTCACCTTTGCCCGCGGCGCCGCGCTCAAAGACCTCGCGCGCCTCTTCAACTCCAGCCTCGAAGGCAATGTCCGCCGCGCCATCGACATCCACGAGGGCGATAAGCTCAACGAGGCAGCCCTCAAGGATCTCATCCGCGCCGCCGTCGCGCTCAACCTCCAGATCAAAACCAAGCCCAAACCCCGGCGACGACGATGAAGATGACGACACCGCCGGCCGATAACTGATCACTGATCACCGATCACTGTTTTTCTCGTCCGAGGAGAGCATTGACACACTTCATCACCTGAAACGCGTCCGCCACGTACACCACATCGGCCTTGCCGCGCGTCCATCCGCAATTCGGATCGAGGCTTACCGCTCTCCGCTCGCCGATGAACCTCCAGCCCACCACGTGCGGCTCCTCGCCGTGGCAGCAGGTCGCCAGGCCCTTGGCGTGCCGCGGCGTGGAGCCGGTCTGCCCGACCTGGTTGAGATGCGTGAGGAATGGCAGAATGGGCTGCCCATCGCCGCCCTGGTCAACCAGAGATTTCGAGCTGCCGAGCGACGCGCCCGACAAACCGAGAAATATGAGTATCAGATTTCCCGCCTCTTCGGCGTGAACCTGACCGTCGGGCTGTTTCTTCGTCCAACCCGCTCCCGCAACAAAAAGCAATTTCGCGTCGGGACGAATCGTTTGCTGATCAAGTTTCGGAACGCGAAATCCAGTGACGTTCGTCCGCAGCTCCGGCAGCTCGACGGCAATGGCAATTTCTTCCGGCTGTGCGTGCGGCCCGTCACCTGCGAAAGCCGCGTGCGTGCCGGCATCCAGAAGCAGAAACCATGGCCGCTTGTCGCGGCTGATGGCGGCTTCGATCCGCTGGCGATAGAACCATCGCGTCGCTTCGACGGCTTCCGCGCCGCCGATGGCCGTAATGTGCGTATCAATTGCGCCGCCTACGCGTGCGGCCACCGCGGCCATGACGCGCGCAAAGCGCGAGCTTTCGGGAGCGAGCACGATCGTGGCCTGCGCCGCGCGGCACAGCCCTTCGCACGCCGCCGCATCGCTGGCAAATCGCGCCTGCGCGAACGCCTCGCCCTGGACGGCGAAAACTCGAGGCGCCGCGCCCGCTACCTGCGCCGCGGCGTGGCTTGCGTGTTTGGCAACGATACCGATCGCGAGTTCCGCGCCCAGCCGCGCGGCCAGCTCCTTGCCGGCGGTCACGGCTTCGAGCGACGCCTTGGTCAGAACAGATCCGGATTCATCGGCATGCGTGAGTATCAATATGGATTCCATCGTTCGTTCCTCTTCTGGTTGAGCTTGTAGCCAGCAGCTAGCAGCTTGTAGCTTTTGCCTTTTGCTACCTGGCACCGGCTACTGGCTGTCTTTCCCCATCCACCCCACCAGCTCGCGCGCAATCTCGTCGGCGCTCATGTCCTTTACCACGCGCGTCTCGCGCTGCTGCTTGGGCAAGCTCACTGAGACATAACGCAGCCCGTTGCCTTCGAGCGCAACCGTCTTGGCCTTCTGCAGCGCCGGCAGTATCGTGCGCATATTGGCCATGCCAACCTGCGGATTGTTTCGCGGCTCCGCCAGGTTTCCCGTCGCCCACCCCAGCACTGCAGGCGCTCCCGTGCACACCGAGACCTGGTGCTTTCCGCCTTCCACGCGCTCCAGCACCTCAAACGATCCGTCCTCGCGCAGCGTGATCTCGTCCACGCCCTGAAACTGGTCCGTAATGCCCAGCCGCTCACCCACAAGCTGCAGCACAACTCCCGCGCCCCGCGTCGCCGATTCCCACCCGCCAAACACCAGCAGCCGCTCGCGCTCCAGTCCCGGAATCGCACCGATCGCGTCCGCCAGCTTCGCCGCAGTCGCGTGCGCGTCCGGGAAACCGCCGATCGGTCCGTCGATAGGAACCAGCTCGAAGCTTACCTTCTGCGCCACCGTCATCATCACCTGCTGCAGCTTGGCCTTGGGCCCCAGCGAGACCAGCCAAACCTTGCTGCCCGGCTGCTTGCCGGCTAGGTTAGCGGCCTCATACAGCGCGCACGCGGCCCACGGATCGAGCACCGCAGGCAACACCATCTCGTTCTTCAGCCCCGGTCCGTTCGGTCCCGCCGTTGGTTCCAGCGTCTGCAGCGGATCGGGCACAATCCCCGCGCAGACAACGATGTGGAGTGCAGTTGGCATGTCTTCCTCTGTTTTCAATGTTGGAGCCATTAGCTCTTAGCTGTTAGCTTTTAGCTCCTTACTTTCGTCCGAAGCGTTTGGATGAATGCTCGCAGCATCTTCGAAACTTCATCGCTCAGGTGTTCGGCCTCATCCAACGTATCGCCATTTGCCATTCCAAGGTTCTTGGCTACCAGAAGTTGGGTCTTGAGCTCGAAGACGGACCCTTGCGCGACGCCTAGGAATTGACGGAATTCTGCTGGATTAAGCCGACCGCGCCCTTCAGCGATGTTGCTCGCTATCGAGACGCTCGCTCTTCGCATCTGAGAGACGAGGCCATAGATCTCATCGTTGGGAAATGTGCGAGTCAACTTGTAAATGCATGTCGCTAGTTCAATCGCCTTCTTCCAAACAACCAAGTCGTGAAAATCTTGCGCCATGTTTCTTGCCTTTATATGCTTCGTTGGCCGAATATGTCGGCATCTGCAATTTCCAGAGCTAACTGCTAAGAGCTAATAGCTAACAGCTAATTCTCTCCGCTGTGCAGCCCGCCCGCGCCGGCCTCGAACTCGATGTTGCCACGCTCGCCGTCGGGTGACTGCGCGCAGTTCCACAGGCACGCGCCGCAATGCACGCACTTCTCGCGCTCGAATGTGGGAGCGCCGTCCGCGCCCAGCGTGATGGCCTGGCCCGAGCACATCGCGATGCAGGTCTTTTCCAAGCACGCGATGCATCGCCGCCGGTCGAGAAACACCACGTGGTCGGCGAAGCCCGGCATGGCCTGCACCTTGCCGCCCATCAGCAGCGCATCCTGATGCGTCACCAGCAGCCGCCCATCGAAGGGAATTTCCGGCCAGCCGCGCGCCGTCATCAGCGCATCGTGCAGCGGCCTGCCGTCGGCAACGGCGAGCGCCGCAGCCTCTTTCAGCTTCAGGGTGGCCTTCCCATAGGCTCCGAATGTGCGAATTTGCTTCGGCGCCGGCGGAATGTGCGCCTTCAGCGAGAGCCGGCCGCCGCTGAGCCCCGCCAGCGCCATCCCCACGAGACCGCGCACAAACCCGCGATGAAAGCCGTTGCGCGCGTTCTCCGCTTCCCGTGCTCCGCGTTCCACCCAACTCGCGCGGCGGCGCGTCTCGTACGTGGCCGCCAGATTCTCCTCCGTGAACGGCTTCCCCGCGCGCAGCAGTTCCAGCACCGCTTCGCCCAGTTGCACTCCCGTGGTCCACGCCTCGTCCACGCCGGAGCCGGTCAGCATGTTGGTCGAGCCCGATCCTTCGCCAATGCGCGCCCATCCGTCGCCGCTGAGGAACGGCTCGCCGTGCTTGCCTGACTCCTCCAGAGACTTTGCGCCCCACGAGCGCAGCGTGCCGCCTTTCAGGTGCTTCCACAGCGCAGGATGCTGGATGTAGTGCTGCAAATACCGGTATGCCGTCCGCGCCGGATCGCCCATCCATGACGGCACGAAGATCCCCACTGACACCAGCCGCTCCGGATGCACGTAGAGAAACCCGAAGATCTCCGGCTCGGGGAAGCCGAAGGTGTGCCACACTGTGCCCGGCTCGAGCGCGCAGTCTTCCCCGAGCTCGATCACCATCTTCATGCCCAGCGCCCACTCGCGCCGTGCATGCCCGGCAGGCAGCCCGAATCGCTCATCCAGCTTCTGGCCCACTGCGCCCACCGGGCCATCTCCCGCCACGGTCAGGCGCGCGCGCACATCCATGCCGGGCATGAATCCCTCTGCCGGGATGCCGTGCTTATCCACGCCCTGATCGGCAAGGCGAAGCCCATCCACCCTCCCACCAGAGAAGAGCGGCCTGGCTACCGGGCTCCCCGGCCAAATCTGCACCAGGCCGCTCGCCATCAGTTGCGAGCCAACCCACTGGTTGAACTGCCCGATAGAAAGCACCAGGCCGCCGTGCTTGTGTAGAAAGGCAGGAGTCCACGGCAACTCGAAAGCGCTGTCTCTGAGCCACCGCTTTCTTCCAAGACCAAGAAAAAAATCCCCGATTCGCAGAAGCAGCGAGCGCCGGCTTGCGCCGGTGGGATCGAGCAGGTACAGGACATGCTCCTTCTTTATCGCCGTCGCCATGGGAATCTCGGTGGGATCGAGCGCGGGAAAGCTCGCGCGAATTCCCTTGGCGCGCGTCACCACGCCGCTCACGCCCGCGGCCAAGTCATCGGCGCGCTCGTAGCACAGCACCTGCAGCGGCATGCCCTGCGCAACTTTGCTCTCGAATGCCGGATCGGCGGGATTCTGACTCCAGGCCTGCGTCAGCGCGGTCAGAAATCCGCCCATGGCCGGGCCAAATCCGGCGCAGACGATGTCCACGTCCATCGTCTGGCGGTCGACCTCAATGGCTTGTGCCGACGAGCTCATGCCGGTCCTGCCGCGGGATAATCCAGCGCTTCCGGGATCATCACTTTGCTCACGGTCTGCGCCGCGCGATCCTTGGCCAGCCGGGCGCCGGTCAGACACGTAGTAAGTTTGCTCTGCAGCCGGAGAAACTCGCTCGATCCCGCGCAACCCGCGCAAGGACCCGCCTTCAGCGGATGGCTGCCGTCTGCGGCCAGGACATCCACCGCCATCGCCATGATTCCCGGCATCGTCTCTTCCAGCTCTTCCAGTTCGCTGGCCAAAAAGCAGTTTCTGTGCTCCTTCTCGCCCCACGCCGGATGCCGGTTGTACCCGAACACCAGCTCGGCGCAGATGCGCGAGGCTTCGCCTGCCGCTTGCGCGGCCTGTGTGTGGCACAGGTCGCTCAGGAATTGCACAGTCCCCAACAGACCCTCAGCCGCTACTGCGTCGTCCGCCCCGCGCGTCTCCAGCTCGACCACATCCAGAATCTGGCAGCGTGACGCCATCAGCCAGCTCAGCGCGTCGGCCAACGCAAAGGTCACGCCCTGCCGCTGCCCGTGATAAAGCTTGTTGCCTTCCGGATCGGTGGATCGTTGCAGATAGTTCAGCGTCCATGCCCACAAATTCATCGCCGAAGCCAGCGTGCAGGCGCCGGTTCCGGGCCGCGACGACGCAATCCTCCGCATCTCTGCAGTCCACGTGCCGAACTGCGCCAGAAACACCTCGCTGGTCATGGTCACCGTCAACTGCCGCCGCTGCACCGCTTCGGGGCCCTCGTAAGTCGCTTCCAGTTGCGCGTCCATCCACTTGTTGCCCAGAAAGCCGGGGCAATCCTCGGTGATGCCGTAGCCGCCCATCAGGCTCACCGCCTCGCGCATCATGTTGGCGCCGTGGCCGGTGTTCCATAGCTTGGTGGCCGGGCAAAGCACGTTGGCCTCGGCGTCCTTGATCACGTACTGCACCAGCGGATCGGATTCAAGCTCCGCGCGCCGCGCGCTCCCCTCCTTGAGCCGCAGCAGTTCGATGGCCCGCTGCTCGCTCTCTTTCAGCGCCTTCATCTCCGCTCGCCCGCCCTCGACGCCGCGCTCCTTCAGGATCGCCGTCTTCTGCTTCTCCAGCGGATCGAGCTCATCGAACAACCGCGCCGCGGCAAAGCCCAATGAAGCCGCCGCCTCGCCCGTGGCCCACACATCCACCAGGCGGTGCAGCGCGTCTTCCCGCTGCTGTATTCCCTGCTCGTAGCGCACCGAGCCGGGCTTTGCGCCCTCGGCGCCACGGAAACGCTGCCGCTGGTAGCGAATTACCGGCTCGACCGCCGAAAGCAGCTTGGCCGCGGTCATCAGGCCCACCGGCACGCGCGTGCGCCGGAAAACCGCGTCGATCACCTCGCTGTGGTTGAAGTTAGGCACAATCGCGCCGTCCTTCACCGTGTATCCGCCCACGATGCGGCTCGCCGGAACCTTCAGGTTGAATACCGGGTCGCCGGTCGACGATAGCTGATGCACCAGCTTTTTGGTCGCCGTGCCGCGGTCGAACGTGCCTTCGTCGCCCTCCTCCAGAATCACCATGCAACTGCCCTTGATGCGCTCGTCGTCGGAGTTCACCGCTGCGGTGACGAAATTGGCGGAGGCAATGCCGGTGATGAAGCGGCCGCGCTTGTCCACTTCGAGCCACGGTTCCGCGCCGTCTTTCCATTCGGCGATGCGCAGCTTGCCGCTCAGCATGCCTGCGTCCACGCCCACATACGGTATCGGCTCCGTCAATGCGAAGGCCCCGCGCCAGGGCTTGCGATCTTCCTCGGGTTGCGGCGGCGCGGCCAGCTTCTTGTAGCGGGTCACCTGCTCCGGCGTGCCGCGCTCGTGGATGGGCGAAAGCGCCAGGAATCCCGCCAGGCTCGCGGTCGCCGCGCCGCCGTCCACCCACGCCAGCTCGAATGCCGTCAGCCCCAGTGCCAGGTTCTTCGGGCCGGCGATGAATCCGCCCTCCTCCGGCTCCATAAAGGCCGCCGTGATTCCCGCGCGGTCGAAGGCGTCCATCATCCCATTCTTGGCTGCGGTCCACTCGTGCGTATTGCGCTCGCCCGCGGCCACCAGCCGCGCCACCGTTCCCCGCGCCACGCCGCGCGCCGATTGCACCAGCATCTGCAAATCGAACCGGTCGGCAAATCGCCATTGAATCTGCCGCACCGCGTCCCCGGGGAGGGTTAGCATCGTCTTCGTTTCAGGAATCGCAACTGTGCCCATCGCATCGCACCTCAACTAGTACCTCGACCTGGCCGCTTGGTAATCAATCTCCCCAACAGGGTGCCCCACCCACGCCGCTGTCATCCTGAGCGACCCTGAGCGCAGTGAAGGGGAGTCGAAGGACCTGCATTTGCCCCTCTCTTGCGCCCAGGGTGGGAGCCCGTCGACCATGAAACCGCGGGTTTCCCAGGTCCCCGGGGTCCCCAACGAGCGACTTGCGCTCAATGGGGCGGAGGTCTCGATTCTGAGACCTGGGAAACCACGAATCTTCCCGGTCGCGGTACTAGCGATCCTATTGTCGTTAAAGGAGCGCTCCCCGGCATGTGACCCACATCACCCCGGCAGCCGCGCCATTGGATTCGACCGATTGCATAATGTGCTCTTCGCTGGACGGACCACCCGTGAACAGGCGTTTAGGCAAATACACCTCGCGCAAATAACCGATGCTTTGGAAAAAGCACAAATCCCGCGCCGCAGGCGCAGCGCTCCTTAGCCCCACGCTTCAGCGTGGGGAGCGCGCAACCGTACAACATCGGAGCCCCGTAGGGGCGGCACTGCTTTGAAAGGGCACGACTTTCAGTCGTGCCGTGAAAGGCGCATCAATAGCGGGGCTTTAGCCCCCGAGCGATGTTCTTCGAAGCGCCTAAAACATTTATGCAACTAGCTCTGGTGTCCAGGTCATCTGCCTGGCACTTGTTTAGATTCTCTTGCCGGCTCTGCCCCATCGCGGCCATCGCCGCGCCGAGCAAAAGGCAAGCGCACAGAGCTGGCTTGCCAATCACGTTCGATGCCCCTTTTGCTCACAGATGAAAAGTACCACCATATTACACTCGCTTTCGCGCCCAGCGGCGTCCGATTGAGCGGAATCCGGATTCACAATCGCCAAACCTTGTGATCCGGAAGTAATGCCGCCGAACCTTCACTCGCTCATGGGCAAGTATTCCCGGGAACGGCCAAACCCTCCTACTCCCGTCTTTGGCGTACCCGCGCTGAAAGCTGATAGCTGACGGCTGAAAGCTGCCCTTGTGATCTGCATCGCGGCCTATGTGATGCCAATCTCGGCGCTTGTGATACCTGTCACTGCGGGAATCTTTCCAAAAGGGTCATCTCAAAGATGGCACGCCTGCGACAGGAATCACGCTCAAGTTGCAGCGGACTTCGTGAAAGCGAGGCCAGGAAGAGTGCGGGAACTCCCTTTTTGCCCGGAATTTCTTATCTGGAAAAGGCAGACAGCAGGATGAATCACGCTGCATGGAAGACAGCACGTTCCAGCCTCCGCAGCAGCCAGTGGTCGAAGCCAGGCTTTGAAAGGGCACGACCTTCCATCGGCCTGAGACGAGAACCCGGTTTTGAAAGGGCACGACTTCAGTCGTGCCATAACGGCAGCTCAACCAACGGGGCTTTAGCCCCTGAGGGGCGCTTTTCCCCACGCGCTGCCAGGGGAGTCATCGCAGCCACCGCTGCCGTTTTGGCGCTCGCGCCCATCGCTCTCCGTGCGCAAGCTGACTGCCTTGCCTGCCACGGCGACGCCAGCATGACCGACAGCGCCGGACACAGCATCGCTGTCGACGGCCAGAAATTCAGCTCCAGCATTCACGGCAGTCTGCAGTGCAGCAATTGCCACACCGACATCAAGGGCTACCCGCATCCCGATCACATTGCGCCCGTCGAGTGCAAGACCTGCCACGCCGATGAGGCGTCCGGCGTCGCCGGCAGCGTGCACGCCTCCGCTTCTGAGCATCCCTGCACCAGTTGTCACGGAAATGCGCATTATATCTTCCCCAAGGGCGATCCGCGGTCGAATGTTTATCCACTCAACGTTCCCAAGACCTGCGGCAACTGCCACGGCAACGCGGCACTGGCCAAACAGCACGGCCTGCCCAACGTCTACCCGCTCTACATGGATTCAATCCACGGATTCGCGGTCAGCAAGGAAGGCTTGCTGGTGGCGGCCAACTGCCAAAGCTGCCACGGCTCGCACAACATTCTCAGCCACAACGACCCCAAGAGCCCAACCTACAAGACCAACGTTCCCAAGACCTGCGGCAACTGCCACGCCAAAATCGACGCGGACTATGAGAGCGGCGTCCACGGCAAGGCTGTGGCCCGCGGCGATCTCAACGCGCCGGTCTGTAGCGACTGCCATACCGCGCACGCCATCTTGCAGCCCACTGAAGCGGCCTTCCGCATGCAGTCCACGCCCATCTGTGGCAACTGCCACAAGGACAAGTTCTCCACCTACCGCGACACCTTCCACTCGCAGTTGGGATCGCTGGGCGGCTACGTGGAGACAGCCCGCTGCTGGGATTGCCACGGGGCGCATGATGTCCGGCCCGCATCCGATCCCAACTCGCCGATCAATAAAGCAAACCTGGTGACGACCTGCGGCCGCTGCCATGCGGGCGCCAATCTCAGCTTTGTGCAGTATCAACCCCATGCCAACGCACGCGACCGCAAGCTGAATCCGGGGCTCTACTTTGTCCGGCTGTTTATGAATCTGCTGCTGGCGGGCGTGCTCACCTTCTTCGTAATTCACACCATCTTGTGGCTCATTCGCTCGCGCTATAGCCAGGTCAAGAACAAGGCAGCAAATGGAGGAAAGGATGCCTGAGTTGGAGCTGGCAGACGCAAAAACCGCAGCCGGCGCGCACGACCGCTACTTCGTGCGCTTTACGCGCGCGCAGCGCTACCTCCACGCCGTATTGTTCACCACCTTCCTCGGTCTCGCCGCCACCGGTCTGCCACTGCGCTTCAGCGAGAGCATCTGGGCGCGCGGCCTCGCCCGCGCCGTGGGCGGGTTCGGCGCCATTCTCTTCTTTCATAAGTTCTGCGCCCTGGTCCTCACCATCGCCTTTCTCATCCACTTGAAAGACGTCTTCCAGCGCGGAGTCGTGCATCGCGAGAAAGGAATCTTCTGGGGTCCAACTTCCATGGTCCCCAACTGGAAGGACTTCAGGGACCTCTTTAGCCACATGCGCTGGTTCCTCGGCCTCGGCCCCAAGCCGCAATTCGAGCGCTACGCCTATTGGGAGAAGTTCGATTACTGGGCCGTCTTTTGGGGCATGGTGGTCATCGGCTTCTCCGGCTACGCCATGTGGTTTGCCCCCTTCTTCGCCCGCTTCCTGCCCGGATGGGCGCTCAACGCCGTGCTCGTCATTCACAGCGAAGAGGGGCTGCTTGCCATCCTCTTCATCTTCTCCATCCACTTCGTCAACACCCATCTGCGCCCCGACACTTTCCCCATGGACATGGTGATCTTCACCGGCGTGGAAAGCGAAGAAGAGTTCAAGCTCAAGCGCCCCGAAGAGTACGCGCGCGTCGCCGCTCAAGGCAAGCTCGAATCCCGAATCGGCATCGCGCCGCCCGTCTGGCTGCTCAACTTCTCCAAAGTGGTCGGATTCACCGCCATCTTCATCGGCCTCCTTCTGCTGGTGCTCACCTTGACGGCGTATTTTCACTGATCGCTGAAAGCTCGTAGCCAGTAGGCAGTAGCTACCGCCTACAAGCCACAGGCTGACTTGTGACTCCTGTCACGGCGCGATTTCTCGCCTGGGCTTCTCCTCAAATTGTGAACGCTGCACGTAGGTTCTCTGTTGGTACGTTCGTCTTTTTCTTCTTTGCCTGGGCCTCAACCGCACACGCCGCGCAAAAGCTCAAGGACGCGGAGTGCCTCACCTGCCACTCCGATCCCACGCTCACTGAGGACGTCAACGGCTCGGCCGTCAGTATCTATGTCGACCAGAACAAGCTCAGGCATTCGGTTCACGGCTCCATGTTCTCCTGTGTGGATTGCCACAAGGACGTAAAAAGCCTCGCGCACGAGAAGCCGCCCGAAAGAATCACCTGCGACCAGTGCCACGCCGACGCCCAGCAAGCCTGGTCCCGCAGCACCCACGCCAAGCCCAGCCAAACGGGCCGCAATCCCGCCGCAACCTGCGAAGACTGCCACGGCGACGTCCACCAGATCGTCTCCGCCGACGATCCCAAATCGCCCGTGAATCACGCCAACATTCCCTCGACTTGCGGCCGTTGCCACGGGCAAAAGTTCCTCATGGAGTCGAACGGCGAAAGCGCGCAGCCCTTCCTCTCCTACCAGGACAGCGTGCACGGACGCGCCGTCGCCAACGGCTCGCAGAAAGCCGCGGTCTGCACCGATTGTCATGGCACGCACGAGATTCTGCCCGCCAGCGACCCCAAGTCGCCCATCTCCAGGTTCAATGTCCCCGCAACCTGCGGCCAGTGCCACACGGCCATCGAAACCACCTTCATGCAGAGCGTTCACGGACAGGCCATCGCGCGCGGCAATCAGCTCGCCCCAACCTGCACCGATTGCCACGGGATTCACACCATCAAGGCGCCTTCTAACCCCAGCTCACCCGTCGCGGAGCAGAACGTTTCCCGTGACATCTGCGCCCGCTGCCACGAGGGCGTGCGCCTTTCCCAGGAGTTCGGCGTGCCCGGCAACCGCGTCACCAGCTACTTCGACAGCTATCACGGCCTGGCCGCGGAAGGCGGCTCGGTGGTCGCCGCCAATTGCTCCAGTTGCCACGGCGTCCACAACATCCTGCCCTCCAGCGATCCCCGCTCCACCATCAACGCCGCGAATCTCGACGCCACGTGCGGCAAGTGCCACAAGGGTGTGACGCAAAAATTTACGCGCACACCGGTCCACTTGCAGGTAGGCGCGCGCGCTGTCGGCATCGATTCCATTGCCGTGCGCTGGGTGCGGTGGATTTACATTCCCCTCATCCTCCTCGTCATCGGCTCCATGTTTCTGCACAACGCCGTCATCTGGCGCAGCAAAGCCGTCGCGCGCCGCCGCATGCAGAATCCTTTCATGATGCGCATGACCGTGAATCAGCGCTGGCAGCATCTCGTCCTGCTCAGTAGCTTCATCGTTCTCGTCATCACTGGCTTTGCGCTCAAATTCCCCGAGACTTGGTTTGCGCACACGCTGGGCATGGGCGAGAACCTGCGCGGCATCATCCATCGCGTCGCCGGCGTCATCCTCATCGGCGCCGGCCTCTATCACCTCTGTTATCTGGCCCTGGCGCGTGAAGGCCGGCGCCTGCTCCGCGACATCGCGCCCGCCCCCAAAGACGCATTCGATGTGTTGGCCACCATGCGCTACTACCTCGGCCTGAGCAGCGAAAAGCCCAAGTTCGGCCGCTTCAATTACGCCGAGAAAGCGGAGTATTGGGCCGTGGTCTGGGGTACAGTCCTGATGGGCCTCACCGGCATCATGCTCTGGGCCAAGGTTTGGGTGGGCGACCTGCTCGCCCGCTGGTGGGTCGATGTGGCCACTGCCGTCCACTTCTACGAGGCCATCCTGGCCACTCTCGCCATCCTCGTCTGGCACTTCTACCAGGTCTTCTTCGATCCCGATGTCTACCCCATGAACTGGGCCTGGTGGGACGGCAAGATGCCCGCCGAGCTCTATCGCCACGAGCACGAGCTGGACCACGAGCTCGACGCAGAGACCGTCGCGAAGCCGGAAGTTTCAACCGCTAAAGATTTGCCTAAGGAATGACCTCGGATTCGTTTTGAAGGGACGCGGCTTCAGAAATTGCTGAAAACTCCGCGGTTTCCGTTGTCTTGAAAGGGCGCGAGCGGGGCACCCACCCAGTGGGTGGGTCGCGTGCCGCAGATACCGCAAGATGAACGCGCGCTTTATTGAGGGCTGCATAAGTAATGTCCGTGCAAACGCGCCGCAGGCGCAGCGCTTGTTAGCCCCGCGCTTCAGCGTGGGGAAAGGGATTTCACGAATTTGTTCGACAGTCCCGTAGGGACGGCGCGAGGACATTTTTTATGCAGGAACCAATAGCCCCTGAGGGATGCTTTCCGCGACGTCGATTGCGAATCTCGCTTTCTTCAGACGCCTCCCCGCTTGCCATCAACACAGCTCCCATAGGGACCGGAAGAAACGACCCCAGCCCCGTCAAACGATCGGCCGGCTCGCCTCCCGGTTTGAAGGCTGCTTCTCAATGGCAGCGACGGAGACTACGGCGTTTGTGGGTACTGATCTGACGAATGGACGGATAAGTTCCGGCTTGCCCGTGACTCGCCAAGAGCCGCACCGCATTTGCTCGATTGGGGCTTTGGGTGTTCGCCTGCATGTTAGAACGGTCGGACAGGGTTCCTCAAAGGCTCGGTACGCTACCAGTTGTGCGGTTGGGCCGACTCTAGTGACAGCAACGCCTCAGCCGAGGTGGTAGCGAAAAGGCGCATAATAGCGCGTGAATCTGCACGACCGTAGCGGCAGACAGCGGTATAAAGCGAGGTTTGTGACCATTCCTTTGGCAACAGACCTCGCGGCCAGTGCGCAGATCGCATTACGGTGAGATGTGATCGGCATCACTGAACGGCGGCCATCGCCGGTCCGATACTGCGACATCCTACTCAGGAGATCTGCCCGTGAATAGTTTCCGCGGCGCGCGTTTGTTCAGTCCCGCCCCACTCGTTTTTCTCGTTTTGGCTGCTGCCCTCCAACCTGCCATTGCTCAGCAGGATCAAGCCCCGCATGTGTTCCATCGGGGAATTCCAGCCGGGGATACCTGTGCCAGCTGCCATAAGCCGGTGTATGACCAATGGAAAGCCAGCCCGCATGCCGCCAACGGTATCGAATGCACTGTGTGCCATGGCGAGCCAACCTCAAAGGACTTCGCGGGCATGCCGGCGTTAAGCGCATGCGACACCTGTCACACCGATCAGGTGGCACAACTGAAGTCTGATCCATTCATGAAAGGCAGGACGTGTGTGAGCTGTCATCAAGCACACACCTTCGTGGAGCACAAGAAGGCGCCCCCGGCAGGCCCGTAAGAACAATTTCCAGGCGTCGCATTCTCGAACTGCTGGCCGGCGCATCCGCGCTCACCGCTTTGGAAACGTGTCATCGCATGCCAAGGGAATGTACGACCGGGTGCCCTGAAAACTAGCAGATCGTGCGCCCGGAAAATTCCGCGAAACACGGGGATGCCCCGCAAGCGCGTTTGCCGCTACTGCGAATCGGAAGACGGAGGGAGCAGGAGCCTTCGGGCTCCTGAATTCCCGCAAATCGAACACCGCGGCCTCCAGGCCCGGGCTGGCTCGCCTCCCGGTTTGAAGGCTGCTCCTGAACGGCAGCGATGGTGACTACGGCGTTTCTCGTTACTAATCTGATCCCCCAATTAGAGCCCCGGCAGGTGGACGCAGATCACTGAGCTGGCCTGCGGTCTCGAATTGTGAGGCAATTCTCGGTTTCCCGGCGACAGGACCAGTCGGAACCCAGAATCTTCGGGTGAAAAAGGGACGGACGCACTGCCACGAAAGCATTTGCGCATCCGGAGGACAATAGACGAAGATCAGTACCGGAAGCCACTGAATTGAGACCGGCATGATCAACCGTCAAAGAGCGTTGATTCGTTTTATCGCCAATGAGGGGGGACGGATTAAGCTGCTGAGACTTGTAAAACTATCGTTTCTTCTGCGGGAAACCGCAGAATACATTCCGAAGCCGAACCTCTATGACTTCATCCCCTACCACTATGGGCCGTATTCCTTCACGCTGAATCATGAGCTGCGGGCGATAGAGCGGGATGGCTGGGTTCGGATTACGGAAAGCGGGGTTGAACTTCTCCGAAGCGCGGAAACGGAGATCTCAAAACTCGACCGAACATTCGCGGGCGAGATCGATTCGTTGACGCGCAGATACCGGAATGTCGGGACAACCACGCTAGTGTCCCGAGTTTATGCTGAATATCCATGGTATACGTCCAAAGCAAAGGACGAAAAACTCCGGGGAGCAGCGGTTCCTACCGCGTTACCCGCAGTTTTCACCGTTGGCTACGAAGGTATGATGCTCGACGGATTGCTGGACCTTCTGCTAAGAACCGGAGTGAATAGACTCATCGATGTCCGGTGCAACCCGGTCGCTCGGCGATTTGGGTTCCATAAGAACACCATAGAGCGGCATTGCCGCGACGTAGCCATCCAATACACTCACGTGCCGGAATTGGGCATCCCATCCAGCAAGCGGGCCAACCTGGACGACAAAAAGTCATATAATCGCCTCTTCGATTATTACGAGGAGAAAATTCTGCCCGCGCATCAGGAATCGGTCAACATGGTCTCCTCTTTGGTGCGAAGAGAACCGTCCGCCCTGATGTGTATGGAAGCGGACGCCAAGTGTTGCCATCGTACCCGGCTTGCGGCTGCCGTCGCGAAGGAGACGGACCTTCCAGCGAGGGAGCTGACGAGCCTGTGAGACCCGAGTTCGTCGAGACGAAGGTGCTGATTACGGTTATGACGTATCCGCACCCCTCTCAGCGCCATCAGGAACTCGTATGCACGGCCGGAATCACGGAGGCCGGAGAATGGGTTCGTCTCTATCCGATTGACTACCGATATAGACCCAATCACCAACAGTTCAAGAAGTATCAATGGATCAAAATCGGATTGGCACCACGCGGTTTCGGTAACGATGATCGTAAGGAGAGCCGCCAACCCGACATGGACTCGATCCAAATTCTCGGTGAGCCACTCAGCACCAGCTACGAATGGGCGGAGCGTCGAGCCATTATCGATCGCCTTCCGCATCACACGCGGCGCGGCCTGGAGGCTCTATATGACGCGGACCGAACATCGCTCGGAATCGTGAAGCCGATGGAGATTCTCGATCTCACGATTGAGGAGACGGATAGGGATTGGAAACCAGAGTGGCAAGCCGTGCTAAATCAGTTCAATCTCTTCTATGGACAGCCTAAAGGATTAACGAAGCTCCCATTCAAATTCACCTATGTGTTCCGCTGTTCCGACACTGGAGACAAACCCCACAGCGCGATGATCGAAGATTGGGAGCTCGGGGTTCTATTTCTCAAGGAAGTGGAGCGCCTGGGTAGCGAGGAGGCAGCCGCGGAGAGCGTGAAGAGAAAGTACCTAGATGAGCTTTGCGGATCAACCAGGGATACGCGGTTTTTTATGGGGACCGTCTTTCCGTACAACACCTGGGTTGTAATCGGAGTTTACTGGCCGCCCAAAATCCAACAGGCTTCGCTGTTTTAGCGCCCGCGGTCAATCGGAGAGACAATCTCACAAGTCTTCAAGGCCCCCCGGATACAAAGGACTCTGACCTGAGTTTTCGACGAGCCATGACTTGTAAGTTTCGATCTCTGGCTCTCCCAAATTCAAAGCGTATTCAACCCCAGATATCGCAATGACCAGATAGAGCATGGTTTCCCTCGGGTACAAGAGGGTCCACTCGTGAAGAACCTCGTAAGGTTCTTGCCCCGATTCCGCGAAAGTGAAATCTGGAGGATAGAGCGCCCGGGTGTGGAACGGCCAAGTAAGCTTGGTGCTGCCTTTGCGCGCGTAATCGCGGATGGGGTCGAGAGCGCTCTTCGTGACGATTTCGTCGATCCCGCCCTCGATATCGACTAGGCGTAGCGCAAGACATTCCAGCGCAACCTTCGCCAAGAAACGGGACATGAGACGCTGGTCAGGGGCCGTCGGAATTGGGATGATCAACTTTCCGGTCGTGGAGCTTCGAACAGATTCGATCCAACGCCTCTCGTCCTTCTCAAAGGCAGCGCCGACGCCCACTCCTGAACCGTGCGGGTCCCGCGACAGTTCAACCTCGACCCTGCTTTGTATGTGGATGCCTCGTACGCGAGGAGCCCTGCCCTTCTTGCTTGTGATAGCGGTCCGAAAGCAAAGATCTCTGAAGAATGGGTCGGCAAGCAACGGGCCCTCGACCTTACAGGCAAAGTAGTTGTTGCACTTATCGCATACGACGCCGGGCGGCAGAATGTGCTCCGTGTTGCCAAGGGATTCAGGTATCACATGCTCTTCGGAACGAGATTCTCTTGAGTCAGACTTGCAGAATATACAGTTCATTGGACACTCAATTCATCTCCTGGAAAATCTCACAGATATCTACAATAGAGCAAATGATTTGCCATACCGGCGTCGTCCCGTCAGGGAGGGTACTATTCCTTGGACTTTCCGCGAGGCTTGTAAAGGTCGGTGCTAATGCTCTTGGCGAATTCGCGCTCGCGATCAAAACTGTCGCGGGACGAAATCACAAAGCGCGACGCCATGAAAACCTGGCCGCTATTTTCGCTCTCGACCATTTTCTCGGTGAAGGTCACAGGCGACAGGCGGCAGTCGAACCGGCCCAGCTTCTCCCACTGGGATTCTTTCGGATGGCAATACATCACGATGTCAGGAGCCATGGGAAACACCGAATAGGTGCCACCGCTATACATGCCCGCCTTAAGCCACATCGCTTTGTCGCCGTTGCGGAATGCCACAGGATTGTCGGAGGTGACAAAAGGCGTTGCCGTTAAGTTGCGCCCGAACATCCAAGTCGCGTTTCTAATCCGCTCTGCCAGTTGCTCGTAGATGCTGTCCTCCCAGAGCATGCTCAGATGCAGCAACCGTTTTTCAGCCTCAGGCACGGGCTTGCCAGTCACCTTCTGCTCCACGAATGAGGCGAGAAGATCCCTGGAGTCCGCGGTGCGCAAGAATTGTAATGCGATGTATAGCGACACCAGCTCGCGGTTGACGTCTGGAACCTCGACCTTCTCCATCGGATTCATTCCCCGGAGCCATTCCAGCCATTGTCCGGTGATCTGCGCCACATCGCCCTCGAGCTGGGAGAACTGTCTCTCCATGGTGGTCGGATCATGTCCGTGTGTCGCCAATTCTTCATGCCAGTAGAACTTATTCTCCGCAGCCACACCGTTGGGCCGCGTGCAAAAAGCGCGGTCTCTGTCGCGATCCCAAAGCCACAGCCGACCCGCGCCATCGGTGAACCGCCGCAGATAAAACTGCGGCACATAGTGATGTAACTTTGGAGCCTTCATTGGTCTGCTTCCATCTAATGCCGATTTTATGCGCTGGACAGCGTATTACCATGTGGATGAGTCCGAGCACTTCGAGGAGGCGGGCAGACGAGCGACGAGGCTATTTAGCCAGCCTGAACGCCCGAAGCCGGATTCTCGACCGAATAGGCCCCGCTAAGTCGGCTTCTCACCATCCAACCCCTCCACCAACCTGACATCCCCCACGGGCTGTCAAGACCGCCAACCACTCCGCCACAGCCCATCCCGCTGATTCCATGCCCAATATTTCCCAACCCAACTTTGCCGATGATTTCCGCCTTTTGGCGCACAATCATTCCGTGATCCGCTTTCACCCGGAGACCCGCAGACGCCGTCAGGCCTTCGAGACGAAATCGAGATCGACGCAAATGTTAACCAAAGAGTAAAATTCGACCCGAAAATGGTCCTTAATTCCTTTGGATGGACGATTTTACGGTCTAAGCCATTTAGAATCAATGGGTTGCGGCGAGTGATCCGGGGTACAAGTCGTTGAAAAAGCAGCACTTAACCACAAAACAGGGGTGGGGGGAGATATATCGAAAAAGTAAACACCGCGCTACCACCCGCGACTCACGGCCCACGGTCCACTCGCCGCACGAGCCAAGCTAACAGCTAATAGCTAACGGAAGTATGTACTTTACGCAACGTTAAATGACCGGGCATCTTCTCATCCCTCTGGATTTGGCTTATTTGGGCCAGCCCTCTGGAGGTTTCTTTTTTTGTAGGGACTGTTTCATCGCATCCTGCCATCGTCCCCGAATTTTCAGTACATCCGGCTTGGGGCCGCGCTTCGCGCCTGCCCTTGTCGCCGGGGTCCGTTTTGCCGCTTTCTTGGTTGCCATTTGAACCGCTCCTTTTCAGTTTGCGGTTGGCTGTTTGTACATGAGGCGCTTGTTCTCAGCCGCCTTGATTGCCAGAATGGTGCGCTCGCCGTCATTCAACTTGCGACCGTTCCAAAGGAAATCCGCGTGCCACAGGTAGCGATGTAGGTAGTCCGTGCTTACGTTGTGGTAAATGCCCATGATGCTGCGCTTAAGAAGGGCATTGCTGCTCTCTGCGGTATTCGTGTGAACGTCGCCGCGCGCATACTCTCTTGTGCCATGGGAGACTTTTTCGTGACCCCCAGCAAACTCCGCGCCGATGCCGTTGTACGCTTGCCACTCATCGGTAACGATCCGGGCCGACCTGTCCACTTCCTCACGGATTGCCTGTTTCAGCGTTGCTCCAGTAACGTCTGCCACTATCCGGCGACGGATGCCGCCCTGCCGCTGGACTGCCACGAAAACCGGAATCTTGCTTGTGCCGCGTCCCTTTTTGCTCATTCCCTTCTCACGCGGTCTGCGGGGTCCAATGTACGTCTCATCGCATTCAACCGTGCCTGTCAGCGGGGTTTGCGTTCCATCCGGGGCCATCGCAAAGCGAATCCGAGTCATCAGGAACAGGGCCGACTTATAGCTGATCTGGCAATTCCGCTTGATTTCGAGAGCCGAGACACCTTTCTTCGATGTCGCCGCTCTCCAGAACGTGTAGCACCAATGGCGGAGTTCGATGCGGGATTCCTCATAAACCGTACCGATGCGGACCGTGTACTGGTGCTTGCAGTCCCGGCAGCGCCAGAGGTAACGGCTATTGCGCTCACTCGTCTTGGCATCGACCATCTTGTACACATTCACACTCCCGCAGTGTACGCAGCAGGGAGTCACTCCCCACCGCTGATGCTCCAGAAACTCAACTGCCGCCAGTTCATCAGAGCAGGCCAGAGGAATCCGCTCGATTACTGCCGAATCCGAAAGTTGATGATTGCGCTCTCTCTTTGTCATGGTTTTATTGTGATACTTGACGCAAGTTTTGTCAAGTAAAAAGTTTCCTTGGGGTGGACTTTTTGCAGATTTGCCCTGTTTGTGGGTCATTTTGCGGTCCACGCAGGCAGTTTAGCGTGCTCCGTCCAATACCCCCAAATGGCATCAAACAGCGAGGGGATTTCCGCCTGAATTTCTCGCACCAATCCAGCACCTAAGCTTAAAGCCTTTACCTCTTTTCCGTACAGATACTTCATATCGACATCCTCTCCAACTCCGCTTGCGGACTTGTGTGCCTCTCTGAAGATGAATGCCGCGAGTCCCATCAGATTTGCTCTATTCAAGCGTGGAAATTCGTAAAGACAATCTGTGAAGTAATCCGCTATGAGCTTTCCAGTACCGAAAGCAGCAGCGAACTGTTCCACTATCATTACCGATTTCTCCGTTCGGTAAAGGATTGGGACAGTATTCGTGATTTTCGGCCTTATCACGATGAGCAGATTCATGGGCCAATTAGGCAGCGTGTCTTCGAATTGCTTATGAACTGAGCGAAGCGCAGACTCGATGATGTTTTGGCATTGCTGCAATGCATTGACCGTGAACGCTTCGATCTTATCCGCAAAGGCCGTGCCCATCAGCGCGCTATGAATGTCCGTGTTCGCTCTAGCGATTGCAGCAGACGGCCCGGCACCTGCGAGCAAAACTTGGACAGACGGCAATGAAATTTCGTATATTTTGTCCACATCACGTTTTGCGTAGCCGTCATTTTCTTCCCGGTCTGCACATAGCAATATCCCGCCTTCTTGATCTCTAAACGCAGCCACTAAAGTCATATTTATCTGCCGTTTCGGAAGCCTCTGCGGTTTCGGACCGGGGAACGGGCGCGGACCAAAAGGGCGCGGCTCCGGGACTGGGCTAATCATAGTTCACCCCTGGCCCTTGCGTAAAGTACATACTTCCGATAGCTAAAAGCTAACGGCTGATCGCTGATAGCCGGAAGCTGACCACTGTCCTTCACACCCGCCAGTAGTCTGGCCGCCAGTTCTTGATCCGCTCCTTGATCTGCTTCCGGTTCCAGTTGTGTTCGAGCGCCTGCTTGGCCAGCGCCACCACCTCTTCGTCGGGAGCAAAACGTAGCCCGATCAACTGGTCTTCGCTGAGCCTATCGATCTGCGAATGCCACTCCTTCGGCGCCAGCGCCAATAGGCGCAACCGCTCCTCCAGCCGGATCACGCGGTCCTGCACCTTCAACGGGTAAGTGCGCAGCCGGAACAGCGCGACAAACGCCGCCACCGACAGCACCACAAACCATGCCGAATAGAAGCACGGATGCCGCACGACAAAGACGATGGAAACGATCACGTTGGCGAGAAGAACGAAGACCAGGAAGAAATGGTATGGCGGATCGAGCCGGAGGCGCCCGGCTGGTTGCTTCATTGTGCCTGCAGGACTAACACGGCGTCTGTACTGCCCGCGGGTGCGGAAAACTGCTCGATGCTGTCGTGGGAAAACACACCGGCTGAAGTTTCCTCTCCGGTTTCCGGGTTCACAAGAGTAGCACGCACCGTCCTCGCGGCGGTAATTGCGTGCAGATCGACGGATACCGGCGCAGAGCTGGCAAAGTATGCGACGACGAGATCGCCATCCGTCGAACGTGCCGCCACATTTTGCGTCTCGTCGCTGCTGGCACCGCGCACGAACACCGATTGGTCCGGCACTAACTTCCACCATTCGTAAGCAGTGAGCAAACGCGCTAGAATGCCCAACTGCCGGGCGCCCGGCGAATCGAGGGACTCCCTCCAGGAGGGGTTCTTACGCCATATATCGTTGTGCCCGTACGTGTGAAAGCCGCCGCCGAGATAAGACCAATAGGCCTCCTTACGCACGATAAGCGGCGTAATCGGACCCGACGGATACTCGGTGCCCGCTTCGTATGCGCCCTCCGCCATGACCACAGGCTTAACAGGCAAACGGCAATAGTCGGCAACCACGAAGGAATACGCCCGCCAATAATCGCTCCAAACCTGGATGTGATTAAAGTTGAGCCACGGTTCGTTTTGGAAGTAACTGGACGAGAATCCTCCGCCAGGAGCATAACTTATCAGGTGAGAGCCGCGGTCTCCAGCCTGCAAACCTGCGACGAACTCTTCAGCGATATCCCGATAGCTCCACGGCGCCAAATCGAAACCGTCCATCCAGACGATATTGGGTTTCTCCCTGTATCGCCGTCCAAGCCACTCTCCGTATGCCCGCGCATTCTGCTTCGTGAACACATGCAGTTTGTCGACGAACGAGCCGCCGGAGCCGCCCAGCGGGAGAATGTAGAGAATCAGGCCGTCCTTCTGCGCGGCATCCACCAAAGCATCCATATTTCTGAAATAGGCTTCGTTGGGTTTGAGGGGGTCCCAGTTATGAAAGGGCAGCTCGCCATTTGGATTGCTGCCGGAGGTCTTCAATCCCGGGCCGCCGTCGAACGGAATCATAATGTGAATCACGGTGAAGCCCTGGCGGCTTCGATGGTCGAGATACTCCTTGGCTTCCGCCGGACTGTAAAGCGACAACAGCGACCATGCTGAATCGCCGAGCCAGAAGAACGGTTTGCCATCGCGTACAAAATACCGTCCGTTCTCGCTCACTTCCAGCCGTCCGGGGGCCGCGCTGCGATTCTGCGCGGCGTTCGCACGATTGGGGGCTGCAAAGAAGAGAAACGGCAAGACTGTCCCCAGCAAAATCAGCAGAATCGAGCACTTCTTCATTTCAAAGTCTCCGATCGGATGGTTCCGGAATTTCTATTTACTTTTTCCCGGCTGCCAACCAATTCAGCGTCAGCCGGAAGGCGAGCTGCCCTACTGAGGCTTTTCAGGATTTTGTTGCGGATGAAGTGCCTTACCCACATGCCTTGCGGAGGTACCCAGTGCATGTTTGGTGTGCGTGTAGGTCTTTTGAAGCGCATTGCCGGTAGCTTCCCGCGCAACCGAAATGGCCACGTCCGTGGAGGTTCCTGCTTTGGAGAGGGATGACGTTGTGTCTCTCGCGCCGCCTGCAATCACCTGCTCTGTGGAACTACTGTCGGCAATGATCCCCTGGGCGGGATGCTTCCCTGCGTTGAACCATGCTATGTCCGTATCTGGCATTTGGTTGAGACGAGCAATCGGCTCAGGCGGGAAGTTCGTGTTGCTCATTTTGTCCATAAGCGGCCATTCGCTCGATGCGATAAACACAGAACCGTTCATGGGATGGCCGGGCTCACCGAGATTGATGATCCTGCCGGGGCGAAGTGCCACCATATCGACGCACTTGTCGGCACCACACCCCGCTTGGCAGAGCGTCTCATTCAAGTAAGAAGCGTGCTTGCCAGGCGAGATCCAAACCTTGGCGCCGTTCTCCTCAGCATGGATCGTTGAGGCACGCGTAATCTGGCTTACGTCGCATACCGTGTTCTCGTGGGCCGCAGCATACCAATAGATGGCCGTCCATTTTGCGGAGCCAAGATTCCGGTCCGATGCGCTCACCAGTACAGCCACGTGCTCCGCGTCGAGAGGATGCCCATGAGGCCCGCAGTCACGCCTCCAGAGATGATAATAGTGAATCTCCGCAGTGGGGAGATCGTCGCTTGAAGACTTTGCCGGAAACACCTGGCCGTAGATTGTCCCGTTTTCGGCTTTCACAGTGGGAGTCTTCATATTCGGAGCAAACTCCGCGGGAATCTCTGAGCAGTCATGCCGCGCGACCATGAACGTCGGAGCAAACTGAATCAAGAGAGCCTGCTCCAGCGCATCGCTCATGCCGTCATGGTCGGAATCAATGGCGAATTGTGCCTTCTGCTCAGACCCCTGCGCGGCTGCGTTGCGCGATACCGTGGGGGTAAGCAATGCGATGATAAAAAGGAGGGGAGCGGAGCGCCTGAGGGTTCTCATTTATGTCTTTCGGCCTCCGATCTGCTAAGGACAGTTTACGCCCCGTGCACAATGAGAAGCATAACCTCCCCGCTCTCGCGAATCCCGTCGCGGTGAGCAAGTCCCATCGACATCGCTCTGCTCGAACGCTTCTTGGGAGGGAGCAGGGGCCTTCAGGCCCCTGAATGCAGCCGCGCAACAGGAGTGGCTTCACAGATTGCGGAAAAACTCGCTTGCAGGGGAGTTTTGTAACGAGGGCACGAGTTTACTCGGGCCGCAACCCTCTCTTTGTTTCCCGGTTCCCCTGCGCGGAATCCTTCCGCGCTCTGGGCAATCGGCTGGGAGGCCCAACCAGCCCCGCCCTGTACAATCAGCGGAAAGATGCCCAATAAAAACCTGAGGCCAATGCGCGGCAGGTGATCGACCAATGACGTTACCGTTTCTGAACCCGGACAAGGCTTACATTTTCCGAATCACACATCGCGACAATCTAGCCTGGATCCTGGAACACGGACTTCATGCGAAAAATGGAGCCGAAATCGACCCGAATTTCCACAAAATCGGGGACTACGACCTCATCGATAAACGGCGAAGCTGTCATGTACAGGTCGGCCAGGGTGGAACCCTGAGCGACTATATACCTTTCTACTTCACGCCGTTATCAATCATGGCCTACAACATTCGCACTGGGCATCGCGGAATTGAGCATCTTCCCAACGCCGATCTGCTGATCCTTTTCTCCTCCCTCCATAGGCTCCTAGAATTGGAGGTTCCCTTCGTTTTCACAGATGGACACGCATATTCCGCGACCACTCAATACTTCACCGACCTCGCCGACCTGCAGGCAATCCGCTGGCAAATTCTTCAGGAGAGGGATTTCGCAACCGATCCAGACGACCCCGCTAAGACAGTCCAATACCAGGCGGAGGCGTTGATTTGGATGCACCTCCCCGTCGAAGCACTCTTGGGAATCTGCGCATGCACCCCGGAAGTCCAACACGAAATCGAAAATGAATTGACACGTCGAGGGCTGAGGGTCAAGGCTTATGCAAAGGAAGGTTGGTATTTCCGATGATGAAATTCCTCAAGGGCAACCTTCTCGATGCGCGTACCGAAGCGCTGGTCAATACCGTAAACACTGTGGGCGTAATGGGTAAAGGCATCGCCTTGATGTTTAAGGAAGCCTTTCCCGACAACTTTCGCGCGTACGAAATCGCCTGCAAACACGGAGAAATTCGGATCGGGAAGATGTTTGTCACTGAGAATCCCGTCTTTGAGGGCCCGCGCTGGATCATCAATTTTCCGACCAAGAAGCATTGGCGGCCACCCTCCCGGATCGAATGGATTGTAGAGGGCTTGAAGGACCTGCGGCGCGTCGTGGAGGAGCTGGGCATCCGGTCCGTTGCCCTGCCACCGCTTGGTTCAGGCAACGGCGGACTGGAGTGGCGGGCCGTGCGGACGCAAATTGAACGAGAACTCGGAGATCTGGCAGGCGTCGAAATCCTGGTTTTCGAGCCCACCGAAAAGTATCAGAACGTAGCCAAGCGAACAGGCGAGGATAAGCTCACACCAGCACGAGCGCTGATCGCGGAGATGGTCCGCCGCTATTGGGTTTTGGGTGTGGAATGCACGAATCTGGAAGTTCAAAAACTTGGATGGTTTCTGGAACGGACCACACACTCGCTCGCGATTCAAGATCCGCTGAACCTGCAATTTGCCGCGGACAAGTACGGACCTTATTCGGAGCGCTTACGGCACCTTCTCAATGCCTTGGACGGGACCTACCTGCACTGCGACAAACGGCTTAGCGATGCCGGGCCGACCGATACGATCTGGTTCGACGAGCGGAAACAGAAGTTCGTGGACCTCTTCTTGAGGCAGGAGGAAAACTTACCCCTCAACGAGGTGCTTGATCGCACCGCAGAAACAATCGACGGTTTTGAATCGCCGCTGGGGATGGAATTGCTGGCGACCGTGGACTGGCTGGATCGTCCGCCAGCATTGCGAGGCCAGCGTAGCGGGGATTCGCGCTGGATTGGGCCAATGGCCCGCTGGGAGGGTCGCGGCCGAACGCAAGTTGCGGCTTTTCGACGAGAGACTAATCAAGTTGGCACTCGACAGGATCTCGACGACCAGCGTCGAACGGCGCTACGTCTGAGATATATCAACGTCTCCCCACTTTGCCTGTTTACAGCCCCATCCTCGCGGCCCGCCACGGCGGATTCTTGCCGCTAGGGTGGGTTCACTCGCCCGCCGCCGTCGACTTTGCTTCCTTGTCCCCGCCGCGCTCAAAAGGTCTCCCTCCACCCTCCACTCACCGCGCAAGCCAGGCTTCATCGCGCGCCGTCAGCCCTTGGATTCGGAGCAAACGCGGTTGACGAGGCCTTGAATGCCCTGTTAAAGGGCCGGATCGTAAGCGGCAGCGAGGGCACGCCGGACGAAGGCGCATGCTTCGACCGCAAGTCCCTTGCTCGCCTCGGGTCCTGCGCATGCTTGCGGTTGTGAATCCCCTGCTGAATCTCAATGCGCAGGTATTATTGGCTCGTCCAAATTGGAGAGAATTCCCCCACTGCCAATAGTGGGCACGAAAAGATATGATTGAGCCGGCTGCACGGAAAAGTGGTGGAACACGAGTTCAGCACGATGCGGCGCTAAGCAACCCGTGCGCGAAAGAGAAAACGATGCCGAAGTTCAAGAAGCTTCCGAAAGGCTGGCCGTGCAAGCCATGTTGGGAATTGAAATACTGTCCATACGGGCCGCTGGTTGAATCCTTTCCTTTAATCGATCCCGACCACCCGAAGGACTCTTATTGGGGTTCTGAAAATGTGATGGGATGGGTGCACAAAACACATTTGGATCTGCTAGCTCGCTGCGACGCTGAGGAGATCTCATGCAATATATTTGGGCATGTTTGCCCTGTGTTTGCTATGGCGGAGGAGATGACAGAAACCGAACAGGGTAGATATTCAGGCCGCGCAATTCCCCGCGACGTCATGCTGAAGGTTATTCGGCGCGATAACTATCTCTGCCAAATATGCCACAACCATGTGCCAGACGATCAGATAGAGCTCGATCACATTATTCCGATTTCAAAGGGCGGTCCCACAACTGTCGAGAACCTGCGGCTTCTCTGTCGCCCGTGCAATCGCAAGAAGTCAGATTCCATCTCGGAATTGTTGGGTCTTTCTGCAAACTCTAAACCTGCTCGTGGCAAAAGACGTTAGCGCCCGTTGCCATCGCGCACATCACTTCTGGCTGAGTGAGGTACCTATGAATGAGCGATCAAGTTGATTCGTGCCTCAAAGCGATGAGCGCCAGCTAGGGTTCGCAGCCTAGCGGCCCGTTGCCAGCTGTCTTTGAACGGCCATGTCGCAAGGTGCGATTCTCGATTTGCGCCAAATCGCCGAGTCACTCATCGAAGCCGGATCGTTACCGTGCAGTCGTCTTACAACCCGCAAGAAAGCCCAACCCGATTCCGTCTAGGCCGAACTCCAGCCCGAAGCATTTTCGCTGGCGCGAGTCCCCGCAGCACTGTTAAGCCCCCTCACCGCCCGCCCGCACCCTCCCAGCCCCCTAACCCGCTGATTCCTCTTCCCTTGCCCTTCTGAAATCTCTTCCCCGAAGTTTGCAGATAATTGCCCGCCTTGAGCGCATACTTGTCCCATAAGCGTTCAATCAGGCCTTCGGCGCGGCGGAAAAATTCCGCCGCGTTCGCGTCTCTGCGCAGATTTTTCTGTGAAAATCGCCGCAAACCGCGCGAAACTGGCTGAAAAACACCAGGTAACTCCTTTGGATTGAGGATTTTACGCTCTAAGCCCTTTAGGATCAATGGGTTACAGTCAGAGATCAAGGGTTCAAGTCGTTGAAAACAAGTCTTTTAACCCCCAAAAAGGGGTATGGGGGGTATGTATCTCGCCGGGTGCCCCAGGTGCCTCGCTTTTGGGCACCTGGGAAACCTCGGAACTCACTTCGCTCCCCCGGCACCTGGGCCACCAGCCAACTGTGAACTGCGAACAGAGAACTGCGAACTGTGAACTGCTTTCTCGTTCCTCCGGCCCCTTGTTCCCTCGCTCGCTGCCTTACGGATACATCCTGTGCAGCATCCGCGGAAACGGTATCGTCTCCCGCACGTGATCGAGCGCGCACACCCAGGCCACCACGCGCTCTATGCCCATGCCGAATCCCGAGTGCGGCACGCTGCCGTAACGCCGCAGGTCTAAGTACCATTCGAACGCCTCGCGCGGCAGCTTGTGCTGGTCGATGCGAGCGCTGAGCAGTTCGTAACTCGACACGCGCTGCGACCCGCCGATGATCTCGCCGTATCCCTCCGGCGCCAGCACGTCCACACAGAGCGCGTAACGCGGATCCTTCGCGTCGGGCTCCATGTAAAACGCCTTCACATCCGCCGGATAACGATGCACCATTACCGGACGGTCGTACTGCGAGCTCAGCCACGTCTCGTCGGGTGAGCCAAAGTCGTTCCCGTACTCGAACGGCGCTTCCAGCTTGCCATCCTTGTGCGCCTGGTTCAGCATCTCCGCCGCTTCGTCGTAGCGCAGCCGCGGAAACGGCGGCGTCACCGTCGCCAGCTTAGTCGTGTCGCGCCCGATCGTCTGCAACTCCGCGGCGCGGTTCTTCAGCACGCTTTGCACAATGTGCGAAATATAGTTCTCCGCCAGCTCCATCAATCCGTCGAGGTCCAAGTAGGCCACCTCGGGCTCGACCATCCAGAACTCCGTCAAATGCCGCCGCGTCTTCGATTTCTCCGCGCGAAACGTCGGCCCGAAACTGTACACCTTGCCCAGCGCCAGCGCCGTCGACTCCACATAGAGCTGGCCGCTCTGCGTCAGGTACGCGGGCTCGCCGAAGTAGTCCACCGGGAACAGCGTCGAGGTGCCTTCGCACGCCGCCGGCGTCAGAATCGGCGGATCGGTCCTGATAAACCCGTTGCTATCGAAGTACTCCGCCGCCGCCCGCATGATCTCCGCGCGGATGCGCAGGATCGCCGACTGCCGCGGCGAGCGCACCCACAAGTGCCGCCGCTCCTGCAGAAAGTCCACGCCGTGTTCCTTCAGCGTGATCGGATACGGGTCCGACTCGGGCACGCGCTGCACCACCTGCAAATCTTCCACATCCAGCTCATACCCGCCCGGAGCGCGTTTATCCGCCCGCACCTTTCCCGTGACAATGACCGACGACTCCTGGGTCAAGCCTTTCAGCGCCTCAAATACCTCCGGCGTCACACTCTTCACATGCGCCACACCCTGGATCAGCCCCGTGCCGTCGCGAAAGATGGGGAACAGCAGCTTCCCGCTCTCGCGTAGGTTATAGAGCCATCCGCGCAGGGTGACGGATTGGCCTTCGTGCCGGCCGATCTCGGCGACGGTGGCGACCGGCGAGCTTGGCTTGGCGGTTTCGGAGGTGGTAGGAGCGGTCTCTTCGGGCATCGTGCTTCCTTCTCGGCTTGGAGCAGCCGGACGTTCCAGAATAACGCGCCTTCGAGTGGGCCGCGCCCCGCCCCGGCCCGATGCAGGAATTTCGTGGCACGGGAAAATCTTTTGACCTGGACGATAAACACCCCGAAAGTGCATTCTAGCTTCATAAGAAGGGCGATTCTTTGAGGAGCGGCGATGAGCGAACGGCTCGAAGCGAACGGCGAAGAGATGCACAGAACCCTGGCGGATGCCGACACTGCTGAGCGGTTCATTATCGAAAAGCACTTGGGCGAACGCATCCGTCGCCTTCGGCTGAAGAAGTCGATGGGGTTAGTGGATCTAGGCAAGCACACCGGGCTCTCGGCGAGCTTCCTCTCACAGTTGGAGACCGGACGCGTGGTACCCACGCTCCGAAACCTCGCCCGGATCGCCATGGTCTTTTCCAAAGACCTTTCGTACTTCTTCGAAAACGAGCCGGCGGCGATCTTCCGTGTGCACCGCAGGAAGGACCGCGTGCGCATGCCGCAAACCGGCGTCGAGCCGCCGACCTACTCGTTTGAGAGCCTGGGCTACATGGTGCCCGACCGCCACATGGACCCTTATTTCGCTGAGTTCGTTCCGCTGCCCGAGCATGTTGAGCCCAGAGCGCACTTGCACGCCGGATTCGAGTTCCTCTATGTGCTCGCGGGTGAGCTGGCGCTGCGGCACGGAGACCAGGAGGCAACGCTGGGCCCAGGCGACGCCATCTATTTCGACGCTGGCACACCGCACTCTTACCGGTGCGCGGGCGCCAGGCCAGCCGAAGCCATCATCGTCACCACGCACCAGACACCGACAGGGCAGCCGCTGCCGCTCCGCCCTCTGGCTACACCGGCGGCCCGTCCGGCGCCAGCCGCCCCTGCGCCGGTTGGGCCGGCCGCGAGAACCACGATCGCAGACGCCGGGCAGAGCTGAACAGCCTGGAAAATCTTCCCTCCGGCGCTCGTGCGATCGCGTCCGCTTCGATTGATCGCACCCCTTTGGTTTGGCCCGACCCAGCGAAAAGACCGCGCTATTTTGACGGGCGCTTTAACTCGCCATAAGTGGGGTACGGTGCCGGCTCAGCGCTGGTAGGCATCGCGGCCAGCGTCTTTAAGTCTGCCTGCACCTGCGCCCACGCATCGCGTTTCCGCTTTGTGACGATGGGCGCGTTCGGATCCGAGTAATATGCCTCCACGTTGCTCTTGATGCCCGGAGGAATCGGCCGACCCGGATTGGCCGTCAGCTTGTGAAGAAGCTCCGCGTAGGTTTCGTCTGTCAGCGAATAGCCGCCGGGCTTGACCACCAGCCCCGTGTCCAGGTCGCGATTCGGCAGTGGATGCGCCGCGTCGGGCGCACCCGACGTGGCTGTAGAACTCGTGGCGCCCTCAGGCAGCGGCAGGCGCGCCGAAGTTGGCGTGAAAAGAGCCAGGCGCTCGCGCAGCACGGTCGTGGCCGAAACCACGCTGTGCATGTAATCGGCTTCAGCCGCCGGGCTCGGGCCTTTCACAGCCACCATGGCCAGCGGGCCGACTTTGGGCAGCACACGGAGTACATCGGCGATGATGTAAGTTTCCACGCCTGGCTTCTTGCGGTAGGCGTCCCAGTCGTAAAGCTTTGCCGCTTCCGTGACTTCTTTCTCCACCTCCGCTTCTTCGGGCGTATTCGGCTCAACTGGCTCCCGGTTGCGGTGCAATATGGTGACCGCATAAGCGATACGAGGAATCAACTTGCGGGTTGCCACGTTATATTCGTTGACGTTGATGAATTGCCGGCCTTTATTGCCGGCAAAATTCTGCGAAAGGCCGTAGGTCTCGTAAAAGGCGAGCGCGACTTGGTGCACCGGAACCCTGAGCCCGATATGACGCAGGTAACCGAGCGGAGCCATGCGGTGATGGACAATTTGGTCGATGTCGAAAGCGAACTCGACCCGCACATGTTGATGCTTGCCCTCGGCGTAATTCACGCTGGGCCCGTAGCGCGCCGCGAGCTTGGGAAACGCGAGAGCGACTGCGCGATTGGTAGCCTCTGAGTGACCAATCGAATCGCCGATGTAATGCGAAAGCGCGCCGACGGCAAAGGCCAGCTCATTGGCGTTGTGCGCGTTGCGGAACAGCGCGAGAACAAAATCGCCTGTGCGGACATAGTGGGTAAGATCGGAGAAGAATTCGTCGCCGAAGGGGTAATACCCCATGTCCTGAATCACGCATCCGCCGTACGCGTAAGCGCGGGCGCGATCCAGCTCCGCCGGCGTGAGGTTGGGATAGCGGCTCTTCAGCAGAGGAACAATCGAGTCCTGCCAGGTCAGGTCGATCAGCAGCTCGTGCGTGAGTAGGGAATAGGCCGCTGCGTGCTGATTCCAGCAGACCGGCAGCAATAGTACAAACAGCGAGAAGGTTCGCACGCGGATCAAGCGCATCGTCATCGTCATCGGGCCGAGCGGAACACCGCTCTCGTATGGAGGGAGGAAGGGGATTCGGGGTCCCGAATCGATTGTATGCGAAGTCTGCCCCGCCCGACAGCCAATTGCCAACCGCTGCGGCGAATATGGAACCGGATACCGGAGCGAGGAAGGCGGAGAACTGAAAAACTGACAGTTGAAAGCTGCAAATTACGAACTGACCCCTGAACCATGACCCCTGACACCTGTTTCCATCATCCTGTCCAGCGCAACTCTCGCCCAACGCTTCACCTGGGGCCTCACTTGCACGCGGTTTACCACGCGCCCCTCCACCAGATTCTCGAGCGCCCATGCCAGGTGTTGTGGGGTAATGCGGAACATGGTTGTGCACAAGCAGCCGGTGTCATCGAGGGTGATGATCTTCTTGCCTTCGGCGGCAAAGCGCCGGGCCATCCGGTTCACCAGGTGAATCTCCGTGCCGATGGCAAACATCGATCCCTCGGGCGCCTGCTCTACGAGCGCTATTAGCTGCTCGGTTGAGCCCAGCGCGTCGGCCTTCTGGCAAACCTCGTAGCGGCACTCGGGGTGCGCGATCACCCGGATCCCGGGATACTTGGCCCGCACCTGGTCCACATGGCCGGGCAGGAAGCGCTGATGCACCGCGCAGTGCCCCTTCCACAGCAGAATGCGGCTCGCGGCAAGCCGGTCTTTCGTCTGACCGCCCTGAATCGCCCAAGGATCCCACACAACCATCTCGTCCAAAGGAACACCCATGGCATGGCCGGTGTTTCGTCCCAGGTGCTGGTCCGGCAGAAAGAGAATCCGCTTGCCCCGCGCAAATCCCCACTCCATCGCCGCCCTTGCGCTCGACGAGGTGCACACGAGCCCCCCGTGCTCACCGCAGAACGCTTTAATCGCCGCCGTCGAGTTGATATAGGTAACGGGTATAGTCTCGTCCGAAAGGTGAAAGCGCATGAGCGCCGCCTCCCAGCAGTCTTCCACCTGCGAGATTTCGGCCATGTCGGCCATCGAGCACCCGGCGTTCAGGTCCGGCAGGATCACCTGCTGGCCCTCCCGAGCCAGAATGTCCGCGCTCTCGGCCATAAAGTGCACGCCGCAGAAAACAATGTACTTGGCGCCTGTTGCCGCAGCGGTCTTCGCGAGCTTGTAGCTGTCTCCGGTAAAGTCGGCAAAACGCACCACCTCGTCGCGCTGGTAGTGGTGGCCCAGAATCACCACCGTCGAGCCTAGCCGTGCGCGGGCCTCAGCGATTCGTCCATCCATCGAGTGGTCGGGAAGAGCCAGATAGCTTTCGAGAGTGCAAGTTTCACCTGCCTGCGCAGCAGGCGCTTCCACTTCGTCAAGAGCCAGGATCACAATATGCCGCCTTCAGTCCGTATTCGGACGGGGATGTTGAAAGCTAATCGGCTGCAGTGGATGCGCCGCCCTCTTCCACTCCGGACCTGCGCTCCCACCTTCGGCGAGCACTCGTCCAAGTCAGAAGAAAAACCCCACCCACGGGGTTGTTGCAACCTCGTTACATGAGATGCGCGGCAAAGCCGGCGGTTGCAGTCGCGCCCGCCCGGCTCGCGCGGTCCCATCTGGCTCTATTGTAACGCTACTGTTACAAGGTATGGGCAACGCGCCGTTTGTGAGCGCCGCGCAACGGCAGGTATCATGATCCTTCATGGTATCTCCGCCGCCAATTGAAGTTGCCACGCTGGGCATGTGGGACACCTTGCTCCTCATGGTGCTGGCTTTGGTGGTCTTCGGCCCGCGCCGCCTCCCCATGATCGGCCGCCAGCTCGGCAAACTCATGTACGAGTTCCGTAAGGCTTCCAACGACTTCAAATTCCAGATGGAAGAGGAGTTGCGCAACGCCGAGGAGGCCGATCGCCGCAAGAAGGAAGAGGCAGAGCGCCAGCGCGCCCTCGCCGCCGCCCCGCCGCAACCTCAATTGGAGCAGGCATCCTCCCCGGCTCCGGAGTCCAGCGCCGCCCCGCCGGAACCGGATACATCCGCTCACCCCTCCACTCCAAGCCCTTATCCTGGCGAGACAACCTATCCCGACTTAGCTGCCGAAGGAGCGCGCACGGAAGCGGCAGCCCCACTCCCCTCCGAAGCTGCCACCCTGCCGCCCGCCGTAGAAGCTCCCCCGCGTATCCAGCCGCCCTCCACCGGCGAGACGGTTGCTGCCGAGCGTCCGGTGAAAGCCCAGGAAAGCGTCGACTCTGAATCCGCAAAATCGGGTCCTGAATCCGAAAGATCGGAGCCGGCAGCTCACCATGGTTGATCCGCAGGAAGCCATCGAAAAGGCGCGCAAGGCCGTCACCGAGCGCGCTGAGCTCCCTGGCATGAGCCTCATGGAGCACTTGGAGGAGCTGCGCAAGCGCATCGTCCACTCCGCGGCGTATCTCGGCGTGGGATTCGTCATCGCCTACATCTTCCATGTGCGTCTCTACGGTTTTGTGCAGGCTCCGCTCAACAAGCTCGGCATCAAGCTCAACTACACCCACCCCATGGACCCGCTGAACCTCTATCTGCAGGTAGCGCTCATCGGCGGAGCCATCCTCGCTTCGCCCTTTATCCTCTATCAGGTCTGGCTCTTCATTGCGCCGGGTCTCTATCAAAAAGAGAGGCGCTTCGTCGTGCCCTTCATGGCGGCCACTGTCGGGCTGTTCCTCGCCGGCGCGTCCTTCGGCTACTTCTTCGTCCTGCCCGGCGCGCTCAGAATCCTTATCGTGCAGTTCGGTTCGAAGTTCAACCCCATGGTCACCATCGAGGAGTACACCGGATTCTTCCTCTCCATCATCCTTGGTCTCGGCATCAGTTTCGAATTGCCCATCCTCATCTTCTTTCTCGCCTTGTTCGGCATCGTCAGCCCCAAGTTCCTCTGGAAGAACATGCGCTACGCCATCCTCGCTGTTTTTCTGGTAGCCGCCGTCATCTGCCCCAGCCCCGACGTCGTCACCATGTGCATCTACGCCGTCCCCATGCTCGCGCTCTACGTCCTCGGCATCGGCGTCGCTTGGTGGGTGCACCCCGCGCGCAAAAAGAAAAAGGAGGCTGCCGGATGACTTTTTCGTTGTCCGAATCGAAAACTTCCCAATGGCTTGTCATCCTGAGCGAAGTTTGGCGCGCTTTTTGCGCCAAACGGAGTCGAAGGACCTGCGGTTGTTCCTTAAGGAATGCGGGGGTTGCCCCATCCTCCGAGCGTTCCTTGCTCGAAGGGTGGGAGACCTCGAAACCCCGCAGCCGGATTGCGGCGTGGTCGATATTCCTGACCCTCCTCTTTGTCCCGCTCACCGCGTCCGCCCAATCCCACTTCGACGGCGCCAAAGCCTACGAATACGCGCGCCAGTTCGCCGCCATCGGCCCGCGCTGGCCCACCGGTCCGGGCCACGCCAAAGCCGAGGAGTTCCTCCGCGCCCACTTCCTGCGCGACCACGATCAGCTCGAAGAAGACAAGTTCACCGCCGCCACCCCCATTGGCCCCGTGCCCATGTGCAACTTCATCGTGCGTTTCCCAGGGAAAAAACCGGGCGTGATCGTCCTCGGCACGCACTATGAAACCAACTACCCGCTGCGCACCATCAACTACGTCGGCGCCAACGACGGCGCTTCCACCACCGGCCTGCTCATGGCGATCGCCGACCGCCTCCGCTACGAGGCCGCCCACTCCCCCGCGAAAAAGCTCGACGGCTACTCGGTCTGGCTGGTTTTCTTCGATGGCGAAGAGGCCTTTCAAACCTGGTCGCGCTCCGACTCCACCTACGGCAGCCGCCATCTCGCCGCCAAATGGGACCGCGATGGAACCCTCAACCAGATCAAGGCCTTCCTCCTTGCCGACATGATCGGCGACAAGGATCTCGATATTCAGCGCGAAACCCACTCCACCGCCTGGCTCGTCTCGCTCGTCGCCGAGGCGGCGAAAAAGTTCGGCTATCAGCGCTATTTCTTTCAGCAGGAGATGGACATCGAGGACGATCATCTGCCCTTCGTCGAACGCGGTGTGCCTTCCATCGACATCATCGACCTCAACTACGGGCCCAACAACAGCTATCACCACACCGCGCAGGATACGATGGATAAGATCAGCGCGCACAGCCTGACCATCGACGGAGACGTCTTCATGGAGTCCATCCGCCTCATCGATCAGCGGTGACGAGCAGCCAGCCTCCAGCTCTCAGCTTTCAGCGCATTTGCGCTGAAACGATTCTCGACGGCTGATCCAGCAACGAACTGCTGAAGGCTGATAGCTGAAAGCCGACAAGAACAAGGAGCAGCACGTGACTCAGGCAGAAATCGGCATCATCGGCGGCAGCGGGCTCTACTCCATGCCCGGATTCACCAACGTCCACGAGGAGCGCGTCGAGACGCCCTTCGGCTCACCCTCCGACGCTTTCGTCCTCGGCGAACTCGAAGGCCGCAAAGTGGCTTTTCTGGCGCGTCACGGACGCGGACATCGCATTCTGCCCTCTGAGCTCAACTTCCGCGCCAACATTTACGCCTTCAAGAAGCTCGGCGTCGAGCGCATCGTCTCCGTCTCCGCCGTCGGCTCGCTCAAGGAAGAGCACAAGCCCACCGACTTCGTTATCCCCGACCAGTTCATCGACCGCACCTTTCTTCGCATCGCTACATTCTTCGGCGACGGTATTGTCGGCCACGTTGCTTTTGGCGATCCTGTCTGCGCCACGGTGGCCAAGGCTGCCGCCGATGCCTGCGCCAAGGTGGGCGTCGTGGGCAAGTTGGGCGGCACTTACGTCTGCATGGAGGGCCCGCAATTTTCCACCAAGGCCGAGTCGAACCTCTATCGCAGTTGGGGCGCCGATGTGATCGGCATGACCAACTTGCAGGAGGCCAAGCTCGCCCGCGAAGCCGAGATCTGCTACGCCACCGTCGCCATGGTCACCGATTACGACTGCTGGCGCGAGGGCCACGACGCGGTCACCGTCGAGCAGATCGTCGCCGTCCTCCACCAGAACGCGGAAAACGCCGCCAAAGTCGTCAAAGCCGCCGTCGCCGCCATGCCTCGCGAGCGAAATTGCGCTTGCGCGACTGCTGCGAAATACGCCGTACTCACCCAGCCCGATGCCATCCCCGCAGCCGCCAAAGAGCGCCTGAAGCTGCTCTTTGGCAAGTATCTCGGCTGGTAGAGAGGGAAGCGGAGTTAGCGGGGCTAGCGGCGCTACAGCGGTCCCACAATTGCTGTATGCCGAAGTAACAACAGCTAAGTGGGTTTTTCCTCAAGAAAAACCCACCTTGTGCCACCGCCGGAAACGGCTACAAGTATTGTGGAACCGCTCTAGCGGTGTTGGCCCAGCGGTTTCCTATCTCCGCTAACACCGCTAACTCCGCTAGCTCCGCTCACTTACCTGCTAACCTTACACAAAAGAGAGAACACGCCCATGTCCATCACCGTCGTCGGCAGCGTCGCTTACGATTCCATCGAAACCCCCGCCGGCCGCCACGAGCGTTGCCTGGGCGGAGCGGCCACTCACTTCTCCCTCGCTGCCAGCTTTTTTACCGATGTCCGCGTCATCGCCGTCGTCGGCGAAGACTTTGGCCCCGAGCAGGAGGCCGTCTTTGCCGCACGCCACATCGACACGCGCGGCATTGAGCGCGCCGCCGGCAAATGCTTCTTCTGGGAAGGCTCCTATCTCGAGAATCTCAACGAAGCCAAAACCCACTCGACCGAGCTGAACGTCTTTGCTTCCTTCGAGCCCAAAATCCCCGACGCCTACCGCGACTCCGAATTCCTCTTCCTCGCCAACATCGATCCGGTTCTGCAGCGCCGCGTCCGCGATGCCATGCCCGCCGTAAAGCTCGTCGCCGGCGACACCATGAATTACTGGATCAAGGACCATCGTCCGGCCCTTCTCGAAGTCCTCAAGGGTCTCGACGTGCTCCTCATCAACGACGCTGAAGCCCGCATGCTGGCCGGCAACAATAACCTCGTGCAGGCCGCGCGTGGCGTCATGGCTCTCGGCCCGCGCGCGTTGGTCGTCAAGCACGGCGAGTACGGCGCGACGTTATTCCACAGCTCCAATCCAAAAGGTCGCGGAGAGGAGCTCCGCACCTTCAAGGCTCCGGCCCTTCCGCTCAAAGAGGTGATCGATCCCACCGGCGCCGGCGACAGCTTTGCCGGCGGCTTCTTCGGCTATCTGGCCTCGCAGCCCGAGCTCACGCCCGCCGCTTGGCGTCACGCCATGTTTTACGGCGGCGTCATGGGCTCCTTCGCCTGCGAGTGTTTCGGCACCGAGCGCCTGCAGCAGCTTTCGCGCCCTGAGATCGATGCGCGCTTCAATGTCTTTCGCGAGCTAACGCACCTTGACTGAGAGAAGCATCTCGAATGCGGAGGGCTGGGCCGTTCTGGCTTTCTGCCTGGCGGCCTCAACGGTTGCCATCATCTGGAGCTGGCGTCACGGAGCCATGCTCAACTACGGCGACGCCGTCGCCCATCTCCATATCGCGCGCCGCGTCTTCGATTCGCGCACGCCGCGTTTCTCGCAACTGGGCTCGGTGTGGCTGCCGCTGCCGCACATTCTGCTCATTCCCTTCGTGCAGGACTACGCGTGGTGGGCTACCGGACTCGCCGGAGTCATTCCGTCGTCCCTGGCCTACATCGTCTCCTGCGTCGGCATCCACCGGCTGGCGCGCTACTGGCTCAACCCCGCCGCCGCCGCGTTCGCGCTCGTCTTCTTCGCCCTCAATTCCAACCTGCTCTACCTGCAGACCACGGCCATGACAGAGCCGCTCTTCCTTTGCGAGACCATTTGGATTGTGGTTTGGCTGGTCGAGTGGCGCATTGCCCTCGACGAAGAAACTCAAGCCGCCAGTTACACGCTGCCTCACGGCTCCTCCGATACTCCCAGCTCCCACCGTCCCATCGCCCCCCTTGCTGGTCATCCAGTCCGCATTTTTGAAGCGCCCGGTCCGCGTCGCGGCGCCTGGCTCCGCAATCCCGTGGCGCCTCCCGCGCCGCGCAAAAACATCGGCATCACGCGATCCAGCTACCTGCAAGCCTGCATCGCAGCGGCGCTGGTCGCGGCCATCTTCACCCGCTACGACGGCTGGATCATCGCCCTCATTGCCTGGACCGGCATCGGCCTCACTCTGCTCAAACGCGCTGCGGCGGGCGAGCGCGGCCGCCTCAGTTCGCCAGCCTTCTGGCTGCCGACCCTCGCCATCGTTGCCGCGCCCATCCTCTGGTTCATTTACAATTCCGTCTGTTTCGGCGATTGGCTCTACTTCGCGCGCGGGCCTTTCTCCGCCAAAGCCATCGAACTCCGCACCGCCGCGCAGGGTTCGGCGCCGCATCCCGGCTGGCACAATCCCTGGGTCGCGTTGCTTTATTTCCTCAAAGTCTCTGAGCTCGACTCCGTTGCCGCGCCCGCCTTGGGCAGCGCCTGGGGCAATATCGTCCTGGCCCTCGCCGCGCTCGGAACGGCCGCTGCGTTTTTCGCGAAAAAGCTGAACGCCAGTCGCCGCGCCATGGCCTGGACGCTCCTGCTATGGCTGCCCGTTCCTTTCTATACCTGGTCGGTCGCCTACGGATCGGTGCCCATCTTTTTCCCCGCCTGGTGGCCCTTCACCTGGTACAACACGCGCTATGGCCTCGAGCTGCTGCCTGCTCTGGCATTCGGTCTCGGCTTCGCCGCCGAGTTGGGAACCGCCGCCTTGCGCCGCATCCAGCTCCCTCGTCCCGTGCCGCTCTTGCCTCGGCTCCTCCCGTTCCTGCCCCACATCGCACTCGCGCTCCTCTTCACGCTTGCCGGCCTCAACGTCTTTCTGCTCCTGCGCGCCGATCCTATCGTCTACGTCGAAGGCGCCAGGAACGCTGACGCACGCCAGCCTTACGACGACGCCATTCCGCCGGCCTTGCAAGGACTGCTCGCCCTCTTTCCGCGCGCGCCCGTGTTGATGAACACTTCCGCCTATCCCGAGATCGTCGCGTTCACCGGGATTCCTCTTCGTCAAACCATCAACGAGAGCGACCTCGGGATCTTTCGCGCTGCCTTGGCCGCGCCCGCTTCCCACGCGGCCATCATCCTCGCCTTCGACGGCGACGAGGTGGACAAGGCTGTCAAGGCGCATCCCGCTGACCTCACCGCCTTCGGCCATTTCACTGCCAACGGTCAGCCGCAGGCCACCATTTATCTCTCTACCTTGTGGCTCAATCGAAGCCCCCATCTGTTTTGAGCGCGCCCGCTCGATCCCGCTTAGCGCACTTCCACACTTCCGCTCAACAACCGGGCATCGCCAGTGGTAGCATCGGGCAAGGAACCGGAAAGAAAAACTGTGCAGAAGGCCGCTGGCCGGACCGCCATCGACGCAGTTTCCGCCTTCCGCGATCCGGAGGAAGATTGATCCGCTTCATCAAGGCCCACGCCTGCGGCAATGATTTCCTGATTGTCCCCGAGGCATCCGCGGCAGACCACGATCCCGCGGCTCTCACGCGACGTCTCTGCGACCGCCGCACCGGCATCGGCGCCGATGGCGTCGAGTTTTTCGCCTGGACTGAATCTGAATTGCCGGGGCCAAAGTCCGGCCGCATCCGCCTCCACAACTCCGACGGCTCCATTGCCGAGATCAGCGGCAACGGCACGCGCTGCGTGGCCGCGTGGATGGCTGAGGAACTGCGTTCGCAGCCCGGTGACAAACTGGAAATCATGACCGATGCCGGCCTGCGCGTCTGCTGCATCGACAGCGTACGCTACGATAATGAGTTCAGCGTGGAAGTGACCACCGGAATGGGCGTGCCCAGGTTTGCGCCGCACACGCTCAAGCTCACCGACGGCGCGGAGATTGTCGGCGTCGAAGTCTCCACCGGCAACCCTCACTTTGTCGTCCTCGTCGACAATCCGGATTTTGCCGTAGCCCGGCGAGCCTGGACCGCATTGGCAGCGGAGATTTGCCTGCATCGCGATTTTCCCCACCACACCAACGTGGAGTTTGTGCGCATCGTAACGGAGCACGAGATCGAGATTCGCATCTTCGAGCGCGGCGTTGGCCCTACCACCTCCTCGGGCACCGGCAGTTTGGCCGCCGCCACCGCGGCGCTTGCGTTGCGCCGCTGCGTTTCGCCGCTTAAAGTGGTCGCGCCGGGCGGCGCGCAGACAGTCGCCTGGGATGGCCCCGGCGCGGAACTGCATCTCACTGGACCGGCGGCGCTCATTGCCCGCGGAGAGGCGTGGTGAGATGCTGGCCCTCCTTAAACCGCCGCCCGTCCCGCCGGATGCCGCCATCAGCATCGTCGCCCCAGCCTCCCCTGCGCAGCCTGACCGAGTCGAGCGCGGCCTGGTCGCACTGCGCGCGATGGGTTTTGCGCCGAAACTAGGCGCGAACGTACTCCTGGGCGACCCACTGTACTTTGCCGGAACTCCCGAGCAGCGACTCACCGACCTTCATGCGGCCTTCGCTGACCCCGCCACCAGCGCCGTCATGTGCATGCGGGGCGGCTACGGGTCGAATTATCTGCTCGAAGGCCTGGACCTCGAAGCCATTGCCGCGCACCCCAAGCCTTTCTTTGCCTATAGCGATTTGACCGGCATCCAACTCCGCCTGCTCGACGAGTTGGGCCTGCCGGCCTTCCATGGCCCGATGCTGGCCTCGGATTTCTATCTTCGCAACCGTGTTCACAAGGAGAGTTTTCGTGCCGCCTTAGCTGGCGAGCCCTATAGCGTAGGTGCCGCCGAGGGCTTGCGCGCGTTGAAGCCAGTCGCAGCTTCGTCTACGGTGCGCGGCACGCTTTTCGGCGGCTGCCTCAGTATTCTCGTGTCGCTGCTGGGCACGCCCTGGGAGCCGTCTACCGAAGGCACTCTCCTCTTTCTTGAGGACACCGGCGCCAAGCCCTACCAGATCGATCGCATGATCTGGCAACTCGAAAAGGCGCGCAAGCTCGAAGGCGTGCGTGGCATCGTCTTCGGCGAGATGCTCGATTGCGTTTCGCCCGGCGCTGCGCCGCAGTTGCTTGAAGAGGCAATTCTCAGCGCGCTCGCGGGATTCGACGGTCCCATCGCCATTGGCCTGCGCAGCGGCCACGTCTCGCGCGAGAATGTCACGCTCACCTTCGGCGTTGAAGCCGAATTGACGGTCGGCGAGAATCCTCGCCTCGATATCCTCGAACCGGCGGTGAAGACGTGACCGTACCGCCGCGCCACATCCATCTCATCGGCATCTGCGGCGCCGCCATGGCCTCGCTGGCCGGCCTGCTCCAGTTGCATGGCCGCCGCATCACCGGTTCTGACAAAGCCGCCTATCCGCCCATGATCGATCTACTGCGCGCGCTCGGCATTCCCGTTATGGAGCCATATGCCGAATCGAATCTCTCGCCCCGGCCCGATCTGGTCGTCATCGGCAACGCGCTCTCCCGCGGCAATCCTGAAATTGAGCGCGTCCTCGACGAGCGCATTCCCTTCACCTCCATGGCCGCGCTACTACGCGAGGAGTTCCTCGAAGGCCGCGAGTCCCTCGTCGTCGCCGGAACTCACGGCAAGACCACCACCACCAGCATGCTTGCCTGGATTTATCAGGTCGCCGCGCGCAAAGATCCCTCGCTCGATCCCTCGTTCCTCATCGGTGGCGTGGCAGAAAACTTCTCGACCAGCTTCCAGTTGCGGCCCACGCGTACGTTCATCGTCGAGGGCGACGAGTACGACACAGCCTTCTTCGATAAAGGCCCCAAGTTTCTCCACTACTTCCCCGATTCGCTCATCCTCACCCATGTGGAGTTCGACCACGCCGACATTTTCGGCGATCTCGACGCCGTGAAGACCGCATTCAAACGCCTGGTGAATCTCGTCCCGCGCCGCGGCCGCATCGTCGCCTACGACGGCAGCGACAACGTCAGCGAATGTATAGCCCAAGCCTTCTGCCGCGTGGAGCGCTACGGCTTCAGCGAAAGCGCCGCTTGGCGCATCCGCAATTTGCGCCACGACTCCGGCCGCACGCGCTGGGAAGTCCACCGCTCCGGTGCCGCCTGGGCCGAGTTCGAGATGAGCCTCGCCGGTGAGCACAACGCCCTCAACGCAACCGCCGCCGCCGCTCTCGCCGCCGGCCAGGGCATCGGCAATGAAGCCATCGCCGAGGCCCTCGCCACCTTCAAGAGCGTCAAGCGCCGCCTCGAAGTGCGCGCCGAGATTGGCGGCATCACCATCGTCGAAGACTTCGCCCACCATCCCACGGCTATCCGCGAGACGCTGCGGGCGCTCCGCGCAGCCTATCCCTTAGGACGCATCTGGGCAATATTGGAGCCGCGCTCCAACACGCTGCGCCGCAAGGTGCTCGCCTCCGATCTCATCGCTAGCCTCCGCCTCGCCGATTGCGCCGTCCTTGCAGCCGTCTATCAACAGCAGCGCATTCCCGAAGACGAGCGCCTGCACCCCGAAGAAGTCGTCCTCGCCCTCAACGCCGCAGGCACGCCCACCGAACTCCTCCCCGATGCCGATTCCATCGTTGCCGTGATCGCCCCGCAACTCGCGCCCGGGGACGTGGTGGCGATCCTCTCCAACGGCGGCTTCGACGGCATCTATGACAAATTCCCCGCGCGCTTGCGCGAGCTTCAATCATCCGCCGCGGACGCCTAAAGGCAAAAGGCACGCATGATCTGGTCGCTCATCTTCATCGTCAACATGGTCGTCCTGGGCATTCCTTCGGCCCTCCTCTTCATTCCCTGGTGTTGGATGACGGGCAACGTCCTTCCGCTCTACAAGGCCACGCGCTTCATGCTCTCTTCAAGTTGCCGCCTCGCCGGCGTGCGCATCTGCACCCAGGGCCTCGTCCACGTGCCCCGCGGCCGCGCCTGCATCTTCATGTCCAACCACGTTTCTAACCTCGATCCGCCCGCGCTGATCTCGATCATTCCCGGCCGCACCTCCGCGTTCATGAAGCGCTCGCTCATGCGGTTACCCATCCTGGGTACCGGCTTTCGCCAGGGCGAGTTCATCGCCGTCGACCGCTCCGGAAATCCCGATGACGCGCAGCGCAGCGTGACCGAGGCGCAGCGCGTGCTCATGAGGGGCGTCCACATGACCACATTTGTTGAAGGCACCCGTTCGCCAGACGGCCGCATGCTGCCCTTTAAAAAAGGCCCGTTCTTCCTGGCCATGGCCTCCGGCGCGCCCTGCATCCCGGTCTCCATCCACGGCACTGAGACCATCCTGCGCAAAGGCAGCCTGCGCATTCACCCGGGCGTCGCCAACGTCGTCTTTCATCCGCCGATCGACCCCGCCGCCTTTGCCACGCGCGAGGAACTGATGCACGCCGTGCGCGCGGCCATCGCATCCGGCCTGCCCGAATGGATGCGCGCTTAAAGAGATCGGCCGCACCGGTGCTGTACCTCGTGCGGTGGCGCACGCCCGCCAATCCAGCCACGAACCAAGCTGAGCGCTCAAAGCTGAAGGCCGATAGCTGCTCCAGATGCGATACTCACCGATGGACGCCTTTACCCACGCCGCATGATCGTCTCGCTCCTCGTCTTCGTCACCATTCTCGTTCTGGCTCTACCCGCGGCGGTCGTCCTCATCCCGTTCGCGCTTTTCACCGGTCGCGTAGGACCGCTCTACGCCGCCGGCTGCTTCATCGCCCGCGCTGCCATCCGCGCCGCCGGCATCCACGTGCGCGTTCAGGGCCGTGAGCACATTCCCGCCGGCCGTGCCTGCATCTTCATGGCCAACCACGTTTCCAACCTCGACGCGCCCGCACTCATCCCAAATCTTCCTGGCCGGACTTCGGTGTTCTTGAAGCGGCCGCTGATGAAAATCCCCATCCTCGGCTACGCCTTCAAGCTTGGCGGGTTCATTCCGGTGGATCGCGACGGCAATGTCGAAAGCGCGCTGGACGCCGTCGCCCAGGCCCATCGCGTCTTGGCCACGGGTCTGCACATCACCACTTTTGTTGAGGGCGCCCGCTCGCCCGACGGCCGCATGCTGCCCTTCAAGAAAGGCCCGTTCTACCTCGCCAAAGACTCCGGCGCACCGTGCATTCCCTTATCGATCTACGGGACCGAAAAGATTCTTCCCTGGGGCAGTGTGCGCATCCACCCCGGAACCGCCCACATCGTCTTTCACCCGCCCGTGAACCCCGCCGATTACGCCACGCGCGACGATCTTTCCGACGCCGTCCGCGCCGCCATTGCCTCCGCCCTGCCGGAGTGGATGCGGGGATAAAAGTTGGCCTACGGCTGGATGATCGCGTTGTAACCGTCGTCGAGCAGCTTCGCGCTCATGCGGTTGGCTTCTTCGCGGCTCGCGAACGGCCCGATCCGCACGTGGATCAAACCATCCGCCGGCTCGCGGCGCTCGGTCACCGTATAGCCGCGCTTGCGTAGAGCATTCACCAGCACGTCGGCGTCCTCGGCATGAGAAACTGCGGCAACCTGCACCATGAATGATACCGCCGCCCCGGGCAGCGCCGGATGCACATTCGGCGCCGCCGCTTGCTGCGCGGGTTGTGGCGCGGGCGCCGTCGCAGGAAAGGCGGGCCGCACCTGCGGCTGTGCGGGCGCCGCGCTTGCAGGCGTCCCCGCGGGTGAACTCGTAGGCGAACCCGGTTGTCCCGCCACCCCCGCACCCTGCGGCGTCGTCACCGGGTTCGTGCCCGCTCCCGCTGCAACTGGCTGCGTCGCGTCACTCGTCTCCGCTGGCGGCGCCGGCGCTTGCGCGTCTGCCGAGGGTTTGGGAATGGAGCCGTTGGCCTGCAATGGCTCCTGATCGGGTGCGGGAATCTGCGTGGCGGGCGGCGTGGCCGCCGCCGCAGCTGGCGCGGAAGCGCGGCGGCCCACTGCGTATCCAATCCCGAAGCACAGCCCGCAGATCAGAACCAGGCAGACAACAATCCCCAGCAGCGTGCCCCAGCCGAGCGTCACCTCGGTATCGCGCCCGCGTTCCTCGCGCTCCGCTTCCTCGTCGTCGAAATATCCCCGCATGCACCGCCTACGAAAGTCTAGCCTTCAGGATTGTTGTCCTCCGCCTCCGCTCTTAATCGAGCCAGCGCAAGAGCTAAACGCTTATAGCTAAAGGCTGAAAGCTTGCATTTACGGCTCCGATGTCGGCTTCGCTGCGCCCACCGCCTTGTTCAACAGCGACATCATTTCAAGGGGCAGCGGGAAAACAACGGTTGTGTTCTTCTCCACCCCGATGTCCGCCAAAGTCTGCAGATAGCGCAATTGCAGAGCCATGGGCTGTGTGGCCATCAGCGCGGCGGCGTCCACCAGTTTTTGCGCAGCAATGAATTCGCCCTCGGCGTGGATGATCTTGGAGCGCTTCTCGCGCTCCGCCTCAGCCTGTTTGGCAATGGCGCGCAGCATCTGCTCGGGCAGATCCACCTGCTTCACCTCCACCGAAACCACTTTCACCCCAAACGGCTCGGTGCGCTGGTCGATAATGCTTTGGATGCGCAGATTGAGCTTGTCGCGATGGCTCAGCACCTCGTCCAGCTCCACCTCGCCCAGCACCGAGCGCAATGTGGTCTGCGCAAATTGCGAGGTCTGATAAACGTAGTTGGCGACCTTGATGGCGGAGTCGTTGGGATTGACCACGTACAGAGTCACCACCGCGTTAACCTTGAGCGTGACGTTGTCGCGCGTAATGATGTCCTGCGGCGGAACCTCCAGCACCTCCTGGCGCAGCGAGATGCGCACCATCTGGTCGATGGGCCGGAAGACCAGAATAATGCCCGGCCCCTTGGGAGTTCCCAAGACACGGCCCAGACGGAAAATCACTCCGCGCTCATATTCCTTCAGGATCTTGATTGAGTTCAGCAGGTAGAGGACGACGATCGCGATGATAACCAGCATCGGAACGGACACATCACCCATGGTCATTGGACTTTCCTTTCCTCACTCAGCAGGGATTGTACTCCAGTCCCGCTAAGCCTTGGGCTTGGGGTTGCCCCACCCTCGCGGCGCCGCTGTCTTTGCCGCTAGGGTGGGAAAACGTTCTACGCCGGAGGCTCGACCGCGCGGGATGCTTCAGCCGGCTCAACCCGGAGCAACAGACGATCGTGCCCTACGACGCGCAATGCGGTTCCCGCCGCCACTGGAGCCTTGGCTACGGCCTGCCAGATCTCGCCCTCCACCAGCACATGGCCCTGCGGAGCCAGCGCTTCCATCGCGGTCGCCGGGTATCCAACCATCGCTTCCGCTCCGATGCGCGCCTTCCGCCGCCGCGCGCGCACCACCAGTCGCACCAGGAACACCGTAATCGCGCCGAATGCTACGCTTACGCTGATGGCCACCAGCGGGCTGATGCCCATCTCCGGCACCGGCGCAGCCACCAGCGTCAGCATGCCGAAGGTCAGGCAAACGATGCCCGCGATCGCCAGTGCGCCATGCGAGCCAAACTTAGCCTCCAGCAACAGCAGAACCATCGCCGCCACCAGCAGCAGAACTGCCGTAAAGCGAATGGGCAGCAGATTCAAGCCAAAGATGCCCAAAAGCACCATCAGCGTGCCCAGCGTGCCGGGAACGATGGTTCCAGGGGCATTGAATTCGAGATAGATCAGCAGCGCTCCGCCCACCAGGAACAGCAGCGCGATGTTGGGGTCGACAAGCCACCCCAGCAACTCGTCGCGCAGCGACCTCCGCAACAATTGAATGCGCGCTCCGGCCAGATGCAGTGTCGCCTTCGATCCGTCCATGCGCGTAATTTGCCGGCCATCGAGCGCGTTCAGCAGTTCCGTGTCGTTGTTGGCCACCAGATCGATCAGGTGCTGGTTCAGCGCCTCCTCGGCCGTGTAGGAGTGAGACGATTTCACCGCCGCCACTGCAGCGTCGGTGTTGCGGTTGCGCTGTGTCACGTAAGAGCGTAGAAACGCTTCGGCGTCATTCTCTACTTTTTCCTCTTCTGTGGCGTCGGGCTTGCCCAGCTCGAAGACCACATGAGCGGCGCCAGCCTCTGTGCCCGGAGCCATAGCGGCTATGTCCGCCGATTCCAGAATGAAGAAACCAGCCGAGCCGGCCCGCGCTCCCGAAGGCGCCACATACACAATCACAGGAACATGTGAGCGTAGGATCGCGCCCACCATGGCGCGCATCGAATCGACCATCCCGCCCGGCGTGTCCATCTCAATCAGCAGCGCTTGCGCCCCGTCGGAGTTGGCTTCGGCAAGGGCCTGTTCCAGCTCTGACGCACTCACTGGCTGAATCGTGTCGTCGAGCACGAATTTGTCTACCAAGGGAGCCGTCCCGCCGGCCGCGTGCTGGGCAAAGACGGCGAGACTCAAACCAAAGCCGAAGGCAATCGACAACCCTGCCCTGATCGGCCCAACGCCCATCCGGCGCATCCCAACGTACTGTTTCATGGCGCGCCCCTTTCCGTGGCTAACCGTAAAACCAGGCTCCGTCTCCATCCCTCATCCCGCCAATATGCCGCCCCGCCGACTTGCTGACCTGCTACTTCTTTCCCGCCTTCGCCTCAATTTGCCGCATCAGCTCCTGCGCCGCCCGGTTCGCCGGGTCCAGCTTGAGCGCGTCTCCAGCTTCCGTGTTGGCTTGGCTCAGTGAGCCGGCTGCAAGATCCAACTGCGCCAACACCAGATACGCATCGGCCGAGGAACCCAGATCCAGCGCCGTTTGAGCTTCCTTGCGCGCTGCTTCGGCGTCGCCGCTGCGCTCGCGCACTTCGGCAAGGCCGGCATGCGCCTGGGCGCTGTTGCCGTCGGCGGCGACGGCGTCTTGATATAACCTCTCTGCCTCCAGCAGCAGCCCGCGGTCGAGAAATCCCTGCGCCTGCGTGCACAGGGTGCTCGCTCGTTCGCGTGGCGTCAGTGCCGTCAGCCGCGCGGCATTTATTTCGTCCAGCATCGCCGCCGCCTGCCGGAAGGCTGACTCATCAAAGGTGCGCTCGATCCGCTCCAGCGGGTCGGCGCTCGCATCCGGGCCGCCAAGTCTGTTCGCGCCCGTCTGTCCCTTCCACGCCACCTCCAGCGATTGGGCCTCGCTGTCTGCGGGACGCAGCTTCAGGCACTGCGCCAGTTCATTCAAGGCTCCCGGCAAGTTCCCCTGCCGCTTCAGGCTCACCGCCAAATTGAAGTGATAGTCGGCTGCGTTGGGGTCGGCGGCCGCGGCCTGAATAAACAGCGGCGTCCCGTCGTGGCCCTGGCGGCTCGCGGCCACTCCTTCGTTGTTTACCACCTCAGCTAAAGGCAGAACCCGAGCCACTTCGGCAAAGGCCTGCTCCGCATGAGCGTAATCGCCCGAGAACAGTAGCGACAGTCCCCGGTAAAAATCCGCTTCCAGCCCGTCGGGGTCGTTGCGATCCACCTTGGCAAAGGCCGCGGCCGCCTCCTGGTACTGCTGCTCGTTATAGTCTTCGCGGCCCAGCGCCATCCACGCCGGCCCGAACCCTGGGCTCAACTTCACGGCCTGCTCCAGATGCCGCAGCCGTTCCGCCTGGTCCGGCTCCGTGATGCCGCGAATGTACTGCTCAAACGCATCCAGCCGGATGCCATTCCCTGCCACCGCAAAGGTTTCCTCGGCCACACTGAATTTGGGGTCGAGCTGCCGCGTCAGCTCCCACGCCAGCGTTCCGAACACCGCGATCAGATCCCGCATCTCGCCGCGCGCGCTCACTGCCGGAAGCATCCGCAGTTGCGGCACGTCCACCAGCTTTGCCTCGGCCACAATCCCGCTTCCGTCGCTCGTATAACTGCCTACCACAATCGAATCGGCGTCCAGCGTCTGCGCCAGCTTGAGGGAGCTCGCGCGCGACGGCTGAAAGCCCTGCGGCAGTCCCAGATGATCCAGCGCGTACATCCGGTCGGCCCGGCTCGTCGGCTGGAACCCCGCCGAAGCAAAGCGCATGCTCAGAATCTCCGCTGCCGCCTCGCGAATCCACTCGAGACTCGGTTGCCCCGTACGGTTGTCGAAGGGCAGCAACAGCACCACCTTCGCCCCGCCGTCCGCGGCGCTCGATCCGCCGCCCGCCCCTTCCGGGACGCCTGCTGGACCCGCCTGCCCGCGTGCGCAAACCGCGGCAAGCAAAAGGGAAAGAGCCACCACGGCAGCCCCGGCAGCGAGCCGCCGCACCGCTTCCCATCGCAATCGGAATGCAGGAATCACAACATGGAGATTATAGGCGTTACTGCCTTCATCAGCTCGTCACGCAAGCTCGGCCGATCGCGCTCCTATTCGAAAACTCTTGGGGTTACGCGGCCTCGCCATTATCATCGCTCCATGACGCCGCTCACTCCGCCTCCCAGATTCAAGCCCATTTGGCGAGTGGTGGTCGAGGTTGCCTTTATCGTCTTCCTCTTCTATTCCAACCTGCTCATGGGCGAATTTACGGGCGTCAATGGCCAGGGCAAAACATTCGCCTTCGCCCTCCACGACATCGTTACGCCCACGAATTTCTCAATTGCGCTCGTCAGTGCCCTCATCGGCTACTGGATCTTCGAATTCCTCCGCCACAAGCTGTAGACCGATTCTGATATTCCCGAAGAGCCGGCAGAGTCTGCTCGCCTTGCATAAGTTCGTCAGTCGCTTTTACGGGCAAGTGGGGGTTGCATCGAACGCAAGGCAAGAGCTAAAAGCTTGGATCTAGTCATCATGGAGTGACCGGTTGCAGTGGGCAGGTCGTGGGTTAGGCTGTGAGCCGAAGTAAAAGCAGAGTCCAGAGCCACAAGCGGAGAGGGACCGGCCATACTGCTGGGCTCAATCTGGGCCATTTGTGTGAAGGCGGAAACCGCCGCCAAGCAGGCGTTAGCGGCATAACCGGCAAAGAGCAAAAGTAAAAACCAAAGCAAGGGCCCTTCCAACAAAGGAAAAAGCAAAAACATCTCCACCCATGAAGCACGTCTACCAATTCGAGGGCAGGGCCCAGCCGCAGCCGGAGCACGCACGAAGGAGAATCCTCGCTTGCTCTATGCGACAGGCTCAGCCGGACTCGCGACCTTAGTTCCGCCTGGCGACGATTCCCTCACATGGCTATAGCTATCTTGGAACCGCGCTAACTTCAGGGCAATGAAGAACGAAATCAGTACAGCTTGCAGCGCCCTCCGGGGCCGAGCGCTGACACCGCATCAACAACGCAGATCCGGGTCGGCGCGTCTCGGTCGAGGAGCTGCGCCGCTTATTTCGACTTAGGTTCGTCGGTAATTTTCGCAGAGCAATTCGCAGCTACGATGGCGGGAGCAATCACCATACCGATGAATGCCAGAGCAATGAAAATATCATGCATGATCCCGATTCCCGTCGGCGCACAGCGGTTCTACCCCCTCGGTTGCCAAAAGCCCTTGCGGTTCAGCCGCTTCTTCCTGAAGAGACGCCGCCACGCCAGGGGCTGCACTGAGGCCGGGGAGCTGCTTTGCAGCCGGTCCACCCATGCATCATCGGCGGGATGAGAAGAATCTTGAAATACCACGAAAAGTCTGCGCGGTACGCAGGAGTGCTATATCGCCTGACCCATCGGAGAGTTACGAAAGGCAGGCAAACCCATTCCCGGCGCGAAGATCTTCCATGTTTCGCGATGCAGCGCGGAAGCGCCTGCTTCAGAGCAAAGCGGGACTACGGCTACAGCAGTTTCGGCAATCATGTAGGGGATCCGCCGCATTCGAGTCGGCGCGGCCCCACGACCGGGGCCCCGAACGACAGGCCTTCGTCGTTGGGGTCGCGAAGCGGAGGGAGCAGCGAATTTGAGTGCCGCTGTGAGTCGCGCAGCATATCAGAAACTGCTTTATTGCGCAGATTGCCGCTTCTGCGACCGCCACCGCAGGCAAAGCCACGCCACATACCCGAGCTGGATGGCCCAGGTGACGGTGTAGGCCGCCCTTGTATAGAGGTGGTTGAGCAGCGCCACCACCGCATCGTGCTGCGCCGCTGACATATGCAGTCTCCAGTCAAACGCAGGCTCCGGCGGTGCGGACAAGATCAGGTAGCCCGCCCAGCAGAAGAGGGCCATGGGGATGGCAACGATCAGTCCGATTCCAAGCTTTTTCATCAATATCCTCGATTATTGTGCTAGTCCGTGCCTGCGTCAGGCCTCCAAAGCGTGCTCTGCTTCTTCGGCGGCGATCTTCTGCTGCTGCCGCTCAACCCGGTAGCGGAAGGCCAGCACCAGCACGCCCCAGGCAAACCAGGCCAGCATATTCCACAAAAGCGCGCCCACCATCGATGGATCCATGCCCGAACCCTGCCCGCCGCCAAACACCGGCGCCGGATGCTGCGTGCGCCACCAGCGGTTCGACATATAAACAATCGGCACGTCGAGCGCGCCGAAGATGCCCAGCACAGCGGCCAGCGTCTGCACCTGGGGCCCTGCGGCAAAGCGGCGCAACAGCAGGTAGCTGACGTAGATGAGCCACAGAACCAGCGTGGTGGTCAGCCGCGCGTCCCAGGTCCACCACATGCCCCAGGCGCGGCGTCCCCATAGCGGTCCTGTAACCAACACGACCGTGCAGAAAATCACGCCAACCTCCGCCGCAGCCAGCGCCCAGGCGTCGGCAATCTGCGCGCGATCGGGATGCGTGCGCCGGTAAGCCAGAAAGCCGACGCAGCCTGCCAGGTTGATGAAAAAGAAAAAAAACGCGACTGACGCCGACGGCACATGGTAGTAGATGATGCGAAACATCTCGCCCTGCGCGGCGTCGTTTGGGGCCACGTAAATGGCTTGGTAGTAGGCCCAGATCAGCAAGACGACGGTAAGCAGAACATAGAGGCCGATGGCGAGTTTTTTCATGGGGAAATCCTGATGTCTCCAGTGTACGACGCCCGCCGCCCGAGCGGCCGCGCATCCGGCGCCGCCTCAGCCGCGTAGCAGCTCGCGTTTTTATTGCCGTGCTATCAACAAGACGGCAAACACGCACAGAGACCCTCAACCCCACGCTGCTACCATGAACTTGCCGCACGTTTATGCGCGATCACCTGGCCACACTGATCGACGATTTTCGCCGCTTCGACCGCGAGATTGCTGTGGTCCGCTACCAGGGCAATCGCCGGCGGGTCGCTACCTACGCGGAGCTGGCGCGTCTTGCCGGGCGCTTTGCCGCGCTCCTCGCTGCGCGCGGCGTTGTGCAAGGCGACCGCGTCCTGATCTGGGCTGAAAACAGCGCCGAATGGATGGCCGCCTTCCACGGCTGCATGATCCGCGGCGTTTTGGCCGTCCCGCTCGACGCCAACGGATCTGCGGACTTTGCCGCACGCGTGGCCGCGGACGTGAGCCCCAAACTTGCCGTCGGCGACGCGCTCCTGCTCGCGAAACTTGCCACGACCCACGGCGCACCGGCTCTCCCCACGCTTGCTTTCGAGGATTGGCTCACTGAGCTTCCCGCTGCGGAGATGGGGGCAATCTCCGGCCTGTCGAACCAGACCCCGCTCCAGATTCTTTTTACCTCCGGCACCACCGGCGACCCCAAAGGCATCGTCATCACGCACGGCAATGTTCTGGCCAGCGTGGGGCCCATCGAAGACGGCGCTAGGCCGTACATGCGCTATGAGCGGCTTATCCATCCCCTGCGCATACTGCACACGCTGCCGCTCAGCCACGTCTTCGGCCAAACCATGGGGCTCTGGGTTCCCCCCATCTTTACCGCCGAGCTCCACTTCGAGAGCCGGTTGGCCGCGCCGCACCTCATCGAGCTCATCCGCAACGAGCGCATCTCTGTGCTGGCCGCGGTGCCTCGCGTCCACGCCCTGCTCAAGACTGATCTCGAGGTCAGCCACCCGGGCCTTGACGAACGGATCGCCCGCTCGCAGCAACTCGGCCCGTGGCGGCGCTTGTGGCGCTTCCGCGCCGTACGTCGCGAGTTCGGCCTGAGATTCTTGGCCTTGATCTCCGGCGGCGGCGCTCTGCCGGGCCCACTGGAGCAGTTCTGGAACGCGCTCGGCTTCGTCCTCGTTCAGGGCTACGGCATGACCGAAACCACCGCCCTCATTACGCTCAATCACCCCTTCCACGTGGCCAAGGGCACCATCGGCAAGCCGCTGGCCGGGCGCGAGGTAAAACTCGCCGCCGACGGCGAGGTGCTGGTGCGCGGCGCGGCCATCTCCGGCGCGACCTGGCAGGGCGGAGCGATGCGCCCGCGCCAGGGCGAGTGGCTGGCCACCGGCGACCTTGCCGAGCGCGACGAGTTCGGCGACCTTCGCTTTTTGGGGCGCAAGAGCGAGGTCATCGTCACTGCGGCGGGCATCAACATACACCCCGAGGACATCGAAGCGGCGATCGAGGAACAGCCTGAGGTTGCGGCCTGCGCAGTCGTCCCCATGGAAACCCCAACCGGTCCTGAGCCCTGTGCGGTGCTGGCCTGCCGTGGCTCGAGAGAACAGGCCGAAGCAGCCATCGAGCGCGCCAACGCCACCCTGCCGGAGTTTCAGCGCATCACCCGCTGGGTGCTTTGGCCCGAGCCCGATCTGCCCCGCACCTCCACCGGCAAGGTCAGGCGCAAGCCTGTCGCCGCATGGCTGGCCAGGGTCCAAGCCGCGGCCGCCACACCCGGCAATGGCTCGCCGCATCCAACCGCTGACGGCGCCTTTGGCCCTTCGTCCGACTGGCTGCTGGCGCTCATCGCACAAATCACCGGCGAAGCCCACCCCGGCGTAGGCGACGAGCTGCGCCTCACCGAGGATTTGCACCTCGACAGCCTGGGCCGCGTGCAGTTGGCCGCTGCCCTCGAAGATCGGCTGGGAATCGTGCAGGGAAACAGCCTGCTCGAAGAGGTGCAGACGCTCGGTGAGCTGCGCAGGCTGGTGGCCGGCAGCGCCGCCGCGGAAACAGAAACATCGCCTTCGGTCCCTTCACCGCAAGCCTCGCCTCCGGACGGTGCGCCCATCGCAGACCCGGCCACGCCCCAAGCCGCGGCCACCCCGCTTGCCGCCCCACAAGAGCCGCCGCGTCCCCACTTCCTCTATCCCGAGTGGCCGTGGTGGAAGCCGATCCAATGGATTCGTGTGGCCTTCATTGAGGCAATCATGCGCCCCTTCATCTGGCTGCTCGCCGCGCCGCGCGTCGTGGGGCCTGGCAAGCCGCTTCCCGAGGGGCCACTGCTCATCGTAGCGAATCACGTCACCGACTACGACGGCCCCCTTGTGCAATACGCGCTCGCCGGCCCGGTGCGCCGCCACATGGCTACGGCGATGGCCGGCGAGATGCTCGAGGATTTCCGGCACTTCCGCAATCCCTGGTGGCCGCCGGGACACAAGGGTTTCTATCTTCTCGGCCCGCCTGCATACTGGCTCGTCACCGCGCTCTTCAACGTCTTCCCGCTGCCCCGCCAGCGCGACTTCCAGTTGAGCTTTGCCCACGCCGGCAAAGCCATGGACCACGGCTACAACGTACTCGTCTTTCCCGAGGGGAGGGAATCGGCCGACGGCCAACTTGAGCGCTTCCGGCCCGGCATCGGCCTGCTCGCCAAGCAGAGCTTTGTGCCCGTGCTTCCCGTCGCCATCCGCGGTTTGGGCGAGCTTAAGGCCGGTCGCCAGCGCTGGTTCCGTTCGGGAACCATCGAAATCTGTGTAGGCGGCGCCATCCACGTCGCCCCGGAAGAGACCGAGGCCGCTATCACCGCGCGTCTGCACGATGAAGTCGAGCGGCTCTTGGAAGGCGCGTCGTAATCTTCTCGCGCGTGTGGTCAGCGCGATTCCGTGGAACAAGCCGATCGGACTGGTATCGCCAACTACAGCGGTTTCGCAATTACTGTGTCCGGAAGCCGCTTCATCCAAGTGGCTTTTACCTTAAGCAAAAGCCACGTGCACCGCAGCAGAAATGGTTACATCAATTGCGAAACCGCTCTAAGTGTGGAGGCTCAAGAGGTTGTTCCGATCAACGGATGTCTCAGGCGCAATGTGCGCGCGAGCGCAGGAACAGCTCAGTGCGCGGAATTGTCCGTACTGGCGGCCGGGATTCGGGTTGGCCCGATCAGTTCGAAAACCTGGATGGCGCCCGCGTTGAGAATGGCCACGCGCCGCCCGGACGGCGAGATTGCCACATTTCCGCCCCCATCGAGCGTTGGACTGAGCGGCGCCTCGAACTTCACCTTGCCGTCGGCCGCATCCATCACTCTCACCATCTGGCCCTCTAGATCGCCTGCGCCCAGAAGGTGTTTATAGCGGCTTGCTGGGCGTTTGAGGACCAGTGTCTCTCGCGCCAGCCGCGAGCTATCGGGCGCCATCGTCAGCAGCGGCCACATTGTATTCGAAGAAGTTCTCACTTCCCAAAGCCGGGCGCCGCTTACCGACATCGCCACCAGCTTTCCCCCGCCCCCTGGATCGCACGTGGCCGCAAGCAACTCCCCTTCGGACACATAGTCAGCGCTGGGCCGGCAACTCGAGTCAACGCGGGCCACAACCCTGCTTCCGCCTGCAAAATAATTCAGGTTCAAAAGCCACTGGCCGCCGTTGTCCCTCGAGCTTTCGAGGTAGCCGTCGGAGTTGATGGGCCAATCGGCGGTCTGGGAGGTCCAGGGCACTTGGGTCATCCGGATCAACCGGCCCGACTCCCGTTGTAGGGTGCGCACGGCCAGCGTAGCCTCTGCGCTGGGCTTTTCCTTGTCTGCGGTCACTGTGGCCTGGGTCGTAACAGGACTGCCGGCCTCGCCGGGCTTTTGCGGCGCTTCTGCGGATTCCAGGGAGTTGGTGATCATCACCTGTTGCGCGGGATCCATCTCCAGCCAGAGCAGACGCCCCGGCAGACGCAGGAACGGCGCGATCTTCAGCTTTGCGTCGCCCTCTTCAAGGCCGTCCGAGTCCCGCAGCAGGAAATGACCGTCCTTGAGCATCCACAGGTAGCGCGCCCTGTCAGGCACAACCCACAGGGTCTCGGACTCGATCTTCCCATCGGGCAGCGCCACCACCACGGCACGAATTTGCCGCTCCCTGGCTTCCGCTTCGTCCCCCGCATCGCGTCGCATGAGGCCCGCCACCTGAAAGCTGAACAGCAGCCGGTTCTCGTCAAGAAAATCGAGGCTCACCAGGCTCTGGCGCCGGAGAAGGTAAAACGAGCCGGGCGAGGAAAAGCCCAGCGGGCTGACAGGGATCGTAAACGCAGACGGCATGCTCGGTTTATCGGGATAACGGTCTAAGAGTATTGGCTCTTTGCGCACGCGGGGCGGGAACGGCGCCTCGGACGGAAATTGGGGAATCGTGAGATTACCCTGCGCTCGCCCGGCTGATACCCCGCAGAGCAGCGCTGCGGCAGTGATCAGGCACGACCCCCTCCGCCTCGACAAGATGGACGGCCATTTCACCATCGAGTCTTATTCTCACTGATGCAGCCGCATCGGCGCAGCAATGCGGCTCGTCCGAGTCTTCTGGCGCGGCTCACCTATTGCAATTCTGTCAATGCATCGACCCACCCGCCCCGACAGGTTGCAAGCCGCCCGTATGTGTCCCGGGAGATGCCTGCGGATCGCCAGCGGAGGAATCCGCCCGCCCATTTTTCAACTCGCGATGAAGCTACTGCGGCTTCGGCAGCTTTTGTCGGGCCGCAGGCTGTTCGCCGGCGTCCGTTGACGCCTGGGCCTGCCCTGGCGCAGCGTTTTCCGCTGCATTCGACATCGAGGCCAGTTCCGACTGCCGGTACTTCGGTGCGCTCACGTATCCGTGGATGTGGTCCTTATCGATGTTGTTGATCACCACCTCGACAGGCTGCGGACTGTCGGGCGTCGAGAACATCACCGGCTGGTACAGATTCACGTGCTTTTGCGACAGGTTGCGATCGTCCACCAGCAGTTCCAGGTCCGCATACTGATGCTTGCTGTTGGCCTTTTTCAGCCGGACCTCAATCGGTCCCTCGCGCCTGAACTCTTTCGACTTCGAGAGGTCAAACTCGGTATAGTCCCGTTCGCCCTTTCTCTCGAGCAGCACCAGTTCGTCGTGGGTGTGCGCAATTGAGCCGGTCAACTCGGTGCGCGTGTTCGCGAGGTCGCCCTGAGTGCTCACCAGGTCGGTGCGCGTTTGCTCAATCTCTTTGCCTTGCGCGTCGATTTGCGATTGCAGCTTCTTGAAGCGCGGATCCTCTCTCAGCCGGTGAGCTGCCGCGGGTTTTTGGCCGGTTGCGATCCGCGCGGAAGGCGCCGGCGGAGCGGGCGGTGCTTCGCTGCGCGAGACAAGCAGATTCACCTTTGCCGTCAGGTCGCTGACCTCATGCTGGGTCGCGTTGAGCGCGGCGGTCGTCTGCGCATTCTGCGCCGCAGGATTCTGCGCCACGTGGTGCTCATGAATCGCATAGCCGCCGAGACCTCCGCCAAGCGCCACGATCAAGGCGATGGTGGCGACGCTTTTGCGTGCCAGCATCGATGGCAGGGAAGAGAACTCCAACATACATGCCTCCACAGGGAACGATTGAACGACACTTCTAACTTGGGCCTAGCACGTCCGGTTCGAATCGCTCACTCTCGCAAGCCGCTGAACCCCCTGAAGTTGCATTCTGACCCACCGCGGGGGAAAGGGAAGGAACTCCCCGCCACTGGAAATTTCTACCCGGCCAGGCGGCTACCCCGTGCACGTCAAGAGACGATGGAGGCCTTCCCTGGCTCGACGATCGACTTGGGAGCCAACGTGAGCCCTAACGTCGTAATCGGTTCCGGCGGAAGTTCTTCGTAGCACAAAATCGCCGATTCTGCACGATGCCGATTGAAGGCCCGAAGCCCCACGGCGGCGGCGCCGAGGACGGTGATCATCGCGACATATTGCACCGGATGATCGAGCGCGCTGAACTCGATTCTTGCCGCCTCGGCCGCAAAAACCACATATAAGGCCGCGACCCCCCAAAACATGTATTGAATGTTCGTCTTTCCTGGAAGGAAAGAGCAAGTGAACGGGATCTTGTAGAAGCCGATCAGGCACAGGTCGGCAAGGATCGATCCAAACAGTGCAAGCACAATCAAGTGCACCGCAACCTGGGATAAGGGCCTGAAGGTCAGCGCCAGCGCGGCGCAGCAGAGCCAGGTTGGAAAAACAGCGAAGACGAGCAGCGTCCGCCGGGTCGCAGCGATGTACTCCTGTGACGGGCGAAGCTGCGTGACGCGAACGATCCAATTGGCGTTGAGAGAAATCGGGAGCGGGAAAACGAGGCGGAATCCAAAAACCGCGAAACTAATCATCGTGGCCGTGGCCACAAGGATATCCATAGACACCGGCCGGGGCGCCGGCGCGGAGATCGCATCCCGCACCATAGAGAGCATGATGGCGAAGACCACCGAGAGAAAGAAAGCAAGGATCAGGCGATGCTGGCGGCTGCGCGTGAAGGAACGAAAGCTGAAGAGCACGATCGCAGTTTGGAGTGCGTTGCCAAATCGCGGCGTCCAATGCCAGCCGCGCGCTGCCGGCACCAGGTCCGGCTCCTCCACCGTCTTTTTCATGGTGCGCAAATAGCAGAGGAGCAGGGAGGCAGCCGCTCCGAACAGCGCAACACCAAGTCCGACCCACGCCCGCCGAGCCAGCCAGACAAGATTCGCGGGCAGGGAACCATTCAATTGATTGAAAAGCGCAAAGAACCAGTAAGGGGGAGAACTCAAAAGCACCCACTGGTTTTCGGGCACCCTCATGGCTGCAGCCGTTGTGATCGACGGTTCAAGAAAATACACGCCGAGAAAAAGACCGAAGGCGGCGACCTGCATAAACGCCGAAATGCGCAGGAAGGCGCGGCGGGGGAGGAGCAGGGCAGTAAATCCCTGAACCGTGAGCACTGAGCCGTAGAGAAAAATGCTGGCGGCAACGATTGTGAACCAATATGCCGCCAGAAAGCGCAGAAATGCTATCAAGCCGTGCGATGCGGCGAAGATTAGCGACCACGCCACACTGGATGCAAAATTCAGACACACAACGGCAAGGCCGAGAAGCGCTGCCGACGCCGCGATCTTTGCCAGCAAGATCATACGGGGTTTCACTGGCAAGGGCCCGAGCACCATCGCGTCGCGCCGGTCGGGGAAGGTGCTGTCCCATGTAAGCACGGAGATCAGCCCAACCACGAGCATCATGTTGGATATGGCCGACTGCTCCATGTGCCAGGCGAAGGTCACAGGCGGCGGGGACAAAAGAGCGCCGATAGCTTGGAGCAATGTGATCAAGATGAGTATCCCGGCAAACTGGCCCAGGTAACCCTCTACATCGGCCTGAATCGATAGCGCCTCAAGATCAATCACGCGCAGGAGAAACTGGCGATTGAGGACGCGGAACTGAAGCGGCAGCCGCCCTGTCATTTTGCCAATGATCTTATGCATGGATCAGATCGGCAATCTGCCCGGCCATCGAGACAGAGTCCTGCTCGACGGCGAGCTGCGAGAAGATCTCTTCCAGAGTCGGCAATTCCATGAGAGAGCGCAGGCGTTCAATGGAATCGTCGGCGACAACCTTGCCGTGGTGGAGGATGACGACCCGCGAACAAATGCGCTCCACGGTATCGAGCTCGTGCGAGCTGAAAAGGATCACTTTGCCGCGCGCAGCGAGCTCATGGATGAGGCTGCGAAGAACCAGTGCCGCGGCGACGTCCAGCCCAGAGGTCGGTTCGTCGAGGAGGATCAGGTCGGGATTGTGCATGAGGGCTGCGATCAGCAGGACCTTTTGGCGCATGCCCTTCGAGTAGCCGGAGATGGAGGCGTGCCGGTCGTCGTGGAGCGACAGCAGGCGCAGCATACCGCCGATCCGTTCTGAAGATTCGCGCGGCGGGAGGCCGCGAAGCTGGGCGACCATTTCCAGGTATTCAACGCCGGAGAGATGGTTATAAAGGTACGGCTCCTCCGGAACGTAGCCCATGCGCCGCTTGAAGGTGATCAGGTCATCCTGAATCGGTCTGCCTTGGAAAAGAATCTCGCCAAACGTCATCTCGATGAGGCCGGTGATCATCTTCATCGTCGTTGTCTTGCCCGAGCCGTTCGGCCCAAGGTAGCCGGTGACTTCGCCGGGCTGTGCGCAGAAGCTGACATCGTCCACGGCGGGAATGCCGGAGAAGTGCTTGGAAACGTTGCGAAGTTCAAGCATGATTTACCTTGTTGAGTTAGACACCGGCGAAGTGGGAATTGTTCCCGACGTTCTGAGTGATTCAAGATTGAAGGAGCAAGACGCAGAACGACCCCGTCGCTTTACTGCTGGTTCCGGGCGCGTGACCGAAAATGCCGAAGTTAGGCGAAACCGCTTCCTCGCGTTTGACGATCAGTTGCCATGTTACCCACCACCAACCCCGCCCCGCCGCCGGCTCGCTGACCCGCTCCTTCTTTCCTTGCTCCCTCGCTCCGTGCCCTTACTTTCTCGGCCGGTAGTAGCAGGCGCCCCCGGCAAGTACGGGAGTCCACAGCGAGAGGTCGGCGGGCTGCTCGCTGGCGCCAAGCAACAAGATGCCGTCGGGGGGAAGCAGGCGATGCATGCCGGCCAGCAGCGCGCTCCGCGTTTCCGGCGAAAAGTAGAGCATCACGTTGCGCAGCAGGATCACGTCGAAGTAGTCGCTGGCGCGCCGGAATGGAAACGAAGGGCCGCACAGGCTGGCTTGGCGGAAGTTGCAGAGTCTGCGTGCCTCGGGTTTGACGATCCAGTCCTCGCTGGCGTGGTCGAAGTAGCGCGCCACGTAGCGCGCGGGCAGGCCCCGGTTGATCTCGATGCGGTGGAAACGGCCGGCCTGGGCGCGCTCGATCACCTCGCTGCTGATGTCGGTGCCTTCGATCCTGATATTCCAGCCGATGAGCATGGGAAAGTGCTCGAGCAGCAGCATGGCCACGCTGTAGGCCTCCTGTCCAGTGGCGCAGCCGGCGCTCCAGATGCGCAGCGAGCGATCCCGGCGGCGCGCCTCGATCAGTTGCGGGAACAACTTCTGGCGCAGCAGCTCGAAAGGCCGGCCATCGCGGAAGAAGCTCGTCTCATTGATGGTCATCGCCTCGGCGATGGCCTGTTCGAGCGCGGGATTGCTGGTGGTGCGCAGGCTCTGCTCCAGTTCCTCGAGGCTGCTCATTCCCTGGTTGCGCAGCAGCTTGGTAAGGCGCGTCTCAAAGAGGTAATCGCGCGAGGGATCGAGAACATTCTGCGATTGCGCCAGGACGAGTTCGCGCAGGTAGCCGTAGCCGGCGCGGGCGGCTGTTTCCATCGCTACACCGCCTTCCCGGCGGGGGCGCGGGCGGCGATTCTCAGGATCTCGGGAGCGATGGCGGCAAGCGGCAGCACCTTGTGGGCCAGACCCGCTTTCGCCACCGCGCCCGGCATGCCCCAAACCGTGCTGGAGGCTTGATCCTGAGTCAGTACGCTGCCACCCCGGCCGCGAACGATGCAGCAGCCCGCGAGCCCGTCAAAGCCCATGCCGGTGAGCACCACAGCCAGTACCGCGGAGCCGTAGACCTTGGCCGCGCTGCGAAACAGAGCATCCACCGCCGGCCGGCAATGATTCTCCGGCGGATCCTGGTTCAGATGGATCGTAGGCGGCGAGTCGGCGCGGGCGGCGGCTAGCATCTCCATATGCCAGTTGCCGCGGGCGATATAGATGGTCCCCTGCGATGCCGGCGCGCCTTCCCAGGCCTCGTAGACCTGTAGTGGGCAAAGTCGGCTAAGCCGCTCGGCAAAGAGGCGGGTAAAGACCTCCGGCATGTGTTGCACGATGAGAACCGGAAGCGGGAAGTTGGCGGGGAGTTCGGGGAGAAGCACGTCAAGCGCGGCCGGGCCTCCGGTGGAGACCCCGATGACCACCACGGCGGGCGTGACGGCCGGCGGGGGCTGGACGCCGGGCAGCGGCGACTCCAGCAGCGGAGCGAGTCGCCTCGCGGCGGGAAAGATGGATTGGCACCGCGGATCACCGGTGAGCGCATGAGTCAACGCATGAATTTTGGGAATCAGCTCCTGTGCCAGCGCTCGGATGGCATCCTCGCGGATGGCCTGACCCGACGGCTTGGCAACATAGTCGCTGGCGCCGCCGGCCAGAGCCTCGATGGTCGCCTTGGCGCCGCGCTGCGTTAGCGCACTGCACATGATCACCGGCATCTTGTGCCCGAGTGTTCGCAACTGCCGCAGCGTGACCAAGCCATCCATCACCGGCATCTCGACGTCGAGCAAAACGATGTCGGGGCGTTCGACAGCAAGAAGGTTTAGAGCCGATGCCCCTTCGGCCGCGGTTCCGGCCACCTCAAGTCCGCCATCGGAATTGACGACCGAGCGCAGCAGGCTCCGCATCACGGCTGAGTCGTCGACAATCAAAACCCGGGTTCGGCCGCCGGCCGTCATGGTTCAGGCCTCCACCAGTCCCATCATGGCCGCGCCAGGCTTGCGCCCAGATGCAATGGATCCAGCCGCTCCGGATCGAGCATCACCAGCAGGCCGGCCCTCAGTTTGTACGCCCCGGCCAGCAAACCCATGCGGCGTTCGTTGAGGATCGAGGGATTGGGTTCGTAGTCGGCCGAGGAAACCGTCAGTACCTCGTCCACCGAATCCACCAGAAGCCCAAAACAGCCGCCCGCGCTCTCGAGGACCAGAATGTCCTGAGCGCCATCCTTGGGTGGAAGACCGAGCAACTGGCGCAGGCTCACCGTGGTGAGCACGTCGCCGCGGTAATGGACCAGACCGCCCACATAGACCGGAGCCAACGGAACGGGCTGCGGCCGCGCCCCGCCAACAATCTCTAGGATGTGGTTGATGGGCACGCCGAAGAGCGTCTTCCCCAGGCGTACGGAGCAAACCTCCTTGAGGACCTCTGGCTTCTGTTTGCGGTGCAATACGCCGCTTGCCGTACTCATTCCGCCCCCTCCGCAACCTGCATCCGTTCGTCGGGCGCAGCTTTTACCGTGGGAAGCGGAGCGACCCCGCCGAGATTCGCCACGCCGGTCACGCGATTTTTGAGCAGGGTCACGCCATCCGCCTGCCGGCTTGTGCCGGCCTCAAACAGGCTGCCGCCAGCGGCCACGTCGAGGACGCGGGAGACCGCGATGCCCACATGACGATTGCCTTCGCGGCAAACGACAACGGCGATCTGGGCTTCAGGATTGCCCTCCGGCTGAGCCAGAATGCCACCCAAATCCTCCACCGGAAGCAATTCTCCTTCGAAGTTGAGGACCGGCCGGGAGCCGGCGTATTCGATGCGCGAGAGCGGAAGGTGCTCGATACGCAACACGTCGGCCAGCGGCGCCACAGCCCGGCGTCCCGCGGCCTCGACGAGCAGATACTCCATCCTGCCGGTGCCGGTTTCGCTCGCTTCTTCGACTGTGCGTGAGGATTCTTCTTTGCTGCTCATCGCTACCCCGGCTCGTATAGCAATGGCACCGGGATCGAGAATCAGCGCCAGGTCGGCATTGCCAAGCACCGTTGCGCCCGAGTACAGCCCGATATCCTTCAGCACCGCCGAAAGTGGTTTGACCACAATCTCCTCGGGATCGGCGAGTGAGTCCACGACCAGGCCGAAGCTGCGGCCGTAGGCGTCGAGGACGGCGATGAAGTGATTGCGGTCGATGGCCGGTAGGCACTCCCGGCCGGGCATCAGCAGCCGTTCGAGAAAGACCAATGGGAGCAGCCGGCCGCGCAGCCGATAGAGCGGCGCATCGTCGATCCACTCGATCGCGGTGGCGGCTCGTTCGGGCGGAATATGCACCAGCCCGGTGAGCGCGGCCTGCGGGAGTGCGAAGCTCTGGTTGAGGCTGCGCACGATCAGCGCGGGTATGATCGCCAATGTAAGCGGAATGCGCAAGCGCAGCGTGGTTCCCTTGCCCACGTGCGAGTCGATCTCGACCTTCCCGCCGATCTTCTCCACATTGGTGCGGATCACATCCATCCCCACTCCGCGTCCGCTCACTTTCGTAATCTGTGCGGCAGTTGAGAAGCCGGGCAGAAAGATCATCTGCAAAAGCTCGCGCTCGCCGAGCTGCGCAGCGCGCTCGGGAGTGATCAGCCCGCGCTCGATGGCCTTGCTGCGGACTTTCTCGACCGCAATTCCGGCTCCATCGTCGCAGATTTCGACGACAACGTGGCTGCCCTCCTGCACGGCGCGCAGGGTGACCGAGCCTTCGGGATCCTTGCCGGCCGCCTGACGCTCGGCCGGCGGTTCGATACCGTGATCGAGCGCGTTGCGCACGGCGTGCGTAAGAGGGTCCTTGATAGCCTCGAGCAGGCTCTTGTCGAGCTCCGTCTCGTGGCCCTCCATCTTCAGGATGACGCGGCGCCCTAGCAACTGTGAGAGGTCTCGGACCATGCGCGGCATCTTTGAGAAGACGTTCGAAACCGGCTGCATCCGGGCCTTCATCACGGCCTCGCGCAGGTCCGCTGTCACCTTATCCAGGCGGCGCGAGAGCAGGGCCATGTTGGGATCGGCGGCCGTGGCCTGCAGAACCTGGTTGCGAGTGAGCACCAGCTCGCCCACAAGGTTCATCATGCGGTTGAGCAGGGCTAGGTCGACACGCAACGAGCTTTCCGAGGCGGATCCTGCCGATGAGGCGCGCCCCCTGGCAGAGTTGGCGGCAGGCGCGGGAGTTGCGGTTGGGGGCGGCTGGGGTACGCCTGCCGCCCGAGCGGAGGCACATGAATCCGGCGCTTCGGAGGAAACAGCGGACGCAGGAGAGTCTGGCGTCGGCTCATTGGGCGCCGCTGGCGCCGCCCGCGAGCCGGCCTTGGCGCTGGCCGGCTGCCGCGCCCGTGCTGGAGTCCTCCGCGACGCCTCTTCGCCGCTGGCAGGGAACGCCGGAGCCTGCAACTCCTCCAGGCGCGCGATTATGACGCCGTCTTCGCCGGCGCCCTCTCCACCCTCGGCCTCAATGGCCTTCAAGATGCCACGCAGTCCATCGAGCAACTGCAAAAGCCCGGTCATCACGGCCGCTTCCGCCGTCAACTTCTCGTCGCGCAGCAGGCCGAGCAGGTTCTCGCCGGCATGAGCTAGTTTCTCCAGGCGCTTGAAGCCCAGAAATCCCGTGGTTCCTTTGATCGTGTGCACCGAGCGGAAGATTTCGCCCAGCAGAGCCGCATCCCGCGGCCGCTCCTCCAGTTCGGTCAGGCACCGCTCCATGCGGTCCAGCCCTTCCTGGCTCTCGATCAGGAACTCCCTTGTCAGATCGTCCATTGCCCACACTCATCCCGCCCCGCGGGATCGCGCACCCGTGCGGCGAGTACTCAGGCCCTTTATCGGTCAGAAGCGTCTCGACTTGAGAAGGGCAAGGAACAAAGCAGCCGTAGCGGCCGAGAAAAGGGAGTTGGAAACCAGGGACCGGCATCGATTCACGGCTTTGTGATAAGCAAAAGAATCACGCGTTGGAGCACAACGCGTGGCCGCGGATGCAAAGCGGGTGTACATGGGAGGTTGTCATGCATTAGCCTCTAATCTTCACTCCGTGCGCGGATGTGGGGGGCGCATTCCTGATGACTAAGCTGACCCAGCCGGCGCTTGACAAGCTGCTCGAACTCGCGCGGCAGGCCGCGCACAACTCCTACTCCCCCTACTCGGAAATCCGCGTGGGAGCCGCACTGCAGCTCACCAGCGGCGAAATCGTGACCGGAACCAACGTGGAGAACGCGAGTTTCGGCCTGACCATCTGCGCCGAGCGCTCGGCGCTGGTGCGGGCAGTTTCCCAATTCGGTCCCCAGATTCGGATCGACGCCGTGGCCGTAGCCAACTTGAACGGCTTGCCCAGCCCACCCTGCGGCGCCTGCCGGCAGATGCTCGCCGAATTCATTCGGCCCGATGCGCCGGTGGTCTTTCCGGCTGCAGACGGCACGCGCACAATGGCCTTCAGCGAGCTTCTGCCGCTGGGCTTCGCGTCCAAGCTGAAGTAGGGACGCGTACCGTCGCGGCTCACTTTGCGAAGAACCGGTAGCGGATAGTCCAGCCCGCGGTCTGGCCGGGGGCGATCTGGATGTGCACATACCCCTCAGGGCAGATAGTCGTGCGAATCGACCAGAAGTAAACGCGCGAAAGCGGCAGGCTGCCGGTCTCTTCCACGCCGGCGCCGGTTTGGATGTTCTCGACGACGAAATCAAAGTCCGACGGCTGATCGGAGAATCCGGAGATACCGGCCTCGACTGATTGCCCGGCGGCGAGCTCGCGGCCGTACACGATGCGATTTCCGTCAACCCGCGCGCCGTTTCCCAGAGGCACGTCGCCCTTCGGCGTGAAGGGGAACCGCACCACCATGCCGGGCCCGGTTGGGGCCGCGTCAAGCATGAAGAAGTCGTGGTTGTAAACCTGCATGTCCATGGCTTCCGTGCCGGTATTTTTCAGTTCGTGCTCGATTACCAGGATGGGTTTTTCTGCCTCAAGCAGGAGCTTCTTTTTGTACACATACGAGATGCCGGTTTGCGTGTGCAGTTTCTGGCAGAAGGCGACCTGACGCTTGCCCGCGTGAACCGTCCACTTGCCGCCGTCAACCAGGGGATAGGGCACGGCGAAACTGAATGGCCCTGTGTCGGTTCTGCGCAGCGCGCCGATGCCCGGCTTGAAGAAGATCTCACCGGGCTTGGCTCCGTCATAGCCTGGCGCGCTGACGCCATCGGAAGCGCGAAATTCCTCCACCGGCCCGGTGATGGAGTCGTGGTGCGTGGGGTTGTATTCCGGAAACCAGGCGCCGAAGTAGTTGTGCCCCTTGTAGGTGAGGCAACCCACGACGCCCGACCAGTCGAAGCGCGAACCGCGATAATAGCCGTCATTGGCGTCGGGGAGCAAAACCACGGCGCTGACGAGGCCGTTGCTGATGGCGACGCGGGGCGCGCTGGCGGGCTCCACCGGGCCGCAGCCGTCTGTCGCGGCGGCGCGAAGCGGCGCGGTACGAAGAGCGATGGAACCAAGGGTAAGACAGACAACGGCAAGAACACGATGCGAAGAAACACTGCGATTATTCATGTGTTGAATTCCAGCTTTCTTAGTTCGATCTACGATGATAACGAAAGGGCGCGGCTTCTCGCGGGCAGGCGGCGCAGAGCGAGAGAGGCCGGCGGAGGGGAACGCCGGTTTGCCGCATTCAACTCGCAATCGACCCTATAATGCTGAAGTTTCATTGAGGTGCTCCACTTGCCTAGCGAAGTACCGCTGCACATGATCGACATCCTCCGCAAGAAACGCGATGGCGGTGTGCTGGACGCGCCCGAGATCGAATTTGTGGTTCGCGGCGCGGCGGATGGGTCGATTCCCACAGACCAGCTCGCCGCGTGGTTGATGGCCGCGTGGCTCGAGGGCCTTTCGTTGGAAGAGACGCGCGCGCTGACGCTGGCCATGCGCGACTCCGGCGAGAAGTTTTCCCCGGTGCGGCTGGGCAAGCAGGCCGTGGACAAGCACTCCACGGGTGGGGTGGGCGACAAAACCAGCATTCTCGTCGCTCCGCTAGCCGCGGCTTGCGGTGTGGCCGTGCCCATGATCAGCGGGCGGGCGCTGGGCCACACCGGCGGGACGTTGGATAAATTGGAGGCCATCCCCGGCTACCGCACCGCGCTCACGCTCACCGAGTTTGAAGCCGTGCTCGAAAAATGCGGCGCGTCGATCATCGGGCCAACGCGCGAACTGGCGCCCGCCGACCGCGCGCTCTACGCGTTGCGCGACCGCACCGGAACGGTCGAAACCCCGGGGCTGATCTGCGCGTCCATCCTGAGCAAGAAGCTGGCGGCTGGGCTCAACGCGCTGGTGCTCGACGTGAAGACCGGCTCAGGCGCGTTCCTGCGCAAGGTGGAAGACTGCGAGTTCCTGGCCGCGCTCATGGTGGCCACGGCTGAGGCTGCGGGAACGCGCACTGTCGCCTTGCTCACCGATATGGGCCAGCCGCTGGGGCGCGCGGCCGGTAACTGGATCGAGCTGGCCGAGTCCGTCGAACTGCTGCGCGGCCAGCGGCCTGTATGGAGTGAAGACCTGCGCGAGCTGTCGCTGATCCTGGCCGGGTGGATGATTTATTTGGGCGGCCAGGCTGAGGCGCCGGAGCGTGGCTACGCGCGCGCGGAGAAGGCTCTGATGGATGGCTCCGCGCTGCGCGTCTTCTTCGCGATGATCGAGACACAGGGCGGCGACGTGAGCATCTTCGACCATCCCGCGGCGTTCCACAAGCCCGGCGCAACCGAGGTGGTTGAGGCGTGGGAGTGCGGATTCGTTGCGGAGATGGACACAACCGCGCTGGGCTGGGCGGTGCAGCGCACCGGCGCCGGCCGCGAGAAAGCCGCGGCACCCGTCGATCCGCACGCCGGCATTCTCTTCCATGCGCGCCGTGGCGCCCGGATGGAGCGCGGACAGCCCCTGGCAACGGTGTACGCCACGCGCTCTGAGCTGCTGGCCGAGCCGGTGGCGCTTCTAAGAAAGGCAGTTCACTTCTCCAAAACTCCGCCTCAAGCAGTGGTTCCATTGGTGAGCCGCGTATTTACTCGTGATTCGGCGGAGAACTATCTCAGCGGACAGTGAACAGTGGACCGTGGTCGGTCCGTTGCTCCGAGTCGGCAGTTCATCGTTCTCAAGTGTTCTGGATCGGTTATCATTCCTCATCTTCTGGTTCCGGGATCGGCGATCATGCCAGCGGGCGAATGCGGCAACTCCCGTCGCACAAACTGACCACTGTTCACTGACCACTGACCACTGTTCACTGTTGTCAGGAGGCGACCTCATTGGCTCGATTCACGGGGATCTTGGGGGTTCTGGCCGTATTATTGGCCGCCTGGCTTTTCTCCACCGACCGCAGGCGCATTCGCTGGCGCACCATCGCCTGGGGGCTAGGACTGCAAATCGCGTTCGCCTTCATGGTGCTGCGCCTCGACTGGGGCGTGCAAGCGATGAACTGGGCGGGCGCCGTGGTCACCCAAATGCTTTCGGCCACCTTTGCCGGGACGAAAGTGCTGTTCGGCGAACTTGGCTTGCCCAACGCCGGACGGTTCGGAGCGTTGATTACGGATAAACTGCATCCTAATGCGGGCGCCATCTTCGCCTTTGAGGTGCTGCCCACCATCATCTTCATCTCGGCGTTCTTCGCGGTGATGTACCACATCGGGCTGATGCAGATCGTCATTCGCGGCATGGCGTGGATCATGCTCAAGACCATGCGCATCTCCGGTGCCGAAAGCATGAATGTGGCGGCCTCCATCTTCATGGGCCAGACCGAGGCGCCGCTCACCATCCGGCCGTTTCTCGCGAAGGCCACGCGCAGCGAGCTGATGACCATCATGACCAGCGGCATGGCGCACGTCTCGGGCGGCATCATGGCCATGTACATCTCGCAGGGCGTCGAGGCGCGGCACCTGCTCTCGGCCGTCATCATGACCTCGCCGGGAACCATTCTGATGGCCAAGATGCTGGTTCCCGAGACCGAAGCGCCCGCCACCGAAGGCAAAGTCGTGATCCCAAAGGACGAGATGCACGCCGAGGAAAACTTTATCGGCGCCATCGCGCGCGGCACCATCGACGGCGGCAAGCTGGCCCTGAATGTGGCCATCATGCTCATTAGCTTTCTGGCGCTGGTGGCGCTGCTCGACATGCTGCTCGGCTGGGTGCATGGCCTCAACGATATGCACTGGTTCCCCAGCAGCCTGGAGCAGATTCTGGGGTTCATCGGCGCGCCGGTGGCGTGGCTCATCGGCGTGCCGTGGCGCGACTGCTCGGCCATCGGCAATCTGCTGGGCACGCGCATGGCGCTCAACGAAGTGGTCGCGTATATTGGCCTCGGTGCGCAGAAGGCCACGCTGCTGCCGCGCTCGTTTACTATCGCCACGTTTGCGCTGTGCGGTTTTGCCAACCTGGGATCGATCGGGATGCAGGTGGGAGGCATTGGCGCGCTGGTTCCCGAGCGCCGCAACGATCTCGCGCGCCTCGGCGTGCGCGCCATGCTCGCCGGCACCATGGCTAACCTGATTTCTGCCTCGATCGCGGGGATCTTTCTGGGGTAGGAAAGGAACGTATCGAGCCCGCGCCTCTCCGTTTAGCCGGGGTACGCTCCCTTGATGTAGCCCTCGAGTTCCTGGATTTTCTGCTCCTGGCCGGAGATCACCCACTTCACCATGTCTCCGATGGACACGATGCCCACCACCCTATCGCCCTCCAGCACCGGAAGATGGCGGAAATGGCCTTCGGTCATCAGGTTCATGCAGTCGTCAACAGTGTGCTGCGGAGTAACGGAAACAACCGGGCTGGTCATGATCTCGCGCACCTGGGTCTCCCGGGAGTAGCGGCCCAACAGAATGCCCTTGCGTGCGTAGTCGCGTTCCGACACGATGCCCACCAGCCGCGTCCCGGACATGACCATCAAAGCGCCAACATCGTATTCCGCCATCAGCGACAGGGCCTCGTGGACCGTTTGCTCGGGAGCAATGGGAAGAATTTTATTGAAGGCCTTCTGCTTGAGCACCTGCTCGACTGTGTCGGTAATCTTCATCGAGACCTCCTCCGGCGTGGGGATGGCCGCCTACGCGGGCGTTCCTTCCGCCCCCAGCGGCCAGGGCTGCTTTGGAAGAGCAGTATACCCCGGCTCACACACAAATGTCGTACTGGCCGTTGCGCAACTTGGGATGTGACGCAAATCACCTGTTCATGTTTGACCGGCCCGGGAGGTCAGGCCGGCGGCCGGGAGGCAAGGGCGCGCAGGCGCCTGACGCGGTAAACGATACTCAGCAACGTGGCCGTGCCGCAGGTTAAGAAGCTTGCCCCCAGGCCGACGATGAGGGAATTGTCATGCTCGTACGCGCCATGAATCACGCCGAGAATCTGTAGGATACAAAATCCGCCGAAAGTGACCAGCGAAATGCCCTCGCCGCTCTTCTTCCGCCAGACAGCGACGGCCTGTGGAACAAAGAGCAGTGCGTTGCCGATCAAGCCGAGGCCGAAGACGAAAGCGACGATTTGCCGAATGGACATGTGTTCTCCAGTGGATGCAGACGCCTGCGCGTTTCCGTCAAGCCGTATCAGCGTGAAGGCGCTGAAAAACGGCGTTTCCCGTTCAAATCACGGCACTTGCGCGACCTTGAAACCCGGTAATTGAGAAAAATCCCTTCCCCATCGTCTCATTGCACGCCCGACTGCGGCCATTCTCCCTAGGAGCGCGAGCGCGCGCCACGTGTAACACCTTCGAATGCTTTGACTTATCGCGGTGCTGAAGGCTGCATCTAAGAATACGGTGCGGGCTTTTGAGTCGATTTCAAAGGTGGCACGGGTGGTTGTATGCGTTTCCGCGTTGGCGGGGTGGGGTGGAAGCATGCAGGGGGCCGACCCAAAGCCGGGCTCTCTGGCGCAGTTGCCTGCGGCGGACCCGAAACTCGTCCCTCCGACGCCGATTGCCATCCAAAGGGCGGAACTCGATGAGCCAACCTGGGACCCGGCGTGGAACCAGATGATTGAGAAGGCGTTGCCGGAGGATCTGCTCTCCTGGCGGCGGGCGCGAGAGGTAAGGCCACTGTGCCCGCGCTACCGCGGCTTAAGCAAGACCGAGCGGCGTGCGTTTTGGGCCTATTTCTTCCAGGCGCTGGCCGGAGCTGAAGCCGGCCTGAAACCGACCGCCGATGTCCATCATGCCGATCCGAAAGTCGACGTAACCGACATCGTGAGTCACCGCCCTGTGCGCCAGGAGGGCCTGCTCCAACTCACCTACATGGATAGCCTGCGCTACGGCTGCAAATTCGATTGGGCGAAAGACAAAGTTCTGCCGGAACACGATCTTGCCAAAACCATCCTGCAGCCCGAAAACAACTTGCTTTGCGGTGTAAAGATTGTCGAGCACCAACTGGTGAAGCGGCGCGAGCCGCTGCTGAGCAACCAGAGTTATTGGTCGACACTGCGGCCCGACAATCCAAGCTTCGCGGTCTTCATCAGACAAATGGCGAATGTGCCGGCCTATTGCGAGGTAAGGCCTCGGCTTCGAAAGCCTATGAAAAGCAGCTCGCGCTCAATGGTGAAGGCGACAGACCAGCCGCCGAAGACGAATCAGGGCGCAGATACCGCCAACTCACAATGAACCGTCCAGCCGGCAAACTCAACGCGCTGAGAGAATGCCCGGCAAGCGCCCCGAGCGTGCGCAGACTCTGATCACAAAGTCCGACATTCCGAACGCCGACGCCAGCTGTCCAATCGTGTACGCGAAGCGCGGCCAATCTAAACTGTCCGTATGGTTATTTCAGTGCGGCGAGAGCGGCAGATTTCGTGCAGATGCATGGGCTGCTGCGTGGTGGCGCTCCTGCTCGCGATGGCGACGCCCGCAGGCGGGACTCAGCAGGCGGACCTGAATAGCTCGCGCCCGGAGAAATTTGATCCGGCGTCTTATTCGGGATTTGACAGGAACGGCTTTCCGGGCGATGCCGCCCTCCCGGCGTTGCGCAGGAGTTTCCGCTTTACAGGTTACTGGCTGAACCCTCCGCCGGGGGAAACAGCAAACACCTGGATGGGCAAACGAACGATTCTCCGCAAGTACGGATTCGGTTTTCTGGTGCTCTTCGGCGGGCGAACCGATGCGGAGCTCAAGGCGGCAGGGTCGAATGGCCTTAGCGCGGGCGCGTTAGGCACGGCCGATGGCAAGGCCGCGGTGGCTGCCGCGGGACGCGAGGGGTTTCCGCCCAACGTGCTGATCTTTCTTGACCAGGAGGAAGGCGGCAGGTTGCTGCCGGAGCAGTCCGCCTATCTGTTTGCCTGGGTGGACGCGGTGCGCGTAGCGGGCGCACGGGCAGGCGTCTACTGCTCCGGGATCTCCGTGCCGGAAGGCAACGGCACGATCAGCACCGCACAGGACATTGTGGAGCGTGAGAGTGCTCGCGAGTCGGCAAAGCGCTCATCGCCAGGCAAAAGCCGAAAGGGCCAAAGGGAGACCCCGGAGAGCCGCTTGGCGCTGTGGATTGCAAACGACCAATGTCCGCCCGCGCCGGGATGCACGCTCGCTGCTCCGCCTCTGGCTTCGGTGTTTTCGCCCCCGGTCTTGGCCTTTGCAACCGTCTGGCAATATGCGCAATCGCCGCGCCGGGCGCAATTCAGCGCCAGTTGTCCTGCCAACCAGGCGGCAGACGGAAACTGCTATGCGCCGGGGTTGCCCGCGAACGCGAGGATCTTTGTCGATCTGGACACGGCAAGCTCGCCCAACCCATCGGAAGCGCCACGTTAGCGAAGTTTGGATTGGAGGTTTGCCCGTAGGTTAGTGTTCCGATCGTCGCGGGCGGCCCAGGAATCGCGCGCCCAGAGCGCCTCCGGCAACCGCAAAGGCAAGAATAACCAATGCCAGCAAACCGGTATCGAAAAGCATGGCGCCGGCGCGCCCTTGCGGTGACAGCATCAAAGCCTTATTTGCCGCGATGGTCTGTGCGTCAAACCCCATGGACGACAACTGCTGGGTCACCTGGTTGGTCTCGCTCTGCCACAAATCGTCGAAGGCTTTGCCCTGGTGCAGCCAGAAGCGCTGGGCATAGAGCGTAATTCCCACGGTCATCGCAGCCGTCCAACTGCCCAGAATGCCGGTCACCAGGCCGATGCGGGCGCCCGCCCCAATCGTGATCCACGCCGGCCGTTGGCTGCGCATGTAGAGCGCGACCACCCAGGCCGCGGCGAGGGGTATCAATAGCGGACCGACAAGGCCTATGCGAGTCAGTTCAGCGCAAAGGATTCCGGCTGGGACGGCCAGTGCGAGAGCTGACCGCAACGCCGGTTTCCAGTCGACGGCGCCCGCCTCGCGCACCGCCTCGCTCCACCGCTCCGGCTGGCCCGCACCCGCGGACCCATCTGCCGCGTAGACGAGCTGCGGCAGGCCGCAGAACGGGCAATAGCAATCCCCGGCCTGCACCGTCTGGTGGCAACGGCTGCAAGTCAACTCCATATACCTTCGAGCCTATAGCATTTCGCTGCGTTGCGGGAACGGCCGAAGTCGAGGCGGCTCGAACGCGGGGCCTGGCACCGCTTCGGGCGCTTTACGCCCCCACCGGCTTGAGGCTAAGCAAACCGGACCTCTTCGCTCATTCCAGATCATCGTCACCTCTGCGCGGGATGTCCACAAAGACCGTCGAATGCGTGACACGCTCGTGAGCTTCACGCCTCCGGCGCGCGCGCGCCTCGCGTCGTACTTCGGAAATCCTCGAAATGCTCACGTAGCCTCGGTGACGGCAAAGGCGGCAACGCACTGGGTAGCGTAGAAACAGGAGATGGACCACATCCATGATCCGGAAGTGAGAAGGGCGCAGATTGTCGGATCCGCATATGCGGCAATAAGCAGGCATCTCGCACTCTTGCCCTTGGTGATTGACGGGCGACCCCTATACGGTCGCAACTAGTTTACACGACAGCATCAACGGATCCGCATGCAAATAAGGGGGAAAAACGTTTGATTCCGGAGCATGGTGGTGCGGCCCCCACCAACAACCCATTGAAGTTTGTGTTTTGCCCGCGGGAACGAGCGCCCGCCAGCGCGTGTCAGGAAGAACACAAAGGTTGACCCAACTTTGCCGCTACAATGGCCTCGGCCGCCGCAAGTGCCTGCTCCAACGTCATGGCTGTCGAATCCAAAATGACAGCGTCCGGCGCCGGTTTGAGCGGCGAGTCGGCGCGATTGCGGTCCCGTTCGTCGCGGGCGCGCAGGTCGCGAAGGACCTCTTCGGGCGGCGCGGGCGAAGGCCCTTGCTGGCCCAACTGCTCGTAGCGGCGTAGTCCGCGCACCTCAGGGGCCGCATCGAGAAAAATCTTGACCTCGGCATGGGGAAAGACGACAGTGCCAATATCGCGGCCCTCCATGACGACGTCGCCTTGCGCTCCGAGTTGCTGTTGCAGCCGGACCATCCAGGCGCGTACCGCCGGGAAAATGCTCACGCGCGATGCCGCCTCGGTGACGGTCGGGTTGCGGATAAAGCCGCTCACGTCCTCGCCATCGAGCAGAACGCGATTCTCTTCCTCGCCCGGTTCCAGGCGGATGGACGTCTCGGCGGCGAGTCTCTCCAGGGCCTGGCTGTCATCCAAAGGCAGTTCCGCGCGCAGCGCCTTCAGGGCGAAGGCGCGGTACATGGCGCCGGTTTCAAGATTCAGCAGGCCGAAATGCCGGGCCAGGTGGCGCGCGATGGTGCTCTTCGCCGCTCCCGCAGGCCCGTCAATGGCGATGATCGTCCTGCGGCCCGGCCAAGGAGCGCCTATGCGGTTTTCTTCTGCGCTCATCCGCGTTTCTTCGATCGCTGCCTGGACGAAGCGCTAAAGCCGTACTGCGACCTGTTGCCTGTTTTCGCGGCGGCCGTCAGCGCCGGTTTGCGGCCGCTGCGTGCGCTGCGTGCGCCAGAACGCACATCTTTCCGGGGAGAGCTGCCGCGGCGGGAAATGGGCTTTCCGGCTGGCTTCCCAGCGGTGGCGTGGCCGTCGCGCAGACCCCTCGCCGCAGGAGGCTTCGCATTCCGCAAGCTCGAGGCGCCGTTCCCCGTGCGGCCCACACGAGCTTTGCCGCTCGAATGAAAGCGGTTCCCATTGGAGGAGTTCTTGCCGCGGTGCCTCCCATTGTGCTCGCTTTGACCGTTCTTTGACGTACCATGCGCCCAGCGTGCAGCATGCGCATGGCGGGAGCTGCGAGCCGTATGCGCCGCGGCGGTTCGCGATGCCGCACCGCGAACCTCTCGGCTGGCGCGGCGGGCCGCGCGGCTGCCTGCGGAACTCTGCGCCGCCTTGCGGCTGCGGGTGTGAGCGGGCTGATGGCTGAATCGGGGCCGCGCCACTTGCGGCTTTTCCTTGGCTGGCGCAGTGCGCCCGACTGCGGCCTGCGGCGCCGCCGGCTCCACAGGCTTCCCTGATGGGGTTGGCGCGGAAGCGGTTACAGATAGGGGCTTCGGCAGCATCGCCTCGCGCACTTCTTCCTCGTGCTCATACGAGCGCAGGAAGTTTGTCGAAGCAGGCATGGCCGAACTGGCATATACCGTGGGAGGTGCAGCAAACTCGGGCAGTGTCCCGGCTACGTAAAAGTGAGGCGCATGGCCCAGAGGGAGAGTATGCACCTGGCGAGTGGCCACCAGCCCGCGAAGCACTTCTCGCACCTTGCTGCGCGCGGTCAGCGGGGCCAAAAACAACTCCACCTCTTCCATGCTGGCGGCAATCACTGCCTGCAGGTAAATCGACGCAAGCACCGAGATCGCCGTGACTTGAGATGTGGATGCGCCTTCGGCGATGGCCTTCTGGAAGCGCAGCCGCAGAAGCTGCCATTGCGGCGTCCGGCCGGGAGCCGACACCACCGGAATGATGCGCAGTTGTTGCCAGAGTTCGGTGATGGCGCGCAAAACGGCGGATTCTGTCACCTCCCGTCCCAGCGCATGCTTCAGTTGCGGGATGGTGGCGTCGCCGGCCTCAAGAAGTTTATAGGTCTGGATGGCCAGCGGCGAAACCTGGCGCGATCCGGTCAGTTGTGGGCTGCGCCGCCAGTCGCGATCGCCGCGAAGGGCGTAGACATAGGGCAAAACCCATGCCGCCACAACGAAGTCGGGCTCTTCTCCCGGCTGTCCCAGCAGGTTCAGGCGAACCGCCACACCTTCCGTTTCCAGCCGGATCAGCAGATCTTCCGCCAGAGCGGTGAGTTTGGCTCCGGGCGCCGGGTTCCGCTCACCGGCTACGGCCTCAACGAAGGAGGGGGCAATGAAGGCGGCGAATTGCCGCCGCGGCAGGAAGAGAGACAACCCCGTCTCTTCCAACCATGTGCGGGCGTCATCGAGTGTGATCTGCCCGCGTCCGTTCTGGCGCATCCTTTCGGAGCGCGATGCTTCCAATTGTTCCGCTGTCAAAGAAAGACCTCGTTTCCAGGTTGCCAATCACGTCCTGCAACCCGCGCCCCTGAGAGCGCGGCGGCCACCTTCCAAGGGTCCCAGTGTCAAGGGTCCTAAATGCGGTGGAAAGCCCGCTGGATCTCCTTCCAGGAATACAGCAACGCTATTGGACGTCCATGCGGGCAACTGGTTGGGTTTCTAGTCTTCGCCAGTTCTAACAATAACCATTCTATACGGTTTGGATCAAGATGTGTATTCACCTTGATCGCCGAGTGGCAGGCGATGGAGGCGGCAATTCGCGAGCGGAGCTTGGTAAGTTCCTCATTCCGCAATGGTTCGTCCGAGTCGGCGGAGGATTGCTCGATCACTTCTCCCAAGGTGCGCTCGAGCGCCGCGCCCTCCAGTCCGACCGGCGCCGCTCTCACGGCAAGTGTCTGAGGCCCAAAGGGTTCCACCTCGAAGCCGTTGTTTTCGAGCTCATCGGCAATGCGCGCAAACACCGTCATCTGCTCGGGCTTCAGTTCGACCAGCAGCGGCATGAGCAGGCGCTGGCGCTGTACCCGCTCCACTTGGCGGTCGCGCAGGATCTTCTCAAAAAGCACCCGTTCGTGTGCAACATGCTGGTCGATGATCCACAATCCATCGTCACCGGCAGCCAGAATGAACGACTCCCGCAACTGCCCGAGCGGTCTCAGCGAATCCAGGCGGTTCAGGCTGTTGGCCGCTTGTTCCGCTTCAACCAGGGCGGTCGCCGTTGCCGGATTATCCGCGTAAGCCGTGGCGCCATCGAGGTTTGGGCTGCATTCGTCGTCAACCGGAGCTGTGGCCGGCGTGAACAGCGCCTTGGCTGCTTCGCCCCAAGCCTCCCGATCGAAGCTGCGGGGGTCCAGCCTCTGCCCCTCGGCAAACCCCCGGCCATCAAAAGGCAGCTTGCCGGGGATTGGGGACGGCGTCTTTGGGGCCAACTGGAAAGGCTCGGCATCGGTCTCGGCGCCGGCGAATGCGCCCGGATCGGAGTCCGGGGGCAGCGTCGTCCCCAGTGCAGGCGGGATTGACTCCCGATCTGGCAATCCCGGAAGGGGTGACGCGGCAGGCTGTATGAGCGACGGACTGGCCGAGGGTTGCGAGTCGAGCGCGGCCAGAAAGCCGGCTGCTGGCCGCGCCTTGATCAGCGCCGTGCGCAGGCTGTCGCGGACAAAGTCGTGAACCACGCTCTGCTGGCGAAAGCGCACCTCGGTCTTAGCCGGGTGCACGTTCACGTCCACCTCCTCGGGCGGCATTTCCAGAAAGAGCAGCACCACAGGAAAACTGGTGGGCGGAATCACGTTGCGATAAGCCTCAGTGATGGCGTGCAGCAGCAGCCGGTCGCGGATGAGGCGCTTATTCACGAAGATGTAAATGGAATTGCGGTTCAGTTTTTGCAGTTCCGGCTTGGAGTAGAAGCCGGTCAGCCGCAGAGATCCCGGTATGCGCATGGGTTGGCCGGGGTCCTTTTTCCATGGCGGCGGCTCGGGAAGTCCGGCGCGCTCCAGTGGCGCCTCAGCGGCTGCCGGAAGCAGTTGACTGAGCGTCTCCTTGCCGAAGACCTGGTAGATGCGCTCGGCGGTGCGGGCGACCGGCGGGGCGTTTAAGATCGAGTGGCTGGCCGAGATCAATTCAAATTGCTTCTCAGGATGGGCCAGGGCGTAATGCGTGACCAGCGCGGTTACATGGGCCAGCTCAGTGGATTCGGCGCGCAAAAATTTGCGCCGCGCGGGGGTGTTGAAGAAGAGATCGCTCACCGCCAGCGTCGTGCCGCGGGGCAGAGCCGTGTCTTCCACGTGCCGGATCTTGCCGCCGGCAACCTCGACGCGCGTGCCCCCGGCCTCTTCGCCGGTCGCAGTTTCCAGTGTGACGCGAGCAACGGATGCAATGGATGGCAGCGCTTCGCCGCGAAAGCCCAGCGTGGCAATCGAGAGCAGATCGTCCACCGTGCGCAGTTTTGAGGTGGCGTGGCGCTCGAAAGCCAGCAGGGCATCGTCGCGGTTCATGCCCTGGCCGTCGTCAGAGACGCGAATCAGCTTTCTTCCGCCGCCTTCCACCTCGACTCGGATCCGGCTGGCTCCCGCATCGAGCGCGTTCTCCAATAGTTCCTTCACCACGGACGCAGGCCGATCCACCACCTCGCCGGCGGCGATCTGGTTAGCAACCTGATCGGGAAGAATGCGGATCTGGCCCATCAGTGATCAGGGTAACGCACGTCGATGGACCAGACCCTGAGAGAAACCCCACGCAGTCGGCGCGTGACCTACTTCTCCGTCGCTTTCTTCACGTGCGCCGCGGCAGGCTTGGTTCTTGCGTGCGGAGCCGGTGCAGCTACGGCTGCCATTGCCGGCGACGGCGCTGGCGGCGGCGGTGGCCCCTCCAACATCGTGGCCTTGCGAATCACCGCCTCTGGCGCCGTGGTCGTGAAGCCCGGCGTGTTGGTCAACTGCGCGGCATACCACTGCGGAGGCAGATACCACTTGGCATCGCCGGCCGCGCTCAGATAGTCGTAGATCAGGGGCATATTGGACGGTAATCCGGCATGATCGCGCTCGCAGAGCGCGACGTATGCCTTCAATTCGCCCGCGATCTGGCCCTGGTTGGCCGGGTCGCCCTGCTCCATCAGCGCCACGGCATACTCCAAATGAGCCGCGGGGATCGCGCCACGGTCCGCATCCAGGTGCAACGCAGTATTCAGGTGATTGAGCGCATCCTGCCTTTCCTCGGGCGCGCGCGCAGTCAGCCGTTCCAGCTTGGCCAGATAGAAATGGGCAGACGCGTCGTCAGGCCGCTGCTGCACGGCGCCCTCGAGGTTTCTCTTCGCTATGGCGAAAAGATCGTAATCCATGTCCAGAATTCCGTCGTCGCGCTTGACGGCGGCTACCATGGGCGCGAAATCCGGACCAATGGGGTTGAATCCCTTCGCCTTGGACTTCATCTCAATCTCCGCTTTCAGCTCTCCATTGATGAGTTGGTCCAAACGGGCCTGCCGCCCTTTCACGCGCGGCGTGCTGCCCATGAATCCCAGGCCCATGCGCGAGTCTGTTGTCACCACCTGGTTCAGCGTCACGAACAGGTGGGCTACTTCACGCGGGTCGTACCCCTGATCCAGCATCATGCGCGTCGCCATATCGTCGGCGTCGTCCTCTTCTTTCGAAGCCCAGATGACCGGCTCGATTTGCGGATGGATGAAATAGTGGCCCACTTCCATTCCCGTCGCCAGTCCGGCGCTGCCGCCCAACAGCGATCCGAGCCTTAGCGGGATCAGCGCGCCGCCTAATCCGGCTCCCATCACCGTAGACGCCACATCGGTGATCACCTTGTCCTTCTCGGCCTTCTCTTTCGCCAGCTCGATCTCCACGTTCTTGTCGCGAATGCGCAGGTAGGCCTGCCGCAGTTCGATGTGGGCAATTTCGTGCGCCAGCACATAACTCAGCTCGGCTTCGCTCCCGAGCATCGAAACGAGCCCGGTGGAGAGGTAAATCGTCCCTGTCGAAAGCGTCAGAGCCTTGGGTATGGGATCGTACAGGACGCGGAAGGTATACACGTTGCTTGAGCTCTTCGGTACTAGCCGCTGGCCAATGTGGTTGATGTAGCTTTGCACAACCGGATTGCTGTAAAGGCGCTGCCGGTCGAATGAGTCGCCCGCAACAGCGTCCTGGGCCATGCCCCAGTTCTCGGTCAGATTGATGCCATAAGCCAGTTGCATGTCGCTTCGCCGCAGCGCGTCCCACTCCTGCTGAATGGCGTCCTGGACCTCCGGCATCTCCTCGATCCGGGCGATCTTTTCCTTGTCGACGCCGCTCAAGTCGACCGGACCATTCAGGTCCTGTCCCTTCTTCTGCTTCCCTGAAAGCACGTTGCCAAGCTGGCCTAACTGGGCTGAGGAGGTTGGTGCTAGGACTCCGCAGAGAAGCAGAGCACAAAAGGCGATCGCGAGAGGTCTATGCATAAGACTCTCCTTTCTCCTTGAATGCGGCGTCAGGATAACGCCGGTGACCGTTTTTTGGCTGGGGGGGAAGAGCCCCGGTATCCCCAGAGTATAGGCCCGAATTTCGCACAAAGTCAACGGCCCACCCCCGCCGCAAATCGCCGCCATCTGAGCCGTGATTCATGAGCCGGCAGGGGAAAGAAATGAGTGAGCAGAACTCCGGGGAGTTGCCGGATGCATTCGAGATATCCCACATGCAGAGACCCATACCCGAACTGTGACCGAAGGCACACGCGGATCGGGGCAGAAACGTCACAATAAGCGAGTAAGGCCTGGCGAGCTCTTGGCTGCGCCGGCCTGGAGAATCGATTCATGAGCGATCTTGCCACACTGGCTGAAGCCGTTGCCGTCGACCCGCTTGTCGGCCATCCCCCCGACTACCACGTGTTTCACAAGTTCATCGCGCGCTGCAAAGATCTCCCGGCCATCACCACCGCGGTGGTTTGGCCGCTCAGCGACGTGGCCCTCAGGGGCGCCGTCGAGGCCGCAGCCGCCCGCCTCATCGAGCCCACGCTCATCGGCCCCGAAGAAGCCATGAAGGCCCTGGCCGCAAAGATCGGCGTAGACATAAGCCCCTTCCCCATGGTCCAGGCCGAAACCGAGGCACAAGCCGCCAACGCGGCAGTGGTCATCTGCCGTTCAGGCAACGCCCAGGCCCTCATGAAAGGCAGCCTGCACACCGACGAACTGCTGAAGCCGGCGATGAAAAGCGATACCGGTCTGCGCACCGCGCGCCGCATCTCGCATGTCTTCATCATGGACACGCCGGCCTATGCGCGCACCCTGCTCATCACCGACGCCGCCATCAACATCGTTCCGGATCTTGAAGACAAGGTCGATATCGTGCAGAACGCCATCGACCTCGCTCACGCGCTTGGCATCCCGGAGCCCAAGGTCGCCTTGCTCTCGGCCATCGAGACCGTGAACCCCAAGATCAAGTCCACGCTTGACGCCGCCGCGCTCTGCAAGATGGCCGAACGGGGCCAGATTACAGGGGGCATTCTCGACGGCCCGCTGGCCTTCGACACCGCCGTCAGCGTAAAAGCCGCCAGCATCAAAAAGCTGGTTTCGCCGGTGACCGGCCAAGCCGACATCCTGGTTGTCCCCGATCTCGAGAGCGGCAACATGCTCGCCAAACAGCTCGAGTATCTGGGCGGCGCGCAACTGGCCGGCATCGTGCTCGGCGCCCGTGTTCCCACGATCCTCACCAGTCGCGCAGACTCAGCAGAGACTCGCCTCACCAGTTGCGCGGTTGCCGTACTGCTGCACTACGCGGCACATCCGGCGTTAAAGGTCTAACTTTTTTATCCAATTCGTCCCATCGAGCGAGCGCCAGCTTCCTCCGCGGCGCCGACGCGATTTTTTATCGCCGAGGTTCAACCTCAGAAAAAGCTCGGTCAATCCTGCGCCCAGACTTATTGAGAGATTTAGGAAAGGCCCAACTAATGATAGTCACTGATTCAGGAGGCCCCCGTTCAACCCCCTTACACCTTAGGCAGCGCGTGCACGGCACTCCTGTCTCTCCCGCCGGCGGTGAACCCGGGTCCTACTCGAGTCATCGATGTAATACGGTTTCTCGCGTTTGAGGTGCTTAACGGCTTCGTGATGTATCTCGGGAGTCTATGTTCGCTATGGTCCTTTACTTCCCTTTTCGCACGACGTTCGTTTAGAACGTTGAATCGGGCGGCGATTGTAATCGGGGTGACATTCGCGTTGCTTGGGCCCGCAATGTGGTCTGCGGCAATTGTTCCAGGGAACATCGGAGGCGGGATCGAGTTTGGCTTAATGATAACCATCGTCACTACTGGGTTGGTAATCGCGATTCGAATCGTCTGGAAAGGCGAACCCCCTTCGGAAGTGCGCCCAAGCGCTCGAATCCTTGAACAACGCCCCAGGTAAGCTAAAAGTGCCTCGTCAAAGTATCATCCGGCTCGAATGGGGGCTGATTTTTGAATTCGGCAGCAGCTCGGCCGCCGCGAGCATCTTGCGGGGCCTCAAGCGTCTATCATGAAGGCTGGCATCGATGGGAGGCCGTTTAAGACCATGTCCGCCGTCGCCGCATCGCCCATCGCTGCCGCCGCGGGCGGCAGCTTCCTGCTCGAATCCCGCACCCCGGATGAAATCTTCACCCCGGAAGACCTGAACGAGGAGCAGCGCCAGATCGCAGCCACCGCAGAGCAGTTTGCGCGCGAAGAGATTCTGCCGCGCATAGCGGCGATCGAATCGAAAGAACCCGGCGCGATGCCGGCGCTCTTGCGCAAGGCCGCAGAATTGGGGTTCACTGCGGTCGACATCCCCGAGGAATACGGCGGCCTGGGCATGGACAAGGTCAGCTCGACGGTGATCACCGATCGCATCTCGATGCTGGCCAGCTTTTCCACCGCCTTTGGCGCGCACATCGGCATCGCCACGCTGCCGCTGGTCTGGTACGGGACGGAGGAGCAGAAGCGACGCTGCCTGCCTAAGCTCGCATCCTGCGAGTGGATCGGCGCCTATGGATTGTCCGAGGCCAGCTCCGGCTCTGACGCCATGAACATCCGCACCCGCGCAACGCTCTCGCCCAACGGCTCCCAGTACATTCTCAACGGCGAAAAGCAGTGGCTTACCAACGGCGGCATCGCGGGTCTGTACACGGTCTTCGCCAAGATCGTCGATCGAGAGACAGGGGGCGAAAAGTTCTCCGCGTTTCTCATTGAGCGCGGCACGCCCGGCCTCATTGTGGGCGCCGAAGAGCACAAGCTGGGAATTCGCGGCTCGTCGACCTGCCCGCTGATCTTGCAGGACTGCAGGGTTCCAAAAGAGAATCTGCTGGGCCAGGCAGGCGAAGGCCACCACATTGCATTCAACGTTCTGAACGTGGGCCGCTTCAAGCTGGGCGTGGCCTGTATTGGCGGGGCCCGGCACGCACTGGCCCAGATGATCCGCTACGCCAAAGAACGTCACGCCTTCGGCAAGACGATCGCGGAATTCGGCCTGATCCAGCGTAAGATATCTTCCGCCACGGCGCAGCTCTACGCCGCCGAAAGCATGGCCTACCGCACCGCAGGTCTCATTGATGCGCGCATAGCCCAGCTCGGCAGTTCCGAACCGCCGCAGCGCAGCCACGCTCCGCGCAGCATCGAGGAGTACGCGGTCGAGTGCTCCATTCTCAAGATTTGCGGTTCGGAGATGCTCACGCTGGTTGCCGACGAACTGATTGCTACCATGGGCGGCTTCGGCTACGTCGAAGAGTATCCCGCCGAGCGCTATTACCGCGACGCCCGTATCAACCGCATCTTCGAAGGAACCAACGAGATCAACCGCCTGATCATTACCGGCTGGCTGATGAAACGAGCCCTGGCCGGCAAGTTGCCGTTGCTCGCGGCCATCAAGCGCGTGATGGACGAAGTGACGGCGCCGCCCTCGTTTGGCGATGACTCGAATGCGGGCGAGCCGCTGGCGCGCGAGGCCGCGGCGCTGGCCGTGACGAAAAAGATCGCGCTGTTTGCGGCAGGGGTGGCCAGCCAGCGCTTTATGACGGCTCTCGAGGAGCAGCAGGAGATCATGGCCGACCTGGCCGATCTGATCAGCCACGTCTACGCCCTCGAGTCGGCGTTGCTGCGCGCGCTCAAGCTCACCCGAGCAGGACGCAGTTCATCCGAAGTTGCCGCCGCCATGACTGGCCTACTGGCCGATGAAACCATGGCATTCGCCGCTCAGGCGGCGCGGCGGGTGCTTGCGGCCTGCGGCGAAGGCGACGCGCTGCTCACGCAATTGGCGATCTTGCGGCGCCTGGCGCGCTTCTCACCCGCCGACGCGGTCGCACTAAGCCGCACCGTGGCCAAACATGCCATAGCCATGGAACGATACCCCGTTTAGAGCATCTCTCCTGATGGTGTATAGTCTTTGGCGATTGTCCGCGCAAGATCAATGGCGCGACCCTATTCGGATGATTTGCGGCGGAAGCTGCTGGAGGCCCACGACCAGGCCATCGCCCAACTCCTGCCGCTGCTCACTGCTGAGGATGCAAAAGCTTGGTTCGGACTCCCCTTCAGCGCTCTACACCAATAGGAGACATGCTCTAGGTCGCCGTTGCGCTGGTCTCCGCGCGATCAAACCTCGCCGCCGCTCACTCTCATCGCTTTCCGCGACTCATCCGCGCCAGACGAGAGAAGCTGCGCGACAATCGCCACCGCCGGAATCAGGTAGACCATCGATCCGCACACCCACATGAAGGCTCCTGCGGCAACCTGGTCGTCGAGAGCGCCGAAGCCGAAGGGCCGCGGAATTTCGCCATAGCTTGGATAAAGCAGCCGGCCCGCGAAGCAGAGGAACGCCGAAACTCCCGTGTTGACCACGTCGGCCAGCGCAAGATAGGGAATCAAGAACCAGCGCGACTGCGCCGCGCGGCTCGGCCACGGCCGGATGACCGGCCACCAGAACATCAGGTTGGTGAAGAAGAAGAAGCAGGCGTGCTCGAAGTTGTGCCAGTTTTCCGAGGCCAGCGCAAACTCGTAGGCGCGCGGAATGTGCCAGCCAATGTAGGCGACATTCATCGCCAGCCAAGCCACGCGCGGACGCGTGAGAAACGCCCCCGCGGCCGGCAGCGCGCGCGAGACGAACAACGGCCGCAGCAATCGGCGGATCGTCCACCGCGGAAGTCCGCGCAGCATAGGAACCACGGGCGCGCCGAAGACGATAAGCGGCGGCGCAATGGACATCAGCACAAAGTGCTGCGCCATATGCATGAACAGCAGCGATTCGCTGAAGGTGTCGAGCGGCGAAGCGACAGCCACGAAGACGGCAACAATGCCGCCGAGGAACGCTGCCAGCCGCCAGGCCGGAAACTCCGCCGGGCGCGTGCGGCGGATGCGAGCCCAGCCCCACGCGTAAACCACTGCCGTAAGCGCAAGCGCGGAAGTCACGGCCCAGGGAATGTCCCACTGCGTAAAGAGATCCGCAAGTGTCGTGTCTTGAATCATGGGCCGGATTTCCCTTGCCCTGGCGCGTGCGCGGGTGCGGCGGAGCTCGCCGGCGCCTGCGAAGTTTCCACCGCCCGCCGCGCAGCGTCGTATGCCGGCGGCTCATTGGCCGGGTGCAGCGTTTCAAGAAAACTGACCAGTGCTTCGATCTCCGCAGGCGAAAGATTTTTGCCGTAGGCAGGCATGTTGCCGCCTCCGGTCACCACCTTGAAGCGCATCTGGTCGATCGTCATGCGCGTGGCTACATCGTCCAGTGCAGGTCCGCGCTGGCCCCCGGCTCCGCCAATCGAGTGGCAGTTGCGGCACTGCTTGGCCTGGAAGACCGCCGCGCCCTGCCGCACCAGCGGGGTAGCGGTCTGTAAGTAGCGCACGGGGATCGGATCGCCGCTCCACGCGTTCATGTGCGGGCTCCACGGGGTCGTGGTTCCCAGGGCCGTCAGCATGCCCCAGGCTACCGCAATAGTGGAAACCGCAAGCACTGCAACCGGCCGCCGGTGCCAGCTCTTCTCGCCTTCGCCGGCGACGAAGGGCACCGCAAGCAGCAGGGCGATGGCGACCAGCGGCGTGATCAGCATGAATGGCGTCTCCATCGCGGGCGGAAGATACGCAAGAGTCGTGTAGATCCACAGAAATGGAAAGTCCGGCTTAGGCACGGTCTGAATGATCGACGGGTCGGGCTGGCCGCTGGGGCCGTAGGGGCCGAAAACGAAGGCGCAGACCGCGACCGCGGCCAGAATCGCCCCGGAAAAGACGAGATCCTTCCAGAATGCGCCGGGAACGAAAGGAATGCCGTCCTCTTGGGTCAGCCGCTGGTACTCTGCGATGTACGTCGCGCGCCGGACGAGCCGTCCCGGCATGGGCCAATCGTTGATGCCAAGCTTGAGCACCATCCAAATGTGCAGCAATGCAAAAAGCAGCAATGCGCCGGGAATGATAAAAACGTGCAGTGCGAAGAAGCGCGACAGCGTAGCGCCGGCGATAATGGGACCGCCCAGCAGCAGATGAACCAGGCCACCGCCGATGAACGGCACGCGGCTGACGATGGATGCGCCGATGCCCAGTCCCCAATAGGCGTCCTGATCGAAGCGCAGCACCTGCCCGGTGAAGGCCATGGCCAGCGTCATGAGCAGAAGGAAAACGCCTAGAATCCACGTGAACTCGCGGGGAAATTTGTATGCGCCGAAGAGGAATACCTGCGTCATGTGGATGAATACGATGGCCACCATGAAGTTCGATCCCCAGCCGTGCATTGCGCGCAGAAACCATCCCAGCGGAATCTGGTGATTGAGAACGTTCAGGTTGTTCCATGCTTCGCCGGCCGACGGGACATATACCAGTGCCAGCAAAATGCCCGTGAAGATTTGCAGAAGCAGCAGCGTAAAGGCCGCGCTGCCGAAAACGTAAAACCAGCTCGCGGTGTTACGAGGAACCGGGTGCAGCGCCTCCTGTCTCACCGGCCCTTCGAGCCGCAACCGGAACTCGAGCCAGGCATAAACGCGGGCTGCCATCTTCTTCATCCGCGGCATGAGCAATCCCCCTGCCCAATGGAAATCTTTTTGAGCTTCGCGGTGTTCGAGAGCGTGGGCATCTGGCCGGCATCGATGAGCAACTCGCCGGACTCGATCTTCCAGTTGTAGGTGAAGAGGCCGCGTGGCGGCGGGCCGGAGGCGCGCGAACCGTCGGCGTAGTAGACACCGCCGTGGCATGGGCACATAAAAAGCTGCGACTGCGGAAACCAGCGCACCGGGCAGTCGAGGTGCGCGCAGTTGATGGCGAAGACCTGGAACTGGCTTGAGCCGATGTGGCGCACATAGCAGGCGATATCGTCGGTCTGCCCGTCCCAGGGATTCCTGAAGGGATTCTTATAAAACGCCAGGCGCGTCTCGCCGGCGGGAAATGTTTCTGCCTCGCCGAGCGACACCCAGGAGTCGTAGCTTGAGTCCTTCCTCCAGGGCGCAAACAGAAAGCGGAGGATGGGCACTGCCAGCACAAGACCGACCAGGCCGTTCAGCGCAATGCCCGCCTTGAACAGCAGCCATCGGCGCGACACAACGCTGCTGTGGTCGCGGTTCCCTCGCTCGCCGGCGCCGGGCGCGTGCGTGCTCTGCGATAGTTCCCTGGACAGGTTCTCGCCCGATGCTTGTTCTTCGTTGCTCATTTTGCTTGCCTCCCGTCGGTTGCGGCGGATGCGGATTGCCCCGACGCTGCGTTCGCGGCCAATTGCGGCGTTGCGTTGCGCAGACTGCCCAAATACGCGACGATGTCGTCGACTTCCTGCGCCGAGAGCGGCGCGGCTGCCTTGCCGCCTGCGCTGTCATGGCGCCAGTCGGGCTGCCCGATATCCGGGCGTCCCGCGAGGATGATGCTGCGCAAGGCCTGGTCGCCGACGAGCGCCAGATACACCGGACTGGTGATCTGCTGGCGAGAAGACTCATGACAGGACGCGCACCGTGTCTGGTAGGTCAGTGCTCCGCGATGCGGATCGCCCGCCTGCGCTTGTGCATACGGAGGCGGCTCGGCTCCGCCGAAGGCATCCAGCCGCGACCACTGCTTGCGCATGCCGGCAATAAGCGCTTCCACCTGCGCGGCTGTCAACATGCCGCCGTCCGATCGCGCAAACGCCGGCATCTCCGTGCCGGGCATGCCGCCGGAGATCCATTTGCGCAGAGTCGCGTCATCCACCAGCGCCTGATACTCGGGATTGGCGAGATCGATCGCCGGGCCGTTCTGCCCGTTGGCTCCGTGACAGGCCGCGCAGTTCTCGCTGTAAAGCGTTGCGAAGCCGGTCACCGCCGCAGGCCGCGGAATCGGAGCCGGAGGATACCCCGGCGCATGCCCGCAGCCGCCGAGCAAGGCGGCGAGTGGCACTGCGAGCACGAGCGCCCCACGCCGCATCACTGTCCCTCCTTATCCCGCGGCAGGCCGGGGTCCCGCTGGACAGGCTCTCGTCCACGGGGTCGCGAAGCGGGGGGACCGGCGTCCGGCTTGGAATGCATCAACCCGGGCGTCTCAAGGCCCAGCCGCGCGGCAATGGGCAGTGATTGGCGGGTAGGAATGCGCTCCTGGCGCGCAACGACGATGCCCGCGGTTACGCCGTAGGTGATCTGAGAAATCAAAAACCATCCCCAGTGGATGCGTTCAGCGAGTGCGGGGTTGATTATGCCCATGAAGGAATGCAGAATGCCCGTCCACAAAACGGGCGCCAAGATGCCGCCAAGCAGAACGGGATGGCGTGGCAGCATGGGCAGCATGGCGCCGTATAGCAAACCGACCAGCACGCACGTGACGGAGTGGATCACGATGGCGACGAGCAGGCCCTGCCAATGAAATGCGGCAATTTCGGCGGTCGTGGGGTTGCGCCAGTGCGCCACGCCCGCGCCTCCCAACAGGTTTATCGGGTACCAGATGCTATGTTGCGCGATCCATCCATATAGAAGCGCGGGCACGATCATGGCGATGCCCCCGGCGATCCCGCCCTTGATGCCGCTGAGGATGGGGTAGGTTTCGATGGGCAGTCGCGCCCGGTGCTCCGGGCTGAGCCGGACGCGTTCCACCAGTACGCGAGAGGATGCAATCGTGACCGGTCGATCGACAATCGGGACTCCCTCATGCTGCTCGCGAGGAAGAACCTGGCGAAACCATCCGATGCAACCGGCAAGCATCAGCACGCCGCCTAGAATGCTGATGCCCAAGCTGGTAACCAATCCCGCAGCGGCCAGCGTGCAACCGAGGGCCAACACAATGGGCCACGCGGTAGGCGCGGGCAAATGAATGGTTGCGCCCGCCACGCGCTGTTCATTCTGATGCAGAGTTTCCGCCATAACCATTACCTTCCCACGATGTAGACCACGGTGAAGACCACGACCCACACCGCGTCGACAAAGTGCCAGTAGAGCGAGAGCACCTGAATGCGCTCGGCATGCCGCTGCTCCACGCGCCCGAGCAGCGTAAACAGCATCACCAGAGATAGCCCGACGAGACCGACGACGACGTGCGTTGCATGCAGCCCCACCAGCGAGTAAAAAGTTGTCCCGAACAGATTCGTCCGGATGGTGAGCCCTTCATGAACCATCAGCCGGCCCCATTCGGTCGCCGTGCCCGCCAGGAACTTGATGCCGAGCAGCATGGTGAGCGCCCACCACGCGCCGAAGACGCGCATCCGTCCCCGCTCAATGGCGCGCTCTGCGAGCAGGATAGTCAGGCTGCTCGAAAGCAGGCAGATGGTGTTGAAGATGGGAACACTGAGAATCTGCGGCGTTGGCCCATACGTGCTGCGGCCGATGTAATAAACGTACGCGACCACAAAGATGGTGAAGATGGCCGACTCGCCGACGAGCAGCGAGAACATGCCCACCCGCCCGCGCGAGGGCAAGCGCCAGCTTTCGTCCGCGAAGATCGGAATCGTGCTCATGGTTCGTACTTCCAGTCCGGATCGTTCGGGTGCTTGATGTCCCAGAGCGGCCGCCGGCTGCGCACCACCGGGTCGGCGGCAAAGTTGTACGCGGGCGGCGGCGAGGGCGTGGACCACTCCAGCGTCCACGCGTCCCACGGGTCATTGCCGGCCATTTTGCCATGCAGATACGAGTCGACGAGGTTCCAAACGAAGATCAGCACCGCGATTCCCTGGATCATGCCGCCCATTGAGATTGTCATGTTGAGCGTGTTCCATCCCCGGTCCGCCTCGTAGGTGTAAATGGACCGTGGCATGCCGAGCATGCCCACGAAGTGCATGGTGTCGAAGGTGAGGTGAAAGCCGATGAAAAAGAGCCAGAAGTGCCACTTGCCGAGCTTCTCGCTCAACATGCGTCCCGTCACCTTGGGGTACCAGTAATAGATCGCGGCAAAGATACAGAAGACGATGGCGCCCACCAGTACGTAGTGAAAATGCGCAATGACGAAGTAGGAGTTGTGTAATTGCCAATTCCAGGGCGCGACCGAGAGCATGATGCCGGTCAGTCCGGCGATAAGGAACTGAAAGACAAATGCAGTGCAGAAAAGCATGGGCGTGGCGAAACGAATCCTTCCGCCCCACATGGTCGCAACCCAGTTGAAGATTTTAATGCCTGTGGGAATGCCGACCAGCATGGTGGAGAGGACGAAGAAGGCGTTGCTGACCGAAGTCATTCCGACGGTGAACATGTGGTGCGCCCACACGCCGAGGCTTACAAAGGCGATGCCCACCGAGGCCGCCACCATCGCCGGATAGCCGAAGATGGCCTTGCGCGAGAAAACGGGAATGACCTCGTTGGCAATGCCGAAAGCAGGCAGCACCAGCACGTAGACCTCGGGGTGGCCGAAGATCCAGAAGAAGTGCATCCAGACCACGGCTGAGCCGCCGGCCTGCGTGTCGAAGAAATGGCCGCCCAGATAGCGGTCGATCAGGAGCATGACCTGCGCGGCGGTGAGCGGCGTAATGGTGATGAGCGTGAGTCCGCTGGTCACAACCATCAGCCATACGAAGAGCGGCATGCGGAAAAGCGTCATTCCGCGGCAGCGCATCGAGAACGCGGTAGCCAGAATGTTGATGGCCGCGCCCAGCGTGCCAAATCCGCTCACGATGAGCGCCAGCGCCCAGTAGTCGGTGTTGTGGCCGGGTGAAAACGCTTTGGCCGTGAGCGGCGCGTAGGCAAACCAGCCCACATCGGGCGCAGCGCCCATTCCGTAAAGGCCGAAGCCGCCGATAAAACTGAAATAGAGGAACAGCCCGCCAAAGGCAGTGAGCCAGAAGCTAAATGCGTTCAGCCGCGGAAAGGCCATGTCGCGCGCCCCGATCATCAGCGGGACTAAGTAGTTTGCGAGCCCGAACAGAATCGGCATGCCCACCAGAAAGACCATGGTCGTGCCGTGCATGGTGAACAGCTCGTTGTAGGTTTCTGGCGTGACGAAATGGTTGTTCGGGATGGCAAGCTGAATGCGGATGGCCAGCGCTTCGGTTCCGGCAACGAGAAGGAAAAAGAGCGCATACACAACGTACAAAATGCCCAGTTTCTTGTGGTCGACGGTCACCACCCAGCTATGCAGCCATTCCAGCAGTGCCGCGCCGCGCAAGGGTGTCGCGTCGAAGGAGCCGGGAATCGGTAAGGTCTGGTCGGCCATGGCGAACTTCCTAAAATGTCCTGAGTCTTGAATTCGCCTCAACAATGCTGTCATCCTGAGCGAAGTTTGGCGCGTCTTTTGCGCCAAACGGAGTCGAAGGATCTGCGGTTTCGACCCTCGATTAATGCAACAAACTTCTGCGTCACCTCGCTAGTGCAAGGTGGAAAGATACTCTACAACTTCGTCGACTTCCTTATCGCTGAGCTGCATGGCAGGCATCAGCGCTCCGGGTTTGAAAGTATTAGGGTCCTGAATCCATGCGCGCAGGTTCTCCGGCGTGTTGGCCGCGGCGCCCGCGGCAATCGTTGCCCGGCTCATCAGGTGCGTGAGATCGGGTCCGAAGGTTCCATGAGCGGGAGTCCCTTCGATGGTGTGGCAGTTCATGCAGGCCTCGGTTTCAAAGATGCGCCGGCCGGCGGCAACGGCCTCATCCTGCGCACCCGGCTGCTGCTGGTTCTTCACCCAATCGGCGAACTGCTGCGGCGTATCGACATAAACGCGAATCAGCATCTTCGCGTGCTCGATGCCGCAAAATTGCGCGCACTGGCCCACATAGAGGCCTGTCGATTGCGGATCGAGCCACATCTCGTTGGGATGGTTGGGAATCAGATCGGTCTTGCCGGCGAGCTGCGGCACCCAGAAGCTGTGATCCACATCGGCCGAGAGCAACCGCAAATAGGTTGGCTCGGGCTGGAGCCGCGTGCTCACGGGAACGTGCAGTTCGTTGGCGGTTACGATGTTCAGCTCGGGATAGCGGAACTCCCACCAGAATTGATGCCCGATCACGGTGACGTCGAGCGCGGACTTGGGCTCGGGCGCGTCCTGAACGGCGAAGATGATGCGCGCCGTGGTGAGAAAAAGAACCACCACGATGAGCACCGGAATCACGGTCCAGGCAAGTTCCACCTGGGTGCTGCCATAAATTTGCGCTGGCTCCTGTTGCGCATCCGACTCCCGCGCCCGGAACTTGACGATGACAAACGTCAACATACCCGCGACCACCGCGAAGATTGTGCCGGTAATCGTCAGCACGAAAAGCGAGAGGCCGTAGATCTCATGCGCCGGCGTGGAAACAGGCGCCCAAATGCTCGGCGTTGCCTGGGGGCCTTCCGCCAGTGCCGGCAGCGCGCCAAGGCAAAGTGAGAAGAGGAAGCAAACCCGGGATCGAATTGAGGAAAGACTGCGCCTTCGATGCATAGTCCTCCACGTTCCGGTCGGGGATCTTGAGAATGCCAATTGGCAGGGGCCTGCGCGCCGGCCATCAGGTCGACGCGTTCGATCATTTTCACGCCGGGGATGTTTGTCTTTCTGTGAATTAACTCGCCGGTCTGCGACGCCGGTTCGATTTGGCGCACATCGGGGAACGCGAGTTTCCGAAGTCGATTATAAGACATCCATATTTCCTCCGTGCCTTGCAGTGAGACACTACCGAAAGATGAAACTGTTCCGCCGTGGCAATTTGAGTGCGGTACAATCCGCGCCGATCAGTCGTTTAACAGTCCGCGCTCTTCTTGCTGAAGCGGAGCGCGCGCTCGCTGCCGGTCCGCATCCCGAAAAGGCCAGGCGCGATGCCGAGGGTCTGGTATTGCTGGCATGGCGAGCGGACCGGCGGGCAACAAACCACGCATGGCTCATCGCGCACGACAACAAGACTGTCGGGCCGGAGATCGCCGACGCGGTACACGCCTTGGTCGAGCGCCGATTTACCGGCGAGCCGATCCAGTACATCACTGGCGAGACGGTGTTTTATCGGGTGCCAATCCGCGTCAATCGCGATGTGCTCATCCCGCGGCCCGAAACCGAGCATTTGGTCGAGAAAGTTGTCGAGATGGCGCCTTTTTTTCGCCGGCCGAGAATCCTGGACGTGGGCACCGGGTCGGGCGCAATCGCTATCGCATTGCTCCATGAGTGGCCTCACGCGCAAATCACTGCTACCGAAATCTCTGCTCCGGCGCTGGAACTTGCCCGCTGGAATGCCGAACGCGCCGGCTATGGCAAACGCATTCGGTTTCTCGAGGGCGACTTGCTGACGCCCGTCGCCGGTCAGCCGTTCGACATCGTCGTCTCCAATCCGCCCTACGTGCCGGAGCGCGACCGCGATTCGCTCCCCGTGGAGGTGCGCGATTATGAGCCCGCGCACGCGCTCTTCGCCGGCCCGGACGGCCTCGCCATCTACCGCCTTCTCGTTCCCGCGGCCTTCGCCGCGCTCGTCTCCGGCGGCTATGTCGCGCTCGAGATCGGCTTCGGCCAGCAGGCCGCCGTGGAGGCGCTGCTCGCGGAGGCGGGCTTCCATGAGATCGAATTTACCGCCGATTTACAAGGCATTCCCCGTGTTGCTTCGGCCCGCCGTCCCTGAATCCATTGGGAATCCTACTGAATCCGGAAAGGCAATCATGCAAATGTCACGCTACACTTCGCAGCGCGGTTCCGGCGATAACCGGCCTCAAGGCTGTCGTTTTACCATCTTTCCGAAAGGATTCTCATCATGCCCGCATCGAAAGGCTACGCAACATCCGGCGCCCAATCCCCGCTCGCTCCTTTTTCCTTCAGCCGCCACGAGCCCGGACCTACCGAGATCGCCGTCGAAATCCTCTATTGCGGCGTCTGCCACTCCGATCTGCATATGGTCCGCAACGAGTGGGGCAACTCGGTTTATCCCATGGTGCCCGGCCACGAAATTGTCGGCCGAGTCACTGCGGCAGGAAACGCCGTAAAGAAATTCAAGGCGGGCCAGATTGCGGCCATCGGCGTCATTGTCGACTCCTGTCGCCATTGCGCGCCGTGCACGCGCGGCGAGGAACAGTACTGCGAAGAGGGCGTCACGCTCACGTACGCTTCGCCCGACCGCGTGGACGGCTCCATCACCATGGGCGGCTACTCAAACAACTACGTCGTCGACGAGCGCTTCGCCCACACCGTGCCCGCAAACCTCAATCTGGCCGCAGTCGCGCCGCTGCTCTGCGCGGGCATCACCACCTATTCGCCTCTGCGCCACTGGAACGTCGGACCGGGCAAGAAGGTGGGCATCGTCGGCTTGGGCGGGCTTGGCCACATGGCTCTCAAGTTCGCGCATTCCTTCGGCGCGTATGTGGTGCAGTTCACTACCTCACCGAAAAAGAAGGACGACGCCATGCACCTGGGCGCGGACGAAGTGGTCTTGTCGACCGATGCGAACGCGATGAGGGCCCACACCAGGTCGTTCGACTTCATCCTCGACGCTGTCTCAGCGCTGCACTCGCTTGACGCTTACACGGATCTGCTGAAGCTGGATGCGACGATGGCGCTGGTCGGCCTGCCGGCCGAGTCGCCCGCGATCGACGTGGGGACCCTCATCTCCAGGCGAGGCGCGATTGCCGGGTCGAATATCGGTGGGATGCCCGAGACGCAGCAGATGCTCGACTACTGCGGCCAGCACAGTATCACCGCGGATGTCGAAGTGATTCCCATCCAGAAGATCAACGAAGCCTTCGAGCGGATGCTCAGGCAGGACGTGAGGTACCGCTTCGTGATCGACATGAGCTCGCTGAGTTAGCGCCTGCCGGAGGAATTGAGACTTTGTCTCTCCTCACCGGCAGACGAAACATTCTCATTCAATTCAAAAACGCAAGGTCAAGCTCGTTTCGCCGTGGGGTTGCCCCCTTGGCTGACGCAAACAGTTAAGACACTCATTGCTGTTCGCTCGCAAAATCTCGACCGGCAGGACCACTGTTCAGCATTCTGACCATGGCCGATGAAGCGGAGGCGGGCCCTGCTGGAGAGCAACCCGCCAAGGAATAGCCGGCTGGAGACTTATCGCAACTGACCCGTCCGGTGGGTCGTCCCTCGAACGCGCCGGTAGTCTGGTATGCCGGCTTTTTGTATCAGGCGCAGAGTCGGGATCGGGCCCGCCGCGTGGTGGCCAAGGTGGAGTGGCACCACGGCGAACTATTCCCTCGCGTCGGGTTCATCTCGACCAATCTGGATCGGCCCGCCAAACGTGTGGCGCGGTTCTACAACCAGCGTGGCGCGGCAGAGTAGTGGATCAAGGAAGGGAAGAACACCGTCAAACGGATCCCGCTGTCCTGTCACGACCTTGTGGACAATCAGGCTGCAACTGTTCGTGCTGGCTTACAACCTGGGCGACTTTCTGCGGCAAGCCGTGTTGCCGCGAGGGGTGCGGCACTGGACGCTGACGACGCTGCGTGAGAAACTGATCAAGATCGCGGCGCAGGTCGTGCGCCATGTCCGGCAGTTGGTCTTCCAGATGGCGGAGGTGGCGGTTCCGCGGGAGTTGTTTCGTGCCATTCTGGAAGGGATTGAGCGCCGGGGATTGCCCGCTACGGCATCAGGGTGAAGGGGAAAAGTGGAAAGAATTGCGTGAATCACACGAGACACTGAGAAAGAGTCTGCGCAGGGCAGTGGAAAACGTGCGGAAAGGCGCCAATGACGCCAAAGCGTCCCGGCAGTGAAGAAAAAGGGTGATGAAAGCGGAAAAAAGGCTGCGAAAGGACTTGCCAAACTTTGAAGCAGGATGAAAATCACAAAAAGCAGCCCACGCCGGTCGTGGGCAAGAACCATATGGAAAATTCAATGAATTGGCAGCCCCGCTTTGTCCTACTATTGGTTTCGGCCATCTTGACGGCAAACTTCGGCGTCGCGCGCGCGCAGGGGCGTTCCTTGTATCTCGACGACAAAGCGCCGATTGCAGCGCGCGTCAACGACTTGCTTTCGCGCCTCACGCTGCAGGAAAAAGTTTCGCTGGTTCACGCCAACGGCATTTTTTCGGTGGCGGGCGTTCCCCGGCTGGGTATTCCCGAATTGATCATGGACGACGGCCCGCTCGGCGTGCGCGCGGATGTGGGAAATGACTTTGTTCCCCTGGGCCACACGAATGATTTTGCCACCGCCATGCCCGCGACGCTTGGCCTGGCGGCGACGTGGGACACCAATCTGGCGCACGAATTTGGCGCGGTTATCGGCCAGGAGGCCGTGCAGCGCGGCAAGGACATCATCTTCGGGCCGGCCGTGAACATCCAGCGCACGCCGCTGGACGGACGCAATGAGGAGTACATGGGCGAAGACCCGTTTCTGGCCGCGCAAATGGCGGTCGATTACATCGAAGGGGAGCAGGCCCAAGGCGTTTCCTCCTGCGTCAAACATTTTGCCGCCAACAACCAGGAGAACAATCGCTTCAGGGTCAACGAAATCATTGACGAGCGCACGTTGCACGAAATTTATCTGCAGGCATTTCGCGCCGCGATGGTAAAGGCTGACGTGTTCTCCATCATGGTCGCCTACAATAAGATCAATGGCCAGTATTGCTCAGAGAACACGCATTTGCTCAGGGACATTCTCAGGAACCAATGGGGATTTAAAGGCATTGCCGTATCTGACTATGGCGCCGTGCATCACACGGATTTAGCCGCGCTCGACGGCCTCGACATCGAAAATGGGTTGCGACCGGATTCCGAGCCTTTTTATCTGGGGAAGCCCTTTCTGAATGGGTTGCAGGACGGCGAGTTTCCCGTCGCCGTGCTCGACGACATGGTGCGGCATCACCTTTATGTGATGTTCAAATTGCATCTGATTTACGACCCGTCCAATCCGCCGGCTCCTAAGCCCGTGCCAACGGTGTCCCCCAGCACCCCGGCGCATCAGGAAATCGCCGAGAAAATCGCCGAAGCCTCCTTCGTGCTGCTGAAAAATGAAAAGAACTTTCTGCCGCTGGATGTCGCGCACGCTGGAACCATTGCCGTGATTGGTGGGAATGCCACGGCCAAGTTCTGCGACACCGGCGGCGCGCCGATGATTAAGCCGCCGTTTGAAGTCACCGCGCTGGAAGGCATCAGCAATTACGTCACGGGGCGCGCAAAAATCATTTATGCCGAGGGCTATTATCCGCCGGGCGATTGGGGAGTTCAATATCTGCCTGATGGCAAAAAGGCCACGGCTGCAGACTCTGCCCGCTTGGCCCAGCAGGCCGTCGCGGCGGCAAAATCAGCCGACATGGTGATATATGTCGGCGGGCTGAATCGCATGGATGGTTTCGATCACGAAGGCGCCGACCGTAAAAGCCTCAAACTGCCCTGCGGCCAGGACGAATTGCTGGCCAAAATCGTCCGCGCCAACCCCAAAACCGTAGTGGTGCTCATTGGCGGCGGGGCGGTGGAAATGAGCCAAGACTGGCTCTCGCGCGTGCCGGTACTGCTCTATATTTGGTATCCGGGCATGGAGGGCGGCAACGCCCTGGCGCAAGTGCTCTTTGGCGACGTGAACCCGTCCGGCAAATTGTCCTGCACCTTCCCCAAGCGGCTGGCCGATACGCCGACAGCCGTCTTTGGGCCTTCCGCCTACCCCGGCACGAACGGAGCGGTGAATTATGAGGAGGGCCTGCTGGTGGGCTATCGCTGGTATGACGCCAAACACATCGAACCGCTGTTTCCCTTTGGCTTTGGTCTTTCCTACACGCATTTCGCGTATTCCCATCTGCATCTGGTTCCGGACGGCGCGCCGACGGGATTGCCCTTGAAGGTGGAATTTGAACTGGCCAACACCGGCGAACGGGCGGGCGCTGAAGTGGCGGAAATTTACGTGGAGCCGGTTGATCCGCCGGTGTTCCGGCCGGTCAGGGAATTGAAAGGCTTCGCCAAAGTGTTCCTGCAACCGGGGGAGACGAAGCAGGTGTCGGTGACCCTCGGTGAAAAGGATTTTGCGTATTACGACGTGGGGACGCGGTGTTGGGTTGCCGCGCAAGGCAACTACAGGATTCGGGTTGGCCGCTCCTCGCGGGACTTCCCGCTCACCGCTGATTTCACTCTGCCGCACACCATTTACCGGCCGGACCGCGTGCGGCTGGCGGAGGCGCAAGCGCAGCCGGCGTCAAAGACAGCCAGCTTGAACTCCCGGGTGAACGTCCTGCCTGACAATCCTAAGACTCAATTCTCCGTTCGCTGAAGATCGAGTCTTAACTGTTTGTCTCAAAAACGGGGGCACGTCCACCGTCCCCACTGAAAGCTTTCAGCCAAGTCGCCGAGATTGGGCACAGTGGCGCCTTCGGCGGGGAAATAAACGCCCAGGCAGTTTTCTGAACAGCATCTGCGAGCGAAGATCAGAAGAGCCTTGTAAATATCCCGAAGCGCATGGTCCCTGCTGGGTTTGTCGCATCGCTCGTCTGGCATGTCGGCTGAAATCCATGCTCGATGCTCCCGCCAGGGTCGCGTTTAAACCTCGTCGCCTTCCTCCGCTGGCGTGCTATATCTTCTCGGGCTCGTGTCAATGGAATATAGGACCGCTCCAGAACGAAGCAAATGACTTTGACCCTTTCTCGTGGCCGCAACGAGTTCGACAGGCGTCTCAGCTCCCCAAGCCTCTTGGGCATTCCTAGAACTGGTTGCATAAATAGGTTCGGCATCAAAGGAGGAACTTACGCTTGAGGTGGTTGAGTAGTTGAGCTTTTTCTATGAAGAAGCGGCAAAGGTTGTTGAGTGAAGCGCAGTGGAGGGTTCTGGCGCCGTTGTTTCCCGAAGCGAAACGTCGTAAAGGCGGTCGGGGCAGGCCTTGGGTTGCAAACCGAGCGTGTCTGGAGGGCATTCTCTGGGTTCTGCGCAGCGGAGCAGGTTGGCGCGATATGCCCGACGAATACCCGGATGGTTCGACCTGTTGGCGGCGGTTGCGCCTTTGGGAAGAACAAGGTGTTTGGCTTGAGGCATGGCAGAAGTTGTTGTCCCTGTTGGACTAGCGCCGCCTGCTGGACTGGGAAGAAGCCTTTTTGGACGCCACCTTCATCACCGCGAAAAAGGGGGCGCCGCAGTCGGCAAAACACGTCGCGGGAAAGCTACGAAGAGCATGGTGGTGGTCGACGGCCAGGGCGTACCTGTCGGAGCGCAACTTGCGTCCGCGCAGTTGGCCGAGTGTCGGCTGGCGGAAAGCACGCTCCCTGCGGTGAAGGTGCCGCGCAAAGGCCGTGGACGTCCGCGTTCCCACTTGCAGCGGGTGGTGGCGGATCGGGGCTACGACTCCGATGTGCTCAGAATGCGGCTGAAACAGCGGGGAACGGAATTGATTGTCCCTTACCGAAAACGCGTCCGCAACCGCCGCTTGGAGGACAAACGCAAGCTGCGCCGCTACCGCAAGCGCTGGAAAATCGAGCGCACCAACGCCTGGCTGCAGAACTTTCGCCGCATCCAGGTCCGCTACGACCGCGTCCTCACCGTGTTTCAAGGATTCTTCCACTGTGCCTGCCTACTCATCGCTCTGAGGCATTTATGCAACCAGTTCTAGTCCCTACGTCCCTGCCTCTCCTGTTTCTCAGCCACTTCGCCACGCCCAGCGTCAGCAGCAATCCGCCGAACGGAATGCACATCAGCGCCACGATGAGCGCGAACCAGCCCGCATTGGTGCTGGCTCCCGTGCGCGAATAGCCGCCGAGCAGCGTGAGCAGCAGCACAATGGCCAGCAACCCCGTGCCGACCATCGATCCCCCCCACTGCAAGAGCTGCCGCGTCCCGTCGTCAGGTCGGCTTCTGCCGTCGGTCCGACTCGCCCGCTTCGGTTCGGAGATTGGTTTGCTTGCCGGCATCGCTTTAGTGTTAACAGACCCTAACTTCCCAGCGCCAGCCGCAGCATCACGTACGTCGCCACGCCGGTGACGCTGACGTAGAGCCACAGCGGAAACGTCCATCGCGCCACCTTTCGGTGCTGCGCAATGCGCCCCGAGAGCGAAAAGAAAAACGTTACCAGCACCAGCGGCAGCGCAACCACGGCCAGAATAATGTGGCTCGCCAGCAGCCACAAATAAGGCGTGCGCAGCGCGGCATGAAGCGGATAGCGCACATCCCCGTGCAGCGCGTGGTGCGCTATGTAGCCGATGAGAAACAGCGCGGAGAAGACAAACGCCGTGATCATCGCCGCGCGGTGCTGCCTGATCCGCCGTGCGCGGATGAACGTGTAGCCGAACAGCAGCGCTGTCGCTGCCAATCCATTTAGCACCGCGTTCATCGCCGGCAGAAACGCGAACTGCGTGCTCGTCGCTGCGGCCGGATGAATATAGATCAGCCAGAAGAGAAACAGCGTTGCCGCGGCGCTGATAGCGAGAATCGTGGCGATCGTCGCGCCCGTGCCCGACCGTGGATTCGCCCGCGAACTCGATGCTGGAGCTGCGGTAATCATTCCTTCCCCTAAGCCTTCGCAATCGCGCACAGCATCAGCGTGGTGAAGAGCAGCGGCAGATACAGCACGCTCACCTTCAGCAGATCGCGCGCCAGCATGCGGCTCTCGTCTTCCGTGTGCGCGCGCAGAATCCGCGCGAACCGGATCGTGTAAGCCAGATATACCAGACCCAGCGCGATTGCCGGCGCCACATAAGCCGCGCCGGTCAAGCCCAATTTCCACGGCGCCAGGCTCACCGGAATCATCAGCACGGCGTAGAACAGCGCCTCCACCACAGTTGACCATCCGTCCGGTTGCACCACCGGCAGCATGCGGATGCCTGCTCGCGCGTAGTCTTCGCGGTAGAGCCACGCGATCGACATGAAGTGCGGAAACTGCCACACAAAGAGGATGGCGAACAGCGCCACGGCCGGCCACTCGATGCGCCCTCGCGCCGCCGTCCAGCCCAGCATAGGTCCCATCGCGCCGGGAAATGCGCCGATGAAGGTCGCCATCGTGGTCACGCGCTTCAGCGGCGTGTAAATAGCCACGTAGGTGAACGCCGTGAGCAGTGCCAGCGACAGGGTGAGCGGATTGGTGCGCAGCGCCAGCCACATCGCGCCAATAGCGATCGCGCCGAGCCCAGCCAGAATCCCAACAGCAAGCGGCCAACGCCTTGACGCCAGCGGCCGATTGGCGGTGCGCTTCATGCGCGCGTCCGTTGTGCGCTCCAGCGCCTGGTTCAGCGCGCCCGCCCCGGCCGAGACCAGCCCGATGCCGAACAGCACGTCGAGCAGCCCACGCTGCAAGGTGGAAATGCCCGACTGGATCGATCCCAGGTAAAATCCGCCCCAACCCGTCACCAGCACCAGCCCCACGACTTTCACCTTGAAAAGCTCGCGCAGGTCATGGATGACCGTGGCCGTCGTGCCTGGGCTTGGAGCGTGCAGGCCAGACGCCTGCCGAGCCTTCGGCGCATGCGCGGCGCTTTCCATCGAGGGAGGGGCGGGTTCCTCCGGAGCAGCAGTTTGGGAGGCAGGAGTCATGGAGGCGAAGCAAGACCCTGGCGGCAGCGCGAGCGAGAGCGGCGCCGCCTTGCTTCGATGATACCAAGCGCAGCGCATGCCGGCCGTTGGCTCATCGAGGCGCCATCGCTCCGCCTCCCAGTACGCTTCCTGAATCCGCTCACAGCGATTTGTTTTGACTCTTTTCGGTCGCGTGTAGTAGGGTCCGAGAATTGGCGCCCGCCTGCCCCAAGGCAATTCCCAGGCGCCCGGAGGTCCAACATGCGGATGATGATGCTGGTTCAGTTGCCTCTTGAACCATTCAATACCGCAGTTCGTAATGGAACTGCGGGTCCCAAAATGAAGAAAATCCTCGATGACATCAAGCCTGAGGCTGCCTACTTTGGCGAGCGCGAAGGCAAGCGCGGCGGCATTCTGATCGTTCACCTCAGCAGCCCGTCTGAGGTTCCCAAGCTCGCCGAGCCCTGGTTCCTCACGTTTAACGCGGAGGTTGAGTTCAGGGTCGTGATGACGCCTGAAGATCTTGCCAAGTCGGATCTGGACGCGCTGGGCAAGAAGTGGGGCTGAACTAGCCGAGTAGTCAAAGCTAAGAGCGGGAAGCGACAACGGCGGCAACGGCGCTGCCAAAATAGGCTTCGTGGCTATGGGTGTGCCACGACCAATAGGCCTTCCCCATCCGTGGGATTGCTCGATCGTATCCTCCTGCCATGTAAAATGAAGTTCAACCGGATGACGCTAAACCCTCCAGCGGCTGCTCCCCAGGCATCCCGCGCCGCGCGGGAGACGAAGTCGCGGGCGCCCGGCATTGACGCAAACCAGTCTCCGGTGATCCAGGTTCAGGGCCTTCGCAAGACGTACCAGACGGCGCGTGGCGCGCTCGATCTGTTTGAGGATCTCAACCTCGAAGTTGAGGCCGGCGAAATGGTAGCGATTGTCGGCCAGTCGGGCGCGGGAAAGAGCACACTGTTGCACATTCTGGGCGCGCTGGATACGCCTTCCGCGGGAACGGTATACTGCGCGTCAACCAACGTGGCCTCGCTCAGCGCGCGAGAGGCGGCAGCGTTCCGGAATCGCGAGATTGGTTACGTCTGGCAGTTCCATTATTTGCTGCCGGAGTTCACGGCGCTGGAAAACGTGGCCATGCCGCTTTTGGCGCGAGGGATGGGGAAGAGCGAGGCCATGCTGGCGGCGGCAAAGTGGCTGAACGAGGTGGGACTGGAGGATCGCAGTGACCATCGGCCCGGCGAGCTTTCCGGCGGTGAGCAGCAGCGCGTGGCGCTGGCAAGGGCGCTGGTCTGCCAGCCGCGGCTGCTGCTGGCCGACGAACCGACCGGCGACCTGGACGGGGTTACGGCCGGCCGAGTCTTTGAATTGATTGAGCGCTTGCACGAAAGTCATGGGCTGACTTCGATTTTGGTTACACATAACATGGATTTGGCCCTACGATGTACGCGTACGCTGCGGCTCGAAAACGGGCGGCTGACGCAGATCACTGAAGTTCGAAGGGATTCAGGGCAAGCTGGAAGCCTGGGCTAGAAAAAGCACCACTTTTGCAGGTTTCTGTGTCTTATTATGTAGCGGGCTGACAAGGGGTTTTTCCTGAAGCAGGCCCGAGAGGTCGGGGTGGGAGTCGGCCGGCTAAGTTCGTGCCGGTTGACGGTGGGTGCAAGCGCGGGGTTCCCAGCGACAGGTGTTCGCCGCAGGGGTGCATACGGACCCAAGACCATCCAAAAGAGCAGTTCGGAGCGCGGGCTATTACTTCTATAGAAGCTCCGGCGGCGAAAGAACAGAAGGGCGAGCGCAAGTCGGGCCGAAGCCGGGAAAACGGGGTCCCAACGACAGGTCTTCGTCGTTGGGGCGCCAAAACCACCGGACGGCTACTTCATTCGATCACCCGGTTTATTGGAGCACATCATGTTCGAAAGGTATACGGAGAAGGCACGGCGCGTGATCTTCTTCGCGCGGTACGAGGCCAGCCAGTTTGGCTCGCCTTATATCGAGACCGAGCACTTGCTGCTGGGCCTGCTGCGCGAGGATAAGGCGTTAACCAACCGCTTTCTGAGATCGCATGCCTCGGTGGAGTCGATCCGGAAGCAAATTGAAGCGCACACCACCATCCGCGAGAAGGTGTCGACCAGCGTCGATCTGCCGCTATCGAACGAGTGCAAGCGGGTGCTGGCCTATGCCGCGGAGGAAGCCGAGCGGCTGGGACACAAACACATTGGCACGGAACATCTGCTGCTGGGCCTGCTGAGGGAAGAAAAGTGCTTTGCCTCGGAGATCCTGCAGGAGCGCGGGCTGAAGCTGGCGCAGATTCGCGAGGAGCTGGCGCGCGTGACGCAGGAGAAGGCGCCGCCGCAGCAGCGGCAGCGCGAGTCGAGCCTGCTGGCGGAGTTCAGCCGCGATCTGACGCAATCGGCGATGGACGGGCAGCTCGATCCGCTGGTGGGACGGGAAGGCGAGCTAGAGCGCGCGGTGCAGATCCTGTGCCGGCGCACGAAGAACAACCCGGTACTGATCGGCGAGCCGGGCGTGGGCAAGACGGCGATCGTGGAAGGGTTGGCGCAGCGCATCGCCGACGGCGAGGTGCCGAGCTTCCTGGCCGACAAGCGCGTGCTGGCGCTGGACCTGTCGCTGATTGTGGCCGGCACCAAGTACCGCGGGCAGTTCGAGGAGCGGCTGAAGACCATCATGAAAGAGCTGATGGAGAGCCAGAACGCGATTGTGTTCATCGACGAGCTGCACACGCTGGTGGGCGCGGGATCGGCGGAAGGATCGCTGGATGCGGCGAACATCCTGAAGCCGGCGCTGTCGCGCGGCGAAATTCAGTGCATCGGCGCGACGACTCCGGCGGAGTACCGCAAGTCGATCGAAAAGGATCGCTCGCTGGAGCGGCGCTTCCAGGCCGTGAAGGTGCCGCCGCCGAACGAGGCAGAGGCAATCAAAATCATCATGGGGATCAAGGACCGCTACGAGAAGTTCCACGCGGTCAGCTACACCGATGCCGCAGTGGAGTTCGCGGTGGCGCACTCGAATCGCTACATTCCGGACCGGTTTCTGCCGGACAAGGCGATCGATCTGATCGACGAGGCGGGCGCGCGCGTCAAGCTGCGCCAGACCTCGCTGCCGGAAGAGATCACCGAAGTGCAGAAGCGGATCAAGTTCATCGTGCACCGCATGGACTCCGCGATCGCCAATCACGAATTCGAAAAAGCTCGCTTCTACTCTGACGAGGAGCGCAAGGAGCGCGAGAACCTGCGCGCGTTGCGCGACAAGTACCACCTCGACGACTCCGCCGCGGGCATCGTGGGCCGCGAGGATATCGAGGACGTGGTGAGCCGCTGGACGGGCGTGCCCGTGAACAGCATCAAGGAAGAGGAGACGCAGAAACTGCTGCGCGTGGAAGAAGAGTTACACAAGCGGGTGATCTCGCAGGACAAGGCGATCTCGGCGCTGGCTCGGGCTATTCGCCGGTCGCGCGCGGGGTTGAAGTCGCCGCACCGTCCTATCGGCAGCTTTTTGTTCCTTGGCCCTACGGGTGTGGGCAAGACGGAGATGGCGAGAACGCTGGCCAACTTCCTTTTCGGGTCAGATAAGGCTTTGATCCGCTTCGATATGTCGGAGTTCATGGAGAAGCACTCGGTGTCGAAGCTGATTGGATCGCCTCCGGGCTACGTGGGCTACGAGGAGGGCGGCCAATTGACCGAACGCGTCAAGCGCTCGCCGTACTCGGTGGTTCTGCTCGACGAGATCGAGAAGGCGCACCCCGATGTGTTCAACATTCTGTTACAGGTGTTTGAGGATGGGCAATTGACCGACGGCCTGGGCAACACCGTCGACTTCAAGAACACCATCGTCATCATGACCTCGAACATCGGTGCACGCCACCTGATGAAGAAGCAGGGACTCGGTTTCCAGAGCGAGCGCGAGGACGCCGTCAGCGAGAAGGTCGAGGAGCTGGTGAAGAACGAGGTGAAGAAAACCTTCAACCCGGAATTTCTCAACCGTCTCGACGAAGTGATCCTCTTCCAATCGCTCAACGATGCCGACCTGATGCAGATTGTGGAGCTGATGGTGCAGCAGTTGAACGTGAATCTGGCGCAGAAATCGATCACGATCTCAGTGACCGACGAAGCCAAGAAGTGGATTCTCGACAAGACGCTGGTCGATCGCAGCTACGGCGCGCGCCCATTGCGCCGCGCATTGCAGCGGTATGTAGAGGACCCGCTCTCAGAGGCGCTGATCGCCGGGCAGATTCCCGAGCGGCCGGCGTTCCTCGAGGTCTATCTCGACGCCAATCAACTCTTCTATCGCCCGGTAAGCTCCGATGAAAGCGCAGGCGAAGAGAAGGCCGCAGGCGTGCTGCTGTTCAGCAACTGATCGCGTTAGATGTTGGATTTCAATAAGCCCCCGGTCTGAGCGCCGGGGGCTTTTCTTTAGCGCGGTGCCGCTATTTGTGGAACCGGCGCGCGTGTTGGTCCAGTGAAGCTGCTATACTGCCGCCCAGGGAGCGCTCTCTTATGATTGAGAACCGGTATCAGCGGACGTGGGTGGTGGTTGCGGCAATCGCAATCGTCGCCGCGCTCGTGTTGATGCTGATCCCGCAGGCGCATTCCGCCGGTTCGGCCGCATGGATCGCAATTCTGCCGGTGCTGTTCTTCGGAGTGATCGCGCCTCTCCGTTTGTTGGCGTTCCTGGAGCGCTTCGATCTGGGACGCGCAATGGACGCGCCGGCTTTCGGGCTGGCCTTCCAGCGTCCGCCGCCTATCTGGCTCGGCTAATTCTTCAAGACAATTTGAGACGGTTTCGCAGGGCGGCTCAGGCTGCTCTGCGCCGCTGCCTATTTCTCCGTTGAAGTTTTGCCCGTTGTCCAGAAGGATTCAGATGAGTACGGATTTGTCGTTCTACTGCTGCCTCTTCGCGGCGGGGCTGCCGTTCCTGGCGATTACCGCGATTTTCGTTCACTACTGCGTGCGCCGAGCCGCATGGAAGCGCAAACAACGGCGCGGAGAAAAGAACCCGGGGTTCTGCCCATCCTCGGCTGCGCTCGGTGCAGCGATGCTGTTCCTGCAAATCTTCGTGCGGCCGAGTCTGCAGCATGTTGTCGCAGAAAAGCAGGAGCAGGATCAGGACAAAGACGATTCAGGCGACCCCGAAAGCCCGGAGAAGCGCGTCGATCGCCAGCTGAAGCGAATCCGGCGCGGCGACAAAACCGACGATCTCGTCTTGCGGATGTGAATCGAAAGGAATGCTACGCGAATAGCGAATGAGCGCCTCATCGACTCAAGTTAACCAGGGATTGCCGCCTATTGCGATGGCACTGTGGCGGGCGCGCTCGGCTTCGCGTTCGCGATCACGGGGTCCTTCAAGGCCTTGCGCGCGTCCTTCGCGTGCCTGCTGTCCGGGTCGTATTCCATCACCTTGAGGTAGTTGGCGCGCGCATCGGCGAAGTCGCCCAAGTGCCGCTCGCTTTCGGCCAGTCCCCAATACACATCCGGATTGTCCGGATCGAGGACCAGAGCGGACTGAAAGCGCGACAGCGCGCCCTTCCAATCTTTGTTGTCGAGATAGTAGCTCCCGATGTTCTCGTCTTCGGCCGCGGTTTCGTGGTGCTCGGGCTCGATCTGCTGTCCCTTCTTGTTTCCTTTTCCCGGTTGCGTCTCGTCATCCGGCCCGGGGAGCAGGTTGCCCAACCCCGCAAGGCTGGAGCTGGAGTCCTTCTCGTTCGACTCAGCTTCAGCAGCCGCATCTTCCGGGCTGCGCACGGGATCGAGATCCTCAGAAGGCATGGGAATGGCCCCGTTGCCCGATTCGTCGCCCACTCCCGGCGGCAGATCGGGCGTGTTCCCCGTGGGAATCACCGGAACCGAGCTCGTGTCCCCAGGAAACGGATTGGCATTGGTCTGCGTCTTCACGCGGGAGGGCTGCTGGGCCGGCGTGTTGCTCTGAGAATTAGCAGCTGGCTTGCTCTGGCCAGGTCCAGATGCTGCCCCGGAGGCTGATCCGGAACCGTTGCCGCTGTCCGAAGACTGCGCAAAGAGCTGTGGCGCCGCTGCCAGAAGGCAGGCCAGAGCGAGCGCCACGCCAAACTCCGGTTTCATTGCCAATTCCCTCGCTCCTTAGATGCGATTCGGCTCATAGCCCGATGCGAACGGTCGCCATGCGCGGGCGATCTGCATCCAAGAAAAGCATCGCACATTCCCGTGACGACTTTCATCTGCCCTGCACCCCTTGTCGAGTGCATGGCTGTTTCTTTGGACTTTGGGATCGCTCGTTGGTCACCGCAACATTCGGGTTGACGACGGCGCCAAGATGATGCATCGAGGTTCGCTTTTCCACCCCGCAGTTCCATCCCCCAAACGATACAATCCAACCTGAGCCGCCTGTTTTTCCAGGGCGGACTCAAGGAGCATTCGCGAGCATGGGCTATCAGGTTCTGGCCAGAAAATACCGTCCGCAGCGCTTTGCCGACGTGGCCGGCCAGGACCATGTGACTCGCACGCTGTTGAATGCGCTTGAGCAGAACCGCATCGCGCATGGATACATCTTTTCCGGCCATCGCGGGATCGGCAAAACCACCATCGCGCGCATCCTGGCCATGGCCCTGAACTGCCGGTCTGCGGTTGGCTCTGCCGAGCGCCCAACGCACGAACCCTGTGGCGTTTGCGATGCCTGCACCGAGATTCGCCAGGGCAACGCCGTCGACGTGATCGAGATCGACGCGGCCACCAACCGCGGCATCGACGAGATTCGCGAACTGCGCGACGCGGCGCGATACTCGCCCGCGCGCGACCGTTACAAGATTTACATCCTCGACGAGGCGCACCAGATTACCGAAGCGGCCTTCAACGCGCTGCTCAAGACGTTGGAAGAACCGCCCGCGCACGTCATCTTCATGATGGCGACCACCGAGCCCGAAAACATTCCCCAGACCATCCGCTCGCGCTGCCAGCACTTCAGCTTTCATGCCGTCAAGTACGACGACATTCTGGCGCAGTTGAAGATGATCGCGGCCAGGGAGCAGATTGCGGCTGAAGAGGAAGCGCTGGCTCTCCTGGCCGAGGCTGGCGACGGATCAATGCGCGACGCGCTCTCCATCATGGACCAGGCGATCGCTTCGGCTCCCGTCGCAGCGGGACGCCCCGCGCTCTCGGCAGAGCAGATTCGCGAGCTGGTGGGGTCGGTGCCCAACACCGTCTTTGAGCGGCTGCTCGAGGCCGTGGCCGCGGGCCAGAGCGCCGAGCTGATGGAGCAGTTGAACGCGCAGGTGAATGGCGGCCACAACCCGCTCTCGCTGGCGCGGCAACTGGTCCGCTACCTACGCAATGCGCTGATGGCGAAGCTGGGCGGCGAGCAGACCGAGCTTCTCCAAATCTCCTTGGACGAGCGCGCCCGCGTCGCGCGCACGGCGCTCCTGTTTACCGAAGAGGAGCTGACGCGCAACCTGCAGATCGTGCTGCGCACCTTCGACGACTTGAACTACCGCCAGGAGCAGCGCTTCCACCTGGAGCTGGGGGTGCTCAAGCTGATTCACGCCCAGCGCCTGCTGCCCATCGAGGAGTTGCTGAGCGGCGTGGCAGGCGGAGCGGTTCGTGGTCCCGCTGCAATCGCCGCGACGCGCACCAGCGTAGGCGCTTCGCGGCCGGTTGGCCTGCCTGCGCCTGCGCTTGCTGCGTCTCCTGCCCGCGAGGCAGCCGGCTGGGGTTCCGGATCTCCCGCAAGACAAAGCGCAGCGCAGGCACAGAATACCGGCATCGACAGTTCGAGCGCTGGCCGTGCGCCCGCAACGGCGAGCAGCGCCGCGGTGCGCCAAGCCGCACCCTTCCCAGCCGTGGCGACACAGGCCGCCGGGTACGCATCTGCCGCCATGCTCACCGAGGGAGCGCTGGCCAAGGCGCCTGAAGAGTCGCCGGCCACCGCCGGGGGAATGAGCGCCGAACACGTCCGCGAGGCGATTGTCAGCGCGTTGGCGACGGCCGGGCACGGCTCTGCCGCGCAACTGCTGGGCGTGGGCGCGTGGACGCTCGATGGCGCCGGCGTGCGCGTTACCGTGCCGGGGATGGGCAAGAAGATGCTCAGTCTGACGGTCAACGCCGCGGCCGAGAAGGTCATTCGGCAGGAACTGCAACGCCTGGGCGCGCCGGCGCGTTTCCTCGTATCTGCCGGTGTAGGAACGGCTCCGGCGATCGTCGAGCCGCCGGTTGTGCCCGCCGGCAGCGTGCAGGAGGCGGCGCTCGCGCATCCGTTAGTGAAGCGGGCGCAGGAGATCTTCAAGGCCGAGGTCCGCAGCGTAGTCGATCTCCGGCAGAAATGAAAGTGGCGCGAAGAGGAGAATGGTGAATGATCAACCCGCTCAAAATCTCGGAAATGCTTTCGCAAGCTAACCAGATGCAGGAGGAGGTGCAGCGCAAGCTGGGCGAGACCGTAGTGGAAGCGGCGAGCGGCGGCGGCGCTGTGACCGCGACCATGAACGGCAAGAAGGAACTGCTCAAGATCCGCATCGATCCGTCGGCGGTGGTGAGCCTGAGCGGCGGCCAGGCGGACGTGGAGATGCTCGAAGATCTGATCGTAGGCGCAGTCAATGAGGCCGGCCGCAAGGCGGATGAAGCCATCAAGTCGAGCGTGCAAGGCATGCTGGGCGGACTGAAGATTCCAGGACTCGGTTCTTGAGGGGTTTTGAAAGGGCACGGCTTTAGCCGTGCCGTAACCGGCTCAAAATAAATGTGGGGCTTTAGCCCCTGAGGGACGGCATCGAAAGGCGGTCGCTTTGTCACGTTATGCCGAGCCAATGGCCCGGCTCATTGAGGAACTAAAGAAGCTGCCCGGCGTGGGCGCCAAGAGCGCGCAGCGATACGCGTTTCATATTCTACGTTCCAGTGACGAGGATGCCACTGCCCTGGCCGATGCCGTTCGCGAGCTGAAGACCAGCCTGCGCCTCTGCTCCGTCTGCAACAACGTCACCGACGTCGATCCCTGCGCCTACTGCGCCAGCCCGTCGCGCAACCAGCGCATGGTGTGCGTGGTGGAAGAACCGACCAGCATCGAATCGGTGGAGCGTTCGCAGACCTACCAGGGTGTCTATCACGTGCTGCACGGAACGCTCTCGCCGCTGCATGGCGTGGGGCCTGACCAGCTACGCACGGAGACGCTGGTTCGCCGCGTGGAGCGGGGCGAGGTGGACGAAGTGATCCTGGCGACGAGCCCCACGCTCGAAGGTGAAGCGACGGCCGACTGGCTGGCAACTGCGTTGCGCAGCTTTTCGGTCAAGATTACGCGCATAGCGACCGGCGTTCCTGCCGGCAGCGACATCGAATACGCCGATGAGGTCACCATGGCCCGCGCCCTCGAAGGCCGCAGGCCGGTTTAGCCAGCGCCAGAAGCATCACGATCTAGGTAGTCCCGGCAAGTGCCGCGCCGCATGAATCCCGAGTGAAAAAGAAAAGCGGGACGGCTGGTAAGCCTGTCCCGCGTAGTTTTGTGGCTTTGGGGAGCCGCTGCGTTAAAAACTATTTTGCCATCTGGTCGAGCGCGAGATTGAGGTCCAGCACATTGATGCGCGGCTCGCCGAGAAAGCCAAGCTGGCGCTTCGTAGTATGTTCCGCAATCAGTTTCCGCACTGCGTCTTCGCTCATCCCGCGCGCCTTGGCCACGCGAGCCGCCTGGAAGTACGCATTATCCGGAGTGATGTCGGGATCGAGGCCGGAGCCCGACATGGTCACCATGTCGATAGGAACCGGCTTGCCAGGGTTCTCTTGGGCCAGCTTGTCGATGTCGCCCTGGATGCGCTGGGCCAGCTTGGCATTCGATTGCGCGAGGTTCGAGCCGCCCGAGGAGGTTGCGTCGTAGCCGTTCCCTGCCGCTGAAGGCCGGGGATGGAAGTATCGGTCGGAGGTGAAGCTCTGCGCTATGATCTCGGAGCCGATCACCTGGCCGTTGCGCAAGATCGTGCTGCCCGCCGCCTGGCGCGGGAAAAGGATGTGGGCCAGCCCGGCCATGAGCAGCGGATATCCCAAGCCAAACAGAACCGCGGTGACCAGCGTGAACAGGATGGACGTTCTCCACACAGAGTGCACCACCGGGGCCTCCTGCACATGAGATGCGACCGGCAGCCCGTGGACTCCGCGATCTTCCTGAATCGTCGAAACCGAATGCACGTTTAATCTCCTTTGCGCGGCCCGACGGCTCACGCCAGGTGCATCGCCACCAGACACAGATCGATGGCCTTGATGCCGATAAACGGAATGATGATGCCGCCGACCCCGTAGATAAGCAGGTTGTTGCGCAGCAGGATGTCGGCGGGCTTGGGCTGATATTTGACGCCCTTGAGGGCCAACGGAATGAGCGCCACGATAATTGCCGCGTTGAAGATGACTGCCGAAAGAATCGCCGACCGAGGCGAGTGCAGGAACATGATGTTGAGCACGCCCAGCACGGGAAAAACGCCCTGGAACATTGCCGGGATGATGGCGAAGTACTTGGCCACGTCGTTGGCTATGGAAAACGTGGTCAGCGCGCCGCGCGTCATCAGCAGTTGCTTTCCAATCTCGACGATTTCTATCAATTTGGTCGGGTTCGAGTCCAGATCCACCATGTTACCGGCTTCTTTGGCGGCTTGCGTGCCGGAGTTCATGGCCACGCCCACGTCCGCCTGGGCCAGCGCAGGGGCGTCGTTGGTGCCGTCGCCGGTCATCGCCACCAGCTTGCCTTTGCCCTGTTCGCGCTTAATCAGGTCCATCTTGTCTTTCGGCTTGGCTTCGGCCAGAAAATCGTCCACGCCGGCCTCGCGCGCAATCACGGCGGCGGTGAGCGGGTTGTCGCCGGTGATCATGATGGAGCGGATGCCCATCGCGCGCAGACGCGCCAGCCGGTCCTTGAGGCCGCCCTTCACGATGTCCTTGAGGTAGATGACGCCGAGGGCGGCGCCGTTTTCGGCGACCACCAGCGGCGTGCCTCCCAGACGGGCAATCTCTTCGACCTGTTCGCGGACCTTTTGCGGGAGGGATGAGCCCTGCTCCTCAAGGAATCGGGAGATAGCGTCGGCGGAACCCTTGCGGATGCGCGTGCCCGGCAAGTTCACGCCGCTCATGCGGGTTTGTGCGGTAAACGGAACGAATTCGGCGTGAATGCCCGCCAGGTCGCGCCCGCGAAGGTTGTATTTCTCCTTGGCCAGGATGACGATCGAACGGCCCTCGGGCGTTTCATCGGAAAGCGATGCCAGTTGCGCGGCGTTGGCCAGCCGCTCGTGGCTCACGTCCGGCGCGGGTAGGAATTCGGTTGCCTGGCGGTTGCCCAAGGTGATCGTGCCCGTCTTGTCGAGCAGCAGCGTGTTCACGTCGCCGGCGGCCTCCACGGCGCGTCCGCTCATGGCCAGCACGTTGTATTGCACCAGCCGGTCCATCCCCGCGATGCCGATGGCCGAGAGCAGGCCGCCGATGGTTGTGGGGATGAGGCAGACCAACAGCGACACCAGCACGAAGACCGTCTGCGGAGCGCTGGAATACATGGCGAAAGGCTGCAGCGTGACCACAGCCAACAGGAAGATAATCGTCAGGCCGGAGAGCAGAATGCTGAGCGCGATCTCGTTGGGCGTCTTCTGGCGTTGCGCACCCTCAACCAGCGCAATCATGCGGTCCAGAAAGGTTTCGCCGGGATTGGAGGTGATCTTGACTTTGATCCAGTCCGACAGAACCTTGGTGCCGCCGGTCACGGCCGAGCGGTCGCCGCCTGCCTCGCGGATGACCGGTGCCGACTCCCCGGTAATGGCCGACTCGTCGACCGAAGCCACCCCCTCAATCACTTCGCCGTCGCCCGCGATGTAGTGGCCGGCTTCGACATAAATGACGTCGTCTTTACGCAGCAATCCGCTGACGACCTCTTCAAAGCCGCCGTCTGCGGTGTAGCGCTTGGCGATTGTCTCGCCTTTGGCTTTGCGCAGCGTGTCGGCTTGCGCTTTGCCGCGGCCCTCCGCCATGGCCTCCGCGAAATTGGCAAAGAGCACTGTGAACCACAGCCAGAGGGTGATCTGCAGGTTGAAGCCCAGAGCGGGCAGGAATGAAGCGATTGACATCGGAACGCTGTGCCCGCCCATATGTGAGGCGTGCCAGTGAAGGTAGTCCCTCACCGCGTCGTTGATGAGCAGGGCGGAGGTGAGCACGCTGCCCACCTCCACCACAAACATCACCGGGTTCTTGACCATCCAGCGCGGATCGAGCTTGCGAAAGCTGTCAATGATCGCCTGGCGAATGATCTGTGCGTTCCAGAGACTCGTCTTTTCAGCCATATCCTTCTTTGCTCTCAGCTCCCGATTTGTTCTCGGCAACTCCCTATTCCCTAGTCCCTCGTCCCTGCCCCTAAAACAGCTTTCCCGTCTGCAGCAGCAGGTGCTCCAGGATCGGTCCCAGGCTCAATGCCGGGAAAAACGTAAGCGCGCCGACAATCAGCACCACGCCGACAAGCAGCACGGAAAACAATGGGGTATCCACCGGGAAAGTGCCCGGGGAAGGTGGCACGCTCTTCTTTTGCGCCAGGTTGCCTGCCAGTGCCAGCACGGGAATCATCATGAGGAAGCGCCCAATGAGCATGTCGAAACCCATCGCGACGTTGTACCACCAGTTGGTTCCCAGACCCGCGAAGGCGGACCCGTTGTTGCCCGCGCCGGAGGTGAACGAGTACAGGATCTCCGAGAATCCGTGCGGACCGGGATTGTTGGTGACCGACAGGCCGGCCGGAATGAGAACAAAGATGGCCGCGAAAGTGAGAATAATGAGCGGAAAGATGAGCGCGTAAAGCATGGCCATCTTCACGTCGTAGGCCTCGATCTTCTTGCCCAGGTACTCGGGCGTGCGGCCCACCATCAGTCCCGCGATGAAGACCGCGAGCACGACGAAGATCAGCATGCCGTACATGCCCGCGCCCACGCCGCCGAAGACCACCTCGCCGAGCATGATGTTGGAGAGCGGCACCATGCCGCCGAGCGGCGTAAAGCTGTCGTGCATGCTGTTGACGGCGCCGCAACTGGCGTCGGTGGTGATGATGGCGAAGAGGGCGCTCTCGGCGATGCCGTTGCGGACTTCCTTGCCTTCCATATTTCCGCCGGACTGGCCCGCGGTGCGGACCTGGTCGGCGCCGTGAATCACGTTATAGGGGTGCGACTCGGCCCAATAACAAACCGCGAAGCCCGCCGCGAAGAGCACATACATGGCGGCGAACACCGCCCAGCCGTGGCCCCGTGAGCCGGTCATGCGGCCCAGCGTGTAGGTGAGGCCGGCGCCAATGATGAAGATCGACAGGATCTCAAAGAAGTTCGAGAGCGGGGTCGGGTTCTCATAGGGGTGAGCGCTGTTGGCATTGAAGAAGCCGCCGCCGTTGGTGCCCAGCATTTTGATGGCTTCCTGCGATGCCACGGGCCCCTGTCCGATGGTTTGCGTTTGCGAGGGCTGCTCGAGTGGATGCGCGACCGTATACGCATTCAGATTCTGCGGGGCGCCCTGCCAGACGAGCAGAAGCGCGTAGACGATACAGGCCGGTGCGAGTACATAAAGCAGCGTCCTCGTCATGTCCACCCAGAAATTGCCGATGGTGGCCGATGTCGTGCGCTTGATGCCGCGAATCAGCGCCACTGCCACCACGATGCCTGCCGCGGCCGACCAGAAGTTGTGAGTCGCCAGGCCCACCATCTCGGTGAGATAGCTCATGGTCGACTCGGGCGTGTAGAACTGCCAGTTGGTGTTGGTGGTGAAACTGGCGGCTGTGTTCCACGCGAGGTCCGTCGGCACCGCGCCCAGATGGAACGGATTGAACGGAAGGTATTGCTGCAAACGCTCGATGGCGTAGGTGAGCACCATGGTCACGGCTGAGAAGCCCAGCAGGGCAAAGGCGTATTCGCGCCAGTTCATCTCTTTCTCGGCATGCACGCCGCAAAGCTTGTAGATGAGCCGCTCGAACGGGCGAAGCACCGGGTCAAACCAGGTGCGTTCTCCCTCCAGCACGCGCGTCAGGTAGATGCCCACCGGACGAACCGTTGCCAACAGGATCACACTGTAGATGGCAAATTGCAGCCAGCCGTTGACCGACATTTCAGAATTTCTCCGGGAACAGCAGCGTAAGGGTGAGATATGCGAGCAAAAGTACGGAAAGAACCAGACCCGTTGCCGAAATCCAATCCATCTGCATCTGTTACCTCAACTTCTGGCACGCCTTGACGTAGAGAAACGCCAGCGTGAAGAAAACTACGGTGAACAGCAGCATCACTGCATCTTGCATGCAAGATCTCCCAGTTGCAGCCGGACCGGCGCCGGTCCGGGTTCGACAGAGATGGCACAATCAAGGCGTGGAAAAGCACCCAGTGCGCTGGGTGCCTCCCTTTAGCTACACAACTTCACCCAAAGACCGGACGGACGGGCCTGATCGAATTTGATTCTGCCTTCCGTCAGGTCTGAGAATCGAAAAGAAAAGCTAAAGATTCCGTAAGGATCGACGCCAGGCCGTTGAAAGTTCTTTTAAATGAATCAACGGTGGCGGCTGGCGGTTCGCAATGCGATACGAACCGCCCAACTTACTCGTCGTTTCCGGTCAAGCCCTCGGGGATGAACCGGTAGCCCACCCAGGGCTCGGTCTGGATATATTGGCGTTGAGTCTCTGACTCCAGCTTCTTGCGCAATTGACCCACGAAGACGCGCAGGTACTCGGGCTGGTGCGCCGACTGAGCGCCCCATACCGCAGTCAGAAGTGCGCGATGGGTCATCACCTTGCCGGCGTTGCGGGCAAGATGAAGCAGCAGGTCGAATTCCTTGGGAGTCAGATGGATGGGCCTGCCCTGGACGGTCACCGAATGGGCCTGTGCGTCGACCACAAAGTCGCCGGTCTCGAGAGCGGCCGTGGTGCGTTCCGGCGCGCGGCGCAGATGCGCTCTTACCCTGGCCAGCAGCTCCTGAATACTGAACGGCTTGGTTACGTAGTCGTCGGCGCCGGCGTCGAGCGCCTCCACCTTTGACCGTTCGTGTTCGCGAACCGAGAGCACCAGTACCGGCGTCGAGCCTCGCGAGCGGATGGTCCGGCAGACCTCGACGCCGCTCATGACGGGCATCATCAAGTCTGTGATCACCAGATCCGGCGGCCAGTCGCGGAACAGGCGCAGGCCCTCCTCGGGATCGTTGGCCGTGCGCACATCGTAGCCCTGCGCGGAAAGTGCGCCGCGCAGCACCCGTGTAATCTGCGATTCGTCATCAATAACCAGAATTCTTCCTGGCATGCCGTTCTTCTTCCACCGGAAGCTTACAACATTTCGGCATGGCGTTTCACAAATTGCAACGGGAAGGTATCATTCCGTTGGGGAAGTCGATGGGCGCAAAAGCCTATGTAAGGCAGGCGCTTCGCTGGCTGGCGGCCACCGCCGCGGCGGCGCTCACCACGTTTCTGCTGGTTTGGCTGGGCGCCAACTCCACTGCGGCGGGGATGGTCTTCCTGGTGCTGGTGGTTTGGTGGGCCGCGCAGTCCGGAACCGCTCTCTCGGTCTATATCGCGGTTCTCTGCGCCCTTTCTTTCGACTATTACTTTCTGCCTCCCGAGCGCACTTTGCGGCTGGCCGGCGCGCCGGCATGGGTGGCGATGATCTCCTTCGCGATCAGCTGCGTGGTCGTGAGCCGGCTCGCAGAACGCGCCCGCCGGCAAGCACAGCAGGCCGAACAGCGGCAGGCCGACGTGGGTCGTCTTTATACCCTCAGCCAGGAGATGATGCTCTTTGAAGACGCGGATCGGCTCCTCCACGACTTGCCCGGCGCCATCGGCCGCATCTTCGCCCTTCAGGAGGTGGTCCTTTACGTCTGCGACTTCGACCGGTTTTACTCTTCGACCGGCGAAGAGCCGGCCAGCGTGCAGGCACACCTGCAAGCCCTGACACAGAGCCTAAGTCCAACTCTGGTGCCCTTCGCCGGCTACCACGCTACGGCGCTAATGCTGGGGTTGAGGCCCGTGGGAGCTTTGGCCTGGCGGCCCGACACGTTTTCGCCCGAGGTTGCCGCTGCCGTCAGCGCGCAGGTGTCCATTGCGGTGACGCGATCCATCGCCATGGAAACCTCGGCGCGCATGGAGGCGGCACGCGAGGGAGAACGGCTGCGCACGGCGCTCATCGATTCCCTGACGCACGAGCTGCGCACACCGCTGACCTCGATCCGCGCCGCGGCCACGACCCTGATGGAATCGGAGGGGCTCGACGAAGCCGGCCGCGTCGACATGGCGAAGATTATTGACGAAGAAGCGGCCCGCCTTGACCTGTTGATCGGTGAGGCCGTGGAGATGGCCGAGATCGACGCCAACGTGGTTCAGGTGAAAATGTCTCCCCAGCATCCACGCGCTTTGCTCGATCAGGCCGTCGAGGAATCGCGCAAGATTCTGGCCGCCCGCAAGGTAACGGTCACGGTCGAGGATGCAAACCGGCCCAGCCAGGACGAGCCGGCCTGGTTCGATCCCCACCTGCTGGGCAGGGTTCTGCGCCACCTGCTGGAAAATGTAGCCAGCTACACGCCGCCCGGCTCCCGCGTCACGCTCAGCAGCAGGCGCAGCGGCGATCGCTTGGAATTCCGCGTCGAGGATAACGGCCCCGGCATCGACGCCCACGACCTGCCGCTGATCTTTGAGAAGTTTTATAGGGGTAAGCGGGGAACTAGCGCGCACAAGGGTTCCGGCATGGGCCTGGCCATTACGCGCGCCATCCTGAATGCGCACGGCGGGGGGATCGAAGCGTCCAGCCCTCCCGGCAGCGGCGCGCGCTTTCGCTTTTGGGTGCCGCTGATCGAGAAAGAGCCAAGCGCCAAACGATAAGTGAACGTCAACCTTGAAGGCGGGCCGTCAATTCGGCTCGCCGCCCCAATCGCAGACGACCTCGCGGCGCTGCTCTGAGCTCTCCGCAGCCCATTCCAGCAGCCGCGCCACACGCCATCCGTCCACGCCCGTAACTGGAGCGGGGGCCTTCCCCAGGATCGCATCGCGGATGGCCGCATAGTAAAGCCGGTAGTCTCCAGCGAGCGCCGGGACAGGTCGGCTCACCGATCCGCCTTCAATCCCCACGTGCAACACGCCCCAGTTCGCCGCCGGTTCCTGGCCCCACGCCGGATCGTCAATGCGCGTGATTTTGTTGAGCGCAGCCTCCTGCGGGTCAACGCCCGACTTCCAATAGTTGCCTTTGGTCCCACGCAGGTGGAAGCGCGGCGCTGCCGGCAGCGACAAGCTGTTGGCGCCGAGCGTCACGATCAGGCCCCGATAGCGCAACCGAATCGTTAGCGCGTCGTTCACACCCGGGCCGTCCTTCTCGCGCACGACTTCGGCGCTCACCGCCTCCGGCTTGCCAAAGAGCGCCAGCGCCTGGTCGGCAAGATGCGGTCCCAGATTCAGCAGTGTGCCGCCTCCAGCCTCCGCATCTTCTGTCCACAAGCGCTCGGTCAGGGGCGCCGGCCGCCAGCGATCGAAACGAGATTCGAAGGCCACAAGCCGGCCCAGGAGACCCTCATGCAATAGCTTCTGAACCGTCAGAAAATCGCTGTCCCATCGGCGGTTATGGAATGGCGCCAGGAGCGCTTTGTGTTTCTTCGCCAGGCTGATCAGCTCGACAGCCTGCAGTGAGGTAACGGTCATCGGCTTGTCGACGACGGCATGCTTGCCCGCCTTCAGAATCTCTCTGGCGAGGGCAAAGTGGGTTGCATTCGGCGTCGCCACCACAATAAGTCCGAGCGAAGCGTCGGCCAGCATCGCTTCGAGCGAGCGGTAAACGGCGATGCCGGGGTAGCGCTCCACGGCTTTGTTCGAGCCGCGCTCCATGACCGCGGCCAGCTCCAGTCCCTCTACCGAAGAGAGCAAAGGGGCATGAAAAACGCGCCCTGCCAAGCCGAATCCCACCAAACCAACCCGAATCATCGAAATCTTCCTTCAACCAATTCCTGAGCCCAGCTCTGCCTAGCCTTCGAGTTTAAACCGCGTCTCGGCCAGCCGGTAAAGCTTGCGCCACACCAGCCGGTTCATGGTGACCACCATGAGCGAGATGAAGATTGTCGCCAGCAGCAGCATGGCGAAGCGCCCACTGTCGGTGGCGGCGTCGATCTGCGCGCCCAGACCAATGGTTTGGAGCGTGTGGCCTTTCACGTGAGAATACTCGGCCATCACCGAGGCGTTCCATGCGCCGCCAGAGGCCGTGACCATGCCGGTGATCAGATAGGGAAAGATCCCCGGAAGAATCAGCTTCGTCCATCGCTGCCAACGTGTGAAGCGGTATAGCGCGGCGACCTCGCGCAGGTCGGAAGGGATCGACATGGTTCCCGCGATTACATTGAACAGGATGTACCACTGCGTGCCCAGTAACATCAGCGCGACTGAACCGATGCCCAGCCCGCCACCGATTTCGACCAGCCACATCAGCAGGATGGGAAAGATAGCCGTGGCCGGCACCGACGCCATTATCTGCGCCAGCGGCTGTACAACGCGGGCAAGCCTCGGGCTCAGGCCGATGGCTACGCCGGCGGGAATCGTCCACGCGGCAGAGATGACGAGCGACGCGTTGACGCGCAGAAACGTCGCCGCCGCGCCCTCCAGCAGCAGACGCAGGTCAGGCCAGGTAACTGTCCTGAGCATGAAGATGGCCTGCGCCGCTGCCCAACAGACCGCCAGAGTCCCCGCGACGGCCAGCGCCCACAGAGCCGGCGAGACTTTGCCGGACTGCGTGCCGTCCAGCGGCTTGACTACGCGGCACTCCTTCGAACGCGCCGTGCGGCGATAAACGGGCTCCTCCACGCGATTCCAGATGCGGCCCGGGAGGGTCTGACAGAGTTTGGACCGGCGGATGAGTTCGAGAATGGGCGAAGTCACATGATCGGCGGACTCGACCTGTTCGAATTTGAATTTATCACTCCAGGCAATCAGCGGCCGCCACACCAGCTGATCGGTAGCCACCACGATCAGAATCACAGCCGCAATGCCCGAAAGCAGCGCGCGCACGTCGCCGTCGTAAGTCGCGGTTTGGATGTAGCTGCCCAGGCCCGGCAACTGGAAGTTGCGATCGCCCATGGTGAACGTCTCGCAGAAGATCAGCGCGAACCACCCGCCGGCCACGGAGACGATTGAGTTCCATACCAGCCCGATCGCTGAAAACGGCATCTCCAACTGCCAAAAGCGCTGCCAGCCTGAGAATCGGTAGATCCGCGACACCTCCAGCATCTCTCTGGGAATCGTCTTCAGCGAAGAATAAAAGCTGAAGGCGAGATTCCACACTTGCCCGGTGAAGATGAGCAGAATCACGCCCATCTCGATGCCCAGTTGATGGCCGGGAATCAGTGAAACCATGGCCAGCACCACAGGCGGCAAGAAGCTGAGCACGGGAATGGATTGCAAAATGTCGAGCACCGCGACCATGCCAGGCTCGATGCGCGGGTTGTAGGCTGCGATGTAACCGTATGTAATGGCGAATGCCAGGCTGAGCATATAGGCGATAGCCATGCGCACAAGGGAATAAAAAGCGTACACCGGCAGCGCGCTAATCGAGCTCGAAATGGGCACCACGGGGATGGGCCGCTCGAACCCATAGACGCCGGTGCTGACCACGGCAAAAAACAGCGCCAGGGCGCACGCCGCTATGCCCAGATCGATGAAGAACGGCGTAGAGCGGACGATGACAAGCGATCGCGCCAGAATGTGTTGGAGCTTCACTTCGCGTCCTCACTGGCGGCAATCTCTTCTTCCAGAGCGTCGGGCAACACGAAGCGGCGGCGCGCGGCATCGTAGTCGAACAGTTCGGCGTAGCGGCCCCACGTCACGGCCGTCTCCAGTTGGCGCTGGCACTCCTCTTCGCTGAATTGCTCGTCGAGCAAGTCGAGGAAAAAGTCTTCGGGAACAGTGTGGTCGCTCTTCGCATCCAACGCGCGGCGAATCTGGCGCAGCAGGAGCACGTTCTGGACAGCGGCGCTGCGGAAGAGTTCCTTCTGGCGGAGGATCTCGGAGTTGGCGAACTCCTCGCCGCTCGGCGTGATCGCCGCGTCGCCCTCCTCGACGGCGAGGAAGCCCAGCAGTTGCCCTGCGTCCACGATGGGCAACAGATCGTCGATCTCGAAGGCGAGGTCGTCGGCGAGGCGATACATATCGTCGCGGCCGCCCTTATCGATCAGGAGCTCGAGCAGGCCGGCAATACCGCCGGGCCGGGCGTGCGGCAGCATCTGATAGCGCATCTGGCGCTGGTCCCGGACGCGCGGCTCCGCTAGTTGCCCCGGCGCCTCGGCCGGCACTGCATCCGGACGGGTAAGAACTTTGTAGATGTAATCCACCAGTTGCGTGAAGGGTTCGGACTTGCGGTCGCGCGGCTGCCGCAGTTGCACCGGAAAATCCGTGCGGATGTGGCCGGGATTGCGCCCGATCACAACAATCCGATCGGCCAGCAGCACGGCCTCTTCAATGTTGTGCGTGACCAGAAAAATCGCTTTGGTGGGCATGGTCTTTTTCGTCCACAATTCCATCAGCTCGCTGCGCAGGTTCTCAGCCGTCAGCACGTCGAGCGCAGAGAATGGCTCGTCCATGAAGAGTACTTCGGGCTCTACCACCAGGGCGCGGGCGAAACCCACGCGCTGCCGCATACCGCCCGAGAGTTCCTTGGGATAGGCGGCTTCAAATCCATCGAGGCCAACCATGTCCAGCATCTTCATGCTGCGTTCGCGGCGCTCCGCCGGCGCCACGCCGCGCGCCTGCAGCGGGGCCTCCACATTCTCCAGAACCGTGAGCCAGGGAAAAAGCGCAAAGCTCTGGAATACGATGGAGACGTTGATCTCCGCCTCGGCAATGGGCGTGCCGTGCCAATAAACCTGCCCCGCCGTCGGCGTGGAAAGCCCGGTCAACATCCGCAGCATGGTCGATTTGCCCGATCCCGATGGGCCCAGCAACGCAAGAATCTCGCCCGGCACGATACTCAAGTCGGTTGCCGAGATCACTTGAATGCGGTTCTGGCTCGGCTGCGCGTAGTACTTCTCGATCTTTTCGGCACGGATGATTGCCTCGGCGGCCGGTGGCGCGTCGAGGGTCTGGTTGGGGGTGGCCGTTTCCTGCATATCCCGTGCTCTGGTGAGGCGGTAGTGGCGAAGCCGCGATCCTTTGTTGCCAGTATAAGTTTGAAGAATGGATTGCCGATGAATCGGCCTATCGCATTTTTCGGAAATGCGATAGCGCGCGAAAGGAAGATTCAGTTGCCCGGCCTTTGCTGCCTCGCACCTCCTTCGGCGGCTCCAGCCTAGGAAGGAGCGCGGTGCATTACACTGGTAAAGCGTACCATTCTTGCCATATGCAAGCTTATGGACGGACAGGCCGCAGTCGACCGCGCCGGTTCGGAGTCTGGTTCCGGAGTTTCGTCACGAATTGCCTTCCCCGCTCGCCCAGGAGAGTATGCCCAACACGGCAAAACCTAAGGTTCTGGTAGTAGATGACGAGCGAGTCATCGCCGACACGCTGGCCATGATCCTGAACCAGAGCGGCTTTGAGGCCCGTGCGGTCTATTCGGGTGAGAAGGCGCTCGAACTTGCAGCGAACTATCAACCGGACATGCTTATCTCCGACGTGATCATGGCCGACCTGAACGGAATCGATGCCGCTATCCGCATTCGCGCCCTGCTTCCGGGAATCAAGATTCTGCTCTTTTCCGGCCAGGCCGCCACGGCCGACCTGCTGGAAAAGGCGCGCGCCGATGGCCACGAGTTCGATATCCTGGCCAAACCCGTGCATCCGCAGGATCTGCTGAGCAAGCTGCGCGAATAACGCAGCCTTGGCGTCGAGTGATCCGCCGCCGGCAGCCGCCTCGATCCAGGATTCGCGAGTAGATCACGCCGTCCCCTTGCCTGCCTTTGGCGCGATCGCTTAATCCCGGGCTCCCCGAACGGCGGAAGTGAACACACGATGGCAAAGGCGCTTCGCTCGACTCGCGTCTTGACCCCGCAGGGTCTCATGCCCGCGACTGTGATTGTGGAGGAGGAGCGCATCTCCGCCGTGCGCGGCAGGAACGATGTCCCGCCAGACGCCGAGCCGATCGATTTCCATGACACCGTTCTGTTGCCGGGCTTGGTTGACTCGCATGTGCACATCCTGAGCTGTGAATTTCTCGAACGGCTGGCCGCGGAGTTCGGATAGAATCGAGCATCGGAATTTCCCAAAGGCGCTCTTGGGACTTTTCCGGATCGAGGTCGTACGTGCACCATCTTGGATCAACGCGCAGCAGCCTTAAGACCGATCATCTGCTGCAAACGCCGGATACCTTCATCCGCTCCCCGCTCCCCGGCGCGGAAGGAGTTGAGTTCATCGTCCACGTTGCGCCGCAACTGGGCGCGCGCTTCACGCAAATGACCGCCGAGTTCGTTGCCGGGGGTTCGCTTCCGGTCGCGCCGGCGCAGCGCTTTCTCTACGTGCTCGACGGCAAGCTCGAGCTCAAAACAGGCGGAAAGAAACATATCCTCAAGCCGGGCGCATTTGCGTATCTGCCGGAAGGCACGCTGCACTCCGTGCGCGCGCCGGGAATCGCCCGCGCGGCGCTGATCGAAAAGCCGTATGAACCGCTGACAGGCACACCCGCTCCTGAAATCCTCGTAGGCGACGAGGCCGCCATTGCAGCCACATCTCTTACGGGCGATCTATCGCTCCGTGTGCGTGCGCTCATGCCCGACGGACCGCCCTACGACTTTGCCGTGAACACCATGACCTACGATCCCGGCGCGTCGCTAAGTATGGTGGAGATTCACGTCATGGAGCACGGCCTGCTGATGCTCGAGGGCGGCGGCATCTACCGCCTTGGCGACTCGTGGTACCCGGTCTACGCCGGCGACTTCATCTGGATACGTGCTTATTGCCCCCAGTGGTTTGGCGCGCTGGGCAAGCGTCCGGCAAAATACCTCATCTACAAGGACTGGCGCCGGCATCCACTGGGAGAGCGTGGCGCTTGACGACTACTCGCCCCGGCTTACCATCGATGGTCTGATGGCGGAGCTGATGGTCTGGCGCAGATCTCCGAAGCCGAGCCGCCGGTGGACCTGGCCATCCTGAAAACCACAACAGCGGTTCCACAATTGCTGTATGCCGAAGTAACAACAGCTAAGTGGGTTTTTCCTCAAGAAAAACCCACCTTGTGCCACCGCCGGAAGCGGCCACAAGTATTGTGGAACCGCTCTAAATCCGCCTTCGCCGGCTGCATTGTGGACGAGCTCTTCACCCTCAAGCCGGCGGCCGATCGCATCCTGGGCACGCGGGCCACAATCAAATTGGATTACTTCGGCCCCACGCCGGACTATGCCCAAGTTCGTGCGCGCATCGTGCCCGCTCTGATGAAAGAATTTTCCCGGCACAACAGCATGAGCTTGCAGCACACGCTCTTCGACCTGGGTAAAGCCGTGCTCGACGCCGACCCGGAGATCGCGCGCATGCATCTCTCCATCTCCAACCTCCATCATTTGCTGGCGGATCTGAGCCCCTTCGGCCGGAACAATCCCAACCACATCTTCGTGCCCATCGACGGGCCCCATGGCGCCATCGAGGCCACCTTCGAACGCTGGAGCGGTTCCATGATTGCTCATCTCGGCTTTACCCCTGCATTTACACTAAGAAGCGGAGAACGCTGTGGTTTTCGATAAGATTCTTGCCAAAATCTTCGGCACCGCCAATGAGCGTGCCATCAAGCGCCTCATGCCTAAAGTGGCGGCCATCAACGCGATGGAGCCGGAGATCAAACAGCGTTCTGATGAAGAGCTGAAGGCCAAGACGGCCGAATTCCGGACGCGCATCGCCGCCCGGCTCGAAGGAATCACGGACCCCGACGAAAAAAACACCGCCGAGCGCGAGATGCTGGACGAGATCCTGCCCGAGGCCTTCGCGGTGGTGCGCGAGGCAGGCTGGCGCGCGGTCGTGATGCGCCACTTCGATGTGCAGTTGATCGGCGGCATGGTGCTGCACCAGGGCAAGATCGCCGAGATGAAGACCGGCGAGGGCAAAACACTCGTCGCCACGCTGAGTTGCTATCTGAATGCGCTGGTTGGCCACGGCGTGCACGTGGTTACCGTGAACGATTACCTGGCCAAGCGCGACGCCGAATGGATGGGCAAGATCTACGAGTTCCTCGGCCTGACCGTCGGCGTCATTGTCCACGACCTCGACGACAACGAACGCCGCGAAGCATACGCGGCCGATATTACCTACGGCACGAACAACGAGTTCGGGTTCGACTACCTGCGCGACAACATGAAATTCGAGATCAAGGATTGCGTGCAGCGCGGGCATTACTACGCGATTGTCGACGAGGTGGACTCGATCCTCATCGACGAGGCGCGGACGCCGCTGATTATCTCCGGCCCCACCGACCAGACGACAGATAAGTACGCGCGCGTGCGCCGCATCATTCCGCAACTGGAATTGGGCGAAGAGGTGGAGTGGAGCGACACCCGGCGCCAGGCGGAGCTGGGCATCCGGCTCGGCGAAGGCGAAAAGTATTTTAGCGGCGACTATATCGTGGACGAGAAGCAACGCACCATCGGCGTCACGGACTCGGGATGGGAGACGATCGAGAAGGCGCTGGGCATCGGCAACATCGCCGACGCGGAGAACTGGGAACTCAAGCACTATGTGGAGACCGCGATCAAGGCCCACGCGCTCTACAAGCGCGACGTGGACTATGTGGTGAAGGACGGCGAAGTCATCATCGTGGACACGTTCACTGGCCGCTTGATGCCGGGACGCCGCTGGAGCGACGGCTTGCACCAATCCATCGAGGCCAAGGAAGGCGTCAGCATCCGCAAGGAAGACCAGACGCTGGCCACCATCACCTTCCAGAATTACTTCCGCCTCTATCAAAAGCTGAGCGGCATGACAGGCACGGCGGAGACCGAGGCAGCCGAGTTCGAGAAGATTTACAAGCTAGAGATCGTCGTCATTCCCACCAACAAACCGCTGCTGCGCCTGGAAAATCCCGACGTGGTTTACCGCACTGAGAAAGAGAAATACAAGGCCGCGGCCGAGAATATCGCGGAGCTGCACGATAAGGGACAGCCGGTGCTGGTGGGTACCGTGTCCATCGAAAAGTCGGAGCGGCTGTCGGGAATCCTCGAGCGCAAGGGCGTGCGCCACGTGGTGCTGAACGCCAAGTTCCATGAGCGCGAGGCGGAGATCGTGGCCCAGGCCGGACGGCTGGGGATGGTCACCATCGCCACTAACATGGCCGGCCGCGGCACTGACATTCTGCTCGGCGGCAACGCGGATTTCATGACGCGCCAAGAGTTGGTGAGGAAAAACAAGGCGCGTGCCATCAGCGTCGCCGAGGGCGCCATCAACCCCATGGCCCCGGCGGGTTTTCAGCGTTTCTACTACCAGGGCCAGGAGTTCGAGGTCTCCGATGCGGACTGGGCTGAGATTAATGTGGTGCATGCCGAGACGGCGCAACGCGAGCATGAAGAGGTAATCGCGGCCGGAGGGTTGTTCATTCTGGGCACGGAGCGGCACGAGTCGCGGCGTATCGACAATCAGTTGCGCGGGCGTGCCGGCCGCCAGGGAGATCCCGGCGAGTCGCGGTTTTATCTCTCGCTCGAAGACGACCTGATGCGCATCTTCATGAAGCAGTGGATCGGGTCGCTGCTGGAACGGTTGGGTATGGAAGAAGACGTGCCCATTGAGTCGAAGATGATCTCCAAGCGCATCGAGGGTGCTCAGAAGGCCGTTGAGGCGCAGAACTTTGAGGCCCGGAAACACCTCCTCGAGTACGACGACGTCATGAACAAGCAGCGCGAGGCTGTTTACGGCCTGCGCCGGCAGCTGCTCGAAGGCGTCGAGCAGAGGGAGCTGATTCTGGAGGATTACGTTGGGGGCATATTGAGCGGTCTTCTCGATGAGTATGCGAGCGAACGCGTTCGCGCCGATCAGTGGAATTTCATGGGCCTGGGAGAGAAACTCGTCGACCACTTCGGATTCAATCTCGCGGCGTCGGGCATCAAGCCGGAGGCGCTCAGCCGGCACGAGCTGGGCGAGGAGATCTTTACCAAGCTGACCGAAGCCTACGAGGCCAAGGAGAAGATTCTCGGCGCCGCCACCATGCGCCACCACGAGCGGATGGTGATGTTGAGCGTGATCGATGGGCTCTGGAAGGATCATCTGCTCTCGATGGACCATTTGAAAGAGGGCATCGGCCTGCGCGGCTATGCGCAGCGCGATCCGCTGGTGGAATACAAGCGGGAGTCCTTCGAGTTGTTCGAAGCCATGATGATGAAGTCCCAGGAAGACACGGTTCGCTTCCTCTTCCGGATGCAGATCATTGGCCCCGATGGGCAGCCTGTAGATGCGGCGCCACGCCCGCAACGCGTCGTTTCCAAGGCGCCGCCGGTGGCCAGCGCCGCGCAACCGCTCGCGGGCGACGGAGCGCCGCGGGAGATCGCGATTTCCACGCGCAAACCCTCGACCACCATCGACCTGCTCGAAAAGGAGTTCCACCGCAAGAAGGAACGCGAGCTCGCCGTGGCTAGCCGCTCGGGCGGCGGAGACGGCGCGCAGCCCACGCAGCGCAGGACGGGCGAAAAGGTAGGCCGCAATGACCCCTGCCCGTGCGGCAGCGGCAAGAAATACAAAAAGTGCCACGGAGCGTGAAAGGAAAGACGCCAGAAGCGGATTGCAACGCTCGGGTCCCATCCGGCGCGGCAGTCAGACGGCTGAGAGCCCTTTCCGTTCAGCGCAGGAACCGGAAGAAGCCCTTCTTGCCGTCCTTCTCGGGGAGCAGCCCAGCCGCCGTCTTGGCCATCAGGCGGATGGTTTGTGCGATGGCCGAGTCGATCATCACCATGGGAGTTGCAGTTTCCCGCGTTCTCCGCGCGTTGGCATAATCGTCGGGCATCTTCCACTGCGCGGGCCGGGTCAAGACCTTGGTGATTTGCGCTTCATCGAAAAGCAAGTCGCTGCTCTTGTACCTGTTGAGCACGATTTGCAGGTTCTCGCCCCGCGCGGCAAAGTACTTCGAGATCATGCGGTTGGCATTGCGCAATTCCGAGATGCCCACCTGTGTGATCAGGTAAATGATGGCGTTTGGTCCAAACAGAGACGAACCGGTCAGGTCCATTCTCGATCCCGCATCGACCACTACATAATCGTAGATCCCGCGCGCAACCCCTAGTAGCTTGTCAACGGCGTCCCTGGAGGGCAGGTTGTCGAGGAAATCTCCCGGAGCCGGCAGCACGGACAATCCCGAGCTATGCTTGACCACGAGCGTGGAGAGCATATTCGCATCCAGACGGTCAGCATCCTGCAGGGCAGTGGCGACGGAGTATTCGGTCACTATGCCCAAATTGATCGCCGCGTCGCCGAGAGGAAGGCCAAGATCGATAAGGAGAGTATTGCTGTCAGACTCCTCAGACAGTGCGAGCGCAAAATTCGACGCCAGGGTGGTGACGCCGCAACCGCCTTTTGCGCCCAGGAAGACAAACAATTTGCCCCCTTTTTTCCCTTCCTGGGGCGGCGCCGGGCGACGAGTCGAGGCGCGCGCAAGAGCGGCGGAGATTTCAACGGGGTCCAGCGGCAGAGTAAAAAACTCGCGTACTCCTACGCGCATAAAGCGCACTGCCATCTTCATATCGGCCCTCGCCGAGTAGGCCATTACGTAGGTGCGGCCGCTGGCACAGAGGGTTTCCGCGAGCGCGAACGCGTAATCCGGTTCGCTGTCTACGTCAATAATGACGGCGTCAAAGGCATGCGCCAGCATTCGGGGCAGATCTTCGAGTTTTGGAGGGAAAGAGGAAAACTCATGCAGCCGCAGGCCGGGGCGCCTGAATAAGGCGCCGGCAAACACCCTGCGGCGTTGTTCGTCGGGTCCGAGAAGTGCGACGGTTAGAGTAATCTCATCCGCGATGGCGGAATCCCTCGGAACGTGCGGCATAACCAGATGATTTCTCCCAAAAACCTATGATATTCCATCTCGTTGCTGAGAAGGGACTTGTCGTGCCTTTTTCGCGGCCATACGAAATGAAGCAGGTGAGGAAGAGCGCTAAGCATTTGAAATGGATGAAGTAAACAGATGGGCGCGCACGCGAAGGGTGACGGAGCGCAATTCCATTGCCGGCTGCCTTGTTTTGCTCACGTTTGGATCGGTGCTCAGCAAGAACGAAGGGGCTCTCTTGCACCATTGGCGAACGCGATCTTCCAGCGTGGGCGCGGTAAGATCGCCAGGATTTGCAGACTGCATGAAGCCCACGGCAAAACCAGAGTTTCCGTGTCCGGTTTCACTGTCTTCAAGGCCGCCGCTCCCTGCCCGTCCCGCCCCAACGACGAAGACCTGTCGTTGGGAAACCCGGCTGGTCGCGCCGACTTACAGCGGTTCCACAATTGCTGTATGCCGAAGTAACAACAGCTAAGTGGGTTTTTCCTCAAGAAAAACCCACCTTGTGCCACCGCCGGAGACGGCTACAAGTATTGTGGAACCGCTCTAGGTGTTGTGGCTCCGGGATACACCTGCTCTGGCTTTACGAAAGCCGCAAGCTTGGACTACTGGCCGATCGTAAAGTAGACAGCCACGACCTCGGTCGTATCACCACTGCTCGGCTCGAATATCCATTTGCGAACGGCATCCTCGGCGGCCAATTCCAGGATGTGGTTGCCGCTGAGCGGTCTCACTTCCTTCACCTTACCCTGAGCGTTCACGATGACCGCAAGTCTGACTGCGCCGCCGATCCTCATGCGCTTGGCGATTTCCGGATAAATAGGCGCTTCGCGCGTCTTAACGGCGCGCTCGTTTGCCGCCTTGGCGGGCAGAGCCAGGAGGATCATCAACACCAATGCAGCCGCCGGAAGCAAGGACTTCCTGGCCCGGCGCCAACTTTCACGGCACTCAATCGATCCGCACCCGAACATCAGGCCCTCCGGGAGTTGAAGGAAGACTCAGGTGAGTTATCGGCGGCAGAAGCGAATCCATGAACTCCTTCGAGTTTCCGGGTGAACAAGAAAGCAAGCCGGCGGGTCAGCGAGTCAGCGGGTTGGCGAGCCAGCGGGAGGAGCGGCAGGGCGGAGAGTTCGCGGACGAGGCGGACGGTTCCAAGGCTGACGGTGACGACCTGGCCGATGAGGCGGACGATGTATCCGGGATCGTCCTCGCGATTTGGGTCGTTGAGGATGCCGGAGCGCTTATCGGTGGAAACGCGGTACTCGTCGATGAACCTTTCGAGGGCGCTGCGGTTGCCGAGTCGGTACCCGTGGACCTCTGTCGGGATTCCGCTCAGGGTGAGGAAGGCGTTGTGCTTGAGCTGGGTTTTGTCCTTGGAGAGCGCCATTTTCCCCACGCGCCGCTCGAGCTTGCCGGTTTCGGTGCGCTGAAGCGGTATTCGGGCTGCTGCTCGTAGTCGATCTGGAGGCGCACCTCGGTGTGGGATTTCGGGGCGGATGCCAATTACAGCGGTTCCACAATTGCTGTATGCCGAAGTAACAACAGCTAAGTGGGTTTTTCCTCAAGAAAAACCCACCTTGTGCCACCGCCGGAAACGGCTACAAGTATTGTGGAGCCGCTCTAGGCACTCCTGAAAGGGGATTTGAGCGCGCCTTCGCTGTGCTCTTCATTTGTCAAGAAATGGGTGGGTGTATTCGGGTTGGCTAAAACCATGCCCTGTTACAGAGCCGGTGACGTGGCTTCCCCACCCTGGCCGCAAAAACAAAGACGAGTCGAGGGTGCACCCCACGACGTCTTACCGCACGCTGCCCGCGACGGCGGCAAAGGTCAGATCCTGGGCGAGACTCAAGTGCTGCTCGCGCCACAGGTCGAAGAGCCGCCCGTAGCTGAGCGTGATGTACTGCGCAGGATCGACGCCGAGACGGATGGCTGTGCGGTCGATCCACTCGGCGGAGCCTTCGAGTTCGGCGTAATTTCCAATCGGTGTTTCGTCCACCACGCAGTGGCACTCGCCGTCCTGCCACTCGGTGCGCCATTTCTCGTAACGGAAGGCGGCCACGAGGCCGAGCGACAGAAAAACCTCGGCCAGCGCGTTGCCGTTGACGATCACAGTCTCGATTTCGACGCGCTGTTTGTGCCGGGCATCATCAGGGACACCGATGCCAGGGATGCCGGAGCCAGGGAGCCGCTTGTGCGTGAGCGTCCAGCGGCCGGCGTAGCTGCGGATGCGCAGGATCTCGGTTCGGGCGCGCATTTGCCGGTCCGGCGTGTCGTAGAGCACGTTGCTCTCAAAGCTGCGCGGAGTTTCGAGGCGGAAGCCAGCGGATTCGAGGCGCTTGGTGAGGCCGTCGAGATCGTTAAGGCGGAATTTGATCTCGGTTTCAATCGGCATCGGTAAGAACGAGTATAACTGGCGGTGGCGGCGCAAAGGGCTTCAAATGAGCAGCCGGCTTTCATGCGGATAGGTGGCGAGCATGCTCTTAGCTACTATGGGTGCCCGCTGCCCCGGCGGGCCTGCTCCCGCCGGGGACCAGTTGTCTCTTCTGGGCTCGCATGAAGCTGCCCCGGGAGGACTACCAGTTAAGCAGGTCCGACGCCTTGAGTCCCGGATACCAGTTCTTCCGGATCGCGTCGGCCAGTTGCACTCCGGCCGCTTCCGCTACCTTCTGTTCACTATCCTGGAGCGATCCGTTGAGCGTAACCTTCGTCTTGAGCACCGGCATGTTGCAGGCATCACATTTTGGATTATTGAAGCTGAGTACCTTGTGATCGCTCCTTCGGAAGTAGCGGATCTCGATATTCGCGTATCCGGCCTCAATCTTGCCGTCCTTCTCGCGGCCTTCCTGGATCGACACGAACTGACCTTCCAAGACAATGAAATGGGGAATCATGCCATGGGAGCCTTGGGTGTCGTTTACGGGTGCTCCCTCTTCGACAGTCTGTTCGGCAACATTGAGTCTCTGCAATTCGGCGAGAAAACTCGCGTAGAAATACTTTGAGAAATTCGGCGATAGCTGAACCCCCTCGGCAGTGGTGAAATGTTTGACTTCAATGGACTTGAAATGTGGCTTTGACACTGGCTTTACATCCTGGGCGGCCAGAGCCAACGGCCCGAAAACGATGCTTGCCAGAGCTATGTACAAAGAAAGTCGACGCATGAAATTCTCCTTACTCCAGACCAGCCATTGCAGTCAGATTGAGAGCCGGTTCCAGCGAAGAGGCCGCAGCGCGTTGGAGCGGCAACTGGCCGCACCAACGCTCGGCTTGCAGAACAAGCGGAAACCGGACCCGCAGCATGGGTTTCAACAGTAGTCTCGGATTTGCCTGCGAGCTTACGCCAGCTGGCGGTCGCGGTCAAGGTTGGGGAATCTAACGGCCGGTTTGGCGGATGCGGAGCCGGACCAGCGACAATAAACAAGTGAAGACGCTGCGGCTCACCGTCGATCCGAACCATCTCGGGACGCCTGAGGCGCGCGAGGCGCTGGACCGCGCGGCTGCGATTCTGCGCGCCGGGGGGCTGGTGGCGCTGCCTACTGAGACGGTGTACGGACTGGGAGCGAATGCGCTGGACCAGGCGGCGGTGGAGAGGATCTTCGCGGCGAAATTCAGGCCGGCATGGGATCCGGTGATTGTGCATGTGGCGTCGCAGGCCATGCTGGAGGGGCTTGTGGACGGGGTTCCGGCCTCGGCGCGGCGGCTGATGGAAGCGTTCTGGCCGGGGCCGCTGACGCTGCTGTTGCCGCGGACGCGCGCCGTGCCGGATGCGGTAACGGCAGGGCGGCCGATGGTGGGCGTGCGCATGCCGTCGCATCCCGTAGCGCTGGAGCTCATCCGGCGCGCGGGGGTTCCGGTGGCCGCTCCCAGCGCCAACCGCTTTGGCCATGTGAGCCCAACCACGGCTGCGCATGTGCTCCACGATCTCGACGGGCGCATCGATGCGGTGCTGGATGCGGGCCCGGCGCCACGCGGAGTCGAATCCACGGTGCTCGATCCCTCACCAAGTCCAATGGTGATCTACCGGCCGGGTGCGGTGGCGGCGGAGCAGATTCGGGGGATCGCCGGACCGGTGGAACTCTTCCAGGGAGGCGAGCCGCTGCCAGAAGCGCCGGCAGAAGCGTTGCCCTCACCGGGTATTGGCATCCGGCACTATGCTCCCAGGGCGCGGCTGGTGCTGATCGAGGCGCCGATGGATGAATTGAGCGCGTGCTTGGCCGAAGCAGCGAGCGGTGTGCGCGGCGAGCGGCTGGGCGTGATGCTGCCGGCGGGAGTGACGCCGCCGGAGGGGATTGCCGCCGAGCGCGTGTTCGCGTGGGGCAGATGGGACGCGCCGGAGGAACTGGCGAGGAATTTGTACGCCGGGTTGCGCGCGCTCGACGCAGTGGGTTGCACGGTGATTGTGTGCCCCGTGCCGGATGCGGAGGGAATTGGGGCGGCGGTGCGGGACAGGCTCAAGAAAGCAGGGACTGAGGGAGTAGGGAGTAGGGAGTAGGGAGTAGGGACTAGGGAACAGAGATTCGAGGACCACTGATCTCTGATCTCTGACCACTAGGGCCACGGGATTTTACCGCCCAGCCGGGCGGTATGTGTTGACGAGGACGCCCTTGGTCGTGCTCCGCGTCTCGACCAGGGAAAGGCTGCCCGGTGGAACGCCGTTCTCGAACAGCCGCTTTCCTTCACCGAGCACCAACGGAAAGACCCAGAGACGATATTCGTCGACGAGTCCGGAGGCGATCAGCGTCTGCAGCAATTTGCTGCTGCCCCAGATATGCAATTCCGGCCCCTCCGATGCCTTCAGCCGGCGGACCTCGTCCACGACGTCGCCGCCTATGCGCTGCGAGTTCTTCCAGTCGAGACGGTCGAGGCTGCGCGTGACCACGTATTTCGTCGCCTTGCTGAACGCCTTCGCAATCGGGTTGTCGCCCTGGTGCGGCCAGTAGGAGGCGAAGATATCGTAGGTCCGGCGTCCCAAAAGCATGTCGAACTCACCGGCGATTGTCTCGTCAATGACGACCTTGCCCAGGGCGTCGTCGAAGAATGGCATGGCCCAGCCGCCGTGGGTGAACCCGTTCTCCGGATCCTCTTCGCGGCCGCCGGGCGACTGCATGACACCGTCCACCGTGACTTGGGTAATGGCGATGAGCTTTCTCATGGCTTCTCTCCACGACTGACCACTGATCACTGAACACTGACCACTGACCACCGATCTCTGATCTCTGACCTCTGACCTCTGTCTACCCGTTGTCGCCGAGCTTGTACATGTACTTAATTGCGGATTTGTAGATCAGGGTTTTGCTGCGGCCGCGGACCTTGAGCGAGTTGCGATCGTACCAATCGATGCAGCCGTCCACGCGCTCGCCGTCTTCGAGCACAATCACCATCGGGGTCTGCGACTGAATCTGCTTTTGCAGGTAGAAGAGTTCAGCGTGCCGGTTTGGAGCGTCGCGCTCGACGGCCTGCGCCGGAAAACGAAAGGGAAGCGGAGCAGCAGGATTCTTTCTTGCCTGGCCTGGAATACGGCCGTGCTCAAACCCACGCGGTGGCGGCAGAAGCGATGGGAAACTCATGGAGAACGACCCTCCGCAAAAAAGTGGGACCCGAAAATGACGCGGCCTCATACGCCGCAAGACACCCAGAAAAACTCGTTCTACTGAACTACAAATCCGGCCCGAAGAGCAATCGGCAGGAGTTCAATGGACCTCGTCACGCGCCCAGGTCGAAGCAGAAGATAGTCCCGCGTTGGCGGGAGACGCATCTCCCGGCGTCGCTGGGCTCGTTGGGAGTACTCTTATCCGAAAAGATGCCTGGTATCGATTGGAGGTTGCTCTTCTATTCTGCGGCGATCGCGGCGGCGCGTCAAGACCGAATGCAGCGGAGAGCGAATGTTCGACAGCAGACAGTGACCTGCGATCAGAGATCGCCGCCGGACGCGAGGCTAACGGCCATGGCGTCGAGCGAGAGCGAACGCAGCAGGTTGCGGCGCATGCCCAGCTCGGCCTGGACCAGGGCGCGCGCCGCGCCGTCGATCCAGTCGACGGTGAGGCCGTCGGCGAGACGGGCGAGTTCGGGGGCGAGATCGAGGTTGCGGATGAGCGACGGTGTTCCGGCTACAACCAGCAGCAGATCCTCGATGAGGCTGCCCAGAGCGCGGAGGAGGTTGACGGTCTTCTCCTGGCCGTCGGCTCCGGCGCGGTAACTCTCGGTTGCGTGGAAGAGAGCGGAATAGTCGGGTTCGCGCAGCGCGGTGCGCAGGATGACGAGCGCGTCATTGCGGCTCAAGAGATACGCGCCGAGATCGAGCGAGAGGGCGCGGCCAACAGCGCCTTCGGCGAGACGCGCGGCGAGAGCGCGATCCTGCGGCTTGAGCTCGGGACGGCGCTGCGCGAGCAAAGCCTCGAGCTCCCCTGCCGGCAGCGCGCCGAGGCGATGAACGACAGCGCGGGAACGAATCGTCGGCAAGAGCTCCTGCGGATTCTCGGTGAGGAGGATGAGTGTGGTGTGTTCGGGCGGTTCTTCGAGCAGCTTGAGCATGCTGTTGGCCGCTTCTTTTGTAATCACCGACGACGTGAAGATAGTAAAAGCACGAAGTGCCTCGACAGGCGGCCGGTAGTAGGCGGCGTGGATCGCCTGACGAACCTGACCGACTTTAATCATGAGCTGCGGCGGGTCGGGCGGAATGACGAGCACGTCAGGGTGGGTCTGGATGAGGATGCGCGTTTCGCGCTTGTCGGTCTCGCGCAGGTCGTCGCGCGCGGCGACGGCCTCAGCGACGAGCTCGTCGAGATTGGCGGCCGCTGCGATGCGGGCGCAGTTCGAGCAAACGCCGCAAAAGTCGGGTAGGCCATCGGTTTCTGGACTTTTGAGGCAGTTCACTGCCTGGGCCAGCATCAGCGCCAGAGTGTACTTTCCCGCTCCGCGAGGGCCGGCCAGGATGAGCGAGTGGGGAAAGCGGCCCGAGCGCACGCTTTCGCGGAGGTGTGTGACCGTCGCCGTGTTGCCCAAAAACTGCTGGAAGCCCACGGAATGAGAGTAGCAGGTAATTGGGAACCCGGGATCACGGATCAGGAATCAGGGAACAGGGGTCAGCCGGGCGTGTCAGCGGGTCGGCCAGCCAGCGAGTCATGTTGCACCTGGCATAGCATGTTTGGCGGGGCTACATGCGAGCAATCAGACTCGGGTCATTGTTGCGAGTATTGCCGACAGCGCGGCTCACCTTCCATGCTTTCATTTGCTCCGCCGGATACGGTTTGAGCAAGTCCACGGGCAGATGTGCCGGATCGGTTGGAGCCATCCACCGCTCATAGTCCTTCGGCTCAACGATCACCGGCATCCGATTGTGAATCTGCTCCATCAGTTCGTTCGCATCCGTGGTGACGATCGTGTATGTCTGAAGCTCTTGCTCCCCTGCCTTGTCTCGCCACGTCTCCCATAAGCCGGCGAACGCAAACAGGGAATCATTCTTCATTGCGATGGCATAGGGTTGCTTCGCCTTCTCATCCAACTTCTTCCACTCGTAGAACCAATCGGCGGGCACAAGACAGCGGCGGCGCTTCCACGCCTCTCGGAAAGCGGGACTCGTCGCAATCGACTCCGCTCGTGCGTTGATCGTGTTGAATGCAGCCTTACCGTCCTTAGACCAGAAGGGAACGAGTCCCCATCGCATGACGGTTAGCTCGCGCTCTCCCGTCTCGCTGTCCAATTTCACCACCGGCTGGAAGCTCTGCGGAGCTGCGTTGTAGGAGGGCTCAAGGTAGGAATCGTCAAACACATCCGTATTGTGCGTCTGCATCCATTCCGCAATCCGCTGTTTGTCCGCCCGTCTGCCGTATCGACCGCACATCGGCGTCACCCCCGCTTATTCTCTCAGGAACCTTGCCCCATGCGCCGAGGTGGGGCACCCGGTTCAGGGGTGGGTTTGAAGAAAAAGTGTCAATGATACTTGACAGATTCAGCGATTGGATGTAATGTTTACTTGTCATTAAGTAAAGGAGACCAATCATGGGGTGCGATTCGATCAATCCGGCGCAAAGGCGGTATCTCTGGCGCGTCGGCGGCACTCTGCTCGTCTATGCGGCATTTCTGTTCCTCGCGTTGTGGGAGTTTATCCACCATCATCCGACCGGAATCGCGGCTTATGCGCTGGCGATTCTTCCCGCGATCCCGATCGTCGGAATGCTGTTTGTCTACGGTCTCTACCTGTCCGAGGAGAAGGATGAGTTTCTGCGTGCGATCTCCGTTCAGTCGATGCTGTGGAGCCTGGGGGCGACGCTGGCGGCGACCACGGCGTGGGGGTTCCTGGAGGACTTCGTTCACGTTCCGCACGTTCAACTGGCGATGGTCTTCCCGATCTACTGCTGCTTTTGGGCGATTACAACGCCACTGGTGATCCTGAGGTACAGATGAAGAACCGGCTGCGAGTGTTGCGCGCGGAACGGGACTGGTCGCAGGGCGATTTGGCCCAGCGGCTGGAGGTGTCGCGGCAGAGTGTGAACGCGATTGAGACGGGGAAGTTCGATCCCAGTTTGCCGCTGGCGTTCAAGTTGGCGCGGCTGTTCGGGATGAGAATTGAGGAGATATTTGAAGACGGAGAGCAGCGGAGTTAGCGCAGTTAGCGCGGTTAGCGGGTCAGCAAGCCGGCGGGTCGGCGAGAGCTTCGGCGTCAATGGTCTCCCACCCCCTCCGGCAAACGGTGCCGGAGGGGTCAGGCACCCAGTTTGCAGCTCAGCGGCGGGGTGCCCAGGTCGCGATTGAGGCTGTTTAGTGCTGGTTTTCGTGACCGTCGCGCCATTTCCAGTACGCTTTCTGGTCGCCAGCGTTGCGCCTCGCGTAATCCACGTGCTCGCGGTGGGTTTCATGTTCCCATTGGGTGTAGTAAACATCCTCGCCGGGCCCGTAGACGCGTGCGTGGACCGCGCAGCCGGTAATGACAGGCGTGGCGCATACGGCTGCGAGCAAGAGTGACGCTAAGACTTTCCGTTTCGGGCGCATAGATGCTCCTTTTACCGCTACGAATTCGATGCGGCCGAACGACGATGGGGTTGGCTGCTTCCCCAGGCTCGGCGCGAGGACAAAGGCGCGCCGAAGTGAGTGCGGCTATTTCCCGGTGTAGATGACGTGCCAGATGGAGCGGGAGCCGTCGTCGGAGACGAATAGGGATCCATCATTGGCCACAGCGACGCCCACGGGACGGCCCCAGACGTTGCCATCGCCGTTGCCCACGGTAAAGCCGGTGAGGAAGTCTTCGTATTCGCCGGTGGCGCGGCCGTCGCGCATGGGCAGGCGGATCACTTCATAGCCGGTGCGCAAGGCGCGGTTCCAGGAGCCGTGCTCGGCGGCGAAGGCGTCGCCCTTGTACTCGGCTGGGAACTGCGAGCCCTCGTAGAAAGTCATTTCGAGCGAGGCGAAGTGAGGCTGGAGGAGGATGTCAGGGGTGGCGACTTTGGACCGCAGCTCGGGATGCTTGCCCGCGAGGCGCGGATCCTGATGCGGACCCATGTACCACCAGGGCCAGCCGTAAAAGCCGTGCTCCCGGACGTGGGTGATGTAGTCGGGGACGAGGTTGTTGCCGAGGGCGTCGCGCTCGTTGGTGGAGCACCAGAGCTCGCCGGTAGTGGGGTTGATGGCCTCGCCGACGCAGTTGCGAATGCCCCAGCCGTAAATCTCGAGGAACTTGCCTCCGGGTGTGAATTCGAGCACGTCGGCGCGGTGAAATTCTTCGGGGTGGGTGTCGGGGTCGTCGACATTGGAGTGCGAGCCGACGGAGACGAAGAGCTTGCTGCCATCGAGGGAGAAGGCGAGGTCGCGGGTCCAGTGGCCGCCGCCGCGGAGATGGCCGCCGCTGGGGACGTAGGCGATGTGCTGGGCGGGACCGCGAGCTTTGAGATCGCCGTTGCGGTAGGGAAAGCGCTGCACCTCGCCGGTGTCGCCGATGTAAACCCACTGCGGATCGGGTCCGTTGGGATAGAAGGCGATGCCGAAGGGCTGCTCGAGGCCGGTAGTGAAGACGGAAGTTTGGAGCGGCTTGCCGTCAGGGCCGACGCCGCGAAAAACCTTGATCTTGCCGGTGGCGCTTTCGGCTAGGAACAGGTCGCCGTTGGGCGCGAAGCGGATGAGGCGCGGGTTGTCGAGATCGGCGGCGTAGAGCTCGACCTTGAAGCCCTTGGGCGCGATGGGCCATGCGTTGGCGGGGCGGGGAACGACGTTGGGGCCATTGTCGACGGATTGGTCGGGCGCGGGCGCGGGAAGATCGGCGAGAGTGAGGTGACGGCGGATGCCGGGAGCTTCGTGAGCGGCGTCGGTGAAGGCGGCTTGGCCCTTGAGGACAGGGATCTGCCTGGGGACGGCCCTGGCCGCGTCGGGTGGCGAAGAGTTGCCGCCGGGGGATCCAGTGCCGGGCGGTAGCGCGGCGGCGTGCAAAGCGAGGACAAGAGGGAAGACGAAGGCTGAAATCCTGAGAAAAACGGTCACGAAACCTCCAGGATGGCGCAATGACCTTTGGATGTCTGACGAAGAGGATGGGATGCGGGTTCCTTCGCCGCCTGCCGGAGTTGCCCGCCTGTTTGGCGCAGATCTGGAGATTCGCAAGGCGAAACGTGCGGGCACTCCGGAGGCAGCCCGGGACAGTGTGTGGAACGCCCCGGGGAAGCGCTGTGCTCAGTTTGATGGGTTGACATTTGCCTGGTGTTGCATGCGGGGAAAGATTCTTGCCCTGTTACAGCCCGGCGAAAGTGCCGGCGGGGAGCGCGGCGGTGACCACGACCCTTTCGCCGTGCCGGCTCACCTCGGCGGATTTGAGCAGTTCCTTGAAGGCGTTATTGGCGAAGTTTTGTCCGAGGGGCTCGGCGAGGCCGCGGGCGAGCGTGACGAGGTTGTCCAGAGCGGCGGCCTGGCTGGCGGCTTTGTCTTCGCTGGGGGCGATCTCTTCGACCTTCACGCGCAGCGCGCCCAGCGAGCCGGGCACGGGAAGCGCCGGCGCCACGCTGGCGATGATGGTCGAGTCGGGCTCGAGGGGCAGCGCGAGGCCGAAGACGTGGATAGCACCGCTCTCAGATAAGGGCAAGCCGATTTGGCCGACGCCCCAGGCCAGCGAGAGAAGCGGGACGTCGTGGTAGTAGCGCTCGAGGAGCGAGGAGCCGGCGAAGGGCAATGCGGCGGCGCGATGGCGGTCGAGGATGGAGTGGATCTGCTCGGGGGTGGGGGTGTTGGAGACGGCCACCATGTCGTAGCCGATTTGCGCCACGCGGACGGTGCGGCCCTCGGAGGGGATGCTGTAGATGGTGTGGCCGGCGTAAGTTTCGCGCGAAGTGGCGTGGGCGTCGAACCATGCATTGAGGCGCTTGCCCGTGATCTTGCCCACCAGGACCATGGAGTAAGCCACGGGGCCGTTGGGGCCGTTGGGATCGGGCATGCGGTGCAGGGCGATGGCCACCTGGTCGAGGTCGCGCTCGGGATCGATGCCGATAGCATCAATGAACTGCTGGTACTCGGGGACGCGATTGGGCGGCTTGAGCTGCTTATGGAAGAAGGTGCGGATGGCCTTGAGGTTGATGTAGACGATGCCGTCGGACTCAGGCAGCAGGCGCGCGGCTTCGGGCGGGGCTTTGGAGCGCAGGAAAACGGCTACGGCCAGCAATAGCAGGACCGCGGCGACGATGAGAAGCGTTTTGCGGGTGCGTCGGTTCATTCTTGAAGGCCAAACAAAACCATCAGGAATGAGCGTAACACCTGACCGTCGGTGAAGGTGAAGTCACTGGCTTGTCTTTTCGAGAGCGGCGGCGATGGTGCGTGATTCTCCGGCGCTTATATTGGTAGACCGCTCCCAGGGCGTGTATCCGCTCTTTGTAATCCTGATGGAGTGCGTACCGGGCCTGAGCTTGATGAGGCTCGGCGTGTTGCCCGCATAGGCGCCGTCGATGGTGATCTCGGCTCCTGCGGGGTTTGAAGAGAACTGGATGGAGGCGAGGGCCGGAGCGGCGGGTTGCGCGATCGCCGCGGAAGACGGGGCGGGCGCAGCGGCGGTTGGCGTGGGTCTGGGAACGGTCGGTCCGGCGGGAATGGCGGACAGGTTAACTTTCTCGAGCGCCAAGGCAACGTCGCCCGACATCGCGTCTCCCATGGAGTTTCCCGAGTCTCCGTGATGGAAGTAATTGTCGTGCATGGCGACGGTCATCACCAGTACGTGATCGCTGATCCGGTAGATTTCGATTTCCATGCGCAGCTTTGTGAAGATGGCCCCATTATCCAGGCCGGTGAACTTGCCATCGATCGAGATTGAATTGGCGGCGTCAGCGTCGGTCACCGCGGCGGTTTCGTCAAGAACCTGCTGGGCGATCTTCCATTTCCGCAGCGCATTGCGAAGGCCCATGCTGAACTCCTGGATGAATTCCTGCGACTGGCTCACTCCGCTGGCGTTGGTGAAATGGTTGACGACAATTATGTTGAAATGCGGCGGCTTGGAGGCTCTGGCGGGCAGTGACGCAGCCGCAACCAGAAGACAGAGGGGGAGCAAACAAAGCGCAAGGCGTTTCATCGCGGCTTTCCTTTCTCAAGGCGGATTCAGCCGCGTATTACTGGCTGGTTTTTTCGAGATCGGCGGCGAAGCTGCGCGACTCTCCGGCCTCGGTTTCGATGGACCGCACCCAGGGCGCATAGCCAGGCATCGTCATTTTGATCGAGTGGACGCCCGGCTTAAGGTTGACGGTGCTTGGCGTGCTTCCCACATAGTTGCCGTCGATTGTGATTTCGGCTCCGGTGGGGTCCGAGGACAACTGGACGGAAGCGACAGCGTCAGGGCCGGCAGGCGCGGTTGCGGAAGACGGCGCGGCGGCAGCGCCGGGCGTGGCGGAGCCGGCGCCGGGAGCGGCGGGAGGGATACTGGACAAGCTGACGCCTTTGAGCGCATTCCAAATTATGTCTCCAACAGGGAGCGCCGTGTAATACGCGTAGGTCTTATCTTTGTGGTCGGAGTTGGGCACGAAGTAAGTTGTTACATTCCAGTCTTTGACCAGCGCATGATCGCTGAGCCGGTAGATGCTGAGTTCAACGAACACCTTTCCGGGTTTCATGAAGGCGGCATTTTCGTGCCCCGTGTATTTGCCGTCGATCACCAGCGAATTGGCGGCGACAGCATCGGGAACGGTGGTTCCCTGATCCACGACCTGAGCGGCAACCTTGTCTTTCACCAGCCGCTGGCGAAGGTAGTCGGAAAAATACTGGATGAAATCCTGCGAAAAGGTCATTCCGTTGGCATTGGTGAAGTGGTTGACGACGACGGTGTTAAAGGGCAAAGGCTCGCTGCCCCTGGCGGCCAGTGGTTCGACCACAAAGAGAGTCGAGAGCAGAAGAAAGAATAGAAGAGAACGTTTCATTATGAATTCCTTTCTTAACGAAGATTCGGCTTTGATTCATGGGCCTGTTTTTTCGAGAGTGGCGGCGACGGTGCGCGATTCTCCGGCGCCGGGTTCGATCGACCGCTCCCATGGCGTGTAGCCCGTTTTTGTGATCCGGATGGAATGCGTGCCTGGCCGGAGCTTGATGAGGCTGGGCGTGTTGCCCGCATAGTTGCCGTCGATGATGATCTCGGCCCCGGTGGGGTTCGAGGAAAATTGAATGGACGCGAAGGCCGGAGCGGCGACCGGCGCGGTTGCCGAAGACGGCGCAGGCGCAGCGGACGATGCCGGATTGGACCCCGGGGGCGCGGGGGGAATGCTGGACAAATTGACGCCTTTGAGCGCCGGCCCGATATCGTGGAATGCGGTGTTCGCGCCGGTGAAATTCGCGCTTTTCGTGTCATGCGCGTGAGAGGAAGCGCTGAAATTCTCTTTCACCGTCAAGGTCTTCACCAGCGCGTGGTCGCTGATCCGGTAAATGCTAATTTCCATGGTCAGCTTGCCCATGAAGATCGCATTGGCCTCATTCAACTGGGTGAATTTGCCTTCGATGACCAGCGAGCCGGCGGCGGCGGGGCCGGATACCTTGGCTCCCTCTTCAAGAGCCTGAACGGCGATTTTTTGCTTCTGCAATTGGGCGCGCATGGCATCGCAGAAGTTGGCGATGAATTCCTGCGACAGGTTTACCCCGTTGGCATTGGTGAAGTGATTGACGACGATGGTGTTGAACGGCGGCGGTCCGGTGTCTTTGGCGGCCAGCGGCGCGGCCGCGAAGAGCATGCAAGACAGAAGAATATACGGCGCAAATCGTTTCATCGGAATCTCCATCCGAACCCGGAATTGCCCCTGTTCACAGCAATGATTTGCCAGAATCTTACTCCGGTTTGGGATTTGCGCAAGATTATCTTCGTCACAGGGAAGCAGTTGGGAAATCAAAAGCGTTCTGGGCAGTCGACAGCGATGAGCGCGAGGCGGGGGCCGAGACTGAAGCCGTCAAAGACGCCTCGGTTGACTGCATCAAAACTGATCCTATCGATCCGGCCTACTCGATGATGGAGAAGGTGTAAATCTTGCCTGAGCTCGGCGGGGGCTTTTGAGAGGTGTCCTGCGGCTCAAGGAAGCCGTACTCGCCTTCACCGATGCTTGGACTCAAGACAATCTGGTAGGCATTGGGCGCGATATTGTTGCTCGAGAATGGGACATCGTCGCGAATGGCGCCCGTGGTTTCATGTGCCACGCCTCCGGCGACCAACTGGAACTCGCGTGTATTGCCATTGATGTGCAGCCTGAGGAGCACATAGTCCTCGGGAGCCCTGCCTTGGGGCAGATACAAGATGAATGTCGCCGGAGTCTTCAACAGGAGATGGGCGCGACTTCCGGTGATGACGCCGTCGCGGTCTTCCTTGACGAGACCGGCGGTCGCAATATGCTTCATCACGCCGCCCGATTCAAAGTTGACCAACTCCGCGGAGACTTGCTGCCAGGCGGCGGTCGAGTCCTGGTAGTAAGCGCCAACACTACTGATGCCGGGAGGGAGGGCCGAAACGGGAGCGGGAGCAGCGGACGCGGGGGGCGTGGCCGGAGCCGGCGCAGCGGATGCGCCCTTCAAGACAATTGCCGCGATGACCTTATCGCTGGCGCCCGCTTGCCTGAGAGCCATCAAGGCATTTGCCGAGGTGTCGTAAGTTCCCGGAGAGGCATTGATGGTCGTCACGATCACATCATCCGAGAGCCCGGCCTTCACCATCTTGACGATGGCGTCGTTGTTCAGCGCCTGCTGGGCGGTGAGAAACGGGCACAACCACAGAAAGCAAAGGACTACGAGAAGACTTTTACGCATGCGACTTCTCCTTACTGTTCAAAACCGGAAACAATGGGCCTGTGTACGTACCGGAATGATCTCATAGTAACGGATGGATGGACATATGTGGGGGTTTGCGCAAGGGGAATTCGAGGGCGGGGGGACGGGGCGCGATAGGGCGGCTTGAGCTGCTTATGGAAGAGGGTCCGGATGGGACGGAGATCGATGTAGACGATGCCGTCGGACTCGGGCAGCAGGCGCGCAGCCTCGGGCGGGGCTTTGGAGCGCAGGAAGACGGCCACGCCCAGCAAAAGCAGGACCGCGCCAACGATGAGGAGCGGACTGCGCGTGCGTCGGTGCATCTAGGGCCGTCAGAACTGCCCTATCACTTCCCGGAAGAGTGCCCGACGCATCTTTCCCGAGCATTGCTTGGCTCGCGGTAGATCAGATTCGGGGAATTGGATAACGCAATACGCCGGTCCCCGGGGGGCAGTATCGCGTTATCCTCCGGCCCGCTGAGCCCTAATCAACGCCAAAGTCGAATACTCTGTAGGAAATGTGGGCTGCTCTCGTTGTGGAGTTAGCCGTTGTAGTCCAGCTCTCTTCGATAAAGACGTATTCCCCTGCTTTCAGGTCGACATTCGGGGTCACTTTGAATGCGTACTGACGAATCGCCTTGAAATCGAAACTGATCGCCGATTTGTCGTGCTTGGGGGCGTGAAAGCTTTGATAGCCCGAAGTCTGGAGGATCGCAGTCTCCCTATAGCCCTTCTCGCTTTCAAGCATGCGTAATATGAACTGCGAGGGGCTGCTAATCGTGTTCGCCAAACCCATCGTGCCCGCAGGAGGGAAATACATGTAAAACTCCGGTCTGGCCTCAGTGGTGCGCACGGCGGCTCGCGTCCCCGGAATGATTGTCTTCTCCTTCACCGTGGGAATGCCCATTAAGAGCGCGCTCCCGTATTGGTTGGTCTCCTTTGAACGCGGATTTGCCGGGGGGACCAGCACCATCTTCCTGCTGCCGTTGCTGGCGACGGTAATCAGGTATATGCCAGGGTCATGCGGCGCCATCGGGTCGTTCGGATCCTGAGCGGCTGGTCGCGGAAGAGGAGCGTGATCTTTAGCGGCCGGCGATGCGGCCGCGGTCTTCGACATAATAGCCAATACGAGCTTGTCGCTGGCGCCTGCCGACTTAAGGGCAATGATCCCCTCCGCAGAGGTGTCGAATTTCCCTGGCGAGCCGTTAATCGTTGAAATGATCAGGTCGTCCGACAACCCGGCCTTTAGAAGTTTGATGACCGAATCATTGTTGAGCGCCTCTTGGGCCGCCAGCGTCGAGCACAGGGCTAGGAATACGATCGCGATGTACCTTTTGCGCATGAAACTCCCCCTCACTTTCAAGAAACCACTATTTCGCAGTATCCCCTGCATGAAGTGATTTGCCGAACGATTCATCGCTGGTAATGATCCCGGCCAGCTGCAGTACGGCGAGCTGCTTTATCCACTCCACATCTTGTCGCCAGGTGTCTTCTTCGGGGTTGCCTGTGACGTACCCCTTCTTGTAGACAAGGTGACCGTTTCCGTCTTCAAACGTGAAATTCGCGGCCAGTTCGACCCATAGCGTTCTATGGGTCATAGGGCCGGAGAGCCTAGACTTAACCCTCAAGAGTTCGATAGTAAACTTGCAACAGGCGGCCTCAGACGCATTCGCAATGATGAAACCTTTATGATCCATCGCGTTGACCAGCTCAGTTTGAATATCATTTGAAATCTCGTCATATTCATCGCTCCCCATCCCCAGCCCACGCGACCATTTCCGGTCTGAATGTACATAATCCACTGTGTACCTATTGAGGCTGTTTACCCTCCCCGCATTTGGGCAAGTTTTGTCTGCTGGAGACGACCCTGAGGCCGGGGCTGCGCAGGATTTTCGCGCTATAGCGGCCCTCGTGACGATCGCTGCCATGATTTTGTCGCTTACTCCTGCCGTCTTTAGAGCGTTCAGCCCATCCGCAGAGGTGTCATAGGTTCCGGGCGAGACATTGATTGTGGAGACGATTAAATCGTCCGACAGTCCCGCCGTCACCAGCTTGACAACCGCATCGTTGTTCAGCGCCTGCTGGGCGGTGACAGCGAGGCAGCACACGAGAAAGAAAGCTGCAAAAAGCCACTTGAGCATGGCAGCTTCTCCTTACGTTCCGAACCAGACAACTTGTTACGGGATCGCACCCGAATCATCTACCTAAAGGCCGGTTTGCGCAAGAGGACTTTCGGGGTACCACGGATGCTAGGGGCGCTGAGGGGCACGAACAAGAGTGGTCCCCCCGACAAACGCCGACGACAGCCCGTCATGAGCAGCGGGCGGATCGAGAATCACTGATTCCGCCGATTCCAGGGATCTCGGGCCGGCCTATTCGACGACAGCGAAGGTGAAGATCTTGCCGGAGGTGGGTGCAGTTGCGCGCGAGGCCGCGTCCTTCAGCTCGAGAAAACCGAACTCGCCTTCGCCGATCTCCGAACCGAGATCGATCTGGTAGGTGGACGGGCCGATTTGCTGGCTCGTGAAATCGATCTCGTCACGAAGCGAGCCGGCGGATCCATGCTCAAGCTCAAGGCCTCCGGCGACGGACTGGAACCTGCTGCAGGGTACCAAGAAAATGATCCACGGAAGTGCGGGCTCTCCGCAAGAGCACTTTGGGGATATGGTGCGCGGTTGAGCAACAGAAAGGCACGCAAGAAAGCGCCCGCCGGGTGGAGTGCGCGGCGGGCGTGTGGGGCAGGGAGGGCTGCGCAGCTACTGGGTCACGGAGGTCACCTGATCGCCTTCCTGAAAGCCGGAGCCGGAGACAGGAACGCAGACCGAGGAGGCATCATCCACGTCGGTGGCCCGGACGACGCCGATGGGGCTGGTGAGGCGGCGAATCACTGCGCCGGTCGAGGGGTCCTTGATCTCCCTGGTGACGCGGAGGACTTGAAGCTGATCGCCCACCTTGATGCCAGCTTTGGCGCCCACGTTGAGGATGATCTGGCCGCCATCGACCGCGGCGACGAGGCCATCGACCTTGATGACGCGCACAGTGACCTTGGAGGAGCTCGAGAGGAGGTCGGCGGTGAGGTTATCGACGGCGGCCTTGGTGGCCTCGCCGATGATGGTGTTCTGGAAGTTGCTGGAACCGAAGTCGACGTTGCCGCCGCCGAATCCGTGCCAGTTTCCGCCGCCGCCCAAGAGCGAGGTGGAGGAGCGGCTTGACTCGCCCTTGCCCTCGCCAACAGCAACAATCTCGCCGGTATCAACATTGACGATGCGGGCATTGATGACGACGTTGGCCTTGGAGTTGGAGTGGCCGACGCCGCCGACGCCGAAGCCGTGCCAGCCGCCGCCTCCGCCGCCCACGTTCTTGTTCTGCGTCTCGTTGCCGAACTGGGTGATGGCGCCAATGATGATGACGTCAACGCCAGCCAGCTTGCCCAGGCGCGCGGCCGTGGTGGGGTCGGCGCGGGTGGAGTTGGAGAAGTTCTGTTCGGCCATGAGCTTGTCCAGAGCCTGGCGCTCGATGACAGAGAAGGTGCCGTCCTTGACCAGGTCGGTGATGAGCAGATCGGAGATGCCCTTGCCCACGTCGACGTTGCTGCCGAACATGGCGTTGGAGTAACTTTGCACGGTGGCGTAGTCGAAGTCCAACACGGCTACGCGGGGTTTGCGCGTCGGGGCGGTCTGGGCGTTGGCGGGCAACACGGCCAGGACGGCGGTGACCGCCAGCAACACCGCCAGCAGAGGAGTGGATGATTTAGGGTTCATGGGACGACCTCAAAAGGTGAGAATGGGATCTGAAAGAAGCCTTGATTCTTTGCGCCGCCACTGTCAAGGCAAATCGACGGATTGGGCAAAATAATCGTCAGACCCAGGGAGGCGAGTGTCCCGGGGCGGCGGAAAGCCGGGCCGGACGCGCAAGGCGGCGCAACCCACGCGCTTCGAGGGCGTTGGCTCCTGCTGCTTGTTCTTCCGCGTTTGCTCGGGGTGCGCGGCTATGCTAACCTTGATTCCTGTGCCGTGTACGCCGAAAGTTGGAGTGTGTCCGCGTACATTTCGGACTCCGGAAGGTTTCCGGGTGGGATGGCGGACTCGAAGAGAGCCGCCGAAGAGCTGGCGTAGCTCAGCTGGTAGAGCATCTGATTTGTAATCAGAGGGTCGGGGGTTCAAATCCCTTCGCCAGCTCCAGAATACGGAAGCCGGGATGGAGAGACGGAAGCGGCAGAAGTTCACCGGCGAGCACAATTTTTGCGAGCGCCGGGCCTATCCTCCGCGGTGTGATTCCACTGAGGCGCAAGCTCTAGAAGGCCGGAAGCCCTCCGGGCGTCGCGGCGTGGGCAAAAGGCGTGGAGCGGGGATTGGTTGGGCAGAAGTTTTGGTCTCCCACCCTTTCCTCAATTGTGGAGCAAAAGCAGGTCCTTCGACTCGCTTCGCTCAGGATGACAGCGGAAAGGATGGGGCGCCCGGTTGGGTAAGTTGGGCACAGGTGGCCGAGCGGTTAATGGCAGCAGACTGTAAATCTGCCGCTCCTTGCGAGCTACGGAGGTTCGAATCCTCCCCTGTGCACCAGAAAGACAGCTATTAGCCGTCAGCTCACAGCTTTCCGCTTGCAGATCGGGAGAATGAGCGGCTGAGGCTGGGGCGAGCAGGATGGAGCTGAGGGCTGAAAGCTGAGGGCTGAAAGCTGACGGCTGAAAGCTGGCCTTTGAGGGATGGAAATGCGCCAGGCGCGACAGACGGATGTCGAGTATGTCGCAGAGAAGCGCAAAGATAAGGGCCAGAGCCGTACCGGTTCCGAATTGGACCGGAAGTACTGGGCGGCCATGGCGATGTTCGCGGTTTTGGCAGCGTTGGTTTGGCTGACCATGGGCGAGGGTTACGTACTCGTCCTGGGCAGGCCGGTGGAGTTAAGACTGGTTCCGCTGGTGATTATCGGCGGGCTGGCGTTGCGCACGATGATAGCTCGGCATGAGGAGAAGATTCGCCGGAAAGACAGCTTGTAGCCGGTAGCTTGTAGCCAGTAGCTTCGACTTCGGCGGGTGAAGTAATTGCGGCTCGCGATGGAGAGATGGAGCTGAGAGCTACGGGCTACAGGCTACTGGCTTGGGTTTAGAGGGCTGATGTAGCTCAGTTGGTAGAGCACTCCCTTGGTAAGGGAGAGGTCACCAGTTCAATCCTGGTCATCAGCTCCAGAAGTGCAGGGAACAGGGAACACGGATCAGGGAACAGGGATCAACGAAGCATTCGGCAGAACGGGAGAAGCGGCTGCGGCACGATCAAACTGATCCCTGATCTCTGACCCCTGACAACTGTTTTGGGCGGGAGTAACTCAGTGGTAGAGTCACAGCCTTCCAAGCTGTTGGTCGCGGGTTCGAGCCCCGTCTCCCGCTCCAGAGATGCAGCGTCTAGCTATTAGCTCCTAGCTTCTAGCTTGTGTCGTAGTGGGATCAGCCTCGGAGGATCGGGGCGGCAAGATCGAGCTAGAGGCTAGCGGCTAGCGGCTAGCGGCTAGAAGCTAGCAGCTAGTGGCTGATTTTTGAGGGTTGCAGAGGATGTTTGAACAGGCAGCAATCGCCGTACGGGATGAGCAGGGATATGCGAGGCTTCATGCGCTCATCGATGCGGCGTTCGATGCGCGCGACGTGGAAGTCTTCCTGAACCGGATAAGCAAGGCGAGGCTTAGGGTCCGCGATTATGAGGGGGTTTTGCAGCGCGGGCTCCTGGGCAAGGAAGCGATCGGGCTGTACCAGGCGCTGCCGGTTTCGGACCAGGCATTGACGCGCGAGCGGTATTTGAGGCTTGTGGAAGCGGTGCCTCTGGAGCTGCGGCAGAGATATTTCAGGGCGTACGCGTATTACTGATAAAGGCAAGCTATCAGCCGTCAGCTATCAGCTTTCAGCTCGTGCGGTGGGATATTGAGCAGAAGTGGCAGGCGCGGGGGAAGAAGCTGAGGGCTGAGGGCTGAGAGCTGAGGGCTGAGAGCTGATGGCTGATTTTAGGATTTTGGGGCTGGAGCCGGAACGCCGGCGCCCCGAGGAGCAACGGGAAGTAGAAGCGAGGAAAGGAATCTGAGGCTTTTTATGGCGAAGGAGAAATTTGACCGTTCCAAGCCGCACGTCAATGTTGGGACCATCGGTCACATCGATCACGGCAAGACGACGTTGACGGCGGCGATCACCAAGGTGTTGCAGAAGCACAATCCGAAGATTGTGTTCCGCTCGTTCGACTCGATCGACAACGCGCCGGAAGAGCGGGAGCGGGGCATTACGATCGCCACGGCGCACGTGGAGTACGAGACGGCGCACCGGCACTACGCGCACGTGGACTGCCCCGGGCACGCCGACTACATCAAGAACATGATCACCGGGGCGGCGCAGATGGACGGAGCGATTCTGGTGGTGGCGGCGACCGACGGGCCGATGCCGCAGACCAAGGAGCACGTGCTTTTGGCGCGGCAGGTGGGGGTGCCGTACATTGTGGTGTTTCTGAACAAGTGCGACGCGGTGGAGGATACGGAGCTGATCGATCTGGTGGAGATGGAAGTGCGCGAGCTGTTGACCAAGTATCAGTTCCCGGGCGACGACGTGCCGGTGATCCGCGGGTCGGCTTTGGGCGCGCTGAACGGGGAGGCGCAGTGGGAGGCGAAGGTGGACGAGCTGATGGATGCGGTGGACAAGTACGTGCCGCAGCCGAACCGCTCGGTGGATCTGCCCTTCCTGATGCCCATCGAGGACATCTTCTCCATCTCGGGGCGCGGCACTGTGGTGACGGGCAGGATCGAGCGGGGCAAGGTGAAGGTGGGCGAGGACGTGGAGATTGTAGGCTTCCGCGAGACGCGCAAGACGGTGTGCACGGGGGTGGAGATGTTCAAGAAGCAGTTGGACGAAGGGCTGGCCGGAGACAACGCGGGGATTCTGTTGCGCGGCACGCCGAAGGAGGATGTGGAGCGGGGGATGGTGCTGGCGAAGCCCGGTTCGATCACGCCGCACACGAACTTCAAGAGCGAGGTGTACGTGCTGAGCAAAGAAGAGGGTGGCCGTCACACGCCGTTCTTCAAGGGCTACCGGCCGCAGTTTTACTTCCGCACGACGGACGTGACGGGAGTGGCGGAGCTGCCGGCGGGGGTGGAGATGGTAATGCCTGGCGACAACGTGCAGCTGGAGGTGGACTTGATCACGCCGGTGGCCATGGAGAAGGGCTTGCGCTTCGCCATCCGCGAAGGCGGCCGGACGGTGGGCGCGGGCACGATCAGCGAGATCATCAAGTAATAGGGAGTAGGGAGTAGGGAGTAGTGGACCGTGGACAATTCGTGCGTGGGCCGGAAAACAGAATTGGCTTGCGCGACAGGAAAAACTGATCACTGTTCACTGGCCACTGATCACTGGAGAAGGATTTGGACATGCGGGAAATCATTACCATGGAATGCACGGAGTGCAAGGAGCGCAATTACTCGACGACGAAGAACAAGAAGACGGTCACGGGTCGTCTCGAGCTGAAGAAGTTCTGTAAGCGTTGCCGGAAACACACTGCGCATAAGGAGTCGAAGTAAAGCAGGCGGTAACTCGTAGCCGGTAGCTTGCAGCAATGACGTCGCGCGACAACAGGCAGCTACAGGCTCCAGGCTAATGGCTACAAGCTGCATTCAGGGGCGTAAGCTCAACGGCTAAACTGCCGGTCTCCAAAACCGGACTTGGGGGTTCGAATCCCTCCGCCCCTGCCAGATTGGGAAGAAGACTAGGGAATGGGGAATAGGGAGTGGGTTGGTTGGTGCGGCGGGTGATTGCAGTGCAAGAAACTGATCTCTGTTCTCTGATCTCTGGAAAAGGATAATGAAGTATGGCGACAAAGGCGGCGATTGAGAGAGGCGAAGAGCGGTCCCGGAAGCGACAGGAGCCCGGGGCGCTCAAGGAGTTTGGTGGAGGCGCGTTGAGCAAGTGGAGGGAGTTTACTGGCTTTCTGCGCGACGTGCGCGCGGAGATGCGCAAGGTTGTGACGCCTTCGTGGAAAGAAGTTAGGGTGACGACGGGAGTGGTGATCGTCGCGACCTTCCTCTTTGGGCTGTTCTTCTTCATCGTCGACAGCTTTTTCAGAATTGCCGTGTATGGGTTGCTGGGCCGGTTGGGAGGGTTGCAATAGCCGGTGCGGCACGGAATCGAGAGCGGAATGGCAGATGAGTTGGAACAACCCGTAGAGGCGCAGGCCGAGGCGCCGGCTGAAGCACAGCCTGAAGCGCAGGAGGAGATGCCGGTAGAGGCGCAGGCGGAAGAGGCGGAGGCGCCGGTGGCAGAGGCGGTGGCGCCGGCCGCAGACGCTGAGCCGCAGCCGCCGCGGAATGAGAAATTCCGGTGGTACATTCTGCACGCCTACTCGGGCTTCGAGCGCAAGGTGCGCGAGTCCATCGAGAGCCGCGTGCAGGCCTTTGGCCTGAAAGAGAGAGTAGGGCGGGTGGTAATTCCCACCGAGCCGGTGACGGAAATCGTCAACGGCAAGAAGCGCACGGTGGAGCGGGTCTTTCTGCCCGGCTATGTGCTGGTGGAGATGGAACTGGACAACGAGCTTTGGCACGTGCTGAAAGATACCCCCAAGGTGACGGGATTTCTGGGCACCGGTGACAAGCCTGTGGCGTTGAGCGAGGAAGAGATGAGCTCGATTCTCTTCCGCAGCGAGACGGCCAAGGAGAAGCCGCGGCTGAAGATCAAGTTTGAGAAGAGCGAACAGGTGCGCATTACCGATGGGCCGTTCGCCAACTTCAACGGCGTGGTGGACGAGATCAACGAGGATCGCGAGACGCTGAAGGTGATGGTGACCATCTTCGGGCGCTCTACGCCGGTGGAGCTTGAGTTTGGCAAGGTGGAAAAGATTGAGTAGTCGCAGCTTCCAGCCAGTAGCTTCCAGCTTCTAGCCGGTCGAGCCCACCTGGCGGGCGCCGGTTGGAAACGAACGCTAAGGCCGCGACACCAAAATTTGAAGAGGGAATGAACCAGCTAAGAGCTAGAAGCTAGGGGCTAGTAGCTGCTTCCGAAGGAAACAACATGGCACCTCCGAAGAAGATTACCGGCTACGTGAAGCTGCAGATCGAGGCCGGAAAAGCCACGCCTGCGCCGCCGGTAGGCCCGGCGCTGGGCCAGGCCCAGGTCAACATCATGGAGTTCTGCAAGCAGTTCAACGCCAAGACGCAGAACAAGGACCAAGCCGGGCTGATCATTCCGGTGGTCATCACGGTATACGCGGACCGCACCTTCAGCTTCGTGACCAAGACGCCTCCGGCAGCGGTGCTGCTGAAGAAGGCGGCGGGCATCGAGAAGGGCTCGGGCACGCCCAACAAGGAAAAGAAGGGCACGGTGACCGAGAAGCAGGTGCGCGAGATCGCCACGCAGAAGATGCCGGATTTGAATGCGGCGTCAGTCGATGCGGCGATCCGGAGCATCAAGGGGACGGCGCGGTCGATGGGGATTGAAGTGGTGGGGTAAGCCGCGGTTCGTCTCGATTCAGAGAAAAGTCCGATTCAGAAAAAACGGCTCTCCCACGCGGGAGGGCCGTTTTGCGTCAAAGCAAGTTGGTGCAATGGCTATCGAGCTGAACATCGGTGTACTTGGCGTTCTCCTGATGACCGCGTGGCTCCATGCCCGCGAGAAACGGACGCTCCGCACTTGAGGTGTTCGGCAGCGGCGCAAAGCCAGGTCGCTGGATCACCAGGTTGTGTTCGAAACTCCCGTGACGGCAAAGGCCCAGGTTCCATCGTGCTGCCGGCGCACGATATGGACTCCCGTTCCGTTCATCTGGATTGGCTCGCCATTGGGTCCATTTGCCGCGAGGGTCCAGTTGTCGTAAAGGACGGCGAGGTCGTCTCCGGCTCGCACCACGTTTTTCACCTCGACGTTCAGCGTGGGATGCATGGCGACGAATTCATGCAGCACGGATCGGACCGCCTCGCGACCGTGAGGCACAGCTCCGCCGGGGCAGATATGGCTCGACTGCGGCTCGTAGAGTTCGAGAAGGGCGTCTACGTTTCCGGCATTGAGGCGCCGGGCGAAAAGCTGATCACATTCTTCGGGATTCAATGCGGGCATTGAAGCCTCCTTTGGCGAGACGGAGGCACAAGCGTTTGGCGTTGCGCAGCGATCTGACCAGTAGATGGAAACTCCTGAGATAGTAGCACCGGCGGCGGCGAAGGCAAAGGATCGAGGGAACAAGGGACGAAGGGAACAAGGGAACGAGAAAACAAGAAAATTGCGAGGGATGGGCGCTTGGCGGCGTGGACCCTGCGGCTTTGCTCGAGGCATGCTCTGCCAGGACATCCGGTCTGCCACTCTATGCAGGTAGACCTGTCCATGGGGACCCCGGTCAGGAGAGGTTACGCAAAAACTCCCTCGACTAGGAGTTTTGTAACAGGGCAAGAGTTTACTCGTGCCGATAAAGCCAATCAAATCAATGGTGCTTTACAGCGGCTTCGCAATTACTGTGTCCAGAGGCCGCATCATCCAAGTGGCTTTTTCCTCAAGAAAAAGCCACCGTGCACAGCAGCCAGAAACGGCTACAAGCATTGTGGAACCGCTCTAAACCAATGGCGAAACCGCTCTAGCCGCTGACGGGCGCCTTTCATCGGACCTGCCCAATGACGAGCCTTTTTCCGCACCCTGAGGAGACCTGCGCTACATTTCTGCCGGCCGGATGCCCAGGATTTCAACTTCGAGGCCGCCGAAGTCGGGGTGATCGTTTTCGCGAATACGGTAAGCGATATCAACGAAGCTGCCCTGTTCGAGGCGGAGCTCGAAAGCTCGTTCCGCAAGATTCCAGCCGACAGCGCGGATGGACGCGGTGGGTGCGGCGCTGGCCGGTAATCGGTTGGACGATGCGCCGGAGGATGAGCCGGAATCCTGTGCGAGCTGCAGAGAAAGGTGACGGTCTTTCATGATGCGCGGCGGAGCGAGCAGGCGCGCGGAGCGGGCAAGAAAGAGCGGCTCGGGATTGCCGTGGCCGAGGGGCTCCAGCTTGCGCAGCCACCCGGCGAGGACAGGCGTGATGCGGTCAAGCGGCAGCTCGGCGTGGATGCGCAGGAGACGCTCGGGCTCGCGGGCGGCTAAATGGTCTTCGGCGTAGAGGCGGAGGCGGCGCTTGAGCTCAGGCAGCGCCGAGGCGGGCAGGGAAAAGCCAACCGCGAATGCATGGCCGCCGAAGCGGGTGAAGAGATCCGCGCAAGTTTCGATGGCGTTGAGCAGCACGAAGCCGTCGATGGAGCGGCCGGAGCCGTGGGCCACGCCGTCCTCCACGCTGACGACGATGGCCGGTTTCGCGGTGCGCTCGACGACGCGCGAGGCCAGGATGCCGATGACGCCGCGATGCCAGCCGTCGCCGTCGATGACGAGGAGGCGATCAGCGGCGAGTTCGGCATCGGATTCGAGGCGGGCTTCGATGGCAGTGAGCGCGGCGGCTTCCACGTCGCGGCGCTCGCGGTTCAGCCGCTCCAATTTGTTTGCGAGCTCCGCCGCGCGCAGCGCGTCGCGCGTGGAGAAGAGCTCGATGACGTCGGAGGCGACATCCATGCGGCCGGCGGCATTGATGCGCGGCGCGAGGCGGAAGGCGACATCGAATCCGGTGAGCTGATTTGCGGCGGGATCGAGGGCGGCCGCGGCGAAGAGGGCGCGCAGACCGGCGCCCACGGGACGGCGCAACTCGCGCAGGCCGAGCGCGGCGATGGTGCGGTTCTCGCCGCGCAGCGGAACCGCGTCGGCAATGGTGGCCATGGCCGCCATCTTGAGAAAACTGGGCAGGGTCTTCTGGCGCGAGCGGTTCGGGTCGCGGCGCTCGAGCAGCGCCTGAGCCAGCTTGAGCGCGATGGCCGCGCCGCAGAGCGATTTTTCAGGATAGGCGCAGCCGGGCTGGTTGGGGTTGAGGATGGCCAGTGCTGCCGGGAGCGCGTCGTTGGCGTCAGGCAGGTGGTGGTCGGTGACGATGAGATCGAGGCTGAGGCGGCGCGCGGTTTCGGCCTCGGCGAAGGCGCGCATGCCGGTATCGACGGTAACCACGACGCGCAAACCTTCGGCGTGGGCGGCTTCGAGCACGCTCGACTGCATGCCGTAGCCGTCGCGCAGGCGATGGGGAACATGAAAGCGCACCACGCCGCCAAGCATCTCGATGGCGGTCTTGAGCAGGACGACGGCGACGGTTCCGTCAACGTCGTAGTCGCCATAGAGGAGCACCGGCTCGCGCGCGGCGATGGCCCGCTCGAGGCGTTCGACGGCCACGCTCATGCCCAGCATAAGGAAGGGATCGTGGAGGTGCGCCGGCTCGGGATTAAGGAAGGCGAAGGCCTGGGCGGGGGAAGCGATGCCGCGCGCGACGAGCAATTCGGCCAGCACCGGCGGCAAGCGCGCCTCGCGGGCCAGGGAAGCGGCTTGTTCAGGGTGCGGCTCGTCGAGGAGCCAGCGCTGAGGCGGAAGAGAACGTTGCGCGGCGATGGTATGGTTCCCCGCCCCTGCAGCATTCACGCGGCCTACTCGTTCTCGTCGTCGTGCGATTGAGCGTCGTCGATGACGATGTCGCGAAAGCTTGCGATATTTTCGAGAAGCGCCTGGTAGCGCTCATACCATTCGGTAGTGGATTCGTGAAGAAAAACCAGCCCCTGGTAGATGAAGCCAAGCTGGATGTAGCCCAACATGCCGGCATATTTACGCAGCCACTTGGCTTCCACGAGCTCCGAGACTTCTTCATCGGGGAAGTTCATCTCGCCGGCTTCCTCAATGAGCGCGTCGAGCTCCTCGCGGTCCAGCGTCATCTCGCTGAAGGTGACAAAGGGAGCGCCCACATGCTTGGCCATCTCCACAAAGTCCTTCCATGCGTCGGGATTGTTGCGCCCTTCCCAAAGGACGGAGGGAACGTCCTCGGTGACGTAGCCGGGGAGGTGGCGCAGGCCGTGGCCCTCGATGAAGGCCACCATGTCGTCTTTCAGAGCGAGGAGATTATCGCTGCTCATTGTCAAACACCCATTTTCGCAGATGGGGGCGGGTCGGGAGTCAAGGAAATCTTTGCTTCCCCGGGGCGAGGCATGGACGGGGAGGATTGGGGCGGCGTGGCGCGGCGAAGCTTAAGGCCGTCCGCGGAGGGTTTCCGCGAGAATTCCGCACGTGGGCCGAGGCGTTACTCTGGAATGGATCGCAGCGAGGAGGATCATCGCTTGCCCGCGTTCGACCGTCACGTCTTTGTCTGCCACAACGTCCGCCCTGCGGATGCGCCGCGGCCCTCCTGCACCAGCGATGGAAAAAGCGATCTGCATACGCGGCTGAGCCAGCTCGCCAAAGACGCTGGACTGGGCGGCAGTGTGCGGATTAACAAATCCGGCTGCCTGGACCAGTGCGAGCACGGTCCTACGGTAGTGGTATACCCCGAGGCCGTCTGGTACGGCAACGTAAGGCCGGAGGATGCGGCGGAAATTGTCGAGGAACACCTTGTGGGCGGCCGGCCGGTGGAACGGCTGCGTATCGCCGAAGAGTGCCTGAACACGAAGAGCTGCCCGCATCGGAGCTAGGCGCAGGCGCGGCAAGACCGGACCGAATGGCGCGACCGAAGCGGAGGCGGGATTCGCGATGAAGCGCAGAGAGTTTCTAAAGGCGGCCGGCGCGGCTTCGACTGCCAGCCTTGTGCCCGGCGCCATGGCGCAATCGGGCCACAGCTACGCCATCATCATCGGTGCGAACGACCGTGCAGCCGGCTCGCCCGCTGTCCAGTGGTCCGCTGACCAATTGCGCGGCGCACTTGCGGCGAAGGGCAGATTATGCCGGGTTGCTGCCTCCACCGAAGGCGTTCGCGGAGCCGCGTTCTATGTTGTTGTGGCCGCAGCAGGTTCAACCGCGGCGAAGAGTTTTCCGAAGGGAAAGCCGGAGATCGCTGGAGCTGAATGTTTCCGGCTGACGCCGGGCCGATACGGCAGCGCTCCGGCCATTCTTGTCTCTGGCAGCGATGCGAGAGGCTTCGTGTATGGCTTGCTCGAACTCGCTGAAAGGGTGCGATTCAGCTCCGATCCTGCTTCCGCATTGCACCTGGCAAAGCCGCTCGATGAAAGACCCGGGAACGAAGTGCGCAGCGTGGGCCGCTACTTCTGCAGCGAAATGGAAGACAAGGCGTGGCTCTATGACAGGGATTTCTGGATCGGCTATCTGGATCTGCTCGCCGCCAGCCGGTTCAACCGCTTTTGCCTGGCATTCGGTCTTGAATACGACTTTCCCAGGGGCGTGACAAGCGACTATCTGCACTTTCCTTATCCATATTTGTTGAATGTTCCCGGGTACAACGTGGGGGTGATGCAGCTCGCCGAGGCGGACGGCAAAGTGCTTGCCGCGCCCCGCCCGCTCAGCGAGGAGGAGCGGAAGAAGAATTTCGACGCGCTGCGGTTTATTGCCACGCAGACGGCGGCGCGCGGCCTGCACTTCCAGTTGGGGATTTGGACCCATGCCTACCAGTGGACCGACAGCCCGCACGCATATCACCGCATCGAGGGCCTGACAGCGGAGACACACGCTGCTTACTGCCGCGATGCGCTGGCGGTGCTTTTGAAGGAGTGCCCTGAGATCGACGGGCTGACGATGCGCGTGCACGGCGAGAGCGGAATTCCAGAGGGAAGTTACGACTTTTGGAAGACGCTGTTTGAGGCGATCCAAGGGTGCGGGCGGACGGTCGAGATCGATATGCACGCCAAGGGCGTTGACCAGACGATGATTGACCTTGCGGTAGCGACCGGCATGCCGGTGAAGCTGGGGGCCAAGTATTCCGCGGAACATCAGAGCCTTGGCTACCAGCAGGCGGACATTCGCGCGCTGGAGATTCCGAAGCCGGGGCTTGAAGGCGAGGGCCCGTTCCGTTTGAGCGCCGGGTCGCGCTCGTTCACGCGGTATGGATACGCCGACTTTCTGAAGGCTGGAAGCCGGTACAAAGTGATCTTTCGCCTGTGGCCGGGAACGCAGCGGCATTTGCTCAGCGCCGACCCGGAGATGGCGGCGGCCTATGGGAGGACCGCGCATTTTTGCGGAGCGGTTGGCCTGGATCTGATGGAGCCGCTCACCTTCAAGGGGCGCGAAGGGTCGGGGCAACCGGGCGGGCGGTGCGCGTATGCCGATGCGGCGCTGAACCCCGCATACGACTGGCAGAAGTTCGAACTCTACTATCGCGTGTGGGGACGGCGGCTCTACGATCCGGAAGCCGATGCGGAGAGCTGGCGGCGGTGGCTGCGCAGCGGGTTTGGGACAGGCGCGATCGCCGTGGAGACGGCCGTAGCCAATGCCAGCCGGATTCTGCCGCTGCTGACCTCGGCGCATCTGCCTTCGGCGTCGAATCACTCGTTTTGGCCGGAGATTTACACCAACATGCCGATCGTGATCGGCAGCGAGCCCTCGCCGTATAGCGACACCCCGGAGCCAGGATGCTTTGCGACGGTGAGCCCGCTCGATCCGCAACTATTCGCCACCGTCGAAGATCACGCTGCGGATCAGCTAGCGGGCGCAGCGAGTCCCAAATACTCGCCGATCGAAGTGGCGCAGCGGATGGAGGATTGCGCGAACGCATCGAGCGAGGCGCTGGACCAGGCCCGGCAAAGGACCACCGCCCGGCACTCTGCCGCCTTTCGGCGGATCGAAACGGACGTGGAAATTCAGATCGGCCTGGGACGGTTCTTCGCGTCGAAGCTGCGCGGCGGCGTGTTGTACGCCATCTTCGAGCAATCGGAGGATACCGAAGCGGGCCTGCAGGCGCTCGACGAGTACAGGATGGCGCGCGAGGCGTGGGCAGGCATGGCAACGCGAGCCGCGGCTGTCTACCGGCCCGACATTTCCTATGGAAGCACAGCGATGCGCCGCGGCCACTGGAGCGACCGGCTGGGCGCCATCGACAAGGACATAGAGGCCCTTACAGAGCAGGTGCGTGCGGCGCCGCCGGCAGCCTCGTCGACACCGTACACCAGGCGGGCAATTTTCGCCGCGACGGGCAGGCCGGTGCGGCCGGCGATCGATTGTGTCCACACACCACCGGCGACGTTTCTACCCGGAGAAACGCTCGCGCTGTTGCTGGCCGTTCCAGACGCGGCGGCGTTGGCTGAGGTTCATCTCCACTACCGTCATGTGGACCAGGCGGAACGGTGGTTGCAGTTGGAGATGCAGGCCAGCGGGGCAGGATTCGCGGGCGTAATTCCGGCCGAGTACACACAGACGATGTTTGCGTTGGAGTATTACTTTGAGCTTCGCACCCGAACCGGCGCAGCGCAGCTGGAGCCGGCATTCAATGCAACGCTTTCGAACCAGCCGTACTACGCGGTGATGAGACGCGGGGCCTGACGCGGGGCTGGGGCGGCCGATGACAGCGCCGGAGCGGCCGTAAGGCCTTGGCGATTCTGCCGCTTGCAGGGTATACAGGCGGCTGCGCGATGCGCTATCCTCAGCTTTAGCCCATGATTTTTTCCCGCGACTACATTGGCTATCTCGCGCGCCGCACGGTCAAGCACCTGTTGAACGCCAAGATGATCACCACCAGCGACTTGAAGGTGACGGAAGAGCGCGTCAATGCGGCGCTCGCCGACGAGCTGGGGCTCGAGGACCGCATCAACGAGGAGGTGCGCGTGATTCTGGACGCCTACTCCGAAGAGATGCGCAGGAGCGGTGCGCAGTATGCCGAGATGTTCAAGAAGGTGAAGACCGAGCTGGCCAAGAAGTACAAGGCGGTGCTATGAGAATCAGCCGCGACAAGCTCAACAAGCTGGCTCACACCGTGGCCGACACGCTGGCCGAGATCGACCAGGTGGGTTTTCTGGAGGATCGCAACACGATTCGCCAGGAGGCGCGCAAGGCGCTGGAGATTCTGCTCACTGAGGAGGCCAAGATCGACGCCTCGGCGCGGCAGAAGATTGCCAACCAGCGCAAGATCATCCTGGAAGGCTCACAGGAGTGGGACATTCTGTATCGCAAGTACTACAACGAGGAAGTGCGCAAGCTGGGGATTTGAAGCTTCGGCGCACGGGATCGAGGCGGCGCAACGGAGCGCGTGAGAGCGCTCCGCCTTTGGCAGCAAAGCGGAATTTTGCTAAATTAGGGAAGTAAACTTCTTGAGTTTCCCCGCACTCAAGTGGCGCTATCGTCTAGGGGTTAGGACGTGAGATTCTCAATCTCAAAACCCGGGTTCGATTCCCGGTAGCGCTACCAGAATTTTCCATCCTTTTCATTCGGAATGGCTTAGCCTACCACCCTCGCCCGTTGTACTACTTTGGCACTACATTTCGGCATTCCTCGCGCCGATTGTTCTCTAAAGTTTCCCGGAAATCCAGTATTAGGTTTCTGTATGCGTCTTCGCAACGGCTGGGATGCTTCATCGAAACCCCGGCGCGCTTCCGCGTAGACGTCTCTTTTGTCGCAGACCTGGCACTCATGGAAAACGGCGAGTTAGAATTGGCGGTCCCGAAGTCGATCAATGAAGAGGTCAGCTGTAATTGGCCGCAAAAACGGGTGGAAACGACGCGGTCCAGGAACGCCGGTCGCCACGCCGACATTCCCGAGCCGCCTTCCGGCCGTCCCGGAGTTCGCTCTTTTTTGGCTGCTTGAGACCAGTGCAGCGGATTGGCGGAAATGGTGCGCAAATCGGGGTTGGTGTGGAAGTGGATTGGGGTGGATGGTATGTGGCATGGCCCTCGCGGGGTGGAGTTGACAGACCAAGCCTGCCTGCCGCGGCAGCCGGAAGTTCAGCAGCCGCCCACCGCCGCGGATGAGGGCACTACCGCGCGCGTTTTCCCCTTGATTCATTCCGCCGCGCCGTGTTATATAAATTCCAGTTCTGATTCCCCCCTCCGGTTTTTTCTTCCTTTAAGTTTTCATTCGTTTCCCCCAGCTAGGCCTGTCAACATCACGGCACGACCCAATGAAGGGAGTTCCCGCCATGCGCTTTTCCTGTGCGATTGTGTTGTTCGCGTGCGCTCTTCTCCTCTCCGGCTGCTCCGGCACGCCGGTCATGACCCCATCCTCCACAGGTCCTGTTCCCGGCACGGTCCTGAAGGGCATGGTCCACGGCGGCCAGAATCCCATCGTCGGCGCCAGCGTGTATCTGTACGCGGTCAATAACACCGGCTACGGCAGCGCAAACGCTTCGATATCGCTGCTGAACAGCAGCGGCAGCAACACCTACGAAGACACCAGCGGCAATTACTACGTGATGACGGACCCGAACGGCGACTTTACCATTACCGGCGATTACACCTGCCCGTCCGCGTATGCTCAGCTCTATCTCTACGCGGTGGGCGGCAACCCGGGCCTGGGCTCGGGGAACAACTCGGCCATCACCCTGATGGGCCCGGTCTCACCCTGTCCCAGCGGTTCCGAATTCATCGTCGTGAACGAGGTTTCGACGATCGCTTCGGCGTATGCCTTCGCCGGCTTTACCAGCGACCCCACACACTTATCCAGTTCCGATACTGCGCTGGCTACTAATGGGACCGCAAACGCGGCTTTCACGCTGGCGAACATTGAAGACGCCAATACAGGCCAGGCCAACCTCGAAACGGGATCCCTCAACGGCACGGTTCCGCAGGCAGAGATCAACACGCTGGCGAATATCCTTGCGGCCTGCGTGAACTCTACCGGGCCGGGCTCGACGCAGTGCATGACACTGTTCTCGAACGCCATGAACGGCTCGACGGCGCCCACTGACACGGCCACTGCGGCCGTAAACATCGCGCACAATCCGGCGCTCACCACCACGGCCATCGGCAACCTCTTCAACTTGCAATCGGGTACTTCGCCCTTCCAACCCTCGCTAACCGCCGCGCCCAACGACTTCACCATCGCCGTCAACATGACCGGATTCTCAGGGCCCGGGGTGCTCAACGAACCCACTGGAATTGCCATTGACTATGCCGATGACGTATGGGTGGCGAACACCGGGCAAAACGATCTCGTCGAGTTCAGCTTCTCCATCTCCTCTCTAAACGGCCCGGAAATAGCCGAGGCCATCCACAAGGAGGGCGGAGTGGCAGTGAATGAGCCAACGGCCATCGCTATTGACGGCTCAACCAATGTGTGGGTTTCGAACCATGACAACAACAGCATCGAGGAATATCTGATCAGCTTTGACTCGGGAGGAGCCGACAACTTCACCGGCGGCGGGCTCGACGGCCCTGGACCCATCGCTGTCGATGCCTCTAACCACATATGGGTTGGGAACGAAGTTCATGGTACGGGTCAATCGAGCGGGATGAGCGGATTCAATTCCTCGGGCGACCCACTTGCTGGTTCTCCTTTTACCGGCTGCAATCTGGTTAGCACGGGCGACATTGCCATCGACGTATCCGGCGACGTATGGGTAGCGAATCCAAACAGCAACGCAATTTGCGAGTTCAACTCCAGCGGCGTCCCCAACGTCGGCGACCCTTTCACAGGCGGCGGTTTAAGTACACCTTATGGTCTCGCCATCGACGGCGGGGGAAATGTTTGGGCGGCAAACCCTTCTTCTCTCAGCGAACTCAATTCCAGCGGCGCAGTGGTTTCGCCCAGCGGCTACTCGGGCGGCGGCCTCAGCGACCCCATAGAGACGGCAATTGACGGCGCCGGAAACATTTGGCTGGCGAATGTGGATGTGAACGGGGTCAATAGCAGCATCAGCGAGTTCAACCCAAGCGGCTCGCCAGTGAGCGGCTCTAAGGGCTATCGATCGAGCGCGCTGACCCTCCCGGCAGGTATTGCCATTGACGGCTCCGGTGACCTATGGGTATCGAACGTCGGAACCAGCACGAATCCGGGCAACAACATCGTCGAGTTCATCGGCGCGGCCGCGCCGGTCGTCACGCCCATCGTTGCCAACCTCAGGTCCCCCTACGGCTCGCACGCCGTACGGTTCCGCAGGCAGAGATCAACACGCTGGCGAATATCCTTGCGGCCTGCGTGAACTCTACCGGGCCGGGCTCGACGCAGTGCATGACACTGTTCTCGAACGCCATGAACGGCTCGACGGCGCCCACTGACACGGCCACTGCGGCCGTAAACATCGCGCACAATCCGGCGCTCACCACCACGGCCATCGGCAACCTCTTCAACTTGCAATCGGGTACTTCGCCCTTCCAACCCTCGCTAACCGCCGCGCCCAACGACTTCACCATCGCCGTCAACATGACCGGATTCTCAGGGCCCGGGGTGCTCAACGAACCCACTGGAATTGCCATTGACTATGCCGATGACGTATGGGTGGCGAACACCGGGCAAAACGATCTCGTCGAGTTCAGCTTCTCCATCTCCTCTCTAAACGGCCCGGAAATAGCCGAGGCCATCCACAAGGAGGGCGGAGTGGCAGTGAATGAGCCAACGGCCATCGCTATTGACGGCTCAACCAATGTGTGGGTTTCGAACCATGACAACAACAGCATCGAGGAATATCTGATCAGCTTTGACTCGGGAGGAGCCGACAACTTCACCGGCGGCGGGCTCGACGGCCCTGGACCCATCGCTGTCGATGCCTCTAACCACATATGGGTTGGGAACGAAGTTCATGGTACGGGTCAATCGAGCGGGATGAGCGGATTCAATTCCTCGGGCGACCCACTTGCTGGTTCTCCTTTTACCGGCTGCAATCTGGTTAGCACGGGCGACATTGCCATCGACGTATCCGGCGACGTATGGGTAGCGAATCCAAACAGCAACGCAATTTGCGAGTTCAACTCCAGCGGCGTCCCCAACGTCGGCGACCCTTTCACAGGCGGCGGTTTAAGTACACCTTATGGTCTCGCCATCGACGGCGGGGGAAATGTTTGGGCGGCAAACCCTTCTTCTCTCAGCGAACTCAATTCCAGCGGCGCAGTGGTTTCGCCCAGCGGCTACTCGGGCGGCGGCCTCAGCGACCCCATAGAGACGGCAATTGACGGCGCCGGAAACATTTGGCTGGCGAATGTGGATGTGAACGGGGTCAATAGCAGCATCAGCGAGTTCAACCCAAGCGGCTCGCCAGTGAGCGGCTCTAAGGGCTATCGATCGAGCGCGCTGACCCTCCCGGCAGGTATTGCCATTGACGGCTCCGGTGACCTATGGGTATCGAACGTCGGAACCAGCACGAATCCGGGCAACAACATCGTCGAGTTCATCGGCGCGGCCGCGCCGGTCGTCACGCCCATCGTTGCC
>CAWJQD010000005.1:0-299292 GCA_963844905.1 uncultured Acidobacteriaceae bacterium | reverse complement strand
CTCACATTGTCGCCGGGCAACAAACCGGACTGCGACGATCACGAGCAATATGGTTTCGGGGCCTGAGCCGACAAATGAAACCCTGAAAGCGATACGGGCACCGGCTGGAGTGACGATTACTTTTAGCCCAAACCCTCTCAGTCTGCCCTTTTACACGTCCACCATGAAGGTCTCGGGCTGGGTTGGCCACCGTGCCCGGGAACCACGCTTTCCCGGTTACGGGCACTGTGGCGAACGCAGTGACGTACCCTTCGATGCAGTCTGAGAACCTCACCAGCACCATAACCATAACTCTGACGGTGCCGTAATAAACTCCTCCGTCGCCTGGACTCGTCGCCTTTCCCATGGCGCACCGGGGTCTGGGCGGTGGACAACCAAGCGAATCTCCATTCCTTGAGTGTTGCGGTGATGCGGAAAGAACGCGCGCCGATAGGGTGTTGGATTCAGGAGGATAAGATGCTGCTGCATTCCTCATGCGCACGAGCCCTGCTGGCGGCAGGACTCATTGCGACACTGCCATCTTGTGGAGCGTGGGCGGGAACGGTGAATTCGGCGACTGGCTCCTCGCACCAGCCAACGGCGCAAGTTGGTGAACGCCCCGGCGGACTGCCTCTCAGTTTCGAGGCTAATCAAGGGCAGGCCGACGCGAGTGGAAAGTTCCTTGCGCACGGCAACGGCTATTCGCTCGATCTGGTTGGGGATGGGTCCGTACTGGCGCTTTGCAACGCGGCATCGGGCATCGCTAGGCGCGGTCTCGCGACTTCCGCGAGCACTTGCAGGGATCCATAACCTGCGACGCCGTGAGGATGCAGCTTGGAGGCGCAAACGGCGCAGCGAAGCCCGCCGGCGAAGAGCGATTGCCTGGTACGGGCAACTGTTTTATCGGCAACGATCCCACGCAGTGGCGAACTGGCATTTCCACTTACGCCAAAGTACGCTACCAAGACATTTATCCCGGCATCGATCTTCTCTACTACGGCGACCATCGCGAGCTGGAGTACGACTTCGTCGTGGCTCCCGGCGCGGATCCGAACGTCATACGGCTGAGCTGCACGGCGCTTCGAATGTGCGGCGCGCAGCCAACGGGGACCTGGTCATCAGGGTCGAGCGGGGCGAGGCACGCTTCCGCCGTCCCGCGATCTATCAGATAGTCGAGGGACGGCGAATACCGGCCACGGGCGAGTTTGCGCTGTCGGGCGGCGCACACGGTTCCGGCTTGGTCGCTACGATCACAGCAAACCGCTGGTCATCGATCCGGCGCTGGTCTACTCCACATTTTTAGGTGGCGGGGAGGAGGCCGGATTCGACGCTGCCTATGCGATTGCCGTGGATCCGCAACGGCGAGGCCTATATCGCCGGCTTCGCAACACTTGTTTCCCGGTCACTCCCGGAGCCTTTCAGCCACAAGATAACGGCGGACCGCCCGACTACGCCAATGGGTTTATCACCAAATTGAACGCGGCCGGAACAGCTCTGGTTTACTCCACTTACCTTGGGGGCAGTGGCGTCGGGGATGGAATCGGCGCCATCGCGATCGATGCTGCGGGCGATGCTTACGTGACCGGCACGACCCTCTCGACGGATTTTCCTGTTACCCCGGAGCCTTTCAGACGACGAACAAGGCCGCGGCCAACCAATGCGTTACGGCGTTCGTCTACCGAGCTCAATCCGACGGGCACGGCCTTGGTCTACTCCAGTTATCTCGGCGGCAGCGGCAACGCTAACGATACAAATGGCGGCCTTGGCGACGCAGGCTATGGCATCGCGGTGGACTCATCAGGCGAAGCTTACGTAATCGGCAACCCTACTCGACAGACTTTCCGGTGACAGCGGGAGCGCTTCAGACCATGAACAACGGCGCAGCGACAGGGCAGACCAATGCGTTCATCACCAAGATGAATGCCACAGGCACAGCGCTGGTCTACTCCACCTATCTTGGCGGCAGCGGTCTTTCCTCTTTCGGTGTCGGCGGAGCCCGATCGACTCCGGCGCCGCGATTGCGGTGGACTCCGATGGCAACGCGTATATCGCCGGGCCGGCTTGTCGACAGATTTTCCCGTCACCCAGGGAGCCTTCCAAACGACTCACAACGCCGCTGCAGCCCCGGCCGTCAACGCCTTTGTCGCCAAGTTGAACCCCGCCGGCACGGCGCTCGTCTACTCCACGTATTTGGGTGGAAGCGGGCGAGCACGGGAACAGGCGTAGCAGCGGATGCCTTCGGCAACGCCTACATTGCCGGATACGCTGCATCTAGTTTTCCAGTGAGCTCCACGGCGTTTCAAACCACCAACGAAAGCGCCAATGGATACAATGCCTTTATCACGAAACTCAATCCTGTGGGCTCGGGGCTGTTTACTCCACCTACCTGGGCGGCAGCGGCGAGCGTGATAAATCAGTCGTACACCCTTGGCGGGGCGGCGCCACGGAGACTGGGCCACCGGCATCGCGGTCGACAGCTCCGGTGATGCCTATGTGACGGGCTTCACGGATTCCTCCAATTTTCCTGTGTCACAGGGCGCGTTTCAAACGATCAATAACGATCAAGTCCAGCCATACTACGAAAACAGTGTCGGCGGGTACAACGCATTCGTCACCGAATTGAACGCATCCGGCACCGGGTTGGTTTACTCTACTTATCTCGGCGGAAATGGCTTCGGCCCGGGCGGCTCCGGCGAGGCGATAGCGGGCGAATGTGGGGGGTCCGGGATATATGGCGACCAGGCCTTCGCCCTAGCGCTCGATAGCACAAGCAATGTATATGTGACGGGGGGCGCCTGCTCCAACGATTTTCCGATCACCAGCAATGCGTTCCAGACGACGATCCCTGCGTGGACCAGCGCTTTTGTCGCCAAACTCGATTTGCCAGTGGGTCCCCCTCTGATGGGCACCAGCACGCTGCTGACTGCCTCCGCCACCAGCGCCACCACCGGGACCATTATCACCCTCATAGCGACCGTCACTCCGGCCTCCGGGACGGCCGTACCCACGGGAATCGTGACGTTCCTCGACGGCACAACCGCGCTGGGGACCGGAACGCTGAACACATCAGGCCAGGCGACGTGCGTGACCACGCAACTGCCGGTGGGCGCCGACAGGATCACCGCCGTCTACGGTGGCGACACCAACTTCAGCGGCAACATTTCGGCGGAAGTGACGGTGACCATCTCAGCGCTTCCCCCGCCGGACTTTTCGCTGTCGATTAGCCCAGGAGGCGGCACGGAGACGAGTTCCACGCCTGCAACGGCGAGCATTACCGTGACGCCGGTCAACGGCTTCGGCGCCGCAGTGACCTTCGCCTGCTCCGGGCTACCCTCTGGAATTTCATGCAGCTTTAATCCGGCGAAAGTTACTCCGGCCGGTGCGCCGGTGAGCACTACCGTTGCATTTTCGGGCGCCACATCGGCCATGGCGCGCCCTCATTTCAGCGGCAGCCGGTGCTACTTTGACTCTCGCGGTCCTGGGATTTGGCCTCTGGTTCCTGAGCGGCGCGCGAAGATTCCGCCGTCTCCTTGGGCGAGTATCGATCATCGCCTTGGCCATGGGTCTCGCAATTGGCGCAACCGCTTGCGGAAGCTCCGGATCCGGCAGCCCCTCGACGCAAACCTCTGCGGTCACAATTACCGCAACTTCCGGATCCATATCGCAGACGACGACGTTTACATTGACCAGCAGCAACTAACCAAAGCATTCGGTTGGGCGGCTTCCCCGGCAAGGTCTCGCTTTCAGCCGCGATCGCATCCGAGCCCGCCGGCGCTGTCGACTTGCCCACGCTGGGCGTTGGCGCGACAACTCCGGTGATCGCCTTTGCCAGGAACACTGATCGTTGGGATCGAAGTCAAGCTGATGTACGATGTTGTTGTTCCGCTCGGATCCGTTCGGCGGAACACACGAGTTGCTTCCGTGCGGGCTGCTTGGAGGTGATCTCGTGGAACTGTTCAGAAAGAACAAGTCGAAGTATTACTGGTATGACTTCACGGTGCGCGGCGAGCGCTACCGCGGGTCCACCAAGGAGACCAACGAAACGAGAGCGCAAAAGGCTGCCGCTCTCAAACTCGCTGCCGCTATTAAGGGCAACGACCCGCTCGACAGGAAGCCGCCCACGCTTCGTGAATACTCGAAGGATTTCCTTCAATGGGTGGAAACGGGGCGGCTCGAGGCCGACAGCCGCCGCTATTACAGAAACGGCTGGCGATTGTTGGAGCAGACGAAGATCGCCGGAATGCGCATGGACCAGATCACCAAAGACGAGGTCGAAAAGTTGCAGTTTCCAGGATCGGCCTCGAACGGCAACAACGCCCTACGAACGCTGCGGAGGATGTATTCGAAAGCCAAGGAGGACAAGCTGATCTTTGAGGTTCCCGACTTTGCGCTCTTCAAGGAACACGGCAGGTCGCTCCGCCTCAACGACGAAGCAGAAAGGAGGCTGTCAGCGGTGGCCGACCAACCGCTGAAGGACATCATCGTGGTGATGCGCGACACTGGAATGCGCAACGCCCGCGAACTCTATTGCATGCGGGTGGAGAACGTGGACTTCGATGCCGGGACGATCTTCACGCCGGACAGCAAGACGGAGTCCGGCCGCCGGTTCATCCCTATGAGCAGCCGCGTGAAGCAGATTCTCGAGGCGCGCTGCGAGGGACGGAGCGAGGGCTGGGTGTGGATGTCGCGTTATAAGGGAAAGCACATTGGGGAAGGGATGGTGTACCGGCAATGGGCGCGGGCCAGGCAAGCCGCGGGGCTGCCGCGCGAACTTGTCCTCTACTGTGCGCGCCACGACTTCGGCAGCTTCGTGTTGGCGAAGACCGGAAATCTGAAAGCTGTTATGAACGCAATGGGCCACGGTGACGTCAGAAGCGCGATGGTCTACCAGCACCCGGAAGGTGAAATCATTCGCAACGCGTTAAATGCACGGCACATTTCGCGGCCCACCGTGCCCAACGACAACCAGGCAAATGCTTGAACCTAATTTGGATGGCATGTGACGCACCTTCCTCGGCGTGCGAGGATGCGTCGTATCAACCTGAAAAAAAGGAGATTACACACAGGCCAGGGAAAACGCAGAAACATGGAGGAACCGTAGGACAGCTGACTCTGGATCGGCATATCGGGGTCGGATTCTCTGAACCTGGAAGTCTCAGCGCCCAAAGAGGCGCGCCTCCAGTGCGAACCTTCCCGACGAACCGGCCGGATCCTCCTCCGGTATGCTGGGAGCAATCGGCTGCATGGGTTCAAGTTCAATCCACAATCCGATTCGCAAAAAGCACGGTCTTACACGACTTCGGTGGTCTTAGGCGTTCCCCACGGGTTTGTCAGTCGTTGAAAAACCTAGAACGGTAAGCCTGTCACGCAGGAGGCCGCGGGTTCGGGACCCGTCGCTCCCGCCACCGTCTTGGGAAATTGCATAATTACGGACCGGTTCCACCCACCCTCAACCGAAACGGCAGCGGATTCGCATCGTCAACTGATGTATCTGTGGTCACTTGACTTTGGACGTGCAACCTCCTACGATTCTCTCAACGTTGAGGTGAGGGAGTTCACCTTTAACCGCTGTCCATCCAATAGGCCGGACAGATGATGACTCCTGACAGGGAATCCTGTTGCGGAGTTGTGTCCCGGCCGAGTTCCCTGAATGACAATTTAGGAGTTCGTATTCATGACGAACACTTGGGCTCTCTGTGCGCTCTGGGTGGGTCTGGCGCTGGCGGCGACGCTGCTGGCGATCTGGTTCAAGGTCTCGACGGCTCTTTCCGAGATTGTGGTCGGCACAGTGGCCCAACTGGTCATTGGCGTGTTCCTGACTGGATTCTTTGGTTTCGCGCAGGGTGGTCTGGCCGGGAATACTCAGTGGATCACATTCCTGGCCGGAACCGGCGCAATCGTTCTGACTTTCCTTGCCGGTGCGGAACTCGATCCGGCCATCTTCAAAACCAAATGGCGTGAAGCGTCCGTCATTGGCCTCGCGGGTTTCTTCGGTCCCTTCCTCGGTTGCACCGCGATCGCGCACTACGTGCTGCATTGGGCGATCATGCCCAGTTGGCTGTGCGGCGTCGCTCTTTCGACAACTTCCGTCGCCGTTGTGTACGCGGTGATGCTGGAGCTTGGTTTCAATGTCACGGAGTACGGGAAGGCGATTCTCGCAGCATGCTTCATCAACGATCTCGGAACCGTCATTGCGCTCGGACTGATCTTTTCTCCGTTCACCATCAAGACACTGATCTTTGTGGTGGTCTCCATTGTCGTCTTTATAGTCCTGCCTTTTCTCACGCCGCGGTTCTTCAAGAAATACGGCGGACGCGTCTCTGAACTTGAGGCCAAGTACCTTCTCTTCTTCCTCTTCGCCATGGGTGGACTGGCCGTCTGGGCTGGAAGCGAAGCGGTGCTGCCGGCTTACATGATCGGGATGGTGTTGGCCGGAACGGTCGGAAAAGACCATTCCCTGATTCGCCGTCTGCGTACACTTACCTTCGGATTGCTCACGCCGTTCTACTTCATCCGGGCCGGGTCATTTGTGTCGGTGCCGGCGCTGATGGCTGCGCCCGTCACTCTTCTCGTCCTGTTTGGGGCGAAGTCGCTGTTCAAGGCGGTTGCTGTGTATCCGGCGGTCCGAGTGCATAAGTATGACGGTAAGGCAGGAGCTTACTACACGCTGATGATGTCAACCGGCCTCACCTTCGGGACGATCTCGGCGCTGTTTGGCCTCAATCATCAGATCATCACACAGGCGCAATACTCCTACATCGTGGGCACTGTTATCGCCAGCGCAGTAATACCCACCATGATTGCGAACTCGTTCTTTCTTCCCCACCATTTGCTTCCCCACAATCAAGCAGGCAAGAAATCAGAGAAGGAAGTTATGCGGCCAGTTCCCGCAGAAGAAGGTTAGGTGATCGCTATGGGAAGTCCGGTTTTTGTTGGAATTCAAAGAATCCTGGTTGCATTCGACGCGTCTCCGCACGCGGAGCACGCTTTGGATGTGGCTCTGGCCATGGCTGGCGATATGAAAGCCAAGCTCTTCGTCATTTCGGTAATTCGGCCGCCCGAACCCGCCGAGAGCGCGGAGTTCCACGCTGTGCTTGAAGACGGGCAGGAACGCTATGAGAAATGTTTCGTCCCGTTGCGCGAACGCGCCAAACAAAAGGACATTGAGCTCGAAACCGACATTGTCCTGGGCCATCCGGCGGAACAGATTATCCACAAGGCGGACACAATCCAGGCCAGCCTCATTGTCATGGGCAAGCGCAGCCACTCGATTCTTCATCGTTGGATGCTGGGCTCGAACTCCGAGCGTGTACTGAGGTATGCGCACTGCCCGGTGATGATCGTCCATTGAGTTGGATAACCAAGCTATGAAGATCTCGAAACGCGCGAGCGGTGAGCCACAGAAGAATCGTAACTGTCAAGAATTCTGTTCTCAGATGCCACTCGACAACAAATCGTGGAACTCCTCACAACTGACGGCTTTTGTAGCCGGGAAAGCGTAATCATCATGTCTGAAGTGGTAAAACTTGAAGCGCTCGAAATTCTGGATTCCCGCGGAAATCCAACTCTCTCAGTCACGGCAACCCTTGCAAACGGGATCAAGGCGACAGCGAAGGTTCCCTCTGGTGCATCGACCGGCAAACGGGAAGCAGTCGAACTCCGCGACGGAGACAAAAAACGATATGGGGGCAAGGGCGTACTCAACGCAAGAGATCACGTGAACGGCGAGATTCAAAAGGCTGTCCATGGATTTGATGCCAACGACCAGAAGGCACTGGACAAGAAACTGTGCGAACTCGATGGCACGCCGAACAAGGCGCGGCTTGGAGCCAACGCGATTCTCGGCGTTTCGCTCGCAGTCGCACGGGCCGCCGCGGCAGACCACGATTTGCCACTCTATGCAAGCCTCGGAGGCGAGAAGGCCAACCTGATTCCGGCGCCTTGGTTCAACGTTCTCAACGGTGGAAGCCACGCCGATAGCAATGTGGATTTTCAGGAGTTCATGATTTCGCCGGTGGGCGCGCCTAGCTACAGCGAAGGCTTGCGGTCGGCAGCCGAAACCTTCCATGCATTGAAGTCTGTCCTCCACAAGAAGGGCTATAACACCGGGGTTGGGGATGAAGGCGGATTCGCTCCTCAGTTGAAATCGAACGAAGAGCCTATCGAGCTGATTCTGGAAGCGATCCAAAAGGCTGGCTATAAGCCGGGCAAAGACATAGTCCTCGTGCTGGATCCTGCCACGAGCGAATTCTTTGACGACGGCATGTACCTGTTCGAAAAGTCGGACAAGAGCAGGATGTCGCCGGTGCAGATGGTCGACTTCTGGAAGGACTTGCTTGACCGTTACCCCGAAATCTGGGCCATTGAAGATGGCGTTGCCGAAGACGACCACGCCGGCTGGCAGCTATTGACGAAGACGCTTGGCGGTCGGATTCAGTTGATCGGCGATGACAACTTTGTCACCAATCCGACCATCTTCCGTCAGGGCATCAAGGACGGAATCGCCAACGCGATTTTGATCAAGTTGAACCAGATCGGCACGCTGACTGAAACGCTCGAATGCATCCAGATTGCTCGTGAGAACGGATATGGGGCGGTCATCTCGCACCGCTCGGGCGAAACCGATGACACAAGCATTGCCGACCTTGCGGTGGCTGCCGGCATGGGGCAGATCAAGACGGGCTCGACCAGTCGCGGCGAGCGGATCGCAAAATATAACCGCTTTCTGGAGATCGAACACGAGCTTGGGACAAAGGCTCGCTACGCCGGCGCCAGTGTGTACGACCGCTGGCACAAGGCAGTAAAGGCATAGCAAGCAGCCGTGGGTGTTGGAGTCCACCTGAAGAACGCTCAACTGGGCAGATGACTCCTCGAAGCTGAACAACACTTGGAGGGGTCATGCCCGAGCCCGATGTGGAAATCGCAAGAGCGAAAGAACCAAGAGCGCGAGAGCCGGGGGCTCTTAATGAAGTCCAGCAACGACGCCTGAGTATCACTTGCAAGTACATCGACAAACTGCTGTGCGACATCGAACAGGCTCTCCATTCGGCGGCATCGCCGTCGCCGTTCCCGCGCTACCTTGTTGACATCACGCCCGCGCAGTCGCGGGTAATAGAAGATCATATTCGGCGTCTGCGGGCTCAACTGTTGCGGGCTCTTGATTGGCAGCACTTGAAGCCAGAGCCGCCGGAGATTCCGGTCACACGATCGATCACAGTTGACCTTACTTTCATCGACATCGCGATCGAGGAACTCAGGCCCAGCTATATGCGCGGATGTGGGGAGGTGCCTGAGGATGCCGTTAACGAACTCAATGGAGTGGTCCATGAGCTTCGCTCCCTGGCTGGAAGCATGGAACGTTACCTCCGCCAGGAGTTGGGCATTAATCTCGAAACGCGGCTCAAGAAGCTGGAGGAGACCGGTTACGATGTAGCTCTCTTGCGACTGATCGAGGAACTCGTCACTCGTCATGGGTTGATAGAGTTCCGCACGCGCATCGATTCGCTTGCGTCCCGCCTGGAGGACAACAACTTGGAGGTGGCTCTCTTCGGGCGTGTCAGCAGTGGAAAATCCTCCCTTCTCAATGCACTCCTGAACACCAACGTTCTCCCCGTGGGCATCAACCCCATCACCGCGGTACCCACGAAATTGCGCTACGGTGCGAAACTGCGCGCCGACGTGGCTTTTGCAAGCGGGAGAGAAGAAACCGTTACGATCGACGAGCTTGGCGTACTAGTAACTGAACAAGGGAATCCAGGCAATCTGCGGAATGTTGTGCGCGCGGTTGTCGAGGTTCCATCGCCGCGCCTCAAACAGGGCATTGTGCTGGTGGATACGCCGGGGCTTGGCTCCCTGGCCAGACGAGGCGCTCAAGAAACTCTTGCCTATCTTCCGAGTTGCGACCTTGCCCTTCTTCTCATTGACGCGGGAACAGCTTTGAATGAAGAAGACGTCGGGACTCTCCGTCTGCTCTACGAGGGCGGCATTCCGGCCATTGTTCTGCTTAGCAAGGCGGACTTGCTGACGGAAGAAGATCTGCATCGGGTCACCGGCTATATCCATGAACAGTTGCAAGCCGAATTGGGCCTTGCGATGAACGTGCATCCGGTAAGCTCGTTCCCGCACTATGCCGCTCTGCTCGACCAATTCTTCGAGCAGGAATTGCTTCCCCGATTCAACCAGGCGCGAAGTCTCAGAAACGCGTCGGTTGCCAGAAAGATCGGAGTCCTCCGTGACTCATTGGTCGCGGCCATTGAGACAACTCTCGACCAGACGAAACGCAGAGGGCAGGAACTCCCGCAGGATGTGCATGATCTGGAGGAGCAATTGCGTCTCGTAACCGGCGAAGTCGGAGAACAACGCACAGTTCTCAACCATGCCTTCTTTGAATTGGGTGAGACGCCGGAGAGAGTTCTGAATGAGGTGGCAGACACCGCACTTACGTGGATGAAGACACATTCCGACGCCCACGTAACGTCGCCGCAACTTTCGGAGTGGCTCCACGACGCTGTTTGGAAGTCCGTTGAACATCACATCGAGGACGTGCGCTCCGTCAGCCAGCGTGCAGTTTTCACTCTGCAGTCGGTGGCGCAGGAGTTGGGGCGCATCGATATGCCTTCGCCGGACGAGGTGGAAAGTCTCTTGCGCGACATGCCACGCTTTGAGTTGCCTTCACTCCCGAACGCGATCAACATGAGCACATGGAAGTTCCTCGGGACTAGTGTTGTTCGCGTCAGGATCAGGAAGGCCCTACGGGAAAGCATTGGCGCTGTCTTGAAACAGGAGCTTCACCATTACGGCGATGCGCTGTCTCGGTGGAGCATCCAGTTTGTCAGCAAGCTGGCGCTCCTGATGGGTTCTTACGCCGACGCCTATCGCGTTCAACTTCAGAGGATGTCAGGAACTTCCAATAGCAGCGTCGACGAGCCTCAACTCGAACAGGACCTGGCTTTGCTGAGGAACTGGAGCGCAATCGAGAGTCACAACGTAAGCGAGACCATCGAGAGGGGGGCTTAAGTTTGCAGAAATACCTTCTTATCGCGTTCGGCGGCGCACTCGGATCGATTGCCAGGTACTGGGTCGGCTCGACAATTGCCGGCCGTGTGGGAACGAAGTTTCCATACGGAACCTTTGTCATTAACATCACAGCCTGCATGATTATCGGCTTCTCCCTCACTTTCTTGGCGAAACGTGCAGATTTGAATCCTGCCTGGAGATTCCTCGTGCCGGTTGGCTTCATTGGCGCATACAGCACTTTTTCAACATATGAATGGGAGACTTTTTCCACGCTTCGAACCGGCGCTTTTTTGCTTGCCGCCTTCTATGCAGTCAGCAGCCTCATTCTTGGGCTCGCTGCCGTGTGGGGCGGCTCAGTGATTGCGGAGATCCTCTGATGAGAACACAAAAGCAGCTCGTTATCTATCAATCAATCCTGGAAGTGCTTCAGGAACCAGGATGTCCCTTCTGCCGCTTCTTGAAGGAATATCAAGCGGCGCGCCTTCAGCATCATTCTGAACAGGACATCCACCACCTGTGCAATTTTCACACCTGGGGGCTAGCGGCAGTGCAAAACGCCCTAACAGCAGCTGAGGTATTCATCCATCTCGTAGAGGAACCGGCGCCAATTTCCAGCGATGCCGCCGACTGTGACATCTGCAAGGAAGTTTATGCGGAGGAAGACCGCCGAATTCGCGAATTTGTCAGTTGCATCTATCGAACAGATGTGGCCGATTGGCTGCGAGGGGCTCCGGTATTGTGTATTCCGCACGGGATAAAACTGCGGCGCCAAGTCCAGCCTGTGGTCGCCGCCCGCGTAGATGCGATCATCGAGAACTGTCGCCGGCAGTTGACACAAGAGCTGCAAAGTTTACGTGATAAACCAGAAGCGGAAAGACCGGGATGGGGCTCGCTTGGCCGCGCGGCCGAGTTTCTTGTCTCACAGCGCGGATTACATTCCTGAGGAGGACGTATGTTGAGTGCCGGAAAGGCCGTGAAAGTTTCCATCTACCTGAGTGAGGGTTCAAAGCACCATGGGATCCCAACGTATTCGAGCATTCTCGATTTTCTCTTCTATCGAGGCGTTTCGGGTGCGACCGTCCTCAAAGGAGTTGCCGGATTTGGTGCGGATCATCACATGCATTCCGCCAGTATTGTCGAAATCTCGGATCACATGCCTCTCAAGATCGAATTCATCGAATCTCGTGAGAAGGTCAACGAGCTCCTCGGGAAGCTGGAGGAGTTGGCCGGAACTGGAATGATCGAGGTCCAGGAGACAACCGTTGCGAAGCCAGCCCAGGTTTCCAAGCCAAAGAGGCCAGTCCTCCCCGCGCACCTCAAGATTGAGGGCAAGGCAAAAATGATGCGGATCTATATTGGCGAAGCGGATCGCTGGAAGGACAAGCCTCTTTACAATGCGCTCGTTGAAGCCATGCGGGCCAACGACATTGCCGGCGTTACAGTCTACCGTGGCATCCTCGGCTACGGCGCACACCGGCGGATTCACAAGGACAAAGCCCTTCACCTGTCTCACGATTGCTCGATCATGCTCTCGGCCGTCGATACCGAAGAGAAACTGAGATCCTTTCTTCCGCTTGTGGACCAGATGGTGGAAGAGGGTCTGGTCGTGCTTTCAGACGTTGACATCATTAAGTACTCCTACCGTGCACTGGACGTAGATATGCCAGAGTCAGTTCCAGGTAGTCCTTCTATGTGAGCGGAGGCTCAAAATGAAAGACCAATTTCAAGCGCGCATGTTGCGGATTCATTTCGGTGAGGGTGACAAATGGCAGGGCAAACCCTTACACGAAGCGATTGTGGCGAAATGTATGGATCTCGGTATGGCTGGTGCGACCGTGTATCGCGGGATCGAAGGGTACGGGGCAAGCACCAGAATTCACCATGCCAGTCATTGGACGTTCTCCAAGGACGCGCCGATCATGCTGACTGTCATCGACCGTGAGGAACAGATTGAAAAGCTGATTCCCCATCTCGACGTCATGGTTGAGGAGGGTCTCATCGCGATGTCTCGCGTCGAGGTCATTCGATACTCGCGAACTTCAACTAACGAACCGGCGAAGATCTAACAGGACCTAGATGGAGACGATGACTCACTCCGCGATGCAGGAACTCAAGAGCAGTTCGACGGTGCAAGATTCTGGCAGCCCTCCGACTGAGACATCCGTGTGTATGGATGGCGCCTCCCGTCTGCTGCGGCTCGGGGGGCTGGCTCAGGAGCTTGGGGCAGAGCCTGTGGCCGAGGAAGCACGCGAGCTCGCAGCGAGGGTTTCCGAAGGACGTTTCTATGTAGCTTGTGTTGGTCAGTTCAAGCGAGGCAAATCCACTCTGCTCAACGCCCTGGTCGGCCATGAAGTTGTCCCAACCGGGTTTGTTCCGGTCACGGCAGTGCCTACCGTGATTCGGTTTGGCGGCGTACTTCACGCGCGGATTCGTATGCGGGATGGCTCGTGGCAGGACGTTGCGATGTCCGACTTGAAGGACTACGTGACCGAAGAGCTAAACCCCGAAAACAGAAAGCACGTGGACGGCGCGGAAGTATTCGTGTCCAGTCCCTTGTTGTCCTCCGGTATGTGTTTTGTGGACACTCCGGGTTTGGGCTCGGTCTTCACCGGAAACACGGCCACCACGCAAGCATTCATTCCTCACATTGATGCAGCCTTGGTCGTGGTCGGAGCCGATCCGCCGATTGCGGGCGAGGAGTTGGTGCTGGTTGAGGCGGTTGGCAAGCAAGTTCAGGATTTGATTCTGGTCATCAACAAATCCGATCGCACCAGCGACCCGGAGCGCGCGGCGGCGGCCAAATTCACGCGCGACATTCTGGAAAAGCGGCTGCATCGCCCGATGGGCGAGGTTTTTGAGGTGAGTGCCGCCGAACGCATGGAAAACCGCGGCCCGTTGCGAGATTGGGAAAAACTGCTGGCGAGCTTGCAAGCCCTTGTTGAAGACTCGGGCAGAAACCTCGTTCGCGCCGCTTGCGACCGGGGGCTCCAGCGCCTGAGCGAACAGCTACTGGCTGTTATCAGTGAGGACCGTGACGCGCTGCAACGGCCTATCGAAGAATCTGAACGGCGCATCGAGATAATGAAACAAACCATCAGCGAGGCTGAACGCTCGATGCGCGAGCTCAGTTTTCTCTTTATGGCAGAGCAGCATCGGATTTCTGACCTCTTCGGTGACAGGCACAAGCAGTTCTTCAATTCTGCATGGACCGAATCTGAAGCAGAATTCAATAGTGGCCTACCGTCCGTGCCACTGGGCTTTGGTCCACATTATCGGCGCCGAGTGATGCACCTCGCCCAGGAGGTCTCGCGCCGCAAGATTATGCCTTGGCTCAAGCCTGAGCAGGAAGAGGGCGAGCGCCAATACCGGGCCGTGGCCCTTCGATTTGTGGAAATGGGGAACAACTTTCTGAAAAAGCTCGCGGATGCCGGTCTCAGCGAACTAACGCGGATGCCCCACGCACTCGATCCGGAGAAGGGCCTTCGCGTGCGTTCGAGCTTCAGTTTCGAGAAATTCATTGGAACTGCGGAACCCCCATCGCCGCTGCGCTGGCTCGCTGACGTCTTTTTGCCGTATGTGGGCGCACGCAAGATGATCACGAACGAGGCTCGAGAATTCCTGCGGCACCTTCTGGAAACGAACAGCGCGCGTGTGCAAAACGACGTTCTCAACCGCATTCAGGGAAGCCGGGACCGTCTGGAGGTCGAGATCCGCAAGTTGCTGCACGAAATCAGCCGTATTGCAGAACAGGCACTTGACCGGGCACGGAAGGTCAAAGAAGAAGGGGCGCCCGCTGTGCAGTCGGCAGTTGAACGGCTCAATCGAATAGAACAGGAGGTTTTGGCGCTCGTCTAATTCCGTTCAGCCTCAGGATGGAAAAGGCGAAGGAACGAGTGTTGGAGTCCACTCTAAATTGCCCCCCCTTGTGAGGGGAAGATGACTCCTACGAGATTGGAGCTCGGAGGAGCACATTGCCCGCAGAAACCGTAAATCGGCTGATCCCTCAGCGGGAGACGCAAGGGATTCGTTCCGCTGGATTCGAATCATCAAATGAATCTGATGGAGCTGCGACATTCCGTAGCATCCTGTTTGGTGACGATGCGGGTGCAGCGGGTGCTGTGAACCAGGCGCTGCCAGAGTATTTCCGAGATCTGAACCTTGACCAGATTGTTGAGTCGATTACCGTCGGCCGCGACGAGTACGACCTGAAGCCGTTCTTTTACGCACCATTGGGAACGATCGACACGATTCATTACCGTCAGGCCGTGTTTCGTGATCTTGAGGTGCCAACACTTTTTGACCAGGTTCAGTCGTTTGCAGGAGCGATGCGCCAAATGCGCTCCTGCATTACGAAAGCAGAGAAGTTCTACTACAAATACCAGAAGAACGCTCTTTTCCTGAGCGCCGCCGAAGTTTACTGTGCTGCCGTGTCGCGGCTGACCGGCGAGCTCCTATCCGCTAGTCCACAATCCCTCGCTATCCGAGGCTTGCGCGATTACCTGGCCCGCTACGCCGGGTCCTATGATTTTCGGATCCTGGCGGCGGAAACGGCGGGGCTACGAACAGATCTCCAGTCGGTTCGATATTCCCTACACATCGACGGCAAGCGAGTGACTGTGGGGCGATATAGCGACGAACGAGATCTCAGCACAGAGGTCCTACGAACCTTCGAGAAGTTCAGACAAGGGGCGTCCAAGGAGTACAAGTTCAGAATCTCGAATTGGCCGGAGATGAATCACGTCGAAGCCGCCATCCTGGACCGGGTCGCCCGCCTTTATCCGGAAGTGTTTTCGCGCCTTGAGGAATTCCCGGTTCGGCACAGCGGATTTTTGGATTCTGTGATCGCGGTATTTGACCGCGAAGTCCAGTTTTACCTTGCCTGCATTGAATTCAAATACCGAGTAGAAAAAGCTGGTCTCTCATTCTGCTATCCAGTGGTTGCTACGTCCAAGGACATCCACGCTCACGACACCTTCGATCTGGCACTTGCAAACAAACGCGTCGAAGCTCACCGGCCAGTAGTAACGAATAGCTTCTTCTTGAAGGACCGGGAGCGAATTTTTGTGGTATCAGGGCCGAATCAGGGGGGCAAGACGACGTTCGCTCGCACTGTTGGACAACTCCACTATTTGGGCTGTCTTGGTTGCCCGATTCCCGGAACCGATGCCAAGCTCTTCCTCTTTGACCAGCTGTTTACCCACTTCGAAAGGCAGGAAGATCTTCAGAATCTGAGCGGCAAACTCGAAGACGAATTGAAGCGGATTCAGACGATTCTGGGACAGGCGTCCGACAGAAGCATTCTCATCATGAATGAGAGCTTCCTATCCACTACTTTGAACGATGCGCTGTTCCTTTCGAAAAAGATCATGCAGCGCATTCTTTCGCAGGACATCCTCTGCGTGACTGTCACGTTCCTGGACGAATTAGCAACCTTGAGCGATGCCACGGTCAGCATGGTCAGCACCGTGGACCCGATAGACCCGGCGCTGCGTACTTTCAAGATCGTCCGCAGGCCTGCCGACGGGCTCGCGTACGCTGCGGCAATCGCGCAGAAATACCGTCTCACGCAAGCTGCCCTTGGAGAGCGCATTTCTGCAAACAGGGAGAAGGTGAACCCGTCATGAAGGTCTTTCTCATGCACCGGGACCGCGATTTCCGGCTCGGAGAGAATCTGCAGGCGAATGCCGCAGAACTGACCGAGGATTTGGAGCTGGACATCTTGTTCGATGCGATAGCTGCGGGCGATAACTTTCTGCGGGAGGTTGCAAAGAACGCTCTCCTCGCGAGCGTTCGCGATTCGGAAACGATTCTCTACCGGCAACAGATACTTGCTGACTGTTTGTCTGCACCCAAAGCGATCCGAGAAATTTATGCGACTGCAATTGAAGCAATCGAAAGTGAAAGGAAAGTCTGGAGCTTGATGTGGGAACGAGACGCCAGCTCGGCTCTGCATCGTTCAACCGAAGTCCTTCAGCTGTGCATGAATCAACTCCGCCGTCTCCGGCGAATCGCAGAAGACAATGGCCCACAATTTCGTTCAGAAGGATTCAAGCGGTTATTTGCCATGATCTCCACCGAGCTTGACGAAGACTACATGCGAAGCATCGAAGAGCACCTCGAGCGGCTCGAATTCAACAATGGCGTGCTAATGAGCGCCGGATTAGGGAGCGACTGCAAAGGCGAAAACTATGTTCTTCATGAAATGGCGATGGTAAAGCAGAGCTGGCTGGAGCGAGTGCGAGATTGGGTAAATGACTTGACTGGTAGAGCTGATCCGGCCTTTGTGTACGAGGTGGACGAGCGCGATGAAACTGGATTCCGGATACTTGGAGACCTACGGGCACAAGGAATTGTCCATGTCGCCACTGCTCTTACGCAATCAACGGATCACATACTGAACTTCTTCAGAATCTTGCGGCTCGAACTCGCCTTCTACACCGGCTGCCTGAATCTCCATGAGCGGCTGGCACAGAAGGGAGAGCCCGCCTGCTTCCCAGAGCCATTGCGAAACGGCGACTCACGATTCAGATGCGAGGGACTTTATGATGTTTGCCTAAGCCTCAGGTTGGACGAGCGAACTGTTGGCAACGACGTGAATTGTGACGGCAAGCCGCTGGTAGTGATTACCGGCGCCAATCGCGGCGGCAAATCAACCTTCCTCCGAGGTGTTGGCCTTGCCCATCTCATGATGCAGGGCGGCATGTTTGTGGCAGCTGAAGCCTTCCACGCCAACGTGTGTAGAGGCATTTTCACCCACTTCAAACGCGAAGAAGACGCCACCATGCAGAGCGGAAAGCTCGATGAAGAATTGAGCCGGATCAGCACGATTGTTGATGCAATCGTTCCAGACAGTATTGTTCTCCTGAATGAATCCTTTGCTTCAACCAATGAACGCGAAGGCTCGGAGATTGCGACGCAGATTGTTCGCGCATTCCTGAAGATGGGAATCAAGGTGTTTTACGTGACGCACCTGTTCGCACTTTCTGATGGCTTGTATCGCGCTGGCATCGCGCCGGCGCTCTTCCTGCGTGCTGAGAGGCTTTCAAATGGCCGGCGGACGTTTCGCCTTCTCGAAGGCGAACCCTTGCCGACCAGTTATGGCGAAGACCTCTACCGGCGCATTTTTGAAACTGTGGGTTCTCGAAACAACACGTCTCCAGGTGAGGCTTAAGTATGGCCGGTCTGGCTGTGAACAGCACGATTGATCCTCTACAGTACTCCGCGGCCGTCGAGCGCACCGAGGAATTGGCGCGACTGCAGGCGCAAGCGCAGAGGCGGAAGTCGATGCTGATTTTTGGGCCGGAAGTGGTCGGCAAAACACGCTTGCTACGGAGCTTTCTTCAAACGCAGCCGCTCGCCCTCTTTGCTCCTCAGGTCCAGTCTCCGCACGAAATGTTGCTGGCTCTGATTGAGGAGCTCCGCCGGGTAGCAAGGCCCGGAATTACCATTCCGGCAAACTACACTTCTCTGCGCACGGGATCTTTAAAGGGCATTATGCAGCGGGCGCTCGAAAAACATCCGTTTTTCCTGGCGCTTGATCACCTGGCGGCTCCGTCGCGCGTGGTAACCGGTCTTATTAAGGACCTCAATTATTTTGATCGGACTCCGGTGATTTTTGTAGCTCGCTCACCGCACATGGAAGACATTGGGAATTTGCAGTCCATGTGCGCGGGTAAAGCAGAACGGCTGGAGTTGAAGGAGTTCGTGCCGCCCGTTGCATTGGAATTCGCGCGGAGAGAGGCGAGCAGAACGGGATTGTGGGCTTCAAACCTCGATAATGTCCTGCATCAACTGGTCGAATGGAGCAACGGAAATCCGGGCAGCATCGTTCACATGCTGAAGATGGCGCATTTCCCTCGTTACTATGCCGGAGACCAGATCAAGGTGCACGTCCTTTATCTCGATTACCGAATGGGACGCCGCGACTGAGCGGTCATCCGATTCTGCAGCGCAATCCTCAGTTTCCATCTTTTTGACTCGCTAATCCTCGAATACATTCCGCGGTACGCGCAACCATTTTCCTTTCTTCGGAATGATGAAGGTTTGAAATGTCACAACGGAAGCGTTCTCCAGTGCGATATCCGCATCGGGACCAGCCGGAACGGCATTGGCTTCAAAGGCATCGAGAACCTTCACAATCTCTTCTGGGTCGCTCCCTGCCGGCGGTACGTTCAGCGTCTTACCGCTAAAGGCCTCCGCCTGCGACTCAACCAATCGTTCTGGCTTTTTCATGTGTTTATTCCACAGTCGGGTGACCAAGAACGAGTCATCATTCGGCGGCACGGGCGCGAACGCATATAGCCCTTGCGCTTTAACATCGTCCGGAAAGGCTGAATAGTGTTCGTCGATCCTTTTCAGGTCGGCTTTAAGCTCCCCTCCATCAACAAAGCTCTGGTCGGGTCGAAGAAACAACGGCGCAAGCTTCGAATGCAACTTGTCCCTTGAAGTGAAAACCATACAGAAGGGAAGGTAGTAGAGGTACGCGATATCTGCGCGATTGCTTTTGCGCTCACTCCCCACGAGCCCAGCGGTGATTGCTAGATAAAATGTCAAATCAACCGTCAGCACATGCGTGAAGTATGGAGCGAAGTCACGGACCTTGGGCATTCCCATACCTTCCCACCGTGAGATAATCTGTTCCGACCATTCCTGATTCATCATGCAGAGTGACAAACCTAATAGAAGGACTGCCCGTTGCTCTGGACCATCAATGATGTTGTCTGCAAGACTCTTGATTTCTTCAAGGGAACGAGGCCGTCCGGCTTTTTCCCATATCTCTGTGAAGCTAATCTTCATGGCGTTGAGGTCCACTGCGTCGAGTTCTTCGCGCCACGTCCTTGCATAGCCGCGTTCAACCTCAAGGAATTGTCCTTCTCGCCAGCGATTTAGGGCTTCAGCCTCGGGGCTCTGTTTGTAGACAATGCCGGTACAGCCTTCCAGCATGACCGGCTGACCTCGCCCGAGGATCGGAAAGCCTACCATGGTGATTTCCCCTTTGCCCATGAGTTCTCCCCAGACCAGGGCCATGTGATGAACGTTCGCACGCGATTGCATATCGGGTGTTTTGTATGCAATCTCACCAACGATCTGCTCTGCCGTCCTTCCCTTTTTTATCTCTTTGGTGAGATCAGCCAGCGTCTCCGTATAGAACAGAGGCGTGATGTTGCTCATGAAGAAGTTGTCCAGCCATACGGCCTCGTCAGGGTTGAGCCCCTGTAGCGTTGACTTGTCGAAGATCAAAATCGGCCCCATTGGCATCTCGGAGCTCCTGTCACTACATTGGTTAAGCCTATCGAGTAGATGCCGCTTGAAGTCTAATCGAAGCCGACGAGGCACATCCCCCTTTAGTTCAAAAAAGGAATTCCACCTGCCACGGTGCGCTGACATTTCGATGACCGGCAAGCATCAGCAGCAACAATTGCGATGCACGCCGCTCTTCTTCGCTGGTCAGATACCTGCGCAGCGCATCGTGGCGAAGTGCGTAGCGTTGCGCATCTTCCCCAAGGCGTTCGAGAAACTGGGCGTGGGCTCCTAACAATAACCGCGCCGGTTGACCTCTCCCGAGCACAGAGGTCGTCATCGCAAGATGAATGAGACAGCAAGCAGGCATGTTGCCGACCTGTGAGCTCGTGATTATACGGATTCTATCTGCCGCCTCATGGACGGCCTTTCGTTCTGCCTCGATACGCACTTGGCATACTTGGCAGGTGCTCCGTGATGCACCCAAATTTGAGATGTTTTCAAAGGTTCTGATTGGCCCGTCCACGTCGTCGGCTAGCGCTTGTAACTCCGACGCTAGACGATGAACAAGCGCCGGGTATGATGCACAGACTCCGTAGGGCGAGGAAATATTCTCGTACTGCCACGTGTGCAGGGAGCAGAAACCTCCACGTTTTGCGTGTTCCTGCTGCGCCGCGCGGTCAATAGTCAGCTGGTACTGGTGCTTGCTCAGGAACCGAAAAACAGCCTCCAGCACCTGTCCGCAAATCCAGCACCCAGTGCGCTTATCAACCGCTATGCCGACTGCGGTGCCGGCATTCTTCACTTGGTCCTCGGCGACTTCGTGCGGAGGTAAATGCACGGGCGCTGTTAGTTCACGGAGCCTTGCAAGGAGACCATCCAGAATCTCCCGCCGCTCTGATAATCGTTCCAGGTCGTACCTCCGCGTGAGAAACGCCAATACCCGCGTTTTAATGTTTGCGAGAAACGCTTCTGCCTTCTCCTCAGTCAAGAAGCGAAAAAGAGCGTCTTCCAGCAGGCCAATGCCGCTTGATTCTACAAGTCCGTTGTTTCCCGATTGCTTTCCGTCGAGAGCCTGACGCGCAGAAACGGAGAAAACCAGAGGCTCTCTTGAGAAGAAGTATTGAGCAAGACGTTCCTTCACAAACTCCAGAACCTGTCCTCGCTCGCTTGGACTGACCGTGTCATGCTTATTGACAATCACAAAAAGGACCCGATCCGCCTGCCGAATCCTTTGCAGAGCACGGTCTTCCTCTTCCGAGAGCGGACTGTCATAGCTTGTGATAAGGACAAAGGCGTCCGCCTCCGGGAAGAAACGCTCCGTGGTCTCGGTATTTTCTGTAATGGAGGAGCCGAGCCCAGGACTGTCTACGAAGAACAGTCCACGACGCAGCAATTCCACCGGAAGCTGAATCTCTGCATACGCCACGCGTTTCACATTTCCGGGATTGGACTGCTGAGTCACATATTCCGGCAACTGCGAGAGCGGAATCTCGCGCGGCAAGCCCGCGTTTCTGAAATTCAAAACAGCCTGGGGACGGCTTCCATATCGCACCGTGGTGATGACGGACGTGAGGGGCAGTATTCCTGTGGGTAAATACGAATGACCAAGGACAGCGTTGATCAAGGTGGATTTGCCACGGCTAAAGCGGCCGACCAGCATCAGGTTGAAGCGATCGTCTGCCAAGCGCGTCAATAGTTCACGGGCCGCGGACTGTAGATCGGGGTCCTTCGAATCAATGGCCTGCGCAGACCGAACGATCTCCGCCATCGAGAACTTCGCCTGCTCATACTCCTTCAGGTTCATCGGATCACGGCTCCTGCTCCAAGTGGTCCCCAAGAAAGTGATAAAGGATGCGCCAGAAGGGCGAAAGCCAGTTGGGCCTCTCGCCCTCATCTGCGTGTCGCACTGCGAGGGTGTTGGCGACCGGCCAGGCAACGGCACGATGTCCGTCCAGCAATTCGGTCACATCCATCTCCTGTGCCCAATTCATCCTGGCTGATGCCTTGATCAATGTCTCCACAATCGTTTCTGTTGCAGATTCTGGAGCAAGGGTTAAGCCAATGTGCGCAGTGGCAATCACACAGTCGAGGTCTTCGTCGTGCAAGTATTTCCGAATCTCCGGCCAGTCGCGCTCGCAAATACCAAACTCACTTAGAAGTTGAAGCGTAGAACGCCGGCGCCGCGCCGCAATTGATCCTTGAATCAGGGTCTCCGTGCATCCGCGTAGCAACAGGACCGCGTAGGGCTGGGCCGCCTCCGGTACTTTCCGCAATTCCGTCATTGCGTCGGTTCTGCACAAATCGTCCTCGAGCAGTTCGAACAACAAAGGGATGCTTTCGTGACGGCAAAATGCACCCAACGCTTGAACCAGGCCGCCCGTCGCGCGCTGTTTCGCAGCTTCCAGCAATACGCGGTAAACTTCGTCGCTGTGGACTTGGGCGAGCTCTTTAGCTGCCGCACTGCGGACTGCATCCTCAGCAAACAGAACGGCAGAGTCAGCAGGGCGCTCATATTGCAAGAAGTACTTCGAGAGAGTTGAGTACGCACCCAATTCACCAAGAGCGCGGGCTGCGCGACATCGCGGTATGGAGATCGTTCTCGGCGGGCAGTCCAATAGAAAGTGCTTGAGATGAGGAATGGCCAGCTTTCCGAACGCCACCACCCTCTCTACAGCAGATTCGGTCCCCACCAAGGAATCCAATTCGCTGATGGCTTTCTGAATTGATCGATCCGGCTGAAGCTGGTGCGCGCCCATAACGATTTAACCTGTCGATTTCACGGAACCCACAGTCGGCAGAGACCCGGTTTCCAGCAGCTCAATCAGCGCGTCCTGCTCGCCCTTTGCGATTGGCATACCACGAATTCCGCGAATGGTCTCGGCCACGGGATACTCGAACTCCTTCAACGAAATCTTCCCGTCTTGCCAAACGGCGTAGCACGCCAGTGGCCGACCCGTCTTTGGCTGTCCAAGGCTGCCTGGGTTGAGAATCGTTGTGTTGCCTTCCCGCCGCACGAAGGGTGTATGCGTATGACCCACGATCAAAACGCCCGCGTTGATCCCCGCCACTTCCTGCGTCCAGCGGTCAGACTCCTCGGGACAGTAACCGAATAACGGATCGCTAGGCATCGCGTGTACAAAGTAAAAACGGGTGGAATTCACCGTCATCTCCTGCCGAACTGGCAAGCTTCGGAGATAGCCAAAATCGTCTTGCGTGCAAACCGACTGCGTGAAGCGCAGCGTATCCTCGGCCAGTTTTTTGAGAGGAGCCGAGCATTGAGGATCCACAGAGAATCCGGCCGCATGATCGTGATTTCCGCGAACCGCAACCTTCGCCTGTTGTCGAACCCACTCGATAACCTCGTGCGGGCTGGGCCCGTAATCGACCAGATCTCCAATGCACCAAAGTTCGTAGAAATCACGCTCTGGCAGTGCATTCAGAGCCGCAAGGTTGCCATGAATATCGGAGATGATGACGATCTTCAAGAGTCCTCCGCTGCTCGCAAATATGCGTGCGCAACCTTTGGAGGTGAGATTTATTGCCGGAGGATTAGTGCGAGCAGGCCTCTCCCCGGCGAAATCTCACCAGGGGTCATCATCTGCCCATCCACGTTAATCAGGAAAGGAAAGAACAGCGGTTAAGGCGAACCCCTTCGCCTTTGTGCCTCGGTCCGGCACTTCGTCAGTATACCAGTGATCGACACAATCGTTCCGGCCGGGGAGGAGCTTGCAACTTCAGCGCTGTCGGCGCTCCGACATCCAGATGCGGTTCCGGCGGAGCCATCCCGAATCCTCGCCAAAATCCCATCTTCGGGATCGTCGGTTTGATGTATAAACGATGAAGAACTCTTCAGATGGTCCGCTGAACAGATTGGAAAGTGAAGCTGTTGGAGGTTCGGGAATTCTAGGATTTGTTTGTACGCGATTTGTACGCAGATTTGGCACTCATGGAAATCTGTGAATTTCGGGCATTCCTAGAATCAATAAGTTGAGCGTTTTCAACACCGATGTCTGGTTCGACTCCCGCCGCCTCCACCAAGTCGTTTACTATCAATAACTTACACTAGTTTTGCGAATATGACAGATGTCATCAACTCTGTCCATGGCGTCCGTAGACACTTGATTCTGGCTGGGGCTGCCAAACAGACCGTGCAATCTCCAGGGTTATCTCCGGTTTGGCGGTAATCCAGGACCTATGTGCTGTCTGATCGGCTAAACTTAACTGAATCCTAAGTATGCCGCTTATAGTCGCGGACAAACTCGGACCGTATGAAATCATCGCGCCTATCGGTAAAGGCGGGATGGGCGAAGTGTATCGTTGCCCGCGACACCAAACTGAAGCGCGGCGTAGCGATTAAAGTTCTGCCCGAGGCTTTTGCTTGCGGTCCGGAGCGCATGGCGCGATTCCAAGGCGAGGCCGAGGTGCACGCCTCCCTGAATGATCCAAACATTGCCATGATCTACGGCATGCGCTTGTAATGGAGTTGATCAAAGGTGATTCACCCAAAGGGCCCTCCCCTTCGATGATGCGTGGAAGGTTGCGTCTCAAATTGCCGCTGCGCTCGAATATGCGCACGTAGACGGCATGGTCCCTCGCGATTTGAAGCCAGCGAACATCAAGGTCACGCCGGAGGGCATCGTCAAGCTGCTCGACTAAGCCCGCCCGCACAACCGTATTCGCGGAAACAGGTCTAAATTGGTATTTCGCCAGAGACACGTCTCAGGGGTTCGTGGACGCGTGACGTCGGTTTCACGCTGTCAGTTCCGGGATGCGCCGATTCAGCTCCGCCCAGCCGGTGCCGACCGCCTGGTGGACGAGCTGGATAGCTCCCGCAAAGACTTCCGCCGGCATCACCATCTGCCAGACGCGGGTCATGTTCTCTCGGTCTTGGTCGCCGAGCAGCGGGAACATCCACGCGATGAATTCCGGGTTGCGGTCAGGGGGAATAGTACCGGCCATGACGCCGACCGCCTTGCCTTGGTCAGGCACCGAGATACGCTCCTTGATGATGCGATACAAGTGCGTCTCTTCCTTGTCGAGGTGAAGGTCGAGATGGAACTTGAAGGCAGCGGTCGCACGCGCGGTCTCCAATGCGTCGCGGGCGGAGACCGCATTGCTCAAGGCGTCGAACGCGCGGTCAAGGCCTCGGTGGTCTTTTTCATACGACTCGGCGACCAACGGTGCGACATCTTCAAGGGCGGGGAAGATAGCAATTTCCTCCCCGTGAGCGTGCCACGCCAGCACCTCGTTGAAGAACCGGAAACGCTCGACATTCGCCGCGAGCCCCGGCTTGCCCCGCGCCGCAGCGAGCGCCGCGGCGTCAATGCCTGCCATGTCTGTTCGGAATGCATTGTGGATGGCCACTACCGCATCGATCGGACCTACCATGATCGTCCTCCTTCAACTGGACGTCTTAACGTTATGTAATTCAAGACTCAGTGCAAGTCCCTCAAATGCAAGGAGGGCAACTACGCTCCGGTTCCGTCCGGCAAGATCCTGCACACTCTAAACCGGCACAGGGGTATCGAGCGGAATGCGGTGCTTGTTTTCGGCGAGCCACGCTTCAAATGTCCGCAGAGAAGGGTTCAAGGCGCGAGAAGTCTCGACATTGCGGGCGCCGCAGAAATACTCCTCGAAATCGTGAAAGAACTGGAACATATTGCCCAGATCCTCGGCTCCCGGGAAACCAAAGCCGCGGTAGACGTCCGCCGGCACATCGTTGTAGCGCACCTCTTGACCCAACGCCCTGGTGAGCGTGGCGGCCATTTGCGCGCCGGTTAAATGCTCGCCGGCGATGCCGACCGTCTTGCCGATGTACTCGCGACCATTCTTGAAGATACCCAGGGCGCACTTGCCGATGTCCTCGGCGGCGATGCCAGCAAGCTTCTTGCTGCCCATGGGTAGCGTGATGGCCAACTTGCCGTCCGGGCCGCTCTTGGGGCCCATGCCGAAGTAGATGAAGTTGTCCCAGTAAAACGAAGCAAGCAGGATGGTCACGGGCAGCCCGAGCCCGATGAATACCTGGTCGGCTTCGCCCTTGGCGTCGAAGTGCGGCACCTTGTATTTACCCATGAGGGTGGGCATGCGATTGTCGCTGAGGGGCACCCACTTACGCGTGTCTTCCAAGCTGGACCAGATGACGTGCTGGTTGCCGGCGCGCTTGGCGGCGTGGGCCATGGCGGTGGCTTGGGCTAGCTCCTTCTCGGGCGAGAAGTGCGCCCAATAGAACGTAACGCAGAACGCCCCATAGGCGCCTTGAAACGCCCGCTCGATGCTCTCGGCATCATCGACGTCGGCTGCGACGACTTCAGCGCCCAGCTTTGCCAACTCTTTCGCTTTATCGGAGTTGACGTCGCGCGTAATCGCCCGCGCGGCAAAGGTCCCATTGGGATCGCTCAAAATCGCGCGTACGAGGCCGCCGCCCTGAGAGCCTGTAGCGCCCAGTACCGCAATGATCTCTTTGTCTGCCACGGTGATTCTCCTTTTCAGTCCCGCTTCTTCACACGGACCCAGCGCGGACGCTTGAAATTGCGCTGTGGCATCTAATACTACCTTGGAAATAGTTGCCACGGAAACTAATGTGCGCTGAACTGATACGCTTGTCAAGGGTTTTGTTTGGATTTCTTACGTGCGTCCCGGTTTGGCCTTCTCGAGAGCAAGTTCCGCTGCCGTTTTCACGGCCATGTGCTCGCGAATACGGTCAAGGACATCCAGCAGCGTCTCCATATCAGCCTTTGTTGTCGGAGGGAAGTTGTCAAACACTTTGTTCACCGCTCCGTCCAAATGCGCCAGGAGTTCCAGCCCTTGGGAGGTTACAGATACAAGAACGACGCGCCGGTCTTCCTTGGACGATCTGCGCCGGGCGAGCTTCTTGGCGATCAGCCTGTCGATCAATCTCGTAATATTGGGGCTGCGATAAAGCGTGCGACTGGAAATCTCGAGGGTCGGCAGTCCGCTTTCTCCCGCACCTCGAAGGATCCGGAGGACATTGTACTGCTCCTCCGACAGGCCGAACACAGAGAGCGATCTCTCGACGGCATGGCGAAGGACATCGGCGGTGCGAAAGATCGTGATCACGGCCAGTTGGCCGGGCATCCGCATCGGCTTATCTTGTTTGATTTCCTCGTAAATTCTCGGCATGCGTTTCGACCGGCAACCGACAGGGCAACCGCCTAGCAAATATCACCATGGAATTAATTTCCAGGGACGATTCCATCTTAGGCTTCTTTTGCGAGGCCCGTCAAGAGTCTTGTTGGGATTCACATTTCCAGTCGTCGGATCGCGCAAACGCCCCGCTTTGCAAGTGCCTGCGTGATTGTGTCCGGTTGGTCGGCTATCCGGCAGTTACTTTTCGGTAAACAGATATGGTGGACCAGGCCATCCCGTGAAAGCTGGACCGTGGATACCAATTCTTGTGGGAACTTAAGAGCCGCAAAAACCCGTGTGTGTATTACGTGTGTGGAAACCGCGTTTTTGCCGTTTTTAGCGTTTCTAGCGGGCCTTTAGAATCAACAAGTTGTTTATTTTCAATGCGCATGAACAATACGACTCCCGCCGCCTCCACCATAACTAAGCTGCTTATATTCAGCAGTTTGGGAATTTAGACGGAAAAACTCAGGCCAAACTGTACGCTCACTGTACAGTCGCGCCTCAAGAGTTTTGCCCCAAAGCGACGATTTCAAGAGGATCATCGACGCGACGTGCGTGTACGGCGACCCGCGCCGCGGCTACCTGGATGTCGAAGATCGCCGAGCACTGCGCACGCCGACAACTTCTTCTAGTTGAAGGCCTAAATTAACACCGGCGTTTACCCCCTTCGGCGCCCAGGTCCTTCTTACGGACGGCTGCTCCGAAACCCCGCTTCCATCCTGGAAGAGAATCCAGGCTCTTCGCCGCCGCGCGTTTTTTACTGCCGGCGAACGCTTGGCCACCCAGCGCCGCCGTACCTCCGCACTGCGTTCTCGTGCCTGCTGCGCCGGCCGTTTCAAACTCCACTGCATGGCCGCCAGAATCTTCCACACACGTCCGGCGCCGCCCTGCTCCCAAACTGGATCACATCCATCGCGCTGCTGGGGCATCTTCTGGTTAAGAATCTTTCATTGCCCGAAAATTGTTGTCGCGTGCAATCTGTCCCATGTACTAAAATCTACGCAAATTTCTTGCAATTCTCCTCGTCTAGCAAGATGGGGCGATGGCATCGACCTGATTGCGAGGATGGAAGGGAAACTTTATGCCAATGCATGTGCCGAAAGATTGGCGCGAGGATCATTTTCACACCATAGATCCGAAGACCAACGCCAGGGGCATTCACATTTGGCCGTTCGATCCCAGTCTTCCCGTTGATGTTCGGTTTCTGACGAGTGGCCGTAGTCCGAAAGTTCGCATGAACCGGCACGACTACTTCGAGGTGCTCATCGTTTTGTCCGGTACGGCCGAGTTGCGGATCCAGGATCGCACTTTGTGTTTCCACCGGGGCGATGCTGCTATCGTGGGGAGCACCTTGTATCACAGCCTTGGGCCTCATGAGGGTTCGAGGTTCACGGTGGCTGCGCTATTCTTCTTGCCTGACCTTATACGAGGCGATGGTGGTCCAGAAAGCGATGGCTATCTGACACCGTTCCTGCAGCAGGATGCCCAATTCCCTCATGTGATTGCGGCAAAAACTGGGATCCCGAGCAAAATATTGGATCTGATGCAGCGCATCCGTGCAGAACTGCCGGCCGCTACGCCTCTGGCGCGGCTGGCGGCAAGAACCTACCTCATGTTGATACTCTTGCTCCTGGCACGAGAGTACTCTTCCTACGGGGGATCGGTCCGGACTTTCGAGCGCCGGCAAAACGCACTTACTCGTCTGCAGCCCCTTTTCAGTTATGTTGAATGTCATTTTGATGAGGAGATTCGGGTGGGAATGGCGGCGCGTGTCTGCGGAATGAGCGAATCGCATTTCATCAACTTCTTCAAGAACACCACTGGTCAGTCCTTTGTGTCGTACCTAAACCACTACCGGGTAGAGCGTGCCCAGCAACTGCTAGCCAGCACCGATCAATCCCTGACCGATATTGGTCTGGAGGTTGGTTTCTGCGACCAGAGCTACTTCGGGATGGTCTTCCGCCGCTTGGCTGGGATGACTCCCTCCAGCTATCGTAGGCAGTTTACCGACTATGCTGCTCAGCCATCAGCCATCAAGGGCCAGATCATCATGGTACCCGCACCGAATTCTGTGTACGCCGCTGGAGGCGGGCCGCTGACGCGGAAATCTGCTTAGGCTCGCCGTTTTACAGCAAGCGAACGCCGAGTCCCTCTTGACCTGAAGTAGTGTGTGTCAACAGGTGTCTGCTTCTTTTTTTGACACTACCGCGTCCGTCAAATTTGCGGCCTGGATAACTGTCAGGTCGGGGGGCTTAGTGCAAACGTGAACTTTGCGGAGCACCACGCCAGTAAGAAGGCGAAAGAGACTTGGAACTCCCGGCACTCACCGGCCCTCGAGGATCTTACGCTGGATCAAGCGTACAAATGACTTCAATATCACCTGATCAGCTGATTAGGCGCCGCACAAGGACTCGCAGGATGCGCGCAACCAGATCGCGATTGCCTTGGCTCCTGGGTCGGGGTGACCGAGCACACGCTCGCCTAAATAACTTGAGCGCCCCAGCACGGGCAACATCCGCGCAGTTGCTATCGCTCCCCTTTCAGCCGCAGCCGTCGCGTCTCGCATGGCTTCCAATGGAGTCCTCTCCTTTACGGGCTCCTGCAGTACCTTGACGAAGGGTTCGAGTGCGTCAAGCATCGTTCTATCGCCTGGTTTGGCGCCCCCCAATTCGCTGATAGCGCGGCATCCCTGATCGAGCGCGTCCGCCCACTGCGGCAGTCCTGCTGGACAGGAGTCTCCGAGAGCGCTCCCGCAGCGCAGGAACAGCACCCCATAGAGTGGCCCTGATGTTCCACCTAACTCTCTCTGCAGAGTATGACCGAGCGCTTTAATCGTACCCGCGACGTCGTCCAGCGGATATGCACCCACCGAGTGCTGAACGGCCTTAGCCGCACGCACCATATTGGCGCCAAGGTCGCCATCCCCGGTGATCCGATCCAGTTCGGTTAAAGTGCCTTCGGCCTCGATCAAGGCCTGGCAAGCGGCTTCAATAGCCTGACGCGTCCTTTTGCCTAGTTCGGTGATTTCAATCCTGCCAACCGGCCTAGTCTCGCTTGTGAGCCTACAGGCGGAAACCGTCGCTTCCGCTCTGCCCGGCCTTTGCTTAGGCACATTTGGCCACGCGGGAGCTGAAGTTGCTGCATCGAGCCAGCGCAAACGCTCGTCGTTCAGCCCAAGCACGGAGACCGAAATTCCCGCCATGTCGAGTGAAGAAAGGAACCTTCCCGTGTAGATGCGCTCCACCGTAAATCCCAGGTTTGTCAGGAAGGGAACTGCATGGGACGCGACAATGGCCAGTTCCATTTCCGTTGTAGCGCCCAGGTTGTTTATCATCACCGCCACGCGTTTGCTGTCGCCGAACTGACCGTGCTTCAGGATTTCACCCAGCAGCGTCTCGATCAGTTGGTTCGCAGGCTGTATCTCGGCTCGCTGTACACCGGGCTCTCCGTGGATACCGAGACCGATCTCCATCTCTTGCTCGCCGAGGATAAAGCTCGGTTTGCCGACGGCCGGCGACGTTCCAGCCGAGAAGGACACACCTATCGTTGCTAATGCGCTGACAGCATCTTTCCCGATTTTCGCGAGTTCTGTGATAGTGCGACCTTCGCTAGCGGCCGCCCCGAGCAGCTTGTGGATGAAGATCGTACCGGCAAGGCCGCGTGCACCTGGAGTCTGACCCCTTCCTTTGAGGGCAACATCATCGTCCACTACGACCGTCTCGACGGTAATGCCTGCTGCACGCGCCATCTCTGCTGCCAAGCCAAAGTTCAGTCGATCGCCCGTATAGTTCTTCACTACGAGCAATACGCCCGGCTTTCCAGCAACAGCCTGGATGCCGGCAAAGATAGAGTCGCTGCTGGGAGAAGTGAACACTTCTCCCAGCACTGCACCACTCAGCATGCCATCACCGATGTAGCCCGCATGGGCAGGTTCGTGGCCGCTTCCACCCCCGGACAACACAGCGACCTGGCGGTCGCGGGTCTCCGCCAAATTTGCACGGATCATGACTTTGTGGCCTGCCAAACGCCCCGAGCCGGGATGAAGGGCGGAGAATCCTTGCAACATCTCCTCCACGGCATTTTCCGGCAGATTGATAAACTTCTTCATCAAAATAGAGCCTGCAGCGAAGTAAGGGTGGCACAAGACCGCCTGGTAACCACCGAGTCCCGTGATGTGTTCCTTCTATCTCGAAGCGTCCAGTGAGAGGACCCAGTCGCTCTCGTCGTCGTCGTGGTTGTTTCCGGGCGGTGTAAATTGCCGGGCGCCCTGGTTTGAAAACGGCGACCCGTCGATTGTTATATATGTTCCGTTTGTAGGGTCAAACCATTTGGCCGTTGCGGGCGCCTTCAGACTCGCCATGTTGATGGTGATTGTCCGCGCGGTCGGCATATAGGCAATCACATAGGAGCCGTCCGGCGTTTTAGCGGCAGTGGCATAGTCACTATTACTCACGCGTGTTTTCATATCTCCAGGAGTTCCAAGGCCCGCAGTGAGAACAGCATGATCTTCATCCGGAACGAGATCCTGCCACGGTAGGGCTGAGAAGAAACTGTGCCAAATTTCTAATTGCGTTACGCCGACCGTGTCGATATAGAACTTCCATCCGGACATAAACTCACAGGTAAAGCCGTTGCCATAGATCTGTCCTTTACCTCCGGTCAGCATTGCCCAATACTCCTGGCGCCTGAGCACCTTAGGCGTCCCGTAATCGATCGGATGGCCGTAATCCATCAAATCGTAATGCGCCTCAAGCAAAAAGGTCGGCGCAACAGGCGTGTGATTGTAGCTATGCCACATCTGAAAATACGTCGGCGAGTAGGTGTATGTGCCGTTGACGGAAATGATCGGCGCCCAGGTTGGATCATCGGAAGATGAACTAGTCTCGTAGTTCAACTCGATGGTTTGAAGAGCTCTGGGATCAGCGGACTTGATGCCCATTGCTACGGCACGAACCACCTCATCGTCGCCGGCGTTTTTCCAGGTAACGAAATCGTTGCCGTTCAACCAGATGATGTTGTCGAAGCGCCTGTAGCGGTTACCTAGATACTGGCCATAGGCGTAGTCGGCAGCGGGACCGTTGTTGCGTAGCGTCGGAATCCACTGGCCTGTCTCGATGGGATCCAGAAACACCGTCATACCGTGCTCTGCCGCAAGCGTCAGCATCTGGTCGACACGAGTAAAGTATGCTTCGTTTGGCTTGGAGAGATCGTAATGGGCGGTGTCTGTGCCGCCGGCGATGTGCCCCGTGAAGGGGACTATACCATCGTAGGTGCGGCCATCATCGGGGCTGTCATGATAATACGGGCCGGCAGTAATCACGTTAATCCACAGCGCATTGAATCCGTGGGCCTGGCGATCGTCGAAATATTGTGCCGCATCCGCCGTGGATACCCTGGTAACCAGGGTTTGGGGAGTCTCGCCGACAATCAGAAAAGGAATGCTCCGCTGGTCGACCAGGTAGCGCCCGTTTGCACTGACTTTGAGCGGATAGACGGGAGCACCGGGGCTGGCAGCCTTAGCCGACATCGTGGCCACTTGCGCCTTCAGTCCGAAACATGCCAGCGAAGTGAGCGCGATAAATATTCCATAGAGCCCTAACCTTTGGCGATTTTTGAGAATCATGGTCTTCAACTCGCTTTCCCCTGTCTCCTCATTCGGTGCACTTTTCCTCTGCGTCCACCCTCAAGCGAGGACGCACCATTCACTCCTGCTGTACGGTCTGCGACACAACTCGTTTTCGTGGGCTTCCTTCCTTATCCGCCGTTAACCGGCCCAAATCACGAATCGGGCCATCTTTAGAATTCCACACGGAATGTCGCCTGTCCCACTCGGTTACTGATCGTCGAAGCCAAATAAGTAATCTGCCCAAATGTTGAATCCAAGGAATTGTCGTCGGGCTGTGGAAATTGAGTGCGATTGAAGGCATTGAAATAGTCAACGCGCAGGCTGGCACGCAACCCTTCAGTAATGTGGAAGGACTTGATGACATCAAAACTTTCCAGTCTCAAGGGCGGGGTTCGCAAGGCCGCATAGTTACGCTTGGAATCGCCGATTTGCCACGGTCCGGTGTTTGCGAAGGCATTCGTCGTGAATTGAATAGGAGGCGTGCTGGTTTTGCCCGTGAAATAATCTCTCGATAGGGAGTAACTGAAAGTTTTCAGCGCCACTCCCGGCACTATGTCCGGCCTATCAAAGAAATTCACAAGCAGCGGATTGAAGCCATTGTAAGCTCCCATGGGATGGCCGCCCTGATACGTTAAAATTCCACTAAGCTGCCAGCCGCCCAATACTTGCCCCAATAGTCCCTTTGAATTCAAATATCGTTGCCCCGGACCAACAGGCAGTTGATATGAATAAACAAAGTTCGTAACATACAGCTGGTCGAGATAAGAAGGTGAATATTCCGGCCTCGGGTTATATGCATTCTCCCCGTTGAATGCATACTGCGGAGATCCCGTAACGCAATTGGCCGTGTTCCTTGATATGGTGACGTTGGCCATATAGCTTAAGCCATTGGAAAAGCGCTTTTCTGCCTGTGCCTGAAATGAATTGTAGAATGAGGTCCCGTCCAATTCATAGACAGGATACAGGCCGGAATACATAGGGTATGGAGCCAGGGCCTGTTCCACCGTCGCCGAGCCTCCAAATTGCTCGACAAAATCCGGATAGGGATCGGCGATGCCGGCGGCAACGGCATCGGGAGAAGTTACAGATTCCCCTAAAAGACTTCCGTAACTGAGCACGGACGGGTTGGGCTGGTTAGGCAATTCGTTCGTAGTCGGAAGATGAAGCGTGCGGCTGCCCACATACGCTACCCGCAAAAACATGTTCCATGGAATCTCCCTCTGGATGCTGGCATTCCACTGTTCATCGAATGGCGCCGCGCCGCCTTGCTGGGGATTGAGAGTGAATACGACGCCTCCATTCGCGATCGATGGACTAAACGAAGTTGGCTGCGGCAAGGGCATTGGGTTCGTATCCCAGTTCCCGTAGCCTGGGGCACTGCTGGCGGTTGAATCGCGGACGAACTCGCCGTCTAGCAGCGCTGTATAAAAAGCAGCAACCGTGGAAGTTCCGTACTCATACGCGCCGCCATCCAACACGGTGATATAGAAACCGGATTGGAGCACGGTTTTGGAGTTCAAGGCATAGGAAAAACCTAGCCTGGGCTGAAAGTGTCTCCAGTGAATGGCCGCGCGGGTGATTCCGCTGCATCCCATGCAATTTCCGAGTATGCTGGCGCCGCCCGGCAGCCCGGCGGCGCCTGGGTCGGATACGGGCTCTGCAGGGTTCACGTAGATGACATCATTCGACTCGTCCGAAAATGGGACCATGACATCCCATCGCAGCCCGGCACTTGCCGTGAGCCGCTTGTTGATCTTGATATTGTCTTGAAAATAAGTCGCAAACGCTTTGTTTCGCAACCTCTGCTCGTTGGCCAAGATGCGCTCGCCGGCATCTGCTTCTCCCAAAAGAAAGCTTGCAAAGGAGCTGCCGTAGTAACCGAAATTTGGATCGTTGGAATTTGGCGTGGATGTGGTCCGCTGGCTAAAATTGAACGTACCGCTGCAAAAATTGCAGGAGATGATGTCCTCCAAAGTGCGCCGGAATTCTCCTCCAAAGTCGATGGTGTTGCGTCCTTTCGTCCACAGCCAGTTGTTCACGAGCACGGCGCCCAATCTACGGGTATTGATCACGGTAAGCCCGCCTTCACAGCACCCAAAAAAAGCAGCTCCGTTGGCCCCCCAGGAATCTGGCGCATTTTGGCCATCGAAGTTAATCAGTGGGAACGTGGTGCCGCCTGTAACACCCCCAAAGCTGGAGGCTGTGAAAGCGTTGTGTTGCCCGCTGATCAATCCGATCCAATCGGCTCCCGCTGTCGCCACCAGGTTCGGGGTCACGGTTTTCACATAGTTCAGCAAGAATCCTGAGCCAAGCGTTGTGTTATTGACCTCACTTTGCAGCTCATTGCTGGAAGGCACGATCGGATTCGCGGTGAAGTAAGGCGAACTCAGCGAGTCCCGCCACTGACTGAAGTGAATGCTTTGAGACGAACCTATGTTTTCATCCAGTGTGTAGCCCCACAGATGCTGAGTAATGGACACCGAAGGGATCGCTGGTAACTTATTACTTTCCAGGCCATACACTAACCCGGGCCGGTCAGGCTTGGGAATCTGCGGCAGGATGGCATTCGCAAGCGTGCTGAAGCGGTTTTGGCAGATCATATTCAGCACGCCGTTGCACTGGAATTGCTGGCCGGTCGTCGGATCGTAAATAGGGATCAGGTTATCGTTGGCATCCACGAAATTGGTAAAATCGCCTGTTTTCATCGCAGGTGTCGGCACGGTCCCAATGCCGTTCAGCGCCTCGTTCTGTCTGAACCAATCCGTACTGAAAAGGAAAAACGTGCGATTCTTCCCACTGTACACATGTGGCAGAATGACAGGTCCGCTTACCGTGAAGCCATAGTCGTTCTGCTGGTCGATAGGAGGAGCGGGGTGCCCGTCAGGCGAGAAATGTGTGGGGAAAAAACCGTCGGAGTCGAAGAGCTGATTGCGCAAAATCTCGAAAGCATCCGCATGAAGCTTGTTCGTACCCGCTATCATGCTGTAAGTGACAATACCTTTTCCCACCCCATAACGCGCATCGAAGGTGGAGCTATTGACACGAAACTCGTTTATCATTTCATAGGGCGGATTAATGCCGGTTTGGTTCCCGGAAAAATCCACGAATGCGACTGGAACGCCGTTGAATTGAACTCCACTTTCGTACGAAACACTACCATTAATGTTTATCCCCGTCGGCCCCCCAATGGTGTTGGTAGAGTTGGCATTCGACCCAACGCCAGGCGTCAGTGTTTCAAACGAATCGATCTGACGAGCCAGGCCACTGATTTCAAGGGGGATCGAGTTGACCAACTCATTCGAAAGCTCCGTGCCGATTACGGGCGAAGTAGTATTCAGTGAGACCGCAGATGCCACAACCTGCACGGTCGAACTGGTTGCACCAGGCGCCATCCGAAAGTCGACCGTCGATACCCTGGCAGTTTCAACAATCACATCCGTGCGAACCGATTTTTCAAACCCGGTTGCTTCCACTGCGACGGAATATTGTCCAGGGTTCAGCCCGATGACGATAAAGGTGCCTGCCGAGGATGTCACGCCGTGCGATACAACGCCAGTAGCAGGATTTGTGACAGTCACATTTGCACCGGGAATGACAGCGCCGGTTGCATCCGTGACCGTACCGTTGATTCCGTTTGTTACCTGGGCGTAAAGTCCAGCAGCGGCGAAGAACATGGCAATGCTAAGCAAAAGGATTGATTGAAACACGGCATCAGGAAAACGTCGGCAACGAGTTTCCGGAATAACTGATCTTTGAGTCACTGTATTCCCTCCTAAGTCTTGTCCGGCTGGACAGTTCCTTTCGTGAGTATCGCCAACTTCGTTTCGTATCGGCCGTTCGGTTGCGGATGGTCGATGGTCTGGTGTTCGGCGGCTTGACCGAGGCCGGACGCGTCCGCCTGCAAAACGGTTGACGTATCCAGAACGCTCAGCGGTTGCGATACCGATTCGACTTCTGGCTTGAAGCCTGAGCCAATACTGCCTGCCACGCGGGAAGCTGAAAGCGCGACCAGAAGCCTATACCGAAAATTGGGAACCTCAAGTCACCCATGATGAACCCTTCAAGGGTGATCTTACCTAGCTTGGATCAGCACAAACACGGGGTACCCCTCCCCGACCTAGCTTGATTAGAGGAGTTTTTTTGCCTCGCGTCTATGAGGATCTTTCAAAACTTTATGATAAAATAACCCGTCCTTGTGGGGGCGTTCGTCGCTCCTAAGGAGGCGACGGCGCACTGTTTTGTGAAGCAAGAATGTAATATATCAGGCATGCAGGGATTGTCACTGGCGGTACAGAATTTCTTTGCGTACTGCGCCAGCCAGCAAGTCAAAGACCCTGTGTGGATTGAGAGTGCCCGTCCCGCCGAGCAGAGGGGTTGACGAAGCCCAGCGCGGGTGGCGGTAACCTTTTGCCCGGCTTGCTGACTGCCCGGGTGGATCCAGTTGTGCCGGCCGATTGCTACGGGGTGCATGAAGTTCTCGGCGAGGCTATTGGATAGTTCCAATTCAGGATATTGGAGCGAGAGCTTGAGCTTCGACCACCGCGCCAAAGTGTAGCTGGCGGCCTTGTCGGCCAGACTTTTGGGTAGCACACTTTGCTGAGCGGCCAGGTTGTGAGCGCATCGATCGCTAACAAGTCATCCATCAGCGTGACGATGCCGATCGGGCCCTGATCCTTCGCATTTGCCTTGATGGCTTCGACATGCTTCCTCCGCGCGTTGGCCAAAGAGCAGGCATGGACCTTTTTCAGCCCGCAGACGAGATCGTATTCCGCGTGTCCATCTGTCTGCAGCATTCCGTTGAGTTGGCCTGGGACCTGCTTCGGCCCTTCGCGCTCGCCGCCCATGCGGAAGTCGATGACCACACCCTTGCCCGGCGAGCCGTACTGCCAAAGGTAGGCTTGAAAGCGCAGCCTAAAAGGCGACAAGCTGCTGCTGGTGATCACCAATGGCTGAGCCGGACTGGCCACGGCCATCCAGACCGTTTACCCGCGCCCCAGCGCTGCTGGGCGCATAAGATGCGCAACATCCTGGAAAGGGTTCGCAAGCGCGGCTGCGACGCCGTCAAGGCCGGCGCCCAGGCCATCTACCTGGCCCGGGGCCGCCGCCAGGCCGAGGCGGCCTTTCGCGCCTTCGCCCGACGCTGGAAGAGCGAGTACCCGGCCATGGTGCGCCGACTGGAGCGCGATCTGCCCGAGCTACTGGCCTCCTTCGCTTTCCCCTGACACCTGTGGCGAAAGCCGCGCACCACCACATCATCGAACGATGCTTCGTTGAAGTCCGACGCCGAACCCGACCCATGGTCTGCTTCGTCAACGTGCAGTCCGCGGACAGAATCATCTACTCCATCTTCCACGGATTCAACCTGGAATGGAAGACCCGTACCCTCCGCGTTTTTACACAAGCAGCTTGACGACACCAAGTTCCCAGATTAAGTTTACAAGTTAATGCTATTGACATAGAATGGAGCCGCATAAACAAAGGCTGTGGCTAAGTTTGAAACAACAAAAAGCAGAGAATCCAATGGCTGCAGCTAACAAACAAGCTTTGCGGGTGGCTTTCGATAGTCGTTTGAAGCCGGAGTTTCACGGTTCAACGGTCACCTCCGACGCAGGGTTATTGGCCTGCTGAGAACTGGATGTCGCGCTGGATTTGACTGTCCTTGGGGAGGATCTGTGGATCGGTTGGCGCACGGGTAAGAACACGCAACACTCGCTGCTCACGCTGATGCGGGGCTGCGAAAGGACTTGCCAAACTTTGAAGCAGGATGAAAATCACAAGAAACAGCCCGCGCCGGTCGTGGGCAAGAACCATAGGGGAAATCTCAATTAAAATGTGAAGACCATGCACCGAATACAGATCATCACCACGGGTCTGCTGCTTTGCGCTTTTTGCGGAGCCGCCTTGGGAGCGGACTACCACTACCGTTACCCGATCAAGATCAGCAGCACGAATCCGCGCATTCTGGTTGATCAGAACGACGTTCCTTTTATGATCGCAGGGGATTCCCCTCACGGGTTGTTCTCCAATGTTTCGACGGCGGGGGCGGCGGCTCTTCTCGCCGACCGGGCGGCGCGTGGAATGAACAGCATGTGGGTGAATTTGATTTGCATTCGACCGATAGAGGGGCGCCCCGACGCCAGTCTTTTGGACGGCACCAAGCCCTTCACGAAGACCATACCCGGCACCAGTTTCTACGACCTGACAACGCCGAATGAAGCGTATTTTGCCCACGTTGACGAGATTGTTCGAATAGCGCAAACGGACGGCATTGTGCTGATGATTGATCCTCTGGAAACCGCAGGATGGCTGCCCACAGCACTCGCCAACGGTCCCGACCGGAGCCGGACCTATGGCCAGTATCTGGGCAACCGTTACAAGCACTTTCCCAACATCATCTGGCTGAACGGAAATGATTTTCAGACGTGGAGTGTTGCGACCAATGACGCGGTCATCACCGCGGTGGCGCTGGGCATCAAGCAACAAGACCCCGATGCCCTTCAGACCGTGGAATTGAATTATCAGGCCAGTTGTTCCTTGGACGATCCGAACTGGGCGCCGATCGTGGGCCTGAATTGGGCCTACACGTATTATGCTACCTACGCCGAAGTGCTGCGCGGCTACAATCAATCATCCAAAATCCCGGTGATCATGGGCGAGGCCAACTACGAATATGACAAGGAAGGAGACGAAGACGGCGGTTCGCCATTCGTTCTGCGTCTGCAGGAATACTGGTCTATGCTCTCCGGGGCCGCCGGCCAGGTGTACGGCAATAAATATACTTGGAGATTCCTGCCTGGCTGGCAGGACTTTCTCAATTCTCCCGGCGTCGTTCAGTTCGGCTATATGGAGAATTTGTTTGCCGCCCGGAAGTGGTATGATCTGGTGCCCGATCAGAAGCACACATTTGTCACCGCCGGCTATGGCCGTTTCATTACCACCGGCCCGCCGGCTACGCCAACCCATGGACGATTTACTGGCAACAATTATGTGACGGCGGCCCTGACGCCGGACGGCACGCTGGGGATGGCGTACCTGCCACAGGGCGGGACCATCACCGTGGCCATGAGTAAGCTCCAGGATCGCATCAACGCCCGGTGGTTCGACCCCACAGACAATACCTCCCATGCCATTGCTGGTTCGCCGTTTTCTAATCGGCGCAACCACCGATTCACCCCTCCGGGCAAAAATAGTGCCGGCGACCCCGACTGGGTGTTGGTGTTGGAAGCGACCCCCGTTCACGGGAATTGACATTCAGGCAGTTTGGGTTGCCAACAAGAAGCTGCGGCTCTCCGGCCTCCTTGGCCCGTGAAGTTTCTGGTCCTAGAACTTTCTGCCTGAACAAACCTCGCTGGAGAAATGGCGAGTAAAAGAAAAGAGGTTGAAATGGAACTTACGACGAACCTTTCGCAAGCCGAGTTAAGCCGCCGTGAATTTGTACGCCTTGCTTCAATGAGTTCCGCACTGCTCATGAGCTCGGGCCAGTTGCTGGAAGGAGAGGAAGCGGGCTCGCGTTCGGTTGCCTATTCCGGTGCTCTCCGAGCGTTGCCGCCTGGGGCCGTACGGCCTGAAGGGTGGCTGCGCGGGTACTTGGAGAAGCAGGCGTCGCAACTGGGATCCAAGCTGCCGCAAGTTTCGGAGCCGTTCATCGGGGCTTATTGGGCCGAGGAGCAGGAGGGTGACGGTTGGGCGCCGTGGGAGCAGAAGGGGTATTGGATCGATGGAGCAGCCCGCTTGGCGCTGGTGCTTCAAGACGAAGAACTTTTTGCGCAGGCGAGCAAGCCCATTGCATATACGTTGTCCCATGTTGACACGGAGGGATATCTGGGGCCGGAATTCTTCCAGGACCCCAAGGGGGATTTCCATCGTTGGCCGCACACCGTGTTCTTCCGGGGCCTGGCGGCGGTCTCGGATGCGGGCTCGGCACCACCGGGATTTACAGGCGCGCAAATCGCAGCAGCCATGCAGAGACATTACTTGTCGGATCGCGCGAACTATGGAACGCCGATACGAAACGTCACCAATATCGAAGACATGCTGTGGTGTTATGAGAAGACCGGCGACCCGCGCCTGCTGGCGCTGGCTGAAAGCGCGTGGCGCGAGTACGCGAAAGTAGCCGCCGAAATACTTCAGGGAGATCTTTCGGCGCTGCGGGTATTTGCCGATACGCCGATCAACGCGCACGGCATAACGTATATTGAAATCGCCAAGCAGCCGGCGATTCTGTATATGTATACGGGAAAGGATGAGTATCTCAAATTCGCGCTGGCGGCGCAACGGCGCATCTTCGATCACCACATGCTGATCGACGGCATTCCCTCTACCTCAGAGTATTACCAGACGGTAACTTCACTGGATTCGCACGAGACATGCGATATCGCCGACCACACCTGGTCGTGGGGATATTTACTGCTGGCGACGGGAGACGCCATTTGGGCGGATCGCGTGGAACGTGCCTGCTTCAACGCCGGACCTGGCGCCATCAAGAACGACTGGAAGGCTCTGCAATACTTCTCCTGTCCCAACCAGTTCCTGGCGACGCTCGACTCGGACCACAATTGGCCGGTATTTAAGGAGCATGGCGGGCGGATGATGGCCTACCAGCCGAATCCCGGCCAGCATACCGCATGCTGCGGGGGAAACGTGCATCGCATCTTTCCCAATTATGTGATTCGCATGTGGATGAAGAGCAACAACGGCGGCTTAGCCGCGGTTCTCTACGGCCCGTCGAAAGTGAATGCCACGGTGGGACCGGACAACCAACCCGTCCAGATAGTGCAGAGCACCAACTATCCCTTCGATGAGCAAATCCATTTCAAGATCCAGAGCAGCCGGGCGGTATCGTTTCCGCTTTCACTCAGAATTCCAGGGTGGTGCGATGCGCCACGCCTCACCGTCAACGGTGCGACAGTTGCCGTCTCGCCAACGTCCCGAGGGTTTATTGTACTGCATCGCAACTTCAATTCGGGCGATGTCATTACGCTAACTCTTCCGATGAAAGTTGCAGTTACCCGATGGCCACAGAATGGCATCGGTGTCGAGCGCGGCCCGCTTGTCTACTCGTTGCCAATCGGCGAGAAGTGGACGACAAAGGTAGAACCGAAATACACTACGCCGGAGTTTCCTAGTTGGGAGGCCATGCCGGCCACTGAGTGGAATTACGGCTTGGCCCTGGATGCGGCGAATCTGGAGAGGAAGGTCGATGTGAAAATGAGGCCGGTTGCCTCGGATCAAGTACTCGATCCATGGGAGAATCCCCCTGTCACAATCGCTGTGCCGGCAAGAAAGATCGAGGACTGGGAGCTGCAAGCCAACCCCGACGACACGGCTCAAAAGTTCACTCCATGTTTGCCCGATCTGAGTATAAGCAAGATAAGTGAGACCCTGGAGCAGGTTTCTCTGGTACCCTATGGTTCAACCCAACTGCGGGTCACGATTTTTCCTGCTCTGCCGCCTGAAGGAGCATCGTGAGAGCAGCATCGACTCTGCAGTAAAGGTTTGAATCGACCGGTCCGAGTGGTTGCGCCAGTTCCGGGGGATATCAAGAGTTCCGAAATGCTACCCTCCGGCTCCCAGGATCACAGATCAACGGAATCGATCATCGGGGGAGGAATTCTCCAGCCCCGGGTTTGTACGAGGTTATATGCTAATCCTGCAAGGAACCATAGACCACCCGCAATCTTGGCAGGAGCTGAAAGACTCCACCAAATTCCGAGGCAGAACAGGAATCCCAGACCCGGCATGACCGCGTCTTTCAGCAACCCCTTGTCGCGGCGCAGAAAATAGAACTGCCGCATCGCCGCCAGGTTCACGCCCATAAAGGCGAAAAACATTCCGAAATTCAGAACCTCTGCGGAGAGTTCGTAGCTCATGAGCAGCGCGCCCGCGAAAGCGATAACGCCGACGATCGTGATGTTAAAGGTAGGGTTACTTCGCTTTGGATTAAGGTAAGCAAAAATTCTGCTGGGCAGCACACCGTCTCGCCCCATGGCGAAGAGCAAGCGCGCCGCGCCCACCTGGCCCGTAAATCCACTTCCGAACATCGCGACAACTAATATGGCTGCCATCCCTTCAAAAAGCCACGCTCCTCCGACGCGCCGGCTTGCATCGTAGAAAGCGGTCTCGATATTTGGAAATGTGTGGTAGTCCGGCCAGACAAGCTGGCCTAGGTAAACCAGCAAGCCCCCAAATAGTCCCGTGAACAAACACACCAGGACTGTGGCCAGCAAAACGTTGCGCCGAGGATTCTTGGCGTCTTCAGCGAGAGTCGTCACGGCATCGAAACCGCCATAGGTAAGGGCGGCAAATGCCGTGGCAGTCCGAATGGAATTGAAGTCGAAGGTCTGGGGATTGTAAAACGGGACCGAGGAAAAGAGCCCATTCCATCCATGTTGGCGAACGAGGTAACGAGCCGCCAAAATGATGAATGCGACAAGCACTGAGCCCATGATAATAAGGAGTATTTGATTAATCCGAGCCGTAACTCGAATACCTCTCAGGTTCAAGACTGTTATGGCTCCGACGATGAAAGTTACCCAGACGGCGTACGGAACACCGGGGACGAGCCGCTGAAGGGTCAAAGCTGCATAAATCGTGCAGAAGATAGGAATGGCCAAATAATCCAGCAGCATTGCCCAGCCAGCCAGGAAACCCAGGTGAGGGTTCAGCCCTCGCCCGACGTAGGCGTAAGCCGAGCCTGCAGAGGGATAGATCGACGCCATGCGCCCATAACTGAATGCGGTGAGCAGCATGGCCACCATGGCTATCAGAATAGTATCTACGGCGTGCCCGCAGGACATTACAACGGCCAAGCCGAACACCGTTACCGGAGCGCTCGGGGTGACGGAAACGATTCCATAGATAATTAGATCCGGAAGCGACAAAACCCGTCGCAAGCGCGGGGGGGCAGGCGATAAATCACTTCTGCCCTCATTCTCCCACGGGTTCTTCGCGGCGGTCACGACAGGGTCTCTCCCCGAGCCGCGAGCTTCGCGGCACTTCGACTCAACTGGCCATAATTGGTTCGCGATCTTGAACGAACTGGACGGCCTTCCCCGAACGGGCTGAGTCATACGCCGCAAATACGAGCCTCATTGTCTTAAGGTTATCGTCACCCGTGGTGTCCGCCGAGCCATCGTTACGCAGTGCTTTCAGTAGATTAGCGTTACATGACACGATGCTGGAATGACAAATCTGGTAGTCGGGCAAGGCCCAGGAATAGCTGGCCGACGGGACGGTCGTCACGTGCGTACCGGACTTTGTTGTTACGCGGAGCCGGGAGTTGTAGTCGAGCTCCGCCGAACCGTTGTCCGCTTCCACAAAAATCGGAGTCGAGAGAAACACGTCGTGTTCGAGGTAGTTCTCTGCAAATGCCAGTTCGATCGTAACCGTTGTCCGGCTTCCCATCCTGAGCATCAAGGTTGCTACGTCTTCGCCCTTGAAGTCCGCGTGAATTCGATTAACCTGACAATACAAACTCTCGGCTTCCCCGAACAGAAAGCGAGCCACGTCTAAGAGGTGACAGCCCATGTCGAAGATGATGTACTCGGGCCAGTCCTTCAGCCATGGCTCATTAATGAAGGCGGGATATCCCGAAACACAGGCAATGCGCGCGCGAAAGGGCATTCCGATCACGCCTGAGTCGAAGAGCTTCTTGAGTTCGCGGATCGGCGCCTGCCAGCGCCAGTTCTCATGGATGAAGTATGGCACGCCCGCTCGATGGCACGTTTCGACCATGCTCTCTGCCTCAGCCAGCGTCGGGGCCATGGGCTTTTGGCAAATGACCGGTAACTTGTGGGCTGCAGCCATGTGAACGAACCTGCTGTGCGTCCACGGGTCCGTGACGATGTCAACAAAATCCAACCTTTCGCGGCGAAGCAACTCCTCAGGGTCTCCATAAACTGCGGGTATACGAAATTGCTGTGCCATCTCCTCCGCTTTAGAAACCGTACGGTTGTAAAGCGCGACACATTTGACACCCTCGAGTTCCTGCCACGCGGCAAGCTGAAAGCGCGACCAGAAGCCTGTGCCAAAAATTGCGAAACTCAAGTCACCCATGATGAACCTTTCAAAAATGACCTTATCTAGCCTGGATCAGTCCAAATGCGGACTACCCATCCCCAACCTAGCTCAGCTTCAGCACTTCTACAAGTCCTTCTTGCGTCGCGTCTATGAGGATTTTTCTAAAATTTATGATAAAGTACTGACTCGCCTCGGACCACAAGAGCAATCCGCTTCCTTTGAAAGCGTTGGCGCAAAGCGTAGACTACAGTTCGCCGGTTCGGCGGTGCGCATCGGCAATGCGCACGCTTACGAGTAAGCTACGCACCTGCGAAGTTGTCACCTCCTACCAGATGTCATGCCGAGCTAAGCTCCTGTGGCGACACAGATTGTCGCGACATCGTCGATAGCTTCTCCCAACTCGGCTGGCACGGCCTGGCAAATGCTTGCGGGCCCAGGAAGCGCCTCCTGTTGTATTGTGAATCTCATAGGAGCTAACAAGCTCTTGCCGAGGCGAATGGCGAGGCCTCCCATCACAATTCGCTCCGGGCTACATAAGTCTACGAGGATGTCCGTTGTGGCTCAACCTGGTCAAACCCTCGTGTGGTCCGATTGATCAACACGCGATCTGTCAAGGCAGCTTCCGGAGGTGCCGGTCCCGAGAACCTTCAGAAGATCGCTAGAGGATTAAACAAGGACCCAGTCCCTCCCGGTAACCGCAATGGCGCCGCCACGACCAAAAACTCCCAGCGGCCTTCTGCTTCGCAAACCTGGATCAGTTCCTCGAACTGCAAACTGTCTGCGCAAACCATTCCCATAGCCGCGATCTGGAGCGCATGAACCGGATAGAGGACCCCTTGGACGCTACTGGGGACCGTCTCTCCATCACCATCAGGGAAAAAAGCAGACACCTGGCGTTCGTGCAACCAGCGCATCACGGAAGGATCAAGGCCTGCCTTACCCTCTCCGTCGTAGCCATTGTTCCACGGCCCAAGCTCCAGGCGCCGCCGGTGGTGGCCGGTTCGGAACAAAAATATATCCCCTTTGCCCAGCCGTACACCCTGTGACTTCTCCGCGGCTTCCAGCTCTTCCGAAGTCACCGCCTCCCCAGGATCGAGCCAATTAACGCCCCGCAACCGCGGCAAATCCAGCAGGACTCCGCGCCCCACAATGCCGTGAGCAAAGGCGGTAATATCCTGAATCGACGGACCGCGGGAGGTAACACTTGCAACCGTCTTGCCATTGTAGAGCTGGCCCTTGTAAGCGGTATGACAAGGAGCATCAATGTGGGTGTGGCAGTCACCGTGGCACTCGCACGCCAAAAAATCCAGCGAGAATTGCGGTTCTGCCAGGCCGGCGCCGAAATCGAAGCTTTGCACCATATAGTGGATGGCGGGACGGGGATTGTCGGGACCCGCTACCTTGTTGATTGGAATTGCCATCGAGACAGAGCGGCCGAGCCGCACAAGAGAGGCGGCCCGAAGAACCTCTTCGGGCGTGATGTAATTCAACGTTCCTCGCTCGTCGTCGGCCCCCCAGCGTCCCCAGTTACAGACGGCTTTGAAGAGTGCATCAAATTCTTGCTTGGACATCGCTTTCGGCAAAGTTTTCATGCTTTTCACCTCGCTCCAATTTTGCCAGGCTGCCGGCCTGCCGGATCTTTTGTGCCTGTGAAGAGTCAGTGTAACGCAGCAACCGTTGAGTTCAGATAGCCGCCGTCGTAGGCGGGGGTGTGGGAAATGTTTGGTCCGCCGCCTTCTCGCAAGCAGAATCATTGTCGTGTGTGGTTTGGTCTGCTCAAATGTATCCGGCCTGTTCGTGGAGCAAGGCTCGTGGCCATAATGGAGTCCGCGCGTTGCTGGTCTGTAGAGTGGGTCGAACTACGAAGGTACTCATTCCCACGCAGGCTTGAGCAACGCCGGGGGTGACCGTTCACTCACGCATCGATCTGTCTCGCAAACCTGGGAAGGTAATAACACTACTCGTACCGGCAGGGTTGAAAATGTGGAAATCCGCCTTTTCTGCGGATTTCCAAACCAGGTGGAAAAGTCAGTTTTTTGACTCTTTCCACGGAGTGCATTTCCAACCCCGGTTTTAGGCTGCCGCCAAAACCGGCGCGCGGTAACTAGTTCCGTTAGCTAAGATTGCCCAGGCCATCCGAGCTATTTTGTTTGCCGACGCAACAACGGCAATATTGCGATGACCCTGCCCAGAGAGATCGGCAATCAACGGCCGTAGGCATGGACTCGGTCGCACACTAAGCGGAGCCTATCTTCGAGGTTGCCAGAAGCGGTTTTAAATGAATCAGCGTCAATAGTAAGAGGAGCACCGAGGACTACGAGTGGGGCTCCATATTCGGGAGTTCGGATCGCCTGTTCAATTGAAAGGCCGCCGACGGCCTGGACGGGAACCTGGACAGCTGCTACAACTTCGCGCAACTGATCAAGTGGAGTCGGACATGGCATCCCTGCCGCTATAAGCCCGCGACGTTCATCGTAGCCGATATGATGAATAACGAAATCGCAGCCGAAATCCTCAAGCCTCTTTGCGGCCGCTATTTTGTCCTTCGCGCCGAGATTGTCTCCCATAACCTTAACGCCCAAATCTTTTCCGGCTTTCACCACCATCTTGATCGTCTCGGGATGCGCGCGTTCCATTACCACGACGTGAGTCGCCCCTGCCTTTGCCATCATTTCAGCCTCGAGCCAGCCGCCATCCATGGTCTTCAGGTCGGCGACAATTGGAACCTCGTGAAATTCGGCGCGCAGAGCGCGAACGCCGTTCATTCCTTCGGCGATAATGAGCGGAGTGCCTGCCTCTAGCCAGTCAACCCCGGAACGCATGGCAAGGCGCGCGGTTTCCAGTGCTTCCGGGATAGAGATAATGTCGAGCGAAATTTGCACAATGGGATTCATGATGAGTGTACTTGGAGACTAACTCCGCACTGAGGGGGGTAAGTCTGACGAACACTCCTTCCTTGGGATTTGGATGACACCGGAGCGATTCTCCTTGGCGCCGGTAAAGGGGTAGTGTGAAAGGCAGTACTGTCCCCCAAATTCCTCTGACTGCCTATGTAGAGCGGGTGAGGCCGACGAGTTTCAATCTTACCGACTAAAGTGTTGGTCAATTTTCCCCCTGAGAAAAGTGACTGACTCTTTTAACTGGTCCAACCCATCCAAACCATCTTCGATCGAGATCCACGAGCTGAATCCAACAGAGTGGAGTATTGAGAAAATCTTATCGTAGTCATTCAGCCCGCTGCCGATGGCGCCGTGCGACAGACGGCTGGCGTAGCCCACAGAGTTTTCCTCTTTGCGCAGGTCCTCGATCGTACCGCCCTTTAGATAGCGGTTGCTTGCGTGCATCGAGACGACTCGGTGTTTCACTCGTTCAAGGAGTGCTAACGGATCTTCACCGGCCAGGATGGTGTTTGAGGGATCGAAGTTGACCCCGAACCACGGCGAGTCGATTTGCTCCACGATTTCCAGGAAGACATCCATCTTTTGTGCGAATTCCGGATACTTCCAATAGTTATCCTTGTAGTGGTTCTCCAGGTTCAGGACGATGCGATGCTTCTCGGCAAATGGCAACAGACCCTTGATGACCCGAACCACCTGCGCGACGCCTTTTTCCCGCGTGAGTCCGGGCCGGCGTTGGCCAGAAAGAACTCGGCAAAAATGCCCGCCGAAAAACGCGGTGATTTCGATCATGCGCTTTTCGTGCTCAATAGCCTTTTGCAGAAGAATCGGGTCGGGCTGCGTAAAGTCCGGCGAGCAACAAAGCATCGGCATTACAAGGTTATGCCGTTCTAGAGCAGCTCTGATGCGTTTGAGAAAAAAATCATCGTCTTCTAAAAAGCCTGAGTAAAATTCGAGCCCGTCGACACCGAGCGTGGAGGCGAGTTCGATCCACTCGAGGAGGGTCATCGTCCGATGGACACAAAGCTGATCTATATAACACTTCGGAAAGGCCGCCAGTTTGGGTTTCACAAAGCCATTCATCAAACCTTCTTTGTCGGATTTCGTCCGATGACGCGAAACCGTTCTACGTCGAGAATCGAACCGTTAATGAAAGCCGCTTCATCCGAAAGGATATAAACCGCCGCTTGGGCAACTTCTTCGGGCGAATGTATCCGGCCTGAAGGAGCAACGCTCTTCGGCAATTTCGTGGGCCAGTCCTTTGGGAGGCCATCTTTCAGTTCCAGTGCATATTCATTTGGCGTGAGAGTCCAGCCGTTTAACTGATTGATTTCGATGCCCTCATCACTGTGCGTGTCTGCAAGGTTGCGCGTCGGGCTCGTCAAGCCACCCTTGGCGATAGAATAGGCCAAAAGATTCCGTCCCTGCAGTAGCCGTTGATCGATGCGATATTCAGCAGGCGACCGCCACTTCGTTTTTGAAAATGAGGAAGGGCTGCCTGGACTAGAAAAAGTGGCGCCTCAAGGAGAGGAATCGATCACAGCAGAAAAAATCATCGCCAAAGAACTTTTCGCCGGCTAGGCCTCTTGTTTTCGCAGACGAGCGTTCTGCGCGTCCGATCATCAGGATTCCGATTGTCCGCAAGATCTGGCGATCGTTGAATTGCTCGAATTGCCGGCCTTCCCGGAGTCAGTAAGTTGAGTGTTTTCAATGCTGTTGTCGGGTTCGACTCCCGCCGCCTCCACCATGATTGCTTTTTGCGCATGGGCTGCTCCCATCTTGCATAAGCAGTCGGCAGCTCGTGCCGTGCAGAATGCCACTTTCCGGTCGGTAGTCACAGCCTTTCGAGCTACGCAGCCCATTGCAACTCCCGCTTGCTATGTGTGCTATGGGCGTGGTCAAATCATCTTTCCCGAGGTAACTGCAAAGGCACACCAGATGGCGCACGACGTTTTTATCAGCTACTCCTCCAAGGACAAGCAAGTCGCTGATGCCGTATGTTCCACTCTTGAGTCCAACGGCATGCGCTGCTGGATCGCCCCGCGCGATGTGCTGGCCGGCGAGGAGTATGCGGCGTCGCTGGTGTACGGCTTGTCCGACAGCCGGCTGATGGTCCTGGTCTTTTCCGCCGGCTCCAACCGCTCCCCTCAAGTGCTGCGCGAAGTTGAGCGCGCCGTCAGCAAGGGGTTGCCGATTCTTCCGCTGCGGATTGAAGACGTACCTATGTCCCCCGCGATGGAGTATTACATCTCCAGCCGGCATTGGCTCGACGCTCTCACTCCTCCGCTCGAGCAGCATCTCTTCCGCCTGTGCGACAGTGTTAAAGTTCTCCTGTCCCGGCAGCCCGATGACGCGCGCGGCATGCCGCAGGAGGCAGGCCGGGAAACAGTGGCCGCTCCGGCAGCAGACGGTTCGCCGGCAACCGCGCCGGAAGACGCTTCGACGCATCCTGCGGATTCATCGCCCGTGCACGCGCAGGAAGCGGTTTCCGGTTTGGAAGGCGCACCGTGGAAGCGGAAAGGTGAACCTCAGAGTCAACCGGCTGCAGGGTGGGCAGCTTCCGGCAAGATGCGATTGTGGATCGGCGCTGGAGTGATTCTTGCCGTGGCGGCCACGCTCCTCTATTTCGCGAGTTTCAAAGGCCGCTCCGGACCGCCGCCGGCAGAACCGAATGCGAGTGGCAGCTCTTCCGCAGCTCCTGCCGTTTTCAGCAGCGTGAACAACGAACTCCTGGGCGCGGCGTCCAGCGGCGATACGGCCACGGCCGCGCGGTTGTTGGGGCAGGGCGCTAGCGTCGAGGCCAAGAACAATCAGGGCGATACGCCGCTCCTGCTGGCAGCTAAAGCGGGCAAGATCGACACCGCGGAGCTACTGATCGAAAAGGGCGCCAATATCGAAGCCAAGGACAATCAAGGCGATACGGTGTTAATTGCCGCATGTACTGCGGGCCACGCCGATATGGCGCGGTTGCTGGTGGAAAAAGGCGCCGAAATCGATGCACGCGACGATGGCGGCGCGACGCCGCTGATGTACGCAGGTCTCGCGGGAAACACCGCAATCATCGATCTGCTGCTTGGAAAGGGCGCAAATATCAATGCCGGAGACGATCATGGTGAGACGCCGCTGATGTATGCGGCCTCCGCAGGAAGCGTGGACGCGGTGAAACTAATGCTGCGCAAGAATGCAAACCCCGCAGTCAAGGACCGCGATGGCCAGACGGCGCTTGAATATGCAGCGCGATGGAAGCGCCCCGACGTCGTCCAGCTGCTCGAACACAGGAACCGCTAGGGCCGATTGTACGGCCTGACACTTTCGATGCATCCCCGCTCATTCCTAACGCGGTGTACCATGTTGGCGAAAGGTATATGGACACAAGAGACATATGGACCCATATCGTTCAGATTCTGTCGGGCGCCATTCTGGCGAACCAGCAATTCGCGACATTTTGAATGTCTTCCTGCGTGCGAGAGCCAACAGCAAATTTACGATTCTTGTCGCCGCGATTGTTCTCTTAGGAGCGATGTTTCTTGCCGGATGGCGCTTCGGCGGTTATCTCGCTCCCGGAACCGGCATTGACCCGATAGCGGCAACGCGGCAAAACAACCGATATCAACTGGCAATCCGCAATCGCCCCTCCGTCAGGGTGTTTGAAAACTTTCTCAATTTTACGGCTGAAAAAAACTGGCCCGGTGCGTTTCGTCTTCTCGGGCCTTCCTGGGCCAAATTCAACATCAACAAGCCCGACGATTTGGAACGCATCTACAGAAGAACGCTTCGCTACGAAATCTATTACTACATCCCGGACAATGTGGCCGACGACAAGGAAGTATACAACGTGGACTTCGCATTCTGGGATGCGGTGCCCAACCTTCCGGCCATTGATGAGGTAACGGATTCGAGCCTGTCGGAAGTCCTGGCGACGGCGAAGATTGACGCGCTCACGCAAGCGCTGGTGGATGAGCTTCCCAACGATTTCGTTGTGCCGGATTCCGAGAAGAACCAACTGCCGGCCCTCACCGAGAAGTTCGTTGGCCGTTTGAAACTGAGCGATATGGTTCTCCACCAGGACGACATCGTAGAGATGCTGGGCGACCAACTGGGTTTTCAGCCGATTGTGAAGGGCAATTCGTATTTTCAAACGGCCGAAGCCGGCAAGGAAGAACGCCGGTTTCTTAAAGTGGTCCTGGTGAAGCAGAATGGCCAGTGGCTGCTCGACTCTTACGACTCGTTCATGGTTGCAAAAAGATAGGGCAGGCGAAACGAAGCAGGGATTCAAGGACGGACGCAATGGAAAGAAGAATCTTGCTTCAACTGGTGAGCACAATTGCTCTCGGTCGAGCGATCGGATTAGGCGCTGCACAAACAGTTCGTAAGCCCGCCGCATCCTTCCCGCCCAACGGCGCCAATGCGGTTCCATCTTATCCGTTCCCGGTGGACATTCTGTATCACGGCAGCCGCACCCGTCCTGAAATCGCATTGACTTTCGACGCCTGCCCGACCAAGCGTCGCCCCGGATTCTCGACTGAGATTGTGGATTATCTTCAACGGGAGCATATTCCGGCCACATTTTTCATATCCGGCGTATGGGCGGAGCAATGCCTTGCGTGCCTCAGGCGGATTGCAGACGTGCCGTTTTTCGAGATTGGAATGCATGGGTACCATCACTGGAAATCGAGCGATTTGACTGAGCAGGATATCGCTTCTGAAATCGAACGCAACCGGTCGGCAATTGCGCAATTGGGTTACAACACGCAGCCGTTCTTTCGGCCTCCTTACGGCGACTGCCCGCCTAAGCTGGTTGCGGCTGCGAAAAAGCTCGGCATTCTCACAGTGATGTGGGATGTCGTGTCCGGAGATCCCAATCCGCGCAATACCACCGAGCGCCTGAAGCAAAGGGTGCTCACCTTAACGCGCAACGGCAGCATCATCATTATGCATGTGAATGGCGGCGGGGTGTGGACAGCACAAGCGCTTCCCGATATTGTCGCCGGCCTGCGTAAGCGCGGATTTGAATTCGTTACCGTCGGAGATTTGCTGAAACACGCCGGCGGAAAGTAAATCCCATTTTGCGATTTTCCCCCCCGCCCGCCGTATCGTCACAGGTCTGTAGCCGCTCGGCTGTTATATATAGTTGAGCAACGCCCTTCGGGCAAGGGAGGTCTTTTCCGTGCCAAAGTTCATCATCGAGCGTGAAGTTCCCGGAGTCGGTTCCATGTCGCCGGAGCAGATACAGGCGATCTCGCAAAGGTCCTGCTCTGTCCTGCGCGATCTCGGCCCGCAGATCCAATGGCTGCACAGCTACGTCACCGACAACAAGATCTACTGCGTTTACATCGCGCCCAACGAAGAGATGGTGCGCGAGCATGCGCGCCTCGGCGGTTTCCCGGCAAACGGCATCTCGCAAGTCAGAAGAGTCATCGATCCCACATCGGCAGAGACCCTCGTTTAGCAGTGCCTGCGGGAAGCGAGTTGCCCCCCAGAGCATTTTGAGCGAAACGAACACTCTGCGCGGCCACTCTGCCGCGCCGCGTTTCCCACCGCTCCAATCTGTTTCGCCTTTTGCCCTCCTTTCCTTACTCCCTGCCTTTCTGACACCTGCCGGGGTCCCTAGTAGCCGGGGCCCCCAAGAAGCGGCTTCTGCTTCTTGGGGTGGTAGCGACAGGTTCGCGTCGCTGGGGTGGCTGAAACCTGACCCCTGAGCCCTGCTTTTGACCCCTCGTCACTATCATTGAAGTCAGCACCCGATTCTGGCGCACTCGATCCTGGCGCACCCGGCCCTTATGCCCTCCTCCGAAGCCTCAACCCGCGCCCTCCCCACCCTCCACGAGTTCTTCGCGCCCGGCGGCATCCTCGCCCGCTCCCCGCTCCCCTACGAATACCGCCCCGGCCAGTACGAAATGGCCAAAGCCGTCGAGCGCGCCCTCGCCGAGCGCCGCCATCTCATCGTCGAGGCCGGCACCGGCACCGGCAAGACCCTCGCCTATCTCCTGCCCGCCCTGCGCACCGGCCGGCGCGTCATCGTCTCTACCGGCACCAAGGCCCTCCAGGACCAGCTCTACTTCCGCGACGTCCCTTTTCTCGAAACCCTCCTCGGCCCCCTCCACGTCTGCTACATGAAAGGGCGCGCCAACTACCTCTGCCGCCGCAAGCTTTTTGCCCTCCGCGACCAGCCCATTTTGTCTGGATTAGACGAGATCGACGAGTATCGCCAGATCGCCGAGTGGGAGCGCATCACCGAAACCGGCGACCGCGCCGAGCTCTCCGCCCTACCTGAAACCAGCGCCCTCTGGCACAAGCTCGACGCCCGCTCCGAAGCCTGCCTCGGTTCCACCTGCCCCGACTACCGCCGCTGCTTCATCACCGAAATGCGCCGCCGCGCTCTCGAATCCGACATCGTCATCGTCAATCACCACCTCTTCTTCGCCGACGCCGCCGTCCGCGAGATGGCGGCCTCTGCTCCCGACGCCGGCATCCTCCCCGAATCCGCCGCCGTCGTCTTCGACGAAGCCCACGAGCTTGAAGAGGTTGCTTCGCAATACTTCGGCCGCTCGCTCTCCAACCTCCGCTTCGAAGATTTCGCCCGCGACACCGATGTCCTCCTCAGCGGCAAAGCAAGCGCCAGCCCCATCTCCGCGCTCACCCAGCAGCTCCGCGAGCGCGCACGCCTCTTCTTCGCCGCCCTCCCCATGGATGGCGACGGCCGCCATCCCTTCACCAACCGCGAAGAATTCCTCGAATCCTCCGGCGACCTCTACCTCGGCGTGCGCGCCTCCCTCACGCTCATCGAAGCCGAGATGGACCGCCTCTCCGACATCGACGAGGCGCAGGGCCTCAAGACCCGCGCCGCCTCCCTCCGCTCCGATCTCGAATTCATGCTCGAATCCACAGCCTCCAACATGGTCTTCTGGCTGGAGCGCCGCGGCCTCGGCGCCGCTGCGGAAAGAGCTGATGCCGCGAAAGGGCACGACTTTAGTCGTGCCAACAACCGAGCGGATTTGAAGGGGCACGACTTGCCGGGGTCCCCAGCGACAGGTCTTCGTCGCTGGGGCGGCTTGAGTCGTGCCGAAATGGGCAATCAAATGGTCGGGGCTTTAGCCCCTGAGGGAAGCTCTTTCACGAGCCGCTCAGGACGCGCTAGGCGCGTCACCTTCCTCCAGGCCACGCCCATCGACATTTCCGAGCTCCTTCGCGAGCTCGTCTTTGATCGCGTCCCCACCGTCGTCCTCACCTCGGCCACGCTCACGGTGCAGGGTGGTTTCGAGCATCTCCGCCGCCGTCTCGGCCTCAACGAAACCCGCGAGCTAGTAGTCCCCTCGCACTTCCGCTACGACCAGCAGGCCCTCCTCTATCTCCCGCCCAACATGCCCGATCCGCGCGCCGAAGATTTTCCCGCAGCAGCCGCTGCCACCATCGAGCGCGTCCTCTCGATCACCCGCGGCCGCGCCTTTTGTCTCTTTACCAGCTACTCGCAGATGCGCGCCCTCTATGAGCGCCTCCTGCCCGTCCTCGCTTTCCCCATCCTTCTCCACGGCACAGCTCCGCGCAAAGCCCTGCTCGAGGAGTTCCGCTCCACGCCCAACGCTGTCCTCTTCGGCACCGCCAGCTTCTGGCAGGGAGTCGACGTGCAGGGCGAAGCCCTCAGTTGCGTCATTATCGACCGCCTGCCCTTCTCCGTCCCCTCCGACCCCATCGTCCAGGCCCGCATGAAAACCATCGAGGAAGACGGCGGCCGTCCCTTCTTCGACTATCAGGTCCCCGAAGCCGTCCTCACTCTCAAGCAGGGCTTCGGCCGCCTCATTCGCTCGCTCGAAGATCGCGGCGTCCTCGTCCTCCTCGATCCCCGCATCCGCTCCCAGCGCTACGGCCAGATCTTCCTGCAATCCCTTCCGCCCTACCGCATGACCCAAACCATCACCGACGTCGAAGCGTTTTTTGCGGAGAATTCCAGCTAGAATCGGTTCCATCAATCGGGTTTTGAAAAGGGGCAGGACCCCAATGAACAGCGACGATCCCAAATTCGGCTGGCGTGCGATGCTAGTTCGGGCTTGCCGCGCGGTTAAGCTTTGGTCTCTCCGCACAATCGCGATCGCGGGAGCCGCCATTACGATATGGATCGTCGTCGGCTCAATCGCCTACCCAGCCTGGTGGTGCGCAGCGATCTGGGGCGGCGGGCTATTTAACAGGAAGTTCGTAATCGGGGACAGCGACCCTTTCGTACAAGGCGGGCTCATCTATCTCCTCGAAGCGCAACCGTGGGTACTCTTTGGCGTCGCCGGGCTGATATTGGCCCTAACCGCCGTCACCGCGTTCTTACCAGCTTTGCTAAAGAAATGCCTTCTTATGGTCGACCGGTGGGCAATGCGAGTCATCCTCGTCTGCATCGCCGCCCAATTTGCGAATACGGTTCTTCTCTTCAGGCAGGTGGGCTCCATTGACGCAGATGCCTGGATGGACTCGATGGTGACCCCACTGGAGCCACCTCCACCATTCGAGGCCCGCGCTCCGATCGACTTTTATTACTTGGACCAGGATCATGTCGACGCCGACTACAGCGAGATCGAACCTGAGCTCATCGAAGAGCGCAGGCTTCTATCCACCGAAAACAAGGTAGGCGGCAACGCAGGAATTAACGCGGGCGGGGCCTCTGTGAGCGGCGAAGTGTCGAGGACCGGCAAAGACGTGCACGAATTCGAACGGAGCGCCTTTTCGTCCGCCCGAAAATGCATAGACCCAATGAACTATGCCCTACGGCACGTTCCGCCAACTATTTCACGACGCTCGATGAGTTCTACGAACAAAGCCCCCTCATCGAAGCCGCGAGGGGCGGTCGGCTCGGCCCAGGCGGGGCCGGGCTAATTCAACTGCTCAAGAAGGAGGCGAACGACGCATTCAAGAAAGAGGCCCAGGGCCTCGTCATCGTCGACGGAGTGTTTCACATTTCACGCGGAGACAGACTAATTCAGTTTGAGGAACAGTTCTCTCCACGACCGAGCCGCATCGTCTTCTCATTCGCCCTTCCAATTGCCGCCGACTCGGATGCGTTCCGAGACGGCAGCAAGATGCGAGTGTTCGGCGTTGTAACTAAGACACTAGACAACCAAGGAAGAATAGAGCTTCACCCGCTCGCAATCTTCTAGAGCGCCCGCACGAACCCCGCACCGAGCCCCGCCCGCTGCTCGGGCGCATCCCGGCACCGAGCATGCTCCGGCCCCTTCATCCCTCGGTTCATTTATTCTGTAGCTGTCCCTGACCATCCGTACCGGTTTACCCGGTCTTAGAGATGGAAGGAATGGAGCGAGCCGGCCCAGCGTGAACAATCTTGCGCCAATACCCCTCTCCAGATCCTAAAAGGAGGGAAGATGCCCAATCCCAAAGAAACTGGCTTATCTGACAATGCTATTGGTGCAATCGCCTACTTCACTCCCGTCATGGCCGTCTTCTTTCTGGCGATTCGACGCTACAATAAGCGGCCCTATGTTCGATTCCACGCTTGGCAGTCGCTCGTATTCAATGTTTTTACCATCTGCTTCGGATACGCCTTGGCCTACATTCTGCCATTTATCAGGTTTCTCGGGCCTCGTGTCTTGGTGGCTCCGGCATGTCTCGCGGCGCTGGCCGTTTTCCTGTTATGGCTCTGGTGTGTCATCAGCGCGTTGAACGGCAAGCGCTTCAAGCTCCCGATTATCGGGGCCTGGGCCGATGAGCAGGCCTATAGGTAATCCGCTCACCGGCGACGAGATCCCAATTTCGCTGGACTCTCCGAGGCGTGTCGCCCTCGGTTCTGAGACCTGGGACTGCATGAACCTGAACGGCTTCGAGCTGTGCGGTGCGCTCGGCAACGGTCCGGGTGAGCTCCTGCTGGCGGCGGGTGAGATGGCGGGTGCGGAAGGCGATCGCGGCCCATAGGATCGGCAGTGCGAACACAACGTAGCAGAAGTACGCCATCGGAGTACGGGCGAACGGAGGAAGCAACACGAAGCTGAAGGAAGCTCCAGCGCGATTCCAGGTTCCAGCGCTGTTCTCGGCCTCGACCTCAAATGTGTAACGGCCGGGCGGGAGATTTGTATACCTGACAGTGTGGTGCGAATCGGGATCGCTCCAATCCGCATCGAAGCCGGATAAGCGGTAGCCGAAGCGCACCGGCTGAGGCGCGACACTGGCCGGCATTCTTATCGAAACAGCAGCGGCGCAAATGCAGCAAGGTTCCGGCGCCAGACCATCCACGTGTGATTGCCGGGGGTTTCGATATCGACATGATTGATGTTCTGCTCCGTCAACCACTTGTTGAAGTCGCGATTAATGCCCAGCAAACCGTCGTCCGTGCCACAGGCAACCCACAAGAGATGGAGTCGCGGATTCACTGAGGAACTCAGCCCTGTAAACTCCTCGGCGAAGTTCTCCCTCAAGCCTCCAGAACTGAACGCGCCGACCCAGGCAAATTTGTCCAGGTTATTCAACCCGATGATCGCCGATTGCGCACCGCCCATCGAGAGTCCGGCAATGGCTGTATTTTCGCGGCCGGTCGCCACGTTGTATTCGCGCTCAACCTGCGGCATCACTTCGTTGAAGAGCGACTCCTTGAATCTTTCAAAGTTTCGCTTGCGCAGATCATCATTCCAATAGGCGTTCGGAGCCAGGATGTCCGTGCCTCCGTATCCGTCGGGCATCACCACGATCATCGGCTTCGCCTTGCCTTCGTCGATCAGGTGGTCGAGGATACGGTTAGCGAACGCGACTTGAGTCCAACTGCTCGAATATTGGCCGTAGCCGTGCAGCAAATACAGCACCGGGTATTTGACGCCGGCCCGAGTGTCGTATCCGGGAGGAGTGTAGACATAGAAGTCCCGCTCGTCGCCGATGGCTGCAGACTTATAGAAATGATGATCGACGTTTCCATGCGGACCGTCATTAATCTCCCAGGGCAGCGAAGACGGCCCGGGAACGTGCACCATGGTTTCCGATTGCAGGAGATTCGGCAGCAGAAGAGGATTTGATGGATCGATAACCGGAATGCCGGTGTCCTGGAAGATATAACCGTAATAATCCGGGGCGAGCGGTTTTGTGGTGAGGCTCCAGACGCCTAGGTCGTCCTTCTGCATGATGACCGGCTCCTCACCATCAATTTGAACAAACATCTCCAGCGAGGCGGGGCGAAAAGCCCGGAAAGTTACGCTGCCGTCGGCGTGCACTTCTGGCGACACGAGCGGTGGAGGGACCGGGGGAAGCGCCCGGCTGTTGTTATCGTCGACGGTCGCGAACCATCGACCGGAAGGGTTATGGTTGTTCCAATGCCCGGGCCAAGACCATGTACCAATGCCGGTGATTCGACCGCCGCGCATTATCCCGGTATAAAGCGCCGTTAGTCCGGCCGACACGCTATCCGGCAATTCAGTGCGACGAATGACAATTCCATCCGAGTCGAACTTCTGCACAGCAAGTCTGAACGCCGCGCCGTTACGGCAGTGAGCTTCACCTTCCAGACCTTGGAAAACCCACCGGCACCCCCCTTGACGGCCCGGCGCGCATTGGTCTGCTTCGCATTCAATCAGCGAATGTGGAATCTTGATGCCTTCCGCCGGCGCAGGCGCGGGAGGTGATTTTTCGACAACCGCAGTCCATCGGCCAGTCGGATGCTGGTCATTCCAATGCCCGTTCCAGGACCACACTACGGTGCCTTCTATCCGTCCCCCATGCAATGTCCCCGTGTAGACAGCAGTCAGGCCATATGAGGAGCTATTGGGGAGGTCAATGCGCCGAATGTCGACGCCGCCTTCATCAAAGCGCTCGATAATGACCTTTGCTTCCGCGCCGTTGCTCCATTGCGCGTCACCGAGTATCCCGTCAAATTTCCACGTGCCGGTGATCTTGCTGCCGGAGGCGCACTGGCTGCCTTCGCACTCCGTCTCCGTTATCGCTGGTGGGAGCGAGCTGAAGTTAGCGGGAACCTCAAGACCGGCTTGTCCCTGCGCAAACACATTGAGAAAGAGAAGAGTGCCCATTATTGCCACGGCATATTTCACAAGCGCTCCTTGTAATGAGAAATCGTTACTCGAAAACTGCGGACACCGATGTTTCCGCTGAGACTAGCGGCAGGGAAGGTACGCCGCCAAGAATGTCAAGGTTCGCCGCATCTAGCCGCCCCCAGTATAAAAGAGACACACGGATTCATCGAAAATGATAAAGGAAGGCGCGGCGAACTTCGCTTGTGATCGAAGGATCTGCAGTATGGGGGTCAATGAGGACGCCGGCATCATCCCAGGAACGCGCGGCGAGCCGTTTTCCCTGAAGATTGCCAGCACTTGACGATTTCGTAGACGATGACGGTCTGATAGGTGACGGCGATCCAAACACAAATGGCTTCAATGGGGAGAAAATCCCAGGCAACGATACGGATGCCCATCATCTGGGCGGGTTGGTAGCCCCACCACCCGTAGGGAATGGCAAGGGTGGCTTCCCAGAGCAGGCTGGTGAGCAGGATAACGAAGAGCGTCATCGAGAAGGCGCGCCAATTGATGACGGGCAGGGCCGCGGGGAACAGCGCAGTGGACGGGCCGAGGGCTGCCGCGACGAGAAAGGTGAAGTATCCCGGAAAGCCGGGCGGCTGTGGGGCGAAGGTTTGACGATAGGCAATGGCCGCTAGGATGAGCGCTGCGGCGAGCAGCAAGGATTGCGGATGAAAACGGAGCAGGCGTTGGACGCCGGTTCGCTCCGAGGCGTCACTGGGCACGCTGTAAGCGGCCAGCCAGTACTCATCGAGCCAAATATAGAGGAGGAGAACGGCGACGAATCCTGTGAAGTAGAAGACGTATTCCTCAATCGGGACGCTGCCGACAACGATGTGGCCTGGGGAGCCGATGAAAATGTATCCCGCGCCGCCGTCGCCGAGAGCGGGTGCGGGAATGTGGAGCGTGGCGTCGAGGTTAGGGAATTTGAGGAACAAGTGGGCGAAGAAGAAGTCAAGGATGAGGCCCAAGGGAAACAGCAGCGCGATGGTGCGCACGAAGGATTTCTTCGAGATGCGCACCTTTTCGCTGGGCACCAGCCAGCCACCAATGGCGAGTATGGGCACGATGAAGAGCAGCAGACTGACGGTGTAACCATACGGCGACGGGTTGTGAGCTAAGACATCGGTCACGGCGGAGACGCGCACCCGGCTCAGTGTGAGAGCGGCGGGCAAAGCGATCATACCCAGAATGACCACTACCATTGCGACGCTGGATCGCGGGGAGCCGGGGTCTGGACCGATGTGCATCTCGACCTTCGTGACCGGACAATCTGGTTTGGACGAATGTACTATAGCTATCGCGCCGGCTGGATTCAAGAGAAATGAGCCGCTTTGAATGGGCATCAGGTAGTGGAGGAGCCGGCTTTTCAGAAGTCGTGGCGATGATCGATGAGCGTGGAGAAGGGAAGGGATACGTCATCAGGCCGTGACCCCTGGTTGGGAGCGGGCGAATTGGCCGCCTCAGCCTGCCCGCGGAGGCGAGCGACGGTGAGCCAGTTGTCCTTGTGCGGCTGATCGGAGAGCCAGGGAGGCAGAGGCATGAAGAGATGGCGGCTGAGGGCTTCGGCGTATCCCTCGTAGAGGGCGCGCATCTGGCGGAGCCGCTCGCCGGAGAGTTCGTCGCGGCAGACGCTGACGCCGCTCTGGCCCAGCAGTTCGTAGAGCTTCTGATAACGTTCGAGGGGCAGGCGATCGGGCGCGTTGCTGACTGGCCGAAGGGCGAAGTTCTGCGACAAATCGACGATGGCGTGACGGGCCATGGCAAAGGTCAACTGAGCCTGACGGGCTTCGTGCCTGCGGACGCCGGAGATCAGCAGGGCTGAAGTGTCGAGGATGGCAGTGAGGGCGCTGAGCCAGCTTTGCTTATCGTGCTGCGAGCGGAAATAGCAGAGCAGGGGATAGGAGATGTGGCTTTCCAGCAGCTCGGCGGACCAGCGTTCCCACTCGACAAGAAGCACGGAGAGAGCTTGCGCCGCGTCCTGATTCGAATGGCGGCGCATGAGCTCCGCGGCAGTGGGCGGTGAGCCGGCGCGAGCGTCGAGCAACGAGATGCTGACTTCGCGCCGTGAGAACGCACTGTAGAGGACCGGGAAATAGCCCATGACGACAGCCAGAAAACCGAGGCCGATACCGGACTCCAAAATGATGAGCGCGCGGGCCCACGCACTGCGCGGCGTGACGTCGCCCAAGCCGAGAGTGAAAATCGTAGTTCCGCTGACGTAGACGTCGGAGGAAAAGCCGGACCGCTGTGTGGCGTCGTTGAAAGGGCTCCCGGCCGCGTAAAAGAGGAGGCCAAAACCTACGACCATAACGGCCGCCCAGACCACGAGGAGGAGAATCAGCGAAAGAGGACCGTAGTAGCCGAAGAAGGTTTCACGCTTGCGTGGATTGCGAAGATGGCGCGCGAGGAAGCGCCAGGGTTTCCACGTGGCGATATAGAAGATGCGGGTGAGGCGGAAGCGCCCCGAGGCGCGACGCGGCAGGATGATGGTCTGGAAGGCGTCAAACAGCACAACGCAGATGCAGAGAATGCCAGCAATGAGAGCAAGAACGTGCATGGGACCTCCTTCCTATGGGGCGCGCGAGGGCGTGGGGAGCGCGACCGTTGCTTGCATTGTATTCAAGAGCAGGGACCGAGGGAACAAGGGACCAAGAGAAGGAGAGTGGAGGGCAAGAAGAACCTGCCTCACGGATGAGGATTTGTCCGTGGGGCTGGGCCGTCCGCTCAATTCACCTGAAGCGATGCAATTAAGGTTACGGTTTCATCAGAAACGCAAGCAATTCCTGGTTGACGATGTGGGCGTGAGTTGTGCAAAGGCCGTGCGGCGCTCCCGGGATGATTTCCAGGGCGGCATTTTTGACGATCTTTGCCGTGAGCATGGAGGAATCCTCGATGGGCACGATCTGGTCGGCATCGCCATGGAGGACAAGCATTGGAACGTCAAGCTTCTTCAGGTCTTCATTGAAGTCTGTCTCGGAAAACGCCTTGATGCAATCGTAGGCACCGACGATCGACGACTGCATGCCTTGCCGCCAGAACTCGTCGCGGACGCCTTGGGAGATTTTTGCGTCGGGTTTGTTGTAGCCGTAAAAGGGAAGGCTCAGTTCCCTAAAGTACTGAGAGCGATCGGCGACAACACCAGCCCGGATTCCGTCGAAGACGGACATGGGGAGCCCGCCGGGATTGTGTGGCGTCTTGAGCATGATGGGTGGAACAGCGCCGATCAGCACGGCCTTCGAAACCCGCCTGCTGCCGTGCCTCCGGAGGTAGCGGACGACCTCTCCGCCGCCGGTTGAATGGCCGACCATCATGACCTCCTTAAGATCCAGGTGTTCGAAGAGTTCGGCGAGATCGTCGGCGTATTGGTCGATGTTGTTGCCCGTCCATGTCTGGCCTGAACGGCCGTGACCGCGGCGATCATGGGCGATGACTCGATAGCCATGCTGGCCGAGGAACAACATTTGCGCATCCCAAGCGTCTGCGCACAAAGGCCAGCCGTGCGAGAATGTGACCGGCTTTCCCGTTCCCCAATCTTTGAAGTAAATTGACGTGCCATCTTTCGTGGTGATCGTATTCATTCACAAACCTCCCATGGCGCTAAGAGATGCAGGGAGGGGGTTGCCGGGTTCAGATATTATGAGCACCGGTTCTGGATCTCTGCTGATTGCTCGTGACGGCAGTTAGGGGTGCTGCTCGATGGCGATGGGGACGTTGGCTGTGCTGCCGGAGGCGGCGAGGCCGAGGAGATTGGTGGCGACGCCGAAGAGCGAGGCGGGGATGAAAGTGACTGAGCCGTCGACGGCGGAGGTGGCCGAGGCGGCTTGCGTGGCGAGAAGCGCGCCCTGGGTGCAGACGGTGTTCGGAGCGCAGGGCGGCGACCAGGCGTAGAGAGCCTGATAGAGAGCGACCGTGCCGCCGGCCATCGGGTGGCCGTCCATGTCGAGGAGGCGGAGGGCGATCTGGCTGGGGGTTGCGGAAGCGGAGAGGGACTGGCTGGTGCCGGAGATGGGTTCGAGCAGGGCGTACTCCGGCCGCGCGCCATAGGCGGTGAATGCTACGCACTGGCTGGTTCCGTTGAGGCAGGCGTTGATGCTGACGGTTTGGCCCTCGGCGAGCGGGCCGACGGTGAGCATCATGGTGGCGATACCGGCAGAGTTGGTGAGGGCGGCTCCCGGGCATTGGGCAGCAATGCCGCAGCCGGAGGGAGTTTGCCAGGCGACCGACTGGCCGGCGAGGGGAAGGCCGTTCGACAGAACGAGCGCCTGAACGGTCCAGGTGAAGGCAGCGCCGGCGGCGAGATAAAGCTGCGGCGTGAGAGACGCGAGGACGGGAGGGGTTCCACCGGCGAACTGCGCTTGGATACCGGAGCCGTTGGTGAGCGAAGCGGTGACGATGGACCATGTGCCGTCGACCGCGGTGAGGTTCATGGTGGCGCGGCCGTCGCCCGTGGCCACCACGGAGCAGACGGGCAGCCCGCAGGCCAGCGTGGCCGTGCCGGAAGTAACGGTGTAGATGACGGTGACGCCGCCGGCGGGTGCGAGCGTGGGGCCGAGCGCAGTGACGGTGAAGGGAAGAGGCACGCCGATGGGGACGGTGCCGGAGGGAGCGGTGTCGAGGGTCAGCGCATCGCCCGTGCCGGAGTCGTAGCTGACGCCGCCGGGGATGATGGCGGCCGCGTAAAGGGTGGGCAGGTCGTCGACCTCAACATCGACCGAGCCGGTGACGCCGGAGGCCGCCGGCGGGGCGATGGCGGTGATCTGGTTGGGCGAGATGCTGGTGACGAGCGCGGGCTGGCCGCCGACAAGGACCGTATCGGCCAGGCGGAAGCCCATGCCTTGAATGACGATAGGGCCGCCGGAAGCGGGAAGGCGCGGAGGCGAGACGGTGTCGGCGTAGAGGAGCCAGCCGTCATAAGCGTAGTCAGGGCGGCCGTCGCCGCGCAGGTCGGCGATGCCGATGCGCACGATGTCGTCGGCGTTGCTGGCGACGCGCAGCCATGTTTCGCCAGTGGCTAGGCCGTTGAGGCCGGGCGCAGCGCCGACGGGCGTTGCGCCGACGGGATCGAAGGCATCCCACACGCCGATGGAAGGCATTGCCTTGGAGTTGGAGGGAGCGCCGGTTTCGTCGAGGGCCTGGGTGACGACGGTAAAGAGGCGATTGCCGCGGACCGGGAAGGTGAACCAGTCGGTCTGGCCGACCTGGCTGAGACGGCCGCACCAGAGCCCGCCCGCGGGCATGGGGCGTGGCTGCGATTCGGCGCCGATGGCATCGTTGAATCCGGCGACAGGGGAATCGGCAGCGGTGACGGTCAGGGTCTGTGTGCTTCCGGCTGCAAGGTTGGAGAGGGTGACGGAGTTGAGCGTTCCCGACGGCGTGACCTGGCCCTGGGTGTAGGGGCCGACGGAGTCTTCGAGGATGTAGAGCGGGTTGATCGACTCGAAGGTGATTTGATAAGTGGCTGAGGTGACGCCGGGCGGGAGCAGGATGCCGCTGAGATCGAAAGAGCCTTGCAGAGCGGGGTCGTTCGATCCCCACATGGTGAGCGGGTTGCCGCTCGTGTCGATGAATCCGGTAACGGGATTTCCGTGGTTGCCGTTGAAGTTGGCGCCGGTCACGGCGGTAACAGTGTACTGGTAGAGGGGATTGCCGTTGGAGTCGAGCGGGCGGGCGACGACGTTGACGCCCTGCATGCCGTAGCCGGTGCGGAAGCTGACCGTGCCCTGAATGGAGACGGTGTTGACGGCGGTGAGCTGCTTCGAGGGGAAGCTCGAAAGGTTGGCGGCGGTGATGGGATAGATGCGGTTGAGGGCGGCGATGTCGTCGTAGTGCAGAACCGAAGGGTCGGGGATACACTGGCCGCCGCTTGAGCCGCAGACGCCGCTCAGGGGCTGCATGATGGGCCAGCCCTGCGTGGCGCCGGGCTCGACATTGGAGAGTGCACCGGAGTTGACCTGGGAGTAGTCGAGGCCGAGGATGCGGCCTAAGGCGCGCTCGATCTGGTAGCTCATCATTTCGAGGAGATTGGCGTTGGTGGCGCAGAGGCCGTTGAGCAGGATGATGCCGTGGGCGATGGTGGCGTCGGGGTTGAGATTGTCCATCCAGACGTAAACGCCGTTGTTCTGGCAAGCGTCGGGCTGGATGGTGGTGGCGCCGAAAATGGCGTCGATAACCGAGCCGTCGGCGTCGTAGATGACGGCGAGGGGGTAATTGGTGGCGGAGGAAGTGACGTCGGCGGGCGCGGTGATCTGGCCCGAGGAGTTGACCTGGATGTTGGAGCCGTTGACGTCTTCGTTCAATGAGCCTATGTCGGTGAGGGTGACGCCGGCGGTGGGGACGGCGCTCCAGAGCGCCGCTGCCGCGTCAACCATGGCCGTGGCCTGTTGATTGGTGACGAAGCTCGAGAGTGGACCTTGATCAACATAATAGTTCACCTGTCCGCCGGCCCAGTGAATGGGTACCCCGAGGACGGCGGGATTGAAGAAGGCGGTTCCGGCGATGTATTTGGGTCCGCCGGCGTAGGTGGATGAAGGAGCGAGGAGCAGGAGCAGGAGCAGGGCGAGGAGCCAGAGCGAGAGGCGGAGAGCCGTGCGGCGGGACGAGGCGGCGCGAAGCGATGCGGCGCACGCGGGCGCGAAGATAGCGATGGGCACGGGATCCCCCGGACAGGGAATTCCGGGGCATCCTGGGGGCCAGTGGGTTTTGGCGAATCTTAGAAAGTTCTAAGACAATACCGCGCCGGAGATCAGAGCATTCTGTGTGTTTCTTGAGAGTCTCAGCGTTTTTGAGGGGCGCGCGGGTGTGGATTGCGGTGCTGTTGACGCGGACGAGATGCCGGAGGGCGCGATGGATGAGAATTCGCTCATGCAGAGGCGGGGTCTCGATGGGAAGGTTCTCATCGCGGTTCGCGGCGCTGCTTCGCGCGGGGAGCGAGAGTAGTCTGTCGACCGGAGTCGAAGTTGCTGCGTGTGGCATCTTATGTGGAGCGGCGGATTGCGGGATTCGGACCTTAGCTGCAGAAAAGCAACCGCAGATTCTTCGACTCCGTTTGGCCGAAACGCCGGCCAAACTTCGCTCAAAATGACAACGCTTGCGATGGGCACGCCACGAAACAGTGCGACTCTTTGCGGCTGATCCGTCTACAATCGACACGGGTAAACCGATGACAGAGACACGAGATACTGTGATTCTTGGCTCCGGCTGCGCCGGATTGACGGCGGCGCTCTACACGGCGCGGGCCGGACTGAAGCCGCTGGTCCTGGAGGGCCACGAGCCCGGAGGGCAGCTCTCGATCACCACGCTTGTCGAAAATTTTCCTGGCTGGCCGGATGGGATTCAAGGGCCGGAGCTGATCGACAACATGAAGAAGCAGGCGGCGCGGTTCGGCGCGGAGTACCAGCATGCGCAACTGGAATCGGCGAAGGTGAATGCGCATCCCATCAAGCTGCACACCTCTGCCGGCGAAGTTGGCGCGCGTACGCTGATTGTGGCCTCGGGCGCGAGCGCGCGATGGCTGGGGCTGCCCAGCGAACAGGCGTTGATCGGCCATGGCGTGTCGAGTTGCGCGACGTGCGACGGGTTTTTCTTCCGCGGCAAGGAGATTGCGGTGGTGGGCGGAGGCGACTCGGCGATGGAGGAGGCGATCTTCCTGTCGCGGTTCGCCTCGAAGGTGACGCTGCTGCACCGGCGCGATGCCTTCCGCGCCTCGAAGATCATGCTGGAGCGCGCCATGGCGCATCCCAAGATCGAGGTGCGGACGAATACCGTGGTGGAAGAAGTGCTGGGCGCGGAGGAAAAGGAAGTGAAGGGCCTGCGCCTGCGCGATGTGGCTAATGGCGAGCGATCCGAGCTGGCGGTGAGCGGACTGTTTCTGGGCATTGGGCACGAGCCGAACACCAAGATGTTTGCCGGGCAGATCGATCTCGACGAAGAGGGGTACATCAAGACGACGGACAACGTGTTCACGACGCGGGATGGCGCGGTTGTGCCGGGCGTGTTTGCCTGCGGCGATGTACAGGACCGGCGATACAGGCAGGCCGTTACCGCGGCCGGCTCGGGGTGCATGGCGGCGCTCGAGGCGGAGAAATATCTCGAGGAGCGCGGGCGCTGAAGCAACGGAGCGCGTGAGGTTTTATGACAAAGGTCCTTCCAGGACGCTACACCGCGCAGAGCGACGAGCCGTTTGTTGTATTTCTGATCGGAATGCGGATTAACAAGCTGTTTGCGGTGCGTAGGTGGATGCGTGTGGCAGCGGCGATGCCGCGGATGATTGCGGAACTGAAACGCGATCCCAAACTGGGGTTGCTGCACGCTGAGTTTGTTCTTTACTGGCGCGGCGTGGCTGTTCTCCAGTACTGGCGCAGCTTTGAGCGACTGCACGCTTACGCCCATGCGCGCGACGCCAAGCATCTGCCGGCGTGGGCGGAATTCAACCGGCGCATTGGCGGCGACGGATCGGTGGGCATTTGGCACGAGACGTACACAGTGGCTCCAGAGCAATATGAATGCATCTATGCGAACATGCCGCGCTTTGGCCTGGCGCGCGCGGCCGAGCACGTGACGGCGACGGGGCGGCTGGAGCAGGCGCGGTCGCGCATTAAGCAAGGAAAGAATGGCGGCGCTTAAGGAGAATCTCGAACGGCTGGAAGAGGCAATCGCAGCAGCGTGCCGGGCGGCGGGGCGCGCGCGCGGCGACGTCGAGCTGATGGCGGTTTCGAAGACCTTTCCTGCGGAAACGATTGCCGAGGCCGCGGCGCTGGGGATTACATTGTTTGGCGAGAATCGCGTGCAGGAGTTTGGAGCGAAAGTCTCGCATGCGGAGGAACTGGGAACTTGGGCGGTACGGGAGACGTTGCGTTTTCATTTGATCGGGCATTTGCAGTCGAACAAGGCGGCGCGGGCGGCGGAGATGTTTGACGGGGTCGATTCGCTGGACTCGGTGCGGCTGGCGGAGCGATTGAATGAGGCGGCGGGCAGGTACGGGAAGCGGCTGCCGGTGCTGATCGAGGTCAAGCTGAGTCCCGAGGAGACGAAGACGGGCGTCGAGTCGGAGTCGCACGAGGCGGCGCGGCTGCTGGAACGGCTGCCGGATTTACTGGATCTTGAAGTGTGTGGGCTGATGACGATTGCGCCATGGGGCGCTGCGGAGGATGTGACGCGGGCATGCTTTCGCAATTTGCGCATGTGGCGGGATCGATGGGCCGCGGCGCACCCGAACTTGCGCCTCGATGTGCTGTCGATGGGGATGAGCGGCGATTTTGCACTGGCCATCGCGGAGGGCGCGACGCGCATTCGCATCGGCACAGCGTTATTCGGCGCGCGCAAGCTGCGGACGGAGCGCGAATGATGCTGCGCGCCGCGGCAAATGGAGTGACGCTGGCGGTCCGGGCGCAGCCGGGCGCCAAGAAGACGGCCATCACGGGCATTTACGGCGAAGGCGTGACGGCACAGCTAAAGATCGCTGTGCAGGCCCCGCCGCTGGAGGGCCGAGCGAATGCGATGCTGATCGCATTTCTCGCCGAGACGTTTGGCTTGCCGAAGAGCGCGGTGGAACTGACTGCGGGCGAGTTGTCGCGCAACAAAGTCTTCTTGATTAGGGGAATCAATATGGCGCGGGCGACGGCGGTTCTGGCGCAGCGAATCCTTGTGCAGGTTTGATTGCGAAGCTGGGACAAATCAGTTGATCGCGCCCCCGAAATGATTCTTGACGGCGTCGATGGCGCGCTCGAGGTGAACGCCGCGCGAGCCTTTAATGAGAACAACGTCGCCGGGGCGCAGATTTTCAACGAGCCACTGGCCGGCGGTTTCTGCATCGCGTAGAAACACCGATGCGGCGCCGCCGGCGCAGGCGGCGGTGGCCAGGTGTTCCGCGTTGCCCTGCACGGCAACCACGAGATCGAGGCCGGCCTCGGCGGCAGCGCGTCCGCAGGCAATGTGGAGCGCTGGGCCGTGCTCGCCCATCTCCAGCATCTCGCCGGCAACCAGGATGCGGCGGCCCGCGGCGGGGCGCGTAGCGAGGGTCCGAATCATGGAGCGCAGCGCCTCGGGGTTGGAGTTGTAGCTGTCGTTGAGGATCGTAACACCGGCAATTTCGATAACCTGGCCGCGCTTGTCGCCCGCAGTGAGCGAGGCAATGGCGGCGACAGCAGCGTCGAGGTCGACACCCGCTTCGAGGGCGACGGCAAGGCCGGCGATAGCATTCGACGCGCTATGCGCGCCAAGCAGATGTAGCGTGAAGGCGGCTTCGCGCTCGCCGGCGCGGTAGCGGACGTGCAGGCCGTGGAGGTCCTCGGTGGCGGAGAGGATTTGTGGGTCGGCGCAGGGGCCGCTGCCGAAGTAGACGACGCGGCCGGGAAAATCGCGGCCAAACTGCGCGGCGTAGGCGTCGTCGCAGTTGAGGAAGGCGACACCGTTGGACGGCAGGGCGGCGATAAGCTCGAACTTGGCGCGAGCGATGCCCGCCAGGCCTTCGGCAAAGTTCTCAATGTGCGCTGAGCCGACGTTGGTGACGACGCCCCAGTCGGGCGCGGCGATGCGCGCCAGCGCGGCGATCTCGCCCGTGTGATTCATGCCCATCTCGACGACGGCGAATTCGTGCTCCGGCATGAGGCGCAGCAGTTGCAAGGGCAGGCCGAAGTTATTATTCCGATTCCCTTCGGACCTGAGGACACGAAACTTTACGCCGAGGGCCGCGGAGACGGCTTCTTTGGTGGTGGTTTTACCGGCCGAGCCGGTGATGGCCACCAAGCGGCGGCCCCACCGGCGGCGCACATGCGACGCCAGGGTCTGCATAGCAAGGAGCGGGTCCTCCGCGATGAGGAGCGGATGGGCGAGCGCGGCATCGGGCAGGGAAGCGGCGCGGGCGCGCGAGACGACGGCGGCAAGGGCTCCGCGCTCGAAGGCGGCGGCGACGAAGTCATGGCCATCGTGGCGCTCTCCGCGAACGGCGAAGAAGAGCTCGCCGGGCGCGACGGTGCGCGAGTCGATGGAGTAGCCGGAGGCCACGAGCGCGCCTGCATTGGACACGCTGGCCGGCACCTCGAGCTTTGCTCCGGCTCCCATCGCTACTTCTGCGAGCGTAAGATTCATTGCCCCTCACGAGAACGGTGAACGGTGGTCGGTGGAAGGTGAACAATTGAACAAAGTGAAACAGTGGAAAAGTGAACTGTCAGATTCGTTGCCCTACACGATACGGCGATTTCGAGAATCGTGCAATGTCGGTTTTAATTGGCCGGGTCACATTCGTAACCGGCCTTCCCCTTCGAGGGCTATCGAGCCGATGACACGTACTCAATTCGATGCTACCTGCGGGTGAAATCGCGGTATCCCAATTCGGCGAGGATGCAGTGCGCGACCTCGGCATCGTCGAAGGGAATGGTGCGTCCGGCGAGGATTTGTTCTTTTTCGTGGCCCTTGCCGGCGATGAGCACGACGTCGCGGGGTTTGGCGGCTTGGAGCGCCAAGCGAATGGCCGCGGCGCGATCCACTTCGATGGTGTAGGCGACGCCGCTTGACTGCAGGCCGGGCTCGATTTCGGCCAGGATGGCAGCGGGATCTTCGGAGCGGGGGTTGTCGCTGGTAGCGACGACGAAATCGCTGCCTTCGCCCGCGGCCTGGCCCATTTTGGGGCGCTTGGTGCGGTCGCGGTCGCCGCCGCAGCCGAAAACGGTGATGATGCGCGCGCCGAAGGCTGCGGTCATCTGGCGGGCGAGCGCGGTGAGGTTGCGGAGCGCGTCGTCGGTGTGGGCATAGTCGACGATGACGGTAAAGGGCTGGCCCGCATCGACGAGCTGGAAGCGGCCGGGGACGGGCGCGAGCGTGGGGACGGCGGCGGCGAGATGGGAAAAGGACACGCCGCGCGCATGGGCGGCGGTGAAGGCTGCGAGCAGGTTGAGGATGTTGACTTCGCCGGCGAGGCGCGAGGTGAGGCAGGCCGAGCCGGCCGGAGTATGGAGCTCGATGGTCGCGCCGGAGGGAGTGAGCGTGTGCCCGGCGGCCCGCCAGTCGCCGATTCCGAATCCATAGGTGCGGATTTCGGCGCCGGCTGCACGGGCGGCGGCGGCCAACTCTTCGGCGCGCGGGTCGTGGGCGTTGATGACGGCGACGCGCGGAGGCGGATAGACCGTACCGTCGAAGAGCAGGCGCTTGGCGGCGAAGTAGTTCTCCATGGTTTGGTGGTAGTCGAGATGGTCGCGGGTGAGGTTGGTGAAGACGGCGACGTCAAAAGGAATTCCGGCCATGCGGCGCTGATCGAGGGCGTGGCTGGAGACTTCGGTGACGAGCTCGTCGGCGCCGCACGCCGCGCCTTCGGCCATCAATTCGAAGAGGTCGCGCGACTCGGGCGTGGTGTGGATGGAGGGGCGCGTCTCGCCGGCGACGTGGTACTCGATGGTGCCGATGAGAATGGTGGTGCGGGCGGCGGCGTTGAGCAGCGCTTCGGTGAGGAATGCGGTGGTGGTTTTGCCGTTGGTGCCGGTAATGCCCGTGGCGGCGAGCCTGCGCTCGGGATGGCCGAAGAATGCGGCCGAAGCCTGGGCGAGCGCGAGGCGGCCGTGTTCGACTTCGAGCAAGGGCAGGCCGGGTTGAAAGACGGTGAGGCGGTCGAAGGTCGGCGCAGAGTCGGTGACGATGCCCAGCGCTCCCGCGGCGAGAGCTTTTTCGACGTAGCGATTGCCGTCGGTCGAGCCGCCCTTCATGGCGACGAAGATGGAGCCGGGACGCACGCGGCGCGAGTCGTATTCGATGCCGGCGATGGTCGTGGCAGAGCCGCCGGCGGAACCGATGGATGCGACTTCGGCGATGAGATCGTTCCAGGTCATCGGTTCTCGCCAACGATACGGTCGAAAATCAGATTGGAGCAGGCAGTGCAGGCCGATTGTACGACGTTCCAATGCTGCCATCTTGGCGCCAGGTGCTTATACTCGGCAAGATTGCCTTCGTCCAAGTCATAGGGCATCGGGCTGGACAACTGAATCTGAAGCTGCTGCAAGGCCGATTCCCCATTCGGTTGCGGGTAGAGAGCATCGAAGGACCGCAGAGCACAAACGGTTTCTTCTTCTCCCATGCGGTCGGCGAGAGCGGCAAAATCCAGGTAGTCGCGTGTTGCGTTGCGTTTGAGAATCAAGACGGCCTTGATGCGCAAGATCTCAGCGAGCGTGGGTACAATAAGCTTCTGGCCGAAGCGCTCGATTTCAGTTGTATCGAGGGGTTGGTCGCGGACCAACTGCCGAACCCCCGTCTCGATGCCGTCGAGGCTGCCCAGTGTTTGTACAGGCCGTCGAATGCGGGCAGTCTTCCAGCCTGCCACCGACTCCAGATCTTTCAATACTTGATCGAATCGATGCCTTAAGTTGGTGAGAACGTGATCGGCGTCGGCGGATAGCCTATGATCTGCATAAATTGCCGCGGCGGTGCCACCCACGAGGACCGCGTCAGGCAGGATGCGCTGCAAGTGAGCCGCGGATGTGAGAACCTGCTCCCATTCAGGCAGCTCTGAGGCGCTTTTCGGCATATTGCCTCCAGAAGTGGTACCGCAGCGCGTGGGGGTCATGAGCATGTGCGAGAGCGATGCGAAGGATTTTCTCCATGAGGGATCGATCTTCGAGGGCAGCAGAGCGCAATTCGGCCCAATCTTCTCGCTTCCCGCGGTCGATGACATCGTCGAGAGCGGCAAGGGTGTATTCCCGATGATTCAGGTGCCGATGCAAAATAGTTTCCCCTCCAATTGCGCAGTTGCGTTCGAGGGCAGTCACGGAAAAGATATCACAGACGAGATGATCTGTTTCGGCGCGAGGGCCCTAATGCAATGAGGATCGTTTTCTCGGTCTTCTTCAGCGCGCGCAGCGGACAACAATTTTGGTGCCTGGCGGGACCATGGCGCCGGGGGCGGGAGCCTGCTCGCGGGCGATGCCGTCGCCTGCAATTTCCACTTCGAGGCCGGCGCTGCCGGCCCGCTCGATGACCTCGCGCACAGGCAAGCCGATAAGAGCGGGAACACGAAGTTGTCCGGCATTGGCGATGACGACGGCATTGGAGGGCGACGGCGACGCAGTCCCGGATTGCTGCGAAGATGGCTGCGAGGGCGTGGCGGAAGGACTGTTAGGCGAAGCGCCGGCTTTGGAACTCGCGAGGGACTCGGCGGCCTGAGCTGTATGCGGCGGCGCGGGCGCGCCGGTTTTGGACGATGAAGCGGGTGCGGTGGGCGAAGCGCGGAGGGGGTCGTCGCTGGGCAAATCGTTGGCGGCTTCGTAGAGAGCCTGGATGTCTTCGCCCTGCGATGTTGAATCGTCTTCGGTGATGGGGGAGTCTTTCTTCGAGGCGAGGTCGACCGGCCGCAGATCGATGTCGTGCGGCACGCCCAGGTATTCGAGAACCTGCTGCGCGACTTCGGCGAAGACGGGCGCGGAGACTTCGGCGCCGTAGTACAAGCCTTTAGGCGAATCGATGACCACGGCCACGGAGATGACCGGGTTGTTGACCGGCGCGAAGCCCGCGAACGAAGCAATGTGCATAGTCCTCGAATAAGTGTGCGTGGCGGGATCGATTTTTTGCGCGGTGCCGGTTTTGCCGGCCGAGGAGTAGCCGTCGAGCTGCGCCTCTTTGCCGGTGCCGAAGAGCACGACACCCTCCATCATCTGGCGCATCTGAGCGGCGGCAAGTGTGCCGATGACGCGATGGGCGCCGGGCGGGAGCGAATTAGGCAAGTCCTCGCCGGCACGAAAAGGGCTCGCCAGCAGCGCCGCCTGTGGTGGGGCAGACTTTTGGTTTGGATCTGTGGGATTCGAAGCATCCTGCATGAGGATGTGCGGCGGCAGATACTCGCCGCCGTTGGCGATGGTGGAGACCATGGTGACCAGTTGCAGCGGCGTGACGGCGACTTCCTGGCCGATGGCGATGGAGCCGATGGACGAGGGGTCCCAGCGGCTGACAGGGCGGAGCAACCCGCGAGTTTCGCCAGGAAGCTCGACGCTCAGGCGCGTACCGAAGCCGAAGCCGTGGATGTACTGATAGAGGCGATCGGGACCGACCTTAAGCGCGAGCTTGATGGCGGCCACGTCACTGGACACCTCGAGCGCCTTATCCAGCGGAATCACTCCGTAGTGCTCGCCTTGATTGTCGTGAATGACGCGGCCGGCGATGGTGATCTTGCCGCCCTGACAGTCGATCATGTCGTCGGGCTTGGCAACGCCGGCATCGAGCGCCGAGGAGTAAGTGACGAGCTTGAAGACAGAGCCGGGCTCGTAAACGTCGCTGACGGCGTGGTCGCGGAGAAGGTCGGGCGATGTGTGGCGAAACTGGTTGGGATTGAACGTGGGTCGGATCGCGAGCGCCAGGATTTGCCCCGTGTGCACGTCCTGCACCACCACGGTGCCATTGAGCGCCTGCGTCTTCTGCATGGCGTGATCGAGCGCGCGCTCGGCCATGAATTGAATGTTCTCGTCGATGGTAAGCACGAGATTACGGCCGGGTTCGGGGTCGCGCTCGCTTGAGCCGAGAACCTTGCGGCGCGCGTCGACGGCTGTGTACATCAGGCCTGGGCTGCCGTGCAGCTCGCTGTCGAATTTTTCTTCCAGGCCGCCTAGCCCGTTGTCATCGACGCCTACGTAGCCCAGTACCTGCGCGGCGATCTGGTTGTCGGGGTAGAAGCGCTGAAACTCCTGTTCGAAGTAGATGCCCTTCATGTTGAGAGATTTGACGGCGGCCTCGACCTGCGGCGTAACGCGGCGCGCAATCCAGGCAAAGTTGCGGCCGTCATTCAGCCGCGCTGCAATCTGCGCCTCGGTCGTGAGGTTGTCTTCGGGATCGGTATGGACGAGCGTGGCAAGGGTGCGCGCAGCGGCCTGTTTGTCGGCGATCTGCGTGGGGTCGGCGTAGATGGACGGGACCAGGACGGTCATGGCCAGCTCGCGCAGGTTGCGGTCGTAGAGAATGCCGCGGCGCGGAGCCACTTCAAAGGTGCGCTGCTGCTGCTTTTGAGCGCGCTCGACGAAATCCTGGTGGCGAACGATCTGGAGCCAGAAGAGGCGGCCGGCGATGGCGCAGGCCCAGACGAAAAAGAAGAGACAGATGACGAAGAAGCGCGAGCGCTTGAGAGGCACACCCTTGGGTGTTTGCGAACGGCTGCGAATGGCTTGGACGGCTGCCGGCATGTCGCCTGAATCCGTGGCCCGGTTTATTGCCCAGCGGGCGTTGAAGGCGCGATTTGGGCCAGCGCGGGAGCGGCGGAGGTGGGACGGGCATCGGAGTAGACCACCTGGCCGGCCTGCGGCGAGACGAGTCCAAGCTGGCGGGCCATCCGATCGATGCGGCCCGGCTGCGTGAGTTCGGCCTCACTGAGGCGAAGCTGACGATTCTCTTCGCGCAACTGGTCGAGCGTCTGCTTTTCGCTTTCGACGCGGTAGCTGCTCTCGATGGCAGAGAAGTGCTGCAGCCCGTAAATCATGATGAGAGAAAAGAGCACGGCGACAGCGGCGGAAAAGACGCGCATCTCGCGGACGCGTACCGGGTCAGAGGCCTTAACCAGGCGTGAGTTGTCAAAATGCTTGGCAAAGTAGAACTCCGGCGTGCGTACGCGGCGGCGGCGCTGGGCCTGCTGCGCCATCAATTCAGCGTTGCGTTCGGCGATCCGCGCGGCCCACCCGCGGCCGGTTTCAAAATAGGTTGTTGCACATGCCGCCATGCTTGCTCTCCTTCGGAGAGCAGGGACTAGGGACGTAGGGACTCGGGACTAAAAAATGCCCCTGTCTTGATCAGCGATGATGACCGCTGCCCGTCTCCTTTTCCCTGATCCCGTCTCTCTTTCCCGAAGCCCTATCGAAGCTTTCCGATCCTAAGCCCTCTGTCCCTGGTCCCTACGTCCCTAGTCCCTGCCTTACCGTCTCTCCGCGGCTCTGAGCTTGGCGCTGCGCGAGCGCGGGTTGCGTCTGATCTCTTCTTCGCTGGCAGTCACGGGCTTTCTGGTTAAAACCTTCCAGATTCCCTGCTGCGCGCCTTCCCGGATGCTGTCTTTACAAATCCGATCTTCGAGTGAATGAAAACTAATGACCACGAGCCGTGCTGAGGGCTTAAGCAACTGCGGTGCGGCCTCAAGCAATGCCCGAATCTCGTCCAATTCCCGGTTGATGTAGATCCGAAGTGCCTGAAAAGTTCTCGCAGCCGATGAAATGTAATTCATTGGCGGGACGGCTGAGGCTACGATCCGGGCTAACTGCACCGTAGATGTAACCGGCCGCCCCCGCACAATGGCTCTGGCGATTCTCCACGACCTCCTTTCCTCACCGTATTCGTAAATGAGATTTGCCAGCTCGCGCTCGCTCATCTCATTCACCACTTGTCCGGCGGTCGGCCCCGATCGAGTGTCCATTCTCATGTCGATCGGGCCATCCGCCTGAAAACTAAACCCTCTGCGCGGCTCATCGAATTGCAGGCTGCTTACGCCAAAGTCGGCGAGCAAGCCATCGACCGAGGCCGGCTTCACGTGTTCGGCGATGCGGCTGAAGGCTTCGCCGATCAAACTCACTTGCGGCGCCTGGCTGCCCAGCTCTTCGCAAACCTTCGCCAGCCGTGCTTTAGCCAACTCGAGCGCCTCGGGATCGCGGTCAAATCCAATCAAGCGCCCTGCCGATCCCAATTGCCTGACGATGCCTTCGGCATGTCCGGCCAGTCCCAGCGTGCAGTCGACGTACGTTCCGCCGGGCTGCACGCGGAGAAAATCCATTGCGACTTCGAAAAGAACCGGCACATGGCGTTGATTCACGTTCGTCATGCGCACCCCCTGAGGGGCGTTGGAACTCAAACCCGCTGCTTGAAGAACGCAGCCAGCGCTTTCTTATGCTCACTGGTCATTGGGTTGGCCGCCAGATGCTGCTTCACAGACTCCTCGTTCTTCACTTCCAGATACGTCAGCTTGCCGACGACTTCCACTTCCGCACCCAGGTTGGCGTCCTCCCGCAATCGCTGCGGCAGCAAAACCCGGGCCTGATTGTCGATTTCCACCTGGCTGCCGTAGTGGCTGGTCCAGTCCAGATACGTTTGCACGGCGTCGTCCAAGGTGCTTAATTCGTTCAACTGCCTCTCCCGCTTCTCCCACTCCGGCAAGGGCCAAATCTCCGCGATTTTGCCGTCCATGCTGGTGATGTAGAACTGGGTCAGGTTCTGCGCGTCGACCAACTTCTTGAAGTCGGACGGGAGCTTGAGCCTCCCCTTTTCGTCGACCTTCGCCGATTGGCTTCCACGAAACATCTGCTTGCCTACCTGCCCCCCGGGCCGGGCAAAACTGTCCGCGCCGGTCCGATCAACTTTTTGGGCCCTGCCGGGTTAGCCAGGCTGGTTCCCCAACTGCTTTGGCGCCCGGGTTTTCTTCCCCGAGGAGGGATTTGGAGTAAACTCGAGATGGAAGATGAAAGCGGCTGAGTGGCTTCGTTGGACTTTTGAGTAGCTCCAGAAGTTACCACTCGACTCCAAATTTTCCCACCTCTCGGTCGATAGTACCCCTGAACTCACTTTCCGCCAAGAAAAAAATCAGTGGAAAGCAGAGGAAAAGTAGGCTCTCTGCGGGAAGTTCGACTAATAGAAGAGAAAAATTCAGGCACCACAAGATATAGGGTTTACCGCTTTGATTCCCCGGCTGGACAGGTTTGGCGGGCTGTGGTAGGGGAAGAAAAAACGAATATGGGCTTTATGGGCTAGGTGTCGGAGCCTCACCCGCTGCCGTAGGCAGCGCCACTCTTCGGGACGATTGACGATGAGGCTGTCCGATGTGAGAATGACGGGGCTGCGAAGGCCCATCCTCATTCGCGTTTGCTCGGCGGGTGGGGCGCTCGGCCTTTTCGAAGCCGTCTGAAGCCAAATCCAGAAACAACGACATGGTGCGAACGGACCGGGCGGAAAGATTTCCAAAAGAATTTCGAAAAGAGTTGAGCGGTTTTTGCAGCGGATTGCGCAATTAGAGGTTGAAAGCCGGGTTGGGAGCGAGGTTCGAAAGCAACCCGGGGGGACGGAGCCGAGCTCCCGGCTTTCAATTCGAACCGAGGAGAAGATTACACCAGTGAATCCGCCGAATCGCCGTACACCGGCACAGATCGCTGTAACCTTTTCCGCGCTTTGCCTCTTGTTAGCATGCTCTTGGCGGTGCGCCCGTGCCGCATCGGACCTGCCACCGGAGCGCGACTCAGCAAAGCAGATTGTGGCTACTGTGCTGGCCAATGAAGACGCAGCATCACGTCATCGAGACCATTACATGTATCTGTCGCAGGAGCGCTCCGATCGTACGGGCGGGCATCTGTGGAAAGAGAAGGTGGTCGAGACCAACGCGGGCACAGTTCGCATGCTGATTGCTGAAGACGGCAAGCCGCTCAACCCGGAACGTCTCGGGCGAGAGCGCGCCCGGCTCGCAGCCATCATTGCCGATCCGGTGGCATTTGCAAGGAAATCGCAGTCCCGCAAAGACGACGAGAACCACGCCAGGGAGATAGAGTCACTGGTGGGCAAGGCTTTCAACTTTAGCAACGTGCGCGATGAGGACGGCTATCTGTGCATCGACTTCACGCCGAACCCAGACTTCAAGATGGAGTCGTTTGAAGAGCGTGTGATGCACGGCATCGCGGGAACATTACTGATCGACCAGCAAACCATGCGATTGCACCGCCTTGAGGGCCGCCTGCTCCAGGACGTCAGTTTAGGGTTCGGAATACTCGCGAAGATCCGTGCAGGCAGCGGTTTTGACGCTACTCGCGATCACCCGGGCGTTCCCGAATGGAAAACGATGGAGTACGACACAAGTTTTAGCGGCAGAATCTTATTCTTCAAGTCCCTTACCTGGAATGCGCATGCCGTCCACAGCGGCTTCGTCCGCGTCCCCGACGATATCTCTGTCGCGCAGGCCGTTGCAATGGTGGAAAAATAGCAAGATCGAGAACTGCTCTGCGAGTGATCGCCAAGGGCCGGGCTCGGCCGGCAAGGGCCGAGAGTGGGCGACGCGGCGACAGATTTACTTGGCGGGCGTGGGAGGGTGTTGCGCGGCGGCGGTCTTCTGGTTTGCGTAGGCGAGGAGAGCGGTGAAGCGCGGATCGCCCTGGAGTGGTTTGAGGTCGGGGTCATTGGCCATGCCCGCGATGACCCAACCGGCGAGGCCATGATCGACGGAGTCGCGGAGCAAGCGAAGGGCACCGTCGCGGCGGCCCTCGCGGAGCTCGAGGCAAGCCAGGTTGTAGGTGGCCAGCGTTGTGTGCGGGTCAGTGGGCCCGAGCACGCGGATGTCTTCGGCGCGAGCCTGCGTCAGGAGCTGTCCGGCACGGGCGTAATTGCCGCGGCGGGTGAGAATCTCGGCGAGGTTGCTCATGGTGGAGAGAGTGAGGGGGTGATCGGGTCCGAGCAGGCGCGTGCGGGCGGCGAACACCTGCTCCTCGAGGGTCTGAGCCTCGTCGAGCTTGCCTTCATCGGTAAGCACGGCGGTGAGGGTGTTCATGGTGCGAATGGTCTCGGGGTGGTCGGGACCAAGGATGCGGCGCTTGGCAGCGAGCGTTTCGCGGGCCATGGCTTCGGCGTCGGCGAAACGGCCTTCGCGATAGAGAACGATGCCGAGATTCTCCATGGCCATGAGGCTCTGCGGGGAATCGGCGCCCTGGATGCGGCTCCAAATGGCGAGCTGCTGCCGCTGCAGGTTTTCCGCCTCCGGCCATTTGCCTTCGCCGAGGAGCGCGAGGGCAAGATGGTTCATGGCGGCAAGGGTGTCGGGGTTGGAGTCACCAAGGGTGCGGCGGCGAAAGTCAACGACCTGCCGCTCGAGGGCCTCGGCTTCGGCTGAGTGGCCTTCTTCATTGAGCACGACGCCCAGGTAGCCCATGACGGCCATGGTGTCGGGGTCTTTGGGGCCGTATCCGCTCATTCGCACGGCGAGGATCTGGCGTAGGAGGCCTTCGGATTGCTTGTAGCGGCCGAGACGGTAGAGATCCCAGGCGAGCGCGGCATGTGACTTCAAGGCATCGGTGTTCTCGGGGCCGAGTCGATGCTCGCGGATGGTTGCTGCCTGGCCGTAAAGCGACTGCGCGCGATCGTACAGGCCGAGGTTTTCGTAGACCTGGCCCATGACCATCATCATCTGCGTCTGCAATTCGGGATCGCTGGCGAGTCCGGAGTCGATTTGCGTGGAGGCATTGTCGAGGATTTCGCGGGCGGTGACCTGGTTGCCGCGCGCCTCGCCTGGATCGGAGACCTTGAACATGCCGGTCATGAAATCGGTGATGCGGGCGGCGCGATCGCGTTCTCGCGTGATGCGGCGCAGTTGCACGGCCTCAAGAACGGCGAAGCCGGCGAGCAGGATGACGAGAGCGGCCGCCACGCCTACCGCGACACGGTGCCGCCGGACATACTTGCGCACGCGATAGGCGGCGCCGGCGGGGCGGGCCAGGACCGGCCGATGTTCAAGATGGCGGGTAATGTCGGCGGCGAGCTCGGAGGGGGTTCCGTAGCGCCGCGCGCGGTCTTTCTCGAGCGCCTTCATGGTGATGGAGTCGAGATCGCCGCGCAGCAGGCCGGCCAGATGTTTGCGCTCGGCTGCGCGCAACTGGGCCGCCGCGGCGGACAATTCCTTCTTCGTCCCGAATCTGGCGCTGGGGCGCGGCGGGTCCTGCTCGCGGAGCTGCCGCAACACCTCATCGAAGGGCTGCTTGCGCCACTTTTCGGTGTCGAAGGGGAGCGATCCGGTGAGCAGCTCGTAGAGAACCACTCCGAGGGAGTACACGTCGGTGCGGGTGTCGAGGTCGCCGCCGGCTGCTTGTTCCGGACTGATGTAACCCGGGGTGCCGGCGATTCCCCAAACCCCGGTAAACAGCGACTCGCCTGCAGCCCATGGCTCAACCGCCTTGGCCAGCCCGAAGTCGATGAGGCGCGGCGCCGGCTTGCCATCGACTTCGACGACGAGAATGTTGGCCGGCTTCAAGTCGCGGTGGATGATCGCCTTCTGGTGGGCGTGCTGCACTCCCTCGCAGACTTTGACGAAGAGCTCCAAGCGCTCCTGGATAGAGAGCTTTTCGTGATCGCAATATTTGGTTATGGGCTCGCCGGGCACATACTCCATGACGAAGTACGGCTGGCCGTCGGCGGTGGCCCCGGCGTCGAAAACCTTGGCGATGGCGGGGTGGTCCATGAGGGCCAGCGATTGCCGCTCGGCCTGGAAGCGGCGCAGCAGGACATCGTCGAAAGCTGCGGAGCGAATGAGCTTGAGCGCGACCTGCCGGCACAGAGGCTCGGTCTGCTCCGCCAGCCAAACCTGCCCCATTCCCCCCTCGCCGATCTTCCTGACGAGGCGGTAGGGGCCGATCGATTCGAGCGGCTGCGGCTCCTTTGCCATGTCGACGGAAACCGCGGGCCGGGAAAGCTCGCCGGAACGCGCGTAGGCCGAGAGCAGCGATTCGATTTCTTCGCGGAGGGATGAGTCAGAGCCGCAGGCGTGGTTCAGAAATCGATTGCGATCCTCGGCAGGCCGTTTGAGCGCAGCGTCAAACAGCTCCTTCACTTTGTCCCATTGGCCGGTCTTCTCCACTGGTGCTTCTCCCCACTTCGCGTGTCAGCCAGGCTTTGGCCATGTTCCAGTCGCGCTTGACGGTTGCAGGAGAGATCTCGAGGGCAACTGCGGTCTCCTCCACCGTGAGGCCGCCGAAGAAGCGCAGCTCGACGATCTTTTCCTGCTGCGCGTCGCGGCGTGACAGCAGGGTCAGCGCGCGGTCCAACACCACAAGGTCGACGTTTTGTTTTTGGGGGAGGTAGAAGCTTTCGTCCAGTTCCACTTTATACTGGGGGCCCCGTTTTGCCGCTCCTCGCCGGCGAGCGTAATCGACGAGGATCTGCCGCATCAGTTTCGCCGCAATGGCGACAAAGTGCGCACGATTTTCTGCGGTTGGCGGCCGGTCTCCCGCCAGACGGAGATAAACTTCGTGGACCAACTCGGTGCTCTGCAGGGTGTGGTCGGGACGTTCGGCCCTTAAACAGCGATGCGCCGCCAGGCGCAGCTCCCTGTAGACGAGTGGGATGAGGGCTTGCAGCGCCCCTTGATCCCCGCTCTTCCAGCGAGCGAGCAGTTGAGTCGCTGAATCCGATGGTACGGACAACCGATTTGACTCCCTCGCGGCCCCCACGATGACCCGGCCTCATGCCGCGGTGAATCTGCGTCAAGGATGATTCCGGGCGAGCCCAGTGTAGATTCATGATCTCATTTTCGAACGGATTACGAATACACAGACGAGTCACGATTCCTTCCCTGGAGGTTGTTCATGAAAATCCGTATCGTCAAGAGTGTCAATCCGACGTTTGCAGGCTTGCAATTCTGCGCCCTGCTCGCGTGCATCAGCGCTGTTGGCCTCTTTACCGGCTGCGGAGGATCCAATGCACCCGTGGAGAATGGCGGGGGCGGCGGCGGGGGCGGCGCGGCCCCGTTTACCTACGGCACATGGACCTGGGTGGGCGGCAGCAATGCCGTCGACCAACTCGGCACATACGGATTCCTGGGGACCCCTGCCGCCGGCAACGTGCCTGGAGCGCGAATCGCATCTGCCGGCTGGACTGATACCTCTGGCAATTTCTGGCTCTTCGGCGGCGGGGGTGAGTTGTCGGTGAGTTTATCTTCCGGCTGGGGATACCTCAACGACCTGTGGATGTACAGCCCCAACCAGGGCGAATGGATCTGGATGAGTGGATCGTCGACCTCCGACGACAAAGCAGGAATATACGGGCTCGGGACGGCTGCCCCGGGCAACCTGCCTGGAGCACGATTCTCGTCCGCCTTCTGGACCGACGCGTCGGGCAATTTCTGGCTCTTCGGCGGAAAGGGTTATGACTCAGCGGACGACGAAGGCTACCTCAATGACCTTTGGAAGTTCTCTCCGGCCACGGGCTATTGGATGTGGGTGACCGGCTCGAATTTCGCCGGCCAGCAGGGGACGTACGGGACCCTCGGAACAGCCGCTGCCGGGAATACTCCGGGGGCGAGAAGCGCTGCCGTGACCTGGACCGACGCCCAGGGAGACTTCTGGCTCTTCGGCGGGTACGGTGACGACTCGACGTGCACCAGCGGGCCCCTCGGCGATCTTTGGAAGTTCAGCCCAAGCACGGAACAATGGACATGGATGAGCGGGCCGGATGTAGCCCGGCAAGACGGAGAATACGGAACCGAGGGGATGGCGGCTGCCGGCAATATGCCGGGTGGGCGGAGTGGGGCCATGGGCTGGATCGACAGCTCCGGCAATCTTTGGCTCTTTGGCGGGAACGGATGCGACTCGGCTGGGACCGGGCAATGCGACGAGGAGTTGCTCAACGACCTGTGGAAGTTCGCGCCGTAAGGGGCCGATTGCTGATCGCGCATGTCGCAGGGCGATCCGGCCCCGAACCGAATCGCTCTGGTGCGTTTTGAGGGTCTGCGGAGCAATCCGCGACCGCAACCACACACGATCACTCCTTGCGGGTTTTGGCGCGGCGGCGGGCGGGGTCGAGGACCAGTTGCAGCAGATAGAAGAAGACCAGGATGTTGATGGTAAGCAGGCCGACGCGGATCCAGGTTACGTGGCGGTGGATTTCGAAGATCTCCCAGGGCAGGAACGAGGCAGTGATGGCGAGGGTGAGGAATTCGCCCCAGGCTTTCTCGAGATAGAGGCCGATGCCCTCGGCCAGGCTGACGGCCGCGTAGGAGTAGGCGAAGAAGCCGATGCGGCGCAAGACCGGATCGTTAATAAGCGAGGCCTTCTCGAGAACGAATTCAATCAGGCGGGACTCGGGACTGAAGCGGAGATGGCGGGCAAGGAGCTCGATCTGGTCGGCGATGTCCTTGTGAAGCAGGCGATGAGCGCCGAGGCCGATGGCGAAGAATAACAGCGCGTGGAAAAGCTTGTAGATCGCGATGAGGAGGAGGAAGCGGTTATGGCGCTGGCCTGCGAAGCGGGCTAGGGACGGGACTCGGGGCATGATGGCGGAAATCGGCTGCTGTCTTTGAGGGTAAATGATCGAAGGCAGCGGGGTTGGCGGGGTTAGCAGAGCTACCGGGGTTAGGCGAGTGGCCCGGGTCTCGGAATGCCAATTTACCACAAATGAGGGTGCCCCAGGTCTCGATTCTGAGACCTGGGGGAGCGCGAATGTTGGCTTGCTATCGTCTCAAATGCAGTAGTGCGTTGCGGTCGAGGGGTTCGCCGTCGAGGAGGATGGTGGAGATGCGGCGGGCGTTCCAGATGTTAACGGTGGGGTCGCCGTCGACGACGAGGATGTCGGCGCGGCGGCCGGGGGCAATGAGGCCGAGCTCGTTCCAGCCGAATTGGAGTGAATAGTTGTTTGTCGCCGCGGCGAGGGCCTCGCGCGGCGACAGGCCAAGGCGGACGAGCAGCTCAAGCTCCGTGTGCAGGGAGATGCCCGGCATAGTGCCCATAGCGTCGGCGCCGGAGCCGGCCAGGTAATGGGGGAATGCGGAAAAGATGGTTTCGTTGATGCGCCAGAGGCGAATGGCGGTCTGGGCGGCCTTTTTTTGCAAGTCCGATTCCATCCAGCGCTGGGCCATGGCAGGCAGGTGACGCGACCAGGAGGGAAGCGGGTAAATCATGTCGCCCGTGGCGGGGTCGGTGGGATCGAACATGCGGCCGCGATCGAGAAGGGCCGCAGCGGGCTCCTTCCAGAGATTGCGATGGCCGGGCAACTCGACGTAATAGAGGCTGAAGGTGGGCATTAGCGCGGCGTGGTGTGTGGCGAGGAAGTGGGCGTAGTCGCGCAGACGGAGATCGGTGGGCGGGATGCGCTCGGAGTAGTCGAAGGCGGTGACAGCTGAAGGACCTTCGGGATCGTCGACCAGCGGGCGCTGAAGCTCGTCAGGAAGTACGCCGAGATCGTACTGGTCCATGTGGACGAGCGCGTCGACGCCGGCCTCGACGCCGACGCGATAGGGCGTGGCGACAAATTCACCGTAGGTAACCAGGCCCAACTCGTGGGCGCGGGCGATGATCCACTGCGAGTTGGCGGCGGTGAGCGGGGCGGTGAGGAGCAGGACGCGCGTGCCCAGGCGCGCGGTCGCGGCCATCTGGAGAGCCGTGTCCTGCGGGCTGAGCTCGACGGGATGCGCGCCCTCGCGCAGCATGGAAACCCACTGCGGCTGGCGGGCCAGCGGGCTCCAGTTGTCGGTGACGCCGATGGAGTCGATGGGGTAGATGTGTGGGCTGGGCTGGGCGCCGGTATCGATGAAGCCGTGTTTGCTGTCGGCGCGGGCAACCACCGTGGTGACGCCCATATAGAGGTTGGCATTCGCCTGAGCTTGGGAGTTCATGCCCGCATAGCCGTCGATGAGGCCGGGGATGAGAAATCTTCCGGTGCAATCGATGATGCGTGCGCCTTTGGGGACGGTTACTTCGCCGGGAAGGCCGACGTCGGTGATGCGGCCTTCGCGGATGACGACAATGGCATCGGGAATGTCGCGCGCCGAATCGCCCCAGACGGTGACATCCACTACGGTGCCGCCGGCAAGAACCAGTGGAACAGGGGGCGCCGTGGGCTCGGGTTGGGGAAGGGCCGGAACGGGCGCAAGAGCCCAAACAACCGTCAGCAGAGCCGGGACAAAATGGTGCAGTCGCATGAGAAATTCAGTCTGATGAGGATTGTCGCACAGTGAGCAGGGATCAGGGTTCAGGCGTCAGGTGTCAGGAAGGCAAGTCGGCGGGCCGGCAAGTCGACAAGTCAACTCGGCAACGTAATTAACTTGCGACGAGGGTGGGGCGCCGGCGGCGCGCGAGGAATGGAAGCACCTGGGACAGGGCGGCCTCGACGGTGAGGCCGTAGCAGGCGCGGAGCTGATCGACCTTGCCATGCTCGATGAACCGGTCGGGCCAGCCGATGCGGACGACGGGAACGGCGAAGCCCAACTCGTCGAGAGCTTCGACGACAGCCGTGCCGAAGCCGCCCATCTTGACGTGATCCTCGAAGGTGACAAAGGCGGCCACGCGCGAGGCGAAGCGCTCGAGCATCTCGCGATCGAGCGGCTTGATGAAGCGGGGATTGACGACGGCGGCAGAGTAGCCGTCGCGATCGAGGGTTGCGGCGAGCTCCTGCGCGAGCGAGATCATGGGGCCGAGGCCGAAGATGGCGACGTCGGAGCCGTCGGCGATGATTTCGGCCTTGCCGATGGGGACCGATTGCGGCTCGGGCTTGCGGGCAACGCCGGCGACCGCGCCACGCGGATAGCGGATGGCGCTGGGGCCGGGAAGCTCGAGAGCGGTTTTGAGCATGTCGGCCAGCTCGTCTTCGTCCTTGGGCGCCATGAGGACGATCCCGGGAATGCCGCGCAAATACGCGATGTCGAAGAGGCCGTGATGGGTGGGGCCGTCGTCGCCGGAAAGTCCGGCGCGATCCATGCACAAGAGGACGGGAAGCTTTTGCAGGCAGACGTCGTGGACAACGGGATCGAAGGCGCGCTGCAGGAAGGTGGAGTAAATGGCGCACACGGGGCGGTAGCCGCGCGTGGCCATGCCGGCGGCGAAGACGACCGCGTGCTCCTCGGCGATGCCCACGTCGAAGTATCGGTTGGGATGGCGCGGCCGGAAGTGATCGAGGCCGGTGCCGTTGGGCATGGCCGCGGTGATGGCGACGATGCGCGGGTCCTTGGCGGCGAGATCGGCCAGCGTGTTGGCGAAGACCTCAGCGTAGGTGGGCACGCCGTCCGGGGTCTTGCCAGTCTCAGGATCGTAGGGGCCGAGGCCGTGAAATTTCTTTTGCCCGTCGAGAGCGGGCTGAAAGCCGCGGCCCTTTTGCGTGAGGATGTGCAGCAGGACGGGATGGTCGAGGGATTTGAGGAACTTGAAGGTCTCGACCAGCAGCGGGATATTGTGGCCGTCGATGGGGCCAAAATACTCGAGGCCGAATTCCTCAAAGAGGATGGAAGGCCACAACATGCTTTTGGCGGCCTCTTCGGCGCGGCGAACGACTTTGATGGCTGTCTTGCCGCCGAAGCGCTCGATGAGGCGCGTGGCGCGATCGTGCAGGTGCTGGTAGTGCTCGTTTGTGACGATGCGGTGGAAGTAGCGGGCCACGGCGCCGACGTTGCGGTCGATGGACCACTCGTTGTCGTTGAGCACCACGATCATGCGCCTGGTTTGCACGGCGATGTTGTTGAGCGCCTCAAAGGAGATGCCGTTGGTAAAGGCGGCGTCGCCGGCGACGGCGACGACGTGCTCGTGACCGCCGGCCAGGTCGCGGGCTACGGCCATGCCCAGAGCCGCGGAGAGCGCGGTTCCAGCGTGGCCGGCGCCGTAGCAGTCGTGCTCGCTTTCGGTGCGCAGCATAAAGCCATTGAGGCCGCCGGGCTGGCGGATGGTCGAAAAGCGCTCGCGGCGGCCGGTCAGGATCTTGTGGATGTACGCCTGGTGGCTGACGTCGAACAGAATCTTGTCTTCGGGAGTGTTGAAGACAGCGTGCAGGGCAAGGGTGAGCTCGACCACGCCCAGATTGGGGCCGAGATGGCCGCCGGTTTTGGAGAGGGTTTGGATGAGGAAGGTGCGGATCTCCTCGGCAAGCTCGGCCATCTGTTCGTAGTTCAGGCGTTTGAGGTCAGCGGGAGAATCGATGGACTCCAGCAGTGTTCCCATGTGCTTCCTTCTCCCGGGAAAACGGCGTTTTAGGAAAAAGTGTGACGTCTTTGCAGCTCGCAAGGTCGCCGCTCCCTGCTGGTTGCGTCGACTTCAGAACATCGGCTTCGCCCTACTGCATTTCCCAAAACGCTATGGCCGGGCACCCAGGGGAAATCCCCTTGCGGCAAAAAGCCCCCTGGAACGGGGGTCTCTGATTCCGGGGCGTTCGTGCCCCGTGTCTTCGCTAAACCCTAGTATACTTGCGTGGCAGTCCGCCGCTTTCGAGGGTTAGACGCTGGGAAGACCGCGAGGTTTGGGGGGTGAGGCCGACGGCAGCAACTGCAATCCGTCTATACTTGGGGCGCGACGGGAGGGGCAAGAGCGGGATGCGGAAATGCGTGACACTGCTGCTTCTGGTTGGGTCGGCGTGGCCGGCGATGGCGGCCAGGACTATGTCAGTGGAGCAGTTGGAGCAGTTGCTGGCCGCGCTTCAGGGCAAAGCCGATGCGCACGTGGCGCAACAGCTCTCGGAAGTGGAACTGGAGGAACGCGTAAGTCCGGAGAGGCTGGCGCGGTGGGGGAAAGATTTCACCGGCAGCAGGACCCGCGAGGCATTGATGAGGCTGGCCGATGCGGCGGCGTTCCTGAAGACGCCGGCGCTGGATGTGATTCCCATCGCGCCGCCAGACAGCGATACACAAGAAAAGATGATTGCGCTGGCGAGCGATTATGTGAAGACGACGATGACGCGGCTGCCGAATTTCTACGCGACGCGCGAAACCACGCACTTTGAGGATGCGCCGTCGCAAGAGCAAGCGGCGACGACCGGGACGAATTCTACGGGATGGCGCCTGCGGCCGCTGGGAATCGCGATTGGCAAAACCGAATCGAAGCCGTTGCACAGCACCGGCAGCTACAGCACGATGGTGACGTATCGCGACGGGCGCGAGGTGGATGATACGGAGGGTTCAAAGGACGGCAAGGAGAATCAAGCGCCCGCGGGGCTGACGACCAGCGGAGAGTTTGGCCCGATTCTTGCATTGGTCATTGAGGATGCTATGCGAGGCCAAGTGACCTGGAGTCATTGGGAGCAGAGCGCAGGCGATCCGATGGCCGTGTTGCGTTATGCGGTGCCGGAGGACCAGTCGAACTATGCGGTGGGAATACCGAACGGGACAAATGTGGAACGGGTGTACCCCGGATATCACGGTGAAATTGCGATCGATCCGGCGACCGGGAGTGTTTTTCGCATCAGCCTTGTAGCGGACTTGACGGGCCCGTATCAGACGATGCGGACCGAAATCCTGGTGGAATACGCGCCAGTGGCGATCGGAGATCGCACCTATTTTTGCCCGGTACACGGCGTGACTTACTCAAAAGTTCCGGTTGCAGGCCCGGCTCAAGACCCGCAGGGCTCGACGCTGACGGTGCAGACGCAGGTGAACGACGTCGCCTTTACGCACTATCACCTCTTCCGCTCCGAGGCGCACATGGTTGGGGGCGGCGACGGGAAGAGCGAGGCAACTGCGCCCGCCGCGCGCACATCTGGCGCGCCTGCTGCCGCGGCCCCTGGGGATCATGCCCGATAGCTGCCCCGCGGGCGAGGCTGCGGCCGACAGCACCGGATAGGCTCGGCCTAGCTTTTCTTCGAAGTTACCGCAGAGAAAGCCGTGACCAGTTGCTCCACGCGCTTGCCGCCGCAGTGCGGACACACTACCACGCTCTTTTCGCGGTCCGCCATGTGGAGAACCTGGGTAAACTCCTTCTTGCAATCGCCACAGTGAAAGATGTATTGGGACATAACCGTTCTCCAGCGACAATATCATAACGCTGTTTGCGCCCGAGCGGGAGTGGGGATCACTGCGGCCGTGCAACCGAGCGTTGTAGGATGGGCGCATAGACTTCAGGTTCGTTGGAGGGTGGGAGCGTGGCTGGATTGCGGAGTTTTTCTTCCTCTTTGGTGGTGATTTTGGGATTGGTGGCGGGGTTTGGTGCAGGCGCGGCACGGGCGCAGTTGGCGGAGCCGGGGACGCAATCGACGGCGCCGAATCCACTGGCCGACACGACAGTGAAGCCGGGCAAGATGATGCTTTTCGACCTGGAGGCGCGCTTTGCCAAGGATGTGCTGGAGCGGGGAGGGGCAGGATTTGCGGCGTGGTTTGCCGACAATGGCGTGGCATTGGGCAACGGAGAGGCGCCGCTGATCGGCAAGGTGGCCATCGCCAAATCGGCCAACTGGTCGCCCAAGGACTACCAGCTGACGTGGACGCCGACCGACGCCATGATGGGGCCTTCTGGAGACATGGGCTACACGTGGGGCCACTATGAGGGACGCAGCAGAGATGCGAACGGAAATCCCGTCGAGACCAGCGGGCGGTATATCACGATGTGGCGCAAGGAGACGGACGGAAGCTGGAAGGTGGTTCTGGATGCGGGCGCCAATGAGCCGCCAGCCGCGGACGATTGCTGCAAGCTGCCGGAGCACTAAAGACCGGGAACAAGGGAATAGGGGTCAGAGATCGGAGATCAGGGAGAGCCTCTGCGGAGTGTGGGCGAGAAAGTGAGCCGGATCACTCTTCGCGAGTCTCCTTAGTAATCTTTGAGAGAATCGAATGGGTCAGAAAGCGCGGGTACATGAGTTGTACCGCATTTTCCTCCAGTTGACCTGATAGTGGAAGAGCCAAGTTTGTCAATCTACCCGATACTGACTGCGGGTACCTCTATCTATGTGTGCGATGCTCGGTTCGCAAGCCGGAGAGAACCAGGCAGGAGTGGTGCGTCCGGAGTTGAGCATCTTCGATCGCAATCCCGATCCCGCGCTGAACGAGCTCGTGGAGCTGGCCGCGGTGTTGTGCGACGCCGACTATGCCTACATCGGGTGGATGGACTTCAACAGGTTGTGGTTCAAGGCGCGCTTCAAATTCCAGGCGACCGAGCAGCCGCGCTCCAGCACAGCGTGCCAATGGGTGTTGGAGAAAGGCGAGCCCCTGCTGATTGCCGATGCCGGCCAGGATCCGCGCTTTCCTCCCGAAGGTATTCCGCTGCCCGGCGCAGGTCCCTGTCTTTCCTACGCGGCGGCACCGCTCTTCAGCAGCGAAGAGCAGATCATCGGTACGATGGCGGTGCTGGCGCGGAAAGCAGGGCAGTTCAAGCCGGAACATCTCACACTGCTGGAGATTCTGGGCCGCCAGGCAGTGACGCGGCTCGAGCTGTACAACCGGATCCGATTGCAGGAGCAGTCACAGCGTCAGCAGCGGCGAACGGAGCGGGCGCTGGCCATAGAGCGCTGCTTTGTGGCCGCCACGCTGGATTCAATTCCCGCTCTGGTGGCGGTGCTGGACACGGCGGGACGCGTGGTGCGGATGAATTATCCCTGCGCACAACTGACCGGGCTCAGCCTGGCGCATTCGGTGGGGCGGCCGTTTGTGGAGGAGTTTCTGGATGGTGACGACCGCGGGTGGGCGTCGGGCAAGCTGCGCGAGGCGTCGGCAGGGCAGGTTTCAGGGCCGCACGAGACGCTGTGGCGGGCGGCCGGCGGCGAGAAGCGGCGCGTGAGTTGGACGCTGCGTCCGCTGCAAGGCCCGAACGGAGAGATTCAGTACCTGATTGTGAGCGGCCAGGACGTGACCGACCAGCGCGAGATGGAAACGACGCTGCTGAAGACCGAGGCGCGTTACCGTGAGGTGGTGGAGAACAGCTTGGGCTTTGTCTTCACCTGCTCGATGGAGGGAAGGCTGACCTCGCTGAATTCTTTCACAGCCGAGACCCTCGGCTACCGCGCCGAAGCCCTCGTGGGGCGCATGGTGACGGAGCTGATGGATGCGGAGGGGGCGGCTGCGTTCCAGGATTGCCTGAATACGCTGGAGAGCGCGGAAGAGTGGCAGGGTGCGCTGCCGCTGCGGCGCAGCGATGGGGTCTACCGGCGCATCGCGGTGCGCAGCAGGCGCGTGCAACTGCCGGGGGAAAGGCCCTTCGTGCTCAACCACGGCATGGATGTGACCGAGCAGCACGAGGCCGAAGAAGCGCTGCACATCGCCATGCGGCAGCGCAAGCTGATTCTGGAAGCGGTCGATGACGGCATCTTCGGCATTGACCTTGACGGCAGGCTCACCTTCATCAACGAAGCCGGCGCGAAGGTGCTGGGTTACACGGTGGAGGAGCTGGTTGGCCGGGATCTGCACGAGCTGATCCACCACAGCCACGCCGATGGGACGCCGTATTCGCGATCGACCAGCCCGATCTTGCAGGCGCTGCGCCGGTCGGAGCCGATCCGCATGAGGGACGAGGTGTTCTGGCGCAAAGACGGCACGGCGATTCCCGTCGAGTACAGCGCCAATCCGCTCCTGGAGGACGGCCAGGTTTGCGGCATGGTGGTGGCTTTCCAGGATGTGAGCGAGAGGCGGCGGCTGGAAAAGATGAAGGACGAGTTCATCTCCACGGTGAGCCACGAGCTGAAGACGCCGCTGACCTCGCTGCGCGCGTCGCTGGGATTGATTCAATCGGGCACACTGGACAAGCGGCCGGAGAAGCAGCGGCAGATGATCGACATGGCCATCGAAAACAGCGACCGGCTGATCCGGCTGGTGAACGACATTCTGGACTTCGATCGCGGAGAAAAGGGACGGCTGGCGCTGAATCGCGAGGCGGTGGAACCGATGACTCTGCTACGCCGCGCGGCTGACGTAGCGCACGACGCAGCGACGCAGGCGCGCATCGATTTCCGCTTCGAGGCGAATGCGCCGCCGGTCTTCGCCGATGGGGAACGGGTGTTGCAGGTGCTTAACGAGCTGGTAGGCAACGCCCTCAAGTTTTCGCCGCCGGGCACCACCATCCTGCTGGCCGCGGCGAGCATGGGAACGAGCGAGGCGGGGGGCGGCGCTGCGGCGGCCATAGTTGGTGGGGCGGGCGAAGTGTGCTTCATGGTCGAGGATCAGGGGCGGGGCATTGCGGCGGAGAAGCTGGAGCGCATCTTCGAGCGCTTCCAGCAGGGCGATGCGTCGGACGCGCGCGCGTTGGGCGGAACGGGGCTGGGACTGGCGCTGTGCCGCAGCATCGTGGAACAGCACGGCGGGCGCATCTGGGCGGAGAGCGAAGTGGGCAAGGGAAGCCGGTTCCTGTTCACGCTGCCCGCGGCGAGTGCGGCAGACGCGCGGTAGAACGCAAGCGCGGCCTTCGCCGCTTGAGGCCCGGAGAATCAGGCCCAGGTTATTTTGTCGTGGCAGACTGGGTCAGTTTGTAGAGCGCCGCCTGGGCATCGAGCAGCTCATGTTCCGCGGCGGCGCGGTCCTGCGTCGCCTGATCGAGGGCAGCTTGCGCAGTTTGCCACGCGGCACGAGCCTCTGGCGTAAACTGATCGATCACTTGTTGCCGGAGGTTGTAGTAATCGTCTTCCGCCTGCGACTTCTTGCGCGATGCGTCGGTAAAGTCCCGCCTCGTCGATACAGTCGGGTTGTTTACAAACTGCGACCGCTTAACCTCAAGATCTGTCTCCGCTTCCCCTTTTCGCTGAGTGGCTGTGGCGAGTTGGGCCTGGAGGTCCGGCGGGACGTGGCTCACGGCATTGTTCCAGGCGTCGTTCGCATCGTCTCCTTTGCTTTTTTCCTTTTCGGCTTCCGTTTTGAGTTTCGCCTTCGCATCGTTCACCCGCTTCTTCGCCGCATCGATGTCAGCAGTCGAAGGCGTATTTCCGACCGGGATGGGCGTGGGGTTGCCGGTTGCCTCGTCATAGAGTTCCTGCTCCTCGGGTCCCATGCATTGCGGCGCAGAGGGAGACGTCGGAGTTGTAGCCTCGCTCGGCGCGGGAGCGGTGGCAGAGCTTGGGTTGGTGGCCTCGGTTGGGGAGGGAGCCGTGGAAGAGCTTGAAGCGGGAGCGGTGGAAGATGCCGGGGTGGTGCCCGTCGAAGACGTTGTACCGGGAGCCGTGGAAGAGCTTGGGTTGGTGGTCCCGGTTGGGGCAGGGGCCGTGGGATTGGCCGGGGCGGCGGCCGTCGGGATTGAGCCGGTGCCGGAGCAGTCGGTCATGAAGGGCGAGCTGGTGAGGGGCGGGCTACTGCGAAAGCCTTCCCAATAGCCGAAGAAATACGTGCGCCTCTTCGCCCTCCTCTCGTTCGCGTTGGTGGGGGCCGAGGACGACGGAGCAGCCGGCGTAGAGCCGGGGCCAAGCCCCAACTCCGGCGCGAGGTTGGCGCGACCTACGCCGAGGAGGGAGAAGCTGCCATCCTTACGGGCGGTAAGGGTGCCATCGATCTCATTGGAGCCGAGAGGCACAAAGCCGGACGCATTGAGGACGCGGGACTGGTTCTGCATGGTGATAGTGCCGGGCGACTGATTGGTGACCGAGAACGTGATGAACCCGGTGCGCGAAGAGGGCGCAGCTTGCTGGATAGTGGTCAACTCGGAAGAGCCGATGATGTCTGTCTCGTACAGGGGCGGGCCGAGGAAAAGGCTGGGGAACAGAGAATTGGAGCCGTTGAAGATGTCGAGGCGCGCGAAGTAGGTGGTGGACTGGCCTTTGTGCAGGTTGAGATCGGCGGCTCCCATGGTGAGCGTCATGTAGAAGACAGGCAGGTTGGTCTCGGGAAAGAGCGGGCTGTCGATGGTGTAGTTGGATTGGCCTGCGGTGAGGCCCGGGGGCGGCATGAAGTACCACACTTTGGACGTGGCGGCGATGGGGTTGATGGGAGAGCTGCCGATGCCGATGTGCGTATCCAACGGGTCGCCGAGGAACGGACCGCGTACGGCGCCAAGCTTGTCTTGGGTCAGCACGGGATTCGTCCAGAACGGCTGCAATACGGGCGGCGAGCTCCAAGTTCCCAAGAACGACGCGTAGCCGGCTTCGTTCGAGAGGAATTTGGCCCAGCCGGAGGAATCCTTGAGATCGTCCTGGTCGTCGGAGGTGAGATTGGGCTGCTTGCTCAGCCAGGTGTTGTAGTCGCTGGCGTCCTGCGCCATGCCGTTAGCTAGCCCGACAACGACCTTCGTGGGCAGATCGGATTCGACATCGTCGATCTCGGCATAGCAATCGTAAAGTTCGTATTCCATTTCGAAGATCTCGTACCAGTTGGGCTTGGCGGCTGCGTACGCAGCATCCAGCTCGTTTTCGCGGTCGAAGGCTTCGTTCCATAGGTCGATAAGGTAGTCCGCCGTCCAGTATTGAAGCTTGCTCGTGAACTGCGTGGAGAAGGAGTTGTTGGGCAGCGTAGGCGCGGCCACGGGGTTGCCGATCGGGAACGTGGCGCTGCTGGGTCCCAGGTTGGGGAGGGGATCGATTTGCACCATTTGCAGCGAGGGCGGGCCTTTCAAGTTGAGGGGAATTTGCACGGAGTAGAGGCCGATGGCGCGGACTGGGACGTAGCCGAAGCCCTGGAAGCCGATTTTGAACCGGCACCACTCGGGAGTGCCGTCGGGCAGAGTGTAGGTCTGGATGGAAGAATCGTATTCGCTCAGGCCGGGGACGGTTTTGAAGTTGTCAGCGTTTGAGGAAGACGAAAGCGAGCCGACGATTTTGTCGCCGGGATGGTAGTCGAGCGGGAAAAGATCGCCGAGGCTGGTGTTGGTCGGGGTGATGGGAGTCTGCGACGCCGTAGAGGAGCCCGAGGTTGCGGGCAGCTTGTAGCAGTGGAACGTGTAGGACCAGGCGTGGGTCCCGATCTTCCAATCCCTGAGCTCGAAGCCGTCGGTGCGATAATTTGCGATCTCCTCAGAGGTTCGCTCGCCGTGCAGGCCGAAGTTGGTGAAATCAGAAAAGATCAAATCGCTGCGAACATTGTATTTGAGGCCCAGGGTAAAGGAGAGACGGCCTTTGGGGTTGAAGTCCCATAGGTAGAACCCGGTCCTGATCTTTTTGCCGTTGAAGTTGGCATATTGGTAGGTCGTGTCGTCGCGCAGGTTGTTGTTGGGGTCGTAGACGCGGCCTTCGAGGACGCCGCCGGCGGTGTCGGTGTCCAGCTCGGTGCGGCTGCCGGCACCGTAGTCGGTGGAAGGCTGCCTGGTGGTTTGGAATTGCAGCGCAGCCGCGGATGGCGCGGCGGTAGGCACGGTGGAAGCCGTTGCGGGAGCGGCTGGGGAAGTCACGGCCGAAGTCGGCGCGGAAGGCGTGGCTGGCGGCGTGAGCGTGGCCGGCAGAGGCGGGGCCGGCGAAAGCTCGGGCATGAGCATGACCCAGCCGGATTGCGGCTGGGTGCCAGAGACTACCCAGTGCAACTGGCCGTTGGAGGGGTCGTCGTAAAGGCGCGGCTCCTGGCCTGGGGGAAAGGAGACGGTGGCGCCGGGCGCAACGCCGGGCACCGGCGGCGGCTGCAGCGGTTCCCAACCCGCAGGCACGGTTTGAAGGATGTCGACAATGGATCTCTGGCCCGTCGGCAGATTGACAATCTCAGAATTTGTGAGCAGTTGCGAGACGGAGGATGACTCCGTTTGCACGGCTACCTGCTGCGCCGCGGGAACCCGTGATGACGTGGCGGCGGTGAGCGCGATGAGAGAAACAGCGAGGACGAGCGTACGCGCAGAGCGGCTCATGTAGAACCTCCGGGGAAAACAAGAAGCCGAAGCGCGGGCCCGATGCTGCGAATACGTAAAGAAGAGCGAATGATGGGCGGTGGGGAAACCAGGTACCCGAGGATGATGGGTGCATGGTATCAAGGCCAGTTCATCGTGTCCAGAAGTCGCCTTGAAACGGAGCGGGTGAGAAAGGCAACCGCAGTTCCTTCGGGTCGTTCGCTTGCGCCTACTCGCTCAGGATGACAGAGCGATGAATGACAGCGGCGTCGCATCTGATTCTCGTTGCCGAGGCCTAAAGGTGGATTCGTGGTTCTGGCGCCGTGGCATGAGACAATGCCATCGGCGGCAATCCCCGCGTTGAGTTCACGGCCGCCGGGCAATCTTCAATGGGCGTATACACTGGCTTCTTCAATCTACTCTTCGGGCGGCCGCTCAAGACCAGCGAAGAGCGTGCCGAATGCATCGGCCCTCTGGCCGGAATTCCGGTCTTTGGGCTGGACGCGTTGAGCTCGGCGGCATACGGGCCGGAGGCGGCTCTGACGCTGCTGATTCCGCTGGGCCTCGTGGGCGTGCGGTACATCGTGCCGGTAAGCGCGGCCATCGTGATCCTGCTGGCGATCGTGTATTTCAGTTACCGGCAGACGATCGAGGCGTATCCGCACGGAGGCGGCTCGTACACCGTGGCCGGCCAGAACCTGGGCGAGGGCGCGGGGTTGCTGGCGGCGGCGGCGCTGATGATCGACTACACGCTGACTGCGTCGGTGGGCATCTCGGCCGGGGTGGGCGCGCTAATCTCCGCCGTGCCCAAATTGCAGCCGCACACGCTGGCGCTGTGCCTGGGCGTGCTGGCGATTCTGACCATCGTGAACATGCGCGGCGTGCACGACACGGGCGTGGTGTTCATGATTCCCACGTATCTGTTCACGGGGACGCTGCTGATCGTGATTGCGGTGGGCGGATGGCAGGTGGTGCATGCGGCAGGGCATCCGCTGCCGGTGACGCCCATGCCTCTGCCGCCGGCGCCCGCCGTTTCCGCCCTCAGCATTTGGCTTGCGCTCAAGGCCTTCTCTTCCGGCTGCACGGCCATGACCGGCGTGGAGGCAGTGAGCAACGGCGTGATGGCCTTCCGCGAGCCGACGCGCAAGAACGCCAAGACGACACTGACCATCATCATTGCGCTGCTGGCCATTCTGCTGGCTGGCATTGCACTGCTGTGCCGCGCCTACGGAATCGCCGCCACTGCCCCCGGCAAGCCGGGCTACGAGAGCGTGCTCTCGATGCTGACGCGCGCGGTGATGGGTCAAGGGTGGTTCTACTATGTCACGATTTCGTCCGTGCTGCTGGTGCTGGCGCTCTCGGCCAATACAGCCTTTGCCGATTTTCCGCGGCTGACGCGCGCCATCGCGCTGGACAACTACATGCCGCACGTGTTTCTGATTCGCGGACGGCGGCTGCTCTACTCGTGGGGCATATACGTGCTGGTGGCGCTCACGGCGCTGCTGCTGATCGTCTTCGGCGGCGTGACCGACCGGCTGATTCCGCTGTTCGCCATCGGCGCCTTCATGGCCTTCACGCTTTCGCAGGCGGGGATGGTGATGCACTGGAAGCGGCATGGCGGGTCGACCGGGCACATTATCGTGAACGGCGTGGGCGCCGTGGCCACGGGCATCACCACGCTGGTGGTGCTGGTGGCCAAGTTCGCCGCGGGCGCGTGGATTACGGCGCTGCTGGTGGTGGTGATGATCCTTTTCATGCGCGCCGTAAGCCGGCACTACGCACGCGTGAACCGCGAGATCGATCTCGACCGGCCCTTCGTTCCCGCCGAGGTAAGCGAGCCTATTGTGGTTTTGCCCGTGGATCGCTGGAGCCGCATCAGCGAGAAGGCGCTCTCCTTCGCGCTGTCGATGTCCTGCGACATTCGCTGCGTCCACGTGCGCACCAGCGACGATCCCGATCCGTTCTGTGATGCATGGGACAAGGACATTGTCGCGCCGCTCAAGGCGGCGGGGCGGTGTATTCCCAAGCTGGTGACGTTGAAATCGGCCTACCGGTACATCGTTTACCCGATCGTAGACTATGTGCTGAACGTGGAGCGCGAACGCGAGACTTGCAAGGTATGCGTGCTGGTTCCGGAGCTGGTGGTACAGCATTGGTGGCAGGGGCTGCTGCATAACCGGCGCTCCGATCTGCTCAAGATGATTCTGCTGATGCGCGGCAACCGGCGCATTGTGGTGATCAACATTCCGTGGTATTTGGAGAACGGGTGATTCCCGCGCCGGGCGGCGGATGACGGAGCGGAGATGAAGCGCAGACTCCCGGGGTCATCGCCCGCTATCTTCCGGGCGGAATCTCCGTCACAGTTATGAGAGGTTCCGACAAGCAGATCCGGCAAACCGGTCTGGTCGTGGTGCGTCCGCAGTTGGCGTTTCCGGTTACAGCGGGCTTCGTGAAAGCAGGGGGGAAAGGGTAGTCTAGGAAGGTACCGGAAACCAGCCAGGATGCCTGCTCCGGAGCTATCGCGATTCCAGAGTTGCTATTCCGCGAAGCCGCCGCCTTCAAGTCGACGCGACCATCAGGGAGCCGGCGACTTAGCAATACACACGAAACGGCACACTTACTCTGGAATCGCCGTAATACCGGATGCGGGCAACTTTGTTCGCGCAAGGTTACGATTGAGGAGATTTTCGAGTTGAAGAGGACGTTGTTTTTGCTTTTGGCCGCGCTCGCGCCTTTGACGGCCGCCGGCCAGGTGAACCCGGAAGCAGCGCCTGGCCCCCAGCGAGTTGCACCCTTGAAGTACGAGGCATACGTGGGCTTTGCCTATACCCGCATCAGGCAGGTGCCCGTTTCGTACAGCGGATTGCTGGGCGGAAAGGCGTCACTGGCCCGCGATTGGGGAAAATATTTTCAACTCATCGGATCCGCGGACTACTACACGGTGGGGACCGGCCACAGGGGATTACCGAATCCCGGCCACCCGACGGTCTACACGTTCCTGGTTGGGCCGGCGCTCCATGCCAACCTCTTCGGAAACCTCAGCGGCCTGCTCTTCGCGCAACTGGGCGGGGAGCATACCGGGGGCGAGAACATGACGCCCAGTATTTCCTTTGCGGGGGGCTTTGGCGGCGGCTTAGCCTATAGCTTGAGCCGCAATTTGGCCGTGCAACTTACTGGCGACCGCGTCGGCGCATCGTTCTCACTGCCCAACAATTCTTCGCAGCTCGGCAACTCGACGAATCGCACTTGGAATGCGCGGGGAACCATCGGGGTTGTGTTCCGCTTCTGAAGGCAGGCGGCCGAGGGCGATGGAGCGGGACTTCTACGCCTGTTTGCCATCGAGCAGAAGCACCCGAATTCCGCGCCCGGCGCAAAGGCGAACGAGAAGATTACGCTGCACATGTCTGAGTAGGGGAAGAGCGAGATTCGCGATGCGCGGATGATCGTTTATGGAATGATTGTGCGCCAGAATGGCGAAATCATCCGCAAAGCCGGCGAAAAAAGTTGGGCCCTTCCCGAAGGAAGGGCCCGGGGGACAAGGCGCGCCTGCGTGCTAATTCACAGTGAGGGTGAAGGTCGTGCTCTCGGTGGTGCTGGCCGGGTCGTTTCCGGCGCCTTGCACGGTGAATGTATAGCTGCCGGCCGTTGTCGCAGGTGTCCCTCCTCCGCCCCCACCGCCTCCGCCGTTACCGCCGCAACTGGATAGGGCGCCGAGGGCGACAATGGCGACCAGGATGCACAGCATGGAGCGCCAGCTGCGGCGCCGCGCGGGAATGCCAAAGATGATAAGCAGGGCCAGTACGGCACTTGAGCCGGCCCCGAGCCAGCCCTTGCCGTTGCCGAAATTCGGGCGAATCAAGGCAGAGCTGCTGGCGGTCGTGGTGTAGACGGTTGCCGTGCCGCTCCCGCTCGCCGAACCGGAAGAGTACGTAATCGTTCCCGTGACCGAGCAGGTGGGAAGGGAGACAGCGCCGGATGGAGAGGTCTTGAGGGTGCAGGAGTTCAAAGTGACGGTGCCCGAATAGTCAGTGCTGCTCGTGCTCCCGGTGATGGTTGAGGTGGCCGAGCCGCCCGGAGAAACAGCCGTTGGCGTCGACGCAGAGAGCGAATAGACAGACTGCGCTACCGATACCTGCGCCGTGTTGCTGCCGTAGAGGTAGGCCGCGTCGCCGCCGTAGGCTGCCGTCAGGGTCGCCGTTCCGGCCGTGAGGCTGTTGCCTGGGATGGTGAAACTGAGCGCTCCTCCGGTGAGGATGGCCGTGAAAGTGTACGTGCCTCCGGACAGGGTCACGGACCCGGTGGGCTGGGTTGCGCCGGACCCGGTTACCGACACGGAGACGTCCAGGCTCTGGGCGGTATCGACGCTGTTCGACCCTGGAGTTACGGTGATGGTTGGCGTCAGCGGGGCGCCGCCGACGATGTCGATGGCTGCTGTTTGCGTGCCGCTGACGTATTCACTGCTCGTGCTGTTGTAGTTCGCTGTCAGCGTGTCGTTGCCCACGGCCAGAGTGCCGGCGGGGATGGTGAAGCTCGCCGTGCCGCTCGAGGTAAGCGCAACCGCGGTCGAGTTGTCGAGGGAGACGGTCCCGGTCGGGACGGTGGTCGCTCCAGCCGGCGCGCTGACTTCGACCGTTACGTTCACCGGGTTTTGGACGTTGTCGCTCGCGAGCGCCAAGATCTGAATCCTCGGGACCAGGGCCTGGACGGTGATACTCTCCTGCTGGCTCGTTGAAGCGTAGTTCGAGTCGCCGCTGTAAGTTACCGTCAGGGTCACGCTGCCCGGCGCCATGCTGTTGGCTGGGATGGTAATGGTGGCGGCGCCGGCCGTGAGCGGCTGATTGGCGCTGTATCCTCCTCCCGCAGCCGTAACCGATCCGGTGGGCGTTCCAAGGTTTCCGGAGCCGGTCATAGTGACGGTCACAGTAAGATCTGTGTTGGCGGGGATCGTCGTGGCGGAGAGGGTGACGTTCATCGTGGCCGTTGCCGTGCCGACATCGGAGACCCAGTGGTTAACGACGTTGGCGACGTTCAGCGATCCGAGGCCTGTAGCTAGGTCGAAGCTCGCTGCCGCGTTGTAGGCCGGGGTGGTTCCGGAGCTGACGAGGGTGCCGATCGTGTCGCCGGAGTTGATGGCCGTGCAATTGGGAGATGCAATACCTGCGAACGCTTGCCCACTAGCGCCGCCCTCTTGCGTGCCGGTCAGATTACAGGGCATGGTGTTGGTGCCCTGGTCGATGGCCTGGAAGAAGCAACTGCTCGAATTGGTGACGGTCTCGGCGCTGCACTCCGAGTAAGTCTGCATGCCGGCAAGCTGGTACAACTGCGGGTTGGCAAGGCCCTGCGCGGCGCCGGCCTTTTGGTTGATGAGGGCCATAACGCCGGCCATTTCGGGCGTACCCACCGAAGTTCCACCGACTTCCTGAGCCGTGGGCTCGGTGGTATCGCTGTAGGTACAGGCCCCCAGATTGGAGACGCAAATCAGAGTTGCGCTTTCGAGGGCGCCGTCGCCGGCGAAGAAAACTACGTCCGGCACGTCGCGGACGCCGTCGTTTGGAATGCCGCTGACGCCCGTCTGCCAACTGGGCTTGACCCAGCCGTCGTTATAGAGGGAAATGGAACCATAGGAGGCGCCGGTGCTGGTGGCGCCGGTGCTGCAGGTCCCGACTTGTCCGGTGGTGGAGTTGGGATTGGTGCTGTTGACGACGCAGTTGCTGGCTCCCCCGCCACCGCCTATGGTATCGACGAAGTACTCAAAGTACGGATCGCCGTCGCCAGCGTTTTCCCAGTCGCTATCAAAGTTGGACCAGTAGTTATAGACAACGCTGCACGCCTCTTCGGGGGTCGTCGGGTTGACGCCGTAATAGGAGTCCTCCCCAGAGACGTTCAGGATGGTCTCGATAAACTTGGCCCAGATGGGATTCTCGCAGGCGTCGTTCCAGGGGATCTCGGGCACGTAGCCGGCAGCGCTTTCCCCCGTCGTGGCGTTATTGGAGGTGTTCCAATAAGCGGGGCTGCCCTGGCTGGTGCTCGATGAGGGGCAGCCCTGGAAATTTCCGTTGTTGTCGTAATAGGGCTGGCACCAACTGAAATCGGTGCCCCCGACGGCGGTGTTGAAAGGCGTAGACGCGATGCCGTTGACGGAGAGACCGTACTGAGCGACATAGGGATTGCCGTAATCCTGATCCAGGCCGTCGTCGCAGGCGGCCGAGCCTGCATCGCTCGTGGCGACAAAAACTGAAATTCCCTCGGCCGCCGCCGACTGCCAAAGATCGTAATAGGCGACGTTTTCGGCGGTGCCCTGGCCCAGCTCGCACTCGCCGTAACTGACGTTCAAAATCCTGGCCGTGAGGTTGTCGACAATGTAGGATGCCGAATCGTAGAGCGTGTCGATGGTGCCTTGAGAATTCTGACCGGTGACCACCAGGTCGATCTGCGCGCCGGTTGCGACGGCTCCCGACGCCTCTACGTCCAGCGAGTTCTCCTCGAGGTCGCCAAGGCCGCAGAATGAAGTGGAGCTTTGGCTGGTGCAGATGGTTGCCGCAGGACCGTCGCCGGTATCGATTTCGTTGGGCGTCAGACCTGCGGGAAGGCCGAAGGCGCTGCGGTACGTAGCCACGTCATTGGGGCCCCCGTTCTTGCCGATATTGATGAAGCTGGTTCCGGCGATGCCAATCGTCTGACCGGTCCCGTTAATCGATGGGCTTGCATTCCAAAGCGGCCGCACGTTGTAGATGGTGGCGAAGTCCCAGGGGGTCACATCTTCTTCGAGGTAGGCATTCTGAGTGCCCTGGTCGCCGTTGATACCGAAAAGGGGACGCGGATTGAGCGCCGGTTTCGACGCTGCACCGAGTGTGGTGAGCGAAGGCGCGGAACCGGCGCGCGAGGAGTTGGCCGCCGCGGTGTTTCCGATCCGCTGCCATTTGCCCGCCTCTTTATTGAACTGAACCTTGCTGCCCAGCCTGTGCAGGGGGCGCGGCAGGAAGTTGTGCAGCGCCTTCACGCCAACGACCACAGTCGCAAGAGCGGCGGGGATCTGCGGGTCGCTCATGTTCGCGTAGTGCGGGACGCCATTCACAGACAGGTTGTCAATCTCAGTATGGAAGGCGCTTTCGACCTGAGCTGCGGTGCCGCTGAAGCGGATGGTCATGCGGTCGGGTGTGACGCTCTTGATTGCGAATCCGTGGCTCGTGAGCCAGTTTGTAATGGTTGCAATGTCGGCCTGCGCAGGGCCGAAACGTTCGCCGATCTCAGCGGGCGTGAGCCATTGATGGAAGTTGGGCGAGCCAGAATCGTACTGGCTGGACACAAAGGCATCGAAGGCCGCTTGCTGCTCCGGGCCGCGGCTGAGGACGAGGGTGAGATCGGGCAGAGCGAATGCCGGGCTGACCGGCCCGCGATCGTTTTTTGCATTGGCATGCGGGTTGATGTTGCCCTTGAGGGTGACGAGCTGGGATTCGTCAATGGGGTTGACGATGCGGGCGGCGGGTGCGGCTTGTTGTGCCAGGGCTGCGGCGGAGCAGACGAAGGCACTTGCCAGCGCGCACAGGGGGAGCGAGCGCAGATTGATCATAGGAGGTGGTCCTGGAACCTTTCTTGAGCGAGGCCATTGAAATCGTGAAGAGCTGCCATGAAGGGAAAGAAACCGGGAATGAGCCGGTTCCGCTTGAGCAATACGATCGAGGTGGGTGACAACACCGTCATAAGATGAATGGCCCACGGAACAGCAGACGAGGCTGCTTGCGCGCCCCGCCGGCGTTCGTTGCTATTGGGAGGATACAGCCTGAATCCTAGCTGTAAATCCCGCGAAATCGTATTCCGTAACCGAAATAATCGTTTGAAGCCGAATGAAAGGATAGAGGAGGGGCCGGTCACCCGAGGATAAAACCGGCAGGCCCAGAAAGTTAGACGCAAATGAGCGCCGAAGGTTGAGAAGGGCAGGGAATAGGGAAGCCGGGGACAGGAAGCAGGGAACAGGGAACAGGGAACGCGGAAGAGAAGGACGGTTCACTGTAGTCCGCCCTAGTCTCCTGAGTCATTGATTTCTTGTATAAACAGCAGGGGCATGAGCAGCCAGAGTGGAAGTGGCGAATCGGGCGATGGATGCCAGGATCTGGTCTGCGGATTTGGCCCATCGAAAGGGTTTCGGCTGTTGATTGTGGACCTTGATGAACTCCCGGATAGCATCTTCCAGTTCCTGGACGCTGGCGTGCGAGCCGCGCTTAATTTGCCGCTGCGTGAGCAGTGCGAACCATCGCTCGACCTGGTTGAGCCATGAGGCGTGTGTAGGAGTGAAGTGCAGATGGTACCGTGTCCGTCTCTGCAGCCAACGGCGGACCAGAGCCGTTTTATGGGTGCTGTAGTTATCCAGCACCAGGTGGATATCGAGATCGGCTGGAACGGCAGCATCGATCCTCTTCAAGAAATCCAGGAACTCGACGGAACGATGGCGTCGATAGCACTTGCCCAGGATGTTGCCGGTGGCGATATCGAGTGCAGCGAAAAGGCTGGTAACGCCATGCCTCTTGTAGTCGTGAGTGCGTCGCTCCAACTGTCCGACCCGCATGGGCAGCACCGGCTGGGTACGGCTCAGAGCCTGGATCTGCGACTTCTCATCCACGCATAACACCAGCGCGTGATGAGGCGGTTCCAGATACAGTCCAACAATATCCCGCACCTTGTCGATCAGCAACGGATCGCTGGATAGTTGAAAACCCTCCGCACGATGTGGCTTCAGTCCGAAGGCCCGCCAGACGCGGCTGATCGTGGACTGGCTCAACCCGGTCCTGGCCGCCAGCATGCGGCTCGACCAGTGGGTAGCGCCCTTCGGGGCTTTCTCCAGCGTCAATCGCACCACGCGTTCGATCTTCTCGTCACCGATCTCGCGCGGCGCTCCCGGGCGCGGCTCATCCCCCAGTCCGGCAACGCCCTCGGCAATGAAACGGTTGCGCCATAGACCAACCGTCCCCGGGCTGGTGCGTAACTTCGCGGCGACCGCGGCGTTGCTCGCTCCCCCGGCGCACTCCAGAACGATCCGGGCACGAAATGCTGCCGACCTGGCACTACGCGACTGCCGCGCAATACGCTCTAATTCCATCCTCTGCGCAGGGCTCACAACCAGTTCATGCTTCTTGGGTCGTCCACGAACAGGTTCCATGATTCAACATAGAACATCCCCACAATATATACAAGCCATTTATGACTCGGGAGACTAGAACTGGTTGCATAAATGGCTTTAGACCAACCGTCCCCGGGCTGGTGCGTAACTTCGCGGCGACCGCGGCGTTGCTCGCTCCCCCGGCGCACTCCAGAACGATCCGGGCACGAAATGCTGCCGACCTGGCACTACGCGACTGCCGCGCAATACGCTCTAATTCCATCCTCTGCGCAGGGCTCACAACCAGTTCATGCTTCTTGGGTCGTCCACGAACAGGTTCCATGATTCAACATAGAACATCCCCACAATATATACAAGCCATTTATGACTCGGGAGACTAGAACTGGTTGCATAAATGGCTTTGTGAAAGGGCACGACTTTAGTCGTGCCGTAAAGGGCGCATAAAACGCGGGGCTTTAGCCCCTGAGGGATGCGCTTTTACAAGCTGATTGCATTTACGCAACCAGTTCTAGGGCTGTGCCAAATACAGCGTCGTTGAGGTCACAGGCCTTGACGGGGCGGCGGCGGAAGCCGTAGTTTGGGTTTACACGGGAAAGGAGGTTGATCCAGCCGATGAAAAGAGATTCTTCGAGTAGTAACTTACGTGAGGTGACTGAGGCCTGAGGCCCTAGCGTCTCAGATCCAGGTAAGACCCGGCGGAGGGTTCTCCGTCATGGCTCTGGCATTCGCTGAAGCGCGAAGGCCTACAGTCCAATCCCAACAGATCACCGGCAGCGGCCTGGGAACGCGGGTTCCCGGGCCGTTGTTGCGTTCGGAGCAGGAAACGAGGGAACGAGAGAGACCAAGAAAGCGGGGGAACAGGGAATAAGGAATAAGGAATAAGGGTGGTGCGTCAATCGGTCGCTCGAATTCAGACCCGGAGCTTCGATCAGAACGAGAGCTACTGGCCGGGGAAACGGCGCGGAACGGTTGCGCATCCGAAGGATTAAAGGAAGAGAGCGGACATGCTCCTGATCCAATTCGTCGAGAAGAGCTGGCGGGACCTTTTGTGGTCGGCAGGATTACTGGCCGCGGCGATCGTTGTCGCGCTGATCGTTCGTGCAATCGTGTTCTCAACGTTGCAGAGGCTGACGCGGCGGAGAGGGGCGCTTCTGGGCCAGTCGCTGGTGGAGCACGGGCGGGGGCCGACGCTGTGGATCTTGCCGCTCCTGGCTGTTCTCGTCGTCCTGCCCGGGCTGCCGTTGCCGCCGGCTCTCCAGTCGGCGCTGGAGCACATCGTTGGACTGGGGCTCATCGCCACTCTCGCGTGGCTCGCGATCCTGTTCATCGAGGTAACTTCCGACGTGCTCGCCGGCCGTTACCGGATCGACGTGACGGATAATCTGGTCGCGCGGCGCATTCAGACGCAGTTCCAGATGGTGCACCGCGTCGGGGTGGTCCTGGTTTCAGTCGTCGCGCTGGCGGTAATGCTGATGACCTTTCCTGCGATCAAGCACATCGGCATCAGCATGCTTGCTTCGGCGGGCCTCGCCAGTCTGGTGCTGGGCGTATCAATGAAGGACACGCTGGCCAACCTGGTTGCGGGCGTGCAGATCGCCTTCGCACAGCCGTTCAGAATCGGAGACGCGGTGGTGATCGAGGGCGAATGGGGCTGGATCGAAGAGATCGGCATGATGTACGTGATTGTCCGCATCTGGGACTTGCGGAGGCTGGTATTGCCGCTGTCGTACTTCCTGGAAAAGCCCTTCCAGAACTGGACACGCACCAGCGCCGACCTGCTGGCCTACACCTACATCTACACGGACTACACCATCCCGGTGGAGGAGGTACGCGCGGAGTTCAAGCGCATTCTGGAATCGACGCCGCTGTGGAACGGGAAGGTGTGCGTGCTGCAGGTGTCGGACTCCGACCGCTACACCATGCAGTTGCGCGCCCTGATGGACGTGCGGAACTCGAGCGATGCATGGGACCTGCGCTGCCTGGTGCGGGAAAGACTGATCGATTTTCTGCAGAGGAATTATCCGGGGAGCCTGCCGCGGTATCGGGCCGACGTGGAGACGAAGATGGCGGGCCACGCCGGCCAGGGAAACGAGCCGGGCTCTCGCGTGGTCCCCGCAGAATCGGCGACTCCCGGGAACCAGGGTCTACGCAAAAGCGCATAGCCGAGAATCAAACCGCGACAAAATCATTCTTCCGGAGACTCCCGTGCGGCAGGCGTAAAATCAGCCTCTTTCCAACTCCATGTGCATGGAGATATGATGAGCCTCCATGTTCCCCTATGACACTACACTGCTTGCTGCTGTTCGAACCGTTCCTCAGACGGTCGGCGATGTGGCTGGAATGCTCGAGAACATTCAATCCATTTGCTCTGACAGCGACGGCCTGAAGTATTTCAACGGGCTTTATCTTGAAGTGACCCAGGCGGTCGAGGCGCGGGTCGACGCGCGTGTCGGGGCTCAAGGATTTGCCGATCCGGCTTGGATGACCGCGCTTGACGTCGCGTTTGCACGGTACTACTTCGCCGCGGTCGAGAGTTCTTTATCCGGGGCTGCGACACCCGGCTGCTGGCAGGCGATGTTTGCCGTGCGCAACCAGCCCGCCATCGCCCGCATTCAATTCGCGCTGGCGGGCATGAACGCGCACATCAATCACGACCTTCCGCAAGCCGTCGTCGGCACGTGCCAGGCGACGGGCATCGCGCCTGAGCACGGCACCCCGCAGTACAACGACTTCACGGCGCTGAATGCCACGCTCGACAGCCTCATCCAGACGGCGCGGCAGACCTTGAATGTGCGCTTGCCAGGCGATGCGCTGCCGCCGGTAACCAGCCTCGAAGATACGCTGGCGGCATGGAGCGTGTCCGCGGCCCGCGAATCGGCATGGAACAATGCCCAGGTGCTGTGGCACATCGGGGATGCGCCGCTGGTTTCCGCTCCGTTTCTGGATACGCTGGACGGGCTGACCGCCGTAGCCAGCAAGACGCTCCTGGTGCCGGTCCCCTAAAGCCGCTCTCTCCTGCCCGATCCGCTAGAATTCACACAGCATGAAGTGTCCATATTGCGGTTTCGGGCAGGATCGGGTGGTGGACTCGCGCGAGAGCAAAGAGGCCGACTCGATCCGGCGGCGGCGGGAGTGCGAGCGCTGCAACCGGCGCTTCACAACCTACGAGCGCATCGACGAGATTCCCTACATGGTGGTGAAGAAGGATGGGCGGCGCGAGCGCTTCGACCGGCAGAAGGTGCTGAGCGGACTGCTGCGCGCGTGCGAGAAGCGGCCGGTCTCGTCGAGCCAACTGGAAAAGATTGTGGACGCGACAGAGGCCTATCTGGTGGATGCGCCGGAGCGCGAGCGGACCACGGCTGAAGTTGGCGAGCTGATCATGGAGCAGTTGAAAGGGCTGGACACGGTGGCGTATATCCGCTTCGCGTCGGTGTATCGGGACTTCAAAGACGTGAACGAGTTCAAGGAAGAGTTGGAGGGGCTGCTGGAATCGCACCGGAGCGGAAAAGGAAAGAAATAGGGACTGAGGGCAGGGACTAGGGACTAGGGAACAGGGAATAGGGATAGGGAATAGGGATAGGGAATAGGGATAGGGAATAGAGAAGCGATTGCGGAGACGGCATGAAAGAGTCAGTCAACAAAGCTCTAAGATTCGTGATCGAGGTACTTAAGATCGAACAATGGGCCGAGAATCTTCTTTTCCTGCTTATTGTTCGCTTCCTGTTTAGCTATGCGATTCTCCTTGGCTGGCAAGGCTTTTATCAACACTGAGAGAGGCGTTTGAAAACGATCGAATCAAAGACGCACAAAGTTACGCTGATTCCTGGCGATGGCATCGGCCCGGAGGTGACGCAGGCGGTGGTGCGCATTCTGGAGGCCACCGGCGCAAAGTTCGAGTGGGAGCGGTTTGCGGCTGGCGCCGAGGCGTTCGAGATTCATGGCGAGTACTTTCCCGTAACAAGTTCAGCCGCCGCGGCGATGGCTTGCAGCATTTAGTTCATCGCGCGCTTTCGCCGGCCGAGAGCAAAGTGATTTTGTAAAGATCCTCGGGCGACTGGAGCCGCTCGATGGGAGTCACGTCGAAGGTGACGGGAATGCGGAGCATGGTGGAGCGGCCGCCGATTTTCACGCTGGTTTCGCGATTCAGGAGAGTGAGGAATCTTTCCGCATTGGGAAGCTCGGCCGCGCTCTTGCCCGCGGAGGACGGCTGGCTCTTGGTGGCAATCTGGTGCGGGTTCATGCGAAGACTCCTTCCCGTACTCATCGGCAAAAGGCGGCCCCTTATTAGGGTTTTTGCGGCCAAGGGAAAAGGCGCAGAAGGCGCTGGAGACGGTGTATGCGGAGCGCAAGACGCTGACGCGCGACCTGGGCGGGACGGCAGGAACGAGCCAGTTTACAGACGCGGTTCTGGCGGCGATGAGCTAGGAGTCAACCCGCACTCTCCGCCTCACGCGTAAAGGCAATGTTTGTGTGCTTAATCGACGTTCCGGTGCGACAATATTCCCAATTATCGAAGCCTGGGGGAAATGTGTCTGTAATTCCGGTGGTCACGTTTGGTTTGGCAGTTGTCCTGGCGGTCGTCGGGGCATTTTTCTGGAAAGCTAAGGATGTCTCGAAAGATGAGCTTGGCGCCCTCATAGGGCCTCTAGTGCCACTCAACATGTTTGCGGCCACGAGCCTTGCAGACGCAGGGCCGAGGCGGAAAAAGCTCGATGCCGGCACACTAAAGATCCTGGTGAAACTGGTTCCTCTACTTATGCGAGTGCTGCTGAGCATCGCGTTTGCCGTAGCGGGATTTTTGATCATTTTTTCGCATGGCTTTAGCGACCAGGACAAGCGCTGGGGATACACAACCCTGGGCACCGTTCTCGGCTACTGGCTCAAACAATAGTCATCCTTCTTGTACACTGGAATGTTCAAGGCCATGAAAAACAAATACCCCATCGGCATATTGGGCGCGACCGGAATGGTCGGCCAGCGCTATATTCAACTGCTCGAAGACCATCCCTGGTTCGAGGTAGCGTGGCTTGCGGCCAGCGACCGGTCGAGCGGAAAGACTTATGGCGAAGCGGCCAAGTGGCGGCTGGACACTCCTCTGCAGGAGCGGATCGCGAAGATGACAGTTTCGGCCGCGGAGCCGGAGGGCGCGCCGAGAGTTGTATTCGCCAGCGTGGACGCGGCCATTGCGCGCGAGGTGGAGCCGAAGTTTGCCGCGGCCGGTTGCGCTGTGATTTCGAACTCGAGCGCCTTTCGCATGGCCGCCAACGTACCGCTGGTGCTGCCCGAAGTGAATGCCGATCACCTGCGCCTGATCGAGGAGCAGCCGTGGCGGAAGGAATCTGGCGGCTATATTGTCACCAATTCGAATTGCTCGACGATGGGACTGGTGCTGGCGCTGAAGCCGATCGAGGAACGGTTCGGCATCGAGCAGATCTTCGTGACTACGATGCAGGCGGTCTCCGGCGCGGGCTATCCGGGCGTGGCTTCGATGGATATTTTGGATAATGTGGTGCCGTTCATTGCCAGCGAAGAAGAAAAGATGGAGACGGAGACGCTGAAACTGCTGGGCAAGCTGGAGGGCCACGGCGTGACGTCGCTTGCGGCGAAGATGACGGCGCACTGCAACCGGGTTCCTGTGGTCGACGGGCATACGGAATGCGTATCGATCAAGCTGGGAAAGAAGCTGGGAAGGCCTGCGGCGCGCGAGGAGATTTTGGCCGCTTGGGCGGAGTTTAAGCCGCTTGCCGGGTTGGGACTGCCGTCTGCGCCGGAGCAGCCGATCAAATGGGCGGAGCAGAACGACCGGCCCCAGCCGCGGCTGGACCGCAATCGCGGCAAGGGCATGACGGTGACCGTGGGACGGCTGCGACCATGCAATGTGCTGGACTGGAAGTTTGTGCTGCTCTCGCACAACACCGTGCGTGGCGCGGCCGGTGCGACGATTTTGAACGCCGAGATGCTGGCCAGCCTGGGCAAGCTGGAGCTGGCGGCAGTGGCGGCGGCGCAGGGATAAGCCGGCGCGGTGTAATGGATGTTCGTCCTTTCCCAGATATCATCCGCCGCGGCGGATGAGACTGGGGGCGCCCGCGAAAGGATGGAGCGCTCGCGGCATTTATTCTGGACGACCAATTAAGACGGAAGTTTCGCATGAATCTGGTGGTGATGAAGTTTGGCGGCACGTCGGTCGAGGATGCGGCCGCCATTGAGCGCACCTCGGCCATTGTGGCCGGGCGCGTGGCCAACGGCAAGAGCCCCGTGGTGGTGGTGAGCGCCATGGCCAAGGTGACCGACCAGTTGCTGCGCGCGGCGGCTGCGGCCTCGCTGGGCGACCGCACAGGAGCGCTGGCCATCAGTTCGCGGCTGAGGACGCGCCATCGCGATACCGCGGCCGAACTAATCAAAGACAAGGCCGGCGGCGTCGCGCTAATGCAACTGATCGACGAAAAGTTCGATGCGCTGGACGAGGTGCTGCGCGGAGTTTCGGCGATTCTCGAACTGACCCCGCGCATCTCCGACTTGATTGTGAGCTACGGCGAGCGATTGTCGAGCCGAATTGCGGTAGCGGCCTTCTGCGAGCGCGGCATTGACGCGGTACACGCGGACGCGCGCGAGATCGTCATCACCGACTCCGAGTTCCAGAAGGCCGCGCCGTTGGACAACATCATAGAGAAGCGCACGGCGGAGAAGCTGCTGCCGCTGGTGGACCAAGGCAAAGTGCCGGTGATGGGCGGATTCATCGCGTCGAACGAAGCGGGATTGACGACTACGCTGGGCCGCGGCGGCTCCGACTACACCGGCGCGCTGGTGGGTGGCGCGCTCAACGCGGAGACCATCGAGATCTGGACCGACGTGGACGGCATCATGACCGCCGATCCGCGCGTGTGTCCCGACGCGCTGCGCGTGAAGGTGATCAGCTTCGAGGAGGCAGCGGAGCTGGCTTATTTCGGCGCCAAGGTGCTGCACCCGGCCACCATTCTGCCGGCGGTGAGGAAGAACATTCCGGTGCAGGTGCTGAACAGCCGCAACGCCGCCTGCGAGGGCACGCGCATCATCTCGCTGGCGCCGCATTGCAAGAGCCCCTTCAAATCGATCGCGGTGAAGAAGAAGCTGAGCATCATCGACATTGTGGCCAGCCGCATGCTGATGACGCACGGCTACATGAGCCGGATGTTCGCCGTCTTCGACAGGCACAAATGCCCGGTGGACATGGTTTCGACGAGCGAGGTGTCGGTGTCGTTGACCGTGGATTCGAACTCGAGCCTGCCGCAGATTGCCGCCGACCTGAGCACCATGGCGGATGTGAAATACGAAGGCAGGAAGGCGCTGGTGTGCATGGTGGGCGAGGACATTCGCGGGCAGAACGGCATTGCCGCGCAGGTGTTCTCGGCCATCCGGCACATCAACGTGCGCATGATCTCGCAGGGTGCGAGCGAGATCAACATGAGCTTCATGATCGAGGAGGACGATGCCGACGAGGCGGTGCGGTCGCTGCACGCGGCGTTCTTCAAGGATCCGGACCCGGCGGTGTTCGACGTGGAAGCGAGAAAGCAGCTTCTGGCTTCCAGCTCCTAGCTTCTAGCTCTTCACCGCCTTGTCATCCTGAGCGACCCTGACAATGAGCGAAGCCGAAGGGGAAGGGGAGTCGAAGGATCTGCGGTTCGGGCATGGAGGTTTGTCACTCATTCACGACGTGCGATTCTGCCCGCTCGTTGCGCCTTGGACGCACAAAAGTGGATGAAAATTTCGTGCTTGGCCGAGCGTTCATCGGGCGTTGGGACGACAAAGGCGATGAAAGGCGGCGCCGGACGACCGAACCGGCTCCCGTAGGGAGCCGAGGATGTTAGCCCAGGATGGAGCGCAGCGGAATCCTGGGAAGGCATTTTTTGAACGAGCAGCCCCGTAGGGCGACAGAATCCTCGGCACTGATTTTCGGCGGAGAAGATATGGGCCTGTGGCCCGCCGAAGAAGATGAAAGCCAGCAATGTTTCTCAGGCTAGAAGCCAGCAGCTAGGAGCTATTCATGTTGATTCTCGTGCTTGGCAAAGGAAAGACGGGCAGCCTGGTGGCAGAGGTGGCCCGGGAGCGGGGCCACGGTGTGCGCGCGCTCGACGTTGATGAAAATGCGCATGCGTCGGCGCTGACCGCTCCGAATCTGGCCGGCGTGAATGTGGTTGTCGATTTCACCGCTCCGGAAGCGGCAGTGGAAAACATGCGCGCGGTGCTGGCGCTGGGCGGGCGCATCGTGGTGGGCACCACCGGGTGGTACGCGCGGGTCGAGGAGATGAGGGAGCTGGCGACCGAGCGCGGCGGGGGACTGCTGTATGGGACAAACTTCTCGATCGGCGTGCAGAAGCTTTTCCGGCTGACGGCGGAGCTGGCCGAGCTCGACGGCTACAAGTTCTCCATCGACGAAACGCACCACGTGACGAAGCTCGACGCGCCTTCAGGCACCGCGCTGACGCTGAAGGGAGTTCTTCTTTCGGTGCGGCCAGGGATCGACGTTCCCATCGAGTCGCATCGGGTGGGCCAGGCCACGGGCGAGCACATTGTGCGCGCGGTGAGCGAGTACGACACGCTGGAGCTGCGGCACGAAGCGCATTCGCGGCGCGGCTTTGCGCTAGGCGCGGTGCGCGGCGCGGAGTGGCTGGCGGGCAAATCCGGCGCCTGGGAGTTCCGGGAGATCTTCGAGCAACTGTAGGCTCGCTACTCGGCTGCGCGGGGCTTGATGAGGTCGTCGAGATAATCCGGCTTGGCGTCGATGCGCACCAGGTGCGGGTGGCGCTCGCCGCCGTGATACTCAATCGTGCTGGTGCGAAAGTAGTCGTCATCCACGACCAGTAGGGTGATGGGCGCGGTCGAGTCTTTCGCGGCCTTGATCGCGTCTTCAAGAAGATCCGGCGAGTAGACGCGGCCATCGACGCCGACCACCTTCATTCCCGAGGAAATACCGGCGTCAAACGCGGGACTGCCCACTACCGAGTTGCTGACCGTGCCGTCGCCTTCGAGTTGCAGGCCGATGGAATATACGTCGCTCGTGACGCCGTCGCGTCCGGGCAGGCGCAGCGGCTTGTCGTTGAACTCGACCTTCCAGCCGGCATTCTCTAGGCCGCCTTCGGGCATATCCGGCGACGTGGAGTCGAGATGCCGGTGAAAGAACGCAGCCCAATCGTACGGCGCGACCTGATTCAGCGTTTCGACAAGGCTCAAGAAGGTGTAGGTCTTCAGCTCGGGGCCATTGTTCGTTCCGCCGTAAAAGACGTGGCAGAAGTCCTCGATGGATTTCTGGCCGTTGGTGACGTTGTGAATAATGGTGGCGACCTCAAGCCACATCAGGTCGCCTTCGTCGTAATAATCGGAGGTGCGGCGCCAGCTGGTCCAGCCTCTGCCTCCTGCGTAGCCGAGGCCAGGCAAGGCGACAGCGGTATCGAGCAGCGGACGCCATGTGCGTCCCGGCCGGCCGGGACCAAGCGTCGCGGCGGCGTTGGCCAGAAATTCGCGATACTGCTCCGGGGTGAACAGGCCGCTGCGCACGGCGAGCAGGGGGCCGAGGTACTCGGTGAGCCCCTCGTAGATCCAGAGCTGATCGTCCTCCATGGGCTTCTCGAAGTCGGGCGTGGCGAGATCGGCGGGACGGCGAAACTTGCCGTTCCAGGAGTGGACAAACTCATGGGGCAGGAGAGCGCCGACGGACACGCCGGCGTCGGGCGAAAGCAGCGCGCGCTCCGGCAGGCGGCTGTCGTTCGACTCGTGATGCTCGAGGCCGAAGTGCGCCACGTGATCGCTGAGCGTTAGCAGAAAATGGTAGTCGCGATAATGGCGCGTGCCGAAGAGCTTGCCCGACTCGGCCACCAGATTCGTCATTTCCTTCTGGATCTCGGGGCTCATGGCGAGAGCGGCTTCGCTGTCGGCGACCATGTCGATTTCGTGATGGATGGGCTCGCCGGGCGGGGTGAGATCGATGGCGCGATAATATTCGCCGGCGATGACGGGCGAATCGACCAGCAGATCGAGAGAGATGGGCTTGAACGAGATTTGATTGCCGTACTCACTCGCCACGGGGAGGGCGGTGCCGTACTTCCAGCCGCCGGGCAGGAGGAGATTGGCCTGATAGATGAGCTGCGCAGACGGCGTGCCGGCGGGGTAGAGAAGCGCCTCATTCCACTCGAGCACCACGAGCTTATCGGTGGCGGAGTCGTCGTCTGGCTCGATGATGTCGTAGGTGACGTCGAGATGCGTTGCGCCCGCAGGCACATCCACGTGAAAGGTGAAAGCGTCCAGAAGATCGCGCTGCCACGGAATGGTCTTTCCATCCGCCTCGAACTTCAGCCCGGTCAGATCGGCGATGGGGCCGCTGGGTCTGTGCTCGCCGGGAATCCACTTGGGATAGTAAAGAGTAAGCGGTCCAGGCTTGACGGGAATGACCAGATGCGAGCGGAGAATCTTGCGCGGGGTCTGCGTGGCATCGACGGTGAGAGAGATGTTCTCTGCGGATTGCGCAAAGGCTACGGGCGCAGCCAGCACTGCGACTACCGCGAGATGAGCCAGGAAACGACGGCCAGAGGAAACCATTCGGTGCTCCTTTGTTGAAAACCTTGAGATCAGCCTAACCCGCGCATCATAACAGCCCGGTGGCGATGGAAGTGCGGAGGGAAACAGGCATCGGCATCCGCCGCTCCATGCGCCGGGTCTTGCACCGCAGCGCAGGTCCTATCCGGTATAGACTTTAGCTGTTATGGAAACTCGAGGCTGCGGTACCGCAATTGTGACGCCTTTCCGGGCGGATGGATCGGTGGATGAGCCGGCGATGTGGTCGCTGGTGAATTGGCAGATCGAATCGGGAATCGACTTTCTGGTGGCGTGCGGGTCGACGGGCGAGGCGGCGACGCTGGACGAGGAAGAGTGGCTGCACGTGGTGCGCCTCGTGATCGACGCGGCGGCGGGGCGGGTTCCGGTGTGGGCCGGGTGCACGCACAACTCGACGCGGGTGCTGGTGCGGCTGGCGGCACAGTTGCGGCGGGTGCCGGGCGTGGCGGCGGTGCTGTCGGCCAATCCCTACTACAACAAGCCTACGCAGGAGGGACAGTTCCAGCACTTTCTGGCGCTGGCTCGGGAGGTGGATCCGCTGCCGGTGTGCGTGTACAACGTACCGGGACGGACGGCGGCGAATCTGGAGCCGGAGACGGTGGTGCGGCTGGCCGCGGCGGCCGGCAACATTCAGGCGATCAAGGAGGCCAGCGGCAAATTGACGCAGTTTGCCGAGCTGGCGCATACGCTGCCGCGCGGGTTCAGGATTTTTTCCGGCGACGATAACCTGGCGCTGGCGGCGATTGCCGTGGGAGCGCACGGGTTGATCAGCGTGGCGTCGAATGAGGCGCCGGCTGAGGTGACGCGGATGATCCACGCGGCGCTCGACAACAACTGGAGCGAGGCGCGGGAGCTGGAGCGGCGCTACGCGCGGCTGTTCGAGGCCAACTTCTGGGAGTCGAATCCGGGGCCGGTGAAGACGGTGCTGAGCCTGATGGGGCGCTGCGGCGAACATCTGCGGTTGCCGCTGGTGCCTCCCGCAGCGGCAATGCGCGCCAAACTGGAACGGCTGGCCGGGGAACTAGGCCTGCTAAAGCATACGCCGGTTCCGGCGGGCGAGCGGCCGGAAGTGTATTGAAGGTATTCGTGCGAGGAAGACCACGGTTGAAGAGTGGAGCGGCCTGCCGTGCGCTGTATGAAAGCAGAGTGAATAGCGGCGGCGGTGGGTGGCGATCCGGGTCCCGGGAGCTATATTTCGGGGCTGTTCGGGCTGTGGATCGTGAGCACGTTTTGCAGGGTTTCTTCTCGGGATATCTGGCTGAAATCGATCGGCTAAACCACCGTGCGGCGAACAATGTTACAGGGGTAACTTCCCGGTAGAAATATTTTGCGACGATTCCGAGCAACTATTTAAAATCCTTTCGGGTCTATATTCTTCAACGGCGGATAACTGACTCAAAACATCGAGCGGTACCCGCGCGTGAATTCAGGCGAACGCTCCGTGCGAGAGCGCGCCGTGGAATGAATTACTTTTTCCCTTCTGGGTTGTAGAGAGCCAGTGCAGGTTCAATCTTCAATTAGTTCCAGCAAGGGCTCGCAGCTTGGACGGCATTCCCGGCCGAGGCGACTGGAAGATGGTCTACTCGGTGCTCGCTCTCAAGGCCACGCAGACTCGCAGAAAGTGACCATACTGATATGTCCCCCCAAACTAAGGAGAAACTCTTCAGGCTGGCGCTCATTCCGCTGACCGCAGTCCTCCTCGTGGCTACGGGCTGCACCAGTTCCATGACCACCGCAACCCAGTCCAGTGCGGCCGGTGGCCCGGTATTCGTGGTCGGCACCGATGCGCCTCCTCTAGCGGCAGTCGTCGGGTTTCCGGTGACAATTACGAGCCTCACCGCAAACCCCTCGGGCGGTGGCACCCCCGTCTGCCTGATCAGTAGCTGCACAACCGGTGTATCGGCTGACTTTGCACGTTTCAACGGGCTCCAAACCATCCTCGACGATACAGACGTTCCGCAGGGTACGTACGACGGCGTGACCATTACTCTGGGCACAGGCACCATCGACTACCTGAGCGTCCCCAGCCCCTCGGCTCGGCCCCGCCGACCATTGCATCCGAGGCGGCGAGCTACAGCCCGTCAAACTCGGTTACCATAACGCTGGACCACCCCCTGGTGGTAGCGCCCGCGGGCGGCGAGCCAGTGGGCCTGCGCATTGATTTCGATTTGGCCAAGTCGATCCAGGTGAGCGGTACTCCGGCGACGATCACTGGCATGGTGAACCCGACCTTTGAAGTCAAAACAGTGACCCGCACCGACACCTTCGCGCACATCGACGAGTTCATCGGCTCGGTGACCACTCTGCCGTCCACATCCGGCACACCTCCTACTGCTGTGGAGCCCAATTCGTTCGTGATCACTGGCCCGCACGGCGAACCGTTCACCATCAATACCAGCAGCACGACAGAGTGGGATGGCGGCGCGACGCTGGCCAGCTTGAACTCCACCAGCATCGTGGCGGTCGCCGGCCAGTTCGATCCTGCCGAACAGACGCTGGACGCCGACGAAGTGGCCCTCATCTCCGACACAGGCTTCTACGCAGGCGGCCTCATAACGTATGTGAACCCATCCACTGCGGCTACTCCAGCCACGAGCATGCAATTCTATGTCCGCGGGGTATTGCCGTCCGGGCTCTCCGCTGTTCCGTTGGGCGGTCTCGCCGACGTGAGCATCACCGGAAGCGAAAAATATGGCATCTACTGGATGCACAATTCTTTCACCAACCTCTTCTTCAACGACGAGGCGCTGACGCCCGGCCAGGAGATCACGGTGGGCGGCCCCGATCCGGCCGGCTCAGGCGCGTTCGATGTGAAGCGCATCCACTTGCAAAACTGGGGCTATAACGGCACCATTGTTGCGGGCAGCCAAAGCTCGGGCAACGGCAGCTTCCAGATGACGGTGAACGGCTTTGCCGGAGTGGTCATTCCGACAACGGTCACGGTGTATCTGGGTCCAGCCTGCGACTTCCGCTATGGCTTTGGTGGATTCAGCGACGTGGCCGATGGCACGAACGTTCGCGTAGTGGGATTGTTGCTGAAGAATTCCACGAACGGGAATCTGGTGCTGCTTGCTCGTCACATCGACGGGCTTAACTTCACCGACTTTACGACAGCTGCCTGGCAGTAAGTCGAGCACAGAATCACAAACGCGCCGGGGCTGGCATGACGCCAGTCCCGGCGTTTTTTTGCGCAGATGCCGCGCGGGGCGCGGGCGCAGCGTTCAGAAAAGGTCGGCCAGCGGCGGAAAGGTGAGCAGCAGGCCGAGGATGAGCAGGAGGAACGCGGCAGCGCCGACCTGCGCGATGGCGACGTTTCTCCCATGCCAGCGCGTATGCAGGATTGCCCATGTCGCGAGCCAGACGACAATGGCGCAAGTAGTGATGCCGGAGAGCGGACCGGTGGGATTGTAGAAATTCATCAGGCTCTTGATCGAAGCCAATTTGTCCGCCAGGATGGCGAAGACGGCGACGAGGAACGAGCCGATGCCGGCCGCGAGAATGGCGGCTGCGCCAGCGCCGTTGGGACGGGCGGCGGATGCCGCGGAAGTAGTGGGGCTTTGCGCGCTCATGGGCGATCTCCCTGCACGATGTGGATGGTTCGGCCGCCCTCGACGGGCGCGTTCTTGTTGAGCATGGCGCCAAAAAAGCCGGCGATGCCGGCGGCGAGAAGCGAGATCCAAACGAAGCCGAGGACCGCGGCGCAAAGCTGGGGATGGCTCTTGAGATTGCGGCCATATCGAAAGACAACCGCCGCGGCCATAGTGATGGAGATGGGCACGATCCAGGCAACGTGCTCTTTCCACTCCATGCCGATGGAGTGCCAGGCGCTGGTGGAGGGGTTCGAAAGCAGCAGGCGCTGCGGAAATGCGGCGAGATCTACGGCGCCCGGCGGCGGGACGGCGCGATACCAGGGATAGATGACGTAAGCGCCGGTAAGCACAGCGAGCCATGCGAGCACGGCCATGGCAGTGAGATAGACGCGAAGGAACGTCGCGTCGCGCTCGGCAGGAAGTCCCTGGTCGTGCGAGCAATAGCGGCGGTAGAGCTCGACGAGCGCGCCGGAGCAGGCCATGAGATAGAGCGCGCCGAAGCCCATGCCGTGGATGAGGGTCAAGAGACTGCGGGTGGTAATTTCCATTTACACCGTCCTTTCAGCGCGTCAACCACGACGCATCGTGCGGCAGACTCGTGCTGACGGAACCCGCTCGTTGGAGGCGTCATCAGGCACGTGGTTGCCGTTTATCCAGGGAGAGACGTTCGTCCAGCGAAAGGCCTCCTGGGCCCAGAAGCAAAATCGTAAGCAGTCCAACCAACATGCAGAAATCCGCTCGTCCCTCGTGCATGGCGGCCCAAAATCCCTGCTTCAATAGCAAGGGAAGCTTGGTAGTCGCGATTGCAACCGCAATGTCAATGAGAAGAGGAACAGCGGCGAAGCCGGTCAAAAGGCCGGCGATCAGCAGAGCGCCGCAGACGCATTCCACGACGCCCACAAATGGGCCGGTGAACCACGGGGCGGGGATTCCAATCTTTTCAAACCGGCCCGCGCCAAGAGCCGCGGGAAAGAGAAACTTTTGTATGCCTTCGGATAGAAATACCCACCCGACAAGCAGGCGAAGCAGAAGAAGTCCTCGGGCTGTTTGTTTGTCCGATGCCGGTGCCGCTGTCATGTGTTCCTTCCTCGGAAACAGGGTAAAGCCGGGCGTAAATCACATCGTCAAAGGCCGTTTCTGTTTGGCGGCATGGGGAAGAGAGGACCGGCTGCGGATTCCTTCTTCTCGTACGGTGAGGCGCTTTTCTCGTCTTTGCCCCAGGTCCAGTACATGCCCACGTAAGCGTAGTTCTCGGTTTGTCCGGCAACCGAGTGACCGTAGCAGAACAGGAATTGCTCGTTAGGATTGTGCTTGAAGTGGTAATAGCCGCCGGCGTCGATCATGGCTGAGCGCTGGGTCTGTGGCGTGGCGAAACCCTCGCGGCCGTGGACAAAGACCTCGGCGCCGAACTCGAGCCGCTCGCTGAGCTCGCGCTTAATCAGCCATCCGGTGTAGGGGAAGTCGCGGTAATAGCCCTGCGGAACGACCTCGTATCCGCCGCCGCCGTCAAAGAGCCATTTGCCGGAGTTTTTCTGAAACCAGATGGGAAGTTTGTACCAGACCTTTCCCACGCCGAGGCCTTCGTTGTAGTTGCCGGTGGGCATCTCTAACATGGTGAAGCTGCCGATTTGCGGAAAGTGCTTTGTCTCTTTGATGAAGGCGATCTTGGCGCCGAGCTCCATGTCGGTGAGGCCGAACTCCATGGGTCCGGTGCCGCCGGGAAGATAGACGGGATTGTTAGACGGGGCCACGACGCCCCACGGCAGAATGGCATGCAACTGCACGCGGGGGATGGCGCCCCAGTTGAATTCGAAGGCGGGCCCGACCGAGTCCATTTCCGCAGGCGTGCCGTCGGCGCCGCCGAAGATGTAGAACTCGTAGTGATGCAGGTCGACGGGAACGGGATCGTCGGTTTGATAGGGGGGGCCCTGCGCGAAGAGCCGGGGAGCGGCGAGAACGCAGAGCAGCAGTGGGGCCAATCTGGAGAGAACGAAGCGGGCTTTCATCAAAGGTTCCTTGCGGATTCCTTGAACGCGGGATGACCTTGCGCTGGGGAAAGAGTCATCTCTCGCAGACTATATATCGAAGTTCGATAATAATCAAGGCAAAATCGTGTGAACCGCGGTATATTGTTTCCTGTGAAGAATCACAAACGGGAACTTTTTTACGGGCTGATTCGCATTCACGTGCTGCTGCATGCGCGCCACGAGCCAATCTTCGGGCTGGGAATGATGGAGGAACTCGCGCATCACGGTTATCGCATCGGGCCGGGCACGCTGTATCCGCTTTTGCACGGGATGGAGCGCGCCGGCCTGCTGAAATCGCTTTCCGGCCAGGCTGGCGGGCGCGCGCGGCGGGTCTACCGCATCACTTCCGCCGGGAGGAATGCACTCGACAAAGTTAAAGCGAAGATGGACGAGTTGCACCGTGAGCTGCACGAGGCGCACCCGCGAAAGATCGGTGGCAAGGCCAATCCCAGGCAAGCTTAACCCTGCCGATCTGCCTCGTGCAGGCGCCGGCGCGCGAGTCGGACCATGGAACTCGGTCCTGGAGGCGGATGAAGCCGGCGGGGTGATTCGCGGGGTTGTGATAGTATCTGCATGATTATCGCCCAGGCTGGTGGGAGACTCGCGGATCGATGATTCTTAAACGGATGCGGTTGTGGCGGTTTCGCTACTGGGTGTTGCCCAAGATTCGTCGCCAGTATAGAACGATGAGCGTGGCGGATACATTCCGCACGGTCTACCGGAAGAAAGGATGGGGCGACGACGGGGGGCCGTTCTACTCCGGACCGGGATCCCGAGGGCCGACGGCGGAAGAGTACTGTAACTTTGCGATCGACTTCATCAGGAAGCACGGGGTGAGCAGCGTTGTCGATCTCGGATGCGGCGATTTCGCGGTCGGAAAGCGGATTGTGGAGGCCACCGGCGTTCGCTACACAGGCATCGACGTGGTGCCTGAATTGATTGAGTATCATCAAGCCGTCTCGACCGATCCCCGGGTCACCTTTTGCTGCGCCAACATCGTGAGCGATCCACTCCCCGCGGCCGATCTCTATCTGATTCGCCAGGTGCTGCAACATCTATCCAACGACGAGATCGGAAGCGTGCTTGCGAATTTGGGGAACTGCTCGAAGGCGCTGATCTCAGAGCATGTGCCGATTGTTCCCAAATCGTTCAATCGGGATAAGCCTCACGGGCCGGATATTCGATGGTTTTTGGGATCGGGCGTCTATATCGACAAGCCGCCTTTTTCGATTCTAGTGGAAACAACTTGGGAGTGGCCGTTGGGAGACGATGCTTTGATGAGGACTTGCCTTGTCGACCAATCGGCGGTGACGCGGATTGACCATCCAAGCGATTCAAGAAAAGGGATGTAAGCAGAGTTTCGCAGTTGCGCGAGTTGCGGGAATTGAGGTCGAGGCGAACGAACAGCTTTGGGTGATTCGTGCGTTTTGGACCTGCTTATCCCAGAAGTGCGAGTGGGGCCTGGCGGGTCAAGCAACTCAGCGACGCCTGCGGCCTCCGCCCCCTCCGCCGCCGGAGTGGCCCATCTTGGGCGCTTTTTCGTGCCCGCCTCCGAAGCTTCCGTGGCTCTTGGGCGCCTTGTAAGAGTACTTCGGCGCGCGCTCGCTGCCTAAGCTCTCGTGCCGGCCGCCGGAAAAGCCTTTCGGCTCCTCGGAGTGGCCGAAGAGATGGAAGCCGCCGGAGTGCTCATTCCTGGCCATTGAGCTGCCATAGCCGTCGTAGGGGCGGCCCGAGAAGGCGCGCGAAGCGTTGGACTGCGGCGCGTGATAGGTTGAGTACGGGTTGGCGTATGAGAAGCCGGGACGAGTGGTGTAGACCTGCTGCCCGGAGTAGGCGTTCCTCGTGTAATTACTCGCTGACCGGTTTGCGTAGCCGTACCCGTAGCGGGGATTGCTGAAGGTTTGCGGCCGGCTCGCGTAGGTCTGGGCGCGGTTGGGGTAGGTCTGCGGGCGATAGCCGTAGTTCTGCTGCGGTGCGACGCGCGAATAAGACGGCTGCCCGGGGCGGTCGAAGGCCTGCTGTGTGGGCAGCGCGGGACGGGTGTAACCGCGGGCCGGTTGCTGGTAGCCGCCATTGTTGTACGCGCCGCCACGCTCGTCGTAGCCACGCTGGTTGTAGCTTCGCTGATCGAGGCCGCGCTGGTAACCGTCACGCTGGTTGTAATTTTGGGGCGTGTTGTACGATCGGTACGCGCCGTCGTGCATGCGGCCTTGTTCTCCCCGGCCGTAGTAGGCGCGCGGTCCACCATGGGGCAGGCCCCAATCTGCCACCGTAGCGCTGTGTGTGTAGTAGTCCGAGTGGTCAAAGAGGATGGCGTGCGCCAGCCAGTCGAGACCCCAGGCGAGCCAGCCAAAGGGAGTTTGATCGAAAGCCGACAGAGCGAAGCCGAGCCCGTATTGGATGGGCGCGCCGCCGAAGAAAGAGCCCAGCGCGCCAATCAGCGAGAAGCCGGGATAGGGCGCAACGGGCTGCCCGTAGACATCCCACGGATCGTAGGTCGGCACGTAGACGACCTGCGGGTTGGCGGGAGCGAGCTCGATGTAGCCTTGATCGTTGGTCACGCCTTCCTGGGGAGTGGTTTGCAGATTGCCGGCCTGCTCGGCGCGTTGCCGCAGCACCTGCACCGTCTGCATCACGTCCTGCGGCTGGTTGTAGTAGGCATTGCCAAGGTTGGTGGTCCACTCCAGGTTGTGATTCATCATGTCGAGCACATCAGGGAGGGCAGTGAGCGCCTTGATGCTCGGGTCCCACGTGGTCTGCGCGCTGGCGCCGGCGGCGATCTGATCGGGAGAGCCGTAGCCCTGAGCCTGCATGGACTGCAGCCACTGGTCGGCGACGGCCACCTCGGCCGGATAAGTTGAGGCGGCGAGAATCTGGGCCAGCAGCGCGTCGGGATAAAGGGCGATGGGCGCGAGAAGCTGCTCGAGATCCTCAGCGCTGAGGGCCTGAACGGGCGCGGCGGCCGGCTGTGAGAGATCCTGCTGCTGGTAAGGCGAAGCTTCGTACGGCTGGCCGGTGTTGGGTTGCTGCGCGTAGGGCTCCTGCGGAGTGTACTGCGGCTGCGCGTACTGGGGTTGCCCGTAACCGTACTGTGGTTGCTGCGGTTGAGCGTATTGCGGCTGCTGATATTGGGGTTGCGCATAGCCGTATGGCGGCGCGGGCTGAGCGTATGGGCTCGGGTAGGCGCCGTGAGGAGAGGACGGATAGCCTTGCTGGGCCATAACGTGCGCCGGCGCGAAGACGAGCGCCAGCAAAGCGGCGGCTGCGACGAAGATCCAGTTCTCCGCGCGCGCGCCATGCGACGCAGAAAACTCGTGGGAAACCGGAAGACGGGGCGTCGAGATTGGCAATGGGGAAGAGCTCGTAACGCAGGAGACGGGGAAAATCGTTCGGGTTTCCATCATCCCTCACTTTCCTTGAGCGGCCCGGTCCGGAGCAGTTGGCCGGCTTCCGGCCGGACTGGAGCCAAGGGGGACCGGCAGCCCTGGGGAGGGCTGAAGGATCAGACCCCGGATGAGGGGATTAGTTTCGGAATGGGGTCATGGTTTGAACAGATTGTTGGGATTGGGTTGCGGCAGTGCCGTACGGGGTCAAATTAGCCGGCTAACTCCTTCTTCACCAATTCGCTGACCAGGCGGCCGTCGGCGCGCAGGCCGGAGGCTTGCAGCTTGGCTTGGACGGCCTTCATGGCCGGGCCCATTTCTTTAGCCGTGGGCTTATGGCCGAGAGAAGCGGAGAGCGCGGCGAGTGCTTCAGTGACCAGCGCGGCGAGGCCGTCTTCGTCGAGAGCCTTTGGCAGGAACTCCTCGATGACGACGATTTCAGCTTGCTCTTTGGCGACGAGATCGGGGCGGTTGCCCTTGGTGAACTGCTCGATCGAGTCGCGGCGCTGCTTGATCATCGACGCCAGCACCTGCTCGCTCTCGGCCTGGGTGAGCGGGGCGCGCTTCTCGATGGCCTTGTTCTTGAGCGCGTTCTTGATCAGGCGCAGCGTGCCGGTGCGCTCGGCGTCGTGGGCCTTCATGGCGGTGACAATCTGCTGGCTGATCGTTGTTTCAAGTGCGCCTGCGTCGGTCATTTTCTTAGCTCCTGGCTTCTAGCTCCTGGCTGGCTGTGGGCGGATTCCAATCCATCCTTTTTCTGCATGCGAAAAGCCGGACTCATGGACTCACGAAAAGGTGAGGCCGCAAATTCGGGCCAAATGAGAATTGTACCGATGGATGGGGGCGCGATGCACGAGGCGCGCGAAAGATGCAGGGTCGGAGATTTTTGTTTTTGCGCAATGAAATCGACTGCACCGGCGTGCGAAAACTTTCGCTTTTCTTCGGCATTAATACAAGTGGAACTGGGAGGTGAAGAAGCCATGCGAACCTGGAAAACGATCATCGCGACGGCCGCTCTGGGGATCTTCGGGATGCCGGCGTTTGGCGCCGATGTTCCCAATCCCACCCAACCTGCCAATTTTCCCGGCCCCGGCACGGTGAATTACGTGGAGGGCGCCACGAATCTCGATGGCAGATCCCTGAATAACCAGCACGCGGGAGGCGAGGAACTCCGCGTCGGCCAGGAGCTAAGGACGGGCGCGGGCAAGGCGGAGATTCTGCTCACGCCGGGCATCTTTCTGCGTGTGGGCTCAGACAGCACGGTGAAGATGATCTCGCCCGACTTGGCGCAGACGCAGGTTGCGCTGGGGCGGGGAACTGCCGGCGTGGAAGTGGACCAGATCTTTCCGCAGAATATGATCCAAATCAACGACAACGGCGTGACCACACAATTGATGAAGACCGGCTACTACGAGTTCCATACCAACCCGCCGGAGACGATGGTGTTTGACGGCCAGGCTGAAGTGGAAGTGAGAAACGGCAGATGGGAGAAAGTGAAGGGCCACCATGAAATGGCGCTGGTGGCGGACGAAGGGCACGAGAAGACGTACGACTTCAACTCGCACCCAGCGAACGACGCGCTTTACAACTGGAGCAGCTTGCGCTCGCAGTACCTGGCCGAAGCCAACAACCAGATTGCCGGGGAGTACGCCGGCGCGGCGGGCTTCTATCCGGGGTGGTATTGGGACCCGTGGATGTGGGATTACACATACCTGGGCTGGGATCCGTTCTTTAGCCCGTTCGGATGGGGCTTCTACCCATGGGGCGGATTTTATGGCGGGCTTGGGTTCTACGGCGGCGGGTTCTATGGCGGCCATGGGTTCCGCGGCGGCGGACTTGGCGGCGGTGGACTCCATGGCGGAGGCGGATTCCACGGTGGTGGGTTTGGCGGCGGACGGCGGTAAGAGCGTTTGAGAATCGCTGCCAAAATGGCCGGATAGGAGATCCGGCCATTTTTTGTGCCATTTGGAGAATTTCCACAGAAAGGAAAATCACAAAACACACAGATTTGTGTATTATGTGGTCAGCGGTACGGCTGAATAGCCTGCCGCCAGCCAATACTCAGCTTCTGAAACGAGGGGAACGACATGATACGCAAGACACGGCTTTATACTCCAGGTCCGACGCCTCTGCTTCCGGCGGCGCAGTTTGCCATGGCTGCGGCCGACATTCACCACCGCACGGCGGAGTTCCGCGCGCTGTTCCAGAAGGTGCTCGCGCAACTCAAGGTTTTTGTGGGGACCAAGAACGATGTGCTGCTGCTGGCGTGTTCGGGGACGGGCGCGATGGAGGCGTCGGTATCGAATTTGACCTCGCCGGGCGACAAGGTGCTGGTGCTGACGGCGGGCAAGTTTGGCGAGCGCTGGGTGGACCTGGCCAAGGCGTTTGGCTGCCAGCCGGATGTGGTGAAAGCGCCGTACGGCGAGACGTTCGATCTGGCCCAAGTGCGGGCGGCGTTATCGCCGGAGCACAAGGCCGGGGTCCCCGGCGACAGGTCTTCGCCGCCAGGGTGGAAGGCCGTGTACATGCAGGCCACGGAGACGTCGACGGCGGTACGGCACAATGTGGAGGGAGTGGCCAAGTTGCTGAGGGAGGCGGATAGCCCGGCGCTGCTGGTGGTGGACGGAATTACTGGATTGGGTACCACGCACTTCGACGTAGACGGATGGGGCGTTGACGTGATGATCGGCGGATCGCAGAAGGCGGTGATGATTCCGCCGGGGCTCGCGTACCTGAGCGTGAGCGAGAAGGCGTGGGCGGCGATGGAGACGGCGAAGAATCCGCGCTACTACTTCGACCTGCGTAAGGAGCGCAAAAACGCGGTGAAGGGCGAGAGCGCGTACACGCCGGCGGTGGCGCTGGTGGCCGGGCTGGGCGCGGCGCTCGACTACATTGCCGGGCAGGCGGGCGGCGACCTGGAAAAAGGGCGCGAAGCGCTGGTCGACAACGCCCAGGTGAATGCGGCGGCGACTCGTGCCGGTCTCGTTGCGCTCGGGTTCAAGCTGTTTGCGCCTACGGCGCCCGCGGCGGCGGCCACGGCGGTTGCCGTGCCGGAGGGGATGGACTCGGGCGTAGTGGTGAAGGCGCTGAAAGCGAAGTTCGCGCTGGTGGCGGCCAACGGTCAGGGCGAGATGCAGGGGAAGATCTTCCGCGTGGCGCATCTGGGTTTCTTCGACTACCTCGACACCGTGGCGCTGCTGGGCGCGATGGAGCACATCGCCAAGGACACGCTAGGGCTGCAGGTGGTTTACGGGCAGGCTGTGGCGGCGGCGCAGGAAGTGTATGCAAAGGAGCAGCGGTGCTAGCGGAGTTAGTCGCGTTTCGCTCGTTTTAGCGGAGCGAGAGTGCGGCGGCGATTGCTTTCTAACTCCGCTAACTCCGCTGACACCGCCCATTTACTGAAGGGGACTCATGTCCGAATTAACTTTCGGAGAAAAGCTGCTGATCGCGCGCAAGCAGCTCGATCTCTTTCAATACGAGATGGCGGAGCGGTTGGGGGTGCATCCCAACTCGCTGACAAAATACGAGCGCGGCGAGGGCAAGCCGCACGCGGCGGTGGTGCGGATGTTCGATTTGCTGTGCGAGCAGCAGGGCATTCGCTTTGACGAGTACGAGGGAGGGTCCGCCGCGGCGGACAAGGGAGCAGCCATGAAGATCGTACTGGCGGAGAAGGTTTCTCCAGCGACGCTGGCCGTGTTTGCGGCCGAGCCGGGATGGGAAGTGAAGACGCACGATCAGTTGCCGGAGGGATTGCCGGCGGCGCTGGCCGAGGCCGACGCGCTGGTGGTGCGGAGCGCGGTGCAGGTGGACGATGCGCTGCTCGAGCACGCGCCCAAGCTGCGCGTGATCGGCCGCGCCGGGGTGGGCGTGGACAATATTGACGTCGAGGCGGCGACGCGGCGCGGCATTGTGGTGATGAACACGCCGGGCGCGAACGCGGTGGCCGTGGCGGAGCTGACCGTCGGGCTGATGCTCGCGCTGGCGCGCAAGATGCCGGCGGCGAATGCGACCATGCACGCGGGCAAGTGGGAGAAAAAGAGCCTGCAAGGCACGGAGCTGCGCGGGAAGACGCTGGGCATCCTGGGGCTGGGACGGATTGGCCTGGAGGTAGCAAAGCGGGCGCGCGGATTCGGGCTGGAGATCATTGGCGCCGATCCGTTTGTGTCGGTCGCTGTGGCGCGCGAGAACGGGATTCTTTTGGTTCCTTTGGAAGAGCTTTTTGCCAAGGCGGATTACTTGACGTTGCACGTGGGGCTGACGCCGCAGACCAACGGCATTATCAACGCCAAGACGCTTGCCGCGATGAAGAAGGGCGTGCGGATTATCAACTGCGCGCGCGGCGAGCTGGTGGACGATGCGGCGCTGGTGGAAGCGCTGAAGAGCGGGCAGGTGGCGGGCGCGGCGCTGGACGTGTTTGCCGTGGAGCCGCCCAAAGACTCGCCTTATTTTGCGCTCGACAACGTGATTCTGACGCCGCACATCGCGGGCTCGACGGCCGAGGCGCAGGAGGCGGTGGGAGTGCAGATTGCGCAGCAGGTGCGCGAGTATCTGAAGCTGGGCGTGGTGCAGAACGCGGTGAATCTGCCCTCGCTGAGCCACGAAGAGTATGTGCAACTGGCGCCGTACATCGACCTCGGCGGGCGGCTGGGGGCGTTTCTGGCGCAGGCGGGGAAGAGCGGAATCGAAGCGATTCATCTGGTGTACGGCGGCGCGCTGACCGAGGCCAAGACGGATCTGGTGCGGAATGCGGCGATCGCGGGGCTGTTGCAGGGATCGGAGAACATCAATCGCATTAACGCGGCGGCGGTGGCCGGGGAGCGCGGGATTCGCGTGCACGAGGAGAAGGAAGAGAGCCACCGCGGCGGCGCGGCAACGGTGCTGACGGTAGTGCTGCACAGCGCTCAGGGCGAGAGCCGCGCCAGCGCGACCGTGATTCACGGAGAGCAGCCGCGGCTTCTGGCGTTTGACGGCATCGACATCGAGACGCCGCTCGAAGGCACTCTGCTGGTGTGCCGCAACCTGGACGTGCCGGGCGTGATCGGGCGCATTGGCACGATCCTTGGCCAGCAGGGCGTGAACATTGCCAACTTTGCGCTGGGGCGCGAGCGCCGGGTGCCGGGTGTCAAGCAACTCGTAAAGGCGCTGGCCGTGGTGCAGGTCGACGAGCCGGTTTCAGAGTCGGTGCTCGAGGCATTAAAGCCGATCGAGGCGCTGCTCGAGGCGCGACTGGTGAAGCTGTCGGATGGGAAGTGAAGCGACGCCCGGTCTCGGATGCGCAGTTCTGACCGGCTCAATCGCAGCGTTGAACCGGAAAACGCTCCTGCTCAGACGCTCACGCCGCTTTTCCGAACGGCTGAATCCTTGGCCTGCGCTTGCGGCCCGCATTCCACAGGTCGTAATCCATCTGCAGGCCGGACCAGAACGCGGCATGAGTCCCAAGAGCCGCGGAGAGTCGCAACGACATTTCCGCCGAGATTCCCGCCCGCCCGTTGACGATGCGTGATAACGTAGCGCGTGTCACCCGGAGGCGCTTTGCGGCGTCCGCGATGTCCATGTCACCCAGATATTCGCGCAGCACCTTGCCCGGATGTGGCGGATTGTGCATCAGCATGCAAGCCTCCTATTGGTAGTCCTGATAGTCGACCAAGACTGCATCTTCGTCCTCGAATGTGAATGTGAGCCGCCAGTTTCCATTCACTTTGATCGCCCAATGCCCGCAAAGGTCCCTGGTTAACGGATGGAGATCCCACCCCGGAGCGTTCATATCTTGCGCGGACTTCGCGCGGTTCAATGCGAACAACTGGCGCGAGAGCCTTGCCGCGGCTGAATGCCCGCCTTGCTCCCTGTCTTGAAGAACCGTTCGATCCCGGAGTGACGGAAGCGCCTGATCATGCGTATAGCGTAACGCCTCGCGTCTCGCAAGCAAAGAGCCGGTCATTTACCGGCCGGCTATTCTGCACCTCGGGTTCGTCACTTCGTCGGGTCGGCGACGCGGCCGAGGAAGAGGACGGCGCCGGTCCCAGTGTCGCGGATCATGAAGAGGAAGGGATGATCGGCGCGGAACACGATGGGCGGGGGCGCGGGAAATTCCTGGCGCATGGCGGTTGCACGCATCACAATCGATGTGGCTGCCGCAGCCTCGGTGCCCTGCTCGTTCACTTCGACGTACGCCTTGTGAATCGCCGCGGAGATTGTGAAGTCGGGCTTGCCGGTCATGCCGGAGAAATCCGCCGAGTCGGCGAAGGCCTGAGGCATGCCCATGGTGGAAAGGGCGGCGCTGAGCTCGAACTGCTGCGTCATGGTGAAGCGCGGCAGGGTGAGGATGACTTTATCCACGGGCGCAAGCTTCCCGAGCCAATCGCCTGTGGCCGCGGCGGTGAAGGCCTTCTCGAGCGCGGGCAGGCCGCCGATGTCTTTGGGCAGCAGAACGACCATCGAAAGCTCGTTGCCGGCGTAGGGGAGCTCCAGCGCCTGGAACGTGCCGCCATCATAGTAACGATAGCTGCCGGTGCGGTGCATCAATGACGCCATGACCCACTGTGTGGCCGAGAGGTGGAACTCCTCTTTCTGCGTGGCGCCATTGTCGAACGGGTCGAGCCAATCGCCCTTGAAGTAGATGGCGTTCGTGAGCACCAGGCGCGTTGCGGGCGTGAGCACGCCGGGCCCGATCAGGTTTTGGATCTTGTCGTTGGTCTGCTTTTCGACCCACTGGTTGATGGTGGCGCGCACGGCGTCGGGCGATGTTTTGAAGTTGACGCGGTGGAAGCCGGCGCCGTAGTCGGTTTGGACCAGATTGAGGTAGCTCGGGAGAAAGTTCGCATCCTGCTGCGCCCAGAGCGCGTCGGCCACGCGCAACTCATAGTCCTTGTGTTGCGCGTTCATTGCGGTCAGAAGTGCTCCCATGGCCGGATGCAGCCGCTCCGGCGGCAGAGTGAAGTGGAAGACGTGCTGCATCTCGGCGGCCGTTTGCCCGCGGGCCCCGGCGTAGGCCATGGCGAATGCGGTAGAGATGCTCTCCGGCGAGAAGAAAAGATTGCCGGGCTGCGAGCGAAGCTGCGCGTACAGGTCCACGGCGAAGGCATTGCTGCCGCTGACGGCCTCAGCCTGATCAGCGGATCTCGAGCCGGTGCTTGCGGGAAGCGGCTGCGCGGCAGGGACCGCACGGCTGCCGAGCACAGCGAGAAGTGCGCAGAGTAAGGACTTCATCAAACCTCCATTCATGTCCACGCGAAGTTTCATGACCGGGCCTACGCGCGGCTCAGGTAGGCGCCTTCGCTGGTGTCGACGCGGATTTTCTCGCCCTGGTTGATGAAGGGCGGCACCTGGACGACGAGGCCGGTTTCGGTTTTGGCCGGCTTGGTGACGCTGGAGGCGGTTGCGGACTTCAGCCCAGGTTCGGTTTCGACGACCTCGAGATCGACGGTTTGGGGCAACTCGACGCCCACCGGCTTCCCATCGAAGTAGCTCACCTTGATCTGGAGATTGGCGGTGAGGTACTCGACCGCATCGCCGAGAGTCGAGCTCTTCAAGATGGTCTGCTCAAAGTCCACCGGATTCATGAAATAGTAATCGTCGCCGTCGGCGTAGAGAAACTCCATGGGGACTTCGTCGACGACGACTTTCTCGACGGCGTCGGCGGAGCGGAAGCGGTGTTCGAACATAGCGCCGGATTTGAGGTTGCGCAGCTTGGCCTGGATGAAGGCGCGAAGATTGCCGGGCGTGCGGTGCTCGACCTTGAAGACCAGGTGAAGCTGGTCGTTGTGCTTGATGATCATGCCCGGGCGCAGTTGCGTGGCGGGAATCGCCATTAAGGTTCGAACTCCTTGCTCGATTGCGCGATGCGCAAAGAACGATACCGTTTGGCCTATGTTTGATTTTAGCCCACAGGAGGGTCCTCGAGCGGGGAGACGCAGCTGCGCACCCGGCAGCTGAGACGAATGGCCTGGACGTCGCGAGCCACCCAGCAATGATGACTTCGGGGGTGTGCAGCGGGCGGAGCTACACGGGCACTGGATCGGCAACGCTATAGAATATGAGATGAGCCGGCGAATGGTTGGAGAGGCCTCCGAGGAGCCGGTTTTTTGAGCACACAACCCAAACGGAATTGCGCAGCCCCTCGAAGGCGACAGTATTATAGCGCTAAGGAGAAAGCGCGAACGCATGTCGAATCAAGTTTCTATCTGTGTGATCGGTTCTGGTTACGTAGGGCTTGTGGCGGCGGCTTGTTTTGCGGACATGGGGCATAAGGTTGTCTGTGTCGACAACGACGAAGCCCGAGTGAAGCAGCTTTGCGAGGGCGGCGTGCCCATCTTTGAAGAGCACTTGCCCGAGTTGCTGGCCAGGCACCGTGGCCGCGCCGTGGTGTTTACCACGAATCTGGGCCAGGCCGTGGAGCAGAGCGAGGCGGTGTTTATCGCCGTAGGTACGCCGCAGGGCGATGGCGGAGCCGCCGACCTGTCGTATGTCGAGGCGGTGGTTGCAGAGATCGCCCGGACCGTTAAAAGCTATAAGGTGATCGTGGAGAAAAGCACGGTTCCGGTCTATACCAACGACTGGATACGGCGCGTGCTGCACCGCCATGGCGTGGCTCGGGAGCTGTTCGATGTGGTTTCGAACCCCGAGTTCCTGCGCGAGGGGACGGCGGTGGTGGATTTCCTGCATCCCGACCGCATTGTGGTGGGCGCAAGCAACGAGCGCTCCGCGGAGATGTTGCGGCGGATCTATGCGCCGCTGACCGGGGGCGGGTATTACGAGCAACCCGGCGGTCTGACCGGAGCTTGCAGCGCGGCGCGGCCTGCCCAGCTGCTGGTCACCTCGGCGCAGAGTGCGGAGATCATCAAACACGCATCGAATGCATTCCTGGCGATGAAGATCTCGTTCATCAATGCTGTGGCCAACCTGGCCGAAGCCGTGGATGCGGACGTCGAGGACATCGCCACGGGCATCGGCCTCGACAGCCGCATCGGTTCCAAGTTTCTGCGCGCAGGGCTGGGCTACGGAGGCTCGTGTTTCCCCAAGGATGTGGCCGCATTTCATTGGGTGGCGCAGGAACGGGGTATTGACTTTCAACTGCTCGATGAGGTGCGCAAAATCAACGACACGCAGAGGGAAGTCTTCTTCAATAAGGTGCGTTCGGCGCTGTGGACGCTGCGCGGCAAGCGGCTGGCCGCGCTGGGCCTGGCCTTCAAGGGCGACACGGACGACGTTCGCGATTCGCCGGCCATTGAAATCATCAGGAAGCTGCTGCTTGCCGGGGCCATTGTTACGGCTTACGATCCGGCGGCCATGGAACGCGCGATGGAAACGCTGCCGCCGGCCGCGAACATGAATTACGCTAGGGATCTTTACGAGGCGGCAAAGGACGCCGATGCCGTGCTGATTCTGACGGACTGGAGGGAATTCGCCGCCATCGACCTGTCGCGGTTGAACCGCGCGGTGCGTTTCCCGATCGTCATCGACGGGCGCAACCTGTATAAGCCGCAAGAGATGCAGGCGCGGGGCTTTACCTATGTAAGCGTGGGCAGGCAAGCGAGCTACCAGGCGCAGGAAGGCAAGCCGCGCAAGCTGCCGGCGTAAACGATTTTTTGAGGGATCTACGGGCCGCGAAGCAAGACTCCCGCGCTTGCGGGGAAAGACTGCGGCGCGGCGTCTTCGATTTGCAGTTTTGGAGTATGGAATCTTGACCAAACGTGCACTCGTAACCGGCGCCGCCGGCTTTCTTGGCTCTCATCTGACCGATCGCTTGCTGTGCGAGGGCTACTGCGTTCTGGGCGTGGATAATCTGTCCACGGGCGACCTCGAGAACCTTGCCCATCTCGCGGGCGATGCGCGCTTCCGGTTTGAAGAGCGGGACATCTGCGCCAGCTTCGATCCGGGGCCGCTCGATTATGTCTTCAATATGGCTTCGCCGGCCAGCCCGCCGGATTATCTTCGCTTGGGAATCGAGACGCTGCGAGTGGGCTCTGTAGGCGTGGAGAACACGCTGCAGATTGCCGCCAAGTACGGCGCGGGTTATCTTCACGCCTCCACTTCGGAGTGCTATGGCGATCCGCTCGAGCATCCGCAGACGGAGAGCTACTGGGGCAATGTGAATCCCGTCGGACCGCGCTCGGTGTACGACGAGGCCAAGCGCTTCGGCGAGGCGATGGTGATGGCCTACCATCGGTCGCGCGGCGTGAACACGCGGCTGGCTCGGATTTTCAACACCTACGGTCCGCGCCTGCATCCCAGCGACGGCCGCGTCATCGCCAACTTCATGATGCAGGCGCTGCGCGGCGAACCGCTCACCATCTACGGCGACGGCAGCCAGACGCGCAGCTTTTGTTATGTGGACGACCTGATCGAGGGTATCTGGCTGCTGGCGCAGAGCGAGGAACATCTGCCTGTAAACCTGGGCAATCCCGAGGAGTTCACGATTTTGGAATGCGCGCAGGCGGTGCTTGAAATTACCGGCTCGAAGAGCGAGTTGAGCTGCGTCGATCTGCCGGAAGACGATCCCACGCGCCGGCGGCCTGACATTACCAAAGCACGCACGCTGCTCGGTTGGTCGCCGCGCGTCGGGCTGCGAGAAGGACTGATGAAGTTGCTCGAGTATTTCCGGAGCAGGGCGGGGTAGCGGCGGTTTGCGAAGGGGCCGGCCGCCAGAATCTCGTGAAAAGTGGCGACCTGCAGATGGAGGGTTTTCGCAGCTGGGACGGAGAGAAAAATCGTCGCATCGCGAGCTCGCGGAGGATATGACCTGCAGGTGGAGCAATTGGGTAGATTTGTGACCTGCAGGTCGTCAGAATTGGTGGATTTCGTCGAATTTTGCGTGCGCGATAGGGAATTTTAGGGTGCAGGCTGGGTTTTGGAGGCGATCCCGCCCAAGTAAGCTGGGACGGGGCACCCGGCGGCCCCGATAGGAACCTAACGTTTCCCGGTACCAATCGGGTCCGGCTGGCCGTCGCCAGATCGCCCGCAGTACATGTTGTGTCCCAGGCGCGAACCCCGGGGACTGAGCCATGCTATCCTTACGGGGCTTGGTAGTCGAGGCTCCGCTGGTCCCATACGCACAAGTCACGCGGAAGGAGGCATAGGCCGCACGATGGAGCATGGCACTCTACATGAGCTCACCCCTTTTGGCAACCCCGACGGCTCTCGGGCGAATATTGATGAGATCACAAAGGGATTTGTGTCGTTTGGCAGCCCAGCCGTGTGGGGCGGCCTGTCTACGCCCCCTGACGATCTCACAGCGCGCGTCCTCGCTGGCAGAAAGGGCTCCGGAAAGACCGTCTATCTCCGCCGCCTCCAGGCCAGCGCTGCCGGGAACGAGTTGCTTTTCGCGGACGAGATCCAACAGGACCTGCCAACCACGCTGCAAATCGTGAAGTATTGTCAATTCTTTCCCGACGATCCTCTGACCGAAAGCTGGATGGTTCTATGGCGTCGCGCGATCCTGCTGTCGCTCATATCGCATCTCCTATGCAACCGCCACCTGAAAGAGCACGTGGCCGCAGATCAGAGGGAGCGATTGTACAGACACTTCGGAGATGTGGTGAGAGAATATGTTGCTCACGTATCGGTCTACAGCCAAGTCAGCGAGATCATAAACGCGCATCATTCCAAACAGTCCATCGAGAAATACCTTACAAAGCCGCTATGGGCGGAGCTTGAGACCGTGGTGGCGGAGATCATGGCGACGTGTCCTCCCGTGTGTCTGTACCTAGATGCTGTCGACGAGGAGTTCGCACACGCACCGATGTACTGGCTCCGGTGTCAGAAGGGTCTCTTCTACCAAACCATGAGGCTTTTGCGTGACTCACAGCTCGGAAGCCGGCTCCACGTCTTCATCTGTGTCCGGGATACGGTCCTCTCCTCTGTGTATCGGAGCGAGCACCAAACCCGCTATCGCAAGGAGCCGCACATTAGAGTTCTCAGTTGGAACCGGAAGGCAATTGAGTACCTACTGTTCGAGAAGCTTCGACTGCTGGACGAAAGCTATTTTCTCGGCGGTTTGGCTGCTGGCAGAAGCGTTGCTTCCTGGCTGGGCACAGCTGAGATCACGAACGAAGAGCGCGAGGTGACCGAGCCCATCACCCAATACCTGCTCCGCCACACCCGTCTTCTGCCACGCGACACCATAGTTCTTGGTAACGCCCTCTGCGAAGCGATCGCGCGTCACAAAGCACAAGGGAATAGCGACACCCATCAGATGATACGACGGTGCGTTGCTACCGTCGCCAGGGTGCTCGGAGATGAGCAACTCGCCATCTGTGCCAATGAATGGGTATCGAGTGTCATGCCAGCGCATGCAGTTCAGCATGGCTATTCCGAGGTCTACACCGGCAGCAAGGAATATGAAAGAGGCGTCGTAGAAGACTTCAAATCGCTGATCAAGTATGTAGGCTCTGACAGGTTCGGCCAGCAGAAGCTTCAGGAGGGTCAGAAATGGGCAGAGACGGTGTTTGTAGGTGACGCTGATCCCTTTGCAATCCTCTGGCTAAATGGGCTTCTAGGTTATGTTGAAGGCTCCAAAGATAGCGAACGGTACGTTTTCCATAACGAAGCTGAAAATGATGACTTCCATTTGCCGAGCCGGGCAACTTACGTGTTTCACCCAATTGTCATCGACGCGGCTCGTATTAGAGCGACCGGTAGTAAGCCTGTGGTCCCGTTCGACGGAGGGTAAGAGGTGGATAAGACGGCTACGGTGGACACAGTGGATTGCGGCACGTGGGGTGAGTACAAGACCACGGTTTTGCAATATCTGTTTGGCGACGGCTTGTTCCAGAGAGGAGATTATCTTTTCCGCGGACAGCGCGACGGCGATTGGGAACTGATAACATCTTACGACAGGTGGTTTGAGAGCACCGGACTTCCCGAACGCGAAAGAATTTCGGTTGCTGCCGGGCTATTAGCAGAATTCCAGAGAGAAATCAAGCACGGGGGCGACACCTCCCTAAGCAGCGCATCCGACGATGAGTTAGTAGCTCTGGCGCAACACTACGGACTCCCGACTAGGTTACTTGACTGGACGGAGAGTCCCTATATTGGGGCGCTCTTCGCCTTTGCCGACACGCCGACGGTCGGTGATCCCGGCGGGCAAGTTGCTGTGTGGGCACTTGACACGCGGTCGCACATCTGGACTAGCGAGCTGGGCGTTCAGATAATTGCCATGGAGGCAAAGTCCAACACAAGGCTGCGGAATCAAGAGGGCAGGTTTACTTTTTCGAGAACACCATTCAGGTCCTTGGAAGAATATGCGAGGCACTGCAGCGGCCTTAAGACCCCGGCCCTACTGCGGTTCCTAATCCCTGCATCTGAGCGGAGACTCGCCTTGGCGGATCTAGAGGCAATGGGCATCACACCTGCCAAGATGTTCCCTGACCTGCAGGGCTATGCCGTTGCGGCGAAGTTGCGACAGACGCTGAAGCACTGTTCGTGATGGCGGTTGGCCCACCTTCCCTGGTCATTGAATTATCCCTGGATTTGTGGTTGGGTGAGAGTTTGAGAAACAAAGGCGGGAGCGACGGCTGTCAGCGGGGCGGCTCGTAGGGCTCGGCGCGGAGGAGATTGCTAAGGATGTCGCGCTCGCCGGGAGAGAACTGGCTCTGGAAGCGCGCGGAGTTGAGCACCGTGGAGCGCTGATCGAGGGGCACGGAGCTCAGATCCTGAAAGGCGCGCTTGACCATGGCCTGGCGATAGGGCGGGAGAGCCTCGAAGCGGCGGCCGGCCTGGCGCACCTGCATCTGCTCCTGCGGCGACATGTGCTCCAGCATCTCGCTGCGCGCTAGGCGGCGCTGGCGCTGCGCCTCGGGCATCTGGTTCAACTGGTGCAACTGCTGCAACAGGCGCTGCTGCGTGGCCGGGGGCAGGCGGTTGAAGCTGGGGTCGTTGCGCAGCAGCCGCTCCTGATCCTGGACGGGAAGGCTCTGGTGCCGATTGAGCCAGTCGCCTAAGTGTCCGGGAGGCGAAGCGCCGGGGTAGGCGGTTCCGGGACGGGCGGCGTTGGGATAGGCAGGACGGTTGTAGGCCGGGTTTGCATAGCCGGGCTGGACGCTGCGAGTGGGGTAAGCGGTCGCCGGCCGCTGCCCGCCATTAGATTGAGGGGCTTGCTGATACGGCCGCTGCTGGTTCTGGTATTGGCGCTGCTGATTCTGATACGGCCGCTGCTGGTTTTGATACGGCCGCTGCTGGTTCTGGTACTGCCGAGGCTGTTTTTGATACTGCTTCTGCTGCTGTTTTTCCTGCCGGGCCGCCTGGCGCTGAGCGACGCCCGGCCGCGGCGGGGGCGCCTGACGCTCGGCGCCACGCTGGCCGGGAACCACGACGCAAGTGAGACAGAGAGACAGGAGCGCCGCGGCAACCGCCGCCGGACGCATTCTTTCCGCGTTGGTAGTCCAGTTCACGTGCCCTTCTCCCGGCAGGCGGCCGAAATGTCAGCAGACTCTAGTCTCCTGTCTCGTTGCTGGAGAGAGCTTCCATCTGATCCAGCACTTGCGCATTGCTGTCGAGCGTTTGCAGGTCGTGCACCACGGCCGCATCCTGACCCGCCGGTTGCGCGGGATGCATCCAGTCCGTGACGCCAAGGTAAGTTCCGCCGCCCACGAGAAGTATTATGGTGAGCGCTGCGGCCGCCAGCGGTCGCACATGCAATCCCGGCCCGTAGGCGATGCTGGCGCGCAGGCGAGCGATGGCGCCCAAAAACCAACTGGCCGGCGCGGCCTCGCGCTCCTCGCGCATCCGAGCGCCAAGCCGGGTAAGAAAGTAGGGGCTTGGCTCGGGAGCTTTCCAGCCATCCAGCACGCGCATGGCGGCCTTCAACTCCTCGAGCTCACCCTGGCAGCGATCGCACTCGGCAACGTGAGCCTGAACTTTGGCAGAAGCCGGGCCCGGATCGAGCAGCACCTCGGCCAGCTCGGCATCCTTGCCCGTGCAGTTGTTCTTCATCAGTTTCATGGTAAGCCACCCCGTTTTCTGCCGGGCGATTTCCGCTTCTTGGGTTCCGTTTCCTTCGCTCGGCTTATTTTCGCTCCTGCCTTCAAACAAAGTCCTTCAACTTTTCCCGCAAGGTCTGGTAAGCGCGGAAGAGCAGCGACTTGGTCGCCGACTCGCTGAGCTTGAGCACTTCCCCGATCTGCTTGTAATCCATCCCCTGGTACTTGTGCATCAGCACGGCCGTGCGCTGCCGCTCAGGCAGCGCCATCACATGACGGCGAATAGCGGCCATGCGCTCATCGCGCATCAGGCGCTGCTCCACCGTGGGCTCGTCGTCGGCCAGATCGGGAGTCGTACCGGTTTCCTCGTCGGCCGCGTCCAAATACACCGTTTGCGCCATCCGTTCGTGCTTGGTGTCGCGCGCGTAGTTCACCGCCAGATTGGTGGCGATGCGGTAAAGCCAGGTGGTGAATCTGGCCTCGGCCCGGTAACTGCTCCTGGCCCGATAGACGCGCAGGAACACCTCCTGCGCGAGTTCTTCGGCAATCGCCTGGTTGCCCACCATCCGGTAGAGGAAGTGGATCATCGGCCGATGGTATTTTTCCGCCAGGTAATTGAAGCTGGCTTCGTCGCCCTCGGCCACGCGCAGCATAATGGCTGCGTTGCTTTTCGGATCCAATTCCGCCCTTAGGCCCACACCGGGGCCCGGGATCGCATCCCGCAGGCCGGGACCCGCACCCACGGCCGGACCGTTGAGGACCATGGTTGCCATACCTTGTAGAACACCACCCGGGCTAGAAGGTTGCGGCCCGTAAGCGGTTTCCTCGCCTGGATTTCCGTCCCCGGGGCCGTCCTCGCCGGAGTTGGGAGGGCCTGCTTGCGCCAAGGTATAGGCTCTGGCTAATCCGGAAAGCAACCGGGAACTGCCAAGGGCGGAAACAGGCGGCCGCGCCGCTTCCCCTTCGAAGGGCAGCTCGCTCTCCTGGCGGTTTGAACGCGCTCTCCTGAGCATGAATGGTCTGCCGCGGGGCTAAAGATGGCGCCCGCTTTGACTAGCGACTCGATGGGCGCCAAATTTGGACCTAAAGCCGTGCTGGTGTTACTCTACCCCATGGGACGCCGTTTACGGTTGTGTTCCAGTTTACCCGGAATCAGCGGTCCGGGAGCGGTTTCAGGCCACCCTACGGGAAACAAGGACTGCAAGGCCGCATGTCGTTGATTCAGGAAGACCTCCTGGGCTCTGGAGATTCTCTTGGGCCGGGATGGTGACGTTGCCCCCTCGCAAAGCCCAGTCCTCGGGCGCTTAACTCAGCGGTAGAGTGCCATCTTCACACGGTGGAAGTCACTGGTTCGAATCCAGTAGCGCCCACCAGGGAATCAGCAACTTGCGGACTCCTGTCCGGAAGGATTGGTAGCACTTGGTAGCAAATTTGAAATCTCCTTCCCGGATTCCCCTCCTTTCTGGAGCATGGCGTACACCGAACCGACCATCTGTCGCACACTTTCAGGGAACTCCTGCATGTACTCGTAGGCCGTGGTGTCGGGCCGCGAGTGCTTGACGTGCGCCTGGATGTCCTTGACCGATCCCATCCTCTGCGCCTGTGTCGACATGGTTCGGCGCAGAATCTGAAAGTTCAGTTTCGCAATGCCCAGTTTTTCCCCAAGCGGCTTGAGAACCCGGAACCGGTAGTTATTGGCGTCCATGAACCCGCCGTCCGCGTTCGGAAAGATGAATGCTTCGGGCGAGGCGTCCTTGCACTCCACCTTCCAACGCCGGAGTTCGCCTGCCAAGCCATCGGGAAGATGAATCTTGGTGAGGCTCCGCGGGGTCTTGCCGAATGGCCTAAGCTGCCTGCGATACACGGTTTCGGTTAACGACACCGTGTTGCGGTCGTCGAGGGATCGCCAGCGCAGAGCGAACAACTCGCCCGGGTGCGGCGCTTCCACCATATCCAACATGAGCAGAAGGCGGTCTCTCCTGGCGGTTTTCGCCAGAATCAACCAGAGTTGCTCCCACCTCAGGACCCGCATGTATTTACGCCGAAGATTTCTGGGGATCTTAAGCTTTCTGGTCGGGTCTTTCACCGGAAACTCCTGCTCGATGGCTCCGTCTAAGATCGACTTCAGATGAGATCTCGCCTGCTTGACTCGGTCCTGCGAATAACGCAGCGCAAGAACGTTTACATGCGTTAGCAGCTTGAACCGATCAAACGCGTCGAGCGGATACTCGCCGAACCTGGCGAAGCTCACCTGCCGGAATGTTATGGTCACAAAGCTGCCGAAACGGAACGGCAACAAGAGTCTCTACACCACAAGTCTCAGCGCTGTTCTTTTCTCGGGGAGCTTCGTTTGTCGAAGTGAAACTGCTTCCAGGGCGGCCGGCGTATAACTTCCAATCAGGTGACCGGCGATGTGAGTCGCACAATCGGCAATATCGCGCGGCATTGGCATTTCGAAATTCTTGGTTACGCTGAGTCTCGCTGCCATTTTCACCAGATCTGCGAGGGAAGCTGCCCGCATCTTGTGCATGACTTGGCCTCGGTGCGCTTTCACTGTTATCTCGCTTATGCCTAGCTCGCTGCCGACCTGTTTATTCAGCAGTCCGGACGACACTAACGCCATGACCTGCCGTTCGCGAAATGAGAGTGAGGCGTAGCGTGCCTTGAGTGCTCGATTCTCCTTCTCTTGAGCTATAGCAACACGGCTTCGTTTCAGGGCTTCTCGAATAGCGCCGAGTAGTTCCTCATCCCGAAAGGGCTTCGTGAAAAATTCGACAGCCCCTGCCTTCATAGCCTGAACCGTGGTGGGCACATCGGATTTGGTGCTGATGAAGATAATTGGGATGTCTGGACGTTCAGCGGCGACACGCTTCTGCAATTCGAGACCGCTGATGCCTGGCAGGGAGACGTCGAGCATCAAGCAGCTGGGAACAAGTTCCAGTGGGCGGCAAAGGAATTCTTCCGCCGATGTGAAGGTCTCCGGACGCCAGCCTTCGCAAGCAATCAAGAGCGCAAGTGATTCGCACACCGCTCTGTCTCCGTCAACGATGAAGACACTTGGCGTGCACTGTGAGGTCCCTGCAAACCCGAGCTGATGACAAATCGTAGGCATCGAACCAGTGTCATATCTCAGAAAGGACCCGGTTGGATTGAAATCCATGTCAACCTCCGTTTCTGTGCTTGCGATTTGCTTACAAGATACAATTTGGGGTTTCGTGAATTCGACGCTATCTGACGGAAGTTCGTCAGAAGAGGAAGAGCGCCGATTACGAGAATCAATATGCAACCGCGGCAGATGCGCAGTCAAACGAAAATCAAGCGAATTTAATCTGCTCTACCGTGTGTCTGAACGTCCGACTTTCGGTGAAAGGTCGAAGCAGAGGGCAACGCGTTGTCAACTTGCGATATGCTTATTCCCGAACAGCCGGGCATCGATCGACCAGGCGCCTGGTCCGATCATTGCCAAAGTGCCGCCCAAGATCGCAAGGATGACTGACACCCAGACATTGCCCCCTCCTGCCAAGACGATCCACACGTCGATAGCTGCGACGAGCGCTCCCGCCACGGGGGCCCATAAACCGGCTAAGAGAAATAATCCCAAGACAGAACCGGCGATTTCAGGAACCGCAAGTCCGGTTGTCGGCGTCTCCTCTAGTAGCATTATCTCATTCTGGAGCGGAGCAATTCCCATGATTAGTCGTTGAATGAGAAGGTCGAACCCCGCCCAGCCGTCAGCGAACGTCGAGAACAGTCGCCGCAAAGAGACCTCCGTCGCAAGAGTACGGTATTGGTTATACCAAGGTCCAATGGCGCCTTGCTCTAATTTGCTGCATACTCCTGGTGTGCAGGGTGCGCGAACAGGAAGCAGGATTATCAAATTGCGCATGAGGGCTCGATGGCTGGACCGGCTATCAAACAGAATGAATCCGACACTCCAGAAGCACCGTTTGAGGAGGGTGAGGTTCAGGCGGGAAATCCACTGCCCATTGGGGGAGCACATCAATACGGAGACGGAGTTAATTTTGTTTTGTTCAGCCGTCACGCCACCCGTGTTCGCCTGGAGCTCTATCAAAATGCTAACGATTCGTCTCCAGCCAAAATCATTGATTTGGATCCGGCGCGTCATCGCACCGGTGACCTCTGGCATGTGTGGCTGCGGGGCATTTCCGCGGGTCAACTCTACGGCTATCGCATCGAAGGACCCTATCAACCAGAACAAGGCCATCGCTTCAACCCGCATAAGTTGCTTCTGGATCCGTTTGCAAGAGCAATTGCCGGCATCGAAGATTGGGATTTTTCAGCGGCTCGTGGCTACGATTCGTCAAGCACCCTTAGTGACTTGAGCATTTCGACCGTCGATAACGCAGGCACGACGCCGAAATGCATCTTTACCAGCGACCATTTCGACTGGGAGATGGATGCGCCTCCGAAACATTCTGCCTCCGACACGGTGATCTACGAGACGCATGTGCGCGGATTTACAATCCATCCCAGTTCGGGGGTGGCCCACCCAGGAACCTTCATCGGCTTGACCGAAAGAATCCCTTACCTCCAGGACCTGGGAGTGACCGCAATTGAATTAATGCCTGTGCTCGAATTTAACGAAAATGAATCGAACCGGCTCAATCCAATAACAAGGGAGAAACTCAGGAACTACTGGGGCTACAATCCGGTCGCCTTCTTTGCTCCAAAGCAATCCTACAGTGTTGTAGTACCGCACCGGCGGCAGACCCTGGAATTCCGAGAGATGGTCAAGGCGCTTCATCGCGCCGGGATCGAAGTGATTCTGGACATTGTATTAAACCACACTGCTGAAGGAGACGAACTGGGACCGACGATCTGCCTGCGTGGCATTGAGAACTCGATCTTCTATATGTTGCAAGAGAACGGCCGCCGCTATTACAAGGACTTTACCGGCACCGGGAATACGCTCAACGCAAACCATCCTGTCGTCAGAGAGTTCGTCAAGCTTGTGCTCCGTTACTGGGTCATGCACATGCACGTCGATGGTTTTCGCTTCGACCTCGCGTCTGTTCTGGGCCGAGATGAGCATGGGAACATCCTTCACAACGCTCCACTTCTCGAAAGCATCGCTGAGGATCCCGTCCTACGTGACATAAAAATTATCGCGGAGGCTTGGGACGCAGGCGGTGCCTATCAAGTGGGGAATTTTTCCACGCAACGCTGGACGGAATGGAATGGCCGTTTTCGTGACGATGTACGCCGCTTCTGGATCGGCGACGCAGGGATGATGGGATCGTTTGCCAGCCGCATCTGTGGAAGCTCGGATTTGTACCAAAGGTCCGGCAAGGGACCTGGAAGGAGCTTAAACTTCGTAACTTCTCATGATGGGTTCACACTGAATGATTTGGTCAGCTACAAGCAGAAGCAAAATAGCGAAAATGGCGAGTTCAACCGCGATGGAAGCGATGCCAACCACTGTGACAATTGCGGGGTGGAAGGCCCAAGCGATGATCCCGCTGTCGAGGCGCTGCGGAGCCGCTTGATCAAGACGTTCCTCCTGACCCTGTTCGTCTCTCGAGGGGTTCCAATGTTGCTGGGCGGCGATGAATTTCGCCGAAGCCAGCGCGGAAATAATAATGCGTACTGCCAGGATAATGAGGTGAGCTGGTTTGACTGGAGCCTGCTGGAAAAGCACAAGGACATTCAACGCTTCACTCGAGGAATGATCGCGTTCCGCCGGGCCCATCCTGTTCTGCGAAGAGAGGTTTTCTACACCGACGCAGATATAAAATGGTTCGCGCCAAACGGCGGCATTCCCGACTGGGCCGACGAGCGGCAGAAGTCCTTTGCGTGTCTCATTCTGGGGCAGAAAGAACCCGGCTTGTTCCTGATGTTTAACGCCGATACCAGATCCGTTGATTTTGCCATTCCCGCGTTGCCGTCAAGTCAGATCTGGCGTTTGGCGGTGGATGCTTCCCGATCCGCTCCTGACGATTTCTACGAACCCGGGAAAGAGCCCTCTCTGCAAGACCAGATCCGTTTTCCGGTTGAACCTCGATCGAGTGCAATTCTTTTGACCGACGACGGCGAGGTGCCAAGTGAGAATTAGCTCCGCAGTTGGCAAACCGGCTGATCCCTCTATCTTGGTGAACGTTCCGAAGCTCATTACGGCCTACTACGAGCTGCGTCACGATCCGAGTGACCCGCGACAGCGAGTCGTGTTTGGCGCGTCCGGCCATCGCGGCTCTGCTACAGTCGTGGCGTTCAACGAGTGGCACATCCTGGCGATTACTCAAGCTATCTGTGACTACCGGAAACTGCAGAACGTTGACGGGCTCCTCTTCCTCGGCATGGATACTCGCGCGCTAATTGCCGAGCATGGCTGGTTTGCAGCGCGTCCATCGGGCACGGAAGAAATCTACAAAATTTACGCCGGGAGCTTCCTCGGGCAAGACCACCTACGACAGATCAAGGAGGAAGCCCAAACCATTGTTTCGGAGACGCTTGCCCGCAGCACCCCGGCGGTCTAAGCCGATAAGCCATGAGAAGGAGTTGCTTATGAGTAGCCCGACAAACGTCAATCGTCCGGTCGATACAGCAATTTCGGATCCTCTTACTGACCTGGCGTTGGACCTGAGATGGTCGTTCAACCACTCAGCGGATCGGCTTTGGCAGCAACTCGACCCCGAACTCTGGGAACTGACGCACAATCCGTGGGTTCTGTTGCAAACCGTATCTCGGGAAAAACTGCAAAGTGTTACTGCCGACCCGAGCTTTCAAAGACTTTTGACTGATCTCCACCTGGAAAGATCGCTTGCCGAAAAGTCGGAAGCGTGGTTTCAAAAGGCGCATCCGCATTCGGGTATCTCGACTATTGCGTATTTCTCGATGGAATTCATGCTGAGCGAAGCGCTGCCGATCTATTCAGGCGGACTCGGAAACGTTGCCGGCGATCAACTCAAAGCAGCAAGTAACCTGGGCGTCCCTGTGACCGGAATCGGTCTGCTCTACCAACAAGGCTATTTTCGGCAGGAAATTGATGCGCAGGGCCATCAGCAGGCTTTGTACCCATTCAACGATCCCGGCCAGCTGCCGATCACACCGGTGCGGGAGCCAAATGGCGAATGGCTGCGCCTGGTCCTCCCTTTGCCTGGCTTTAAGTTGTGGATTCGAGCTTGGCAGGTGCAAGTCGGCAAGGCGAAATTGTATTTGCTCGATACCAACGACCCCGCGAACCCTCCGGCCTACCGCGGCATTGCCACTGAACTTTACGGCGGCGGTCCGGAGTTGCGTTTGAAACAGGAGTTGGTCCTTGGTATCGCCGGCTGGCGGCTCCTGCGGGCCCTCGGATTGCACCCCGAAGTTTGCCATCTGAATGAAGGTCACGCCGCATTCGCGGTACTGGAACGGGCACGTTCCTACATGGAAGATAGCGGTCAGACATTCGATGTTGCGCTCACAATCACCCGTGCCGGTAACCTCTTTACGACCCACACTCCCGTAGAGGCAGGCTTCGACCGCTTCGCCCCCAGCCTGATCGAGTGTTACCTGAGGAAGTACGCCGAGGAGCGCCTGTCGATTTCGTTCGAGGAGCTTCTGGCGCTGGGTCGGCGGAATCGCCAGGATTCTTCCGAACCGTTCAATATGGCCTACCTTGCGATCCGGGGCAGCGGCGCCGTCAACGGCGTCAGTAAATTGCACGGTGAAGTCAGCCGGCGAATCTTCCAGGTTCTGTTTCCAAGGTGGCCAGAAACAGAAGTGCCCGTGACACATGTGACTAACGGAGTGCACATGCCGACCTGGGACTCTGTCGAAGCAGATCGCCTGTGGGAATTGGCGTGCGGCAAAGACCGTTGGCGCGGAACCTTGGCAAACGTGGAGAAGGATGTTACCGCCGTGAGTGACCCTGACGTATGGCAACTCCGCGCCGGTAGCCGCAAGATTCTCGTTGACTACGTCCGCGGACTTTACGTCCGTCAATTAGCAACTCGAGGAGCATCGTCGGAAGATCTTGCGCAGGCAGCGCTAGTTCTCGATGACAATATTTTGACTCTGGGATTTGCCCGTCGCTTCGCGCCGTACAAACGCCCGAACCTCCTCCTGCACGATCCGGCGCGGCTCCTTAACATCCTCGTTAATCGAGAGCACCCTGTGCAACTCGTGCTTGCAGGCAAGGCACATCCCCAAGATGCCGAGGGGCAAGACATGATCCGCCAGTGGGTTGAGTTCGCCCGCCGCCCCGAAGCTCGATCCCGAGTGGTCTTCCTTTCCGACTACGACTTGCTTATGGCGGAACATCTGGTCCAGGGCGTGGACGTTTGGGTGAACACTCCGCGACGCCCTTGGGAAGCTAGCGGCACCAGCGGCATGAAGGTGTTAGTAAACGGCGGGTTGAATCTTTCGGAACTCGATGGCTGGTGGGCGGAGGCGTATTCGCCGGAAGTAGGCTGGGCTATCGGGGATGGGCAGGAACATGGGGATGACCCTTCTTGGGACGCAACCGAAGCTGAAACTCTTTATGCGCTGCTCGAGAGAGAGATTGTTCCGGAGTTTTATGCGCGGGACGAGCGTGGAATTCCGCGCAGCTGGGTTGCTCGCATGCGCGCAAGCATGGCTCGGTTAACTCCGGCCTTTTCGGCAAATCGCGCAGTGCGACAATATACCGATGAACGCTACGTCTCGGCGGCTGTGGCCTTTCGCCGGCGTGCCGAGACCCGCGGCTCACTGGGAGCTGATTTGGTCGCCTGGCAGGCCGAACTGGCGAAACACTGGTCAGCACTGCGATTCGGTTCCGCGACCGTTCAACGACAGGGTGAGCAATATCTCTTTCAGGTTCAGGTTTTCTTTGATGATATGAACCCGGAAGCCGTAGAAGTCGAGCTCTACGCGGAGGGGAAAAAAGACGCTGGCCCGATCACGCAAACTATGAATCGTGGCGAACGCCTGGCTGGTGCGGCAGGTGGCTTCACATACACAGCCGCTATCCCGACCAATCGCCCGGCTGCGGACTACACCCCGCGCCTGGTTCCGCAGCACGAGGGGGCGTTGGTGCCGCTGGAGGCGCCTTTTATTCTGTGGCACCAAGCGCCCTCTTGGCGGTGAGTGAAGAGGTCCTTCAGAATTCGAACGCGAAAGAAGAATCGGTTGTGATCATCGAACGTGTGAGCGGAAAACTTGAGAGCGGCCTCTGCGGACGCTGCTTTCGAACGGTCGTACAAGAGATCGGATAGCGAGAGCACGCTGGGAGCAGCCCCGCTGAATCAGAGTTCGAGGAGCTGATCCGATGCTAAATGAACTTGCGGAAATGGATAAGCAACAACCGCTGGAGCTCATCCCTGATTTTCTATATAAGGATCGGCATGAGTTCGTGGAAAAACTGGCTTACAAGCTTCGTGAAGAGAGGGGTCGCCCGTTCGGTTCGCCTGACGTTGACTGGTTCGCGGCCGAACGAGCTGTGTACTCATCGTTGGTAGCATCGGGTTTGGTTGCCCCATCCGCGACTGACCTGCAGCACCTGAGAGAAAAGATTTACAGGCCCGGACGGTAAAAGGTTTCTTACCGCGACGGGCAGGATTATTGGCCGGAATCGCCGCAATCATCCGGGCGCGGTTCCGCTTCCATCCGCGTGCTCGGGCGGCGCGCTTGTGAGTCTCCCTTTCAGGTTGACGCTAAGCCGACTGAGGATTTCGAGATTGGCTGAGCTATTGGAAGATGCGATGCGAGCAATGCCGAAAACATTCAAAATCGGTGATCATGTGCAATGGAATTCCGAGGCTGGCCGGGTGAGCGGAGTCGTCATCAGGAAGATCACCTCGAACACAAGGTTCAAGGGCTACGTGCATCACGCTTCAAGGGAATCACCCCAGTATCTGATAAAGAGTGATAAAACTGAGCACGTAGCAATCCACAAAGGCGCTGCCCTCCGGCTGGCGCCAGCGCGTGGTCTCGACGGTCGCGAGCGGGGACTGGCTTAGTTTGAGTAAGCCTTCAAGGAAACTCAACCATTCTGCTGTGGATCAAAGTACTTCGTTGGTTTGATCCTCGGCGATCTCAAGGCCCTTGCCACTATTGGAATTCGCTCTCAAAAGCGTGAGCGTGCTGTTGGATCTGGCTGTGTACGCGAGATAAGTTTCGAGCTCCGCGAGCACCCGGGTTTATTGCGTTGTGCGTCTTTCTTAAGCCAGCCTCGTTTCGAAACTGTTCGAGTTAATCCGACTGGCGAACTGTGCCTTCGCGATGTGCACTGACGCGCTGCATCATCTCTCGATCTTTTCCGGTATTGGCCATGGTCCTCCTCAACTTTTGATCCAGCCTACAGACTTGGCCGGCGGAAACGAATAAACGTACTCTCTTCGACAGATTCTATTTTGATCAGACCTCTAGTACGATCTTTCCCCTTTTGTGCGGTGCACCCGCCAGCATCTCATGGGCAGGTCGAGCCTGCTCCAACGGGAGAACAGTGCCCACTTGAGGAACTAGGTTCCCATCGTCCAACATTCTTGAAATTGTGTTCAGACGTGCCGTCGTCACTTCGACGTAAAAAAATACTGATCGCACATCAGAATGCTGGGGCACAGCGTCCGTTGATACGACTGATACAACAACTCCGCCTGGCCTCACTACGCGGAATGATTGTTCCCGAGCAGCTCCTCCAACCGTATCAATGACCGCGTCCGCGGGCCGGACAAAATCTTCAGGATTTCCCGCGTGATAATCCATGACGGTATCAGCCCCTAGAGCCCGCACGTATTCGATGTCTTTGGACCCAGCCGTTGCAATGATATTCAATCCTTTTTTCGTTGCAAGCTGGACGGCATAGCCACCAACATTTCCTGCTGCTCCCAAAATGAGAATTCTCTGTCCTTCGCTTATACGCGCATACTCGAAAAGCATTTGCCAGGCGGTAACCGCGACTACCGGTACTGACGCTGCCTCGATGTGGCTTAGACGCTTTGGCTTTCTGTCTATCATCTTCGCGGAAGCTATGGCGAATTCGGCATTGGCTTCGCAGAATTGCGGATTTGTAACACCGTAAATCTCGTCGCCAACTTTGAAATCCGACACATCAGGTCCCAGCTCTTCGATGACCCCGGACAAATCCGATCCGAGCGTTAGCGGGGGCATTGGACTTACTTTACTCTTGCCCTCGCGGATCAGTGCGTCCCAAGGCCCAACCCCCGTGGCAGCGACCCGCACGAGAACTTCGCCTCCACCCGGCGCAGGACGGGATATGTTTTCAACGACGATTACGGGCGGCGGGCCAAAGCGATGAATGCGCACTGCTCTCATCTGTCGCTTTTTATCCCTTCAGAATGGGACTACCCACATTCGACTGTGCTCTCGCACTTGCTTTTCAGGAAGCCAGAGCAACGGACCTGGAGTTAGGAATCGTGGGCGTCCATTGCACAAGACTCATCATCAATTGGCGGACCAGTTCCCGCGAGATGTCGTCCGTCAATCGACCTTGTGCATCAAAATGTTCCGCCGCCCGTGGAATCATTACTTCCGGATTGGTCCGCGGCGTACATGCTGAGGATCACAAAGATTTGCCGGAGATGATATTACGCGCTGGTCCACCTTACCTTATGATCCAGCCTTACAGACACTCACCACCGCGGTTGTCAAAAGCGCACTGCCCGGAATCAAACCTGGGCGAATACGAGCAATTCGTTACCTCACGACGTCTTCCTAAGGCTTTCCTCGCTGTGCCGCTTTCTGGTTTTTGCGGCCTTGGCCGCAGCCTCGAACCGATGCCGATTGGGGTGATTGCCGAGCTCGTGCCAATTGGTTTCGGAAAGGTTCACACCGTAATACTTCGCGGCCTTTTCAATGTTGACAAACGCTAAAGCCCGATCGTCATCTGACACGTCTAGCACCTGGTCGAATCGGGTAACAGCATTGCGTACGTGCTGCGCGTCGGTCATCGGCTCTTTGCGCTGCTTGGGAAAGGCAAACACGGTCTCGGGCCGGTTGTTCCGCGTTGTGGGGTACGTGGGTTCCTCGAACGGCTCCCAGGTTGGTTCGAAACGTGACATGCTCCACCTCCACTATTGATTCGCTGCTTGTGCTTTGCATTTCCCTTACGATCAAACGCAGAATCCTGATCGTTATTGGCATTAGGCCAGAAACGCAGAAACGAATCTATCGGACAATGGTATCGGGCGATACTTTTTTATCAAGGCACGCCCATACCAAAGTATCGGCAATACCATCGTCCAATAGATTCGACGCGCCGCTTCTGGCCTAATCGTGAAGGCGCGTGACAGCTCCAAGGCTAGGAGAAATGAAAATGAAAAAGTGGAAGGCTGCAATTCCCCTCCTCGCACCAGGACTGTTTGCCGCCTGGTACGCATTCCGACCGGAGCGACTGATCGTCAATCGCCGCGTAAACGAAGGCTTTCCAGTGGCAGCGGATCCCTCGTCCGTAACAGTCGCCGAGTCAGGGGCTTTCTACGGGATAAGGCACTCTGCCGAGGGAACCGCAACCATCTATCGCCTCGCCAACGGCGATCGTCTTCTTCGTTTGACGAATTTCAGGACTTCGAACGGCCCTGACGTTCATGTATACCTGGTGGCCGCCGCTGATACGCCGGACAATGCAACCGTGCAACGCGCCGGGTTCATCGATCTGGGAACTCTCAAAGGTAACATCGGTGATCAAAATTACGCGTTGCCGTTGGGTGTGGATTTGTCAAAGTACGAGGCGGTCTCGATCTGGTGCAAGCGGTTCCGCGTAAATTTCGGGGCGGCGCCATTGAGAACAGATCACACCGAATACATTGCGAGCTAAGGAGATGAAAGATGAAAGCAATTGTTGTCCACCAATATGGCGGTCCCGAAGTACTCAAGTTCGAAGAATACCCTGACCCGGTTCCGGGTCCGGGCGAGGTGCTGGTGCGGGTTGCTGCCGCGAGCGTGAATCCGATCGACTACAAGCGACGCGCTGGATTAACGAAAGATTCGTACCCCATCAAGTTCCCGGGACTCATAGGAGTCGATATGGCGGGCACTGTGGTGAAGGTTGGACCGAGAGTTGAAGCCTTTACTGCCGGCAACCGGGTGTTCGCGATGGCGGACAACACGTACGCGGAACTCTGCGTGGTGAAAGCGGACGTTCTAGCGGATATTCCTGAGGGGCTTGATTTGATCCAGGCGGCGGCGCTGCCGTTGGTGACGACGACTGGCAACCAGCTCCTCTTAGCTACAGGAGTCACAGCGGGCCAGACGGTTCTCGTCATAGGTGCCGCTGGAAATGTCGGGCGTTCGGCGGTATTCACTGCGAAGTCACGCGGGGCGACTGTGATCGCGGGGGTTTTGAAGAGACAGATCGATGACGCGAAGACTGTCGGCGCGGATCAGGTCGTCGCAACCGACGACGACACCGCGATTGCGAATCTTTCGCCGCTCGATGCGGTGGCGGATACGGTCGGCGGAAGAACCGCCGAGAAGCTGATCGCCAAGGTCAAGCCGGGAGGAGTCTATGCATCGGTTGTCGGGAAACCGCAGAACGCCGCGGAGTACCCATCGGTAAGGACGGTGTTCGTATTCTCGAAATTCGACACGAAAACGCTCGAGTTCATGGCCGAAGCGGTGCGAGATGGCAAGCTGGTAATCCCGATTAGCCTGAAACTGCCGCTCAGTGAAGCGCCCGAAGCTCAAGCAGCGGCAGAGAAGGGTGGTATCGGGAAGATCTTGCTGCTGGTGTGACATTATGTTGCGAACAGAGGATGCGAAAGGAAAATTGGAAATGAAAAAAGACCGGCGCGGAATCAACTCCGCTTCGAGACCAAGTGGCAACGGATGTATAGAATGCCTGGCGTCACCGAAAGGTTGGTGGTTTCATCTCCGTCGGTGTGCGGAGTGTGGGCACATCGGTTGCTGCGACAGTTCTCAGAGCCAGCATGCGTCCAAGCATGCGGCGGCAACAGGGCATCCGATCATTGCCAGCTTCGAGCCGGGTGAGGATTGGTTCTTCGATTACGAGAAGCGGGGGATGATCAAGGGTGTGGAGCTGCTTCCGCCGCATTCGCATCCGGAGGATCAACCAGTACCTGGACCGGCAGGGAGAGTTCCAGCCAATTGGGAATCGCTGCTGCACTAGCTGTAAGCGGCTTCCTGACTGCAATGTCCAACCAACAGTTTGAGAGGAGTCATCAATGAACGCCGTACAAATCGAAGGGAAGAGCTATGAGATGCCCCCCCGCGAGGGGTTCAGCGTCGCACATTTCCTCACCGTCGCCGATATCCACCGGTCGGCTCACTACTACGAAAAGGTCTTCGGCGCTCGCATTTTGAGCATGGGTGACGGCAACGCGCCTGCGTACCTTCAGCTTGCGAATATCTGGATGATTCTGAACGTTGGGGGCGGGCCGACCCCCGACAAGCCGACGGTAACACTCAGCGTCCCCAACCCGAATCACATCAACAGCTTTATGAATTTCCGCGTAGCGGATATCCAAGCGTGCTATGAATTGTGGAAAGGTCGAGGAGCGGAGTTCATCACCGATCCGATCCCCAAGTACGGCGAGATTCGCTGCTACATCCGCGATCCTGACGGTTACATTATCGAGGTCGGACAGAGCACCGATCTCAAGTACGGTTAACGCTCGCCCCGGATGGGATGCGGATTTAAACGCCTACGGATGTCCGCTTAGTGCTCGCCCATTGGCGCGAACGATACAACGCCGCTCAGCCGCACAAGGCCCCGAATTGGCAGGCGCCATAGGTTCAGGCATGGAAAGGAGCATCATATGAACTTGAGGAGACCACGCGCATGACCGCCCCCATCGCGTCGAACACGCTTAGTGTGAACGTTTTTACCGCCCCGGGAAAGACGGTGAGTTTTCGGCAGCGATGCATGATTTCAGACGGGCGGCACTGGTAGGTTGAGTTAGTCGCTGAGGAGAGCGGCTGACGATGGGTAGCAGGAGCGGTCCGGTTCCGGATTCGATTAATCAGTTGCGGGAACAACTGCAACAGTTCCGCAGCACGCAGCCGAGGCGGACGAAGCTGCCGGAGGCGCTGTGGCAGGCGGCGGCTGAGGAAGCGCGGCAGCATGGGACTTATATGGTGGCGCACACGCTGCGGCTGGATTACAGCAACTTGCAGAAGCGGCTGGGCGGCGCACCACCCCAGAGACGAATCCGCCGTGGCGGAGGCAGGGACGCCGACGTTGCACCGAAACGACGAAGACCCGTCGTCAGCGACTCCGGGGTTGCACCGCCGGCGTTTGTGGAACTGGTGAGAAACACCGGCGTCGATGCCGATGAATATGTGGTCGAGTTCGAGTCCGGCGCCGGCCCGCGGATGCGAGTGCGGTGGAGAGGGACGACGCTGGAGTGGAGTTCTCTGCTGCGTGCCTGGCGAGAAGTTGTGGGATGATTCAGATCACGCCGCAGATGCGAGTCCTGGTGGCGATTGAGTCGGTCGATGGACGCAAGGGGATCGATTCCCTGGCCCGGCTCTGCCAGGAGAAGCTGGCCGAAGATCCTTTTTCGGGCTGTGTGTTCATTTTTCGCAGTCGCAGAGGAACGACGGTGCGTGTTCTTACATATGACGGCCAAGGTTACTGGCTACTGATAAAGCGGCTTTCGCAGGGGAGGTTTCGCTGGTGGCCGGAAGCAGCGGATGGTCCGGCACGGAGGTTGGAGGCCTGGCAGGCGCAGTTGCTGCTGGCCGCAGGTGACGCATCGCGGGTGCAGGCGGCGCCGGTGTGGCGGCCGGTGAGCGCAGGGAAGCAACAAGTTGCCTAACCTGATTCGGCGCCGAGGTACGAATACGAAGAAAGACCTGGCGCTGTGAGCGGAAGCGGGTCAAGCTGAGTGTGGATGAAGCCCGCGATCGAAGTTCTGGAAATCCCCCGCGAGGAACTCGATGCGCTCTTGGAGCACGCGCGGACGGCGCTGCCCGAAGAAGACTATCGCCGCTTAAAGGCTGTGGTTGAGGGGTTGAGTTATCTGACCGAGCTGATCGCCGACAAGGATACGACCATCCGCGATCTGCGCCAGTTACTGTTCCCGCTCCTGACGGAGAAGACGCGGGAGGTGTTGAAACGAGCCGGCATCGAAGAGACGCAGAAGCCCGCTGCAGCCTCCGCCGTCAGGGACAAGCAGAAGAAGCCTGGCCATGGACAAAACGGCGCCGATGCCTATCATGGTGCGCAACGGATCCTGATCCCGCATCCCGAGTTGCACCCGGGCGATCTGTGTCCGGCCTGCGCCAAGGGCAAGATCTATGTACAGCAGGAGCCGAAACGGCTGGTGCGGATCAGCGGTCAGGCTCCGCTGACCGCCACGGTGTACGAGCTCGAGCGTTTGCGCTGCAACCTGTGCGGTGAAGTGTATACGGCGCAGGCGCCTGAGGATGTGGGCGAGGAGAAGTACGACGAAACGGCGGCGGCGATGATCGCGCAGATGAAGTACGGCAGCGGCGTGCCCTTCCATCGTCTGGAACGGCTAGAGCAAAATCTGGGCATTCCGCTGCCTGCGGCCACGCAGTGGGAGATCGTGGAAGAGGCTGCGGAACTGATCCGTCCCGCTTATGAAGAGCTGATCCGCCAGGCGGCCCAAGGCGAGGTGCTGCACAACGACGATACCAGCATGCGGGTACTGCATCTGGCCCGCGAGCCATCGGACGAGCGCACCGGGGTGTTTACGTCCGGCGTGGTGTCGGTCGCCGATGGCCGCCGTATTGCACTCTTCTTTACCGGCCGCCAACATGCGGGCGAGAACCTGGCCGACGTGTTGAAGCGTCGGAGCGCGGCGCTGCCGTCACCGGTGCAGATGTGCGATGCCCTGTCGCGCAACACGCCGAAGCTTGCCGAGGGCGTGGAGATCCTGCTGGCCAACTGTCTTGCGCATGGCCGGCGGCAGTTTGTCGAGGTGGCGGCCAACTTCCCCGCAGAGTGCCGTTATGTGTTGGAGATGTTGGGCGAGGTCTATCGCAACGATGCCGCAGCGCAGGAACAGAAGATGTCACCGGAGGGACGCCTTCGCTTCCATCAGGAACACAGCCGGCCCATCATGGACAAGCTGCATAGCTGGATGGAGGCGCGGTTGGCGGAGAGGAAGACGGAGCCGAACTCCGGTCTGGGCCAAGCCATCCAGTACATGCTTCGCCACTGGCAGCCGCTGACGCTGTTTCTGCGCAGGGCCGGCGCCCCGCTGGACAATAATCTCGTAGAACGCAGTCTGAAAAAGGCGATCCTGCACCGCAAGAACGCTCTTTACTATAAGACTGAGAACGGTGCCCGCGTAGGCGACCTGTTCATGAGCCTGATCCACACCTGCGAGCTAAATGGCGTCCACTCTCTTGACTATCTGACTGAACTCCAGCGGCACGCAGACGAGTTGCACCGGAGTCCGGCCGCCTGGATGCCGTGGAATTACCGCAGCTCCATCGCTCGAACGTAATGGGCCTGGTCAAAGGTTTATGATGGCTCGATGGCATGGCCGGAAAGGATACAGGGAGCACCGTGATATGCCCGCAAAACGGGCCTTCGCGGAGATATGAAAAGATACGCACCCAGGAACTGAATCCAATATGGCCCAAAAACATGTACGGTCGCAGCCCACATGGGCCGCTGTTGAGGCAAAACTCGCGAGTTTGGACCGGTTGGCGTTAATCGGCCTTATCCAGCATCTCTATGCCGCCGACAAGGATAATCAGGTGTTTCTTCACGCTCGCTTCGGGTTGAGCGAAGACGTTCTCAAGCCGTACAAAGAAGCGTTGGACCGCTGGCTGTGGCCAGATGTGCTGCGGAACCAGGATACTTCCGTCGCAAAGGCGAAACAGGCCATCTCCAGTTATCGAAAGGCAGTTGGCGAACCCGCAGGACTCGCTGAGTTGATGGTGTACTACTGCGAGACTGCTGCCGGCTTCTCCGGTGATATCGGCTTGCAAGATGAAGGCTTCTTCGATGCACTGATCCGGATGTTCGAACAGGCCCTTAGAGTCACTCTCCAGCTACCTCCACGCGACTGCGATGCAATGATCATCAGGTTGGATCGCGTGCGCACCGTCAGCCATAATCTGGGCTATGGCGTGGGCGACGATATCGACTTCCTCCTTGCGAAGTACGCCAAGAAATGACCATCTATCAACGAACTTCGATCAGTGCGCAAAATACGTCGCAACCTTAGCGAAACCTCACCAAGCAAAGGAAGTCATGACCAAAGCACGACGAAATCGCCACCGCGAGAACCGCATCCGCGAGGAAATCATCGTGGATGCCTACGGGCCGGAAGAACAGGCCATGGGCTGGTACTACTATCTCGAGGACAAGATCCAGTTCCCGTTCCAAGCGCAATGCATCGCTTCTGTACCAACCTCACCGTTGCGCAAAGGGGACTCAGTCGAAATCAGAAAGATGGCGCCTGAAGATACCTGCTCGAGCGACATGCTCGCGATGACCCGCTGGCAGAATCGAAATATCGCCGTGCCTCTCTCTCAGTTGAAGGCTATCGGTGTGGATGAATCAACAACCCAGGCCATCGAAGACTGGCATTACTGGATCGCACAAGGAAACTGCTTTTGACATGCGCATCCCTGCCGAAAACTCACATTTCACCGGACGATGCCTCGTGTGGCGCAGCTCTGTCCGCTCCCTGCGCGATATTTCGACGATGGCATTCTTCGCTACAGGTTTCACGGGATCTCTTACGAATACGTCCTTTCGGAATTGCACGTTCTTGACGGAGCATTGGCCGGCGGACGTATCGTGATCGCACACTTCGGCAATGGCGCCAGCATGGCTGCGATCAAAGATGGACGCAGCCTCGACACCACGATGGGTTTTACTCCGACATCCGGACTCCTCATGGGTTCGCGATCTGGCGATATCGATCCTGGCGTGCTTGTGTATCTTCTGTTAAACGAAAACATGCGGGCCGAAGAGATAGGCGCGCTGTTAAACAAACGGGCGGGCCTGCTGGGCGTTTCGGAAATGAGCGCTGATATGCAGGAGCTTCTAGCCGAAGAGCAAGTCAATTGGAAGGCGGCCGAGGCGATTGCCCTGTTTTGTTATCGCGCCAGGAAGTACCTCGCAGCCTATATGGCTGTTTTGGGTGGGCTGGACGTCGTAGTGTTCACCGCCGGCATTGGCGAACACGCGCCAACAATCCGAGAACGCATCTGTCCCGGATTAGAGATGTTTGGCATTCAGATTGATTCGGAACGCAACGGGCAGAATGCACCTGTGATTTCCAGCGATCGCAGCCGTGTCAAAGTACGCGTGATCAAAACGAACGAGAACCTCATGCTGGCGCGGCATCCCGTCGAAGTGCTCAAGGGAACTTCACAACTATGAACGATTGGCTGGTATGGCCACCATGGGCTGCGGCCCACCGATACCAAAGGATCGGCAATACTATCGTCCAATTGTTTCGCATTTACGCGTTTGATTTAATCACTCCATTGCGAACGCAACCCACTGGCGCGGGCAGAAGATTTTTTCTACGGTGACCTTGGTCCAGTCAGATGGGGCTAAGCATAGCTTTGTTCGAGGGATCTGACTTCGCGAAAGGCGAGCCCAGCGGCACGAATGCCCCTCATCGGCTAGCGGCACCGCTAGTCCTGCCGCTTGGCCCCACGATCTTGGCTGTTCCGGACGGCTGAGGGGCGCCTGAATTCTGAAAGGAGTCGGTTCATGCCCGGGCTTTTTAAAACTTCCAATCCCGCCCTGAACGCGAAAACGTTCGAGAATCGCGCTCCTGTCACCGGCGAAGCGATGACGCTGCAGGGCACGGTCAACAAGACGTTCTTCCTGCTGCTCTGCGCTGCTGCAACCGCCGCCTGGACGTTGTGGCTGGCCCGCACGCAGCCCGAAGCCGTGGCGCTGTGCTTGTGGGGCGGACTTATCGGCGGGCTCGTGTTCGCGCTCGTCACGATTTTCAAGAAGGGATGGGCGCCGGTCAGCGCTCCGATTTACGCGCTCTGCGAAGGTTTCGCGCTGGGCGGAATTGCAGCGGTCCTCAACCAGGTCTATCCCGGCATCGCGCTCCAGGCGCTCGGATTGACAGGTGCCGTCACCGCGGTGATGCTGCTGTTGTACACGTCTGGCGTGATTCGGGCGACTCCGAAATTCACCGTTGGCGTGATCGCCGCTACCGGCGGGATTTTTCTCTTCTATTTGGTCGACCTCGTGATGGGCTTCTTCGGTCATCACGTGTCTCTGCTCTACAGCAACGGACCGTGGGGAATCGCGATCAGCGTATTTATCGTAATCGTAGCGGCGCTGAATCTGATTTTGGATTTCGATTTCGTAGAGACGGGCGTTTACGCGGGCGCGGCCAAATACATGGAATGGTACGGCGCCTTCGGCATCATGGTGACGCTGGTGTGGATGTACATCGAAATTCTGCACCTGCTCAGCAGAATCCGCAGCCAGCGCGCACATGCGACTTGAGACGCGGAAGCACGGCCGCACGGCAATCTGCCAGTTGCGCTGGGCAGCAGCTCAGGCACGTCGAGCGCCCGTGCAAGCACCGGGTTGGCGGCATACCCGAGTCTCAGCTTTCTATCCTTTTGATGTTCAGCCAAAGCCCAGCCAATACCATTGCGATCGCGATAAGGGAGATTCCGAGGCCGATACGGCGATGGTCGCGCTCCACCATCGCGTCCTGGCCCACCTTCAAATCCGCATCCGCGATTTTCATGCCGGTTTGAACATCCGCATCCACCAGAACAGGCTGGAACGTATGGATGGTGACGCGGGCCTTGATGAGCGCATCGCGCGCCTGGTCCTGATTGAGCAGGGCCGCACTGACTTCCATACCGGAAGACTCGGCGAGGTGGAGGGCCTGGTCGGCGTTCGTGATGTCCCGGTCCAATTGAGTAAGGTCGGTCAGGATAGCCGCCCTCGCCTGATCGCATTGGTCGCCGCGAGCATGGCAGCTCATGCAGACGCCGCTGGGACCGGTGCCGAGCATGGCGTCGGAGGGCTGGTGGATCGCGTGATTACTGTGGCAAACGACGCATCCGGGCAGAGAAGCGGCTTGAAAGGCTTGGAAATGCAAACTTTTTTCGTACATCCGGGCCTGGAAAACGTGACAGGTGGCGCACACATTCTGAACCTTGTCCACGCCGGGCGGCACTGCGCCATGGTCTCCATGACACGTTGTACAGGTGGGCGCGCTCAGATCGCCGCCCACCACCAGATCCTTGTAGTGCACGCTGGTGAGGTACTGGGCATACTGGTTGGTGGGAATCCCGTACGGTTTCATGGTTGCCGCGTCGGAATGGCAGCGAGAGCACGTTTTGGCGATGTTGATGGGGTAAACCGTGGAGCGGGGATCGCCGGGCGGCCTTATATTGTGGACACTGTGACAATCCGTGCATACGGCAACTTTCGTGTCTCCGGAGGCGAGGAGCTTGCCGTGCATGCTGGTGTGGTACTGGGCCAACTGGTCGGTGCGCAAGCTGGGGTCGTACTGCCGCATATAGGCCGGATCCGAATGGCAAGATCCGCACAACTGCGGAACCTGCTTGCGATCGATCTTGCCCTTCCACCCCGCCTTGCGGCTCATGGACTGGTCCGGATCGGATGCGCTTGCATCGCCTCCGTGGCAACTGGTGCAGGTCAAGCCCTTTTGTGCATGGATGTCCTGGCTGAATTGCTCTTGAGTGACTGTGTAGGGCGCAGGCAACGCGGAGTGGCAATCCAGGCAGGAGTTTGTGGTTTGTCCGTACCCCAGGCATGCCGCGAGCGCAAGGAAACCCGGCAGCCACAGAGAGCCGCCGGCGGGCAATCGCCGGAGCCTATTTCGCAAGGTAAGCATAAGCAGTCATACCTATCACGTAAACCAGAGCAAAGATTCCCAGACCGGTGATCCACGACTTCGCGCGCGCGGGCCGATCACTCTCAAAAAACGGCAGCAGCAGCCAGAAAAGGGCGATAAGAGCGCAGCCCAGGATGCCCAGAACCTCCCCGTCGACGATCCACACTTTGGCGGGAATGAGCTTGAGCGTCTGGTACATGAACAGGAAGTACCACTCGGGCTTGATGCCCGCCGGGGCCGACGCAAAAGGATCTGCCTTCACCCCCAGGTTCCACGGGAAGAGCGCCGCCAGCGCGCCCAGACAGCCCATGGCCACGTACCAGGCCATCAACTCCCGCATCAGGAAGTTGGGAAAGAATTTCATCTCCCGGCGCAGAGCAGGATTCTCGGCCCACTTGGCTTCAACCTTGGGCGGGACGCTCATGCCCTGGCGCTGCACCAGAAACAGGTGAATCGCGATCAGCACCACCACAAATCCCGGCAGCACGGCGACATGGAAGCCAAAGAACCTGACCAGCGTGGCTCCCGTCACTTGCGCACCGCCGCGGAGAAAAATCATGATGGGATGGCCGATGACCGGAACCTCTCCGGCCATTTGCGTGCCTACCGTAGTGGCGAAAAAGGCCAGCTTGTTCCAGGGCAGCAGATAGCCGCTGAAGCCGAATCCCATGACCAGAAACATGAGCAGCATGCCCGTGACCCATGTCAGCTCTCTGGGCTTGCGGTAGGCCTTCAAAAACAGCACGCTGAACATGTGGGCAAAGGCGGTAAAAATCATCAGATTGGCCGACCATGCGTGGATGGAGCGGATCAGCCAGCCAAACTGCACCCGGGTCATGATGTATTGCACGCTCTCGAAGGCCTCGTTGGCGCCGGGCCGGTAATAGAGGAGCAGCAAAATCCCCGTTAGCACCTGGATCACGAAGAGGAAAAGGGTGATCCCGCCGAAGAAGTACCAGTAGGACAGCTTGTGCGTGGGGACGGTCTTATGGCGGAAGGGAGCCAGGATGCCGTCCAAATCAAGCCGTTCATCGAGCCAGCGAATGATGGCAGCGAACACGGTCACGCCTGCGCTTTCTGGCTGACGTAAATCTCGTCCCCACGCACGTGGACATCGAACACGGTAAGCGGCCTAGGCGGAGGGCCGGAGACGTTGCCGCCATTCAGGTTGTAGATTCCGTTGTGGCAGGGACACCAGATCTCGTGCAGATCCGGGCGATACTGCACCGTGCAGCCAAGATGCGTACAACTGGCGGAGAGCGCGCGATACGTGCCATCGGCTTCCAGGATTAACAGGCCGGGCACGCTGCCAAAGGGGAAAATCATCCCGGAATTCGGCCTCAGATCCCCGACTTTGGCGGCAACCACCTCGTCGACGCCGAGATTCGCCACCGGCGGAGGGATGAAATAGCGCAGCACGGGATAGAGAAAAGTAGCAGCCGTTGCCAGGAACCCAGCACCTAGCAACACTTCGATAAATCCTCGACGGGGTATAGACGCGGGCGCCTGGCCGCCTGGATTCACCATTCCCGGGTTACTCGTTGCCATATTTAACTCTCCGATTAGCAACTTTCCAGCTTCGCGGCTTGTCTCAGTCGCTGAATTTTTAGTAACGGCAGTGGCAGGGCAAATTCCTGACCCACTCTTGTTTCATTGGGCGGCAATAAGATCGCTTTTACCGCCACGATGACCAATCGAGGCAATTATAAAGGCCTCTTCGTGGCCCAGGTGTCGGCAAGTTCGCTCTTATCGAGTGCCTCCGGTGGCGGCCGAACTCAGTTCGACGGTGCGCCGCATCTCGCGCAGCCACATCGCTTCAACCAATTGCAAACGATGTCCCACCACGATGGCCAGATTCACCACGATTTTGTACGCAACCGCCGGGTAGCTTTCAAAATAGACCCGAAGCGCCTCCCGAGGCAGCGCGATGAGTTCTGTTTCCAGCGGCGCGGTTGCGGAGAGAGTGAACCGGTACGGTGGAACCAGGGCAGACCAGCCGACGGTTTGCCCGGGCGATTTTTCTTCGACGAGAATGTCTTCTTCCCGGTCCCGCACCTGCATTGGGAAACTAAGCCGGATTCGGCCGCGCACGGTGAGGTAAAGACACTCCGCCGGGTCTCCCAGCCGGAAAAGCGAAGCTCCGCAAGGCACCGTCATCTCGGTGCCCAGAGCCAGTACCTGGTCCGCTTCGGCCGGTGTCAGACCATCCAACAGTTCGTGCACCATAAACATTCCCCTCAGTTCACAAATGGCGAAGTTGTCTTGCTGTGCAGCAAACCATGGGTCGGAAACGCGACGAACGATTCGGCGGCGGCCTGTTCCAGACGGATGTGGTTCTCAATTTGCTGGATCAGAAGTTCAATTGGCACCTGCTGCTGCAGCGGAACTGACGGCGCCGTACGGTCTGAGAAGAAGCGGGCCGGAGTCAGCGCTTTCACCGGCCGAAGCTCGGGCTGAGCCTCGAGGGTTAAGGCCTTCGGACGCGTCGCCGCGACAAACGCCGCAGCCGTGACTGCTACACCAACAAAACTCACACACAATCCCATCAAGAGCATATCCATGGCAATGAATACTCCTCCTTCGCGATTTCTTATCGCACGTAGCGTGCCAACGGACGGCGCTTTCTAACTCCTTTCGTTTCAGCACGCGTGGATGTGCTCTGGCTCCCAGGCTGCCATCCTGTCATGCCACCTCTGACAATTCGTCAGCCATTGACGGCGGCGAGCCCATGTGCCACAATGCAAAAACTGATTACCACGCCATCATGAAGTTGCGTTTCGCCAGCATGACGGTTGGGCTCACGCTGGGTGTCACCGCAGCTGTAGTAGTGGCTTGTGCGCTGGCCGCCTACGTTTATTCGGTCCTCTATTTCAATAGGCTTCTCGAAATGGCGCGCACCAACGCGCTCGCCGAGAGTGAGCTGATCCATACCGCCCTCGAGCACGCGATGCTAAACAATGACCGCCCCTCAATCGCGCAAATGATTGAGGGATTCGGCAAACAGGCGCGCGTGGAACAACTCGTGTTGCTTGACCGCAACGGCGTGCCGCGTTACTCGAGTACGCCGCTGAAGCACGGGGAAGATTTCCGGATTACCTCTCCTACCTGCCAGGCCTGCCATCGCGATCCCCCGGAGCGCAGGGGATCGAGTCGCGTGATTGACACCAAGGGCGGATCCATTCTAAGAACTGTGGTCCCGATTCGTAACCATGAGGAATGCTACAGGTGCCACGATCCAGCACAGAAGATCAACGGTGTTCTGATTCTGGATTACGACGCCGGCGAAGTCCGCGCCGGTATGACGCGCGACTTGCGCTGGATGGTAGCTGGTACGGGCGCCTTGACCTTCGTCATTGTGGGCGCCATCTTTGTGGTGATTCGAGTGTCGGTTTTGCGCCGCCTGCAGCGTCTTGAAACCACAGCGCGCCTGGTCTCCCAAGGCGACCTCAAGCGGCGCGCCCCCGTGGAAGGCTCAGATACCCTGGCCTGGCTGGGCCGTGAATTCAATATCATGGCAGACTCGGTAGCTGGACTGGTGGGCGAAGTCAATGCCCAGCGGGAACGGCTGGAAACCGTAATCAACAGCATTGATGACGGAATTGTCGTTCTTGATCCGGAACGAAGGATCATCGCGGCCAACGACGCGTTTTTGGCGCGAACCGGCAATTCCCGCGAACAAGTATTGGGTTGTTGCTGCTATCAACTGGGGGAGGGATCCTGCAACCTGCCCGATTGCCCTACCCTCGATTATCTGCGATCGGGAGTGCACCAGGTCCGGATCTCCGAACGTCGTACCGCCGACGGCACGATTGCATGGGAGGAGATCCACGTATCACCGATCCTGGATGCCTCCGGCCGTCTGACTCACGTGGTCGAGGTTTGGCGCGACATTTCCGAGCGGCGGGCGGCGGAGGCGAACCTGGCCGAGTCTCATCGCCTTGCCTCACTGGGCGTGCTGGCATCTGGTTTTTCGCACGAGTTGAACACACCGCTGGCCACCGTCCTGACCTGCGTTGAAGGCATCCTCCGGGAAACTCCCGCCCATCAGGAAGGGCAGATAGATGAGGCCAGAATTCGCGAGAATGCGTCGATTGCACGCGAGCAGATATTACGCTGTCGCGGTATCACACAGCACTTCCTGCGCCTGTCGCGAGGACAACGGCATGAGGGAGCAATCGTGGACTTGCGTGAGGCTATCGCCGCTGCGCAGCGGCTCGTCGATCCTATGGCCCGCGCGCACTCGGTGCAGATCGAGGTGCGCCCGTTGATGGCTGCCTTGCACGTGCGGGCCGACGACGCCGAGTTGCAGGATCTGTTGATCAATCTTCTTCTGAACGCCATTCAGGCGTCCAAGCCAGGCAGCAAGGTCGTGATCAGTGCCCAGGGAGGGAATGACATTCGCATTCGCGTCAGCGATGAAGGTTGCGGAATTGCCCCGGAATCCCTCCAGAAGATCTTTGAGCCGTTTTTCAGTCTACGCAGGGGGGGTACTGGCCTCGGGTTATTCCTGTCGTTGAACGCGGTCCGGAACTGGGGAGGCGATATTCTGGTCGAGAGTACTCCCGGAAAGGGATCGATGTTCGAGGTGGTGTTGCCGGCAATTCATCCCGATTCGGAACCGGAGGCCGCACGGTGAGGCCATCCACCATTCTTCTGGTCGACGACGATGCGGCGTTCAGGCATGTGATGGCGGGTGAACTGAATCGTCTCGGCTACGAAGTTTCCACGGTAGGCTCGGGTGAAGAGGCGGTTGCGCGAGTCGCGGCAGATGAACCGGAGGTTGTCTTGCTCGACCTGCGCCTGCCGGGCATGGGCGGCCTGGAGGCACTGAAGGCCATTAACGCCAGCGCGCCGGCTACCGAAGTCATCATGCTGACCGGCCACGGCTCCATCGATACCGCCATCGAATCGATCCGAATCGGCGCGTTTGATTACGTGGTGAAGCCCTGCCCGCTGGATGAACTCGATATTCGCATTCAAAGGGCCCTGGAGCGGCGGGCGCTGCGGCAGCGGGCAAATCTCCTCGAGCGCGGCCTGACGCCTCCCGATCTCGGAAGTTCCTTCATCGGCGACAGCCCGGAGTTCCGCCGCTTGCTCAACGTCATCGATCGGGTAGCTCCCAGCAATTCGACGGTACTGATTATGGGTGAGACTGGCGCGGGCAAAGAACGCGTGGCTAAACTGATTCACGCGCGAAGCCCACGGCGTTTCCGGCCTTTTGTCGTTGTGGAATGCGCCTCATTGCAGGAAAGCCTGCTCCAGAGCGAGCTCTTCGGACATGAGCGTGGAGCATTCACCGGAGCGGAGCGCGCCAAGCCCGGATTGTTCGAAGTCGCCCATGGCGGAACAATTTTCCTGGACGAGATCGGCGAGGTCAGCCCTGCGACTCAGACCACGCTTCTGCGCGTTCTCGACACATCCACCTTCCGGCATCTGGGCGGCACCAAAGAGTTTCATGTGGATGTCAGGGTTCTGGCCGCATCCAATCGCGATATCCGCCTGATGGTGCGGCAGGGCCTTTTCCGAGAGGACTTGTATTACCGCCTCAGCACAATCGCAGTGGAGGTTCCTCCTCTCCGGGCACGGGGAGCCGACGTGGACCTGCTGGCGCAACAGTTCGTCACGGCACTCAATGAGCGGTTCGGCTCGAGCAAGCAGATCAGCGGCGAAGCCCTGGAACTGCTGCGGCGTTACAACTGGCCGGGGAACGTGCGCGAGCTTCTGCACGTGGTGGAAGCGGCGCTGGTGCTGTGTGAAGGATCGTGCGTTCAGCCGGAGCACCTGCCGGCCGCCTTGCGCAATGCGAAGCCGGTTGTACAGGCGAGCTCTTCAACAGCGGACGCCTCGCTGCGGACGCTCCAAGAAGCCGAGCGGTCGCATATCCGGTTGGCGCTCGAGGCCACCAAGGGGCGCCGCGCAACCGCTGCCAGGATTTTGGGAATCAGCGAGCGGAACCTCTACCGCAAACTGCGCGAATACGATCTGCTGTCCTGGCCCCCATAGGCTCCAGAATTGGAGCGTTGACGCTCGAATTACAGCGGCTCCACAATTGTCGTATGCCGAAGTAACAACAGCTAGGTGGGTTTTTCCTCAAGAAAAACCCACCTTGTGCCACCGCCGGAAACGGCTACAAGTATTGTGGAACCGCTCTAGCGTCTGCGACCCCCTCCACTTAACCGTGCAGGGGCGGGAACTGTTGCCGGTCCGCCGGCAACTTCGACTGGCACTTGCCGCCTTTCGGCTACATGCCACTATTCAGCAGGCGCAAAATCGCCGCAGCACTCGGTGAGTGCACCAGCCAGTCTGGATCAACCACCTATCGACATTGCAAAGAGACCAAGAAAAGTATCTGCCCTGGTAGGGCGCATCTTGGCTTGACTCTCTTTCGATGGCTGCTAAAGTCCGGGTTCCGCGTGGAATTGATCTCCGAATTCGAGCCAAAATGGAACAGCCCAATCCACCTTGGAGGGAGAGAGGAACGCGCCGCTGCCCAGTCCTTTGTCAGGACTTTGCTGAAGTTTGTAGCCCTTTAGCAAATTCCATGAGCAGTGCTAATTGCTCTAGGCTGCTCCACTGACTCCAAGAACTCGTTTGACTGAAATTGAAATTGAATTCGCCTTTGTGCGCCCTTTGAAAGTCAAGAACTTGAGTCATTTCGTGAGGGTCCAAGTCTCGGAAATAGAAATCCCCGAAAATCTTTGCCATAGCGTTTCCCCCAACCGAGATGCCACGATTGTACGCCCCTTGGAATAGCGAAACGGCGAGTACGTCCAAACCCGTCTCCCTACACCCGATGAAATTCAAAGACGCGGTTGCAGCCCTGCTCAGTGCGAAGCTGCAAACCAAGAAACCGAAGAAGAAACCTTTTGGAGAGGATGCGCGGGCAGCAGCGGTCCTGACTAGTGGCTCAGCAAGTCCCTTGCGTCCTTGGACCTGCTTGCCGCGATCAGGGGATGCGCCCGGGCTCGTCCCTCCGCCGTGCCTGTCGCCGTAGGCACTTACATCACGGCCGCGTACTGGTTCACCGCATGCACGTCATTTGGCGATCGGATAGTGGGCCCCGATGCTGGAATATTCGTGAGTCGCCGTCCCCTCGTAAGCGCATGTGATTTCAGACACTAGGGCACGTGATCTCAGACACTGGCGCCGACGTGATGGTGGACCGTAGTTAAACAGTGGCGTGTGATGCCAATCACTGACGCCGGCACAGTGCGATGGTGGAACATGATTACCGTCACATTGCTTCACGTTCGCGAGTGCTGCCTGGCACGCGAAATCGGGCGGCGAGATTCGAAGGCATTTCCGTTGTGGAGTTTTTGCTCACCCCGAGAATGCCAAAGAGGTGGGTTGTGGAGTCTTTCCTCGCCGCCAGGAAACGCGCGACTGTCCTGAGTTGTTATCCCGTCAGCTGTGATTACACCCATGACAACCTGGAGGGCCCCTCGCCCGCTGATGCCTTCAATCTCATGCTTGAGGATTTCGGAGCCGACGTCTTGTTGCCGGCTTCTGAGGGCCGCGCTTGACAGATCAGATCCTGTATCGAACGCAGTAATACCCGGTCGTGGGAGACGAGAACGCAGCAGCACTAATTCAATTGCGCCAGGGAGGTGCAGCATGGCAGCTCGACTTGCCGAAGAATGGTTCGCCATATGTGGAGGTTGCGAAGTCACCATCCTCGACATCGGTGAACCGCTGATAGACGTGCTCAAACAAGTGGAGATCGTACACATGCCAGTCCTGATGGACCACAAGCTCTACGGACAGACTGGCGAAAACGCTGAGATGGAAATCCCCGAGGCGGATCTCGGGCTGATAGCGGGAGGAATCCGCACTGAAGAACACAGGAAACTGGCGCTGGAGATGCGCAAGAAGTGCAAGATCCTGATTTCTCTCGGGTCCTGCGCCTGCTTCGGCGGAGTGCCGGCGCTAGCCAACCAATACAGCACTGAAGAATTGGTGGAAAAGGTCTACCGTGACAGCGTGACCACCGAGAAGAACGGCCTGCCCCACGAGCAAATTCCTCCTCTGACCGACCGCGTCTATGCAGTCCACGAGGTGGTGAAAGTGGACGCCTATCTGCCCGGCTGTCCAACCACGCCGGAAATGGTGGCGGGAGCGTTGGTGGCGCTGCTGGAAGGCAAGCCTGTGCCGGCTTTGTCTTCAAAGAGCGTTTGCGACGAATGTCCCACCAAGCGAGAAAAGAAGGCGGTCGCCACGTTGAAGCGCCGGTTGGATGCGCCGGAATTCACGCCGGGAGCACCCCTGAGCGAGATGCGCTGCCTGATGGAGCAGGGCATCCTGTGCCTCGGTCCGGCGACCCGCGGCGGCTGTGGCGGCAGCGACGGTGTGCCGCGCTGCATTCGCGCCTACATGCCCTGCGAGGGTTGCTTTGGCCCGGTGTCGGACAAAGCCAATCCCATGGTGGACATGATGGGGGCGCTCTCCTCGATCGGCCTCGATCCCAAGCAGATTCCGGATCGCGCCGCTACCTTCAACCGTTTTGCTGGCGCGGGCCGTCTGCGCCCGCTGCCCCGGAGGTGATTCATGGCAACCACACTGGTCATTCAACCTGTCACCCGCATCGAGGGCCATGCCAAGGTGACCATTCAGCTCAACGATGCCGGCAACGTGGATACGGCACGGGTGAACGTTATTGAACTGCGCGGCTTCGAGAAGTTTTGCCTCGGGCGCCCCGTGGAAGACATGCCCCGCATCACGCCGCGCATTTGCGGTGTGTGCCCGTGGTCGCATCACCTGGCCTCGGCCAAGGCTTGCGACGCGGTCTTTGGAGTCGAACCGCCTCCTGCGGGAAAGAAGTTGCGCGAGCTGTGCAACAGCATCGCCTATATGGAAGAGCACATTCTGCACTTCTATATCCTGGCAGGACCCGATTTCCTGCTGGGGCCGGATGCCCCTTATTCGGTTCGCAATGTCATCGGCGTGTTGCAGGCGGCGCCCGACATTGCCCGGCGAGTGGTCAAGGTGCGCCATATGTGCGCCAAGATGCTGGAAGTCCTGGCGGGCAAGCCGATTCATCCCCAGGCGGCCGTTCCCGGCGGATTCAGCAGACCGTTGGCTCCAGCTGAGCGCGACAAGTTGCGCAAGCAGGCTGACGAGGCGCTCGAGTTCGCCAAGTTTTCCATTGCCTTCGCCAAGGAGAATATCTTCCCCAAGTACCTCGACGTGGTGAAGTCTCTGGGAGTGATCACGACCGGTTTCCTGGGGACGGTCAAGGACGGCGGCTCGCTCAACCTCTACGACGGAGAGCTTCGCCTGATGGCGCCGAATGGCACCTACCAGGACTTTCCTGTTGAGCGCTACACCGAGTACATCGCCGAGCACATTGAATCCTGGAGTTACCTGAAGTTCCCTTACGCCAAACAGTGGGGCGAAGGTTTCTCCATGGACGCCGAAAATCCCAAGGGGATTTATCGTACCAACACGCTGGCTCGCATCAACGTCTGCGACTCTATTGACACGCCGCTGGCGCAGGCCGAACTGTTGGAGTTTCGCGCCAAGTTCGGGCGGCCCGCTCAGCTCACGCTGCTCTATCACTGGGCGCGGCTGATCGAACTGCTCTACAACGCCGAAAACACCATCCGCTTGTTGGACGATCCCGACATCACCAGCACCGAAACCCGGGTGAAGGTTACGCCGCGGGCAGCGCGAGGCGTTGGCGTCACAGAAGCGCCGCGAGGCACGCTCATCCACGACTACACGACTGACGCCGATGGCCTGATCACCAACGTCAACCTGATCGTGGGCACCACTCACAACAACGCCCCGATCAACATGTCTGTCACACAGGCCGCCAAGAGCTTGATCCATGACGGCAAGTACGACCAGGGAGTGCTCAACACAGTCGAGATGTCAATCCGGGCTTACGATCCGTGTTTGTCCTGCGCGACCCACCAGCTGGACGGGAAGTTGGCGGTGAAGCTGGAAATTTTCGACGCAGACGGAAAATTGCTCGACACGCTCGCCAATTAAGCGGCAGCGACGAGGAGGAAGCATGTGGGAGGTCGAGCAAGCCGATCTTCCCGACTTCTGTCGGAAGCCGACCCTGGTGCTTGGCTGCGGGAATCTCCTGTTCGGAGACGATGGCTTCGGGTGCGAGGTAGTGGACTATATCGAGTCACACCACCGCGTCCCCGAGGCCGTCTGCCTGCTCGACGCCGGCACCGGCGTGCGCAAACTTCTATTCACTCTCTGCCTGAGTCCCGCTCGTCCCGCGCGCTTGCTCATCGTGGACGCGATCGATGCCGGACGCACTCCCGGCGAGATTTTCGAGATTGATCCCGCCGAAATTCCCCCGGTCAAGCTTGATGATTTCTCGCTGCACCAGTTGCCAACGTCCAACCTGCTGCGCGATTTGCAGCTAACCTGCGGGGTCGAGGTGAGAGTGCTGGCCTGCCAAACCGGGCCTTTGCCGGAAGAGTTCTCCCAGGGTTTGTCGCAAGCCGTCAGCGCTGCAGTGCCGCGCGCGGCAGAATGGCTGGTCCACGACTATTTCCCCCGCTGCGCCAACTCGCCGATGAAAAACATCTTCGAACCGCCGCTTGTACCGGCCGGGGACATGCTATGAGCCCAAATATCTCACTAATCAGCGACGGAAAGAAGTTCATGTGGGATGGGCTTTTGTACGACGCCAAAGAAGACGCATCCCGCGCAGGGCAGTTCTATCAGGACGACGGTTTTCAGATTCGGATCGTCGAGGAAGGCGAAAAGTTCCTGGTGTACACCAGAAGGCCCGTCAAGGAAGTCGCAGCCGCTGTGCAGTAGCGGGAGGGGAAAAATGGCAGCAGGCGCGTTGCCCATTCAAAGCGATCCGACACTGCTGGCCGACATCCGGCGGTATGGGAAGTTCGATCCGACAGGGTGCTACCAGTGCGGGAGTTGCACCATCTCGTGTGATCTGGTCGAGGGTCCTGTGACCTTTCCCCGCCGCAGCATCCGCTACGCCCTGCTGGGGCTGAGGCAACCGCTGGTGGCGAGTTTGGAGCCGTGGGTCTGCCATGACTGCGGCGATTGCTCGATTGTCTGCCCGCGCCAATCCGAGCCTGGGATCTCGATGATGACGCTGCGGCGTTTTCTCAGCGCGCAGTACGAGTGGACCGGGATCGGCTCCAGGCTTCTGCAGTCGACGGCTTGGTATCTGGGTGCCTTGATCTTCGTGGCGGCGTTCACCATGCTGCTGATTGTCGGTTACCACCTCTGGTACGTCAGGATGCCCGTCGGCGACTTTGCCACCACGCCCTTCGGACTCGAGCACATGTTCCCCCTCATGACGTACTACACGCTCACCGTGATCCTGCTTCCGCTGTTGCTATTGCTGTCGCGCACGATCCGCATCTGGCGGCTCACCATGGCAGGGGAAGGGAAAAAGCGCATCCCGTTGTCTGCATACGCGGCTCAGGCGTGGGTCTACGTGTACCAGTCCGTGGCCCAGCCACTGATGCGCAAATGCCCCGAACATGGCCGATGGATCGGGCACGCGATTCTCGCTCTGGGCACGGTGATGATGCTGGCCATCAAAGTGTTCGCACTGCGTTGGTTTCAGACTGACAATATCTATCCGCTCTATCATCCCCAGCGCTGGCTCGGATATCTCGCCGCGGGCTTCATCATTTACGGCATCGCGGACATTTTCGCCCGCCGGCGGCGAGCGCGTAAGGAGATTGGCAAGGAGACGCACTTCCGCGATCTGGCCTTTCCTGCCTTGCTCCTGATGACGGCGCTCAGCGGCCTCGCGGTGCACATCTTCCGCTACGCCGGTTTCGATCTCACCTGTCACTACCTGTACGCCCTGCACGTGGTCATCGCAACGGACATGCTGGTTGTGGAGATGTCGTTCGGCAAGTGGTCTCACATGGTCTATCGCCCGCTGGCCTTGTACCTCCTGGCTGTCCAGGAAAGAGCCAACCGTCAGGCGCTCGCAGCGGAGGTCGTTTCCCATGCCCTTTGAGGAATCCAAAAACCTGCCGGTCGGAGCTGCCTTGGTGGTGGGAGGCGGTATCGGCGGCATGCAGGCGGCGCTTGATCTCGCCAACGGCGGCATAAAGGTGTATTTGGCCGAGCGCGGCCCCGCCATTGGCGGGGTCATGGCGCAGCTCGACAAGACTTTTCCCACCAATGATTGCGCCATGTGCACCATGGCGCCGCGTCTGGTGGAAATCGGCAGGCGCAAGGACATTGACATTCTCACCTTGACTGAGGTGGAGCGCGTCGACGGGCAGCCGGGGAATTTCACCGTCACCATCAAGAAGCAGCCGCGTTTCATTGACGCCACGAAATGCACTGGTTGCGGCGCTTGCACGACGGAGTGTCCAGTTACTCTGCCCTCCGAGTTCGATCAGGGGCTGGGTGAGCGGAAGGCGATCTACCGGCCGTTCCCTCAAGCCGTCCCAAACATCTTTACGATTACCAGCCGCGGCGCTTCTCGCTACGAGGCCGCATGCCCCATCCATCAAAGCGCAAAGGGCTACGCACAAGGCTACGTGACGATGATTGCTCGAGGACTCTTCGACAAGGCGCTCCAGCTCATTGTGCGAGAAAACCCGCTTCCCTCGATCTGCGGCCGCATCTGCACGCACTGCGCCACCGCCTGCGCGCGCGACAACGTGGGCGACCCCGTGAACATGCCGGCGTTGAAGCGCTTTGTCAGGGACCATTGCTGCGATTACAAGTTGCCGCAACCCACAGCGCCCGAGCGTCCCGAAAAGATTGCCATCGTGGGATCGGGCCCGGCCGGCCTTCTCTGTGCCTACGAACTTCGGCAGAAGGGCTACGGCACGACCATCTTCGAGGCAATGCCGGTGGCGGGGGGGATGCTCGCGGCCGGTATCCCATCTTTTCGTCTGCGCCAGCCCTTATTGAACGCCGATTTGGGCAGGCTGCGCGCGATCGGGATCGAGATCCTGCTGGACACGCCGGTTGGCCGCAGCATCGCGTTCGAAGAGTTACGCAAGAGCTACGCCGCGGTCTTCGTCGCCATCGGCGCTCACGTCGAACGCAAGCTCGGAGTTCCGGGGGAACAACTGCCCGGCGTCACCGGTGGCGTGGAGTTCCTGCGGCAAGGGAATCTCGAAAAGCCGGTTGCACCAGGCAAGCGCGTGCTGGTGATTGGCGGAGGCAATACTGCGCTCGACGCTGCACGCACCGCTCTTCGGTGTGGAGCTGACAAGGTAACGATCGTCTACCGGCGGACGCGAGTAGAAATGCCGGCGGACCATCGTGAGATCGCCGACGCCGAGCGCGAAGGCGTCGAGTTGATGTTCCTCGCTGCGCCCAAGTCATTTTGGCCTGGCCCCGACGGGCGCGTGACTGGCGTGGAATGTCTAAAGATGATGCTGGGCCCGCCCGATGCCGGCGACCGGGCAACTCCGGAGCCCATTCCAGGCTCGGAGTTCATCATTCCCTGCGACGCGGTCGTGGTCACCATAGGTCAAGTCCCCGATGTCAACAGCCTCGGTGAGCGGTTGGGCCTGGCGACCACGGAATCGGGTACGCTTCGTGCCGATCCGCTGACGCTGGAGACCGAAATCGCGGGTGTTTTCGCGGGCGGCGATTGCGTCACCGGTCCCGACGTGGTCGTGATGGCCATGCACGCAGGCAAGAAGGCCGCCCACTCTATCGATCGCTGGCTCAATGGCCAGGATCTCCGCGCCGGTCGCGAACTGGAAGGGCCGTATCAGGCCTCATACACCGTGGACACGGCCGGCGTGCTGATGCAGCGCCAGATACCCGTGCAAGCCCTCGACGCCGCGACTCGCGGAGGAACTTTTGAGGAGGACCACTTCGGCTACACGCCAGAAGAAGCCATCGCCGAAGCCAAGCGCTGCCTCGCTGTCGGCATCTGCACCGATTGTCATCGGTGCGCAACCGCCTGCCAGGCCAATGCGATCGACTTTACCCAGAAGGCGGAGACTCAGCAGTTGAAGGTGGGCGCCGTCATCCTCGCACCCGGGTTCGAGGTCTTCGATGCCCGGTTAAAGAAAGACCTTGGCTACGGCCGCTTTCCGAATGTCCTAACGGCTCTGGAGCTTGAGCGAATCCTTTCCGCATCCGGGCCCTACTCCGGGCAGCTGTGCCGCCCCTTCGATCGGCAGCCGCCGAAGCGGATTGCCTTTCTGCAGTGCGTCGGCTCGCGAGATTCAGACCGCGACTACTGTTCGTCCGTTTGCTGCATGTATGCCACCAAAGAAGCGATCATGGCCAAAGAGCATCTGGGCGAAGCCCTGCAATGCGACATCTTCTTCATGGACCTGCGCGCCTTCGGCAAGGGCTTCGAACAGTATTACAGCAGAGCGCAAGAGCTGGGGGTGCGCTATATCCGTTCGCGCGTGCCAAAGATTGAGGAAGTCCCCGGGACGCGGAACCTGATCGTCAACTATCTCGGCGACAACGATAGAAAACTTTCCGAGCAATACGACTTGGTCGTCCTATCGGTGGGGATGCAGCCGCCCAAAGACGCGAAAGCGCTGGCCCAACGATTCGGTGTGGCGCTGAATGAGTTCAACTTCTGCCAGACTTCCACGTTCCAGCCTGCAGAATCCTCGCGGCAAGGAATTTTCGTGGCCGGACCGTTTGCCGAGCCGAAGGATATTCCGGAAACTGTCATGCAGGCTTCGGCGTCCGCCGCCCGGGTGCTCTCGCTTTTAGAGGAAGCTCGCGGCACCTTGATCACTCCCAAGGTCTATCCGCCCGAAAAGGACGTGAAGGGCGAAGACCCGCGCATCGGAGTTTTTGTCTGCCACTGCGGCACCAATATCGCCGGCGTAGTCAACGTTCCTGACGTCGTGGAATATGCAAAGACCCTGCCCAACGTCGTGTATGCGGAGGACAATCTTTATAGCTGCTCCAACGATACCCAGGATCGGATCAAGGAGAAGATCCGGGAACACAATCTGAACCGGGTCGTGGTGGCCTCCTGCACGCCGCGCACGCATGAACCCCTGTTCCGCAACACCATGGCAGAGGCCGGGCTGAACCCCTACCTGTTTGAGATGGCCAACATCCGGGACCAGTGCTCCTGGGTGCACATGCATGAGCCCGAGAAGGCCACCCAGAAATCCCGGGACCTGGTTCGGATGGCGCTGGCCAAGGCCCGGCTCTTGCAGCCACTTGAGCGCCAGACGGTCAGGATAGAAAAGTCTGCCCTGATTATCGGCGGAGGTTTGTCGGGCATGACCGCCGCGTTGTCCCTGGCGCGCCAGGGCTTTGATGCCTATCTGGTGGAGAAGGAGAAAGACCTTGGCGGGAATCTGCGCTACCTCCATTACTTACTCAACGGAGACAAACCACAGGACGAACTGAGGCGCCTCCGCGAGGAGATCAGGCAGAACCACAGAATCCATCTCTTTACCAGCGCGGCCATTGAAAAGATCGAAGGCTCAGTCGGCGATTTTCACACAACGATCGCCGCCGACGGCAAAACCACCGAAGTCGCTCACGGAGTCGTGATCGTAGCCACGGGTGCGAAGCAGTACGAACCGGAAGAATACCTCTATAAGCAGGACGACCGCGTCGTCACGCAGCGTGAGCTCGAAGCGCGCCTCGCTTCCGGTGATTGCTTCCTGGGGCCGGAAAGCAATCGGCCCGAAAAGACCGTCGTCATGATCCAGTGCGTGGGCTCGCGCGATGCCGGCCATCCCTACTGCTCCCGGGTGTGCTGTGCTGATGCCATGAAGAACGCCCTGCGCATTAAGGCGCTCTCCCCCAAGACGCACGTGTATGTTCTCTACCGCGACGTTCGCACCTACGGCTTCAAAGAGAGTTACTACACCAAGGCGCGCCAGCAAGGCGTCGCCTTTGTGCGCTACGACGAAAATTGCAAGCCCGAAGTATCGCGAAACGCATCGCAAGACGGGTCGCGAAACGGCGGAGCGCTCGAGGTCACTGTCTACGATCAGACCCTGGGAATGCCGATCAGGATCTCAGCCGACCTCGTGGTTCTGTCCGCGGGCATTCATCCCCATGAAGACAACCAGAAGATCGCACAGTTGCTCAAGGTTCCGCTCAACGCGGAGGGGTTCTTCCTCGAAGCGCACATGAAACTGCGCCCGGTGGACTTCATGACCGACGGAGTCTTCTTGTGCGGGCTGGCCCATTCTCCAAAGAGCATCGAGGAATCCATCTTGCAGGCCCAGGCAGCGTCCGCGCGGGCCGCAGCCGTCCTCGTCCAGGATCGTCTCGAACTGGGCGCGAATATTTCGCAAGTGGTAAACGAAAGCTGTGACGGCTGCGCCTACTGCGTTGACACCTGCCCCTTCAAAGCGATCACGCTGCTCGAGTACATGTGGCAGGGGTCGGTGAAGAAAGTCGTCGAAACCAATGACTCCGTCTGCAAGGGCTGTGGCTGTTGCCAGGCTACCTGCCCGAAGAAAGGCGTATTTATCCGCGGATTCACCCTCGATCAGATCGAGGCGCAGATCCATGCTGCTTTGGGAGTAGAGTGATGGACTCGAACTTTCAGCCTTTGATCGTCACCCTGTGTTGCAACTGGTGTGCTTACGCCGGCGCAGACTTGGCGGGCGTCTCCCGGACCCAGTATCCGCCCAGCATCCGCATTGTCCGGGTCATGTGCTCGGGAATGGTGCATCCCAATCTGGTGATTGATGCGTTCACCAAGGGAGCGGATGGAGTCCTGATTTGCGGCTGCCATTTAGGAGATTGTCACTATCAGGAGGGCAATTTCAAGGCAGAAAAACGCGCCGACGCCATCCGCCTGATGCTCGCGGATTTCGGTATCGAGGAAGAGCGCTTTCGCTTGGAATGGATTTCGGCGGCCGAAGGGCCGAGATTTGCGCAAGTCGTGCGGGAGTTCACAGAGCAAGTGCGGCAGCTCGGGATAAGCCCGTACAGGTCGTAAAGTGAACAGGGACGCTGCATCACGCGGCCAAAGTCAGGGATCGACTCCGACTCGACCCGCACCAACGGCAAAGCCGAACGCTTCATCCAGACCGCACTGCGCGAGTGGGCCTACGCCCGCTCCTACCAGAACTCAGACGAACGACTCATTCAGCTCGACCCTTAGCTGCACCAATACAACTTCCATCGCCCCCATGCCAGCCTTAAACTCAATACACCCGCTTCTCGCTCCGGCCTGAATCGGAACAACCTCTTGAGCCTCCACAGCTAGGCGTTGGCGCGGACCAGGAGGCAGGTGATGTTGTCGTGGCCGCCGGCCTCATTGGCGGCGGCGACCAGGCGCGCGCACAGATTCTCCAGGGGAAGGTCGAGGTGCAGCAGGGATTCGATGAGCGGGTCGGAGAGCTCGCGGGTGAGGCCGTCGGAGCAGAGAAGAAAGAGGTCGCCGGGCTCGGCTTCCAGCTCAAAGACGTCGGGCGTGACGCAATTTTGTGTACCCAAGGCGCGGGTGATGACGTTCTTTAGCGGCGAGCGCAGTGCTTCCAACCGGCTCATCTGGCCCAATCGTATCTGTTCCTCGACCAGCGAGTGATCGATGGTGATTTGTTCGAGGCGGGAATTGCGCAGGCGATAGCCGCGGCTGTCGCCAACGTTCAGCATCCACGCGTGGTTTTCCTCCACAAGGAGGGTGACTAGGGTGGTGCCCATGCCGTTCAGCTTCTGGCTGCGCTCCGCGCGTGAGAAGATGGCCTGATTGGCGGCGCTGACGGCGACTTCTGCGTCAATGGGCGGCGGATTTGCGCCGGCGCGGGGAGTAAGCAGCCGCATCATCTCAGCCACCGCCAGGGAGCTGGCGATCTCGCCGGCGGCGGCGCCGCCCATGCCATCGCAAACCACATATACGCCGTGCTCGATGGAAAGACCGAACGCATCTTCGTTGGAAGGGCGCTTCCGGCCGCGGTCGGTAATCGCCGCAGCCGTGTAGTGGACGACAGCCGTAGCCAAGAAAAACCCCCGTTGCCCAGTGTATCGAAAAACAGGGGTCAGGGGACAGGGAACAAGGGAACAGGGAATAGGGAATAGGAAACCAGGAAGCCCCAAGGCTACAGCGGTTCCACAATTGCTGTATGCCGAAGTGACAACAGCTAAGTGGGTTTTTCCTCAAGAAAAACCCACCTTGTGCCACCGCCGGAAACGGCTACAAGTATTGTGGAACCGCTCTAAGTTCGAGATGCAAGGGCTCGTTGCTGTCGTTACGGATGGGCGGCTGCCGCGCCGGGCAGGGCTGGCGGCGGAGAAAGCTCAAAGACCTCAATGGCGCCGGCGTTGAGCAGGGCTACGCGCCGGCCCGAAGGGGAGATGGCGACGTTGCCGCCGACATCGAGGACGGGGCTGACGGGTGAGACCAAGGCAATATCGCCATTGGCCGCGTCGAAGACCGTAACTGACTGCTCTTTCACGTCTTCGGCTTCCATCGGCGCGAAGGATTCTATGGCGTGGGTGGTATCGAGGGTCTCCCACGCCAGACGCGAGCCGTTGGCGGCCACGGTGAGCTGCGGCCACACCTCGGTGGACGGCCCTTGCGACACCCAGAGGGTCCGGCCGCTGGTGGTCATCGCCACAAGCTTGCTTTCTCCCGATGGGCCGCAGGCGGTGACGAAGATCTCCTGTTCCGAGACAAAATCGTCGTCGGGCTCGCAGGCGGATTCGACTCTGCCCACCATGGTGGCGCCGCCAGTGAAATAGTTGAGGTTCAGAACCCACTGCGATCCCTGGCCGCGCAGGTTTTCGAGATAGCCAGTGGAGTTGATGGGCAAATGGACCGCGGAACGGACGCGGCTGACGAGCATCACTTGGCCGGATTCACGGCGCAGAATGCGGACCACAAGATCGGGGTGGTCAGTTCCGGCGGCGGAGTCCTGATCTGTAGTCACGGTGGCCGAAGCCGTCGACGGGCTGGAAACCTGGCCGGGCTTTGCCGGCGGCGGCGCCGGCTCGCGGGAGTTGGTGACCAGAAAGTGCTGCGCGGGATCCATCTCGACCCAGAGCAGGGAGCCAGGGAACTCGAGGTATGGTTTCAATTTGAGCGTGGCGTCGCCCTCGAACAGGTTGTTTTGGTCGCGCAGGAGAAAATGGCCGTTCCTGAGTGGCCACAGGTAGCGCACGCGGTCGTGCACCGTCCACAATGCCTCGGCTTCGACCGCGCCCTGGGGCAATGTGAGCACCAGGGCACGAATCTGGCGCTCGTCGCTTCCCTCGCTGTTGGCGAGGTCCCGGCGCAAAAGACCGGGAACGCGAAAGGTGAAGAGCAGCCGGTTTTCGTCGAGAAAATCCAGAGAGGCCAGGACGTTCCGCGCACCCAGGTAAATGGCGCCTGGCGCCGAAAACCCCAGCGGATCGACGGGAATGGTCCAGGAGGGCGGCAGGGAAGGCTTGTCGGGGAAGCGGTTGATGAGGAAACGCTCCTCGACGGCGGGCGAGGCGGGGGACGCAGACCCGGCTCCGCTTTGCGCCGGCGCGGTGCATGGGCCAAAGATCTGCGCACCCGTCACCGCCAGACCCAGCGCCGCCGATGCGAACTTTCCCGAGACCTTCCGCCCTTTTACCATTCCATCGTATTTTCGCCGATGCGCGCCGGTTTGGGCAGGGATCCTCGTTTGCAGCCTTGCACAACGGGCGCCGTTCGTCCCGGTCGCTTTGATCAGGCTCAGAGAATTCTTTGCGGGGATGGTCAAGATTCGCAAAAGCGAATGCGGTTACGGAGCATCGGCTCTCGGAATGCCGGCGATCCAAAAAGCATCCGGGCTGAACTCGACGCGAGAGAACACACCGATAGGGCCCTGGACCCGGAGCACCTTCACTCGCCATCGAGCGCATTTGCCGGCAGGAAAGCCGGCCCGCCATGGCGGGCCAGTTTGCCGCATGTTTCCTCAAAAAGGCAGCAAGGAAACTGCTGAAAGATGAACTACTTCAGAGTCCGCAAGTAAGCAACCACGGCATCCACATCCTGTGGCGGAAGACGATGCCGGAAACCGGATTCGTCGATCTCAACAGGAGGCATCACACTGGTGCCTTGGGAAATGATCAGTTTCAGCTGCGCGTCCGACTTGCCTTGCACTTCAGCCGACGTAAGCCTGGGAATTTTGACGCCGAAGAACTTGTCCGCTTCCGGATTCCCTTTGCCATTTTCGCCATGACATCTGGCGCACGTCAGACTGTAAGCCGTCTTTCCGGAGTAGGTGCGGCTCATGTCCAGACTGGTGCCGGATATGCCCAGGCGGCTGTGGCCTCCGGGGATGGAGTGCACGAGCGCTCCGTCCGTCCCGGTTAACCATACCTCTGAGAGGACGAGGTGTCCATTCGTCGCGTTGTCAAAAACGAGATAGCCGCCCTGGAACAATTCATTGGGTCCGACCATCCAACTGAGAATACTCACCCCAGTCGAGCCAGTCTGGTCCGATGCCACCGTAAGCCTTGAAAGCTGCCGTGAGATTGAAAATGTATACCTCCCCGCCGGCAGCGCCTTAGAACCGGCAGTGAATCCATACGGGATATTGAAGGTAATGTTTTCACCTTGTCCGTACGCCAAACCAGTTGCGAAGAGGGTGATGAAAAGGAACGTTGTAAACCATCTCGCCATTGCGCACTTGCCTTTCACTTGCCGCATTTCAACTTTCCTCCCATTTCCAGTTTGTCGGGTTGTAGACACAGGCCGTCTGATGCCCCTTAGGCGGCCCAATTTGTTCGACAAAATATCAAGAACGGACACATGCTTGTTGGGTGGGGAGGCCCCGTTGGGAAGGTTACCGTTGCGATTATCTACTCACTCTACACATGCCACGAGAGAATTAGCAAGAGAAATCGTGTCTCGATGGCCGAAAAGTGGAGCGATTTGGGTTCTTTTGGATTGGTCGCCCGCCTTTTCGGCAAGGCCGCCTGCTCTCCGCATCGTGTGCGACAGTGAAGATGGGATGGCAGAGTGCGGGACGACGGCCGGGCGCCTCAGGTTTCTGGGTTACGGCGCGTGCGCCCTGGCGGGAACCCTGTGGGGCACCGGATTTTACTTCGGCAGGCTCGCGCTCGACGAGATGAACGTGGAGCACATGGTGCTCTACCGCTTTCTGTTTGCCTGCGTGGGCATGGCGCCCGTGATGGTGTCGCATCGCGTGCGGCTGACGGGCGGCGAGACGCGGACGCTGCTGCTGGCCGCTGCCTTTGGCATTCCCATTCAGTTCCTGCTGCAGTTTCATGGTCTGGCGTTGACCACGGTAAGCCATGCTTCGCTGATGGTGGGCGCCATGCCGGTGCTGCTGGCCGCGGCGGCCGCGCTGTTTGCGGGCGAGCGGCTGGATTGGGTGGGCTGGCTGGCTCTGTGCGGATCGACGGTGGGCGCGGCGATGGTGGTTCTTGGCGGCAACCGCGCGACCTCCGGGCGTGAGACGCCTTCGCTCGCCGGCGACCTGCTGGTGATCGCATCGCTCATGGTGGCCCTGGCGTGGATTCTGCTGAGCAAGAAGCTGATGCAGACGCACAGCCCGCCGGTGGTGACGGCGTACACCATTTATTCGGGAACCGCGATGCTGGTGATTTGGATAGCCGGCTCGTGGCTGCTTGCGCCCCTGACGCATGAGAAGATTGAGCCCATGCCGTTCGCCCACGTGAGCGCGACCGCGTGGATTGCGTTGGCCATTAGCGGCCTGCTGTGCACAGCCACCACCACTCTGATGTGGAACTGGGGCATTCACCACGTCCCAGCCTCGCGCGCCGGGGTGTTTTTGAATATTGAGCCGGTGCTGGGATCGGTGCTGGGCGTGGAGCTGCTGGGCGAGCGGCTGGGTCCGTATGCGTGGCTGGGCGGCGCGCTGATTCTGGCCGCGGCGATTACGCTGACGGCGCGCGGTCACGAGCCGGAGCCGGCGGTGATTCTGGAATAAAGGCAGGGAACAGGGAACAGATGCCGGCGGCCGAGGATGGTTGTCTTGGGCTTCTCGCTCAATTGAATTCTGGAGCCGCCGCGGGAGCTTGCGATAGCATCGGTGCCATGGAAGAGGCCTCAGCTTCGTCGCCCGCGCAAGACAAACCTGAATCCAAGCCAAGCAAGCGGCGCGACTGGATCGAGATTGGCGTCGCCTACATGCTGATCCTCTCCGTGGTGTGGACGCCGCGGCCGCTGCAGCGTGTGCTGTGGTTGGTCGCGGCCGTGGGAATCGCCGTGATCCTCTCCCGATCGTTCGGCGGCTGGAAGGCGATGGGCCTGAGTGCGGCCAACCTGGGGCGCTCGCTCTGGATCGCCGGCGCGGCATTGGTGCTTGCCGCTGCGGCAATTCTACTTGCCTCAAGGATGCACACGCTGCTTCTGCCAGACGGCGCGTTCACTTTTGCCGGGACGTATTGCGCATATGCCGTGTGGACCGCGGTGCAGCAGTTCCTGCTGCAAGGCTTCTTTCTGTTGCGGTTCTTACGCGTGACTCAGAACCGGCAACTGGCGGCGCTAATTGCGGGGGTGCTCTTTGCGGCGGCGCACCTGCCCAATCCCATCCTTACGCCCATCACTCTGATTTGGGGATTTGCAGCATGCCTGCTCTTTCTCCGCTACCGCAACATCTATCCACTCATGATCGCTCATGCCATCCTGGGCATCACGGTGGCGATGACGATTCCCGGGCCGGTGGTCCACAACATGCGCGTCGGCCTGGGGTACCTGACCTATAACCCGCATAGTGCGCACCGGCACGCGCTCGGCCCCTATCGATTAACGCAACCATAGCGACCAGATGGCGTCCACCGTGGCGTGGGTGACGGCCGATGCACCTACACGGCGCTCCTGCCGCCATGCCCTGCCGTAAAAGACACCGGCCAATGCCGCCAGTAGCACGTAACGCCAGTTGAAGCTCGTGGTCCGTTTGTTGAAGTGGGCCAGGCCAAAGAGACAGGCGGTCAAAATCAATGCGCCGTAGCGCCCTATTCGCTTTTCGAGCAGGTTTTGCAGCCAGCCGCGAAAGTAGAGCTCCTCTGGAACGGCGACGAAGAAGAAGGTGAAGAACCATGCCGCGGCGATCGGCCCCAGCCCTGGCCACATGCGGTGGATATGCAGAAAGCCAAGGATCAGGCCAAGGGCGAGGGCAAGTGGCGTGTAGAAAAGAGCTTCGCGCAGGCCGATGGCGAGGTCTTTGAGGCGCAGGCGCAGGTCGAAGCCGGTTCCGTCAAGTTGGCGAATGAGGACGAAGCCGTAGATGCCCGCATCGAGAAGGAGAATCTTGTTGAAGAGGGCGAGATGCGGCGGCCATGCAGCCTCAAACCAGCGCAGGTCGACCGCCAGGCCCAGCACAGCGAGAACGAGATAATCGCGCCAGTTGCCGCGCTGCTGATCGGGGTTGCGCAGCGGGGGGGCGGCCGGTCTTGGTCGCTGGGGTGATTGACTGGAATCGGCGCGGCCTGCCTGCCACAGCAGCATGGCAATAGCCACGGGGAGCACAGCATACAAGGCGAGCCATTGCACGCGGAAAATGCCCGCGGCGCAGGCAACCAGCACATAGGGAATGCACAAGAAAGCAGGAGACGCGAGCTGCGCCCAAACGGGGAATGCGCGAACGCGCGCGGCAATTGCCTGCGGAAAAAAGGCTGCCGCCAGGAACGGGAGCAGCGTGAGCAGGGCGGCGACGATGTTGGCAGGAGTGAATTGCTGCATCCACTTTATTGTGCGCCTATATAGGTTTTTTCAGGATTTCTGAACACCAGCCGTTCACCACAGGCCCGGCAGGAGCCGAAAGCGTGTGCAGGCCGCGTACTCCGCATAACCGGCAAGATGGCCGCGGAGGAAACGATCCTCTTTTCCTGTGCGCCATACGATCAGCACAAAGATGATTGCAGCAACGATCATGGCGCACCCGGACCCGAACATAAGGGCCGTCGCCGGGTACATGAGGATTGAGCCTGCGTACATGGGATGGCGCACGACGAGGTAGGGTCCTGTGTCAATAACTCTTTGACTACGATCGCTTTGGAGACGAACCGTGGTCTCGGCAAACGGGTTCACGAGCATGGTCCAGGCAATCATCGCCATCGCGCCCAGAAAAAGAACGATGCCCGGAATGATCGTCCATGTCGGCATGGGCAGCCAGCGGAATCGCGCCTCGTCGAGGCCCGCAATCAGGACTTGAACGAAGGTAAGCGGCACGTAGATGGACAGAAATATCCTGTCAAACGGCAGGGTATCCTTGCGCATCCATTTCTCGCGCTCCTTGAGCAGGCCGGGGTTGAAATGATGCACGAGCGCTCCCATTAGGCTCATGACGACGAGATAAACGGCGATACAAGTCCATCCGCGCATCCAGTCGAGCCGCCCCGCACCGGCAACGCAGGCGGCGACCCAGAGGAAGATCATCGACAGGCCTTTCGCGAGTTTCAAGAGACGCTGCGGAAGGCCCAAGCGAACCTTTGTTTCGGCCACAGGCGCGGTCCGATCCGGCATCGTGTTCTCCCCTGCGATCGATCCAGAGCAGCCAAGACAGGACCGATTGTGCAGCGATGTTTGGGGATGAATCTCGAAGGGGCCCGCATTCAGCTCTGGTGCCACGCGGTTCAGAGGTTTTGTATGGATTGCCCCGGAGATGTGCGTTCAAATAATTCTAACCATTGCTTCGCAGGCGCCTATGTGATGAATGTTACAGTCGCATGTGATCGGATGCGACCGGAGAAGCCGCCCGAAGCTGGCCGCGTGCCGTCAAACTTCAAAAGAAAGTTGCATCGAGGCCCAGGCGGCCGGGGACGGTTTTGGCTCCGAAGCAAGCTCGTAAATCAGCCGCTCGAGCACCAGCCGCTTGTCGGGCGGCGAGGAGCGAAGTTCGAGATCGGCGCGGGCCACGAGGCGGAGCGCGAGGGTCAGCTCGCGGCGGCTTTTGTAGCGGCGCGCCTGGCGGATAAGGTCGTCGGCGGCGAAGGGCGGCAGGCGAAAGCCTTGCCACAGTGCCTGCCAGATGGCGCGGGAGTCGCGCACGTTCTTCTCCAGAATCACCAGCATCTGGCGGAAGGTGCGGGCCAGCATGTAGAGGTGGCCGATGGCTGCGTCTTCGCCGGCGTCGGAGCTGTTCAAGAGGCCGTGCAGCAGGGCCAGCGCGCGCACACGGTCGCGGGCGCTGATGGCGTCTGTGAGCTCGTAGAGCGTGCGCTGCTTGGCGCTCAGCACCATGGTTTCCACGTCGCCCAGCGTGATGCGGCCACGGCCTGCGGCGTAAAGCAGAAGCTTCTCTAGCTCCGAGGAAACCAGCATCATGTCCGCGCCCAGCGCGTCCACCAGCTCGCGCGCCGCGTCGGTCTCCAGGCGCAGGCCTGCCTCCTGCGCCGCGGCCACGGCCCAGCGCATGGCGTCTTCCTCGCTCACGCGGGCCAGCTCCACCATGCCGCAGTGCTCGCCCAGCGTTTCCGTCAGGCGCTCGAAGCGGTTCTTGTCGTCCAGCTCCATGCGGCGCGTATCCGAGGGGATGCGCAGAAAATCGGCGATGAACAGAAGCAGCGCCTGCGGATTGGGCGAATGAAAGTAGCGGTCGAGCGCGGCAAACTCGTCCTTTTTTGCGCCGCGCGTGTAGAGTTGACGCACGTTGCGGACGAAAATCACCTGGAACGGGGCCATCAGCGATGGCGTCTGCGCGCGGTCGAGCACTTCGAAGATGGAGGTCGCGGTCAGATCGAAATCGGAGAGGCAAAAATCTTGGGAGTCGGCGGGGACGAAGGCCTTGATCGCGGCGGCGCGGCAGCGGTCGAGTAAGAAAACTTCGTCGCCGGCCAGCACGTAACCGGGCCGCAGCCTGCCGGTGCCTGCCGCGGCAGCTTCCATCTCCGCTACAAAGCGGGCCGCGGAGCTGAATCCCGGGGACCCCGCCGCGCCCGCCTTTGGCGCAGTGGGGTGAAATCCTGCGCCCCAGCGCGAGCCGGTCACCGCTCAGGCCCCCCTTTCAGCACACGCTGACGCAGCGTTTCTCATGCGGCTCCAGAATACAGGCCTCTGAGCCAAGTGACCAGCATGGAAAAGTGGGCAGGAATCAAGAAGACAGCGGCCTTCCCGCGGCTTGAGTATCAATAAGCAAAATGCGCGCGATCCGCTCGGGCGATTACAGCGGTTCCACAATTGCTGCATGCCGAAGTAACAACAGCTAAGTGGGTTTTTCCTCAAGAAAAACCCACCTTGTGCCACCGTCGGAATCGGCTACAAGTATTGTGGAACCGCCCTAGAACCCTTCCAGCACATCGGCTACGAGCTGCCGCGCGAAGTCGCGGGAGAGGCGCCGAATGGCTGCCGGATCTTCCTGGACAAATGTGGGCAGGTTGGTGGTGGACTGGTACTGCTCGCGGAAGACGTAGTTCTTGTTCTGGTAAAGAATTCTGCCGTCGCGGCCGGTAAGCGTGACGGACGCCACGATGGCGATGACGAAGCTTGACGACTGCTGCGTAGCGGCGTTGTAGGTGAGCGGGGTCGTTGTCTGGTTGAGGATGACGCCGTGGAGCACCGCGTCGGCATCGGTGCCGGTATCGGTGGTCACGCGAAAGCGCGTGCGCGTGGCGAACTCGCGGACGACTGCTTCGGTCAATGCCTGCTCTGTGCCGTTGGCTTCGGTGCGCGTGGCGAAGACCGGTACGGCAAGCGTTTTGACGTCGGGAGGCAGATGCGTGGCCGCGCCCAGCGTGTGATAGCCGCATCCGCTCAGACTCACGAGGACAAGCGCAGCCGAGACAACGGCGGTGGGCAGGAATGCTGACGGACGCATGAGGCAATTCTATCTCTCGGGCTTATTTCGTCGGCCGATCCCGGGCTACACCCACGCGGTCGCCAGTCTGCCCAGGCCGCGGGGTGGGCAACTTTAGGCCGCCAGTGCGCCCGGCGAATTAGAGATCATTGAGCCATCACGCGCGTAAAGGTGATTGTCTCCTGCGCCTGCTCGTTGTTCAACACCATCGTATTCGGCCCGTTGAACGAATACGCGTACCTTGATCCAGGCGGATGTGGAATCGCATACGTCTGCCATTGCGGGCCCTGCGGGCCTGGATACGGCCCCACTGGATTTGGAACGGACGGAACCGGCCCGGGATCTGGAATGTACATGACCTTGACCTTCGGCGACCAGTCCGTGACCGTAAACACGATGGTGTTGGGTGCAATGAGCTGGTACGGGCCCCCTTGCGCCGACTGCGTGCCTCCATTTGGCGGCGTTGCCACTTGCATGTATTGACCGTTGGCCTGAATCGTAATGGTAAAGGGAATGCTGCCCTGATAGAGCCCGCGCCATTGGCCGACCAGGTTGTTTTGTGCCGCTTGTGGCGAGGGTGATGCTTGTGGCCGGGGAGACACGAGTGACCCGGGTAGCGCTTGTGACCCGGGTTGCCCTTGTGGCCCGCAACCTATCGCCATGCTGCCTGCGAGAATCGCTGCAAGAACCAATAGGCTCAGGCGCAGAACCGCGTTGCTGCTCCCCGTGGGATAAAGGGGGTTTTTCATAGACACCTCCTGGGTTTTGGCCGGGGGAATGGCGAGATGATACCACGGGGGTTGTGAACTGCAACAGGGTTCTTCTATGAGACGGAATTCGCGCCGAGGTCGAGAGCGGGCGCGTATGCTGATTGCCATGACTTGGACCACGAGTTGGACTTCAAGCTGGATTGGATGGGCGCTGCTTTCCGCCGCATTTGCCGCCGCCACGGCCCTCTTGGCCAAAGTAGGCGTGGCGCACGTTGACTCGAACCTGGCCACGGCGCTGCGAACCAGCGTGGTGGTGGTCTTTACCTGGGGCATCACGCTGGCGCTGGGCAAACACGGCGAGATTCGCTCCCTTGACCGTCGCACCGTTCTTTTTCTAACGCTGTCAGGGTTAGCCACGGGACTGTCCTGGCTCTGCTACTTTCGTGCGCTGCAACTGGGTCCGGCATCGCGCGTGGCCCCGCTGGACAAGCTGAGCGTTCCCCTGGTGATGATTTTCGCCTGGCTGCTGCTGGGCGAAAAGCTAAACGCCGCCGCGCTCGTAGGCGGCGCACTCATTACTGCCGGAGCAATGGTGATGGTGATGAGCTGAGCGGCGCCCGGCCGCGCGCTTCAAAGCGGCGGCAAAAGTCAAAGGTGGAGCGCAACACTGCCTTGCGGCGATTCAGAAAACGGAGCACGGCATCCCTATACTGGTGGCAGTGACTGAGCGGCGAAAAACTGAACGACTGTCTGCCGTGCCGCACCGCCGGATTGTTCTCACCGGCTTTATGGGCTCGGGCAAAACCACTGTCGGTCCGCTTGTTGCAAAGCGGCTGGGCTGGAGCTTTGTGGACGTGGACGACGTGATCGTAGCCGAGGCCGGCTGCACGATCCCCGAGCTCATCCGGCGCGACGGCGAAGCTGCATTCCGCGAGCGTGAGCGCGCCGCCATCGCGCGGCTGGCCGCCGGCGACGGGCTGGTTCTGGCCCTCGGCGGCGGCGCCATTGAAGATGCTGCGACACGCTCGCTTCTGCTCAACGCGCCCGGTACGCTGATGGTTCATCTGGCGGTGGAACTGGCGACGGCGCTCGCGCGCTGCCGCGGCGCCGAGCATTTGCGGCCCGTGCTCGCCGACCAGGCAAACCTGGCTGGCCGCTACCAGCGCCGCTTGCCGCTTTATCGGTTGGCGCATGTGTCGATTGCCGTGGATGCGCTAACGCCCGAGCAAGTTGTAGACGCGGTCGTTCGCGCAGCGCGCCGCAACCGCGAGTGAGGGCTTGCAGGGAAGCTCAATCTAGGAGAAATGCTCCCAGCCTCGGGGAGTGAGGGGCAGTGTGCCGCGTGGCGTGATGAGCGTGACCATCGGCTCGGCCTGTCGCGGCCCGACGATGCGGCCGATGCGTGTGACGGGAACGCCGTCGAGCTGGCTGGGCACACGGGTCGCGGGCGAGGCGGTAAACAGGAGCTCGTACTCTTCGCCGCCATGAAGCGTTTGGGCCAGAGTTGCGGCTGGGGCAATGGGCAGGGCGGCAACGTCCACTTCGGCGGCCACGCCGGACTCCTCGCACAAGTGCGCAAGGTCAGTGGAAAGGCCGTCGCTAAGGTCGATGGCGGCTGTTGCCAGCGCGCCGCGCGCGAGAAGCAGCCCCTGAGCGACGCGAGGCCTGGGATAAAGGTGCGGCGCAATGAGCGCTTTGAGGCGGCTGGGAATGCGTGGAAGCACTGGAGGCCGCGGCCGGAGACGCGATTTTTCGAGGGCGGCGGCCAGTTGCGCGATGCGGGAGAGGCCCGCGGCGGAGCTGCCCAGGCTGCCTGTGACATAGAGCAGGTCGCCGGGCCGGGCGCCGGAACGAAGGAGGGCCTTCCCGCGCCGCACCGCGCCGGTCAGGACGATGTCGGCGACCGGAATGGGCGACTCGGCAAGGTCGCCTCCGGCCAGTGGGACTTGATGGGCCTCGGCGAGTGCGAGAAACCCGTCGAGGAATCGGGTCAGCCAGGACTTCCGCCCTTTGGGGCTTTGAACGAGTTTCTTGGGCAGGCCTAAGGAGAGAAAAGCGGCGACGGGCCGGGCGCCCATGGCGGCCAGATCGCTGAGGCCGCGGGCAAGCGTGCGATGGCCGACGGACTCGGGAGGGTGCCAGTCGAGGCGGAAGTGGCGGCCAGCGATCGACAAGTCCGTGGTCACGGCCAGCTCTTCGCCCACGCCGAGATGAAGCAAGGCGCAATCGTCGCCGATGCCCAAAAGCAGGCCGGGATGGGAAGTCCGGTCTGCGCGGGCGCGAATCTGCTTGAGCAGGGCCGACTCGCCCGGCTTGGTCGCTTTCGACACATTCCGCCCGGATCGCATCTATTAAGAATAGGATACGGCGCGGCGGGTGTGCCCGCGGATCGGAATTGAGGCGAATTCAAGCTGGCCGATCGCCCGCCGGTCTCCGGCGATGAAAGCCTTCGCAAGAGTTTCGCCATTGATCCGATTGGAGTTATGCGAGGGTGAGGCCTACGGTGCGGGCGAGCCGTCAGACGGTACTTGCGGGTCGGGACCCCGCACACTTTTCGTTGACCCGGCAAGGGGCGTTCTGCTAGGCTGACCCAACGTTCTCGCAACTGCCCCCTTTGGGGCGCACGGTTAGTGCGGGCGCTGAGGCCCGTGCATGACTCTCCCCCGGATGTGGAACCTTTGTGTTCGTGACTGGCTGTTCGCCGGGGATTGCAGGCAAAGATGTTACGTAGGCGATACTACATACTTTTTGTTGCCAGAGATGAGGACGGCCAACTGCGGAAGATTCCGCTTCCGCTGAAATATGCCTATGGATTCCTGGCCGCGGCGATCGTGGGAGCCTTCACGATTGTGGGACTGGCCGGATCCTACACCCGCATGCTGCTGAAAACCGAAAGCTTCAACCAGGTGAGGGCAGAGCGGGAGACGCTGCGCCAGAACTACCAGCGCATGGCCGAGATCGCGCACAACCGCAGCGTGCAGGTTGCGTCCCTGGGCGCACTGGCCAATGAAGTGACCGCGCTCTACGGATTGAGGCAGAACAGACTGAATGCGGCAAAACCTGCGCCGCCGGCCAACGGCGCGGCAGCAGCGCCGGCTCCGGCGGCCCTGGCCCAGTCCGACGACCTGAGCCAGCAGCAGGTTGCCAACTCGATCGATACGTTTTATGCGCTGCGCGCCGAGGCGATGTCAGGCCAGGTCTCGCGGGCTTTGGAGAGCGGGCTGACGCCCAATTTCACCGGTGACTGGACGGAGCTGGCCGATGCGCCCTCGATGTGGCCCGTGGAGGGCCGCGTGTCTTCGAGCTTCGGCGAGCGCCAGGATCCATTCAATGGTGAAGGCGCCTTCCACACCGGCATCGATATCGACGCGCCGGTTGGAACTCCCGTGCGCGCGGCAGCGGACGGCGATGTGAATGCGGCGGCGATGAACGGGGGATACGGGCGCGAGGTGGTGCTGGACAATGGCCACGACGTGCTGACGGTGTATGCGCATCTCTCCGCCTTCGCGGTCTTCCCAGGACAGCATGTCTCCCGCGGCCAGGTCATCGGCTACGTGGGCCAGTCGGGACGGGCTACCGGGCCGCACCTCCACTACGAGGTGCGGGTACACAACGTGCCGGTGAATCCGCACAAGTATCTGCGCACCACCTACGAACAGGCGACAAACCTGGACGACGGTTCTTCCCCCGGCCAATAATCGGTTTTTCGACGATGCATAAACGGCCCCCGCGAATGGGGCCGTTTCTTGTTTGCGCGAGAGGCAGCAGTTACAGCGGTTACAGCGGTTCCACAATTGCTGTATGCCGAAGTAACAACAGCTAAGTGGGTTTTTCCTCAAGAAAAACCCACCTTGTGCCACCGCCGGAAACGGCTACAAGTACTGTGGAACTGCTCCAGCCACGGTTTCTCTTCCCGTCAGCAGCCGCTCCGCAACGGACGCAACGACCTGCTTGTGGCCCTCGTCGATTGTCAAATTGCGTTTTCTGGCATTCGCAGGTTACGGATGAAGGTCCGTCCGGTCCAGCATCTTCAGGAACTGGTGCTGTGTGCACTGGTCGATCGCCACTGCCAACAGTTTGCCATCCCGGTCGAAGAGAAAGCTCTCGGGAATCCCTTCGACGTGGAACAGCTTGTGCACGTTGCCGTCGGGATCGAGCAGCACCGGAGGATGATAGTTCGACGGCCCGAGATAGGAGCTGACTTGGAACCCATTCTCATCGGTGATGGAGAGAACGACCAGGCCTTGCGGCTGGAAATACGTGTAGAGTCTGTCCAGGGCGCCCATCTCCTGCCGGCATGGTACACACCATGTGGCCCAGAAGTTCACCAGGACGATCTTGCCGCGCAGCTCCGAAAGCGTGACTTTCTTGTTATGAAGATCCTTCAGGGTAAAGTCGGCCTTCTGGATATCGGCTTGGACGGCATCCAGATCCTTCAGGGCCTGAGTGTAAAGCGGATCGTTCAGTGTGGTGGTCACGCGTTCGTAGTACACCAACCGCGCCAGGTCGCGGTACGGCATCGGCGGCTGATCGCCCTTTGCGGGAACCGGCGACTCGGCCAGCGCCTTGGTGAGCGTGTCGGCCACGGCCTGCAGTGCATTGTCGCCTTGATCCCCCTCGGTGACCAGGTGGGAGAGCGCATCGGCGTCTGCCACCTTCGATTTGCCGGCAGGCAGCGTTTGAATCTGCTGCGCAATTTTGATGGTGTCCACCGGTCGCTGCGCCGTCGACGCTGAGCGAAGGCTCCGAATCTCTTTTTCAATGGTGGACTCTTTCACCTGCGCCCTAAGAAATGGCACGGCAACAAGAAGGGCTGCACACAGACCCGCGCGAAGGAACGAAGCCATCGTGTCTCCTGGGAATCCTGGATAAGAATGAATTCGAAATCAGGTCAAATTATATACCGCATTCATCGGGCGTGGTAAGGCGGCGCCGTCCGCGCCTCAGGCATGCGTGACGAACCGCTCGGCGACGGATTCGACGATCTGCTCGTGGACCTCATCGATGGTCAGGTCACCCTCGATGAGGACGACGCGGTCCGGCTCGCGGGCGGCGATCTCGCGGTACTTTTCCCACACACGGCGGTAGAAGGCGTCCTGCTCGGATTCAAAGCGGCCTTCGTTCCTCCCGGTTTCGGCTTCCACGCGGTCGTTGCGCCGGCGGGCGCGGGCCAGCGACACTGCGAAGCTGGGCAAGAGCAGAAGAGTGAGGTCGGGCTGCAGGCCGCCGCAGAGCTGCCGGTGCAGATCGAGCACCACGGCTGAGCCCAGTTGGCGCCCGCCTCCCTGATAGGCCTCGGTTGAGTCGGTGAAGCGGTCGCAAACGACGATCTTGCCTGCGTTGAGGGCCGGCTGAATCACTTCAGCAATGGCCTGCGCGCGGTCGGCGAACATGAGGGCCATCTCCGTCATGGGGGCCATGGCGTCGGAGCGGGAGTCGAGCAGGATCTCGCGAATGCGGTCGCCGCTAGCGGTGCCGCCGGGCTGGCGAAGAACCACCGGCTCCAGGCCGCGCCGCGAAAGCCATGCCGCCAAACGCCTGATCTGTGTGGTTTTACCAGACCCGTCGAGGCCTTCGAGCGTGATAAAAACACCGCGCGGCATGGGCTGAGTCTACCACCGCAGCAGCCTCTGGAGACAAACCCATTCGGTTTGTGTTACAAGAGTTTGAATCCCCGAAACATGCAGGAGCCAGGCCGCAAAGGCTTTCGCTCCATTGGAGTGGAACATGGTTCTTCGTCACACGCTCAAGCTCGCATTTTGTCTTTTGCTCCTTTCCGCTCTGCCGGTGAGCCGGTTGACCGCACAAAACCTAACGCTGGAAGGCCAGACCGGCGGGTTCCTCACGCCTACGGCCTATGTTGTCGACATGGAGAAGGGCCAGAAATTTTCTCATCCGGCCGTCGGCTTCCATTTCATCGATGCTTCGGCGGTCATCGGTAAAATTGAAACCTTCAGCATCACCGAGGGCTTTGCCAACCGGGCAGAGGCCGGCTACACCCGCAGCGTTCATCAACTGGGAAACGAGACCACCGGGCTGAATCTCAGTAACCTATGGAATTACTCCGGCATGAACGTCTTTCACGGCAAGGTCGTAGCATTCAAGGACGGGCAGTTCGGCCCGTGGATGCCCGGTATTGCCGTCGGCGGCCTGGTCCGCACCAACGACAAATTTGTCTCAGGCGCGATTCCACCGATTGCCACAGCGGAACTCACAGCGCAACTCGGTCCGGTCGCCGGCCCGGCTTTCGCGACGCAACTTTTTGGGACAACAGCAGCCAAATCCTACACCAACGGCGATGTGTACGTTGCCGTTACCAAGACCTGGGCGAAACCTCCTGTGCCGTTCCTGTTGAACGTAGGCTGGAAGGCCACCAATGCCACCATCTTCGGCATCGGCGGCCAAAGCACTCGCTTTGGCGGGCGGTTCTTCGGCGGTTTGGGCATCCCGCTGCCCCTCGGCCATGGAATCGTGGCGGTGCCCTCGGCTGGATTCACGCAGGAGCCCATGACCGCGGTGAATCTGAACACCTTGCTGAACCTCGCGCGCACGCTCACTTTGGCGCAGGCCCCGTCTTTAGCACCGCTGTTCCCAGTCATGTCCTCGCATCTGCCCACAACGCTGGACTACGCCGTCCGCGTGACACAGCGGGAGCATCCTCACTTCGCCTTCGATATCGGCGTCGGCCAAGTGGCGGGAAATATCGGATCGATTTATGTTGCAAACCCCTCGTATCCTTTGTCGAGTCCGTATCCGATTGTCGCCACGCCTGTGAACCTGCAGGCGCGGAGCGTGGTCGGTATAGGGCTTAGCTACAGGTATTAAAGCGGTTACACGCCATGGAAAATGGGCCCCTCTGGTGCAACTTCTGCGCGCTAAACGGGTTCCAACTGACATAGGTTGGATTCGGCGTCGAATCGCAGGCTTCATCCGTTCGAAGAATGGGAGGTATTCTTATGCGATTTTCCCGCTTTATGCGCGTGATTCTACTCGCTCTGCTTGTCTGTCTCATCCCCGCATCTTCCCGTGCCGCCGTCTTGATCAGCGTCGGGTTTGCCCCGCCGCCGCTGCCCGTGTATGAACAGCCGCCCTGCCCGGAGCCGGGCTGGATGTGGACCCCTGGCTACTGGGCCTACGGTCCTGACGGCTACTACTGGGTTCCCGGCACTTGGGTGCCTGCGCCCTATGTGGGCGCATATTGGACGCCCGGCTATTGGGGCTGGGGCGGCGGTCTTTACGTTTGGTACCCTGGCTATTGGGGACCGCACGTGGGCTACTATGGAGGCGTGAACTACGGATTCGGCTTTTTTGGCATCGGATTCGTAGGCGGCGCATGGCGCGGCGGCGCGTTTGACTATAACCGCGCGGTGGTGAATGTGAATACGGCCGTCATCCGAAATACGTATGTGGATCGCACGGTCATCGAGCGCAACACGATCGTCAATAACCACGTGGCCTACAGCGGCGGCCCGGGCGGGATCAATCATCCACCCACTGCCCAGGAGAACGCGTACTCTCACGAGCAGCACATGGCTGCCACCTCCTACCAGGACCAGCATAGGAACGCAGCCATGCAGAACCGGGAATCCTACTTCAACAACAACCACGGACGCCCTGCCACCATGGCGACTGCCAGACCGGTGGAAGCGACGCACGCCGCGCCCGGTTCCGCACCCAGGGAGAGCAGGCCGGCCACCCAGGAAACGCACGGCTCCAACTACGGACATACAGCGCCGCAGTCGCGCCCTGCGCCGCAGTCGCGCCCCGCACCGCAGTCGCGCCCCGCACCGCAATCGCGCCCCGCACCGCAATCGCGCCCTGCGCCGCAATCGCGTCCTGCACCGCAATCGCGTCCTGCTCCACAGTCGCGCCCCGCACCGCAGTCGCGTCCTGCACCGCAATCGCGTCCTGCTCCACAGTCGCGCCCCGCACCCAAGCAGGAGTCGCACGATCACGGAAAGGGCAAGTAAGCGCGGTCTTTCGCTCACAGCTACAGCGGTTCCACAATTGCTGTATGCCGAAGTAACAACAGCTAAGTGGGTTTTTCCTCAAGAAAAACCCACCTTGCGCCACCGCCGGAGACGGCTACAAGTATTGTGGAACCGCTCTAAAAGGCCCACGGTCAACCGTGGGCCTCTTCGCATTTGGTAGTGAACAGTAATCCCGCCGGGGCCAGCTGAAACCGGGTGCTTCAATCTGTCAGGCTTGGCGGCAGACGGGGACTGGAAGCAAATGGCTTTCGTGCATCAGTTGATGCTGCCGCCTGCGCCGCCTTTACGCCGTCTGCCGTTCACTGCCCACCGTCCACTGTCACTTGTTGCTTTCCGGCGCATAGTACCCTTCGCGTGTGATCACGGTCAGGTTGCTCTTGTCGGCCTTCAACGCGATCTTGTGGAACCCGCCGTCGTTATCCGCTGGATCGGGCGTGTACGTCAACAGGTACTGCTGGCGGAGCGCTCCGGCGACGAGGCCATAAATCTCTTCGAGATTGTCCTTTTTCTTGGCCTCGAAGAATTGGCCGCCGGTGCGCTGGGCGATCTCCTGCATCATCTTTTTGCCGTCGACCGTGGACTCGCCGTGACGCCCACCGCCTCCGCCGGGATAGCCGCCGCCCGGGTATCCTCCTCCAGGATAGCCACCGGGATACCCGCCGCCGGGATAGCCGCCGCCCATCCCGCCATGCCGGCCGCCGGGAAAGCCGTTCTGCGGGCGCTCTTCTTCACCCTTGAAATAAATGGTGAAGACCTGCACGCTGGCGCGGTCAGCCGCGTCGATGGCGTCGTTCAACGTTTCCTTGCTGCCACGGTCCACGCCGTCGGAGAAGACCAGCAGCGCCTTCCTGCCGCCCTTGGGCTTCATCAGCTCATCCGAAGCCAGGTAAATCGCGTCGTAGAGTTGTGTTCCGCCGCCATGGCTGCCCCGCGATTGCCCATATCCCCCGTTGTCCCCGCTGGTTTCAGGACCTTGCGAGTTCTGCTCCTGCGACGTAGGCGTCATCGCATCGATTTCGTGGTCCAGCTTGTCGCGCGAGTTCGTGAAATCTTCCAGCAGCTCAACTTCGCGGTCAAAATGAATCAGGAAGGCCTGGTTGCCGGCAACGCCAGCCTTGGGATCGGCGGGCAGCATCAGGTCAACGAATTTCTCCGCCGCCTTGCGCTCTCTATCCATCGCCGAGTAGACGCTGCGGCTTGTGTCCACGAGAAGCCCCAGCCGGAAAGGCAGGTTGCTCTGCGTGGTAAAGCTCTTGATCACCTGTGGCCGGCCATCCTCGGTAAGCGTGAAGTCCTTGGCCGTCAGGTCGGTCACCAACGCGCCGCGCTTGTCGATGACCGTCACCGGCAGCAGCACCTCTCGCGTCTGCACCTTGATGGTAGTCATCGGCTTTTCGGTTGACGGCTCCTGGGCCACGCCGGAGCCGCACAGGCCGGGAGTGGCGAGCAGCGAAAGGACGAGGCAAAGTGAACATTGGATTTTCATAGGGTGTTGTTGGTTTCACACTTTCAACCGTTTAGACGTGGCAGACTCCTGTCCGTTGACTCCCTTCGCTTGCCTATCGCAACAGATCCTCGAGCGTGGCGCTGAGGTCGGTCTTGTTGTCACGGTATTTCACGATCGCTGCCGCATAGAGGCTCAAGCCCCATTCCTGCCCTTTGCCCTTGTTTACGGCGCGCGCGCCGGGTACGACGACTGCGTTCTCGGGAACGATCAGGGGCAGGTCGCCAGTGGCGCGGAGCACAACGCCGCGCACCAGATCGAATAACGGAGTGCCGCGGGTGAGAATGGTCCCGGAGGCCAGCACCGCGCCTTTGCGCACGACGGTCCCCTCGTAGACGCCCGAGTTGCCGCCCACCAGGACGTCGTCCTCGACGACTACCGGGCTGGCGTTCACTGGCTCCAGCACACCGCCGATCTGCACGGCCGCGCTCAGGTGGACGCGCTTGCCAATCTGCGCGCAGGAGCCGACCAGCGCGTGCGAATCCACCATGGTGCCTTCGTCCACATATGCGCCAGCATTGATGTACATGGGCGGCATGCAGACTACGCCGCGGGCCACGTAGGCTCCGGCACGAACCGAAGAGCCGCCAGGGACCACGCGCACGCCGTCGCCAGCCGTGAAATGCCGGGCCGGATAGGTATGCTTGTCGACGAACCAGTGGCCGTCGGCAGCCATCTCCTCGAGCGCACCCAAGCGGAAGCCGAGCAGGATGCCCTGCTTGACCCAGGCGTTCACGCGCCATCCGGTGGGCGCGGCGGCATCTGGTTCGGCAGCGCGCACATCGCCGGCTTCGAGAGCCGAACGCAGCGCCAGGAAGGCCGTCATGGCCGCGGAGTTGCCCACAGCGGCTGGCCCCGCGGCAAACTGCCGCTCGATCTCTTGCTCCAGTTGGCTGAGGTTCATTGCAATCCGAGTGTATCAATGCACGGTGGATAGGGAACAGAGAACAGAGAATAAGGAGAAGGGAACAGGGATCAGGGAACTGGAGGAGCCTCTGTCACCCAAGCGGCTCAGCGGGTCGAATGAGCAGGGACCGCTCCGGTCAGGCAAGGTTGATCCGATCCGCCGTGGGCTTGATTCCTGGCGGTCTGTTTCCGCAGATGGGTCGCAGGCGAAAGCAGTTTTTCCCGGAGGGAATCAACGCCAGCGGAATGGGCGCCTGGCCTGGCCGGCCATGGAAGTTTTTTGACTCAAGCCACGCGCCGAGCCTTGGATCGCGAATCTCAGATTGGCCATGCCAGAAATCGGGCGCCAAGCCGCATTGAATCAGCAGGTGGTCCAGATGCAACTCGATGACGTCGATGTCCCTGGGAAAGTAACGGCGGACGTTGTCGGCCCCCACCTCAACACCGGTGAACGCGTGTCCTTTGCATTGTGTTTTAACTACCATGAATGCCTACTGACCAATTGCGATGAAAGCTGGATGAGGCAAGTCTAAAGAAGGCTGTTTGCGGGGCGGGTGGGGCGTCGAAGGGAAAGCAAGAGAGGGTTCCTCATTTGAGACGGGTACATAGGGTATGTCGATTCGGGAATCCGCATTTGCGGCGCCACACAGGGCAAAGACGCCGCCGTGGAAGCGCGACCGTCCGCTCGTATGCGATACTCGAAACGGCATGTACAAACGAATCGTACTGAAGCTATCCGGAGAGGCCCTGTCGGGCGATCGTGCCTTCGGCCTCGATGCTAACAAAGTGGCCGAAATTACCGCTGAGATCGCTGAAGTGCACGCGCTGGGCGTGCAGGTCGGCATCGTAGTGGGCGGCGGGAATTTTTTCCGCGGCGTGGAGGAGCAGGCCAAGGAGATGGATCGTGTAAGCGCCGATAACATGGGCATGCTCTCCACCGTCATCAACGCCATCGCCATGCAGGATGCTCTGGAGCAGCGCGGCGTGCAATGCCGGGTGATGACCGCCGTATTCATGAATCAGATTGCTGAGCCCTACATCCGGCGGCGCGCCGTGCGCCATCTCGAAAAAGGCCGTGTGGTGATCTTCGCTGCGGGCATCGGGAATCCGTTCTTCTCCAGCGACACGGCAGCCAGCCTGCGCGCCATGGAGATCAAGGCCGATGTGCTGCTGAAGGCCACTAAGGTGGAGGGCGTCTACAACGCCGACCCGGTGCTGGTGAAGGATGCCGTGAAGTACGACGAGATTACCTACATGGAAATCCTCCGCCAGGGGCTCAAAGTGATGGACCTGACCGCGGTAAGCCTGTGCAAGGACAACAACCTGCCCATGATCATCTTCAACATGAACCAGCCGGGGAACATCCGGCGGGTAGTGCTCGGCGAAAAGGTCGGTTCGCTGGTCACGGCATAACGGCAGAGAATAGGGAATAGGGAACAGGGAGCAGAAAAAGCGCCGCAAAGCGAAGATCTCTACCGACCGCACCCAGCTTGGACCCGGTTTTCTACTCGCTATTCCCTATTCCCTATTCCCTGATCCCGGTTCCCTGCCGCTCCGGAGACGTCTAACTGTTCGTGGAAACTCGCAAGCCGGCGCCGTTGAAAGCATTGACAGGCTTGCGCTGCTTCGCGGCCATCAACATCGTCCTCTTCCATTTTTCCAATCCCCACTGGTTCGGATTTCTGGCGCCGGTGGTCAACGCGGGATTTATCTCGGTCAGCTACTTCATTCTGCTTTCGGGGTTCGTCCTGGCCTATAACTACGCCGAGGGGGCGCGCCAGGGAGAACTGGACCGCAAGCGCTTCTGGGAGGCGAGGTTCACGCGCATCTATCCCATTTACTTTCTCAGCCTGCTATTGAGCCTGGGACAACTGAAAGCGGAATACCCGACCCACACGCACGCGATGTTCTGGGCGGGCGTTGTGTTGACGCCTCTGCTGCTGCAAGGTTTTGTTCCTGCTGTCGCCACCTTTCTCAATACGCCGGCCTGGACCATGTCGGCCGAGGCCGCCTACTACGTGATTTTCCCCTGGCTGGCCAGGTGGAAGCGCCCGCAGCGCCTGGCGCCGCACCTTGTGAAGATGGCCGGCGTGTGGGCTCTGGGCCTGGTTCCCGGCGCTCTCTACATCGCGCTCAACCCTGACGGTATCGCTCATCCCGACCGCTGGAGCTACGGCCCCTGGTTGTGGGCGCTCAAATACACTCCCTACTCGCACGTCTTCAGCTTTATCTTTGGCGTGATGCTCGCCAGCCTGGACCAGATGATCGAGCGCGCAAACCGCTTGCGGTTGTGGCTCGGGCTGCTCGGCTTCGGCGGAATATACGGGCTCCTTTCGCTCGGGCCGCTCGTGCCCTATGCGATCATCCACGACGGATTGCTCATGCCGCTGTTTGCCTGCATCATCCTGGGGCTGGCCGGAGAGAATCCTCTGGCTCACGCGCTGGGCGTGCGCCCGCTGGTGTTTGTCGGCGAGGCCAGCTATTGCCTTTACCTGCTGCACTTCAACCTGTGGATCCTCATTCACAGCTCGCATGTGCTGGATGCGCTGGGCCTGAGCCGTTTCGATCCCTGGATCAGCTACGTTCTGTTGATTGCGCTGGCCGTCGCTGCGCAGCACTTCATCGAGAAACCGGCACAGCGCAAGCTGCGCGAGTTGATGCACGCGACGTCGGTGCTGCGGGGATCGTAAACAATTGCGATCGGATCGCCGGCCGTTCCTGGCGCTCGGCAAAAAGCCCAGCCGCAAAGGCTGGGCTCTTCTACGCTGGATGATTCGCCTGGCTATGGTGTTACCGACTGGGTGGCATGGTTGCCGTGAGGAACGGCGATCACAAATGTCGGATTGGCGCCGGTGGGGTAGGGTGTGGCCTGAGTCTGCGTCAGAGTGCCGGTATTGGGGTTGAGGCGGAAGCCGGAGATGGTGTTGCCCAGATAGTTCGCTGTATAAACAAACCGTCCGAGCGCCGGTTCCACGATAATCGATACCGGCTGGGTATCTGTACCGTTTGCCGGGGCCCCAATGCCACTAGCGTTGGCAACCGTGGTGGGCGTGCCGGTTTGCAGGGCGATCGCGTAGGCCGAGACCGTTGAATCCAGTGAGTTGGTGAGGTAGATATAAATGCCGCGCGGATCGACGGTAATGGAAGAGGGTTCGTTGCCGGTTTTGAACGGGCCATTGATCATGAACTGCAGCGAATTGTTGGCCAGAACCGTGTAACCGATCAGCTCGTTGGAAGCGAAGTCGGTGACGAAGACGAAGCGGTTCACGGGATCGGTGGCGAGGGCCGATGGCTTGACGCCAGCCTGATAGGGGCTGTTCGAAACCGGAGCCAGAGCTCCGCCGGAGCCCACAGAGTAGCCAAAGAGCCAGCCGGGATTGGCGTCGCTCGTCGTGCTTCCGCCCGGATTGTACGCGGATTTGTCGTAAGCAGTGACGTAAACAGCATCGCTGTTGGCAAGCACGGTGACGCCGGTAGGCACTATGGTGTCGTTGGGGAATCCCGGAACGGTAAGAGAAACCGTCGCAGCGGCGGAGCCGATGGCGCCGGTACTGAGGGGATACTCAGTGAGCGTGGCAGAGCTTGTGCCCGAAACCGCGTACAGGTAAGTGCCCGCGGAGTTGACCGCAATGGACACCGGAGTGCTTGCCAGCGTGACTGAGTCCTTCTGCGTGAGAATTCCGTGGTCACTGATGTTGAAATGAATCACCGAATTGTTTCCCTGGTTGGCAACGTAGAGGTTGTAATAGTCGGAGGTGGTCGCCATCGCTACCGGGCCGGTCGCACCGGAGGAGACTGCGGGCGCTGCGCTGCGCAGGGCGCCGGACTCGGAGTCCACGGCGTAGGCATAAATCTCTCCGGTGCTGCCCGCCGAAGTGCCTGCGGAACAGGCCACGAAAACATAGTCGATGGTGACAAGCTCGCAGCCAGTTAAAACCGTGGCCAGGATCAGGCTGATGGAAGAGACCAGGAAAAGCTGGCTCAATTTGTTGAACTTCATGCGCTTCCTTCGTCATGGGCCCAGCAAAACAAGCCCCTCAAAAAACTCGTTGATGTTGGCCCCGCGGCTATTGTAAAAGCCGACTGCGGGGATTTGCCACTAACCCCGTCGCCGGAGCGGAACGGTCGCAGGCTCTCACTGCTGAATACCGCTTCCAGTGCCGTTATGCGGAATGGCGGCTACGGCGGTCGGTTGGGCGTTGGTCGCGTAGGGAGAGAGCTGTGAATCGAGCAGCGTTCCGCCCGTGATACTCAACTCAAAGCCGGAGACGGTATTGCCAAGGAAGTTGATGGCGTAAAGAAAATGTTCCGTCGAGGGGTCGATTCCGATGGCCACTGGTTGCAGGCCTGTGCTGTAGGTGCCATTGCTGGTCAGAGCGCCAGCGTTTATGGAGTAGGCGGTCACCGTGGCATCAAGCGAGTTGGCCACATAAGCATATGGATAGGAAGGATCGACGACAATGGCGGACGGCTGGTTGCCCGCGGCGAAGGGGCCGCCTGCCAGCGGTGTCAAATTACCCGACACTACTGTGTAGCCCCGCACGTTGCCGCTGCTGAAGTCGGTCACATAAACATAGGTGCTGGTAGCATCGCTGGCGATGGCGGAAGGCTGAACGCCGGCCGCATAAGGCGAGCCGCTCAAGGGAGTGAGGACGCCTCCTGAACCGATGGAGAAGCCGAAAATATAGCCGGCGTATGGCGTTACCGAAGAGTCGTATGCGGTGACGTAGACATAAGCGCCGGAAGCCAGGACGTTGACCGCCGTGGGCACAATCACGTGCGAAGCGATGGCCCCCGTCAGCGTAAGAGGCCAATACTGGCCGGTGACGGCCGGGTTGGTCACCGGCGTTCCCAGCGCCACCGGCGTCGTACTGGTGGCGGCCGTAAGCGGATAAACAGCGATCATGCCGGAGCAGGGATCCGCGTCGGAACAGATGGGAAGCGGCTGGTAAAGATCGACGATAAACAAGCTCGATTTGTTGGCGGCGATGGCCAGGGGGAAAACCCCCGGCGTGTTCACAGTGTTATACGGATAGAGCTTGCCGTCGATGCCGATGTCGAATTGAACGATGGTGTTGTCGTCCTGGTTGACCACGAAGAGGCTGCCGTAGTCGGCTGAGACGGCCTCAGCCACCGGGTTACGGCCTCCGGAAGGGAAAGGCGAGGTGGGAATCTGGCGCATGCGGCCCGACTCGGAGTTGATTTCGAACACGTCGATCTCGCCGTAGTTGTTGCTCCCGGCTGCCCTGGCGCTGGCCACGTAAACGAAATCGACGGTCAAGGTTTGCGTCAGTTGGGAGCAGGCGGTCACCAGCGTAGCCGCCAGGAGGCTGGCTGCGGCGGCCAGGACAAGCTGGCTCGTTCGATTGAACTTCATGCGCATCTTTCGTCAACGGGGCCGCTACCCGGCCCATCGAAAATCCGGTTTGAAAATCGAATCCCGGGCAGGCGGCAAAACCGCCGCGCGGGCATTCGGTTCGGGCAGACTCCGCAGTTTCCGGAATCTGGCGTAAGGATCAGCCTGACCGCGCCTGCTGAGGCCGGCGGGCGCGGACGGGCTCTAGCTTGTGCGCCCGTTAACCACGCACCAAGTCGGCGGACCCTGGAGCGTGTATGTGCTGACCACGCGCAAATCGTCCAGGTCGCCGGTGTTCGGATCAAGCACCCGTCCGGACACGGTGGAGTCGTATTCGTTGGCTTCGTAGATAAACTGATCGGACGGATCCTCCACAATGCACTGCGGGCCCGATCCGGAACCGAACGGTTCTTCGGCGATGAAGCTTAACTGGTACGCAGGCGCGGTAGTCAGAAAGTACCCGGCGATGCCGCTTTCCGGGTTTGGCCCTATCGTGTTGTTCCCCTGGTTGGCAACATAGAGAAACCTGCCCTTGCTCTCAACCAGCACGTAGATGGGGTTCGACAGGCTGAGGTCGTCGGGGACGATCCCGCTGGGCTCTGACTGCAGCGCGCCGCCGGAGCCCACGGAAAAGGGAAGAATCTGGCTCGGGTACGTGTCAACATTAAAGGCCGAGCCTGATCCGGCCTCGATCGTGATCGGTTCGTTATCGAGCACGTAGACGACGTTCGAGGCGTTCACGATGGCCGTGCCTTGGCTGATGCCCAGCGGCTGGACGCTGTTCTGGCTCAGCGTCAACTGCCCGGTGGTGGCGGAATAGTTGTAAGGCCATACCGAAGTTCCACCGGTGTAAGGGTATGAGCTGGGGGTCGGCGCGCCAGTGAGCGTGAGGAGGGAACCGCCGGACAGGACAAAATCGACGGGGTTAGCCGGAATCGGGAAATAAGTAATCGGCTGGCCGTTGGCCGCCGTCACTTGGTCATTCACAAGCAGCGATAAACGCCCGGTGTTTTGGTCGATCTTAAAAACCGTGATGTCGCCGCATGTGGTTACCGAATTGCCCAGGGCGAGCGCGCAGTTGTCCGTGCTCGACGGGTTGACGTTGTCGGGCGCGTCGTGATCCAGAACCAAAAGATAGTTGCCCCCGGCGTCGGCAAGCAGCCGGAAGGGGTTGATGCCCTGGGTATAGAAGGTCTCTTCCGGAGTCAGAGCACCGTTTCCACCCACGGTGAACTGGGTGATGTTGGCGTTCACGCAGGCGTTAGCGCCGGTGCCGTAGCAATCGGCGCTGCCCGAAGCGGTCACGCCGCGGTTGAGGACATAGAGGAAGCGGCTGGCATCGGTCAAGACGGCGCGCACCGGGTTGGCGCCGCCTGAGGCAATAGGCAGCGCGTTAATGGGCGTCAACCGGCCCGTATTGTGATCGATCTTGTAGCCGGAGATGATGCCGTTGCTGCCCGTCGAGGCGGTGACAGATCCCGTTACATACAAGAATCCAACTGTATAACTCTCCACGCAAGACGTCACGCCAAAAACGATGGTCGCTGAGAGAGCGCCCATCCAAAGCGCCTTGCCGAATTTCATGAACTTCATGCTCTTCCTTCATCCTGGTCAGGCATGAGCCGCCAAGTTTGGTCGTTCCCGAGCAGTGCTGGGTTGGGATGGAATCCCTGATGCATTTTATAAGGCGAGGGCAGGTTGTGCCTAGTTTCCCCCTCAGACAGGACAAAAGCACGGTGTTTTCAAGCAACTTCCTCGTCTCGGTGCGGTTGCACCGGCCCTACCGCCAGGCGCCGACCCAGGTCTCGGTGCGCCATCGCAGTTTTGACGCTCAGATTGCCGCAATCGTCAACACTCCGGCCCCGAAAAACGATGCCCCGCCCAACTTGCCGACGCCGCGGCTGGACCACCGGGGCCTGACATCGGATCCCGGCCAAAAATCGGCCGCCGCAGATTTTGACGGAAGGCCGTGGAAAGTTTCCAATGCGATGTGCTTCGCCGCTACCAGACACGGCACGAGTTCTCCGGGTACATGGGCTGACCCTTTTTGCAGTTGAAGGCCTTGGCGAAGGCGTCGAAGTTTTCGACCGTGCCGTTGACGCGCCAGTGGCTGGGCGAGTGATCATCGACGAGCGCTGCCTGCCGCGCTGCCGCGTCGCGCATATTCCCGCACCAGATCTGGCCAAAGCCGATGAAGTAGCGCTGGGCCTCCGTGAAACCGCCGATCTTTTCGTCGATGGATTTGCCTTCGTCCTGGAGCGCGCCGAGCAGGGCCATGTAAGCGATGCGCAGTCCGCCGTTATCGGCCGTGTTTTCGCCCAGCGTGAGGCGCCCGTTCAGATGCACTGCGGGCGCGTCGCCCTCTGCCGGCGCCGCCTCGAAGTGGCCGTACTCATCGGCGATGCACTCGCTCCTCGCGGTGAATTCTTTACGGTCGGCCGGCGTCCACCAATCGCCCAGGTTGCCCTTGGCGTCGAATTGCGAGCCCTGATCGTCGAAGCCGTGCGTCATCTCATGGCCGATGACCATGCCGATGCCGCCGAAGTTTACCGCCAGATCCATGTTCGGGTCGAAGAAAGGCGGCTGCAGAATCCCGGCGGGAAAGTTGATGTCGTTGAAGAAAGGATTGTAGTAAGCGTTGACGGTGGGCGGCGTCATGCCCCATTCCTTCTCATCCACCGCCTTGCCCAGCTTGGCAAAGTTGTAGTTGCGCTCGTAGACGGCCGCGGAGTGCATGTTCTCGACAAACTGGCCGCGGTTCACCTTCACGCTGGAGTAGTCGCGCCACTTTTCGGGATAGCCGATCTTGTTGCGGATCATGGCCAGCTTTTGCTCGGCGGCTTTCTTGGTTTCCTCGCTCATCCAGGGCAGGGTTTCGATGTCCTCGGCCAGAGCTTTGTCGAGCTCGGCCACCAGTTTGTCCATGCTGGCTTTAGCCGCGGGAGGGAAGTTTTCCTTCACCCAGTCCTGGCCCACCGCCTCGCCCAAGGCCTCGTCGGTGGCGATGGTGCACTGCCGCCAGCGCGGCATGGGCTCCTTCTGTCCACGGAGTGTTTTCGCGAAGAAGTTGAAGTTTTCGTCAAAGAACGCTTGCGGCAGGTCCTGCGCCTGGCCGTGAAGCACATGCCAGCGCAGATAACTCTTCCAGGCCTCCAGTGGCTCGCTCTCGAAAAGCGAATCAAGTCCCTTGAAGTAGTCGGGCGACACAACATTGAGGGTGTCAAAATGACCGATGCCGACAGTATGGAAGTAAGCCGGATAATCGAAATCCGGCGCCAATTTCTGGAAATCCGCCACCGTATAAATGTGGTAGATCTTCTGGGGATCGCGTCTTTCGGTGCGGCTCATCGAGGCCTTGGCCATCGCCGTCTCGATCTCCATCACCGCGGCGGCCTCCTTGGCCGCCTGCTCCGGCGTGTCGCCAGCCAGGGTGAACATCTTCTTCATGTGCTCGACGTATTGAGCGCGGATTTGGGCGAAGTGCGGCGAATCCACGATATAGTAATCGCGGTCGGGCAGCGAAAGGCCGTCCTGATCGATCTCGGCGATCTGCTTCGACGAGTCCTTCTCGTCCTGGCCCACGTCGAACTCGAAGAAGCCGTCGGGCGTGCCGCGATTTTCCAGCCAACTGAGCAGGGCCGGGAGTTGCTGAAGACTCTTCAGGTCCGTAATCTCTTTCCACGCCGGCTGGATCGGTTTGAGACCCAATTCTTCGATGGCGGCCGTGTCCATGCAGGAGGCATAGAAGTGGCCGTATTGCTTCTGCAAGGGCGTCTTGGGGTCCGCGGCCGCGGAGTCCAGGTCCTTCCAAAGCAGGTACTGGTTGCGCTTCTGCAAAGGCGAGAACGACCGTACCCAGAGCGTCTGGTCTGCAGGAATTAGATTCTCCTTCATCCAGTTGCCACAGGCGTACTGGTAGAAGTCCACGCAGGGATCCACGCTGGTGTCCATCGCCGTGAGATCGAAGCTGCGAACCGCCGGAGGCTCGGCGGGCCTGGTTTCGCCGGGCTGCGGGGACGCGGGCGCCTGCGCCAGCGCGGTTCCTGCTGCGAAAAACAGCATCGGGAAAAGGCAAGATGTCTTCATTGGATGTCCTTGTGAGAACGAGTGTGGCTGGGGCCGACCGCCGCCGCAACGTTGCTTGCCTGGGAACTCCGCGCGTTACCAGCTTCGAGGGCGGGAGAGAATCGTCGTGTGCGAGGCCGATTGCCGATCATCTTAAAGTATTCTAGACGGCCTGAGCCTGGCATCGGCTGGTATATCGCGTCAGGGCGGACTGGATCGAGTTTGTGCGGGCGCGGTACTACTACTTAAATCAAGGCCAAGCGCGACAAGAAAAGCTCCGGCTTGCAAACCGAGGATGCCCCCTGCCACACTTGGAGCGTGGACACCCAGACAGTCGTAATCCTCGATTTCGGATCGCAGTATACGCAGCTCATCGCGCGGCGCATACGCGAGCAGAATGTCTTCTCGGTGGTCCTGCCCTGCACGGCGCCGCTCGATGAAATTCAAGCCTGCCATCCCATTGGATTGGTCCTATCGGGAGGGCCGTCGTCGGTCTACGATGCCGACGCGCCGGCCGCCGACCCGCGCATCCTCGAGCTCGGCGTGCCAGTCCTCGGCGTTTGCTACGGTCTCCATTTCATCGTGCATCACTTGGGCGGCAAAGTGCGCTCAGCGCCGAAACGCGAGTACGGCCACGCCGAAGTGGCCATCGAGGACAGCGCCACACCGTTGTTCGCCGGCCTGCCCCCATCGATCCAGGTCTGGATGAGCCACGGCGACGAGGCGCTGGAGCTGCCCGCCGGCTTTCGCCGCGTTGCCGTCACATCCAATGCGCTGGCCGGCATCGCCAACGACGAACGGCGCATCTGGGCGGTGCAGTTTCATCCCGAGGTGCATCACACGCCGCTCGGTCCGCAGCTTATCCGGAACTTCCTCGCCATTTGCGGGGCGCGAGGCGACTGGACTCCGGCACACTTTATCGAGAGCACCGTGGCTTCAATCCGCGAAAAAGTCGGCGCGGGGCAAGTAATCTGCGGCATTTCCGGCGGAGTGGACTCGTCGGTTGCGGCAATGCTGGTGCACAAGGCCATCGGCAGCCAGTTGACCTGCATCTTTGTGAACAACGGCGTCCTGCGCAGGAACGAATTCGTAAACGTGCAGGCGACCCTGCGCGGTAAGCTGGGGCTGAACATCGTGGCCGTCAACGCCAGCGCGCGATTCCTGGAGCAACTGGCCGGCGTGACCGATCCCGAGATCAAGCGCAAGCGTATCGGTGCGGAGTTTATCGCCGTCTTCGAGGAGGAGGCACACCGCATTGCCCAGGAGACAGGCGGAGTCGACTGGCTGGTGCAGGGCACGCTCTATCCTGACGTCATTGAGTCGTCGAGCGTCAAAGGCCCCAGCCAGACCATCAAAAGCCACCACAACGTGGGCGGTCTGCCGGAGCGAATGAAGCTCAAGCTGATCGAGCCGTTGCGCGACCTGTTCAAAGACGAGGTGCGGCGCATCGGGCGCGACATGGGCATGCCGGAGGAGATCCTCAGCCGCCAGCCCTTCCCCGGGCCGGGCCTCGCGGTGCGCATCCTTGGCGAGGTAACGCCGGAGCGCGTGGCCCTGCTGCAGGAGGCCGACGAGATTGTCGTCGCGGAGATCAAGGCGGCCGGCCTCTACACGCATATCTGGCAGAGCTTCGCCGTGCTGCTGCCCGTGATGAGCGTGGGCGTGATGGGCGACCAGCGGACTTATGCCTATACGGCGGCCATCCGCGCCGTGCACTCTGAGGACGGCATGACCGCCGACTGGACGCCCCTGCCCTACGATCTGCTCAAGCGCATCTCCAACCGCATTGTGAACGAGGTGCGCGGCATCAACCGCGTGGTCTACGACGTGACCTCGAAGCCGCCCGGGACCATCGAATGGGAGTAAGTCTCCCATCTGCCATCTGCTGGCAATCGTGACGGAAATCATAGAATCTGTCATAATGATCAGGAAGAGGCAAACTATGACGGAGACGGTAATTCTTGGTGAAAGCGGCCGGATCGTGCTTCCAGTGGCGATTCGTAAGGAATTCGGATTGGAGCCGGGCGAGAGTCTCACTGTGATTAGCGGGCCCGGCGAAATTCGCATTCTGAGCCGCAAGATGGCGTTGGAAAACATTCGGGCGGGAATTATCAGGAAGCGTGGCAGCCTCAAGGGCATTCTGGATGAGTTTTTGGCTGAAAGACGCGAGGAAGCGGCCCGTGAAGCAACCCAATAAAGTTGTTCTCGACTCCTCTGCGGTACTCGCCTTGATCTTGAAGGAACGCGGTGGGGAACGACTCGATTCCCTGCTTGAAGACGTCGAGGCTGGCGAGGACGTCGAGGCCGCCATCAGCTCAGTGAACTGGTGCGAGGTCCTTTCGCGGCTTCAAAGGGACAGTGCGTCGATGACCACACACGAGCTTTCGGCTGTCTTGGCTGGTGTCGAGCTTGTGCCCTTTGGCAAGGCGGATGCGGAGCTTGCCGCCGGCTACTCCCGCGCTCATCCCTTCCTTTCGCTCGGCGATCGGGCATGCTTGGCGCTCGCAATCAGCCGAGGAGCGAAGGCCTGGACTACCGACAAAAACTGGGCAAAGGCAAGCGTGGGAGCAGATGTAAAACTCTTGCGCTGACAGGGGCTGATCGAATAACGCAGGAAAGTGCCGGGTGCCCCGGGTCCCGATTTTGGAACCCGGGATAGCACGAAACCAATCAGACGTTCGTATGCGATCAGAGCCCTCGCTTGCCCCTACCGCCCGCTCTGCGCGGCCTTGGCGAAGTGGAAGATGCAGTTGACTTCGTGCGTGGCCGGGTCAGCCTTCACGTCGTAAGTCGTGATAACGGTTTGCATCCATTTCGCCAGGGTGCAGTCCTGCTTTTGTGCACGCGCTGCGAAGGTTGAGACGTAGCTTTCGTCGAATGTGCCGCCGGGCGCCACCTTCCAGAGGCGTTTGAGTCTGGCGGCCATGGCGTCTGGCGCGCCGTCGAACTGTACTGCGGCCATCCGATAGAGCGGGCCCGCGGTGATCTCCAGACTGTAATTCACGATGTGTGTGGCCTCGTTGAAGGAGGGCCGCGAAACGATGGAGGACTCGAGATAGCCCCTGGCATGATAGGCGTCGCGGACGGCCAGGAGAAACAGATCGAGCGGCCTTCCCGAGCCGGCCGGGTATTTGGACAATATCTTCTCAACCTCCGCGCGCGGGACGAGCGCCTCGGCTGGATAATCGATCGAGCCGAGCTTGTAGACTCCGCCTTCCCTGATTGTGACCGAATAGGGTATCTCGACGGCCAGATCTGAAGATTGCCCCGAGACGATGGGACGATCGATTTGAGTCACTTCGACTTGCACTGCGGCATAACCTTGATCCTGGTAGAGATCCTCGAAGGCGTGCTGAAGACCGATAGCGGTGCTCTCCGTGTCGAACTCGTTCCCGGTCTGGCTGTCGACAAGGGCATTGGCCTTGGACTGCATAGCGGCCGAAACGCCGGTAAGCTGGATGGGGCCGATTTGCACCGCCGGCGAGGTGACGGTGAAGTTCATGGCCGTGATCTCTTTTGGGCCCAGATCGCTGGTAAGAGCGGCTTTCACCGTGGCCTTGATGCCCTCGGCCGCCAGCATTTCTTCAAACGTTTCGCGGATTCCTTCGAGCACGGTGCCATTGGCAGGCACAAGGCCGTGATATAGCGGGAAGCGCTCTTGAAGCTTGTCGTCGAGTTCTTTTCCCGGCTTGAGCGGCAGATTGTCGAGATGCAAGGGGAATAGCTGACTGGAGGGCGTCAAAGAGAAGAGAATTCCCTTGCTGTCGTTGCTGAACCTGACCACCGCAAAGAAGCCCGTATCGTTGAGCTGTTTGGCGCGAGCTTTTGTGCCGTTGGGGCTCAGGCGCGCGTTCGGCTTGAGGCCGGCAGCCGCCAGCAGCTCCTCCTGCGTGTACTGGGGTGCGCCTTGAAAACGGATCGCCCTCGGCGGAACCCTCTTTTGCGCGACAGACGGAAAACCGCAGACAAGAAGAAGCGAGGCAAGCAGCACAGTCCGTCTGTTGTCGAAGATCGCGGAGCGCGGCATGACAATGAGATTATCCTTTGGATACCCATTCGCAAACGAATCTTTTCGTGCGGGTTTGGCTTCGCAAAGCAATCCCCGAATGCCGCCGACTCTTCTGCTACAGTGAGGAAGACAATGGGGCTAAGTCCGCTTCAATGGTTGCTTCCGTGACAGAACTCGCGCCGTTTCGCATCGATCCCTGGTTCAGGGAACTGGTTTGGGGATTCCGCGATCTACGCCCGTGGTACGACCGCGTGGCCCAGGGCATTCCCATCGGCGAGGTTTGGCTCACCGGCGACGATTGCCTCGTCGCAACCGGGCCCCACGCCGGCAAGCGGCTCGCCGCGCTCTTCAGCGAGGAGCATGAGGCGTTGCTGGGAGCCGATGCGCCCTCGCCGGATTCGCCGCTGCTGATCAAAACCATCTTCGCGCGGGAAAAACTGAGCGTGCAGGTGCATCCCGACGACAAGATGGCGCGGAAATACGGTGAGCCGCACGGCAAAACGGAGTGCTGGTATGTGCTGGCGGCCGAGCTCGGAGCGCAGGTGGCCGCGGGCGTCAGGCCGGGCACGACGCTCGCCGATATCGAGGCGGGAATTCACGCCGGAACACTCGAGGCCAGCCTGAACATGCTGCCGGTCGCGGCCGGAGACATGATCTTTGTCGATGCCGGAACGGTGCACTCGATTTGGCCGGGATCGATTCTGCTGGAGACGCAGCAGAACTGCGACTTGACTTACCGGATGTATGACTATGGCCGTGCGCGCCCGCTGCACATTGAAAAATCGCTCGAAGCCCTGCGGCTCACGACGCGCGCCGGTAAGGTGGCTCCGCGCCAACTCGCGGACCGCAAGGTCCTCATCGACGTCGAGTACTTTCGCGTGGAGCGAATTCCCGTGAACGGAAGCCGGACAAGCGAAAGCTTGCACAGCGGCGGTGGAAAGCGCGCACTGGCCTACCTGTTTGCCGCCGCCGGAACAGGACGTTTGACGGGAACCGAATTTGAGCCGGTCGATCTGCCCACGCGCGGTGTCGTAGCCGTACCGGCTGCCTCGCCGGGGTTTGTGCTCGAGGACGCCGGCAGCGCGAACGGAAGCCTCGACCTGATCCGCATCTCGCCCAACTGGCCCGCAAGCGCCCAATAACCGCGACCGGCGAGCGGGGAATTGTGGCTGCCCTGCCCGCGCTTGAGATTTGCACAATCTTTGCCTCGCAACCCATCTTTTCAGGCAGAATCTAAGATGATATGAACTTTCGACTCGCAGTTTCCTCCGATCTTCGCGGCGCCGTCGATGCTGCCGCTGCTGACTGGCAAGCCAACCATAAAGTCGAGCGCTTCTGGCAAAAGGACCCCTCGTTGTGGACTCGCGATGGCGAGGAGCAGTGGATGGGCTGGATCGACATCGTCGAGCGGCAGCAAAAGGACCTCTCATCCTTCGCGGAGCTCGGTGGCGATGTCGAGAGCTCCGACTTCCAAACCGTGCTGCTGCTCGGCATGGGCGGGTCCAGCCTGTGTCCCGAGGTGCTGGCCAAAACCTTTGGGCAGCAGCTGGGCTTTCCCGAGCTGCGCATCGTCGACTCCACTGACCCTGCGCAGGTGATGGCTGCATGCGACGATGCCAACCTGGGTGAGACCCTTGTGGTGGTCGCGAGCAAGTCCGGTTCCACCCTTGAGCCCAACATCCTCAAGCAGTTCTTCTTCGACGAGGTGCGCAGAGCCGTGGGCGCCGAGCAGGTCGGCAGCCATTTCCTGGCCATTACCGACCCCGGCTCGAGGCTGGAGCAGGTGGCCAAGGACGATGGCTTCCGAGCCATCTTCTATGGCGACCCGCAGATCGGAGGGCGCTACTCCGCTCTCTCTAACTTTGGCGTCGTGGCCGCGACCGTGATGGGCCTGGACGTCGGCAAGGTCCTTGATCAGGCGGCCAAGGCAGTGGCCAGCGCAAAGCTGTCCGTCCCGGAAAACGCGGGCGTGCAACTTGGGCTGCTCTTGGGCTCGTCCGCGAACGCCGGCCGCGACAAAATCACCATCTTTACTTCGCCGGAGATCCATGACTTGGGTGCGTGGCTCGAGCAGCTGATCGCCGAGTCCACCGGCAAGCAAGGCAAGGGAATCACGCCGGTGGACCGCGAGGCCATCGGCGCGCCCGGCGTGTACGGCAAAGACCGCGTGTTTGCGTATGTGAAACTGGCCGGGACGGTCGATGCCAGCCAGGACGCAAAGATCGCGGCGCTCGAAGCAGCCGGCCATCCCGTCGTCTATTTTGAAATCGGGGATCTCTACGAGATCTTCGGCCAATTCTTCACGTGGGAAATTGCGACAGCAGTTGCGGGCTTGGTGATGGGCATCAATCCCTTCAACCAGCCTGACGTGGAGTCGGCGAAGATCGAAACGCGGGCGCTGACTGCTGAATACGAGGAGACCGGCAAGCTCGCGGAGCGCAAGCCGTTCCTGGTGGACGGGGGCATCGGGCTCTACGCGACCGACGCTTACGCCGCCAAGCTCAAAGCCGCAGCGTCGGGCGCAACACTCGCCGGAATTCTGCGTGCGCATCTCGATCAGCTTCATGCCGGCGACTACTTTGCCACGCTGGCTTTTTTGCCGATGTTCGATGAGCACGAGGCGGCGATTCAGCAGTTCCGGCACAAGGTCCGCGACCGCAAGCGCGTGGCCACCTGCCTGGGTTTCGGCCCGCGCTTTCTTCACTCCACGGGGCAAGACTACAAGGGCGGCCCGAACACGGGCGTCTTTTTGCAGATCACCGCGGACCACGCCGAGGATCTGGACATCCCCGGTCAGAAGTACAGCTTTGGCGTGGTGATCGACGCCCAGGCGGCCGGGGATCTGGCAGTGCTGGAATCACGCGGACGCCGCGCTCTCCGGGTTCACCTCGGAGCCGACGTGGCGGCGGGACTGAAGACTCTAAGTGCCGCTATGAGTGCAGCTTTGGCATAGAAAACTTTTTGCCTGAGACAGGGTTTAACCCGGTAACAGGCTCAGGCTAGGCTCGTCTAACGGTTTGAGCCGGAGAGTTACGTTCGAAATGAGCTATTCCCTCAGCGTGGCCATGGGCCTGCGGGGAATGATGGGACAGGCAGAGGAGAGATAAGGATGAATCTTACCTTGATGAAGAGAGTGAACACACAGCTCATGGCATTCGCCGGGGTGGCCGTGCTGTGCGCCGCGGTCGCGCTTGCGCAGGACGCGGGTGCGGCGGCGCAGTCTCAAGGTCAGCCGGCGGCGCAACAGGGGCAGCGGACAGATGGACAGATTGAGATGGATGTGGTGCACGCGCTCGACGCTTCGCCGGCGCTAAAAAACGACCTGATTACCGCGGCCACCATCCAGAGCGAGGTCACGCTCTCGGGAACCGTGTCGAGCCAGGCGTCAAAGCAGTTGGCCGAGTCGATCGTTTCACATGTGGATGGCGTGACCAAGGTGCACAATGACCTGCAAATCGGCAACCCGGGCCAGGAAGCGCAGGCCCCGCAGCCGGCTCCCCCGCCCGACGAGATGCCGGATGCCGACCAGTCACAGGCGCAGCAAAACATGGCGGGCTTGCCGCCGCCGGGACCCGCGCCGGGTCAGGGTCAGCCGCCGGCTGCGTCTCCCTATCCGCAGCAGCCGCAATATCCGCAGCAAGGCGGCTATCCGCCGCCTCCGCCGCCGCGGCCTCAGTATCAGAATCCGCAATATCCACAATATCCGCCGCAGTACCCGGCTGCGCCCTCATACGAGCCCGCCAGAGGTCCGGTAACCATTCCGGGGGGAACCATATTGCAAGTGCGGACTGCCGAACCCGTCGATAGCAAGCGCGCCAAGGACGGCGAGCCGGTGCAGTTCACAGTGATTCAGGACGTGGCCGTTGGCGGCGTTCTGGCCATTCCGCGCGGCGCCACCGTGCACGGCGTGGTCACAGAGGCCAAAAATGTTGGCTCCGGCAGCCTGGCTGGCAGTTCTTCGTTAGCGCTGACACTCACTTCGCTCGATCTGGGCGGGCGCAACTACCCGCTCGCGACCGATCAGTTTAAGGTGAAGGGCCCGAATAAGGCAGGCCAGACCATAGGCAGCGCGATCGGCGGCGGCCTCATCGGCACCATCATCGGCTGCGCGGTGGGCCGCGGCGTGGGCTGCGCCATCGGCGCCGGCGCCGGCGTGGCCGCGGGCACAGCGGCTTCGGCGGCTTCTCCTGGGCCGAGGGTCTGGATTCCCGCAGAGGCGTTGGTCACATTCCATATCGCTGCACCGCTCACGGTGGACCCCGTCAGTCCGCAGGAGGCGGCGCGGCTGGCGCAGGGACTGTATCCCGGCGGCCCATCGCTCTACCGGCGGGCATATTACCCGTATGGATCGCCCTATTACGGCTATGGAGCCTACCCGTATGGTTATCCGCCGGTCTACTACCGGCCGTATTACCTGGTCGGCGGCGTCTACTACTGGCGGTAAGAAACAGGGATCAGGGGTCGCGTTTCAGGGGTCAGAAGTGGGCATCCCGCTCGCGGGATGCCCACTTTGCGTTGGCCCAAAACGATCGCTTCCCGCTCTGACAGTTCATCGCTGTCGTCTATAATGACAGAGTCGCGCCGAGGCGGAATTGCGCATCCGCTGCCCGCGCTCGGCATTGCAAAGCCGCATCATTGCCCGGCTAGGCCCCCGCGCAGAGAGAGTTGAAGGTTAAATTCCATCCATGATTCGTTTCCTGCAAACTGAAAGCCGCATGGTCAAGGCTCTGATCGCCGTCGTTATCGGCGCCGCTTCCGTCACCATGGTGCTCTACCTGATCCCCGGCCTGAGCGGCATGGGTGCTTCGTCGCCAGATACCTACGCCGTCGTCTATCCGCACTGGTATAGCCGCATCCTCTCCTCCGGCGACACCATTAAGCAGGCGCGCGTGGAGCAGATCACGGAAAGCCAGTTGCAGCAGCGCGGCCCGCAATACGCCAATAACCAAATGCTCGTACAGTTCTTCGAGCAGCAGGTGGGCCAGCAACTGGTGCAGCAGGAGGTGCTGCTGCAGGAGGCGCACAAGCTGGGCATCAGCGCCACCAAAGACGACGTGATCGAATACCTGCAAACCGGCCCTACGGGCGAGGTTCTCTACCCCGACGGCAAGTTCATCGGCGACGATGCCTACCGCCAGCTAATCGACGAGCGCTTGCACGAGTCGGTCACCGATTTTGAGGACGCGATCAAAGACGAGATCACCATCCGGCGGCTGCAAGCCCTCATCACCGGCGGCGTCACGGTCAGCGACCAGGAGGTCCGCGATACCTACCGCAAGCAGAACATTAAGATCAAGTTTGATTACGCGGTCATCTCGGCCGACGACCTGCGCAAGACCATCAATCCCTCGGATAGCGATCTGGAGGCGTTCTTCAAGAAGAACGCCGCGCGTTACGCCCAGGCTGTGCCGGAGGAGCGCAAGATCGCCTACTTTGCCTTCACGGCCAACCAGGTTCCCGGCGGCGTTCCGCAGCCCAGTCAGCAGGCCATTCAGCAGTACTACAACGACCACCTGAGCGAATACTCGGTGCCCGAAGAGGCCCGCTCGCGCCACATTCTCATCAGCGTGCCCCCGAACGCCGACGCCAAGACCGACGCTGCGGCCAAAGCCAAGGCGGAGATGATTCTCAAACAGCTCCAGGCCGGCGGAAGCTGGGACGAGCTGGCTAAAAAATACTCCGACGACCCCGGCAGCAAGGACAACGGAGGCGAGCTCGGTTTCGCCACCCGCGGGAAAATGGTGCCGGAGTTCGACAACGCGATCTTCACGCAGAAGATCGGCGAAATTGCCATTGTAAGGAGCAGCTTCGGCTACCACGTGGTGCAGGTGGAAGAGCGGACGCCGGCGCACACGCAGCCGCTGAGCGAGGTGCAGTCTGCCATTGTTGTGGCGCTGACTCGCGACACCGAGGCAACGGCGCAGCAGAATTATGCCCAGCAACTGACCAGCGAGGCGATCAAAAATAGTCTGGAAAAGACGGCTGCAGCCCACCACCTCGATCTGGTGACTACGCAGCCGGTGGCGCAAAATGGCGTGATTGCCGCGCTGCCCGACAGCTCGCAGATTCTGGCCAAGGCCTTTGAAGCCAAACAGGGTGACCCGCCGCAATCGGCGCCCACAGGCGAAGGCTATGCCATCTTCCAGGTAACGGGAATTGTTCCGGCGCATGCGCCCACATTCGCCGACTGGAAGACCCACGTGCTCGACGACTACCGCGACGAGCTGCTTCCTGCCCTGCTGAGCCAGAAGACCAAGGATTTGGCCGACAAGGCGAAGGCGATGAACGATCTTGCCAAGGCGGCGAAGGCCATAGGTGTAACGGTGAAGACGAGCGATCTGGTGGGCGAAACCGGGCAGGTGCCCGAATTTGGCGAAGTGGGCCAGATCGCCCCGCAGCTCTTCGATATGAATGTGGGCGCGATCAGCGGGCCGATCAACGCCGAGCGCAACGGCGTAGTGGTGAAGATCGTCTCGAAGCAGGAGCCGACGCCGGATGAGATCGCGAAGAACTTCGACCAGACGCGCGACGAGCTCCTGGATCAACGCCGCAACGAGGCCTTCAGCGTGTTCCTGAGCGGCGTTTGGAACGACTACAAAAAGCATAACCTGATCCGCATCAACGCCAAGGCGCAGGGACCCCAGACGCCGGGCATGTAAGCGCTGACGAATTCAAAACATACAAAAGGCCCGCAGCCGTGGCGGCTGCGGGCCTTCTTGCGTGCGCTGAAGGACTACGGCTCCTACTGATCGCTGCCCTCGATCAGTTCAGCAGCGACCGGCGTCAGATACCCGAAAAGTCCGCCTGCGCCGCGATTTGGGCCAGCCGCAAAGTATAACTCGCCGGCGGGCGCTCCGGCAGAGTCGTAGTTGTTTGGGCTGGAGTTGCCGGGACTGATTGCCCACACCCCATTGATGGCGATGGGGTTCCCGCTGGCGTCTTCCAGCAGCCCCTTAAAGCGGCCGGTCGCCAGATCGTAAGCCGCAATGTAGCCGCTGGACTGTGTCGTTCCGCCCCCCGCGAACCAAGCAACCAGAAGATCGTGGCTGAATGCGCCGAAATCGAGCGGCGCCAGAGCAACTCCCCAAGGAGCGTTCAACCAGTCGCCGTGTTCCAGCCGCACTTGCATGCGGCCGTCAGCCGAGTAAATATCCACGAAACCAAGGCCGGGCCCGTCGGTCTCAGACTGGTCGCCGTCCTCGTGAAGCGCATGGGTTACAACAACGTCGTTGCCAATGGTCTGCACGTTAAACGGAACGAAATTTCGCGGCAACCAATCGTCGTCGAATCGCTCTTCGCCCCAATCGACGCGCTGAAAGGCATCGTTATATACGTCCACGCGGCCTTTTGTGAAATTAGCCGCGTATAGGTAGCGCCGCCCGTTCACCGTGGCGCTGGTGAGGCCCGTGTATGATGAGCCGTCGGTCGTTTTGACAACCGTTATCGCACCTGCAGTGGGATTATTCCAGCCCACAATCAATCCATCGTTCGTGCAGAATAGAAAACGGGCGGGTGTTCCGGGAGCAAGAAGAAAATCCGTCGGGCTGCCGTTGTAAATCGTTCCGGTGGGTGAGCCTGTCACGCCCGAAGTTGCGGCCGGAATCGTAACCGTCACGCTCAATTTGGCTCCAGCGCCGTTGTAAAGCGTCGCGACTCCCGTCGCGTTGTCTGCAGCCCACCAGGGACTGCTGGAACCGCGCGATAACCCCCGGGGGTTGACCAGCGCCGTGTCGGTGACTGGGGCGACTCCTGAGGTGTTGGCGACCAGGTTGGATTGGTTGTAGAACTGGTTGCATAAATGGCTTTGTGAAAGAGCACGACTTTTAGCCTGCCCTGAGCTTGCCGAAGGGTGCCGTAAAGGGCGCATAAAACGCGGGGCTTTAGCCCTGAGGGATGCGCTTTTACAAGCTGATTGCATTTATGCAACCAGTTCTAATGTTGACCGAACGCAAAGACTCCAATCAGCGAAAGAACCAGCGCCGGCCCTGCTGCATGGCGCAGAATCATGCTAATAGTGACCTCCGTGATTTCGAAGTGGGTGAACTTGCTGCAAGCCCCATGGCGTGTCTCGCGTTGCCAGGCAGGGCATTCGGTGAGGATGGGGAACTAAACCCGGTCCGGGGGATGCTCGCCGGCCCGAAAGGGTGGCCCGGCTCGCCTGAAGGTGTCTCAAAAGCCCGGTCGCTTCCGGCTCCCGATCCGTCCGGTAATAATGGCATCATGCACTTCCAACGTTCCACCGGAGTCTTGCTGCACGTGAGCTCGCTGCCTTCGTATGGAGGTATTGGCGACCTGGGTCCTGCCGCGCGCGAATTTGTGGCCTTTCTGGCGCGCGCCAAACAGCACATCTGGCAGGTTTTGCCGCTGTGCCCCACCGGATACGGCAACTCGCCATACGCGGGCTCGTCGGCGTTCGCCGGCAATCCATCGCTCATCAGCCTGGAGCTTCTCGCCGACTGGGGCTGGATCGAGGGCGACCGCATCGCTGGGCTAACCGGCCGCTCCGGCGCAGTCGATTTCAACGACGTGGAACGGCGAAAGCTGCCGCTGCTCCATGAGGCCGCGGGGAATTTTCTCGATCGCGGTCTCGACTCGCCTGCACTCGAGAAACAATGGGCGGATTTTGAGGAGTTCAGCCGCGAGGAGGCCGCCAGGCTCAACGACTACGCGCTCTACGCCGTACTGACCCGCAAGTTTCAAACCGGCGCCTGGACCCAGTGGCCCGAGCCGCTGCGCCGCCGCGATCCGCAGGCCCTGGCGCAGGCCGAAGCAGAAAACGGGCGCGCGGTCGCGCTGGAGCGGGTATTGCAATTCGCCTTTTCCCAACAGTGGAATCTACTCCGAGACGCCGCGGCGCGCAGCGCAATCCAAATCCTGGGCGACGTGGCGATCTTCGTCAACATGGACTCGGCCGATGTGTGGATTCACCCCGGCATCTTCGAGCTCGACGAGGAATTGAAGCCGAAGCGCATCGCCGGCGTGCCGCCCGACTACTTTTCCCCCACCGGGCAGCGCTGGGGCAACCCGCTCTATCGCTGGGACATACTCGCCGCGCGCGGATTCGACTGGTGGATCGACCGCATCCGCCGCGCCGTGGAGCTTTACGACATCGTGCGCCTCGACCACTTCCGCGGTTTTGAGGCCTATTGGGCGATTCCTGCCGAGGAAGAAACCGCCGTCAAAGGCAAGTGGATCAAAGCGCCGGGGCTGGAACTGTTCCGCGCAATTCAGGCCGCGTTGGGTCCGCTTCCGTTCGTCGCAGAAAATCTGGGCGTTATCACCCCCGAAGTGGAGGCGCTGCGCCTGGAGCTGGGAATGCCCGGCATGAAGGTGCTGCAATTCGGCTTCAGCGACAAGGGCGCGCACACCCATTTGCCGCACCGCTTCGCGCCTGGCACCGTTGTTTACACGGGCACCCACGATAACGACACGACGCAAGGATGGTGGAACTCCGCGAACGAGAAGGAACGCAAAGCTGTTGAAGCGCTCGTTGGTCCCGTCGCCAATCGGCCCGCCTGGCCGCTCATCCGCGCCGCGCAGGGCAGCGTGGCCGAGATCGCTGTCGTTCCCGTGCAGGATTTGCTGGAGTTGGGTTCCGAGGCGCGCATGAACACGCCCGCCGTGCCCGCAGGCAACTGGAGCTGGCGCGCGCCCGAGAACTGTTGGACCGACGAATTGGCACAGCGGCTCGCCGCGCTCGCCGATGTCACCGACCGTGACAACGACCCGTTGGCCGAGCCGGAAGGGCGGGCAACAGAGAAAGCGGAATAGGGGCAGCCGAATTGGAAAGCGGCGCGGCAGGATCAGTTTTCTAGTCCCTTAGTCCCTACGTCCCTGGTCCCTGCCTTTAAAACGGAATATCGTCGTCGGAAATCTCAGACCGACTGGGCGTAGTCGTCTTGGCCGGCGGGCGGACGCTGGTCCTCGTTCACGGCCGCGCTCGGTGCGCTCGTTGCGCGGCTGTAGGCGCCGCCGTCGTCGCGCGCTGAGAGCAGCGAAAGATCGTTGACGATGATCTCCGTTTTGTACCGCTTGGCCCTGGTGTCTTTGTCTTCCCAACTGCGGGTCTGGATCTTGCCTTCGATGTAAAGCTTCGAGCCTTTCTTGACGTAATCGCGAACAATTTCGGCGAGGCGCTTGAACGCGACCAGATTGTGCCACTCGGTGCGGTCCTGCCAGTTGCCCTGTGCGTCCTGAAAGCGATCACTGGTGGCGAGGGTGAAGTTGGCCACCATGGCGCCGCTCGCGGTGGAGCGAATTTCGGGGTCCTTGCCTACGTTGCCTAGAAGAATGACTTTGTTCACGCTCTTGGCCATGCTCGTACTCTCCTGTCTGTTCTCTCCTGTCCGATGCCGGCTTGGGCTACCTGCGCGCCAAGGCGGGCGGTCCTTCAAATAAGTTGCTTCGGCTCCTGCATTTCGATGCGCAGCCGCTGTCCATGTACTGGCAAAATCTTAATATACCCCCGCATTCCGCCATTTGGCGGGCCGGGTATTAGGTCATTTTGAATCCTCTATGAAGGGTATGGGCTTCAGCCCGTACATCAAACGACCTGAAATCATCGAGGGCTCCATTGATCCCTGCAAAAACAATGTCCGCATCCACTCATGATTTGTCATCCTGAGCGAGTGCGAAGCACGAGTCGAAGGATCTGCGGTTGTTCTCCTCTGACTGAATGCGACATTTGTTTTGCAGTTCTCAATAGCCCCTGAGGCTTTTGGCTTTCCAAACTGACCCACCTTTGCTGGCCGTGGATTCCGCCATCGTTCGGAGTGCGCCTCCGCTGCTTGCATCAATTCATCCGCCCTAATTCGCGGAATTGGTGCGCGACGGCCTCGAGAAAGGTTTCCACGCTCGTATCCTCGGGAATCGCGAGACCCGACTTGGCGCAGAGCGCCGATGCGATGCGCCCGGCCAACGCCCCGCGAGTCGCCAGGTCCATGTCGAGCCGTCGCGCAAAGAAACCTTCCAGCACTTCGAGGTCGGAGGCGGAGAGCTTGGCCAGCGCCGGAGCGGGCAGCACGACGCGAAGGTGCGGCGCGGGGATGGGCGACTCCGCGGCAAAAACCGGCGCCGTGAAAGTGCGTGTGCTGCCTGCGCTCCAATGTGGCGATTCAACCTCCCGGTCGCGGACCACAAGCGTTCCGGCAACCATGTCTCCCAGCCGCTGATGCCGCCGGCTCAAAAAAATGGCAATGACACCCACTGCATAGAAGCCGGGCAGATAGTCGACGAAGCGGACCAGGTTGCGGGCCAGTGCTTCGACAAAGGTGATGCCGCGCCCGGACTGATGAATGACGCGAATCCTGGCGACGCGCTTGCCCGGCGTGCGCCCGTTGCCGAATGCCTCAAACAATGCGAAGTATCCCCACTGCAGCAGGAAGACGATGAGAAAAACGATGCCCAGGGCCCAGTTCGCCGAGACTCCGCCGAAAAAATGCAGCGCGGGAAGAATGATGGCGGATATCAGGATGAGAACCGTGAAAGCCGCGCCCCAGATGAGGTAGTCGACCAGGATGGCGATAAAGCGGCTGCCGATTCCGGCCAAGGGCATCTCGATCGCCACCAGCTCCGGGGTCTCGATGTTAAGCTGGTCTCCAATCGGCTCCACGGCGATGATTCTCTCCAATCAGTGGCTCAAAAAGCGCCGTCCCTATTGGGACCGGCTGGCCGCGCTGCTGGGCCAGGCCGGCGCCCCCAAGGACGGGTCTTCGTCCGTAGGGTGGAAGACCGGCGCGGGCGGTGTGCGGCGCCTGACGCGCGCCGAACTCCAGGAAACCGCGCTGCTCTACCGGCAGGCGGCCAGCGACCTTTCCACGCTGCGCCAGGACTCCACCGCCCGGGCCTACGCGGAACACGTCAACCAGTTATTGGCTCGCGCCCACCATATCATCTATTCCAGCCGGCGCAAAGGCTTCCTAAAAATTCTTCTCTTCCTGCGCGACGAATATCCGGCCATCGTCCAGCGCCAGATTCGCTATGTGCTGCTGGCTCTCGTGGTGGCGCTGGCCGGGGCGACGCTGGGCTCGGTGCTCACGCTGGCGCGTCCGCAGTTCATGCGCCACATGCTGGGACCGGCCATGGTCGAGACCATCGAGCGCCACGAGATGTGGACGCACTCGGTGGTCTCCGTCGCGCCGGCGGCGAGCGGCTGGATCATGACCAACAACCTCAGCGTCTGCTTTGTCGCCTTTGGCGGCGGGATCATCTTCGGCCTGGGGCCCCTTTATTCCATGTTCTTCAATGGCCTGCTGCTCGGCGTCATCGGCGTGGCTTGCCAGCAGCACGGCATGGCGCTCGATCTGTGGAGCTTTGTCGCGCCGCACGGTTCGCTCGAGCTGCCGTCGATTTTGCTGGCCGGGGGCGCGGGGCTGCTCCTGGCGCGCGGCGTGTTGTTTCCCGGCCTCTACCGCCGGCGCGACTCGATCGCATTGGCCGGCGTTGAGGCCACGCGCCTGGTTGCCGGTGTCATCCCGCTGCTGGTCATCGCCGGCACGCTCGAAGGATTCTTCTCGCCCTCCGCAGCGCCCGTTTGGCTCAAATTCACCGTCGGCGGATCGCTCTTCACCCTGCTGCTCGTCTGGCTCTTCCGGCCGCTGCCGGCGGCGGCAATGCCCAACGCGTGAGCGATGTAGGCGGGATCTTTGATTTTGTAAGCCTCCGCCATGAAGATTCCGATCGCTTCCCCCGACTGCGAATCCTCGGCGGGATCGTAGCTGGTTAGCTTGTCTTTCATCGTTTTGATTCTATCCACTTGCTGTCATCCTGAGGACCCTGAGCGTAGCGATGGGGACGAAGGATCCGCGGTTGCCTCAAAAAACTTCGCCCCGCCCCAAATTCAAATGACTTCCGGATCGCCGACCATCCAGGCACAACCCGATTTCAAGACACTGAGGCGTTTTTCATTAGTAATCGGTTCTTTTGCGAGGAAATCAACTTCAGTGAGCGCCCTGTTAGCAACAAGGCTCTTCTTGACAGTGGCCAAAAACAATAATATGACTATAGTCATATATGACCACAGTCTCTTCTCGACGCGAAAGAAAGAAGATCGCCGTGCGGTCTCAGATACTATCCACGGCGATTGAACTCTTTTCGCGTCGCGGACTCGACGCCGTAACTATTGACGAGATAGCGGCGGCGGCCGATGTCGGCAAGGGGACGGTTTACAACTACTTCACCACAAAAGAGGATATCGTGGTGGCGTTTATGGCCGATCTGGAGGCACATATGGCGCCCAAGATCGCCCGTTTTAGGCCGGGACAACGGCCGGTGCATCGCGTCCTTGCCGATTACATACTTCTGCACTTCAAGCTGAAGGAGCCATATCACGCCTTCGTACGCGTGTTTCTGGCGCAGATGTTTATGGATACCGCTCGCTTTTTTCCGTACATAGTGGAGATGCAGAAGTATATCGATCCGCCGCTCCAGTCGATCTTCGCTGCGCTCGAAGAACGCGGGGCGCTGCGGACCGGCATTGATCTTCCGCAACTCATCATGAGCTTCAAGACCATGCATTTGGGTTTGACCGCTCTCTGGGCCGTTGAGGGCCCTCCTTTTCAGCAAACCGTTCAAACTGTTCGACAACAAATGCAGTTCTTCACCGAAGGCATCTTAAGGAAAGCACAATGAAAAACACATTCACCGTGCTCGCAGTTCTTCTTGTCTCCACGCTCGTCTCTGCGCAAATGCCCGCACCGGGCGGCGGGCCTCTCACGCGCCACTATCGCGACGGAGAGACACTCACTTACCACATGACCGCCGCCAATGATGATTGGCACTACACCGCTGACGTCTCCGGCATTGCTAACAAGAAAGCTAGCGGCAGTTACATCGAGGATTTTCACTGGACCGGCATGACGTCCAACGGGCAGCCCATCACGCTGGCGCCGGCGATGGCTCAGTTTCGCCAGTCCCTTTCCCTCGATCCTAACTTGGCCCCTTCCATGCCCGATCTGAGCAAAGTGGACCCGAAGATGGTGGGGCCAATTACGGATCTGATGACCTTTTACGTCGACCTCTGGTTCATGAACAAAATCGGCATTCTACAGCACCCTGGAGACCACTTTTACATGCCTAACCCTCAGGTTGCCTCATGGGCAGATGGTGCGCAGGTGCTCGTCGGAAAGGACCACGTCGACTTCGACCTGAATCTACAGTCGATCGACCCGGTGAAGCAGACAGCCGTGGTTGTCGTTCACCATGTGCCGCCATCCCACCCCAATCTACAGCTTCCAGCGGAGTGGATGCAGGCCCCAGTGGCGGACACGGCGAACAACTGGGTCCAAGTAACGAAGACAAAAGACAGGAAGTACGAGGCGGGAGTTGGGAAGGAGACTTTTGACGTCACAATAATCGTGAGCACCGTGGACGGCAAAATACTCTCGGCAAGCATGGAAAATACCGTGGTGACCAGCGGCCGCTTGTGCGATGACGCAGCATTGACCAAGTGTGGCGCAGCGCATCCGCACACCATCCACCGGCATATTGAGATTGCGCTGGAGCATTGACTTGCGCCAGGCGGCGCGAAAATCTCTACCATTGGGAGTATCGTTGAGCGCCTACTCTCCGCCGAGTAACTCATCGAGCCGGTGATTAGTACTGAACTGTCGGCCCATGGTCAGCGAACCGTCCCCGTCGTATTACCGGCAATCGTCAGATTCCCCCCAAACCTCTTCCCCGCCATCTGCACGAAGAATAGGGTCGCCGCGGTCAAGGCATCTATACGGGATTTTCCTCGCAATTCACTGAAAACATTCGCAAAAAACATCCGTCAAGTTTGCCGATCATTTCCCGTCGAAGGCGCACAATGGTCCCATGATCCCCAATCAGAGACCGACAGCTACTGGCCACTGGCTACCGGCTGTTTGCTGCCTACTGGCTACTGGCTATTGCCTACTGGCTACCGGTTATTGGCTTCCGGCCACGGTCATAACTCTCATGAAATGACGTCTTTACAAAACGCGGCTCTTTAGAATGAAGGACTTAGGGAGATCCCCCTGTCTCTAACCCCTTTGTCTTGACGTACTTGGCTTCAAAGATAGGGGGGAGTGGGGAGGGGTATTAGAAGAGTAAACAGGCTGCCTGGCAGTGCCCCTTAGGTGAAAAATGCCTCCTACACCATCGCCCGCTCTTTCACCTTCAAATACTGGTTCAGCACCGCGGAGGTCAGTTGCGCGGGATCGAGGTCGAGCGTGAGAGCGCCCTGCTCGCGCAGCCGCGCCAGCAGCAACTCCCGCCGCGAGGTCAACTCCTGCGCGGCGGAGGCGCGGAACATTTCTTCTACGTTCCGGGGCCGCGCATTGGCAATGGCCGCAACGTCGGGTTGGGCCATGGCGACAAAGAGCAGCACGTGGCGATGCAACAACTGCATGGCGCCGTCGATCACCTCGGGCCGCATGGCGGTTTCGGCCAGATCCGTAATCCACAGGATCAGCGCTCGCCGCGGCTGCCAGCGATTCAGCGTGGCCGTGGCACGCAGATGGTCGGCCTCGCTGCCTTCAACGTGCGCCTGCGCCAAGGCCTCCACAATCTGCCGCAGATGCGCCGGGCCGCGGCCGGGGAGCACGCGCTGCTGCACATTTTGCCCGTAGACGAGCAGGGCCACGCGGTCGCCCGAAAACAGCGCCAGTTGCGCCAGCGCCACGGCGGTCGAGCAAGCGTAGTCGAGCTTGGAGTAGCCGCGCCGCTCCCCAACCCCACGGACGAGGACCTGTCCGTGGGGGCCCCGTTGCTCCGCATCGCTATCGTCCTTGAGGATTCTGCCCTGCAGCAGCCTTCCCGCATCGAGAACGATCCACACCGCCTGGCTGCGCTCGGTCTGGTAGCGGCGCGTGATCAACTGGCCGCGCCGCGCCGTCGCCGTCCAGCACACATCGCGCAGATCGTCGCCCTCGAGATACTCGCGCAGGCTCTCGAAGTCGCGCCCCAGTCCGCGCTCGCGCACCTGGCGGAGCTGCAACTCGATCTGCCGCCCGCGCGCAAGAAAGATCTCCTGGTCCTCGCCCTGCCGCAGCGCTGGATACACGCGCACCGTTTGTTCCAGCGGCGCCATCGCCCATCGCTCCACCAGGCCGAGCGGGGACGCATAGCGGATGTAGGCCGCACCAGTGCGCACATCGCCTCGCTCCCGAGGCTCAATCTTGTATCGCAGCGCCGCGCGGACGCGCGGAAACGCGCACAAAGAGCGCGTTGCAGGCACGGCCACAAGCGCCTCCGGCAAATCGTCCACAAGCCGGCACTCAAGAATCGTTTCGCTGTCATGCTCCACACCGAGATCGATCTCGGTTTCGCTGTCGAGCGACGGAGCGTTGCTCCACAAGCGCTCGATGGTGATTCGCTGGGCGGCTGGCAACCGCATTCCGTCCAGCAGCGCTGCAAGCAGCACCAGCGCGTCCCAGACCAACATGCCATAGCCGAGGCGCGCGTCGAAAAATCCCGGCAGCGCCAGCAGCAATCCTGCGGCAAGCAGCCAAATCGTACGCGGCGTCAGGCCAAACGCGAAGCGCCCGCGCGGCCGGCAAACGGCTTGCACCGGCTCGGGATGAAGCGAAGGCGAGATCATTGGGAACCCTACAAGTGCAAATCAAGCGCCATTGCCAGAGCGCGATCCAACTCGGCTAGCTTGGAATTTGCCAAAGACCCAACATAATGTGTCAGCTCTGTTTTGCGAACGCTTGTAATGCCGTCACATAAGATCCAACTGTGATGCTTTAAGCCGGCTTCGGGCCCAATGCTGACTTGGGTAGAAAGACCTTGCCCCTCAGTCAGCATAGGCGCGCAGATCACCGTTGAAAATTGCGAATCGATCAGAGCCTGCCGGCTCACGATCGCAACGATCCGATGTTTCTTCGGGTCGCCCGGAATCTTCGTTACGCGATACAACTCTCCGCGCCGCATGATCTTGCCACTTTCTATCGCTTAATCGAGCGGTGCCTGGTATTTCAGCACGTCTTCCATTTCGCGATTCAGGTAATCGGCATTTGCGTTGATCAATTCCAGGTCCCGCGCGTGAATGGCGCGGCGAACCTTCTCCTTGAGATACTCGCGAAGCACCTCTTCGATAAACGCCGAGCGCGACACCTTCGAACCGGTGCGGCGGCCGATCTCGGCCAGCAGGTCAGATGAAAGTGTGATAGATGTCTTCTCTTTCATAATACTCTTATCTTACCACAATCCTACCTTCGCGGCACCGCAACCGCCGCCGCAACATCGCCCAGCACGCGATCCGCGTCGAAACCCTCCAGCTCCGCCTCGGGCTTGAGCAGGATGCGGTGCCGCAACGCCGGCAGAACGGCGCGTTTCACGTCGTCGGGAATCACGTAATCGCGGTCCTCGAACGCCGCAAAGGCCTGCGCCACGCGCAGCAGGCAGATGGCCGCGCGTGGGCTCGCCCCAAGCGCCAGCATGGGCCATTCGCGGGTGCGGCGAACCAGATCGAGAATGTACCCGTACAGATCCTGCTCCACGCGGATCGCGCGAATCTCATCGCGCGCAGCCGAGAGAAGCTCAACAGCAAGCGGCTGGATATTCGCTTCTTCCAGCAGATTCAGGCCGCTGCTTCCGTGGTGCCGCTCCAGCATCTGCCGCTCTTCCTCCGGGCTGGGATAGCTCACCTTGATCTTGAGCAGAAAGCGGTCCAGTTGCGCTTCCGGCAACGGATAGGTGCCTTCGAAGTCGATCGGGTTCTCGGTGGCGAAGACCGTGAACCACCCAGGCAACTGGCGGCGCACGCCGTCGCTCGTCACCTGCCGCTCTTCCATGCACTCCAGCAGCGCAGCCTGGGTGCGCGGCGGCATGCGATTGATCTCATCCACCAGCAGCAGATCGGTGAACACCGGCCCCGCGTGAAAAGTAAACGTATCGGCGCCCGGACGGAACATCGTGGTGCCCAAAATGTCGGCGGGCATCAGATCGGGCGTGCCCTGCACGCGCTGGAAGCCGAGGCCGAGCAGACGGCCGACCGATTTCACGATGAGCGTTTTCGCGATGCCCGGTACGCCTTCCAGAAGCGCATGGCCCTGCGACAACACGGCCACCAAGACCTCGCCGATCACCTCGCTCTGCCCGGCGATCACGCGGCCCAGCTCGCGGTGCGCGTGCGTCAGCAATTGCTGCGTTGCCTTGAGCGCCACGCTCTGCCCCGCGCCCACATCCAAATTGCTTTCCTCGCTCATCCCGCTCTCCTTGCTTCCAATCTTCGACTCTCCACGAATTCTGGGTGCCCCACCCTCGCCGCCTTTGTTGTTGCGGCTAGGGTGGGACAGCACAATCCTCAACTTCCCGCTCTTCTTCCCGCCCGCGCCGCCGCGGCCAGCGCCTCGCTGTGCCGGCTGAGCGCCTGCACCAGGGCCAGCGCATTTTTCGGCGGCAGCTTTTCCTTGGTCACTGCCTCTTCGCAATCCGCCAGGTCCTTTTCGAGCTCGGCCGCAGCTTGCGGAAAGCGGCGGCGAAGCGCACTGCTGAGCTCCTCCGCGCTCATCTTGGTCCCTTTCAGACCGCACAGTTCGCCCATCCTGCGCCGGAAGCGCTCATAGGCGAGCTCAACCGCCGTCGCCGAAGCCCCGGCCTCGGCGTAGAGCGAACCCAGCGCCTCAAGAAACTCGACCGGCGTTGCGCGCACTGGACCGGGCAGGTCGCGCACCGGCCCGCGGCGCCGGCTGAAGCTGAAAAGGATCAGCAGGCCGATCCCAACCAGTCCGGCCTCCAGCAGGATCAGCGCCGGTCCGCGTGCATAGAACCATTCCGACTGAGTTTCGCCATGCAGCGACTCATCCCAATAGAAGCGCCGCCCTTCGCGCGCGCCCAGCGCATTCAGAAACAGATTCAGGTTTTGCCCGCGCGTGATAGACCCGTTCTCGAGCGGCGTGGAGCTGGCCCACCAAATCACGCGCCCCGCGCCCTCGTTGTACTCCACCACTGCCGGCGTGCCGGCACAGTTGTACTGCACGCGATCGCGCGGCCGATCCAGGCCCCAACTGGCTTCTGGGACCATCCACACCTCGCCGGAACCGGCCAGCGGATCGAGGCCCTGCGGCGTGAGCTTGCACGCCGACTGGAACTGCGACGGCGGCTGCACATTTCCGTCGGGCGTCAAGCTGCCGCCGGTCCATCCGGTCACCAGGATACGGCCGCCTCGTGCGACGATGTCGCGCACGGCCTTCAGGTCCTCTGCCGTGGTGACCATGGGCTCGGCGAAAACCACCACGGTTTGCGCGTCGGCGCGCGCAGCCAGATCGCTCAATGGCTGCTCCCAGCGCACCACGCTGTAGCCGCTCGTCTGCAGCAGCTCATAGGCTGCGCGCGCGCCGTGCCTGCCGGTCAAGTATGTGCTGGGCACGGGGTTGTCGTCGCGGTTTTCGTTGCGCGAGAAAAACGCCGTCACAAACGCCAGCACAAGCACCGCGGCGAGGCAGCCGATGAGCAGCTTGCGGTCCTTGGCGTCGAGTGCGGCGAAAAGCTTCATTCCACTGCTACCCCCAGCGCCGCGGCCTGCTCCAGCGCCTGGTCGAATTCGGAGGCAGCGGCTGTGCGGCCGCCGTACCACGTGCGCTCAAAGCTCCGCGTGAGCGCCGCCAGGTTCGGCTTCCTCGGGTCGGCGCCTGCCATCAGGGCAAGATACTCGCGCGGGGTGCGGGCGCGGTCGGCCGGCCAAACCCGCCTCGACTCAAGACGCGCGATCGAGGCCCAATAAAGAAAGTGAATCGCCTCGCGCCAAAGGCCCTTCGCGGCCACGGCCTGAGCATCCTTGAGCCACAACTGCCATTCGCGCGCCGGGGGCGCTCCCGGCGCTGGCGCGTCATCGGGAATCAGCCGCACGCGTGATCGCCGCTCGATGCGCACCAGGAACCAGATCAGCGCCGTCAAGATGCCGGCGAGCAACAGCACGCGCAGCGCGAAGACGATCCACGGCGCGCGCGAGCCAAAGCGCACCAGGCTCGCAAGGAACTTATCGAGCAGGTTATAGCACCACTCGATGAAGCGCTCTCGGGGCGAGACTTCGCTTGCGCCCTGGTACGCCTTCTGCGACAGGATCGCGTTGAGGGTCTTGCGCTCGCCGGCGTACCCGGGATTGGCCTCAGCCGGGCTTTCCACCTGTTTTTCGTCATCCTGCAGGCGCCGGCGCGCTTCAGTCAGCAGGGTGTTCACGGTAATTGACGGCTTCTTCGCGCCGGGAATCGCTGCGAAGACGCTGGGTTGCGCAACGCCGTCCTTTTTCGCGACACGGGCCAAAACTTGGCGCAGCCAATCGTAGCGGACCTCGCGCCTCTCGGATCCGGCGCCGGCAGGCCACTGCACCCGGTCGTCCGGGCCAATTTGTGCAGGATCGCAAGCGGGAAAACTGAGTTGCGCCAATCCCTTGCTCTTCGCCGCGCCCTGTGCGGCGCCAAGCTCTGCCCGCTGCCTCTGGCAGGCGTCAATAAGGGCGTCAAGATTCTCGAGGTGTTGCTGGTATTCCGCCACGCTCACATCGCGCCAGCCTGCAGCGGCGGGGAACTCCTGGGCGCGCACATGCGGCGCCGCGCAGGTGAGCGCCAGCACTGCGAGAACCAGCGCCTGGTGCGCCGAGACACTCCACCAAACTGAGCCGGGCCGCGGCGAATTCATCGTTCTTCCACGGTATCAGGAGGCGCAGCTGGCCCGGAAATGCTTGTGTCCTCGGAGATTCCGGCGCTCAGGCGCACCGGCGCCGCGGGTGCGAGCTGCGCCAAACCCGCCTGCACCATCATCCACTCGATGTCGAAGCCTTCCTTGCGGACGCGCTGGTCATAGTAAAAGAGCACCAGCGCGATCCAGGGGATAGGCGCAAGCAGAACCTGCATGGTGAAATTCACCACAAAGTTCACGATTTCGGCCACCACCAATGCCGCCGTCGCGTTCTGCGCGCCGTTTCCGGCAGCCGTGGTCACGCCGACGATAATGAGGAACGGAATATAACCGATCATCGACGCGGCGATACTCAGCGCAACCACCAGCAGATACAGGACGAAGATGCGGCCGCGCGTGCCCTGGCTCAGCTTCCATGAGCGCTCCAGCGACTCCCACGCGGACTTTTGCTCGGTCACGCACACCGCCATCCCCATCGCGTAACTCAGCGCGAGCCAAATAATAACGCCAATGGCCGCGGCGGCAACAAGAAACACCACGAAGCCGATCGCCGCACCGGTGGTAATGTCTCCACCGGGGATCAGATAGATCAGCGCGCCGATCACGGCGCCGGCAATCGCACCCGGAATCAACGCCACGAGGATTCCCTGCAGCAACATGAGCCACAGGTAGCGCCAGAACCACGGCCGCACGCTCAAAAGCGCCGCGCGAATCGTCGGCCTTTCGCCACGGTGCGTGCTCGCTGCCGCGTGCGTCAACCCTCCAATCGAAAACACGCAGGCTGCGATGTACACCGGTATCGCCACGAAAATGAATAGTGCGATGAGGGGGATGCTCGCTGCATCGGGCAAGTTCGTTGTCTTGACTGCTGTTGCGGCGGCGGCAAATAACGCCAGGCCGATTATGCCGGTTGCCAGGATCGCGCCAACCGGCAGAGCCGCCACGCCCGCAAACAGCCAGAAGTTGCGGCGGTAGAGCTGTGCCGTCCGGTCCAGGATCTCGCCAAGCGTCGATAGTCGTAAATCCCCGTTCATAGCCGTACTCGCTTGCTCAGGCCCGCTCTGGCGCCGGCAACTCCGGTTGCGATGTCAGCCCCGCGGCCTGCATCATCCACTCGATGTCGAACCCTTCCTTGCGAATCCGCTGGTCGTAATAGAAGAGCGTGAGACCGGTGGAATAAATGGGGCCGATGAATGTATTGGTGACGAAGCCGGCAACCTCAGAGAGCCCCAGCCAGCCGAGCGGCAACTGCTGCCCCGGATGTTTAATGCCAAAAATGAGGAAAGGAAACGCGAATAGAATGTCCAACAGCAGCCGGATCACGTAAACCAGAAGCCAGAGCACGAAGATACGGCCGCGTGAGCCTTTGCTCAGTTCGATGCTGCGCTGGATGGCCTGTCCTGTGGGCAGACCCTCCACCACGCATGCCGGCATGGCGAGCGAATAGCGCAGCCACATGAACACGCCGTAGACGACGGACAGGAAAAACAAGGGGAACAGAACCAGCAGGCTGAGAAGCACGCCAACCGCCGTCGACGGATTCATGGCTGGAGGATGAGACGCAACCTGGGGGCTGAAAAGAAATCCACTCGGCATCACGGCGAAGAGAAGGCCAAACAGCGCCACATACATCAAAAACAGCGGCGCCCAGGCGCGAAACATCATCACGGTCATCAGCCAAAGGTACCGGCTCAGCCGCGAGAAGACACTGCCGGCGGCGGCGCGGACGGTCGCCGGCTCGCCCAGGTAAATCCACGCCACCGCGCGGTTGAAGGCTGCGATCGAGAGTCCCGCCACCAGCGCGATGGCCAGAACCTCAACGCCGATGGTCACCGCGTAAGCCCACTCCAAATGTGCGGGAATATGCGGATAGCCGAGCAGCGCCAGCGCGGCCAGGTGCAGCATCTGCACCAGAAGCATCGTCCCGGCAAACAGCGCCGAGATCCCCGCAAAGATCAGGAAATGATTCCGGTAGAGTTCGGCGGTCCGGTCCAGGATCTCGCCGAGCGTCAAAGGTCGAAGCTGGTTATTCATACCATCCCCTCTGCGCCGGCCGCGCCGCTTTTGGGTCGAGGGCGCTCACCGATGGCCGTGCCGGAAGCAGAAACCTCCGGCGCTGGTTGTTGAATTTCCGCACGGAAAAACGACAGCGTGAACGCTTGCACGGATCGTAGCACAGGGTGGGCGACGGCGGCGGGCGGTTCTTTGGCAGGCTGATGGCGCGCACTGAAACCCCAACAAAAAATCTGAAATCCTGGTAACTAATCCTTTAGTTGCTCGTCTATTTGAATATGAGGACAGGAGCCGCGCATGGGTTGTTCTCATGGAATCAGTCAGATAGCAATGCCGCCAAGGAAATCCAACACGCTCACCGAGGCCGAGCTGAGGCTGATGAAGATCCTCTGGCGGCGCGGCGAATCGGCGGTCACTGACCTGGTAGCCGCCCTGCCCGAAGGCGAGCCGCTGGCCTATAACTCGGTGCTCACGACTATCCGAATCCTCGAGCAGAAGGGCTACGTCGAACACCGTCAGGAGGGTCGCGCCTTCGTCTACAGGCCCTGCGTCGCCGAGCAGGATGCGAGCCGGACTGAGGTCCGCAACGTGCTCGGCCGCTTCTTTGGCAACTCGCGCGAACAGTTGGTGTTATCTCTCTTGGGCGATGAAGAGATCTCTGCCGAGGAGTTGAACCGGCTCAAAGAAGCCATCCGCAACACCGCGCCAGAGAAGGGGAGCGAGGGATAAAGGATGCAGTTTCTCCCCATGGCCGATGCAGTTCACCCGCTGATAGCGGGCTCCATGAGCCACGTTGTTGCCGGTTTTGCCGCGTTCGCCCAGGCCGCCGCGCCCGTGGCTGTGGTGGCTCTGTGGCAGGGCGCGGCAGTTGCAGTTGCCATGGTTCTCTGCCTGCGGCTTGCGCGCCGTGTCTCCGCCGAGCAGCGCTTTGCCGCCTGGGCCGCGGGCTTTGCGGTTGTGGTTGGCTTGCCGTTCCTGTCTCTCCTCGCGCATTCTTCCGCGGTGGGTGCCGCAGGCGCTTTGCCGCTTCAGCAAGAGGCGGCGAGACCTTTTCTGCAATTGGACGGCCGCTGGGGATTCATCCTTGCCGCGCTGTGGCTGGCCGCGTCTGTCTTGCGCGCCGCCGGCCTCGGTTTCCATTCGCTCCGCCTGCGCAGATTGTGGAAGTCGGCCGCTCCGGTTGAAGTCGACTCCAGCCTCCGCTCTCTGCTCGCCGCCGCGTCTCCCGCGCGCCCCATCGCGATTTGCACCACGCGCGAGCTCGACCGTCCCAGCGTCATCGGTTTCTTCTCGCCGCGCATTCTTGTCCCCGAGTGGCTCTTTGACCGGCTCACGCCCGGCGAGCTCGAGCAGGTGATTTTGCATGAAGCCGAACACCTGCGCCGCCGCGATGACTGGACCAATCTCCTGCAGAAACTTTCCCTGGTTCTCTTTCCTTTGAACCCCGCGCTGGCGTGGATGGAGCGCCGTCTCTGCCGCGAGCGCGAGATGGCCTGCGACGAGGGCGTGGTGCGCCGGACGCAGGCCCCGCGCGCCTACGCGGCCTGCCTCGCCAGCCTGGCCGAGCGCGGGCTTGAACGCCGGCAATTGCAGCGCCGCGCCCACGCTCTTTCCCTTGGCGCGTTCGAGCAGCGGCCGGAGCTGGTCCGCCGCGTACACAGCATTCTGTGGCGTAAACAGGCGCTGCATCCGCTCGCGGCGCGTGCCCTCGTTGGCGCGGTCGGCTGCGGTCTGCTCTTCGGAACGGTGGAGCTGGCGCGCTGCCCGCAGATGGTCGCATTCGTCGCCGCGCCCAAGCCCGATGCGCAGGCCGAATCCTACGCCCGGACGCAATCCTCACCCTCGGGCATCCAGCGCGCTTCGTATGCGCCCGCGAGCCAGCCGCGCCTGGAACGCACCACCACAGGCTTCCGCGCGCCCGCAGGCTTTCGGGCGATTGAAACCAAAGCTATTCTGCCTGCGAGCCGCAGCGCGGCAGCACCGCTAACTTCTGCTTCAGTGCGCCGCAACGCGCACCCATCGCCCACCGCGAGCGAATATCGGATCGTGGCAGCAGATGCCGGCGCCGGCGCGCCCCGTCAAGTGCTCTTGAAGGCAGAGACCCCAACGTCCGCTGCTCCGGCGCCGGAACAGCAAATCATCGTCTTCGCGGCTTGGGAAGTGGTGCGCACCTCATCGCCAAAGTCCGTGCCAGTCGCCGACTATGACACTGGAGCACCAGCGCAGCAGCCAACCGGCCCTCCCGCAAGTCAGCCAGGTCTAGAGCCGGCCACTCAAGTAACTATCACCCGGCTGATTCTGGCGGTTTATCCCGCCGGCGTTGCGCCCGCCGGCTCTGCGCCCAGCCCGAAAGCAACGCACGCAACAGGTTCCGATTCGCGCCATCCAGCCGCACTGCCCTTCGACAACGGCTGGCTGGTGTTCCAACTTTAACCAAGCAAGTTCACACCAATGGAGAACAACAATGCCCATGACAACTAATTCATTAGTAGCAAGGATCAAGAAGCTCACAATCCCCGCAGGCATCCTCGCGACGGCCCTCTTTGCCTTCGCGTTCCTGTTCGACTACGGCAGAGCGCACGCAGCCGCCGCAACCGCCGGCCCCTTGGACGAGAGCAGCGTCTCGCCCCTGATTGCCCTCAACAATGCAGTGGAAGCGGTCGCCGCCCGTGTCACGCCCGCCGTCGTCAACGTTGCCGTCACCTCGCGCGTATCGCAGGATGACCAATTGTCCGGCAACGAGCAGGGTTTTGGCGGCATCAATCCGCAGGACCTACCGCCCGGATTCCGCCAGTACTTCTTCGGCCCCAACGGCCAGGGAATGAAGCCGCAACCGCAGTTTGAGCACGGCGTCGGCAGCGGCGTCATCATCTCGCCCGACGGCTACATCGTCACCAACGACCACGTGGTCGATGGCGCCACGCAGATTCGCGTCACCCTCGACGACCGCCGCATCTTTGCCGCCAAACTGGTCGGCGTTGACAAGCTCAACGACCTCGCCGTCATCAAGATCGACGCCCACAACCTGCCCAGCGTCCCTTGGGGCAACTCCAACAACCTGAAAACGGGAGAAACCGTGCTCGCCTTTGGCAATCCCTTTGGCGACTTCCCCTTCACCGTCACCCGCGGCATTGTCAGCGGGCTCGATCGGCCCAACCCCTACTCCGACGATCCGCGCAAGCCCGGCGACTTCATTCAGACTGACGCGGCCATCAACCCCGGCAACTCCGGCGGCCCGTTGGTGAATGCCTACGGCCAGGTCATCGGCATCAACACCTTCATCATTTCCGGCAGCGGCTCCTTTGCCGGCGCGGGCTTCGCCATCCCCTCCCAGATCGCGGAGGCATCGGCTGAATCCATCATCAAGAGCGGCGCCGTGCATCACGGCTACCTGGGCATCACCATGAACGACGTCACGCCTGACAACGCCAGCTTCTTCAACCTGCCTGATGCCAGCGGCGCCGTCATCAGCGAGGTCACGCCCGACTCGCCCGCCGGCCATGCCGGCCTCAAGAGCGGCGACGTGCTGCGCGAACTGAACGGCAAGAAAATTGAAAACGGCGGCATGCTCCAGGTTGCCGTCAGCGAGATGGCGCCTGGCACGCCCATCAATCTGGGCATTCTCCGCGACGGCAAGCCGGAGACCATCGACGTCACCGTCGGCGAGTTTCACAACGCAAGCACGGAAGAGGCAAGCAACGGCGAATCCGGCGGGCCGCAGCACGCAAGGCTCGGCTTGGCCGTGGCCAATCTCACTCCCGATCTCCGTCAGCAATACAACGTGCCGGATCGCGTGCACGGCGCGATCATCCAATCCGTGCGCCCGGGCAGCCCGGCCGACGATGCGGGCCTCGCCCCCGGCGACGTGATTCTCGGTGTCGACCGGCATCCCGTTCAGGACGCCGGCAACTTCGTCAATCAGGTTCAATCCGTACCGCCGGATAAGGACATTCTGCTTCTGGTCTGGGCCAATGGCGGCTCCAGCTACCTCGTCCTCCATCCCTCCCAGAGCTCGCAGAACGGTATGTAAGGTTGGTCGGCATGTGAGCGGCAACGGAACGAAACGTTCAACCCCGTTCGAACATTAGGTGCCCCATCCTTGCGACTTCCTTCCGTCGCAAGGGTGGGGAAATCGCGAACCAAATCCACAGGACTTTGTAACAGGGCACGAGTTCACTCGTGCCGCAAGCGCAACAAAAACGATAGGGGCTTTAGCCGAGGCAAAGCGGTTTGTAAGGTTGTTCGACTTGTTCGGTTCGGCGGGAGAATGCCGAGACGTTGGTCTCAGAAACCGGGGTCGCCGTGGTCGGGTGGCTTAAAGAATCGGGATCTACTCGGGGGGAGGAAATCCCGTTTCTGAGGTCTGGGACAACCGCGCGCCCCGTCCTGGCTCGGCCAGAACGGGGTCCCCGCGAACAGGTCTTCGTTCGCGGGGTGGGACAACGGGGCCCCCGCGAATCCGGGGCCCCCGGCGATTTTTGCTCGCAGGGGTTGGGGGACCAGGTATTCGTTCGTGGGGTGGGAGAACGGGCCCCCGCGCGAATGCGGATGCCCCACCTTCGGCGCGCCTTTGTTCTTGCGGCTAACGCGGTTCTCCAATTGGTGTAGAGCGAAGCCACAAAAGCTAAGTGGCTTTTTCCTCAAGAAAAAGCCACCTTGGAATAGATCGGAAACGCTACATAGAAATTGGAGAACCGCCTTAGAGCCGGTCAGATCGGCTAAGGCGCCGGTTTTTGCGCTGCGATCCAGGCATTGATGCGTTGCTCCAGGACATCCAGCGGCAGAGCACCCGCGTCGAGCACTTGGTCGTGGAAGGCGCGAATGTTGAACTTGTCTCCCAGCGCCGTTTGCGCGCGGGCGCGCAGTTCCAAAATCTTCAGCTGCCCGATCTTATAGGCCAGCGCCTGGCCAGGCCATGCGATGTAGCGGTCCACCTCGGATTGAATGCTGGTCTCGTCGATGTTCGAGTGGTCGTGGAAATACTCGACCATTTGGTTGCGGGTCCAGCCCTGGGAGTGGACGCCGGTGTCGACGACGAGGCGGATGGCGCGCCAGATGTCGGCCTCCAGGCGGCCGTAATCGGAGTAAGGGTCCTGGTAGAAGCCGATATCCTTGCCCAGCTGCTCGGCGTATAGTCCCCAACCCTCGACGTAGGCCGTGTAACCGCCGTACTTGCGGAACTCGGGAACGCCTTGCAGCTCTTGCGCGATGGAGATTTGCAGGTGATGGCCGGGAATGCCCTCATGATAGGCGATCGCCTCTACGTCGTAGAGGTTACGATCGGTCGCGTTGTACGTGTTGATGAACAGGCGGCCGGGGCGGGCGCCGTCGGGCGTGCCCGCTTCGTAGTAAGCCGGCGCCGCAGTCTTCGCCGCGTAGTCGGGAACCGCGGTCACCTCAAAATTCGCCTTGGGCAAACGGCCAAAGTATTCGGGCAACTTTGCCTGCATCGGCGTCAGGTAGCCTCGATACGCGGCGAGCAGCGCATCGGCCGAGGCCGGGTGCAGCTTGGGATTGGTCTTGAGGCTCAAGCGGAAGCTCGCTAAATCCTGGAAGCCGAGCTTCTGCGCGATGGCCAGCATAGCGGCTTCGTCCTTCTTCACCTCGTCGAGACCGATCTGGTGAATCTGCGCGGCTGTCAAGTCCGTCGTGGTGGTGCGCTCGATCAGGAATTGGTAATACTTTGCGCCATCGGGCAGTGCATCGATACCCGGCTTCAAGCGCCCCGCGGGAATGTAGCTCACCTCGAGGAAGCGCGCAAAGCGCTGGTAAGCCGGCAGCACTTCTTTGGCGATCGCGTCGAGCATCTCGGACTTGATGCGCGCCTGCTCTGCGGCAGAGATGGACGCGGGGAAGCTCTTGAGCGGCAGGGCCAACGGCGAGTCTTCCGGCTTCTGACTGGCCAACTGCTTGACTTCGTCGAGCGCTTTCTCGAGCAGGAACTTCGGCGGCACGCGGTGGTCGTCCATGCCGATCGACATATTCTCGGTGACCTGCTCGAAGGCGTTGGGAAGGGCGTGCAGCCGCGCGATCCAGTCGTCGTAGTCCTTCACGGTGGTGAAGCTGAGCTCCGCCGCCAGTTGCGGGTAAGACGAGTAGATGCCGCCCATCTGGTTGACCGGCATCTCCCACTCCTTGAACTCCGCGGCTTCCTGGTCCATCTCGAAGCGGCGAATGAGCAAGTCCTGGCTGGTAGCCTCCTGTTCGGTGAAGCCGGTGGGATCGATGACCGCCAAGCGCATGAGGAAGTTCTGCTCCCGCGCCAGCTTTTCGTTCACGGCGCGCACGGAGTAGTCGCTGATCTGGTCGTTGTAGCGCTTGTCGCCGATCGTGGAGGCGAACTCGGGATCGTGCTTGAGCCGGTCCTCCCAGTAGTCGTGGAAGAGATCGTTGAGGGCCGTGCGGCGGTCTTCGAGCGAGGCGGGAGCACCGGCGCCAGAGGGGGCGAGCGCCGGTTTTTGCGCATGAAGCGCGTGAAGAGACGCAAACAGCGCGGCAGAGGCAGCGAGGGCAACGAGAGTGAGTCTTTTCAAGGGAGCGGGTTCCTTGGTAGTGGGTCAGTTTGGATTTGCACAGACTCGCTTTAGCATTCCTCACTGTGGGATCATTGTGGCATGACCCTAGGAAAAAGCAAGGGACCGCGCGATCCCAACCAGCTTGCCAAGTGGGTTGTGGATGCTTCGACCTCTGAGGATTCCGAAACTTCCTCTTCCTCTGCGGCTTTCCCCACTTCTGCGGTTCCTGCCGACATTTCCCAATACATGGCGGCTATGGGTCGCAAAGGCGGTCAGATCGGCGGCAAACGCCGCCTCCTCACGATGACGGCAGCGCAGCGAAAGAAAATCGCTGCTAAGGCCGCCAAAGCGCGGTGGGGTAAGGCCAAGAAGGGTTGAGTGACAGTATGGGAAGGATACGAGACATCATCAAGCGAATCTCGTTAACTCATTGGCTCCTGTTCGCCGTCGTGGTGCTCCTGTTCTTGATCCTGGCAGAATTGAGCACAATCAACGAGACCCTTGAGGAAAATCGGATATGGACCCAACTCAAGGGGCGTTAAAGTTTCTTGGGGCGCAATCACGCGCGGAACCACCGACGCTCATCTTCTGAGATCATGAATTCTGCATTTCCACACTCAGTGCAGACTGTAATCTCTTTGGTCGAAAGATTGGGCGATCCGCCGCTCACAAGTCCATCCTTCAACTCCGGGTAAAGTTGAATGTTTGAATAGTAGACTCGCTTCATTGATGGGGAACAAGAACACGCCATACAGTCCTCCTGAGCATTATTTTCTCTGCCGCATTTACACTCCCATAAAGGTCTTCATGTCTACATATTGAACTTCAATGGCTCGATCAGTGTTTTGATTGAGGCGTCTCGCCCCTCCAGGTAGAAGGCCGCCACTCTTTTTCAAGAATGAGACGTTGATGATGTGCTTTCCCCAGTCCTTTACAACTTGGACTGCTGGTACATAGTCGCCATCCCCGCTCACAATGATCCCGACATCGTAGATGTCTTCCAATTTGAGAAGGTCGGTGGCGAGCTTCACGTCTACTCCCTTTTCTTGCCCGAACTTTCCAGTGAAAAGGTCATATCGAATGGAACCCGCTCGGCGGAATTCAACTGAGTCGAAATTATGCGCAATGACGTTTTGGATTTCTTGCCACCCGTCAAATCGCCGTTTAAGTGCCGCCTCTGTCTTTATCAGAACTTGTGCAAGAGAGGTGATCGTAGTCTGCTTCGCCATCGGATCGGTAATCCCGCCAAGCGTAGCCGCATGGGGCTTATGCAGGCAGAGGACATGTTCGAGTTTTGGGAAATCACCGTTTCGGAGCAGCCTGCCGATCCCATACGGAAAGAAGTCAATTTCATCGACGACGTACCAGTATGCGCGCAATCGCAATTCGGCGTTTGCAGCAGTCACTAGATGCTTGAAAAAACCATCCCAGTCTGCCTTCTTGGGAAGATAGTCAGAGGGATTAAAGGTTGGATCGAAAAGGTCAACCAAGGAATGACGTAGATTTTCGCCATCAACAAATATGCAGGCTTTCTTGAAGTCCATGTTCACCCCAATAAAGTGGGGAGGCACGCAGCCTCCCCTTTTGTTCCTTCAGGCACGCAGCCTGAAGTGTTGGTAAAAACAGAGGCTTTAGCCAAGCCTCTGGAAAAAGAGGTTAGCACTTCCCTCTTAACGTATCAAATAGTTCTTTGGCGTTATTTTCCGAGTTGACATGCTAAAGCGGCTATGGCATAATGGTCAGTTTGAATTGCCTAGACTCCGCACTCCGAGCGCAAGTCATTCATTGCCTTATAGAAGGCTGTCCAATTCGCGCCACGGTTCGCATGACTGGAGTCGCTAAAAACACCGTCACAAAGCTCCTTGAGGATTTAGGCAAAGCCTGCGCCGAATTCCACGATAGGCACGTTCGGAGCCTCAAGGTTCGCCGGACGCCGGGTGCCCCAGGTGCCTGGCCTTTGGGCACCTGGGAATTCTCCCGCCTCAACCGGCCTTTTCCCGGTAACGCAGATATTCCGGCAACTGATTGCCGCGCCGTGTCGCCGTCCACTGCGATTCGATCTCAACCGTTCCCTCGATGCTCGTAGCGTAATGCCGGAAGCTCGACCACGCCCACTCTTCAGGCTTGGCCACCAGCCCGCGTACCGCCGGGTTGCGGTGCATATAGCGAAGCTTCTCCACGCGCTTCTCCTCGCTCCATACATTGAAGTCGTAATACCGCCGCCTGCCAGAAGGGCCGCTCCGCGCGCCGCATCGCCACCGAAAGCTTGAGCGCATGAACCACGCCGGAGACCGTACCCTTCTGCGGTTCACCGACAAGAAGATGAACGTGCTCGGGCATCACAACATAACCGGCGACCGCAAACCGGTAGCGCCGCTGCACGCGCTCCAGCGCCTCCTCGAAAAGATCGCGCGCCGCCGCCGTGCCAAGGTGCTGGATGCGCCGATAACAACTGAAGGTGAGGAAGTGAAAACAACCCGTATGTTCGTAACGGACAAGTCCGCGAGGCATCGCAGCAAAGCCTACATCGAATCACTTCCAATGTGGAGAGAAAGCAAGAACCGGTAGTGTCTCAGTTTGATGGGACCATCCCTCAGGGGCTGAAGCCCAGCACGTTTTCATAGCCGTTTGCGGCACGACTGAAGTCGTGCCCTTTCAAAGCGACTTCAAACTGAGACACTACCCAAAAACCGCCCTGCCAAAGTTCGTGCGATCCCAGGTGCCCAAATGCGAGGCACCTCCACCCCACGAACGAAGACCTGTCCCCCAACCCCTGCGAGCAAAAATCGCTCGCCGGGGGCCCCGGATTCGCGGGGACCCCGGGCCTGGGGCACCCACATATGTGGGGGAACTCACTTCGTTTCCCCGGCACCCGGGGCACCCGCCTCCGATGTCGGGTCAGAGTGATCCGTGAGTGCAAAAAGAACGCTCGCGCAACCAACTTGGTGACAAATGGGATTAGCCGTTGTGCTCAGTGTCCCTTGTTCCAGCAGGCACTGAGGCTTGCCGGAGGCGGATCGCCGGAAGGCGAACCGGGAACGAAATTCCCTGCGCAATCGCTATACCAGGTTTCAGAATCGCTGTCGGCGTCGACGGTTTGGCAACGGCCCAAATCGTCACAAACCTGCTTGGTTCCGAGCTGAGCGTTGTAGTCGTGTCCGTTGCCGGATCCTGACGCGGAACTGCCTGCGCCGGTGATGGCGTTGTTGGTTTGGGAGATGGCGTTTGTGGTGGCGTTATAGTTGGCCTGCCAGGCAGCATTTTGGGATGCCATAGCAGACTCCATCTGATTGGTCCAGTCGACACTGGCCTGCGTAACCGCGTTGGATTCATTGATGAAGTTTCCCGCGACGTCGTTCGTCTGTTGTGCGAACTGCTGCTGCCACGCCGGATTCATCCGGAACGTGGCCAAAAGGGTCTGCATGGCGTTGGCGGCCAGGCCGCTTTCCTGCGGAGTGGCGACATAGCCTGCGATGCGGTAGATGAGCCAGAGGGTAAGTGGAGCGCCGGGCTGCGAGGCCTCCTCGGTGATGGCATAGACATAGCCGATGTTGGCGCCGCACTTGAACGCGAGTTCGCCTGCATCGATGTGGACCTGCTTGCCCTCGGCCTGGGCAATGGGAATGAATTCCTGATTCAGATCCTGGGTCTGGCTTTGAATGATGCCGCCCTGAAACTGGGTTGCCGTAGGGCACACGCTCTGCTGCACGTATTGTTGAGCCGACTGGGGGGCGGGAAGATACTGTTCCATCAGGATCTGGCCTCCCCACGTGGCGGGAACGACCATGCCCGCGCGTTCACCGACGCGCTGCGTGGCCGCAGTGGGAACTTCGCGGATGAGGATGGAGGGATCGTCCACGAACATGTGCACGCCGCCATCGGGGGAGATGGCGCGAATGACGTAGTGCGGCTCAACCTGAGTGGTGCGCTGGGTGCCACCGTTGACAGGCCAACCGCTGGGCAGGGAAACGGAAAATGCGTTCTCGGCCGGGTCCTGCCAGGTGACATAGGTGATGGCGGCCGGAGCGGCGTTTGGCGTGGTGTTTGAGGCGGGTGGCGCCGCGGCAGGGACTGCGGATTGCATGACCCGTGCGGTGAAGGACGGATCGAGGCTGAATGCGGTAGGTGCGGCCTGCGTAGCGGCCGGGGGCGATGCTGGAGCAGGCGCCTGGCCGGGCTGCGCGCTTTGAGCGGGCTGAGAGTTGCCGTTCGGGTTGCTGGAATCAGAACTCTGCAAGCCGTGGACCACGGGCAGAGAAATGGAAGCGACGAGTGTGAGAAAAACCAGCGTGTTGCGAGGAATGCACCCCATAAAACCCCCTCCTTACAAAAATTGCGAAGAAGGCGATGCGCGACGGGGTTTGCGGGGTTGTGAAATCGATGGGGAATCGATAGCACGATTGAGCCGCCGTCAACCGGAAGCTCCTTTTTCGGTACCGCTTCCCTCGACTAGTAAGGCTCCTGAGGGGTCTTTGTCAAGGGCTGCGTAAAAGGAGGCCACTGTTGTCAGCTGACGCTAGCATGGCATTCAGCGATTGAGAAACACAATCCCTCAATGAACTCGTCAACTTCTGGATGGTCGCCTACCCGGCAGTTGCTTCGCAGTAAACAAAGTTGCCGCCGACCGCAACCCCCTCAGAATTAGCACAAAAAACTAAGCGAGTTTTTCTGGGCGTTGGTGTTGTTGAACTTGGAGCGCATTCGAGAAGTGGGGCACCCACATATGTGGGGGAACTCACTTCGTTTCCCCGGCGCCCGGGCCACCCGCCAGCACCACGTACCCAAGAAATCCCTCAGGGGGCTGAGGGCCGCGGGATTTTTGGGTTATTCTGCGGCCCGGCTGAAGCCGTGCCCTTTCAAAACTTCGCCCCGTCAGCAGTTTTTCAACAGGTTCTGAAAGATTTCCGAAAATAGTTGAGCTGTTTTTGCGTGGGATTGCGCAACTAAGGAGTGAAAGCCAAGTTGGGAGCGAGGCTCGAGGTACCCGGGGGGGAACAGAGCCGCGCTCCAGGCTTTCAAACAGAGCCAAAGAGGAGGTCACCCAAGTGAAATTGCATCCCGTCTCGCCCGCCACTACCTTGCTCCATAGGTTCGCGCGCCGCAGCATGCCTGTGCGGCTGGCCGCGCTCGCTGTGGCAGCCGTTTTCACCGCAAGCCAAGTTCCTGCGCAACCCCCGATGGACCGGGACACCACGAGTCAGGCGCAAACCACAAACGCTCAAGCCACAACCACAACCGCGCAAGCCACAACCGCCAGCCAGGGGAACCACGCGGCGCCTGCCGCCCAGACGGCTACGGATCTCTCCGCGCCGGTTCCGGGCATCCAGGAGGTAACGCTGCCCGAGGCGCCCGCGGCAACAAGCGAGTCGGCCAGCCTGAATGTGCCGGTCGACCTCAAGGGGATGATGGACGACTCAGCTCAGGCACAAAACCTTCAACTAACCACAACCCAACAGAAGCAGAAGATTCATCCCGGATGGCTTGCGCTGTCTGCGGTTGGCATAGGGTTTGCCCTTATTGGCGGTGTGGGCCTTACCGGAACGAAGAACAAAGGCCTGGCCGCGGGGTTGCTCGCGTCGGGAGCAGCGCTCACGGCAGGGGGCTTCTACCTCACGTTCCGCAAATGAATGCGGGCCGATGACCAGACGATGCAAAGGAGCCGATGAGAGGGTCTTCGCTGGCCGCGAAGGCCCTCACGCTTTTTCTGCAGAGGGTCTTCACTGCGCAGGGAGCGGGGCGATGCTCCCCCGGCGCCTGCCTGCATAGGTTGGGGGCGCGATGCCGCGCGCGGTGTTGAGCCGAAGGGCCGCGTGATGGCCGCAGACGGAGCGGACGCTGCGACAGGCTTCTATTTCCCGTTCCGCAAGTAACGATCGAACGGACCCGCGCCCGCGCCGCGCCGCTTGAAAGCCAGTCTCGTTTTGCTGTTGACGGGGAGAGCGTGTGAGCACTCTCCCCTTTTTCTTTTGAGGGAGAATCCGCGAAGAGGAGTCAGGAGGCGGCAAGTCAGCAACCCGGCAAGTGCGCCAGTCAGCGGGAGGGCAGGGCGCGATTTTGGCCAGATAGAAGCGGACGAAGGAAGAAAAATCTGTCCACCTATAGCTGGACAAATCGGCGGCCAGGCTCACTTTTGCGCGAATTATCCAGATGTACACGGAGGTTTTTTTGCGCAACGGCCAGGTTGGCGCGGACAGAAAAATGAAAAAGCACCTCAAATAGCGACACGCTCGACGGCACTTTGCAGATAATTAGCACGTTTTGGCTACGCTTGATAAAGAGGTCAACGAGCGGTGGGCGGTGGGCAATGAAGAGGACTGAGGAGGGTGTGGGATGAGGCAGAGGGACCGGCGCGTGGCGCGGGTGAAGCTGGATGTGGAGATGTGGCCTTACCGGAAGGCGGCGCGGGAGAAAAATGCAACCAATGAACTGTTGCGGGCAGTGCGGCGGGCGCTGGGGATTCCCATCAAGGAGATTATGGAGGAGATGGGAGTGGGACGTTCGGCGGTGTTCGACCTGGAGATGAGAGAGCGCAAGAGGACGATCACTTTGCAGTCGCTGGAGCGGATGGCGGAGGCGATGGGGTGCAAGGTCGTGTACGGCGTGGTGCCTGCGGACGGAGGAACGCTGGAGCACATGGCGGAAGGACGGCTGTGGAAGGCGGTACTTGGAAAACAGGGAATAGGGAAGAGGGAACAGGGGTCAGGGAGCAAAGAATTTGAAACGAGCAAGACGGCGACTCGGCAAGCCCGCGAGTTTGCAGGTGAGCGCGATGGTGAGATGGACGAACTGGAAGCGGAGGAATTTGCAGAGGGTCCTGCATATTTTCGTTTCGATGAGAGTGGTCGTTCTGAAATCGCGTAGAGGCAGGATGGGGTATGGCGGACATCAAGGTTGGGATGGGAAGAGAGCGGAAGACGAAGCGGAGGACGGGCGACGGGGCGAGCCGGGGGAAGAAACTTGGGGACCGCAGTGCGCTCGCGAAGGCAGGGGCGACGGCGAAACCGGAGCCGAGGGTGAGCGGGAGTGGCGTGGAGCGGCTGCGGCGGGCGGCGGAACGGCGCTTGGCGCGGAAGAGCGAGGAGCTGGCCGATTTGCTGCTCAAGAAGGCGCTCGAGGGCAAGCTGGAGGGGGCGCGGATGCTGGTGGCGCTGGCGGAGAAGAAGAAGCCGAGGGCAAAGCGCGGGGAGGGGCCGTGGAAAGGGAAATCGGTGGCGGAGATGCTGGCGGAAGAGCCGGAGTGGAAGGAGCCGGAAGTTGGCGACGTGTGGGATGGCGATGGGTGGACGAAGCAGGGGACGGGGGAGTCAGTGGAGAGGGACGGAAGAGTGCGGGTGGAAGCGGAGTAAGCAAAGCAACAAGTCAGCGGGTCAGCGATTCGGCGCCCGGGGCACCCGCCTTTCGGCTCCGGCCGCCAGGGCGACCTTGGCTGAGGATGACAGCGCTGGCGGGATGGCGTGAAGAAAAGGCTTGCCTGCGGTGCTTGCGGGTGGTTACAGTTTGTGGAGGAAGATTCCCCCTTACGATAAGCGACTCGAAAAAGAGAGCGGTTCGACCGCGGAGGCCGGGTTCCCCATCCATTGATTTTGCGATTGGCTGAGTGGCAGCTTACATGCGCGTAATTGCAACTGCTGGCGAATTGGCCTCTCGAATGGATCGCCCTGTTGTGGCGGCGTGCTTCAAAAAAGAGCCGAGTTTCAACTGGAGGAAAAGATGAAAGTGATGCTTAAGAGTGTGTTGGCGGGCGCGGCCGTGGCGTTACTGTGCCTTGGCCCTGCTGGCTGCAGCAAAGTGTCGGGCCACACCTACGCGGACAACGACGGTATGGTGAAGATCGACTTCCAATCGGGCGGCAAGGCAACTGCGACCATCGGGCCGATCGCCACGGCCTGCACCTACACGGAGAGCGGCAAAACGATCACGCTGGCGCCTGTCAAGGCCAGTCAACGATCTTCACGGTGGGCGATGACGGAGCCCTGAATGGCCCTCCCGACGGGATGCTGAATCACTTGCTCAGGGTGAAGTAGGGCGGCAAATCAGCAAGTCGGCGGGTCAGGGGGCCAGCGGGCCGGAGGGTTCGAGGCTGTTGCCCGGCGCTTCCCTTTGAGACAAAAGGGGATCACGGGTACCGGCGGCGGAGGATGCCGGCCCGAGCGTTTATGGAAAATTCATGCGGACCGGGCGGGGGTCCGAAGGGGCGCCGGCGGGAACTTTGGCGGATTATCTTTACATTGCGAATAGGGAAATGGTACTTTGCTTAGCAACCCAAGGCACGGAAGGACGGGAGAATCGAGATGTTTTGCGCTCGCTGCGGGACGGAGTCCCTGCCGGATCACAAATTCTGCAAGAATTGCGGAGCTGCCATAGGAGCCGCGGGCGATGGGCAGGCTGTTATGAATGACGCTGCCGCGCCTGCAGTGCAAGCTGTTGTGCCGGCGCCGCCGGCGGCACAGTATCCGCAGGCGCCGCCTCCGCCACTACCAGCGCCGGCTGGGTATCCGCCGGCACCGCCGCCGGGCATGACGGCGGTGATATACCAGGCCTACCTTGGCGGTCCGCAGCAGATTTACTACGTACCGGCGGGGACGCAGCCGCACGCGCAGGCGGGGTTTCTGGAGGGGCTGCAGTCGCGCATCCGGAGCCTGGCTTCGACGGACCGCCTGGAAGGGTTCAGCCTGGGCGAGATGTTCAGCGAAGTGTTCAAACGGCGCGGCCACGACGCGATGGAAGACTACATCATGGTGGGCACGGTGAAGACCACGCCGCCGCTGGACTTGGTGGAGACGGGTTGGCCCAAGCCGTGGATGTTCTTCCGCGTCCTTGCGACCCTGGTGATCGCGTATGTAGTGCTGGCCGTCATGTTCCACTTCACCACCAACCAAAACCTCGTGCCGGGGCTTTTGCTCCTGGGATCGTTCGCCACGCCGCTGGCCACGCTGACGCTTTTCTTCGAATTGAACACGCCGCGGAACGTTTCGATGTACATGGTGGGAAAACTGTTCATCACGGGCGCGGTGGTGTCGTTGTGCGCGGCGCTGGTGCTTTATATGCTGCCGGTCTTCGATCTGTTGACCATGGAGGCGGGCATCGTGGAGGAGTGCGCCAAGCTGTTCGCCGTGATCGTTGTGGTTCGCAGCGTGCGCTTCAAGTACGAACTGAACGGAATCCTGTTTGGCGCCACGGTGGGAGCCGGTTTTTCGGCCTTTGAAACCATGGGCTACGGGCTGCAAAGCTTTTTGCCCGCCTTTATACAGGGGCTCCAGCAAGCCGGGACATCGCAGGCAGGCCAGAATCAGGCGTTGAGCGCAGCCACTGCGGCGATGATGGGCGAACTGTTCCTGCGCATGTTCACTGCCGCGCCGCTGGGGCACATGGTGTGGACGGCGATTTCGGCGGGCGCCTTCTGGCGGGTGAAGCAGGACCGGCCGTTCAGCGCCGGGATGCTTTTGGATAAGCGTTTCTTGAAACTGTTTGCGGTTCCAGTGGTGTTGCACGCCATATGGGACGCGCCGATTCAGTTGCCGTTCCTTGGCAACGAGATCGTCGCGGGCGTGATTGGGTGGTACGTGCTGTTCACTCTGGTCCAGCAGGGGTTGCGGCAGGTGAAGGAAGAGCAGAAGACGCAATTGCAGAGCACCCTGGCGAACGTGGAAGCTACCTTGGGGCTGGGGACGGTGCGCGCGTAACCGGGGCTGTGGCCGGCAGGACGCCGGGTGGCAGACGGCGGAGCGGGTAGAAGCGATGATGGCATAGATCAGCAGGGCAAGGAGAAAGAGGCGTATGGCATTCTGCAGTAAGTGTGGCGCACAGTTGGAAGGCAATGAACGTTTCTGCGTAAAATGCGGACACGACGTTAAGGCCAATGGGGCAGCGGCAGTGCCGGTTGCGGCTGCTGTTCCGGCAGCGAGCGTGCCGGTTCCGGTGAGCCCACCGGCGGCAGCGGCTCAGGCCGTGGCGCCCCCTCCTCAGGGTTATGCGGCGCCTCCTCCGTATCCGGGGCAGCCGCCGATTCCTGTGATCATGGGCCCGCCGCCGGCACAGCCCAAGCACAGAGGATGGATTTGGGCGGTGATCATCGTGGCGGTATTGGGGGGGTTGTATTACATCGGCACGCACAATCAGCAGACGCCGGCGGGAACGGCTCCGGCCCAGCCGGGAGGAAATCCGGCACAGCCAGGAGGACAGCAGCCAGGAGGCGCCCCAGCACAGCCAGGAGGACAGCAGCCAGGAGGCGCCCCAGCACAGCCGGGAAACAATGCGGCGCTGGCCAAGCAGCAGTCATTCACCAATGGTCAGCCGTATACCTCGAATGGATACCTCGAGATCCCGAGCGGAAAATGGATCAATAATTCGAACGTCTCCATACAGTCGGCGACACTGGAGTGCGATCAGAACGATTCCAGTGGAAATGTTCTCGCGGAGATGCGCGATACGCTCACCGGACCCAACAACGCACCGGTTCAACCGGGGACCACGGTAACCTTCAACACACTCCAGATGGGATCTGTGGCGAACTCCACGAGCAGGGTGGTCTGCGCCATCGTGCACGTCAAGCCGGCCAGTTGAGGCCGCTGGGCGGTTGAAGCTTCGCGCTCAAGAATTCGATGGGTCTCTTCCGGTGGAGCGTTCTTCCCGGCCGCCTTCTCTTGCGACTACGACGCGTTTGGATTTGCGATAAACGTTGGCCACCGCCAGCGTCCAGAGGGGGACCAAATCGACTCCGGGCACGAGCTTGCCGAGAAACGACGGCATAAACTCCCAGTGCCAACCGAGAAGAAAGGTCATCACGGCGCCGACACAGAGATCGATGATGTCGTCGGCAGGCGATTCGGCGCCCGCGACGACGAAAGGGAAGACGGCGATCTGGAGTATGTCCGCGAGGATGGCCAGGATCATGGCCGCTCGCAGGCGCGGACCGGCAGTGATAGTGATGGCGCCCTGGTTCACATCATTCTGCCGAGGCATGGCTCCCCTATCCAGAGTACCGCCTATGTTGACTCCTCTGCGAAGCTGGCCACCCGCCGACAGGTTCCAATCCGGATTCTCTGCGTTAGCCTCGGATCAGGAAGATGGGCAGTCCCAGCTTGCTATCGTACTTCGGCCGGTAGCGCTCGGTGTTGTACATGGTGGCGATGTCCACTTTGCGCGGTCCGAGTTTCGGATCGGGGATCGGCGCCATCGCGTAGCAACCGTTGCGGATCGCCGTCATCAGGCCGCTCTTTCCCTCTTCCACTGCGTCGATCGCCATTCCCGCGAAGGTGATGGCCACCATGCGGTCAAGGAAATCCGGGCTGCCGGAGCGCAATTCGTAGGTCAGGTCGCTGACTAGGGTCTCTTCGCCGGTGGCAGCGTTGATCTCGTTGCTCAGGTCCTCTGCCACGCTCATTTTCTTGCGGTGTCCGAAGGCGTCGGCTGGACCATATTCCTTCACCGTGTAGCCTTCCCACTCTGCACCCTCGGAAAGGATTACCAGCGAATAGTTGCTGGGATTGTTGTGTTTGTCGTCGACCAGGATCTCGATCAAGTGCATCAAATTCACCTTGTACTCGGGGATGCAGCAACGCAAAGATGTCACGAAGGCGGTGTAGAGAGCGGTATAGCCCGCATCGCGGCCGAAGACCCGGAAGATGCCGATGCGCTCATGCGAACCAACCGTCGTCCGCTGCCGCTCGATGGCGTCCATGGCGCGCGTGATGGCGGTGGAAAACCCGATGCAATACTCGGTGTTGCGGACGTCATTATCCATGGTCTTCGGCACCGCAATCACCTTGGCGCCCTGCCGGTCAAGTTCAGCGGCATAACTGAGGGTGTCATCGCCGCCGATCGCCACTACGTAATCGAGCCCCAGCGCCTCGATGTTCCTCAGCACCGCCGGAGTCACGTCGAACACCGTGCTGGTTTCGCCATGCCTGGTGGTTTCCCTGCTCGAAAACTTTTGTCCCTCGAGCGCCCGCGGCAGCTCTTTCATCTTGGTGGGATTGGTGCGCGAGCTGTGCAGAAACGTGCCGCCCGTGCGATCGATGGTGCGGGTGTTTTCGCGATTGAGCGGCAGGATGTATCGCGACCGACTGGCCGGATCGTTCAGATCGAGGTGCGTCAATCCTTCCCAGCCGCGACGGATGCCAATAACCTCGCATCCGATTTCGGAACCACGGTAGACGACAGACTTAATGACCGAATTCAAGCCTGGGACATCGCCGCCTCCGGTGAGAACGCCAATTCGCTTTGCCAACATCAGAATGCTCCTTGAATGCATGAAGCGCGGTGCAAGCTTCTCGCTATACAGTCTACAGAACCCGCCGCCACACTGGGTGAGGCACCAACGCGTGCGCGAGCGAGGTGTTCACAAACCGCGTTGGTATCCCTCTACTGCAGTCTTCAGGCCGCGGTTCTCATTCATCCCGAGCAATGGGCAGCCCAGAAGGTGACTGCCGGTTGGCGAGGACAAACAGAGGCTCTCTTTGACGGAGTTGCGGGAGGATGGCTGCCAATTAAGGCGGTTCTCCAATTTCTATGTAGCGTTTCCGATCTATTCCAAGGTGGCTTTTTCTTGGGGAAAAAGCCACTTAGCTTTTGTGGCTTCGCTCTACACCAATTGGAGAACCGCGTTAGCCGGTCGCGTGGGCTGCCGGCACGGCGCGCCTGATTTATTCGCAGCGCAGCGCCTCGATGGGGTCGAGGTTGGCGAGGTCAGCGCGTAAGCCATCCCTTGGCGCGCACGGTGAGCAGAGCCCAGGGGAAGACCCAGAACAAGGTGAAGAACGAGAAGTACTCGAAGACGACGCCGTAGACGATGTTGAAGGAGCGCTCACTGCGCAGGTAGTAGAGGCAGTAGACGAACGAGATGAGGCCGATGGAGGCCAGCACGCGGGGGAGGACGAGCGGATCCTGAAAGACTGCGGCGCCGAACAGAAGCAGAGTGATGCCGGCGACGGGGAAGCGCAGGTTGGTAATGAGCTGGTCGAAGAGCGCGATGGCGCGAGCCAGCGGCGGGCGTTTCCAGACAATGGCGGCAAAGCGTAGCTCTTCGCGGATGTAGCTACGGTCCCAGCGCAGGAACATCCTGCAAAGCTTTTGATAGCAGGTGGGGACCAGGGTGAAGACCACGGCGTCCTGCTGATAAACGCTGTCAAAGCCGAGGCGTGAAGTACGCCATCCGCATCCCGGCCAATGAGAACCTGGAACGGGATGTGGCCGAACTGCTGCCGCGCCCGGTGGGAAGGCCCAGTCACAAACCGATCGTGTGGTACAAGAGCTTTCTCTACCAGGCCGCCAGTTGGACGACGGCACGGCGAGTAGTGGCGAAGGTCGAACATCATGCCGGGGAGTTGTTCCCGCGCATGGGGTTCATCGTGACCAACCTGGAAACGCACAGCCGGGCGATAGTACGGTTCTACAACAAGCGGGGAACTGCGGAGCAATGGATCAAGGAAGGCAAGCAGGCGGCAAAAATGACGCGGCTGTCCTGCCACCGGTTTCGCGGCAATGAGGTTCGGCTGTGGCTCAGCATTCTCGCCTACAATCTGGGCAACCTGTGGCGGAGGTTGGCGTTGCCGAAGAAGATCGAGAACTGGTCGCTGACCAGTTTGCAGCAACGGTTGGTTAAGACGGGAGGCAGGCTGGTCAAGCATGCCCGCTACTACTGGCCATTGTTGGCAGAGAGCCATCTCACGTGGCGCCTGTTTGGAAGCATGCTGCGGCGGATGGAGGGTTTGCCGCTGCCAGTCGGATAGGCACGGCAGCCAGGCGAAGCCAATCTGGACGGAGGGGAGTTGACGGGGGAGGTGTTCGTGAAATCACCTCGAAATGGGGCAAATCACGGCTTTTTTGGTCCCGGCAATGGCCCAGCGGGGCACGCTCGGGCTCTGGCCTTGGACGAAACGCGAGATAAAGATGGTGAGCTTGGCACTCGGGGGTATATTCTTCGGTAGCCAGGAAACAAAATGGAAATTCCAGCTTGAAGACACTGAAGAGACTCCGAAGGTCGCTGCCTCATGGGTGAGTTGCAACACATACGATCTCACGATAGAATCCGCAACGGACAGGAGGAACTATGGCTACCCCTGCAAGACCAGCCGTGAACCCAATCGCCCTGAAACAAGGAGAAGGAGAGGCGCTTTGGTTCAACGGGGCTCTGGTTATCGTCAAAGCCAGCAGTGAAACGACCGCCGGGCGTGTGACGGTGATTGAGCATCTGGCTCCGGAGGGCTCCGGGCCGCCGGTGCACGTTCATCACCGAGAGGATGAGTGGTTCCATGTCATCGAGGGCGCGTTGACCTTCTGGGTTGGGGGCAGGATCATCAAGGCATCGACCGGGTCGTTCGTGTACGGACCGCGAGATATCCCCCACACGTTCATAGTCACGTCGCCACAAGCGCGCAGCCTTGTGGTCACCGAGCCCGCCGGGTTCGAAAAGTTCATGCGCGCGCTGGGCGAACCAGCGGCGGCACACACGATTCCACCGGCGAGCGTTCCGCTGCCGGGCCGCGACCGGATCATGGCAGCCGCGGCAGAGTTCGGGCTCGAAATACTCGGCCCGCCAGGCATCCCTACCTAGCCGAGCCTAGCTGCCCCGATGGCGTTGTCACATCACCACCCTGGGATACATCAGTGCCCCCACCGTCACCGCGATCGCTGTGGCTCCCAACGGGACCCAAAAATCCAGCTGAAATCGAGAGCATTCTACTTAACTCCAATCAGACGTATAAGGCTGAAAAATGCTTTCTTGTTTCTCGTTCCACACCGAATCTCTGCTGCCTGATTCCCACGGCCCCAGTGTCGAGCGCGCGTGCCTTACTCGTAGCGAAGAGCCTCGATGGGGTCGAGGTTGGCGGCGCGGATGGCAGGGATCATGCCGCTCACGAGACCAGTTACAACAAGGATAACCGTGGCGACGATGAGAGAGGAGGGGGAAATGATAAGGCGAATGTCGGCGTCCGAGGCGTTCTTTGCGATCATGCTGTAAAACGGAATGCGCCCCACTGCAACGGAGATCAGACAGGCGAGCGAGATGCCGCAGACTCCGCCCACGCCGGTGATGGCGAGGGCTTCGGCCAGGAATTGAATGAGGATCTGGCTCTTGCGCGCGCCCAGCGCTTTTTCGATGCCGATTTCGCGCGTGCGCTGCTGAACGGCGACGAGCATTATGTTCATCAGTCCAACTCCGGCAATGCCCAGCGTCAACGCTCCGACGAAGGAGAGCAGGACCTGGAGGCAGATGGACAGAATGTGGAATTGCGAGAGTTGCGTCATCAGGTTGGCCACAAAGATCGCGTTGTGGTCGGTGGGGCGGAAGTGATGCGCCGCGGCTAAGGTTTCGCGCAATGACTTTTCGATCAGGTTGTGGTCGCCGCGATAATTGAACCACACGCCGTCGAGATAGTGGGTGTCTTTGAGGTCGCTCATAGTGCTGAAGGGGATATAGATGATGCGATTGCGATTGTCGTCGTCCCCCTCCTGCATTTTGGGGCTGAGCACGCCGGCAATGGTGAAGATGACGCCGTTAAGACGAATGGTCTCGCCCACCGCCCATTCGCCCGAAAAGAGCTTGGTTTTGGCTTCCGATCCGATGACGCAAACGTGGGCGCGCTGCTCCTCTTCGGCGCCGTTGAAGAAGCGGCCGGCATCGGTGTCGAGCTTGAGGATGTCCTGAAAGACGGGGAGGACGCCATCGACCTCCCAGGTGTAGGTGTGCAGGTCGTTCTGGACGGCAACATCCTGGTACTCGGCGGGCGAGATGTGGAAGACGCCGGGAACAGTGTTTGAAACACGGTCCACGTCGTCGAGGGTAAAGCGAACCTTCGCGCCCGCTTTGTCGCCGCCAGCCTGCTCGCTGGTGCGGCCGGGAAAGAAGCCGATGGTGTTGGTGCCCCACTCGGCGAAGATGGCCTCGATGGCTTTGCTGAATCCGGCGCCGTAGCCGAGTAGCAGCACCACCGTAGCAATGCCCCATGCCATGCTGACCATGGTGATGGCAGTGCGGCGCAAGTTGGCGATCATCGCCTCCCAGGCCTGGGCCAGAATGTCTTTCAGCATCGTTAGCTCCTGGCTGTTAGCTCTTAGCTTTTAGCGCTTAGCTTCTTGAATTGCATATTCGTCCTTCGCGGCAGAGCCAATACGCACGATTTTCTGCAACAAGTCGTAGGCGCCACGCCTCGCGGCTAACAGCTAAAAGCTAACGGCTCATAGCTGCTTTACTCCCTGCGCAGCGCCTCGATGGGATCCATAGCCGCCGCCTTGCTGGCCGGATAGAGCCCGGCCGCGATGCCGCAGATGGCCAGCGAAACCACGGCCAGCGCGGCCGACCACGGCACCACGCGCGGCGGATCCCAGCCGGGCATCTTTCCCGTCAGCACAGCTTGCAGCAGAGCCATGAATGCCTCAGAGACGGCCACGCCGATGAGGCCGCTGATGCCGGTGAGCAAGAGGCCTTCCCAGAAGAACTGCGCCAAAATGCTGCTCCTGGTGGCTCCAACTGCCTTCATGACACCAATTTCCCTGGTTCTCTCGGTGACTGAAACGAGCATGATGTTGATGATGCCCACAGCGCCGAGGCCGAGGGTGACGATGCCCACGCCGCCGAGAAAAATATCCATAGCATTGAAGATGGCGGCGATCATTTTCTGTGTTTCAATCGTGTTCCACTCCTCGAAGGCGTCTCTGAGCGAGGGGTCGAAGCCATGGCGCTCGGCGATCACGCGATGCACCGCGGCGACAGCGGCCGTCACATCTCCCTTGACGGCGGGCTGATACTGGATGGAGCTCAGCGCGTCGCGGGCAACGTTGTCGCCTTTCATGGCGAAGAGTTCCAGCATGGTGGTCTGGGGGATGTAGATCTTCTGGTTTTCGCTGTCGTTGTTGCCGTGGTTGACGGGTTGGGCGCGCCCCACGACGGTAAAGGCAATGTCGTTGATGGTGATGGTTTCGCCGAGCAATGGCCGGCCAGGAAAGAGCAGCGAGGCATTCTTGGATCCCAGCACGACCACGCGCCGCCGCTGAGCCAGATCGCCGGCGTCGATGAAGCGTCCCTCGGCGATGGGCAGAAAGCGCACTTCGGCGTAATTCGGCTCCACGCCCATCACCTGGCCTGAGGTGTTCGAATAGGCGCTGACCTGGTAGAGATCGTTGCGGTTCAGAAATCCGGTGACAGCGCGCAACTCCGGCAGAGCGCGCACGGCGGCTTCGTCGCCCAGCGTCAACTGGTAGGGGCGCATCCCGGTGTGCTGGTTGGCCAAAGCGGGAATGGTTCCGTTCCACATCATCACAAGGTCATTGCCGAAGGTGGCCAACTGCTTACGCTGCCCGCTGCGGAAGCCCTCGCCCAGCCCCACCAGAACCAGTAGGGAGCCGACCCCCCAGGCGATTCCGAACATGGTGAGAAAGCTGCGCAGCTTGTTGGTCATGATGGCGCGGAAGACTTGGCCGAGGGTGTCGGAAAAGCTGGTCATAATGATCAGACGGCGAGGAACCGCCCAAGTGTGCCCCTATGGGTGAAGAATACGCCGGAAACGGCGGCCCGGTTCCCACAGGCCGAACCGCCCGTGGAACCACGGAACCCCGATTTGCGTAATACCCGGCATTGCGTTACAACGGTGGTCAGTTACCGTCTGAATTATTGACCGCTTCTTCTTCGACCAGCGTCCGCCGGGGGAGGGCTGCGCTTCACGGGATTCGGGGAGGGCCTTGTGGCTGCATCGCGTAAAAATAAACGACTTTGGATCATCCTGGGCGTCGTCGCTGCGCTTGTCGTGATCGTGGCGGGCATCGGCATTGTCCACCTCGCCAAGGGAGATCCCATCGATCCCAACCGGCTGGCCAAGGTCACTCGCGGCGATGTCGCCCGGTCCGTCATCGCCACGGGCAAGATCCAGCCGATCACCCAGGTTGAGGTCAAGAGCAAGGCCTCGGGTATCGTGGAGAAGCTCTACGCCGACATCAACGACCGCGTGAAGAAGGGCGAAGAGCTGGCGCAACTCGATCAGCAGGAGATCGAGGCCCAGGTGGAGGCGCAACGCGCACAACTGGCCAGCGCCGAAGCCAACGTGACAACCTACCAGGCCAACATCGAGCAGGACAAAGTGAACGCCGCGGCTCCCGACCTGCCCATGTATAAAGCCACGCTCGACCGCAACTTGGAGATGCAAAAGGAAGGCATCGTGAGCAAGCAGACGCTCGACGACGCCAACCGCGACTATTTGGCCGCGCTGACCAGGCGCAATTCAGCGCAGGCGCAGATCGGCGTGGACACGGCCAAGCTGAAGCAGGCGCGCGCGGAGGTGCTGCAGAGCCAGGCCAGCCTCAAGCAGCTTGAGGAGCAACTTTCGTATACCACCATCGTCGCTCCCATGGACGGCGTCATTCTCTCGCGCGACGTGGAGATCGGCGACGCTGTCAGCTCGATTCTGGTGCTCGGCTCGACGGCCACGCTCATCATGACCGAGGGCGATACTTCCGAGGTTTACGTGCAGGGCAAAGTCGACGAGGCCGACATCGCCCACGTCTACATGGGCCAGCCCGCGCGCATCAAGGTGGAGAGCTTCCGCGACCGCCTTTTTTACGGAAAAGTAACCAAGATCGCGCCCATGGGCGTGGAGAAGGACAACGTCACCACGTTTGAAGTTCGCGTCTCCATCAACAACCCCGGCGGCGAGCTGAAGGCCAACATGACGGCCAACGCCGAAATCCTGCTCGACGAGCACAAGGGCGTCCTCACTGTGCCCGAGAACGCGGTGATCTACGACAATCAGAAGAACGCTACAGTGCAGGTGCCCGACAAGGGGCAGAAAGACGGTGTGCGCAAGGCGCCGGTCACTGTCGGCCTCTCTAACGGCTCGGTCACCGAGGTCGTTAGAGGCCTAAAGGAAGGCGACCAGGTGGTGCTGCAGCAGTAGCGAGCGCAAAATGGACGCGAGGCGGGCTGGCCTGCACATTGTATTGATTCGTGATGATCTCTGCCAGATAGGCACCAATGGCATCGTCCCTACGGGACTCCCAAATCGGATTTCGGAATGTCCTAGATTACGGTAGAAGATTTCTCTTGACAGATTTTCACCTTTGCGGGATACTGAAAGTGTCCTAGCAAGGGGTAGCCATGAACATCGTTACGATCTATAAGAAGTTCCCCCTCGAATCTGACTGCATCGCCCACTTTGAAGCCGTCCGCTGGAAGGGTACCCCGATATGTCCCTACTGCCATTCCACCCGAACCACGCCATTGCCGAGTGAGTTCCGGCATCACTGCAACGGCTGCAATACCACTTTCAGCGTTACGGTGGACACGATCTTTCATCACACACATCTGCCGTTGCAAAAATGGTTTCTGGCAATCTCTCTCGTTCTAAACGCGAAGAAGGGAATCTCAGCACGCCAGTTGGCCCGTGATCTGGAAGTGAACAAGAATACGGCTTGGTACATGGGCATGAGAATCCGTAACGCGATGTTTGAGCAGCCTGAGTTGATGCGCGGAATCATCGAAATGGATGTGTGCTACATCGGCGGCAAACCGCGTAAAGGGAACGGGCCGGGAGGCCAAACACACAAGCGTGGGCGCGGAACCAGCAAGACACCAGTTGTCGGCATGATCGAGCGCGGTGGAAAGATCGTTGCCCGCCCAGTGGATAAAGGGAAGCTAAATTCCAAGAGCCTGTCAAAGCTCGTCCGGGAAAACGTGGACCTGAATGACGCCATGATCATCACGGATGAGTGGACGGGCTACGTTCGCATTAAAACCTTCATGCCCCATGCGGTCATTAACCACCGCGTCTGCTACGCTGACGGAGAGATTCACACTAACCCAATCGAAGGCTTTTGGGGACTTTTGAAGCGTGGAATCATGGGTCAGTATCACAGGGTTTCCATCCGCCACCTGCATCAGTACGTGACGGAATTTTGCTGCACCTACAACGGGCGCAATAACCCGGCACTATTCGATCAGACGATTGCACGGGCATTGGGGGTGACGGCATGACGGAGCGGATTCTCCGGGCTCTCTACGAAGGAGAGCTAAAGATCAGCGACATTACTATTCCATGTTCCGTTTTGGAAGGCGGAATCCGAGTGCTATCCCGGCGCGGCGTAAACACTGCGCTAGGCGGCTCAATAGGCGGCCTGAGCACTGATGAAACCGGCGGGCGGAATCTGCCAAGAATCTTAGGTACGAAAGCCGTAAGGCAGTTTATTTCCAATGAGTTAATGGCGGGCGCAAAGAACGCCTATGAATTTCATCCTCTACATGGTGGCCGAACAGCTTTCGGCTACGATGCGATGCTACTGCCGATGATCTGCGAAACAATCATCGATGCCGGGAAGGCCGGGGCCATCAGGAGCAAGAATGCTGTAAGACTCGCTGAAACCCTACTTCGCGGATTCGCTCGCGTTGGGATTATCGCACTAGTGGACGAGGCCACCGGGTATCAAGCGATCCGCGACCGTGAGGCTCTCCAACAAATCCTTGACAGATACATCCGCGCTGACTGGGCAGCGGCATGGGCTAAGCGATTCCCGGATGAGTTTTATCGGGAAATGTTTCGGCTACGGGGATGGCAGTGGCGGGGAATGAAAGTCAACCGCCCATCAGTTGTAGCGCATTACACAAAAGATTTGATCTACCAACGTCTAGCCCCAGGAATTCTGGAAGAGCTTGAACGTAAGAACCCACAAAACGAACGTGGCACTCGAAAGCACAAGCATCACCAATGGCTCACGGATGATATCGGCGTACCGGCGCTCGGCCAGCACTTGTATGCGGTCATCGGCTTCATGCGTGCCGCCTCCACTTGGGATCAGTTCTACCGCATGGTGCAGCGGGCGTTCCCGAAGCTGAGTACAACGCTGTTTCTTGATTTTCCCGAATCCGAGGAGGGCGAGGCGGACAACGGCACGGTTAGTGCTTAAGGCTTACGACAATTGTGATCACCGCTATGCCAAGCGCGAGAATAACAGGCACCCACAACGTCAGTTTTGAGACGCTGCCTCGAAGTTCTGCCACGTCTTTAGCAAGTGCGCCTAGAGTCCTGGTCATGCCACCTAAAGTCAGCGCCTCCGTTTCCACAAGTTCCTGTATGTCTCTGGCGCTAATGCCGCTCTGCCCTTGCTGCGGACCCGAATAGGGCCTAGTAGTCGCCGAGGCAAGGCGAAAGAACTGCAATGTCATGAACGGCGCTTCATAGGGCAACGCAATCGGTTTTGGGGCTAAGTTAATCAGGCGGACCACTAAAACCCCAGAGAAGCCTGGATCAATCTGCGGCCCGGAAAGCATGAGAAGTCCGCGCCGGGCGTATTCAGATCGAAGCCCTAATTGCGCCACTGTGCGATTATTTAGCTCGACACGTTCTCTGCACTCCAGCACCGCAAACTCGCCCGGCTCGACAATCAAGACCCCTCTCGCGCCAAGGTCTATCCGCTCCCGAGATGAACTGGAAAATGCCCACATTCCCACGCGCGCGTCATAGCTAGCTGGCTCGACCTTTGAATCATCAAAGGGATTTAGGATAATCTCGCCATTCTGGACTGCGGCACGGATTTCATGATCTGTCATCATAGCCCGCGCTCCTCACGGGAACACTACCAGAAGCACACCGGAGAATACAAGGCGAAAGCCGAGAATTCCTCGGAAAACCCGTACCAAACCCATCAATCCAGCATTTCTACGAATTTACCTACCGTAATCTAGGACATTCCGTCGGATTTTGATCCTAGGCCCCACGCTGAAGCGCGGGGCTAACGAACATTGCGCCTACGGCGCGGGAGCATCGGCGCGTGCAACGACGGATTGTCGCGGAGGGGCGTGCCGCAGAGAAAAACGCGGGCGGGCAGGTGTGCTTCAGGGTGGGGCTGCTGCGTTCAGCGGGCGAGGAAGTTTTCGTGGGCGAGGATGCGGTAGAGGGTGGAGCGGCTGATGGAGAGCTGGCGTGCGGTGCGGAGCTTGTTGCCGCGGTTGAGGTCGAGGACGTACTTGACGTGGCGGCGGATGACGGCGTCGAGCGAGAGGTCGCCGGCGCGGACGAAGGATTGCGGGTCAAGCATCGCAGCGGGGTTCGCCGTGAGCTTTGCCCAGGGATTGGCAGCGAACTGCGAGTCGAAGGACAATTGCGGGGTGTCGGGCAGGGCGAGATCGACGGGACGGATGACGCCGTTGCCAGCCTCGAGCAGAGCGGCCTCAAGAACGCTGGCAAGCTCGCGCACGTTTCCCGGCCAGGAGTGCTGCAAGTAGGCGGGCGAGCGTGCCGGGCCCCAACACCACGGGACGGTGTTGGTAGCGCACGCAGATGCGGTCGAGGAGGAACTGGGCGAGCGGGGCAATGTCTTCGCGGCGGTGGCGCAGCGGAGGGATGGCGAAGCAGATAGCGGTGAGACGGAAAGCGAGGTCGGGAAGCAGAATTCCCTGGCCAGCCATGTGGCGGAGCGGGGTTTGCGATGAGGCGAGGAGGACAGCGCGACCGGGGGGCCGGTCCTGGAGGGTTTTGAGGACGCCGAGGAGCAGTCCCTGGCCGGGAGGGGCGAGGAGGTCAACGCGGTCGAGATAGATGAAGCCGGCGAGGGCGGACGGATCGGCATCGGTGGCCAGCCACTCGCGGGCGTCGCGGCGCTGAAAGGTGGCGGAAGCGAGCGGCGAGCGGCTGAGGAGATGGCGGGCCAGGGTGTGCTTGCCGGTGCCGTGCTCGCCTTCGATGGCGGCGACCTGGAGGTACGGCGCGGCCATCTCGGCTTGCATGAGCAGCTTGCGCCATGCCGCGCTGACGCCGACGGCTTGGTTGGCGCCGGCGGGCGCGGAAGGAGGGGATTCAGGTTCCACGAGCGTGAGGCCGGAGACGGAGGTCTGCGCGCGGAGTGGGACGGAGCTATGCATGGATCTCAACGTGCCTCGCCTCCATGGCAAGGTTCCTGTGCCAAAGAGATATTGATCTCATCGGCGGGACGGGGAAAAACATGAATAGAACAAGGGAAGTAGAGGCTCAGAGGGCGGATCTGCGCAGGCGCGATATACTCAGGGGCATTCGACCGGTCTCATAATCCTCGCAGTCGGCTCGCAGAGAGCTTGAGCCCCGCCTCGTTGGCGGGTCTCACAGCCGGCGGAGTGGACGTTACGCATTTATGAGACCGGTCGGCCCGCCGAGGCGCATTTCAAACAAGCCACCCCTGTTTCGCGAACTCGAAGGAACAGGCGGGCGATGACAGAGTTTATCAGCCAAGCGCTGAAGCGCGGGGGCAGAGCTTGAGGAGCGCGTTTTGAAAGGGCAAGGAACGTTGACGAGCCGGGCGAAGTGGATCGAGCGCTGCGCCTACGCGATGTGGCTGGTGGCGATAGCCGGCTTCGCGGCGCTGCATGGTTGGCACCTGCGCGCCGATTTCCCCAACGGCTCGCCGTGGATCTTCGATTGGGCAAAGTATACCGACGAGGGCTGGTATGGGAATGCGGCGGTGCGCGCGCATCTGTTTGGGAATTGGTATGTTCCGGGGGATTTCAATCCGGCGGTCGTAGTTCCGGTGTGGCCGTTTGTGGAGTGGGTGCTGTTTTTCTTTACCGGGGTGACGGTTGGGGCGGCGCGGGGGCTGGCGATTGCGTGCTTCTGTTCGAGCCTGGCGCTGAGCTACCTGCTGCTGCGGAGCCGGGGACCGCGCTGGATGGCGCTGGTGGGCGTAACGCTGGTAGTGACCAGCCCATTTCTTTACTGCTTCAGCCGCCTGGCGATTCTTGAGCCCCTGCAAATCATGTTGACACTGGCAGCTCTGAATGTGGCGGTGCGGCTGCCGCGCATGAAGCGGCCGGTGGCGGCTTCGGTGTGCATCGGCCTGCTGTTCGCACTGATGGTGCTGACGAAAACGACAGCCGCTTTTCTGGCGCCGGCAGTCGGCTGGGCGATGGTGCTGCCGCTATGGCAGAGGCGAGGATTGGTAGTGCGCTGCGCGCTAGCCGCTGGGTGCAGCGCGGCAGTTGCCTACGGCGCGTGGATGGTGCTTATCGGCAGGGCCGGGTTGATTGGCGATTTCAAATACTTCTTTGTTGCGAATGACTACCCCAAGCCGGCTGAGTTTTATTGGCCGGTGATGGCTTTGTGGTGGTCGTTTCACGGGTTGCTGTGGATAGATCACAGCCTGATTCTGCTGGCCGGAGCGATGGTGCTGGCTGCGGCGATGGCGTGGCGGACAGATTGGGGCCGGAGGCTGTGGCGCGATCCGGTCTTTGGCGCGGCCCTGTGGGCGGTGGCGGGGTTTCTGCTGTTTATGACCGTCCAGAACCATCCCCAGGCACGCTACTTCGCGGTTCCGGCATTCTTTCTATTCTTTGTCGTGGCGCTGGGAGCGGCGGAGCTGATTCGGCAGGCGGGGTGGACGCGCGCGCTGGGCTGGGCCGTGGTTGCCGTGGCCGTTGCGGCGGCAGGAGTTCATGGAGCGCAGACGATTCGCTACGCCGCTCACCCGGAGTACACGTTGGTGAGCGCGGCAACGAAGTTGACCAAGTATATCGATGCGCACCCCAACGGCAAGCGTTTGATAGTCTCAGTGAGCGGAGACGAGATCACGCTGATCACGCACCTGCCCGCAGTTTGCGACGAGCTCGGCACGGAGAAGCTGGCTCGAAAGCTCGCCGCGTATCAGCCCGGATGGTACGCCTCATGGAACGACTTTGATCCCGACATATTGCAAGCGCTGCATACGCGCTTCTCGCTGGAACAGGCAGCGACCTTTAAAGCTCTCGACCATTCGGAGCGCGATGAGCTGGTGCTGTTCAAGCTGCATCCGTTGCCGGGCGGCCAGGTGCGCGACCCTGGCGACCCGAGCCTGAGGGACGTGCTGCCGGAGGACAGGATCGACGTTCCGATCGAGTAGGAGCAGGGAACCGGGACCAAGGGAACGAGGGCGTAAAAGACGCAGGAGCGCGGCGATTTTGAGGAAATAGGCTCTTTGCGTTGAGCCGGTTCGTGGTGCGAATTGCTGAGCCGCTGACGAAAACGCTCACGGCAAAAAGTCGTTGTACCCGCCACGTTGAGGGCCACAAAGAATGGAGTACCGGGAAAATCCACTTGACTTTATTGAATTTAATGGGCTAGACTCACTGCGCTGAAGTTGCCCGAAGCGGGCAGCTCAGGTTGGTTTTGAAGCTTTATTGATGACCCGACCGAAGGTCGGACCAATTGACGGAGGTAACACAATGACGCATCAATTTGGGGGCACGCGTGTGTGTGTCTATAGCCGGGCTAGCCTGGCGTTGACATCGGTCCTTCTGTTCGTAATCATCGCACTGCTCTCAGGTACTCGATTAGCCGCCCAGATAACAAGCGGCATCAATGGAACTGTCACGGATGCAAGCGGGGCAGTTATTCTCAGGGCAGATGTGACAGCGACAAATAAGGCCACCGGGGTCGTGTCCCACACGGTAACGTCTTCGGCCGGCACTTTTATCTTAGTCGGACTGAATCCTGGACACTATTCCGTCGCCGTGATCGCGGCAGGGTTCAAGCAGTCCGAGAACCCCGATGTGTTGGTGGAAATTTCCAAAATGTCGGCGACCGACTTCCAGATGTTCCCTGGCGCCACCAGTACAACTGTACAGGTTGTGGGGAATGCAATTTCTCTAAATACAACGTCTCCCACAATGGGCACCACCCTTGCACCTGAGTTGGTCAAAGAGGCCCCCCTTGAAATCAATGGTTTGGCGCGCCAGATCGACACCTTCATCACCCTGACGCCAGGCGCTGTTTCGAGTGCCGGCGACACCCAGGTTGGTGGGAATCCGGGCATACATATCAATGGCGGTGTCGTTTACAATACCGCAGTTCAGTTCAACGGCGTTCCCGTCAATTTTGTGGAGTATGCCGGCAACCAGACGAACATTAACCCGCCCTATGAGATGGTGAACGAGTTCCGTGTCAACAGTTCCTCGTTTGATGCGCGCTATGGCTTGGGGCAAGGTGTTGTCACGTTCAACATGGCGTCTGGCACCAACCAAATTCATGGGGATGGGTTCGAGATTCTGCGCAATCAGCTCTTCGACTCTGATGGCTTTTTCCCCACACGTTTCGCAGCCGACGGGAAACCGGAAGCCCCTATCGATCAGGAGAATGACTACGGCTTCACGGTGGGCGGGCCAGTCCTTCTGCCTAAACTCTATAACGGCAAGAACCGCACATTCTTCCTTTTCAGTTGGGATCACTTCAAGCAGAATCACGCGGAGACCGACATCGGAACCGTGCCTACCACCGCCGAGATTGGGGGAGATTTTAGCAACTTTTTAGATGCAAACGGTAACCAGATCCCCATCTATGATCCCACGACAGGTCTGCAATTTTCTGGCAATAAGATTGATCCATCGCGCTTCAGCACTCTTTCCAAGACCATTCTGCCCTTCATCCCGGCTCCCACTCCCAATACTGGAACTGTTTTTGGCCAGCAAAATAATGAGTTGCCGGTGGTCAAATCGGTGCCCTATACACAGAATCTATGGGGCTTCACTCTAGATGAAAATCTGAGCTCGTCTCAAAGCGTCCATTTCAGCATGTGGCGGGACAACGATTCGTCGCCTGGCTTTACTTCGGCCCCAATATTTCCTGTAACCAATGAGTTGCAAAGTGGGTACTCACACACAGTGCTCGGCTCAGGATTCTTGGTAAATTATGTGAAAACTGTGACCCCGAACCTGGTGGCGACAGCGGGAGCCGATTGGATCGGAATGAACACCGGGAAACTCAATGACGATTCAGATGTTAGCTTTGCTGGCGTTACGAATAGCACCTACTTCCCGCTGGTCGCATTCGATGGCCAAAGTTCGCCAACAGCATGGGGAGTTCAATCGGGGCATTCTCAAGCAAACGTCGGAGGCGGGCTTAGTCGGGTTGCTTCCCGGGATTTAGGTCTTACCGCCGTCAACAATTGGCTGTGGACTAAGGGACGCAACACCTCCAACTTTGGAGGAGAATACCGGCGCGGTTACCAGGACGCCGTCAACTGCAATTTTTGCATTGGTACGCTCAACTTCAGCCATCGAACCACAGACATACCGAATTCCGCCGATCCGAACTTTGGCGCGTATGGTAGCTCCTTTGCAAGCTTCCTTTTGGGAGATGTAGACGCTGGCCTGCGCGAGTATACGTCCGAACAGAAAATGCGAAACAGAGCATTTTCTATGTATTATCAGGACGATATCAAGCTTGCTCGCAATCTGACTGCAAGCGTAGGCATTCGCTATGACATCATGATCCCCTTCAACAATTTGACGAATGAATTCGTCTACGTGAATGAGACAGAGCCCAATGTGGATGCTGGTGGATTGCCTGGAACTCCCACCCAACTTGGCAATTGCACGGGATGTGCCGGAATCGAACGCGCAAACATTGACTGGAAAGGCTGGCAGCCCAGACTGGGCTTTTCCTATAGTTTGAATCCCAAAACGGTGATTCAGTCCGGTTTCTACATAACCAGGCTGGATGAGGGTGCGTATGAATTCGGAACTGCCGAGCTTGCTGCTCGTGAGTCAGCGATTCTGAACGGTATATATCTTCGTGCCGCAACGGGTAACAATCAAATAGCTTTCGGCCAATGGGATAGCACCCCAATGCCTTCGCCCACGTCAGCCACATTGTTCCCGGGGATAGCGAATGGGAGAATCATCGACAAGTTTTATCCCAGCAAGTATGGCATATCGCCATACAATGAACAGTGGAATGCGATTGTTCAGCGCCAACTTCCTTGGAACATGTTTTTGACGGTATCTTATGTCGGCAGCCGCACGATTCATATGTCGACTACCAACTCGTTGCCCAACCAGCCCAATCCGTCTGTCCTGCAGTATGGGCCTCTTCTGGCTGACAATATACTTTCTCCGGATGCGGTTGCTGCGGGTTTCACGCCTCCTTATCCAGGGTTTGTCAATGACCTTGGAGGCTCGGCGACCGTGGAACAGGCGTTGACTCCGTTCCCCATGTTTGGCGGCTACTACGACTCCTTTGAAATGGATGGAAGCTCATTTTACAACGCACTCCAGATACAGGGGGAGAAGCGCTATTCCAACGGCCTTAGCTTTATGGCCAATCTAACAACGTCGACAGATTTGTCAAATACAGAGACATCATCTACGCAAGACGCGTTTAACGGGGTGAATGCATTTAATCAGCGTCCGGAATATGCGCCTGATAGTGCGAACCAGCGGTATCAGACAAACTGGCTCTTTACCTATGCGCTCCCGGTCGGTCTGGGACAAAAATATCTGAATAACAGGGGACCATTGGCGCAGGTGTTGGGTGGATGGCAGGTAAGTGGGATCCTGAATTATGCAGCTGGCAATCCAATGGGCGTTCAAAACAATTACAACCCGCTGCTCGTGAATGGCAATGACTTTCCGGACATAGTGCCGGGGGTAACGATGAAAACGTACAGTTATGGCCTGACGAGGGACTATTTCACGGGCAAAACCAGCACGCCGCCTATTCAATTCACAACGAACGCCTTCGCGAATACCGGGGCGTGGGCAATCGGCGATGCCAAGCGCTCCTATGCAGCCTTGACGACGCCGCCCTATAGGAGCGAAAATTTCAATGTTCTCAAGACCTTCAGTATTTCAGAAGGAGTGCGGCTCGTCTTGCGTGTCGATTACTTCAATGCTTTTAATCGCACTCAGTTCCAACCGCCTGATCTCGACTCTTCGGATTCGACATTTGGTGAGGTGACGAGCACAGGCTCACAAATCAGTAATCGGCAGGGACAAGCTACATTCCGCGTGGAGTTCTAGAGCTCGGCAAGGCGTGTCGCTGGAGAGTAGCCTCTACTCTCCGGCGACACCCCAATAGGGCGGGTAGTGTACGGAGTAGATTTTTGTTGGCATTAGGGAGGAGAGGGAACAGGATGGGTATGTCAGCTCGCGCGAATCGTCCGGATAGAAGAGTCAAAGTGTCGCTCATTGTACTCGCGTTACTGGGAGGAATTGCCGGGGCAGCCTCCATGAAGGCCGCATCGCAGGAGGCTTCCAGCGCGAGTGTCCCCTCCTATCCAGTCAAAGTAAGCGCGAATGGGCGCTATCTGGTCGATCAGAAGGACGTTCCTTTTTTGATTGCGGGCGATAATCCGCATGCCCTGATTACGATGATCACCGTGAAGCAAGCCGAGCACTATTTCGCCGATCGCGAAGCTCACGGATTCAATACGCTGTGGATGGACGTGCTTATTGCCGGTCCATACCGGCCGTACAGCCCGGAGGACGGAGCCACCTACGATGGCATTCTCCCCTTTACCGGCTACATTTCGGGCGGAACAGATACGGCGCATTACGATCTCACTAAGCCTAACGAGGCATACTTTGCCCGCGTCGACCAGATGCTCACGCTGGCGGCGGCTCATCACATGCTGGTTTTCCTGGATCCTATCGAGACCGGACAGTGGCTCAAGACTCTGGTCAACAATGGCCCGTTGAACGCTAAGGCCTACGGTGAATTTCTGGGCAAGCGCTATAAGCATTTTGACAACATCCTCTGGTTGAGCGGTAATGACTTTGAAGGCTGGAAAAATCCGATCGATGATGCTGTGGTCTTGGCAGTAGCAAAAGGGATTAAGTCCGCTGACCCAAATAGCCCCCAAACAGTCGAGTTTGGCTCCAATAGTTCCGCTTACGATGATCCGGCATGGATTCCGCTCAGCGAGATCAACGGTACTTACCCATACGGAGAGACATTCGCCCTGATGTTGAATAGCTATAATCAGCGGCCCATTGCGCCAACCTACTTGCTTGAAGGCCATTATGAATTGGAGAGGGTCGGCAGGCCGTGGGATTATGGTAATCCTTTGGTGCTTAGGAAACAGCAGTATTGGGCGATGCTGAGTGGGGGTAAGGGTCAGCTGTACGGCAACGCATTTATTTGGATGTTCATGCCCGGATGGCAGGACTATCTCGACACGCCAGGGGTGGCGCAATTTCAAATTTGGGAAAAGTTCTTCCAGTCCATGCCTTGGTGGAACCTGGAGCCGGATCAGTCGCATACGGTGGTCACGGCGGGGCTTGGTACCTTTGGGAGCCAGGAAACTCGAGTTACCAACAGCGACTTTTGCACTGCCTCCAGGACGCCTGACGGCTCCTTCGTTGTCGCCTATCTGCCGACCGTGCGGACGATCACAGTGAACATGGCGAGCCTGAAGGCCCCTGCGACTGCCAAGTGGTTTGACCCCTCGGACGGGGCCTATACAACCATCTCCGGCGGACCCTTTGCAAACCAGGACACGCAGGAGTTCACGCCTCCCGGAAAGAATCACGACGGCGAGGGCGACTGGGTGCTGCTGCTTTCAGCTATCAGGGAGAAATAAAAGCGGGCAGCTCAGGTTGGTTTTGAAGTTTTGTTGATGACCCGACCGGAGGTCGGACGAATTAACGCAGGTCACACAATGTTAACGGAGGTTACACAATGACGCATCAATTTGGCGGTACGCGGGCGTGTGTCTATAGCCGGGCTAGCCTGGCGTTGACATCGGTCCTTCTGTTTTCCATCGTCGTGCTGCTCTCAGGCACTCGACTCGCTGCCCAAATAACCAACGGCATCAATGGAACTGTCACGGATGCAAGCGGGGCAGTTATGGTCGGGGCAGATGTGACGGCGACAAATAATGCCACCTCCGTGATGTCCCACACGGTGACGTCCTCGAATGGCACTTTTATCCTGGTCGGGCTGAATCCGGGACAGTATACCGTCGTGGTAACCGCGAACGGGTTCAAGAAGTTCGTCCAGTCGGGTGTGACGGTGGAAGTCTCCAAGATGTCGGGGCTCAACTTCCAGATGGCCATTGGCACCACCAGCGCAAGCGTGCAGGTCACGGCAAGTGGAATTTCTCTAAATACAGAGTCTCCCATAATGGGTACAACCCTTGAGCCCGAGTTGCTCGACGCGGCTCCTCTTGAAATCAGTGGTAAGGCGCGCCAGATCGACGCATTTGTGTCGCTGACGCCGGGCGCTCAGACGAATTCAGGCGACTTCTCGGTTGGGGGGCCGGCGGGGATAAATATCAATGGCGGTGTCCCCTACAATAGCGCAGTTCAATTCAACGGTGTTCCCGTCGCATTTGCGCAGTATTCCGGCAACCAAACCGCCATGAACCCGCCGTATGAAATGGTGAGCGAGTTCCGTGTCAACAGCTCCACGTTCGATTCGCGCTATGGTCTGGGGAAAGGTGTTGTTACTTACGGCATGGCTTCCGGCACCAACCAGTTGCATGGGGACGCGTTCGAAATTCTGCGTAATCAGCTCTTCGACTCCGACGGCTTTTTCCCCACACATTTCTCGAAAGACGGCCACCCCGCTCCCCCTATCGACCAGGAGAACGACTATGGCTTCACAGTGGGCGGCCCTGTCCTTTTGCCCAAACTCTACAACGGAAGAAACCACACTTTTTTCCATGTCAGCACGGATTGGTACAGACAGAACCAGGCGCAGATCGGGATTGGGACCGTGCCGTCCCATGCGATGAAAGGTGGCGATTTTAGCAATTTCGTGGATGGCAACGGTAATCTCATCCCTATTTACGATCCCACGACAGGAGAGCAATTCGAGTGCAACGGCGTACTGAATATGATCTGCCCAAACCGCTTCAGCTCACTTGCGAATGCCATCCTGCCGGAGATTCCCGACCCTGACCAGCCTGGGGTGGGTGGGTATGGCCAGGAAAGTAATAAGTTACCAGCCGTTGCTTCGGTTCCTAACACCCAGGATCTCTGGGGCTACACTATCGACGAAACTTTGAGTTCGTCGCAAAACATCCACTTCAGCCAATGGCGGGACAAAGAGTCGTTGCCTCAGTTTACCAATTCCCCGATTGTGTCTTCCAGCAATGAGCTGCAAAGTGAGGAATCCAACGCAACGCTTGGCTCAGGATTTTTGCTTAATTATGCGAAAACCGTGAACCCGAAACTGGTGGCGACAGCGGGGATCAGTTGGGTCGGATTGATCGTCGGGCAACACGATTTATTCACCAGTTCTACCTTTGGCGGTGTTCCTGGCACCAGCACGTTCCCGCTTATCATGTTCGATGGGCAAAATGCGCCATCATGGTGGGGAGTTCAATCGTATGCCTACCTCTCGAATCTTGCAGGGGGGCTTAGCGTGAACAATAACCGTACGCTAGGCATCGCGGCGGTCAACAACTGGCTGTGGACTAAAGGACGCAATACCTTTAACATTGGAGGAGAGTTCCGGCATACATTCCAGGACATCATCGACTGCGCCTGGTGCACCGGTACGTTCAGCTTTAGCCAGCGAACCACGTCCACGCCGGATTCCAGCGATCCAAATTTCGGCACTTACGGTAGCTCCTTTGCAAGTTTCCTTCTGGGTGACGTAGATGCTGGCGGGCTCACGCTTTCCAGCGAACAGAGATTGCGAAACAAAGCATTTGCGGGTTATGTTCAGGATAACATCAAGATCAGTCGACGGCTAACTGCCGACCTGGGGCTTCGCTGGGACGTCATGGTTCCATTCACGGACAGCACCAACGATATCGTCTTCCTCAATCCGACTGAAGCCGACCCCGGTGCGGGCGGAATACCCGGCGCTGCCACCGCATTCGGCAGCTGCATGGGATGCAGCGGAATCACGCGCGCGGCCATTCACTGGAGACACTACCAGCCCAGGGTAGGATTTTCGTATGCCCTGAACTCCAAAACCGTGCTCCAGTCCGGTTTCTATCTCTCCGTGTTGGATGGCGGCGCGTATGAATACGGAACTGCCACAATTGCTGCTTTTATGTCAGGGCTGCTGAATGGTGAATTTCTCCGTGCCGCGACCGGCAGCAATGTGCCGGCTTACGGCGAATGGGATACCAACCCAATGCCCCTGCCGAGCCCATCTCCCCTTACTCCGTCGATCGGGAATGGGGGCACCTTATGGAAGTTTATAGCCAGTCAAGCTGGCACGGCGCCATACGATCAAGAGTGGAATTTCAACATTCAGCGGGAACTTCCCTGGAACATGTTTATGACGGCAGGATACGTCGGCAGCCGTGTAATTCATCTGTCGACTACGAACAGCTTGCCCAACCAGCCGAATCCGTCCGTCCTGCAATACGGCAGCCTTTTGGGTGAATCTATCACTTCTCCGGATGCTGTTGCCGCCGGCCTTACGCCTCCCTATCCGGAGTTTGTCGCGCAACTTGGAGGCTCGGCGACTGTGGAACAGGCCTTAACTCCATTTCCTCAGTACCCCGGTTATTACCCTGTCTATGAACTGGACGGGACCGCATTTTACAATGGCTTCCAGGTACAGGGGCAGAAGCGCTTTTCCAACGGCCTCGCCTATATGGCCAACCTAACATTATCGAGCCTAATTGCGAATACCGATACCTCGTCTACGCAATATGCATTCAACGGGATGAATGCATATAATCAGAGGCCGGAGTATTCGCCTTCTAATCTTGATCAGAAGTATAACTCACACTTTGTTGCCTCCTATTTGCTACCTATCGGAGTGGGACAAAGGTATCTGAACTCTGGGCCGATGGCGCGGGTGTTTGGCGGTTGGCAGATTAGCGGAATACTGAATTATGTAGGCGGAAATCCAATGACTGTCAATAACAATTATAACCCGCTGCTTGTAAATGGATTTGATCGGCCCAACATAGTTCCTGGCGTGCAGATGAAGACATATAGTTACTCCGAATCAAGAGATTATTTCACCGGAAAAACTTCAACAGCGCCTATTCAATTCACAACCGATGCCTTCGTAAATACCGGGGCGTGGGCACTCGGCGACGCCAAGCGCACCTATGCGCCCTTGCGAACGCCGCCCTTGAGGGATGAAAATTTCGATGTGATCAAGACCTTCCAGTTTACGGAGCGAGTAAGAGCCACTTTGCGTATGGATTACTTTAACGCGTTCAATCGCACTCAATTTGCCGAGCCCGATACCAACTCTCTGGATTCGACATTTGGCCAGATAACGAACTTAAGCTCGCAACTCAGCAATCGGCAGGGGCAAGCCACATTTCGCTTAGAGTTCTAGTGCCTGGCATACGGAGCTGGGGAGAGTTGGGAAGAGAGTTATTGGAAGGTTCCGTCGTTTGGCTCGCGACTACGAAAGACTCGCAACCACCCTCGGGGCCTTCCACTTCCTCGCCTTCGCTTGCCTCATGATCGCAAGCCTATTCAGGCTGCTCGCATGAAGTGAATAACAGGCTCTAGGTCTCTGACCGTATGAATTCGTATCTTGGCATCCAGGTTTCCCAGGTCCCAAAAGCGGGACCTGGGGCACCCCAGGATGGTACAAAATCAAGCGGCCGGAGACCTAGAACGGGATGCGAACGGTGGCCAGGACGGCGCGGTTGTACTGGTGGTAGTGCGTGGCGGCGATCTGGAAGCCGGCGCCGGCGACGAACGCCAGGCGGTGGTGAATGGGGAAGCGGCCGAAGATGAGCCCCGGCGTGAGGAAGGTCTGCTTTTTGGCGTCGTTCGTGCCGCCTTTCCAAAAGGTGGAGTTGATTTCAGTCTCCGGCCAGAGCCGCTTGACCAGGTGAAGCTGGAATGCGGTGTTGGATGCGATGGTGCGCCCCAGAGTGTTGACGCTATTGACGGGCAGCGTGCCGGCCAGCGTGGATTGGAAGTCGAAATTGCGCCAGCCTTTGCCGCCGGCGAGCGTGGGAGTGACGATGGCGCTTGACGATCCGTTCTTGTACGTTCCGGTGGGGACGCTGCCGCCCAAAAAGAATGTCAGAATTCCGTTGCCTTCCTCTTCGGGAGCCGCCCAGATGCGGTACTTCATGGTGAACGAGACGTCGCCGGGGCCGTTGGCGATTTTGGGGTTTTCGTGGAAGAAATAAGGCGGCGCGTTGATCAGCAATTCGGTGCGGCGGGAAGGGATGAGCTCAAGGCCTTTGCCGTTGCCGACGTTGGTGATGTCGCCGATGGGAGTGACTTCATGGAGGACGTCGAAGCGGAACTCCTGTTCCAGGCGGGGCGTGACGGTGGCGAGCGGCGTCATCCAGTGGGGCTGCGCGGCTTGGGTTGCGGAGACGCGGCTGAGCCAGCGGCCGGTCCAGGATGGGTCTTGCACGGGAACCGGCGGCGGGTTCTGGGCGGCAAGAGCAGTTGAGGCAGCGAGCAAAAGAGAGAGCAAAAGAAGAAGTTTTGGGGAAAACAACCGATTCTCCTGTGAAATAAGATCGATTTCAGGTCGATTTTACACACAAATCGTATTGATTCGTCTTAATTTAACCAGAAATGATCGCACTGGAGGGTTTTCGGGCGCCGAGCGGGGTTTTTGCGGCTGAGCGGCGACGGCTGAACCCGGGCTGCCGTGTCACGGCCGGATGATCATCACTTCGGTGGCCTTGATGAGGGCGACGGCTGGGTCGCCGGGCTTGAGGTCGAGTTCGCGCGCGGCGTCGGCAGTGATGATGGCGGTGACGCGCTGATCGCCGATGGAGAGGACGACCTTGGCCAGGAGGCCGTCGATGGTGATTTCGGCGACCTTGCCCAGCAATTGGTTGCGGCCGCTGATGCGGGACGAGCCCGGGCGCGGCTGCGATGAGGACAGAAACTGGTCGAGGGCCTCAAGCGGAATACGATGGTGCCCGCCGGGCGTTTTGACGGATTGGATGCGGCCGGCGAGGATCCAGTGCTTGAGCGCGGGATAACTCATGCCGAGTTTTTCGGCCGCCTGGCGGGGCGTGAAGAGTGTGGGAGAGGTCATAATGCGGCGCGATGCCTCCGCCAGTACTTTACACTTCCCGCGGCGGAAACGCATTCAATATGAAAAATAGGCAAAGGCCTCGTGACAGCAATCACTCGACAGCCGGGTATCCGGATGATAGCCTTCCCGTGGCAATTCCCCGGGTTATGGCGAGGTCGCGTTTCGGGGGCCGTTGTTCCGACGGCTTCAAAACTTAAAGTCAGGAGGGTGTGTGACTGTACAGGATTTGGTGTGGTTCTTTTTGGGCGTGAGCGTGCTCCCGCTCGTTGTGGCCGTGTTTTTTGCGCGGCAAGTGATTGGTTCCAACATGGGCACGGCGAAAATGCAGAAGATTTCCGCCCCAGGCCGACTAGCGGGCATTGGAGGGCGAATGAAGAGCAATTTTTCATTGCGGCGCTGGGGGCGAATCGGCAGCGTCATTGCCACGATGATCCTCCTCGGTGAGGGTGCAGCTTTTGCAGCGCCTGTGGAGGCCGCCGGAGGCGAAGCCAATCTAAAGCTCCCGGATTTGACGCAGGTCCAATTTTTGGGCATGAACGGCCACACGCTGCTCATGTACGGACCTCTGTTTTGCATTTTGGGAATGGTCTTCGGCCTCTTTATGTACGTTCACCTGAAGGGCCTGCCGGTGCATCGTTCCATGAAGGAAGTTTCGGAGTTGATCTGGGAGACGTGCAAAACCTATCTGATCAACCAGGGCAAATTCCTGCTTCTCCTCTGGTCGTTCATTGCGGTCGTCATCCTGGTTTATTTCGCCGTGTTGCTTCACTTCAGCGCGCTACGAGTGACCATCATCCTCGGGTTCAGCGTGCTGGGGATGGCCGGCAGTTACTTTGTAGCGTGGTTTGGCATCCGGTTGAATACGCTGGCCAATTCGCGCACCGCGTACGCTGCGCTGGGCGGTAATGCGTATCGCACATTTTGCGTTCCGATGAAGTCGGGCATGAGCATCGGCATGATGCTGATCTCGATCGAGTTGCTGATGATGTTCAGCATCATTCTGTTCGTTCCGGGAGACTATGCCGGGCCGTGTTTCATCGGCTTTGCCATCGGCGAATCGCTGGGAGCCGCCGTGCTCCGTCTGGCCGGCGGCATTTTCACCAAGATTGCCGACATCGGGGCCGACCTGATGAAGATTGTGTTCCATGTGAAAGAGGACGATGCCCGCAACCCAGGCGTGATTGCCGACTGCACGGGAGACAACGCCGGCGATTCGGTGGGTCCCACCGCCGACGGTTTTGAGACCTACGGCGTGGTGCAGGTCGCGCTGATCGCATTCATCATGCTGGGCGCGAAGAATGCGGTCGTTGGAGTGCAATTACTCGTGTGGTTGTTTGCGGTTCGCGTGGCCATGCTGGTGGCCGCAGTTGCGGGCTATTACATTAACGGTCTGATCGCCAAGGCGAAGTACGGCAAAGCACACGAATTTAACTTCGAAGCGCCGCTCACCTCGCTGGTGTGGATCACTGCCGTCGTGACCATTGCCGTAACCTATCCGGTGACTCAGGTCCTGCTTTCCAATTTGGGCGGAGACCCCACACTCTGGTGGAAACTGGCGACGATCACTTCCTGCGGGACCATTGCGGGGGCTCTCATTCCCGAGCTGGTGAAGGTGTTTACATCAACCAAAGCCCGCCACGTGCAAGAGGTGGTAGCGTCGGCACGGGAGGGCGGAGCTGCGCTGGGTCTGCTGTCCGGGTTTGTCGCAGGGAATTTTTCCGCCTACTACCTGGGATTGGCGGTCATCGTTTTAATGTCCCTTGGGTATGCGGTGAGCACCCTGGGATTCGCCAATGTCATTCTCGCGGCGCCGATGTTCGCCTTTGGCCTGGTTGCTTTCGGCTTCCTGGGCATGGGGCCCGTGACCATCGCAGTGGATTCCTTTGGACCGGTGACGGACAACGCGCAATCGATCTACGAGCTGTCACTCATCGAGAACGAGCCGGGAGTGCGTGAGGAAGTGAAAAAACAGTTCGGCGTGGAGGTGAATTTCGACCACGCCAAAAGGATGCTGGAGGCAGGCGACGGCGCGGGCAATACGTTCAAAGCCAGCGCCAAGCCGGTGCTGATTGGCACGGCCGTCGTAGGCGCCACTACCCTGATCTTCGCCACGATTATGGCGCTTACCAACTCGCTCACCACAAACGTTGACAAGCTCTCGCTACTTAACGCTCCGTTTCTGCTCGGCCTGGTGACCGGTGGTGCGGTGATCTACTGGTTCACCGGCGCAGCCACGCAGGCGGTGACCACGGGCGCCTACCGTGCCGTGGAGTTCATCAAGAGGAATATCCACATTGAAGGAACCGAGAGAGCTTCCACCGAAGACAGCAAGAAGGTGGTGGCGATTTGCACGCGTTACGCGCAAAGCGGAATGTTGACCATTTTCATCTCGCTGTTTTTTGCTGCATTGGCTTTTGCCTTCCTGGATCCTTTCTTCTTCATCGGCTATCTGATCTCGATCGCAATCTTCGGCCTGTACCAGGCCATCTTCATGGCGAATGCCGGCGGCGCATGGGATAACGCCAAAAAGATCGTCGAAGTCGATTTACATGAAAAAGGAACGCCGCTGCATGAGGCGACGGTGGTGGGCGATCTGGTGGGCGATCCGTTCAAGGACACAGCCGCAGTGGCTCTCAATCCGGTCATCAAATTCACCACACTCTTTGGCTTGCTCGCCGTCGAGTTGGCAGTTCAAATGACTGCTACCAGCGGCGCGAAGTGGACGCACCTGCTGGCGGCGGTATTCTTCGCTATATCGTTCTTCTTCGTTTACCGGTCGTTCTACGGCATGCGGATCAAGAGCGACGAGCCGGCCAAAACTACTCACCCAGAGTGAGAGCTTGATGGGAGTGCTGCCGGCTCAACCAACGCCGGCAGCACGGTTCGTGGGAAATCGAAACGCCGTGCCGGGAATATCGTGCTGGGCCTGTCTGCCGGGGGCCTGTGCCTACCGACAGGCAATGGACACCTTGGGGCCGATCCGCATAAGGCCGGAGTAGCAGGCGACGCGGTCGGCGATCCGTTCAAGGACACCGCCGAGCCGTCATTGCGCGAGCTGATCAAGCTCGCTGTGCACGGTCACGTTTGTGATGGCGCCGCTGTGTTTACAGGCATATCCCCTTCGAATCGGCCTCACGCGCGCTTGCACTCGGGGCCGATTTCCTTAAGCTCTTGAATCAAATGAACGTCAAGGGCAAGCCTTTGGATTCGGTGTTGCAGACGTTGAATGTGAGTACCGGAAGGAGCTAATAGGGGCGAAGGCCTTGGCGTGGGGGCGGCAAAGCGGTCTCGGTTGTACGCTAGGCTTCGTAGACAGGCTCAGCGATGAGCTAAATCAAGAATCCAGCGTCTATGACCTTGCGGCCTTGAGCCAGACCGGATTCAATGGCCTCATCTTCAGTCTCAAAGACGCCCTTTACTTGGATTTCCTTTGCCGTTACGCTATCCTTGTCGTGTTTTTTAATCAACAGCACCGTACTCCAGCCCAGATTGTTCTGCAACTCAACCCGTCGAGCCTCGATGACGAAGCCCTTGTACGTTTCTAGTTTCACAGCGTCCTCCGAAGGTTGTTCCTTTTTCAACAGTGCAACAAGCCCGGATTCATTTCTTGTAGACCTTAGAATAAAACTCCAGATAATTAGCCGCTATCGCATCAATTTTATCTGACATTGAAGCATGGTTCGAAGCGGCACCGTGCTCGATTGCGTATCGGAACTCCCTTTCGGCTTCTTCTGATACGTCATATCCCATTGTCCAGCTCAGTACATGGTATTTCAGAAAGCTGTTGAAATCACTGTCGATGTCAATTGTCAGAAGTTCACCAGTTGTTGCCAGAAATACAGCTTTATTGATTTCTGTTTGATTGAGTCCCTTGCTTGCCATAGCAGTTTGAATCTCGGCGGCTCTCTTGATGATTTGATTCATTCGCGTACCCTGCTTCATTTTGAAGTAAAGTATGGCAAGCACGGTGAGAGGAATAGGAGTTATTGCCAGCCATGGGTCTGATATGTAAAAGAAACACGCAGACGCTATAAAGAGAACTGCGGATACGCCAAGGACAAAATACAGATGTCCTCTAGAACCGTAGTTCAGAGGACGCTGAAGAGTGTTTTTAAAGTGAAGCCCACAATACCATTTGATTGCGAATAGGTAGAACAGGTAAAAGGCGACAAGTCCCAACATCCACATAAGACAAGGCCTCCACGCACTTCGACACCAAACGACGAAGACTACCACGTTGACATTTAAAGTACAAGTACAAGGCAGGAATTTATGATGCTGCCGCGTGAACCGTCTCCATGGCCTCAGTGTGTTTGGGGCTTGGCTTGATAGCTTTCCTCGTATGCTCTGCAGTTCTCAACCGCCATACCCCCCGCTGGCAAATATGCCACTCTTGCGCTGAGGGGCCGTTTGCAGCAGAATTGATGGCATGACGGTTGGACTCATCAGGTACAACGCTGCCCGGAGAGCCTTGAATGCTGCTCACCGGGTCGATGAGGTAAAGCGCATCCACGACAAGGCCACTGCATTGCTGGCCTATGCCAAGCAAGCTGGCGACCTGACCCTCTGTGCCCGGCGGCTGCGGGACGACGTTTCCTGAGACGAAACACGAGAGAATTAATGTGAATAAGAGGAATGCCGGGGTATGCTGTGTGTATGCGGCTTCCTCGCACGCGGGGCCCTGCCGTTCTTACCACTGGGCTTGCCGGGCCAACCGTTGCGCTGGGCGCAGCCACGGCCGCACTGCCAGCCTCGCCGCAAGATGCCCGTTTCGACCGCGGATTGGCGACGCTGGACGGGACGTGGCAATTGCATACCGGCGACGATTCCGCGTGGACCGCACCGGGGCAACCCGATTTCGCCGATGCGCATCCTGAAGGACGGACGCTCTAGGAACTTGTTGAAATTCGCTGCATCGCAGCGTCTTTTCTTGTGATTTGCATCCCTACCCGGTTGAAATCTGTTTGAACTGCGGGTCCGGCCAGTGTTTATGAGGCTTTGCAGGTCTCAGGGAAGCATCCCCGAGACCTGCAAGTGACGTTCAGGCACACTGCTCCATGAGCCTTCCTGGTTGTTGAGCCATCAGTTTGGGCAGCCGGATCAGGTTGTGCGCGGCGCAACTGAAGACGAACAGCCAGTCCACTTTTTCCAGGCCGCGCAGCTTGACCTGGCGCAGCGGGCCGGTTTGCTTAAGCCAACCGAAGCCCTTCTCGATCAGCCATCGCCGGCTCAGGCTGACGGCATAGCCAGGCTGCCGTGTGGTTCTTCGGTCCAGGTTACTGCTGCGGCCCTTGTCGTTCTTCGCTACATGCGGTGTCACGTTCAACTCCCTCACCGTGCTGACGAAATCCTTGCTGTCGTAAGCCTTGTCCGCGCCCACCGTGATGCGCCGCGAGCGGCCCTCTTGCTTTTGTGCAAGCATCAAGAGCGCAGCATCGCGCTCGGCCAGACCATCGGCGTGCGTCACCATCGCGGCGGCAATCAATCCGTTGCGGTTCTCCACCAGCGCGTGGCCCAGGTAACTCAACTTCGACTCCTTGCCGTAGCTCTTCTTGTACAGCCGCGCATCCCAATCGGTGGTCGATTCATGCGTCTGGTTCGTACGCTTCTGGCCATGAAAATCTCCTCCGTCGCCGTCATCGGAACCGTCCTTGCTGCGAAAGCTCTTCTGTGAGGCCCACGCCTGGATCAGCGTGCCGTCCACTGTGAAGTGCTCGTCGCTCATGAACCGCTTGGCCTGCTGGTTCACTTCCGCAAAGAACTGCTGCGCCACATCGCTGGTCAGCAACCGGTCGCGGTTCTTCGAAAACACCGCGTGGTTCCACATCGCATCGTCCATGCCCAGACCCACAAACCAGCGGAACAGAAGGTTGTAGTCGATTTGCTCGACCAGCAGCCGCCCCGAACGCACGGAGTAGAACACTTGCAACAGCAGCGCCCGCAGAATGTACTCAGGCGCTATCGAAGGCCGTCCCGAGTCCGCATACAACGCATCGAACTCCGCGCTCAACCTCCGCAACACCGCGTCCGTCAGCTTGCGAACCGCGCGCAACGGATGATCCTGAGGTACCCGCTGCTCCAATGAAACATAGCTGAACATCCCATCCTGAACTCGCTCATCTCCACGCATACCCATTAGACGGGCGACACCTTCGCCCCAATGCAGAACCGTACCTATTTCAACAAGTTCCTAGATCCGTTTATTGCGGCTTCTCCCGAGGTCCCACAAATGCCTATGCGAGCCGTCAGCCTGAGCAGGGAGCTGGATCATTTTGTGGCTTCGCGCGTGAAAAGCGGGCACTATGCCAACGCCAGCGAGGTGATGCGCTCGGCATTGGGTCTGCTGGAACAGGAAGAGAGGGAGCACGAGGAGCAGAAGGCGCTGCTGCGGGCGGCAATTGAGGAAGGGCTGGCAAGCGGAGATGCCGAGCCAGGCATATTTGAGCGGCTCTATGCCTATATCGATGAGCTGACGATGGAGCAAGATGCGGAGGAGGATCAGTGCGGAAATACAGCGTATCCAAGCTTGCCGAATCGGATCTGAAGGCGATCGCTCGACACACTTTGAAGACCTATGGGCACGCCGAAAGCAAACGGTATCTTCGAGGTCTACGGGATTGTTTCCAGCTCCTCTCAGAAGACTCGACCGTTGGCCGCCGATGGGAATCCATTTTCCCGGGGCTGCGCCGGATTGAGTACTGCAAGCACGTCGTGTCTTACGTTTCCTCGGCCGAAGGGGAGATCATCGCGCGTGTCCTGCCCAAGCAGATGGTTCCGGTCAGATTGAGTTCCGAGCCGTAAGGTCAAGCCAACCCGCATGCTCGATTGTCCACAACTTGAACAACCAAGCCGGCGAACTGCACCGTTTCTGCGCCTTGTGCGAGGATCGGGCAAGGGCTAGCCTTGGAGGGTGGGACAGGCGCCGCGACCATGCCCCCGGATTGCCCAGAATCTAGGGACAGTTTGCCTCGATTTCAGGGCATCTGAACCACGCAACCCCGCGCGCGGCAAGGGTTTTTGCGCTTTCCACAGGCAAAATGGCGGAGTTTAGAAGGCGGGTGCCGGGAATGTGAAGAAAATACTAGATGTTGTGGTTTGTTGTTGACATGTACCACGGACAGCGGTATTTTTTCATCTGCGGCTTTAAACGGGCTGTAATGGAAGGCCGCCGCAAATCGAGCAATTTCCGAGTTCAGTTGCTCCATCCAGCGTTTCGTGAGCAGGTATTCACGGAAGCGAGTTTCGCCGAGCGAAGGCGGGTCCAGGTTACGGCGGCGAGGAGAGAGCGAAAGGCGAGGGCAGAAGAGGCGGGGGCGCTGAAGCTTACTGCAGTTTTATCCAAGTTTTCCGTTTGTTTCCAATAAGTTGCGGGTTGTCCCGCTGCTGGCTTGCGTGCCGGAGACACGGCTTTTTATCACCGAATTCGGCCGATGGATTGACCGCCGATTTTGGCCCAAGGAGAGGATCAAGATGAACGAGGCTCACCTTCAGACTTCGAGTGCTGCATACCGACCCAGCCCGCGGACACACCAGGGGCTGACTTTTTCCCGGCGTTTTTCGTCAGAGGGCGTCTCCCCCTATGACGAGCTCCAGTGGGAGCGCCGGACGGCGTCGATCACCGACACCAAAGGAAATACGATCTTCGAGCAGAAGGACGTGGAGGTCCCGGCAGACTGGTCGATGACGGCCACGAACATCGTGGCCTCGAAGTACCTGCACGGGCAATTGGGGACGCCGGAGCGGGAGACGGGAGTGCGGCAACTGGTGGCGCGCGTCGCGGAGACGGTGCGCGACTGGGGCCTGGCCGAGGGTTATTTTGCCACGCCCGTGGATGCCGCGATCTTCCACGAAGAGCTGGCGCACCTGCTGCTGACGCAGAAGGCGGCGTTCAACTCGCCGGTGTGGTTCAACGTAGGCTGCGACCGGCTGGAGCCGGAGGCCGACGGACAGAACTGGCACTGGGATGCGGTGACCGGCGGGGTGCAGTACGCGGCCACGGGGTACAGGAATCCGCAGTGCTCGGCCTGTTTCATCAACGCGGTGGACGACTCTCTGGACTCGATCCTGACGCTGGCTAAGACGGAAGGGATGCTGTTCAAGTGGGGCTCGGGAACGGGGACGAACCTTTCGTCGCTGCGCGGGTCGATGGAGCTGCTGTCGGGCGGCGGGCAGGCGAGCGGGCCGCTGAGCTTCATGCGCGGGTTTGACGCCTTTGCCGGGGTAATCAAGAGCGGCGGCAAGACGCGGCGCGCGGCGAAGATGGTGATCCTGAACGTGGACCACCCGGACATCGTGGAGTTTATCGAGTGCAAGGCCAAGGAAGAGGCCAAGGCCTTCACGCTGATCAAGGCGGGCTACGACGGATCGGGGCCGGATTCCGAGGCGTTCTCGTCGATCTTCTTCCAGAACGCCAACAATTCTGTCCGGGTGAATGACGAGTTCATGCGCGCTTACGAGGCCGACGGTGACTTTACCACGTATACGGTGAAAGGCCACCAGCCTGCGGAGACCTACAAGGCGCGCGAAATCATGCACAAGATCGCCGATTCGACATGGAAGTGCGGCGATCCGGGCATGCAGTTCGATACGACCATCAACAAGTGGCACACGAGCAAGAACACGGCGCGGATCAACGCATCGAATCCCTGCTCCGAGTACATGTTCCTGGACAACTCTGCGTGCAACCTGGCGAGCCTGAATTTGATGCGGTTCGTCACGCCCGCGGGGACGTTCGACATTCCGGCGTATCGTCATGCGATCTCGGTAATGATCACGGCCATGGAGATCCTGGTGGATAACTCGGGGTACCCCACCGAGGCCATCGCTCGCAACTCGCACGACTACCGGCCGCTGGGACTGGGCTACGCCAACCTGGGCGCGCTGCTGATGTCGTTCGGGTTGCCCTACGACTCCGAAGCAGGGCGCGACCTGGCCGCGAGCATGACCGCAATCATGACCGGCCAAGCGTATTTGCAATCGGCCATTCTTGCAGCGCAGTGCCCGCCGCTGGCTTCGGCCACGCCGCTGACCGCATCGGTGGAACATCAGGGGGGAGCTTGCCCCGGTTTCTACGTGAACCGCGAGCCGTTTCTGGACGTAATCCGCATGCACCGCGCCGAGGTGAACAACATCGGCAAGTCGCGGGCTGCCGGCGAGCCGTTTACCGAGCCGCAATTGGATGCGCTGATCGACGCCAGCCGCGAGAGCTGGGACATGGCGCTGCTCTACGGCGAGCGCTACGGCTATCGCAACTCGCAAACCACGGTGCTGGCGCCGACGGGCACAATCGGCTTCATGATGGACTGCGACACCACGGGCATCGAGCCTGACCTGGCGCTGGTGAAGTACAAAAAGCTGGTGGGCGGCGGCATGATTAAGATCGTGAACAACACCGTGCCCGCGGCGCTGTTCAAGCTGGGATACTCGAATGACGAAGTGAACGCCATCGTCAGCTATATCGACGCGACGGGCACCATTGAGGGGGCGCCGGGGATCAAGCCGGAGCACCTGGCGGTCTTCGATTGCAGCTTTAAGCCGGCCAAGGGCACGCGGTCCATTCACTATATGGGCCACATCAAGATGATGGCGGCGGCGCAGCCATTTCTTTCGGGCGCCATTTCGAAGACGGTGAACCTGCCGCATGAAGCCACCGTGGAGGAGGTGGCCGAGGCCTACGCGGAAAGCTGGCGGCAGGGTATCAAGGCGGTGGCGATTTACCGCGACGGCTCAAAAGGCACGCAGCCGCTGAATACCAGCATCGATAGTCATGCTGGGGCGAAGAAGGAGCCCTCGGCGCTGGACACAGTGGGAAGCCGGCTGTTGGGTCACCTGGCGGCCTCGCAACCGGCGGCAGATGCCGACGTGAAGATGCTGGAGACGCACGGCGCCGACAAGGTGGAGGTGAGCGCCAAGCAGTTGCTGGCTGCCGCGCAGGCCTTCCAGAAGGCGCTGGAGGAGATCGCAGCGGCCGCAGCGGTGCCGGTGCTGACTGCGACGCCGTCGCTCGATGCGAGGGAGGCGGCCAAAGACGAGCAGGATCTGAATGCCCCGCCACGCGCTATACGTCACCGCTTGCCGGAGGAACGCGCGTCGATCACGCACAAGTTCTCCATCGGCGGCCACGAGGGCTACATCACCGTGGGCCTTTATCCAAGCGGCCAGCCGGGCGAGATCTTCATCCGCATGGCCAAGGAGGGATCGACGGTTTCCGGCTTGATGGATGCGTTTGCCACTTCGATTTCGCTGGCCCTGCAGCACGGGGTGCCGCTCAAAGTGCTGTGCGAAAAGTTCGCGCACACGCGCTTCGAGCCCTCGGGTTGGACCGGCAACGAACAGATCGGTTACGCCAAGAGCCTGATGGACTACATTTTCCGCTGGCTCAATCTGCGCTTTCTCTCTGGCCAGCAGTTGACGCTCTTCGCCGGGTTGGGACCCAAAGCGCCGCAACTGCCGGCCTCACCGAGCCTGTTGGCGGAGAGCGGCCTCGAGGAGGATGAACTGGCCTTGACGCAACAGCACATTGCGCGCCTGGCCGAGGAGGTGGCCAAGCGGCTGAGCCAGGTGACGGCAACCGGCGGACGGTCGGGCGGCGGAATCGCCCCGGAGCCGCAGGCTGAGCCGAGCAGCAGTGTGCCGCGGCGAATAACCGAAGCGCATACTTACCAGGCGCCACCGGGCAGCCTCGCACAGGGACCCAGCCTGCAAGACCGCGGACTGTACCACGCGGCCGACGCCATGCGCGACATGTACGACATGGGCGATGCGCCCAGTTGCAATGTGTGCGGCGCGATCATGGTGCGGAACGGCAGTTGCTACCGCTGCATGAGTTGCGGGTCGACGAGCGGGTGCAGTTAGAAGCGGGTGCGGCGAGAAACATTCATTGTGGGTGCACCCATAAGGTGAAGGTTTGACCTGTTGCTTGCCAAAATAGCGATCTGCCATTAATTCAAGGAGATGGCAGCTGCACCGGAGAGGGCTTGCCTCCATGTAGAATCGGTCTCATGTTGGGCTTGCTGAGGCTTCTGTTCGTTCTACCTACCCAATTCCTTCGCTCTCGCCGCGACCTGCTGTTGGAAAATCTGGCTCTTCGGCAACAGCTTGCAGTCTTGAGGCAACGCCACCCTCAGCTGCGATTTGGCGCTCCGGATAAATTGTTTTGGGTGATGTTGCGGCGGCTTTGGCCGGGATGGAAGCGGGCATTGATCCTTGTCCAAGCGGAGACCGTCGTTCGCTGGCATCGGATGGGGTTCAAGTTGTATTGGAGGTGGCTCTCGCGGCGTCGGATCCGTGTGGGAAGAAAATGCGTCAGCAGGAAGTTGCGCGAACTCATCTTCCACATGGTTGCAGAGAACCTGACCTGGGGTGCACCCCGCATTCACGGCGAGCTGAAAATGTTGGGCTTCGATATTTCCGAGCGAACCGTAGCGCGCTGGATGCGAAAAGCGCCGAGGAATCCTGGGCCAGCAAAGCGATGGGCGGCCTTTTTGAGCAACCATCGCGAAGCCATTGCAGCGATGGATTTCTTCACCGTGCCGACGCTCGCTTTTGGAGTCCTATACTGTTTCTTCGTCATTGCGTATGATCGACGACGAATTCTCCACTATAACGTGACCAGACACCCAACCAGCGCGTGGGTTGTTCAACAAATGCGCGAAGCATTCCCCTACGACTCTGCTCCTGGCTATCTGATCTTCGATCGTGGTACAAACTTCAATGAAGAAGTCATCGAGAAGAGCTTCGGCATCCAGCCCAAGCGAACCAGCTTTCGAAGTCCTTGGCAAAATGGTTTTGCCGAACGTTGGGTCGGCAACTGCCGCCGTGATTTGCTCGACTATGTGATTGCCCTGAACGAGCGGCATTTGAAACGTCTGATGAACGAGTACGTCCGCTATTATCACGAGGACCGGACGCATCTCGCGCTGGCAAAGGAAACGCCTGCGGGTCGTGCCGCAGGGGAGAATCAAGGCAGCGGCCATAAGGTCCTGTCGATGCCAAGGCTCGGCGGTCTCCATCATCGATACGACCTTGCCGCGTAAGCTGCTGGTGCGAGAATCTCGCCTCGAGATCGAAGTGCACTGCGGGAAAGGTTTGCCCGCAGACCGCTGCGACCATTTGGCAGCGTCCTCCTGATGATTCATGATCACCGCGTATTTTGCTCTCAGACAATTCGTTCCCTCCCGAACTGCCTCAGAACTCACGAACCGGGTCTTCGTGGCGTCCGGATGGGGTTTTGGCGAGGCACAACTGGTTCGTTGCGCTGAACAAGGCAAAATAACTTATCGAGCTTGGTGTTAAGGCCGGAGTAAGAGAAGACGATCCGGGCGAGGCAGAAGGGAACCAGAAGAAGGGACGATTCGGCAAGGTTCTATCGTTGAGAATCCGTTGCTGGCATGCCGGCCGTGGCGTTCGCGTCGCAAGGCTTGCCACCGCACAGCGCGCCCGTGATGCCCTTGCCTTCAGTGATCGTATAAATGCGGTCTACGGCAGGCAGTTTGATGGTTTCTTTGGCGCCAGAGGGCCAGTGAATCTCGACAGAGCCGGCGCCGGTAGCGTCGCCCAAGCCAAAATGGAGCCGGCGGTCATTCGCGGAGATGTAGCTTCCGCTGGCCAGCACATCCTGCCGTTGACGCATGCCGTTGGCGATCAGATAGGCAGTGGCGCAGGTCGCGTCGCGAGGGCTTTTGGGTCCGCCCACAAGCTGAATCTCCACCCAGTGGTGATGGTCGGGATTCACATTGCGCAGAAGAACCGGAGGGCCATCGATGGGATTGATGACCACATCGATCTTGCCATCGTTGAAGAGATCGCCGAAGGCCGCGCCGCGCGCTGGAGTGATCACAGCAAGCCCCGAACCCGCCACCGGGGGAACGTATTCAAACCTGCGCCCTTTACCGCTTGCCTCGGGCACGTTGTGAAACAAGAGCGGGCGCTCGGCGAATGTCGTACCCCAATCGTGTTGGTCGACCTGGGGGTAGACGTGGCCGTTCACCATGAAAAGATCGAGCCAGCCGTCGTTGTCGTAATCGATGAAGCCGTCACCCCAGCCGACGAAGGGGATGGTTGTCTGCGCGATGCCGGCCTTGTAGCTTACATCGGAGAAGTTCGCATCGCCGTCATTGTGGTAGAGCACCTTGTAGTCGTCGCCGAAATCGGTGACGAAGAAATCCATCAGGCCGTTGTTTTCGTAGTCGCCCACGGCGATGCCCATCGAGGCAATCTCGCGGCCGTCAGCGTTGAGCGCGAAACCCGACAAGTAGCTGTCATCCTCGAAGGTCCCATCTCCCTTGTTGATGTAAAGGTAGTTGGGCTCGGAGTCATTGCCGACGATCAAATCCGGCTTGCCGTTCCCGCTGAGAGAAATGAAGATCGGAGTGAATCCGTAATAACGATTCTTATCCTCAACCTTCGCCTTTACGGTTACGTCGGTGAAGGTTCCGTCGCCGTTGTTATGGAAGAGATGATCTCTCTCGCCTTGCAAGCCGCGCGGGCCGCAATTGACAGAGACGCCTCGATATTGGCAGTACGCGTAGCGTACAGCTTTGCTTCCACCGACGGGCAGGTTATCGCGGTCGAAGTGCACATAGCCGGCAACGTACAGGTCCAGCAGGCCATCACCATCGTAGTCTCCCCAAGCGGAGCCCGACGACCAGTTGCCCAGTTGCACGCCGGCTTTTTCGGCAACGTCAGTGAATGTTCCATCGTGGTTGTTGTGGTAGAGCCGGTTCTTGCCGTAGTTACCCACGAACAGGTCGGGCCAGCCATCGTTGTCATAGTCGGCCACCGAGCAACCGTATCCCCAGCGGTCGTTGGTCACGCCGGCCGTGGTGCTTACATCGGTAAACGTGCCGTCATGATTGTTGTGGAATAAGGCGGCGTGGGGTGGCTCCTCTTTGCCGTCCAATGCATCGAACGTAGAGCCGTTGACCAGGTAGATATCCAGCCAGCCGTCGTTGTCGTAGTCCAGCAGGCAAACGCCCGAGCCGTTGGTCTCGACAATGAAGTTCTTCTCCGGAACGCCCATCTTGTGGCGCCAACCAGCAAGGCCCGCCTGCTTTGTGATGTCTTCGAAGATCACGGGCCCTTTGTCGACGAATCCGCCGGCGGTGATTGGGCGCTTCTGCGCATCATACACGGGGGCGGCAGCTACACCTGAGGCAATGCCCCCGCTCATGCCCGCTTGCTGTGCGCGATCAACTACGGGACAGCACAATGCCGTAAAGAGAATGACAAGGAAAAGACCGCGGCAACGAAACAAATAAGACCTCCGACCTAGAACGGTTTCGCGCATTGAGTCCGCCGGAAATGAGCGATCAGATCAATCAATCCCCATCGTAGACTTTAGCAAATCAAAGGCAACGCTTGGCTGATTAGCCTGGACCGAGCCGCCACCTTCGTTACTCCTGAAAGTCGCGGGAATTTCCGGACGCGAAATTCCTCATCTCTTGCAAGTCTAAGAGCCGCCTCCGCCTTGAAGGCGAATGATTCAAATTCCCGGAAAACGCGCGTCCTGCTGCCTTGCGACTCTTAGCGTCTTGATCTCTCATGGCATCATGTGAAAGTGAATGGTTTGGCCCTCGCTGGACCATCCCTAAAATACATCCTCAAGCAAATTGGACTCAGTGGCGCGAATCGGCCGAGGAAACTCGACGGTTACGTCGCCGTCGAGCCCTTCGGTCTCAAAGAAGCGCACAATAGCGTCCTTGTCGTAGAAGCCCTCCATTTGCCTCATGGCGTACAGAATCACGTGGTCGCTGAGCGTCTTGATAAACAAATAGGAATAGGAACCCAACTCCGCAATAAGTTCAGTCACTTCCTTCAGCTACCTGCCCGAATTCCCGCTCATCGATCCCCCGCTGTCGGCTCCTTCTCGCTCCGGAATGCGTCCGTCAACGAGATGACTTTCATCTGTGCTCGTAAATTCTCGATCGAAGCAGGACTCGTAACGGTTATCATCGCCGATTCTCCGGGAAGCAAGTCAAAATAGTTATCCGAAACTTTCGCATCAAGATCCCCAAAAGAGAGATACACATCGCGCGCCAGTACCGGCGACGTAATGCGAATCTTGAAACTGCCGTTCTCTCCTGAAAATTGTGCAGTAAGGGGTGCTTGGGGGAGCTGCACGTTCTTTACCGGGACGAAGTAGGTGAGGTTTCGCGAGATTTCGTCCCCGTCAACGATCAGGTTGACAACGGCTATGACTCGGGCGGCGTCGGCAACGCCGACATCGGTGAGTTTGTCGAGCGGCCACGCGATGGCAACGTTGCTCGACTGCGGCGCAATCTCAACGCTCTGCGTCTTGTCCAATAATACTTTGCCCTGAAAATCCATCAGTCGCAGGCGTAGCGTTCCCTGTTCGGCTTGCGTTTTGTCGGAGACGATGTAGACCTTCAGCGCGCCGTCTTCAACATGAGGCGAGACCAAAATGGGAGCATAAAAGCGGCGAGCATAGTATTGGAGGGCCTTCCAGCGGCCGAAGTAGTCGATGCTCGACCACGACGCCACAGGCCAGCAGTCGTTGAGTTGCCAGAAGATGGAGCCCATGGTCTGAGGGCGGCTGCGGCGGAAGTGCTCGGCTCCAATCTTGATTCCTTCAGCTTGCAGCACCTGGCTCACATAGAGAAAGCTCGCGAAGTCTTTTGGCTTCGGGTAGTCCCTGGCGATGTAGTCCTGGATGATGGAATTGCCTTCGTTGTTCTTCTGGTGGGCGAGCATCACCGCGGTGAAGATGCCGTTACGATCTTCGGGTAGAGTGAAGCTTTCCACCGTACGCATTTCAGGGAAAGACTGGAATCCGTATTCGGTGACGAAGCGCCAATGGTGCTGCTCGTATTCGCTGAACGGAGCGCGGCCATGCCAGACGCTCCAATCGTGCGTGTCGCCCGATTGGAAGCGGTCGCTCAGAGGCTCGTAATCGGCGCTTGGCGAACTGGGCCAGTACGGTATCTCAGGCTCAAGACGCGCAACCACGCGGGGCAGGATTCCGCTGAACTCGGTGAGGTAATCCTGCCATATCTGGAACTTTACATCTGCCGGCAGCGTGTTGCGTGGGGGCCAGTTGAATCCCATCTCGGTTTCATTGTTGCCGGACCACAGCACGAGGCTCGGGTGATTACGCAGGCGGCGCACCTGGTCCTCGGCTTCGGCTTCAATGTCCTGTTTGAACGCATACGTGCCAGGCTGCCAATCGTTGCCGAACATGAAGTCCTGCCACACCATGATGCCAAGTTCGTCGCAGATGGAGTAGAACTCGTCGGTTTCGTAGTATCCTCCGCCCCAATGGCGGATCATGTTCATGTTGGCATCCCGTGCGGACTCGAGGATGCGGCGATACTCCGCCGTGGCTACTCGGCTGGGAAAGCTGTCGAAAGGGATGACGTCAGCGCCCTTGGCGAAGACGGGAATGCCATTCACGATGAATTCGAAGGAGCGGCCCCATTGATCCAGTTGCCGGCGCAGTTCGATAGAGCGAAGGCCGGTCTTGACGGTATGCTCGGCGGCAACATGCCCGTGTTGGCTCAACCGTGCGGTGAACTGGTAAAGGAAGGGTTCGCCGTAACCGTTCGGATACCAGAGGCTGGGGTGCTGAATCTCAATGGGAATCTCGACCTGGTTGTGCCCGGCGTGCACGTTCGCGGTTGAATCAAGCTCGACGGGCTTGCCCTCGTCGAGAAAGTGCACGGTCAGTTTTGTGGCGCCATCGATGGAAGACTCGATATCGAATTCAGCGTCGAGATGGGCGACGTCGCTGCTTACGTCGCGCTGGCGAATGGCGAAATCCGCAAAGCACACCTTGTCCCAGGCATCGAGGTGGACCGGCCGCCAGATGCCGCTGGTCACGAAGCGAGGCCCCCAATCCCAGCCGTACTCATAGGCAGCTTTGCGGATATAGGTTTTGTCCGCGGTCTTCGATTGCAAGCGGAACGGATCGCCGGCGGCCACTTGCTCGGCGGCTCTAATCGGCGAGGGGAAGACGACGCGTAACAGGTTCTTTCCGGTATGCAGGTGAGCCTTCACGGGCACGCGCCAGATACGAAACATATTGTTCGCATCAAGCACTTGTGCGTCATTGACGAAGATCTGTGCCGCCGCATCGATCCCATCAAAAACCAGGTCGACGTTGGATCGGGCCAAAACCTCGGGAGCGACGTCGAAGCTCACGCGGTACTCCCAACTCGCGTTCTCAATCCATTGCAGCTTGGCTTCGTTATCGCGGTAGAAAGGATCCGGGATCTTCTTGTTCGCCAGCAGATCGAGATGAACGTCTCCCGGCACGGTAGCAGGAAGCCATCCGCCACTGTCCTGCTCTTCCGCGGTAACTTGCCGGAATTCCCAGCCCTTGTCCAGACTCAAACTGACGTTTTCATCGAGCTTTGCCTGAGCGGACGAAAGGACGGCGCAAAGTGCAAATGCTGCAGCGATGGAGAAGCTCTTCACAATCTTCAGAACATAGAGGCGGTTCATGCGAACTCCCGGTGGACAAGTTTAATGCTGGATCTCAATCACGCGAGCTTCCTCAGGGCCGAGCTTCAGCTCGACTCGGCCTTGATGAGCCGGCAGGATTCGGTCGTGCGCCAGATCGCGCACCTGGCCCGCCGCCTCGACGGTGATGCTTTTCGCCGTCGAAAACGGATTGTAGTAAAGAAACGTCGGTGGAACGCCGCGATCAAGAAAATTCGTCCTGGTCAAATCCCACTGAAGGAGCCAGGGGTGACCTAGCGGCTTGACCATCTTGTCGAGCCACATCACGTATGCACCGCCGTATACAGAACGATGGCTCGCAAAGTCACCTTCCGCGTAGGGCGTTTTTCCGTGGGCTTCACGGTTCAGCCGTTCGTAGGGAACCGATGGAGTGAGATCGGGGCGGCTCTGATTCTCCCGGGGAAGGTACTCAGGGTAGAACCAGCGCAGGTTCGCAGCGGCATTCAAGGCGTACCGTGCCACCTCACCGGCCAGGTCCGGGCGGAATCGCAACGCCGGCATGAGATAGGGAAAGGTGACCATCGACTCCATGCTGTAAGCCTGGCCTGGAGGTTCGGTGCAGAATCCCGCCATCAGGCCGTCGACCGGCACCGATCCCCATTTGCCGGTGGCCATGAGCCCAATCTTCGCATCGAGCACGAATCCGAGCGCCTTTCGGGTGTCGGCAGGGTAGCCCATTGCCTCGAGGCGCGCGGCAGCCAGCACGGCCATTGCGCCGGAGGGAATCTCGTACCATGGATTCTCTTGGAATGCCGTGTAGCGATCAATCGCCGTCTTGGCCTCGGCAAGACAGTACTCCTTGCCGGTCATCCTCCACGCCAACAGCATGACGTAGCTGTAGCCGCCCACTGCATCGGGTTGACGATAAATATTCTGCAGGGTAAATGGCTTGCCCGCAGCGTAGTCGTAACCCTGGTCGTTGAAGTCGTATCCGATCTGATGCGCCATTTCTCTCAGACTCGCGGCAGAGCGCTCAACCCGGGCAAGCCACTCGGGGTCGTGCGCGAAACGCGTTTGAATGAGCGCGAAGGCCAGCGAGTTCACATTCATCAGGTACCAGTACTCGCACAGGGTCTTCCCCGGGCCGTCGAGGAACAGCCCATACGGCTCGCTGAAGTAGGCCTTCAGCGAGCGCGCGAGTTCATCAAGGCCGCTGCCCCGCAGTTCCTTTCCCATGGCCACGGGCCCGTAGCATGTCAACCCGCCCTCGTCGGTGGTCTCGAGCGCTGAAGCAAAATACTGACGGCCAGTCTTGTCGCGGAGGTTTACTCCATGTGCGGGGTCCATGACGTAGGAATCAAACGCGTCGGCCATCTCGCCAAAATCCAGCGGCTTCTGGTCCGGTCGTGGCGGCAATCCGCTCCATCCGGCGGGCTCCGCCGGCATGGAGAACATGGTTCGCGTAAAGCTGGCGAGACCCGCTGCCGCCGCAGCGGCAAGGAACCTTCTGCGGCTGATCTGCCACTGCTCTACGGCGGATTCCGGCGTTTGTACGGCCATTTCATCTCCTCTAAAGTTGATCAGAGTCACAGCAAACATGCGGCGCTCCGGGCGCAGCGCAGGAAAGGGTGTTTGAGCAAAGCCCATTCTTCACGCCGGTGCACGAAGCGGCAAGGGTTTAACACGGCATATTATCAGCCAACAATCGCGATACATGTGAATCACCCGGCGCTACCGCAGTGCTCTTACTCCAGGAAGCCGTAGCGTATAGCTGATCCCTGCCGCGACAACGTACATAAACGCAAAGATCCAGATGACGCCTGAGACGCCCAGCACGGGCAAAAATAGGCCGGCCACCGCCGGGCCAATGAAGGTGCTCATACCCGAGCCAAGGTTCATGATGGACATGGCCGCGCCGCGTGACTCAGGGGCCAGCGTGGCCATGATGGCGGCGATGGGAACAAACCCGGCCAGGGCCGTGCCATAGGCCATGCCGGCGGCGACCGCAAGGGCGTAGTTGGCGCCAAATGCGTGCGGCACGTAATACAAGCCCAGCGTGGTGACGGCGCATCCGCACGCGCCGATGAATGTGATGGTCCGCCGCCAGCCGATGCGATCGCCGACCCAGCCCCAGATAAGATTGGCGACAACATTGGTGGCGAACATGATGCTGAGGATCTGCAGCCACTGCTGGAGCGTGAAGCCAACCACCCGGGTGAAGAAGATGGGAAGAAAGACCAGGAATCCGAACTCCGATGTGGTCGTGATGGTGGCAACAATGCCTCCGAGGCCCACCTTGGGATGCCTCCATACGACGGAGACGCTGGAAAAAAGCAGCCTGACCGGGTTGTGGCCGGTCCTTGAGAGAGGCACCATTCCGTGCCTCTCGCGCACCCCGAGCAGGGCGATGAGCCCGCCCGCCAACACCATGGCGACGGAGATCCAGAGCGTCTTGTATGCGCCGGCCCAGGGAACGGAGTAACTGGCGAATAGCGCTCCCAGCGTGGGCAGTCCGCCGGTCCGGGCCGACCAGAACCACCCAACCGCAGTCCCCATGTAGCGCTCCGGAGTCACCGCCGAGATCCACACCAGGAACCCGTAGGCGAACAGCGGATAGCCAAAACCGCGCAACGCATAGCTGACCACGATGGCCAAGTAATTTGCATGGGCGACGCCGAGGGTCAGGAAGGGCATTTCGAAGGCAAGCCAGATTAGATAACCGGCCCACATCACTTTCTTGGGACCGAAGATGTCAGACAAGGCGCCGCTGAGCCACGAGGCCAGCGCCGCGGCGATTCCGTAAGCGGTGAATACGATGGCTACCTGGGATGGTGTGAAGTGAAGATCGATGAGCATCGGCGACAGAAAGCCCGCTTCCACGCCGTCACCGATCATGAACAGCAGCAGCCCAAAATAGCCGATCACCATCTCTGGGTGCATGCCGAGGCGCTCAGGGAGTGACGGCCTGGGGAGGGGTGGCGCGAAAATGTCGTCCGACATCATGAATGGTCCTGTCCAAGTGCTGCCGCGAGCGTGGCCCCCGCGCCGTAACTCCGCAATTGATTGAGTTGGTGCTGCACTTCGCTAACGATGCTCGGATGAGCAACCGCCAACCCTCCGAAGAGCGTGCGTGTGGATAGAGCGAGCGCCGCGTCCGATCCGCCTGAAGCGAGGAAGGGCCGCAGCGATTCGATCGCGGGGTCGTCGATGGTTGAGGGAGTCTCGCGATCGCGGATGGCAGCATAGTGCAGCCAGCAGGCGAGTACAAGAGGGATCATCCGCGGACGAATGCCGGCCTTGAGCAGGACCTCGAGCGAAGGCAGAATAAAGCGCGCGATCTTGGCGCAGCCGTTGGAGCAAATGCGCGAAACCTGGTCGCGAATTGCCGGATTGGAGAAGCGTTTCACGATAGTTGCGGAATAAGAATCCAAATCGATTCCGGGAAGCTGTTTGAGCGTTTGCCGAACCTCGGCCATGAATTCAATCAGCAACTGTTTGAGGAGCGGATCGCCCAACGCTTCGGAGATGTAGGAGTAGCCGAGCAGGTCCGCTGGGTAGCCGATCGAGGAATGGCCGCCGTT
>CAWJQD010000004.1:0-1001449 GCA_963844905.1 uncultured Acidobacteriaceae bacterium | reverse complement strand
ATTCGTCAAGTATATATTTGCCCTCTTCAGTAAACAGTATTGACACGGCGGGAGCCTTGTCATCCGGCGGCAGATTAGAAGTAAACCGAGGTGGACCTGGGTGGCAGCATTCATCCATTACCAGCATCTTCCCACTATCTCGGGTCCTGCAATTCCCAAAAGCCGGGAGCTGGCATCCTCTACCGGCAAGTAGGCCTGCCCCCCACAAGTTCATCAAAGGCTCGCAAGAATCCATGAAGCTTCGACCGGTTCGGACCATAAGTTAAATATTATCTATAACTTATGGAACTTATGACGCCTGGAGAGTGCTAGCTGGACCGATGCCGACGCGCCGCCCGTCACAAGCATGCAACGGTTGGTAGAGAAGAACGATTTGTATCTAGCAATACTCCGTTGTTTGGCTCGAAGACTGTTGAGCCTCATCCAATCGAGTGGCCTAAATGTCCGCGCGGCAGAGTGGCAGGCTTCAACGACTGAAAAGAGGCTCCGGTTGACGACTGTTACCCAGGATAAGTGTTCAAGTGCAAACAGTGCGGTTCAAAGGCGACCATCAACTGGGGCCTTGTTGAGCCCGATCACCTTTCCACCTGGATGAACTCAGAGCATTGTCCTCATCGTCTCTGTCAACTCTTGAGAGAACATAAAGAGGGGATAAGGGGGTCTAATGTTTCGTATCCCTCGTCCGTGGAGACCACGACGGAGTCACGCGTATACACCCGCGAATTGAAGGGTGGGGGTCAAAACACCTAAGTAACTCTAAACATGGGAATTAAGGCTCTTCAATACGATCCTAAAACCCCCGAAAACGTACTCGTCGTGGTCGGCAGGTAATCGAGCATGCCTTCGTGAACTAGGTGCCGACCGCTTTGTACGACCGCGAATGAAGGGGGTGCCGAACCAATCATGTGAATAGAGGGAAAGCTTGTCCGCATTTTCCGTCCAATTCGGCCCCTAGGACGTTTTTTGCATGACAACGGGCGGGATGCATGACAACGGCGGAGGGCGCTCGTCACCACATCTCCCTGAGTCCGTTCCAGAGCCCCACAAGGTGATGGCATATTTTGACGTGCCCATTCACCTTGGCACTCCCACATGACCGTGCCAGGCTGTAGGCTCTCACCGAATTGCGCCGACTTGTCGAGCTTGACCTTGGGCTTGTCGGTGCGGGCAGAGCGTTACAATTCGAGCGGAAGCGAAGGAGCCGGCGCCTAGGGGCTGGCACGATGTAATCACATACGGTATCTACCGGCTGATTTCGGCTTCGGTGAAAGCGATTCGGCGGGCCGCTGGCCCAAAGCCTTGCTGCCATGGCGTAATCGGACATTGCCAGATTGACGGCCAAGCATGCGGCTTCTTGGAATTGCGCGAAATCTGAGTGGGTCCTCGAATCACATGCAGCAGGCGCTTCCGCCAGGTCCAGCCTCTCCAGCCTGCGGTGTTCTTCATGGCGCTCTGTGCGCGCCGCAATTGGCTTGGGTCTGTCCCGACTCTTGCGCTTTCCCGCTACCCCTTTTCCTCCAGTTCGGTAAAGCGGAATCATGCGCTCCCAAGAGCCAGGAACCACGAGCCGACTAGCGTCCCCATTCCTTGATTCCCTTGAGTCGGAAGGCGTAAAACGGTACTTCCAGCCAATCGGCAAGAAAAGGAAGCCTGAACCGTGGGAACTACGACTGCTCTTGGATTCGAATCGAAGCTCTGGGCGACGGCAGACGCGCTGCGTAACAACATGGACGCAGCCGAGTACAAGCACGTCGTCCTGGGCCTCATCTTCCTCAAGTACATCTCCGACGCTTTCGAGGCGAAGCACGCCGAACTCGAAGCCCAGCGGGCCGACGGGGCCGACCCGGAGGACGCGGACGAGTATCGCGCCGCCAGCATCTTCTGGGTACCCATAGGAGAAACCTCTCCATGCCCACCAGCATACGCCGATTTTGGGCTAGTGGAGCGAGACGGTTGTGTCCTAATTCCTACGGGACGGGTATCCGTTGATCTTGGTTGACGTATCCGGTCAATTCAAGTTGTATCCGAAGTCGCGAGACATGAGCACCTCTTTCCAGTGATCCTCCCGCTTCCGCACTTGGTAGGAAGCAGCTAAAGGGGCCGACCCTTCTGCATCATGGGAAGTAGCATCGAAGTGCGCCCTCGGTACTGTTGGTAGCGTTCGCCATGGGCAACAATCAGATCGTGCTCTTCGAACTGAATGGCAACCAAGATGTAAGCCGTTGTAGCCACGGCAAACAAAAGGTGGCCAAACGTCATGCGCGGTGCAGCCCAAAACGCGATCAGGAAACCCAGCATGATGGGATGACGGCAATACTTGTAAAGCATCGGCGACTGGAATCCAATCGGCGCGTACTCTTTGCTCCTCACGTAGAAATACACCTGACGCAATCCGAAAAGATCGAAATGATCAATCATGAATGTCGCAGTGAGAACAACCAGCCATCCCAGCCAAAACAGAATTTGCAAAACCAGTTTGCCAGCAGGATTTTGAACGTCCCAAACAGCCTGCGTCAGGGGACGCCACTGCCAATACAGCAGGATCAAGCAGATGCTCGTCAGTAGCACATACGTGCTGCGCTCGACGGGCGTGGGCACAAAATGTGTCCACCAACGCTTGAATCCCGGTCGCGCCATCACGCTGTGCTGGACGGCAAATAGACCCAACAAGAGCACATCGATAAGAATTGCGTTGACCGTAGGGGTCATAGCCGCTGAATCGATGGTCTTGGGAACAATCACATTGCCAACGAAGGCGACCGCGTACAGGAAGGTAACGAAGAAGATCGCGTAAGCGATCAGACCGTAAAGGAATGCAAGTCCCTTTGTCATGGTGGCTCCTTTCCCCGCAAAAGAGATTGAAGATTGCGATGCCCCAAGCCCAACTCATGTGTGACTCTAGGCGAACGGTAAGGAACACCACGAGAATCTGCTGACCGGGGCTCTTTCTAGCCAATGGTTATGATCCGGAATTTCCGTTTTGCCTTTGGCTGCGAACCAATATACACCCAGTTGCCCCTGCCGGGTCCGTTCTTGCATCCGTTTCCATCCCAAAGACCCGGCCGGGCATCAGATTCCGGCACTCCGATTCGTCCTCGGCCAGTCAATTCGCCAGCGCCCACCCGAGGTCGGAACCCAAAACAGGCGCTTCTGCGGGGTGCCCCGCGCATGATGGTAAAGTACACCGGCTCTTTCGTAGAAGCCGCGAGTGTGCCACGAGTCCGCAAAGTTAAACTTCTGGTAATCGAGATGATGGCAAAATTCGTGGCATAGGGTGCTCAAGAATGTGCCGAAAGAAGTGATTTCCTTCCGCACCGCTGTTCGCATCCACACGCGGATCAACATTGTTTCGGAAGTGTAGTCCCCGAAAAGTTCAGTCGTCCACCGTTCGCGAGTTCGCAGCGGCCGGGCGGCAAGTACGCGGACGCGACATTCCGGGACTCCGTAGAACTGCGATGCGGCTCTCAGGAATTCAGCACATGCTCGGCGGGTACCCGTAATCTCCTCAGACATCATGGCCGACTCAATGGCCTTTGCGGTTTCAGGTAAGCAGTCGTCAAGCGGCAGGTCGAGCCGCGTGAGCCGGTCACTCTCCTGAAAACCGGCGAGGTTCGACTTGCGCGGGGGAGCGTCGGTGAACATGAATGCCGGAACGTCCTTTTGACGGCACAATTCTACGCCTTTGTCGCCTTGCCGCCTGTCCCCGCCAAGTCCTACGATGATTCAGGGACTAGCAATCATGGACGCAATCGAAGCAATCAAGACCCGCCGATGCATTCGTGCATACACCGAGCAAAGCGTTACGCGAGAGATCATCGAGGACATAATCGACTGCGGTCGTCTTGCCGCGACCGCACGCAATGAGCAGCCATGGGAATTCGTGGTTCTGACCGACTCCAACCAGCTACAGAGAATCGCCAAGAAAACCGATTACGGGCATTTTATTGCTAATGCCCCGTTGTGCATTCTCGTTCTGTGCAAGGATACGAAGTACTACCTTGAAGACGGCTCTGCTGCAACTCAAAACATCTTGGTAGCCGCCAAAGCGCATGGGCTGGGGGCGTGTTGGGTTGCTGGCGACAAGAAGGAATACGCCGACGAAATCTGTCGTAAAATTGGCGCTCCGAAAGGATACAAGCTGGTCAGCATGATTCCTATCGGCCACCCGGCAGAGCAGCCGCGTAAGGTGAAGCGGCCTCTTCACGAGGTTGTTCACTGGGGCAAGTTCTAGCTGAACTCGTATCGCGGGTGCGCCGGACGCTGGCAGTCTAGCCGGGTAGCCGGATCATTCGAACAGTTCGTAGTGCGTGACAGCCGGTTCGAACTCCAAGAGGTATTGCTTGTCCTCCGGGTAGTACTTGGCGACTGTGGTGTCGGCACCGGCGAATGCCGCAATAGCGTCTTGCGACTCCCAAAAGGAGAGAGTAAGGAAATGCGCCACATCGCCCTCCACCCGGCGAAGAACCCACGCGCCACGGTTGCCCGTCGTAGCTCGATAAGCGGGAATGCCGGACTGGAAGAGGTATTCGAGATAGGCCTCCGCATCACTTGCCTTTGTCCTGCCATGCCAAATTCGTGCGATCATCGAGTCCCCTCCGTTCCCTTGGCGGCACAATTGTACGCCGCTGTCGCCTGTTGGCGGCATCGGAAAGACTGTCGCTGCGATTGCCCCTCACCCTGTCACCAGAGGTTTGAGCAACGAGTATTGGGTTAGGCTAGGACGATTACTGATAGTACCAGTGCGGCCAACCTCGGTCTCGTCCCGCGACTCCGAAGCCGCCATAAGGGGTTCTGCCGTGGCGCGGTCGAGGATCACGTTTTGGGGTTTTCTTTGGGAAAACCGGTTGTCAAGGTAGACAGCCCATGCCGTGCGTCCTAGACTTTAGGCCATTCGCAGAATCTCAGGTGCCCGTAGCGCGTGAGGGCGCAATGTAACTGAACTGGAAAACCGTGATCGCCCCTTTCAGACTGGGCTGAGGAGCCCCCACAGCGATGAGAGATCTACCTATATCCAAGGTCTACCAGTTGCTCGAACCGGGTCCAGTGGTCCTGCTGACGACCGCCCGCAAGGGCCACGCCAACATCATGACGCTGTCCTGGTACATGATGGTCGAATTCGACCCGCCGTTGATTGCCTGTGTTGTCAGTAACGCTAATTACAGTTTTGCCGCACTTCGGACAACGAAGGAGTGTGTGATTGCCATCCCAGCGCTGAAACTGGCTTCGAAAGTTGTGGGAATCGGTAACTGCTCCGGCCGGGATGCGGACAAGTTTGAGAGATTCAGTCTGACGCCGGCGCCAGCAGAGCGCGTGGCGCCGCCTCTGGTGGCTGAGTGCTTCGCTAACCTTGAGTGCAAGGTGGTCGATACCCGGCTCGTCAACGAGTTCAACCTCTTCATCCTGGAAGTACTCAAAGCCTGGGCGGATCTGGCGCAAAAGCATCCAAAGACGATCCACCATCACGGGTACGGAAGGTTCGCTGTGGATGGCGAGATGATCAAGCTGAAGTCGAGGAAACCGTAGGCGTCCTCCGATTGGTTGAACTAGCGATTGCGGCCAAAACCTTCACCCGCGCGCGGGATCCTTTTGTTATTGACCAGGGACGGACCTGGTCCAGGACATTAAGAGCCACGGGGAAAACAGGAAGCTTAGACCAGTTGAAGTGAACAGTCCCTTGCTTGAGTATTCAACCTGAGAGTGCACTGGAATTCAGCCGGTGGGTTATCCTCGATACCGGAGGGTTCATGAATATACAGGACATCGTTGTTGAGATCGATGCTGAGATATCCAGACTGCAACAGGTAAAGGCGCTGTTGTAGTCATCGACCTCGAACCATCTGACGCGGCTCCTGTTCGGAAGCATGCTGCGGCGGATGGAGGGTTTGCCGCTGCCAGTCGGATAGGCACGGCAGCCAGGCGAAGCCAATCGGGAGGAGGGGAGTTGACGGGGGAGGTGCCTGTGAAATGGATTTCAAATCAGGCAAGTCATGGCTTTTGGCCTGGGCAGAGGACCTGCGGGGACGACAAGGTCCTCGCCGTTGGAACGAAATGGGAAAAGGTGGCGAGCCAGGCACTCAGGGGGTATATTCTCTCGTGGCCGGGCAAGCAAAATGGAAATTCCGGTTGAAAGGCGGCGCAACCATGAACCTCAGGCTTGGATGTCTTGCGTTTTCTCTAGTTCTCCTTTCTGCAATTCCTGCAACCTCTCAAATCAACGGTGTTGAAATGTCGGACGGAAACATTTTGGAGGTGTTCAAGGGGAATCCTCCGTCGGTGAAGATCTATTCTCCGAATCAGCAACTGCTTGACACAATCCTGCTTGATGAGGCCGCGGGACTACGGAAAACCTCTACCGGGAAGAAATTTCTGAGAGAACTGACAAAGGGAGGCGCAATTGACCAAACCCGAAAAGTTGATTACAACACGGTTCTCGGACCCGGCGAATATCGCTATGCGCGTTCCAGTAACACGCTGTATGTGGTAAACAATTTGCCCGAGCACGAACACACGCTGCTTGTGGTCAACTTGACCACCCGCAAAGTGGATGCATCCCTCCCGATTGCTTCAGGCGATATTGTCAAGCTCTTTCTTTCCAACGAGGCAAAACGGCTTCTTTGTTATACGGCCGGTAAGTTTCAATCGATCGACAACCTTCATTCTACCGACTTAGAGGATCTGAAGCCTCCTTTGGACCCATCTATAACCGTCATAAACACGGAATCGAATTCGGTCGTGACCACCTATAAATGGCTCGAGCAGTTTCGCGAGTCGGCCGAGAGAAAACTCAAGCGTGGACTTTTTTCTACCCACATAATCGGATCCGGCGGAGACGGCGTTACCTTAGTTCAATCTAACCTGGTTTCCGGCGACAAGAAGGCCGAGGAGATCGTAGTTTTCCGGGAGCCTTCCGTGAACCCTGTCATGACAGTGGATTCAGAGGGAGTGATCGCCGGAGCAATTCTGTCCAAGGACAAGCGGCGTCTTCTGGTCGCGGTGTTGGGGGACAAGCATTCTGCGGCAAAACTGCTAAAACTCGATTTGGAAAGTAAGACAGTCAGCAATGCTCAACTTTCCGATAATCCCTCCAGATTCGTACGCCTCGGCGAAACAGAGGACGCATGGATCGTCGGCGATCGCGAGATGCGGAAAATCACGGAAGACGGGACGCCATGCGATGCCGTCATTCCTTTGAACAAGTTCGCCGCTGGGGGCGATGAGGTGTCCTCCGTTTTCCTGGATGGGCTTCCCGGCGAGACAATCAACGTGGGAGAGGATTATGCGGGAATTCTCATAGTAAAGAGGAATGGGGATTCATATCACAAACTGGCGCTGATCAATTTGAAGGATCGTAAAGTCGAGGCGGTAGTTCAAACTCTTAGCCCAGCCGCGCAAATCAGAATTAAAACGGAACGGACATTGCTCGCTCTCGCCCTCACGGCCGCCAGCGGCGCCGGCGCAGCGGGAGGAGCTCCCGGATACAACGTGTTTATCCCAAATCTACGTCTAGGAAACGTGGCGCTTGCGAGCGATGACAAAGGCCATCTCTTTGCATTAGACAATCAGGCTCATGAGGTAACGGTTCTCAACGCGCAAACTGCCGCTGTAACTTCGCGTTTTAAAGTCGATCCCTCGGTAAGCAGGATAAGAATATTCAAGAACGGGTCACAGCTCATTTGCTACGGCAAGGAGATTTACAACTTCGATCTGAATGCGATCACGGCCACTGCGAAGGAAAGTGATCTGGATCGAATAGACGATTCTAAGTAAGGTTGTCAGCGGGGTTAGGGTTTTGTCAACGCCTGGGTCCTTTGCCCGTTCGTGCGGGAGCGGAGAGAACTGGGCCGGGACCGCGCTCGCACAGGAAAGCATGTCCAGAATCTGTATTGGTACCAGTCTTGTGCATTCGAAATTAGACGATGTCAAAACCGTGGCGTGATTGTTACTGCGGGGCAAGCTCCGACGCAACCTGTTTACGGGCGGAGCGGCATCCGGCATGAGAGGTGGCCTGAGCTTGCCAAGGAGGCGGATAGGCGGAACATGGGAAGTCTTCAGGTGATGCTAAGAGAAAACCTATAAGTGCGACCCACGAAAAGGGAAATATCGATGCACTTGAAGATGGCGGATCATCCTGCAGTAGCGTTGAAGCGTCTGTAATGGACGTGGAGCGAAGAGGATGACATAGCTCGACGGAGGGCTTGGCCAACTGGGCAACCAGGAGGAGCCTCTACCTCCCAAGGCGGGTTGCTCTCGCAGGAGACAATCCGCAGCTATGAAGAGCCGTATGACGCGAGAATGTCACGTACGGATCTGTGAGGGCCTCGGGGTGAAATTCCCCGGGGCTACTCGACCAGCAGAAATGTGAAGCTCGCGGCCTGATCACGAGAGATTCAAAGAGGTAATGCTTACTACAATGTGATCTCAATCACATAACGCTGGCTCCGCTTCTATCCAGGTAGAACGATCGTGCTGTATAGTTTCTGCGAGTTATCCTTCTACCGAATCTGCGCCTTCTCTCACACACTCCTCCTGTGCTAGAGCAGGCGTTGCAAGACTCTGCGGACGGAGAAGGCGGGCCTAATCCAAAATCAGGCGAGCAGGCGACGCGTCCACACCGGCTCCGTTGATTCAGTCGCTGACTTGCGAAGCCCATTCCGGACTCATGTAATCCCTCGGAATACTCTGTCCCGAAGAAACTTGTGCAAGGTCGCCGCTCGCAGATTGCTGCGTCGCCTTTCGTGTACTGTCATCGGGATTCGTCAGCCAGCATGATGAATCCAGCCGGACGCGAGTTCCAAGTCCCACAGTTGCTGGATGAGCTCCATCAGGAGAAAGACCATGAGAGTTTCGATACCGGCCGCAGCCGCGGCTTGCAATCTTGTTTTTGTCTCCGGAGCATTGCTTCTGGTTTCCGGATGCGCCTCTACCGCTTCGCTCCACAACACTTCACCGGCGTCGACTGTCGCCTCCAAATTGAAGGGGAACGTAATGGGGGGGCAGTCGCCGATCTCAGGAGCGACCGTGCAGCTCTACGCGGCGGGTTCATCGGGGTACGGTTCAGGGGCGCAAGCCCTGCTCACGCCGGCCTTAACTACCGATGCGAACGGAAACTTCACCATACCGAACGGTTCTTACACTTGTCCGCTCAGCAACCCTGAGACTTATATTGTCGCAACCGGTGGAAATCCGGGAGTTGGATCCAATAACCCAGCAATCACGCTGATGGCCGCTCTCGGTCCCTGCGACGCTCTCAGCTCCAGTACTTACGTGGTCATCAACGAAGTTACAACAGTGGCTGCGGCATTTGCGCTGGCGCCATTCCTCGGACCTGGCGCGCAGGTAGGAACCATCCCTGCCAACGAGCAGGGTCTGACGAATGAATTTACTAACTTCAATAGTCTCGTCAATATAGCCACCGGCACATCGCCGGGAACGTCCGTGCCTGCGGGGGTAACGGTCCCAGTCGAAGAGATCTACACCCTGGCAGACATTCTGGCGGCCTGCGTCAACTCGAACGGCACGACCACCTGCAGCGCATTGTTCGCCGCCGCCAAGTCCACGGGGGGCTCTACCCCAACCAATACACTCGATGCGGCGTTGAATATCGCGCGTAATCCGGGCGCTAATATCGCGGCGCTTATGGCGCTGCCCACGGCGCAGTCTCCCTTCCAGCCCATACTTGCCGCGCAACCGTCTGAGTGGACGTTTGGGAATGCGATTACCTATAATCCGGCCCTTCTTATATCGAGCCTCTCTCCTGCCTCGCTTCCGGCTGGAAGCGCTCCGCAAACGCTGACCATCAACGGCACTGGGTTCCTTTCCAATTCCACGGTAAGTCTTAACGGGACTTCCCGTGCTGCGACATTCGTCAATGCCGGCGAACTGACTGTTTCGCTTGGTTCTTCCGACCTGGCCGCGGCCAACATCTTTTCGGTGGTGGTCGCGAATCCGCTCCCCGGCGGTGGAGCTGCGCCGGCGGCGAGCTTCTTCGTGGGGCCGAACGGCGCGAATGACGGCTACCTCAACGGAACCTACGTCTGCAAGTCCGACAGCTTTAACGACGGGGATGACTCACGTGGAGCGGTACTTCTCAGCATCGTCGCCAATGAGACCGGCAGCCTGACCAGCGGCGTCTTCGACGAGAACGATCGCGACCTTTCCTCACCATTGGAGGGCGCCGTCACCGGCGCCTATAGTATTGGCGCAGACAACACCGGGTTGCTGACCGTCACCACCGTTCTCACCTCTGGAGGCGCGGGAAGCAATACGACCCAGTTTGCCGTGGCGTTGAACAATCTTGCCGGCCCCACAGCTTCCGAGTTCCACTTGGTCGAATCCGACGATGTGGGCTCAAACGCCTCCGGAGAACACGGAAGCACCCACTGCTACCTGGCTACCACCAGCGCGTTTGCCTCCAGCACCCTTAGCGGTAATAGTTTCGCCTATGGCGCACAGGGTGAGGATGCCAGCGGCCTCCCGGAGGCATGGGTTGGCCGCTTCACAGCCTCCACTGAAACCGCAACCGGTGGAACAGGGGGCGCCCCCGGCGGAAGCATCTCCAACGGTATTTCTGATGGGATGTACATCAAGAAGACAAGCGACGGTGGCAATGTATTCACCGGAAGCTACACCGCTCCGGATCCCACGTCGGGACGTTTCACAATCACCATTACTCAAACCGTTTCGGGCGTTCAGTACACCGGGAGCTACGTCGGATACGTCATCGATGCCGACCGCATGTTCCTGCTTGAAACCGTCGGAGATGGCGGCATGCAGGCCGGCGACATGCGGACGCAACTTAACGCCCCGTACTCCGGGACGAGCATCACCGGCTCGTTCGTCGCCTATGGACAGGGGTACGAGTATTCAAGCAGTAGCGAAAGCGTTACGGGCTACGACTCCATTCTCTCCCAGTTGAGCGGCAGCGGAACCGGCAGTTTCACCGTCAACTCCGGTTATCAGGACGAGAATGAAACCTATCAGGACAACGAGCATAACGGTGACACGGTGACCGTCACGTTCGACCCCTCCCATCCAGGCCGTGCCTCGATGACAGTGGCCGGCAGCACCGATACGCTGTATGCGTATTACTTCAACACCGGCAGCGCCTTCCAACTGGATTTCAACGGCAGCGAGGGCTACCTGGCGCCGGGCTGGGTCGAACCGCAGTCTCAAACGACTTTCACCGATGCGGCAGTGGCCGGCAATTACATGGCTGGAAAATTGCCGGTGATGGAACCGGCCTCCAACGACATCGCCGGACAATACGACCTGCTCAGCAACGGCAATTACACTGGCGGACTCACCACCGCAGGCGAGGGAGACTTCTCCTACGACCAATCAATCAGCGGAACCTACAATTGGGATACGACCGTAACCGGCACAGGCGCCTTCCTGGTGGGTAGCGGCTCGAGTGGGATGAGTTGCATAGTCATCAGCTCAACCAGGGCCGCCTGCATCGTCAACGCCGATACGTCGCCGAGCGTGATGATCTTGCAGCAGTAAGCAATGCTGCTCAAACCTGAGTCCTGAGGGCGGTCAACCACGCGGTTGGCCGCCGCGGCATCTGTGATCTGACGTTTTGGGGTCCGAGTAGGAGTGACTTTCCCTTGTGGCACGCACTCGATAACGGCGTTGTGTGAGGCTGCGCAACCTCCCATTCCCGGAGAGATGAACGCCTATTCGAAAGTTACCTGCTTTTCAGACAGATCAGTACCGGCAAAACGTAGCAGTGTCCGCCGAGCGACGCAACGGCCCCTTCGGGCGCTTTGGGAGACACCTAGTCCAGAACAGGAATCATCCCGGCATCCATATATACAGATAGGACCGGGCACTCCCGCCGCCGGTCCAGCAAGCCGTCGTAGCCACTCACCTCATAGCGCTTCCGCCAGCGACGCAACTGCCGGTCGCTGATACCGATCATCTCTGCCGCCTGCCACCACATGATCTTCCCCGCGCTGGCTCGTAACAGCACTTCCTCGACCTTCATCGCCCGCTCAACGGCAGACGCCGGATAGTTCTCCACGCTCAATCGCATGGATCCATCCTCGCCGCCCGCTAAGCGGCCATTTCACTTGCTACGGCCACCGGACATATCATCTGCTAACGACAACCGGCAAGCCGGAAGTTACTGGTTGATAAACATTCTCGCTCGCCTTCGGCGTGGATGATGCTGCGCATATTCAACTTCAAGTTGATGTACTGTGGTCATCAGTCACCCTCTGCTGTATCCCATGCGAGTTCTGTTCGGCTGGATCGAGAGATTATTGAGACACGAACGCCCCGGTCGATGATGGCCGGGGCATTGTCGTGTCCGATTACCACTTCACGCCGTTAATGAAATCCTGCAGCCCGCCGCTCTCAGCCGGTCTCAGGTAGCGCATCGTCGATGCAAGGTCGCTATGGCCCATCAACTTCTGTATGGTGCTGAGGTCGAGGCCAGAGCGGAGCAGCCGGGTCGCATACGTCCTGCGAAACTTGTGCAGGGTCCATTCCTTGCACCCCGTATCTATGCTCTCCCCTGCCTTGCAGCCTTCACAGCGTCCGCAGCCCAACTTTTCTCGCCTGACCAGTTCTTTCAACTCCCGCAATAGCTTCGTATCCGGTCGATCCTTCTCTGTGCCGACCACGAGCGATGTATTCGGGTGCATCTTCTTCCATCGGGTGAGTTCACTGAGCAGATCAGCGGGGATCGGTACTGAGCGCTGCTCCGAATCCTTCACCTTGAATCCCCATCGCTCATTACCGCAGACTAGTAGAACTTTCTTCTCAAAGTCGATGGACGACCATTCGACGTGCTGGATCTCCTGATCCCGGAGCCCGCATTTGAGCGCGAGCGAAATGACGATGTACATGCGACAATCGGCCGCACCGAGGATGCTGCTGACCTGATCCGGCGAGTAGACGGTCGGCATTTGCTTCTCGTACTTCGGCTGCGGTGGAAGCTGCTTCTTGTCAAACCCGGCGAAGGTCAACCATGACGCGAGGCGTGCGTGTTTGTTCGACACCGTCCGGTCAGAACATCCCCGCTTGCGCAGTGCCTCATGGAACCTCAGCACGTCGTTGCGAGTCACTTCGTCGACGTATGTCTTGCGGATTAACTTGATGAACTCAACCGTAACGTTCCGAGCCTGGGCAGCCGCCTCGGTCGCTCGACGGCCTAGAGCGTCCTGGAAATACTCATCGGCTGTCCCACGCAGCGTCTTGCGTGTGTCTTGTGCCTCGACCTTGAGGCCGGCGCTCCCTGCGATTGCCTTCGCGGTCGATTGATTCTCGATTCGCTGCCGCAGTGTCTCAGCCTCGGAGACGTTCTTCCCTGCGTTCTCGTACTGGACCTGGCGATTCTCGTAGTAGCGGACTTCGTAGTAGTACCGATCAACCTTGACCGGCTTCCCCTCGATCAGTGCGGACCCAGGCTTGATGCGCCCGTTCGCACTACGCACAGCCGGGGATCGCTTCCAGCCCTCGGCCGTCTTAAAACGGATCATCAATGTTGCCTTGCGTTCGGTCATGTACCCAATTGTATAACCACGGTATGAACATGTAAAGCGTTATGCTGCAAATAAAAGACCTATGTAATAAAAGACGAGAATCCATTCCTCTCTGCCAGCCTTACAGGTCCTTCGACTTCGCTCAGGATTTCGCCTGCGGGCTACCGCTTCGCTCACGCCCGCAAAACGGCTCAAGTTCGAATCCCTCCCTCTCCGCCATTCCCTTTTGCGCCTGCCAGGCCTTCAGTTTCCGTTTCTGAATTGCGCCTGCCAAGCTCCTACGATAGTCACCAAGAGACTCTATTATGTTGGGTCCGTACCGCAACTTACAGCGGTTCCACAATTGCTGTATGCCGAAGTAACAACAGCTAAGTGGGTTTTTCCTCAAGAAAAACCCACCTTGTGCCACCGCCGGAAACGGCTACAAGTATTGTGGAACCGCTCTAAAATAGATGGTCTGCGGTCCCCGTCGCATCGTTCACCTCTGCCTGCCGTTGGCAAAAGGGACCGTTCCACCAATGGCAAGATGACCTTGCCTACGCGCTGAAAAGTGCTCGCATACGCTTCACCAAAATGCGGGTCGGGCGAAGCAGACGAACCTGCCACTTGCGGTGCAGATTGAACCGCTCGGCAAAGATAAAGTCTTCGTCGATGAGGCGCGTAAGCAAGATGCGCTGATGGCGCCAGCGGCGCCTGAGCCGGTTCCACCCTGGAGTCTCCACTTCGAGAAAGAAACGGTGTTGAGCGGCCCAGTCGAGCGGTCTTGGCGGGGCCAGCATCAATTCCTGCCAAAGCCGGTCTGCGAGCTTTTCCAGCCGTTTTCGATTCGGCGGCCGCAACCGTATCGCCTCCGGCATGGCGATCTGCGGGTCGAGGTGGGCCGCCATCATCCATCCGAGAGCGAAAACGTTGTCGAACACAGGGCCAACCCATTCGGTCGCGTCCGCGGAAGGGAGCGGGAGCCGGCGAAATGCGAAGCCAAGATCGAGCATCAGGCTAAGCCGATCGAAGCGATGCCGCACTGCGTGAAGGCACAGATAAAGCAACTCGTCGGACCCGCCGAGGAGCCCAATGGGTACACCTTCGAACTGAGAGAGGCGTGACCGAGACCAGATGGCATCCAAGTCGAAGTCGAAGGCCTGGGGGTTTTCCAGGTTGTGATGCAATTCGATAAGGATTGCTTTGCGCAGCCAACGGCTGTGGTAGTCGTCAGGGCTGCCGTGGGGAAGAAAACCGAGATCGGTTAACACATGTTCGGCGCGAGCCAGATCGGGCTGCCGCACCAGGAAGTCGAGGTCATAACAGGTACGCAGCGCTGCATCCCCGTAAAATCGCTCCGCCAGAGAGGGGCCCTTCAGCGAGATTATCGGCAGATCTGCGTGGCGAAAGGCTGCCGCCGTGCCCTTCAGCGTTTCAGTCCACACAAAGGTCGAGACCTGGGCCTCGCGGCGGATTTCATTGAGCCGCTGCTTCTGATCGGGCGTGTACTTTCCCTCGAAAGAACGCAGCCGTTCCACTGCCCAGGGCAGGACATTTTCCTCTTCGGCGATGTCAAGCAGCGCCGCGAATTCCGATTCGTCGAGAGTATGCTGCAGCGGGCGCCCGCGAAGCAGATCCAGCAGGGACTGCATTCCAGGTCTCATGCCAGTGCGCTTTCTGTGCTCATGGCGGCTGCTGAAGGCTCACTGCACCCCGGAAATCCGAACCAAGCCGGCAGCGAATTGCGTAACACGATTCCCCGCGCGCGACATTGCGGCAGAGGGGATTCCAGTGCGGGCGTACGACTTCTGGCAGTCTGCCGAGGATGGCCCGCGGAAGTCTCCTTCCATGTAGGCCAAGCCGGGGCAGCGCGAGCAATAAGCGGTGTGGGTGCAGTGCGAGCAGGTGTGCAGATCGCGCACGTGGACCGAACGCAGTTCGGCGAAAGCCGGAGAATCGTACCAAATCTCACGGAAGCTTTGCTTGCGCACGCTGCCGCACGGCATGGGGAATTGCACGCAGGGATAGACATCGCCAAAGGGCGAAATGTAGGCCAGCGTGTGGCCGGCGCTGCAACTGTACCCGTCAAGGACATCGTCGTCATGGCTGGAGACGGGAAGGCAATCTTCGGGATCGCCCCCAAACTCCTCGTCATGCAAAATTTCTTCAAGCTCGGCGTGGGTGATGCCCAAGCTCAGGATCGACCGGTCGCCATTGAGCATCGGCGTGATTGTCGGGTCAACGACGAAGCTGACGCCCAGCTCATCGGCCATCCGCTTCACGCCTTTGGTGTCCCGGCTGTTGAACTTCATCAGGACATTGGTAATGGAGACTTTCACGCCGTTGGCTTTCAGGTGTTTGATCGCCTCCGTCGTCCGGCGCAACGACCCCGGCAGCTTGGTGATCCCGTCATGCACCTCGGGCCGGTGCGAGTACATGCTGATCTGAACCTGCTCAATCCCCAGCTTTCTGATGCGCGCCGCTTCCTTGGGCCCGATCATCACCGCGTTGGTCTTCAGCTTGACGTTGAAACGCAGCGCCCGCGCGAACTCCAGGATCTCAAAGCAGTCCCGCCGCAGCAGCGGCTCGCCCCCGCTGATGCTCAAAAAGAATGTACCGCAGTCAGCAAGCTGGCGCAGGACGTCCTTGATCTCGTCAGTGGTCATCTCGCCTTTGCCGTCGTGATCCAGATAGCAGTGCACGCACCGCTCGTTGCATCGCCACGTAATATCCACATGCGCGGCTAACGCAACGCCGCGGGCAGTCGCCTTATCGTTCATCTCGCTGAGCAGACTCATGGGGCCTCCTTGGGGGGAACCGGTGCATCGGAAATCGAAAGAATGCCGTGCTTAACAAGCTCATCGACAAACTCCTTCGCATCGGCGAGGGCCTGTTCATCGCTGACGTCGAACTCCGGGCAAATACGCTCCTGGACGATCCGCGAAAGCGGCGTGGCGCCATCCGCCGCGTTCCAAATGGCCGTGCCCACGGAATTCAGCATGAAGACCGTTGAATCCAGCGTCGACATGATGATCGTGTCGTCACCGAGAGTCCGCGCTGCGATATCGGCGCTTTGCGTCAGGTACATCCCGGCAGATTCCATGCGTCACCCTATGAGTTCCCAAACCCGCTGGTCGGGGAAAAACGAAAGTTGGTAAACCGGCACTGCCGCCACAAACGCGCAAGCCGACTCGAACACCTGGCGCACCATCTCGGGCTGGTGCGCAAAAAACAGAATATTCCGGAGCAGGCGCCGCACCGCAACCCCCGGCTCCATCTCCTCAATTCGATTCTCCGGCGCTTTCTTCAAAAAGTACAGCGCCGCAATCGGCGCCGAAATATTCTTTCCCGGCTCGCCCATCTCTCCGGCAAACGGCGTGCCGTAGGCAACATACCGCCCATCCACCTTGCGCACGTACGACGCCTCGTCCGTAAGCAGCGTTGCATCGGCGGGCGCCAGGCGGGCCATCGTGGTCTTTCCCGCCTCCGACACGCCGGAAAACAGAAACGCCTTGCCGTTGCGCACTGCGCTCGAGGCGTGAAGCAGGAACCCTCCCTCGGGCGCCAGCATCAGGGTGTGCACGATGCGCAGCACCGAGTCAATGGAATACGGATTCGCCGACTGAACCACCTGGCCCTGGCGGTCGGCAGGGTTCCAACGAGCGCGGAAATCTCCCCGTTCCATCCTCCATTCGCGATCCTCGAGCCAAACCTCCGCATCCGCGTCCGAGTCAAACGTCTCCGGCGTAGTCAACTCGACGCGAAGCGCAAACTGCGATGCCCCGCCGGGCCTTACGTATTCGCCGTAGCGCCCTTTCAGGATGCGCTCGAACTCGGCATCGCTTGTCTGCACTTCGATGGGAAGGCCGCCGATTTCAATCACCACGTCATGGTTTGGCTCGCCTTCGGGGAACTGCATCGATAACGACATTCTAACCTTTGCCCCATCCCCCGGCAATCGCGCTTAGGTACTTTGAGAGTCACCCCACAGCCGATTGAACCTTTCCAGGGGCCCCTGTTTCCCTTGAGGGGCTAAAGCCCGCATTCATTTTGCCGGGTCAGGGGCCTGAAGGCCCCTGCTCCCTCCGTGATTTGCGCAGGGCTATAAAGCCGTGCCCTTGTTACAAAACCTCCGTGGAGGCCTGGCCCACGCCAAAGTTGCGCATTTTGGGACCCAGGCGCAGAAAGAGCCTGGTGCAACCCTCCGAGCGCCGCAAAATCGCTGCCAAAACGCGCTGCCAAGCCGAGCGCCGCAACGGGACCGGGCGGCCGTTCCGGCAAATGCACGTCACTCGCCCCACCACTTCGCTCCGTCGCACCGGCAGGTCGCGCGAGGGCAAAGAATCGCCCTGCGTAGAAAGACATTCGTCCGAAACCCGAATGATCCGATGCGCCGTGAGTTTGCCGTCGCGGTTATAGAGTATGATTTGGCCCGGCTGCAGCTCGTGAGAATTGAGAGCGTTCGATTGTGAGTACGTCTCCGGGCCGGATGGCGGGCAGCATGCTGCATCCCATGACGCCCAGGCTCGCCGATCCTGCACTGCGAACCACGTCCGTCACCAGATCGCAGCACGCCGACTGAAGGTGGGCCTCGTGAATCATGCCGCGCTAGGAGTTCTTCCGGTTATGGAAGCAGCTGAATTCCGTGGTCTGCACCTTGCCGCAGCTCAGCGCCGCCGTCTCAAACACGCGCTCGTGCCGCACCTCCGGCTTCACGTACGGCTTCTTCGCCGTGCGCTTCATGCCGTTCGCTGAATCAAGCCGGCCCTTCTGCTCGGTAGGCTTCATGCTCACCCCTGTTCCTCGCTCGGTTTTTCGATCTCGTACGTTGCGCTGCCTTACCCGCGTACCTTCAGAATAGCAGACGGCCTGGTCCTCCTGAAATAATCCGGCATCAGATCGGAGTGCAGGCCGCGAAGTCCGCGCTCCGCAATCGCCCGGCTCCTTCTCCCTATGGGGCCGTTTGGCTCTGCTGATAGGCCTGGGGCGTGTTCGTGATAGTGAAGTTCCCGCAGTTGGCGCTGACATTGCCGACGTTAGTGGTTGGGGTGGTCGGCCCGCCTGGGCTGTTGCCAGTCGTAGCGCTGCCCAGAGCATAATAGTAAATCTGCGAGCCGCCCGTTTCGGCGGGTGAGGTCGAGCCGGTCAAAGCGTTGTCGACAACGAACCCGCCCGTGGACCAGCAGCCGGTTCCGCTGATACCTCCCGCAGAAAACGTTTCGCCGACGGGCGTCTTGGAAAACGCCGGCACTGTCCCGGCAGTAGTCGATATATTGCTGACGTTAAATCCCAGAACGCAGTCATGCGAGCCGCCCCCCGTGGTGCAAGCACCAGTGGTCGTTTGCAAATTGTCGGTACTGAAGTAGATATAATCTTTGCCGGCGTTTGTGCACGTGACACCAGCAGTCCCGCAGATGGTGGCGCCAGAGCCGACGCCGCAGGGGCTCGTGCCGTTGTTGCAGAACTCGGTAATGTTGGAGGTCCAGCCACCAGTGCCACCAGTAACCGTCAGGCTGGAAAAGGCTGACACGGGAGTTGTCATTTGCCCGCTGCTGTTAATCGGCACATAGTACAGATTTGACCCCGCCGTCGTGCCGCCGTCGTCCCCCATGTTTCCCACCACCCAGAGGTCCCCGCCGGTGCCGTTATTCGAGGCGTAGTACACGTTATCGAAGGCGCCATCCAAGAGCCCATATATAATGTAGCCGATGCCTAAAGTCTGTGGACTCCCGGTGTTGCCGGTGCCGCTCGTGAAGGTGGCCGGGAACTGGTACACATAGTAGTTACTGCCGGTAGCGGTGCCATCGCTGACAAAGGCGTAGACGGTCTCTGCGGACGAATCCACCAGGGGCCCGTCGAGGATTTCAGCCCCGGCGACTCCGAGGGCGCTCGATGTGCCGTGTATGGTCGCGTTTGTGGTCCCCGCATTTCCCGTACCTACAGAATAGAGAATCCTGGCCGTCGTGCCACCTGCGAGCACGTAGCCAGACGTGCTGTCGTAAATCGCGGAGGTGATCTTGACGCCGGTACTCAGCAGAACGGGCCAGGGGCTGGCCTCGCCGGGTGTTCCATTAAAGACCCCGGTGATTTGGTGAAGGTAGCCGGCGTCATCGCCCACATAAATGGCATCGTCTGCGTAATCGTAAAACGGGTTCGAGAAGGTGTCATCTCTGGCTGTGCTCGCGCTCACCAATGGCACAGTGTAATAGCAGGGCGCGGTGCAACTGCGATAATTCGCGGCGCTCGTGGCAAGCACAGGCACTCCCGGAAGTGCGAGAGTTTCGGCGTGAATTGTCAGCGTCTCGCTACCAGACCCCGTCGCGGCCGTGGCCAAAGTAACAGTGGTGCCCGAGACGGCAGCGATATAATCTGGTACGGGTATATTCGTTCCGGAGATCTGCGCGCCTACGTCCGCCGCGGTGGGTTCCGTTCCCGACGTATATGTCACCGAGGTAGTGGAATTTTCCGTTCCCGTAAAAGTGCTCGTAGCAGGGGTCGCGGCCCACTTCAGCAGCACCAGGCTCGCCGTCGTGCCATTTGACTGAATGAACGCCACCTGCGACCCCGTGCTGTCGTTCGAGATCACGGGCGAAAGTGTGACCATTTGGCTGCCGGTGTTATAGGCCCATTCCAGCGTCGGAACCGTGGTATCGCATCCGGTCGTTGCGCTGCCGTAAAGCTCGTTATAGGCGGCGATACTTGCCGCGGTCCCGCTTCCCGGCACGCCCGTTGGGTAGACGACGTAATCGCTGGTGCAGCTCGCTGCGCCGGTGGTGCTGAACGAGAACTTGGCAGGGAACATGGTCGGCTCCACCGTGCCACCAGTTATCAGAGGCTCGTCCCAATCCTGATGCAGAGCATACGGACTAAGCAGGGGGATTCGGCCGGGTCTCCGCTGCTCGGGTCCTATACTTCCAAACTCCACCCTGCCGAGCCCTTCCAACGCGTCTGCGCCGGCAAGTGGTTTTATTGCGTGAACGCTCGATTCATCGAGAGTCTTCGCCCCGGAGCTGCGCTTCGCCTGCTGCATGGCGTAGCGGGGATCGTTGACGATCTTCCACCAGCGAGCATACGTACCGCGAGCCAACGCCTCCGCCTCCGTCCCCGGATTGGAGAACACGAGGTGATGGTGGCTCCAATCCTCGACATACCCCCCGCGAAGCGGAGACGCACTCTGCACTTCCTGCCCAAGCATTGGAACGCTGAAGGCGGCGAGCAATCCCAGGGTGACACTGACCATCGACCACTTGGCGCAAGACGAATTTGCATTCAACATGATGGGCATTCTCCGATCAAAACGTTGGCTGACTTGGTTTTGAATCCGCTCAATCCCTTAGGCCTATGGAAAACGACCTCTACCGATATTCCTATCACAGCGGAGGCTTTACGGCGGATTAGGAAATACTGTGTCCGCGAAGGATTGAGCAAGGTCACCGCTCCCTGATGGTCGCGTTGACTTTGGGCCTGTGCCCCTCGGATACACTATTTCCTAATCCGGTATAAGACGCTGACGAGGAAGATTGCAAACGCAGAAACCTCCGCGCTCTTACCCTGGGTTATGCACATTCTACAGTCTTTGGAGCGGGATGCAAATGAAAATTTTCCCCGTGTCTTGATTCTTTTGGGACCCGGCCTGCCACTAAAGTAATGTGTCTGTGGAAATTCGGTCATCGTTGGGTCATCGGCAGCCGCGCCGGGCCCAAAAAGCGAGGAGGCCGGCCGATTGATGTACCGGCCAGCCTCAAAAGCCTGCAAGAGGCGTGGGGCTGGTTTGGCAGGATTGCCGAAACGTGGCAGCGAGCCTCTCGCTTGCACAGGAAGGACCCGCCCAACGGTCCTTTCAGCGCCAGCCGCGCAGTTTATTTCGCCGCGGCCGCCTACTTCTGCGGGTGACGCTCCGGCAGCGGCTTGCGCGCCTGCGGCTTCACCACCGTCTCATCCACCGGCGTCGTCCCGGTCACGTCGGAGCTGAACGTCGCCCCCGCGGGCACCAGGTAGTCTTCCACCGTCTGCCCCGCGGTCGTGCCCGTGGCCACGCTGATGCGCGAAGCATCGATGCCCTGCTCCGTCACCAGGTAGTCCTTGGCGTTCACCGCGCGCTGCGCCGCGAACTGATCCACCGTGGCGTGCTTGTGATGCTCGGCGTACTTCTCTTCCTTGGCCGTCTTGGCCGCCTCGTCCGCCGTCTCCTCGCCCACTACGACTGCCTTGGCGTCGGTCTGTTGCTTCAGGTCCAGCGCCACCTGGTCCAGGCAAGCCTTGGCTTCGTTGTCCACGCGCATGGGCCGCTTCGTATCCGTGGCGAAGCTGATCGAGCACAGCGCCTGCGTCTTCGGCGGCGGCGGCACATACGGAGCCGTGATGGTCAGGCTGGTCTGTGCGCCCGCCGTGTGTCCCTTATCGTCGGAAACGTTACACGTGATCCCTACCGCGCCGGTCGGCGCTCCCGCCGAGGAGTACTCCGCCGTTGTGCCGGTCCCCGTGATCGTGCCGGCCGTGGCCGTGTAGCTGTAAGTCAGCGGACGGTTCTGCGGGCTCAAGCCCACCGAGGTGATGATCGCCGTATCTCCCGGCTTGATGGTGCTGGGGCTGGCCGAGCAACTGACGGTCGGCGGCTCGAAGGCCTTCACCGTGATTCCCGCCGTGCAGGTCGCCTTGTCCCACGGCTTCGCACCCTCCTTGCCCGGCTTGCCCTCCTTCACCGTCCCCGTCACGATGTACTCGCCCGGCGCCAGCGATGCCGTGTCCACCTTGGGCGTGGCGCCGCTGCCCGTCACTCCCGTCCCCGACCAGCTATAGATCACATGTTCCTTGGGGTTCAGACCAGCCGTGGCCGCCATTATCGTCACCGGGTCGCCGGGATAGATCGTCTCCGGGTTTGCCGAGCAGGCCATGGTCACCGAAGAAGGAGGCGCGATCGATCCCCCATGGATGACGAAACCCGCGCTCAGGCGCGCCGCGTTGATGCCAGCCGTCCCGCCATACACCATCGGGCCCCAATTGGCATGCATGTACTCGTAGTCCGCCTGGAAAATCCGAATAGCCAAATGGTGGTGGTACAACGGCGTCTCATAGTCCAAACCTCCGCCTGCTGTCACGTCCGGCCCCCACTTATTGGGCTCATAGTATGGCCCGTTAATCAGCGCCCCGCCGCCCACTCCGTGCACGAAGGGGGTAAAGTTCCCCGCCGGAAAGCGCAAGATGACACCACCGGCCACCGTGAAAAAACCATCGTCGTCGCCGTGTGTGCCGACATTGGCGCCGGGAGTCTGAACGCCCCACTCGTGCTCGCCAAACTCCGCCTGGATGCCAATCGTGCGATTAAAGAAATAGGCGCCGCTGAAGAGTCCACCCACGTTGACTGGGTCGTACGATGCCGTAACCGGAGCACCGCTCGGGCTTGTAGTGTTCACCGTCCCCTTCGGTGCCAGGTAGCTATAACCGGCAAATATATTCAACTGCGACGGCCATCCATTACTCGCTGATCCCTTCGCCGATGGCGACACCTGGGCGGCCAGGGCAACAGGCAGCAATCCGACAGAAACCAAAGCGAGAACCCCGCCGGCAAATTGCAAAACACGAGCTTGCATCCGTCATTCCTCCGCACTTCAGCTCATGCGTCGAAAATGGAGGGGAAAAGCCCCCACGACACACAATCGGTGAGTACAACCCGAAACTCAAACTCTCTCGCGCTCACACACATTGCGGAGCGCATGGACATTTCCACAACGCCATTAAACGTACCACAGGACCACCAGCGAGAACTCATTTTATTCAACAAGTTACCCCATTTATCAACATGGATTACTTTAGTAATAAGGCCGCCAAAGACATACTCTTATCAGCACTTCCTGTGTGGGATCTAAGGCGGTTCTCCAATTTCTATGTGGCGTTTCCGATCTATTCCAGGGTGGCTTTTTCTTGAGGAAAAAGCCACTTAGCTTTTGTGGCTTCGCTCTGCACCAATTGGAGAACCGCGTTAGCGCTGAACTGTGCGATTTCAATTTCGACGGGTAACCATTCGGTAGAGTTACTCCAGTGCCCCGGATTCTGCAGGAAAACCGCTCCCATTCCCTCCTCTGCGTAGTAGAGTCAACGTCGCATGCCGAATCCGTTTCTACCCCGCTCTGTCGTGACGAGTTCTCTTCCACCACCGTCGAACCCCGGGCGGCGAAGCGGCGCCATGTGCGTCGATGGGCAGCCGGGCGCGCTCAGCTGATCGGGAAGAGCCCGAGAAAAGGCGCCAGTTCCGTAAATGAGATTCAGCGTACCTGAAACAAATGCCGGGTTTTATCAGGTAGACTATTGTCGAGCAGAAGAATCGGCAGTTGGCACGCAACATTTTGACCGCGCTTGGCGTCGAAGACTTTAAGGCCGCCGCGAAGCCGTTTGAGTTGGGCCTCCTTTTCGGAAAAACACAAGATCGTGCAGAGGTTTTCCTGAATGATAGCCAGTTCGGTGCCTGACCTGCTCCCTGCTCTTGCCTTGATACACTGAATCGCAGCTATATGCTCGCTGGGCGATTTTCTGAGGAGCAGTAGCATCCACCTGTGAAGGAGTTGCAGAATGCGTTTCAAGTTGTTTGTTCCCTACATTCTCTCCGTATGTTTCTTCACTGCGGCGCTTCCCGCGTTTTCCCAAGTCGCTCCGGCATACCATGCACAAGCCTTGCAATTGACCGTGGGCGTTGGACCCTCCAGCTACAATGTCGATTGGGGACATGGCCCAATGTACGGAGGCACGATTTGGGCTGACTGGTATCCCGCGAAGATTCAATCCTTCGCTCACGGCCTTGGCATCGAGGCGGAGGCCCGTGATATCAGCCTCCACCAGAATTGCAGCCCACCGGGATTCTGCCCTCAAAAGAACATGCGCCAGGATACGGCGGGAGGCGGAGCGGTCTACAACTGGCGCCTCTTTGGCAGGTTCCATCCCTATGTTAAGTTTTTGGTTGAGGACGGCAGCGTGGATTTCTATCCTCTGCCTGGGTACTCGCATGACACGCGCACGCTCCTGGCTCCTGGTGGCGGGTTCGAGTACCGGTTCTCTGGCCCGCTCCTGGTGCGCGCCGACTATGAGTATCAAAACTGGCTTGGCAAACTCTTAGGCAGCACGCTCAATCCTGAGGGAATCACAGTCGGCGTCGCCTACGACTTTTCGCATCCCCAAGGGCGCTGACGGCCTGCGCGGCTCCTTCGCAGGCGACACGTCTTTCCGGGCCGGCTGACGAGAGGCAGTGTAATTCGCCGCTGCTGGGGGTGTGAATCCCACGAATCGCACCGCCGGAGGTGGTAGTCTGGCGACTATATGGAACGCTTTGGGATATTGACCGCCGCTTTCGCTGTGGCGGCTTTCGCATGGGTGTTTTCCCCTTGTGCAGCTCAAACGAGCTCAAATTCATCGAATGCATCCTACAGCGCAACACCGGTGCCGGAGAATTCATCCGGCGCCTCCTACAAAACAAGGCTCGTGCCGCCTGTTCAGACCCTCACGCCGTTCTCTGCCGGGCCCTCGTCTTCTGCAAGCGTCAAGCTGATTGAGTTTCGTTCCGAGGGCCGGATGACCGGACAGGATCGCGAATTGGCCGCAAGCGCGGAGCCTTCGATTCGAGAGGGTGCTGCGCTGGCAGGCATCGAGTTCGACAAGGGGACGTGGACCTACCAGCAACTTGTGTGCCAGGCCCTGCCAGGCCACGTGTTATTGCTCTTCAAGAGCAATAACGGCGCAGGCGACATAAGCCTGTTCTCAGCCGCGATTTCGCGCAGCGGCAAAGGCCGCGTTCGCATCATTCCCATCGAGCGCCGGGGATTCTCGTTGTATTCGCCCGCCCCTGTCAACCCCCTCACCATCGCCGCCTTCAACCGCATTCGCGATGACGAGCCGGCAAAGAACACCGCCGATTGGCTCTCCACCGCCGAGTGCTACGCCGCGCTCACTGGCGCTCATCCCGAGACTTCACCACAGCCGGAGAATTCCGCGGGCGCCAGCTTGTCTCTGTCGTTTCCTCCCACGCTGGAGGTCGGAAGTCTTGGCGAGTGGGTTGTCCGTTTTGTCGATGTGGCGGCGCCGCGCCAGCCCATGGAATGGGCGCTGACCTTCGACTCCAAGGGAGAATTGCTCAAGGTAACCGACTTCGCCACGCCCGCATTCCTGGTGAAACCCATTCCCTCGCTGCCGGCCCAGCAATCGTCCGCAGAGGGCTCTCGATAAGGGGACCGCGCGCCTGCGCCGACTCCGCGCCGGGCAAAGCATCCGCTCGGCGCGGCCTGTCCCACGCAAGAAACGAAATCTGCCACGTCCGCGAGGTCGTCCTGGCGTACTCAGAAGCTGACCTTGCGCGCCGGAAACCAGGTCAGCTGGATGTTCGTGGTGGTCACGGTTTGCTCCCCCGGCAAGTAAATAGGGGCCTTCCAGTGCTCCAGGGCAAAGTTGCCATTGACCTCGAAGTCCTTGCCAATGCGCTTGACCACCTGAACACTGATGTCGTTGACCGTGGTCCCGCCGGGAATAAAATTCGTCACTGCCTTCTGATTGCGCACTCCCACTTGCAGCCACTCGTTGCCGCTCAGGTGATATGTGATCCAGCCTTGTCCGCCCTTATCTTCGCGCCCGATCCAATCGCCAAAAAGCTGCCCTTGGTTGGTGTAGCCCTGCTTCTCAATCGCCTCATAGTACATGAATTCGCCGCCCGTGCTGCGCGTAGTTGGGGGATCGGTAGACACGCCTTCGACGCGCACGTCGAGCTTGGGAATGCCGGGCACGTGTGAAAGATAAAGACCTGGCCGCACGGCAGCTCGGCGTGGAGCGTCGATTGGAGACACATCGTCATGAGCTTCCGAGTCCGTATAGAGCGTCAGCCAATGGCTCACAAAGGGCAGCCGCCAGGTGAAATCGAAGGCGCCAAAACGCGCGCCAGGATCGGCGTTGCCGGCCTTCTGAACGGCGTTCCCTGCGGTGAGGCTGAAGAAGCTGCGCAGGAACGAGTGAAGATTGACGGGCTCGTGCCCCTCGCCGCCGAACATTGCCGTCCGCTCAAACCCAAATTCGAGATCCCTCAAGGGCTTGAAGCTGATCTTTTCCACATGCACCCAGGGGTCGCCGGGATTGGTCACGTTGAATGTGGTCGGCGACGGGCTCGTTTCGTACGCCGGGTTGGGCATATAAGTGTGCCCGCGCAGCGCACCCAGAAGGAATTCGTACCGGAAAGGCCCCGTAAGACGCGAGAGCAGAGGAATGTCGAGCGGTTCGATGCGGTTGATCTCGAAGGCATAGAAGTTCTGCGCGTTATTGGAAAAAGCCATGCTGGCGCCCTGCGCCGGCCCCAGCCACTGGTCCTGTTTGCCGAAGGAAAAAACGTGGTTCAGGTATTGATAGGAGAGATAGGCTTCCAAAAAGCGCCCATCGGTCGCGGTGGCAATCGGCCCCTGAGGAATCGTGGGCTGGACATAAACGGCGGTGGTGGGGCCATAGGGTGGCGTACTCGACGGAATGAAGTAGAGGGTATTGTCGGTATTGGAGAGTGCCTGCGCCAGCGTGGCCGAGTAGCCGGCGGCCGACGGCGCGCCCTCAAATTCGCCGCGAACGTAAAGCGTAAATCGTCCCGCAGTCGCATAGCCGCTGGCGCCGGAGTAATTGTTGAATCCGTTCTCGAAGGGCCGGCCGTAATCGTTCACGATCGTCGATCCCAGATGATAACTGTCGTGGAGCGGCGTGCCGCTGATGGCGCGCGCCACGGTATAAACCGACTCGATCCGGGTACTGCCCTCATGCGGGCCGCACGGACCCTCCATGTCGTAGTGCAGCTCGCGGTTCAGTGCATCGTAGATCTCCCGCGCCTCGCCCGCGCCCGGATCTCCATCCGCTTCTCCATCTTCGATCAGGTCTCCGGCCTCTTCCAGCATGTGTATCAGGCTTGCGCGCGTCCAGGGCCGCAGACCCAGGTATATCGTGTCCACGTAGCCCAGGGAGTAAAGCCGCAGCATGGCCGGGTACACCCAACTGTCCACGGGAATGTAAGGCGAGCCCAGCTTCGCAGGCTCACAAGCGCCCGCCGGGCCGCTTGCGTCATTTGCCGCCTGCGCCGGGTCCTTCGCGGTCCCAGGGTGTTCTGCCGCCAGCGCTGACTTGCACGCAAGCAGCAATCCCATCATCCCCAATACGCACGGTATCAGAGCTGCCTTGGACCCTCGTTTGCAATTGTTCATCATTCCTCACTTTATCACTCGGCGCGGGCGTTCCGGATATCCCTGGCGCGCCGCGCGGCGGCCGCTGCTGCGGTCATTTCTCCGCCTTTACTTCGTGGTAGTCCATTTCCGTATTGATCGCCCAGATATTGTCCTTGGTGGTCACGCCGTTGACAATGTTTTCCACGGCAGTTACCGCGGTCAGCATTGAATGATCCTGGTTGTTGTACCTGTGCATGCCATTCCGCCCCACGAGGAATAAGTTCTCGAACCCATCGGTGTAGCGGCGGATCACGTCAAATCGGATGTAAGTGCCAAAGTAGGCTGGATATGCCTTGGCGACGCGCACAACATGCGAGTCCTCCACATCCTCAGCCTTCAGAATTCCGATTCTCGACGCCTCCTCGATGGCCAGGCTGGCCATCTCTGCATCAGAAAGTTTCCAGAGAGAGTCTGTTTCGTTGCAGAAGTACTCAAGGCCAATCCAGGCCTTTTCAGGACTAGCAACCAGCCAGGGGCTCCAGTTATTAAAGATCTGGATGCGGCCTAAAACCACATCGGGTTCGTGAATATAAATCCAGTTGTCTTTGAGGGCCGAACCTCCGTCCTCGGTGACAGTCAACCTCCTGGCCAGCAGCCCGACGGTAATGAAGTCGCGGTACTTCAGGCCTTCGCTGACCTCCGTTACCGCTCTGGGCACATCGCAGTCCAGAACTCGAATCAGTTCGCGCACCGGCATGCTCGATACGAAAAACTCGCCTGAGTAGGTGTTTCGCTTGCCGGCTTCGGTCAAGCCTTCGACGGCCACGACGCGGTTGCCTTGCACGTGAATGCGATCGATCGCCTCGCCCAGGTGGATCTCGCCGCCGTTCCCGCGAACAAGATCGGCCGCATGTTCCCACATTTGACCGGTGCCGAGCTTTGGGTAAAGAAACCTTTCGATCAGCGAGGTCTCAGTCCGCTTCTGCGCCATATCCGCGGAGCCGTCGCGCGTGAAGGCCCTTTTCAAGAAGTGCGCGGCCAGGACTTTCAGCGAGAGCCCTTGGATGCGTTGCGCGCCCCATTCTGCGCTGATCTCTTGACAGGGCGCCCCCCACACTTTCTCCGTATACGGCTTGAAGAACATGAGGTAAAGCTGCTTGCCGAAGCGATCGATGAGAAAGTCTTCGAGCGACCGTTCTTCGCGTCGCGGCAGGAGCGCCGAGTGTAGATAGCTGAGCCCGCATCGAACGGTGCGAACAACGCCCAAACCGCGGACGGCGTCAGCGCTCAGGCGGAAGGGATAGTCGAAAAAGCGTCGCCGAAAATAAATCCGGCTCTTGCGCTGCCGCACCAGCATCACCAGGTCTTCCGCCTGCGGGTCCTTGGTTACAGCCGCGGGAAGCTCGCGCTTCTGGCCTTGGTAGCGAAGCTGCCCTCCCTCGCCCGCGCCGGCCTCAACCGGCATCATCTCCAGCCACCACTGCATCACGCGGTCCGACTTGGAGAAGAAGCGATGGCCGCCGATGTCCATGCGGTTGCCCTTGTAGCAAACGGTGCGCGCAATGCCGCCGATTGCGCGGCTGGCCTCGATGACCACAGGCTTGATCTCGGAGCGCCGCTGGAGTTCAATAGCTGCCGTAAGCCCCGCAGGGCCAGCGCCAATGATGATTGCAGAGCCCCTTTTCACTCCGTGCACTGATCCTTCCTTGAAGCCCTTCCTTGGCGTCTAATGCACCTGATGGGAGATAGCGTAGCTGCGCTAAACTTACTCATTTAACTGACGGTTGAGACGCTCTCGTACAAGAGGATCTCATCTCGATGCCTCGCTGGTGTCCGTTTGCACGATTATCCGCTTTCCGGTGCGAGTGGAGGATCCCCGGCGTGAATTGCTTTCATTGTGGTTCCAGTCACCTGCGATTATCTCGCATGCGCACCCATGACTTTGGAGAGTTGTTTCTGCTGCAAATACCGGCGTGCCGCCGCACCTGCCACGAACGGTTTTATGTCAGTTTGTATCGGGCTTGGAAACTAGGCTTACTGAGAAAGGCTGCCAATAAGCGGCGACAGCAGGAGAGAGATGTCGGCGGAGGTTCGGCTGTGGCCTGAACCCGCTACGGTCCAGCACGTTCTCTATTAGCCGAACCGTTTCTTTCCCGCATCTTCACCTTTACGGCAGGCGTTCCGCTGTACACCGTCCATGGCTTCAGATCGTCGCACGCCACCGAGCCCAATCCCAGGACCGCGCCCTCGCCCACATTCACGCCCGGCGACACCGAAGCGCGCGCGCAGATCCACGAATACGCGCCCAAACGCATGCTGTAGGAAATCATGGGGAAGTCGGGATCGTTGTAATCGTGCGTGGCCCCGCAAAGAAATGCCTCTTGGGAGACGATGCAATGTGACTCCAGATACATCGGAGAAGGGTTGTAAATCTCGGCGTGATCGGCTAACGTGCAGCAGTCTTCGCAGATCAGGTTCCACGGCGCCCACACCTTGCCGCTGGGATAAAAGTGGCAGCCCGGCCCCATCTTCGCGCCGAAGAGCCGCAACAGCCACGAACGCCATGCATGCATGGGACGCGGCGACGTGCGATAGAGCAGCAAATACGCACCCTGCCACAGAAACCGCACCATCCGGTGCCCCAGGCTGAATGAGGCGCGATGATATGGATTGTCTTCCGCGCTGGCCGCGATGTGGTGTATTTTCCGCTCGCGTTGACGGGCTGGAGAGCTCATATCTTTCAATGATTATTTCGTAAAGCCGCCGCCCCGGCAATGATCCGGCTACCGGCGTTCAATCACATTGGTAACATACCACCGGTATGCTTCCCTCATGCCCGTCTCGAAATCGGTCGGAGCGCTCCAACCTAAAGCGCGCAGCCGGCTCACGTCCATTACCTTGCGCGGCATGCCGTCGGGCTTCGAGCGGTCGAATGTGAAGATCCCCTTCCAGCCTACGATCCTGGCAATGCTCTCGGCCAGTTCCAGGATCGTCATATCGCGCCCCGTGCCGACATTCAAGCACATCTCGCCGGAGTAATTCTTCATGACAAAGACGCATGCATCGGCCAAATCCTCTGAGAACAAAAACTCGCGCTTCGGAGTCCCGCTCCCCCACAACTCCACCGTCGCGCTATTCGCCATCTTGGCGGCATGAATCTTCATGATCAGCGCCGCCACCACGTGACCGCCCTCCGCGTCGTAGCGGTCACCCGGCCCATACAGATTCGTCGGCATGACGGAAACAAAATCGCAGCCATATTGCCGGCGATAAGCCTGGCACAACTTGATCCCGGCAATCTTGGCGATGGCATACCATTCGTTGGTCGGCTCCAGCGCGCCGGTCAACAGAGCTTCTTCCCGCATCGGCTGCTCCGCCATGCGCGGATAGATACAGGACGATGCCAGGAACAGAAGCTTTTTTACGCCGACTTCTTTCGCCGCATGGATCACGTTGCTTTCCATCACCAGGTTTTCGTACAGAAACTCGGCGGGCCGCGTTGCGTTCGCCAGGATGCCGCCCACCGTCGCGGCAGCCAGAAAAACCGTATCGATCCTGCCCTCTGCCATCCATTCGTGAACCTCCGCCTGGCGCAGCAGATCGAGCTCGCTGCGCGCCGCCGTCACGATCTCGCAGCTCTCGCGCTGGAGCCTGCGCACAATCGCCGACCCGGCCATGCCGCGATGCCCTGCCACCCAAACGCGCCGCCCTGTCAAATCGAAACTACTCATGGCGCAGTTCTCTCACGTGGCGTTCCCTGGCGATAACTTCCAAATCCGCGGTCACCATCTCCTCCACCAGCTCGGGAAAAGTCACCTTGTGCTTCCATCCCAGCACGCGGCGCGCCTTGGAAGGATCGCCCAGAAGCATATCCACTTCCGTCGGGCGAAAATACCGGCTGTCGATTCTGACCACGGTCTCGCCGCTCGCGGCGTCGATTCCCACCTCGTCGATGCCCTTCCCTCGCCACTCGATCTTTCGCCCAACCTGCGCGAACGCCAGTTCGACGAACTCCCGCACGCTGTGCGCTTCGCCGGTCGCCAGAACGTAATCGTCCGGCTCCTCCTGCTGCACAATCCTCCACATGCCGTCCACATAATCCCGGGCATGACCCCAGTCGCGCTTGGCATCCAGATTGCCGATATACAAGGTCTCCTGCACGCCCAGATGAATGGCGGCCACGGCGCGGGTAATCTTGCGCGTCACAAACGTTTCGCCGCGTATCGGGCTTTCGTGGTTGAAGAGGATTCCGTTCGAGGCATGCATCCCGTAAGCTTCGCGGTAGTTCACCGTAATCCAGTAGGCATACAGCTTCGCCACTCCGTAAGGGCTGCGCGGATAGAATGGCGTGGTCTCTTTCTGCGGCGTCTCTTGCGCCTTCCCGTAAAGCTCCGACGTCGAAGCCTGGTAAAACCGCGCCTTTTTGGCGAGGCCGAGAATCCGGATCGCCTCCAGAGATGCGTAATGCGCCGGTGGCGTCCGCATTTGCCGTATACTCCGGCGTTTCAAAACTCACCTGTACGTGACTCTGCGCCGCCAGATTATAGATCTCGTCCGGTTGCACGGTTTGAATAATCCGGATCAGATTGGTCGCGTCGGTCATGTCCCCATAGTGAATCTGAAAGTGCGCATCCGGCATATGCGGATCCTGGTAGATGTGATCGATGCGCGCCGAATTGAACGACGAGGAGCGGCGCTTGATGCCGTGCACAATATAGCCCTTGTCCAGCAGGAACTCGGCCAGATAGGCGCCGTCTTGTCCTGTAATCCCGGTAATTAAGGCGATTTTTGGCATCGCTTTTGCCTCGTTACCCCGGATTGAGCAACTCACTTCTGCGCATTAACCCGCTACGGCGCCCGACTCTCCAATTCGATTACTGAGATTCTAACGCGCCATCCTCACCCACATCGAGCACACAGCAAATTGTCAGCATCTGGTGGCGTGCTCGCTGATCGCTTCTTCCGCCGCGGACATGGCGCACTGGAGTAAAATTGAGCAGAGTTCTTCAAGCTCCTGCAGGCCGGCGTCACTCGGTAGCGCGTCATCGCGATCACCTTGTAAGCCGTTGTTGAAGACTTTGGTTCGATGCGTACCAGACGCATACCAATGGCATCCGGCATCTGGCGCGCCCGATCCAAAATGCCGCGTGGTTTCTCCTTGTCGGCTGCATTGATAACACTGAGTGAGGGGTCGCACATGGCGAAACCGCGAAAGCCGGATTGTGTTAGGCGGCCAGCCTCCTATTCCTCTGTTCCGTGCCTGGCAGAGTCCACCTTAAGACAACTGGAGATCCCTCGATGTTAGGTTTTGTGGATTCTCTATGGGCCTGGTTGCGCTCCGAGAAATCCTTACGCAGGTTCCGCACCCTTCTCGTATATCTCACCGGCCAGGGCCTCGCTCAGTTCACGAATCTTCTCACTGGCTTCTTATTGCTCCGCTGGCTTACGGTGGATAACTACGCTCAGTTCATCGTGGCCTTCGCTTTTCAAGTAACTTTGAGCCTCTTGACGGATCTTGGTTTTGCCGGAACCATCGTTGCGCTGGTCGGGCCGCGCGGCAATGACCCTGCAGTCATCGGTTCTTATGTCCGCTCGGGCCGGCACATTCGTAACGTCATGCTGCTTTGCCTGGCTCCCGTCTCAGCAATCTTCTATGTTCACATTGCCTGGCAACATCATTGGACCACCCTGACCAGTGCGCTTCTGTTCGCTTCCATAGTGGCATCGATCTACTTCTCTGGCACAGTCTCGTATTTTAGCGCTCCCCTACTCATACGCGGCCGTCTCTCTCACTACTACCGCAATCAGTTGGCCGGCGCGATTTTCCGCATTGCGACCTGCGGAGTCCTGTACCTGGCAGGGCTCTTGTCCGCCTGGACCGCAAGCTGGGTAAATGCGCTCGGCTTTTTCGTCATCGGATGGCTCCATGCTCGTGAGTCGCGCCCTTTTGTTACGCTCCCGGCGCGTGCCGATCCCAAAACGACACGCCAGATGCTGCAGTATGTTCTTCCCAACCTGCCGAGCCTCATTTTCTATGCCCTTCAAGGACAGATCGCGCTCTTTCTCATCTCCTTTTTCGGTCGCACACGCAGCATCGCCGAAGTGGGTGCTCTTGGCCGCTTAGGCCAGCTCTTCCTCCTCGTCTCCGGATTTAATGGCGCTGTGATTGAGCCATTTATGGCGCGGCTGCCTCAAAAGCGCGTTCTTCGCACTTATCTCCTCATCGCCGCCGCTGCCGTCGCCGTTTGTGTCCCGATTTGCTTCGTGGGTTTCTTCGATCCTAAGTTACTCTTGCTTCTGCTCGGCCATAAGTACTCCTCCCTTAGCCGCGAGACAGGCTGGCTCGTTCTTAGCAGTTGCATTGGCTACCTCGTTGGCGTTTTATGGGTCATGACCGCTGCACGGCGCTGGATTTATTGGACGACCACCTGGACCAGCATCAGCGTCATTCTTGCGGCTCAAATCCTCTTCCTCAGCCGCTTCAGGATCGACAGCACCATGAACGCGATCCTTTTTGGCCTACACTACGAATTTGGCGTATTTTGCCTCCGCGCTCTTCAATACTGTGTACGGCTTTATCCGCGGACCAAGAATCGTGATACAAAAGCGGAAGCAGGAGAGACGAACGCATGTACCAACACACCCCTACCAGAGGAGATCTAGAGCGCCACCGGGTAAGGTTCTTCTTCCGTAGCAATTGACAATCGGAGGACGCGGCGCGCACTCGCCCCATGACCCCTGAGGGTTTATGATCGGCCTTCTCAGAGCTGCGATTTGCCGCCGCTGGCATGCCTCTGGTCACGCTAAATAGCTCTAATTCCTCATGGAGAATGGGGAAGCGCGCGGCGTGCGGACTCTGGAACCCCAGCGGCGAACTGTGCGGATTTCTGAATTGGGAGATTGGGATGCTTCGACTAGCCAAGAAGAGTATCAGAAGCTTCGCGCAACAGATGGGGTACGAGATCGTGCGGTCCACAGTCGATACCAATAACAAACTGCGAGCAGGGGGATTCTTTTCCCACCTGGAAATTGACATCGTCATTGATGTCGGCGCGAATACCGGGCAGTTTGCGCAATGGTGCCGCCATATCGGCTATCGAGGAGAAATCCTCTCCATTGAACCGCTGCGGGACGCGCACGCTTCTCTATTGCAGAACGCGGCCTCCGACCCACACTGGACAATCGCGGAACGGATGGCGCTTGGTGACCACGAAGGCGAGGTTGAGATCAATGTCGCAGGCAACAGCGTATCCAGTTCGGTATTGGAAATGCGGGAAAACCTTCTGGATGCGCTGCCTCAGTCGAAATACGTCGAATGGCAATCTGACGATGGTCTCTACAAGTGAAGGGAAAAGCCTGGAGGGGCGCCGCATTTTTGAAGCTTGACGTCCAGGGCTTCAAGCCACAGGTCCTTCGCGGCGCAGGGCAGCTGCTCTCTGAGGTGACCGCGCTGCAGCTGGAGATGTCGCTGGTATCCCTATACCATGACGAGATCGCGATGCCGGAGATGTATTCCATGCTAGAGCGGCACGGGTTCCTCATCTGGGATCTTGAACCGGGGTTCAGGCACCCCCGAACGGGCCAACTGCTGCAGGTGGATGGCCTTTTCGTGAACAAGGGAAAAGCTGGAGCATCCGTGGCCTACCCTGCGAACTAAGACGAGCCATTCCTTCAATGCCGGAATAAGAAAGGACATTGCCGATGCTGATCGAACGACGAATCCCGATCATGAGTCCCACTCTTAAAAACATCGTAAAACGATCCCTAAGTAAAGTCGGTGTCGGCATAACGAGTTCTGACCATCTTCAACAACTCATCATTGAAAACAACCGACGCTCGGTCAAATCAATGCAATTCATTTGGATCTTCCCGACCGCCATGCCTCACGATTGCTTCGGTCGCTGCACAATTCGCAGTCCCAACTGCGGCAGGACTTTTTGTGATATCCACCCTGAACTTCAAGCGAAACGGCTTCTTTGTTGAGTTTGGGGCGACAAACGGTGTCTTTTTGAGCAATACTTACCTCTTGGAAAAGGACTTTGGATGGACCGGAATTCTTGCCGAACCCGCCAAACGCTGGCACAAGGACCTGAGAAGCAATCGAACCTGCCACATTGATACAGACTGCGTGTGGTGCGACTCGAATTCAACTCTGATCTTCAATGAGGTGGATAGCGCCGAGTTATCGACAATTGACATGTATTGCTCGTCGGATAGTCACCGCCAAGCAAGAAAGAGGGGCAAGACACATCGCGTCAAAACCATTTCCCTTGCCGACTTGCTCGACAAATACCAAGCGCCCAAAGAGATCGACTATCTCTCGATCGATACCGAGGGAAGTGAATACGAAATACTAAGCGCCTTCAACTTCGGCAAGTACCGGTTCAAGACGATCACGTGCGAGCACAATTTTAGGCCGACAAGAGAGAAAATATTCTCTTTACTGACCCGGAATGGCTATGTCCGGAAGTTAGAGCGATTGTCGCATTTTGACGACTGGTATACCAACATTGAATAGAACACCTGCAGAGACGAAATGCAGTTCGTGGGCTCGGTTTTCGGGTGCGGTTTCCAACGAGTCCTCGACTTTGCTTTAGGAGAGCACGATGGAGAAGATTCTTGTAACTGGCTCTTCCGGCCTGATTGGTTCCGAGGTTTGCCTTTATTTTGCGGCGGAAGGCTGGGAAATTCACGGAATCGACAATAATCAGCGCGCCGTCTTTTTTGGTCCCAAAGGCGACACGCGGTGGATTCAGCATCGCCTGGAGCGGACCATCAGCGGCTTTGCACACCACGAGCTCGACATCCGCGACCGCCGGGGCGTGCTCGACCTGCTCAAGCAACTCAGGCCCGACGCTATTGTGCACACCGCAGCCCAGCCGAGTCACGACCTTGCCGCATCCATCCCATTTGCCGACTTTGACACCAATGCCGTGGGCACCCTCAACCTGCTTGAGGCCGCCCGCCAGCACGCGCCGGAGGCCCCGTTTGCATCCATGTCGACCAACAAGGTCTACGGCGACGCTCCCAACGAATTACCTCTCAAAGAGCTCGAGACACGCTGGGAATACGCAGATGAGGCTTACTGGAACGGCATCCCCGAGACCTTCCGCATCGACCAGTCGAAGCATTCGATCTTTGGCGCCTCAAAGGTTGCTTCCGATGTCATGGTCCAGGAGTACGGGCGCTATTTCAACATGCCCACCTGCGCGCTGCGCGGCGGCTGCCTTACCGGACCCAGCCATTCCGGGGTCGAGCTGCACGGCTTCCTGAGTTACCTGATAAAGTGTAATGTTACTGGCACTAAGTACAATGTCTACGGTTATAAGGGCAAGCAGGTCCGCGATAACATCCATTCCCTCGATGTAGCTCGCTTTATTGCCGCATTTATCGCTGATCCGCGGCCCGGCGAGGTGTATAACATCGGTGGAGGGAGATCGAATAGCTGTTCCATCCTCGAAGCCTTCACCAAGATAGAGGCTATCTCCGGCAGGCCGATGATCTACGAATATATGGAACATAACCGGTCTGGAGACCATATCTGTTATATCAGCGATCTGCGCAAGATGAAAGCGCATTATCCCGGATGGGACATTCGCAAATCGCTCGACGATATCTTTGAGGAAATCTACCGTTCGTGGGCGGATCGCGCCGAAACCTCCCCATAGCCGCCGCAGCGGCCGGCCAATCTTACGCACATACTCGAAGCCGACCCCAAAGCGGCCCGCCAGTTGGCGACGCAACCCCGCTTGCGCTCGCAGGCTTCCAAAATCCGGCAGCGCAGATCGCCAGATTATGTTCTCGGCATCGATTCTCTATCGCGCACAGTTTCGCCCATTTCCGCCTGGCGACGATTCCCTCCCATGGCTATAGCTATCTTGGAACCGCGCAAACGGCTCGATCGGATTTCTCAACCTCCATGCCCTGAATCGAATGCTCTTTTGCCTTTAGAGCAGTTCCACAATACTTGTAGCCGTTTCCGGCGGTGGCACAAGGTGGGTTTTTCTTGAGGAAAAACCCACTTAGCTGTTGTTACTTCGGCATACAGCAATTGTGGAACCGCTGTAGGGAGTCGCCAGCCGGAGGTCTATTTCATCAAGCGCGCCTGCAAGGTGGTGTGCGAATTGGTGCGAGTCAGGACACAAGTCCCATTCTTGTCGCAGTGGAAATGAATTGAGGCGGGAAAGATCTGCCATTCCGCCGAGCGGTTCCGCATCCCGATGGCTCCCACCAGAAAAACGCGTCCTCCGCCAGTATCCACAGTTCCTCTCACGGGATTGTCGCCAACGATCACATCGTCGCCATCGATCGCAGTTGGCAGGGGCTGGACCCGCGGGATGAATCCTTGAGCGCCGGCGGAATGGCGCTTTCGGCCCGCTGCCAGATCGTTTTCCTGCCTAAGCCAATTCTCCTGGCCACCGATGACTGGGAAGTTGGTGGTGAAATCCCAGGCGGCAAGGTGCTGATATGCCGTTTGCGAACAAGGCAGGCCGCCGGAGACAGTGATCTCGGCGATATTTCCGTCGGGGCCGGCAATATTCTGCACAGTGTCTCCGCTAGGCGTCTGCCGTGGCTGCAGTGCTTGCGCGGGGTCTGGAGGGTCTGCCTGTGGCGCAGGAGCTGGGATGGCAATTTCCTTCTGGCATTGGACGACGCCTGAAGGATCATGCAGCCGAACAACGAACGAAAGCGGGTACGGAGGGTTTTCGGCCACGGCTTGAAAGCCTTCCGCTTGTTGCGGGTCGAGCGGATCGATGTAGAGCTCGTAGGCGGCGCTTCCCTCCCATCGAGCGATGAGACGGCCGCCTAACCCAGCCGGATCAAACCTCCGGCTTCCCATATCGATATATAGAACTGGCGCGTTGGGCTTGACCACCTTAAATAGAGCCGGCGAACTGGACATGACCTTCGGGACGGCGAGAACGAGCATCGCCGCAACCGCCAAAAGCGCCAGGATAAGCAAGATCAGCAGCAGAGCCGGTGTCCGTTTGGCATTGGCCTCTTTCGGCTTAGCCTCCTCAGCCTGTTCAAGCTCTGCCATGGCGGTGCGGTAGGCAAAAAGATCCTCCTGGTCCGCTCCTTTGCCGTAGGGCACGACGTGATAGCCGGGAACCCACACCGCATCTTGTCCTTGCGGGCCGCCTGCCGTTACCGGCTCGTTTGACTCAACTTGGACCACATCGCTCATCAAGCAGGTCCCCAACTACATGGTATAGGAGATCAAGCCCGAGGAAATCACTGCCATTGGATCACGACCCCGCGCGGGACAGCAATAACTACTCTGTGTGATAGCCGAGGTTGCAGGAGACGGTTTTTCAGTGACTCAGGCCGTCTCGTAAACCTTGTTCAACCAGCAACTTCCGATGGCCCGTCAGAATTCGATTCTGCCTTGAAAGGCTATCATGCGCGGCGAACTGTCGCCACCCAGGCCGACGCCCAACAGGCCGGTGGGCGGCATGGTCACGCTTTGCAGCGTTCCGAACCTCGCGATCGGCGAGCCGGGTACGCCGGCCTGTACGGTCTCGGGCAGAGCGAAGTTCGGATGATTGAACGCATTGAAGAACTGCCCGTCAAGACGGAACCTGATTCCCTCCCGGATCGGGAAGGTCTTGGTGATATATATGTCCGAATCGGTGAAGTGCGGCCCGCGCACTGAGTTGCGGCCTGAGTTGCCGAACTGGCAGGTCGTTGGGTTATCGTTCTGCGCGCCAAGGACGCCGGTAAAGCATGCCCCGGTTGTCGGGTCCACAACCGAAACGAACGCATCGGGGTTGAGCCACTGCTTGGTTCCGTTTACGGTCACGCCGGGATAGGGCGTCTTGCGATAAAGCGGCGCGCCGGGCGCCCGGTTAGCATAGTTCGGCACGGCAAACTGGATGGTCTGCGCGGGGTCGGACGCCTGAAAGACACCATCGCCATTTGCGCTGTAGGCTTGGCTCAGCACGCTGAAGGGAAGTCCGGAGTGAAGGAATGCCGTCTCCGAAAAAGACCATCCTCCGAGGACCTGGCGCAGCACCGGGCTTCGGGAGTGAAACGGCATCTGGTACATTCCGAATGCGGAGATGTTATGCCGCACATCGTAGTCGCAACTGGCGTACTGCCGGTTCAACTCCCCCGGCAAGGGTGATTCCAAGCCCTGCGTGGAGAACGCGAGCAGACCCCCATTCGATACTTCGTCCAGGCAGTGGCTGAAAGTATAGTTGCCGCGCAGCGTCAATCCGCCCCATTGCTGCGTGTAGGCAGTCTGCAATCCGTTGTAGATGCTGTTGGCGCCGGTCTGGAACTCGGTGACGTTGGCAAAACGCCGATCTAGCGGCTGCTGGTATGGGAATGGCGTAAAGCATCCGTCGCAGACGGTCTGGTAGCCGTTGAGTTGCACCTGGTAGGGCTCGTGCAGCCCGCGCGTGCCCACAAAGTCGGCGCGTAGGCTGCCGCGCAGCCCAATCTGCCGCTCGACGCCGAGGTTGTACTGGTAGTAATACGGCGTCTTGAGCGTCCCGCTCGGGAACGTGTTCAGTGCGACAGCAAGCGGGCAGGTTGGCGCGCCCGGCTGGATGCCTGCACAGGGCGCGCCGCCGGAGCGGAAGGCGGTGTGAAACGAGTTGTTGGCGCTGACCGTCGCATTGACCGCGCTTCCAGGAACGCCGGATGCTATACCCAGTCCGCCTGCCTGCCCGCCAATGCCGCCAGTGAAGCTGGCGTCGTTGGGAGCATTGATCAGACCGTTGTCGGCAATCTGCTGCGGGATGATGTCGTTGAAGACGCCGAACCCGGTATGGACAACCATGTGCGGAAGAAGCTGGTACGCAAACGAGGCGCGCGGCTGGTAGACGAACAGCGGCGTGGCGGCAAACAGGTTGTGAACATGGCCCACAAGAACCTGATTCAGCGGCTGATTGGTTTCATGCGAAGCATCCAGGAAGGAGCCGGCCATGCGGGAGAATAGTGCCTGCGGACTGGTGACGTTAGTGTTCCAGGTCACACGCATGCCGTAGGTAATGGTTGTCTTCGAAGACGGTTTCCAGGTGTCCATCCCGTAGTATTCAAGGTTGCCGACGGCCACTCTATCCTTCAGCGAGACCGGAAAGTTTTGTTGTGCCGTGTAAGCGGCTCCATAAGTGAACTCCGCCAGGTCATTGTAGGTGACCGTCGGCACAATGCCTTCCCCGAGGTCGTAGTCGCTGGTGTCGACACGGCGCGTATTGATGCCGAAGTGCAATGTGTGCTGTCCGCGCGTCCAGATCAGGTTGTCGTTGATCTGCCACTGCGTGACTTTGCGGCCTTGCGCGAACGTATTGTCCAGGCCCCCGATGGCGGTGAAGGGCACGCTGTCGCTGCCCGAAGCGAGATCCAGAGGAAAGGCCTGCACCGTCCGGGCGTAGTTGTTCGGCTCAAAGATGCTTGAGTACCAGCTCGCTCCGGGATTGAACTGGTTCACGAGGTTGGAGCGAGACACGTGCGTGTAGCCCACTACCAAAGTTCGCTGCGGCTGCGGAGAATAGGAATTGAAGATCGGGTTGATCGGATCTGTCCACTCCGCCTGCAGGCCCGTGTCCTGCTGAAAGCGGTACCACACGCTGTCCTTGGCGTTAATGGTGTGATCGATCTTCACCACGATGAGGTTTTCGCTGTCGCCGTTGTTCAGCGACCGCTGTTGCTGGGTCGCGCAGCCGTTGCCGTCAAGCAGAGCGCCATTTGCCGGAGCAGGCAAGAGATTCCCGGATGCATCCAGCGGACAGGCTGTGATCGCGACCGGCGATCCTCCGGGAGCCGGCAGCAGCGAAAACATGTTTTTGTAGAATGGGATCTCCGCGGTCTGTGCGGGGAGATTCGTGCCCGTGACCGGGTCATATCCGCCCGCAGCAAGCTGCGCCAGCACGTACTTCTGGTAGGCGGCCGTCGGCAATGTCGTTGGCGTCACCAGCGGCAAGACGAGGCGTGCGCCCTCATAGTGAGCGAAGAAAAAGAGCTTGTTCTTCCGGATCGGCCCTCCTACGCTGGCGCCGAATTCATTCACTATGGAACGCGGCTTTTGGGCGATATTGCCCGGCATGTCGTTGGCGTGCAGAAAGTAATTCTCGGCATTGAAAAGCGAGCCGTTCCACAGCTCGTAGAAATCCCCGTGAAATTGGTTGGTTCCCGACTTGGTGAAGTAGTTCACCTGCGAGGCGCCATAGCGGCCCTGGTCGACGGAGTAGGAGTTTGTGCTCACCGTAGTCTGGTCCACGGCGTCGAGGCCAATAACCAGGTTGGTCGCAAGCCCGATGTTCAGTCCCAGCCAGGGATCGTTCGAGTCGTAGCCGTCGAGGATGTAGCCGTTGGAGGTCGCGGGCAGACCGTTGAACTCCACGTTGCCGTAGCCGCCGGGGGCCTTCGCATCGCTCGAGGAGCCGGCCGTATTCATCAAAGCGCCCTGAGAAAACTGCGTGACGTACGTCAGGTCCTGGCCGGGATTGGGCAGGTTTTTGATCGTCTTGGCTTCGATGGTGCTGGTGGTATCGGGATTCCCGAGGCTGACGAGCGCTTGCTGCGCGGTAACTTCAACCGTTTGCACAGCAGCAGAGATGGCGAGCTTGAAGTCAAGCGTCACGGTTCGCCCCACCTCGACTGTGACCGGCAGCGAGGTCTGCGCCGCAAATCCGCTGGCCCGCACCGTCACGGTATAAGTCCCGGGATTGACCTGGGAGAAGAGAAAGCGGCCGCTGTCGTCGGTCCTTTCTGCACGAATGGCCCTGGTGTCGATTTCGGTAGCCGAGACTTCTGCATCGGCCAGCGCGGCGCCCGCCGAGTCCAGAACCGTGCCCGAGATCGCGCTCGACGTGCCGCTCTGCGCCTGCAACCCGCCACAGTGAATCAGCGTTAGCAAAAGCAAAAGCGCCGGGACCCCGCCGATTGTTTTGCTGCAATTCGTATTTGCCTCCGGGAAGGTAGAGCCGGTTTCCAGACCGGCTGTATTGGCGGCGTCCACGCCGCCAGCCGGGATTCCCTGTCTTCGAACACCTTCGACCGTGCTTGCACCTAGCGTCCCATCGCCGTTTCCACCAGCAGCCACACGTTCAGCCCCGCGATCAGCACGGCGGTGACCCATGCCAGCCCCTGCAACCAGCGGCCGTTCACAAACTCGCCCATCATCTTGCGGTTGCCCGTGAACATCACCAGCGGAACCACCGCGAAGCTCAATTGAAACGAGAGAATCACCTGGCTCAGAATGAGCAGCTTCTCGGTTCCCTGCTCGCCGGCGATGGCCACAACGATGATGGTGGGAATAATCGCCAGCGAGCGAGTGATCAGGCGCCGCAGCCACGGCGAGACGCGGATATGAATGAAGCCCTCCATCACCACCTGGCCGGCCAGCGTGCCGGTGATCGATGAATTCTGCCCGCTGGCCAGGAGAGCGATGGCAAAGAGCGTGCTCGCGCCCGTCGCGCCCAGCAGCGGGCTCAACAGCTTGTAGGCGTCCTGAATGGCCGCGACCTCAAAATGCCCGCTGCGAAAGAAGACCGCTGCGGCAACAATCAGGATCGCCGCGTTCACAAACAGCGCAATCATCAGCGCCAGCGCCGAATCTACGTTGGCCATGTGAACGGCCTCGCGCTTGCCCGCCGGCGTCCGCTTGTAGCGGCGGCTCTGCACAATCGACGAGTGCAGGTAGAGATTGTGCGGCATCACCGTCGCGCCCAGAATCCCGATGGCGATGTAAAGCATGGCGCCGTTGGTCACGATCGATGGCGACGGCACCACGAGATTGCGCAATATCGGCAAATAGTCCGGCCGCGAAAGAAACATCTGCGCCCCGAAGAGCACGATAATCGTCCCGATCAGCGTAATCACCAGCGCTTCAACGTAGCGAAATCCCCAGCGCTGCAACATCAGGATCACCAGCACGTCGAGTCCGGTGATCAGCACGCCATAAAACAGTGGGATGTGGAAGAGGAGCTGCAATGCAATCGCCGAGCCGATCACCTCGGCCAAGTCGCAGGCTGCGATTGCGATTTCGGCCAGAACCCACAGCGCAAAGCTCATTGCCCGCCCGTAGCTCTCGTTGCAAAGCTGCGCCAGGTCGCGCTCCGTGGCCACGCCGAGCTTGAGCGAGAGGCTCTGCAGCAGAATCGCCATCAGGTTCGAGAGCATGATGACGTAGAGCAGCGTATAGCCGAAGCGCGAGCCGCCGGCGATGTCGGTGGCCCAATTGCCGGGATCCATGTAGCCGACGGAAATCAGGAATCCCGGCCCCACAAACCCCAGCAGCCGCCGCCAATAAATCGGCGAGCGGGAAATGCGCACGCTGGCATGAACCTCGGGCAGCGAGGGCTCGGTAAGTACGGTTCGAGTTATGACCTCTGTGGACACAAATTTCCGGAAAGAGAGACGGCAGATGTCCCTCAACTCCAGTATGCCACGGTTTATTAATTGTGGTTAAGAAATTCACTTACATTTAATTACAATAGAACCCTCAGCTCCCCGTCGGCTACGGCACTGGCTCCTATTCCCTATTCCCTGTTCCCTGCTTTTCTCCCCGCAACCAAACCGCTTCCGCCGCCGGTCTTCCCAGGATCGATGTCCCCGTAGGCAGCTCAATCAAAACGGTTTGGTCGTAGTTCTGGCTAACGACGCGCAAGCTCTTACCGGGCCCGATCCCGGCGCCGTGCAGGAACTTGAGCAGCTTGGGATCGCGCTCGTGCAGGCTGACCACCGTGTAGCGTTTGCCTGCGGCCGCCTGGGAGAGCTGCAGTTCTCCGCGGCGCTTGCGCTCGGCCGGGCCCAGCGGCAGCACCGCATTGCCGTGCGGGCAGGCGCCGCTTTCGCCTAGTTTTTCCCTGAGCTTGGCCTCGAAGGCGGGCGAAACTGCGTGTTCCAGCCGTTCCGCCTCCTCGTGGATCTCGTGCCACTCCATGCCGAACACTTCGCTCAGCATGCGCTCGATCAAGTGGTGGCGCAACGCGGTGCGGTAGGCCGTCTCGCGTCCTGCCGCGGTCAGGCGCACAATGCCATCCTCGCCTACCTTCACGCAGCCGTCGCGCTTCAACCGCTTGAGCGCCATGGTCACCGCAGGCGCCGAAACCTCAAGCCAATGCGCCAGCATGGCCGGAATCACCTGACGCCCCTCCGCCTCGGCTTCGAGGATGGCCTTCAGGTAATTCTCCTTCGAAACATGGATCGAATCCTTCATGGCTGTGCTGGGATTCAGTTTATACGGTAAGACAGCTTCCAGCTTCTGCCGCTTCTTCATGGCAGAAGCTCAACACTCCAACCGCCTCACACGTAAGTACTTGGCTTGAGGCCGAACCCATTTTTTGAAACACGCTGTAGTACCATGAAGGCGATGCAGGTTTTGTCCGCAGCCGAAATGCAGGCCTGCGACCGCGCCACCACGGAGCGGTTTGGAGTCCCGTCGATTGAGTTGATGCGGGCGGCCTCTTCGGCTGTGGCGACCTTTGCGCGCGAGCAGTTCCCGCGGGCGCGGCGCGTGACGGTGATCTGCGGCAAAGGCAACAACGGCGGCGATGGCATGATGGCGGCGCGCCTGCTCGCCGATGCGGGCCTCGAGGTGACCACGCTGCTGCTTGGTGAGCCGGAGCAGCTCAGAGGCGATGCGGCCGCGGCGTGGAGAGAGCTGACAAGTCCCATGCACGGCCAGGTTCACGCGGTCGCGAGCGCCAAGGAGCTAAGCCGGCACAACGACGCGGGCAAAGATGCGCTGGAGGCCGATCTGATTGTCGATGCGGTGTTGGGCACGGGGTTCAAGCCTCCGCTAAAGGGTCTTGGGTTAGCAGCGCTCGAGTGGTTGCGTGGCAGCCGGATTCCGGTTCCAATTCTCGCCGTGGACTTACCCTCCGGCTGGCCGGCCGATGAAACCGCGGCAACCATAGCCGGGCCGGTTTTCCCCTGCGATGCCGTCGTCACCTTCACCGCGCCCAAACCGGCGCATGTTTTCGGGCAACTGACGCGCGGCTGGGATCAACCGATCGTCGTCGCGCCCATCGGCTCGCCGGATGCGGCGATTGTTTCAGAGCTCAAGCTGGATTGGTCCGGCTCGTCGTTGGCGCTGGCCCAGACGCCGCGCGCGGCTGCGGTCAATAAAGGCAATTTCGGCCACGTGCTGGTAGTGGGCGGGACATTGGGAAGCGCAGGCGGCAAGGCCGGCGCACCTGCCATGGCGGCCTTGGCTGCATTGCGGGCCGGAGCGGGGCTTGTTACTGCTGCGGTTCCGGCGCCGGCGCTGCCGGTCGTGGCATCGTTCGCGCCGGAGCTGATGACCTGGCCGCTTGCGGCGACGAAGGAGGGCCAGATTGCCGAAAAGAATCTCGAACCGAAGCAGGTTGATGCGCTGACCGAAGGAAAAACCGTGCTCGCGATCGGTCCGGGGCTGGGGCAGGGCGCGGAGACGGTCAAATTTGTCACGGGACTGCTCTCCGCCACAAGGATTCCCGCCGTAATCGACGCCGACGCGCTTAATATTCTGGCCGCCAAGTCGGTATTGCTGGCCAAGCTGGCCAAAGGACGCACGCTGGTGCTCACGCCGCATCCCGGCGAGATGGCGCGTCTCGCGGGAATCAGCGTTGCTCAAGTCCAGGCCAACCGGCTCGAAACCGCGCGCGAGTTTTCCCGCCGCGTGGGGGTCACGCTGGTGCTCAAGGGCGCGCGGACGCTGATTGCGCACACCGACGGTCGCGTGGCCGTGAACACTTCCGGCAATCCGGGCATGGCCAAAGGCGGCAGCGGCGACCTGCTCACCGGGCTGATCGCGGGCCTGCTTGCGCAATACGCCGACGATCCGTCGCACGCCGTTGAGGCTGCGGTTTATCTGCACGGCCTGGCCGCGGATTTGGCCGTGCGCGAAGGTGATGAGCGCACCTTGCTGGCCACCGACTGCCTGGCGCAATTGGCGCGGGCATATCAATCGCGCGCGCATCGCTTTGATGCGGGCGGCAAAAACGGGTATGTTTGGTTGCAGGGGGCATTGCATGCAGCAGGCTAACAGCGCGTGCGGCGGGCGAAAAGCGCGCACAGCCGGCGAGGGCGGCGTGCATCCAATCTGAATGAGGGTCAAGCAATGACCGACGCCGCAACCGTCGCGGAAGGCAGGGTTCACGAGTTCACCACGCAAAGCGGCGCGGACACCATTGCCGTGGGCCGCAAGCTTGCCGGCTTGCTCAAGCCTCCGCAGTTTCTGTTGCTGCGCGGCGAACTGGGCACAGGCAAGACCACGCTGGTAAAGGGAATTGCGCAGGCGCTGGACGCGGCCGAACCCGACGAGGTCACCAGTCCCACCTTCACGCTGATCCACGAATTCGACGGCTCGCGCAAGGGCAAGCCGGTGAAGCTCTATCACCTGGATGTCTATCGTCTGGAGAGCGAGCGGCAACTGGAGACGCTGGGCCTGGACGATCTGCTCACGCCGGATGCGCTTGTAGTCGTGGAGTGGGGAGAAAAGTTCAAAAGCATCAAGAAGCGCGCCACAGGCGAGATCGCGATCGCCTCCGAGGGCGGCGACACGCGCAAGATCACGGTGACGCTGAAAGAGTAGCGACGAGTCAGCGGGCCGGCGAGGGGGCCGCTACGGTGCTGATGTTCGGACGGAGACGAACAGGGGTGGGCAAGGACTCCGAGGCGAGAAGAAACGCACAGCGAAGAACCGACAGTCCTTACTTCTTCAGACTGGCGGGCACAGCGAAATCCTTTAGCCTATTGATTGCGGAGAGTAATGCCGTACAGGTCTCAGCCTGATCCCTCGGGGCGATGCCGGTTGCTTGTTGAGGACAAAACTGAATGAGCGCCGGTTCGATTGAATCGCAGAGCCCTCGGTAACTATCGACAGCCGAATCAAAATCGGATTGCTTCCTTGGCCGTAAGTGCCTCCTGAATTCAACAATTGCGTTGTCCAGGCGATACGCGTGACCGGAAAAGATGCTGTGAATATCCCTGTCACAGCGACTCACGTGCGCAATTACCTCCGTGAACGATGAGCGAGAATCCTCACAGATTCTTTTGCGCGATCTTGCGAGATCCCTCCGCTTGCCGATGACAACAGGCACGATTATCGCCGCTATACCAATGATGCCCGTGACGATAATTCACCAAAGAGCGATGAGACGGTCAACAGTCATACCGTGTAGTTCCTGTCGAACCATCTTAGCGGTTCAGTTTAGGCTTGGCTCACACGATTGGATCTCAATAGCCCATGATGTTGTAGCCGCAATCCACGTAGAGGATCTCGCCGGTGACGGCGCTGGCCAGATCGCTGGCTAAATAGAGCGCCGTGCCGCCGACTTCGAGCTGATCGACGTTGCGGTGAAGCGGGGAGCGCTCGGCGTGTGACTTCAGCATGTCGCCCAGCGCGCCCACGCCACGCGCGGCCAGGGTCTTGATGGGGCCGGCGGAGATGGCGTTGACGCGGATGTTCCTGGGGCCGAGCTCATAGGCCAAATAGCGCACGGCGGATTCGAGAGAGGATTTGGCCAGAGCCATGACGTTGTAGTGGGGGACGACTTTTTCAGCGGCGTAGTAAGTCAATGTGATGATGCTGCCGCCTTCGGTCATCAGCGGCGCCGCGCCGCGGGTGACGGCGATGAGCGAGTAGACGCTCACGTCGTGGGCGATGCGGAAGCCTTCGCGGCTCGTGTTAATAAATTCGCCCTTGAGGTCCTCGGCGGGCGCGTAAGCGATGGCATGCACGAGGATGTCGATTTTGGCGTACTTTTGCTTGAGTGCGACGAAGAGGGATTCGATTTCGGCGTCGTTGGAGACATCGCACTGGAAGCCGCTGGCGCCGGAGAGATCGTGAATGAGGTCTTCGGCCTCGGCCTTCATGCGCTCGTTCTGATAACAGATGGCCAGGGTGGCGTCGGCCTCGTGGAGTTTCTGGGCGATGCCCCAGGCGATGGAGCGCTTGTTGGCCAGCCCGAAGACCACGGCCGTCTTGCCCGCCAAATCGATCATGCTGAGTGAGTTCCTCCGGGGTCTTGCTCGATGAGGGGAAACGGTGAACGACCCGATTCTCAGAATATCAGAGCGAATTTCGGCAGGAATGCGTGGGTAATGGGGCGGTTTCCGGTTAGGCGGTCATAAAGGCCGAACCAATAGCGGAACCACGAAAGCGTCATGGGACTTGCTGAGTCGTCCCTCCGATGCTAGAACTGGTTGCATAAATGCAATCAGCTTGTAAAAGCGCATCCCTCAGGGGCTAAAGCCCCGCGTTTTATGCGCCCTTTACGGCACCCTTCGGCAAGCTCAGGGCAGGCTAAAAGTCGTGCCCTTTCACAAAGCCATTTATGCAACCAGTTCTAGAATTTCGACCAAATCTTAAGACCACCTCGGAGGATCCATGGATTCCGTAACGATTGTTCGCGTTGTTGCGGGCTGTCTAGCTCTCTGCGTCCTTGCCATTGGAATTGTCTATATTGCTTTTCTCAGCGGGGTTCTACAGAAATGTTCCCCGTCGTCGCGCACCATGCAACCTGGAATGGTTTGGTTGCTATTGATCCCTTTGGTCAATTTGGTTTGGAGCTTTTTTGTGGTTTTCGCTCTCGCAGATTCTCTGGGCAATGAATTCAGACTGAGGAGCATTCCGGCGACTGACCCAAAGCCCGGAAAATCCGTTGGGACTGCAATGGCCGTGTGTGGCGCATGCATGATTGTCCCGTTCGTCAACATTCTCGCCATGCTTCCCAATTTGATTCTCTGGATCGTCTACTGGATCAAGATTGCTGATTTCTCGCGGCGATTGGATACGTCTCCCATTCAAAACTTGATGCCTTCTAGCCCGCAGGGGGTTTAGGCTTCCAATTGCGATTTCCGTGAGCGCAGCATGGCGAGACATACGCGGGTGACGCGTTTCATACGCCCTTCTGGAGCGTCATCGGTATGCTGGTCTTTACGAATCTATGACTTAAAGATCTTAACTTCACCATTTGCCGGTGATTGATCAGTTCTGCCGCTTCTATTTCCAAATGTCCATTCCAAAGATAAATCCCAACAAACACATTACGCCGAATAGTATGTTCATCCCAATACCAAACCAAAAGAGAAGCCCTCCGGCAGATCGCCTTAGAGTCGAGAACCTAAGCGGGACTTCGCCGGTGGATACACCCCTCATTGCAAACCAAATAAAAAGTGCAGCTGCCGGTAATAAGAGGAACCTATCAACTGCGGAATACTTTTCAACCGCAAGCACCATAGCACCCCTTGATCCTATTCATCCACTGCGGCTCATACTATCGCTGGCATTGTGGTCGGATTGTCGCCTATCCGGAAACTGCGCCACTACCAAGCCGTATCGACATATCGATTTCGGCGAAAATACTGGAATTGGGCGCTGAATGGGGTTCGCTGAGTAAAAAACAACCACAGATCCTTCGACTGCGTTTGGCCGAAAAACGGCCAAACTCCGCTCAGGATGACATCTGGATTTATGATGCGAACTGATTGATGCTGCGAACTTTGGAGACAGGACACTCGTTCGACGGCGGCGGCGTTCCTCCAGTCGGCGGCATCGCATGGGCTGGTGCGCCCGCGCGCGATTATTCGCCCAGATCGATCAACTCGACATGTCCGACGGGCCGGCCCAGAAAGTGCGATCCCAGCCGCTCGAACTTCTCCACCGAGTCAGTGGCAAAGCAACGCACCTCGGTTTGCGGAGATGCGCCCGCCGCGACGGGCGCGGCCCTGCCATTCAAGATCTCGACGGCGGCCTGCGCCACGGATTCAGCGGAATCAATCACCCTGGCTCCAGGCCGAACCGCTCCCTGGAAGAGGGGCCTGAGCAGGGGGTAGTGCGTGCAGCCGAGGACCAGCGTATCGGGATTGAGATTCTGCGCCGCGGCCTCGGCGCGCAGCTCGTTTAGATAAATCTCGATGACCTCGGCGGTGACGGGATGGTCGATCCAGCCCTCTTCCACGAGGGGCACGAGCAGCGGGCAGGCTTTTTCGAGCACGCGCAGACCGAGGGCGCGGCAGGCGGCGGTGTAAGCGTGACTGTGCACGGTCGCCTCAGTGGCGATGACAAGCACGTCGCCGGTTTGCGAAGCGGCGCGGGCAGCGGTTGCGCCGGGCTCGATGACCCCGAGTACCGGGACTGGTACGGCATCCTGAATGGCGTCGAGCGCGAGGGCGCTGGCGGTGTTGCAGGCAATGACGAGAAACTCCGCACCCTGCTCGCGAACCAGGAACTGCGCACTCTGCGCGGCGTAACGCGCGATGGTGCGGCGCGATTTAGAGCCGTAGGGCAAGCGCGCGGTGTCGCCGAGGAAGGCAAAGCGCGCGCGCGGCAGGCGCTCGACGAGCGCGCGCAGCACGGTCAATCCGCCGAAGCCGGAATCGAAGACGCCGATGGTTGGAGTCATTTCTTCTGCGAGCAACCTCTGCCAGCGAGGTGCGTTCCAGCGCCCTTTCTCATCGCATGAGAAACCGCCCTCACTGTCCAATCTTTATGAGATACGCATTGATCTCCTCGTCCGGCTGCGGAGCCGTGCATGTTCCCGCGCGCTCAAGCAGGCAAACTCCACTCCAGCACTCGGACTGCGTAAATCCGGAGGGGATGCCGGGTGAGTTGCGCGACGCGATCAGAGCGCTAAAGGCCGGGGCATCCTTCGCAAGCTCGGCGGCGCTTTCCATCGGAATGATGGGCACATCGCGATGCAGATGCGTGTATCCTCCCGACTCCCACCACATTCGATCGTAAATGCCCACTCCGCATAAACCTGCATCGTGGCTGAGACGACCGAAGGCCCCGTCGCCCCAGCGCGTTTTATACCAGTTCCTGCATTGCGTCGCCAAAAGCGCCGAAGACACAAAGAAAAACGCCACACTCATGGCCACAACCCGCTTTGGATTGTCGAGGAATCGCACTCCGCGCTTGATCTCGTTTAGGAGATCCACTGCTCCCATCGCCGCCAGAACGATGGCTGGCGCAAGAATAGGATAGATGAACCGAACTTCCTTGTGCGCTATCGCGCTATGCGAAATAACGACGATGGCGCAGAAAATCGCTAGGAACGGGCTTCGCCTGGCGCCGTGAAAAAGCAGCAGGACGGCGGGACCGATCAAAACCAGAAGCACCAATATGTACCAGTACCACGGCTGAGCAGGGAAGAGCTTGCCCATACCTCGCACGTTTGCCGTGTAGTACCGGAAAAACGATTGCCATGGATAGGACCAGGTGATCCAATCCACCGCTCCGAAGAGAAGCACCGGGACCGACGCTCCGGCTGCGACAGCGGGAACTCTCTCGCGCCACCGCGGATAGCAGAAGTACGCCATCGCAAAAGCCAGGGCAGGCAGCAGTTGAATGCGCAGACACGCGGCCAGCCCGCAAAACAGGCCGGCGAGGAAAAGGCGCTTTCGTTCGCCCAGCTTCTGGCCGTAAACGCCAAGGTACAACCCGGGCAGCATCACGTGCGCGGCAACCACTTCATTCAGCGCTTTGGGGGCAAAGTAAAGCAGTCCAAAGTAGAAGGAACACGCCAGAGCGGCGATCACTGCAGCGGGTGTTCCGCTGGCGCGCTTCGCCCACGCGTATCCAAACCACACCGCGGTCAGCGAAATCAGAGACAGAACCATCGCCGTTCCCAGAAGGTATCCTGCGGATGCCGATCCCAGCCACGCCGTTGCGCGCATGACTCCGGCGAGGAACGCCGGAAAGACCCAGGAGCGAACGCCGAGTCTCCATTCCCAGGAGACGATGCCGTACCCAAACGCGAGCCGGTGCGCCGGCTCCAGCGTCTGAAAAATCTCATCGGGGTAAAAGATGTTGGGTGAGCCCAGGGCGAGCCCAAGCCGCAACGCAAGAGCGGAGGCGAGTAGCGCCGTCCAGGCCAGAATCTTCTTCGTTCGCGTCGAGATCCGTGTCAAGGCCGGTCACCTGCGGTTGCTGGCGCGGATTCGCTCGTCAGATACGTGCGCGTCAAATCGGCATGGCCGGCGAGGGTGGCGCGCGGCTGGCCATCCACCAGGAAGCGCACCTCGGTCACGCGCGGAAGGTCGGCGTTCAAAGTAGCGCAGATGGAGAGCACCGTGAGCGTTTCGGTTTCCAGGCCGGAGGGATGGCCGGCGGCGAAGGCGCCGGTTAGGTTGACGACCGCAAGCTCGGGGCCGTCGGGCGTCACTTTCCCGCTGGCATCCGCGATCGGGGCAAGAAAGACCTGGGCTATGGAGCTAGCTCCACCGGGCACGGGATGCGCGGCATCGGGAGCCGCGTAGAGATCGAGCAATTTGCCCAGCACGGCGCGCGCGCGGGCCTCCGGATTCAGCGGCAAGGGAAGCGATAGAATCCGCGGCTGTACGGAGTTATCGGCGTCATTGGCTACCATAAGCGTGGCTTGTTCGGCCGGAGCGACCTCGGGGGCATGCGTTGGCGCCGAGTCTTCGCCCTGGAGCAGCCGCTGATGGGCACGGTCGCGCAGATGCCAAAGCACGGCGCCCATAATGACGGAGGCCGCGAGTAAGAGGACAAAGAGAATGGTTTGGTGGCGGGGAATCACGGCTGGCGTTCCCCTCTCTCGTCGGCTCGCCACTCGACCAGTGCCGCGGCCAAAGCCTCGGCCACGCGAGCCTGGTAATCGGGATCGTCGAGGCTGGCCGATCCCTGCGCATCAGACGATCGCTGCGAGGATCGCTCCGGGGCAACTTCAACGGCCACGGCCGGGCAGGTCATGCTGTCGATCCCTGGGAGAGCGGTGCGTCCGAGGGTGACGGCCACGCTGGCATGGGAGAGCGCCGAGTTGAGCATGCCGGCGAGAGACAGGCTGCGCGTGACGAACGCAGCCTGCGCGGTCTTCCAGGGAAGAAAGCGCGCGCCGCCGGCCGGAGCCAGCGAAGAGATAAAGAGGTGCACGCCGGAGCCGCTTTCTGCCGCGTGCAGGCTCAGGCAAGCCTGTGCGTCGGCGTGGTTAGCAATCCCGGCGCGGCGATCGGCATCGACAGTGGCGTCGGATTCGCGCGTTGTGACCACATCGAAGCCACGCGCCATGAGAAGCGAGCGCAGCCTGACGCTGAGAGCCAGCGTGTAGGCCTTCTCCGCCTCGCTTCCGAGGCGCGCACCGGGGTCGTCGCCGCCGTGAGCCGCGTCAAGAACCACCACAAAACGCGACGCGGCGGCAGGCGGGGCTTGGGCGTAAACTGCCGCGCATGCAGCGATGACGAGGAGGGCGGTTATCGCGCCAAGGAGTCTGGCACGATCGTGCCTACCTGCTCTTGTTCCGCTTATCGAATCGTGTCTCTCAAGTTCATTGCGTAGTTCGAGCGTCGCAACCGCAGGTCCTTCGACTCCGTTTGGCGAACAACGCGCCAAACGACGCTCAGGATGACAACTTATTTGTTTTGCGAACTTCAGGCTCAGAATACTCATGCGAGAGCGGAAGAAGGATGGGGCGTCCGGGTCGATCCTGGGCCCGGAGGGCGAGAAAGGCGGCGCCGCCCGCCGCATAATCTCACTCCAGCGCATAGATGGCCAGGCCGCTAAGCAGCTTGGGATAGAAGTCGGTGGACTTTTGCGGCATCACCTCACCGGCGAAGGCCACCTCCCTCAACTGTTCCATGGTTACGGGGTTGATGAGGAAGGCGATATCGGCCTCGCCGCGGCGCACCTGCTCCGCCGCTTCCGGGGCGTCGCGCAGATAGCGGAGATTGGTTTGCTCGCTCACCTTTTCGGCGTCCAGACCCAGCAACCGGTTAAGGACAATGGAGTGCAATTGAGTCACGTCGAGCTGCCGCTGGCGCTCGGGCAGTCCGGCCAGAGCCGCTGCTACGGCTTCCGGCTTCGTGCGCAGGAGAAATGCGCCAGTGGAGGTAATGGCGACGAAGGCCGTCCCAGTCTGGCGCGCCAGCGTTTCGATAAAGCCTGAGGCATCGCAGCGCGGCAGCGATTCAACCGCAAAGAACGCCTTCGCCGCCTCGATAAAGGCATTGGCTTTGAAACCGGGCAGGTTGTGCACTACCCGGTGCGTGGGCAGAATCACCAGTCCGTCTGACTCCATGTTGACAAAGGTCATCATCGCCGCGGCGTCGGGAGTTTCGGGTTGCGGCAGTTGCTGGGTGTTCGACCCGCTCTTGACTGCGCCTCCGCCTTTATGTTCCTTGGCATAGTTCAGGGCAGTCTCGTATCGGTGGTGACCGTCGGCGATGATGAGTTTCTTATCGGCCATCGCCGTGATGAGCAGGCGGATGACCGCCGGGCGGTCCACGCGCCACAGCCGGTGCAGAACGCCGTACTCGTCGGTCACCTCGGCGTCGGCTGGGCCGTTGCCTTCGTACAGAATCTTCTCCACGCTGCCGGCGGGGTCGGAGTAAAGCATGAAGATCTGGCCAAAGTGCGCCCGCGTGGCGTTGAGGAGGTTAAGCCGGTCGCTCTTGGGCTTTGACAGTGTTTGCTCGTGTCGGAAGACCACCCGATCGGCATAGTCGTGGAGCTTGCCCAGAGCGATGAAACCGCGCCGCTCTTTGACCGTCTCGGTTCCGGGAACCTTGAAACGCTGTGCGTAGGCGAAGACGCACGGCTCATTTTCCTGGATCAGCACGCCCTGTTCGCGCCAAGCGCAAAAGTCGCGAGCCGCGCGCGTATAGACGTTTTCACCCTTCTCCACGTCAAATAACTCAGGCAGACCCAGGACGATGCGGACCAGGTTGAAGGGGTTGCGCTGGTAATAAGCCTGTTGCATGGCCGGCGAGATCTTGTCGTAGGGTTGGGTGACCACGTCTTCCAGGCGCACCGCCGAGGGATTATAGCGCCAGGCGCGAAAGGGATAAATGCGAGCCATGAAGACGGTCTTGCTCCCCCGTTGGAACGGTGGAATTTGAGCCCCCGCCATGCCGTTGAGCCTCAAGGGGATTGCGGGGCGCGTTCAGGCTCGATTGTATCGCAGCGCCTCGCGCGGACAGCTTTCGGGAATTCACGTATGGGACTGGCGGAATGACAATCTGATGCCGCCGGAGATGCGCCAATAGTGGTAATATCGCCTTCAAACCCCTCGTGGTGACGCATGACAGCGCTTCCCCAGGACGAGAATCTGAAAGGGGCCGGCAAGCTTGCGTTGCTTTGCCGCTGCATGGGGATTTGCGCACTCATCGCGGCCTTTGTTCTGGCGCAGGCGCGTGCCCAGGAGGATGAGCTCAATAAGGTGCACGTCGAGCCGCCTTCGAGCGCCGCGGCGCCTGCGAGCGAGCCCAAAGGAGCTGAGGCGGCTCCCGAAACCGGCCCCGCGTCGCTGAGAATCCATCCTGGTTCCTTCATCCGCATGAATGTGGACATGGTGCTGGTCCCGGTTACGGTCACCGACCCGCTGAACCGCCTGGTCACGGGCCTGGAAAAAGAAGACTTCCAGATCTATGAGAACAACGGCGAGCAGAAGATCTCCAGTTTCGCCTGCGAGGATGCCCCGATTTCCATTGGCATCGTCTTCGACCTCTCCGGCTCCATGACATCGAAGCTGGTCCGCGCCCGCGAAGCGATTCTGCAGTTCATCAAGACGGCCAATCCGCAGGACGAATTCTTCGTCATCGGCTTCAATGACCGGCCGGAGCTGATCGAGGACTTCACCAGCTCCGTCGAAGACATTGAGGCGCGCCTGGCCACGGTACACGCGGGACACCGCACCGCGCTGCTGGATGCGATCTACTACGGCGTGGCCAAGATGAAAGATGCCCACCACGAACGCAAGGCGCTGCTGGTCGTTTCCGATGGCGGCGACAACCGCTCGCGCTACACCGAGGGCGAAGTGCGGGCGGCGGTGCGCGAGGCCGATGTGGAGATCTACTCGATCGGCATCTTCGATCCCTACGCGCCGACCCCCGAGGAACGTATGGGGCCGCAGCTTCTCGACGACATCAGTTCGTCGACCGGCGGCCGGCTTTTTCGCGTCGACGACGTAGACGAGATGAGCGACATCGCGGAGAAGATCTCCACCGAGCTGCGCAATCAGTATGTGATCGGCTACAAGCCGAAAGATCTGGCCCGCGATGGCAAGTGGCGTAAAGTGAAAGTGAAGATCAATCCGCCTCCGGGTCTTCCTCCCCTGACGGTTTATGCTCGCACCGGGTACTATGCGCCTCTCCAATAACGCGATTCTCGCGGCATTTCTGGCCGCCGCAGGGCTTCTTTTGCCCGCGCAACCGGCTCCTGCGCCGCAGTCTGGGGCGCAAGCGAGCCCGGCGCCGTCCCTCACTGTAGATACCGATCCGGTCCGTTCGCCCGACGCCGTGGCCCCGGCTCCGTCGAGCGGTCCGATGCGCAAAGAGGGCGAGGGCTACCTGTTCCACACCGACGTGGAAGAGGTGGTGCTCAATGCCACCGTGCTCAACGGATCGGACCTGGTGCAGAACCTCACCAAGGACGACTTCACGGTTTACGAGGACGGGGTCAAACAGACCCTCATCAGCTTCCAACACACCGATCTACCCGTTTCCATGGGGCTTATTATCGACAACTCCGGATCGATGTACCGCAAGCGGCCGTCGGTGAACAAGAGCGCGCTCGACCTGGTTCTGGCCTCGAACCCGCAGGACGAATCCTTTGTGGTGAACTTCTCCGACGAGGCGTTTATCGATTGCGACTTTACCTCCAACATCAGCAAGCTACGCGAGGGATTGTCGCATATCGATTCCCGCGGCGGCACCGCGCTCTACGACGCCGTGGTGGCTTCGGCAGACAAACTGGTGGCCGACGCCAAGCGGCCCAAACAAGTCCTCATTCTGATTACCGATGGGGAAGACAACGCGTCCACCCTGGGCCTGGAACAGACGATCCACCGCGTACAGCAGCTTTCCGGGCCGGTCATCTACTCCATCGGGCTGCTCTTCGGCGACGAGATGAGTCGCGCCGAGGTGCGTCACGCGCGCCGCGCGCTGGAGATGCTTTCCGCCGAGACCGGCGGCATGGCGTTCTTCCCCAAGTCGATGGATCAGGTGGATCAGATCGCCGCCGAGGTGGCGCGCGACATCCGCAGCCAGTACACGCTGGGCTACCACTCGACCAAGCCGACGACAGTGCCAGGCTTCCGCAAGGTGGAGGTGACGGCCGAGGGCAAGGGATTGGGCAAACTCACGGTCCGCACCCGCACCGGCTACTTCCCGGTGGTGCGCACTACAAAACAAACGGCGGAAGCGGCGAAGTAGTGGGGAAAGCCCATCCATCGCCGCGCGCGCGGCGCACGAGGAAAGCGAGAGCATTGATATGGCCGATGAGAGGGAGCGCGAGGAACAACTGGCGCAATTGGCGGGCTTGAAGGCGCTGGGCGAGAAGGCCTACGACGACATGTACGAGGCGCATTCGTCGAGTGGCGCGACGGCCTGCTATAGCGACGCCAAAGAGTGCTATTACGATGCGATCGGGCTGGCTCGGAGGCTAGGGCTCGAGGAAGAAGCCGACGCGCTCAACGAAAGACTGACGCACATCAAAGCGGTGTTCAGGGGTCAGTTTGTGCAGTGAAGCCGATGCGACTCCTGCACGAGTATCGGCGGCTTCAAGGAACGTTCCCAATCGGGCGCGATAAGCTAGAAACCAGGAGATCGCAGCTCGAACCAAACCATGTCCCCATACAAGTACTCAACTCTTGCCGTCCACGCCGGGCAGCACCCTGACCCGCTGACGGGCGCGGTGAACGTGCCCGTTTATCTTTCCTCGACCTTCGAACTCACCGGCATCGGCAGTGATCGCGGCTGGGACTACGCGCGCGCGGGCAACCCCACACGCGACCGGCTGGAGACGGCGCTGGCCGCACTCGAAGGCGGCGCGAGCGGCCACGCATTCACCAGCGGGATGGCCGCCATCTCAGCGCTGGTGGCAATGCTGCGCGCCGGCGATCACGTTGTATGTTCGCGCGACGTGTATGCCGGCACGGTGCGGCTCTTTGACCGGATTGTGAGCGGCTACAGCATCCAGATCGACTATGTGGATACGAGCGACCTGGCGGCCGTGGAAGCGGCCATGAAGCCGAATACGAAACTTGTGCACATTGAGACGCCCAGCAATCCGCTCATGGTGCTAACGGACATTGCCGCCGTCAGCCGCATCGCCCACGCACACGGCGTCGAAGTGAGCGTCGACAACACGTTTCTTTCGCCCGTGTTGCAACGTCCCATCGAGCTGGGCGCGGACATTGTGATGCACTCGACCACGAAATACCTGAACGGCCACTCCGACGGACTTGGCGGCGCGCTCATCGGATCGACGCCCGAGCACAAGGAGCGGTTTCTTCTCGTCCAGAAAGCGGCAGGCGGCGTGATGTCGCCCTTCGAGTGCTTCCTGGTGCTGCGCGGCATCAAGACGCTGCCGTTGCGCATCCAGCAGCACGAGGAGAATGGCCGCGCGGTGGCGGAGTTTCTTTCCGCCCACCGGAAGGTGAGCAAGCTCGCCTATCCGGGGCTCAAGACCCACCCGCAATACGAACTGGCGGTGAAGCAACAAAAAGGATTTGGGTCGATGATGAGCTTCGAACTCAAGTCGCGGGATGAGGCGGCGCGGTTCCTGACAGCGATCAAGATCTTCCTGAATGCAGAGTCGCTGGGCGGCGTCGAATCCCTTGCCTCGCACTCGGCCACGACCACCCACGGCTCGGTGAGCGAGGAGACACGCCGGGCGATGGGGATCAACGAGGGGCGGATCCGCCTTTCCATCGGCATCGAGGACAAGGAAGACCTGATCGCCGACCTCGACCAGGCGCTGGCGGCTGTGTAAGGAGGCGCCATGCCGGACTCGCTGATTCTCGGGGTTGATACTTGCGGTCCGGAGGGCTCGGTGGCGCTGGGGCGGCTTGCCGGCCGCGACCTTGAGATTCTCGGACAAATCGAGCTGGCCGGGCGCACCTACTCGGCGACGCTGGTTGCAGCGGTGGGCAAGCTGCTGAAGCGGGCCGGAACGGAGTTGCGCGAACTGGGCGGCATCGTGGCCGTCAACGGGCCGGGAAGCTTTACCGGGGTCCGCGTCGGCCTGAGCGCCGTAAAGGGTCTGGCCGAGGGCACGGCAATTCCGGTAGTTGCGGTGTCGCGGTTGGAGGTGCTGTCGCGGAAGTCCGGTGTGCCGGCGTCGGCACTCGATGCACATCGCAGCGAGGTGTTTCTGCGGCTGGAGCGAATGAGCTCCGATCCAGCCGAGATACTAGCCGGTTCCAGGGAGCTGGCAGCCATTCGTCCCGCTCCGGCACGCGTGGCGGTGTGCGATGACGGCGCCCTGGCGCTGCTGGCAGCTGCATGGCCGGGCTCTCAACTGGTAAAGATACCCGCGCCGGTTGCGGCAGACGCGCTTCGCCTGGGCGAGGCGCGCCTGACCGCCGGCGCAATTGCCGACCTAGCGCTGCTCGACGGACACTATCTCCGCCGCTCCGACGCCGAAATTTTTGGCGCGACGGCTGCAGTTGGATCCGAAAAGCCATGAACTTCGACGCGTCCAAGGTCCGGATCCGGCCGATTGGCCGAGCAGACCGCTGGGGCATCATCGAAATTGTCGAGATCCTCGAGGAAATGCCACACTGGCCGCTGGAATCGTTTTCCGAGTTGATGGACCAGAACCCGGCGGTAAGACGGATTTCACTCCTGGCGGAAGATACCGCTTCCGCCGAAGTCCTTGGCTTCGTCACTGCCAGTCTTTTCCCGCCGCAGGCAGAATTGGAAATGATTGCTGTCGCGGTCGGCAGCCAGCGGCGCGGCCTGGGCCGCCAACTTTTCGATGTGCTCGCGGTTCAGTTGCGTGCGGCGGAGGTGGGCGAGGTATGGCTCGAAGTGCGTGCTTCGAACCGGGTGGCACTGGCATTCTACCGGTCTCTCGGGTTTGGAAAAACCGGTCTTCGGCTACGCTACTATACTGATCCTATTGAAGATGCGGTGCTGATGGGTCTCAAGCTCGGTTAGGTTGCGGCCGGTGCGGATCGCGGCCTCAGCCGTCTCGCCGCTTGGCCGGCCTCAGAGCAGTTCCACAATAGTTGTAGCCGTTTCCGGCGGTGGCACAAGGTGGGCTTTTCTTGAGGAAAAACCCACTTAGCTGTTGTTACTTCGGCATACAGCAATTGTGGAACCGCTGTAGCCGATTACCAGGGCGAATTTGCCGTTGCCACCAGCGGACTTTCCACGGGATTTTCACAGGCTCAAAGGCTTTTCGGCCATTTTCCGGCTTGCCGTTTGCCACGCAGCGGCGATATATGTAAATGTTCTAATAAAATCGGCGGTTCAGAATGCGCCTAAATCAATACCGCCGCACCGGAGGTGCTTGATGGATGAAGTACAGGGTTCCACGCTGAGCGAAGAGATCGATCGCCTGCACGCCGAACATCGCCGCTACGCTCAGCGTTTGGAAGAGTTGCTTCAAAAGCCATATCTTACCGAAGATGAACAGCTCGAAGAAGTGCGCCTGAAGAAGCTCAAGCTGCACGCCAAGGACCTGATCTTCGCGCTCGAGCGCCGCGCGCCTGTGGTGGCGTAGGCCAGGGCATCCGGCTGTTGCGGCTCACTAGCCGAGCGGAACGCCGCGGCGGCGTTGAGCTGGTGTATTGTGCCCGCGGAGTCTCCTGCGCCCACAGTTCATACCCTGAATCGCCGTATAATCGTTGGGAACGATGGTTCGCGACGGTTACATCTACGGTTTCAGCTTGCTAGTCGTGGCTGCAGTGCTTAAATGGCTTACAGGCGGATGGGCCTGGGGCTTGGCGCCAGTCCTGTTGGCTGCATTTTTCCTGTGGTTTTTCCGCGACCCTCAGCGCACGATTCCCGCCGGCGAAGGATTGATCGTTTCGCCCGGCGACGGGCTGGTTACCGAAACGGCCTCCATCGCGACTCCCGAAGGCTCCCGCCAGCGGATCAGCATCTTTCTCAGCGTTTTTGACGTGCATGTGAACCGCGCGCCCATCGGGGGCGTCTTGAGCTGCGTGCGCTATCAAAAAGGCAGGTTTTTGAATGCCATGAAATCGGCCTCGGCAGAACGCAACGAACAGAACCTCGTAACCGTGCGCGGCCGGGGCGCCGACGCAGGCTTCGAAGTCACCTTCAAGCAGATTGCCGGGCTGCTGGCCAGGCGCATCGTCTTCTGCTGCAACGAAGGCCAGACGGTGCAGCGCGGTCAGCGCGTGGGGCTCATCAAATTTGGTTCCAGGGTCGATGTCGTCATTCCGGCCAGCGCGGTGCTGCGGGTGAAGGTGGGAGAGCGGGTGAAGGGCGGCGCCAGCGTCTTGGCATCGATGCCGCGGGGAGAGCGCGCATGAACTATTTCGATCCCACTCGGCCAAAGGGCAAGCCGCATCCCCGGCTACGCCGCGGCATGTACCTGCTGCCTTCGTTGTTCACGGCCGGCAGCCTGGGGGCCGGCTATTTCTCGATTACGCAGACGATTGACGCCATCAGCGGCAATGCGCAAGGGCACCTCGACTGGGCGGCCATCGCCATTCTGTTTGCCATTCCCTTCGACGCGCTCGACGGCCGCATTGCCCGTATGACCAACACCGTGAGCGACTTTGGCAGGGAGCTCGATTCGTTGGCCGACGTCATCACCTTTGGCATCGCGCCCAGCCTGCTGGCCTTCGTCTGGGGCTTCCATTTCCTCCCCGATTCGATGAATGCGGAACTACGGCTGCACCTCGTCCAGGCCGGCGCTTTCATCTGCTTTCTCTTTCTTCTTGGCGGCGCTTCGCGGCTGGCGCGCTTCAATATCAGCCGCGATCCCCTCCCGCGGAATCCGGGCCGGCCGGACAGGAAGTACTTTGTGGGCATGCCGATCCCCGCGGCGGCGGGCCTGCTGGCTGCTACTGTCCACCTCTGCTACGGAATTCCGAACCAGTACTGGTGGATTGCCGTTCCCTGGCTCATTCTCGTCGGGCTCACCGGCTTTTTGATGGTCAGCACCTGGCGCTTTTGGTCGGCTAAGGAGATCAACTTCTCTCGCCGCCATCCTTTCCAGTTGCTCGTGCTGCTGGCGGTGGTCGCCTATATCGTGCTCCGGTACTCGAATGTGTTCGTGTTCCTGGCCGCACTGGCGTACATGTTCTCGGGCATTTGGGCGCGCGCGGCGTACGGTTGGTCAAGGCGGCGCCGCAGAAGGCCCGCACCTGCGCCCCGGTCGAGGGCTTCCGGGGAGCCGGAATCGCTTGGGCACAGATTTTCCGATTAGTGTTGCACCGTCAATGCCGACCCGCTGACTTGCTAACCCGCTAACTCGCTGCTTTTAAGGATGCCTGTGTACAAGATTGCTATTGCCGGGGCTTCGAGCCTCGTGGGACGGGAGCTGAAGGAAGTGCTTTCGGAGTCGCCGCTCGCCTCGGCCAATTTTTCCCTGCTCGACGAGGAAGACGCGCAAGGGCAGTTGGACCAGGTGGGCGACGAGATCACCTTCATCCAGGCCATCAGCGCCGACGCCTTCGAGCATGCCGACTTCACCTTTTTCTGCGGCAGCGAGAGCGTGACACGCCGCCACTGGCGGCAGGCGCTCCGCGCCGGGTCTACGGTCATCGATCTCTCGGGGGCGCTCGACCAGGAGAGCGGTGTGCTGGTACGCGCCCCTTGGCTGGGAGCCGAAGAGGCGACCGTCGACCTGTTTACGCCCGCAGTCGTGCCGGCCCATCCCGCAGTCATTACCCTGGTACTGCTGTTGCAGCGGCTGCACCAGGCCGCGACGGTGCGCTTTGCCGCCGCCACGGTGCTGGAGCCGGCCAGCGAGTTTGGCCGTGCGGCCATGGACGAGCTGCATCAGCAGACGGTGAGCCTGCTCAGCTTCCAGTCCCTGCCGCGCGCGATCTACGACGCGCAGGCGGCCTATAACCTGCTCGGAGGCTTGGGCGAAGGCGCTCAAGTCAGCCTGCCCGCGGTGGAGGCGCGGATCCGCCGCCACTACGAGGCGCTCATGGCGGGGCGCGGTCCGTTGCTGGCCGTGCAGGTGATTCATGCGCCGGTCTTCCACGGCCACACCTTTTCCATCGCCGTGGAATTGGAGCGACCGGCCGAGATTGTGGCCCTCGGCGAGGCGCTATCCGGCGAGCATGTCGATCTGGTGCTGGAAGATACCGATTCGCCGTCTAACCTGGCCGCCACTGGGCAGAATGACGTTCTGGTGCGGCTGCGGCCGGAACCGCTGGGCCGCAACTCCAACCTGGCCTCAAGGTTGTGGCTGTGGGCGGCGGCCGACAATCTGCGCCTGAACGCGCAAAACGCAGTTCAGTGCGCGCTCGATTTGCGCCGCCTGCGCCCGCAGGGGACGGTGCAGTAGCGCGCCCCGCGCGAATTTCGCTTTCGACCTGCTCAAATTGCCTCGCGATTCGCCAGCCGCTCTCTTCCCGCCGGATTACAATGCGTCCGGAGGGAGGAAACCATGAAACTCGACGTCAAAGCGCTGGCCTTTGCCGGAGCGATTCTTTGGGGCGGGTGCGTTCTGTTCATGGGCATAGCCAACTTGATCTGGGCCGGGTATGGAGTGCATTTCCTCGAATTTCTTGCATCGTTTTATCCCGGCTACCATGCAGCCCGCAGCATCGGCGAGGTCGTCATCGTGACGCTCTATGCACTCGCGGACGGACTCATCGGCGGCGCGATTTTTGCGTGGCTCTATAACTGCTTTGTCAAAACGGCTAAGGCCTGAGCTTGGCCGAACATTGAGGCTGGCGGCGCTGGTAAGACGGCGTCCCGAGCGTCTTACTCTTCATAACACGTCTTACTTGTGCTAGAATGTAAGCTATGGAAGGTGCAGAACAAGAATCCGCGGAGCCTGTTTACGCGACCGTCAGCAGCAAAGGACAATTGGTGATCCCGGCGGCAATTCGCGAAGCGCTGGGGATCGAGCGGGGAACGCGCGTTGCTATCCGCCAAGACAGTGGGCGATTGATCCTCGACCCGCAGAGCCTGGCCGCGAAGCTGCGCCGGATCGATGAAATGAAGGGTTGCACGTCGGGCTTTCCCTCGGGGACAGATACGCTGCTTGAAGACCGGCGTCTAGAGCGGGAGCGGGAATTACGGGAAGAGGGCTGGTAAGACCATTCAATGACCGCGTACGTTTTGGACTCATCAGCATTGATCCGATACATCGACGACGAAGCGGGGGCAGACCGAGTAAGGTCGATATTGAGAGCCTGTGTTTCCGGGCAGGCCGACGTGCGGATTTCGGCTGTGCAATGGGGCGAAATTGCCGGAAACCTGCGAAATCGGTTGGGTATGCCGGACGAATCGCGCATTCTGAGCGGACTGTTGCCCACCGAGGCGGAGATCGTACCCGCCAGCGCCGCGCGCGCCGTACATGCCGCAGACCTTCGCGTCAACCACAAAATCTCATTTGCCGATGCTTTTGCAGTTGACCTCGCGATGGACTCACCTGATCACGTTTTGGTGACCGCAGACTTTGGCTTCAAGGCCGTGGCCGGCTTGGCTCAGATCGAATTCCTCCCTGCGAAGTAGGACCATCGATCACGGCGTCTTCCTTCCCGCCGCAACGCTTCCACAATTGCACAATATAGCTGTCGGTCATGCCAGCGATGTAGTCGGCTACGGTGCGGGCCAGACCCTCGGTTGGAATCTGCGCCTGGTGGTCCTCCGGCATCAGATCGGGCTCGGCCATGAGGGCGGCAAAGAGATCCACGACTACCTCTTCCGCGCGCGCGTGCTCGTGCTCCTGGCCGGGTGAATTGTAGAGGTTGGCGTAGAGGAATTCCTTGATGCGGCTGCGTTCGGCTTCCATCTCCCTGCTGAGCGCGGCAAGCCTATGCGGGGCGCGGCGGATTTCCGCCAGGCTTGTAGCGCCGAGCGCACCAACGCGGGCGCGGACTTCCTCGATGAGATCGGTGACCAATGCGTTCAGAACCCGTCGCAGGGCCTCGTACACGGCGACTTTGGGCACGGCGGCTGGGAACCTGGCGAGCGTGGCGTCGTGTAACTCCCGGAAGATGGGCGCAGCCTCGCGCACCTGGTCGAGCGCGAGGATGCCGGAGTCCAGTCCGTCGTCGAGATCGGCGGTCAGATAGGCAATTTCGTCGGCCAGATCGATCAATTGGGCCTCAAGCGGTGGGAATTCGTTGAGAAAATACTCAGCCAGCTCCGGGTGGTCCGCGGTAGTGTAGTCGCGCGAGTGTTTCACGATGCCCTCGCGGACGGCGAGCGTGAGATTGAGTCCGCGAAAGGCCGGATAGCGCTCCTCGAACCAGGTGACAATGCGCAGGGCGTGAAGGTTGTGGTCGAAGCTGAGGCCGTGTGCGCGCAGGGCGCAGTCAAGAGCCTTTTCGCCGGCGTGGCCAAAGGGAGGATGCCCCAGGTCGTGCGCCAGCGCCAGCGCCTCGGCCAACTGCGCGTTCAGCCCCAGAGCCGCAGCCACCGTGCGCGAGATCTGTGTGACTTCGAGGGTGTGCGTGAGTCGGCTGCGAAAGTGGTCGGAAATCCCCTCGGCAGGGAGGCGGGTGAAGACCTGTGTCTTTCCGGCCAGGCGGCGAAAGGCGCGCGCGTGCAGGATGCGCGCGGCGTCGCGGGCAAATGGAGTGCGATAGGCGTGCGGCGGCTCGGCATGGGCACGGCACGTCAGCGCGCTCTCCGCGCTCCCGCTTACGGCGATTCCAGCGGGCAGCACGGCGGAAAACTCGCTCCTGAGAGCAATCATCGGTTCTGGCCTTCGCAATGCGAATGCAAACTTCGCAGTTCACGTCTGGTTATACCGCAAAAGGGGACGATGCAGGGCAGCGAAGGCAATTCTGTGCCCGGAATCACTATGCCTTACGGCCTGCGGCTGATAGAAGGACACGCGTGCGCCTGAGGATAGACAGCGCCAACGTTTTAGGAGTACCAGCCTGCCGGAATTTTTTGGGGAGCTGGCGAAGCAAGAAATCATGGGCGCCGGCCAAAGCGGCTTTTCGGGCTTCAAACGGAGGTGGCAATGAAACACATCAAGAAACTTAGGCGAACGCAGCAGTTTCCGCTAACTGTTGTCAGTTGCGTGCCGCCGCTGGGACGGCGGCGCATGCTACGCGCACGGCCTACTCCGGCTTGACCGGGGCAAGGGTGTCCTCCTCCTTGGCCAGCCTGACGCGGGCGCTTTCCAGTTTCTTTTGCACCTTGGCCACGTCGCCCGGCTCTATGTCGGCAGGCGCCGACTTAGCGAACTCGTCCAGGGAAAGTTCCCACTGCGCCGCGGCCAGCCGAATGCGGTTGGTCCTCTCGTAGAGATCGCCCAGGTGCATGTGCACCGTGGGATCGGTCTGGTCGCGGTTCACCGCTTGGCGCAGGTTGTCCTCAGCCAGCTCGTAGTCGCCCATCTTGAAGTAGACCCAGCCCAGTGAATCGAGGTACGCGCCGTTCATCGGCTCAATGTCCACGGCTTTGCGGATCATCTTCAACGCCTCGGGCAGCTTGATGCCCTTGTCGGCCCACATGTAGCCCAGGTAGTTGAGCGTCATGGCGTTCTCGGGATCCAGATCCAGGGCCTGGTGGAAGAACACCTCGGCTTGATCCAGATGGTGCTGCCGCTCGGCCCATTCGCCGCGGAGAAAGAAAAGGTAAGTGCGGTCTTCCTTCTTCGTCGCCAGCGGCTCGCCCTTGTCGAGTGCATCCTCGGCATCCTTCCACCGGCGTAAGCGGATGTTCATCTGGGCAATGGCAAACCACACGCCGCGCTGTTCGTCAGGGGTAGCGCCATCGAGAAGGCTTTTGGCCATCTCCAGGCCCTCATCGGGATGGCCCTGGTCGGCGAGCTCTCCCGCCAGCATCAGCTTCAGGTCGCGATCCTTGGGATTGGCGGCTACTGCCTTGCGGGAGACCTCGATGGCCTTGTCGAATTCGTGGGCGTTGCGGTACGCATCCACCTGCCCCTGGTAGCCCCGCGCGGCATAACTGCCGCCCAGGTCGATCATTTTCTGGTAAGCGGAAATCGCCTGATCGGTCTTGTTCTCCTCGAGGTAGACGGCTCCCAGACGCTCCAGGAAGATGCTGCGATTGTTCTTTTCCTCGTCGGTGTAAGCGCCGTTGGCATGCGATATGGAGTTCTGATCAAGCATGCTCTGGTAGGCCTGGACGGCCTCGTCGAAGCGGCCAAGTATATCCAGCAGAAGCCCTTCGTTGAATCCCGCCTCCAGCGAGTTGGGATCGATTTTGCGCGCCTTGCGGATGGTGGCCAGCGCCTCTTCGTACTTGCCCTGGCGGCGCTGAATCTCGCCAATGTGGACCAGCGCATCGGTATCGTCGGGATTGGCTTCGGCCAGTGCCTGGTACTGCTTGAGCGCCTCGTCTAGCTGGTCGCTGCTGAGCAGAGCCTGGGCCAGCGCGTCCATGGTTTGCGAATCGCCGGGCTCCAAATCATTCGCCCGCTGGTAGGCGGCAATGGCGTCCTTGGGCTGTTTCAACTGGTCATAGAGGGCGCCCAACGTGAACTCCATCTTGGGGGTGCGTCCGTCCTCGGGAACGGCTTCAATTGCCTTTACGGCATGTTGCAGGTCCCCGCTCTCCGCGTAGAGCCGGGCCAGGTTCAGCACCACTTCTTCCGACTCGGGCTCGATCGCCTGGGCGGTCTTGAACTCGGCTTCCGCTTTGTCGGGCAGGTGCTTGACGGTGTAGAGCTGCCCCAGCACCATGTGATCTTCCACGCTCTTGGGCTGGAGGGCGACGATCTTCTGGAACTCGGCAATAGCCTGATCGAGCACGTTGCTGGAGGACGAAGCCGATGCGCCCCCGTTTTCGCCCTCGCCGAGCTGGCGCAGGTAGATGCGGCCCAACAGCTTATGCGCGTCGATGTCGTTGGGCGAGTTCTTCAGTAGCGCGCGCGCCGTCACTTCGGCATCGTGTATGCGGCCCACGCGGAAATAGAGATCGGCCAGGTCATCGTTCAGCTCTGCGGAATTGGGATCGGCGTTGAGCGCCAGCTTGTACTGCTCAATGGCCTGGTTTACCTCGTCGGAGCGTCCCTCAGAGACGGCGTCATCCTCATACACGCTGGCCAGGGCCAAGTGATAGTACGCCTGAGCGCGGTTGGGTTCCGTAACCGGTGTGACTGCGGACGCCAGATTGCCCTGGCTCGGCTTGGCGTCGGTGATCGGCGCCAGCGCCGGGGTGACCTGGGCGGGCGCACCGCTCGGCTGGGCCTGGTGGCTCTTCGCCGGGCTGGCCGTGCTGCCGCTGGCGGGGGCGTTTTGGGCGCAAACCGGCGCAACCGGCAGCAAAAACAGGATGGCGGCGGCAAACTTGGACCGGATGGTCGGAAACGGAAGGTATTTTGTCATCATGCAGGGAGTTCCCCACGCTCTCAGCCGGCAAAGCGGAAAAACGCTCTGTTAGAACCGAAACGCGCCGCAGGCAGCAATTCTGAGCAACTCTGCCTACTGTTAAAGACGATTTTACCTGCCATTGGTCGCAAATGCGCGGGCGATTGCGGGATTTTCAGTGAAACTAAAGTGGCAGCGCGCGATGGGCGTGCGGTAATCGGGCCGAAATTGCTCCAGCGCGGGCGGGATCGAGCGATGCCGGGTTGGATCGGGGCCGGAAGTAATCAATGGCGGAAATGGCGAATCCCGGTGAAGACCATAGCCAGGCCCAGCCTGTCGGCAGTGGCAATTACTTCGTCGTCGCGGATCGAGCCACCGGGCTGGATCACCGCCGTGGCGCCGGCCTGTGCAACCGCCTCGAGACCATCCGGGAAGGGAAAGAACGCGTCCGACGCCGCGACGCAGCCTTTCAGCGGCAGCACGGCCTTCATAGCGCCAAATCTGGCCGCATCCACGCGGCTCATCTGCCCTGCGCCCACGCCGAGGGTCTGACCGTCACGCGCGTACAAAATGGCGTTTGACTTGACGTGCTTGCACACGCGCCAGGCAAAGAGCAGGCTGCCGAGTTCTTCGGCGGTCGGCGGCCGCCAGGTGACCACCTTCAGCTCCGACTCCGTCACGCGGCCGGTATCGGCATCCTGAAGCAACAGCCCTCCCGAGACTTGCTTGATCACGAAGCGCGACTCGGCCGCGCGGACCTCTACCAGGCGCAGATTCTTCTTTGCGGCAAAGCGCTCCCGGGCCTCAGGCGAAAAACCCGGTGCAGCGATGGCTTCGACGAACAGCTTGGCGATTTCCTCGGCCGCGGCCCCATCCATCTCGCGATTGATGCCGATGACGCCGCCGAAGGCCGAGACCGGATCGCAGGTGAATGCCTTTTGATAGGCATGGAGAATTGTCGCACCTGTGGCCGCGCCGCAGGGGTTAGTGTGCTTCACGATGATGACGGCGGGCTCTTCGAACTCCTGCGCCAGCTCCCAGCAGGCGTCCAGATCGACGAGATTGTTGAAGCTCAGCTCCTTGCCCTGCAATTGTTTTGCGCCGGCGATGCCGCGCCCGGAGGCGTCGGCGTAGAGCGCTGCTCGCTGATGCGGGTTTTCGCCGTAGCGCAGCGCCTGGGCCAGTGGCAGATTGATACGCAGCGTGGCGGGCAGCGCCGAGTAATCTGGAGAGGCAGGAGCGTGGGGCGCCGGAGCTTCCGCAATTCGATCCAGCGTGTCGGCAATCGCCGCATCATAGGCGGCGGTGAGCGCAAAGGCCTGCTTGGCCAGACGCCAGCGCGTCGCGCGAGTCAGCGCTGCGCCGTGGGCGCCTTTCATCTCCTGGATCAGAGCGGGGTAGTCCGACGCGCGCGTCACGATGGCCACGTCTTCGAAGTTCTTGGCCGCGGAACGCACCATCGACGGCCCGCCAATGTCGATGTTCTCGATGAGATGCCCGAAAGCCACGCCGGGCTGAGCCGCCGCTTTTTCGAAGGCGTAAAGATTGACCACGGCCATGTCGATGGGCCGAATGCCGTGCGCGGCCACGGCGGCTTCGTGCTGCGCATTGCCTCGGATGTAAAGCAAGCCGCCGTGCACGCGCGGATGCAGCGTCTTCACGCGGCCGTCCAGCATCTCGGGAAAGCCCGTCAACTCGCCGATGTCCTTGACCGCAAGGCCGGCTTCACGCAGCGCCTTTGCCGTCCCGCCGGTCGAAATCAGCTCGACTCCGAAGCCTGCCAGCGCCTGCGCAAACTCCACCAGGCCGGACTTGTCCGTTACACTCAGCAGCGCGCGGCGAATGGGCTTTGCGCCGGTTGCGTTTGCTTTCACTTCCCCACTCACGATTCCGCTCCTCGTTCCGGATTCCGCGCCGACCGTTTCGCCGTTGCCATGCGCTGATGCGGCGCGGACCAAACTCCAGACTACATCGAGAGGCCGCGCCGGAATGAGAGCGACAGTCCATCCGAGGATGCCGCCCGGTTCCGTCTTTGCCGCAGCCGCAAACCCCGGGCCACGAAGCATCCGGCAATGCATTAGAGTGGTGATATGGGAAGTTATTCCCCGCCGCCCCAGCCGGAGGTTCTTCCTCCGGAAAGCGAGTACGTGCAGCCGCCGGCGCCCCGGCCGCGGCGCGGGTGGGCCTCCGCGCCAGTCACCTATCTGCTGGTGGGGATCAACTGCGGCGTGTTTCTGGCCATGGTGGCGCGCGGCTCCAGCATCTGGATGCCGACTCTCGACCAATTGATGTTCTGGGGCGCGGACAGACCCAACAATGTGCTTGTCTACGGCGAGTGGTGGCGCATCGTCACGGCGATGTTCGTGCACGTCGGAATTCTCCACCTGGCCACCAATATGTGGTGCCTGTGGAACCTGGGACTGCTGGCCGAGCCGTTGATGGGCTCGTTTGGCTTATTTGCGGCCTACATCCTCACTGGCGCCGCCGGAAACCTGCTCTCCACGATGCGCAACTGGCTATGGCCGCTGCACGACGCATCGGGCGCGCCGATTTTCCAGGCCGGCGCGGGAGCTTCCGGAGCCGTGTTCGGCATTGCCGGAGCGCTGATTGTATTGCTCAAGTCCAAGCGCCTGCCCGTCCCGCCGCGAGAGCTCTGGCGACTGCGCCGGTCGGTCATTTACTTTGCCGCGATCAATCTCATCATTGGCTTCTCCGTTAACTTCGGCAGCGGGTTCACCGGTGTGGAAATCGATAATTCAGCTCACGTCGGCGGTTTTCTGTGCGGACTGGCCTTTGCGGCTCCGCTGGTGCCGCGCATCGGCTCGCCGCGCAGCGAGTTCCAAATGAGAATGCGGCTAGCCGTGTCGATGGTTGTGCTATTCCTGGTGCTGTTCGGCTTCTACGTTTCCCGCCTTTAAGCCGCCGCAGAGTTGATGGCTTTGCCGCCGGTGCGCGCCCGGTGCGAGAATGCCCGCGTACGCTGTTTGTCTCATTTCCATCTCCGGGAGGAAGCCTATGGAACGTCGTAATTTTTTGCGGCAAGCTGCCATGACCGCCGCTGCCACCGCTGCGGCAAGTCGCATCAGCGCGTCCGCTGCAAAGACTTCCGCAACGCCGGCCAAGCCGGTTGCACGCCGCGTGCTGGGCAAGACCGGCGAAATGCTTTCGATAATCGGCTTCGGCGGCATCGTTGTGATGAATGAGGGTGCCGGCGCCGCGGTGAATATCGTTGCCGAGGCCGTCGATCGCGGCATCAACTACTTCGACGTGGCGCCCAGCTACGGCAACGCCCAGGAGCGGCTCGGCCCGGCGCTCAAGCCGTATCGCGACAAATGCTTTCTGGCCTGCAAGACAGACGGACGCCTGAAGGACGACTCGCGCGCCGACCTGGAGAACTCGCTCAAAGTGCTCCAGACCGGCCACGTGGATCTCTACCAATTCCACGCGCTCACCAAGATGACAGACCTGGACAAGGTGCTGGGGCCAGGCGGCGCCATCGAGACCTTTGAAGCGGCAAAGAAAGAAGGAAAGATCCGCTACATCGGGTTTTCCGTCCACTCCGTCGAAACCGCGCTGGCCGCCATGGACCGTTACAACTTTGACACGGTTCTTTTCCCGCTGAATTGGGTGCTGGTGAGCCAGGCCAACTTCGGCATGCAAATCCTGAGCCGCGCACGGGAAAAGCAGATGGGCATTTTGTGCCTGAAGAGCATGGCCAAGACCGTTTGGCCTGCGAGCCAAAGCAGGAACCATCCCGAGCCCAAGTGCTGGTATCAACCCGCAGGATTTCCCGACGAAGCGTCGCTGGGGCTGCGCTGGACGCTGGGGCATCCCATTACGGCGGCGATTCCGCCGGGCGATGAACGCTACTTCCGCCTAGCCATGGATGTGGCGCAGAGATACAGGCCGCTGGAGCCGCACGAGGAGCAGACCCTACTGAGTGGAGGCAAAGGCCTGGAGCCGATCTTTCATCTGGGCAACGACGTGTAGGGCGGCGGTGCAGGTGTTGTTGGCGTAGTGGGCAAGGGCTGGCGGAGTGAGCGATCAGCTACCGCGTGGCGGTCGCGGCGAACTTCTTCACCATGGCCAGCAGCAGCTTGCGGTCGCTCTCATTCAAATTCGAGGAGTAGCGGCGGAGCTGCGTAAGGAAGCGCAGCTCGTCGTCGGAGAGGTTTTGCGCGTTCATCTGGCGGGCCAGCGTGTCGCTGGCGAAGAACTGCGCGATAGGCAAATCGAGGGCGTGGGCAATTTTGGCCAGCGTGTCCAGCGAGGGCACGGTATGGCCGTTCTCCACGCGCGAGAGATAGCAGCGCAGCAGGCCCGTCTTCTTCTCGATGTCGCCTTGCGACAATCCCTTCTGCAGCCGGTAAGCGCGAATCGTGGTGCCGATTTTCATGCGGGCTCACTTCCCGTCCGATGCGTACCGAAGTTTACTGGCATGGTAGCAATCGGGAAACTATTGGCTTAAGAGTTAACATGCCCGGGCGGAGATGGCAAGGACAAAGTGACGGCTGCCTTCAACTGGTCAAAGCGGCATTGGGGCGGCATCGGGGCATCGCGTGGTCAACGGCGGGGTCAGAGCGCGGCTGCATGCGTAAACCTTCGCGTCGCGCGAAGCGTCAGACTGAATACGAGCAGGAGAGGCCAGGTAGCGCGAATGCGGCAGGCAGCAATGGTGCGTGCGGGTGCGGCGGGGATTGTTTTGGCCAGCTTTCTGGCCGCGTGGGCGCAAGAGCCCGCGCCAGCCAGCGCCCCAGCCACCACGCCCGGTGTGCCGGCTGCCGCGCGCCAAGCAAGTGCCGCTCCGGCCGGGTCCAATCCGGCGCCCGCAGCTCAATCTCCTGCAAGCCAAACTTCGGCAGTCCCGGCCGCGCCGTCCGCGCCGCCATCCGCCCAACCTGTGGCCGGCGGCAGGCTGCACGGCGTAGTCAAGAGCGGTGTCATCCCCTTGCCCGGCGTCACCGTAACCGCTCAGAACACGCTCACTGGCAAGCGCTACGCCACAACGACCGATATCACCGGCGCGTGGCAAATGAATATTCCGCAAAACGGCCGCTATGTCATCCGCACCCAGTTCGCAGCCTTCGCCGGAGGCACACAGGAAGCCGTACTGAACGCGGCCAGCCATGACCAGATGGTGAACTTCGAGCTGATGCTGGCTTCGCGGCAAGCCGAAATCGAGCAGCAGCAAGCTCGCCAAGCCAGCCAGCAGGGCGATGTAGAAGCAGCCATTCGCCAACTGGCGGGCAACGCGCCCGAGAGCGTGAGCCTGATGAATGCGCTCACCTCCGACACAGACATCGGGGCCGGCACGGCAGGCGCGAGCGGCGCGGCTCTGCCTTCGATTGCCGGCAACTCCGATTTCAGCGATGAGTCGGTGGCTATCGCCGGGCAAGCGGGGCAGGTAAGCGCGCTGGCCGGCCTGGATATGGACCGGGTGCGCGATGCGCTCGAAACCATCCAGGTGCAGGGTGGATTGAACGGGCAAGGAGGGCCAGGCGCGCTGGCTGGCCAGGGCGGGCTGTTTGGCGGCTACGGCGGAGGCGGGGGCTTCGGCGGGGCTTTCGGCGGGGGCGGTGGATTTGGGGGCGATGGAGGCTTTGGCGGAAGAGGCGGTGGCGGAGGAGGAGGACGCGGCAACTTTCGCGGCTTCAACCCCGGCCAGCCCCACGGCGCCATCGCCTGGAACGGAACCAACTCGGCTATCAATGCGCAGCCGTTCGCTTTGCTGGGTCAGCAGCAGGAGCAGCCCGCCAACGGAACCAACCGCTTCACGGTCTCCTTCATGAGCGCGCCGTACATCCCGCGTCTGACCAAGCCCAGCGGCAAGGACACGGTTTTCTTCACACTTTCGGGCTCGCGCTCGTCGAGTCCCGACGATTTTTACGCCACCATTCCCACGAATGCGGAGCGGGGCGGCGATTTTTCCGCCGTCGGGTTGCCGCCGATCTACGATCCCACTACTTACAACGCCGCCACGGGTCAGTCTTGTCAATTTGGTGCCAGCGGTAACCCTTGCGTTCCCTACGGCCCGCTCAATGTGATTCCGTCCAATCGCATTGCCTCTCAGGCCAATGCTTCGCTGACCAACTCACTTTGGCAGTATTTCCCGGAGCCAAACCTTGCAGCCGGAAGCACCGTCAACGGCTACAACTACCATCTGTTGACCACCGCGCAGTCGAACGCGACCCAGGCCGGCGTTCGCTATAACCGCAGCCTCGGCGCCAACGCCACGCAGCCCGGCGGCCGCGGGTTCGGCGGATTTGGACGGCGCGCCGGATCGCAGAGCCAGGGCCTGCGCCAGAGCATCAACCTCAACTACAACTGGTCTCACTCTGCCTCCGACCTGGTGAATCTGTTCCCGGACTTGGGCGGCAGCAGCGCATCCAGTTCCTATTCCCTGCAGGCCGGCTATACGGTCGGCTATCACCGGTTCACCAGCATTTCAAATGTGAACTGGAACCGCAGTAACAGCCATACGACCAACTTCTTCACCAACACTTCGATCGATCCTGCCACGGCTGCTGGCATCATCGTGCCCAACGACGTTGCACTCAATCACGGCATACCCGACATCTCGCTCAGCAACGGCATACAAGGGCTGGGCGAGACGCAGCCGAGCTTTTCCATCGCGCAGACCATCTCGTTCACCGAGGTGCTGAGCTGGATTCACGGCAAGCACAACATGCGCTTCGGAGGAGACTACCGGCGCGTGCATCGCGACTTTCTGGCCGGCTCCAACGCCACTGGGAACTTCGCCTTTACCGGCTTGTTCACCGAGGAGTTTCAAAAAAGCGCGGGAGTGCTGCAACCTGTCGCGGATACAGGTTCGTCGATGGCGGATTTTCTTTTGGGGCTGCCGCAGTCGACCACGCTCAACTCCTCGCTGGCCAAGAGCTACCTGCGCGACAACGTATACGACGCCTACGCCATGGACGATTGGCGCATGCTGCCGTCGTTCACGCTCAATTACGGGGTGCGCTGGGAGTTTTTTGCGCCCTACACCGAGAAGTACGGACACCTGGCCGACGTGGCGACCAATCCAGGCGAAGCATTTACCAGCGAGACCGAGCAGACCGCCGGCACGAACGGCCTCCCGGCCTCGCTCGTGTTCCCTTGGCATAGGGCCTTTGCGCCGCGTCTGGGGTTAGCATGGCGCGTGCCGAAGTTGAAGCAGACTGTGGTGCGCGCCGGCTTCGGCATGAACTATACCGTAGGCGAGTACGCCGGCTTTGCAACCACCATGGCGCACCAACCGCCCTTTGCCAACGAGCAGACCAACGAAGAGGCTAACGGCAACACTCCGTCTGCGGCGTGCGCGCAGGCCGCGCCCATGACTTGCTTCACGCTGGCCAGCGGATTTCCCGCACCCGCCACGGTGGGGAATTACGCACTCGATCCGCACTACGGGCTGCCTTACGTAATGGCGTGGAACCTCGACATTCAGAAGACTCTTCCCTGGGGCATCGTGATGAACGTCGGTTACAGCGGAGCGAGATCGAATCATCTCGACGTGAAGCTCGCGCCGCGCGCGCTGCCCGGCAGCCCCGGCACCGACCCCACGGACCTGATCTTCAATTACGACGAGGCAGAGGCGTATTACAAGATGAACGCCGGAACCGTGCGGTTGAACAAGCGGCTTTCGAAAGGTATCGCCGTGGGCGCGAACTACCAATACGGCCATGGGATCGACGACGCCAGCTCGGTGAATGGCAGCTCGGGCTCGGTAGTACAGGACTGGCAGGATCTGGCTGCGCAGGAAGGGAGCTCGGCTCTTGACATTCGCCACCAGGTTAGTGGCACATATCTCTTCGAGCTGCCCTTCGGGCCCGACAAATTCTGGGCAACGACGGGGTTGGGCTCGCACATCCTTGAGGGCTTGTCGGTCTCCGGCCAGTTTCAATTCGCCACCGGACAAATTGTCGCCGGAACGTGGCTTTCGCCGGGATTTGAGCCGACGTCACAGAGCGTGGAGTGCGGCAATACGAGTGGATTGCGGCCGAATTTGACGGGGCAGTCTGTGACTGCGGGAGGCGGCTCGCTGCGCCATTGGTTCAACACCGCGGCCTATTCGGCGCCGAGCAATACGCAGGGCTTTTGCAATTACTTCGGCGACGCCCCGCGCAACTCGATCGAAGGACCGGGGACGGTTTCGAACAACATGGCGCTGTCCAAGACAGCAAATTTGGGTGAAACACGCAGCATGGAAATTCGTGCCACCATCAACAACGTCTTTAATACCGTGCAGTACTCGGGTGTGAATACGACCTATGACTCGCCGACGTTCGGTGACGTGACGTCAGTGGGGGCAATGCGGTCGTTCCAGTTTATGGCGAGGTTCAGGTTTTGAGAGACAGCGAGTTAGCGGCGCTACGCGCCTGTTAGCGAGTTAGCAAGTTGGCGAGTTAGCAAGCTAGGTCTCTGACCGTATGCATTCGTATCTTGGCATCCAGGTTTCCCAGGTCCCAAAATCGGGACCTGGGGCACCCCAGGATGGTACAAAATCAAGCGGTCAGAGACCTAGCAAGTTGGCGAGTTAGCTGGCTGACGCATAAGCCGGGAGAAGGAGAGCATGAAGGGATTGGTGCAGCGGATTGGCGTGATGGTTGCGCTCGTGGCGCTTGGCGCCGCTGGTGCGCAACCCGCTCCGGCGCAAGGATCCGGCCAGGCGACTTCGGCACAGGTTACTTCTACGCCGCAGGGCGGCTACCTGCTCAAGGAGAAGGCCGAGCTTGTACTCACCAACGTGGTGGCGCGCGACGCCAAAACCGGAGAGTTGGTCACGGGCCTCAAGCAGAGCGACTTCAAGATCTACGAGAACGGCAAGGAACAAAAGATCGATACCTTCGACTTTGAAAGCGTGGATATGGCCGCGCCGCTCAAGGAAGCCACAGTGAGCGGGCTGGCCGCGGGCCCGAGCGGGTCCAAAGCCGTCGTAGTTGCCAAGCCCGAGGAGCTGCGCAATCACCGGCTGATCGTCATGTTCTTCGATCTCACCTCGATGCAGCCCGAAGACCTGGAGCGCAGCGTTGAAGCGGCGCAGGCCTTCCTGCGCACGAAAATGCAACCGGCCGATCTGGTGGCGCTGGTGTCGCTCGGCGATACGCTCAGCGTGGACCAGGACTTTACCGCCGACAAATACGCGCTCATCAACGAAGTGGGCGCGTACAACGGCTCCGAAGGCCAGGGCTTTGCCCAGGGCGCGAACGCCAACACCAACCAGGCAGAGGACACCACCGCCTACACGCCCGACGAAAGCGAGTACAACGATCTGAATACCGATCGCGAGCTTTTCGCCCTGCGCGCCGTCTCGCAATCGCTCGAAAAGATCAACGAGAAAAAATCGCTGCTCTACTTCTCCGGCGGCGTCTCGCGCGACGGCATTGAGAACGAAGCATCTCTGCGGTCGGCCATCAACGCGGCGGTGCGCGCCGATCTCGCCATCTACAGCGTGGACACGCGCGGTCTGCAGGCCATCGGGCCGCTGGGCGACGCCTCCACGAGCAGCTTGCGCGGGCAGGGCGCTTTCAACGGCGGCGCGCTCATGAATAACATGAACCAGAACTTCGCTACTCAGGAAGTAATGGCCACGCTGTCGTCCGACACCGGCGGCAAGGCGTTCTTCGACTCCAACGACTTTGCGCCCGCCTTTGCGCAGGTACAGAAGGACACCTCGGCCTACTACGCCATCGGATTCCACTCGTCGAATCCCGCGCGCGACGGCAAGTACCGCAAGCTGACGGTGAAAGTCGATCGCCCCGGCATCAAGCTCGAATACCGGCCCGGCTACTACGCGCCGGCGGACTTCAAGCATTCCGGCAAGGAGGACCGCGAGCAGGAGCTGCAGGATCAACTGGCCAGCGATCTGCCGGCCACCGACATCGCCGTCTACATGGACGCCATGTACTTCCGCCTCGACGCCAACCGGTTCTATATGCCGGTCTCGCTCGTGGTGCCGGGCTCGCAGATTCCCTTTGTGAAGGGGGGCGACAAGGACAGAGCCACGCTGGACATCATCGGCGCTGTCCTCGACGAGGCCAAGCGCCCTGTGGGCCGCGTGCGTCAAACCGTTCCCCTCAAGCTCGACGCGTCCCTGAACGCACGGCAGAAGAACATCCAATACACCACCAGCTTCGACCTGCCGCCGGGCAAGTACGAGATCAAATTTGTGCTGCGCGAAAACGAGACCGGGCGCATGGGCTCGTTCATTGCCGACGTCACGCTGCCCGATCTCAAGAAAGCCCCGCTCAAGATGAGCTCGATTGTTCTGGCGTCGCAGCGCGAGCCGAGCAAGAAAGACGATCCGCTGGTGCGCAACGGCGAGGAGTACGTGCCCAACATCAGCCACGTCTTCCGCCAGGACCAGCACATGTACCTGCTCTACGAGATCTACGATCCTGCGCGCGAAAGACCGGCCGAGAACCAGCCCAAAGGCGCCAAGCCCGGCATCGACCTGTTGAGCAGCCTGGAGCTGATCCAGGGAGCGGCCAAGGTATACGAGACGCCGCTCGTGAAGGCGAAATCGATCAACGTGGAAGATCGCGGCGCGGTGGCCTTCGAACTTGACGTGCCGCTCGACGGGCTCAAGCCCGGCTCCTACGTCTGCCAGTTAAACGTGATCGACGATGCCGCGGGCAGCTTCGCCTTTCCGCGCTTTGCCGTGCTGGTGCGCGAGCCGCCCGCAGCGCCGGGTGGGACCGCGCCAGCCACGGCGCCGCCGGCAGCTCCCTCGACCGGAACCGGCGGCTCCGAATAATCCGCGCCCCGCCTTGAGACGGCGAGCGAAGCAACCATGCTCCGCGTCCCATCCTTTCCGCGTTTTACGCGGAAAGGATAAAATCGCCCACTTGCCGCCGACTTGCCGACTCGATGTCTTGCCCCGGAGCTCAGCGTTTGACGAGGCGGATGATCATCACCAAAAGGATCGCGCCGGCAACCGCGACCAGCGTGCTGTAAATGAATCCGCCGTGCAGGTCCAGCCCAAAGAACCGCGCAATATAACCGCCCACCATGGCTCCGGCCAGGCCCAGCAGAATATCCACGAAGACCCCATAGCCCGCGCCCTTCATGATCTTGCCTGTGAGCCAGCCCGCGATCAGGCCCACAACAATCCATGCAATAAACCCCATCATTCCCTCCTTCATTCTTGCGTCTTGCGGAGCCGGGCGCGCGGGGGAGGCCTCCCACCTTCAGGAAGCCGGGGTGCCGTTCGTCGCAGACCGCCTGTAAATAGGCATTAGATTTATAGCACCTTTCGCTCAGACTCTGCCACAACGAGCCGCCCTCCGCTATTCCAATTTCTGCGCGCTCTCGTCCAGCGCCACGCTTTCGCGCCACGGGCAGTGACGGCAGCCCGAACCGCAGCAAGTCCCGCGCTTGAGATGGTATGCGGCGGTAAACACCATCAAGGGTCCCTCAAAGTAATAGTCTTCGGGGTCGAGCCCGGGCGGCCGCGATACGCCGGTGAAATGGCTGCCATCCATGCTCGTATTCTCCTCTAACGCGTCAATCGGTCGGGGGCCGTCGAGGGCGCCCCGGTAAAATCGAACCATGGCACTCTCCGCGCAAGACCGCGCCCGCAAGATCAGGATCGTGCTTTTCGACGTCGATGGCGTATGGACTGACGGCACCATTTGGCTCGTCCCCGGCCCTCCGGGCGGGAAAGTTTTGGACGAAATCCGCGGCAAGGCCGAAATCGGCTTCGGCGTTTCGTCCGCCACCATGGTCGAAGCCAAGGGCTACAGCGCCCACGATGGCACGGCCATCTCGCTGGCGCGGATCGGCGGGCTCAAGTGCGGCATCATTACCAAGCGCATCAGCGAAACGGTGGCTACGCGCGCGCGCGACCTGAAACTCGAGTTTGTTTACCAGGGTTGCGCCTTCAAAATGCAGGCGATCCGCGAGATCATGGAGAAGGAAAGCGTGACGCTGAAGGAAATCTGTTACGTAGGCGACGACGTGATCGACCTGCCGGCGATGCGCGAGGTGGGCTTTGCGGTCGCCGTGGCCAACGCGCGCGAGCGGGTAAAGGCCGAGGCGCACTACGTGACGCCCAACGCCGGCGGCTACGGCGCAGCACGCGACGCCATCGAGTACATCCTGGAAGCCAAGGGGGTGCTCGATCAGTGCATCGACGCGTACATCGACGAGCGCAATCCGATCCCGCCGTCGATGGACATTGGCAGGGGCGGTGACCTGAAGTAGGGCTAAAGCGGTTTCAGCGCCCGCTTTCGCGGCTGTCATCCTGAGCGACCGGAGTCCGCCGTGGCGGACGGAGGGAGTCGAAGGATCTGCGGTTGTTTTTCGTCCTGCATCGGGGTATGACGGGGCGCCCTCGGGACGATGGCTGAACGAGTCCTCTTGTAAATTACGCCATGACCACTGGTTCCAAACGCGCGGTTGTCCTCCTCAGCGGCGGCCTCGACTCGGCGACCGTGCTGGCCGTTGCCAAAAGCGAGGGCTACGAGCTCTACGCGCTCTCGTTTTCCTACGGCCAGCGCCACGCGCGGGAACTGGAGGCAGCCAAGCGGGTTGCCGCGTCCATTGGCGTGGCCGAGCACCGCATTGCGGCCATCGATCTGCGCGCCTTCGGCGGCTCCGCGCTCACCGATGACATCGCCGTGCCCAAGGGCCGCGCAACCGAGGAGATGGCTCACGGCATCCCAATTACATACGTCCCTGCGCGCAACACCATCTTCCTCGCGTATGCACTGGCGTGGGCTGAGGTGTTGGGTGTAAACGATATCTATCTGGGCGTGAATGCGCTCGACTACTCGGGCTACCCCGACTGCCGTCCTGAATACATTACTGCCTTCGAAAAAATGGCCAACCTGGCGACCAAGGCCGGAGTGGAAGGCCGCCAGGCGCTCAACATTCACACGCCGCTCATCGCGCTCTCCAAGGCGGAGATCATCCGCCTGGGGCGCGGCTTGGGCGTCGATTACGGCTTGACCAGCAGTTGCTACGATCCTTCCCCCATGGGCGTGCCGTGCGGCCAATGCGACTCCTGCCTTCTGAGGCAAAAGGGATTCCGCGAAAACGGGATCGAGGACCCGCTGCGTTACGCTGAAACGCAGGCATCGCGATGAGCTACGCCGTCAAAGAGATCTACTATACCCTGCAGGGCGAAGGCGCGCAGACCGGACGCTCGGCGGTCTTCTGCCGCTTTGCCGGGTGCAACCTTTGGTCGGGGCGCGAACAGGATCGCGCGACGGCGATCTGCCAATTTTGCGACACGGATTTTGCCGACACGAGCGGGCGTGGCGGCGGTAACTTTGCCCCTGCCGCGGCGCTGGCAGCGGCCATCGAACGACAGTGGCCCGAAGGCGCGGCGCCCGGCAAACGATTTGTGGTTTGCACCGGCGGCGAGCCTCTGCTGCAGCTCGACAAGGATCTGATCGATGCCCTGCACGCCTCGAACTTCGAGATTGCAGTCGAGACTAATGGAACCATCGAGGCGCCCGCCGGTCTGGATTGGATCTGCGTAAGCCCCAAGGCCGGAGCGGAGTTCAAGCAGCGAAGCGGAGACGAGTTGAAGCTGATCTATCCGCAGCGGGGCGCAGAGCCGGCGTTATACGAGGACCTGCCCTTCCGCCATTTCTTTCTGCAGCCCATGGATGGAATCAGCCGCGACCTCAACACCACGCTTGCGCTCGCGTATTGCCTCAATCACCCGCGCTGGCGGCTGAGCCTGCAGACGCAGAAGTTGCTGGGAATACCGTAAGGACAGGGAACGAGGGAACGGGGAGCGAGGAATAGGGAATAGTGGGCTGTGGTCAATGGTCAGGCTACGATGGAGAGCGTTCCGGCGACCCTCTCGCCACTACCGCGTCTGCGCCTCGGCATTCCGCGCCTCAGCTTCGGTCAGCCATCCCCGGCGCAGCTTCTCCGCTGGAATGCTGGACAGATACGGTTTGATGTCGAGAACCGGCGTGCCGTCGAGCATGTCGACTCCGCGCACGTGCAGCGAAGCGCCTTCGCGGCGCAGCACTTCCACAACCGTCAGGCCGATGGGATTCGGCCGGCGCGGCGACCGCGTGGCAAAGACGCCGTGAGGCCGGCCGTCATCGGCGGGCGGATGAGCGGTCAAATCGAATCCATCGGCGCGGTCGAACTCCCAAATCACGAAGAGATGCGAGAAGCCCTCGATGCCGGCCAACCCCGGTTCGTACTCGCGCAGCAGCTCGATGGCGCCTTCGGCATCGTGCCTGGCGCCAAGGCCTTTAGGAATGGCGGAAGTCTCACGGTAAGGGCTATGAATAAACCCGATGGGATAGGCGGTAAACATGGCAGCGACGCCTCCGCATTTCATCCTATGCGCGCAGGCGGCAGAATCGAAACCGCGGGCCGCGGAATCCAAGTCAGGTACGTAGCGCCGATTTGCCCGCGGCCTTTTGTGGAAAGGCTCAACTGCTCGGCTGGGCGGTGTTTTGAAATCATGAGAGCAGGCATTCCCCGGAGGTGAGCTGGATGCAGGCAGCAGTGGTTAACGTTCCCGGCCAGGCGCCGAAATACCAGTCGTTTCCCGAACCCTCGGCCCAGGACGGTGAGGCGCTCGTCCAGGTTCGCGCCGCTGGATTGCATCCTATCGTGAAGGCTCTGGCGAGCGGGTCGCACTACGCGAGCGCGGGCGCTGGACAAGGACCGGCCGTGCCGGGAGTGGATGGCGTGGGCGTCCTCGAAGACGGCAGCCGGGTCTACTTCCTATTCGTGCGCAGGCCGTGGGGAACGATGGCGGAGCGGGCGGCGGCTCCGAGGAAGATATGCATTCCGCTGCCCAACCGGCTGGACGACGCACAGGCAGCCGCAATAGCCAATCCCGGCATGTCTGCCTGGGTCACGCTGAAGGAACGCGCCGGCCTTATGCCTGGAGAGACGGTGCTGGTGCTGGGCGCGACGGGCGTTGCCGGGCAACTTGCGATTCAGGCGGCAAGACAACTGGGAGCCAAGCGCGTGATTGCGGCCGGACGCAACGTGGAAGCCATCGCAGCGGCGGAGGTGGATGCGGTGATTGCGCTTGGCCAACCGGAGGATGCGGTGCGCGAGGCCTTTGCCGCCGAGGCCGCTGCGGGCATCGATGTCGTGATTGATTACCTTTGGGGCCGGCCCACGGAATTGCTTCTGGAGGCCCTCGCCAAAGGCTTCAAAGCCGAGGCAACTCAAAAAACACGCCTCGTCGAGGTGGGCGACAGTGCGGGCAAGATAATCACATTGCCCGGAGCCACACTGCGCAGCATCGATTTGACCCTACTGGGGAGCGGCTTTGGCGCCGCCCCGCTGGACCGGATTCTCGCAACAATTTCCACCCTTTTCGAGATGGCCGCGGCGGGAACGCTGAAGGTCGCCGTTGAGCCGGTCCCGCTGGCCGAGGTTGAGACGGCGTGGGATCGCGCGGGAAAGGGGCGCAGGATCGTTTTTACGGTCTGACGGGCTGGGCTTCCGGTTGAGTGCGTCAACAAAGTTTTGGTGACGCGAAAAGCTCTGTCGAAAGTGACCGGGAACACTTCTACGGCCGCCGGTGTCTAACTGAAGTAGGCGCTAAGGCCTTCGGGTGGTATCGGGCTGTCTTCACCCCTTGGGTCAGCAACCCACTTCCGGCGGCAAACCAGCTACTGGAGGCGCCCGCAAACGGCATCGAATCCCCTGCTCCGGCCTATGATGCCATAGCAGGGCGTGGTACGGGCAGATGCAAACGCGGGCCGAATTGGCGTAACGTGGGAGGAAACGGAATTGCAGGCGGACCTCACCATGGGCAATCTTGCCGCTGCGCTGACGCTCCCTTCGGATGAGGCGGCTCTCGTTGAAGAATTGCGGGCCGGCTCCGAAGAGGCGTTCGCTTGGCTGATCGCGCGCTACCATCAGCCGATCTACTCCTTGCTGGCGCGCACCGTGCGCAACCGCGCCGATGCCGCAGATCTGACTCAGGAAGTCTTCGTCAAGATTTTCCGCGGAATTCGCGGCTTTCACCGCCAGTCGTCGTTGCGCACGTGGATCTACCGGATTGCTTTGCACGAGGCGTCGAACCAGCGGCGCTGGTGGATGCGGCATCAACAGCGGGAAATTCCCATCGAGCAGGAGATGGCGGAGGGGGACGGCGGAAGGCCGGTACTGCTGAAAGAGATGCTGGTGGATCCGGCCGAATCGCCCTACGATCAGGCCCTGCACGAGGAGAACCGGGCGCGAGTGGAACGGGCATTGCGCCAGGTGCCCGAGCCCTTCCGCACCACTCTTATCCTGCGCGACATCGAGGGATTCGTTTGCGAGGAAGTGGCGGCCATGCAGGGCGTGAGTTTAGGAACGGTGAAGTCGCGGCTGGTGCGCGGGCGCGCCTATGTAAAGGCGCTGCTGACGGCGCCCAAGCCCCACTCCAGCATCGCCGGCCCGGTGAGCCACCCGTTGCCGGAGGCCCCGGCGCCGGGTTCGCGGCCCACAGCGCTGGCGGGGATCGAGTTGTCCCTGCGAGAGGAGGCGCGATGAACGACTGCGGTCAAATGCAGGCTGGCTTTACGGAGTATCTGGATGGCCAGTTGAGCGGACGCGAGATGCAGGAAATAGACGCACATCTCCAGGATTGCCGGGAGTGTGCGCAGGAGTGGAAATTGCTGCGCGATTTGCGGGCCGCTTTGGCCGGACTGGGTCCGGTGCCGGAGCCGCCGGACCTGCCCCTGCGGATTCGTGTCGCGGTGAGCCAGGAACGGGCGCGCAGCCGCCGCAGCGTCTTCACGGGATGGGGACTGGCCTGGAAGAACACCGTGGGACCGTTTCTGCTGCAGGCAGGAGCGGGATTCGCCAGTGCGGTCCTGCTTTTGGGGACTATCGTCGTGCTGGTGACCGTACTCGCGCAGCCGGAGGCAGCCCAGGCCACACCCGACGAGCCTCTGGGAAATGCCACTGCTCCTCATTTGCTCTATTTCTCCGATGCTCCGGGTAACAACGAGACGGGCGACATCTCGGGCCCTGTTGTGGTCGAGGCGTACGTCAACGATGAAGGCGAGGTCTACGACTACCGCATCGTCTCCGGGCCCATTGACGCCGCAACCCGCTCCAAGGTGGAGAACCTGCTTCTGTTCAGTTGCTTTGAGCCGGCCCGATTCTTCGGCCAGCCAGTGCGCGGCTTGGCGGTGCTCTCATTCGCAGGCGTCTCTGTGCGCGGATGAAGAGAGCTTGTAGCTTCTAACCTCTAGTTCTTAGCTTGTTCGTGCAGCTATTGGGGATCGTGGTGTACTCATAGCGAAAGCGGCCTCTGTTCCTGCGGCGATGCCCGTCTCGGTTACGTCTTCTTGCCGCCGCGCGAAAAACCAGAGGCTCGAGCCCGGGAGCTTCCTCTCCCTCCCGTATAACGGAACGTCAGGTCGAAAGCGATTGATTCTTCAGGTGCTCCGCGCCGGGGTACGATTGAAGTGGCGCGCGAAAGACGACGCAATTGCGCCCGGCGGACTTGGCGGCGTAGAGGGCTTCGTCGGCCAAAGAAAGCAAGGACTCGTTGGTAGCGGGCCCGGTTTTCGCGTCGAAGAGGGCGCCGCCAATGGAACAGTTGAGAACAATCTCCGACTCCCCGCACTGGGTGAGAAGGTTGGAGATAGAAGCATGGATCCGAGCCAGTCTTTGTTCCGCCGCCTCCATCGGAACATCGGAGAGGACCAGCAGAAACTCCTCGCCGCCAAATCGGCCAGCATGATCGTATCGACGAATGGCGGCGGTAATGGCGGCTGCGAAGCGGCGCAGCGCTTCATCACCGACAAGATGCCCGAAGTCGTCGTTGACGCGCTTGAAATGATCCAGGTCTACGAGCGCAACTAACGTGGTCTTGCCTCTCCTTCGCGCGCGCTCCTTTTCAACTTCCATGACGCGCAGGATCCCGGCTCGGTTCAGCATTCCGGTGAGAGGGTCGTGCGTCGCCTGGATGCGCAGCTGCTCGTGGCTCAGTTCCAGTTCGCGCGTGCGTTGGTGAATCATCTTTTCCAATTCCCGGCTCTTTGCTCCCAAGTACTTTGCGCGCAGCCTGTCGGCCGCGACCACGACAAGCATCAGGGCCAATGCGCAGAGGAAATAAAACGAGTTGGTTCTCCACCATGGAGGGAGGATGATCACCTGGACTTTCAACGGAGCGGAGTCGGCGCCGAGGCCGGGATTGGATGCAATGGCGGTAAAGGCATACGTCCCCGGCAGCAGGCGGGAGTAAACGGCCACGCCATCTTGCGATTCGATCCAGTCGGTCTGCAGCCCATCCAGGCGATACTTGAAAACCAGTTCGCTGCGATCGCGCGCCACAGGAGAGGAGACCTGGAACCGCAAGGGCAGCCCAGCCCAGGGCAGGACAATCTTCTCCACTGCGGTCAGATCCTGCTCGCCGCGACGAACGGAAGTGACGGAGGCGGGGAGCGGCGAGGCATCGAACACCAATTCCGGATGCAGCAGGTGGGCGACGCCCCCGGCGGTGCCGATCCATATCGAGCCATCCGGGCTATCCCGGAGGATATCTTCGCTTACATCGTTCCAGATGAGGCCGCTCTCCTGGGTCAGATGGCGCCAGGAACGCCCATTCCAAACCGCCAGGCCAAGGTCCGTTCCCAGCCAAACCCAACCGCGCCGGTCGGCCAAGATCGCTAATGGCGCGATGGAGCGCAGATCGGGGGGAAGCGCCAGCGGCCAAGCCTGCAGGCGCCCATCGGAGAATTGGAAACGCCACGTGCCGGTTTGCTGACCAGTAGCCCAAAGGGCGCCATCAGCGGCGCAGGAAAGTGCAATGAGCTGGCCCTGAAGCTTTGGCAAACCGGCAATGGGCGGCGCAGCCCAAAGTCCACGATCGAGCCGCACAAGCCGGTTGTTGCTCAGGAACCAGGCCGCCCCATCGGGGGACTTGCACACCGCAGACACTTCGTTTGAACTGCCGAGCAAGGCGTCGGCATCGGGGATCCGTTGCGGGGCGGCTTTGGCGCCCCTGGTCTTGCCTGCGAAAATGCCCTGGGTAGTTATAAAGTACAGGCGCCCGTCCGAATCCTCGAAAGCGCCAATGATAGCCGCCGGAAGCTTTGCCGTTTGCCTGACGCTGGCCGTTTTCGGATCGACGACGAGGATGGCTCCGGAAGAGGTTCCTGTCCAGAACAAGTCCTCCCGGTCGATTCCAATGGCGTTTACCTGGCCATATGTCCATCCGCGATTTGACGAAAGTGCTGTCACCAAACCAGTTCGGAGATCGATCCAGGCCGGCCCCCGAGCCGTGCCTATCAAGGTGTGGCCATTGGCCAGCGGCCGGATCGCCCAGACAATCGAGGATGGCAGTCGTTGCCTATCAGCCCAAGCCTCCCAGTTTGCATATCCGACCCAGTTTTGCAGCCCATCACCGCGACAACCGAACCAGAGGTCACCGGTAGCGTCAAAAACCATGCTGGTGACTTGGGTGGTACGCTCCATTCCGCTGGCCAGGCCGATCAATTGCCAGCTACTCCCATTCCAACGGGCAATTCCGCCTGCTGCGGGGACTAATATCCGCCCTTGCGCGTCCTCGATCATGGGAGCATTACCCCAATAGCCCTGCGGGTCCGACCCAGGAACGCTATGATCGACAAACCGTCTTGCCCCGCTGGCAAGCGCCATGATGTGGCTTTGTCCACCGGCCCAAAGCGTACCCTCGCGGTCAAGCAGGACGGCCAGCCATCTCTCTTTGGGAAGCCCTCTGTCCTGTCCCCATTCGGTGATCGAGTCATCGCCGGGGATGATGTGCTTGTCGATCCTGTCGGCGGGTAGTGAAAAGAGCTTTGTGCCGCACCCGATCCACAGGGTGCGGACGCCTGTACGCTCACTAACCATGCTCAGGCTGAAAATCTGACCCAGTTCCGGAATGGACTTGAGAACGCCGTCTGAAAAGGCCGGAGTGTAGGACAACACTCTGCCCTCGGCGTCATGCTCCAGACGATAAAGGCGCCCCTTGCTCACTAATAGAAGATGACTGGCGTCTTCGTTGGCCAGGAGGCGGTAGCCCCCAACTGGAATTGGCTCTTTCCCGGCGGGAGAAAAGCTGTTGCCGTGCAGAAAATACAGGTTCTGCTCGGTGCCCGCCCAGATCTCGCCGCTGGGCCCGGCAACAATGTTGGTAACGTTTAGCTCGGCAATACCCTGCTCCGGACCGTAGTGCTCAAAACCGGCGCCGAGAAAGCGGTAGACGCCGTTCTCGGTTGCCAGCCAAAGAAATCCTCCCGAGCCAGTCGCTAAACCGGTGACGGCGAGGTTCTTTAGCCCCTCCGGCTGGCGATAGGCGCGAAAGACGTACTGTTGCGCCTGCAGGCTAAAGGAGAACAACAGCCAGATGGCCAGCAGCCGGGTTGTTCGAATCCTACTCACATTCGCCTTGCAACGGAGCAGCACTTCGGGCCCGATCTATCTGCGGTTCGGCCGGAGAGGTAGCCACTCGGATATTAGTAGATATCCACGTCAAATTTAATTGCGATGTACGGTCCCCGTCCATGACCGGCAAGTTGTAGGTGCGGGCAGTCTTAGGGAAGTCATTGTCACGCTTCGAGCAACTCCACCACGCTGGCCGGGTGGGTGGGCGCAGCCAGCAAACCATTCTCTCCCTTGGTGGATGCGCCTGAGAAGGATGCGCTGGGAGGGCAAAAGCTCCACGGCGATTCCGGAACTCGCTTCCGGCAACGGCAAGACCAAGACCGTCTGCCTCTGCGGACGACCGCGGCGCCGCTACTCTCGTCTGGCGCGCGCTTCCGGGTGGTCGCGGGCGGGGTGTCGCCAACCGGAGGTTGCCAGCTTGACAACAACTGTCGTGGGCTGGGGCTAGTAAAGTTCGTTGATTGCGGGAAATTATGGATCTGCAAATTCAAATTCTGAAGAGTGGCAGGGGCGCACTTTTCCCGGTCTCTGTCTCCTATCCCTCCACTCGTTTGACCCCGCCGCTGCGTCTAACTAGACTTGCAGCAGGGTTTACCCATGACGCCGCATCGATTGCTGTCCTTCGCTTTCTTTTCCGCCACAGTTTTGTTTTTGCCAGCCAGCTTCGCTCCCGCTGCCACGGCGGCACAGGCCTCCAGCAGTTCCTCCTCCAGTCAAAGCTCCTCCTCTTCGCAGATGTATTCACGGGAAAAAGCGCCGTCGCTGATCGATCCGGCGGGGCCGACCGTTTCGCTCATCAGCTCCGAGCCGGTATTCATCATGGCAGCGGCGTTGAACGCCTGCGGCTACGACGAGGGTCTCGAAGATAGTGCGCCAATCCGCAAGCACGTTCGCGACGAGATGAATCAGGCGTTGGCGCAAAGCGAGGATGCCCGCACCAAGCGCGACACCCTTTGTCTTTACATTGCCCAACATCGCATGACCGGCACGGAGCGCGACATCGCGCAGTATATTTCGCTGGCTCTCTACGTCACGCCTCCGCCGGAGCTCGAGCTGACGGCGGATCTGACCGAGATGCCGCCCGATTCCACCCAGGTGGCCGAGATACTTCCTGTTCTCCGGGCATTTGCGGCCGCGGTAGACCTGCACGGCATCTGGCTTGCGGCGCACCGGGCGTACGACGAAGAGATCGACAAGCTGCACGATCCACTGTCGCAGATGATCGTGGCCACCAACTTTTATCTGAAGATGCCGGCCTCCACCTACAGCGGCAGCAGGTTCATCGTGGTTATCGAGCCGCAGCTCTCACCGAGCATGGTGAACGCCCGCATCTATGGCACTGACTACGTGGTGGTGGTCTCCCCGGTCAATGGAAAGATTCCCATGACTGCCGTGCGCCATACCTACCTCCACTACGTCATCGACCCGTTGCTTTATGCGCGCTCCAACGCCCTCGACCGCGAACAGCCGATTCTCAAGGAGATCCGTGACGCTCCTCTCGAATATCGCCTCCGCTCTGATACGGTGGCGTTGACCATCGAGTGCCTGATCAAGGCCATCGAGGCGCGCACCATGGATACAGGCGTTCCGGAGTACAAGATTCCCGCAGGCGTTGACCGCTCGCAGTTGCCGCGCTACGAGCATGAGCGCGAACTCTACCAGCAGAAGGTAGATGCCGTGAAGTGGGCCACGGTCGGGCACGACATGAGGCAAGGGTTCGTGCTCACGCAATACTTCTATGAGCAGATGCTCCAGTTTGAAAAAGATCCCGCCAGCCTGAAAGACAGCATCGCCGAGATGGTGTACGGCATGGACGTGGATCAGGAGGTGCACCGTGCGCGCCAGACCGAGTTTGACAAACAGGCCGACGAAGACGTGTTGCAGCGCAGCAAGCCGCGCCAGTTGACGGGGCTTGACCTGGCCGAGGCAAAACTGGCCAACGGAGATGTCGCTGCGGCCGCCGCCATGGCGCACAAGGCATTGGCAGAGCAGACTGATTCCATTGCATCGACGACCGATGCGGCCCGCGCCCATTTCATTCTGGCCCGCGTGGATCTGATGACCGGCCATCCCGATCAGGCGGTCGACGACTTCCAAAAGACGCTGGCCACCAGCAAGGAGCAGAGGTTGCTCGCCTGGTCGCACATCTACCTGGGCCGGATGCTGGACCTGGAGTGCAAGCGCGACGAGGCCCTGGCCGAGTACAAGGAGGCCTTGGCAGTGCGCGACGGTCAACTCGACACTCGCCTCGCCGCCGAGCGAGGTGTGAAAGCGGCCTACGTGCAGCCAGGTCACGAACACGACTGCGACGAGGAGACCGACGACAACGGGCCGGACGCCCTACCCCAGCAACAGAAGCCAGTTGCCGGGGAACCCGGCTCCGCGGCGCCCAAAACGGAATCGCACACGCAAGACGGCGCAGCGAAGCCGCAATAATCTTCAGTCGGCGTCTCCCACAAGGAACAGATGACGATCGAACGCGCTGGATCTCCTCAGTTTCGGGGTCGATTTTCGGCGGCGCGAGCGCTCAAGCGGAATGCATCGAAATGCGGAATGCATCAAATGAGTAAAGAAAGGCCGGGGACGGAACGGGATGCGAGTGGAAGCAGATCTCAAAGAGCTTGAAGCCGCGCTGGGGCATGAGTTTTCGAGCGTTGAGCTGCTGGTGCACGCGCTCACGCACCGTTCGTTGGCTCATGAGCTTGCGCAAGCGGATCGAACCAAGCAGCCCGCCCCGGCCCACAATGAGCGCCTGGAGTTTCTAGGCGACGCCGTGCTGGGGCTGGTGGTAGCCGAGGCGCTGTTCAGGTTGCATCCGGAGTGGCATGAAGGTGAATTGACGCGTATCCGCTCCGGGTTGGTCAGCCGGCAACACATGGCGCAAGTGGCCGAAGAGATCGGCTTGGGCAGGCATCTGCGTCTGAGCCGGGGCGAGGAGCGCAGCGACCTGCGGCGCAAGAGCACAGTGCTTTCGAATACCATGGAAGCGGTGATGGGCGCGCTGTTTCTTGATGGGGGCCTGGAGCCCGTGCAGGCCTTTGTCCGCCGCCAGGTGATGGGCGAAGCTGCCGAGCGGCTGGCTCTCGAACTGCGCTCCGGAGAAGCTTTAGGCAACTACAAATCTGCCCTTCAGGAGCGGCTGCAGGCAACTCGCGCCGGAGCGCCGGTATACCGAGTGAAGAGCGAAAGCGGTCCCGACCACCACAAGCGCTTTCTGGTCGAGGTGCGGGTGAAGAGCGAAGCCGGACAAAAGGGAATGCCTCTGGCCCGCGGCATGGGACGCACCAAGAAGCTTGCCGAGCAGGATGCCGCGCGCCGCGCGCTGGACCGGTTGGCTGACGCGCCCGGCGCGGACGGCGGGCCAGACTTCGGGCCTGACGGCGAAGAGAAGGAGCAGCGCGCACCATGAGCGCTCCTGCTCCAGCGACGCTGCCGTTCCTGCGCCGGTTGGCGCTGGTGCGTGCGCATCTGCCCTCGCTGCCGCAGGTCCTGGCCTCACTGCTGCAAACCGTGGTAGTGGCGCTGTTCGTGCTCACCTTTGTGCTGCAGCCCTTCCTCATTCCTTCTGAAAGCATGGAGCGAACGTTGCTGGTGGGAGATTTTCTGCTCTTCAACAAGCAGGTCTACGCGCCCGCCGGCCGCCTAAGCCGGTGGCTCCTGCCGTATCGCGACGTGGCCCGTGGCGACATCATCGTCTTCCATCACTCTCAGCCGCCGATGCTCATCAAGAGAGTAGTGGGTCTTCCCGGCGACCGCCTGCGCATCGCCGACGGACAGGTAATCGTCAACGGCGCCGCCCTCGACGAGCCCTATGCGGCCTTCGAGCCCGCGCCGCCCAACCCGGCGCGAGACAACTTTCCCGCTAAAATCTACACCGATCCCGAGGTCGATCCCGAGTGGTGGCGCCAGATGCAGAGCCTCACCCGTGACGGCGAGCTGGTGGTGCCCGGGGGCGAGTACTTCGTCCTCGGCGACAATCGAAATCACAGCATGGACTCCCGCTTTTGGGGATTTGTGCCGCGCCAGGCCATCGTCGCCCGGCCGCTGGTGATCTACTTCTCTCTCACGCGCCCCTCCACAACCGATGTGCAGCAAGCCGCGCAGCCGCCGGCGCAGCCAACCGCACAAGAGGCGGCGGATGATAGACTCGGACACGAACGGGGCCTCGCCGAGAGACTCGCGGGTTTTGCGCGCTGGCGGCGTATCTTCCACGTGGTGCATTGATCGGCCTTGGAACCGGCTTGAAGAACGCCGGAGCACTCCCGCAACGAGCGACAGAATGGCAAAGAAAAAGACGCGAGCACTCAAAGAGCCCTCCGGGAAACGCCCCGAACCGGCTTCCGAGCCCGCCCGAGTGGAGGAAACGCCGTTTGAAGCAGTGGCCAGCATCGCCTCGGTGCTGGTGGTGGGCCTGTTCATTCTTACCTTTATTGCGCAGAACTTCGTCATCCCCTCGGGGTCGATGGAAAAGACGCTGCTGGTCGGCGATCACCTTGTGGTCGACCGCATCACGCTGGCCCCGCCGGCCAGGTGGATGCCTTTGGTGTACTACCGCGAGCCGCGCCGCGGCGACATCGTGGTCTTCATCAAGCCCGTTCCCGAGCCGGAACCGGATGCCGAAGGCAAGCCCCAATACTTTTTCCTGGTTAAACGACTGATCGGCGTGCCCGGCGATCATATCCATCTCCGCGACGGCATCGTCATTCTGAATGGAGTCGCGCAAGCTCCGCCCAAAGACAGTTTGGAGGACGCCGGTTCCACCATCGATCGCGATTTTCTGGACGAGTTCCCATCGATTCCGCCAGCCATGGCACCGAGCGGGGCCGAGACGGAAAGCTGGGCCATCGAGGCGCCCAAACACATCGTCGATAGCAACCTCGTGGTTCCTCCCGGCAAGTACTTCATGATGGGCGACAACCGGCACGATAGCCTGGATTCGCGTTACTGGGGATTTGTGCCCCGGCAAAACATCGTGGGCCGCCCGCTGTTCAACTACTGGTCATTCAAGACGCCGGAATCGGCGTACAACCAAACGGGGCTCGGCCCCCACTTGGCTTGGATGGGCCATGTAGTGCTGCACTTCTTCACCGATACGCGATGGAGCCGCACCTTCCACCTGACGCGGTGAGAAGGCAGCTTCTAGCTCCTGGCTTCGAGCCTCTGACTTCTTCGTCTGCGATCGCTGTTCCGGGCATGTAACTTATTTGCGGCCGTTGCTGTTTGCTCTGAGTTGGTTCTTCCGCAAGCCGAGCTGGAAGCCGGTAGCTAGCAGCTAGAATTTGGGAAGACAATGACGAACAGCGCCGGAAGCAAGGAAAGAATACGTGGGCGGCTGCGGATGGTCCTCGCGGCCATCGCGGTTTTGGCGCTTGTGCTCGTCGTGCCTCCGCTCATCAGTGTCGGCCGCTACAAGGGCCAGATCACGCAACTCATTTCACAAACGCTGGGCAGGCCCGTGCGCCTTTCGTCGGTGCAGGTGCGGCTTTTGCCCTGGCCGGGATTCGAGATCTCAGATCTGAGCGTTGCAGAAGATCCGGCCTACGGCGCCGAGCCCGTGCTCCACGCCAACACGGTCACTGCGTCCATCCGTCTGCTCGCGTTGTGGCGAGGCCGGATCGAGATAGGCAAGATCAGCGTAGACGAGGCCAGCCTGAACCTGGTGCGCGCCGGGCCGGGCCGCTGGAACCTTGACCCGATCTTCCGCACCGCCGCTGCACAGACCGGACCTGCATCGGGTGTGCGCCGCGCCGCACCGCTGCCCTACCTTAAGGCCACTAACTCTCGCATCAACTTCAAGAACGGAGTAGAGAAGCTCCCGTTTTCCCTCGTCAACGCCGATCTCTCGTTCTGGCAGGAGAATCCCGGCGAGTGGCGCGTCCGCCTGCGCGGCCAGCCGGCCCGGACCGACGTGAGCTTGTACCTTGAGGAAACCGGCGTGGTGCAAATGGAGGCGATCATGCGGCGCGCGCCCACGCTCCACCAAATGCCCCTGCATGTGGATCTCGACTGGCGCGAGGCGCAACTGGGCCAGCTTGCCCGCCTCATCACCGGCTCCGACCCCGGCTGGCGCGGCGACCTCACCGGCGAAATGCACCTCGACGGCACCGCCGATGCGGCGCAGATCGCCATGCGGCTCCGCGCCACGGGCGTGCATCGCGCCGAGTTTACCCCCGCATCGCCTCTCGACTTCGATGCCAACTGCGGCTTCGTGTACCGCTACACACTCCGCAGCCTGGAGAACCTGGCCTGTGACTCGCCCCTCGGCAACGGCCACATGCACGTGACTGGGGAAAAACCGGGCGAGAACGCACCACCGCGCTTTTCAGTTGTGCTGGATCGCATTCCCGTGGCCGCGGGCCTTGACGCTCTTCGCACCTTCCGCAGCAGCCTTTCAGCGGATCTTGAGGCCAGGGGCACGGTGAGCGGAAAGATTGTGTACGCTCCTGGCGTGGCTGCAAGCGCTGAAAACGCGCAGGCCGCAAAGCCCGCAAGGCCGGGCGGGAAACACACAACCAAGGCCGCTTTGGCGCAGAGTGGGCCGCTCACCGGCGGCCTGATCGTGACAAACTTTGCGTTGAGCGGCGGCGGCCTCGGCCGGCCGGTCCAAGCACCGAAGTTCACGCTTGAGCCGGTATCGATTGCGTCTGCAGCTCCAAAGTCGCCCGCCGCGGCGGCACAGCCGGGCGGAGAGAGTGCGGCCCAGGCACTGGCCGGAACGGTGGCCATCGCTGCCGGCGGAGCCGTTCCGCTCACCTTCAACCTGCGCCTCTCGCTCTTCGGCTATCAGGTCGGAGTGCGCGGGCAGGTGAGCTTCGCGCGCGCCAGGGAGCTCGCCCACGCGGCCCGCATTCCAGAATCCTCGGCGCTCGCGGCACTGGCAGGCGAACCGCTCGCGGTGGACCTCACGGCCGAGGGGCCATGGCTGCCGTCCGAAGAAATTCCGCTCAACATCGCTTCTCCCACCGAAGTTGCGTCTGCGGGCGCTCCGGAATCTTTGCCTACGGCTCCCTCCGGCGCCGCGGCGACCGCAGCTTCGGGCGGCGACACGCTGACCGGAACCGTGACCGTGCGCAACGCCAACTGGAAGGCCGATTATCTCGCCGGCCACATGGTCATCGATGAGGCCGTGCTTCACCTCGACCACGGCGGCTTCGGCTGGGACCCCGTGGCCTTCTCGTATGGTCCGGTGAAGGGCACAGCGAGCCTGACCCTCCCGGCGGATTGTTCGACGCAGTCTCCGCCAGAGCCGTGCCCGGCGCTGCTCCAAATGCAGTTCGCCGACTTGGACGCTGGTGCACTTGAGAGCGCGCTGCTCGGCGCACAAGAAAAGGGCACCCTGCTTTCCGACCTTATCGATCGGCTTCGTCCCTCCTCCGCGCCGCCGTGGCCGCAGCTTGAGGGCACGGTGACCGCGGACTCGCTGGTTCTGGGGCCGGTCACGTTGCAGGGGGTCTCGGCGTCGCTGCGAATTCTGCCCACCGGCGCTGAGATTACCAGCCTCGATGCCGGACTCTTCGGCGGCAGCGTGCATCTTGGCGGAACGCTCTTGAAGCCAGCCACCGATCAGGACAAGCCGGCGTACACACTCGGTGGCGATTTCCAAAAGCTCAACGCCGCCGATGTGGGCCGCTTACTGGGGCTGCGCTGGTCGGGCGGGACTCTCAGCGGCAACGGTCGCCTGGAGCTCTCGGGCTACACGGATAAGGATCTGGCCGCCTCCGCCAAAGGGACTCTACACTTCGAGTGCCGACGTGGTGCTGTGGGGAACCAGCCGTCAGCATCGTCCAAAGCGAGACCGGTGCCGGCTGTGCTGGGTCGATTCGACCAATGGACCGCCGACGCCGCCATTGCCAATGGAGTCATCGAGCTCGGCCGGAACCAGGTCGTCACCGGCGCCCTCAAGCGGACTGTCGAGGCCACCGTCACCTTTGGCGACCCGCCCACAATCAGCTTCCCCGCGCCCAAAGAGACGGCGGCAAAGCGACGGTAGTTGCGCTCCTAAAATGGGCTATCCCAATTCCAAAGTAGCTGAAGCACCCGATGCTTACTCGTTTGCCTCGATGCGGCGTCCGTGCGCATCCTGAACCGGCCGTGTGTTCATCCTGAAGAGACTCGTGAAGGCGTGCAATTGCTCTCGGCTCATGCCCAAGTCTTCCTCGAAGACGAACCAGCGCGCACCCTCGGTGCAGGGCGGCGTGACCTCGGAGCCGAGGTAGGTCCAATAGCCGCGGTCGGCAGGCAACAGGCCGCCGGCGCTGACCATATCGGTGATCTTTTGTGTGGCTCCGGCTTTCGTGGGCAAGTGCTCCCAGAGCGTGGACAGCAGGGCATTGGGGAAACCCCGGTCCTGGTTCAGGCGAACAGCCACGATGGCCATCTTGCCGTCGTCGTTGCGGTACACCATGTCCACCTCCATGTCGCTGAGCTTGCCCTTCACCGGGTGCTCGCTGGGGTGGTGGAAGTCGAGCTCAATCAGGTGATAGCGGACGCCTCCGGCCACCATGACGCTGCCCGGATCCACGCGGGCGACGATGCCGCGGCCGGTGTTTTCGAGCGTCATCGGCCCGGCGACGAAGTGGAACTCGAGGGGCTCAAGCGCCTTGTTCAGGCGCGCGCCGCGAATGTCGATGGGCGATTGCTCGTGGCCCCTGGAGCAGGCCTCGTACGCCGCGTCGAGCTTGCCCCAAACCAGAGGGCCGGTTTTCCCTTCGTAGTTCCAATAAGCTCCGCTTTGGGCGAGACAGGTCGTCGTGCAGGCGGTCGGGCAGACGCTGGCAAAGCCAAGCACAAATACAGCGATGGCAGGAAGACGCATGGGTTTCTCCGCTAGAAAAAGACGCTCGGGCATCCCGGAGCATTCTAAGCCATGGATGCGGGCTGACCAAAAAGCAATGGGACCCGCGCGATCGGCAGATCCCATCGTTGAATGGAACAACTAAGCTTTCCGGTACACGTCTCACCGCGTATTGGCCCCGACCGCTATCCTCGCCTGTTCGGCCAGTTTGGCAGCCTTGTCAGTAGCCTCCCAAGTGAACTCCGGCTCGCTGCGGCCAAAGTGCCCGTAAGCCGCGGTCTTCTGGTAAATCGGCCGGCGCAGGTTCAGGTACTCGATGATGCCTTTCGGGGTGAGCGCGAAGTTCTTGCGGATCAGCTCGGTGAGCTGGCTTTCGCTGAGCTTTCCCGTGCCGAAGGTTTCCACCAGCACGCTGACCGGCTCGGCCACGCCGATGGCGTAGGCAAGCTGCAATTCGGCCCGGCTGGCGAGACCCGCGGCCACAATGTTCTTGGCGATATGGCGGGCCATGTACGCTGCCGAGCGATCCACCTTGGTCGGGTCCTTGCCGCTGAAAGCGCCGCCGCCGTGCCGGCCCATCCCGCCGTAGGTGTCGACGATGATTTTCCGACCAGTCAGGCCGGTGTCGCCCATGGGCCCGCCGATGACAAAGCGGCCCGTCGGATTGATGTGGTACCGGGTATGCTCGTCCAGCCACTTGGCGGGAAGAACGGCCTCGATGACGTGCTTGTGGATGTCGGCGTGCAGCTCCTCGTTGCCGATGGCCTCGGAATGCTGCGTGGAGATGACCACCGCGTCGATGCGCGCGGGCTTGCCCTTCTCGTCGTATTCCACCGTCACTTGGCTTTTGCCGTCGGGACGCAGGTAGGGCAGCTTGCCGCTCTTGCGCACTGCGCTCAGCTGGCGGCAGAGCTTGTGCGCGAGCGAGATGGGGGCGGGCATCAGCTCGGGAGTCTCGTCGGAGGCGTAGCCGAACATCATACCCTGGTCGCCGGCGCCGCCTGTATCAACGCCTTGAGCGATGTCGCCCGACTGCTTGTTGATGCTCGAAATCACCGCGCAGGTATTGGAGTCGAAGCCGTAGAGCGCGTTGTCGTAGCCAATGGAGGCTACAACGCCACGCACCAGGCTTTGAAAATCGACGTAGGCCTTGGTGGTGATTTCGCCGGCGATGACGACCAGGCCGGTGGCCGTTAGCGTTTCCGCCGCCACGCGGCTGTAAGGATCCTGCTCCAGGCAGGCGTCGAGAATTGCGTCGGAGACCTGGTCGGCAATCTTGTCCGGGTGGCCTTCGGTGACGGATTCAGAGGTAAACAAGAAGCGGTCGCTCAACTTCAAACTCCTTCCTATGGCGGGATTCAACGCAATGGCGGCCGCGACGGCCGTTTGGTTCAGGAACAGGCGCTGCGGAAGCCGCTAAAACCCTCATTCCTCAGAGCCAGATGCACGACCCATCGTATCAGCACGCCCGCACGCACAGGCCCAAGCCCGATGGTGCATCCGTCTATGGTAACTGTGGTGGGCGGCCGGGAGCAAAGCCGTGCAGCGTACGGTAAGCAATGGGCATTCAATGGCGGATTGCAGGCCCTGACCTGGGCGGTTGACTGTGGCCTAAATCCTGGAAAAAACGCGCGCAACCAAACCAGGGGCAGAGGACCCGGCGCCGTGCTTCGCAGTGGAAACCTGGTGCATGGGGAGCAGCGTTTGCCACCAGCCCTCGCGCACGCCATAGTAGCGCACAGTCAGGAAAGCGGCCGCCGCCACGGCCAGCACAAGCAGAATGGCGCCGATCCAGCGCAAACGGATTGCGGCTGCCTCGCGGCGCAGAATCCGTGCCTTGCCCACGTTGGAGGCAAAGGCCGTCCAGCCGCGGTCGTCGTCCATCATCTGGCCTGAAGCGCTGTAAGCCTGGAGGAATCGCTCCGTCCAGTCCTGCGGGTCAAGGCCCAGGGCGCCGGCGTAACCGCGCACGATGCCCTTGCTCAGAATGCCGCCGGGAAGAAGACGAAACCTCTCCTGCTCCAGCGCAATCAGATGACGTTGGCTGATCTTGGTGACCGCCGAGATGTCTTCCAGCGCAACGCCGCGTGCGAGGCGCTCTTTGCGCAGGTCTTCTCCAAAACTTCCCATCGGCGACTGCAAACGGGCCCCGAACCCACGAAGAGATTTTACCTTCACAATAAACCCGGGTTCACTTCGGGTCCAAGCCCGTTTTCGCTCTCTTTCGAGCGGCGGACTCACTTACGTAACCGCTTTCCCGGCATGCAACTCCGAGCGCCCGACAGCCCCCAGCACCGGCCTGTTACCCTGAGGACAACGGTTTTTGGCGCTGCATCGCGTCCCGGATCCATGTTCGAACATGAATAAGCTCATCTTTGCGAACTTGCTCCACCGCCCCATGCGCTCTGTTATCAGCGTGCTGGCCGTGGCCATCGAAGTCATCATGATCCTGTCCATCGTGGGCATCTTCATGGGCATGCTGAACAGCCAGAAACAGCGCACCAACGGGATCGGCGCGGACCTGATGCTGTTGCCTTCCAATGCCAGCTTGTTCAACGGGGTGGGCGGCGCGTCGATGCCGGTCAAAGATGCGGAGGTTTTGCGGCGGCTGTCTCATATTACTGTGGTCGCGCCGGTGATTCAGCACCTCTCGACCAATGGGGGCGTGGAGATTCTTTACGGCATCGATTACAAAAGCTTCAACGCGCTCAAGCCCTTCGACTTTCTCTCTGGCGGACCGTTCCAGGGGCTGAACGACGCGATTATCGACAATGTGTTCGCCGCCAGCCGAAACCCGGCCACGGGCAAGCCGTACAAGGTGGGCGCTACGGTCGAGATTCTGGGCCACCCGTTTCGCGTCTCGGGCATTGTCGAACAGGGCAAGGGCGGGCGCAAGCTGATTTCCATTGACACCATGCAGCAACTCCTAGGCGCCGAGGGAATGGCCTCGATTTTCTACATCAAATGCGACACTCCGGCCAACGACGGCCTGGTGATGCAGGAGATTCGCGCGACGCGAGGCTTCCAGGACAACACCTTGACTACTGTTGACAGTTGGCTCGACCAGATGACTCCGAACAAAATCCCGGGCTTCAATATCGCCCTCGATACCGTTACAGGCATCGCCGTGATCATCGGATTTCTGGTGATCTTCCAGTCCATGTATACGGCGGTGCTGGAACGCACGCGCGAGATCGGCATCCTGAAGTCGATGGGTGCGTCCAAAGCGGCCATCGTGGGCGTGGTGCTGCGCGAATGCGCCGTGCTCGCTGCTGCCGGCGTCGTGGTGGGCATTGCGGGCACCTACGGCGTGCGCCTTTTCATGGCCCACGTCTTCCCTACGCAACACTTCGAGATCACCGCCGAGTGGCTCGTCCGCGGCGTGCTGATCGCTTTTGTGGGATCGATCTGCGGCGCGCTCTATCCGGCGTGGATGGCCGCCCGTAAAGATCCCATCGACGCGCTCGCCTACGAGTAATGCCAACTCCGGCGGTCGCCATTCTCACCTGTTGCCGATCCCGCATAGGTTCGAGTCGGCCGACGACCATCGGCGATACTTAAAACTGGAAACTCTAAGCTGCCTTGCGCAGCTGGGAACCTCCGAGGCCGCCGTGCCAGTTGAAACGCAGAATCTGGTTTCGCTCGATGCGATTCGCGCCGCTGCGGCGCGCATTGCGCCTATTGCTGTGAAAACGCCGCTGGTGCGCGCCGCATTTCCAGGTATATCGGGCCATGGCACAGGGAGGGAAATCTGGCTCAAGGCGGAGAGCCTGCAACCCATCGGGGCTTTCAAAATCCGCGGCGCCTCGAACAAAATCCTTCAGCTCACGCCCGAGCAGATCGCCCGCGGCGTCATTACTTATTCGAGCGGCAACCATGCTCAGGGCGTGGCCTATGCGGCGCGCGAGGTGGGCGCCAAGGCGGTCATCGTGATGCCGTCGAACGCACCGGCCATCAAGCGCGCGGCGACGCTCGCGCTGGGCGCGGAGATCGTCGATGTTGGCGTAGCCTCGAGCGAGCGTCTGGCCGTGGCCGAGCAACTCGTGCGCGAGCACAGCTACATCGTCATACCGCCCTACGACGACGAACAGATTATCGCCGGGCAAGGGACCTGCGGGCTGGAGATTGTCGAAGAACTGCCGGACGTGGACCTGGTCGTGTCGCCGGTCTCCGGTGGCGGGCTGCTCAGCGGAGTTGCAGCGGCGGTGAAGCAAATCCGTCCGCAAACCAAAGTGTTCGGCATCGAACCGGAGCTGGCCGGAGATACGGCAGAGAGTTTTCGTGCCGGCAAGATCGCCACCTGGCCGGCCGAGCTGACCGGGCGGACAATTGCGGATGGACTGCGCACGCAAAGCGTGGGCGTGCGCAACTTTGCCCACATTCAGGCCTTTGTAGACGGCGTCGTCACGGTGACGGAGGCGGAGATTCGCGCCGCGATGCGGGCGATTGTGGCGGCCACACGGCTGGTCCCCGAGCCCAGCGGCGCGGTGTCAGCCGCCGCTTTGCTTTTTCATGCGCACCAACTGCCCCCTTACCGGAAAGCTGTGGCCGTGGTGAGCGGCGGCAACGTGGATCCCGCACTGCTCGCCGAAGTGCTCACGGAAACCGCACTTTAACGTCGTTCAACTATGATCATGCATGTCATGAACCACCGTAAGCTTGGGATTCGCGCTCTCGCCCTTGGCTTGGGGATTATCTGCTCCACTTTGCCCGCCACCGGTCAAAAGGGACCGCCGCAGCAGGTGAAGCCCATGGCGGGCCCGCGCGCCACGGTCCTGCGCATCACTCCGCTCTACATCTCCCCTGACACCGGCTCGCAAAGGGTAGACAAGATGCAGATCGGACGCGAGATGGTGGTCGCGGAAAAGAGCGGCGCCTGGATGCGCGTTTACATCAACACCGACATTGAAGAGCAGTACAGCGAGAGGGACACGCCGATGGTTGGCTCCGACGAGACGCCTCCGCCGATCTCCGGATGGATGGAGGCCAAGGGAGTGGTGGAAGAAACCACACCCAACGGCGACCAGATCGTGATGGGCGCGGCGGCCAACCAGGAGGCGCTGGCCGCAAATCCGCGCGGCCCGGCCAATGCCGCGCAGAGCGCGCGACTGCTCTATCGCCGGGTCGCGGAGATGTTTCCCAACTCGCCGCTCGCTCCCGAAGCCGCCTGGAGGGCCGCCGACATCCAATGGCAGCTGGAGAAAGCCGACCAAGCGACTCTGCCTTCGGCGCACGAGAAGGATCCCGCCTATCGCCTGGGGATGGACGAGGACGCCTTGAGGAAGGTGATCAAGTATTATCCCCACACCCGCTGGGCGGCGCTGGCGGCATTCGACCTCATCGAGAACAAGCTCTGCGGCGATTGGGAAGGCTCGACGCAGTGCCCGGAGAAGGAAGCCGACATTTACCTCAAATACGCCAATGAGTACCCCGACGGCCCGCGCACGGCGCGAGCACTTTACGAAGCCGCGTACCGATTTGCCGTCCTCAAGGATATGTACGCCGCCAGCGGAGATGACCGCAAAAGCAACGATGCTCACAATCAGGCGCGCACCGTGGCCGCGCAACTGAAAGCCCATTTTGCCGACTCCGACTACGCCTTGCGCGCGGGCGCTCTGGTGTACAAATTGGATGAAGGCGTTCCTGTGTACGGCATCGAACTGGAGTGAGCGGCTCGCGGCCTCCCGGACGCACTACCTGACGCATCAGCAAAGCCATCAGGAGGCTTCTTGAGCCCGTATATTCTGTCCATTCTTTTGGGAATCGTAGAAGGCTTGACCGAGTTTTTGCCGGTTAGCTCGACGGCGCACCTGCGCATCGCCGAAGCATTGATGAGGATTCCGCTCGGCGAATCGGCGTGCGGGATCGGCAACGCATCCTGTCTCTCGGATGTTGCTTATTGGCAGATGTACACCATCGTCATCCAGGTGGGCGCCATCTTGGCGCTGTGTCTCCTGTTCCTGGAGCGGATTATCAACTTTCTTCGCACCTTTCCCAGGGGCGAAAACGGCGACCGCAACTGGCTTACCCACCCCATCTCGCTTATGCTCATCGCTTTTGCATGCACATCCGTTCCCGCTCTGCTTCTGCGCAAGTGGAGCGAGAAAAACCTAGGCAGCCTGAATGCCATAGCCATCGCGTTGTTGGCGGGCGGAGTCATTATGTGGGCCATTGACGCCTGGAGCACACGCGTTGAGGCGAAGACCACTCATGTGGAGGAGATGACGCTGCCGCAGGCCATCTGGATCGGCCTCTGCCAGACGCTCTCCGCCATCTTTCCCGGCACGTCGCGCTCCATGTCCACCATCGCCGCCGGCCAGCTTGCGGGGCTCGACCGTCCCGCAGCGCTGGAGTTCAGCTTTCTCCTCTCCATCCCCACCATGATTGCCGCCACCGGCTGGGATCTGATCAAAGAGACGCACGCCGGCAAAGCCGCCGGCGCTGCCGGAGCGTCCGCCGCGCACGTCGTCATGAATCCCGAGCGCTGGGGGGTGCTGATCGTAGGCACTGTGGTCTCGTTTATCGTTGCCCTCGGCGTCGTGGAGTGGTTTCTCCATTGGGTGCGCAAGCACGGCTTTACCGTGTTCGCCATCTATCGCATCCTGCTGGGCGGTGCGCTGCTGATTTGGGGCGCGAAGTTGGTCGCCGGTTAACGCATTTTCACAGTGGCAGCGGCTCAAAGTCGAAACACTAAGGTGGCGTTTTTCCAAAGAAAACGCCACCTTGTGCAACACTCAAGATGTCGCAAAGTAACTGTGAAAATGCCTTAGGCGGGCTGGAGTCCGATGCGAACCTTCGTGCGCCACTATATTGTTCCTCTGGCATGGATGTGCCGCTGGAAGTCCGTCTGCGAGATCGGCGCCCGCAGCGGAACCAGCACGGATTATCTGCTCAAGCTGCCATTGGGGAGCTACACGATCGTTGACCCGTGCTTCGACGAGGACTTGCAGGCAAAATACGCCGGCGACGCGCGCGTTCATGTCGTCAAAAGCAACAGCCTGGATGCGCTGGCTGTGAACGGGCGCATCGACCCGGCTTCTCGATTCGACTGCATTCTTATCGACGGCGACCATAACTGGTATACGGTCTTCAACGAGCTGCGCCTCATCCACGAACGCGCCCTGCTGCGGCCCGGGGGTTTCATCTTCCTGCACGATGTTGATTGGCCTTATGGTCGCCGCGACTTGTACTACCAGCCGGACACGATTCCGGCAGAGTTCCGTCACCCTTTTGCGCAGAAGGGCATCGTTCGCGGCCAAAGCCACCTTGCTGAAGAGGGCGGATTGAACAGCCGAAATTATTTGAACGCTTTGGCGGAGGGCGGCGAGAGGAACGGCGTTCTGACCGCAATTGAAGACTTCCTGGCCCAGCATCCGAATGACTATAGATTCTTCAGGATCCACTACCAGTGGGGATTGGGCGTACTTGAGTTCCGCTCGGGGCGTGCGCTCTCCAGCTTCCCGTTTTATGCACTGCGGGCTAAAGCCTTTGTCTACAGTCCTGTTTCCAGGCTTGCCCGGTTCCTCAAGTTTGCATTCAGGTCGCAGCCTGAGACCTAAACTCCGTCGCGCCTTTGTCCTGCGCAGCTAAAGTGAACAAGCGCGGAAATCCACGGTTGATGCCGCTGGTTCCCCTGCCTCCAATTTCCCCGGATGGGGCCCTTGCGACAGCGATAATAGAAGTTGCTCTGGAACGATTTCTCTGCTCCCCCGGCCTGCCGATAAAGCCATGCGCGGCAGCCGGAGAGCGGGACCGTCCTCGTCATGAAGCCCATCCGCATTGTTCTTTCGCCCACGCGCAGCCGCCCCGTAAACGTGTTTCTGGGGATGGTGCTGGTGCTGTTCGCGCTTCTTCTTTTCCTCGCTCTCGCAACCTATCACGCCGCCGACCCTTCGCTGAACGCGGCCACGGATTCGGCAGCCGCCCGTAACTGGATCGGCCTTTTTGGCGCGTACCTAAGCGACCTGCTGCTGCAGTCGCTGGGCTTAACGGCATTTCTATTGCCGCTGTGGCTGGGCGGCGTGGGCTGGACATGGATGCACTCGCGGCCCGGCGGCTCGCCCATCCTGCGCTGGATCGGCGCTCTGCTGGCCGTGGCCTTTTTGCCCGCCGTCTTTGGCTTGTTGCCGTGGCACTGGCGCTGGCTGCACACGATTCCGGTGGAAGGTGTGGTGGGGCGCCTGATGGCCGGTCTGCTCGTGGCCTACCTGAACATCCAGGGCGCATGGATGGTCGCCGCCGCGCTCGCCGCCTGCGGACTCTACTTTGCCTCGGCCATCAGCTTCTGGGCCATCCGCGACAGCATTGCGGAACGTTGGGTTCGCTTCGCTGCCTGGCGTGACCGGTGGCGCGACCGCCGCCAGGAGCGTGCGGAACTTCGTGCGGAACGCGAGGCTCTGCGCGAGGAACGGAATCAGCCCGTTCCCTTCCCGAAGTTCGCTGCCGAAACGGGAGAAGAATCCGGCGCGGAACCCACTGCCCGCCGGCCAAATCGCTTTCTCGCGTTCTTCATGCGGCGGCGCGCGGAGCAGCAGGATCCAATCGACGAAATTCCCGCATACCAGCGGAAGGATGCGCAGCACGGGCCTGATGAGCGGACCGCCGCGGCGATTCCCATTACACAGCGCAAGCCAAGCATCTGGGAGCGCGTCGAGGCAGGAGCGGCAATGGCCGCGCCCGGGTCTGCCGCGGTTCCAGCGCAGGCCCAGCTCATGCCAACGCAGACTGTGGCCGCAAGGCCGGCGGATCCCTGGGCGGCCGCGCGACCGGAGCCGGTTTCCGATTCGTCGCGCCAGCACGCGGACGAAATTGCTATTCACGGCCGCGCCGATGCCCAACTGCGCACGGCTACTGTTGCTCCCAAGAATGTGAGCGGCTTCAAGCTTCCCTCGAGCACGTTGCTGAACCCGGGCGAAGGCCCGCAATCCGTACGCGAAGACGAGCTGCGCGAAAAAGCAAAGGTGCTGGTGGAAAAATGCGCCGAGTTCGACGTGCGCGGCCAGGTGGTGCAGATCAATCCCGGACCCATGGTTACCACCTTCGAGTTCAAGCCCGAGGCCGGCGTGAAGTACTCCCGCGTCACGTGCCTGGCCGACGATCTGTGCCTGGCCATGCGCGCCGAGAGCATCCTCATCGAACGCATGCCCGGCAAGAGCACCGTGGGCATTCAGGTGCCCAACCACGAGCGCGAAATCATTCACCTCCGCGACGTGATCGAGAGCGAAACCTTCGCCAAGGCGCGCTCGCGCCTCACCATCTCCATGGGCAAAGACATCAACGGCCGCATCGTCACCGCCGACCTGTCCTCGATGCCGCACATTCTCATCGCCGGATCCACAGGCGCGGGCAAATCCGTGGCCATCAACGCCATGATCATGAGCCTGCTTTATCGCACCACTCCCCACCAGGTACGGCTCATCCTCGTCGATCCCAAGCGCGTGGAGCTGGGCATGTACGAGGGCATTCCCCACCTCTTCACGCCCATCATCACCGAGCCCAAGCTGGCCGCGAACGCCCTGCGCAACGCAGTGCGCGAGATGGAGCGCCGCCTGAAGCTGCTGGCCAGCCGCAGCGTGCGCCACATCGACCAGTACAACAAGCTTTTCGAGGGTTCCACCCTTTCGCTTTTTGGAGGAGATTCAGAGTCTGAAGAAGAACCGCTGCCCTACATCATCATTGTCATCGACGAACTGGCCGACCTGATGATGATCGACCGCGCCAACGTTGAGGAGTCCGTCACGCGGCTGGCGCAGATGTCGCGCGCCGTGGGCATCCACCTGATTCTGGCTACGCAGCGGCCCAGCGTCGATGTCATCACCGGCCTCATTAAGGCCAACATTCCCACGCGCATCAGCTTCCGCCTGGCCACCAAAGTGGACTCGCGCACCATCCTCGACACCAACGGGGCCGAAGCGCTCTTAGGCCGCGGCGACATGCTCTTTCTGCCGCCGGGCACCAGCCGCCTGATGCGCCTGCACGCTCCCTATGTGAGCGAGAAGGAGACAGCAGCCGTGGTCGAATTCTGGAAATCGCAAGGGACAGCCGAATACGTCGAGGGCTTCCTAGACTCGCCCAAGGACGAGCGTGCCGAAATGGACGGCGAAAGCGATGAGGCCAACGAGGACGATCCCATGTTCGACGATGCGGTGCGGCTGGTCTTCGAGTTTGGCAAAGCATCCACGTCGCTGCTGCAGCGGCGTCTGCGCATCGGCTACGGCCGCGCCGCGCATCTGATCGATCTGATGGAGCGCGACGGCCTGGTCGGCGCTGCCGACGGCTCGCGTCCCCGCGAGCTGCTCAAAGCTCCGCGCTGGCTGCACGAAATCTCTGCGGTGAACGAATAGTGCGAGCGCAAGCCGACTGCCATGCGTCCTTCGATCAAAGGAGCCGCGTGCGATGCGGAGAGCCCTGCCTTTTTACCTGCTCGTCTGCCTCCCGCTTGCTGCGCAGCAGGCTCCCATTCCTGCGGCCACCGAGCTTCCCGGCTCCCCATTCTTCATTAAGAAAACCTGGTTCATCGGGGGGGCAGGAAACTGGGACTACGCCACGATGGATTCTGCGGCCCGGCGTCTTTATATCGCGCACGGCCGCAGTGTGCAGGTCGTGAATGTGGATACCGGCTCCCTCGCCGGGGAAATTCCCGGCTTCCGCGATGCCCATGCGATCGCTCTCGATGACACCGGCGAGTTCGGTTATGTAAGCGACGGACCGGCCGGCCTAGTGAAGGTGTTTGACCGGCACACGCTCGCGGTCGAGGCCACGATTCCCATCTTTTGCTCTCCCCGTTCCATCGCGTTTGAGCCTCAGAGCGAGCTCGCATTTGCCGTTTGCGGCACAAATGCCGCAGTTCCGGCCGCTCCGCCACCGCCCATTCGCAGATCTGCTGCCGGCGGCGCCAATGCATCGCGCCCCAATGTCAGGCCGGAGCCAACGAACATCTCCGGTACGTCGCATGTGGTTGCGATCGACACCAGAACCAAAAGTGTCCTTGTCGACATGATCATGCCCGGCGATTTTCGCTTCGCGCAGCCCGACCGCGATGGCCATGTCTACATCAGCGTCGGAGCAGCTCAGTTCACCTTGGTTTCGAACGGCAGGACCATCCACGAATTCGTACCGCAACGAATCGCCAGCCTCAACGCCCCGGCCATTGCCGCGGAAGCGCGTCGACAACCGGGACAACCATCCCAGCCGACTTCCCCGCCCGGTCATGCGGTTTTGATGGATTGGACCGGTTACGCAATTCCCGGTACCCTTGGCCGCTTCCTGCCGCTGAGTTCTGCTTGCGCAAACCCGCAGGGTCTGGCTGTCGATAGCAAAGATCAGAGGCTGTTTGTGGCGTGCGAGGACCAACAGTTCGAGGTGCTCAACGCAAGCACCGGAGGCATCGTTGCCTCGCTGACCACGGGCCCTGGCGACGATGCGATTGGTTACGATCGGGAACCCGGGCTGATCTTTGTGGCAAATGGAGCGGGCTACGGGAGCCTCACCATCATTCGCCAGGACGCAATCACCGACAGCTACTCTGTGATTCAGAACCTCCCCACGCGGGAGCGGGCGCGGACGCTTGCCGCCGATTCCGCAACGGGCGAGGTCTATCTCGTCACAGACTTTCAGGGTGTTGACCTAACCAAGCCGGGTGGCATCGGAACACTTCACGCCGACCCCATCCCGGGCAGTTTTCAGGTGCTGGTCGTCGGCCACTGATGTCGTGTACGGCGTTTCTTGTTCGCGTGCGAGTTTTGGCTTGACCCAGGCGTCACGTGGCAGGATTCTGCCGCGGCTTTGCCTTCAATTTACGATGGCCTGAGGCAAGCGCCGAGTGATAGGCTATTGCAATCGCAGTACACCAATGAACCGGTCTTGGAACCGCTGCGGGTCCGATATTGCCGACGACGAGTTTTGCCGATTTGACGGAACTTGTGTCCTGGCTCCGCGGTCATGGCATTCCGAAGGCCGGTTTCTTGTTTCCCCAACAATTCACCGCGCGGCCCAACCGCATGACACAGAAAGAATGAAAGGATGAACGTGATGATTCGAGGATCTTCCCTGTCGAAATTCGTGTGGCTCAAAACTCTCGTGGCCATCTCAATTGCCGTCGCCGGCACAGCACTGATGCAGGCGAGGGCGCAAGTGAGCGCTTCAACCCAAAGCAGCGCAAGCCCGGTTCCCCTGCAGCCTTACACCGCGCCAGATCAAAGCGCATCCGCCGGCGTCCCAGCCGGATGGAAGGTGACCAAAGGCCAATATGGCGTCATTCAGATGTCCGGCCCGCGGGGCGAGTCGATCTCCCTCGGGAACGGGGTTTTCGTAATGAACGGCCAATTTCAGGCCGGCCGGAGGTCAAACGGCCCTATCTCGATGACAATGCCTTACCAAGCCACGCTCGCTCAAAAATACGCAATGGTCTGGCAGCAGGCCGCCGCCGAGGGGGGCGACCCGACCGAGCGGGTCAGCGTCACCTCAGCCACGCCCATTCCGCTCGGAAAGATCGCTGAGTGTGGCATCTTCCTCGGCAATCAGACTAACGCGAAAGGCCCATCGAATTTCGAGTCGCGATTCTGCTCATTGCCGATGGACACCAACGGCATCTTCAAGCTTTTCTGGATGAACGCCACGATCCCGGCCGCCCTGGCCGCTCAGGAGCGCGCCACAGCGGAGGCAGTACTCGCCAGCTACAAGCCATCCGCAGCTTCGCTGAAGCTGATTCTTCAGCCAGCGACGCCGCCGATGCCCCCGCCAAACGCGGGTGGAGCTGCCGGCAGCGGCGAGTCGAGCGCAATGTACGCGGCAAGAATGGCGGACGAGAGCAGCACGTGTATGGATGAAGGCGTTATCCGCGAAGTGCCGGAACGTCTACTGCCCCCATACTGTCGCTGAGAGCGCCGGCGATGCACGCCGCCTTGGGACAGCGGCCGGGCGGGAGGATTTGAACCACCGAAACTCCCGCTCTCCAATCAAGACTCACTTTGATTCGGTGGCATTTTGCAAGATTTTCCAGGCCTCTGACTCCTTGTTGCAGGAGCGTTGGGCGCCACAGGTTCCGCGGTCCCCACGCGCAGGTTTCCGTCCGTGGGGTGGAGGCCTGGATTTTCAGACCTGGGATACCACGGCGCTCAATTGCGACAGATGAAATCGCGCGGTCATAGATCCGGCGCGCCCCCCGAATCAATAGCAGGGAGCGTGCGGGGGACCCTTCCGAATCAGCTGCAGTCCCCGTTGCACGAATGGGCAAATATTACCGAATTAGTTCGATAGACGCTTACTCGCTCCGGGTCAACGGAATTTCTCCAGCCTCATGCGGGCAGCGCTGAAGCCCGCTGCATGGGAAAATTTTCTCGCAGCAGCGCTCTTTGCTGCTTGACAAGTGTTCGAGTAAAGCAATTTACTTAGGGGCGAACGTCCAACAGCTTTGCGGACGCGTTCTCGCCGGTTCACGTGATGTCCATGTTCGGATTGGTTCCAGCCGCGGCCGGTTTTTTCGGCTCTTTGCCGGCTCTGCTCGCCTTCAACGCTGAACCCTTGGCGCATTTGCGCTCGCTCGACATCGTGGTCATCGCCCTTTACTTCGGCATGGTGCTCTGGATCGGCTTTTATCTCAAGGGCCGGTCGAACACCGGCGAAGATTTCTTCCTGGCCGGTCGCGAGATGACGGCGTGGATCGCCGGGCTGAGCTTCGTCAGCGCCAACCTTGGTTCGCTTGAGCTGATGGGTTGGGCAGGCGCGGCTTATCAATATGGCATCCTGGCCACGCACTGGTACTGGATTGGCGCCATCCCCGCCATGCTCTTCCTGGGCCTGATGATGATGCCCTTTTATTATGTCTGCAAGACCCACTCGGTGCCCGGCTACCTGAACCTGCGCTACGGCGAGCACGCGCGCAGCGTGGCCGCCATTGCTTTCGCCACCGAAATGATCCTGATGAGCGGCGTGAACATGTTCGCCATGGCTGTGGTCATGAAGGTGGTGCTGGGCTGGGACATCACCTTCAGCATCCTGGTTTCGTCCATTGCGGTAGCGCTCTATGTGGGCTTGGGCGGGCTGCGCTCAGCCATCTTCAATGAGGTGCTGCAATTCGTGCTCATCTGGGGCGGGGCGCTGCTGGTGCCCATCCTGGGCTTGGTGCAGGCAGGGGGATGGACCGGCCTGAAAGCTAAAATCCTGGCCAATCTCGGCTCCGACAGCTACTTCCACCTATGGCGCGACACCGGCCACTTTGCCGCCAACCCCATGGGTGTGCACTGGACGGGAATCGTTTTCGGGTTGGGATTCGTCATCAGTTTTGGCTATTGGACTACCGACTTTCTTGTGGTCCAGCGGGTGCTGGCCGCGCACAACCTGCGCGCCGCGCGCATGGCCCCCATCATCGGCTCGTTCTTCAAGATGGCCGTGCCTTTCATCGTCATTCTTCCCGGCTTGCTCGGTTTGGTGCTGCTGCAGAATCCCGATGGAAGCCGCCGCCAGCTTGTCGGCGAAGACGTTGTTGCTGCCTGTTCGCGGGCTTCCGCCGGCGGACTCCAGAATCCCGCAACCTGCTCGGCGGCCATGGCCAAGACCCCTCTCCCCGCCGCATACCAGCAGAAAGTCCTGAGTGGCGCGCCCGATGCCGACCTGCACACCTACAACCAGGCGCTGCCGCTGATGATGGTGCGCTACATGGGGCCCGGTCTTTTGGGCCTTGGCATCACCGCGCTGATTGCCGGCTTTATGAGCGGCATGGCCGGAAACGTGAGCGCCTTCTCCACCGTGTGGACCTACGACATTTACAAGCCGCTGATCAATAAGCGCGGCTCCGACAGCCACTATGTGCTGGTTGGCCGCCTCTCGATCATCATCGGCGTGATCGTTTCGATCGGCGCCGCGTACCTGGTGCAGCAGTTCCACGGCATCATGGATTATGTCCAGGCCCTCTTCAGCATCTTTGTCGCGCCGCTTCTCGCAACGATCCTGTTCGGGATGTTCTGGAAGCGCGCCACGCGTCTGGCCGGCTTCCTCGGCCTGCTGTCGGGCATCGTTTTCTCGGCCAGCTTGTTCGTTTGGGTCAAGCTCCATCCCACGGCGCTGGCCACGGTGGCGCTTTCGCCCGACGCCAAGCCCATGGCCGAGAACGTCTTCCGCGCGCTGTGGGCGTTTCTGTTTGCGACCATCGTGATCGTGGTCGTGAGTTTGCTCACTAAGCCGCGGCCGGTGGCGGAGCTGGGTGGCCTCATTTACGGAGCCACCAAGCTGCCTGAAGAAGAGCCGGTGCCGTTCTACAAGAAGGAATGGATGTGGGCAAGCGTGGTGGTCGTCATCTTTGCCGCGCTCAACATCATGTTCTGGTAGCGGGAGGGATTTCGCCGCAGCGCAAGAGATTGGCGCGAATATGGAGGGGGAGGGAATAAAAGCTTATGCATGGTTCCGGAATTCCGATCTGGTTTTTCATTGGCGTCTTGCTGGTGATCTACGGCGCCATGATTCTGGGCTACGGAGTGTTTGAATGGACGACGGGAAACTATGCACCGGGCGTGCAATTGACCAATCTGCACACGCCGGTGTGGTGGGGCAGCCTGCTGGCGGCGCTGGGCCTGTTTTATGCCGTCAAGTTCCGCCCCAGCGGCTCGCGCAAGTAGATGTCTTCCGCGGCGGCACGGGTTTTTTCACGGAGACAACGAATAGACGACCAAAGGAGCAAAAAAATGGCAGCGCCACGCAAGATGACATTTGGAATCGTGGTAGGAAATCGCGGCTTTTTCCCGGATCACCTGGCCAAGACGGGCCGTGAAGAAATCATTGCAGTTCTAGAAGCCGCGGGAGCGAAGGCCGTTGTGCTCAGCCCCGAGGAATCGCACTTCGGCGCGGTGGAAACCTATGCCGAATCGAAGGCCTGCGCCGAACTCTTCAAGAAGCACGCCGACGAGATCGACGGCATCATCGTAACGCTGCCCAACTTTGGCGAAGAGCGCGGCATCGTGGATGCGATCCGCCTCTCCGGGCTCAAGGTGCCGGTGCTGGTGCAAGCCACGCCCGACCGCACCGACGATATGACCATCAAAGATCGCCGCGACAGTTTCTGCGGCAAGATGAGCGCCTGCAACAACATGATGCAGTACGGCATTCAATATTCGCTCACGACGCTGCATACCGAGACGCTGACCTCGCCCGAATTCAAGGCCGATCTCGAATGGTTCTCCCAGGTCTGCCGCATTGTGAAGGGGCTCAAGAACCTCAAGATCGGCTCCATCGGCGCGCGTCCCGCGGCATTCAACACGGTGCGCTACTCCGAGCGCATTCTCGAGACCGCCGGCATCTCCGTCGAGCCGATCGATCTGTCGGAAATCTTCGGCCGCATCAACCGCATGAAGGACACCGATGACGCGGCGCAAGCCAAGCTCGCGGTGATCAAGAAATACGTCAGCACCTCCGGCATTCCCGATGCGGCGCTGCTCAAGATGGCCAAGCTGGGCGCGGTGGTCGACGGCTGGATGAAGCAGACCAACTGCACCATCAGCGCCCTGCAGTGCTGGACCTCGATGGAAGAGTTCTTTGGCGTGGTGCCGTGCACCGTCATGAGCATAATGAGCAACGAACTCATTCCCTCGGCCTGCGAGGTCGACGTGCCCGGCACACTCAGCATGTATATGATGGCCCTGGCCTCGGGCACCCCTTCGGCGCTGCTCGATTGGAATAACAATTACGGCAGCGATCCTAACAAGTGTGTCTGTTTCCACTGCTCCAACCTGCCCAAGCACTTCTTCAAAGAAGTAAAGATGGACTTCCAGCAGATCATCGCCGGGACAGTGGGCAAGGAAAACACCTACGGCACGCTCGACGGCCTAATCAAGCCAGGCGCCATGAGCTTCGCGCGCTTTTCCACCGACGACCGGCGCGGCGTCATCCGCGGCTACACCGGCGCGGGGCGCTTCACCGACGATCCGCTTACAACCTTCGGCGGCGCCGGCGTGGCCGAGATTCCGCAACTGCAAAAGCTGCTCAAGTACATCTGCCGCGAGGGATTCGAGCACCACGTTGCGGCAAACTTCAGCGACGTGTCGAAGGCCGTGCACGAGGCGGCGCGCTATTTAGGCTGGGAGAGCCACTATCATCCCTCGCTCGAGGACTGACCGTTGGCGGCTGAGAGCAGGGCAGAGACTCGCTAGCGCGCTGGCAACATTTGTCAGCGCCCGAGTTGATAATGGGTACGTTATGAAAGCCCTCGTATTGGAAGAGAAACTCCGCCTCTCGTTGCGCGAGATCGCGCTACCGCTCAACATGGGACCCCACGACGTGCGCATCCGCGTCGGACGTGTGGGCATTTGTGGCAGCGATGTGCACTATTACAAGCATGGCCGCATCGGCCCCTTTGTGGTCAGTTCGCCCATGGTGCTGGGCCACGAGGCCGCCGGCGTGGTGGTTGCGGCCGGCGACGAGGTGCGCGACCTCAAGCCCGGCGACCGTGTCTGCATGGAGCCGGGAATTCCCGACATGACCTCGCGTGCCAGCCGCGAAGGCCATTACAACCTGGACCCTGCAGTGCGCTTCTGGGCCACGCCGCCCATTCATGGTTGTCTCACCGGCGAGGTTATACATCCGGCGGCTTTCACCTTCAAGCTGCCCGATCACGTTTCGCTTGCCGAAGGCGCCATGGTCGAGCCCTTCGCAGTGGGGATGCACGCGGCCACGAAAGCCCAGATCAAGCCGGGCGCAACTGCCGTTGTCATCGGCGCAGGACCGATCGGCATCATGGTGGCGCTTTCGGCGCTGGCCGCCGGCGCAGGCCAGGTGATCGTCTCCGATTTGTCCTCAGAGAAGCTGGCCATTGCCGGGCAGTACGCGGGCATTGTTCCCATCGACATTCGCAGCGGATCGCTGGCGGCTCGGGTGGCCGAGCTCACCGGCGGATGGGGCGCAGATGTGGTCTTTGAGGCCAGCGGCAGCATGAAGGCCTTCGAGACGATCTTCGATCTGCTGGCTCCGGCTGGGACGCTGGTGCTCGTGGGCATGCCTCCGGGCGCCGTTGCCTTCGACGTGGTAGCCGCGCAGGCCAAGGAAGCCCGCATCGAAACCATCTTCCGTTATGCGAACGTGTATCCCAAGGCGGTAGCTCTGCTGGCTTCGGGCAAGGTCGATCTCAAGCCGCTCATCTCGGCCGATTTCCCGTTTGACGAAAGCATCGCTGCCTTCGAGCGTGCGGCCGAAGGCAGGCCCGCCGACATCAAGTTGCAAATCGTGGTTGAGGAAGCGGCCCGGTGAGCGCTGCTGGTTTTGGCACTGCCGCGCAGGACAGCGGCCGCTCCGATCGCCATTTTCTGGGTATGCCGCTGGTGTTGCTCGGTGGCTACATTGCCATTGTCTTCTGCATGACCGGCGATGGCATCGAGCAGGCGTTCCTCTCAAAGTATCTCGTCAACCTCGGCTTCAGCGCCACCAATGCAGCGCTGGTCTTCACCGTCTACGGAGCCACTGCCGCCGTTGCAAGCTGGCTCTCGGGAGTCCTCGCCGATGTCTTCACGCCGCGCCGCATCATGCTCGTGGGTGTCGCGTGGTGGCTGGTCTTTCATGTGCTGTTTCTCTCGCTCGGCCTGGTCCATCCAAACCTGCCACTGACACTGCTGTTCTACGGCATCCGCGGTTTCGCCTATCCCTTGTTCTTCTATGGATTTTTTGTCTGGGTAGTGCAAAGGAGCCGCCCGCATGAGCTAGCCTCGGCCATCGGCTGGACGTGGAGCATGTTCACCATCGGCTACGGCATCATTGGATCCTACCTGCCCAGCTTTACCATCCAGTGGATCGGCTACATGGGAACACTCTGGATGTCGATGGGTTGGGTTTTGCTGGGAGGGCTGCTCATCTACTTCTTTACCGGCGGCGTTGCGGTCGTGCCGAACGCCTCAATCCAGCGCGGTGAAACCGGCAAATTCGCGGAAATCGCCAAGTGTGTCACGCTCATCTTCAACAACCGTAACATAGCCCTTGCGCTCATCACGCGCATCATCTGCAATCTCTCGCTCTTTGGCTTCCCGGTGATTATGCCGCTGCTCTACACCTCGCCGAGGGTAGGCTTCAGCGTGCCGGAGTGGGCGCGCATCTGGGGAACCTTCTTCCTGGTGCAGCCGGTCACCAATGTTGTGTGGGGCCTGATAGGTGACCGCATCGGATGGATGCGCCAGATGCGCTGGGTGGGCTTTTGCGGCTGCGGCACGGCATCGCTGCTCTTCTACTGGATTCCACTCCATTTCCCGCATAACATGCTCGCAGCAACCGTCGCCGCGCTGCTGTTTGCGTTCACCGTAACTGCGTTTGTACCCATGGGCGCCATCTTCCCCATGATGGAACCGAACCACAAGGGCGCAGCAGTGTCAGTCCAGAACCTGGGTGGCGGCCTGGCCAACTTCGGCGGCCCGGTGTTGGCCGCGCTGATTCTGCCGTTCTGGGGATTCGCAGGCGTGGTCGTCGCCTATGGAGTCCTTTATTACTTCGCGGCGGTCCTCACGTTGTTCATCCACGTAGATCAGCCCAAGGGCGTCTCGGCGGCTGAACTGGCGCTGCATTGAAAGAGCGGTGAACAGCATGCAAAGCTGCAGGTGCACAAAAAGGAAAGGCCCCACGTGGGGCCTTTTCGTTCGAGCCGCGAAACCGCAGATACAGCTAACTCGCTGGTCCATTAACTTGTCGACTCGCTAGCTTCGCTCCTCCGCCTCCACCGGCTCGAGCGTCAGCCGCGCCGCCAGCACGACGAGCGCAGCCCACAGCAAGTCGGCGCCCAGCAGATGTGCGATCTGGAGCCAAACCGGAGCCAGAAGCACTACGTCCAGGACGCCTAGCGCATACTGCACGGCCAGAAGAATCAGCACGAGTGCGGAGAGGCCGCGATTGTTCCAGTGTGTGCTGCGCTGAGCGGCGAGCGCCACCAGCCAGATAACAAAAGTGCTGGCCGCAAACGCAACCGTGGGATGCGTCCAGCGCCAGCGCACCAGCCATCCGCTGGTCGAGGAAAAATCCTGTGCCAAAGCCGAGCCGAGCGAACTCGCCGGATGCAGCGTGTCGCCCAGCGCGGCCAGCGATCCGGTAACGCCGACGATGAGCAGGACAATGATCGATGCGGCCGCTCCGAACGGCGCTGCGATGCGGATGCTACCGCGCAAATAGCCTCTGCGACGGCTGAGCAGGTGCGCAGTCAGCGTCAGCGCGGCCAGCAGCAACAGCGTGTTGGTCAGGTGCAGCGCCAGGTACGGCGCGCGCAAAGGCGAGCGGCTCTGCGCGGTCAATCCGAGCTTGACCAGGAAAGCTCCGAGCGCAGCCTCAATCAGCGTAAACACTACGGCAGCCACGGTCGTCGTGCGCGCCAGGTGGCCGCGCATCGTGCCAGCGAGCGTCCACCAGAGCAGCCCGACGACCGAAAAGAACGAAAGCCCGCTGGTGATGCGATGCGAGAACTCGATCATCGTGTCGGTGCGCGGCGAGTGCTGGATCACCGTTCCGTTGCACAGCGGCCAGTGATCGCCGCAGCCGGCTCCCGAGCCGGTGGCGCGCACCACTGCGCCCCACAAAATCACGGCAATGAAGTAGGCCAGCACGGCCCAGGCAAACCGCCGCAGAGCGAGCGAAGGAAGACGATGGGCGTTCACGGGAACAGAAGTCGCAGACATACGGGAAAGCACTCAGCGGCGAACTCACCAGTGTAGAACAATCACGTTTCCCGGTGGTCGGCGCCCGACTTGTGCACCGCAGAGAGCGCGCCTGTATAGGCATTTCGTCCGCGTTTCACGCTCCCAGCAGCCGCACCACGTGGTTCACGATGATCAAGTCTTCGAGCGGCGGTATCACGCGCACCGTCACCGGCGAATTCTCCGCGGAGATCACCGCTTCGCCGCGCACGTTGTTGCGTTGTTCGTCGAGCACGATGCCCAGCGCGCCCAGCCCGGCGCAGATCTCAGCGCGCGAAGCAATGTCGTTTTCGCCGATACCGCCGGTGAAGACGAGCATGTCGAGACCGTTCAGTTCCGCCACATAGCTCCCGATCCAGCGGGCGATGGTCCAGCAGAACTTGTCCACGGCAAGCCGCGCCTTAGCATTGCCGGCCTCGATGGCCTCGCGGAGGTCGCGCATGTCGTTGGAGAGCTCGCTCACGCCCAGAAGCCCGGACTTCTTGCTGACCACGGTTTCAAGTTTTTCCGCGGCCTCGGCGGCGTTGGGCGTGGTCTCGGCCAGCTTCTTGAGGATGAAGATCACGATGCCGGGATCGATGTCGCCGGTGCGCGATCCGCTGATGATGCCGCTAGTGGGCGTGAGAGCCATAGAGGTGTCGATACATTTGCCCTTGCGAATGGCGGAGATCGACGCGCCGTTGCCCAGGTGAGCGACAATCAGCTTTTCCGGTACATTAGGCTGCAACTGGTACACGATCGATTCATACGAGATGCCGTGATAGCCGTAGCGCCGCACGCCCATGGCAACGTACTCCGCGGGGATGGGCATGTGGGTTGCGACCTCGGGCAGAGTGCGATGGAAGTAAGTGTCGAGAATGGCGAAGTTGGGAATGCCGGGGAACAGGCGCAGGGCCTCACGCATGATGTAGACGGCAATGGGCGTGTGCAGCGGCGCCAGAGCCGCGTAACTCTCGATCTCGTCGATCAGCTCGGGCGTAATGCGCTGGTTTTCGCGGACGGTCGGCCCTCCGCAGACCGTGCGATGGCCGATGGCCGCCGGGGCGGGGAACTCGCCCGAGTGGAGCGCGTCGGCCACCAGCCTGAATGCGGCCGAGCGGCTGGGCACAGGCGGCGTTTGATCCACTAGCTTTTTGCCGTCCGCCTCCTTGATCCAGAACTCGCCCAGATCGGTGCCGATGCCGTCAACCGCGCCCTCGAAGAGCCGTGTGCGCTCGCCGTTGCCGGCCTCATACAACGAAAACTTGATGGAAGAAGAACCGCTGTTCAAAACCAGAACCGGTAATGAAGACATGGAAAGAACCTTTCTGGGTGTCAGTTGAACCAGCCAGCAAGTCGGCGGGTCAGAGAGTCGGCAAGCCAGCAAGTCAGCAAGCCATCACATCGGCCGGTCGGCAAGTGAGCCGACGGCTTTGCGGCCGCCGCCGTTCCTTGTTCTCCAGCAAATCGTCGCTGTTCCCGGCCGCGCATCGCGGTGCTGGAATTCCCACGAGATCCGGAGAACCGGCTGAGATCAAGCGTAGCAGCCGCTCCCTGAGCCGGCGGGTGACTCCAGTCACACGCCGAGTTGCGGCGGCTCACTTTTCTCTTTTCATGCCTTCTTTGTGATGGTCGTGTGCCGGTCGGACTCACGCGCCTATTCGTTCGGCGGCGATCGCGATCCTACATCGGTTCCACAATTGCTGTATGCCGAAGTAACAACAGCTAAGCGGGTTTCTCCTCAAGAAAAACCCACCTTGTGCCACCGCCGGAAACGGCTACAAGTATTGTGGAACTGCTCTAGAAGTACCGCTTCAGCTTGAGGATTTGCGACTCGAATCCGTACCAGAGCGCTGCGGCCACCGCGGTGGTCGCGGCCAAGCGAAAGGCCACAACCGCCAGGTTGCCTGCCATGCCATAGGCGTTCATGCGCGCGTCGAACCAGCCGAAGTAGATGAATACCGAAATGTGCGTCATGTAGAGGCCGTAGCTGATGCGCCCGTAGAAGGCCAGCGGTCCTCGGCGCAGTGCCGCGCTCAGCGGATTGCGCCCGCCGGTCGATGCGATCAATGCCAGCGCCGCTCCCGCAAAAGCCGTCGCCAGCGCGGAATCGAGAAAGGCGGTTCCGCCGGCTATGGTGGCTGCAGCCGCTACGCCCAGTACCAGCGCGGCGACGCCGATCGCCAGCCACGTGCGCCGGCCGATTGGTAGTGTATAAACGGCGATCGCCAACAGGCTGCCCAGCGCGATCCCGTCCAGATGGATCAGCGTGTTGGTGGGGGTCATCCAGTGCAGATTTGCCAGGCGCAACAGCGGCGAGGCAGTGAGTGCGGCAGCGAGCACTGACGCCAGCATCCACGGCCGCCGCAGAATGCGCACCAGCGGCGCCCATAGAAAGTAGTACTGCTCCTCAATGGCCAGCGCCCATGAGGGACCGAGTGCCGGCGGCAAGACAATGTGAAACAGGTTCTGTACACAAAAGATGTAGGCCAGCCACGGCGCAGTCTTGACCGCCTCCCACACGCTGGGACCGATGAACCACGGTGCGTTGAGGTAAACCACGGCAAGGACCAGCAGGTACACCGGCCACACGCGCAGCACTCTGCGCGCATGAAAGTTATGCAGAAAACGCGGCTTGTCCCGCGTCCCCAGCAGGATGCACGTGATGAGGAAACCGCTGAGGACGAAGAAAAGAATGACGCCGGCCCATCCCCAGAGGCTGGCGTAGTAAATCCACGTGCCCTGGAGCCGCGGATGGCAGTGGTAGAGAACGACCGCCAGAATCGCCAGGCCGCGCAACCCGTCGAGCTCGGGGATGTAGGAGGGGAGCCAGTTTGGGCGTTGGATCAGCAAGAAACCAGCATAGGGCATTCACCCCATATCGCTGCTGCGATACTTGCCGAAGCCGCGCCCGGCTGTTAACGGATGAGCCACTTCACCACTGGCGGTTATTGGCCCGGAACGCAGATGATAAGTGCACTAGGCTTTGAATCGTCTAGAGCTCCGACCTGAAGTTATTTAGCGCACGATTACGTAGACCACGGCATTGTGCACAATGCCGTGGTCCGTGCTCCGCCGGTGTAGATTCGTTCACGATTCCGCGATCGTAGCGAGCCTGCGCGAGCGGATGCACGGTGCCGTGCAAGGTAACAATCTTCGTGCCGTCGATTGGTTCCGTGACAAGCTGCGCAACCGGGAATTAAGCGGGGGCTGGAAATGAAAGGAAAGCTCCGAGAAGAAGGCACACGCCAATTTGTTTCATGTCCGGACCACGCTCTTGTTCTGGAATCCCATTCCAAAAACTCAGCCGCAGCTGACAATAAAATTTTCGCTTCGGAAGTCGGAGATCATTATAGCGCCGCTGAGAGGTGCGGTCGCCTGCTGGGGTCTACGGCTGGGTATTGAAGCAGGGCTCCAGGCGAATCGTCGCCAAGTGTCACCCTTGAAGAATCTTCGCTCGGTCCCTACTCCCTACCTTTTCATCCCGCGGCCAATTGCTTGGCCCGCTCTGTCGCCCGCATCACGGCTTTGATGAGCGTCACGCGCAATCCGCCTTCCTCAAGCTCCAGGATGCCATCAATGGTGCATCCGGCGGGCGTAGTCACAGCGTCTTTCAGCAGAGCCGGATGGTAGCCCGTTTCGAGCACCATCTTCGCGGCGCCGTAGGCCGTTTGCGCAGCCAGCTGCGTAGCGATGTCGCGGGGCAGGCCCACTTTCACGCCGGCCTCGGCCAGCGCCTCAATAATGATGTAGAGATACGCCGGCCCGGAGCCCGAGAGCCCGGTCACCGCGTCCATGTGCTTCTCGTCCAACTGTACCGTGCGGCCCACAGTCTCAAACATGCGCTGGGCCAGCTCCATCTGCGCGTCGGAGACGAAGCGCCCGCGGCACAGTGCGGCCATGCCCGCGCCCAGCGCTGAGGGCGTGTTGGGCATGGCGCGAACCACGGCAATCTCCATGCCGGCCGCCTCTTCAATGGCGTGCGTCTTCACTGACGCTGCGAAAGACACCAGCGTCTTAGCCGGTGTGAGCCCGGGCTTAATCTCCGCAATCAAATCCGGAACCTGGAACGGCTTCACGCCAACCAGAATCAGATCCGACTGCCGAACCGCCTCCAGGTTGTTGGTGCTCACGTCCACGCCCCACTGCGTGCTCAGCGCCAGCGCCCTCTCGGCGTGGCTCACCGTTGCGTGAATCCGGTCGGCGGCAAACAGGTTCTCTTTCAGAAACGCTTGCAACAGGATGCCGCCCATCTTGCCGGCGCCCAGTACCGCCACGCGGACCTGGGGCAACTGCGCAGGAATCAGCGTTGCCTCGACTGCGATCTCGGCCATGTTCTCTGTTTCCCTTCTTCCAAGGTGATTTTGGCGCCAACGATGCTCTGGGCGCACAACCCGGCCTACATCTCCCAAGGATACTCGCATCGGCCACGCATTCTCGCGCGGCCGCATGTTCGAGTTCGCGGCGGGATCCGCAGGGATGGCCACGCAGGCACTATTGCCTGCCGCATATCGCGGGCCGATTTGCTCGGCACCAACTCACTGGCTCAGCAGCGCTTCGTTGGCCAGAAAATCCTTAAGCGCTGCTTCCATATTCTCGCCGCGGTTCCCTGCCGGCCAATTGGCGTCCCAAAGCAAGTAACCGCCGGGCAGCGTCAGGAACCTCTGGCCGGCGACGAATGCCGAAACCGCTGTCTCCAGCCAGGCGTTGTTCTCGAGGAGGTAAGCTGAGGCGCCTTCGTGTCCAGGCGCCGGGTTACGCAATTCCGACACATGCAGGCCCATGTGCACCGCGGCCCTCGTCAGCGCATCCCCCTGCAGGCGATCCGAGTTGAACGTGCAGTTGAAGAGCACGCCGTCCGGGGAGTCCTTTGTCCCCAATTCCTCATCTTTTGCCGTGGCCTCGTTCGGCGTTCCATAGTTCGCGTACACGCCTGTGTGGTCGCCCGGCTTGCCGTAGACCCCGGTGGCTTTTACGGCAGCGCCCTTGGCAGTGCCCGCGGCCATCGCGCTGGCGGCTTTTTGCGCAGCGTCGATCGCGCTATTCAAATCGTTCGTCCGAGCCGGCTCCTCCGGCGCCGCTTCGCCCTTGGTCGCCTCGTCGTTCTTCGCGAAATCGATCTCCTTCGGCGTCACGTTGCTCACCGACTGCAGCACCAGCCGCGCGGGATAGGCGTTCATGTTGCCAAATCCGCGAAGCCCACAATCTTGCCCCCGCTGTACTTCAGCGACGCATCGGCCACGGAGTCCAGCCGGCCCACCAGCGTCGCCGTCACCTCCGAAATCATGCTTTGGATGCGCCAATTGGCTCACTTTTTCCCGAAGAATGCCTGCCTATAACCGGTCATTTTGCTGAGCCAAGAGAGGGCTTTCCGGGGATTTGTATCCCGATGACCGGCCAGTTGGCGCGCGAGCGGAGTTGGCGGGTGAGCGGGGTTAGCGTGGTTAGCGGAGTTAACGAGCCGGCGAGATAGCGGGCCTCGGCGGCAATTTCACAGTTTCACAGGCAAAAGCCAGCCAGCGCTGATGCCGCAAGTGGCGAATGCCGTGGCGAAGTAAGATGATGAATATCGTCATCCGGCCCTAACGAGCGCGATGGCCGCTGCCACAACCCGGGGATTCACGCGGTGAGCCGCGCATAGCGCCGCGGTATCCCTGCCAACGATTCAAACCTATCCACTTTCATCCGGAGAGCGATATATGGATAGCAGAAAAAATTGGAATGGGGCAATGACACGAAGGGACCTGCTGAAAGCGGGGGCTCTGCTCGCCGCCGCACCTGGTGTTCCCCTGCCCTTTTGGTCCAGGGTTATTGCGTCAGCTCAGGATGCCCCTTCTCTATTACAGGTCACGACGCCAGTCCAGCCTGCCGCACCTGACTGGATGAAGGATCTGATTATTTATGAAATCGCTACGAAAGGATTTACTTCTCCGCGGGGACCGGAAAGCGGCAATTTCGCGAGCCTGAAGGCAAAATTGTCCTATCTCGAGGACCTGGGGATTACGGGTATCTGGCTCACTGGATACTCGCTTTGTGATCCTCGCCACTTTTACAACATCTGGACGCAATATGCCGTCATCGATCCGGAGAAGTTCGATCCGACCTTGGGAACGGGTGAAGAGTTCGAAGCCCTCATCAGCGATGCTCACAGCCGCGGGATAAAAGTATGTCTCGATGTGATCACACACGGTCTGATGAGCGACAGCCCTATCGTAAAACAACACCCTGCCTGGTTTCGTGGAGGCACGTGGGGGATGACAGACTTCGACTGGGACGGAGGTCATAGCGACCTGGATGACTGGTGGGTGAAAATCTATACCAATTTCGTCACGCGATACCACGTCGACGGCTATCGGCTGGATGTGAGCATTTACCGCCCGGATTTGTGGGAGCGCATTCGTCAGAATGCGGCGGCTGCTGCTGCTCCCATTGTGATTTGGGAGGAAGGGAACGCCGTCATTCCGGGGGTAACAGACTTCACTCAGCGGGAAAACACTATTAGCGCGACGAACAGCGGCGCACTAAATCCGGTGCTAGTGAATGATATGCCGGGATTCTACGACAGAAAATTCGGTCGCGCCGGCTATTACCACGTGGAGATCGAGTTCCAGGATTGTGGCAAGGTTGAAGGAGACACCAAAGGCAATGGTCCGCTCAAGGTTCGACTGGCAGGTCTGGGCGCCGATAAGGTGGGTCGGCGCCAGGGGCCAGACGGCTCCAAACCCGATGGTCTGCCGGATGTAAGGCTCACGGTCACTGGAATCGAGCGCAAGCCGATCGCCAACATTCTTGTGCGCAACGATATGGGCGAAAAATGGGAACTCCGTTCGGGGGCCGGAAGCCGGCCGGTGTATGTCGAGGCCCCGGAAACCTTTGGTCTGCTTATCGTCGGGCCGCGGGCGGAGATCCACATCGGCACACTCAGCTGGGGATCATCCGTTCAGCTCAGCTGCCACGACAACGGGTGGGCTGGGTTTCCCCTCGACAAGAATCCCTACGTAGCACAGGGAAGCCGATCCCTTTTCGGTTATTCGTTCCTGTTCTCGCCGATGATCCCAATCTTCTTCTCGGGCGAGGAATTCGATGCAACTTTCCATGCCTTGCCGCAGCTCTCGCCGGATTTGTACGGAGGGAAAGATGCCGGCAAAGGCCGCTGGCTCTACGGAGCACAACTTGACTGGAGCGAGTTGCAGCAACCTGCACATCAGGAGATGTTCCATGACGTGAGGAAAATGATTGCCATCCGCCGGCAGTATGCAGACATCCTCGCCATTTCACCCGGAGGCAAAGAGCCGAATCTGCGCGCCGTCGACTGTCATGCCAGCTTTGACGTGCCCGTCCCTTATATCCGATGGAAGGACAAGAATCTTATCTTAATCGCCGGAAATCGGAACACCGATCGGGACGCGGAGATCAGCGTTCGTATCCCTCCCGAACTGCTTCAGGGCGGTGAAACCTGCAATGTTCGGGACCTTTGGTCCGGGGGACCGGCCAAAACTTACAACCGCGCGCAGTTACAGGAGTTTCGTTTTACGGTCAAACGGGACAAAGTCGCAGGAGGTGGACTCGCCGTCTTCGCAATTATTCCTGCCTCGTGAAAAGTGACTCCTGCGAGGCCTGCTGCCGCCTATCAGGCAGAGCGCAGCCAAGATATTTGCGAATCCCTGAAACATGCAAGCCCGCCGGGCCGTCCTGAGCCGAAGATCTCAGTCCATCAGTGGAAGGGCAGATTGCTTGTCACCGGTGGATGCGTTTTCCCAGTGTTAGCGGAAATTCTCAAACGGCATTTCAGCATCGGGTCGCCGGTAGTGGACTACTTTCCTTTTTCCCGCTTCAGCAGCACAAAGACACCAAGAGGATTGATCCAACTCGATACGGCTTCCCATCCTTCTTCACCTCGGGCGTTCAAATCCTCGGTAAGATAGTCCGCCATGCCAAGATGAGAACTCGGATTGACTTTTGTGACGAGGTATTCCCATTTCATTTGCGTCGCTCCTTCTACCTCCCGCTCGTAGAGCTCCAAAGCGCTACGAGGTGCGAGACTTCCGAGAATCGATCCGCCGCGCCGACAGCTGTTGCCGGGCTAACGCACAGGCGCGGTGAATCCTGGTGGAATTGTACGCGAGGTGGGGATGGAGAGCGACTGCCGGCAGCGAATTTAGGATCACGAGGTTGGAGAGCCGCCGCGGCCCGAAGACCGGATTGATTGAGGTATCGGATGCGCGGGGACGCCGAGCTGGCGCGATCCGGGGCTCAGAGGCGAGATCCCTACCGCGCGGTTTTTCATGGGCCTGCTTCGATGAGACGAATTCCGCACCGGCCCTACGGGGCGGGTGTTGCGGGGTTCGCGCCAATCCCAGAGTCTCACTCTGGGCTATTCTCGGTTCATCCCTATGGGATAAGTGCAGGGGCACGCCTGTTTGTGGTGAGTCTGCATTCCCAGACTGGCCGACCGGGCACTTAACGCCAGGATGTTAATCTTTGCCTGGAAGAGTGAGGTGAATCATGACGTAAACCTTTGTGGTTTTCGATGCGCCCAACGCATCGGTCACCTACGCAGCGGGCATTAATGACGCCAGAGCCGTATGTGGATCTTTCGCCGACGCAAGCCAAGGCAATAAGACGCGAAGTTATGTGCGGGATTGGACGGGAAGCATAACCGTCTTCGATGGACCAAACGCATCGAGCTCGGAGGCGGTCAGCATCAATGACGGTGGCGACGTCACTGGATCGTGGTACGGCCCCGACGCGCGGGGTTTTGTGCGCGATCGAGAGGGACATCTCCTCGTATTTGACGGACCCAGCCAGTCAGGCACATACGGATTGAGCATGAACGATCTCGGTGAAATCGCGGGGTACGTTCAGGGCGACCATGGTTTTGTGCGCGACTCGAGAGGAGTTTTCACGGTCTTCGACGCCCCTGGCGCTTCGATAACGCACGCCGCGAGCATCAACGACCGCGGCGATATAACGGGAAATCTCTTCGCGGGAAAAAACCGCGCATTCATTCGGCGCCCATAGAATTACAAATCCGTTGAAGGCGCCTCACAGTGCACCCCAGATTGTCGGGGCCGAGTGCATTTCTGTCTGTTCCGGAGTCTTCCCGTTCAGAAGGCGTTGGGCTTCCCCAGAACCGATCCTGCTGAGGGGTGCGTCGCGGGGGCGGCTGCGTGTCCCAGGGCTTCACCCTGGACTATTCTTGGTTTATCCCTGCGGAATGGAGGACGCGCTTCACGCCACGGCTTTCCGCATCGGGAATTCACGAAGTTGGCGAACTCGCGATGGAGATTGAGCCGCGGGACCGAGGGAGTCTCAATGTTTCAATGACTTGCTTGTGGCACGCGGATTGCAACTGCAGGAGCGTTATTGCATCGGAGGAAGTGTTCTCGCTCAGCCAGTGAAGGGGCGCCGTGGTACAAAGGTGACTTGTTCTGAACTTCGTTTGGGGACCGGGATTGGTGAAAAAGAATGGATGACCTTGCGAAGACGGTTCTCTCTGTCAAGCGGCTCACAGTACAACTGGATGGGCGCACCATCATTGAGAAGATGAGTTTCGAACTTCACGCCGGGGAGATGCTGGCCATTATCGGGCCAAACGGCGCTGGCAAGACGGTTCTGCTGAAAACGCTACTGCGCATGCTTCCGTATCAAGGCGAGATCAAGTGGATGGGGGGTATACGCATCGGATACGTCCCCCAGAGGGTCGCCGCAGACCGTCAATTGCCGCTGTCGGGAAACGATCTGCTCCATGCGAAAGCACGTTTTCTCGAACTGAGCGCGCCGGATGTAGCGATGGCGGAGGCGGCCGCAGACCTCGCGCCTGAGCTGCTGAACGTCAACATGGGCATTCTGTCGGGCGGGCAGTTTCAAAAGGTGCTGATCGCCGCGGCGCTATTGGGCGGGCCCAAGGTGATCCTTTTCGACGAGCCCACGGCCAGCCTGGACGAACTCACGGAAGAACGCGTTTACGAGCTGCTTCACCGCCTGAAAGAAGAGCAAGGCATCACCATCGTCCTGGTTTCGCATGACCTGAGTGTGGTCTACCAGTACGCCACCAAAGTGTTGTGCGTAGGCAAGGGCAACCTTTGTTTTGGTCCACCGAAAGAAGTGCTGACTCCCGAGGCTTTAGAGGCCCTCTACGATGCGCCGCCCAGGTTCTATCAGCACCTCATCGAGCACCACGGAATGTGATCGGATGAACGCTATGTCATGGCTGATGCACACCAGCGGCGGTTATTCGGTACTGTTGGTGCTTTTCTTTTCTGTCGCAGCTGGGCTGGTGGGAAGTTTCGGCCTGATGAAGCGGATGCTTCTCGCCGGCGACGTCGTTTCGCATTTGGCCCTCCCCGGGCTCGGACTGGCGTTTCTGCTGAGAATCAATCCGTTGATTGGCGCAGCAACGACCCTGTTTTTGGGGACGCTCCTGATCTGGCAGTTGCAGAAGAAAACTGGGCTGGCGACGGAGAACGTAATTGGCGTAGTGTTTGCCGCCGCGCTCGGCATCGGCGCCTCCATCACCCCGAGCGACGACTTGATTGAAGCTCTGTTCGGCAAGAATCAGGCCATCTCGCTTTTCAGCTTCCTCCTGGGCAGCCTTGCGGTGGTTTTTATCGTCGCCGCCATTTGGAAGCTCAGAGACCGGTTGGTGCTGGCGCTGTTCTCGCCGGAGCTGGCGACAGCAACGGGAGTGAAAGTTTACCGCGTCAACCTCTATTTCCTGTTGCTCTTCAGCTTGACCATTCTGGTGGGGCTGCAGTTTATGGGGTCGCTCCTGGCAGGATCGTTGATCATCCTTCCTGCCGCCATCGGGCGTCGTATCACGAACAAGATGTCGGACTTCCTGATCGCTTCCTCATTGGCCAGCGCCGTGTCGGTCGCGGGCGGATTCCTGCTGAGTACCTTTGCGTTTCCCAAGTTCGGTCTGGGGCCATCCACCGTGATGGTGGCGGCATTGCTTTTTGCCATTTGCCTGCCCATAGGCGCAAAGGGAGCCGCCGTTTCGGCGTGATGAGCGCAGGCATCCTCCGCCTCAATCCATACTGGGGCTATTTTGCCGCTAACTGGCGGAGGACGTACTGCAGGATGCCGCCGTGCTCGTAGTAGAGGATCTCCTGCGGGGTGTCGATTCGGATGCGGGCTTCGAAGGTTTTCTTCTTGCCGTCGGCGGATGTGGCGACCACTGCGACGGTGCGGCCGCTGGCGAATTTCGCGTCGAGGCGCTCGCGGAAGCCGAGGATCGAGTAGGTTTCCTCGCCGCTGAGGCCGAGGGATTCGACGTTCTGGCCGGCTTCGAATTCGAGCGGGAGAATGCCCATACCAACCAGGTTGGAGCGGTGAATGCGCTCGAAGCTTTCGGCGATGACGGCGCGCACGCCGAGGAGACGGGGGCCCTTGGCGGCCCAGTCGCGCGAGGAGCCGGAACCGTACTCCTTGCCGGCAAGGATGATGAGCGGGACCCTGCGCCTGGCGTACTCGACGCTGGCGTCGAAGATGGACATCTGAGTGCCTTCAGGGAGCAGGCGGGTGACGCCGCCCTCGGTTCCGGGCGCGAGCTTGTTGCGCAGGCGCACGTTGGCGAAGGTGCCGCGTACCATGACTTCGTGATTGCCTCGGCGCGAGCCGTAGGAGTTGAAGTCGGGCGGACGGATGCCGTGGGCAGATAAATATTGACCGGCAGGTCCGTTGGCTTTGATGGAGCCTGCGGGCGAGATGTGGTCAGTGGTGACGGAGTCGCCCAAGACGGCGAGGACGCGCGCGCCGGAGATGTTCTGGACGGGCGCGGGGATGGCGGCGATGCCGTCGAAGTAGGGCGCACGGCGGATGTAGGTCGAGTCCGGCTCCCACTGGTAGACGTCGCCCAAGGGGAATCTGAGGCCCTGCCAACTGGCGTCGCCTTTTGTTACCGTGGCGTATTCCCGGTGGAAGGCCTCGCTGGAAACAGCGCGCTCGATGGCCGCGGAGACTTCGGCTTGCATAGGCCAGATGTCGCGGAGGTAGACGGGCTGGCCGGAGGGATCGGCGCCGAGAGGATCGCGGTCGAAATTGTGGCCGATGCGGCCGGCGAGAGCGTAGGCGACGACAAGCGGAGGGGACATGAGGTAGTTGGCGCGGACGTCGACGTTGACACGGCCCTCAAAGTTACGATTGCCCGAGAGTACGCTGACGGCGACGAGGCCGTGCTCATTAATACTCCTGGAAACGTCGGCCGGGAGCGGGCCGGAGTTGCCGATGCAGGTGGTGCAGCCGTAGCCGACGACGTTGAAGCGCAGCTTTTCGAGATAGGGGAGCAGGCCGGATTTTTGGTAGTAGTCGGTGACGACGCGCGAACCGGGAGCGAGCGAGGTCTTGACCCACGGCGGGACGCAGAGGCCTTTTTCGACGGCTTTTTTAGCGAGCAGGCCGGCGGCGATCATGACGGAGGGGTTGGAGGTGTTGGTGCAACTGGTGATGGCGGCGATGACGACCGAACCATGGTCGAGATACGGGTCGGGATCGACGTTGAAGCGCTCTTTGACGGTCGTAGCGATGTGGCTGGTTCGGAGGGTTTGATTCCCGGGAGTGGAGGCCGACGCCGGGGCTGGGTCTGAAGGCGGAGGGCCTTCGTAATCTTCTTGGGCGATGGCGGTGTCGGTAACGGCGTTGCGCTGCCAGGCGGCGGCGGTGCGCGAGCCGAGCGGCTTGGCCGTGGGCGCGAGGAGCGAGGGCAGTTGCTGGGCGAAGCTGGCGGCGGCGTCCTTGAGGAGGACGCGATCCTGCGGACGTCTGGGACCAGCGATGCTGGGCTCGACGGTCGAGAGATCAAGATCGAGGGTTTCGGAGTAGTCCGCCTCGGCTGCGCCGGCGGTGTGGAAGAGGCCCTGCTCGCGGTAATAGGCTTCTACGAGAGCGATTTGGTCGTCACTGCGGCCGGTGAGGCGCAGGTAGCGGAGGGTTTCCGCGTCGACAGGGAAGATGCCGCAGGTGGCGCCATACTCGGGGGCCATGTTGCCGATGGTGGCGCGGTCGGCGAGAGGTAACTCCGTTATTCCAGGTCCATAAAACTCTACAAATTTACCAACAACGCCGAGCTTGCGCAGAGCTTGCGTTACGGTGAGGACGAGATCGGTGGCGGTGGCGCCCTCGCGCAGTCGGCCGGTCAGCTTGTAGCCGACGACCTGCGGGATAAGCATAGAAATGGGCTGGCCAAGCATGGCGGCTTCGGCTTCGATGCCGCCGACGCCCCAGCCGAGCACGCCGAGGCCGTTGATCATGGTGGTATGGGAGTCGGTGCCGACGAGGGTGTCGGGGTAGGCGACAGCTCCGCTGTCTGACTCTTTGGTGAAGACCACACGAGCTAAATATTCGAGATTGACCTGGTGGCAGATGCCCATGCCGGGCGGCACGGCGGAGAAGTTGCGAAAAGCCGACTGGCCCCACTTGAGGAAGGCGTAGCGCTCGCGGTTGCGCTCAAATTCGAGGAGCGAGTTGGCGGCGTAGGACGTGGGCGTGCCGTACTCGTCGACTTGCACGGAGTGATCGATGACGAGCTCGACCGGGGCGAGAGGATTGACGCGCTGGGGATCGCCGCCGAGGGTTTTGATGGCGTCGCGGATGGCGGCAAGATCGACAATGGCGGGGACGCCGGTGAAGTCCTGCATGAGAACGCGAGCGGGCATGAAGGCGATCTCGCGGCTGGGTTCGGCTTTGGCGTCCCAGTTGGCGAGGAACTCGATGTCGGCGGCGGTGACGTTGACGCCATCTTCGCGACGGAGGAGATTTTCGAGGAGGATTTTAAGACTCAAGGGAAGGCGGCTGAGATTGAAGCCACGGGAGGCGAGCGCAGAGAGTCGATAGATAGTATAGGAACGCTTGCCGGAGGTGAGGACGGCGCGGCTTTGGAAGCTATTGTTTGAATCGGAACTCATGGGGAATGACCTTTCTATCCGCTGATGCGAGCGGAGCTAGCGACGTTAGCGGAGTTAGCGGGGCTAGCGGAGTTGCGGCAGGCGATTCGGACGAGGCACGGCCTGCACGGACGAAACTCTCAACGGAAATAGATTACTCAGCGTGAGCGGTTAGCGTCCACGGTCGGGACGTCCGCGGCGGAAGCGCTTGAAGAGGGGCAGGCCGGCGATGTTGAGACGGCGTCGCATAGCTTACGCAATCATTGTAGCGCGGGCTTCTGGCGCAGTGGAGGAGAAATGCACGCGCTGAATTTGTTCGCGCAAAATGGGTCAGGCAGGGAGAGAGGCAGTGAGCCGGATTCCCAGTGCGTGCATGACTTTAAGCGCAGTTCCCAATTCAGGGTTTCCTGATTCGCTCAGCGCACGATAAAGGGATTCGCGGGCGATGCCTGTCTCCCGCGCAAGATGCGCCATTCCGCCGCGCGCTCGGGCGACGGCTCCGAGCGCCTTGGCAATATAGCGCGGATCGTCTCCTTCGAGTGCTTCCGTGAGGTAAGCGGCGATGGTTTCGTCATCAGTGAGAAAATCGGCTGCATCGTACGGCATGGTTTTGATTGCCATCTCTTCACTCCGCTCGTGCCCATTGGGGCGCCAGGATTTTTGCCCGCTTGATATCGTGCGCCTGCGTGCTCTTATCGCCTCCGCACAGGAGGAGAATCAGCAGTTCGCCGTGCTCGACCTAATAGACCCTGTAGCCCGGCCCGAAATCGATCTTCATCTCCACTACGCCGGCGCCGACGCTTCTCGTTTTCCCAGGGTTCCCATCTTCCAAGCGATCAATCCATGCCAGCATCTTCGCGGCCCCGATTGTCCCTGAGTCCGATGAGCCATTCCGCGAATTCGTTGGTGCGACGAACTTGCACAATTCGTTCCATTCAAAGTGTAACCTATAGATTACGCCAACGCAAGCCTCGCCTTTAAGCGCGGCATGGCGCTTCGGGGAAGCGGCAATCGACGGAATTAGATCGTGATACGATATGATTGAGAGGTTTTCCAATGGCTTCCAGCGGCCATGGCAATGACCCGGAAGCGCGCCGCAAGGACGTTTCGTCTGCGGGTTATCGGCAGCTTGCCGAGTTCCGGTATCGCATTCGCCAATTTCTGCGTTTCAGCGAGGAAACTGCCCGATCGAACGGCGTGGAACCGCAGCAGCACCAGCTTCTGCTGGCCATCAAGGGATTGCCCGAGCGAACGCGCCCCACCGTCAGCGCGTTATCGCAACGGCTATGCCTTCGCCACCACAGTACGGTTGAATTGATCGACCGGCTGGTGGAGCAAAGAGCGGTGGCGCGCCGGCACAGCGACGTGGATCGCCGCGAGGTGTTGATCGAACTCACTCCGCATGGGGAGGAACTGCTGCATCGGCTTTCCATTCTGCACTGGCAGGAGTTGCGGGTTTCCGGTCCCGCTCTCTCTGAAGCGCTTTCGGCGCTACTGACCCACTCGACGGGATCGGAACGGGGGGCAGCATGACCGTGTCTTCCCGCGCCCGGCGGATGAAGTCCTCGCTCGAAGATCTGGGCGATTTTACGACTACGATCCGCGTGATTCCCATTTCGCTGATGGCCGTCCTGATTGGCGCCATGGGAGCATTTGTGGCATGGCTTCTGATCAAGATGATCGGCGTTTTTACGAACATCGCCTACTATCATCGGTTCAGCGCCGCGTTTGTTTCGCCGGCCAACAACCAACTCGGCGTCTACGCCGTAGCAGTGCCCGTAGTCGGATCCCTCATCGTGGGGTTTATGGCGCGCTATGGATCGGAACAAATCCGCGGGCACGGCATCCCCGAAGCAATCGAATCGATTCTGATAAGCGGCAGCCGCGTCCGTCCGCGGCTGGCCATCCTCAAACCGCTTTCGGCGGCAATCTCGATCGGTACCGGAGGTCCGTTCGGCGCCGAAGGTCCCATCATTATGACGGGTGGGGCTTGTGGATCGATCATTGCCCAGTTGTTCCACTTCACCAGCATGGAGCGGAGGACGCTGCTGGTGGCGGGAGCGGCTGCCGGCATGTCGGCAACTTTCGCGGCTCCGCTTGCGTCTGTGCTGATCGGTGTGGAGCTCCTGTTATTCGAGTGGAAGCCGCGCAGCGCTATTCCGGTGGCCCTGGCCAGCGCAACTGCGTGTGTGCTGAGGCGCTACCTGCTGGGGCCGGGTCCGCTGTTCCCGGTTCCGGCCCACCCTGTCTTTATCGGCCCCAAGGGACTCGGCGGCTGCGTCCTGGCCGGACTTGCTGCGGGAGCGCTCTCGGCGCTGCTCACCCTCGGGGTCTATGCTGCGGAGGACCTGTTCAAGAAACTGCCGATTCATTGGATGTGGTGGCCGGCGATCGGCGGGGTCTTCGTCGGCTTGGGAGGGCTGATCTTTCCGCAAGCGCTGGGCGTTGGATACGACACCATCCGAATGCTGCTCGGGGGAGATGCCCCGCTCAAGATTTTTGTGGGAGTCCTCCTGGTGAAGTCCCTCATCTGGATGATTTCGCTGGGGTCGGGGACTTCGGGCGGCGCTCTTGCTCCATTGCTGATGATGGGAGCGGCTTTGGGCGGCATCGAGAGCATCTTTCTTCCGCACTTTGGAGTGGGGTTCTGGCCGCTGGTCAGCATGGGGGCGATCCTGGGAGGCACCATGCGCTCGCCCTTTACAGGCATAGTCTTCGCCATCGAATTGACGCACGACATCAATATGCTGATGCCGCTTCTGGTGGCTTGCTTCCTGGCCCATGCATTTACAGTGCTTACGCTGAAGCGTTCAATTCTGACGGAAAAGATCTCGCGGCGCGGTTATCATTTGAGCCGTGAATATGCGACAGACCCTCTCGAGATTCTGTTCGCGAGAGAGGCGATGCGCACCAATGTGATTGTCCTGCCCGGGAGTGGAACGCTTACGGAGGCGTGGGGAATGATTGGAGGCGACTTGCGTCCTCGAGGCCAATATCTCTTCCCCGTAGTGGACGCGGAGAAAAATCTGCTGGGAGTCGTCACGCGGAAAGACCTAATGAAGCATTTTGAAGAAAGCAAGGGCGAGACGCCGGGAACCCGGCTGGTGGAGATCGCCGTTGCGGAGCCCGTGGTGGCATTTGTCGACGAGCCTCTCCGCGTTGTCGTGGAACGCATGGCAGAGACGGGCTTGACGCGGCTTCCGGTGCTGGATCCCCAATCGGAGCGGCGGCTGGCAGGCATGATCTCGCTGAACGATCTTCTGCACGCGAGGGCGCAAAACCTCGCGGAGGAGCGCGTGCGCCAGAGAGCGCTGCGGATTCACATGCCGTTCCCGCGCTGGGGAAAGTCCTCCAATGTCGCGCCGGAAGAAAGGGTGGATCATCCGGGCCAAAAATGCAGCTTTTAGCTATTAGCTCCCAGCTTTTAGCTTGTTTCGTGCCGGGACGACCCTCTGATGTCTGAGGGAGCAGGATTGGGCCCCAATCTCTTCCAGTGTCTTGCCCTTCGTCTCCGGCAGCGCGCACACCACCAGCTGATCGGAGCCCTGCTCCGACCACCGGGGGCGTGCACTATTGAGGACGCGCCAGCTGTTTTTGCAGACGAACGCAACAGCTATGATGAAACTGGAAGCGCGTTCCTCACCGCAGGCGCTCTTTCGCCGCAACGATAGCGATGCCGACCTTCCCTCATGAAATGTTGCGCGAGATCTACGAGCAGCCCCAGGCTTTGCGGCGCACGCTGGAGCTTTACCTCGCTGGTCACGCATTAATGCCCGAGGTTGCCGCGCGGCTCGCGGACTGGCCCAATGCTGCCGGTGAAATCCTGATCGCCGCCAGCGGTTCCAGCCGTCACAGCGGTCTCTACGGAGAGATTCTGCTCGAAGATCTGTGCGGCCTGGCTGTCGATGTCGAATACGCCAGCGAGTACAGTTGCCGCGGCGGGGGAGCCTTCAGCGTTCCACCCTTTATCGACATGCGCCATCCCAGCGTGCTCGTGCTCTCGCAATCGGGCGAGACCACTGACACGCTGGCCGCGCTCGCTGAGGCGCGCCGTCAGGGTCACAAGACCCTCGCCATCACCAACGCCGCCTTGTCAACCATGGCCACGGAAGCCGATGTCTCCATGCCGCTGGCTGCGGGCGTTGAGAAAGCCATCCCAGCTACCAAGAGCTTCACCTGCCAGTTGGCCGTGCTCTTCCTGCTGGCGCTCTACGAGGGCGCGCGTCTCGGCCGCATTCGCTCCGCCGCAATCGCCGCACACATCCGCGAGCTGCTCGCTCTGCCCGCCGCCCTCGACTCCCAACTCGATGCGTCGAGCAAGCAAGCGGCCGCGCTCGCGCGCAATTACTCGACCGCCGCCACGTTTCTCTATCTCGGCCGCGGCATCCACTACGCCATCGCCCGCGAAGGTGCGCTCAAGCTCAAAGAAGCCTCCTACGTCCACGCCGAGGGCTATCCGGCGGGCGAGCTCAAACACGGGCCGAATGCCCTTGTCAGCGACCGCGTGCCTCTCGTTGTACTGGCCACCGTCGATCACGCGCTCGAGGCCTCCGTTTTGCGCTTTGAAAAAACGCTGCAACTGCTCGCCGACATGAAGACGCAGGGCGCACGAGTCATCGCGCTCTCGAACGCCGGCGACACGCAGGTTCCCCGCCTCGCTGACGACTGCATCCCCGTCCCGCCGGCCTCGGAATATCTTCTGCCCATCCTCGAAGTCGTCCCATTGCAACTTTTCGCGTACTTCATGGCTCTCGAACACGGCGTCGACGTCGACCGGCCTCGGAATCTTTCGAAAGCCGTCGTAGAGAAAGCCTCTTAGCTCACCGCCCGCCCCTCAAAGTGCGCCTCAATCTCCTCCAGCGTCTTGCCTTTCGTCTCCGGCAGAAAGAAGACAGCCACCAGGAAATACACCACCGTGAAGCTCGCAAAGAGGAAGAACATGGACGAATAGCCGTGCTTGCTCACGAAGGGCAGAAAGATTGCCGCCAGCGTGGTCGACACCATTTGGTTGATCACCAGCGCGATGCTCATGCCGTTCGACCGGATGCGCGTGGGCATCAACTCGCTGAGCGCCAGCCACACCACCACCCCCGGTCCCATGGCGAAGAACGCCATGAACACGTAAAGCCCCAGCGCCACCAGCCAGCCGTGGTCAGCTTCGGGCACGCGCCCCACCAGCGCCTTCTGAATGACCAGCGGCGCGGTTTGCGCGGCCTCCAGATTCGCAAACGGATTCTTGAACAGCGCCTCAATCCGGTTTGCCGGCACCGAGCTTGCACGCGCGATCTCGATAGGCCTGGCCACCGCATCGTCCGACCGCACAAAGCTGGTGGCTGCGGTGAATCCTCCGTAGGAATAAATAATCGCCAGCGATGCGCGGTCGCTCGCGATGCCGCGGCCCGCATTGCCCTCCGCCGCCAGCAGCTTGCCTGCTTCGGCCGGATCGAAGCGCAGCGTCAGCTTCTGGCCCGGCCCCACCAGCGCCTGCACCGCGCTGCGGCAATCTACGTTCAGCCTTTCCGTCGTCCTGAAGAGCAATCCCACAGTCACTAGCGCGACGATCACTCCGCTCGTGCCCATCACCAGCAGGAACTTGCGCCCCTTGCGGTCAACCAGCATCATGCCGATCGTAGTCGCCAGAAAGTTCACCACCGTAAAGATCACGTAACCCCAATGCGCGCGCAGGTCGCTGAGCCCGCTCTCGAGCAGGATGCCGGTGTTGTACCCGATGATCGAGTTCACTCCCGTGGCCGTGTTGCAGAACAAGATCACGCAGGCCAGCAGGAAGGGGATCAAATATTTGCGGCGCAGCAGCGAATCCCGCGCCTGTTGCCCCGCCGTCGCCCGCGCCGCGTGCGCCGTTGCCGCCATCTCTTCTAATTCCAGTGAGGCCTGTTCCGGGCTGCGCGACCTGAGCAGCGCTGCATAGGCGCGCTCTTTTCGCTCCCGCCGGAAGAGCCAGCGCGGCGACTCCGTGACGAACAGGCTGCCCAGCACAAACACCGCACCGGGAGGCAGCGACACCCAGAAGATGCTCCGCCACGCCTGGTCTTTGAAATGGAAGAGCGCCGCCGCATCGCCCAGCTTTTCAACCGCGGCTACGCGGTAGCTGAAGTACATGCCAATCAGCGCTGCAGCCACGATTCCCAGCGTCAGCATCCACTGGAAGATTGCCGTGCCTTTTCCCCGGCTCGACGCCGCCAGGCACTCGGCCAGGTACAGCGGGACCACTACGCCGATCAGCCCGCCGCTCATCCCTTGCAGCAGGCGCCCGAGGAACAGCGGTCCATAGCCATGCGAGAGCGCGATCACTGGGATGCTCAGCACAAATGCGCATCCGCTCGCGATCATCAGCGGCTTGCGCCCCATCCAGTCGGCCAGCAGCCCGGAAAACAACGTGGAAAACACGCTCCCCAACAGCACCGCGGCCACAATCACCGAAAGCTGCGCTGCGGTCAGCCCGGAAGTAGCCGCCAGGTACGGATACGCTCCGCCGATGATCCCCACATCGATCCCGTAGAGCAGCCCGCCCAGGCCCGCAACCAGCAACAGAAAGATGTTGTAGCGCCGCATCGCGGCGGTCGTAGTAGAGGGCGCGAATCCGGCTGCGTTCACGGGAAAATCTTCCTCTCGCTCATCGGCACTCGTCTGGCTCGCTGCATCTCTTCGCAAGCTGGCCCAACGCGGCCGGAGAGATTCTGATCGAAGCCAGCGGCCCACTAAGACGCACGATGCCTATGCCGGCCCGGCGGCGTGGAGATTGCGGCGATGGTGCCGGTAGCCGTGCCCTGTCTCGATTCTGAATCTGTGTCTGGGTTTGCCATTCGCCTGAATCCATTGTAGTGAGCAACAACGAACAGAAGTCATGCCGCTCAATTTTCCTATTGCATTCCCATAGAAGACAGTGTAGAGTAGTTATATTGGTTTCCAATAGGAGAACGCGATGAGTGAAAAAATCGACGTATGGCAGGGGACCCTGGGCTTGATGGTCCTCCGCACCCTTGAATCCATGGGGCCTCTGCACGGCTACGGGCTGGCGCGGCGCATCGAGCAGACCAGCGGCGACCTACTGCAGTTGAACTACGGCACCCTCTATCCCGCTCTGCTCAAGCTGGAGCAGGAGGGCTACATCCGTTCGCGCTGGGGGGCGTCCCAGAACAACCGCCGCGCCAAATTCTACGAACTCACCAAAGCCGGCCAGCGCCAAGCCAGGAAAGCCGCTGCCGAGTGGGAGCAGACCACCGCCATTCTTGCCCGTTTTCTTGCCCCAGCCCACGAATCCTGAGGAGGCCTCATGCGAAAACTTCGATCGCTCTGGATGCGTCTCATCGGCCTGTTCCGCGCCGCCGGCTCCGACGCCGAATTCGACGTCGAGCTTCAATCGCATATCGCGCTGGCCACCGAAGACGGCATCCGGTCCGGCCTCGCTCCCGAGGAAGCCCGCCGCCAGGCCCTGATCCGTCTGGGCGGCGCGGAGCAGACCCGCCAGGCCTATCGCGAAAGGCGAGGTCTGCCGTGGCTGGAAGCGCTGGCGAGGGACTTTGCCTACAATGTGCGCAGACTAAGCAAACATCCTGGTATTACGGCCGTCGCGGTGCTCTCGATCGCCTTGGGCATCGGCGCGAACGCCACCATCTTTTCCCTGGTCAACCGGCTCATTCTCCGTCCCGCGCCGGTCGGCGATCCATCCACGCTGTTGGCGTTGCAGCAGGGAAACTTCGGCTTCACGACATTTTCGTGGCTGCAATACATCGATCTTCGCGAGCAGGCGAAATCCCTCTCCGGTGTAGCAGGCTACTTTCCGTTTCTGCCCGCCTCCGTCGGCGGCAGCGGAGAGCCGGAACACGTGAATGGTCAGGCGGTCACAGTAAATTTCTTCGACGTGACTGAGCTGCGTATGTTGCACGGGCGCGGCTTTGTAAGCAGCGAAGAGCATGAGCCGGTCGTTGTGCTGGGCGCGAACCTCTGGCGACGCCGCTTTAACGGCGATCCTAAAATCGTGGGTGAGACGATCACGCTTTCCGGCCACGCATTTACCGTAGTGGGCATAGCTCCGGCGGCCTTCCATAGTGTTGACCAGATGATCGACGCCCAATTCTGGGTGCCGCTGGACTGGATACGCCAACTAACCCCACTCCCTGTCGACATGACTGCTCGCGATATTCAATGGCTGTTGGTCGTTGGCCGGCTGCGGCCCGGAGCGACGCGAAAACAGGCCGCCGCCGAGCTGAAAGCGCTTAGCCAGCGGCTTGCCTTGGCTTACCCAAAGACCGATCAAGACGACGCCTTCACCTTCGGGCAGGCGGGGACGCCGTTGGGCGACATGGGTCCAGTGCGGATCTTTCTGGCTGCGCTCTCGGTGGTGGCGCTGCTGGTGCTGGCGATCGCAGGCGCGAATGTGGCCAACCTGTTGTACGCTCAGGCCGTCGGCCGGGAGCGCGAGATGGCGGTGCGCCTTGCGTTGGGCGCCACGCGCGGCCGGCTGAGACGGCAGATGCTCATAGAGAGCCTTTTGCTGGGGCTGGGCGGCGGTCTGCTGGCTGTGCTTCTCGCTTCGTGGTCCATGTTCGGCGCTCTCGGCGCTCCACTTGCCCGTACAGCTCCCTGTCGACATGAGCATCCAGGTGGACTGGCGCGTACTGCTCTTTACATTCGCGTTAAGCGTAGCCAGCGGGCTGCTGCTGGGAGCAGCCCCGGCGTGGGCCGCAGCGCGTCCACAGATGGCCAACGCGCTGAAGGGCGAGGATGCGCTGGCCCGGCCGGGCCGCCGCTTTACTTTGCGCAATGTGCTGGTGGTGGCGCAGATCGCCATGGCGGTGGTTCTGCTTTCGATGACCGGGCTCTTTCTGCGCAGCCTGCAAAGCGCCGCCGGCATCGATATAGGCTTCCGCTCCAAGGGCCTGCTCATGCTGTCGATCGATCCCAGCGAGCATGGCTATACCCCTGAGCGCACCGCTGCGTTTCTCGCCCAACTGCGGGAACGCGTGGCGGCGCTGCCGGGGGTGATTTCGACGGGGTTTACAGACTATATGCCGCTTTCGACCTTGGGCGAACGCGCGGGCTTCCACGCTGTTGGCCAACAGAACTCCGGAAAAAACCATACTCAAGCTGACGTATATATGGCATCTACCGGCTACTTTGAGACCCTGGGTATTCCGCTCGTTGCCGGACGCGACTTCGGCGGGGAAACGGCCGCCGGTCCCAAGACCGCCATCGTCAACCGTGCCTTCGCCGAGCGCGTCTTCGGAGACAAGAATCCCGTAGGCGAGCATCTATCAGGCGGTTTCAAAGATGAGACTTACGAGATTATCGGCGTGGCCGGTAACGTCAAGTCGCGCGAGTTGGGCGAGGAGTCTCAGCCGGTGCTCTACCGCTCGCTTGAGCAAAGCATCGCGGGCGCGCCCTCCATGTCCGGCTATACGCTGGTGGTCCATACCGCGGGGAACCCCGCGGCAATGAAGGCGGCGGTACGGCACGAGGTCTATGCCCTCGATCCCACCATGGCCGTCTTCAATGAAGAGACCATGGAGGAGCACGTTCGTTCGGCCTTCTTCCTTCCCCACTTGGCCGCCGCCCTCTTCGGTACCTTTGGCCTCATTGGCCTGGTGCTGGCAGCCGTGGGCCTGTACGGCGTGATGAGTTACGCGGTCGGCCGGCGCACACGCGAGATCGGCATTCGCATGGCGATGGGCGCGCAACCCGGCGAAGTCGAGCGGCTGGTTCTGCGTCAGGGCCTGGTGCTCATACTCATCGCCATCGCGCTTGGCTGGCCGGCCGCCTGGATGTTATCCAAACTGGCTGCCAGCTTTCTATATGGCATTCAGCCCCACGACGTGCTCACCTTCGCCGTAGTGCCGCCGTTTCTGATTGCCATCGCCCTTGCCGCGTGTTGGATCCCCGCCCGCCGCGCCGCTTCCATCGATCCCATGCAGGCGCTGCGGACCGAATAACCTCGCGTCCCGCGGATGCGCATTTAAAGCCTTGCGCCTCATCCAGCTTTGTCTGCCCCACTTCGCTCAGCCCGGCGTGGCCGCTGCGCTGACAGGCTAAAACCATGCGAGTCCGCAGTCTACAATGGTCGCAACGCGTTCCATCGCTCATCTCCCTTGCCACAAGGCGGTCGCAATTGCAAAGCCTGACACGATTTGCCAAGTTATCCTTGCCCGCAGCAGCCCTCTTTTCCCTCCTCGCCGTCGCAGCTCTCGGTGCCGCGCAGTCGCAGATCCGTCTGCTGCCTGCCCCGCGGGAGGCGCATTTTGGGCAAACAACGGAACTTCCCGCGCGAATTGTGATCGCCGTCCCCGGCCGCGACGCGGAAGACGAATTTGCTGCGCGCGACCTCGAAGAAGCGCTCAAGCGGATCGCGCCGCCTACGGAGGCATCGCATTCCGGGGCCGCGCAGACGTCGTATCGCGTCACGCTTCTCCGCACCGGCTCCGTGGACGCGAAATCGATTCTCGCCCGCAACCATCTCGCCTTCGATCCGGTCATGGAGCCGGAAGGCTACGTTCTCGTCGTCGAGCCGCGCGAGGCAGCCATCGTCGGCGCCACCGGCTCCGGCGTCTTTTACGGCGTACAATCCTTCAAGCAGTTGCTGCCCCTGCCCGGCGCGCCGCGCATATTGCCTACGGGCACGGTGCGCGACTGGCCGGCAATGAAGTATCGCGGCATCTCCGACGATCTCTCCCGCGGCCCGTTTCCCACGCTCGACTTCCAGAAGCGCCAGATTCGCGTCTTCGCCGCCTTCAAGGCCAACATTTACTCGCCCTACTTCGAGAACACGTTGCTCTATCCCGATCAGCCGCTGGCCGCGCCTCCGGGCAGAGCGCTCACGCCGGCGCAGGCCGCGGAGCTGGTCGCCTACGCCCGCCATTATCACGTCACCATCGTGCCCGAACAGGAGGCCTTCGGCCATATGCACCAGGTGCTCAAGTGGGAGCTCTACCAGGATGTAGCTGAGACTCCCCACGGCTACGTGCTCGCGCCCGGCCAGCCCGGCACGCTGCCCCTCATCAAGCATTGGTTCAGCCAAATTGCGCAGGAGTTTCCTTCGCCCTTTATCCACATCGGCGCCGACGAAACCTGGGACCTCGGTGTAGGCCGCACGCACGACGCAGTCGCGCAGCAAGGTTACGGGCCGGTCTACGTCGCCTTCCTCAAGCAGATTCACGACGAGCTTGCCCCGCTGAATCGACGCCTGATCTTCTGGGGCGACATCGGCGACGCCAACCCGGACGCCGTTGCCGGAATTCCCAAGGACATGATCGCCATGCCCTGGGACTACTCGAAAACAACCGGCTTTGACAGCATGATCGAACCCTTCGTCAAGAACGGGATTGAAACCTGGGTTGCGCCCGGCGACGCCAATTGGAACGAGGTCTATCCCCTGGACACAACGGCCTTCTGGAATATTCGGGGCTTCATTGCTGCCGGGCAAAGTTTGGGCTCGACCGGCGCGCTGACCACCGTCTGGGACGACGATGGCGAAGGCCTCTTCAATATGGATTGGTACGGCGTGCTCTTTGGCGCGGTAGCCGCGTGGCAGCCCGGTGAAAGTTCCATCGCCGATTACCAGGACGCCTACGGCGCGATCTTCCACCTCGACTCCAGTGGCAAAATCAACGCGGCCGAAAAAGAGCTGATGGCCGCTCAGGAAGCCATCGGCAATGCCCAGACCGGCATGACTAGCGACCAGCTCTTCTGGCTCGATCCATGGAGTGCGGAAGGCCAGACGGCTTCGGCCAAACTCCTGCCCGTTGTGCAGGACCTGCGCGTCCATTCCGAACAGGCCATTGTTCTGCTGGATCAGGCGCGCGAGCTGAATCCTCCTTTGCGCGAGCCCGATGCGCTCGCCGCTATGGATCTGGGCGCTCGCCGCCTCGATCTTATCGGCCTGAAGTTCGAACTCGCGCAGGAGATCGGCACGGCGTACGCTCAGGCCGTTGCCCGGCAGCATGACAAAACGCAAAGTACGGCGACGAACACTCTGCTCAACGAGATCGGCGGCAATAACGGCCGCTGCCAGGATCTTCGCGACGCCTACTCGGCCCTGAAAAGCGAGTACAGCCAGGTGTGGCTTGGCGAAAATCGCCCATACTGGCTCAACAATGTCACCGTTCGCTACGACCTCGAGATCGAAAGGTGGCAGCGGCGGGGCGGCCGGTTTCAAGCGGCGGCCCTCGGCTGGCAAAATGGCCAGGATCTGCCCGCGGCCGCGGCCTTGGGATTGCCCGCGCCTGCCGAAGGCGCGCCCCAAAACGCACATTGAGGCGGTCAGTCTGTATCCCGGCCGCCTTGCATAACCCACCGCGGGAGTGTCAACCGAGGCGCCGAATTCGGACCCCTGGGAGTTCGCAAAGGAACCAAATCGATAACCCGTCTGAGGATTTCTCTACCCACCGGTGCGCGGCAGATGCACACTAGATGCATGCGCGAGCGCTCCACTCAGAGGGAACTTCCCGTCGTCCTGCTCATCGACGACGATCTGGTGAGCCGCGAGGTAACCGCCACCATGCTCACCATGGCCGGTTATATCGTCCACACCGCCGTCAGCGGAGCTGCTTCGCTGGAAATGCTCGCTGATGCAGTGTGCCGGCCGGGCGTCATCCTGATGGATGCGCAGATGCCTGGCTTGAGCGGCAACGAGCTGATTGCGGAACTCCGTTCCCGCAGCCAGGCTCCCATCTACGTCATCAGCGGCAGCGACCTGCCGCGTGAAGTTGCCGCTGACGCGGACGGCTTCCTGCTGAAGCCCTTCAATGCCGGCGCCCTCCAAAAACTCCTCGAGGGGCGCCAGCCAGCGGCCGTTCCTTCGCTGCTCGATCCCAATGATCCTGTCATCAGCGTCGAGGTTCTCGCCCAGTTGCGCAAAGTTATGACCGAGTCCGCGGTGCGGCAAATCTATTTCGCCATCGTTGCCGATCTTGCCGGGCGAATCGAAGCGCTGGGAGCAGCCATCGCCAAAGGCGACGCCGCCGAAGTTCGCCGCATCGGCCACGCCATCAAGGGTGGCTGCGGCATGGCCGGGGCCCTTCAGGCCGCCCGTCTGGGTGCGCTCCTCGAGACCGCGCCTCTCGAGCCAAAGGATAACCATTTGGATAACAGCGCCGCCTTGCTGCGCGATTTGCGCGCCGCTGCCCAGGGATTGGAGCGTATGCTGAATGCTGAGTTGCCTGCCTGATCCATCGCATCTCTTCGCGCGTGGACAGGGTATCGCGGAGGCGTGTGGCAGAAATGGAACGGCCCATTCGAATCGTGCTTGCAGATGATCACCCCGTCGTGCGCATTGGCGTGCGTAACATGCTCACCAAAAACGACGGCTTCGATGTGGTGGGCGATGCCGCCGATGGGGACGAAGCCATTACCCAGACCCTCGAGCTGCAACCCGATGTTCTCCTCCTCGACGTGGCCATGCCGCGCCTGCCGGGCCTTGAGGCCATGCGCGCCATCATGAACGGCCCGTCCACCGCCAAGATCCTCCTCCTCACCTCAACCATCACCACGCAACAAATCATCGAGGCCCTGCACATCGGCGCCCGCGGCATCGTGCTCAAAGACGCCCTTGCCAGCCACCTGCAGACCGCCATCCGCACCGTCCACGCCGGCGACTACTGGATCGGCGGCAAGCGCGTCGTCAATCTCGTCTCCGCTCTCCACGAACTCATGCAGCAGGCCGCTGTGCCGCCGCGCAAGACCTACGGCCTCACCCCGCGCGAGCTTGAGGTTGTCGGTTGCATTGTGGAGGGGTGCAGCAACCGCGACATTGCCAAGCAATTCTCGCTCAGCGAAGAAACCGTCAAGCGCCATCTCTCCAATATCTTCGACAAGACCGGCGTCTCCACGCGTCTCGAGTTGGCTCTGTTCGCCATCGCCCATCACCTCATCACGCCGCAGTAGTAGGTTTGGCCGCCGCGCGCTATTCTGGGTTTGCAACTCGCGTAGGGTTGCTAGCGGGAGAGCGTATGGGAGAGCTAAGCAGAATCGGCATTGCCCTCGATTCCGAGTTGTTGAAGCGGTTCGACCGCTCCATCGAGATGAGCGGATACACCAACCGTTCCGAAGCCTTTCGCGACCTGATCCGCGACCGGTTGGTGCGCGAGCAGACTGCCGCGCCCGACGCGACCGTCGTCGGCACTGTCACCCTCATCTACAACCATCACGCCCACGGAATCACCGAGAAGCTCACTGAAGCGCAGCACGAGCACCACAACCTGGTCGTCTCCACGAGTCACGCGCACTTGGACCACGATTCCTGCCTTGAAGTTCTGCTTGTCCATGGCAAGGCCGCCCGCGTGCAGCACTTCGCCGATCGCCTCATCGGACTCAAAGGCGTGCAGCACGGCCGCCTGGTGATGACCGTCCCCGCGCATGCGCTGGAACCTGAGCACAAACACCCTCAACAGCACGAGCATCCGCACGGACACAGTCAGTAACCCGACGGCGCTACGCGGAATTCAGCGTGTAAATTCTAATCAGTTTTGTGGCCGCGGCATCTTCGACTGTAAAGCCTCTAAGAAACGGGGATCGAGGTCATTCTTGTTCGGCGTGGCCTCAGCGAGTTTTACCTTAGCCCAGGCTTCTGAATATCGCCCTACGCTGAACAGAATGATCGCCCAATTCTGCAGATTCTTTGTGTTCTGTGGCGCCTTCTGGTAGACGCGCTCGAAGCGATCAAATGCATCCATGAGCAAGGCGTCATCGCTCAACTTAACGCCCGCCATTCCAACTGCCTTTGCATAGTCAACGGAAAAGTTGATGTCGCTGCCAACGAACTTTTCAGCCTCTGCAAAGAGCTTGAGGGAATCATCAAATTTTCCTGAGCTGGCCTGGATTGCCGCCATCCCCCAGAGCGCAGTGCCGTTGCTATTGTTTAATAGCCAGGCTTGATTGAAACGTCGCATTGCGTCCGCAAGATCTCCTGCAGCCAAATATTGCCAGCCACGTGCTGCCATATCCATTGAGGCCTTGTTCAGGTCACCGTGATATTCCTCATCCATGGCAGAGATAAATTTTGCGTCAGCTTCTTTCTGCCACTCAGTTTTTGGCAAGCCACCGTATTTCGGCAACAAGTTGCGATCGTCCGCACAAGCGAGACTGGCGCAAAGAATAAGAGCAGCGGTCAGCAGGGCATGGACGAGTCGTTTCTTCGGCATACCGGAAGTTGTCCCCCGTAAATTGAGGCAAGTTTATCGCTAACGGGTCGCCGATTGCTGCCGGAGCCGCAGAAGGCCGGGAGCCACGTACACGAACTACCATCTTCCACAAATGCGGCCATTCTTTCCTGTTTGGTCCGTATGGTCTCCTATCCGAAAGCTGCCACCTACCGCTCCGCCCTGACCCCAAATCGGTAGCTCAGGTTCACACTCGCATACTAGGGAATCCTCACGCCCACAACCTCGCTCACAGGATTCGCGGCAACCAGCCCGTTACTCCCCAGACCCACGAGTCCCGGCCCGTATACGCCCGCAGCCGCGAAGTTCTCCACGGTTTGCCCCGTCCAGCCGCTCGCGATCATCGTGTTCACGCCCAGGTTGATGCGCCCGTCGAGAAACGACCGCGCCGCCGCTACGGATGACTCTGCGATCCGGCAGCGACCTCCAGCCCATGGCGCAGCAGCGCCAGTATCGTCGCCAGGCTCTCTTCGGCGCCGCGCCGGCTGCCGGGCAGGTTCACCATCAGCGTGGCGCCTCGCAGTCCCGCCACGCCGCGTGAAAGCCAGGCATAAGGATTGCGCTCTGCGCCCTTGGCGCGCATCGCCTCCGCCAGTCCCGGCGCCTCGCGGTCAAGCACGCGCCGCGTGGCCTCCGGTGTTCGATCGCGCGGGCCCAACCCGGTGCCGCCCACGGTGAGCGCCAGCGCCGCGCCCTGCCGGGCGAGCTCCTCAAGCGCCAGTGCAATCGCATCCTCATCGTCCCTCAGCAGCGCCGTGCGGATTTCAGCCTGCGGCCACTCGCGCCGGAGCACGGCGGCAACCGCCGGGCCCGCAGTATCGGTCTGCAGGCCTTCGGAACAGCGGTCGGAGATGGTCAGCACGACAAGCACCATGCCCTGATTCTATTGCTTCGCAGTCTCGCGGGCGGCTACGCAAATGGTTACCCCGCCGTGATCTAAATCACATTCCGTGGTGCTGCTTAGCACATCTTCGGCCTCCGGTCGGTGACACGCTTTCCGGTATGAGGTGTTCGCCATGCGGGATTCCGATACTGGCCGCTGGACGCATCCAGCCACGATCCTTGTCGCCACTGACTTGAGCGACCTCGACCATCTCATGCCATTTGCCTTGGAACAGGCTGGCGAAACCGGCGCCCGGCTGATTCTCCTGCACGTCCTCCCTTCTTCCGCGGCCTTCACTGCCGATGCCGTCGGAATGCCGTACTACGACACCGCAGGCGCTTTGGAGACTGCGGAGCAGATGCTGCGGCCATGGTGCGAGCACGCGGGCCGCAGCGGCATCCGCTGCGACGCGTTGGTGCGAGAGGGTCTCCCCACACCGCAGATTGCAGCCGCCGTCCGTCAGTTTCAGGCGGACCGCGTGCTGCTCGGGACACGGAGCCGGAGCAAGCTTGGCAAGTTGCTCATTGGCTCTGTGGCAGAACAAGTGCTGCGCTCGGTCTACCTCCCGGTCATTACCGTGGGACCCGAGGCTCATCTCCCGGTGGCGAGAGGCGGGGAACGTATCGTCCTGCATGCCACCACACTTAGAGAGACCTCCCGCCCGAGCGCGGCGCTTGCCTGCCAGGTCGCCGCTGCCCAAAAAGCAAAGCTGGTGCTGCTTCATGTGCTTCCGCACATCCCGGAGATGGAGCGCAAAGGCATGGCCACTGGCATGGACTCGTCCGCTATGGTCGAGCTGCGCATTCTCGCCGAGCAAACCGGCGCCGGCTGCTGCTCCGCCGTCGAGCCGGTTGTCGCCCACGGCAACCCGTCTATCGAGATTCTGGCTTTGGCGTCGGAGCGCCATGCCAGCCTGATCGTGCTCGGCGCCACGCATCGCCTGGCCTTCGAGAACCTGACCCGCGACCGCACCGTCTACCGCGTGCTCGCCCACGCGCGCTGCCCCGTGCTCACTTTGCGTGAACCGCAGGTCATGCCCGAAGAGCCCCGCACCGAAATCACTGCCGCTCATCGTTGAGCCGCAACAGGGTCACGCGAAGGCCTTTAGCCTTTTCAGGCACTTGTCCTGCAGGTAGTGGAGCTGGCGCAATTGGATCAATCCCTGCGTGCTCCGGCCATCCCTGTGCGACCGGAAAATCTCCGACGCCAACACATGGAAACGCTGATGGAGTGTGTCAATGGCCTGAATCGGCGCGAGCATGCCGCGCGCAGACTGCTTTTCGCCATCGAGCCAGGCGCCAACCCGGCATTGCTTCGCATCGAGCGGCGGCGGGATGGTGCGCTTGCCCTGCAGGCAGGCTTCAAAGGCTCCCAGCCAGGCGTGGTGTTCTACGCTGGCGTAGAGCACAGACCGGTTCTCTGCGCGCACCAGGGGAACATCGGCCCAGCGCGGATCGGGACGCCACGCGGCCGCCCAGGCCGCCAAATCGCACGCGGGCATGGGCATCGCAACGCTGTAACCCTGAGCAAGATCGCAACCCATTTGTAACAACATCAAGCCATGTTCTGCGGTTTCTACCCCTTCCGCGATCACTTGCCTGTGGAATGCGGTCGCCAGCCCCATCACACCTTCAATGATGGTCAGATTCTCCGGCTCTTCCAGCATGTCCCGCACAAAGCTCTGGTCGATTTTTAGAACATTCGCGGGCAGGCGCTTCAGGTAGGTCAGCGATGAGTAGCCGGTGCCGAAATCGTCGAGGCCGATCGACACACCGATCTCGCGGCAGATCGCGAGTACCTGCGATGCCCGCACAACATCCTGCATCGCGCTCGTTTCCACCACTTCCAGCTCCAGGCTCGATGGCTTGACCTGAGGATGCGCCGCAAGCTGCGCGCGCAGCCGATCGGCAAAGTCCGGCTGTTGCAACTCGAACGCGCTCACATTCACGCTGATGGGAAGATCGAAACCCTCCGCCCGCCACGATTCCATTTGCGTGAGCGCGCTCTCGATCACCCACTCGCCCAACTCAACCGCCAGCGGGTGGTCTTCGATGACGGGAAGAAACATGCCCGGAGGCAGCAGTCCGCGTTCCGGGTGTTGCCAGCGAATCAGAGCTTCGGCGCCGACCACCTTGCCGGTGCGCATATTCACCTTAGGCTGGTAATGAAGGACAAACTGCCGCGCGGCCAGGGCCTGGCGGATGTGTTCGATGTTCTCGTGGCGGCCGCGCACGATCAGGTCCTGGCTGGGATCGAAGATGCTGGAGCGGTTGCCGCCGGCCAGTTTGGCTTGGTACATCGCCTGCCCGGCTTGGCGCAGCAGCCCGTCGGCGTCCATATCTTCCGTCGCCTGCGGATAAAAGGCCAGGCCGGCGCTGGCCGATGCGCGCAGCGCAACGTCGCCAATCTGTGCCTCTTCGGCCGCCGCCGCAAGCAGGCGGTTCAGTGTAGCCGTACACGCCTTGGTGTCGTCCAAATCGAGGATCACGGCGGCAAACTCGTCTCCGCCCAGCCGGGCCAGCGTATCGCCTTCCCGCAAGGCGCGCTTCATCCGCAAAGCCAGTGCCGCCATCAGCGCGTCGCCGGTTGAGTGGCCGTAGCGATCGTTGATCGCCTTAAACCCGTCGAGGTCGAAGTAGGCCACGGCCAGCAAACGCTTGCTCCGGTGCGCATGGGCCATGGCTTGGCGCAGCCGGTCCGCGAACAGCGCCCGATTCGGCAGCCCGGTCAGCGCATCGTAATGCGCGATGTGCTCCAGGCGCTGCTCGTGCTCCTTGATTTCCGTGATGTCCGAGAACAGCCCCACATACTGCAGAACCTCGCCGTTGGCGTCGCGTATCGCATTGATGGTGAGCATCTCTGCGTAAATGTCCCCGCTCTTGGTACGGTTCCAGACCTCGCCCGACCATTGACCATCCCGGATTAGAGCATTCCACATGTTCTTGTAGAATTCCTTGCTATGCAGCCCGGATTGCAGCAGGCGCGGATTTTGCCCCAGCACCTCTTCGCGCGTGTAGCCTGTGATGCGCGTAAAGGCCTCATTCACCTCCAGAATCGTCCCCGAGCGATCCGTGATCGTGATGCCTTCGCGCGCGCCGGTGAAGACCGTGGCGGCCAGGCGCAGCCGCTCTTCTGTCTGCTTCCGTTGAGTGATATCCTCGGCGAACACCATGATTCCGCCGATCGAGCCGTCGCTTGCCCGCCAGGGAAGAATCTCACGGTGTAGCCAGTCCACCTTGCCGTCAGCATGCTCGATCCGGTTCTCCTCGACCCGTATCGTTTCGCCCGCCAGCGCACGGCGATGCTCAAGTTTCCACGTTTCCGGGATATTGGTTATTACGTCGTAATGCGATCGCCCTATGACCTCCTGGTCCACAAGATTGAGGATCTTCAGCCATTGCTTGCTCACGGCCACGTAACGCATTTCGCGGTCGAACATGGCCAGGGCGACGGGCGCGTGCTCGATAAACAGTTGCAGCAGTTCCTTGTTCTCGCGCAGCCGTGCCTCGGTCAGTTTCTGTTCCGTAATGTCCTGAATGGTGCCATGCATCGTCGCCGGTCGCCCGTGGGCGTCGAAGGTCAGTCGGCCTATCCCATGCACCCAGCGCTCCACCCCGTCGCTGCGGCGAAGGATGCGGTATTCCTTGTCGAAAGGCTTGCCCTGGCCCAAAACCTCATCTCGGAAATAGTCGCTCATGGCCTGGCAATCATCGGGATGGAGCAGGGCGGCCCATCCCTCGACGGTGCGCTCATATTCCTTATCGATTCCAAATATCTGGTCCAGGACATCCGAACTGGTCCACAGTCCAGCATCGACATTTAACCGATAGCTGCCCAGGCCGGCAATCCTCTGTGCCTCCCGCAACGATTCCTCACTCTCGCGCAGCGCAGCTTCGGCCAGCTTCCCTTCCGTGATGTCCTGGACCGTGCCCCGAAGTGCGTGAGGTTTCCCCTGAGCGTCCAATTCCAGCCTGGCGAGGGTATGCATCCAGCGCACCGCCCCGTCAGTGTGCCGCACAATGCGATACTCGATGTCGAAGAAGTTTCGTTCGCCAAGAAAACAGCTCTTGAAATGCTCCGCCATCGCTGCGCGATCGTCGGGATGGATCAGTGGCCAAATTTGCTCAAATGTGCGTCCGTATGCCTCGTCGATCCCCAGCAGCGCTTCCAGTTCGGCCGATATATTCCAGGTTTTGGTCGGAATATCCAGGACATAGCTGCCTAATCCGGCAATCGCCTCCGCCTCGCGCAGCGATTCCTCGTTCTCCCGCAGCTTCATTCTCGCTACCGTATATTCGGTGATATCCGGAGCGACGCCGAAGAGGCCTATGATCTCGCCGTCCGGCCCGTTGATCGGGTACTTGCGATTGTCGATCCAGCGCTCGGTCCCGTCCTGCGCCATCACCTGCTGAACCTGATTCACGCGCCGGCCTTCGTCGAAGGCCCGGTTCTCCAACCGGTATGCGATGTCGGCGGTTTCCTCCGGGTGAATATCGTAATCGGTCTTGCCCTCGAGTTCACTGCGATCCTTTGCCGATTCGGTCAGGTCGGGCAAGGTCCGGCTCGCCGCCAGGATCACATGGTTACGGTTCTTGACGTAGATATAGTCGCTGGTTTGCTCAATCAGAGTCTTGAAACTCGTAACCAGGAATTCATCGCCGGGTTCGCGCACGTTCCGCGCGTCCTCAAGATGCAGATCGAGAAACACATCTTCGCCGGGGCGGCGCCGCTTCTTGGTGTAATGTCCTTTGAAGCAGCGAATGCGTCCATCGGCATGGCGCAGGCGGATGTTGAAGACGCCGGTCCGATTCTTGAGGTCGGGAGAAAATAGAGATTCGGCAAGATCGGCGTCGTCCGGGTGAACGCGCTCCCTCAGTTGCACCTTCGAAGTGATGAACGCCTCTGGACTATAGCCGAGCAAAGCTTCAGTGCCGCCGCGAACCGACACCAATCGCAGCGAACCGTTCAGCGCGAAGCAGAAGGCAGGATTGGACATAGGGCCCGGCGCCTCTGCCTCGATCCCTACTTGCGTCTGGCAGCCTGACATACCAAAATTCCAACAAGCAATGAAAATCGTATGACATAGAAGTAATCAATTCATCGCACCGGTGGCGCATCCTCGTACAACTTTTCGGGAGTTGCACAGCCCCAATGGAGACAGATCATTTCGGGCCGTCTCGCCTTGCGAGGCCGCATCCCGACGCCTACCCGTCTGTGCTTCCATTGCCCTTCCCCTTGCCCGCCGGTCCTGTGATAGGCGGCGGGTTTTCTTGAGTTCCCGCCCGTTCGAGCCGCATGAACCAAATCATGCACTCGTTATCCACGAGTTTTTGGTTGCCGCCGCGATTCCGGTGCGCCTATCCACGCTCACTCTTGGCATAATCCTCAGAGGGAGCGATTCCTCCGTAACTGTTCCGAGAGCCGTGGTCAGGCTCTCGGCCGGGAACTCAAGTTCAGCGCCCGAATCGGGAGCTCAGGTTCACCAGCCGGGCTGTGTGGTATCGCCTGGGGGAGCATCCAAGCTTGACCAGCTATCGCCGTCACGACGTTTTGCGCATCCTCGAAATCAGTTCCCGTCAATTGCAAGCCTGGGAGCGCGCCGGACTGATTCCTCAAAAAGAGCTCTATACCTTTCAGGATCTCGGCCAACTGCGCACCCTGCGCTCGCTGCGCGAGGACGACGTGTCTGCGGCGTCGATCCGCGAGTCGATCCTAGCCATGAAAGCGGTAGCGGGAATGGCTAACCCGCTGCTCGAGGCCCGCGTGGTGCGCACCGGGACCCGCCTGGCCTTCCGCCATCACGGCGCCATGGTCGACCCCATCCGCCGCCAGTTGCTCTTCGACTTCGAGCGCATCGCCAGGCCGCAGCTCGTCTCCGCCGCCTCGGGACCGTCTCCGCTGCGCCGTCTCGGCGCGCCCGCGCTGCGCGGCATTCAGGAGCGTTTTCAAGCTGCGGTGCAGGCTGAGGAAGCCAGCGAAAAACAGCGCGCCATCGCCCTTTACGAGGAGATTCTCGCCATCGATCCCCGGTACGCAGCGGCCTGCATCAACCTGGGCACCTTGTTTTTCCACCTGCGCCAGTACGGGCGCGCCGAAGAGCTCTACCGCCGCGCCACCGAGGCCGATCCCGGATACGTCCTGGCCTACTTCGATCTGGGCAACGTGCTCGACGAGCTTGAGCGGCTCGACGAATCCATCGCCGCCTACCTCAAGGCCGTTACGCTTTCGCCCCGCTACGCCGACGCCCACTACAACCTTGCCCTGGCCTATGAGCGCATCGGCCAGAACCGCCCGGCGCTGCGCCACTGGCGCGCCTATGTCAAACTCGACAATCGCGGCCCCTGGGCCGATCACGCCCGCGGCCAGATTCGCAAGCTGCTCAGCCGCGAAAAGCTCGCCATCGCCTCCCGCGCCAACCGCTTCATCCCTCCGCGCAAAGGCAAGGCGGCGCTGCAGTTGCTTTAAACGCTTGCCACCCTCAGGCGTTCGTCATCCGTTCAGTCACCCGCGCCACCGCCGCGATATGCGCCGGCCGCGTGCGGCAGCAACCTCCCACCATCTGCGCTCCGGCTTTGAACCACTCGGCCGCCATGCCGCCAAAATCCGCCGGATCACTGACTCCCGTCCAGCAGCGCCGCGCAGAATCCCATCCTTCGCCGGAGTTGGGATACACAATGACCGGCTTGTCCGACGCCGCGCGCAGCTCGCCGATCAGCGAAGGAATCCATTTCGGCGGAACGCAGTTCACGCCAATCGCCACCGTTTGCGGAAAAGTCGCAACCAGTGCGGCGCAATCCGCCACTCGCTCGCCGTGGGAGACATGCTTGTCATCGCGGCAGGAAAAGCTGAACCACGCTCGCAACGCAGGCCAGGGGGCGAGCGCTTCGCACACGGCGCGAACTTCTTCGAGCGATGGAAACGTCTCAAATGCAAGCAGGTCGGGGCCCCCAACAGGCGATCTTTGCCCGCTGACGTGGAGGAGATCGGGCGCCTGCGGCCCGGTCGCGCCTGCGAACACCTCGATGCGCTCGCGGTGGAACCGGACCAGATCGGCATAGCAGCAGTCGTAGTTGCCATGGTATTCGCCGCCATTGTGCAGCGCCGCGCCGTAAGGACCGAGCGAGCCGGCAACGAGAACTTTGCGGCCTGGAAATTCAGCGGCAACCGATCGGGCCAGCTCCACCGAGCGCAGAAGCGCCGCATCGGCCAGCTCCGCCGGCATGCCGACCTCCGCGTACCCCATGCGCGAAACCTGGTAGCTGCAAGTCGCGATGCACTGCGCGCCTGCATCGATGAAGGCGTGATGCACGGCAGCGACTATATCGGGCTCGTCTTCAAGGACCTGTGCGGACCACAGCGGACCGTCGATGTTTGCGCCCCGGTATTCCAGCTCCGACGCCAAGCCGCCATCAATCACATGTACGCCGCGGAGAATGTCGCCACTGTTTCCCATTGGAGCTTTTGGAATCCCTAGCTGTCACTTCCAGCTTAAAGTCGCCTGCGGCCCGGAATCAAAACCCGAGTCGGAATGGAGACGTCCAAAGAAGTTGACGGACGAGAAGGTCTGCACGAAAAAAGCTGAGGGCTGAGCGCTGAAAGCTGCCTTTACACCTTCTGCGCCCGCTCCACTTTCCGCACGCCCTCCACGCGGCGCAGGCCCAGGACCATGCGGTTCAGGTGGCGTACGTCCTCGGCTTCCACCACAAACTCGATAATCGCTCCGCCCTCTTCGTCGCGCCTCAGCTCCACGCCCCGGATATCGGTGTTCTCGTCGGAGATGACGGCCGTCAGCTCCTTCAACATGCCGGTGCGGTCGTCGCAGTAGACAGTAATCTTGACCGGGTAGCGCGGCGCCTGGCCTGCGGCTCCGTCCGCCACGCGCGACCACTCTACGTTGATGCGCCGGTCGCTCTCGTAGAGCAAGTTCTGCACATTGGGGCAACTGCGTGCGTGCACGGCCACGCCCTTGCCGCGTGTCACGTAGCCTACAATCTCCTCGCCGCGGATCGGGTTGCAACATCGCGCGCGATAGACGAGCAGATCGTTTTGGCCCTCAACCTGGAGCGAATCCGAACCGGCGAGGTGCAGCTTGCGCACTGCATCCGACATGCCCGCCTCACCAGGTTTGGTCTCCACGCCAGGCTCAGCTTCGGGCTGAGCGGCGAAACCCGGCGCCAGCTTGCTCAACACCTGGTGTGCCGTGTGCTTGCCCTGCCCCAGCGTAGCCAGCAGGTCGGCGGCCGTTGCCACTCCGAATTCATTCGCGATGCGGCCCAGGTCCTGGTCGTCGATCTGGGTCATGGGCACCTTGAATTTGCGTGCATCGCGCTCCAGCAGCTTTCTGCCGATCTCCACCGCGCGCAGACGCTGATCTTCGTTCAGCCAGTGCTTGATCTTGTTGCGCGCGCGGGGACTCTTGACAAACGTGAGCCAGTCGCGGCTCGGCTTGTGATCCTTCTGCGTGACAATCTCGACGATGTCCCCCGTCCGCAGCTTGGTGCGCAGCGGCGCCATCCGCCCGTTGATCTTGGCGCCCACGCAGGTGTGGCCCACCTCGGTGTGGATGGTGTAGGCAAAATCGACGGGCGTAGCGCCCGCCGGAACCACCACCACCTTCCCCTTGGGCGTGAACGTATACACCTCGTCGGGATAGAGGTCCATCTTCAGGCTGGAGAGAAACTCGTTGGGATCCGTCATCTCCTTCTGCCACTCCACAAGCTGGCGAATCCAGTTCAACCGTTCCTCGTCGCGGGCCGTCACCACGCCGCCGCCCGCTTTGTACTTCCAGTGCGCCGCAATGCCCTCTTCGGCGAGGCGGTGCATCTCTTCGGTGCGGATCTGCACCTCGAATTGATGGCCGCTGGCGCTCATCACCGTGGTGTGCAGCGATTGGTACCGGTTGGCGCGCGGAATGGCTATGAAATCCTTGATGCGCCCCGGCACCGGCCGCCAGAGCGTGTGGATCAGCCCGAAGACCGCGTAACACGAGGCCACATCCTGCGTGATCACGCGAATGGCCAGCAGATCGTACACCTGGTCGAAGGAAACTTTCGTGCGCTCGATCTTCTGATAAATCGAGTAGAGTCGCTTGATGCGCCACTCCACGCGGGCCTGGATGCCGTTTTCCCTCAGTTGCTCCGCCAGCGTGTCTTCCACGCTGCGCAGGAACTGCTCGCCCTCCACGCGGCGCGCCTCCACTGCGGCAGCCACCCGCTCGTAGCCCACCGGATCGGTGTAGCGAAATGCCAGATCCTCCAATTCCCCGCGCACCTTGCCCATGCCCAGCCGATGTGCCAGCGGAGCGTAAATGTCCTGCGTCTCCCGCGCGATCGCCTCCTGCCGCTCGGGCTTTAGGTGCTCCAGCGTGCGCATGTTGTGCAGCCTGTCGGCCAGCTTGATCAGCACGACGCGCACATCCGACACCATGGCCAGCAGCATCTTGCGCACGTTTTCCGCCTGGCGGTCTTCGCGGTTGGCGAACTGGATCTTGTCGATCTTGGTTACGCCCTCGACGATGTGCGCCACCTGGTCGCCAAAGGCGTCGGCAATCTCCTGCCTGGTCGCCTGGGTGTCTTCCACGGCATCGTGCAACAGCGCCGCCGCGATGGCCGTCCCGTCCAGCTTCATCTCCACCAGTACCTCGGCCACCTCGAGCGGATGCACAACGTAAGGCTCGCCTGAGGCGCGCGTCTGCCCTTTGTGATGCGAGACGCAGAACTCCCACGCCTTTCGAATCAATGAGATATCTTCATTGGGCCGGTTGGCCTTCACTTGTCGAAGAAGGGCGTCAAATCGCTCGCCGATGGGGCGCGCCGTAGGTGCCGCTGGCGCGCTGGGGGTGGGAACTTGTGCCTCCTGCGCAGAAGACACAGGCACCCTCGAATCCTCTGCCGGAATGGTCTGCCGGACAGTCGCCATGCTTTATTATAGGCCGCTTGCGTTCGCCGCGCATGAACGTGCCGGAAGCGTGCCTTGCTACGATAAACGAGTTCCATCTTCGGGACAGGTCGCTTAGGGAATTTATGACCAAGCCGCGCAACCCCAAACCTCAGACAGCCCCCAAAGCGCCCAAGGCTGCCCGGCCCGCGGCGGCGCTGGAACAGCCTATCGAGACCCCACCTCATCCGGGAGCCGTGGTGAGCCGCCGTGCCGCCGACCGGCTCCGCGCCGGGCATCTTTGGGTCTACGCCTCCGATATCGCCGGCATGGCGCTGCCCGAAGGCGCCAAAGACCCTCCCCCTCTCCTGCCTGTGGCCGACAACCGCGGCCTCTTCCTGGGTACCGCTCTCTATAGCCCTTCGTCCCAGATCGCGCTGCGCCTCGTCTCGCGCGAACCACTCGACGAAGCCGCATGGCTCAACCTGCTCGCAAGCCGCCTCCAAGCCGCCATCGCGCGCCGCAAGCCCATGCTCGACGACGCCAACGATGCCTGTCGCCTCTGCTTCAGCGAGGCCGACGAGCTGCCCGGCCTCGTCGCCGACAAATACGGCGACCTCATCATCCTGCAACTCTTGTCCAAAGGTCTGCTCCACGCAGTGGTGCGCGAGACCTGCGTGCGTGTCCTGCGCGAGGAACTTGCGCCCGCAGCCATCCTCGAGCGTCCCGATCCGCGCATCCGAGAGTTGGAAGGCCTGCCCGCGCCTGGTCTTGATCCGCTTTGGCTTGCCAATGAGGCGCGGCCCGCGACCAGCACACAGTTCCACCTCAACGGCCTCGCGTTTCACTACGACGCCAACGCCGGCCAAAAGACCGGCGCCTTTCTCGATCAGCGCGCCAACTACGCCGCCGCGCGTGACTGGGCGCAGCGTCTGCGTCGGCCAGGTTCCGAATCAGGCGGCCGCGCGCTCGATGTCTGCTGTTACCAGGGCGGCTTTGCCCTGCATCTCGCTCAGGTCTGCCGCCGGGTCACCGGCATCGACGCCTCCCGCGCCTCCCTCGAAGTGGCCGAGCGCAATCTCGAGGCCAACCGTTCGCGGCTTTCCGCCGAAGTGGACTGGATCGAGGCCGACGCCTTCGAGATTCTGCGCGACTGGTCGCAAGCAGGCGAAAGCTTTGACGTCATCGTTCTCGATCCGCCGGCCTTCGCCAAAACCAGGCGTGCTGTCGAAGGCGCCTTGCGCGGTTACAAGGAACTCAACCTGCGAGCGCTGCGCATGGTGCGTCCCGGCGGGCTGCTCGTCACCTGCTCCTGCTCGCACCACGTTGGCTGGGCCAATTTCGAAGCCGCCGTCGCTTCCGCTGCGGCCGATGCCTCGCGCCGCGTACGCCTGCTCGAGCGCCGCGGAGCCGCTCCCGACCATCCGGTCGTGCTCAACCTGCCCGAGACCGAGTATCTCAAGTGCCTGGTGCTCGAAGTGGAGTGAACCAGGGAACAAGGGACCGAGGGATCAAGGGAAGCAGCAGGCTCGTCGATTCCGCTTGTCGCGGATCACGATGGCCGCGTCAAGACGATTTGCCTGCGGAGAAACCAATGCAAAGGCTGCCCAAGTGAGCCAAAACGCGGGTAAGCCGCATTCCCTTGTTCCCCTGTTCCCTGCCGGGGCCCCCAGCGGGCGATTTGTGCCCGCTGGGGTGGCTCGTTCCCTTGTTCCCCGCTTCTCCGCCCTGCCGCAACTCGGCCAGCGCCTCTTTCACCTGCGCGCGCAGCGCTTCGGCTTCGAAGGTGCAGGAGCGCAGGTAGGCTGAAACTGTCACTCCGGCTTCGGCGGCGCGCTTGCGCAACCGCGCGCACTCTGCTTCGCTCAACCGAATGGTCACGCTCGTCCGTCGCAAATCCCGGTCAAGCTCAGCCCGCGGCGCCGCGCTCGCCTGCACTTCGAGCCCTACGCCGGCAGGCGCTGCAGGGAATGGCGGCGCTACCTGCGCTTCGCCCGGCCCCTGCCTCGCCGGTTGCGCGAGGTTCGAATTGCCGCGATCCGCCCGAATGTAGCGGGCGCGGGTGCGCAGGGCGCGTTCGTAGCTGAGTGCCTCTAGATCCTCGCCTATATCGCTTTCGCTCGATGCCGAGGCGGCGAAGCCTGGGAGCGGCAGGTCTTCCGTCCCTGGGGTGGACGCCGGGGCGCATTCCGCTGCATCCCGCGAAGGCGAAGCAAGCGCGGCCAGCATCCCGGCAAAGCTGGAGGAAGTAGGAGAGGGCTCAGTCTGGGCCGATTGCTGCATGGCATGGAGCATACGCCGGCGCACCCATGTGAGCATGAGAAAGCGCCAACGAAAAGGATCGCGTTCTTCCCGAATCTGTCGGAGTCCCGCGCCATTCCCATTTCCGCTCACTCCTGTCCACCGGGCTGGATCGCCCGCTCAGTCCTGACCGGCTGCGGAACTCGCCGATTCGGGCAGAATGCGTCCGGGGAGGCGCAGCATTTCGCTCATGGTTTCCGCCGCCACGGGACGGGAAAAGAGAAAACCCTGCCCGTAGCGGCAACCCAGGTGCCGCAGCAGCGCGTGCTGTTCTTGCGTCTCAATCCCTTCCGCAACCACATCCATTCCCAGCACACGCGCCAGCTCAATTATGGTGCGCACAATCTGCAGCGGCTGTTCGCCAGTTGTCATGCGCTCAATGAACGAACGATCGATCTTTAGCACGTCGAAGGGCAAGGAGTGCAGGTGATGCAGCGAACTATAACCGGTACCGAAATCGTCCATCAGCAACGAGACCCCAAGACGGCGCAGGCTGCTCAGCACCTCCAGGGCCGTGCCATCTTCCGAAACAAGGCTGGACTCCGTCATCTCCAGGCCAAGCTGCCGGCTCGAGACGCCCGACTGGCGCAGCAGCGCCTCGACATGATCGGCCAGCCCTTCGCGCGCGAATTGGCGTGCCGAAAGGTTAACGCAGACGCGCGGCGCCCCCCGCTCAGGATCGTCGCCGCCCCACTTCTGAATTTGGCTGCAGGCCTCTGCGAGTCCCCAATCGCCGATGGGCAGGATCAGCCCGCTTTCCTCGGCGAGGGGGATGAAGTCCATGGGCAGAATCAGTCCCCGTTCCGGATGCTTCCAGCGGATCAGCGCCTCCAGCCCAACGATTCTGCGCGAGGCCAGCTCGATCTCCGGCTGGTAATACAGAACAAACTCCCGCTTTTCAAGGGCCTGCCGCAGATCCGACTTGCGCGGCCAGATCCCGGTCGCTGACTCGGCGGCGCGCGTGGGCCGCAGGCTATAGCGGCGAAAGATCTTGCGCATCCTCCGTAGTTCCAACTGGCTCGCCACAATATCGGCCAGACTCTCCAGCATGCGCAGTTCCTCTCGAGCCATATCGCGGCGAGGCCGGCACCCGAAGACGGTTAGCGTACCCAGAATCCTGCCGTCGTCCGAACGGACCGGCGCACTCGCGAACGAAGCTACCTCGAGCCGCCGCATCGTCAGCCGGCTGCCCGCAAAATCGGGGTGCTTGGAGACGTCCGGAACCACGACTGGCCCGTCCTCGGCCAACACCATTTCGAAGACACTCCGTTCTCGCGGCAACTCCCGCACCGGTTCGCCCCAGTAGGACTTGATCCACTCGCGGCTCTCGTCGGCAAAGCCGAGCAGAACTGTGTCGGCTTTGAAATACTCGGCAGTGAGACGGGTAACGGCATCGAAACTGGGCTCGGGCGCAGAGTCCAGGATTCCTGTCGCAGCCAGCGCGGACAGCCGGGCGTCCTCTTCCTGCCAATTGATCTTGCCGGTCTCGAGTTCAGCTTGCGGCATTCTTTCTCCTGGCCCCCGCCATGCCGCCGGCAACATTCTTGCCGGCCTGCGGCTCTACGCAGATTACGTGCTCCAACGATGTTCGTACCGCTCGCGGCAGTCCGCCCCGATTCGCCCGCTGCCGGTTTCCGTTGGCGAAGCCGCTGCGGGGCGCGCCTCTGGGCATGCTTTTCGGTTTCGTGTATTACTTATCGGAAAAGCTTCCAGGGACATGAGGTTACGCTCGGACATTTTCCGCGCGAGCGCCTGTGCGGCATCCGCCGCGAAGAGAAGTTACTCTTGTGCGGGAGGTTACGCTCTTTCCGTCTACAGAAAGGCGAGGAAGTTATTTATGTTCGGTAGGCTGTCCTGTTTCCGTCCACAAAAAGGTGAGCTGGTCGGTGAGGTTCTGGATCCTTTGTTCAACGCCCAAGCCGGCTGAGTGGCCCGCAGAAACGCTGTAGCGCAGCAATACCGGCCGCCCGCTCGACGAATCCGCCTGCAACAGCGCAGTCATCTTGCGCGCGTGCAGCGGATCCACCCGCGTGTCGCTCGCGCCCGTGAAGAACAGCACCGCCGGATAGGCTGTGCCCGCCTTCACGTTCTGGTATGGCGAGTACTTGAGCAGATACGGGAACTGGCTCTCGTTGTCCGCCGAACCGTATTCAGTGGTCCACAGCGCGCCCTCCTCGAACTTCTGATAGCGCAGCATGTCGAGCAGCGGATAGGCGCAATCCACCGCCGAAAACAAATCCGGACGCTGCGTGATCGCCGCGCCCATCAGCAGCCCGCCGTTCGACCCGCCCATAATGGCGAAATGCTCGGGCGAGGTGTACTTGTTGGCGATCAGATACTCGGCCGCCGCATAAAAATCGTCGAAGACATTCTGTTTCTTTTCAAACATCCCCTGCTCGTGCCAATGCTCGCCGTACTCGTTGCCGCCGCGCAGATTGGGCAGCGCGAACCAGCCGCCCTCTTCGAGCCACCAGGCAATCAACGGGTTCCATGCGGGCAGCTCGCTCAGGTCGAATCCGCCATACCCGGTCATCAGCAGACGTCCCGACCCATCCTGTTTCAGCCCCTTTTTCCCGGCGATAAACATTGGCACCCGCGTGCCGTCCTTTGATGTGTAGAAAACCTGCTTCAGTTCATATTGGCTGGGATCGAAGGGGACCTTGCGTTGGGCGAAGATTTCGCGCTTGCCTGTCAGCGTATCCAGCCGGTAAATCGTGGGCGGCGTGATGAACGATTCGAAACTATAGAACCCATATCGGTCCATGGAGCGGCCCGCAAGCGTGGTCGCCGACCCGATACCCTCGTACTCGACTGTGCCGGCCGGTTTGCCATCCAGCGTATAAACAGCTGTCTCCGTCTTCGCGTCATGCAGCCGGTTTACGTAGATCTTGTTGCCCACAATGTTGGAGCTGTCGATCGCATCCGGACCCTCGGGCACCACCGTCGTCCACGCATCCGGCATTATGCCGGGGTCCGCCTTCAGAATCCGCCAGTTGGGCGACTTGTAATTCGTGCTTACGTACCAGGCGCCCTTGACGTAGTCAGCCGAAAACTGCGATTCCACGCCCCAGATCAGGACTTCGAAATACGAATTCGGCTTGGTCAGGTCGCGATAGACGATATCCACGCGTTTTGGCGGCGAGCCGCGGTCGATCTCAACCTCCAGATAGCGATAGTCGTCCGTCACGGTGGCCTGGATCACGGCGCTCGGGCCCAGCGCCTCGCCGCGGAACTCCCGCCCGAAAATCAGCGTGTCGTGCGCGGCCCTTGTCCCCAGCGCATGCTCGTACACAAGCGTCCCTTTGCGGTCCATGCGCGAGTAATAGAACCCGCTTCCGTCCGGCGTGAAGGCCACGCTCATGTAGTCTCCGCTGGGCAGCTCGTCCGCCAGCGTCTTGCCTGTTTTCACATTGAACACGCGCACTGTGGTTTCGTCCGCGCCGCCCTGGCGCACGTTGTAGGCCACCAGCGTTCCGTCGCGCGACACATCCGCCAGGTCCACCGACGTGTTGGGATCGCGGCTGAACGTCGCCGGATCGATCAGCCGCTTGTCCTTATCGGCCCATCCGTGGCGCACGTAGATCGATGCCTGGTCCTCGCCTGCCAGAAGTCTCTCGAAGAAGAGATCGTTGCCGCGCAGAATGGGCACCGTCCAGGTGGTCACGCTTAACAGCGCGTCCACATCGTCGCTCACCTGCGGCCGAATGTGCGCCTGCTGCATGTAGCGCCCGGTGTACGCATTCTCGGCATCGATGAACGCCTTCGTCTCCGGGCTGTTGGCGTCCTCCAGCCAGCGGTAGTTGTCGACGATCTTCGTCCCGAAATAGTTGTCGGTCACCGGAATCTTCTGCACGTCGGGCGGAGGCGGCAGCGCAATTCCGCCGCGACCGTGAATCGCCTGGCCCCAAGCCATCAATCCGGTAAACACACACAGCGCCAATCCCCATCCAAAAGTCCTGCGTATGCAGTACCACATGGGAACAGCATACGCGCCTCCTGACGGTCGGCATCCCCGCCGGCACAATGCCCCGGTAAAATCGTTTGCAGTGGCAAGCCCGCCCTCAACCCGGGGTCCCCAGCGACGGGTGGCTCGTCGAGCCGGGGTCGCTGGGGTGGAAACTCAGCCGTCTCAGCCTTCGCCGCGCCCATGGTGGGAACGCAGTCTGGGCTTTCTGCGCCCCTCCCACGCGCACAGCATCTTTTCCGCCACTGTTGTGCTGATGGTCTCGACATTTCTCTCGCGCATCATTGGCCTCGTCCGCGTCAAATACATCGTCTGGCTCTTCGGCCGCGGCGTTGAGGCCGACGCCCTCAATGCCGCCTTCGTCCTGCCCGACATGATCTCGTACTTCCTGGTCGGCGGCGCGGCCTCCATCACCTTCGTCACCATCCTCACTCGTTATCACGAGGCTGGCTGCGATCGAGAAGGCGAGCGCTCGCTCTCTGTCATCCTCACCACCATGTACCTGGTGCTGGGCGCGGCCATTGTCCTGGCCGAAATCTTCGCTCCCTGGTACGTACGCTGGTGGTTTAACGGTTTCGATCCGCGCAAGGCCGCGCTTTGCGTGCTGCTCACGCGCATTCTGCTCCCCGCGCAGTTGTGTTTCTTTGCCGGCGGCGTCTTTGGCGCAGTGCTGCTGGTGCGCAAGCAGTTCAACGTGCAGGCCGTGGCTCCGCTCATCTACGGCCTCGGCACCATCGTCGGCGGCCTGCTGCTGGTCAAGCGCATTGGGGTCTCCTCGCTCGCCATCGGCACCGTGGCGGGAGCCGTCTGCGGGCCGTTTCTCTTAAATTGGGTGTTTGCGCATCGCGCCGGCGCGCGCTACCACGTGATTCTCGACTGGCGCGACGAGGGCCTCCGCGAATGGGTCCGTCTCTCGCTGCCGCTCATGGCCGGTGTCTCTCTGGTCACCGCCGACAACTGGATCATTGCCCACTTCGCCTCCAGGATCGGCGGCGCTGTCTCCCTGATGAGCTACGCCAAGCAGTTCTTCACCGCGCCCATGTCCGTCCTGGCCCAGGCTGCCGGCGCAGCCTCCATGCCCTTCTTTGCCAGCCTCTGGACGCGCGACCGCCGCTACGAGTTTGCCACCGGCGTAGCCGACTCGGTCTCGCGCGTGGCCTCGCTGGGCCTGCTCGCGGCCTCCCTCATGGTGGCGCTGGGATGGCCGGCCATCGACCTCGTCTTCACCGGCGGACGCTTCTCGGCTGCCGATGCGCGCGAGTGCTCCGTCTACTTCGCCGTCTTCTCCGTCTCCCTGTTCCTCTGGTCGGCGCAGGCCATCTACGCGCGCGCCTTTTACGCCGCCGGAAACACCTTCGTGCCGATGGTCGCCAGCACCGTGGTCACGGTAGTCTCCCTGCCCATATATGCCTCGCTTTACCACTGGCGCGGAGCTACCGGCCTCGCGCTCGCCTCCGACATCGGCATCGCCCTGCAAACCCTCACCATCGCGGTCCTGCTGCACAAGCGCCGCATGGTTTCTTTGGCCAGCCTGGACTTTGAGGAGGTGGGCCGTTGCCTGCTCGGCGCCTGTGCGGGTGGCGTGGCCGCCTGGCTGCTTGCCTGGGCCTTAGCCGGAGCCTTCCACCATCTGCCGGCCCTCGCCGAGCTTCCTCACGTCCGCTACTTCGCTGACGCGGCCATCCTCATCGCCGGCCTGGTGGTCTGGACTGCGATCGCAATGTCGGTTCTCGAAAAAACCGGATCGGCCCTGCCCAGAGTGGCCATGCGCCGCCTGGGACTTGGAAGAGGCTTCGCCGGCGCTGATCCGTCTACACCATAGCCCACAGCAGCGGCCCTGCAATTAAGCTCGCGCCTTCCCGCTTAAGAAGCCCATGGCGGTTGTCCGATTTTGAAAGGGCACGACTTCAGTCGTGCCGAAAAGCGCCAGAAGCTAACGGGCTTTAGCCCCTGAGGGATGTCTTTCTCAGAATTTCGACCTGTATCACAGGCTTATCGCCGACCCCCGCCTCGGGAGCTAGCTTCGCCCCAAAGGCACAAGCGCCCCCCTCGAAGCAGAAGCGCTCGTCCTGACGCGAGAATTTGCAGCACCGCAAAGGCGGGGCAGTGCGAGCCTGTCCCAAGCTAGGCTGGATTGTTCGCCTCGCGTATGGCCGGGGAAGTCACCGCAACCGGGCCCGCCGTGCCGGTTGCCTGCACCGGCTTCGAGTCGGGCTTGCGGATGTCGATCCCGCCCTTGAAGTACGCGCCATCTTCGATGCTGATGCGCGCCGCCGCCACATCGCCGTTCAGCGATCCTTCTGCGCGAATGTCCACGCGGTCCGTAGCGGAGACATTGCCGCGCACCTTGCCCAGCACTACCACCTCGCGCGCGGTGATGTTGGCTCCGACTTGGCCGTTGCGGCCAATCGTCACCCGGTTGCCGGGAAGGTTGATGGCGCCCTCCACCTTGCCGTCGATATATAAGGACTCTGAGCCCGTGATCTCGCCCTTGATAAACAGGCCCTTGCCGATGGTCGCCTGCTCCGCGTTCACCGCCTGCATGCGGGAGGGCGTTTCAGGCACGATTGCCGGAGGCCCCGCGTGGGGCGGTTCCGGCGTGGGATTTGGCATCGTCGATCCGGTCTGACTTGGTTTCCACATTGCGCTCAAGGGTTATTCCTTTTCTGTCCACCTCGGGACTGGGGGATGCCAAGGCAAGGCCAATGGCTCAAACCCAAAATGTAAAAGTGCGCTCGCCGTCCTGCTGGCCTTCTGCGATATCCTTCCGGCGGCCGGGTATCGGACCAACGAATCTTCCCGGCCCGCCAGATGCGGCGTCCCCACCATTCTACGGCATCGCTCGGATTCCTGCGCAGCCCTCTTGACCAGAGCGCCACACCTTCGTAATTAACGTAATCTGAGCCTATGACCGACCGCGACCTGCTCGCCAGAATCGCTGCCTCCCCCGGCCAAAAAGCCGGATTCAAGCAGTTGGTCCGCGAACTTACGCTTGCCGGCGGACGCGAGCGACGTCTCCTTCTCGATCAATTGGCCCGCCTCACCGCGCGCGGCCAGCTCATTCAAATCGACCGCGAACACTGGAGCCTTCCCCGCGCCGTCTCTCGTCCCGTCGGCGTGCGCGAAAACCTCGTCGCCGGCCGCCTCGATCTGCACCGCGACGGCTACGGCTTTGTCCGCCCCAATCGCAGGCTGACCGCGGCGGACTCAACGCCCGCGACTGGGACCGAGGACATCTTCATTCCGCCCAACGAGATCAACGCCGCCATGCAGGGCGACCAGGTGCTGGTCGAGCTCGACCCCCCAAAAGCCGATGGCCGCATGTCGGGCCGCATCGTCCGGATTCTCGAACGCCGCAACCCTACCGTCGTCGGCGTCTTTCATTACGCCAGCTCCGAACGCCAGCGGAGCAACGTCGTCATCCCCTTCGACGACCGCATGACGCAGCCCATCTTCATTCCTCCCGGCGCGGAAATTCCTCCCGCCGCCGGGCCATCCACCCCGCATCGCGTCCTGAGCGCCGAAGCAACTGCCCGTCCAAAACCTAAAGGCCCGGAGGGACTCGACGGCCTCGTCGTCGACGTCGAGATTGCCAGCTGGCCCACGCCCACGCGTCCTCCCATCGGCCGCGTCATCGAGATCCTCGGCTCGCCCGACGGCTTCGGCGTCGACGTGGAGATGATGATTCGCAAGCACCAGTTGCCGCGCATCTTTCCCGAGCACGTGCTCGCCGAGGCTCGCCGCGTCGCACATCTCGACCAAAAGGCTGCCGCCGGAAGGGCCGACTTCCGCTCGCTTCCCATCGTTACCATCGACGGCGAGACCGCCCGCGACTTCGACGACGCCGTCTTTGTCCGCGAGCGCCCACACGGCGCCGGCTATGAGTTGCAGGTTCACATCGCCGACGTGGCCGAGTACGTTCGCCCCAACTCCGCCCTCGATCTCGAAGCCCGCCTGCGCGGCACCAGCGTCTACTTCCCCGATCGCGCCATTCCCATGCTGCCTCATGAGCTCTCGACGGACATTTGCAGCCTGCGCCCCGGCGAAGACCGCTTAGTCCTAAGTTGCCTCATGCAGCTCGACCCCTCCGGCCGCCTCCAGAGCTTCGAGATCGTCGAAGGCGTCATGCGCTCCGCCGCGCGCATGACGTACACAGAAGTATCCGCGATCCTCGACCAGACCACGACACTCAACCAAAACCTGGAAGCGCGCGAGCGCTTCGAGCGCATGAAGCGACTTGCCGTCCTTATGAACCAGCGCCGCGAAGAGCGCGGCTCCATCGACTTCGATCTGCCTGAGCCGGTCATCGAGTTCGACGAGCACGGCCAGATGCGCGGCGTCACCCGCGCCGAGCGCACCTGGGCCAACCGCCTTATCGAGGAGTTCATGCTCGCCGCCAACGAGTGCGTGGCTGTCTGGCTCGAGGATCTCGGCGTGCCCTCGCTCTACCGCATCCACGAAAAGCCCGATCCGCGCCGCGTCGTCCAGTTCGAGGAGCTTGCCGCCGGCTTCGGTTTCTCGTTGGGCCTCGGACCACTTCCAGTCCGCCGACTGCAAGTCCGCGCCGAGCGCCGCGAAGCCCACGGCCGGGGCCGCAATCCCCGTCAGCATGAAGTGCCCGAGGATATCGCCGTCACGCCCCGCATGTATCAAAAACTGGCCGCGCGCATCGAGGGCAAGCCGGAAGAGCGCATTCTGAGCTACCTCATGCTGCGCTCGCTCAGCCAGGCGCGCTACTCCGAAACCAACGAGGGGCACTTCGCCCTCGCCGCGCCCGCCTACACCCACTTCACTTCGCCCATCCGCCGCTATCCCGACCTCATCGTCCACCGCATCGCCAAAGCGCTGCTCCGCGCCGGCGTCCCCACCCAACGAACCATCACACAAAGCCGTCTGAGCTCACCCTGGTCCCACCCGAACGACCGTCAGCCGGGAACCGCGCCATCCCGCCAACATCGGGTGCCCCACCCTCAGCGCGCCTTTGTTTTTGCGCCTAGGGTGGGAGCGAACTCCGCAGCAGAAAAGGCCCCTGCCGCTCAAACCGCCGCCCTCGCGCCCCCCATCCCCGAGACCGAACTCGCTGAGATCGCCGAAGAATCCAGTTTCGCCGAGCGCCGCGCCGCCGATGCCGAACGCGAGCTCGTCGAGTGGAAGAAGGTCCGCTTCATGCAGGACCGCGTGGGCGACGAGTTCGCCGCCCTTGTGCTGAACCCCGCTAAATACGGGCTCTTCGTCGAGCTCACCGACCTCTTCGTCGAGGGCCTCGTCCCCATCGACACCCTGCTCAACGACCGCTACACCTGGCGCGAAAACACGCATGAGATCGTGGGCGAGCGCACAGGCCGCCGCTTCCGCGCCGGCGACCACGTCCAGGTCATCCTCGACCGCGTTCTCGCCCAGGAACGCAAGCTGCAGTTTTCCCTCGTGGAAGAAGAATTGCCGTTGACCAGGAAGAAGCCCGCGCATCCCCCGTCAAAGCCAAAGAAGAAAAAGCAGCACGTCAGCGTTCCGCCAACTCCGAAGAAGAATTCGCGCTTCAACAAGAAAAGCAACCGGCGCTGACGCCAGCTCCGGCCCTTCGGCTCGCAAACCCGCGCCCCCAACCGGCGGCTTCAACACGTCGGCGCGGTAAGCAATCCGGTCAGGAGGTGTGAGCAGACCCTACGATCCCGCCTGCTTTTCGGCGTACTGCCCCAGGACAGGAATCTTGAAGCGTTTGCCCTGAAATGCCTGGATCATCGTGATCAGCCACAGGACAAGAAACCCGATCCCCGCCACCGGGAACAGGAAAAGATCGATGAAATTTAGAAATGGGATCACCCCAATGATCGCCAGGACGATCCAGACAGCGACCCAGGCGCCCGCCAGAAAAATCGACTGCCACGAGTGGAATCGCACTTTGGGGTTCGTGTTGTAGGGCGCAACCACCAGAAAGATGATCGCCGGAATGAAGGTCAGATAGGCAATGCCGCTTGCCGCATCGTCTGACAGACCGGAAGTGGCTCCAACTGCGTTTGGTTCTGTCATAGCAACTCCTTTCGAGGAAGGCACTTCGCTGGGGGAGTTCTGCTTCACTGGGCCCGTGGATCGGGGGAATCCAGATTTTACGGCCGTCGGCCGTGCAGTGGGGTGCGGATAGAACAAACTGCCGCCCGCCCCCTTGTCAAGTGAAATCACGCGCCCCTCGTCAGCGATCCCGCCGCCCCCTCCCGCCGTCCCATTACAATGGCATCTGGGAGCAACCCGCATGGCGCATACCGTCTTTTGCGTTCGTTACAAAAAGGAGATGGAGGGCCTCGACGAGCCGCCCTTCGACTCGGACTTTGGCCAGAAGATCTATAAAAACGTCTCCAGGGCGGCTTGGGACGAGTGGCTCAACCGCCAGAAAATGCTGCTCAACGAATACCGCCTCCAGCCCTGGCTGCCGCAGGCGCAGCAATTCCTGGTCGAGCAGATGGAGGAGTTCTTCTTCGGCTCCGGCTCTGCCTTGCCCTCGGAGTACGTTCCCCCGTCGCACTGAAACGCAGTTGCCTCCCGCCGCGTACTCGCGGATCGGCATTTCAGCGAAGAATCGCCGGGCGCGCTGTATCAATTGACGGAAAGGAAATGGTCGGGACGGGCAGATTTGAACTGCCGACCCCTCGCACCCCAAGCGAGTGCTCTACCAGGCTGAGCCACGTCCCGACACAACCAAGCCGGCTCGGGCGAACCGGCTTTTGGGGTCCCTGCTAGTTTACACCGGTCCGCGTCCCAGCCGCATCACCGCGCAAGCCCATCCTTGGCGAAATCGAGAATCTCGTCAGCAATCGAGAGCGCAGCCGTCGCCGCGGGGCTCGGCGCGTTCAGCACGTGCAACGCCCCCTCCTGGCGCGCAAAATGAAAGTCCTGCATCAGCTCGCCCGATGGCGATAGCGCCTGTGCCCGCACGCCGGCCCCTCCCGGCATCAGGTCATCCATCTCCAGTTCCGGCACCAGCCGCTGCAGCGATTGGCAAAAAAGCCGCTTGCTGAACGACCGCCGGAACTCCTCCCAGCACATCCGCGGATACCGCAGGAAAAACCTCCAGAATCCGCGATAGGTCAGCGTTTCGAACGTATCGCGCAGCGAGAAATCCGTGTGCCGGTACCCCTCGCGCGCAAAGGCCAGCACCGCGTTGGGCCCGCACTCCACACCGCCGTGAATCAGCCGCGTGAAATGCACTCCCACAAAAGGAAACTTCGCATCCGGCACGGGATAGATAAGGTTTCTCACCAGATACTCCCGTTCCGGCCTGAGCTTGTAATACTCGCCGCGAAAGGGCACGATCTTCGCCGGATCGCGGCTGCCTGCTCTTCGGCCCACCCGGTCCGAGTGCAATCCCGCGCAGTTGATCAGGAAGTCTGCTTCGCAGTCGCCGCTCCTGGTGTGGATCTTCCAACAGCCTTTTCTCCGCAGTCCAATCACCTCTGAAGAGAACCGGATCTCGCCGCCTCTTTCGCCAATCTCCCTCACCATCTCCGCGCAAACCGAGCCGTAGTCGACAATCCCTTCCTGGGGAACGCGGATACCGGCCAACCCCGCGGCGTGCGGTTCGAATTCGCGAATCTGCTCCGGGCCGAGAAGTTGCAGCCCTTCCACGCCGTTGGCCCTGCCGCGTTCAAGCAGCGCGTGCAGGCGTGGAATCTCCTCCGCCTCCGTGGCCACAACGGTCTTGCCGCACAGTTCGTAGGGCACGCCGTGCTGCTCGCAGAACGCCGCCATCCTGCGGATTCCCTCGACCGCCAGGCGAGCCTTCGTCGAGCCCGGCTTGTAATACAGGCCGCAGTGCAGCACTCCGCTGTTGTGCCCGGTCTGATGCCGGCCGGGACCGCTCTCCTTTTCGAGAAGAAGCACTTGCGCCGATGGGCGCCGCTCGAGAAGTTCGTGCGCTGTTGCCAGCCCCACGATCCCGCCGCCGATGATAGCCACTTTCACGGTTACTGAAAGCATACTATCGGTTCGGCCCCGATGAGAGCCCTTGCCGTTCACTCTTCATTGCAATGCAGATTTTTCGGCACGCGCCTCGCGGGTGCCCCGGAGCCTGCCCTGAGCTTGTCGAGGGATCCCGGCTCTGAAACCTGGGCCGGCATGACGCCTCAGATACGAAACTAGGCGGTCACATTTCTACGGATCCGTCTTCACGTCCGCGCACGCCGCCTTGTCGCCGCCGTCGCATGATTTGTGGTAATAGCTCAGGGCCACAGTTTCGTCGAGCGCTACGCCGAAGCCGTTCCGGTAAAGCCAGCCCACCACGCGGCAGCCCGACACGTCGCCGCCATCGCACGCCTTGCGGTAGAAGTTCGCAGCCTGCACCGCGTCTCTTGGCGCGCCAATGCCGTTTTGGTAGAAGAATCCAACATAGATGCAGCCTGCCATCGAGCCGCTGTCGCACGCCTTGCGTTCGTAGCTCACGGCCTGAGTCAGGTCCTGCGTCACGCCTTCACCGGCGTACAGGAGTGCGCCGTATGTCATGCAGCCGAACATCTCTCCGCCATCGCAAACTTTGTGGACCAGATTGGCGGCAGCGCCGAAATCCCTGCTTACGCCCAGGCCGTTGCGGATCATGTAAGCCTGCGCCGCGCAGCCCTTCATGTCGCCGCTGTCGCATGCCTTGTGATAGCTGGTGAACAGGTCGCTGTAGCTCTTCCCTGTGCTGAATCCCTGCTGATCCATGAAATGGATGATTTCGACCCCCGCGCAGCCTCTCGGTTCGCCGCCGTCGCAGGCCTGGCGGCTCAACGCAATGGCCTTGGGTTCATCCTTCGTTGTTCCCACGCCTGCGAAGTACGTAAAGCCGAGAGAGACGCACGCTGTCATCTCGCCGGCGTCGCAAGACTTGCGCGAAAATTGAAACACCTGCGTCTCATCCTTGGCCACGCCGATCCCGAAGTAATACATGTAGGCGAGCTGCGTGCAGCTCCTCGGGTCTCCCTGATCGCAATTGTGCCGGAACAGCTGCGCCGCCTTGGCTTCATCCTTGGCCACGCCCTGCCCCAACTCATAGGCCAGCGCGTAGTTCACACAGCCGTTCATGTCGCCGCCGTCGCAGCCCTTCTTGTAAAGCGCGAACCCCGCTGCCTCGTCCTTGGCCACGCCGCGGCCGCTCACCGTCAGGAAGCCCAGATCGGTGCATCCTGCCGCCGTGCCGGCATCGCACGCCTTGCCATATAAACTCGCTGCCTGCGTCTCGTCCTTGGCCACGCCCTGGCCGGTCTCGAACATCGAGCCCAGGCCCAGGCAGCCCTTCATCTCCCCGCCATCGCATGCCTTCCGGTACAGCCCAATGGCCTCGGGTTCATTCTTCGTCGCGCCCTGTCCGCTCGCCAGCATGAAGCCGAGTTGGACACATCCATCCAAAAAGTCGCCGTTGCAAGAGGTGCGGAACATGTGCACCGCTTCGCCTTCGTCCTTCGAAGCGCCGCGCCCGTTCAGATACATGTAGCCCGCGTTGTCGCAGGCCACCATCTGGCTTGCGTCGCAGGCCTTGCGGTACAGGCGCAGCGCCTCGCTCGCGTCGCGCGCCACTCCCTGTCCTCTTTGGTACATCAATCCAAGGTTGTTGCAACCCCACATGCCGGCGCTGGCGTCGCAGGCCTTGCGAAAATACACCGCCGCCTGCGCCACGTCCTTGCTCACCGCGTCGCCGCTCAGGGAATGGTTGCCCAGTTCGTTGCAACCCTCCGCCGATTCGCCGTCGCACGACTGCCGGTAGAACGTCAGCGCCTGTGTCTGATCCTTGGCTACGCCCTGTCCGTTTTCATACATCCATCCCAGCTCGGCGCAGCTCTCCATTTCTCCGCCCGTGCACCCCTTGCGGTAATAGCTCACCGCCTGCACCGGGTCTTTCGCAACGCCATTGCCATACCAGTACATCTGGCCGATGTTTTCGCAGGCTCTCGCCATCTCGCCGGCGCACGCCTTCTGCCAGAAGCTCATTGCCTGCGCGTAGTCCCGGGTCACGCCTTTGCCGAAGCTGTAAAGCACGCCAAGGCCATTGCAGCCTGACATCTCGCCGCCGTCGCACGCTTTAGTAAAGAGCGTCTTGGCCTGCTCGTAGTCCTGGATCACGCCATGGCCTTCCATATACAACCTGCCCAGGCCGAAACAGCCGCTCAGATTTCCCTGGGCGCAGGCATCCTGGTAAAGCCGGACGGCGCTTTCCAGATCCGGCTCGATGCTCTCGCCCGACTGATAAATGCCTCCCAGCAGAACGCACGCATTGGAGACATTGGCGTCGCATGCCCGTTGCGCCAGGCTCGCAGCGCGCGAGTAGTCTGTCCCCCCTCCCAGCCCGGTGCGAAAGCTCCTCGCCGCCTGCTCGCATCCCCAACTGTCTCCGCCGTCGCAGAGTTTCAGCGCCGCGCTCCGCGCCGCCGGAAAGTTCTTCAACGGATCGTCGTCCTGCCAATAGCGCCTCTGCTCCTTTTTCAGCCGGTCGAGCTCCAGGGTCTCGTACTTGGTCAGCGTGCTTGCCGGATTGGCGCCCTCTGCCGCCGCCGGCGCCGTCCCCGCGCCCATGTGGATGACCAGTTCGCCTCCCTCGTCCAGATCGAACGATCCAAAGAGCGGGGTCTGCTTCGATCCCGCCGCAACCCCCACCTCGTGCTGCGCGTAGGCGCCCAGTTGACTTGACGTCACAAAGCCCTCGCCGTAGCTGTCCGCCTTTCCCGACGTGAGTCCCTGGATCATCAGCCCCGTAAACAACGAATGATCGGGCAGGGGCCCGCTGTCGGCGGCCAGTTGGTCGCCCTGTGCGCTGGCGATCACCTTCCGGCTCACCTTCACCAGCATGTCCCGCTGGAACCGCGTGTCATCGCGGCTCGTTGAAAACTTGCTTCCCAATGCCATGCCGCTGTGGCAACTGTCCAGGATCACCAGAATGTGCGACGCAGGCAGCGTGCTGATGGTGCGCAAAAGCTCCTCAACATTCAGGTAATCGCTCCAATGCTCGTTCATCCCCGGTGCGCGCGCGTCCACCGGCACAATGAATCCCACCGATCGCGTCTCATCGCCAATCTTGTCGTTGCGCGTGGTTCCGTGCCCGGCGAAGAAAATCACCAGCGAGTCTTCGGGTTTCAATCGGCTGCGCAGGTCGTCGTCAATCAGCGAATTGATCGCCTCGCGCGTGGCGTTCTTCTCAGTCAACGGCTCCACTGCGTATTCGAAGCCGAATTTGCCGGTCAGCAGCTTCGCAAACCCCGTCGCGTCGTTCACCGCCGTGCTCAGGATTGGCCAGTTTTCGTAGTGATCGATGCCGATCGCCACCACGTACTGGTGGCCGCTCTTCACCGCCGGCTCTTCAGCCATTGGCTGCATGCCCCGCTGCGCTCCGCCCGTCTCCTGCTGCGCCCACGCCGCGGCTGCCGCCGACGCCAGCAACACAACACCCGCCGCTCTCCAGAGATTCGACATAGGTAAATCCTGCGATCGATAAAGCCGGGGGAAGGGGAACGACCTCGCGCTGCCAATGATTGGCAACCATTCTAGACCCACGGTCGCTCGTCTTTCCAGAACTTCTTATGAACTTTCGCGCCAACGGCTTTGAGGGCCGATTTTTTGTTCCTTCCGTGCCCGCACCTTACCACGCTTGTATCCGCCCCGCGCACCAACTATTTCTTCCTGCAAAAATAATGCCCTGTCATCCTGAGCGAAGTTTGGCCGCTTTGCGGCCAAACGGAGTCGAAGGACCTGAGGTTCTGATCGCTCGAAAAGCACTTTGCTTATGCGGTTCACAATCGCTGCCACGTGCGCAAGCCCGTCGCCGCCTGTTATTGTTTACCTTTGCTCTCGTAACAAAGCTCTGAACAAGTCGCTGATGTGAAGGGCACGGGCTTCAGCCCGTACATGGAACCTGGCAAAATCAGTGGGCTTTAGCCCCTGAGGGAATGTCGACGTCATGATCGGCAACTTGAGTTCAGGCTGCGCAAGGAGAACCCGGCCCCTTCCATGCCTCATCCGGTCATCAAATTCGGCACCGACGGCTGGCGCGGCGTCATCGCCGACGACTTCACCTTTTCGAACGTCCGCATCGCCGCCGCGGCCATCGCTGCCTATGTTCACGCCAAAGAAGATCCCGCCAAAGGCCTTTGCATCGGGTACGACACGCGCTTCGGCTCCAAAGCCTTCGCCCGCGCCTGCGCTGAGGTCGCCTCGGCCACCGGCATTCCCGTTCAGCTCGCCAACGCCGTTACGCCCACCCCCGCGCTCAGCTTCGGTGTGCGTGAGCGCGGCGCAGCCGGCGGCATCATGATCACCGCCTCGCACAACCCCGCGCAGTGGAACGGCGTCAAGTACAAGGCCTGGTACGGTGGCTCGGGCAAGCCCTCCATCATGGCCGCCATCGAGTCCTATCTCGGCAAGCCCGTTCGACGCGCCCGTCAGCCTGCGCCCATCACGGAAGTCGACTTCCTGCCCACCTATCTCAAAGCCATCGAGAGCTTCGCCGACCTCGACCTGATCACCAAATCCGGCATGAAGTTCTGCATCGACTCCATGTACGGCGCCGGCGGCACCATCCTCTCCGATATCTTCTCGCCGCTAGGCGTCTCCCACGTGCAGATTCGCTCCAACCCCGATCCGCTTTTTGGGGGCGTCAATCCCGAGCCCATCGAGCCGCACATCCGCGCCCTCGAAGAAGCCACTGTGGCCAACGGCTGCCAAGCCGGCTTCTGCACCGACGGCGACGCCGACCGCATCGGCGCCGTCGACGAGCACGGCAACTTCGTCGACCCGCACAAAATCTACTGCGTCCTGCTCAGTTGGGTTTTGAAGTACAAGGACTGGCCCGGAGCCGTCACCCGCGCCTTCAACACCACCAAAATGCTCGACCGCATTTGCAGGAAATACCACCGTGAGCTCATCGAGCACGGCATCGGCTTCAAATTTGTCTGCGACCTCATGCTTAAGCGCGACATCCTGATGGGCGGCGAGGAGTCGGGCGGCATCGGCTTCCAGCGCCACCTGCCCGAGCGCGACGGCCTGCTCAACGCGCTCCTGCTCGCCAACGTGATGGCCGAGGGAGGCAAGACCCTGGGCCAGCTTGTCGCCGATCTCCAGGCCGAGTACGGCGAGCACCAATACGGCCGCATCGACTTGACACTCTCCGACGAGGCCAAGAGCCGCGTCATCGCCCGCGCCCAGGCGCTCAAGCCTGGCGACCCCGTCTTCGCCGGCATGGCCATCCATTCCCAGGAGAATCTCGACGGCGTCAAGTTCTATCTCGACAACCCCGAAGCCGCCACCAAGCCCAAGGCCGCCGAAACCTGGCTGCTCCTCCGCGCCAGCGGCACCGAACCTCTCCTGCGCATCTACACCGAATCCTGCTCAAAAGAATCGGTCACGAAGCTCCTCAAATCCGCGCGCGCCTTCGCGCTCGCAAGTTAACTTCCTCGATTGTCATCCTGAGCGAAGGTCGCCCGCCATCGCGGACGACCGCAGCCGAAGGATCTGCGGTTGCTTTTCAGGAATCCATACGATCTGTTGCACGCTTCAGGTCAGCCGGTTCTACGTCGTACCAGTCCCTGCTCAGGTCGATCCATGCCGGATTCGATTTTTCGATCAGTGCAATGTTCTTATCGCGTCGCCAACCCTTCACTTGCTTCTCGCGCGCGATAGCCCTTCGGATATCTTGATAGCTCTCGAACCAGACCAGCCGGTCGCAGTTATAGCGTTCGGTGAATCCATCATGTTCTTTCCATTTGTGCTCGAAGACGCGCTTTCGCAGATCTCCGGTCACGCCTACGTAGAGTGTATGGCTTCGGCTGGCAACGATGTATGTGAAATAGGCCCCTTCGTGCATGTTCAGGATCGTACTCTTCTGGCAGTTTCCCCACTTTGACAAAGACAACCGCGGATCTTTCGACTCCGGTCGCCCGTCACGGCGGACGACCTTCGCTCAAGATGACAGCTACTTTATAGCTGTGCGCGAGTGAACGGCATTCCGTCGCCAAACTCCTCGAATCCGCGCGCATGTTCGCACCCACCAAAGAACTCGGACTGTCGATGTCATCCCGAGCAGAGCCGAGGGATCTGCGGTTGTCTTTCGCAGAGTCGGCCTCGCGCGAGCGTTTGCACTCGGCAACTAACGCCAACTATTGAAAATGAAGTGTCATCCTGAGCGGAGCACGCGGTCGGGGTCCCCGGCGACAGGTCTTCGTCGCTGGGGTGACTTGGGGCCCCGTGGTCGCAGCGCGATCATGGGGTAGCGGCCAAACGCTGGGGGGAGCCGAAGGACCTGCTTTTGTTTTAGCGGCGGGCCCTTGGGCCCGTCCTGAGCGCCGTCGAAGGGCCTGCGGCAGCTTCTCGCCAACCTCATCCTGCACGCAACAACGCCGGACGCCGTCCAGAACAAGCGGCTTGTTGTTTTTTAACTTGACAAAATCATTGCTTATATGCAATATATTGCCATGCAGGACAACGGTTCACGGCCGGTTCCCGGCGAAAGCGGCCTCTACAACCGCATTGCAGTTCTGCGTGCCGAGCGCGGTATTAGCCGCCAGCAGCTCGCCGACGCTTTGGGCGTCAACTACCAGACCATCGGCTTTCTGGAACGAGGCGACTACGGCCCCAGCCTGAAGCTGGCCTTCCAGATCGCCGAGTACTTCGCTCTGCCTGTCGAAGCCGTTTTCTCAACCCAACCGCTCAAGCCGCTGAGCCAGCAGGTCTACGCGAGCAGCCAGTCTCCGGAAAAGGGATAAACCATGAATACCGAGTACGCTATTGGACACATTCGCTTCCGTTTTGAATCGCGAGCGCGCCGCAGGTGGCTTGTTGCGCTGTTTTACGCCGTGGTGGCAGCGTTCGACTTAGCCGCCCGCGTAATTGACACAACCGGCCCGTGGATCTTCATCGGGTGCGGCGTCCTCTTCGCAACGCTCTTTATCGTCTTTTCGTGGATCACCGACACGCGAACTCGCGGAGACGAACGCGAGATGCATCGTCGCGACCATGCTCACTATGTGGCTTACCGGTCTCTCCTTTACTGTTTCCTCGCAGGCTTCTTCCTCTACGGTGTCGTCTTATTCCCTCTCTTCGCCAGCTATTTCAGGGGGCCCCATGCGTCCACACTGCTTCTGCCTCTGACTTTGCCAGGGTTTCTTATGCAGTTGCAGCGCTTTCTGCTGGTAGCGGTCTGTATCCTCGTTATCACTCTGCCAGAAGCGATTTTGCTGTGGACCGAGCCCGACATGGAAGATCCGCGAACGGCTAGCTGATCACCGCAACCTTCGCCCGCTTCCCCAGCCGCACCACAATGCTTGCTGGAAGCTTTGGCAAATAGACCCTTAAGCCGCCAAACAATTCCCCATCAAGCTTGACAGCCTTTTCCGCAATTTTGCGGTTTGCCTCGGTGCCGCTGGCCGCCAGTCCAATTTTCACCAAAAGTTTGGGAATATGTAGCTCGCCCTTAGGCCCGGTCACATCCGCAAACGCCACGGACACTTCCTCAAGGTCGTCGGCGGTCTCACCAGCCTGGAACATTCTCGACCAGTTCCCATCGGCGTCGGCAGTTCCGATCCTCCCCGTGGAACCCCGCCGTAATCGTCCGCGCCAGTTTCTTCTTGGTCTCCATCGGGTGCAGCTTTCCCGCAGCCACGTCCGCCCTCATCGCGTCTATCTCTGACTGCCTGAGGTCTGTCAGCAGCACCCAGTACTTCCACATCAGCTCGTCCGAGATCGACATCAGCTTTCCGTACATCTCGCTCGACGGCTCGTTGATCCCGATCGCGTTATTCAGAGACTTGCTCATCTTCTGCACGCCGTCCAGCCCCTCGAGAATCGGCGTCATCAGCACGATCTGCGGCTTCTGCCCGTAGTGCCGCTGCAGCTCGCGTCCGCACAGCAGATTGAATTTCTGGTCCGTCCCGCCCAGCTCCACGTCGCACTCTAGACACACCGAGTCGTATCCCTGCATCACCGGATAGAGCAGTTCGTGCAAGCTGATCGGCTGCTCCTCCTGGAACCGCTTGTGAAACTCGTCGCGCTCCAGCATCTGGCTCACCGTAAAGTGCGCCGTCAGCCGGATCGTCTCCTCGTAGCCCAGCTTGCCCAGCCACTCCGAGTTGTAGCGCACCTCGGTCGCCCGCTTGTCCAGGATTTTGAACACCTGCTGCTTATAGGTCTCGGCGTTCGCGTCGATCTCGGCGCGCGTCAGCGGCTTGCGCGTCACGTTGCGCCCCGTCGGGTCGCCGATCAGCGACGTGAAATCGCCCACCAGAAAAATCACCGTGTGCCCCAACTGCTGAAAGTGCCTGAGCTTGCGCATCAGCACGGTGTGCCCCAGGTGCAGGTCCGGCGCCGTCGGATCGAACCCCGCCTTCACCCTCAACGGCCGGCCGGTTTTGCGGCTTTCTTCCAGGCGCTCGCGCAGGTCGCTCACGCGGATAATCTCCGCCGCGCCCTTTTCGAGCAGATCCATCTGTTCGGCGACAGGGAGGAACTTTTGGGGCAGGAATGCTGGCATGTCAGAACAAGTATAAAGTTCTTGAGGCCTATAAGGTTGTTGAGGCCCTATAAGGTTCTTGAGGTATCAACCCGCCGTCAGCGTCCCGCCCTGTGCAGGCGTGGTCTTAGTCGCTGCCTGCCTTCTCCGGCAGCTCCTCTGCGGTCTCTGCCATCGGCGCCACGCCCTTATCCATCGCCTTGGTCAGCTTCCGCGTCATCACCTGGAAGTGATGTCCCATCACCGCCAAGGTCATGGCCGCGCCAAAGCACCGCCGGTACTTGGTCACCGCGGACGCCAGAAACTTCCAGTAGCTCCATTGGTGCGGCCCGAATACCCCCTGCCGCACGATCGAATTCGCCAGAGCGCGCATATTGTCCCGCGTCAGCAGCGGCGGACTCGCCTGTTTCTTCACGCGTTCACCTTTCGCCGGCTTCGGATGCGCCCGGTTCAGGTAGACCTTTACCCGCTCGTAGTAGGCCTCACAGCTATAAATCCTCTTCAGCACCTCGCGGTAACCCTCTACCAGCTTTGCCGCATCCATGCGCGGCAAAAAGTTCAGCCGGTCGCAAAACGTGTTGTTGCCGCCGCCTGCGTCCACAATCCGTCCCTCGTGACGTAAGCGCCGGAACAACTGCGTCCCCGGCATCGCCTGCAGCAGCCCCACCATGGCGATGGGGATGCCGCTCTTCTGGATGAACTCCACCATGCGGTCGAAGATGTCTTCCTTGTCCGTGTCGAAGCCCAGGATGAATCCGCCCATCACCTGCATTCCGTAGCTCTGAATCGTGGCTACACTATCGAGCAAACTACGCCGAGTGTTCTGCAGCTTGTTGCTGGCGATCAGCCCCGACTCATCCGGCGTCTCCACGCCCAGAAACACCGACCTGAAGCCCGCGTCCTTCATCAGCTGCATCAGCTCCGAGTCGTCGGCCAGGTTTAGCGACGCCTCGGTGATGAAGTCGAATCGCGCGCCGGTCCGCATGCGCCACTCGGCCATTGCCCGCAGCAATTCCTTCGCCCGCGCCTTGTTGCCGATGAAGTTGTCGTCCACAATGAACACTGACTCGCGCCAGCCCGCCGTGCGCAACTGGTCCAGCTCGGCCAGCACCTGGTTCACCGCCTTGGTCCTCGGCCGCCGCCCGTAGATCTCGATAATGTCGCAGAACTCGCAATTGAACGGGCAGCCGCGCGAGTACTGCACCGTCATGGTCGAGTAGCGCTTCATCTTGATCAGGCTCAAGTCGGGCGTCGGGCTGGTGGTCATCTCCGGCCGTTCCGCGGCCTGATACACAGCCTTCGCTGTCCCCTGCTCCAGATCCAGCGCCAGCTCGGCAATCAGGCTCTCGGCCTCGCCGATCACCACGTGGTCCGCCTTCAGCTCGGCCTTCGGCAGGCTGCTGGCAATGGGCCCGCCAACCACGGTGCGCAGCCCGCATGCGCGGCACCACTCCACAATCTCCACCAGGGACGCGCGCTGAATGTGCATCCCGCTCAGCATCACCACGTCGGCCCACTTCAGGTCGCGGTCGTGCAGCCGCTCCACATTGCAGTCCACCAGCCGCTTCTTCCAGCCTCCCGGCAGCAGCGCCGCCACCGTCATCAGGCCCAGCGGAGGCTGCGCCGCCCGCTTACCCAGAAACTTGAGCGCATGTTTGAAACTCCAAAATGTGTCTGGGAATTGCGGGTAGACGAGCAGCGCGTTCATCTGCATACTCCAGCAGGAAGAGCGGCTGCTGCCGAGCGATCCAGAAGGTTCAGGTCGTGTCTCCTAACCTGGAGACAACTGCGGCCCTGCTCAGTGCGGCGGACTGGTCCCATCCCTATTCTCCCACCAAAACGCCTCCCGCGCACAAAATCTGCAAGTTGCCACCGGCTACAAGTTACTGGCTGTTAGCTGCTGGCCGCCAGCTAAAAGCTACAGGCTACGGGCTACAGGTTGTCTTTCAACTATAATCATCTCCATGCAACATCCCTCCCGAAATCGAAGCATCGCCCTCGCGTGCTCTCTCCGCGCGTGCGCGGCCCGTGCTGCGGCGGCTCCGGCCGCCTAGACTTTCAGCCCCACCTCATCTCAAATCTCAGTCCGAAGGTCCACGGTTCCAGGTTCTTTCTTGTTCCCTTGTTCCCTTGGTCCCATGTTCCCTCGGTCCCTGATCCCTGATCTCTGCCCGTTACACTGGAGTCATCATGGAAGAGTTCTCCCGCATTCAGCGCCTCCCGCCTTACGTCTTCAACATCACCGGCGAGATGAAGACCGCCGCCCGCCGCCGCGGCGAAGACATCATCGACTTCGGCATGGGTAACCCCGACGGCGCCACGCCCAGGCACATCGTCGACAAGCTTATTGAAGCGGCGCTCAAGCCCTCCACTCATCGCTACTCGGTTTCCCGCGGCCTGCCGCGCCTGCGCAAGTCCATCTGCATGTGGTACAAAACCCGCTACAACGTCGACCTCGACCCCGAATCCGAGGCCATCGTCACCATCGGCTCCAAGGAAGGCATCGCCCACCTCTGTCTCGCCATCCTCGACTCGCGCGACACCGTCCTCGTCCCCAATCCCAGCTACCCCATCCACATCTACGGCCCGGTTATCGCCGGCGCCCACATCGTCAGCGTCCCCGTCCACGACCAAGAGCAGTTCCTCGCTCAGCTTGAAGACCTCATCCCGCGCATGACCCCGCGCCCCAAGGCCCTCATCGTCAACTTCCCCTCGAATCCCACCACCGAGTGCGTCGACCTGCCCTTCCTCGCCCGCCTCGTCGAGCTGGCCCGCGAGCACGGCTTCTATCTCATCCAGGACCTCGCCTACGCCGACATCGCCTTCGACGGCTACAAGCCTCCCAGCGTCCTTGAGGTTCCCGGCGCCAAAGAGGTCGCCGTCGAGTTCTTCACCCTCTCCAAGAGCTACAACATGCCCGGATGGCGCGTCGGCTTCATGGTCGGCAATCCGCGCCTGGTCTCCGCCCTCGCCCGTCTCAAAAGCTACTTCGACTACGGCACCTTCACGCCCATCCAGGTCGCGGCCATCGCCGCCCTCGAGGGCCCACAAGCCTGCGTCTCCCAAATCTGCGAGAACTACCGTCTTCGCCGCAACGTCCTCGTCGAAGGCCTCAACAAGCTCGGCTGGCAGGTCGCCCTGCCCCGTGCCACCATGTTCGTCTGGGCGCAGATACCGGAGCCCTACCGGAGCCTCGGCTCGCTCGAGTTCTCCAAGCTGCTGCTGACTGAAGCCAAAACCGCCGTTTCGCCCGGCATCGGCTTCGGCGACCACGGCGACCGCCACGTCCGCTTCGCCCTCATCGAAAACGAAGAACGCACCCGCCAGGCCCTCCGCGGCATCCGGCAAATGCTCGCCAAAAGCGTCGTCCCCGCGTAACCTCTCCCGGAGGGAGAGAAAGAGAATAGCCCAGGGCGCAAGCCCTGGGACCGGGCTTGTCATCCTTGTATCTCTGAATCAGCGACATGAATTAAGGAAGATGTCGTAGTGGGGGAGTCGAGACATCGGCTCCCCCGCGGGCGGACGGCTCCCGTTCATCCTGCGGTCTTTCGACCGGCGCTCAGCACAGGGAGCGCTGCCCAAGTCACGTACGACCGAACAGTCGCATGAATTCAGTCGCACATACGAGGCAGGTTACCGTGACACGGATGATTTGTGGAGTGGATGTGGCCTCGCAGTCCCTGGAGGCACGCATCGGCCGGCAAGGCGCGGCCGGCTCTTTCCCCAACAACCCCGAGGGCATCGCCGCGCTGGGCGCCTTTTGCCAGGCGCATCAGGCCGATTTGGTGGCCATGGAAGCTACCGGCGGTTACGAACAACGGGCCTTTGTGCAACTGGCAGAACAAGGCCTGGCGGTGGCCATCTTGAACCCGCGCGCGGTGCGCCAGTTCGCTGAGCGAGCCCACTTGAGCGGGCGAGCCGAAGGATCCGCGGTTGCTTTTCAACGGTTAATTCGGTCACATTTCAGCCAGCTTCGCAGAAGGCGGGCCCGACAATGTTCGACAACTTGGACACTGCAGAGAAAAAGGCAGAGGCGGTGCCAAGCCCCTCAGACAACGAGCTCAAAGAATGGGATGACTCGGTGCCGAAGGACACGTGGCGGAATTATTCCGCCACTGGCCGTCTCGCAATCTTGTTTTCAGGTGTAACATTCTGCGTTCTCTTTTTTCCTTCCATGGGAACGCAGTGGGGGATTCCTGTTGCTACTCTGGCCGCATATTCCGTGCTTGTTTTTTCCTTGGCCTTCCGCGACAGGAATTGCTCCTTGCACAAGCCTCAAGTGCGGGAGAAACTCCCGATTTTTGCGTTAATGCACGTGCCGTTCCTAATGCTGGTTTATGGGGTCGAAGCAGAATGGGTCACGATGGCTTCGCACATGCCGGACTGGCTAACGGTCAGAGGCCGCAGGGGTTCATTCTATGAGTGGATTCTGATCGCAGCCCTCTGCCTGATTGCCTGGCTTCAGGAGCACTGGATGCGTGCGATGATAAGGCGGAGTCTTCGTTCCGAAGAATCCGAATAAGAGATTTGTCTTGACGGAGTTCATTGAGCTCGAAGTTCGGTTCGTCTAGACGGCGCCCAAATCCAGACTTTCTGAGAAAACTCGGAGTTTGGTCTGGCTTCTCTCACCCCAGCAGCACCGCCCCCTTCACCCTCCCCGCCAGCGCCCGGTCGAACGTGACCAGCGTCAGATTCCCAGCCTCTGCGAAAGCACCCAGGTACGCGTCGGCCCACACCTTGGGCGACACCAATTTCTCCTGGGTTCGCTCCCGCATGCAGCTCTCCAATCCCGGAGGCTCCTGCGCAACAAATGCAAGACCGGAATCAATCCAATGGTCGTAGACCTCCCAACATTGCGCTTGGCTCATCGAGTCCTGCTTCATAACGGGCTCCATGCTCAACACGCGAAAAAGCCCCATTTGGGTATGCCGGCAAAATACAAAAATCGTTGCATGTACCAGCGTCTCGTACCATTCAACGACGACCCGGTTGTGGATGTGCTTCTCGTAGTTCAGCGCGAGCCACACATTCACATCAGGGAAAATCAATGATTTCATAGATCTTCTCGTTGTCGATGTCCAGCAGATCCGTACGCGTCGAGCGGATCAGCGGCAGTTTCAGCCGCTTGGCCGGGGGCAGAGAATTTCGTTGGAGCATGATAAGGTCCAGTCCATTAAGCACAATTTGCCGCACCGTCGAATTCTTCTCTGCCGCAATCATCTTTAGGTTCCGATAGGTCTCGTCCGGGATGTCAATCGTCGTGCGCATAAATACATATTTACATATTTATGCTTTTATGGCAATGGGTCGGTAGTTCCAATTTCTGCCAGTAGTCTCCGATCCAAGCCGCGACCGTTTCTGCGGATCTTCCGCCGTCCCCACCCACTGGCGGGACACGCTCCCCGTGAAATTCCGCTGAAAATAGCGCTTTCCACAGCCCGGCCCACGCTCGTTTCTCTCCCCTTTGCCGTCTCATGGACCAGTCCGGTACTCGCCCGCTGAAAGCCGCTTCAGGGTTATTGACAATGATTTCGCGCCGGGCCTATTGTGTGTAGGTTTTTGGTACGAAAGGAAGGAACACGAAATGGTTGCCTACTTTCAGCTTCAGCCCGCTGAAACGGAGCTGCAGCAGTTGGCAGAACAGTATTGGCAGAAGGCCGGCGAGAAAGAGCAAGAGCTGGAAAAGGCAGCGTTCGAAGCCGGCGAAGCAATTCGCAACGGCGACTACTCGCTGGCCAATCTGGAAGCGATTGTGCGCTGGAAGTCCGAGCGCGTGGTGCATTATCTGATTGCCAACAGCAACGAGAAGATCCGGCGCGTGCTGGCCGTTGCCGCCTCGCCTGAATCTTCCACTGGAGCCGCCGTCAAAGCGCTGCTCGAACTGCACGGCGTCGATCTTCCTGTGGCCTCGGCGATCCTGGCCGCGATCTTCCCTGAGCGCTACACGGTGCTGGATTATCGCGCTCTTGAAGCGCTTGGCCACTCGCGCCACGATGTGCACTTCTACGAGGAGTATCTGGCTTTCTGCAAGCGCCTGGCCGAAAGCAACATCGTCAAGCCGCAGAGCGATCTGCCCGCTCCCACGCCGCTGCGCACGCTCGACCGCGCGCTGTGGGAGTGGTCCCGCAGCCACGGCGAATAGCCTCCGGCCCGCTCTGCAGCAGGCTGCGCGTTCTCTAATCACGCGGTGCCCAAGGGCCCTTGCATGCATGGTCCTTCGTCGTCGATTCAGGTTGTCTCCGCCGCCGTCGCCTCAGCAGCAGTCAAGACATCCCGGAGGGATGGCACGAAAGTAGCCCAGGATGGAGTCCGTCATGGCGGACGAAATCCTGGGATCTGATCCCGATTGCGTTTGCGCGCCCCGTAGGGCCGCGTCGCACTGCTGCATCGCCGCTTTGCGTCGCGCCGAACCTTGTTCATGCAAATGCTTTCGAGAACGGGCGAACCCGCCAACCATCCTCTCTGCGTGGATTTACAATCGCGCTTGTGAGCAACTCCTTTGAAATCGGGTCGGTGCAAGTGGGTACGGGCCGGCTCTTCCTCGTCGCCGGCCCCTGCGTCATTGAGTCCGAGGCCCATGCGCGCTCCATCGCCGAAGCCGTCCAGCGCATCGCCGCCGATCTCGGCATTCCTTTCATCTTCAAAGCCAGCTACGACAAGGCCAATCGCACCAGCGTAAAAAGTTTCCGCGGCCCCGGCCTCAAAGAAGGCACGCGCATCCTCGGCCGCCTCGCCAAAGACACCGGTTTGCCGGTCCTCACCGATGTCCACGAGCCCGCCCACTGCGAAGTAGCCGCCGAAGCCGTCGATGTCCTCCAGATTCCCGCCTTCCTTTGCCGCCAAACCGATCTGCTGGTCGCCGCCGGCAAGACAGGCCGCGCCGTCAACATCAAGAAGGGCCAGTTTGTCGCACCGTGGGACATGAGGCACGGGGTCGAAAAGGTGCGCTCCACGGGCAATGAGCGCGTCTTCCTAACCGAGCGCGGCACCACCTTCGGCTACAACAACCTCGTCGTCGATTTCCGCTCCCTCGCCATCATGCGCGATCTCGCGCCCGTCGTCTTCGATGCCACTCACTCCGTGCAGCAGCCCTCGGCGGCCAATGGCGTCAGCGGCGGCCAGCCGGAGTTCATCCCGCTTCTCGCACGGGCCGCGGTGGCAGCTGGCATTGACGGCCTCTTCCTCGAAGTCCACGACGATCCGCCCAACGCCAAATCCGACGCCGCCAACGCCCTGGACCTCAAGCTGCTTAAGCCGCTGCTCGAAAAACTGCTCGCAATCCACACCGCCGCGGTGAGTTGACGAGTCACCGCCCTCCGCACTCCGCCTCCGGCGCCACAGTCCTTCCGTCAAGTCGAAAGCACGAGATTCCGTTGATGTCCGTCCGGAAGGTCCGCACATGCGCCTCTTGCAGCTCCTCGAGCACCTCCTGGCGCGGATGCCCATACCGGTTGTGCAACCCGCAGGAGATCACCGCCCACTGCGGATCCACGCGCTTGAGAAACGCCGGTCGTGTTGAGGTGCTGCTTCCGTGATGGCCCACCTTGAGCAATATGCTCGCCAAGCCCGGCTCCGTCAGCATCGCCTGCTCGATGGGCGCCTCCGCATCGCCCTCCAGCATCACCGACGTCGTGCCGTAGGCCACGTGCAGCACCAGCGAATCGTTGTTCGTGGGCACGACATCGGGCTGATAATCGCGAAACGGCGCCAGAACGTTCACCTGCGTGCTGCCGAACGCAAACGCGTCGCCGGCGCGAAACGCGCGCACTCGCACATCGAGCGACGCAGCCTCGGCCAACAGCGCGTTGTAGACCGCGACGTGCGGATTGTTGCCCACCCATAATTCATCGGGATGAAAGTTGCGCAGCACGGCGGGCAGTCCGCCGATGTGGTCGGAGTGCGCGTGCGTCAGCGCCACGGCGTCCAGGTGGCGAATGCCGCGCGCCCACAGCGCCGGTGAAACCACCTCCTCGCCGATGTCAAAGTCCTGCGGCGCCTGGCGCGGCCCGCCGCCAAATCCGCCGCCATCCACCAGCAGCGTTTTGCCATCGGGGGTAATTACAAGCAGCGAGTCGCCTTGTCCCACATCGATCGCCTCCATCAGCATCGCGCCCTTCGGCCGCTCCACCGGACGCGGCATCACCGCGGCCAGCGCGGCTAGCATAAGGGCTGCCCACGCGCCGCGGCGCAGATGGCGGCTCGCACGCCCCAGGCTCCCATGCGCCAGCACAATGGCCGCGCCCAGAAGCACACAAAACACCGCCGATTGCCACAGCAGCGGATTGGGGATACGGAAATCTCCCAGCACGAAAGATCCAAAGAGACGCACCAGCCCCACGCCGATGTGCATAACGAGCGCAACGGCCATCGCCGGGATCACCGCCGCACCCGGCCACACCACCAGCGCCAGCAGCGTCGCGAGAGCCGCCGGTATCAGCACAACCAGCAGGGGCACAATCAGAAGATTCAACGGCAGAGCGAAGATCGTAATGCGATGGAAGTAGACAGCCATCGGCAGCGTCATCGCCAGCTCGACTACACAAGTGACGACCAGCAGCTCGACAAGGCGAAGCAGGAAGCGCACCATCCAGGGAAAGATGGTCCAGGCGATGGACTCGGCAAGACGAGCGTGGATGGCCGCTCGCAACGCTTCGGCGGCCATTCCCAACGCGTCCCGAAACAGGGCAATTTGCGGGCGCAGATCGGCGTCGCCAGGAGTCAGGCGCAGGTCGCGCGTGGTCTTGAGACTGGGGCCAATGGCTGCCTGCAGCCGCTCGGCAGCCATCCGCATCATCACGCGAAACTCTGCCAATTTCGGCGCCAGCTTGATGTCGATGGCGGCCAGGCGCAGGTCGCGCGTCGCCGCCGCGTAGGGATGGATCGTTCCCTGGAGCAGCGGAGCCGCCACGCCCGCAATCGCGATCACGGCCAGCAGCGTCATCTGCAGGCTCGCATCGAACAAACTGCGCGGGCTCACCACCAACAGGCACAGCGCGGCAAATCCGATCGTGTTCAGCGGGCTGCGCTCGCGGTAAACCAGCCGGCCCAGCAGGTAGAGCGTCACCATCCACAGCGAGCGTTGCACCGGCGTTGCGAAGCCGGTAAACAGCGCATACGCGAAGGACGCAACGATGGTGAGCAACGTGCCCGTCACGCGCGGCATCCGCAGCCGCCGCGCGATCCAGAAGATGCAGCCTGCCACAATCGCCAGGTGAAGGCCTGAAACGACCAGCATGTGAAAGGAACCCGTACGCTCGAAGCCCACGCGCAGCGCATGGGTCAAATAAGTGCGGTCGCCTGTCACCATTGCCGACAGCATCACGGCGTCGTCTTCGCTCAGGCGCAGAGCGGTCGGAAACTTCCGCATCGCCGCAGGCAGCACTAGCAGCCTTGCCGTGGTCGCGAGCTGCCATCCTCTCACCCGGCACGCCAAGAAAGTCCCGGGCGTCTGACCCAGCCGCTCCACGCGATCGATCGCAACCGTCGCAGTCGACGTAATTCCCTGGTCCAGCAGATAGTCCGCACGGCTCCAGACGCCAGGATCGTGAAACGTCTCGGGCGGCAGCAAGCGAACCACGGCGCGCACGCGCTCGCCGCATCGAAAGGCCTGCACACCGTCCACCGCGCCCGTATCGGCCGGCCAGCGTACCGTCAGGCGCGCGCCGCCGGCTACCGGCGCCTGTGCATCGCTCTGGTCGGTCACCACTTCTACATTCGCCACGCGCAGGTCGATGCGCTGCGATGGCGCCGTAGCCGACGGCTCACCGACGCTTTGCTCAAGCTCGGTGCGTACCGGCCCCACATCCACTACAGTCCCTTCCACTGTCCGCAACAGTCCGTCGGATAGCGAGGCCAAGGCGGGTGCGGGCGCCGGGCGCTGCTCCATCTCCCCACACCACGCGCCAAGGAGCAACCACATAACGGCCAGCGGAAGCCAGACGATGCGCTGCGCGCGTAGAGCGGCCACCACACACAATACTGTAACCAGCGCCAGCGCAACCAACATCAGGCTGGGCCGAAACCAAATCCAGCTCGCAACGGTAATCCCCGCCGCAAAGAGCCACGCCGCATGAAAAAGCGGGACGGCGGTCAAGCCGGGCGCGGGCTGCGCGGGGTTGCGAGGATCGGATTGCATTGGACCCAGATATCAGAAGTGAATGTGGGATCAAGCGTATCAGGAACCGCAATTCAAAGCACGTCCAACGTGCGCCGTGGCCCGTCAGCGCCGCAAATGCACTACCGTCTCCAGGTGAAACGTCTGCGGGAAAAGGTCGGCGAGCGTGATGTGTTCGATGGCGTATCCCGCTCCGACGAGCGCACGCAAGTCGCGCGCCAGCGTAGCCGGGTCACATGAAACATACACCAGCGTGGACGCCTCGATCTGTCCGAGCAGCGCCGTTGTTTCCGCGCCCAGGCCGGTGCGCGGCGGATCCACAACCATCACATCCGGGCGCTTTACTTTCCGTGCGCCGCGCAGGAATTCGAGTGCCGTCGCCGGCACTGGTGTTGCACTCGTGCCTGCAAGATTCTGCTTGAGCGCCGCCATCGCAGCCGGCGCCGACTCAACCGCAACCACCCGGCCAAATTGGCCCGCGAGCCTCCGCGCAAACAGCCCCACCCCGGCGAAGAGATCCCACGCCAGCCCGCCGTGGTGTCCACCCGTCACGCACTCCACCAGTGCGTCCACCAGCCAGCGGTTCACCTGGAAAAACGCGCCATGATCCACGCGATACGCAAATCCCGCAGCGCGATAGAGCAGGGAATTGACGCCCCACTGCGCCACGCTGCGCGCCTCCTGCCCATTCCCGCCCTGGGACAAAAGCTCCACGCCCTTCGATTCAGGAATGCTCTCTGCCAACACCCGCGCAAACTCCTCAATGCGGCCGTTTCCCCCGTCCGCAAACGTCAAACTCGCCAGCAGCGCCGTCTCCTCCGCATCGCAAAAGAGCGAAATTTCATGAGGGCGCGAGCGCGGAGCCAGTCCCCGCGCAATCTCTCCGGCAGCAAGCGCCGCCCGCACCAACAGCGGCGCGGCGATCGGGCATTCCGCAATCCGGACCACCGTGTGCGACCTTCGCCCACGGTAGCCCGCATGTCCCTCCGCGTCGAACGCGACCCGGATCCGGTTGCGATACGCCCATGGCTCGCCGGCAAGCACGGCTATCTTTTCCGGCGCGCCAAGGCCGCCGCGCTCCAGCGTCTCACGCAGGATGGCCAGCTTGAGTACGATCTGCCCTGCATATTCCGCGTGCTGATACTGGCATCCGCCGCACGCGCCAAAGTGCCCGCACGCAGGCACGACCCGCTCGGGCGCGGCAGCAACGATCTCTTCCACCTCGGCAGTTGCATACCCGCGCTTCTCCTCAACGATGCGCACGCGCGCCCGCTCCTGAGGCAGCGCCAGCGGCACAAACACCGCTTTGCCCTCGACCCGCGCCAGAAACGCCCCGCCATAAACAGGCTTCTCAATTTGCACCAGCGGCGAATCGCGCTGCGCGCCGGTTGGCTGCGACGGCGCGATGGGTGCCCCATCCTTTTCGCGTCCTTTGCGAAAAGGGTGGGACATCGAGGGACTTCCCTTGGCGCCGGACCGCGCTCCTTGGCTCGCGCGCTTCTTCATTGCTGGCTCATGTAAAACAAACTCAGCCGCGGCAGGTTGTAGTGGACCAGCAGCTGCTTCTGCACAAACTGCCGTTCTACCTGGCGCAGTTGCACCGCGCCCATGCGGCTGCGGTATGGCGCCAGCTCGCGCGCCGCGTGCTCCTTCAGTCCCACCAGCAGAGCCTCCGGCGCAGCCGCCCTGAGCGCGTCATACAGCTTTTCTTCGAGCACCGTAAGCAATCGCTCTAATCCCTCCAGATCCGCCGGCGCCGGCTTTTCGCCCGCCGGAGCCACCACTTCCGCGGCCAACTCGCGCAGCCGCGCAGCAGTGGCGCGGCACGCCTCCGGAGCAACCGTTGCCGCATCCAGAGCATCCGCGGCCGCCGTCAAATGCGCGGCCACGCGCTCGTGCTCGAAACCCGATTCCTTTGCCTCATCTTTCGCCGACGCCGAACCAATCGAAGCCTCATTCATCTCCAGAGCGGCCTGCATCACCGCCTGTGCGCACCACGCCAGCCCGTTAATGCGCTGCATGCGCGCCCGCTTTTGCCGCGTCTCATACTTGTCGAAGGCCGCATCGATTCCGCGCAGCGCTGCCTCCAACGGAATGCCCGCCTCGCGCCAGGTCTCGATCAGCGCCCAATCCAACGTGGAAAGCAGCAACACCGATCCACGCCGCTGCTGGAAGCGCTCCTCGATTTCGGTAAAATAATTGAAGTAGTTGAGCACAATCTCATCTTAAATTCGGCGAACGGAGAGAGACGATGGCCACCATTGGATTTGTCGGGCTCGGCATCATGGGCCGCCCCATGCTCAGGAATCTGATAAAGGCCGGCCATACTGTCATCGCTTACGGCCGCACCCCGGCAAAGCTCGACGCCTGCGTGGCCTTGGGCGCCCAGCGAGGCGCATCGAGCGCAGACGTGGGCGCGCGCGCTCCCATCGTCGTCACCATGTTGCCCGACGGGCCCGAAGTCGAAGAGGTTGTGCTCGGCGCCAACGGGATTCTCTCCGGATCGAAGCCCGGCTCACTCCTCATCGACATGAGCTCGATCAGTCCGCTGGTCTCGCAGAAGATCGCTGCGGCCTGCGCCAGGAAGGACGTGGATTTTCTCGACGCGCCGGTCAGTGGAGGCGAGCCCAAGGCGATCGACGGCACCCTCGCCATCATGGTCGGCGGCAAGGAAGAACTCTTCCGCAAAGCCGAGCCGATCCTCAAGTGCATGGGCTCCAGCGTCACGCTCACCGGCCCTGTCGGCGCCGGCAACACCACCAAGCTCGCCAATCAGATCATGGTTGCGTGCAACATCGCTGCCATGGGCGAGGCGCTCACGCTAGCCACGCGCTGCGGCCTCAATCCTGAAGTCGTCGTAAATGCCGTCAAAGCCGGTCTCGCCGGCAGCGCCGTGCTAAACGCCAAGGGGCCCATGCTTATCGCGCGCAACTTCAAGCCCGGATTCAAAATCCAGCTTCATCAAAAGGATCTGCGCAACGCGCTCGAAACCGCGGAGGCAAATCACGTTTTCCTCCCGCTCACCGCGCAGGTGCAACAGATGCTCTCGTCTTTAATCGCGAATGGCAAAGGCGAGCTCGATCACTCGGCCATCGCTACCTTCGTTGAAACCGCCTCACATGTCGAAGTGAAAGTCCCCACAACCTGACGCCGGAATCGCCTTAGCTCAAAAACTCCGCGATCCCCGCGACCACTGTCTGCTGCTCGTCCTCGCGCAGCTCGGGAAACATAGGCAGCGCCAGCACTTCGCGGGCGGCGCGCTCGGCTTCGGGAAAATCGCACTCGCTGTAACCCAGCCCCTTCAGCGCCTTCTGCATGTGCAGCGGGATCGGGTAATAAATCTCCGACCCGATGCCGCGCGCAGTCAAAAACTCGCGCAGCACATTGCGGCGTGGCGCGCGAATCACGTACTGGTGCCACGCGTGCCGCGAGCCCGGCGCCTCGCGCGGCAATATCACTCCATGCACAGGGTAAGGTCCGGCCTCCGCCAGCCCGGCTTTGGCGAAAAGCTCGTGGTACCGCGCCGCTAAGGTGCGCCGCGCCTCGTTCCAGCCGCCAATATACTTGAGCTTCACTGTCAGCACCGCGCCCTGAAAGCCGTCCATGCGCGCGTTCCAGCCCAGCTCATCGTGGTAATAGCGTCGGCGCATTCCGTGCTGGCGCAGCATCTTCACCCGCTCGGCCACGTCGTCCCGGTTGGCCGTCACCATCCCCGCGTCGCCCGCGGCGCTCAGATTCTTGGTGGGATAAAAGCTGAACGCAGCTGCATCGCCCAACCCGCCTGCCTTCTTTCCCTCCCACTCCGCGCCCCAGGCCTGCGCCGCGTCTTCGATCAGCGTTAACCCGCGCTCCCGCACCAACCGCGAGAACGCCGTCCAGTCCGCGCACTGCCCGTAGAGGTGTACCGGAAGAATCGCCCGTACATCGGCCCTGCGTTTCCCATTCAGCACGTTCCCTACGGCCGCGGGCGACAGGTTAAAGCTTGCCGGATCGATATCCGCCAGCACCGGCTTTGCTCCGGCGCGGAGAATCGAGCTCACCGAAGAAAAAAAGCTGAACGGCGTCGTTACCACGGCCATTCCAGACCCGATCCCGGCCCCAGCCAGCGCCAGCCACAAGGCGTCGGTGCCCGACGAGCAGCCCAGCGCATGCGCCACACCTAGGTGCTCCGCCGCGGCCCGCTCAAATTCCGTCACGTCCTCGCCGAGAATAAACTGTTGCGTCTCCAACACGTGCCCGAGTGCCTCGACCAACTCCTGATGAATCGCATGGTACTGGCGCTTCAGGTCCAACATGGGCACGGGCGTGCGTGCGGGCTGGCTGGCCGGTGCCGAAGCACGGTCCGGACTGGCAGTTTTTTGCACACATTGATGCTATCAGCCGCCGAAAGACAGCCGTCCCAGCCTCGGGATAGACGAAATCCAGCTCGTGGGATGCTGCCAAACGCGAGGGCTGCCGCTTTCCCCATTTTTTCGCCTATCTTGCGGAAGAAACATGGGATTACATCAAAACCCGCCTCCACAAATGCCGTCGCAGACCGTCCAGTGTCGGAATGATCCCCCTCTCGGGGAGTTGAAATGGATCGCAAATCTCTATAAAGTTGTCATATTGCGGGGGCTTGCCGGCGCCGGGGGTTCCGGAGCTGTCCCCGCGGAGTTGAAGTCCGACGTAAGAGCAGTTCCACACCACTTCACCAAGAAAGCAGGAGATCGGCACATGGAGAACAAGCCGGCACAAAACATTCAGGACACTTTTCTGAATACGGTTCGAAAGGACAAAACTCCCATTACGATTTATCTGGTCAGCGGCGTCAAGCTGACAGGGAAGATCCGGTCCTTCGACAAATATTCCGTACTCCTGGAGAACAACAGCCAGGAACAGTTGATTTTCAAACATGCGATTTCAACCGTGGTGAGCAACCGGGCCGTAATCCATAGCGAGCATCGTCCGGCTGCCGTCGCGTCGGGCATCGGACCCTCCGCCGTACCGGTGCAACCGATATCCCAGGCGACCGCGGAGCAACGTTAGCCGGGAGCGTCCGCGATTGGTACGCGAGGCGTACAGGATGGGCAGCGCTGCTGGCCAGGCGCATTCCTCAACGGCGGATGTGGGCCGCTGGGGTGGCAGGCCTGAGCGCGCCGTCCTGGTCGGAGTGGACGTTGAGGTCCGCTTGCGTTTGAACCGCGCAGGGATGAAGGGCGCGAGGACACAGGGAGTGTACCTCGAAGCCGTCCCTTTAATCGAAGCTGCGCCGGAACCGTCTACATCTCCACAATCGACTCGCCCTCAAGGCTCCGCGATCCCGGCGCGTGAGGTTTCGGCCCTCGACGCCGAGGAATCTCTCGCCGAATTCCGCGAGCTGCTCCTGAGCGCCGGCGGCGAGGTGGCTGCCGAGTTGTTGCAGCGCCGCATCCGTCCCGATCCGGCTACGCTCATTGGCTCCGGAAAGGTCGAGGAGATAGCGGGCGTCGCTGCTTCCACCAACGCCGATCTCGTCCTCTTCGATCACGACCTTTCGCCCACGCAGTTGCGCAACCTCGAGGCCGCTCTGCCCTGCCGCGTGCTCGACCGCACGCAGTTGATCCTCGACATCTTTGCCTGCCACGCCCGCACCCGCGAGGGCCAATTACAGGTGGAGCTCGCGCAGCTCGAATATATGCTGCCGCGGCTCACAGGCCGCGGCAAAGCCATGTCGCAGTTGGGCGGCGGCATCGGCACCCGCGGACCCGGCGAAACCCAGCTCGAAACCGACCGCCGCCGCATTCAGCGCCGCATCGACCAGCTCAAGCACGATCTCGAAGCCGTCCGCCGAGTGCGCCGCCAGCAGCGCCAGCGCCGCGAGGCCGTTCCCGTGCCCACCGTCGCCATCGTAGGCTACACCAACGCCGGCAAGAGCACGCTCTTCAACTGCGTCACCGGCGCGCAGGTGCTCTCCTCCACGCGCATGTTCGCCACGCTCGATCCCAAGCTCCGCGCCATCGAGCTGCCCAGCCGCCGCCGCGTTCTGCTCTCCGACACGGTCGGCTTCATTCGCAATCTGCCCCACACCCTCGTCACCAGCTTCCGCGCCACGCTCGAAGAAGTTGTGCACGCCGAGGTGCTGCTCCACGTCCGCGACGCCGCTTCTGCCTACGGCGACGAGCAAAAAGCACAGGTTGAAAAAGTCCTCGGCGAGCTCGATAGCCTCTCCAAACCGCGCATCGAAGTCCTCAACAAAATTGACCTGCTGCCGGAAGCCGAGCGCGCGGCCTTGCTGACTCGCACCAATACTCCTCCAAAAGGTGAAACAGCGGTAGCTGTCTCCGCGCTCACCGGCGAGGGAACGGATGCTCTGCTCGCGGCCATCGACGCCGCGCTTCACTCCGATCCCATCGTCGAGGCGGAACTCCGCGTCCCGCAACACGAGGGCGCGGCTCTGGCGGCCATCGAAGCGGGAATGATCGTCCACTCGCGCAAATACGATGGCAACCTCGTTCGCCTCACCGTCAGCGGCCCAGCCTCGCTTCTCGGCCGCATGCGCCGCTTCCGCGTCCGCAACTCAAATGAGACTTAAATGATCTGTCATTCTGAGCGACCGAGCGAGCCGGAACGGCGAGGGAGGGAGTCGAAGAATCTGCAGCTGCTTTTGGCGCTTTCCGGGCAAGTGGATCAACATGCGCGCCAACTCGCGAACGTGCGCGTCAGCGCACGCTGACTCGCCAACTCGCTGACTTGCTGACTTGCCTTATCCCCTCTTCCAGCCGCCCCGCGCCGCACCCGGTCGGCTGCCGCCAAACCTCCGCCCGCGTCCGCCCTCGTCGCGAAACTTGCCAACCCCTCCCGTATGCGCGCCCTTTTGGAACCCCTGGCCTGGGTGCCCCATCCTAGCGGCGTCTTTGTTCTTGCCGCTAGGGTGGGATCGCTCGCCCCCGAATCGTTTCTTCCCTTCGCCGCCGCGCTCAAATTGCGGCCCCTCACTCCGTTTCCATTCAGGCCGCTCGCCGCGCCCTTGGACCGTCCTGCGCTCCCCGCCGTCAAAACGATCCCTGCGGGTGCCCCAGGTCTCGCTTTTGAGACCTGGGTTTGTACGCGGTCCCCCACGAAACTCCCGCCGTTCTCCGCCGAACCCGCGCCTCTTTCCGCCGCCAAACTCTTGCCGCCGACCCACGCTGTTAAACTCCCGCGGCTGCCACTCCTTCTTCGCTCCCCGCTCCTTGCGCTGCCACCGCGGCTTCTCGCCCTGCTTCTGCGCATCTGGTCGCGGCCCGCCAAACCGCTGGCCCGCAAACGTATCCCGCCTTTCGCCGCGCCCGCCGTGCTTTTCTTCTCGTCTTTCTACCCGATCGAATCTCTGGTTCCCGCCGTCTCGCCGTCCTGCCGACCGATCTCGCTTCTCCGCCGCCTGCCCCGCCTCTTTCGGCAGCATCCGATCCGCATGGACTCTTCGCGGCTTCATCTTCCCTTCAGCCGTCAGCCTTAGCGCGTTCACCTCATCCGCCGTCAACTCGCGCAGCTTGCCCGGCTCCACGTCCAGCACCAGGGGCCCGTAGCCCACGCGGCGAATCTTCTCGGCAAAGTGTCCGATGGCCGCGAACATCTTCCTCAGCTCACGGTTGCGCCCCTCCGTCAGCACCACCTCATACCAAGGATTGTCGCCCTCGCGCACCCTGCGAATCCGCGCCAGCGCCGTCCGCACTCTCGCCGATCCCGCATCGCCCCGCTCGATCGCCACGCCGCCGCGCAGCCGTTCCAGTTGCTCCTCGCTCGGCTGCCCGGCTACCTTCACCAAGTACGTTTTCTCCACGCCCGATCCGGCCTTGGTCAGCAGGTTCACCAGCTCGCCGTCGTTGGTCATCAGCAGCAGGCCTTCGCTCTGGTAGTCGAGCCTTCCCACCGGATACAGCCTCTCGTGCATCTTGGCGAAGAATTGCATCACCGCGGGCCGCCCCTCGGGGTCGCTCACCGTCGTCACGTAGCCCCGCGGCTTGTTCAGAACGAAGTACCGGTGCCGCTCGGCGCCCTGCAGCAGTTTGCCGTCCACGCGAATGTGGTCGCGCGTGGCATCGGCCTTGCTGCCCAACTGCGTCACCACCTGCCCATTCACCATCACGCGGCCCGCTACAATCATCTCCTCCGCGCGCCGCCTGCTCGCGATCCCCGACTGTGACAGAATCTTCTGCAGCCTTTCGAGCTTTCTCGGCTCGTGCGGCTCCTGCCCGGATTTCGCTGCACCGCTCGCTTCCGCGCCGGCTTCCAACGCAGATGCATCCTCGGCCGCCTTACGCGCGCGCCCTTCTATCGCCGCTTGAATTGCTTCCAGCCCCGGCCCGGCTTCAAGACCCGCGTCCATGGCCGCAATTGCCGTCTCCGCCCGGTACGCTTCCATTTCCGCCTGAGCCGCCGGCTCAGCGTCGCCCAGATACGACCTCGCCTCTCCGCTGCTCACATCTCCAATCGGATCCAGAACGGGATCCCCAATCCGATACTTGGCTTCACCCCCAGGTTCGGCCTTGGGTTTTCTCGTTTTCGCGCCGGGCTCTTTCGCTTTGCCGATGGTTCTTCTCGTTTTGGACGCGCGCTTAGGTGCGGACGCGGCGACGGTCTTGGCCTTTGTCTTCCTGGTCTTCTCGCCCGGCTTTTTGGCTGCGGCCTTAGCCTTTTTGGTCTTGGGCGCGCGTTTCGGCGCCGGCGCGTCCGATTTGGGTTTCCGTTTGTCACTCATGGGAAGAAAGCCTCAGTTCGCACTCATTCCACGCCGCGCGGCGTGCCTTCGGCATCAGCCGCAGTCGGTTTCATCGCCGTATCCGCCTCATCCTCTCGCGCATCGCTCGCCGTCTCGTCCGCTTCCACGCTCAGATCCGGGCTGAACTCCGCCTGTACCGGAGCTTCCGCCACTCCTCTGGCAGCCAACTCCGGCTCCTCCAGCTCGCTCGCCGCCATCTTCTCGAACTCTTCCATCGAGGGCAACTCGGAAACATCCTTCAGCCCGAAGCGCAGCAGAAACTCCCGCGTGGTCTTGTAGAGAATCGGCCGCCCGATCACCGGCTTGCGCCCCGCCGTCGCGATTAGCTTGCGCGCCAGCAGTGAGCCGAAGACAGCCGACGAATCCACCCCGCGAATCTCATTCACCTCCGGCGCCGTCACCGGCTGCTTATACGCGATCACAGCCAATGTCTCCAGCGCCGGCAGCGACAGCTTCAGCGGCTGCTTCAGACTCTTCACAAACGAGCGCACCGCCTCGTGGCACTCAGGCTTGGTAGCCATGCGGAAGCCGCCGGCAATTTCGCGAATCTCGATGCCGCGCCCGTCGGCGGAATACTCCGCAATCAACTCGTCCAGCAGTTGTCGGATCGCGCCCCGGGCCTCGCGTTCGCGCAATCTCACGCGGCGCTTAGCGTCCGCTTCCGCGTCAGCCTCATCGATTTCACTTCGTTCGCCGCTCGCCTCAGCACCAGCCTCACCGCTGGCTTCGGCCGGCGCACCGCCCGCCTCAGCGCTCGAATCTTCGATCTCCCTAACGGCCGAAGCAGCTTCGTCGCCACTTTCCGGCGCTGTCTCCGCAAAGTGCTCCGTACCGGCCTCAGCCGCAGCCGCCTCACCCGCCTCCAGCTCGAGATAAGGGAACGCCTCGTTTAGCAGCGGCAATGCCGCGGCCTCCTCCTCCGCCGGCTCTTTAGCCTGCGCTTCGACCGCGGCTTCCTGCTCGGCCTTCCGGTCCAGGGCTTCCTCGGTGAACAGCGCAGCCAATTGCGCCAGTGTCACCGGCTCCTCGGCGGCATAGATCACAGCTTCCAGCTTTGCTCTCAGGCTCATTCTGCTCGAAGCACCATTCTGTATGGTACCGGATGCGGCGCTCTCCTGCGCGGCTTCAGCCAAGGAGAGGGCTCAAGAGCGATTCACCATCAATGGAGAAACCACCCGACGGCAAGCGCCACGATCATCAGCTTTACGAGCCAGCTAAGGACATACGACAAGACAAAGACGCGGTGCAGCTTGATGAATGCGGCGTACGTGAGTATAAGCGGCAAGGGGCCGATCAGCCATACCGCAAAAGCGAAGGCACTTGCGCTACAGACCGTTTGAATGTTCAGCCGGATGGCGGCATACGCAAAGATTGCGCAAGTCAGAAATGGCAGGGGGCTGGTCAGAGCAATCGCTCTCGTTTCGTTGCCTTTCCGCCAGATCTCCGGATAAGTGAAGCGCCGATGAATCCAATCTCCCGCAAAGAACCAGTCGGTGAGCGATGAAAGAACGCCGCAGCCGAGTGTAATCTCAGTGAAGCGAATCCAGTTCATTAACAACGACTCCTCATGCTCGGATTTTTCGTGACTGCAGTTTCCCTTCAAACAGACTCGTCGTCCCCGAGAAAGTGTGGCCACGCTTTCCCGGCCCGTAAACCAGTCCACTTCTTGTTCATCTAGATTGAACCCTTCGGAGGCAATCCATCAATAGGCTTTCTGGGGCCGCGCCAAAACAAAAAAGGCGCCCGGCTCACCGGACGCCTTTCAGCGATCGAATCCTGCCTATCGCGTGAAGGTGTGGAATAAGCAGTACAGCAGACCCGAGAGCAGCGCCGCGGCCGGGAGCGTAAACACCCAGCCTGCCGCGATATTGCGCACCGTCGCCCAGCGCAATCCGCTGCCGTTCGCTGCCATGGTGCCTGCCACACCCGAGCTCAGGATGTGCGTGGTCGAAACCGGCAGGCCCCATGTATCCGCCGCGAAGATCGTCGCCATCGTCACCAGCTCGGCGCTCGCGCCCTGTGCGTAGCTCAGGTGCTCCTTGCCGATGCGTTCGCCGACGGTGATTACAATCCTCTTCCAGCCCACCATCGTGCCCAGGCCTAAAGCCAAAGCCACGGCCACTTTCACCCAGGTGGGGATAAACTTCGTGCCCTTGTCCAACTGGCCGCGATAGCTCTTCAGCGTCGCGCGCTCTGCCGGAGTAAAGGCTGGATTGTGCGCAGTCTCCATCAGCCGCAGCGCCTCGGCGGTCAGGTACATATCGTTGCGAACATTGGTCCGGTCCTGCGCCGGAACCAACTGGAATGTCTTGTACGTTGAGACCTCGCGGTCCACTTCGTCCACCAGTTGCCGAACCGCCAGAATCGTGTCCGGCTGCAACTGGCGGGTGCGGACGTAACTGGTCACCTCCAGGCGGGGGTCCGGATCGGGCGTGCCCGGCGCGATATGCCGGTCGAGAATCTTCCCAGCCTGCGCCGATGCGGCGATGAAGGTCTGAACCTCCGCGGGGCTCACCGCCTGGTTCAGCGCGTAGGCCGTGGGCACCGTGCCGATCAGAATCAGCATGATCAGGCCCATGCCCTTTTGCCCGTCGTTGGAGCCGTGGAAAAAGCTCACGCCCGTGCAGGTCAACAGCAAAAGCGCACGGATCGGCCACGGCGGCGGCTGATTGCCCTTGGGCGCCTCATATAACGACGGCGATTTGACCAGCCGCTTTGACAGCAGAATCAACAAACCGGCCAGCGCAAATCCCAGCACCGGCGAAATCAGCAGAGCCTTCAGAACCTTGACCACCTGGCCCCAATCCAGCCCGGAAGCGCCGCTGTGCAAATTCATCAGTTGGCTGGCCAATCCCACGCCAATGATCGATCCCACCATAGTGTGCGAGCTCGAAGCAGGCAAACCAAACCACCAGGTGCTAAGGTTCCACAGAATCGCTGCGATCAGCAGCGCAAACACCATCGCGTAGCCGGCACCCGAACTCACTTTGAGAATCAGTTCCACCGGCAGCAACGTAATGACAGCAAAAGCCACCGTTCCCGACGAAAGCAGCACGCCGGCCAGGTTGCACAGCCCCGACCAAACCACGGCGATATTCGGCGCCAGCGAGTTGGTGTAGATCACCGTCGCCACGGCATTGGCCGTGTCGTGAAATCCGTTCACAAACTCGAACCCCAGTGCGATCAGCAGCGCCATGCCCAGCAGGAAATAGGGCCACATGCTGGTAACGGTCACATTGTCCATGTCTTTGGCGACATGCACGCCGATATAGCCGAGACCGCTCAGCACTGCCAGCAGGAAGATCCATACGCCTGCCCGGCTCGACCTTCTGTCGAACCTGCGCTCAACCAGAGTTGGAGTCGCTGGAATGACTGGAACTGCCGTCGCGAGATCGGCCATCAGAAATCACCACGGCGGCCAGAGAAATTCCGGCTCCGCCTGGGCCTCCCGAATGGAAACTCAGCAACAGGGCGATTTTTCAAAAGAAATAGAAAGAGCTTTGGGCAGGAAAAAGCCGAACCGGCGAAAATGGCGTCCATAAAACCTCAACAACCGCTATCCTTCACGGTTGCTTGCCCGGCAGTGAGGAAATAGGAACCGGGTTACAGTCAAGTCTATACCCGGCAGTTGAAGATGTGTGGAAGATCCCCGCCTATCTCCTCCTGCGCGGTCATTTCCCTGCTCATCGTCGAGCGGAATATCTATAACATTTCCAATGACTTATACGCTTCTCCGTCGCCTTGCCTTGAATTTGCGACGGTCCCGGCACTTAGCTCTTGACACCCTCGGGAGCAGCCAGGCGCCTCCTTCGCCTGAGGGCGCCCCTTCTTGCTTTTTTGCAAAAATTTATTTCGGCAGCGTCAGCGTGCCCTTCACGTTGAACGTCCCCGTCACCACGGGCGCTCCGGTGTCCGGTTGCCCTCCGCCCACTGACACCGTGTATGTCCCCTCGGCCACAATCGGTTCGCCCAACTCGGTCACCATGCTCATGTCGCGCGGCTTCAACTCGAAGCGCGCCGTTGTCGACTCTCCCGGCTCCAGATGCACGCGATCGAATCCGCGCAGCGCGATCCGCGGCGCCCCTGGAACTTCAGGAAACTTCAGGTAAAGCTCCGCGACCTCGTCGCCCGCGCGATTCCCCGTGTTCGTCACCGTTGCTTCCACCTCTGCCGGGCTTCCGGCTTCCACATCGCCCGCGGGAACCGTCAGTCTGCTGTACGAAAAGCTCGTGTAGCTCAGCCCATACCCGAACGGATACAACGGCGTCCCCGTGAAGTACCGGTACGTCCGCCCCTTCATTGTGTAGTCCTCGAAATTGGGCAACTGGTCCACGCTTTTGTAGAACGTTACCGGCAGCCGGCCTGCAGGGTTGTTCGCGCCCGAGAGCGTCTGCGCCACCGCGTTCCCGCCCTCTTCGCCGGGATACCAAGCATCCAGAATCGCATCCGCGTGCGCATTCGCCCAGTTCACCCCCAGCGCGCTGCCGTTGGTCAGCACCACCACTAGCGGCTTGTGCGTGGCCGCCAGATATTCCAGCAAGGTCTCTTCAGGCTGCGGCAAATCCAAGCTTGTCCGGTCGCCGCCCTTGAAACCCGGCTCGTCCACCTGCATCTCCTCGCCTTCCAATTCGCTGGTGATGCCCAGCACGGCCACCACCACGTCCGCATCCTTCGCCGCCTCAACCGCCGCGGGATCGGGCGTCAGGTCGGCCTGCGTCCAACCTTCTGGCCGTGGCTCGGGGTGCTCCTGGCTGAGAAATCTCGTGCCCTGCACATACTGGATGGTGTTGCCCGCGAACTCTTTCTTCATTCCCTCCAGAATCGACACCGTATGCGTCGGAATCCCCGTGTAATTGCCCAGCAGCACGGGCGTTTGCCCCGCCAGCGGCCCCACTACGGCAATCTTGATGCCCGTCGTTTTCAGCGGCAGCACGCCATCGTTCTTCAGCAGCACCATCGACTCGTTTGCCAGCTTCAGCGCCAAAGCCCTGTGCGCCGCACTGTCCAGTTCACCTGGGTCGATCTTCGCGTATGGCACCATCTCCGGCGGATCGAACATTCCCAGTTCCATCCGCGCCGTGAACAGCCGGATCACCGTCCGATCGATATCGCTTTCCTTCAGGTACCCCTCCTTCACGGCGTCCAAATACGGCTTGTAATCGTGGTCGTCCGTCACCTTGGTCGTAAAGTCGATGCACTCGTTGTCCATGCCGCGCTCCAGGCTGATCGCCGAGGCCTGCGCTTGCGTGGGCTCGTACCGATGGCCCTCAAAGATATCGCGCACCGCTCCGCAATCCGACACCACGTAGCCCTGGAATCCCCACTTGCCGCGTAGTTGGTTCTCCAGCGTAAATTGATTCGCGCACGCCGGCTCTCCCTTGATGGCGTTATACGCGCACATCACGCTTCCCGCTTTCGCCTCGATCACTGTCGCTCGGAATGCCGGCAGATACGTGTCCAGCTCGTCGTGCTTGCTTACGTCCACGTCGGCAAAATGGCGTGTCGGCTCCGGACCCGAATGCACGACAAAGTGCTTGGGCGTCGAAATGGTGCGGTAGTAGTGCGGATCGTCGCCCTGCATCCCCGTCACGAAGGCCACGCCCATCCGCGCCGTCAGAAACGGATCCTCGCCGTACGTCTCCTGTCCCCGTCCCCAGCGCGGATCGCGAAAGATATTCACGTTCGGCGCCCAGAAGTCCAGCCCATGAAAAATCACGCTGTTCCCGTCGTTCGCAGCCACCGATTTCTCATGCACGATTCGCGCCTCAGTACCGATGTCCACGGCCATCTCGTGAATCTTCTTGGTGTCGAAGGTCGCCGCCAGTCCAATGGGCTCGGGAAACTCCGTGGTCCCGTTCACTGCTACGCCGTGCAGCGCCTCGCTCCACCAGTCGTAGCCCGGAACGCCCAGCCGCGGAATGGGCCGCGCCTGGTTCACCAGTTGGCTGGCCTTTTCTTCCAGCGTCATCCGGTGCACCAGATCGGCCGCGCGTTGCTCCGCTGGCAGATTCGGGTTCAGGTACGCCGGTTTCTCCGCATCCGGGGCCCCCATCGACAGGTCTTTGTCGATGGGGTGGGCATTCTGCGCCCCGGCCAGGCCTGCCGCTGCGATTCCCAGCAACGCTCCCGCCGCCATCCGCTTTCCCAACATCGTCATCTTCTCCCTTGCTGCGGGTGCCCCACCCTCGCCGCGTCGTTGTCTTTGCGGCTAGTGTGGGATATCTCGCAATCCAAAAAGGTGGGCCAGGAAAGCGATTGGCTCTCACGCCCTCAGCGGCTCACTCTAATCGGCGCGTAACTTCCCTGTCAACACGGCGCTGCTTGAAAAATCGTTTTATATTTGCGTTTCATCTCTGATCCTCCACCGCGCCTGTGGCCCGTCAACCTGGCGAGCATGCACTCCGGAGCCCCGCCCTGCCGCCTTTTCGTGTAACCTTTCTGCCAACACTCTCGTAAGCACAATTTAGAAAGGGAAGACAGATGCCGGACGGTTCAAACAGCGTGTTGGATCGGTTCCGGCAAGGCGATCTCGGCGCCTTCGAAGCGTTGTTTCGTGACCATCAACGCGCCGTCTACGGTTGGATTCTGCGCATCGTCCGCAATCCCGCCACGGCCGAAGACCTCACGGTCGAAACTTTCTGGCGCATCCACCGCGCTCGTGCCCGTTTTCAGCCAGCGCGACCGTTCCAGCCCTGGGCGCGCCGCATTGCCACACGCGCGGCCCTCGACTGGCTCCGCGCGCGGCGGCCCGAAGTCGAGTTGACCGCGCAAGCCGCCCTGGAACTTCCCGCTGCGCCCGCGTCCGACCCCGGCATCGCCGCCGAGATTCGCTTGAGAACCGCGCAGGCTTTCGCGCGATTGCCGCCCCGCCTGCGCATCGCGACTGTTCTCGCCGTGGTCGAGGAGCAGCCCCACAAAGAAGTCGCCGTGGCCCTTGGCATCTCGGTCGCGGCCGTCAAACTGCGCGTCTTCCGCGCGCTGCGCTTGTTGAGAAAGGATCTGGAAAAGCAGGGAATTACACCATGAATGCACACGACGAGCATCGCATCCACGAAGAAAATCGGATCAAGGACTTGCTGCAACAGTTGCTGCCGCCTGTCGGCAGCGGCGAACTGCCCACCCCCGAGCCCGCACGCGACCTCTGGCCCGCCGTGCTCCGCCGTCTCGACTCCGAGCCCACCGCGGCGCCCCGTCTGCTGCCCGCTTCGCTCCCTTGGTTTGATTGGGCGCTTCTCGCCGGCCTCATCGGTTTCGCTGCCGCGTTTCCGGCCACCATCCCGGTCTTTCTCTACTACCTGTGAACGATGAACCGAAAGCTGAGAGCAGAAAGCTAACAGCTCTCAGCCGCCAAAAGGAGCTTTACCATGAACCCGCATCCTTACCTTCGCGCTTACCTCGCCGGCGTCTTTGTCACCACGCTCATCCTGCCGCTCATGCTCACCGCGTTCATCGTCGTGCGTCTTGTGCTTCACCTGCCCGTCCCCATCGAGCGCGGCCTCATCTTTCCCATGGCGCTCGTCCCCGCGGCTTGGGGCTTGTGGAACATGCTCTGGCTCGCTTCCCACGAGCGCACACATCTCGCCGTGGGCATTCACGGCGCGATTCTCCCCTTCCTGCTTCTGCCCATTGGAGCCACCGTCGCCCGCTGCTTCGGCGTTCTCACGTTCGGCCCCGCCGACGCTACCTGGTTCAACGCCTGCTCGGTACCCTACGCCGTCATCGCCGTCGGCTTCTGCTGCGGCGTTGCCGCCTACTACCTGGTCTGGAAGTACATCGTCGGCTTCTTGAACCGCGTGCTCGGCATCGCTTCCTAGCGCCGGACTCCAGTCCGGCTGTCGTGTGGGCCTCTCGGCACACACTTGCAGGTCGGCTCATCTCAGCTTCGCAGGGGAACAACAATGTTCGTCATCGTTCGCACCATCACCTACGCCACGCTGTTTATCGGACTGCTCTTGATCTATCTCCCCGCGCGCATCCTGTCGTGGTCGGGCATTGTGCGCCCCGCGGCGATGGCATGGCCGCAGATCGGCGGGATCGTCATCGGCAGCGTCGGTGCTCTCGTTGCTCTCTCCTGCGTCTGCGCCTTCGCCTGGATCGGCAAAGGCACTCCAGCGCCCTTCGATCCGCCGCGCAGGCTCGTCGTTCGCGGCCCCTATCGCTTCGTCCGCAACCCCATATATCTCGGCGCCTCGCTCGCCGTCGCCGGAGCCGCGCTCTTCTATCAGTCGATCCAACTCCTCGCCTTTGTCGGCCTTTTTCTCCTGGCAACGCACCTCTTCGTCGTGTTATACGAGGAGCCCACGCTTCGCCGTAGCTTTGGCCTGGAGTACGAGTCCTACTGCCGGTGCGTCAGCCGCTGGTGGCCCTTCGCGCGGGCTTTTCGCTAGAAGTGGTTGCGTGATTCATCCGCGAAAGGGCACGGCTTCAGCCATGCCGCAGACTGCAAAAAAATGTCCCGTTGTCATCCTGAGCGAAGCCCCGCTCAATGGCGATAACCGCATCGCGATTGGCATAATGTTGGCAGTTTGCGAGCACTGCGGACTCGACTAGACAGGCTGCAGAAGAATTCGGCGCCTTGAAAGGGCACGGGTTCAGTCGTGCTGAAAGCTAGAAGCTAAAAGTTAGCAGCTAGAAGCTGCTTTCCTCATGCGGCGCATGAACAATCCTCATCAGCGCGCCGCCGTCCAGCCAGTTCACCTCGCACCGCTCGCAATCTGCCATCACCACATGGCCGCCGCCGTAGTAGAAGTGCGAATCCATCGTGTGGTGGCACGACGGGCACTCGAGCTTCCGGCTCGCGTCGACCGTATCGCTGGTCGCGGGAATCTCCGTCCCTCCGCGTTCGGCTCGCACCTGCTCGATCAATCCCTCAAACGCGCCCATCGCGATCAGCATGCCCTTGCACTGCTTGCAGGTGCGAATGCCCACCCCCGTCAGCGTCGCGTCCCACAGCGGCGCCGCACACACCGGGCACAGGAGATCGGGCAACTCATCGAGATACCGCACTCCCTGATCGTCCGGCCCCGAGAAATAGATGTTCTTGCAGTAGTCGCAGCGCAAGCTCTCCTGCCCGCCGGCCATGCGCATCGGCGCTCCGCACGATGGGCAATTCATTGCGGCTTCCCGCACTCGGGGCAGAACTTCGCCCGCTCCGGCATCGGCTTGCCGCATTCGATGCAGAACTTCATTCCCGGTCCCGTGCCGCTCGCGTTCGCCGATCCTCCCGGCGCTGCCGCTCCCGGCCGCTCTTGCCCCGGCAGCGATTGTCCCATCATGGCCTGCGCCATCGCCGCGCCCGCACCCAATCCCACGCCCATTCCGGCCGTGCCGCCGCCCGTGTTCTGCGCCGCCTCCTCAAGCGATTCCGCCGTCTCGAACTGCGTCAACCTTCCCAGGTCTCCCGCCATGCTCACGCCAATCTTCTGGTCGATCACCTTCTGCAGGTCGTCGGGCAGCGAGATGCTCTCCACAACAAACTGATCCAGCTTGAGCCCCAGCGCCTCAAAGCTCGGCCTCACGCTGTCGGCGATCTTCGCCGTCAGCGCCGCCAGATTCGCAGCCATATCCAGGAACGAAACCTCGCTGCTGGCAAAGATGCCCGTCATGCGCGCCACAATGGTCGTGCGCAGCTGCCCCTCCAGGTCCGCGGCGAACACGCTTTCCCGCGTCCCCGCCACCTCCGTGAAAAACTTCCTGGGGTCCGCGATGCGGTAGGAATAATTGCCGAAAGCGCGCAGCCGCACGGCGCCAAACTCCTTGTCGCGAATCGTGATGGCCGCCGGCGTGCCCCATTTCTGGTCGATCTCGAGGCGCGTCGAGAAGAAGTACACATCCGACTTGAAGGGCGATTGGAAATCCTTGGTCCAGTTCATCAAATCGGTCAGGATGGGCAAATTCCGCGTGGTCAGCGTGTGCAGCCCCGGCGTGAAAACGTCCGCGATTCTGCCTTCGTTCACAAATAGCGCCAACTGCGACTCGCGCACCGTCAACTGTCCGCCGTTCTCGATCTCCATGTCCTGCATCGGATAGCGGTACGAAAGCATGCCCTCGTCGCCTTCGTTCCACTGAATGACGCGGATAAACTGCTTGCTCAGGAACTCTCCTAGTGTCACGATCTCCTCCCGGCCCGTGATCTTAGCATGGCTGCGTTACTCTCATCGCTCCAACGGAAGTCGCGGGCCGCGCGCGACAACGCCGCCCCACGCCTCTCGACTTCCGAAATCTCCGCGTCTCGCACGAATAGCTGAAGGCTGAAAGCTGATAGCTGAGAGCTGATCCCTGACCACTGAACGCTAGCTTCTAAAGAAGTCCCCCAGCCCAGCTCGCTCGGCATGAGCCGCCATCATCTCCTGAATCTCCAGCGCGAGCTCCAACGCCGCGCGTCCCTGCCGCGCCGTAACCTTTGGCTCGCGCCGCGTCCGCACCGATTCAAGGAAGGAAAGGATCTCCAGCCGCAGCGGCTCGCCGGGCGTCACTCTCGGCTTCGTGAAAGACAATCCCGGCGCCGGCCCGCCCGCTCCGCTTGCTGCTAGTTGCTTGAGCAACTCCGGACCAGCCTTCCCTGCCGCGACGGCCGCAACCAGTTCCGGGGCCCCCGCGGACAGGTTTTCGTCCGCGGGGTGGAGTTCCTCAGGCAACGCGCTCGCCGCATCCACGCGAATCACCAGCACATCCCTCCGCGCATAGTCGATCGATACGTACTGCCGCGGTTCAAAGTAGCGCAGCTTCCTCACCCGCTCCGTCGACACCCGCGATGCCGTGAAGTTTGCCACGCACCCCGACTCGAACTCCACCCTCACGTTGGCAATGTCCACCTTGGGCGACAGAATCGGCAGACCCACCGCGCGCACCTCGCGCACCGGCGACCTGGCAAAGGTCAGCACGATGTCCAGATCGTGGATCATCAGGTCCAGCACCACGTCCACGTCCAGCGCCCGCGGCGTAAAGATGCTCAGCCGGTGCGCCTCAAAGAACATCGGCCGTTTCAGTTTGGGTTCCACGGCCAGCACCGCTGGATTGAACCGCTCCAGGTGCCCCGGCTGCACAATCCGCCCGGCCTTCTCCGCTTTTCGAATGATTTCGTCGGCTTCGTCCAGGTTCGCCGCCACCGGCTTCTCCACCAGCAGGTCGAGGCCCACATCCACGAGCGCCAGCGCAACCTCATGATGCTTCACCGTAGGCACAGCCACGCAAGCCGCATCCAGCTTCAAATCCGCACCCAGCAGCTCGTCGATGCTCGCGAAGACCTTGATCCCGTATTGCTTCGCCGCTTCATCCGCCCGCGCGGCATCCGGCTCCACGGCCGCAACCAGCGCCACGCCTTCCCCCTCCGCCTCCAGCTCGCGCACCACGCGTAAGTGGTTGCGCCCGAACACTCCAGCGCCGGCCACGGCCACGCGCAACTGTCTTTCGCTGGCTATTCCTCTGCCTCTTTCTCTGGCCCTTTTCCTTCCACGGCCTTCAGGCAGCGGCTGTAGAGCGCGAGCAACTGGTTCACGTGTTCTTCCGGCTTCGCCGCGCCCGGCCCTGTGAACCCCGTTGTCGGTACAGCGGGCCTTCCCACGCCCACCGTGCCCGCCACAAACTTCATCAGATCGAGCGCGATATCTTCATTGCGTCGCGCTCCAAGTCCCGTGCTATTGAGAGCATCCATACGCAAATTCTCCGAACACCGATGCTACCAGATTGGCCGCCTCGTATACCCCGATTGCCTGAGCATCGCACACGAACCGGTAACGAGTCGGCGATTCATCGTCAACGGGGGGAACGAAAGACGTATAATCCCCATACACTGCATCGGAGGACGCAAACCGTGAGTGCGAAATCGGGCTGGGTGGCGACTGCCAGTCGGTACTGCGGTGGGTACGGGCGGTTGGATTTTCGGGTTGGGCAAGGTCTTCTGGCCGGCTCATCCTCAGTGGGCGCTTTTCTTCATCACCATCGCTGCCACCATCGTCACCACGGTGCTCGTCGAGGGTGATGTGCGCCGCAGCGCAGCTCGCGCGCAACACTGATGGAGCCGGATGCGACGCTGGGTGCCCCCTGGGCCGGGCATGGGTCTTTGTTTTTCGGGCCAGGGTGGCGTAGGAAACTCCGCTCACTCCGCGAAAGCGGCCCGAGCAATAAATGAGTCATCCTGCGACTGAAGCGTAGCGGAAGGAGTCGAAGGACCTGCATTTGTCCTTGTGCGAGCCGGGCTGAAAGCTAGAAGCTGGAATCTGGAAGCTGTCTCACCCCCTCCGCTACTCTTTATCCAGCATGTTCCTCGCCTACATTGCCCTCGGCGCCAACCTGCCCAGCCCCGCCGGCTCTCCTGACGCCACGCTCGCCGCAGCCGCCGAACGCCTCGCCAGTCTCGGCCGCATCGCCGCCCGCTCCTCGCTCTACTCCACCGCACCCGTTGGCCTCGCCAAACAGCCCCGCTTCCTCAACGCCGTCCTCGCGATCGAGACCGCTCTCGCCCCGCGCGATCTGCTCAACGCTCTCCTCGCCATCGAGCGCGAATTCGGCCGCGACCGCGCCGCCCAGCTCCCCAACGGCCCGCGGACTCTCGACCTCGATATCCTCTTCTATGGCGACCTTATCCACAGCGAGCCCGGCCTCGAAATTCCCCATCCCCGCCTCGCCCAGCGCGCCTTCGTCCTCGTCCCCCTCCACGAAATCGCTCCCCAACTCCGCGATCCCCGCACCGGCAACACCGTCTCGCAACTCCTGACTGCACTTTCCCCGAGCCCTGAGGAATGCACCGTGAGAAATCGAGAGACAATAAACATCGAGTGAGGAGAAAGAGCCCATGGAAATCAAACGGTCCGGCACACAACCTTCTACAAAAGGTCCGTCAGATTGGTTTACGGGCGCCGTGAGAATCGATCCGTTGTTTCAGGCGCCTGAGCCGGCGCTCGTGCAGAGCGCCAGCGTCACCTTCGAGCCGGGTGCGCGTACGGCATGGCATACGCATCCGCTCGGCCAAACCCTCATCGTCACGTCCGGCTGCGGCTGGGCTCAGCGCTGGGGTGGCCCCGTCGAAGAGATCCGGCCCGGCGACGTCGTCTGGTTCTCGCCCGGAGAGAAGCATTGGCACGGCGCCGCGCCCACCACGGCCATGACCCACATCGCCATTCAGGAAAAGCTCGACGGCAAAGTCGTCGACTGGATGGAGCAGGTGAGCGGCGAACAATACCGGAAGTGACCACGCCTGCGCCGGACAGCGCGAGCTCCAACGCTCCGCCCTCGACCCAGCACAAACGCCGGGGGCCCCATCCTTGCGCTATCATCCTGAGCGAGTGGAGTCCGCCGTAACGGACGGGAGGAGACGAAAGCCCGCCCTGAGCGGAGATCGCGATAGCGATCGAAGCCGAACGGGGACCTGCCGTCGCGCAACCCATTTCTTATGAGGTATTTGATCAAAAATGCGTTTTTGGCATTGCGGGGGACCAGAAGGAGAATAGCCGCACGCGCACGATCAGCCGGCCACTGACAACTGATCGCTGACCGCTGACCACTGTTTTCTCGCCCGCGACTCCTTATTTATGAAGACTTTAGGTAGATAAACCCCTTGGAATCAACGGGTTGCGGCAACTGGTTAGAGGCTCAAGTCGTTGAAAACAAATCCCTTAACCCAAAAAGGGGGTGGGGGGGAGGGTAGGTCTCTCCTGTGAAACTGTGAGACTCATGCGCACACCGCGAGCGCCGCGTGCTGAAAGCTGAAGGCTGATAGCTGAAAGCTAGAAGCTAGCAGCTAGCAGCTAGAATCGTCTCGTGCCTCCACCGTTCCAGCTCCTCGCGGAAACCGCCGCTGGCGGTCGCCGCGGTCGCCTCACCCTGCCGCACCAGACGGTCGAAACGCCCGTCTTTATGCCCGTCGGCACGCAGGGAACAGTCAAAGCCGTTGCCCAGGACGTACTCGAATCCCTCGGCGCCGAGATCGTTCTCGGTAACACCTATCATCTCTATCTGCGCCCCGGCCATGAAGCCATCCGCCGCATGGGCGGCCTGCACAAATTCATGAGCTGGCCGCGTGCTCTGCTCACGGACTCCGGCGGATTCCAGGTCTTCTCGCTCACCGCCCTGCGTAGGGTGACCGACGAAGGTGTCCGCTTCCGCTCCCACCTCGACGGGAGTTCACACTCTTTAACTCCTGAACATTCAATCGATGTCCAAATTGCTCTCGGCGCCGACATCGTCATGGCCTTCGACGAGTGCACCGAGTACCCGGCCGATCTCAGCCGCGCCGAAGAGAGCTTGCGCCTGACCATGGCTTGGGCGCGCCGCTCGCTCGATCGCTTCCGCGCCCATCGCCACGAAGTTCCTTGGCACGAAAAAGGGGTGCCCCATCCTAAGCGCGGTACTTTGCGCTTAGGGTGGGATGCCACCGAGCACCGTACGCAGCTCCTATTCGGCATCGTGCAAGGCGGCATGTTTCGCGATCTCCGCCGCCAATGCGCCGAGCGCCTCATCGAGATGGACTTCGACGGCTACGCCATCGGCGGTCTCAGCGTGGGCGAGCCGCGCGAGCTGACCCTCGAGATGATCGCCGAGGTGCTGCCGCTGCTGCCCAAAGACAAGCCGCGCTACGTCATGGGCGTCGGATATCCCGACGAGATCGAGCAGTACGCGCGCATGGGTGTCGACATGATGGATTGCGTGCTGCCCACCCGCGCCGCCCGCCACGCCCTGCTCTTCACGAGCGAAGGCCGCCTCAACATCAAGAACAAGCAATACGCTGAAGACCAGTCCCCGCCCGACCCCGCCTGCTCGTGCCCCGTCTGCCGCCGCTACTCCCGCGCTTACCTGCGCCACCTGATGAATGCCGGCGAACCGCTCTCCGCAACGCTGAACACGATCCACAATCTTGCCTACTACCTCGCGATCATGAGCCGCGTCCGCACATCGTTGGTCAGCCAGTCGCAATCGCCCACTGATCACTGACCACGGTTCACTGTGCGCTGATAATCACCCACGGCATCGGCGCCGGACGCATTGACTCAATCTCCGTTTCGACGGTAAAATCGAAGAGTTTGGCGATGCACCCCCGTTGCAGGGTGCGCGGGATGTTGTCGGGCTCTCCGTCCTGGGGCGACCCGGCCCGCTTCCCGATGCAGTTGTCCGTCTGTATCCGCCCCCTGGTGAGCACACGGATTTGCGCATTGCGCCTGGTTCTGGGAACCGCTGGCGCTGGAGGATTTGTTATGTACGCTGTCATTCGCACCGGAGGCAAGCAGTACCGCGTCGCGCCGGGCGACGTGTTGAGGATTGAGAGCGTTCCATCCGGCAGTCCGACCGTTGAGTTCAGCGACGTGCTGGCTGTTTCCGGCGAGTCCGGTGCACTGGCTAAACCGGCCGCGGCCAAAGTCACAGCCGAAATTCTCGGGGAGGGCCGGGGTGACAAGATTCTGGTCTTTCACTTCAAGCGCAAGAAACAGTACAAGAAGCTTCGTGGGCACCGGCAGAACTTCACCGAGGTGCGCATCAAGGCCATCGAGGCCGACGGCGTCACCTATGACGCGGCAAAGTAGATTGCGCAAAATCAAAAGGGGATTCAACAATGGCACATAAGAAAGGTGGAGGCAGCTCCACAAACGGACGCGACTCAAACGCGCAGCGGCTCGGCGTGAAAGCATTTGCCGGCCAGTTGGTCACTGGCGGCTCCATCATTACCCGCCAGCGCGGAACCCGCATCAAGCCCGGCGCGAATGTGGGCATCGGCTCCGACGACACTCTCTTCGCCAAGGTTACCGGCCGGGTGAAATTCACTGACCGCGGCAGCCGCGGACGCTTCGCTTCCATCGAGCCCGTCGCCGCGGAGTAACCTCGCCGAACCGCCAATCGGCCACTACCCAACGCAAATCAAAAGGCCACGGCAATCGCCGCGGCCTTTGCTTTTTCTATTCCTTGACCCCTTACTCTACGTCTCCGATTCGCGCCCCTTCATATTCCGGGCCAGCACCTTCTCCACCACCAGCTCGACATCCGAAAGGAAGAAGCTGTTGGCGGGCTGCTGCACGGCCACCTTGGTCCCCGTGTGACCCAGGGCTGACGCGATCTCATTCCACCGGTAAATGGTCGAGCTCGCAGGCATCAACACCGGCTTGCGATCTGGCTCCGGTAGAATGCAGTAAATCGTCCAGATAGCCAGCGCTGCCAAGATCGATGACTCGTAGACAAATTGTAGAGGATCGCTGAACGAAGCAATGCGGGAGATCCACGAAGCAAGAATAAAGTCGCCAGTGGACATCACGCCAAAACCCAAAGCAATGCCGAACGACAAATCGCGCACCGTCAGGCGGAGCGCATTCATGCTCAAGCACAGAAAAGCCAGCAGGCACAGTTCGAGCACGCTCATGGAGCGCACGACGGCATAAGAGATGTTGCTGACGACGTAAAGCCCTTTGTGCGCATAGGAGATTGAGGACAGGCTCACGATCGCTGAAACCACCGCGGCCCAGCGGAAGATCACGACCGCGAGCTTGTTGATTCCAGGAAACGCTGCCAGCGCAGCGCGGAAGACTTCAATGCAAATGAAGAACAGCAACACTGCGCTTGCAAGATAGTTCGCAACGAAGCCAAAAAAGTAGACTTGGCCCGCATGAAGGTCCCGTCCCCACGGTTGCGTTTCCTCATGAAGCACGAGCAGCAAGAGGGGTGCCGAGATCGCGCGCAGCGCCAGATAACCACTCATCGCCGGGAAGCGGCGGTGCAATCCCTTTCTCCAGAAAAGGATGGCGAGCGCGGCCCAAAGAACAAATTCGACCACGTTCATCGCTGACATTGCGGGATTCAAAGACATAAAGGCTAATCTGCGATTATTCGAACGCAGTCAGGATAGCGCCGAGATGCCTTGTGGCACAAACACAAAAGGGTAACGCGCTGCTGGCACTTTCGTGCTATGCACTATGCAGAACTCTTCGCAGCGCTCCCGCGTCTACCGGGCCGATGTTGTGGACACAAAACAGGTGTTGGTAGCCTGGCAGGGGAGAGGAAACGGAGTGGCGGGGCCCGGATCCGGATCAGTCGCGGTCATCGAAGGGCGAGAGGCGGACGCCCGCGGGGAGGGCGGCGCAAACGGCGCTGAAGCTAGGCCCGCGACGGCAACGAACAGAGCGAACATGCGAATGGCGAATTTCATCTTTGGTAACCTTTCAGAGTAGATTTAAAAGGAGGATCCTCTCCTTTTGATGTAGAATCGTACCTGAGCTTCGAAAACAAGTCTATCTTTTTCATTAGGATAGCATAACATAACAGGAGCGAGTTACCAACGTCATTTTTGAGAGTGGATCTACTGCCGCTAGTAACCACTTACCGAGCGAGTCCCCGCCCCGCCGCCTCCCCTTCTCGCATGGTAAAATAACCCTAGATGAAGACGCTTGATAGCCCCCTTTTTTCAAGCGGTTAGTCCCGCTTCAGCGTCCGGAATCGGCCCCGGCAACCCTCCACATGACGGAAGACTTTGCGAACGGAATTTTATGGCGACTGAAGTTCTGAGCAGCACCTCCATCCACGGCGACAACGACAGCTATACCGGCGAAAACATCAAAGTCCTGGAAGGTCTGGAAGCCGTGCGTCTCCGTCCTGCCATGTATATCGGCTCAACGGGGGAGATGGGGTTGCACCACCTCGTCTACGAGGTCGTGGACAATTCAGTGGACGAGGCTCTCGCGGGCTATTGCAAGAAAATCGATGTCGTCATCCATGTCGACAACTCAATCACCGTGGTCGACGACGGCCGCGGCATTCCCGTCGATATGATGGATCTGCCCGGCGGCCAGCGCATGCCTGCCGTGCAAGTCGTGCTCACCAAGCTGCACGCCGGCGGCAAATTCGACGCCTCCACCTATAAAGTCTCCGGGGGCCTTCATGGAGTTGGTGTTAGCGTTGTGAACGCACTCAGCGAAGAACTCGAGGTCGAAATCTGGCGCCCGGAAAAACCCGGCGAGCCGAGCCATACTTACGAGCAGAGCTACTCGAAGGGCATCCCCACCTCGACGCTGCAGAAGACCGGAACCTCGAAACGCCGCGGCACGCGGGTGCATTTCCTGCCCGACAAAACCATCTTCGCCACCACCGAATTCAACTACGACACCCTCGCGCAACGACTGCGCGAGATGGCCTTCCTCAACAAAGGCCTTGAGATTTCACTGACCGACGAACGCACCGCCGACGCCAAGACCGGCGAAGCCCGCCGCGCCGAATTCCGCTATGCCGGCGGCATCGCCGAATTCGTTAAGCACCTCAACCGCGGCAAAAGCGTGCTGCACGACAAGCCCATCGTGATGGAGGCACTGCGCGACGGAGTCGACATCGACATCGCGCTGCAGTACAACGACGGGTACTCCGAAACGGTTTTCAGTTTCGCCAACAACATCAACACCGTCGACGGCGGCACGCATCTGTCCGGTTTCCGCACCGCGCTTACACGCACCATCAACGCCGTCGGACAGCAGTTGGGCCTCTTTAAGGACATGAAGGAGAACCTGAGCGGCGACGATGTCCGCGAGGGTTTAGTAGCCGTGGTCAGCGTCAAGCTGTCGCAGCCGCAGTTTGAAGGCCAGACTAAAGGCAAGCTCAACTCCGATATCGCGGGCACGGTGCAGGCCTTCGTCAACGAGCGTCTCGGCATGTATCTCGAGCAGAACCCGCCGATTGCCCGCCGCATCATCAACAAGGCCATTGAAGCCGCCCGCGCCCGTGAAGCCGCCCGCAAGGCCCGCGACCTCACCCGGCGCAAGGGCGCGCTCGACGGTGGCGGTCTTCCCGGCAAGCTGGCCGACTGCAGTGAGCGTAACCCCGAACGCTGCGAACTCTATCTGGTCGAGGGCGAGAGCGCCGGCGGCACCGCCAAGCAGGGCCGCGATCGCCGCTTCCAGGCGATCCTTCCGCTCAAAGGCAAGATCCTCAACGTCGAGAAAGCGCGCTACGACAAGATGCTCGGCCACGAGGAAATCCGCGCCATGATCACTGCGCTCGGCTGCGGCATCGGCAAAGACGACTTCGACGCCGCAAAGATCCGCTACGGCAAAATCATCCTTATGACCGACGCCGATGTGGACGGCTCCCACATTCGCACCTTGCTGCTCACTTTCTTCTTCCGCCACATGACCGAGCTCATCAAGCGCGATCATGTTTTCATTGCGCAGCCCCCGCTTTACAAGATCAAGAAAGGCCGCTTCGAGCAGTACATCAAGAACGACCGCGATTTTGTGAAAGTGATGGTCAACCGCGCCGCCGAAGGCATGGTTGTGCGGCACGGCGAGTCCGCCGGCCGCATCGAGGGCGCCGACCTCACTCGCTTCATGTCCACACTCAACGAGTATCTCGGCTTTGTCGAGAAGGTCGACAAGCGCATCCGCAACGAGAAACTCACTGAGATGCTGGCTCGCGCGGAACTGACCCATCGCGCCGACTTTGCCTCGAAGAACGGCAACGAGATTCCGGATAAGCTCGCCGCGCTGCACACGCAACTCGTCGAGCTTTCCGATGAATTCCAGTTCAAGGTAGGCAAACCGGTCGAAGACGAAGAGCACCACACCTGGTCCATCTGTTTCACCGATGCGCAGGGCGCCACGCGCTGCATCGACTGGACGCTTGCTTCCAGCCCCGAGTTCCGCCAGATGATGTCCAAGTACTCGCTGATCAAGGAGTTTCTCGAGCCGCCGTTCCTTGTCGAGTACGCCGCAAAATCCGCGGCCGCTGCCGCCGCTGACGAAGAGGAAGAGGCCGAGGGCGCCGAATCCAAAGCAGAAACCAAGTCGTCTGGCCGCGCCACTCGCGTCTTGCGTGAGCCGGTCGAAAAACAGACCGCCCGCGAGCTCTTCGCCTACATCGTCGAGCAAGGCAAGAAGGACTACCAGGTGCAGCGTTACAAGGGACTGGGTGAAATGACGGCTACGCAGCTTTGGGAAACCACCATGGACCCGGAGCGCCGCACACTGCTCGTCGTCAAGCTCGAGGACATCGCCGAAACCGAGGCCATCTTCACCACACTCATGGGCGAAGATGTCGAGGCCCGCCGCAAATTCATCGAAGACAACGCCCTCGACGTAAAGAATCTCGACATCTAATCCTTCAGGGCATCCCTGCGGCGCCCTGCGCTCCTTGCCAGTGAGCGGCACCCCAACTTCCCCTCAAGGAGTTCGTGTCATGAGCTTCCAGCGTAACCTTGTCTTCCTGACCGCGCTCGCGCTTTCGCCGATGCTTGCGTGCAACGGATGCAAATCCGGCACTCAGCAGGCCAAGAACCAGCCGTCGAGCAACTCCAACATGCAATCGCAAAATCCGCAGCAGTCCGCGGCAGGGCAGCCATCTTTCCCGGCAGGCGCACAACCCGGGCAGACCAGCGCGCCAGCTCCGCAGGCCCCGCCTCTGCCGGCTGTCGTTGATCTGCCTGCGGGCACGCGCCTCCGCGTCCGCCTCGACCAGGATCTGGGATCGAAGATCAGCCGCCCCGGCGACTCATTCAGCGCCACCGTCGCCGACGATGTGGTGGTAAACGGCCAAACGGTCATTCCAAGAGGCGCGCGTGCCGAGGGCACTGTTATTGATGCCAAACCGCTGGGTCGCTTCAAGGGTGGCGCATTGCTGGAGCTGCGGCTTGAGCGCGTGCACACCAGCTGGGGCAGCTATCCGGTCGCAACCAGCTCCATCGATCACGCAGAAAATGGCAAGGGTAAACGGACGGCTGCGTTTGCCGGTGGTGGCGGCGCCTTCGGAGCCCTCGTCGGCGGCCTCGCCGGCGGTGGCAAGGGGGCGCTCGTCGGCGGCCTGTTAGGTGGCGGCGCCGGCGCCGCAGGTAGCGCCTTCACTGGCAACAGGGAGATCTTCCTCCCCGCCGAAACGCTCCTTACATTCCACCTCGAGCACTCCGTCCACATCACCGAACAGCAGTGAACGAAGTCTGCGGTTCCCGCACAGGGTCTCCGCGCAAGATCCTCTTGATGTTGTTGGGCGAAAAGACAGGGCAGCCCGGTCCAGTCAGAGAATAAGGAAGCTCACGCCCCGCGCACCTGTCCGCGACCGTGCATCTTGACCGAATACATCCGCGCGTCGGCGGTGCCGATAATTTCGTGCATAGCGACACCGTCGTCGGGCGAGGAGGCCAGGCCCACACTGGCGCTTACGCTCAACTTGAGCCCGCTCTTCATGCGGAACTGAGTCTCCATCAACGCACCGTTCATCGCCTTTGCCCGCTCCAGCGCGGCGGCGGCGCCGGTCTCCGGCATCAGAATCACGAATTCGTCGCCACCGTAACGGAAGCACAGGTCCCGCTTACGGCTCAACTCCTGGAGCCGGCGTCCGGTGTGCGCCAGCAGCTCGCTGCCGATCAGGTGCCCGTGCGCGTCGTTGACCAGCTTGAACCGGTCCAGATCGAGAAACGCCAGACTCAGCGGCAGCTTCATCTTTTTCGACCGCTTCAGCTCGCGTTCCAACACATCGTACAAGTGGCGCACGTTGTAGAGACCGGTGGTGTCGTCGTTAATGGTTAATTGCTGAATGCGGGCCATGTCGCGCGCGTTTTCGATTGCGATGGCCGCGTGGTCGGTCAGAATGTGCAGAAATGCGATGCTATAGTCCGACATCTCGGCACGTGGATTGAAGATCTCGATCACGCCTTGCGTGCCCTTGCGTCCGCGCAATGGCAAGGCAATCACTGACTTTACGGCGCTCACGCCGGGTGCACCAGACTGCTTCACGCGCGGATCGTCAGCGGCCTCGGGTATGATCAGCGTCTCCCCGTGCTGCAAGACCCACCCGGCCACGCCCTCGCCTGCCTTCACGCGAAGGCCATGCAGGGCCTCTTGCTCCACGCCCCCGGCAATCGCGTAGTAGAGATCCTGGCTGGTCTCGTCCAGCATCAGCAACGCCCACAACTCCGCCTCCACCATCCGCTCCATTTGTTCGAGGATGGTGCGCAGAATCGCGTCCAGGTCGAAGCTCGAAGTGAGCGATCGCGCCAGTTGATGAAATACGAGCAGATCGGCGAGCGGGATGCGCCCCTTCGCTTGATTTGGCATATTCGGGCCCTGTGAGGGAGTGTCTCGATCATTCTCTCACAACGGTTTTCGCGTGCAACGTGCAGGGTGCGATCCGCTTACCCTATGCCGGTTGCCTTTTCATTTCGAACTCGCACGCCGCCGGCCTCCGCTCAACCGCCGATATGCACCATCGACCGGGACGGTTTCAGGAATCCCGGCTCGCCGATGTGATGACGGGCTTCCTTCCCTTCGACCGTACGAACAATGTAGGCGCGCAATTCCTGGTCGCTGGCTCCAGCCCGCAAGCGCCCGTAGAGATCGTGTTCCACCTGAGAAAACAAGCAGGTGCGGATCTTTCCGTCGGAGGTGAGCCGCACCCGGCTGCAGGCGCCGCAAAAGGCCTGGCTCACGGGCGCGATGATGCCGATCTCGCCCACACCGTCGGCGAATGTGTAGCGGCGCGCCGTTTCGCCGGCCTCGCGCGCGGGGAGTTCGACCAGCGGCAGGGTCCGCCCGATACGTTCCACGATCTCCCTGAGCGGAACCACGATCTCCGGCGACCAAAGCCGGTCTTCTTCGAGCGGCATGAACTCTATGAACCGCACCACGACATCCTCTTCGCGTGCAAATCGAGCAAATCCTTCGATCTGATCGTCATTGAAGCCGCGCAGCAGCACGCAGTTGATCTTGAGCGGAGTGAGTACTGCGGCTCGGGCCGCGCGGATACCAGCGAGGACAACGGGGAAGCTGCCCTGGACTCGCGTGATGCGTTCGAAAGTAGCTGCGTCCACGGCGTCCATGCTCACTGTCACCCGGCTCAATCCGGCCTCCTTGAGCGGTCCGGCAAGCGACTCCAGCAGATGTCCGTTCGTGGTTAGCGCCAATTCCAACGGTTTGCCCGTCACCGTGCGCAGGCGCGCCAGTTCACCCACCAATTCCACCACCCCGCGCCGCAACAGCGGCTCCCCGCCCGTAAGTCGCACTTTGGTGATGCCAAGGCCGGCAAAGATCCGAATGAGCCGGAGATACTCATCGGTCGCCAGCTCCGGATATTGCGCGCCCGCCTCGCCGGTGCGGCAGTAAATGCATTTGTAATTGCAGCGGTCGGTGATAGAAACACGCAAGTCGTGGATTACGCGCCCATAGCTATCTGTGAGCGCTGGGTTCGGCGTCGACGCGGGGAATGCGGAAACGAAAGGGGCAGCCATCGGCAATTTCAAGCCTATACCTTTTTTTGAGCGGCTTGAAGGCCCCGCGATCCAATCACCCCTGTGGGTAGTGTCCTATGAGTGCGTGGCCCAAAAAAAACGGGCCGGAAACAATCCGGCCCAAAGCAGAAGAAAGATGCGCGACTTAAACTCAGAAAATTCTAGCTGAGTACCATTGCACTTCAGAGAAACTTACCGGTCAATCATTCGTTAGGGCCATTACTTGTTTGCGTTACCGAAGATTCATGGGACAAGGCCCAAGGTAAAGGAAGCGATAGCATGAAAGAGCGAGCGGGCTGCGGCCTTGCTCGCGGCTTTTGCCATAGACGAAGGAAAATGAAAAACATCCCCGCAACGGGAGCAAGACCCATGGGCACGGCGGACGAAGCAGGCACGGCGCTGGCCGTGCGGCAGATGTTCGACTCCATCGCGCCTCGCTATGACCTGCTGAATCATCTGCTCTCAGCCAATATCGACCGGCTATGGCGGCGGAGGACAGCGCGCAGATTCCGGGCAGTCCTGGCACGTCCCGAAGCGGCGATTCTCGACATCTGCTGTGGCACGGGCGATTTGACCATGGCGCTGCTCAAGCTGCGCCCACATAGGGCGCGGCCGGTTCTCGCCGGCGATTTTGCGCCCGCCATGCTGCGCCGTGGCGCGCAGAAATTTGGCTCGCCCGAGGTTCGCAAATCGGGAAGAAGCGCGCGCACGCCCGGAGCCCGGTGCGCCGTGCCGCTCGAGACCGATGCGCTGCACCTGCCGCTCCGCGGCGAGTCGCTCGATTTGATTGTTACGGCCTTCGGCTTCCGCAATCTGGCCAACTATGAAGCTGGCCTGAAGGAGTTTCATCGCGCCCTGAAGCCGGGCGGGCAGTTGGGAATTCTTGAGTTCAGCGAGCCAGGCGGCCTGATCGGCAAGGCCTATGCGCTGTACTTCCAGCGTGCGCTGCCTGCCATCGGGCGCATGATCTGCGGAAAGGATGGTCCTTACAAATACCTGCCAACCTCCGTCGGCGATTTTCCGCCGCCCGACGAGTTGCTCGCAATGATTCGGTTAGCTGGCTTTGGGGAGTGCACATGGCAACAATATACGTTCGGCATAGCTGGGTTGTACACCGCCGTGAAGCCCACTGTACTCTAAGAACGCGATGACCTCCACCGCCTCCAGTTCGCGGGTGAACGAGCCTCCCGCGCCGAGTCTTGCTGCGATCTCCGCGGAAAAGCGGCGTGTCGCGTGGCGCTCCATGGCGGCCGCTGCGGCCATGACGCTCCTCAAGCTCGCCGCTGGACTGCTCTCCGGATCGCTGGGCGTGCTTTCCGATGCGGCGCATTCGGGGCTCGACCTGCTCGGCGCGGCCCTCACCTTCTTTTCCGTGCATGTCAGCGACAAGCCGGCCGACGAAGATCACACCTACGGCCACGGCAAGATTGAGAATCTCTCCGCTTTCGGTGAGGCGGGCCTGATGGCAGTCTCCTGCGCCTGGATCGTCTGGGAGGCCGTGCAGCGGATCTTCTACCGCGCGGTCGAGCTGCATCACTCCTTGTGGCCGGCGCTGGTGCTCGTGACCTCGATCGGCGTGGATTTCTGGCGCTCACGGCAACTTCGCGCAGTGGCCCTGCGCACCGGGTCGCCGGCTCTGGCCACTGACGCCTTCCACTTTGCCTCGGACATTTGGGCCACGTCAGCGGTGCTGGCCGGGCTTGGCGCCACCTGGTTGGGCGCGCGATTCGGGATCGGCGCGCTGCACTACGCAGACCCACTCGCCGCATTGGTCGTTTCACTCATGATCCTGCGCATGACCGTCCGGCTGGGCCACGAGGCAATTGATGCGCTGATGGATGAGATTCCCGCCGAAACTCGGCGCCGGCTGGTGCGAGAAGTGGAGCGTGTTGAGGGAGTGCTGGCTGTGGAGCGGGCGCGCGTGCGGCGCGCCGGACCTGGCTACTTTGCCGACCTCACGCTGGCCCTGCCGCGGCGATACACATTTGAGCACACAGGGGAGCTGGTAGAGGCGGCCACGGCCGCTGTCGAACGCGCCTTGCCCAAGGCCGATGTGGTCATCCACACTGTTCCCCGCGAAACCCGGGCCGAAAGCATCTTCGACCGCGTGCGCGCCGTGGCCGCGCGCAACAACGTGTCGGTGCATGAGCTCAGTATTCAATCGCATCATGGCCGCCTCCAGGTGGAACTCCACGTCGAGCTCGAAGAAAACCGCTCGCTCCGGGAAGCGCACAATTTCGTCACTGCCCTTGAAGCGCAGATTCTGCGCAACGTCCCCGAGATCGACGCCGTGCTCACGCACATCGAGAGCGAGCCGGCCACCATCGAGCAACCAGAGGAGACGGTCGTCGAAAACCGCCGGATCGAGCACGCGCTGCGCTCCGCGGCCGCCGCACTCCCCGAAATTATCGACGTGCACGCCATCGCCGTGGGGCGCACGAGAGACCACATCTCCGTCACCTGCCACTGCACGTTGCCCGACGGCCTTCCCATGCACCGTGTCCATGAGGTGATCACCGCGCTCGAAGACCGCTTTAAATTGGAATGCCCGGAAGTCTATCGTGTGACCATCCATCCCGAGCCGGTGACGGATAATACGCGGTAGGGTGCAAACTGTGTTTTTCGAGTGTGAACGTCAATCATGAACACCCGCTCTATCGCCAGATTTTTCCGCATTGCCTGGCTGCTGATGGTGCTCGTTGTTGTCGCCCTGCTGGCCGAGATCACCACCATGCACTTTGCGATTCACGGCGCTGAAGTCCTGGTGCCCGCCCTCAAAGGGATGACGGTGGCCGACGCGCGCAGCGTCACCGCGGGCCTGGGACTGAACTTGGATGTGGACAACCGCTACTACTCGGGCGATGTCGCCGCGGGACACATCCTGTCGCAGTCGCCCGCAGCCGGAACGGTGGTGCGGCGCGAGTGGCGCGTGCGCGTGGCTGAGAGCCTTGGGCCGCAGAAAGTGGGCGTTCCGGATACGGTAGGCGCCAATGAGCGCGTGGCCGCGCTTGAGCTACGCCGCGCCGGTTTGGAGATTGGTGAGATTGCGCGCTTGCCCTATGGCGCTGCCGCCGAAGGAACCGTGCTGGCGCAGGACCCGCCCGCGCATACGCAGGGCATCGAGCAACCCAGCGTCAACCTGCTCGTTGCTGCGCCGAACGATGAAATGCCGGACGGATATGTGATGCCCGACTTCACCGGATGGCCATTTGCGAGTGCTCAAACGGCGCTGGCTAAGGTGGGCATCAAGACCGGGCCGCCCAACTTTGTGGATGTGCCGCTGGCACCGGTGGGCAGCGGCAGTGCTCCGCTCAAGTCGCCGGTACGGCCCGGCGAGGTGCTGGCGCAATCGCCCAGCGCAGGCTCGCGCGTCGACCAGAACACAACGGTAATGCTGACCTTGGCAAGGTAGGTCAGGAGGGGAGAGAAAGTCGCATGGGACTGAGCGAAGATTTGGAAAAGATTGAAATGCAGGAGCGCGAACTGCGCTTGCCGTGCCTGGATGCGCATTTGGCGTGGGATCTTGGTTCGCAGATACGGACCATATCTCTGGGGCGTGGCCTCGCGCTGGTCATTGATGTGCGACGCTTCGGGCATCCATTGTTCTACTCTGCGCTCGACGGCACCACCCCGGACAACACAGAGTGGGTGCGCCGCAAAAGCAACGTAGTCGCGCGCTTTTATCGCAGCTCTTATGCCGTCGGATTGACCTTGAAAACAAAGGGCACGACGCTGCTCGAACGCTACGGTCTGCCGGCTGCGGATTATGCGGCGGATGGCGGCTCGTTTCCGCTGGCTGTGGAGGGAGCAGGCCTGGTGGGCAGCGTCACCGTCTCCGGCCTTCCCCAGCGAGACGATCACAATCTGGCAGTTGAGGGTCTGTGCGCGATTCTGGGGCGCGACTTCGCGGCGCTGCGGCTGGAACCTGAGCCGGCATAGGTGCGAATCTGCAAGTCCATCTGCTTCCTCCTCACTCAGTCCTCTCGATCAGGGCAACGAAGAACCCATCTGTCGGTACCGCGCCCGGCAGCATCCGCAGCGCGCCTTCGGGCGTGAGGCAGTTGGCAAGCCGTTTTGCGCCGGAAGGAATCAAAGTTCCGCGGTGCTGCAGGGATTCGATGGCGGACGCCAACGAAATCAGCCGGCAGTTGTGGTTCTCTTGAAGCACAGCGCCGACCACCTGCTCGTTTTCTTCGGGCTCCAGCGAGCACGTCGCATAGACAACATGCCCGCCGGGACGCGCACAGCGCACTGCGGCGCGAAGAAGGTCGCGCTGCCGTTGCGCCTGGCGCACCAAGTCTTCCAGCCGCAGCCGGTGGCGAATCTCCGGATTGCGGTCCAGCGTGCCGGTCCCGCTGCACGGCACGTCAACCAGCACCAAATCGAAGGCTGATTCTTCCTTCAGCGCGGTCGCATCGGCAAGGCGGCACTCCACCCGCCCGGCGTAGGCGGCCAGGCGCTCCCGCAACTCGGCAAGCCGCCGCGGGCTCGCTTCACAAGCTAGGATCCGTGCCTCAGGATTCCGTTCGGCGAGGATGAGCGTCTTGCCGCCCGGCGCCGCGCAGGCATCGAGGATAGTCGCTGTCTTTTGGCCGCGAACTTCGCCGGCGCGCGCGGCTATCTCACCGATGAGCTGCGATCCTTCATCCTGCATGCGCACGCAGCCTTCGCGAAACGTCGCCTTTGAGGGTACGTCGCCAGAAGCCACAGTTCGCGCAGCGGCGAGCAACGCGCCTGGTTCAAGGCGAATGCCTGCCTGAGTCAGCTCGGCCTCGACAGCAGAGCCCTCAACATGCACGGTTAGCGGCGCTTGCGCTTGGCCGTGCCGGCAAATTGCTCGCGCAGCTTCCAACCCATAGAACTTCGTCCAGCGCTCGACCATCCAAGCAGGGTGAGCCTGGAGCGCTGCCAGTTCATCACGAAACAATTCCGAAGCTTTGGCACCGGGAGCGCCAAGTTTGCGAAGCACCGCGTTGACCATGCCGGAGGCGAAGCGATGGCCGGACTGTTTTGCCAGCTCCACGCTGTTATCGATGGCGGCGTGCGCTGGAACCCGATCCAGAAAGAAAAGCTGAAAGGCGCCCATGCGAAGGGCGATTAGGACCTCCGGATCGAGCTTTGCGCCCGGTTTCCTGAGTAGACCTTTCAGTTGCTCGTCCAGCCCGATCTGCCAGCGAAGTACGCCAAGCACCAAAGCCGTGGCTAGATTTCGATCGGCACTCGAGAGCGCGTCGATGGCTCTCCCGTGCAGCAATTCGTCTGAGTGGGCTTTCCCGCGCCCGATGGCCAGAAGAATACCGAAGGCAGCTTTCCGTGCGGGAGAGATCGCGGACACGGCGCTCAGCCCAGGCGCGCGTTTGCGGCCAGCGGATTTCCGCGCAGAAATTCGTCTGCCGCGAGACGCTTCTTGCCCTCGAGCTGAAGCTCGAGGAATTGGAGCCACGTATTGTCGGCGCAAGCGGCCAAAAGGCGGTAGTTCTCAACGAGTATCCAGCCCGGCTCTGCGAAGCCCAACGCCTCGGCATAACTCCCTTGGGCTATCGCCATGCGATGCACGATCAGTTTCTTCCCATTGAGAACTGTGAACGCTCCGGGCCACGGCTGAAATCCGCGCCAGCGATTGTAGATCTCGTGCGCAGTACGAGCCGCAAAGTCGATTCGGCCATCTTCGCGGTCGAGCATCGGTGCGTAAGTCGCCGTCTCGTGATTCTGCGACTCGGGATGGATGGCACCGTTCGCCAAACCGGCCAGAGTCTCGACGACCAGTGGCGCGCCGGCACGCGCCATCGCGGGAAAAAGGTCCAAGGCAGTCTGCTCCGGCCCGATCTCGATGGTCTGCTGCAGCAAAATGGGTCCGGTGTCGAGGCCTTCCTCCAAAAGCATGGTGGTGTTGCCGGTATAGGCATCGCCCATGGCGATCGCCCACTGGATCGGCGCCGCCCCGCGATATTTTGGCAGCAGCGAGGCGTGCAGATTCACGCAGCCGAGCCGGGGCAGGGCCAGCATCCAAGGCGGGACGATTCGGCCATAAGCCACTACAACGATAGCGTCGGGCGCAATGGACTCAAGTTGCGAACGAAACTCCGTATTGCTGCGGATCTTTTCGGGCTGCGTGACTTTGAGCCCGGCGGCCAGTGCGGCCTGCTTGACCGCAGGAGCGGCGATCGCGTGATCGCGGCCCGCCGGACGATCGGGCTGCGAAACCACGAGCGCCATTTCATGTCTCGCGGCGAGCAGGGCCTCCAGCGCAGGCACGGCGAACTGCGGAGTTCCGCAAAAGACCAGCTTGAGGCCGTTCTCAGCGTTCGTCATGGCAACCTTACCATGTACCCTCGTTCTGCATTTTGCGAATCTTGCGCAGATTCAGGCTGCGCTTCAGCGCGCTCATGCGGAAGATAAACAGAACACCGTCGAGGTGGTCGATCTCATGCTGGAAGCAGCGCGAGAGCAGCTCTTCTGCGTCCATCTCGAACCACTTGCCATGCTCGTCCTGGGCGCGGATACGGACCTTGGCCGCGCGCACCACCTTCTCGCGAATATCGGGAAAGCTGAGGCAGCCCTCCTCCTCGTACTGTTTGCCTTCGCTGAAGATGAGCTCCGGGTTGATGATCACAAGCTTCTGCGCGGGGTCTTTGCCCTGGCTCAGGTCGATGACCGTGAGCCTTCTTGAAACGCCAACCTGCGGCGCAGCCAACCCGATGCCCTGCGAGGCGTAAGTGGTCTCGAACATATCGGCCACCAGTTTGCGCAATTCACTGTTGAACTCGGTCACCGGTTCGCCGGGCTGCTCCAACACCGGGTCGGGGTATTTCAGAATCTTCAGAATCATTGCCGCCGCTAATAGCTCCGTATCTGTTCGATGTAACCTGAAAAATTCCGTTGCAACTCCGGCAAGCTGTCGCCGCCGAATTTCTCGTGGGCCAGGTTAGCCAGAACCAGGGCGACCATGGCCTCGGCGGCCACGCCCGCGGCCGGCACCACGCAAATGTCACTCCGTTCGTAACTTGCGCTGGCCGGGGCGCGCGTATCGAATCGCACCGATTCGAGCGGCTGGCGCAGCGTGGAGATGGGCTTCAGGTAGCCGCGAACGACAATGTCCTCGCCGTTGGAAACGCCGCCCTCGATGCCGCCTGCATTGTTTTGCGGGCGCGTGAACCGCGTCGGCCTGCCCGGCGGATTTTCGGCGGCGTAGTGAATGGGATCGTGGACGCGCGATCCGAACGATGCGGCAGCCGCCACGCCACGACCGATTTCAACTGCTTTCACGGCCTGCAGGCTCATGACGGCCCAGGCAAGTTGGCCGTCGAGCCGTTCGTCCCAGTTGGCATAGGAGCCAAGTCCGGCGGGAACGCCGTGCGCCACAACTTCGAAGATGCCGTTTACGGTGTCGCCGGCGCTGGCTGCCGCATCCACTTCCTCCTTCATGCGAGCTTCGGCGGCAGTATCGACGCACGCGAGGACAACCTCCTCTTTTCCGGCGAGAGCCGCAATTTCTTCCCAGGTTGCTTCACGATCAAGCTCGACGCGGCCCACGCGAATCACGTGACTTGCGACTTCGATGCCCAGGCCGCGCAAGAGCAGCTTGGCAAACGCTCCGGCGGCAACGCGTGCGGCGGACTCGCGTGCCGAAGCACGCTCCAATACGTAGCGCGCTTCGGGAAAGTTGAATTTCAGCGCGCCGGCCAGGTCGGCGTGGCCCGGCCGCGGCGACGGCACGGCGCGATGCTTGGCGGGATCCCCAGCCTCGACGGGCAGCTTCTCCTGCCAATTCTTCCAGTCCCGGTTCACGATCTGAATCGCAATCGGGGAGCCGATGGTCTTGCCGTGGCGCACCCCGGAAAGCACGTGAGCCTGGTCCGTTTCGATCTTCATACGGCCGCCGCGCCCGTAACCCTGCTGCCGCCGCCAAAGCTCCCGGTTCACAAAGTCGAGATCGACGGGCACGCCGGCAGGGATCCCGGAGACGAGCGCAACCAAAGCCTCGCCGTGGGATTCACCGGCAGTCGAAAAGCGGATCATATAGATTCGATTGTAAATGCGGGCGGCACGTAATAAGTGGCTGAATGATGAAACCGGACCTCAAGCCGAGATTGGATGCCAGTCAAGGGCGCGGCAGGCGCGCAACCACCGCCTGAGGAATTCCTTCAACTCCCCCGGAGGCCGCAGCCAGACGTCGGCACAGGTGTCGCGGCGTTGGCGCCTGACAAGGACGCCGAACCCATGCCCCTTGATGGTGCGAAAGGCTGCTTCGTCGGTCAAGTCGTCGCCCAAATATGCAGCGGGATGCGGTCCGCCGTCGCCTGTCTCTTCAAGAAGCATCCTGACCGCTTCGCCTTTGTCGCGGCCGGCGCGCAATTCGAGGCCGGCCTCGAATTCGAGCAAGGTCAAGCCGTCCCTTTGCGCCAGGGGCTCGAACAGTGCGCGCGTCCGTCTCTCGATTGCCCTGGCTTTGCCCGGCGCTGCGCCGCGCCAGTGTATCGCGGCTGCGTTGGGCTTCTCCTCAAACAGTCCGCCAAGCGGATCGTCCCGAAGCTTCGCGCAAAGCGTATCGAGTTTGGCGCGAGTTTCGGAGGGCATATTCTCCAGCACCCGCCGGCCGCTGGCGTGCAGCCGTTCGGCGCCATGCAACCCCCAAACCTCCGGTGCGGGATCCACGCCCAGCAGCGGCGCAATCTCCGCGGCCGGTCGTCCGGTCAGGACAACCATGCGCGTTCGGCCTTGGTTTTGAATACGCGTCAGCAGCTCCTTCACTCCGGCCCACGGCCGCGCTTTGAAGCGGTCGATCCGGAACGGCGCCAGCGTTCCGTCATAGTCCAGCAACAAGGAAGGTCCTGCCGCACCCGTGAAGGCGCCGAAGAACTCGTCGAGCTTATTTGCCGTTTCGCTGTCCAATGGATTCTCACGGTTGAAAGTTCCCGGAAAAGATAGCCAACGGACAATCTATGCAGCGCCGATTCACAGGAACCGATGTTCGTTCGCTATTCCTTACTCCCTATTCCCTGCCTTCTCATGCCAGCTTTTCCGCCGTTATCTCCGCCCCGCGAACATTGGATGGCGCAATGCGAGGCGGCTCCCCGCCTTCATCGGATTCCAGGCGCAACTCACGCAGGTCGCCCAACACTTTGGCCGCCCACATATAAATGTTGTATTCCATCACCTGGCGCCGCATCCTTCGCATGCGTTCGCGGCGCTCCTCCAGGCTCATCTCCAAACCGCTGTGAATAGCCTCTGCCACGCCCACGATGTCATACGGGTTGACCAACAAAGCGTCGCGCAGCTCCACCGCCGCGCCGGTAAACTTGCTCAGCACCAGCACACCGTCCTCGTCGTCGCGCGCGGCAACGAATTCCTTCGCTACCAGGTTCATTCCGTCGTGCAGCGATGTCACGAGGCACAGATCCGCTGCGCGGTACCAACGCCTTACCTCTTCGTGGCTGCACTGGCGTTCGATCAGAATGATCGGCCGCCAATGCTCGATCTGATGGCGGGAGTTGATGCGCTCCACCGTCTCCTCGACGCGGCGTCGCAGTTCAACGTAACTGGGGATGCGCGACCGGCTGGGTGCGGCAATCTGCACCATGGTCAGCCGCTCCCGGCGCCAGGGGTGATCTTCGAGCACTTGCCCCACAGCCTCAAGCCGCTCGACGATTCCCTTGGTGTAGTCCAGCCGGTCCACGCCGAGCGCCAGGCACTCCGCGCGCACGCCGAACTCGCTCAATAGCCGTTGCCGCGCGGCGGCGCGTTCCTCCTCCATAGTCGCTCCGTCCCATCCCGCGGGGGACCGCATTGCTTCATCGAAAGCGACACTTACCGGGTAGGGCCGTACGACGCTCGTGTGCCCATTACGGAGCACTGACAGGCGATCCCGATCTGTACGCGACTCTACCGCGCGATCAACGGTGGCAAGAAAGTTATGGCAGTGAAGGGGAATATGGAACCCGATCAGGTCCGCGCCCAGAAGACCGTCCAGCAACTCGGCTTGCCAGGGACAGATTCCGAAGGCCTCAGGGTTGGGCCAGGGGATGTGCCAGAAAATCGCCACGCGCACGTCGGGTCTCGCCTTCTTCACCATCTGCGGCAGCAAAGCCAAATGGAAATCCTGTGCAAAGACCACGGGTTCCGCGCTATCGCGCATCTCTTCCAGCAGAGCGTCGGCAAACCTCTGGTTTACGAGCTGGTAGCATGCCCAGTCGTCAGCGCGAAAAATGGGCCGCGTGTGCGCAATGTGGCATAGCGGCCAAAGCCCCTCATTGGCGAAGCCGTCGTAGTAATGTTTCTCCTCTTCCTCTGAAAGCCACACCCTGCGCAGGGTATAGCGTGGTTCATCCGGGGGCACACGCAGCCGGTCGAACTCATCCACCGTCGCCTTGTCGGCGTCGCCGGTGCCGCTGGCTACCCATACGCCGTCACATGCCCGCAGGACCGGCTCTAGCGCCGTCACCAGCCCGCTGGGCGGCACCACGCAAACCGTCCGCCGCCCTTGCCGGATGTGCATGTATGGCTCGCGATTCGAAACTACGAAGATCCGGCTTGAACCGGCTCGGTTGCGGATATGCACCGCCAATCGCTCGGCGGTCCAAAGGTGCGCGCCGGCTTCACGCAGACGGGCCTCTGCGGCCGCAGCGGCGCGCGCCGCTTTCAGGCTCTTAGCCATCGTCTCCACCTCGCGCGCCAGCGGCTTAAACAGGCTGAACTCCGGAACCTCCGGCTCCGTCGATTTTTCCTGGTGGCCGGTCCGCAAGTGGCGCAGGCGCTCCGCGAGGCGGCTCATCGGGCGGAGAAGGAACCAGCGCACCATCCCCACCGTGATGCCCACGATCAAAATCACCAGCGCCACGATCCGCCAGAAGCTTCGCCGCCACAGAGCCATCCCTTCGGAGCGGATATAGCCGGCGTCCACCACCAGCGCCATCGCCCCTTCCAACTGGTTTCCGTCGTGGATAGGAAATACCTCTTCCAGCCATTGCCATTGTCCCGCGTGCCCGAATGCGCCGGCCTCGACTCCTCTCTGTAGCGATTTCTGCACCACACCGCGCGCCAGCGCCCCCATGACGTCCGGCGGGCCGCTGTCAGCCAGAAGATCCCCGTGCGCGTCATACACCGCCAGTCCCAGTGCACCCGTTCCAGTTTTCAACAGCTCCGCTAAACCGGGAAGAGCTAAGGGGTCGCCCGCCCGGAGCGCGCCGCGCACGTCCGGCTCAATGCTCATTCCCATCCACTGCGTGCGGCGTTCCAGATCCTCGCGCAAGATATGCCTGTGAGCTAATACGTCAAAGTATGTGGAGGCTGCCGACACCAATGTCACGCTCGCGATGAGAGCAAGGATCAACCGCACGCGAAACAGATGCATCGTTTCCTCCTGGTACAGAGTTGGATGCGTTTTTTGGCAATTGCAGACTTCTTCAAGCGGCGGCATCGTCCGGCCAGGCAGCTATTGATTGAGGAGAAAGCCACTTAGGCATAGCAACTTGTCTTGCAACGTCACTGAATATTGATTCGTCCGGTGTAACCAAACGTTGCACGCGAATCGTTCATTGTCCCCTTCCTCACGAAGTTTTTCGCGGGAAGCTGGGCGCCGCCCCCTCAGTCTTGCCCTTCGGTGAGCGTTGCAAGTCGTTCCACCTTTATACGTACGAACCTATTCTATGCGCTATCCTGTCCTCGGAAGCAGCGCAAAGTTCTCGTTCCATAGACCGGCACACCATGGCGATAATCGCGATCGACCGTACCGCCAAACAAATCGTGCTCACCGTCCAGGAATATTCCCTGTTCGCGGGGCAAGCGCTGCTCGATCTTTTCCGCCCCCCCATCTACTGGACGGACTTCCTCATTCAATCCGACATCGTTGGCTTCGGTTCGCTGCCCATCGTGATCCTCTCCGGTTTCTTTACCGGCGGCGTGCTCGCGCTCCAGTCCGCGGCCACCCTCTCGGAGTTCGGCGCCACGTCTGTCACCGGCCAATTCGTCAGCTTCACCATGATCCGTGAACTCGGCGCAGTGCTCACCGGCATCATGGTTGCCGGCCGCAACGCATCCTCCATGGCCAGCGAACTCGGCTCCATGGTCGTCACCGAGCAGATCGACGCCATGCGGGCCTTGGGCGTCGACCCCATGCGCAAGCTCGTCACCCCTCGCATCTTCGCCACCATCACCATGCTTCTCCTCCTCACCATTGTGGCCGACGCGTTCGGCATCATGGGCGGCTCCGCTGTCACCGTCTTCCTCAACCATCAGAATGGCACGCAGTATTTTCACCAGGCCTACGAACACCTTCGCTATCCTGACATTATCCAGGGCTTGGTCAAACCCCTCTTCTTCGGCTACATCCTCAGTTCGATCGGCTGCTTTTACGGGATGAGAACCACCGGAGGTACCGAGGGCGTTGGCCGCGCCACGATTTCGGCCGTGGTCAACTCTTCCGTGATCATCATCGCCGTCGACTTCCTCATCACCCACGTGCTGCTTTCGATCTTTCCCACATGAGCTACGCTGCCTCTCCTGCGCCTTCATCTTCGGCCCCGGAACCGGACTTGAGCCCGGTCGTCGCCTTGCGCGGCGTTTTCCTGGCCTTCGACGGCCCGCCCGTGCTTCACGACATCACCTTTTCCGTGGCGCCCGGGGAGACGCGCATTCTGCTCGGGCCCGCCGGCGTGGGCAAGAGCGTGTTGCTCAAACTGATCATCGGGCTGCTTCGCCCGCAAAGGGGCTGCACCCTGCTCTTCGGCGAAGACATTTGCCGCATGCCCGAGGAGAAGCTCTTCCCCTTGCGCGCCCGCGCCGGAATGGTCTTCCAGGAGAGTGCGCTCTTCGACTCCCTCACCGTGCGCGACAATGTCGCCTACCAACTGATCCAGGAGCGCGTGCCCGATGAAGAAATCGACAGACGTGCTCGCGAAGCGCTCAGCTTTGTCGGCCTGGAAGAGACCTTCGACCTTTACCCCGCCAGCCTGTCGGGCGGCATGAGGCGGCGTGTGGCCATCGCCCGCGCCCTCATCCACAATCCGGAGTTGATCCTCTACGACTCGCCCACCGGAGGCCTCGATCCCGTCACCTCCACCACCATCATCGAACTCATCGTCAAACAGCGCGATGTCCACGCCACCTCCGCTCTGTTGGTCACGCACCGCCTGCAGGACGCCTTCGCCCTCTGCAATCACCGCTTCGATGCCCAACAGAATCGCATGGCCCCGCTCCCTGCGGGACAGACCAATCCCAACACCACCTTCCTCATGCTCGATGAAGGCCGCCTCATCTTCGATGGATCGCTCGACGAGTTGCTCCAGAGCCAGAACAACTTTGTCCGCGAATTCCTGAAGTAGGGCAGGAGTTGGGATCAAGGAACAGAGAGACGCCGCTGCTGCAAGGTCATCCGCACTATGTGCCTTACCGGCCCGATCTGCAGTCGCCCTTCAAGGAGACCAGCCTCGCGGGACCCGCGCTGAAGGTGATCGGGTGTTGAGCTAGAGCGGCGACCCGCTCTATGCTGCGCGTACTGCGCCGCAATTTTATCGCCTCGCGCGTTCATCCTCTGCAACCCGGCAGCGCAAAATTTCCCGTCCGCGTCTCGAATCTCGACGCAGACTTCGCTTCCTCGGTCGATTCGTCGCGGGAACGATGTTGATCTTTTTTCCACTCTTACGTCGTTTTTTCTTGACATCGACCTCTCATGAATCTATACATTCTTCAACTGCAATTTCTAAATTGCAGACTCGATGCAACCCATCGAAAAGGGAGAATAGGCAAATGGCAACCAAGAAAGCAGCCAAGAAACCAGCCAAGAAGGCCGTCAAGAAGGCCGCGAAGAAAGCCGCAAAGAAAAAGTAGCGGATCGCACAACCCAAAAGGCAACACTCTAGGGGGACGCTCAAAAGCGTTCCCCTTAGTGTTTTTGCGGTAAAGACGGGCACGCCTAAAAAGGACAATGCCTGCTCGGCGAACTCGCTGAAGCCCGCGCAGGACGCGGTGACCGGCGATCCTCTTGAAATGCATGAGTCCAGCTTATGGGCCCGTCAGACGCCGTAAACTTTAGAGGATGAGAATGACTGCACGCGAACCATGACCCGCCGCCGCTGGATCGCCGAGCATTGGGACGAGGCCACTGCCACCATTGTCGGCGCGCAAGCCGAACACCTGGCGCGCGTCCTCCGCGCCCAGCCGGGCATGGAAGCGGATGTTGTGGCCGGCGGCCATGTCTTTCATGCCCAGATCGCCGCGGTCACCCTGGCCGGAGAAAAGAGCGAGGTTCGCTTCAACCTTGCCGCGGAACTCCGCGCCGACCCCGCGCTGCCCGTTACTTTGGTGATGGCCGTCTACAAATTCGATCGCATGGAGTGGGCGATTGAGAAAGCCACCGAGCTCGGCGTCGCCGCGATTGCGCCGGTCGTCGCGCGAAGGACTGAGAAGCACTTGGCCCAGGCGGCGGAGAAACGCGCAGGGCGCTGGCGCCGCATTGCGCACGAAGCGTCGCAACAGGCGCGCCGCTCCGACGTCCCGCTGATTCACGACGTGGTTGACTTGGCCACGCGCGTGCGCGCACCTTCCGCGTCCACGCGGATCGTGCTCGCCGAGCAGGAGCGCACCACCACCTTGCATCGTTTGGTCGAGGAAGCTATCGACGCAGCCCATGAGGAGATGCCTGCGCTTGAAATCGCGATCGGTCCTGAAGGCGGATGGGCTCCCGCGGAAGATGCTCTCTTCGACGCCAACGGCTGGCGCGCCGCGTCGCTCGGCCCACGCATCCTGCGCGCCGAAACCGCCGCCATCGCCGCGCTCGCCGTCGCTGCCTCCTGCCTGGAGTGATTTCGTCTGATTTGGTCCCGACGCGCAGTGAATCGATAGCTCCGAGTCCGCCGTCTGCGCGCCTCTTGTGGAAAAGCCGGGACAAATTCGATGCGCGCCTGCAACTCGCCGTGCCCCATCCGCGCCGCCTTCGCCACGCCGAAGAGCAGAGGCGGGATAGCACGAGCCCGTGTCACCCCGGCGCTTCACAAATGTGCGTATTGCAACAACATCCCGGCAAGCGCCCCGGCGGCAAGATCGCCGACCATCGGAATGGACGCCTCTCAAACACGCGGATAGTTACCCTGCAAACGCCGTAAGCATTTTCGACTCTGCGGCTCACTTTCGCCAAGGCTGCAGAGCGAAACGGCTCTGACTGACAGCCCTGTAAGCGGCGGCCGAAACTAGAATGACGGAAAGTGGCATTTGTAGGGAGCAACTGAATTATGACGCACGGGATTTTTGTCGGGCTCTCGACCATTGACATCGTCTATGCAGTCGACGAGTTTCCCAAGGCGGACACCAAGGTCGCGGCGCGCGATCAGAATGTGTTTGTGGGAGGACCGGCCACTAATGCGGCGATCGCGTTCGCTCATCTTGGCGGCCAGGCAACCCTTGCAACCGCTGTGGGCCGCCACGCTTTGGCTCAGGTAGTCAGGCAGGAATTGAAAGATTACTCGGTCCAACTCGTCGATTTGAATCCCCAATGGGATGGAGTTCCCGTCCTCTCGTCGGTGTTTGTCGACAGAAACGGCAACCGGAATGTTGTCACAGCCAATGAAGCGCACGTCGCCACGCGTCCCGCGGAGGTCGACCGGAGCCTTTGCGAACAGGCGCGCATCATCCTGGTCGACGGCCATTTCATGCAGGCATGTCAGGTGTGGGCCGCAGCGGCACGCGCTCGGGGAACACCGGTTGTCCTCGATGGGGGAAGCTGGAAAGACGGAACGGAAGAACTTCTCAAAAGCATCCAAACCGCCATCTGCTCGGCCGATTTTCTGCCTCCGGGCTGTGTATCGAAAAACGACGTGGTTCAATTCCTGAAGGACCATAACGTGTCGAACATCGCCATCACGGATGGAGCGGATGCCGTTCACTTTGTCTCCGGCCAATCTTCGGGAACCTTGCGCGTCCCGCAGGTTGAAGTCGTCGACACGATGGGCGCTGGAGACATCTTTCACGGGGCCTATTGCTATTTCGCATCGACAGGGCGCGGATTCATCGAATCTCTGGCAGAGGCGGCGAGGATTGCGTCGGAGTCCTGCCGGTACGCGGGAACCAGAGAATGGATGAAGTCTTCCTGAGCCTTTGCTCGCGTTTCCGAGGGATGAGTGCCGAACCCAAGGAAACAGGCAAGCATCAGGGGGCGAGAGAGTAAAGCTCCGCGCACGACAGCCTAGCCGGCGAACAGGCGATACCATGAGAGGCAGAAGGAGGTCCGCGTGTGTCAAAGACAAAAACGATCTTCAACTTTGTGGCTCTCATTATGGCCTTTGTGACCGGTGCATCGGCTCAGTCGGCGCAACAAAACCCACCAGGGAAATGGGCCATCGTCGTCCACGGCGGCGCGGGCGACATCGACCGCGATGCGCTCGGACCGGAACGCGAAAAGGCCTATCGCGGCTCGCTCACCAAGGCTGTGCAGGCAGGCGCGCAGGTGCTCGATCGCGGAGGCTCGTCGCTCGATGCCGTCGAAGCCGCCATTCGCGTCATGGAAGACGATCCGCTCTTTAACGCCGCCCGCGGCGCGGTCTTCACGGCAGCCGGCAAAACGGAGCTCGATGCCGCCATCATGGATGGCGCAACTCTCCGCGCCGGCGCTGTCGCCGACGTCACCCATACCCGCTATCCCATCGCCCTGGCGCGCACGGTCATGGAGAAGACGCCTTACGTCTTCCTGGTGGGCCCGGGCGCCGACGCTTTTTCCGTTCAAGCCGGCCTGGAACAGGAGCCTCCCGCCTATTTCTTCACCGAGAGCCGCTGGCAGTCTCTCGTGAAGCAACTGCAAAAGGAGGGCAAGCCCATTCCGCCGCGTCCGGCCGGTGCGCCGCCGCCGGGCCATGCCGAGCCGTTGGCCCAGCTACAGGAGCCTGCTGACACCCATCGCTACGGCACAGTCGGCGTGGTGGCGCTTGATCGCCAGGGCAACATCGCCGCCGGCACCTCTACCGGCGGCTTGCAGGGCAAGATGCCGGGCCGCGTGGGCGATTCGCCCCTCATCGGCGAAGGCACCTACGCCTCCAATCGATCCTGCGCCGTCTCCGGCACCGGAGTCGGCGAGTACTTCATCCGCTACACCGTCGCCCGGGAGGTCTGCGCCCTGGTGCAATACAAGGGCCTGACTTTGCAGCAAGCCGCCGACGAGATCATCCACACGCGCCTCGCCCCCATGCACGGCGACGGCGGCGTCATCGCCATTGCGCCCGACGGCCAGATGGCCTGGAGCTTCAACACGCCCGGCATGTTCCGCGCCCGGCAGGTCGAAGGCGGCCAGATCGAGGTTCACATCTACGACGACGAGCCGTGAGCGGCGCCAGAGCCCCGGTTTACCGCTACCCTGCGCGCCGCCACGTGAATCTCGAATAAACTGTCCCCATGACGCTCCAATTCACAACCTCGTATATCGAAGACGCACTCTCCCTTTTTCGCTATTACAAGCGCCTTGCCGAGCGCGCCATGGAGCAGGTCACCGATGAGCAGCTTTTCATCGCACTCGACCCCGAGGCCAACTCCATCGCTGTCATCGTGAAGCATATGGCAGGCAACATGCGCTCCCGCTGGACCGATTTCCTGACCACCGACGGGGAGAAGCCAACCCGCAATCGTGACGGCGAATTCGTCGATCCGCCCGCCACGCGCAAGGAGCTGCTGGCGCAGTGGGAGGACGGCTGGGACCGTCTCTTCACGGCCATCGAACCGCTCACCGATGCCGACCTTGGGCGCGCTATCACCATCCGCGGCGAAGCGCACTCCGTGATGCAAGCCATTAACCGATTGGCGCATTACCCCCATCACGTGGGTCAAATTGTCCTGCTGGCGAAGCATTTCGCGTGCGACCACTGGCAATCGCTCAGCGTGCCGCGCAACCAGTCGGCCGAGTTCAACCGCAAAGTCGCGGCGGGCGAGCTGAGCCAGCGTTGACACTACGCGTGGCATGCCGCACCGTCGCATCCCCGCGCGCCCCTGTAGAATGTTCCGCATGGAGACAATTCAGTACAACCTGCCGCAAAGCCGCATTCCGCTAGCCTGGTTCAACATCCTTCCCGATTTGCCCAGACCCTTGGCGCCACCTTTGCATCCCGGCACACTCAAGCCCATTGGCCCGGCCGATCTGGCTCCGCTGTTTCCCATGGGCCTGATCCTTCAGGAAGTCAGCACCGAACACGAGATCGAGATTCCCGAAGAGGTGCGGCAGATCTACGCGCAATGGCGTCCCTCGCCGCTGATCCGTGCGCGGCGGCTTGAGAAGATGCTGGATACGCCGGCGCGAATCTACTACAAATACGAAGGCGTCAGTCCAGCTGGCTCGCACAAGCTGAACACCGCCGTCGCGCAGGCGTATTACAACAAGCAGGAAGGCGTCAAACACTTGTCCACTGAAACCGGCGCCGGCCAGTGGGGCTCGGCGCTGGCCATGGCCTGCGCCTTCCTCGGCCTTGACTGCAAGGTCTTTATGGTGCGTGTCAGCTACGACCAGAAACCCTACCGCCGCGCCCTCATGGAAACCTTCGGCGCCTCGGTCACCGCCAGTCCCAGCACCGAGACCGAGTCGGGGCGCGCCATCCTTGCCGAGCATCCCTACTCCAACGGCTCGCTTGGCATTGCCATCTCTGAAGCCGTCGAAGTCGCTGCTAAGGATCCGCACACCAATTACGCGCTGGGCAGCGTATTGAATCACGTGCTGCTCCATCAGACCGTCATCGGCCAGGAAGCCATCGAGCAGATGTCTCTGGCCGGCGACGAGCCCGACGTCATCATCGGCTGCACCGGCGGAGGATCGAACTTCTCCGGTCTCGTGATGCCTTACCTGGGCCGCAAGCTCAAGGGAAAGTGCCACGCGCGCGTCGTGGCCGTCGAGCCTGCCGCCTGTCCCAGCCTCACCAAGGGCCGCTTCACTTACGACTTCGGCGACACTGGCCATCTCACTCCGCTGGTCAAGATGCACACACTCGGCAGCACCTTTGTGCCTCCGGGAATTCACGCCGGCGGTCTGCGCTATCACGGCATGGCGCCGCTGGTCTCACACGTCATCGATCTCGGCTTGGCCGAGGCCACAACCGTGCAGCAGTTGGACGCATTCGCTGCCGGCGTTCAGTTTGCCCGTGCTGAGGGCATCGTGCCCGCGCCCGAGGCCAATCACGCGATTGCGGAAACCATTCGCCAGGCTCTCGAAGCCAAAGCGGAAGGCAAGCCGCGCGTCATTCTCTTCAACCTCAGCGGACATGGCCACTTCGACATGCAGTCCTACATCGACTACCAGGCAGGTAAACTGGAGAATTACGACTATCCGGAGGAGGAAATCGCCATGGCGCTCGCGGGCCTTCCCGCTGTCCCATGAGCCGCTTGATCAAGCTATTCCAATTCGCCCGTATCTGTTTCGAGTCGCGAATCTTTCCTTCCACTTGTCTCGGCGTCAAATGCGAAGATAGCAGAGGGTGAGTTCCCGGCATGTAGTACAACACAACGCAATCAACCCAGGAGGCTGTGATTCGGATGAAGATTTGGATGCAAGGCGCGTTCGTGGCGGTCGCGGCAATTGCTTTTCGCGGCGCTGTGGCCCAAGCGCAGACCGATGTTGCGTTGAGCGGCTTCAGGACCTTCACCAGCAGCAGCAGCGGCTTCGGCACCCAGCAGACGCCGTCAAACTCCGAAGGTGGGCTCTTCGAATTGCGCCACATCGCCAATCCATTTGTCGGCTACGAGTTTAATTATTCCTTCAATCCGGCCAATGAGTCCTATGCTCAGGAGGCCGGGCTGACCGCCTGTGCGGAGCCGGTTTGCTTAGAAGGGCCGCTCCAGATCTCTGGCAAGGCCAACCAATTCGGTGTCAATTGGGTGGTCTCTCTCAAGTCCGGGAAACTAAGGCCATTTGCGCTGGGCGGCGTCGGGTTGAGAATTACAGTACCCGGATACAGTCCACAGTCAGTAAATACCGTTGTCAGGCCGGCCTTTGTCTATGGCGGCGGCCTCGATTGGAGCTTTCTTCCGCATTTCGGTCTGCGCCTGCAAGTCCGTGGCAACATGACCAAAGCGCCCAATCTCTCTGACGCCTACAACTCCACGGCTGCCTACACCCAGATTTACGAGCCCATGGGCGGCGTCTTCTACCGCTTTTAGCGCATTTTCGCCGTTGCAGCAACGCAAAATTCCCTGTCAGCTTCGGAAAGCGGCTTCTTGAGAAGTGAAGCGCCGCTCGCGCATGAACGCAGAAGTCGCTCCCTCACCTGCGCCCTGTTTTCGCATCCAAATCTCCGAGAGCGGCCGACTACCACCCTCCCGTACCGCCTCGAATTTCAGAATCGTCGGAGACAATCATGCATACAAGATGGCCGATAAAATCTGTATTGTTCCTGCTTTTCGGGGCTATCTTAAGCGTTACAGCCGCCTGCGCACAGACTGACGTGGCCCTAAGCCTTTATGGAGCCTTTAGCGGCGCCACCAACGGCAACGGCGTCCAGGAGAGCCCGTCCAACTCCGCTGGCGGCCTAATCGAGCTGCGTCACATCAGCAATCCCTTCGTCGGCTACGACGTCACTTATTCCTATAACCGCGCCAATCAGGCGTATTCGTTAACTGGCGCCTTGCCGTGCAATCCCAGCGGATGCCCCACGGCAGCCGTTTCGGCCAACGCTCATGAACTTTCCGGCGACTGGCTTGTCTCCGTCCACGTAACAAATCTCAGGCCATTCGCGCTCGCAGGGGTAGGTCTCTTGCTGAACGAGCCCACCAGCGGCCAGAGCGGCACAACCAGCTCCACCGAGCCTGTCTTTGTCTATGGCGCCGGGCTCGACTGGGGGCTGCTGCCGCACCTCGGCCTGCGCTTCCAGTATCGCGGCAACCTCTACAAGGCTCCCGATCTCACCACGGCCTTCAGCTCGACCGGCGCCTTTACGCACACGGCTGAGCCGATGATCGGCGCATACTTGCGGTTCTGAATTGCTGCGATAAACAGATGCAAGGATGTGTTTTGGGCAGCGCCGCCCGCAGAAGCAACGGCGATACCCGGTCCCGTCACTTGCTCGTGATCAGCATCGCCGGCGGCACGCATCAAAGTGAATTGCGGATCGCGAGGGCTCCGCGGCACGGTCGAGAAGGCCCCGGCTATGTTACCGTTGCAATACGGTGTTTTTGCGCCGGGCTTGGCCCCGCGTCCGGCGTCAAAGGCCGGCGATGTGCGGCAAGTGATTGCAATGCACGGACATCGGGGACGGCATACAGAAGCAAACGAATGCAGCAGCAGCCGGAATCGTCATCCTCTACGCTCACTGTGAGCCCGGCTCCACTGCCTGGGACGGCATCGGATACTGCACCTGGCTCGGCGTCCGCGCCGCAAACCGACGTGCACCCGCCGCATCAAGCTCCCCGCTGGCTTGAGAGCCTCGAATTGTTCGTGCGCGTCATGCTCCGCATGTATATCGGGCTGGCACTTTGCTACGCCCCGTGGTCCGGGCAAGTTCTCAGATTCCTTCCCTGGTCTCACACTTTGTGGGACCAAAACCCGCTGTGGGAACTGTTTCCTCCGCTTGCCGACATCGCTGCCAACGGCGCGGTGCGCGGCATCGTCTCGGGACTCGGTCTCTTGAATCTATGGATCGCGTTTCACGACGCCATACGTCACCGGGATGGTTGAGTTATGAAGGACAGTGAAAAGCCAGGAAGCTCCGCCGCGGCGGAGACGAGAAAACAGGAAGCAACGCACGGCTCAACGAGCCAATCCAATGCCGATGCTGCCTCTCACTTGACAGTTGCTTCTGAGAAGGTGGCTCGCGCTGTGATTCCCGGCAACGGAGCGCCTCCACCGCTGGAGCGCGCGCCGCTCGCCTACGAGAACTCAGCATTCTTAAACAGCGCTGACGGGCGCCTGATCCGGATTGTCTCGGAGTTTCTTGAGCCTCTGGCCCGCTTCCGCCGCGAGCAGATTCAAGACACGGTTGTCTTCTTCGGCTCGGCGCGCTTTCGCGGACGCGAAGAAGCCGATCATGCTCTGGAACTGCTGGAAAACACCGGCTCCACGCGGCCGGCTCCCAGCGAAGAGCAGCCCGCCAAAGCTGGCGAGATCGCGGCGGGCAGGGCAACGGTGCTGCAGCTCAAGCGCGCGGTGGCCGCGGTCGAGATGGCCCGCTACTATGAAGATGCTCGGCGCCTCGCGCAACTCCTCACGCGATGGGCCAAGACCATCCCCTCGCGCAAGCAGCGCTTTGTCGTCACCTCGGGTGGCGGCCCGGGCATCATGGAGGCGGCCAATCGCGGCGCTTACGAGGCCGGCGGCAAAACCATCGGCATGAATATCCTTCTGCCCTTCGAGCAAAGGCCGAATCCCTACATTACGCCCTCGCTCAACTTCGAGTTTCACTACTTTTTCATGCGCAAGCTTTGGTTCGCCTACCTCGCCAAGGCGCTAGTCATTTTTCCCGGCGGCTTCGGCACGCTCGATGAAATGTTTGAGATTCTCACCCTGGCGCAGACCGAGAAAGTGGGCAAGAAGATCTCGGTGGTCATTTATGGTCCGGAGTATTGGAAGAAGGTCTTCAACCTGGAGGCGTTGGTGGATGCCGGCACCATTTCTCCCAGGGACCTGGAACTGTTCCAGTATGCCGACTCGCCAGAGCGGGCCTTCGAATTGCTTAAAAAGGGGCTTACAGAGAATTACCTGGCTGCCGAGGCGAGCAAGGCCGCGGCTGCGCCTCCTGAAAACAAAAAACCCGTGCACGACGAAGATCTGATGGCAGGCTGGAACGTGGACGATTTTCTTGGCCCCGAGCTCGCCAAAACCAGGAAGTGAAGAAACCACGTATACTATGAGTGGAGACACTCGCTAATCGGGGTTTTCATTCGTTAATCGTTTCTCCTCGTTTCGTCGTTTCTCCTGAAATTCACGGAATTCGTCTGTCCGGAGAGTCATTTGGACCGTGGCGTGCCTTGGTTCTCAGGATTCAAGGTCAACCGCAATCTTCACGCGCCCAGCTTGCCGGTCCTGCAGTTCGTAAATCATGGGAATTTCGCCCGTGATTTGCGGTATTTTGGTAACTTGTTAGATTCCAATAGACGCTCAATTGAAGGGCATTTCGCATCCTCTTAACCGGAAATTCATGGCTTGGACCCGATACTGACTGTGGAAATCCGATAGAACCGAGGACGAATAGACCGAGGAGCGGACATGCCCAATTCCACGATTTCGTATCTCTGGCGCGACAAGGACGCCCCCAAGGGCTTTCGGACCGGTGTTTCGATACACAGTCACACCAACCAATCGCGCGAGACCCTCGATTTCCTGGCCAACTTTGGCAACCAGTTTCCGGTGATGCGGCCGCTGTTGTCGCGATTGGAGCGGCGCGCCGAGCAGATTCACGGCATCCGCATCGACTACGCAGCCAGCTACTGGACGCCGCCCATGACTCCCAAGTTGGCCTTCGACCTGGAGACGCGGCAGATCGAAAAGCTCGACTTGGCGCCCATGGTTTCCCTCACCGACCACGACACCATCAAGGCGCCCATGCTTCTGCGGACCGTCCCCAGCGCGCGCCAGATTCCGGTTTCGTTGGAGTGGAGTGCGCCCTACGGCGGCATGCAATCTTTCCATCTCGGCGTGCACAACCTGCCCAGCGTTCGCGCCGCGGAGTGGATGGCGGCGCTCGATCAATTCACCGCCCACCCCAGCGATGCGCAACTGACCGAGATTCTGGTCGCCCTTCATCGCGAGCCGAACGTGCTGGTGGTCTTCAACCACCCCATGTGGGACCTGTACCTGATTGGAAAAGAGAAGCACCAATTCCTGGTCAACGAGTTTCTGCAGAAGAACGGCGCATTTCTACACGCGCTGGAACTGAACGGCCTGCGCAACTGGGACGAGAACCGCGCAGTGCGGCGTCTGGCCGAAAAGTGGAATATGCTGCTCATCGCCGGCGGCGACCGTCACGGCGTGGAGCCTAACGCCAACATCAATCTGAGCAATGCCGCCAGCTTCACCGAGTTTGTGCACGAGGTGCGCGGGGAGAAGAAAAGCAACGTGCTCTTTATGCCGCAATACGCCGAGCCGTGGAAGCATCGCATCCTGCAGTCGACCATCGATGCCGTGCGTCATTATCCCGAATTTCCGCAGGGCTCGCGCACCTGGGACGAGCGCGTATACCACCCCGACGCAAACGGAGTAGTTCGGCCGTTGACCGAGCTCTGGCCTAAGGGATCGGCGCCGCGCCTTCTCAGCGCAGGGATCATGCTGGTGCAGCTCATGGGCCAGGGGCTGGTGGCCGGCGGACTACGCATGGCCTGGAGCGAATCGAATCAGTTGCGCCTTGCCCTGGGCGAGCACGAGTTCTGACGGCCGCCAGCGGTGTTGGGATCGTGAGCGAAGTTGCAATCGCTGAGTAGGTGTTGCTACTGTCTCCGCCTGCAGGGCTGGCTCGCCGTCCCGATCACTTGCCAACGACATGACCCCTACACCGCCGCGCGTCGCGTACTTCCCTGACTCGTTCCACGAGGTGAACGGAGTCGCCCACACCAGCCGCCACTTTGAAGCCTTCGCCCGTCGGCGCAATCTACCTTTTCTGTGCGTGCGCGCCGGAGCGCCCACTGGGCCCCGCGCTCGGGCCGTCGTCGAAGAGGGCCGCGTGTGGGCCCTCGAGTTGCCCCGCGGCGTCCTCTCCTTCGCTCTCGAAAAGGACTTGCGTTTCGATCCCGCATTCCTGCGTCACATTCCACTGATTCGTGAGGTGCTCAAGCGATTCCAGCCTGATTTGATCCATATCACCGGCCCCAGCGACATCGGCATGTTGGGGGCATGGCTGGCGCACCACCCGCGCCTGCCGCTCGCCGCCAGTTGGCATACCAACATCCACGAGTACGCTGCGCGCCGCGCCAACTGGTTGCTGCGCTTGTTGCCCCAGCGTCAATCCGCCGCCACTGGCCGGAAGATTGAGGAACTGGCCATGGCGCCCGTGGCGAAGCTTTACTCCACAGCGCAGGTGCTCTTCGCGCCCAATCCCGAGCTGTGCGCGCTCCTCGAGCGCGCCACCGGCCGCCCTTGCCGTTTGATGCTGCGCGGCGTTGACGCCGAACTCTTCCATCCCTTCAAACGCAAGCGCAACCCCGAAGACCGCGATCGCATCCTCGGGTACGTCGGCCGTCTCTCCATCGAGAAAAACATCGGCCTGCTCGTGCAGATACAACAGGATCTCGACCGCATGGGCGTGACCAACATCCGCTTCCTCATCGTCGGCCACGGCGGCGACGAGGCATGGCTGCGTGAGCGCCTGCCGCGCGCGGAGTTCACCGGAGTCCTACGCGGAGAACCGCTTTCCACCGCCTTCGCCAATATGGACCTGTTCGTCTTCCCCTCGCATACTGAAACCTTTGGCAACGTCGTGCTTGAAGCCCTGGCCAGCGGCGTACCCGCCATCGTCACACCCGACGGCGGCCCGCGCACCATCGTCCGCGACGGTGAAACCGGCCGCATCGTGCCCGACGATCGATTCGCCCCGGCCATCGCCGGCCTTCTCGCCGATTCCACTCGCTTGGCCCAAATGCGCCAGGCCGCGCGCGCCTACGCTCTCACCGCAAGTTGGGACTCGGTGTTTGAGGGAATCTACGCGGCTTACGAGGAGCTCGTGCCCGCGGCCAATCGCATCTCTGCTGCAAATTGACATTGCGGCCTATTGGCTAGTCGGCGCCCGAATAGAATCTGCCGACGCGGTGACTTCCGTCGGGAGTCCTGCACCGCAGCAAAGAAGCGGCTTTCACGCCTGGGTTTGAAAGCGCTACATTAAAAATACGCCATTTCCTAAAAGTTTAGGTTGACAAACCCCTGCCGCGGATCTATGCTCCTATTTATTTAGGAGGAATATGGCCGGGCGAAGGCCGGGATCTAAGTCACTGACACCCCTCGAGCTCAAGATCATGCAGGTGCTTTGGAGCGAAGGGCCAAGCAATGTTCTGCACGTACAAAAATTCCTGGTGCCCGAGGAGATCTTGCCTACAACACCGTCCAGACCATGCTCAACATCCTTCAGCGCAAGGGCAGGGTTCGGCGCACCTTGAAGGGGCGCGCATATATCTATCGCGCGGTCTTTCAAGAGAAGTTTCTCGACAGTGCAGTACGAGACCTAATTGATCGCATATTTGCAGGGTCTCCAGAAGATCTCGTCATGAGCCTGATCAAGAGCCGTCAAGTCGATCCAAAGAAGATAGCGGAGCTAAGCCGGCAGTTGGCGGCTCAGGAAGCGGAAGAACGCGATGAGTAGCAGTGGCGTGGTCGTTTCTTACCTGGCGAATGCTGTTTGGCAAGTTACGCTGATTGCCGGAGCAGGATGGTTGGTCGCTCGCTTGCTCAGGAGGCTCGGCCCGCGGGCGGAGCATGTTGCATGGGTTTCCACTCTGGCAGTCGCAGTCCTCGCGCCAGCGTCGTTTCTTCTCCGTCCACTCTTCTCCGTCTTTGAGGGCCGGCCCGCCGCAGATGGTCATCTTTCGGTTGCACTTGTCGCCGCGCAAAACAGTGCGCCAAGCCCCCGGAATTTCTATGTCCTTCCGGCAACCGTTGTCTGGTTCATACTCGTTCTCTACCTCGCCTCACTGCTCTGTTTTGCGGTGGGGCTTGCGCGGTCGTTACATCGTACAACGTCGCTTGCTCGCAGCGCCCACCCGTTGGTTCTTGTGCCCGAGCAGGAAGAGATGTGGCGTCATTGCAAGCAGCTATTTTCGCTAAGCAGCGCCCGCATCCTCAGTTCTACCGAGATTTCAGGCCCTGTCGTCATGGGATAGCGAGAACCTGTGCTCCTTGTTCCTCCTGACTTTGCCGCGGGCTGTGCGCCGGAGGACTTTCTGGCCGCTTTAGCTCATGAATGTGCGCACGCCAGACGGCACGACTTCCAGAAAAATCTCTTCTACGAAGCGGTAAGCCTCGCCCTGGCCTTTCATCCTGCGATCTGGGCCATCAAGACGCAGATCGCGCAAACACGCGAAATGGTCTGTGACAGCATGGTCACCGAAAGAGCACTCGATTCGCGCAACTACGCCCACTCCCTGTTACGGCTCGCAGCCATGGTAGGTGTGTCCTCGCGGGCCGCTGCCGCTCACGCAATCGGAATCTTCGATGCCAACATTTTGGAGAAACGAATCATGATGATCAATCTTAAGAAACGGCAAGTCAATTTCGCACTGAAATATGGCCTTCTTGTTCCCGCAGTCATTCTTCTGCCGGCTGTCGCGGTTGGCGCGGCGGCAGTTGCAGTTGTCGTTGAGCCGCAATCAGCGACTCAGGCAGCTGACCAGGCAAGTCTCTACGGCCATGTCTATAAAGTCGGCAAAGATGTAAGCGCGCCCGTTTGCTCAAGTCCGTCGAAGCTAAATTTCCCGCGTCCGCTAAAAATACCAAAGCGCAAATTGATGCAATCGTTCTTGTCAGCATCATTGTGGACGCCAAGGGCATGCCTCAGGATGTCAACATCCAGCGTTCCTATAAACCGGATTTTGACGCAGAGGCAATCAAGGCGATACGACAGTATCGTTTTACCCCTGCGATGCGATTGGGGAAGCCAGTTGCCGTTGCAGTGACGATTGAAGTGAACTTCAAGACATACTAAGTGTCCACGGTTCTATCAGGTGCGAGTGGGTGGGATACGCTGCCCACTCCGCATCTCAATCGCAAACGGCTTCTCGCGGTCGCTCTTCATCTCCCAACCCATTCCGCGCAGCACTCCGCCGTCAATCCCCGCAATCGTCACGCCTTCATCCGAAAGCTCCTCCGATTCCCACGCCTGCCCTTTGCGCCCCCACGCCAGAATCGAATGATGGCCCACAAAGAGCAACAGGCCCGATTCAACCGCGGGTAGCACTTGAAGCACAGGCCGGTACGCAATCATCGTGAACCGCTCCGGCGCCATGGTGCCGATCAGGTATGCATACCCTCCCGCAACCGCGCAGATTTCTTCCGAATTTGGAGCCGACCACAGCCCGGTCGGAGCCGCAGGATCGCGAAACCCCAGAGCGCAGGTAGCTAAAAAAGGCTGCGCAGCCAGCGCATCCGAACCCTCATTAGGCTCACTCTCCGGCCAGACCATCACTTCCAACGCGCCGCGCTCCACCTCCTCAGCCGCCCGCGGATAAATAAAGTGGCGCTGAGGCAGAATCAATGGCCGCGCTTGAAGCGCCTCGGCTCGCCAGCGATGCGGAAAGCTGAGGTCGATGATCGGCTTGGGCGCCGTCACGGTCATGGCTGCGCCTTGTAGTTCAGAATCCAGTGCAGTTGTTCTTCGGTGTCAGGCACCACGCAGCCCCACGCCGCCTGAATCGCTGTCAGGGCGTCCGTCGCATTCCAGTCCAGATGGATGAGCGTACACGCCGCGGTCACGGTAGACCTGCCGATGCTTCCCCGGCAGTGCACACCGATCCGCTCTCCGGCGCGAAGACGATCCGCCAGGCCCGCCGCAAAGACGCGAAATGATCGCGTGTCGACCGGCACATGAACGTCCGGAATCGGATAAGAGAGAAAACGTATTCCAGCCGCTTCGGCGAGCGGACCTTCTTGCCCAAGGCCAAGCCAAACGGCCTCCTCCGGTTCGAGCAGCGAGACCAAAGTATCGATTCCGCTCTGCTTCATTTGCAGCAGTTCGTCCTTGAGCCAATCGTCGCCGCGCGGACGCAGCACAATGGCCAGACCTACAAGCGGAGTTCCGGGGCTCCCACGGATGGGTGGCTCGAAGAGCCGGGGTTCGTGGGGTACGGTTCCTTCAATCCAGAGAACATTGTCCAAGTGTTCAACCCCTGGAGCACAGTCCGCGCGTCACTCGTGCAGCATCCCGATGGGCGAAGGCACAAACCGGACACGGATCATTGAGCCTGCCATAACAGCTTTGATGATAGACGGCCTGAGCAAGATAAATGCCGTAGTGAATCTGACGGAGCCGCAGCTTGTCCATGGCCGCGCAACCATTCTCGCGGATCGCGCTCACCTCCCGTTCCATCCAACGCAACAGCGGCTCAGCGGGAAGCCCCTGCCAGGATGCGAGAATAGGAGCAGCGTCGGGTCTGCGTTGCACACTCACCCGGCGCAAGGGGCCTCTCGAAGATGTTGCGCGTCCTGTCGACTCATCTGTTCCTGAACCATCGCCTGCACCCCGGTCTGCTTGAGCTTGCGGACCGCTCCGGCGCGCAGGCAATCGAGATTTTTGCCGCGCGCCAGCACTTCGACTACACCAGCCGCGAGCATGTGGCCGAGCTGGGCGAGTGGTTCCGTTCCAACACGCTTGAGGCCTTCTCCATGCACGCCCCGCTCTATCCTGACCGCGAAATGGGCCGCGCCGGCGCCCCCGCCGTGAATGTGTTGCACCCCGAAAAGAGCCGCCGGATCGACGCGATGGATGAGATCAAACGCGCCCTGGAATCCGCCGAGCACATCCCGCTGCGCAATCTCGTCGTCCATCTTGGCGAGCGGGACGACACGTGGTCGCCGCGCACCATCGAGTTTGCCCTCACCGCTCTTGAGCACCTGGGCGCGTTCGCCCGTCCGCTTGGCGTCCGGCTCCTCGTCGAAAACCTGCTCAGCGAAGCCACCACTCCCGAACATCTGGTCAGCATCCTCGAGCTCGGCCACTTGAACAATGTCGGCGTCTGCCTCGATCTTGGTCACGCGAATATCACGGTCGGAACAAGGGAAGCCATTGCGACTCTCGGTAGCCGCATCGTCTCTGTTCACGTTCACGACAATCACGGTGTTAAGGACGAGCACCTGTGGCCCGGCGACGGCGCCATCGACTGGCCGGCTACGGTCAAGGCCCTCAAAGTGCTCGCTTCGCCTCCCGCAACCGTCCTCGAGATCAGTTACACGCTCCCTGACGCCCCCGCTATATTGCCCGCGCAGATTGAAAAAGCCTTCGCGCTCTTCCAATGAGCGTCCTGGTCCACCTGCCTCGGTGTGAGCTGCAATCCGTAACCATCCCGGCTACCGAATTGGTGTTCGCGGCAGTGGTTTGCATCGCGAGGGCAACAGACTGAACCTAGAACAGCCGTTTTGTCGCGCCTCGACAATTACGGTCGCGCTTTGCGCTGACGTCAGCCCATCGCCCGCAGCCGTAGCAACAAAGCTGAAGTTGCCAATGGCTGCTCCCTGCGAGGCCGTCAAAGTCAACGTCACGGTATTCGCGCTCACACTCTTGGCAGGCATCATCGGATTCGCGGACCACGCAGCCGCCACGCCGGCAGGCAAGCCGCTCACCGAGAAGCTGACGTTTCCCGCGAACGACCCTCCGGTGGTGGCCGTGAGCCCAAGTGTCGCCGAGCCTCCCTGGAGCACCGTGACCGCTTGCGCCGCTGCGGTCAGAGTCAGCGTTGACGGCTCGGTCTCCGCGTCGATGCCCCAGCCGTTTACCAGCAATGTGCCGTCCACTGATCCCAGCCCTGTGGCAAGGTTGTATGCTGCGCCGGTCGCCGTAAACCCCGCCACGCCCGGCACACTATTATTCCCCGACGGCGTGGCGTGAAATGGATCGCTTGCGGAGCTCGCCAGCCGATACAACCCAGGATTGGCATTCCCCTGCGCCATGCCGTGCTGAGCCTCGACCACCAGCGCCATCACGCCGGCAAACGCTGGTGACGCCACTGAGGTTCCCGAGACAATCCAGTACGATCCGTTCTCCACCATGAAGTAGCCATCGTGATCGGCAGCCGCCAGCGCCACATCCGGCACGGCTCTCATCCCGTTGGCCTCGCTTGTTCCGCTCAACTCCGCTTGCCAGTCCGGCTGCGCGTACACCACGCTCGCGCCCCCACCTGACGCCCACAATCCCGTTCCGCCGTTCAACGCGCTCTCGTTCCACACCTCCTCCGGGATGTAGCCGAGCGCCGAGCCGTAGCTCGCCGAGTTGGATGCAGACCAGTACTGCGCGGGAATGGCGCCTTCGTCGAATTCGGTTCCGCCGACGCAGGTCGCGTAGGGCGAACTGCAGAGTCCGTTCACGGCGGCACGGGTTCCTGCAGTGTCAGAGGCCGCGTCGCAACCGGCCGCGCCCGAGTCGCCCGAGGAGACAAAGACGCTCATCCCCTGGCTTGCAGCCTGCCCCCACAAGCTGCCGTAAAAGTCCATCTCCGCCGCGCCCATCTCCTGCTCGCAATTGCCATAGCTCAAGCTCACCACCGGCGCGGTTGCGTGATTCACGATGTACGCAGCCGCCAGATCTACGCCGTCCGTCGTCGCTGTTGAAGCCGCGACAACGAGATTCACCGTGGCATCCGGCGCAACCGCCCCGCTCCACTCCACGTCCAGCGTCGTTTCGTCCTGATCTTTCGCCACCAACCCCGGATCCGCGCCATCGAGAATTACCGCGGGATCGTTCGCTGCCAGGCCGGCCATCGAACGAAATGCTTCCACGTCGCTAAGTTTGATGTTGCTCCTCGCCGCAATCGCGATCGAGCTGCCGGTCCCACTCGTTCCCGTGCCATACAGCGGGTTCAGATCGTAGATCGTGGCGAAATCCGCCGGGAACAGGTAGTGCGTGCTGCCCGCCGTGTACTGCGGCAGCGCGTCAAGAGCTGTCCGCGCCTTGATCTCCGATTGGTGCCGGAAGTCGTCGAGCGAAACCACGCCGGCCACTACGCCGGTCAACGCAGCCGGAATCTGCGGATCCTGAGCATTGGCGATGTGCACAGCACCATTCACGCGATAGCTGTGCAGCTCCGTGCCAAACGCGTCGAACACCTGGCCGGCCGTGCCCGAAAACATGACTAACCTTCGGCCAGCCGGAACCTCCTCCACCAGGAATCCCCGCGCCACGAGCCACGCCTTCACCTGCGCCAGTTCCGGCTCGCCCACGCCGAACTGCGCGCCAAACTCGGCCGGCGTCAGCCATTGGTGATAGAACGGCGACTGCGGATTCTGCTGTTCCTCAACCAGTTCATCGAGCGCCGCCTGCTGCGCCGCAGAGGACTTGAGCACCAGCATCATCCGGTCCAACCGCGTGCCGGGATTCACCAAGCCTTGGTCAAACTCCGCCTTCGCCAGCGGATGCACGTTGCCTTCGAGCGTCACCATCCGCGCCTCGTCCACGGGAATTCGGGCGTCACCGGCAGTGATTGGCGGGCGGGCAAACGCAGGCTTGATCCGCGCATCTCCGGCGCAGCTAGCGATCAGCAGCCCGGCAGCAAAAAATGAGACGGTTCTCATGTGTTTGTGCATTTCGGCCGTTCGTGCAGACGCAGACCGGAGACGACCTCATGGAGACCGCGCTCGGTCTTTGCCTTTTCTCATCTATCGGCGCGGAATGGCGGCGTTAGAGCGATGGAGAGCTAGATTGTGGGGAAATGCGGCTTACGAATGTAATTTGACGAAGCTCACGATCGGTCGGGAAGTCCACCGAACCGCCCGTCAATTGACTCATGAGGCCGATCGGGAAAAGCAGCTCTCCCCCGCCGTGTGAATAACACGGGTTGCAGATTGCCTTTATGATGGTTCCGTCATGGACCACTCCAGGTTTCTGCTTCGCCGCGTTTATCTGTTCGCCGCGCTTGGCCTTCTCGCAGTGCCCATCCGAGCCAAAGACACGCCACTCGCGACCATCAACTGGCCCGCGTCCGGTACGCCGGTCCTGCGCTTCACGTTCAGCAAGTTCAAGGCGCTTCCAGGCATGGGCGTGCTCCACGGATATGTGATGGATGTGGCTGCGCAGAACCCTGTCGGCGAAGCCAATTCCCGTCGCGCAGTTCCACCTTTACCTGTTCGACAAGGACAAGGTACGCGTGGGCGAAGACAACATCGAGTTGAGAAACGTAAGCCCTGGCGAAACCGTCAAGTTCGAAACCACGGTCTCCGCGTCGGGAACCCCTTTATCGGTATCGCTTGAGGAAATTGTGCAAACCTCGAAGGTGATCACGCTCACGGTGAACTCGACGCCGCAGGGCGCGGCTCTCAAATTGGACGGGATAGAGCAAGGTCTCACGCCGCGACTCATTAGCGTCGGGCCAGGAAATCATACCCTGACCTTCACAAAAGAGGGATTCATGGCCGGAAGTTTTCCTCTGGAGATCGGCCCCAACGATGTCTCGGGCGGAACGGTGAGCTATGAGCTAGGCGCCGCCTCCTTTGACTCTATTGAGTTACGCGACGGCAGCGTGCTCAATGGCGACTTGGTTTCGATCTCTGGTATGGATGTACAGGCTCGCATCGGTGGGACGATCCAGCATGTCGACCGCAACAAAGTGAAGTGCATTGTACTCACCCAACGCGAAGCGCCGACGCCGGATCTGCCGCCCGCCGCGGCGAACCCATAGGCCGCAACAGCGGAGCACAAGTTTCAGCAGATACGCGGCAACTGCTCACCAATCATGGTGGGAATCACGCGGTTCGCGCCCATCGCGGTGCGCGCGACTAACATGCGCTTGTGTTCCTGAGTCACCCGGCCGATGCGCGCAGCCTCTCTTCCTAGCGGATGCGCGCGCAGCACCCCAAGCACGCGCTCGGTCGCCTCCGGCGCGACAAAAAACACCGCCTTGCCCTCATTGGCCACGTAGACCGGGTCGAGGCCAAGCAACTCGCATGCAGATTGCACTTCAAATCGCACCGGGACGCTCGCCTCGTCGATCGCGATGCCCACATTCGAGGCCTGGGCAATCTCGTTCAGCGTGGAGGCCAGTCCGCCGCGCGTGGGATCGCGCATGGCGTGCACGGCCGCGCCCGCTGCGTCCAGCACCGCTGCAATCATCCCATTCAGCGCCGCGCAGTCCGAGCGGATCGGGCTCTCAAATTCCAGGCCCTCCCTCACGCTCATGATAGCCATGCCGTGGTCGCCGATGGTTCCCGAGACAATCACCGCATCGCCGGCCCGCGCGCGCTGCGGCCCCACCTGAATCCCTGTGCGCAGAACGCCCACGCCCGCCGTATTGATATAGCAGCCGTCGCCGTGGCCGCGCTCCACCACCTTGGTGTCGCCGGTGACAATCTGCACGCCGGCGTTCGCCGCAGCCTTCGCCATCGCGTCCACGATCGCCGCCAGTTGCGCCAGCGCAAACCCCTCTTCCAGGATGAAGCTCGCGCTTAGAAACTTCGGCTCCGCGCCGGAAACAGCCAAATCGTTCACCGTCCCGTTCACTGCCAGCTCACCGATCGATCCGCCGGGAAAAAACAGCGGCCGCACGACAAACGAATCCGTGCTGAGCGCGAGCCGCGCGCCCGCTGCGTCAATGACCGCTGCGTCGCCGAGGTCTTCGAGAGCAGGATTGCGGAATGCCGGCAGAAAAAGGTGCTCGACCAGCTCGGTTCCCAGCTTGCCCCCGCCGCCATGGCCCATCACGATGGTGGGATAATCGGCCAGCGGAAGCGGGCAACTCCAGTTGGAGAAGTCCGGCGCGGCGGCCTTGGCATCGTTAGCCACGCGCCGCTCCGGTGAGCGCAGAGCCCGCGCCTGCCAACTCCTCGGCCGACAGGAATCGCCCGTAGTTGTAGTAGGCCGCGCAGGCGCCTTCGCTTGAAACCATCGTCGCGCCCAGCGGATGCCGCGGCGTGCACTCCTTGCCGAAGGCCGCGCACTCGGCCGGCTTGATGGCGCCGCGCAACACGTCGCCCGAGCGGCACAGCGCCGACTCCTGCGTGTGAATCCCCGTGATTTTGAAGCGAAGTTCGGCGTCGAACTCCCGATAGCCGGCGTTCAGCCGCCAGCCGCTCTTCGGGATCACGCCAATGCCGCGCCACGCGCGATCGGTCACCTCAAACACTTCGCCCAGTAACTTCTGCGCTGCGCGATTACCCTCAAATGAGACCACGCGGCTATAGGCGTTCTCCACTTCGTGCCGTCCCGCTTCGAGTTGCGCCACCGCGCGCCGGATGCCATCGAGCAAATCGAGCGGCTCAAAACCCGTGACCACAATCGGCACGCCGAACTTCTCGGCCAGCGGCGGATACTCCCAGTAGCCCATCACGCTGCACACATGGCCCGCGGCGAGAAATGCCTGTACCTGGTTGCCGCGCGACTGAAGAATCGCTTCAATCGCTGGCGGCACCAGCACATGCGAAACCAGCAGAGAAAAGTTCTTCAGCCCGCGCCGTTTCGCGAGATGGACGCTCATGGCATTGGCCGGGCCAGTTGTCTCGAAGCCCACGCCGAAGAAGACCACCTGCTTGTCAGGATTTTTGACCGCCAGCTCGACTGCGTCGAGCGGCGAATACACCACGCGCACGTCGCCGCCGCGTCCCCTCACCTGGAACAGGTCGCCCGCGGTGCCGGGGACGCGCAGCATGTCGCCGAAGGAGCAAAAGATCACGCCCGGTTGCGCGGCAATGGCCAAAGCCTTGTCGATCAGCTCCAGCGGCGTGACACACACCGGGCAGCCGGGTCCGTGAATCATATCGATGCCCGCCGGCAGCATCTGGTCGATGCCGTTCTTGATGATGGAGTGGGTCTGTCCGCCGCAAACCTCCATGATCTTCCAAGGCCGGGTGGCGATCTGCGCGATCTCCCGCGCCAGCTGCTGCGCGATCTCGCCGTTGCGAAACTCAGTAAGGTACTTCATCCGCTACTTCCGTCTACTCGATCGTTGGGTGCCCCAGAGCCTGCCCTGAGCTTGCCGAACGGTCTCGATTCTGAGACCTGGGGAATCCCGCATCTCAGCCCGCGTTCTTGTCTGGCTCCCTGGAATCCGCTGCACAACTTCCATCCGGACAGGGGGACTGTGGCCTCTCCGCGGCGCGCGCAAAAGCCTCTTCCTCGCCGGCCAGCTCTTCGTCGAGCACACCCAGGGCGCGAAAATCGGCCAGAGTCTGCTCGGCGGTGTCTTCGTCGATCTTCGAGATCGCAAATCCCACGTGGACAATGGTGTAGTCACCCACCTCAACCTCCGGCACGTAGTCGAGGCACACATTCTTGACCACTCCGCCGAAGTTGACGCGGCCCACGCGGATCATGCCGTCGGTGGTGATCTCTTCTACTTTTCCCGGTATCGCCAGACACATAGCAACCTTCTTATACCTCTCAGCCGCGCCGGTCAAATGTGATCTACATCACCCGTGGAGACGATGACGATAAAGAAGCATGAATGAGATCGTGTGCAAAGCCTAGCTCAAGCTGGACGCGTTCCGGTGACGGCCCTCGCCCGCTCTAAAGGCATTAAGCCCGATGGCCGAAACCGGCACAACTCGTTGACTCCACGTAACTTCCATCCACAACGAGACGAGAAGATACCAGTCTCAGTCGGAAATCATCAGCTCGCCGGGCAAGATGGGCCGCGTCCGCGGTAACCATCCTCGCGCCGCCGCTACACCCATCACCGCCAGCATGCCCACGAAGGCAGCCAGCTTAATGAGGCTGCCGGTGCGCGTTTCGGGCAGCGCTTTCCAAAGCACTAGCAGAACAGTCTGCGCCGCAGTTACAGCCCAGACGGAGCCGTAGAAGTAGCGGCGTTCCGTGCCTTCGCCCTTGGTCGACGGCCCCACACGAGGCAGTTTGCCCAGCATTCCCAGCAGCAATATGAAGGCACACAGCGGCGAATAGGTGTAGTAATAAATCTGCTTTAGGCGCCACTCTCCCGTCGCGACCGCATAAACCAGCCCAGCGATGTTGAGCAGCGCAAAGTTCAGCACGGCGTTCCAAGCAAAGGTGTAGCAAACCCGCCGGTAGAGCGGGTTGGGCTTGTCTTCGTCGAAGCGCAGGATGTAGGGGCGCGGCTCCGCGCCCGGCAACTGCCCGCGGAGACCGACAATGCCGGTCCCCAAAAGAACCGCCGTCAGCCACGCCCAATTGGCCCAATGGAAGCCGCGGTTAAAGAGGCTGAAAGTGAGGGGCCCAGGGGTCAGAAAGAACACCCAAATCCAGATAGGCCAGTGTGCCAACCGGTAAAGGCGCGTGTTTCGCTCCCGGATTTTTCGCTCTCCGGCGTATTCAAGCTTTCCGCTGTACTGCATGGGCGTGAGTCTCGCAGAGGAGGCGTGAGCGCGTCAACCGGCGCAGGCTTGAGCCGCGCTGGCGGCGAACGCTACACGCACGGCAGTTGTCCCCGCAGTCCTTTCACTGCTCGGCGAACTCGACGACCTTCGGGCCCATTTGACGGGCACACTCTGTCGGCGCAAGGTGACCGCACCCGTCAAAAACGTCCAGCTGCGATTGCGGAATGAGCCGATGCATGGTCTGCGCCTGGTCAAGCGGAACGATCTGGTCCAGAGAGCCCCACGCGAGCAGCACTGGCATTTTCAGTTGCGGCAACAAATTGTCAGTCACATCCTGCGCCGTCAGCATAGAAGCCATGGACCGCTTGATGACCCAGCTGTTCTCGCGCGAGAGGCGCACAATGTCGCGAGCGACGAAGGGCGGGACCGCCGGCGGACGCGGCATAAGTAGCACGTCGAGCGCCGCCAACTGCGCGGTCGTATCAGGCGTGAAGAGCGCCGTGTCCCACCGCGGCTTCACATCGAGACCGGCCGAGTCGAAGAGCATGAGCCGCTGCACTCTCTCTGGATGCTCCAGAGTGACAAGCTGCGCGATCCATCCGCCCATCGACCATCCGCCCAGATCAACCTGCTTCAACCCCAACGCATCCATGAAGCCCAGAACCACCGCGGCCTCTTCGCGCACCGTATAAGAAAAATCCTTCGGCCGCTGGCTGCGCCCGTACCCGATCAAGTCGGGCATGTAGACGCGGAAGCCCGCCCTGACCAGATAAGGCGCCAGGTTGCTCCAATCCTCGGCGCGGCCGCCCAGCCCGTGCACCAGAACCACCACCGGCCCGTTCTCCGGCCCCTCCGCCAGGTAATGCACGCGATACCTGCCAATCGGCGCATAGCGGCTTTCGATCCCGCCCAAATCCTCCCGCAGGTACATCCATCCATCGAAGTAGCTCACCGGGCGCAGCAGGAATCCGGTTCCCGCGATCGCCGCCAGCGCGAGCGCGGCCCAAAGCACCCTCCTCGCCCATTTCATTCCTCTGCCGCCTTTCCGTTCTTGAGAGTCTGAGCCCTTTGCCAGCCTTTTTCCATCACGCGCACTGTCACCGGATCGACAATCAGGGCGCTGTGGCTGTTCCATTCCGCGCGCTCCACCCAGCGCACCGCGTCCGCATCCGACGCCGCGCGCAGTTCCCCGCCGGTCACCCGGCACAGGTAATCGGCAATCACGTAGTGATAGCGAACGCGCTCACCTTTGCGGTGAATCCGGTCGAGAAGTTCAATGAGCTCGACGACTTCCACGTCCAGTCCGGTTTCTTCGCGCACTTCGCGCACAACGCCCTGGGCAAGCGTTTCTCCCACTTCGAGTGCGCCGCCCGGCAGCGTCCAATGCCCTTTCAGCGGCTCGCTGCCGCGCCGCACCAGCAGCACCCGGCCCTCTTCGACTACGACCGCGCCCACACCGACAAGTGGCGCCTGCGGGAACTCGCGTTGCGTCTTCGATTCCATGCAACAAACCTTTCTATCAGAAGAAATTTGCCGCGCCGGCCGGCAACACCAAACGCGCAAGAATCGCGCGTCTCCCGCTATCATCAAATAAAGACGAAAGAGAAGGTGAAATGCCGGAGTTCAAACTGAAGATCGATGGAATGCACTGCGGCTCCTGTGTGCGCCGCGTGAGCCAGGCGCTTGCCGCTACGCCAGGTGTGGTAGTAAACGAAGTCAGCGTGGGAGCGGCCAGGCTCACTACGGCCCAGGAAGCCGCGCCTGACGATGACCCGGTCGGGCTGGCCATCGCCGCCGTCGCCAAAGCCGGCTACACCGCGCATTTGGAATCATAACCCGCTGATTTGGCTTCATTCGGATCGGCCTTGTTCAAATCGGATTTGCCACGTGGACTCGCGCACTCGAGAATCGTTGACCCTCCCTGTTCTCGGCATGACCTGCGCCTCCTGCCAGCACCATGTGGAAGAGGCATTGCGCTCAACCGCGGGGGTGGAGTCGGCGCGCGTCGATCTCATGGCGCATCGCGCCAACGTGGTCTTCGACCCCGCATTGGCTGCGCCCGAGAGTCTGGTCGAGGCCATTCGCGGAGCCGGCTACGATGCTATCCTGCCACGCTCCGGCGATTCCGGCTCCCACGCACACGACGCCTCGACAGAGCCGGACAGGAAAGCCTGGGTCACTCTGGCTGCAGGCGCAGTGGCCATGCTGCTGGCCATGCCCCTGGGAACGGAGATCGCCGCACCGGATCGCCTGCTGATGCGCCTCCTGCCTTGGCTCTACGCGCTGCCCGCGAATTTTCTGCGTTGGTTCCTCCTGCTAATGACAGCCGCAGTTGTGAGCTGGGCCGGGCGCGGCATCTATGCGAGCGCCATTCGCGCCCTACGCCACGGCACGACGAACATGAACACGCTGGTGAGTCTCGGCACTGCGGTGGCCTTCGCGTATTCCGCTTTTGCCACCATTGCGCCCGCACCCGGCCGCCAGGTTTACTTCGACGCGGTTCTCTTAATTCTTGGCTTTCTCTTGTTGGGTAAATCGTTGGAAGGGCGCGCCAGGCGCCGCGCCCTCGCTGCGCTGGACTCGCTCTCGCGCCTGCGGCCCGTCACCGCGCGCCGCCTCGTCGACGGCGTCGAAACCGTGGTGCCGCTCGAAGAAGTTCGGCCCGGCGACAGCATCGTGGTCCTGCCCGGCGAGCGCTTTCCCGTGGACGCAACGATCTTTGAAGGCCGCACCACAGTCGACGAATCCATGCTTACCGGCGAGTCCACGCCCCTCGAGCGCGAGCCCGGCGGCCGCGTGCTGGCTGGCTCGCTCAACTACGACGGCGCGGTGATTTGCAAGGCGCAGTCGCTGGGCGAGGCCACGGTTCTGGCGCAGATTGCGCGCATGGTCGATCAGGCGCAAAGCTCGCGGGCGCCCATGGAGCGGCTCGCCGACCGCGCCAGCGCCGTCTTCGTTCCCGTCGTTCTCGTGCTCGCGGCGGTCACAACTGCGGTCTGGCTCCTTGCCACGCATTCACTGCCGCACGCACTTGCCAACGCAGTCGCCGTTCTGGTCATCGCCTGTCCCTGCGCCATGGGGCTGGCAGTGCCCGCCGCACTTACTGTGGCCGTGGGCCGCGGCGCGCAACTAGGCGTTTTGTTCAAAGGCGGCGAAGCGCTGGAGCGGCTGGCGCATCTGGACGCGGTTGTTCTCGACAAGACCGGCACGCTCACAGTGGGCCGGCCGGTGCTTGAATCGGTGCACGTGCTAACGGCGCCACGACCTGCCGCGAAACTGGGTGCCCCGGGTCTCGCGTCTGAGACCCGGGAAGCCACGACTGCGGGTGCCCCAGGTCTCGATTCTGAGACCTGGGATAAGAAGAAGACCGAAACGTCCGTGCTCCGCATGGCCGCCGCCGCTGAGGAGCGCTCGAACCATCCTCTCGCTCACGCTCTTGTCGACCGCGCGCGCGCGTTCGGCCTCACCTGGATGCCTGCAAAGGACGTGCAGATCTTTCCGGGCCGCGGCCTGACTGCTCGAGTGGAAGGACACGATTGTCTGCTGGGCAACGAAAGGCTCTTCCACGAGTTCGGAATTTCGCTTCCCACCGACGTTACGTCACCGGAGCCGGGCGTCACGCGCCTGTGGATGGCTGTGGACCATACCCCCGCCGGTTACTTTGACGCGCGCGATGCGCTTCGCCCCGATGCCGCTGCTGCCGTCGCTGCTTTGCGCCACTCCGGCCTCCGCGTTCTCATGCTCACCGGCGACTCAGCCGCGGCCGCCGCACCCATTGCGCGACAGGCCGGTATCGCCGACGTCGAAGCGGGCCTCGATCCGGCCGGCAAGTTGGCCCGCATTCGCGCCCTCCAGCAATCCGGCCTGCGCATCGCCATGGTGGGCGACGGCATCAACGACGCTGCCGCGCTGGCCCAGGCCGACGCTGGCATCGCCCTGGGAACCGGTGCCGATCTCGCGCAGGAGGCCGGCGATGTGCTGCTCCTGCGCACGCAGCCTTCGGCCATTCCCGCCGCGCTGGCGCTCGCCCACCAAACCCTGCGCATCATGCGCCAGAATCTAGGCTGGGCCGTGGGCTACAACCTCGTCGGCATTCCGCTCGCTGCCGGCCTGCTCTATCCGGCCTTCCACATCCTTCTCACTCCCTGGCTGGCCGCCGCCGCCATGGCCTTCAGCTCGGTTTGCGTGCTTTTGAACAGCCTGCGGTTACGGCGGTGGCAACCTGCCTCCCTTTCTGCCGCTCACACGCTAAACTAAACACAGAGTGTGCTTGTGCGCATCCTCACCCGCTACATCCTCGGCGAGATTCTCTCCCTCACGCTCATCGGCTGCGCTCTCTTCACCTTCATCCTTTTCATGCCCCAGCTCCCTCACATCCTTGAGGTCGTGGTGCGCAGCAGCTCGACGTGGGCCGACGTGGCGCAAGTCTTCCTCTTCACGCTGCCCAATCTCTTCAAGGTGACGATTCCCATGGCGGTGCTCTGGGGCATTCTGCTGGGACTGAGTCGCCTGGCCGCCGACAGCGAAATCATCGCCATGCGCGCTTCCGGCCTGGGCATCGGCTACTTCGTGCGCGTCTCCTCAATCGTGGCCGTTACCGGCACGGTGCTGGGCCTGGGCAACTCACTCTATCTCGCGCCCCGCGCCAACCAGGCCATCCTTTCGTTGGAGCAGTCTCTCGAAACCTCGCAAGCCTCCTACGAGATTCAGCCTCGCGTCTTCTATGAGGACTTTCGCAACTACGTTCTCTATGTGGGGGACGTGCGCTCGGGTACGGGAGCGGCAAACTGGCGTCAGGTCTTCATGGCCGACGTCTCCGATCCCGCCAATCCGCTCATCACGACCGCCGCCTCGGCCACGGTGGTCACCGACAATACCCAGGAGCTGCTCATGCGGCTGCGCGACGGCTTGCGCGACGAAACCCTCGCCGACGAGCCGGGACAGTCCAATATCTCCACTTTTACCACCACGGATATGCCGCTGGTCTTGAGCCAGCAGAGCGACGTGCACCTGGGACGCCTGGACACCGCGCTCTACGCAATGCCCTTGAGCACATTACTCGGGCACATCCGCGGACCCGACAGCAAGCGCTTCCTGATCGAATTGCACAGCCGTTTCGCCCTTCCCGCCGCCTGCCTGGTGCTCATGTTGGTAGGCGTTCCACTGGGCGCGGCCTCGCGCCGCGGCGGCAAGAGCTTCGGTTTCGTCTTCACTATCCTGCTTGTCTTTGTCTACTACTTCCTCTCCTCCACGGGCATTGCGCTCGGCCGCCAGGGCAAACTCCCGGCATTCCTCGCGGTCTGGTCGGCCAATCTGCTCTTTGCCGCCGCCGGGACCTTTCTGCTTTGGCAGATGGCCACCGGGGCCCGGATTCTGAGCGCCTTAGCCGCCTGGATCTCGCGCTCGCCCAAGCCAATGGCCCGGGCCAAACACAACGGATTCCCGCTCACTGAATTTCTCGAGAGATTCCAGCCGCGCGGAATGGCCACGGCGAGAACCAAGTCTCGTGGAATCTTTCCCCGCATCCTCGATGAGTACATTGTGCGCGAGTTTGTCGGTATGTTTCTGTTGGTCCTGTCCGGCTTTGTCCTGCTCATGATTGTCTTCACCTACTTCGATCTCCTGGGCGACATTATCCGCAACCGCATCGCGCTGGGCATCGTCGGCGAATACCTGCTCAACCTGACCCCCAGCATGATCTACCAGATCGCTCCACTTGCCGTGCTCATCGCCGCCCTTGTCACCTTTGGCGTGCTCAACCGCAACAGCGAAATCGTCGCCATGAAGGCCACCGGCATCAGCCTCTATCGGCTGGTCATTCCCATCGTCTCCATTGCTGTCTGTTTGGCCGTTAGTCTCTTTCTTTTCGACCAGTACTATCTGCCCCAGGCCAACCGCCGGCAGGAGGCCTTGCGCAACATCATCAAAGGCCGTCCGCCGCAGACCTACCTGCACCCCGAGCAGACCTGGATCTTCGGCCCCAAGCCCCTTCCCGGCGAGCCTGGCCGCATCTTCTACTACGAGTTTTTTGACCGCGACAGAGACGAGTTCGCCAATCTTTCCGTCTTCGAGTTTGAACCCGCTACCTTTCAGCTCACCCGGCGCATCTTCGCCAAGCGCGCCGTCTGGGATCCGGAGTCCGGCGCATGGCTCTTTCAGAACGGATGGGTGCGCGACATCCAGGGCGCCAATGTGACGGCTTATCGCACTTTTCTTGAAACATCTTTCCCCGAGATCCACGCACAGCCCGACTACTTCAAGAAAGAGTATCTGCAGTCGCAGGAGATGAACTTTGGCCAGCTCGAGCACTATATCCGCGACCTGCGTCAGAGCGGCTTCGATACCAAGCGCCTCAGCGTTGCGCTCTGGGACAAGCTGTCTTACCCGCTGATTGCGGTCGTCATGGCTGTCCTCGCCATTCCCTTCGCGCTCTCCATGGGCCGCCGCGGCTCACTCGCCGGCGTCGCCGTCGCCATCGCGGTGGCGCTCGCCTACTGGGTCGTCAACGGACTCTTCGGCGCCATGGGCAACGTCAATTACCTGCCCGCTGCCATGGCCGCATGGTCCGCCGACGTCCTCTTCGGCCTCGCCGGCGGCTACCTGCTGCTGCGCACGCCCACCTGATCTCCCATTTCCCGCAGCCTCGATGGCCAATCGTGAACCCCGTACAATAGAACCATGGTCGGTGACCTCGCCCCCCTCTACAACTACATGCGCACCTACCGCTGGGGGTATGTGCGCGGCACGCTGGCGTGTGTGGCTACCAATATCGTCGCCGTCCAGTTCCCCCGCGTTCTCGGCATCGCCGTCAACAGCATCGAGACAGGCGCTACGCGGGAGCTGATTCTGATCTTTGCCCTGATCCTCATCGGCATCAGCTTGGTCAAGGGCGTCTTTCTCTACGCGCAGCGATGGATCCTCATCGGCATCTCGCGCGAAATCGAATTCGACCTGCGCAACGACCTCTTCCGCAAACTGGAAAGCCAGGACTCGAGCTTCTATCAGCGCTATCGCACCGGCGACATCATGGCCCGCATGACCAACGACCTCAACGCCGTGCGCATGTTGCTCGGGCCTGCGCTCATGTACAGCGCCAACACGGTCTTCCTCAGCGTCTTCGCGCTTTTCTTCATGCTGCGCATCAGCCCTTATCTCACGCTCGTGGCGTTGGCGCCCATGCCGCTAGCCAGCATCCTTATTCAATATCTCGGGCACAGGATTCACGAACGCTTCGAGCGCATCCAGGCCAGCTTCTCCGATATCTCCGCGCAGGCGCAGGAAAACTACTCCGGCGTGCGCCTCATTCGCGCCTTCGCGCGCGAGCAGTCGCAGATCGGACTCTTCGAGCGCCTCAACCGCCAGTACATCGGCCGCGCCTTGCGCCTGGTGCAGCTCATGGGCATGTTGTGGCCCACGCTCGAGTTCATCCTCGGCATCTCCTTGGTCATCACTTTGCTGGCCGGCGGACACCTGGTCCTCGCCCACCGCATCGATGTCGGCCAGTTCGTCGCGTTCCTCACCTACATGATCATGCTGATTTGGCCCATCATCGCCGTGGGCTGGGTCATTAACATCTTTCAACGCGGCACGGCCTCGGTAAAACGCATCGACGAGTTGCTCAAAGCCGAGCCCTCCATCGACGACCGCGCCGCCGACCCTGCCATCCCCGCCGATCACGTGCTCCAGGGCGACATCGAATTCCGCCATCTCACTTTCAGCTACGCCGACACTTCCGGCCAAAGCCCCGTCCTGCGCGACTTCTCGCTGCACATCCCCTCCGGCTCGAGCCTAGCCATCGTCGGCCCCACCGGCTGCGGCAAGTCGACGCTCGTCAACCTGATCACGCGCCTCTATGAAGCCCCCGTTGGCATGCTCTTCATTGACGGCCGCCCGGTGCGCGACTATCCGCTGGCCGTGTTACGCCGCAACATCGGCATGGTGCCCCAGGAAACCTTTCTCTTCAGCGAGACCATCCGCGAAAACTTGGCCTTCGGCGCGCCTCACGCCGGCGCCGAAGAGCTCCTCGAAGCGGCTCAGGCGGCACACATTCGTATGGAGTTCGAGGAGTTTCCGCGGGGCTTTGAAACCATGGTCGGTGAACGCGGCGTCACGCTCTCGGGCGGGCAAAAGCAGCGCTCGGCCATCGCCCGCGCCCTGCTGCGGCGGCCCTCCATCCTCATCCTCGACGACGCCCTGGCCAGCGTGGACACCTACACGGAGGAGCGCATCCTCGGCGGGCTGCACAGGTACACTGCCAACGCCACTACCATCCTCATCTCTCACCGCGTGTCCACGGTGCGCAACGCCGACCGCATCGCCGTCCTCGATAAGGGCAGGATCGTCGAGATCGGAGGCCACGACGAGCTCCTCGCCCTCGACGGCTACTACGCCAGCCTCTACCAGAAGCAACAACTCGAAGAAGAGCTCACCGTCGCCGGATAAAGCGGCGAGCTAACGCGATTCCAGGGATGATGGAAGCAGGGACGACACACCCAAGTCGTCGCGACCAACAGGGAGTGGCGACCTTTCACGAAACCGCATGGGTATAGCTTCCCTGGAATCGCCGTAAAAAGTCAGCAAGTGACCGAGCCAGCAAATCAGCGAGGCAGCAAGTTAGCCAAACAACACTCTATCGTGTCGCTCAGGCTGTCCAGCTCGACCCTGTAACCGCACTTCTTCCAGACTCAGCAGGCTCCATCTCCGGCAGCCCGTGCGTGGGCAAGACCGGCACCGGCGGCGAAGCTGGGCTGGCATTCGGGTCAATCTTCACTTCCTTGGCCACTTCGCGCCAGGCGTCGCGCACATTCCGCACGCAGCCGATGGCATGTTCGAACTTCGCCTTCGAGGCCGACTGCGACGCCTGCAAGATCTGCGCGAAGACCGTCGCGTAGAATTCGCTCAGCAACTGCGCCGGCCGGCCGCCGACATCCATGCGCAGCCGCGCCTGCAGGTGAATGATGATGTCCAGCGCTCGCTTCACCGCCGCCCTGCGTCCGTCCGCATCGCCGCGCTCCACCGCCGCGATCGCCGCATACAGAAAACGCAGGATGCCGTCGTAGAGCGCCACCACAAGATCGACGGCCGAAGCGCCTTCCAGCGCATGTTCCCGGTAACTCGCCATTCGACTTTTCCTAGCCGTTCAAATTCTGGTCGTAGCCTGTAATCGCCGAGTAAAGTTCGTTCATGCCGTTCAGTTCGGACGGCAGCTCCTGCAGAATCTCGTTGGCTTGGTTCAACTCCGCAGTCAGGCTCGACTGTTCCGCCGAGATTCGGCTGTTCTGGTTGGAGATCTCCGCATTGAGCGTGGATTCCGTGTTGCTGTTCGAGCTTTGGGCCAGCGCCAGGATGCCTGTCGACGAGCTTGTGCCGGCGTTGGTCAGCATATTCGAGAACGTCTGTCCCCAACTGTTCGCGTTCTGGAAGAAGCCTGCCACGCTCGAGTAGTCCGTGTTCAGCAGCGAATCCAGCGAGCTGGCGTCGAAGGTCAGTGAACCGTCGTCGTTCACGCTGATGCCCAGCGAAGTGAGGCTGTTGATGTCGGACGAAGTGTTGTAGTTCAACGCCGTGGTGGTGGGGCTGGTGGTGTCCACGATGTTCGAGGTCACCGTCAGCGCGCCGGCCGATCCGCCCGTGTCCGAAGTCAGCGTCAGCCCTGTGCCGGCCTCATCCAACGCCGCCGAGACACCGGACAAGCCATTGATGGCGCCCATCAGCCCGGAGAGGGTGTTGTCGGACGAGTCGAGGGTAATGGTTTGCGCCGTACCGCTTCCCACCTGGATGGTCAGGGAGCCGGAGAGCGTATCGTCCGCGCCGGCCACTGCGCCCAGAGTGCCGATGCCCGGCGTCGTGCTGGTGTACTCCGTCGTGTCGGAGTAGGTCAGCGGCGTGGGCGCGGTCGCAGCGATCGCGGAGGTGACCGTCAACGCGCCGCTCGATCCCGCAGTCTGCGAGGTGAGCGTCAGGGTCGACTCGCCGTTGCTGGTGGCAACGCCGGCGGTGACGCCGATATTGGCGGCGTTGATGGCCGCAGCCAGACCGGAGAGCGTATCGGGCGTAGAGGAGTCGCCGACGTTGACCGTTTGCGCCGTGCCGCTGCCCACTTGAATGGTGATGGAACCGGACAGCGTGGTATCCACGGTCGACGAAATCGAATCCAGGTAGCCGTTCGGATTCTCCGTATTCAGGCCGTTCAAGAGTTGCTCCTGCAGCAAGGAAAGCGTAGGCGAGCCGAACAGCGGCTCGGGATTGCCCGAGCTGTCCTTTCCCTCCTGAGTGTTGATGGCTCTGATGAGCGAATTGTAGTCGGTGACAAATTGATTCACCGTGCTTTCGACATCGGTATTGTCGTTGGCAATCACCACCTGCACCGGATCGGGCGAGGCCGACAACAGTTGAAAGGTGACGCCCGGAATCAGATTGGCGACTGTGTTGGACGCGCTGGTCAGGTTTACGCCATCCACCGTCAGGCTGGCGTTCGACCCCGAGACCGCGGAAGTGTAGGCCAAGGCGGTGCTGCTATCGGTAAGGCCGGAGTCTACGGTCAGCGTTCCGGCGCTGCCCGCGGTATTCGAGGTCAGCGAAAGGCTGGAAGTTCCATCGCTGTTGGTCACAATCGAAGCGTTGACGCCGAGGGCCGTCGAGTTGGCGTTGATATAGCTCTCCAGATCGGAAAGGGTCGTCCCGCCCTCCGCGGATTCGACCTCGTCCATAGTGACCGAAGTTGCGCCGCTCGAGCCCACCAGGATGGAGATCGCGCCGGAGAGCATTTCGCCCGGGCTCGACACCGCCGACAGGGTTCCCGTCGAATTCGCGCCGCTTGTGCCCGGCGTGCCGCTGTAACTCAACGTATTGCTGGCGGCGGCGGTGAGCGTATTGTCCGTCACGGTCAGGTTGCCGCCCGCCCCTGAAGTCCCCGAAACCAGGCTCAGGCGCGAGCCCGTCGCATCCGTCAGCACGCTCGCCGTAATGCCCACCCCCGACGCGTTGATCGCCGCAGCCAGCCCTGCGAGCGTGTCATCGGAGGAATTCAGGGTGATGGTTTGCGCCGTGCCGGTGCCCACCTGCAGTGTGATCGACCCCGACAGCGCGTCCGAAGCGTCCGCAATCTCCGCCAGATATCCGCTCGAGGTTTGCGCCAGACTGTTCACCGTCAGCGTGTGCGTGCCGGCGGTCGCCGAAGATGTCGCCGCCGTCAGTTCCAGCACGTTGGTGTTGGAGCTTGAGCCCTCCTTTTGCGCCAGAATCCCCTGAAAGTCGGTCAGCTGGCTCATGTCATTCGAGAGATTGGAAAACAGCGTTCCCAGATTCGAGATCGCCGTGTCCTGACTTTCCAGCGCCGTCAACTGGTTCTTCCAGGGAGTTTCCACGTTCTGGAGATTGCTTACGATCTCGGCCACGGTCGAGCTCACGTTGAATCCCGCACCGCTCGTCGGCGACCCGAAGCTCAGTCCCACCGTTCCCATTCATCCCTCCATAAAAAACCTATGCAGCCTATGAACCAACAGCACCGTAAGCCGGATTGGAGAAATCTCATGACCTTGCAACGGACCGCAGACCGCGCTGAATCCTGTCCGCACTCACTCCCACCGTTCGTTATCGGCCGCATTCCTCGATCGGTTCACTGGCCTTTGGTAACCTCTTCTGCTTTGCATGCAAGAAGAGGGCGTCCTTGCAGACGCCCTCCTTCGATTGGCGATCCGCCGTGAGGCGGACGCCGGTTCACTCCACCCAAGCGGCCAAAGGTCGGCCGCTGAAGACTCCGGATTACTGCAACAGCTTGAGCACTTCCTGCTGCACGCTGTTGGCCTGCGCCAGGGCCGAGATACCGGTCTGGCTCAGGATTTCGTACTTGGACATGCTGGAGGTTGCGGTCGCATAGTCGGTGGCCTGCACCGCGTTCTGCGCCGATTCCACGTTTTCCTGCTGCGTGCTGAGCACCTGGCTGAGTGCGTTCAGCGTGTTGATCTGGGCGCCAACGTAGCCATCCATTGCCGCCACGTCGGCGATAGCCGTGTTCAGGTCGGTCAACGCCGTTTGTGCGCTCCCCTGCGTGGTCAGATCCGTGGCGCTCAGGTTTTCGCCGGCGGCGTCCGAGTAGCCGATCTGGGCCGTGCCCGTGCCGCCGTTGTGGAATGCGGTGTCGGCGCTGGTCGTCGAGGAATCTACCACCGTCATCGATGCGAACTGCATCGTGCCGGCGCTGGCGGCAAGGGTGCTGATCGGACCCGAAACCTCGATGCCGGTGTTGCTGGAATTGTGCGTCGGCGCTGCGTCGCCGGCTGCCCCCGCCGTGGTGAAGGTTGCTGTGAGCCCCAGGCCCGACTGATTGATGGCCGTCATCAGGCCGGCTACGGTGTTGGTGCTGGCGGTGATGGTTGCGGTGCCCTGCGTTCCATCCCCATTGAGATAGTCGATCGTCACCGTGTCGTCGCCTGTGGTGAGCGCGTCGGTCGACTGCGCATTTTCGGTCGCCGAGGAGAGGTCGATAAAGACGTTCTTCCCTGGCGAGTAGCTCATGGCGCCGTTGGTGTCGCCCACCGAGCCGCTGGACAACGTAGCGATGTTCAGGTCGTCGATGGACGATCCTGCGACCGAAGAGTCGCCGGTGTAGATCTTCAGACCGGTTTGCCCAAAGACCGTCTCCTGGTTGTAGGTGGTGGTCGAACCGATGTTGGTGATTTCGGAAAGGATCGACTGGTACTCCTGATTGGCTGCGGTGAGCTGCGAGCTGTCGAGGGTGCCGTTCGAGGCCTCGGTGGCCAGCCCTACAGCCCGGTTGAGCAGGCTCGTCACCTGCGAAAGGGCGCCGTCAGCCACTTGCAGCAGGCTCACGCCCTCCTGGGCGTTGGTCTGCGACTGGGTCAGCGCGGTTTGGTTGGCCTGTAGGCCGTCGACCATCGAGAGGCCGGCCGCGTCGTCGGCGCCGGAGTTGATCTTGGACCCCGATGACAACTGCTCCAGGACGGTGTTCAGGCTGTTGTTGCTGTTATTGAGATTGTTCTCCGCATACACCGCGGAGAGGTTGTTCAAGACACCCAGGGACATGGGGTTCTCCTTGTTGGATGCGGTGAATTGCGGCCCATCTCCGAAAGTGCCCCCATCGCTTGCCTGCGTGGGTTGCTGCTGCCGGCTTGGAGCCGTCGCATCTGGCCCCTTCTTCGGCACGGCCCCCTTGGACTTTACAGGTGCTTATTCTGTGTCCTGCCGTGGACACTTCTGGTCATTTGTTTTATTTTTCTTAGTTTTTCGTAACGTTTGCCGATAACTTCCGCGAAGGAGATTGGGCGATGATCGAACTAACCCGGCTCAACGGCCGTCCGATGGTGCTGAACAGCGATCTGATTAAGACCGCCGAAGCGTCTCCGGATACGATGCTGAACTTGATCAATGGCGAGAAGCTGATCGTGCGCGAAGAAATCGCTGAAGTAGTGGAGCGGATTCTGGCCTATCGCGCGGGCTTGTTGGCTGCGGTGGCACGACGCCTGCACCACTTCGGCGATCTCCAGCGCGTTGCGGCGTTGGCCAGTCTGGATGTCGCAGCTCAGCCAGGCGCCCCGCCGCAAGCTAAGCAGGACGGCGATCCTGAGCCGTAAGATCGATGTTCTTTGCGCACGCCATCGAGGAGCTGCACATGGACAAAGCGAGCATCGGCGGAGCTGTTCTGGCCATCGCCGGCATCATCGCAGGATTGCTGATCGAAGGCGGCGACGTGGGCCAGATTCTGCAGCCCACGGCAGCGCTCATTGTCTTCGGCGGCACGTTGGGCGCGCTGTTGCTCCAATTCCCGCTCACCACGGTCGCAGCCGCATTTCGCAGCCTCACCCACGTTTTTGTCGCGCCGCGCAAGCACGACGCGGAGCTGATTCACCAACTGGTCACCTTCGCCAATAAGGCGCGCCGCGACGGTGTAGTCTCTCTCGACGCCGACCTGCAGACTATCCAGGATCCCTTCCTTAAGCAAACTCTCATGCTGGCCGTCGACGGCACCGAGCCCGTCGAGCTGCGCAAGATCATGCGGGTCAGCCTCGACTCGATTACGGAAGACGAGGAGCACCTGCCCGCTGTCTTCGAATCCGCCGGCGGCTTCTCGCCCACCATCGGCATTCTGGGGGCGGTGCTTGGCCTCATCCAGGTGATGCAGCATCTCGACAATATCCAGGCAGTAGGCCGCGGCATCGCCGTCGCCTTCGTGGCCACCATCTACGGCGTGGGCATCGCCAATCTCTTCTTCCTGCCCTTCGCGGGCAAGATGCGCCTGCGCATCCGCAACGGCCATCGCCGCCGCGAAATGATGCTCGAGGGCGTCATCTCCATCCTCGAAGGCATGAACCCGCGCATGTTGGTGGTCAAACTGACCGGCTTTCTCGACGACACAATCCGGGAACAGAAGGAGCGCGCCGCATGACCCCACGTGTGACTCGCAACCGCGTCGGCCATGACCGCTGGCTGGTTTCTTACGCCGACTTCATCACCCTGCTCTTCGGTTTTTTCGTGGTGCTCTATGCTTTCGCCCGGGCCGACCAGAAAAAGCAGGCGCAGGTGTCCGCGGCAATCGACACTGCTTTTCGATCCCTAGGAGTTTTCCCCGGCAATGCCGACAAGTCCACAAGCTCCGCCGGCACCGGCCGGCAAGCCGCGCCCGCCCATGTCGTGATGAGCGAAGAGGTGCGCTCTCCGTCTCAGGTCAAGGAAGATCTCGATCGCGTCCGACGCGATCTGGCCGCGGCCCTTTCCCAACAGGTCGCCGCACGCACCGTCTCTCTCGAGATGGGCCGTGACGGTCTGGTCATCAGCCTGCGCGAGGCTGGTTTCTTCGACTCCGGCTCCGCTGTGCCCAAGCCGGAAGCCATCCCAGTGTTGCGCCAGATCGCCAACAAGCTGGGCGCAAGCCCCTACGATCTGCGCATCGAAGGCCACACGGACAATGTGCCTATCCACAACGCCGAGTTCGACTCCAACTGGGAACTTTCGGCGGCCCGCGCCACGGACATCGCACGTCTCTTTCTCGACACGAAGGCCATCCCGGCTGACCGCATTTCGGCCGCCGGCTACGCCGAGTATCACCCCGTCACCAGCAATGACACCGCGAGGGGCCGCGCGGAAAACCGCCGCGTGGATCTGGTTGTCCTGCCTCGCACGGAGATCAACTTCGCCGCGCCCGGTCCTAGCCAATCCTCCGGCCCCTGACGCAAGAGCGCCGATGACGAGCGAGCGGAGTTAGCGGAGTTTGCAGAGCGTAGCACCCAGTTCCGCTAACACGCGCGTAGCGCGGCTAACCCCGCTAACTCCGCATTCTTCCTCACTCTACCCCCAGCACCTTCACGATCACTCGCTTGCGGCGCTGGCCATCGAACTCGGCATAGAAGACCCTCTGCCATGTGCCCAGGTCCAGCTTGCCGTTAGTCACCGGCAATGTGGTCTCATGGTGCAGCAGAAGCGACTTCAGGTGCGCGTCGCCGTTGTCCTCTCCTGTGCGGTGGTGCTTGTAATCGGGCCGCGCGGGCGCCAGCTCCTCCAGCCATTTGCCGATGTCCTCGATGAGCCCGCTTTCGAGGTCGTTCACATAAATCGCCGCCGTAATGTGCATTGGCGACACAAAGCACAAGCCATCCTTCACGCCGCTGCGCTCGACAATCTTCTCCACCTCGTCAGTGATGTGCACCATTTCCCGCCGCTTGCGCGTCTCAAATACCAGATACTCCGTGTGGCTCTTCATCCCGGTCTCCTCGCATCCGCGAAAATGTCTCGCGCCGTCTTACCGCTATCCTAAGATAGCCGTGAACTCCCGCCCACACGATCCCGCGGTACGACTGCGCCGCATGCACGATGACCTGCTGCGCGCCTACGGCCCGCAGCACTGGTGGCCGGCCGGAATCCGGTTTGAGGTGATCCTCGGTGCCTATCTGACACAAAACACCTCATGGAAGGCCGTCGAGCGTTCGCTCGCCAGTCTCCGTGCGGCCGGCGCGCTCACGCCTCAGGGCATGCGCGTCATTCCTCTCGCCGAATTGCGGCGGCTCATCCGGCCCTCCGGTTTCATCGCGCGCAAGGCGCCGGCGCTCAAGGCATTCGTGACCATGCTCGACAAGGAGTTCGGCGGCTCGCTCGAAGCTCTCGCAGCTGCACCGGTCGCCGCGCTCCGCCAGCGCCTTCTGGCTTTGCCCGGCGTCGGCCCCGAAACTGCCGACGCCATTCTGCTCTACGCGCTCAGGCATCCTGTACCCGTGGCCGACGAGTATCTGCGGCGCATCGCCGAGCGCCACAAGCTTCTCGCGCCACTTGCAGGCCGCACCAAAATCTCCTACGACGATCTGACTGACCTTACGCGCCGCGCCTTTGCCGAGGATCCCGCATCTAGCCGCGCGCAGTTCTTCAACGAATTCCACGCGCTCACCGTGGCCGTGGGTAAGGCGCACTGCGGCCGCATTGCCCGCTGCGAAAATTGTCCCCTCGCCGCCGATCTTCGGCGCGCTCGGCGCGCACCCATCAGAAAGCAAACCCCGCCCCTCCCAGCGTAATCTGGTTGCATCATGAGCCCGACTCCGCAGCAACCTCAACTCAATCTCTCCCAGACCGCCGACTACCGCGAGTCCTACGCCAACAGCGTGCAGGTGCGCGTCAGCGTGTGGGACTTCCAACTGGTCTTCGGCCTTGCCTCCAGTGAAAGCCCCGAGCAGGTAACCATCCGCAACCATCAGTGCATCTTCCTAAGCCCGCAGCAGGCCAAGGCTCTGTGGAACGTGCTGGGCCAGAATCTTGCTCAATACGAACAGGCCTTCGGCACGCTCAATCTGGAGCCGCAGAACCAGAATTTCCCGCGCGGGCCCGTCAACTAGGCCCCGTCGCCCTCATCGGACCGCAGGAGCGAGACCTTGCGCTTGAAAGGAATTCTCAATCCGCGTCTGGATCGCCCGCTTCCTCTCTGGATGATTTTTCCAGTGATCTTCGTGGCGCTCTATGCCAGCCACTTCGCGCTATTGCGCGTCCCCTACTACTGGGACGAAGCCGGCTACTACATCCCCGCGGCATGGGATTTCTTCCGCACCGGCTCGCTCATTCCCACCACAACGCTCTCCAACGCGCATCCACCGCTGCCCAGCATCTACCTGGCGCTGTGGTGGTGGATTTCCGGCTTCTATCTCGAAGTCACTCGCGAAGCCGTTCTGATGGTGGCCGCGCTGGGGCTTCTTGCGGTGTGGCGGATGGCCATGCGCCTTGTGGGAGTCGCCTCGGTCGCCTTCTGGACGGTGCTGCTGACCGGCCTTTACCCCATTTGGTTCGCGCAGAGCTCGCTCGCTAATGCCGACATCTTTGCCGCGGCGTGCTCCCTGTGGGGACTGGCCTTTGCGCTGCCAGGCCGCGGCCGCGTGCCCTGGGCCGCCGCGCTTTGGTTTTCCGCCGCTGCTCTATGCAAGGAAACCTCCATCGCCATCCCTCTTACGCTGGCCGCGGTCAACGTAGTGGAAAGCTTCCGGTTCGGCGCTCCGGCGCGCCGGCTCTGGCGAGAAGCTGCCTGGCTCTCGAGCTGCATTCTGCCCTTGGCCGCTTGGTACGGCTATCACTACGCCAAAACCGGATTTCTCTTCGGCAATCCTGCGTACCTGCGCTACAACGCCGAGGCCACGCTCACGCCCTTGCGCATCCTGGCCGCCTTCGGCCATCGCATCTTTCACCTCACCGCGCACATGAACCTCTTTGTGCCGGTGTTGATGGCCTTCGCCGCGCTGCTGCTCAATCCCCGCCCCGACGCGGATGGCCACGCTCGCGCCACGCTCACACCCCCGGCTTTATGGCGCATCTTTCTCCTGCTTCTGGCCAACGCAGTGCTCTTCAGCGTGCTGGGCGGCGCGCTGCTCACTCGCTATCTTCTGCCCATGTATCCACTGGTGCTTCTCGTCGCTGTGTCCACGTTTTATCGCCGCGTGCCTTACTGGCATGGCCTGGCGCTCTTGTCTGCCGCAGCGTTTCTGGTGGGTCTCTTCAACAATCCCCCTTACGGCTTCGCTCCCGAAGACAACCTGGCTTACGCGCGCGTTGTGCGGATGCATCAGGCCGGTATCGCCGAGCTTGCCAAGCTCTATCCCGGCGCCACGGTGCTCACGGCCTGGCCGATGACCGACGAGCTGACCCGCCCCGAGCTCGGCTACGTCAAGCAGCCGTGGGATGTGGTTGCGATCGACGACTTCTCTGCCGCGCAGATCGCCCGCGCCGCCCAGGAGCCGCAGGCATATTCTGCTGCGCTGGTCTTTTCCACCAAGTATGATCCGGTGTCGCCGCTCGTGCGGCTTGGCGGAGAAGCACTCGACGAACGTTACTTCGGCCTGCACCACGATCTGCCGCCCGAGCTGATCGCCCATGAGTTAAGCGGGACGCTCGAGTGGAAGCGCGACGACGATGGCATGTGGATCGCGCTGCTTCGCTTCAACCACCCGGTTGAAGCGCGGCTGGGGCGGGAAGGCGCACCGCAGCGAGCCTCTCGCGAACAATGAGTGCGCGCGTCCCCGCATCCGATCGCCGTTTTCTTGCCAACTTCGGGAACAGTTTTGCTCTGCCTGGTGTCTACACAAGCACAGCGGTACCGAACGGGATGATCGGAGGGCCTTGAACCCCCGCTCCCCGCGCCAGGGCGCGTTGAGCGGGCCGTCTCGCTGCGCTCTGCAGCAAGCCTTCCGCCTCCCTGCCGGCGCGGCTCGAATTAAGGTTGAGGGAGGCAGGCCATGTTTGAAGACTCCACGTTCGAATCCATGGGCAGAATCCACACACGCAGCCGGGGCTGGATGATTGCGACCTTCGCCTTCAACGCATCCGTCCTGCTGGCGTTGATCTTCATCCCGCTCATCTATCCTCAGGCGCTGCCGCAGATCGCAAGCGCGATCCTGATGGAAGCGCCGGCGCCGGTCGAGGAGCCGAAGCCAGTTGTCCGGCCCGAGCGCGCTAACGTTGTGCCTACGCAGATGCCGAACGGATTCGTTCGAGCGCCTTCGGTCATTCCCAAGGGCTATCAGATCCCCACCGGGCCGGAAGTGGTGATCAAGCCCGACTGGCTCGCCCTCGACCCGGAAGGAAATGGCGCGGGCAGCTCGAACAATACATTCAGCGGATACGGCACGCATCCCAATGTGCGCCCGGCGGTTCTGCCCGCGCGGCACGTCTCCTCGGGGGTGATGCAAGGGATGCTGATCTACAAGGTCATCCCGAGATACCCGGCGGTGGCGCAGGCCGCACGCGTCTCCGGCACGGTGGTACTGCAGGCCACTATCTCGCGCAGCGGAACCATTGAGAACCTGCGTGCGGTGGGCGGGCCCGCGCTGTTGCAGCAGGCCGCGCTCGATGCGGTGAAGCAGTGGCGCTACCGGCCCTATATGCTCAACTGCCAGCCGGTGGAGGTGGAGACGACGGTAAACGTTCAATTCACGCTGGACTGAGGCGAACAAGGCTGGCGCGTCGCGGCTCGCATCGGCGACAATGGCTTCTACCATGACACTTGCCACTCGTCGCGAATTCCTGAACACTGCATCAGCCGCCACATTTGCAACCCTTGCCGCGCCCGGTTTTCTGCGGGCCGCTGCGCCGACGCCAACGCCAGCACAGAGCAGGCGCATGTTCATTGCCTCGGGCGCGCCCAACGGGATTCTCGCCTACGACTGGGATCCCGCCACTGCGACGCTGACGCCAGTGGGCGTGGCCGCAAAGGTGCCCAGCGTGTCCTGGCTCGCCTTCTCGCACGGGCACGACTTCATTTACTCTGCCTCGGAGCTGGATACCTTCAACGGCAAGTCCACCGGCAGGGTGTCCAGCTTTCGCCTCGTGGGCGGAGAATTGCAGCCGCTTTCTGCGCGCAACTCGGCCGGCACAGGCACCTGCCACGTGGCCGTCGACTACACCGGCCGCATGTTGCTTGCCGCCGATTACACCGGTGCCAGCGCGGCCAGCTTCCGCATTGAGGACGGCAAACTGAGCGAGGCCGTTTGGACCGAGCACTATACCGAGCACGGCCCGAACCCCGACCGCCAGCAAACCGCGCACGAGCACTTTGCCTCGTTCTCGCCCGACAACCGCTTCGCTTACATCAACGATCTGGGCGGCGACTCGATCCACATTTACAAGCCCGACGTGGCCACAGCGCGGATGACGCCGGCGGGGACCTATCACGGAGCGCCCGGCTCCGGGCCGCGCACGTTGCACTTCCATCCTAACGGCCGCACCGCCTATTGCATGAACGAGATGGCGTCGACGGTGGACGTACTCGACTGGCACAAGGCTGACGGGAGCCTGACGCTCGTCGATCGGATCAATCTGCTGCCCGCGGATTATCATGGCCCCACACGCGGCTGCGATACGGTGATTGCGCGCGACGGGCGATTCGTTTACTTCGCCAATCGCGACGACAACTTTCTCTATGCCTTCCACGCCGATCCCAGGACCGGGCGGCTGACGCCGATGAAGCGGTCGAACTGCGGCGGAAAGACGCCGCGCAACTTCACGCTCGATCCCGCGGAGCGCTGGATGCTGGTGGCGAATCAGGATTCGAACCTGATCAGCGTCTTCGCGCGTGATCCGGTGACGGGCGTTCTCGCAGAGGAGGGAAAGAGCGTGGAGGCGGAAGCGCCGATGCGAATTCTATTCGTTTAGCGCAGGACCTTGACTCTGGCTTCTTTCCAAGGCGAGGCGAAGCTGAAGCGAAAGCAAAAATGCATTTTTTGATCAAATATTTGACGGCAAAGGAGTTGCTGGACGGCGCCCCGTCCAAATATTTGAATTTAAACCGGTTAGAACCAAATATCCTATTATGTGTTGGTTGCGAGCGTTTTTTGGACCTTCCGGCGTTCGCTGTCACGGTTTTTGCCCGAAAAATCGGCGCAGAAACGCAAAACGCAGTGTAGAGACTCGGGCGCGCGAATGCCTAAATGAACACTTATGAATTGATTGTGCGCCGAAAGGGCGAAATTATCTGCAAACTCGGGAAGAATTATTCTTGTGTCCGGCTAAGGCGGTAAGCCGATGCGAATTCCGTTTGTTTGAGGTGACAGCTGCGTTGATTACGTCGGGGAAGCTTGCCGCTGAAAATCGGTGCTCAATGGGCGAAGGCCACCAGGGTTCTGCCGCCCCTACGGGGCTTGGAAAACTTTCTTGCGCGGCTTTCCCGGGGCTGCCCTTCGACTTCGCTCAGGGTTGCCCTGGGCTATTCGCTACGGCGGATTAGGAAATACTTTGTCCGCGAGGGATCGAGCAACGTCACCGCTCTCTGATGGTCGCGTTGACTTTGGGGCAGTGGCTCTCGGATGCACCATTTCCTAATCCGCGGTAGCGCTCCCTACGGGAGCTGAGCGGTTACGCTGCTTGCGTTTCGCCCTTCAACTGCTCGGCCTGGTAGTGGGCGATGAGGGCGTCGACGATGGGCTGGAGGCGGCCCTGCATCACCAGATCGAGCTGGTGGAGGGTGAGGCCGATGCGGTGGTCGGTGACGCGGTTCCGCGGGAAGTTGTAGGTGCGGATCTTCTCGCTGCGGTCGCCGGAACCGACCTGCTGTTTGCGGGCCTGGGCGAGTTCGGCGTTCTGGCGCTCCATCTCCATTTCGTAGAGGCGCGAACGGAGCACGCGCATGCCTTTTTCGCGGTTCTTGATCTGCGACTTCTCATCCTGGCAACTGACCACGGTATTGGTGGGCAGGTGGGTGATGCGCACGGCGGAGTACGTGGTGTTGACCGACTGGCCGCCGGGGCCGGAGGAGCAGAAGGTGTCGATGCGCAGGTCCTTGGGCTCGATCCTGATGTCCACTTCCTCGGCCTCGGGCAGGACGGCGACGGTGATCGCCGATGTGTGCACGCGGCCCTGCTGCTCGGTTTCGGGAACGCGCTGCACACGGTGCACTCCCGACTCCCACTTGAGCTGGGAGTAGACGCGGTCGCCCTCGACGATGGCGATGACTTCCTTGTAGCCACCGATGCCGGATTCCGAGATCGACAGCACCTCGACCTTCCAGCGCTTCTGCTCGGCAAAGCGCGTGTACATGCGGAAGATTTCGGCGGCAAAGAGCGAGGCCTCATCGCCGCCCGTACCGGCGCGGATTTCGAGGATCACGTTCTTTTCATCGTTGGGGTCCCTGGGCAGCAGCATCACCTTGAGCTCTTCTTCGAGGGCCTGCGCGCGCGGCTCGAGCGCAGCAATCTCCTCCTGCGCCATGGCGCGCATTTCGGCGTCGGTCTCGGCCAGCATGGCGCGCGCGTCGGCCAGGCCCTTGCGAACGCCTTTGAGCTCGCGGTACTTCTCGACCGGCGCTTCGATTTCACGGAGCGATTTGGCGATCTTCTGGTATTTTTCGTGGTCGCTGACGACCTCGGGCAGGGCGAACTGCGATTGCAGCTCGTTGTAGCGCTGCTCCATTTGTTCGAGGCGATCGATCATTGGCTCCTCTTTGGCGCAAGAAATTAAGCGCGGGCCTGCGCGTCTTCGTGAATTTAGGAAAGAATCTCAAAACTGGGCACAAAAAAGGCATCTGCGGCGGGAGCCGCTAGAGAAGAGCCGGGATGGGCTGGTGGAGGGTCACTGCAGTTACTATTTTAGCGCGAAATGCGATTCATTTGGTTGTCGCCAAGCTATGTGCGAATTCAGCTTGTCACCCTAGGATTGAGACTTTTTGTTGGGTCGCCGTATTTGATGGCCGAGCGGAGCCACCCGTAAATGAGCCACACCAGGTAAATACTGAGGACGAGCACGAACCACCCCATGAAATTCAAGTGCCTGCGTGTGACCAATCCGGTACAACAGACAACGACAAACCCTGTATTTACAAGGAGCGCAATCGACAATCCGATGATCCAGAGGATGCGAGTCATCACGAGCCAGTAAAGACCAGGATCAGTGCGGGTTTATTGGAAACTTGCGGCACCAACAGCGAAAATGCAACCGCAGATCCTTCGGCTCCGACCCGCTTTCGCGGGCCTCCGCTCAGGATGACATCCGATTTTTGCCGCTCAGGATGACAGATCAATTGATTACAGCCCGCCCTTGCCGAGCAAAATGCCGATGCCGTAGGTGACGGCGCCTTCGAGGGCGCCGACGACGGTCATTTCGAGGCCGGAGGACCACCAGGAGCGGACGGTGATGAGGGACTTGGCGGCTCCGACGGCGAAGTGGGCGGCCAGGGAGACGATGGCCGCGGCGATGACGGCCGGAATGCCCTGCATGAAGAAGAAGGGGATGACGGGAATGATGGCTCCGACGGCCGTGGACAACGCGCCGGAGCTGGCCGAAACGAGGGGGTTGGCCAGAGCCCCTTCGCTGGAGCCGAGGCGCTCGGCGGCCAGCGCGCGGAGCAACTGCTCGGGGTCGCTGGCGATGTGATTGACCATGTGAAGCGAGTCTTCTTCGGGCAGTCCCTTGACCTGGTAGTAGAGCGAGAGCAGCTCGCGGGCTTCGGGGCCGTTCATCTGGATGGCTTCGCGCTCGCGGGCGATTTCGGCGTGGTAGATTTCGCGCTCGCTTTTGGCGGCGAGGTAGGCGCCGGAGCCCATGGAGAGCGCGGAGGCGATCATTCCGGAGAGGCCGGCGAGGAGCACGTACTTGGGGTTGCCGGCGGTGGCGCCGGAGACGCCGGAGACGATGCCGAAGATGGCGCCGAGGCCGTCGTTGACGCCGTAGATGGCGTCGCCGACCCACGCGCCGGGCTGCTTGCGCCCCTGGTTGCGCTTGGCCAGCATCTCATTGAGCACGGCCTGGGCCTCGATTTTGGGCGCGCCGGCGGGGGCGGTGTAGTGGCCGCGGAGGAGCGAACCCAGCTCGCGATAGTGGTCTTTTTCGTCCTGGATGACGTGCTCGAGGATGGCGACGGAGCCCTCGTCGCCGAGGGCCTTGAGCTGCTCGCCGTAGCTGGCGATATGGCGGCTCTCCTCGATCTCAAGGCGGCGCAGGGCCATGCGCATGCCGCCGGCGCGGTTAGCCAGCGAGTCGGCCTGGCCGCCGGGGCCCCCGGAGTAGAGGGGGTCGGGTCCACCCAGCTCCTTGATGCGGCCTTCCCACAGCGCGGCGTGCTCGAGTTCGGCCTGAGCCAGATGGCGCAGCACCTGCGCCCGCACCGGATCGTCGTCGCGGTCGGCGAGCGCGTTGTAGGTGTGGTAGCCCTCCATTTCGGCTTGCCAGTTGCCCTCAAGGGCGGCCAGGATCTTTTTGGTTCTGGCGCCGCTCAGCATGGCGATGGGCATCAGTCGCACCTCGCTTTGCAAAGAGAATAACGGAAACTGCGGCTTACGAGGTAGGGGCACAACGCCTTGGCGCCTCCGGCCGGCGGCCTTCGCGTTATGATGGGGTTCGACTTTCCGCATGAAGCGCAAAACAAAACCGCGCCCAGCCAAGCTCAGCAGCGGGAGCCTACTGATCGCTGTCGCCGTGGCGCTCTTTGTGCTTTTGCTGTTGTTGCGGATGCTCGTCTTTGTCGCGGGGCACGGGCGGCACCGGTTCTGAGCGGCGGTGCGGCGCAAGGGAAAGGGACAGAGAACAGGAACAGAGATGAAAAATCAGGGGGAAGGTTCTCGGGGCAGGCAGAAATCAACTTCCGAAAGCGCCATGAACTGCACTTTAGTTTGATCTCGACGGTTACCGGCTCATGCCGCCGTCGGGTTGGCGCGCTTGACCCGAAAGTGACATTTGAATCGGGTTGCCCGGTGCTATCCTTCGTTATATGAGTGAGTTTCCGGCCAATGCGGCGAGCCTCGACCCATACAAGAACTTCAACTTTCGCGTGAAGTGGGACGGGCAATATATCCCTGCCATCAGGGCGGTATCCGGTTTAATTCGGACTACTGAGGTGGTGGAGAATCGCAAGGGCAGCGGGCCAAGCAAAGCGCGGAAATCGATCGGGTTGACCGGATTTGACGCGATCACGTTGGAACGCGGCCTGACCGAGGATCCATCCTTCGAGAACTGGGCCAATCTGGTGTGGCAATACGGCGGCGGCATGGAATCCGATATCATCCTGGATCAATTCCGCAAGAATATCTCGATCGAGCTCTACAACGAGGCCGGGCAACTGATGCGCGCCTACAAGGTGTACCACTGCTGGCCCACGCAGTACCAGGCGATATCGGCTCTGGATGCCAACCAAGTCGCGGTTATTATCGAGCGGCTGACGCTGGAGAACGAGGGCTGGGAGCGGGATAGGTCGGTTATCCCCCCGGCGCAAACCTAATCCGATCCCGCCCGCCTAACGCGCTGCCCCTGCCGCCGCCTCCACTTCGCGCCATTCATCGTCAGTGAGTTTGAAGCGCGCCGCGGCGACGTTCTCCTCGAGGTGCGCCACCTTCGAGGTGCCCGGAATCGGCAGCAGGACGGGCGAGCGGTGCAGCAGCCATGCCAGCGAGAGTTGCGGAATCGTGGCACCGTGCCGTTCGGCGATGCAGCCGAGAGCGTGCGCGGCGGGGTGGTCGGCCTTCAGCAGCTTTCCGCCCGCATAGGGATACCACGGCAGGAAGCCGATGCCGCGCCGCTCGCAATACATGAGCGTTTCCTCATGGCGCCGGTCGGCCAGGCTGTAGCGATTCTGGACAGTCACGATGGGGACGATCTTTTCCGCGTCCTCGATCTCGGCCGGGATGACTTCGCTCAGGCCGATGTGGCGAATCTTGCCCTGCTCCTGCATGCGGCGGAGCGCGCCGAGGGATTCTTCGAGCGGGGTGCGCGGATCGATTCTGTGGAGTTGATAGAGCTCGATGCGCTCCAGCTTGAGCCGGCGCAAGCTCATTTCGACGCATTGGATCAGGTAGCCGGCGCGGCCCACGTACTCGGTTTTGGCAGGGCCCTGGCGCGTGATGCCGCCCTTGGTCGTGACGACCAGGCCGGGAGGATAGGGCGCGAGCGCCTCGCCGATCAGGCGTTCGGCGATCTCGGGGCCGTAGGCGTCGGCGGTATCGATGAGCGTGACGCCCAGCTCCACGGCGCGGCGCAGCACGCGGCGAGCTTCGTCGGCGTCGGCCGGCTCGCCCCACGCGCCCTCGCCCACCAGCCGCATCGTCCCGTACCCCAACCGGTGCACGGGCAGGTCGCCGCCGATGAGAAAGGTTCCGCTCGAAGCAGTGGAGAGATTTGTTGAACAATTCAGTGCGCTCATGATCCGATTTCGATGCTATCCCCCCCCGGCGGCGTGGGACAATACTCGCGTCGGGGACATGGGGAACCGGCCACATGCTGCCTGCGTATCCTTGAGCTGCAACAGGTAAGGAGAATCACGGCGATGAGCACGTACGCATATCCCAACCCGCAAGCCATTTTTTACCAGCAATACGAGGCAGTGCGGCGCGACGAGGTCGTAGGCATCCTGCTGGCGCTGTTCCTGGGCACCTTTGGCATGCATCACTTTTATCTGCGCCGCACGGGGCTGGGAATCCTCTACTGCTGCTTCTGCTGGACCGGCATCCCGGCGATTCTCGGCTTCATCGAGTGCTTCTTCATGCCCGGCCGGGTGCGCGAGTACAACGCGATTCAGGCGGCGGGGATTGCGGCGTCGCTGGGAATCGCGGTGCCGGGATGGGGCCAGCCACCGGTGAACGTGGCGATCAATGTACAGGGGAACATGCCGCCGGCAGGCGTAGTTCCGGGTGCGGTTGCGGCGCCGGCTCCAATCGCAGCTCCGGACAATACGCTTACGGCCTGCCCGCGCTGCCAACGCCCCAACCCGCCGGGCGCGCGCTTTTGCTCGGGGTGCGGCGCGGCGCTATAGGAACAGAGATCAGAGAACAGGGGCCGGGGGCTCAGAGAGTCGGTCAACGCTGCGGGCGACAGGCCGAATCACCACAACAACAGCCATGCGATCTGAACCCCCACGCCGCCAAGCGAGGAGGGCGAGGCTACATATTCGCGTGGCCGGAGCGCATCGACTCGTTGAATTTGGGCTTGGTGAAGTCGAGCGCGGCTTCGAGAGCTTCCTGATAGTCGGCTGCCTGCGCCATCAGCGCCGGCGTGGCGGCGGCAAACTCGCCGTCGAGCGCCATCAGCCCTTCGCCGGCCTCGTCGCCGGCCATGCGCAGCAGGTCGGCCTCGGTGGTATTCAGGTACTGCGCGTCGCGCGGGTCGGCGATCCATACCGGCTTGCCGCAGCCCAGCACGCCCGAAAGCCAGTAGACCTTGATGAGCAGGTAGCGCAGCCGCTCCGCGTCGTCGGTCTCGGTAAAGATAAACTTCTTTTGCCAGCGGCTGTAGTAGCGCGTGGTCACGGGCACGGGCTGGCGATTGCCGGACTTCAAGAATTCCAGTTGGCCCATGTCCACCATCTTGCGCACGGCGTTGTAGACGAAGGTCTCGGCGTAGGGCTGCTCCATGGCGGGAACGATCTCGGCGAAGGTGAGCGTGACGGAGGCGGAGATTTTGGCGTGGAGGTTGTGTGCGCCGCCGTCGGCCAGGTGAATCTCGCCATGGACAATATAGGTGTCCGCCCCGGAGGTCGAGCGGTGAAAGGGCCACTCGAATTGCCCGAAGGCCAGCGGCAGCCCGCCCAGCGTGACGTAGCACTCGGGCCGCGGGTTGCGGAGGCGCTTGGCCTCGGCGGCGAGATGCGCTGTCATCTCGGGCAGCAGGTGGGGCTTGTCGAAGTCGAAGGCGTCTGTCAATTCGAGTTTCGACGAGCGGCCTGCAGCCTCTTTGCCGGGCAAGCCGAGTTCGAAGACAGTGGTGGGACGGCCATTGAAGGCGGCGCCCTGGGTGAGGGAGACGAGAATGAGACCGGCCTGTGCGGCGGCTGCTTCAAGAGAGGTCGTGAGGGAAGATTTCAGTTCCGGGGTCATGGTCGGGGAATCCTGCGATCGAGATCAGTGCAGAACCATTTTAGAGCTTATTCGACGCTTTCGCGCCGGCCGCAGAGCCTGTAAGAGACTGGACCGCAGCGGCCCTCCAAGCGCCACATTTACAATGACAGCGTGCCATCCAATGCATCCAGACACATCATTCTCACCGAAAACGTGACCAAAGTTTACGCGGCGGGCCGCATCCAGGTGGCCGCAGTGCGCGGTGTCTCGCTGGCTGTCGAGCCGGGCGAGTTTGTGGCCATTGTGGGGCCCTCGGGCTCGGGCAAGTCCACGCTCTTTTACCTGCTGGGCGGGCTCACGCGGGCTACCGAGGGACGCGTGGTGATTGACGGCGTGGATTTCGCCACGCTGAACGACGCCGAACGCACCCGCCTGCGCAAACACCGCATCGGGTTCGTCTTCCAGAAGTTCAATCTGCTGCCGACATTGTCGGCCATGGGCAACATCGAGATCGCCTATTCCATCAGCGGACGCAAGGAGCCGATGGACCGGAAGTATCTGGATCATTTGAGCAATATGCTGGCGATCCGGGGACGGCTCGATCACCGCCCGGCCGAGCTGAGCGGCGGCGAGCAGCAGCGCGTGGCTATCGCCCGGGCGCTTATTACGCAGCCGGCCATCGTGCTGGCCGACGAGCCCACCGGCAACCTGGACACCCAAAACTCCGACGCGGTGCTGCACATGCTGCAACGCTCCAACCGGGAGCTGGGCCAGACCACCCTGATGATCACGCATAATCCCGAGGCGGCGGCCATCGCCGGGCGCATTCTGCACATGCGCGACGGGCAAATTGTCCGCGAGGCGACCGGAACGGGGTCCGCGTCGGCGGTGGTGCCACCCTCCGCCGCTCCCTAGTCTATGGCTGCGGACAAAGGCAACTGGCCGTACAATAGACAGAGAGGCAGATTCCATTTTCACGCTTTTTGAGGTTGATTCGATTTCTCTATGTCATTGAATGGCTACCGTTCCCGTCCTTCGCGGTCCCATGGGCTTCGCTCGCTTTTCAGCATGTTTTCCAGCGATCTGGCCATCGATCTGGGCACCGCCAATACCCTTGTGTACGCGGCCGGCAAGGGCATCGTTGTGAATGAACCGTCGATTGTAGCCATCAACAAGAACACCGGTGAAGTGGAGGCTGTGGGCAACAAGGCCAAAGAGATGCTGGGACGCACACCGGTGAACATCGTGGCCATCAAGCCCATGAAGGACGGCGTGATCGCCGATTTCAAAATCACCGAGAAGATGCTCAACTACTTCATCCAGAAGGCGCACAACCGCAAGATGCTGGTGCACCCGCGGATCGTGATCGGCGTGCCCTCGGAGATTACGCAGGTGGAGAAGCGAGCGGTCGAAGATTCCGCCTATCGCGCCAAGGCCAGCGAGGTGTATCTGGTGGAGCAGGCGATGGTCGCGGCTATCGGCGCCGGCCTGCCGATCACCGAACCCTCGGGCAACATGGTGGTGGATATCGGCGGCGGCACCACCGACATCGCGGTGATTTCGCTCAGCGGGATTGTTTACTCGCGCACGGTGCGCATGGCCGGCAACCAGATGGACGAGGCCATTACCAACTATCTGAAGCGCAAGTACAACCTGCTGATCGGCGAGCGCACCGCCGAGCAGATCAAAATCGACATCGGTTCGGCATTCCCGCTGGATAAGCCGCTGACTTTGGAGATCAAGGGGCGCAACCTGATCGAGGGCGTGCCCAAGACCATCGCCATCGACGACAGTGAGATTCGCGAAGCGTTGGGCGAGTGTATTGCCGTAATTATGAACGCCATTCGCGTGGCATTGGAGCGCACGCCGCCCGAGCTTTCGGCCGACATCAGCGATCGCGGCATTGTGCTGACCGGCGGCGGGGCGCTCCTCAAGAATCTTGACAAGCGCATTCGCGAGGAGACCGGGTTGCCCGTTTCAGTGGCCGACGATCCGCTGGCTAGTGTGGTGCTGGGCACGGGCAAGATGCTCTCGGACTTCCGCCTGCTGCGCAAGATCAAGATCGATTGAACCAGTGGACAGTGAACAGTGGTCAGTGATCAGAAAGAACTGCGTGGTGCGAGCGATAGCGCAAATTCGCGATGCGTTTCAATTCTAGGCGCGGCCGGCGTTCTGCAGCGCCCAATATCGATCTCGGCTCCGATCGGTCACTGATCACTGCTCACTGACCACTGATCACTTGCGTTTATGGAATCGTTCATAGCACGCTATCGGAACCTCGTGGTGCTTCTGGCCCTGCTGATGGCCCAGCTCGCCGGGCTGGCGGTGCAGGTGCACAGGACCAGCAGCGGCACGAGTACTCTCGACTCCACGGACCCAAGTGGCGTGCGGCTGATCCGGCTTTGGGCCAACGCGGTAATTTCGCCGCCGGAGCGGCTGATCCACCTGGGCGGAATGGGAGTTGCAGGCCTGTGGTCCAACTATATCGATCTGCTCCACGTCCGCCAACAGAACCAGGACCTGGAGCAGACCGTGGGCCGGTTGCGGCTGGAGGAAGCCGCGCTGCTGGAGGATGCCCGCCAGGGCCAGCGGCTGCGGGCGTTGCTTGGCTTTCAGCAACGGTACATCTATGCCACCCTGGCCGCGCAGGCTTACGGCTCCAGCGGCAGCGACCGTTCGCATGTTTTCTATATCGATAAGGGCGCACGCGACGGCCTGAAGCCGGATATGGCGGTAATTACGGCAGACGGCATCGTGGGCAAGGTGCGCGATGTCTTTCCTCACAGCGCGCAGGTGCTGGCCGTCAACGACTCCACCAGCGGCGCTGGCGTGATCCTGGAGACGACGCGCATTCGCGGCATCCTTCGTGGCGATGCTACAGGCCGACTTGAAGTGGTGGGCGTCACTGCCGATCAGCGCATTCAACCCGGAGAGCATGTGCTCACCGCGGGGGGCGACCTGATCTTTCCCCGCGGGCTGCCCGTAGGCGTAGTCGAAGAAGTGGAGCGCGATCCGGACCGCGACGGACTGGTCGACATCATCTTGAAGCCGGCCGCGCATCTTGACCGCCTGGACGAGGTGCTGGTGATCACCTCCACCGAGCCGCGCTTCTCGCCCCAGGAGCAGCAGGACATCAATACCAGCGCAGAGGAATCAAGCGCCGTGCCGGCCGCCATCAAGGATCAGATGAAGGCATCCGAAATCATGTCGGAGAAGCTCCCAGGGTTGATCGACCCCAACCTTCCTCCCGATCAACAGCCGCTGTATGACACCAGCAATCCGAATCCTGCCACGCGGCCGCCGCAGCCGCTGCACCCCGACGAGTTTTCGCCCGGCGCCGCCGATTCGTCCGGTACTGAACCCGGCGCTAACTCCGCGCCTAAGTCCAAGCCTGAGAGATCCACCGTCCCGCCTGCTGCCCCGAATAGCGGCACGGCCAAGCCAGCATCGAATTCCAAACCGCAAACGACGCCGCAGAGGAATCCCTAGCCATGTCCTTGCTCGGCGCTGACTACCGGCGCGAAATCGAGATCCACCGCTATCCCCTGCTGGTCTACACGCTGGTTCCGCTTGCTGCTCTGGTGTTGCAGGCGTGGCTGCCACGTGTCGTCGGCCGCTACGACTGGTTCGATCTGCCGTTAGTCGTCGTCGTTTACTTTGCGCTCGGCCGCCGCAACCCCATACAGGGCACTGTGATGGGAGCGGCCATGGGCCTCTTTGAGGACGCGCTCTCGCAACATGCCATCGGCATCAACGGCATCGCTAAGACTGTCGTGGGCTTTCTGTCAGGCTCTGTGGGTATTCGTATCGACGTCGAAAATCACATCATCCGGCTGTTGCTCACCTTTGCGCTCTCTCTGTTCTCCAGCGCTATCTATCTTTTCGTCACCCGCTTCCTGTTGGGTCTGGCAATCGATTGGAGCTGGCTGACGGAGTTGCTTCGCGCCGTGGGAAATTCGCTGATTGCCCTGGTGCTGTTTCCGTTGCTCGACCGTCTGCAGATCAGGGATTGAGAGACGGGCGGCCAATAGCATTTCTCCTTCTGCTGTATACCGAAGCCGAAAACCTCAAGTGGCGTTTCCCCGAAGGAAACGCCACCCTGCACGGATATTCCAAGGGTTACATGTGAAGGGGAGATGCTCTAGGTGTTCTTTTGACTCAACCGCTTGCACATCAGAAATTCGGAAAACCCGTCGGCTAGAAAATCCTCGAGCTCTCCGGCTTTCCGATAGCCGTGCCGTTGGTAAAGCTGCATCGCTCGCAAATTGAACGAAGAAACACAAAGATAGATGTGGCGTGCTTCGGAAAAGGTCTGTTCCGCGGACTTCAGCAGTGCGCTGCCGATTCCCTTGCCCCGGAACTCCTCAGCGACGGCGACAATCGCAATGTAAGGCGAACCTAAGAAGCCCCTCGGATGGAGAAGAATGAAACCGAGATTCTCTTCAGCCACGGCAACGTGCAATGACCTGCCCGGCCAGTTGAGTACGCCTCGGCACCGCTCGGGTGAATACCCATACCGAAGCCATGGGTCGTTGCCTGCCATCAACCGCACGCACCAATCGGCTTCCGCCTCCGATTCCGCCGCTGGCCTGATCGTAAACTTCAAGTCCATTTCCATCTTCCTTGCAAGCCGCCTTGATCGATGCTTCCTGCCGGCCCAAATCGGCGCGGGCGATGACCGGCACCCCGGAACGAAAGAGCAGCGCCTCCGGTAAGGCGCCGACAACAACCCTCCGAGTGGCTTCACTTCGAGAGTAGCAGTATCCTAAGGCAGAGAGATGGCCACCAGCAGGCCCAGTCGCGGCGAAAAACTTTCCACAGTCAATCTGGCAGTGGTGCAGTACGCCATTCTTTTGATCATGCTGGCGCTGGCCGCGGGCTTATGGCGCCTGCAAGTGCTGAACGTGGCCAACTACCGCGCGCTGGCCGAGCAGAACCGCATTCGCAAGGAGCCCATCCTGGCGCCGCGGGGCAAGCTCTTCGACCGCGAAATGCGCCTCATCGTCGACAACTACCCCTCGGTCTCCTGTTTTCTGGTACGCGAGCAGAGCCGCAATGTGGACGCGGATCTGCCGTTAATCGCGCGCGGCCTGGGTCTGGATCTGGATCAGTTGCGCGCCACGCTGCACCGTTACCGCTCCGAGCCCGGCTATCAGCCCATCCCCATCAAGGAGGAGGTGACGCCGGACGAGCAGGCCTTCATCGCGGCCCACCGCAACGAGCTGCCCGAGCTGGAGACCATCGACGAGGAGCGCAGGCTCTATCCGCGCGACGGTTTTGCCGCGCATCTGATTGGCTACGTGGGCGAGGTGAGCGAGGACGATCTCAACAACCCGCGCTTTGCCTACTATGAGCCGGGCGACGTGGTGGGCAAGGCCGGCGTGGAAGAGACTTACGACTCATTGTTGCGCGGCCAGGACGGCTCGCGCGAGGTGGTTGTGGACAGCCACGGCCGTGAAGTGGGCTATTTCGGCATTGAGCACGCCGTGCCTGGCCAGGATCTGAGGCTGACCATCGACAACGATCTGCAGCGCGCCGCCGAACTGGCTCTGGGCGACCGCAACGGCGCGATCGTCGCCATGGACCCGCGGAACGGCGAAATTCTGGCAATGGTTTCGCGCCCCAGCTTCGACCCCAACGAATTTGCCGTCAAGATCGACCGCGCCGACTGGAACAAGCTGGTCACCGATCCAGACCACCCGCTGATGAACAAGGCGATTCAGGCGCAGCTCGCGCCCGGCTCGACCTTCAAAATCCTCATGTCCGTGGCCGGCCTTCAGGAAGGCATTGCACAGAACATGCATATCGTGTGCACGGGCGGATGGGGACCCTATGGTTACTACCATCACTGCGACGAAAAACACGGTCCAGTGGATATTTACAACGCCATTCCCTATTCCTGCGACACGTTCTTCTACATGCTGGGCGATAAGCTGGGTATCGACCGCATCGTGAAATACGCGACGGAGTTCGGCTACGGCGAGAAGACGGGGATTGACTTGCCGGGAGAACAGGCGGGACTGATGCCCTCGCCGGACTGGCTGATCAAGAATTTCCACCACCGCTGGTATCCGGACGAAACGCTCGACGTGGCGATCGGACAAGGAGCGATCGAGACAACGCCGATCCAACTGGCGCGCATCATCGGCGGCGTCGCATCGGGAGGGCATCTGGTGCGGCCGCACGTGGTTTTTCCCAACGAGCTTCCCGGTGACTTTTACAAGTTGCTGCTGGATAGCTTTCCAGGGGCGGGCGATTCCTATGTTCCGATCGATCCGGCAAACTGGGAGATCATTACCGATGGCATGGCCGAGGTGACGCAGCCGGCGTTATTCCATACCGCGGGTTCGGCGCACCTTGAGGGGATTGACTTTGCGGGAAAGACCGGGACCGCAGAGCTGATGAGTCACGAGGCGCTGAGCAAAACCAGCAAGGGCAAAGCGACGTATCCCAACGTGTGGTTCGTTGGCGTGACGCCGCGCCGCAATCCTGAGCTGGTGGTGGCGGTGCTTTGGGAAAACGGCGAATTCAGCTATTATCCCGCGCGTCTCGCGGCCCAGGTGGTGACGGCTTTCGTGGATAAGAAGCGCCGCGAAGCGCACAACCTGCCGCCGGCGAAGGCTGCGGCGCCTGTCGAAGTCGGCGCAGTGTGGACGGCACCTGGGACGAAAACCGGCGGCGGCAAAACGACGACCGCGCGGCTTCAGGGCGGGCATTTCTTTGTCGATAGCCAAGGCATTGTGGCTGCGAACGCCGCCGGGGCGAAGCCGGAGCCGAAACACGAGACGAAGGGCGCAGCTCCGGCGGCCGCCACAGCTCCCGGTCGAGGTCCTTCGCAAGTGGCCGCAGCGCAGCCCATCCGGCGGAAGGAACCATAGCTGCGATGCCCATGCGCCGCATCCTCAGTTTTCGCGACTTCGACTGGGCCCTGCTGGGCCTCGTGCTTGCGCTGTGTGCGCTCTCGGTGATCGAAGTGCACTCAACAACGATGCACACGCGCTTTGCCAGCTTCGGTCAAAAGCAAGTCCTCTTTGTCGCCGGAGGAATCGCTGGGATGTTCATCCTGGCCAAAATCGACTATCACCGTCTGCTCGACTGGGCCCCATGGGCCTATGGGATTTTCCTTGTCTCCCTGGTCGCGGTGAAACTCGTGGGACACAAAGTCATGGGCGCGCGGCGTTGGATCGGCGTCGGCCCGGTGCAGTTTCAACCCTCTGAGTGGGTCAAGGTGGTGCTGGTCCTTCTCATGGCGCGCTACTTTGCCAATCTGGGTGGACGCAACCTCACGTGGAGGGACATTTTCAAGGCCTTCGTGCTCGTTGGCATTCCCATGGTGCTGGTGCTTATCCAACCCGACCTGGGCACCACGCTCACCTATACTCCCGTGCTGATCGCCGGCCTGTTTTTGGGCGGGATCAGCCTTCGGCAGAGTCTAATTCTGCTTGCTGTGGGCGCCGTACTCGTGGGTGGAGTATGGTCCAGCGGCAAATTTCTCAAGCCGTACCAGAAGGATCGGCTGACCAGTTTCATCAACCCGCAAAACGACCCGCGGGGGCGCGGCTACCAGGTGCTGCAGTCGGAGATCGCCGTCGGATCGGGCGGTATCTGGGGTAAGGGTTTGGAAAAAGGAACACAGACGCAGGGCTATTTTTTGCCCATTCCGTACACGGATTTTATCTTTGCCGCGTTCAGCGAGGAGCACGGCTTTGTGGGCGCATTTTTTGTCCTGCTGCTATACTTTCTTATATTGATGCGTTTGATTCAAAACGCTCAAACAGCCGCCGACCTGTCCGGCTCCCTCATTATCATGGGAATCGTGGCTGTGTTGACCTTTCAGATCGCGGTCAACGTAGGCATGGTCATCGGGTTGATGCCCGTCACCGGAATCCCTTTACCTTTAATGAGTTACGGTGGATCTTCGGTGCTGTTTACGTTCCTGGCGCTGGGCGTGGCGATGAATGTCCGCATGCGCCGGTTCGTTAATTGACGCATCTTGATCCAAGCGGTTAAGGTGTCGTCCAAAAGGTTTGGCTCTTGTTGAGCTCGGGGAGGGATCGGAGGATCGCCCCGGACCACAAGAGATGAATTTTCAAGCATTTCGCCGGCATGGTCCCGATGGATCGCGCCCGGCAGGATTGGGTTGATGAGTACGCAGAGACGGGATGACCATTTGCGGCTCGCACATTGCATGGATCGCGCTGGTGGTTCGGGAGACGGATTTCCCTGCTCCCCGGCGCAAGAGCTCCCTGCAATTGCCGCTGGTCGAACGGCCCCGCCGGAAGTTCCGGCGACCGCCCACCCCAACGACCCCGGCTCTCCGAGCCACCCGTCGTTGGGGACCCCGGGGCAGGCGGCCACAAACTCTCTGCAATCGGATCGCCGTAATCAGCGGTTCGCTCGGCTTGTTCCATTCGTATTCCGCCTTGGTTCGCCGCCTTTCAGGCAGGCCGCCGTGCGGAAACCGCTAACTGAGCGCCCTCTGGGTTATCCTCCTATCCATTCCTTTTCCGGCCCCGCGCGTTTCCATCCAACCTTGCCGCGTGTACCGTCAGCCTTGAGCTGACGGACGGAAAGGTACGATGGCAAAGGAAATTTGCATTTCAAGCACGCCGCATGAGACGCGGCTTGCAATTTTAGAAGACGATCAACTCGCGGAAATCTACTACGAACGCGAAAACGAGTACACCCTCGCCGGTTCCATTTACAACGGGCGCGTCACACGTGTTTTACCCGGCATGCAATCGGCGTTTGTGGATCTCGGTCTGGAGCGCGATGCGTTCCTATACGTAACCGACTTTATCGAGCTTGAAGACCAGGAAGAGACCGACGAGCTGGAAAAAGCCGCAGCAAGCGGAGCCGGCCAGGCGCCCCGCGAGGTGAAGCATCCCCAAGGGTTCGACCGCAACGAAGGCCGCCAAGAAGAACGCAGCGCGCGTCAGGGCCAGAAGGCAGAACCCAGACAGGATGCGCGCCAGGAACACCGGCCGGCAGAAGAAGAGGCACCGGAAGCCGCAGTCTCATCAGCTCCTGAATCCCCGGCTGTTCCAGGGCGAAGAGAAGAAATTCAGGGAACAGGAGAGGCTGGCGCGCGCCGCTGGCGTGGCCGGCACCGCCGCCGCGGCGGCCGGGGCCCGGGCGTTCAGTCTGAGACGCAGAGGGAATCTGAGCCGAATGCCGCGACACCGGCGGAACCCGCCAAGTCCAATCTTGCCCCGGCAATTCATGCGACAGAGGCTCCCGCTGCGCCGCACTTGCCGCGCAGACATCGGGTTTCAGCGGCCTTTGTGCTGCCCGGCGAGTTGCTTTCCAAGTATGGCGGCGCGACCGCCGATGAAAGCCCGAAGGCTGCACTGGAGACGGCCGTCGCGCCGCGCCCTGCGTCCACATTCAAGCCTTCGACGCTGGTCGAGGCGCCCCTCCAATGGGACGGCAGCGGCTTATTGCCCGGTGAGTCGCTCTCGCTGCATCGCCGCCAGCCCAAGCCGCCAGCTAAGGGCAGCCTCGAGGCGCAGAGCGATTTCCCCACCGCCCCGGCTGGCGGCGCCGCGCACGAGGAAGCTGTTGAGGAGAAGGAGCCTGAGCCAGCGTCACGACACGAGTTTGAGACGGCAGGTGCGCAGGAGGCCCCGTTCGAATTCGAGGAGGAGAGCCTCGTCGCGGACACGATCGAATCGCCCACCGAAGAGGAACCGCTCGCTCTGGAGACCGCCGAAGGGGGCAACGAGGCCGATCAGGATTCCCACGAACCCTCTCCTCCTGCGATGGACGGGTCCGAATTCGTCACAGGGGAATCTGCGGTCTCGGGCGAAATTTCTTCGCCGCCTGCGGAGGAAGCGGAGGCATCCGCCTCCCACCGCATCGATCCGTCCGCTCCCACAGGCTTCCGGCTCTTCGGCTTCGGCGGCAAGAAAAAGAAGGATGGCGAGGCCGCGGCCGGCACCACAACGACCGCTACAACTTCCCCGGTTTCGACCTATGCCCCTGGCAACGGCGTCGTCGAGGAGGAAGTGATCGAAGGCGAGGAGCTTGAGGCCGCGCCTCATGCTCGCCGCCACAAACCCGAAGCGCACGACCTCGACGATTACGAGGAACAGACGCTGCCCAGCCATCTCCGCTCCGGTGACCTCGGCGAGATGCTGCAGGAGGCTCACCTCGATCACCGCATCCAGATGAAACTCGGCCAGAAGGATGGCGAGGAGGAAGACGAGGCCTTCGATATCGTCGAAGAGGAAGAAGACCAAGGCACTGAAGCGCAACCCGCGCCCGGCCGCGAGCGCCGCGAACGCGGAGGCCGCGGACAACGTGGCCGTGGCGCTCCGGCCCATCGCCGCGGACCGTCGCGCCGCTCGGCTCAAACCTCCGACCTGCCCATCATCTCCGACCTTTTGAAGTCTGGCCAGGAGATCCTGGTGCAGATCGCCAAGGAGCCCATCGCCAAGAAGGGCGCGCGCATCACCAGCCACATTGCGCTTCCCGGCCGGTTCCTGGTCTTTATGCCTACGGTTACGCACGTGGGCGTCAGCCGTAAGATCTTGTCCGACGAGGAGCGCCATCGTCTCAAGCGGATTCTGACGCACGAGCGCGGCGACACCCCCGGCGGTTTCATCGTGAGGACCGCTGCCGAAGGAGCGTCGGAAGAGGAGTTGCGCGCCGACCTGCGCTTCCTCATGAATCTTTGGAATGAGATCAAGCAGCGCTCCGAATCCTCCAAGTCGCCGGCCCTCATCTATCACGACCTGTCGCTCATCGAGCGCATCCTGCGCGACCAGGTGAGCGCCAACTTCACCAATATTTGGGTCGACTCCGAGGCCGACTACGAACGCATCGTGCGTTTCCTCAACCGCTTTTCGCCCTCGCTGGTGCGGCGCGTCAAGCTCTACACCAAGGAGACGCCGCTCTTCGAGCACTTCGGCATTGAGGACGAAATCTCCAAGGCGCTGCGCTCGAAGGTCTGGCTCAAAAGCGGCGGATCGATCGTCATCAACCAGACTGAGGCGCTGGTGGCCATCGATATCAATACCGGCAAATATGTGGGCAAGTCGGCGCGGCTTGAGGACACCATTCTGAAGACGAACCTCGATGCCGTGCCGGAGATTGTGCGCCAAATCCGGTTGCGCGACCTGGGCGGGATCATCGTTATCGACTTTATCGACATGGATGAGCGCAAAAACCGCTTCAAGGTGATGGCCGCGCTTGAAGAGGCCCTGAAGAGCGACCGAGCCCCGACCAAAGTCCTGCAGTTTAACGATTTCGGGTTGGTGGCGATCACGCGCAAGCGAGTGAAGCAGTCGCTGGAACGCACCCTCAGCGTGCCCTGCCCCACGTGCCAGGCCACCGGCATGGTGAAAAGTCCGACCACCGTGTGCAACGAGATTTACATCGAGTTGCGTAAGATGCGGAAGCACTTTGAGAGCGCCGACGTAATGCTGCGCGTGAACCCTGAGACGGTGAAGGTGCTCAAGAGCAACAACGCCCACTGGCTCAACGAATTCGAGGAACTGATAGGGCGCAACCTTCTGCTCAAGAGCGACCCTGCCCTGCACCCCGAGCAGTTCGACATTCAGGGTTGAACGGAGAGCAGGTCAGCAAGCTGGCGAGTCGGCGAGTCAGCCAAAGGCCGGAGCAAGCGCTCCGGCCTTTGTTTCCGACGGTTGGCCCAGGAACCGTCAAGGTCGGCGGGTGACTTGAGCCGGAACTGCCTCGCTTCCTTGCCGGTAAGCCCCTTCCTTGGAACCTCGCGCGTCTCACCCAAAGGGAAACGACCTGCTCGTTCAGGCAACCTCTCGCAGCATTTGGTGTCTAATTCAGTGACAGACGCTTCTTTCCCTATAGCGTTTTAGGAAATGCTGTATCCGGGGAGCACAAGCGCAAAGACGACGCGACCAGCAGGGAGCGGCGACGCGGTGCAGGTTGAGCGGGACACATTATTTCCTAAAACGCCGTACAAGTTGAACAGAATTCGATACTTGAGGTGGTTGCAATGTCACTCTCCTTTTGGATGCCGCCGATGCGGCGCGCCAGTTTGCTTGCAGCGGCGCTTCTGCTCGCTGCCGGTGTTGCTAGCGCCCAGTCCACTCCTTCGCAGGATCGATCCAGTCCATCCGGTTACTCTTCAAGCCAGGCGGGCTTGCAGGAATTTGCCAACCTCGCTCTACCCGATGCCCCGGCGCCAGATGCCTCTGCCTCGGCTGGCGGGTCCGGCGCAGGCCAGTACGGAAATGGCGGAGGCAGCGGGAAGCACGGGCTGTTCCACAATCTGGCCTTCGAGGCCAGTGGAGGATTCAACGCTCCCCAAAGCACTTCCGTCACGTATGGCGGGCAGTTCACCGTGGGCGGCGGCGTGAACTTCTCCAAACGCCTCTCCGCGCTGATCGAGTACCAGTTCCTCGATGCAAAACTGCCGGGCTATTTGATCGCCGAAGCGGACGCGCAGGGCGGCCACGCGCACATCTGGTCCTTCACCGTCGATCCGGTCGTCTCGCTCTTTCCTAAGTCGAACAACGATTTCTACGTCACAGGAGGCGGAGGCTTTTACCGCAAGGTAAGCAGCTTCACCGATCCTGAAGAGGAAGAGGAGTGCTACTACTTCTGCGAGGTTTACGAGGCGAACGTAGTAATAGCACACTTCTCATCGAATCAAGGCGGGTTTAACATCGGCGGGGGCTTCCAGCACCGTGTGGGCGGCACGTATGGCGACAGCAAGACGGCGCTCTTCGCCGAGGCACGCTATGTCGATGTGCTCAGCCCGGCAGTCAGCGGACTCAGTCCGAACGGCTCGGGCCTCATTACCACCGTGAACGCTGATACCAAGATTATCCCGGTATCGCTGGGCATACGCTTTTAGGCGCCGCAGGCTTGTGCCGCATCCTTCCGCAGGTTGATCGCGGAGGATGTGGCGCAGGATGCGCAGCGTCACCACGGCTTTTCTTCGGTTGGTGTTCCCACTTCGCCGCGCTCGATCCGCTCCAGAAACGCCCGCGCCAGTTTGCGCTCGCCGGGATGGCTTTCGCCGTGGATAGTGCACAGATCGAGGAACTCGTCGCAGAGGGCGTTCCGTTCCTCCTGCTGCGCCAGAACGGCCTGCAGCGCAACCGCCAACTCGCGCAGCCGCGCCGCCTCCAGCCAGCGGCTCTCTTCCTCGTCCTCGCTCACGTCCTCCGCGAAAAGCCCTCGCCGCCCGCGTGCGCACTCGTCCAGGCAGGCCAGCAGTTGTTCGCTGAAGGCGCGGCTGAGCGCCTCGACTTGTTCGGGATCCATGGCGTCGCGGGGATCCATACGCGCTCTTATTTTGTCCGCATCGCCGCTTCGATCTCATCCGGAGTATGCGGCAGCGCGGCATCGAGGTCGATCAACTTCCCGTCCGCGTCCACCAGGAAGTCGCATCCGATGCGCACCCCCAGCTTCTCCTCGGGAATGTAGATACCCGGCGCGATGGTGAAGACCATCCCCGGCTTGAGGACGACCGGGTAGACGGCCGGATCGTGCGCATCGATGCCCATCAAGTGGCCCAACCCATGCAGCCAATATTGGCCCAGCAGCTGGCCGTGCAGATCCTTTCCGTGGGTATTGATGTAGTTGTAGGCCACCGTATCGAGCGAGCTCGGGTCCTTGCGGCCGGGATCGCCGATGGTCGATTTGCCAGCCACAAAGGCGTCGATGGCTGCCTGCTGCGCGCCCAGCACGACGTTGTAGATTTCTCGCTGACGCGGGGTGAAGCGCCCGTTCACGGGCACGGTGCGCGTGATTTCGGCGGCGTACATGGAGTACTCGCAGGCTGCGTCGACCAGCAGAATGTCGCCGTCCTGCATGGTGCGGTCATTGGCCGAGTAGCGCAGGATCGTGGAGTTGATGCCCAAGCCGACAATGGGCGCATAGCTGGGCCGCTCACACCCGTTCTCCATCCACACCGCGGTCATGGCTCCGGCGATGGCGCGCTCCGTCATGCCCGGCTTTACCCACCACTGCATCATCACGAGCTGCGCCAGCACCGACGCCGCCGACGCCTTTTTGATGAGATCGATCTCACCGTCGTCCTTGATCTGGCGCAGCGGCATGATCGGGATGGTCACGTCGCGCGGCTGCGGCGCCTTGCCCGATCCCAACGCGACCCCAGTAAAGCTGAGCAGCGCGGTAGCCGCGGATAAATCCGGCTGCATCCACACGTTCTTCTGGAGCGCGCGGTCAGCAGCCAGCAGACCAGTTAATTCCGCCGGAAGCTCGGTCATGGGTTCCACATTATCTACGCCCGAGGCCTGCTCCACTCCCGGTGTCGCCGCATCCATCTTTACGCCGGTGAACTTTTCCATGCGCAGGTTGCGCGCAGGCAGAAACAGAATCTCGTTGTAGACGCGCGGCGCAGTTGCCTGCGGCGCGTCGCCCTCGATCAGCAGCGCTGCGCCGGGCTCGTTCCAGCCGGTCAGGTAATAGAAATTCGAGTCCTGCCGGTAGGGGCCCAGGTCGAGTGGCGTCTCTTCAGCTGCGAAGAGCACTGCGACCCCGCCCTCGAGCTTGGCCGCCAACGCTACGCGCCGCGCGTGGTAGACGCCGGTCTGTTGTTTTTCCAGTGCGTAGAGTTTAGGGAGTGCGGAACAAAGAACAAGCACAGCGAGGGCAGAAACGCGAAGCCACTTCATTCCGCTATTGTCGCGCCTTGCTGTCTGCCGCGCAAAGCAAATCCTGGGAACCCGTTATCGAGTTGTGTGCTGGCGCGACAATTCGTGGCTAGTTCCCAGCGAACGGCAGCAGCGGCTGGCCGATCCAGAAGCGGTTGCTCCATCGCGTAAGCGCGCTCACTCGGCGAACTTCGCGTAGAAACGCAGGATCGGGGCAGTAATCTTTCACGAACCTCGCTGAATCGCTCGCATATTCTTTCTCGTCAGCACAGGTGAGGCTAGAAGCTGGTCCCGCCCCCGGGGGCTTCAATGCATCCTTGAATACCTCGAGAGGCATTAGCTGAAACCCCTCAACTGGGGTGTATTCGTGGCGAATGTGAACCGTGGAATGCGCAGGAAAGGTCTGCGTCCAGTGGTATTGAATATGATCGGTCCAAAGTGCGAGGGCATCCTGACCGTCAAAAAGCCCATCCTTAAGAAGTCGATCCCTGGCAGGCTCTGGCAGCCTTTCAAAGTTTTTCGTGACTGCCTGTGCGGTATGGCTTGCATCTACCCAATCCATGAAGTGGCCCAGGGTCGGAATGTCGATATGGTTCGCCGTGAGAATCTGTGTGACGTCTTTGCCGTTCAACGTCGCGGTCGCATCCACCTCGAACTGGACGGGCTTTCCGTCCACCCATAGCCGGAAGCTTTGGAAAGACTGCTCGGGAATGCCACCATCGTCCTCGTTGAGATCGATGCCATACGGCGGCACCGGAAACGCCACTTCGGTCGTTACATCCTGGTCCGAATCGTTGCGGAAGTCGTAATCGACGACGACTTTCGTGGGCTGATTCTAAGCATCTCTTTGGCCATCACGATCCACGTCTCGCGGCGAGGAACCAGTCCGCCGCCGGCGATCGACGCAGCCGAGTCGTCGGCAAATCCTGGACTGGAAGAGGCAAGGCCCAGTCCGACGGCAAATGCCACCGCGCAAACCACTGGCTTGGGATTCATGGTTGAGAGTATCGCAAGGTTGCTCAACCTCGGCAATGCAGGGATGCCGAACGCCTCGGGAATTCTGCCCGGCTGCAAGCGGTTGACGGGTGCTACAAACTTGGCTAAGATAAATTAGCAGGATTTGATTCTCTATGATTCAGGCGACGATTTTCGAGGCGAAAACCAACCTTTCCGGCTTGGTGAAGCGGGTACAGAAGGGTGAGGTGGTGGTCATTACGGCGGGCCGCAAGAAGACCCCGGTGGCGCGGTTGGTTGCCGTCCATCCGGCTGAAAAAAAACGGCTTGGCGTTCTTGAGACACCGGGGTTTGTGCTGTCTGAGAGGTTTTTTGAGCCGCTGCCGGAAAAGGAGTTACAGGCGTGGGAGGGGGAAGGAGAGTGAAGGTTCTGCTCGATACGTGCGTTCTGATCTGGGCTACTCTCTCCCCCAAATCCCTCACCCCAAAGGCTCGCAGAACAATCGCCGACAAGAGCAACGTCATTCTGGTGTCGGCGGCTTCTGCATGGGAGATTGCAACCAAGGTAAGGCTCGGCAAGCTGCCCGGCGTCGAACGGCTGGAGAGAGATTATCTGGACGCGATCGACGATGCGGGGTATACGCCGCTCGCTATCGACACGGAATCTGCCCTGCGGGCGGGACGCATCGCCTCGGCGCACCGCGATCCGTTTGACCGCATGATTGCGGCGCAGGTGCTCGGACAAAACATCGCCATTGTGAGTCCCGATCCTCTTCTTGACCAGTTTGGGATCAGCCGCATCTGGTGAGGGCCCTGACGTGGAGGCTTTCGCAAGCGGCCCTGGCGTGCGGGTGGTTGAATTTCCGGGCAAATCGCAGTATTCTGACTATGCAGACGCGTTTGTCCGCCAGTTCTTACCGTGTGCACACCGGCTGGCGGAGAGATGAGTGGGCTTACGGCCCACTTTTTATTTGGAGCAAATTGGCGTGGCGCGCACACCGGGCTCAATAGGCATTAACCCACTTTGAAATCAGCTCTATGCGAACGGCGAAGGGGTGGGTCTCCGGCAAGCGATTCTCGCATGATCGGGTGTAGGGGTGGGGTTCCGGGCAAGCGATCTTTGCTTGATGGGCAGTTGGAACGATGGCAGTCAGGTTGGACGAAATCCGGTTGGCGGCGGAGCGGGTAGCAGCTTCGCATGGGCTCGACGTGGTCGATATCGAGTTCGCCGGCACGGCGAAGGACCGCAGATTGCTCGTGACGCTCGAAAAGAACGCCGAAGGCCGTGCGCAACTGAAGGCGGCGGCTGAAGCCGGCGTTGACGGCTTGCCGGAGAAGCTTTTGGAGGGTTCGCTCGCGGTGGAACAGCTTTCCGGAGTAACGCACGAGGATTGCGCTGCCTTTAGCCGTGATTTTGGGGTTTTGCTCGACGTGGAAGACCTGGTTCCCGGCGCGGCCTACACGCTGGAAGCCAGCTCGCCCGGCCTGGACCGGAAATTGACCCGGCCCGAGGAATTCGAGCGGTTTGTGGGCTGCCTGGTGAAGGTGCGGACCTTTGAACCCGTTCGTAATAACCGGCACTGGCAAGGAAGGCTGATCGGCAACGCTGGCGCCACTTCCCAGGTCTCAGAATCGAGGCCTGGGGCACCCGCAGGCTCTGGGGCGTCCAACAGGACGATCACGTTAGATTTGAATGCTGCGAAGCAGAACAGAAAGGGTTCGCCACGGCGAACGGGCGAGAACACGGTAGAGATCGCGCTCGACAACATTGAGAAGGCGAATTTGGTGCCTGAGATCTAGCTGCTAGCTTCCAGTCACTAGCTTCTAGCTCTTCAGCGATGGAAACGACGACGCCAGTTCGCGAAAGAAAACGGCTGGTTTCTGACCGCACGAATTCGTACGTTGAATTCCTGCCGTCCCGGGTCTGAAAATCGCGACCTGGGGCACCCCCTGAAGTACAAGATCAGGCGGTCAGAGGCCTAGGAGTTGGAAGCTGGAAACCAGCTTGCAACGAGACCCAACAACACCGGCTCGGGGCTGCAGTGGTTCCCGACGGACACAGAAGAGAGTAGTCAGAGTATGGCCACCAGCGCTTTGTATCAAAGTATCGAACTCCTGAGCCAGGAAAAGGGCATCGACCCCGGCATCGTTGTCGGCGCGGTCGAGGAGGCCATTGCCCTGGCCACGCGCAAGTACTACAAGACCCAGGAAAACATGCGCGGGGAGCTGAATAAGGACACCGGCGAGATTACGGCCTACATCTATAAGATGGTGGTCGCCGATGAGGAGCAGATCGAGGATCCGGTGAATCAGATCACGCTCGCGGAGGCCAATGAATTGGCGCCTGGCGTGGAAGTGGGCAGCGAGATTCGCATCTATCGCGACACCAGCCCGCTGGGACGGATCGCCGCACAACTGGCCAAGCAGATCATCTTCCAGAAGGTGCGCGAGGCCGAGCGCGACACGATCTTCCAGGAGTACGCGCACCGCGAAAAAGAGGTCCTGAACGCGACCGTCAAGCGCATCGAGGGCCAGGACGTCATCTACGATCTGGGCAAGGCCGAGGCCCGCTGCCCCAAGCGCGAGCAATCGCGTCTCGAGCAGTTCAGCGTGGGCGAGCGCGTGCGCGTGGTGCTGCTCAAGGTGGACCGCGCGGCCAGAGGGCCGCAGGTGATCGTGAGCCGCGCCGCGCCGGAACTGGTGCAGAACCTGTTCCAGTCCGAGGTGCCCGAGATCTACGACAACACCGTCGTCATCCGCGCCATCGCGCGCGAGGCCGGCGAGCGCACCAAGATCGCCGTGCAGAGCCGCGACAAGGACGTGGACCCAGTGGGCGCGTGCGTGGGCATGAAGGGCATGCGCGTGCAGTCGATCATCCGCGAGCTGCGCGGCGAAAAGATCGATATCATCGAGTTCAGCGACGAAATCACGACCTTTGCCGAAAAAGCCCTGCAACCGGCCAAAGTCAGCCGCGTGTCCATCTCGGATCTGAATGAAAAGCAGCTCGAAGTGATCGTCGACGATACGCAGTTGTCGCTGGCCATCGGCAAAAAAGGCCAGAACGTTCGCCTGGCGGCCAAGCTTCTGGGCTGGAAGATCGATATCAAGAGCGAAGAGGAGAAGCGCCAGGAAGTTGAGCAACAGATGCAGGCCCTTGCGGGCGCTCCCACCACCCCGATCGAGCAGGTGGGCGAGCTGGGCGATGGAATCATTCAGAAGCTGATTACAGCGGGCGTCACCACAGTAGAAGCGCTCGCCGATATGACGCCGGAACAGCTCGAGGAAATTCCGGGCATCGGCGAAAAGACGCTGGAGAAGATCAGCGTTGCCGTCCGCAATTACTTCGGCCGCTTCGAAGAAGCGGAGACGGCACAGGCGGCCGAAGGCGCTGAACCATCCATGGGAGAAGCCGCGGCGGATACCAGCGAAACTTCGGAAGGCGCATCAGAAGTCGCGACCCCGGAAGCGGCCGCGGATGCGGCAGCCGCCGAAGCCGAGAACGCAGCCGAAGTTCTTGAGGAGGCTGAGAGCCTCCGTGCAGCCAAGGCAGAAACTGAAGACCTTGCTTCCGCTGACACCTTGCACGAAAGTCTGGCAGAGGAACTTGCTGAAAGCGAAAGTCTAACCGCGGCTGAGCGAGCGGTAGAAAATGTTCCAGCGGCAGACCAGGCGGAGCTGCCGGATTTGCAAGCGAAAGATAAGGGACCTGGCATGAACCAGGAAGACGAGTCGGCCAAAGAGGGCGGCGCGTAAGATGCGCCACCTCCTCCCAGGCCAGGTGAAAGATCACGTAACTTTTGAGAGCAACCAGCGCCATGAGGCAGCTATGAGCGACTAAAAGGCTTTTTGGCGGCACGAATTGAAAAGAGGCGGATGAGTAAGGTTCGTATCAACGATCTCGCGAAAGAGCTGGAAGTTAAGTCTCGCGCGATTCTCGACATTCTTCCGGAACTTGGCGTGGCTGGAGGCAAGACGCACTCCAGCTCGCTGGAGGCGGAGGAAGCAGAAAAGGTGCGTGCGCATTTTGTCCAGGAAGCGCGCCATGCCCCGCATCCCAGCGCTTCGCCGGCGCGCCACGGCGAGCCAACCATCGTCCCCAAGATCGATCTGTCGCACATCTCCAAGCCCGGCGACGTGATGAAGGCCATCCTGGCCAAAAAGAAGGAAGAAGAAGAAGAGGCGCGCCACGCCCGTTTGCCGGTGAAGCCAGCAGCGCCTCCGCCGGCCAAGCCTGCGGCACCCGCCAAGCCCGCGGCTGCAACAGCGCCGGCTGCCCCGGCTCCGGTCCGCCCGGAACCGCGCAGGATCGTTCCCCAGCCGCGCCCCGCGCCGCCGATCGTTGCCCCTCCGCCGGCCCCTCCGGCCATCGCGACTCGCCCTCCTGCGGGCGCAGTCGTTGCGAAAGCTCCCGCAGGCGCTGTGGCCGCTACGCGGCCAGTGGTCGTGGTCGCGCCGCCTCCGGCTGGAGTCGCGGTTAAGCCGCCCGCGGCTCCTGTCGCGCATGAAGAAAAGATCGCCGCCAAGGCGCCTGCAGCGGTGGCTCCCGCTGCCGTTGAGCAGCCAACGCCCGTCGCCATCCTTGAGCCGCCCGCCGCCGCGCTGCCTGAATCTGAAGCCCCTGTTCTCACAGGCGAAGCGCCAGGCGCGGTTTCCGCTATCGCCGCCGAATCCACAGCAACTACAGCGAAGCGCGTCCAACAAGGCCGCGCGCCAGTTGCGCCCGCTCCACGCCGCATGGTAATGCCGCAAACCGGGCCCCGGCCTGTCTACAAGGCGTCCATTGTTCCTCCAACCGCACCAGCTGCCGGAGCCGGACTGCAGCGCGGCAAGCCGATTTTCGATCGCAGGCCGGCGGCCGGACAGACGGGCATGGGACAGCGCATGACCGGCGGCGCTGCCGTTCCCGGCCAATTGCCCGGTGGCCCGCGACCCAAGCATCCCACGCGTGCAGGCGCAGGCGGATTCGCAGGGCCCGGCGGCTCAGCGGCTCCCGGCGCTCGGCCAGGATTCGGCGCGCGTCCTGGATTCGGAGCACGCCCAGGCTTTGGAGCGCGTCCGGGGCCAGGCGGCGCAGCGCCTCCCCCTGAAACAGCACGCCCACAGCGGGCCAGCTCACGCGGCCGCGGACGAGGCAAACAGCAGTACCCCAAGACCAAAGAAGGCCCAATGAAGGGCTTTGTGCCGCCGCCACGCTATGGCGGCGCGCAGTACAGCACTGAGCCAGTGCCCATCACCCGCGAAATCACAGTCACGGAAGGCATAAGCGTGAAGGACCTGGCCGAGAAGCTCGACATCCGCGCCAAGGACCTCATCGCCACGCTGCTCATGGGTGGCGTCTTCGTCACCGTCAACCAATCTCTCGACGCTGAGATGGTGAAGGACGTAGCCGCCAAGTTCGGCGCCGCCGCCACCGTCATCAGCTACGAAGAGGAACTGGCGAATCAGGCAATCGAAGAAGTGCTCGAGGCCGAAAACTCCGACGAGCTCGAAGTGCCGCGCCCGCCGGTAGTCACGGTCATGGGCCACGTCGATCACGGCAAGACCTCGCTGCTCGACGCCATCCGAGAGACTCACGTGGCAGCAGGCGAAGCGGGCGGAATCACGCAACATATCGGCGCGTATAAAGTGAAGTTCGCCAAGGAAGGCTCGCCGGCATCGGGCCGCGAGATCGTCTTCCTCGACACGCCGGGCCACGAAGCCTTCACCCGCATGCGCGCCCGCGGCGCCAAGGTCACCGACATTGTCGTCATCGTGGTTGCCGCCGACGACGGCGTGATGCCGCAGACCCTCGAGGCCATCGATCACGCCAAAGCCGCCGAAGTTCCCATCATTGTGGCCGTGAATAAGATCGACAAGCCCGAGGCCAATCCCGAGCGCGTTAAGAAGCAGTTGGCCGACCGTGGCCTCATCCCGGAAGAATGGGCCGGCGCCGGCCAGGAAGGCACGGTGTTTGTCGAGGTCTCAGCGAAGAAGCGCCTCAATCTCGATCTGCTTCTGGAAATGATCTGCCTGGTGAGTGACATCAAGGCGCCCAAGGCCACGCCCGGCCGCAAGGCCGTCGGCAGCGTTCTCGAAGCCAAGCTCGATCGCGGACGCGGCGCCGTGGCCACCGTCCTCGTGCAGGATGGAACCCTGCATCTGAACGAGAGCTACATTGTCGGCAACACCTTCGGCAAGGTCCGCGCTATGTTCGACGATCGCGGCCGAGCTCTCGAAGAAGCCGGGCCATCAACGCCCGTCGAAGTCCTCGGACTCGAAGCCATCCCCGACGCCGGCGATACCTTCCTCGTCGTGGCCGACCGCGACAAGGCCAAGTCGATCGCGCAGTACCGCAAGATGAAGGAGCGCGACGCGCAACTGGCCAAGAGCTCCCGCGTGTCACTGGAAGGATTGGCGGAACAGGTTCGCCAATCGGGCGTCAAGGATCTGCCGCTGATTATCAAGGGCGACGTCACCGGCTCCGTCGAGGTGCTGGCCGACTCGCTGGCGCGCATGTCCACGGAGAAAGTTCGCGTCAAGGTCATCCATTCCGGCGTCGGCTCGATCACCGAAAGCGACGTGCTGCTGGCCACAGCCTCCAACGCCATCATCATCGGTTTCAACGTTCGTCCTGAGCGCAAGGCGGCCGAACTGGCGCAGCAGGAGGACGTTGAAATCCGCCTCCACTCCATCATCTACGAGCTACAGGACGAGATGCGCCTGGCCATGATGGGGCTGCTCGAACCCGCTTTCAAGGAAAACTACCTGGGCCGCGCCGAAGTCCTGAACATCTTCAGGATTCCCAAGGTGGGCACCATCGCCGGCTGCCGCGTGCAGGACGGCGTCATCCGCCGCGACGCGGAGGTGCGGGTGATACGCGACGGCGTGCAGGTCTTCAAGGGCAAGATCGGCTCGCTCAAGCGCTTCAAGGACGACGCCCGCGAGGTGGCCAGCGGCATGGAGTGCGGCATCGGCATCGCCAACTTCGGCGACGTGAAGCCCGGCGACATCCTGGAGGCGTTCAGCACGGAAAAGCTGGCCGCCGACCTGGGCGCGCTGACGTCGGCCAAAGCGTAAACCCTGCTTTCGTCCAAAGCGGCCCGCGTCTCCTCAAGAGGAGCGGGCCGCTTTCTCATGAAGAAGAGGCGCGGGCGCCGGCCGTCAAACGAAAATGTGATTAGAATCACACATTATGAACGTAGTACGTGTAAAAAATAACGTTCTACGCTATTGACAAAACGTACTACGCTCGCTTAATATAGATTTCGTGAGTTTAGGAACCATACTAGGCGCGCCGCTGCCTTACAGAATCAGCCCATCTGCCCTTGCGGCCGAGCAACGGGCATCCCGCGAGGCAGCGGACACCGGTGGAATCGTACTCCGCATTAAGTCGATCAGGATTGAACCGGACCGCCTCGTGCTCATCGGCCTGGTCCCATCGGACGCTCTTGTTTTTGAACATCCATCCGAGCTCCCGGCCCATTTACAAACTCGGTCGATCGGCAACTTGTACCTGACGCGCAGTGGCCTGACTCCCGGTCTCGGTGAGGGGATCGGTTATCTCGTATTGCAGACACCCGTGACCTTGGAGGGTCTGCCTCCGGAATCCGAAGACGGCGACTCCTATTGGGTGTCGCTCGCGGTCCGGCGTATCCTCCACGATTTGTCTCCGGGCTCCATCGGTACCGTCTGTTGCGCCCGTTGCAACCGGCCAATACCCGAACCTCGATTGATAGCGGTGCCCAACGCCAGATTCTGTACGAACTGTCAGCAGAAAAAGGAGGAATCATGATCGAATCAAGCAGTGACCGCGTGACATTGAAAAGATTTCCAAGCCTTGAAGACGCTGCAATGGCCGCAGGGAAAGAAGCAGCGAACACCGGCGCCCTTTCAATTCCGGTTGTCGCGTTCCGCCAAGGAAAGCGGACGCTGGAATAACGGGGCCCTCGCCGCGGAGCTGGTGGAAATCCGGCTCGAGTCTCGTTCCGCAAAGTCACACAGGAAGGGCGGCTCCATGCAGGATACGGAGGCAACCTGGAACCGGCCGGAAATGCCGGAACATTCCCAGTCGATCGCAAAGTACATCGTCCAGAATTACAACAAGTCGTACATCATCCCGCCGTTGTCGCTGAACATCCAACACGACGTCTACCTGTACATCCCGGATTACCCGTCGGAATTTGTACCGGGCTATTTGGTTATTCCGGGCTCCGCGAGGCTCGCCATCACGGACGGCCAACACAGGAAAACAGCTATTGCCCTCGCGATGGACCAGATGGACGAAGGGGCCGCAGCGACCTTTGGCAGCAACGCCGTCTCCGTCATGATCACCTGCGAAACTGACCTCAACCAGATCCACCAAGACTTCGCCGACTGCAGCAAAACGAAATCTCTCCCCCCGAGCCTGCTCGCCGTTTACGATCGCAGGAACCCGGCAAACAGGATGGTCAGCAACCTCGAGCGCATGTGCCCTCTATTCAAGGGCCGGATCGACCCGACCAGCAAGACGCTCAGCAAGAAATCGACATTCCTGTTTCTCGCCAACCAAGTCAGGCAGCTTGTTAAGGAACTCCTCGCCGGCACGTACTCAATCGCGGACGTGGAATTCGAGAAGCGCGCCACGGAACTCCTTGGCCAGGAGGATCAATACAATGCAGCCCTCCTGAAATTCACGCAATACGTCAACTACTTGAGCGGCTTTGCCAAGGAGTCGGGCGCATCCAGCGAACTTACGGCGGCCGGATGGGTGTCCGATCCGTCCATTGCTGCGATCGCCCCCTGGATGGACATTTCCAAACTGCCGCTAGGCACCCTCGAGATCAGCCAAGTTCCCCTGAAGCGCGAGGAAGGCTGGATATGCCTGACGGCCACAGGCCTAAACATCATCGGTCGTGTCGGCCACAAGCTATTCACGACCTCCGAGCTGGAGAAAGACTGGAAGCAATATGCCGCCAAGATGGGCGACCCGCAGGTCGTCAACTGGAGGCGTAGCGACGGCATGTGGAATGGCAACATCATCCAGGGCAATAAGCTCCTCACTCAGCAGGGGCCCGTCAGGCGCGCCTACGAGGAGGTAATGCGGGCGATTGGGCTCGGCAGCTACGTTCCTGCAAAATCGTCCGCCGAACCCCCAGAAGAGGCGGAGGCAACAAACGTTAGCAAAAGGACAGTTCCTAGTGGCTAAAGGCAGTGCCGGCACTCCCAGGTCTCGGTTCCGAGGCCTGGGAATGCGCAAGCCTCAACGGTCTCTTCGCGCCCTCACCAGTCCCCCCCCGTCGCCAGCACCGCCGGCTCCTGATCCGGAAATGTCGCAATCAGAGTCAAGCGGCCGCCCATGGCCGCCACGGTGCGCTGCATCGTGGAAAGACGCGGGTCCTTGCGCCGCTCCAGCCGCGATATCTGCATCTGCCCGATCCCCAGCGCCTCGGCTAGCTTCTCCAGGCTGATCCGGCGCCCCTTGCGTAACTCGGCCAACGTCATGCGCCGCTCCACGCGCGCAAGCAATTTATTTCCTCGCGCTGCTATGTCGCCTGCCGCTCTTTCGGTATCGCAGCAATCACGTCTTCTGCCATAATCGTCCGACGCATCTCCACCACTCCGTCATTCTTCATGATATGGCACTCTTATCTACCACACGAACCCCTCCGGCAAACTCGCAATTGCTTCTGCGCTTTCGTACTTTCGCGGCATAGCGCAATCCAGCGCTACAATCTCCCCAACCGGCTCCCCGGAACCTTGCCGGTCCTCACGGAGGGATCCATGCCCACGAGCAATTCCCCGCATCCCACACCCGCTCCCGATCCGCCTGCGCCCACGCCAGCGGCAAGCGCCACCACTTACACGCTGGTTACCGAGCCCGACCAGGGCCTGACCGCGATCTACAACCTCATCGCGTCGGCCAAAAAATCCATCGATATGACGATGTACGAGCTGACCGACATCACTGTAACCGACGCTCTCGCCAAGGCCGCGGCAGCCGGCGTGAAAGTGCGCGTCATCCTCGACCAGAGCGGCAGCGAGATGAAAACCAATACGCCCGCATACAACTCCCTGCAAGCGAACAAGTGCGGCGTGCACTGGGCGAACCCGGCCTACGCCGTGACCCACCAGAAGACCATCACGATCGATGCGGCGACTTCGGCGATCATGACCCTGAACCTGACGCCGGACGATTACGCGACCACGCGCGACTTTGCCGTGATCACCAACGACGCGGCCGACGTTGCGGCCATCGAGGCAACCTTCAACGCCGATTTCACCAACGCCAAAATCACTCCGCCCACTGGCGACAACCTGGTCTGGAGCCCGACCAACTCGCTCAGTTCTTTGCTCGCGCTCATCAACGGCGCCACGAAATCGCTGCTCATCTCGCAGGAGGAGTTCGACGAGAGCGAGATCGAGTCGGCGCTGGAGTCGGCGCTCAAGCGCGGCATCGCAGTCACCCTGGTGCAGGAGAATCTCGAGAACAAGTACAACGCAACGCTGACCGCCCTCAAAAACGCGGGCGCGAAGATCGCCGTTTACACATCGTCGAAAGGCTATTACATCCACGCCAAAACCGTGCTGGCCGATTACGGCACGGCGCGAGCCAGGATGTTTGTGGGCTCTGAAAACTTCACCACCAATTCGCTTGAGAACAACCGCGAGCTTGGATTGATCTTCTCCGATGCGACTTCGATGACCGGCGTGCAAACGGCCATCACGTCCGATTTCAACAAGGGGACGGCCTTCTGATCACGTCATCCGCGCCGTGGGAGAATCGTCCTCAAGGCCGCACACTGCGCGGACGTCGAGTCAGACCGCCGTCGCCCGCTGCCACACGGCCGCATCGAAGCTGTGCACACAAGCGTAGCCTTCGTCCTTGTAGAGATCGATGGCCCCGGAGTTGGCCTCGGTCACAGTGAGAGAGATTTCGGTGGCGCCCAGGCGCATGAAGCTGAAGGCAGCCTGGGCAAGCAGCAGACGGGCAAGCCCGCGACGCTGGAAGGCGGGGTGAACGCAGACCTGAGTCAGGTGCCCACTCTGTCCGCTCACGCGCGAACCAAGCACCAGGGCCGCCAGCTCACCGCTTGCGCGCTCCACCACCACGTACGACGCCTGCGCGGAAAAGTTGCCGCAGCCGGCATAATGCACAATGTTGTTGAGAAAACGCATGGAGCCGTGAACGGAGCGGTATTGGTCGTTGATCAGGCTGTCGGGATGATCGCGGTAGGCCTCGCAGATGAGCCGCGCGGCCGGCGCCAGGTCAGCCTCCCGCCATGGGCGCAATTCCAGGTTGCCGGGCAGATCCGCCTGGGGCGGGCTCCATCGCCCTTGCAAGGTTTGCACCAGGAAGAGCCTGCGAAAAATCTGGAATCCGGCTTCGCGGAAGATCGCGGCGTATGTTTCGGACGGATGTAGAAGCAATTGCGACTCGATGCGCTCGACGTGCGGCGAGTTGAGGAGCAGCTCGAAGAGATGCCGGAGCAGCGTCTCTTCCGCGGCGCGGGCCGTGCCGCGCCCTCCGTCTGCGCCTTCCGGCGTGCCGGGCACAGCGAACACATCGCCGATGACGGCCTTGGTCTCCTCGTAGACGCAGAACACGTAGCCCGTCACGCGGCCGGACGTAAGCGCCGCGTAGCCGGGCAGCATGTGGTTATCGAGATACTGCATGAGCAGGCGCGCCGAGGCGTGGTAGTCCCAGTGCAGGCGCTGCTCCCACAATTCACCCTCCGCCTCCAGCACGGGGCGGAGCACCGGAGCCGCGAAGTGCCGCAGGTCGAGGATTTCGACGGAACTAGCCGATGTTTGCATTCCTCCTCGATGTGGAGCCCGGATGCGTTGGATGGCGATCGATGCGTGAGTGAACCGCTGCTTTGCGGCCCCCGGATTTCCGCTCAGCGGGGGAAATTCTGTCCGTGAGCGGCTTCGACGTTTCCGCCAAAGGCCGAAATGACGGCGCGCAGCGGTGCCCGGTTCCAATCAAGAACACGCCGTACAAAAGTGCTTTCAACGAACTTTGCGCCCGAAAAAGACCCTCCCGGTCACTTTGCCACGAGTCCGCGCTCCATCGCAAGTTAAGGCTTGGCTGCAGGGCCCACGAGGTAAACGTCCAGCCCCTGCTCAGGCCAGGCGAAGAGCTGAGCATAGTGACGCCCTTCAAGAAGCTCGTCCAGCGCGAGCTGAGTGTCGAGATCCGCGCCGTGGCGCCCCTGGACGCGCGCCACCAGGACGTGCTGCCCGTCGGGCACGCCGCTCTCGTCGTAGTTCACCACTTCGCGATTGCGATAGAACGAGAGCCCGTACTCTACGTCGCGGCGAACGCGGAACACCGCTACGGTCTCGTCCGCGGGGACCAGTTCTCCAATCCGCAGGACCAGCGGCCGCGCGGAGTAGGAGCGGTCGAGCAGATGAATGACGTGCTTGGTAGAGTCAACTTCAGGAATGCCGAGGAACGGGCCCACGCCGTAGAGGAACAGCACCAGCACCACCAGGATCCAGCATGTGGCCGGCCGCAACCGGGCTACCCCGAAACCCTTGGTCACAATCAGAATCAGCAACCCCGCTCCCGTTGCGGCCAGCGCGGCAGCGGCAATTGCGTGCGCGGGCGGCATTGCCGCGCCGTGGACGACAAACCAGGGTAGAAGCAGCACGGCCATTACCGTGGTACCGCAAACGGCCGCATGACCGAGAAGAAGCCAGCGGTTCAGACCCGGCTGCCTGCGGCGGAACAGGTAATCTCCGGTGAGGATGGTGATCGGCGGGATGGCGGGAAGAATGTAGCCAGGCAGCTTGGATTGCGAGAAGGAGAAGAAGGCGACAGGTATGAGCGACCACAGCACCAGAAATTCGGGGAATGCGTCCCCTGGTCGAGTGGGCATGGGTTTTCCCGCGCGGGAGTGGCGCAGACGCCACTCGGCCACCGAGGTGAGGATGCCGTCGATCAGCGCGCGCACCGCGACCACGGTCCACGGCATGAGGGCCAGCAACATGACCACCAGGTAGTACCAGAACGGGCGATTGTGCTCGTAGCGATCGGTGGCGAAGCGCGCCAGGTTGTGCTGGAGGAAGAATTCGCGGAAGAAGGTGGGATTCTGATGCTGTACGGCGATGAACCAGGGCAGCACCATGGCGAAATACAGAACCACTCCCGGCCACCACAGCGAACGGCGCAGAATGTGCCACTCGCGGCGCAGAAAAGCGAAGGCGGCGATGATGAGAAAGGCAAGAAGGGGCGCCACCGGACCCTTGGCCAGCGTCGCCAGTCCCGTAAAAAAGTAAATGTCGTAGAGCCAGAACTTGGAGTTGGTTTCGTACCAGGCATACCAGCCCAGTAATCCAATGGCCAGCGGCGCGGCCATCTGCATGTCGGTGGAGGCGCCGCGCGCGAAGGCCATGATCCCCGCGCAGGCCACGGTGATGAGCGCCGCGTCAAGATGCCCGCCGGGGCGAAATCGCTTCATGTGCAGGTAGATGAGCGCCACCATGATGAAGGCGAAGGTCGCCGAGGGCAGGCGCGCGGCCCAATCGTGTACCCCGAAGTCCTGGAAGACGAACATGGCGCGCCAGTAATAGAGTGCGGGCTTCTCGAGCCATGGGCGTCCGTAGAGGTACGGCGTCACACAGGCGCTCAGCCGTCCCTTGAGCGTGTGCGCCGCGTCGAAGCGCACCAGCATCTCGTGCGCAATCTGGGCATAGCGCGGTTCGTCGGCCCCCACCAGCCCAAGACCGTCGCCGCCCAGGATCGGCGTGACCCCGTAAACAAGACAAAAGATGCTGAAGGCAAGAAAGACTGACGCCTCGCAGATGGTGGCCCAGCGAGGCATGCGCCATCGCCGGTGCGCGGGTATGTCCGGATGCGATGGTTCCACGGGCTTTTCCATCTCCGGCAATTCTCCTGGAAGCGTGCGGCAGCCTGCTTCGCGCAAGACGAAAGACTCGATTTCCTGCAGGGCGGATGGGGGTCAGGCCGGGCCTGCTCGCCTTCCGCGCTCAAGAAGAGGCACAGAGATCCTTGAGCGTTGCGACAGGGTCAAGGCTAACAGATTCGCGCGGAATCTCAAGGGCGCTTGCCGCCAGGTAATCGATCCAGCTGAGGTGTGCGAATGGCCGGCAGTCGATGTAGCGGCCGATATGGATGAGAAACGGTCCGTCGAGCCCACGCAGCCCGTGCGATCCATGCGGCTAATGGAGCGAAGCTTCCTGCTCTTGCGATGGCTTCGCGTTCACGGGGCCCGGTTGCGACGCGCTGGAACGAGCCGCAGCGGACCTGTCCGCTCGGGCAGACTTGTGCGCCCGGCCCATCAACTCCTCGATTCGCGCCTGGAAGCGGCCCGACCTGTCGGCGAGAAAACTCAGATCGGGCACGCGGCACACGCCCATCCGCTCCTGCAGCTCGTGACGAATGTATCCTTTCGCCGCCTCAAGGCCGGCGATGGTCTCCGCCTCCGACTTGGCGATATCTTTTGCTGCGCTATCCACGGCCACGTAGACGCGCGCCGACCTTCCGCCTGGGTTCAGCGCCACTTCGCTCACATAGCAGAGATCGATGCGCGGATCGGAGAGCTCGCCCTCGATCATGGCGCCGATCTCCAGCCGCAGCGTTTCCGCCACCCGGTCCTGATGATGTTTCCGCGCTCTCCGCTCCGGCATGGCTTCCTCCCCTGGGTAAACCATTCAGGATAACAGAGGACGCAGGAAAGAGCGGGCACGAGAGCGGCTACGATTGCGCGGCGCGCTCCAGCTCCGCGATGTCGAGCTTCTTCATCTTCATCATCGCCTGCATCGCTTTGGGATGTTTGAGGAGACCGGGCAGGCGCGCGGGAACAATCTGCCACGAGAGGCCAAACTTGTCCTTGAGCCAGCCGCACTGGACCTCGCTGCCGCCGGCAGTAAGTTTCGACCAATAATAGTCCACTTCTTCCTGCGTGTCGCAGCGCACCACAAACGAGACCGCCTCGGTGAAATGGAACGCCGGGCCGCCGTTGAGGGCTGTGAAGCGCATGCCGTCGAGTTCAAAGGAGATGGTGAGAATTCCGCCCTTGGGGCCGGGCGCATCGCCCGTATTGCGCAATTCGCTGAGGCGGCGCGAGTTCTTGAAGACGCTCAAATAGAAATCGACGGCCTCTTCGGCTTTCGCGTCGAACCAGAGAAAAGGCGTGATTCGCGGGAAATTTTCGAAAGCGCTCATAGAAACCACCTGGGATTTGTGTTGGGCCGTGGAGGGCGGGCAAGCGGCCCATGCAACATCGGTACCATTTTTAGATTGCAGATTGCAAGTGAAATGCGTAGGATGCTTGCGTGGCCAGGATTGCCAAGGCGAAACACCGTTCCGGATGCCCGGTGAGCGCGGCTCTCGACCTCGTGGGCGACCGCTGGTCGCTGTTGCTGGTTCGCGACGTGATGGTGCGCGGCTATCGCACCTTCCGCGAGTTCCAGCGCTCCGGCGAAGGCATTGCCACCAACATTCTGGCCGATCGCCTGCAGCGGCTCGAAGCGGGCGGCATTCTAGTTCGCGAGCCGGCGGCGGAGGACGGCCGCAGCACGCATTACCGCCTGACGGCCAAAGGTATTGCGCTGGCTCCAGTCCTGCTGGAGATGCTCATTTGGGGCGCGCGTCACGAGAAGTCCGATGCGCCGTGCGGAGCCATCGATGAGTTGGCGAAGAATCGCGCCAGCGTGCTCGCGGAAGCCTATCGCCGCTGGGAGCAGCGCGATCCCACGCCGTTGATTCCCCCGTTCAAGACCCAGTCCAAACCTTCAAAATCCAATTCCCCGAAAAGGAGGTCGAAACGATGAAGCTGAACACGTACCTGAACTTTCCCGGCAAGTGCGAAGAGGCTCTCCATTTTTACGAAAAGCATTTGGGCGCGAAGATTTTGGTGTTAGGGAGGTTTTCTGAAATGAGTTCACAGGGCGCGCCGCAGAACCTGCCGCCGGGCCTAAACCCGAATGGCATCATTCACTCGCGTTTCATGGTGGGCGACACGATGGTGATGGCCAGCGACGGACCGAAAGTCGAGCCCATGCGCAGCGCCTATCTCGCGCTGAGCGTCGACAGCAACGAAGAGGCGGAGCGCATCTACGCGGCGCTCAGAGATGGCGGCGAAGTCTTTATGCCCATGGGCAAGACGTTTTTCGCACATCGTTTCGGCCAGTTCCGCGACAAATATGGCGTCAATTGGATGGTCATTCACGAAAAGCCGATGCGCTGATCGGCTGAAAAATCGTTTCAAATCGGATTGAAAAGTGGGTCATGGACTGGTACCCTCATCTGTCCCGGCGAACTGGGAAGAGAGCAGGCACGACCATGGCCTTCAAGTTTCAAGGCTTCGATTTTCTCCAGCTTGACGCAAGTTTGACGGAAGAGGAACTTCTCGTCCGCCGCACGGCCCGCGATTTCGTCGACGCGAGCGTCATCCCCATCATCGAGGGCTGCTTTCGCGAGGGACGTTTCCCGCGCGAGCTTGTCCCGCTGATGGGCAAGTTGGGTTTCTACGGCGCCAATATCGAGGGCTACGGCTGCGCCGGCATGTCGAACGTGGAGTACGGCCTGGTGATGCAGGAATTGGAGCGCGGCGATTCCGGCCTGCGCAGCTTTGTCAGCGTGCAATCGGCGCTGGTAATGTATCCCATCTTCACCTTCGGCTCCGACGAGCAGAAAAACACCTGGCTTCCGGCTTTGGCCACGGGCGAAAAGCTCGGCTGCTTCGGCTTAACCGAGCCCGGCTTTGGGTCGAATCCCGCCGGCATGACCACCCGCGCCCGCAAATCGGGCGATGAATACATCCTCAACGGCGAAAAGATGTGGATCACGTCGGGCACGATCGCCGATGTGGCCGTCGTCTGGGCCAAGCTCGACGGCGAGGAAGACAGCGATTCAGTGCGCGGATTCCTTGTTGAGGCCGATCGGCCGGGGTTCTCCTCCAAGGACATTCACGGCAAATGGTCATTGCGCGCCTCCGTGACCAGCGGCCTGACGCTTGAGGACGTGCACGTGCCTGCGGCCAACCTGCTGCCCGGCGCAACGGGCCTGAAAAGCGCGCTGATGTGCCTCAACCAGGCCCGCTACGGCATCAGTTGGGGCGCGATCGGCGCGGCCATGGATTGTTACTCGACCGCACTGAATTATGCCAAAACCAGGAAGCAGTTCCACAATCAGCCTATCGCCGGCCATCAACTCGTCCAGGAAAAGCTGGTTTGGATGGCAAGCGAAATCTCCAAGGCGCAGTTGCTTTCATTGCACGTTGGCCGGCTGAAGGACGCGGGCAAGGCGGGGCACCAGCACATCTCGATGGCCAAGAGAAACAACGTGTGGATGGCGCTCGAATGCGCGCGCCTGGCCCGCGACATTCTGGGCGCGAACGGAGTCACCGAGGACTACCCCGTCATGCGGCACAGCATGAACCTCGAGTCAGTGAAGACCTACGAGGGCACGCACGACATCCACACGCTGATCCTGGGACATAACCTTACGGGGATCGGGGCGTACTAGCCCGATCGTCGGCCGTACGCACGTACAAATCTCCGTCGACAAATCGGGCGGCGGAGGCGCATATTCGTATCCATGCGAGAAATCTCGGAGCGCTTTGGGATTGCTTCCTTTCGTGCATCTCTGACTCTGGCACTGGTGTTCGTTACAGCCGCAGCCATCGCCGTTGCCCAGCCGCCCGCGCCGATCGTGCTCCACGCGGCGCGGCTGCTCGAGGTCGATACAGGGAACGTGCTCCAGCCCGGCGAGATTCTCGTCGAGGGCGAGCGCATCAAGACGGTTGGCACATCGGTCGACCATCCTCAGGGCGCCAAGGTGATCGACCTAGGCGACGCAACCCTGCTTCCCGGTCTGATCGACGCGCACGTGCATCTCTTTCTGCATCCCGGAGCGGAGGACCTGCAGACGGTCGAGGAGTCCGTGCCCTGGCGCACGATTCTGGCCGAGCAGGCCGCCAAGGCCGACCTGATGGCTGGGTTCACCGCTGAGCGCGACATGGGCACGGAGGGTGCCGGCTCGGCCAGCACGGCGGTGCGCGACGCCATCAACCAGGGGATCATTCCCGGGCCGCGCCTGCGCGTCTGTGCCAATGCCATCGACATCCTGGGCGGGCACGAGGACGCCAACCACTTTAATCCCGCAGAGCACTTGCTCTCGAACGCGGACCGCGCCAATACCGCCGACGAAATCATCGCTGTGATGCGCGAGCAGCACAAGGAGGGCTCGGACTTCGCCAAGATCTACGAGACCGGGCCGGACAGGATGATCGACGGCGTTCTGCGCACGCCCTACCAGTACACCGAGGCGCAACTGGCCGCCGCCGTGGAGGAGGCGAACCGGCTGGGCACGTTTGTCGGCGTGCACGCCATGGGCGAACCGGGCACGCTCTACGCGGCCGAGGCCGGCGTGGCCTCCATCGAGCACGCCACGCAGCTCGGCGACGAAACCATGCGCCTGATGCGCGAGAAGGGCATCTTCGCCGTGCCCACATTCACCATCTTCGAGTACTTTGCCGAGCACCGCGAATCGCAGGACCAGGCGGCGGCCGAATCCGCGATGCTCGATTACAAGATCGCGGAATTCAAGAAACAGATTGCCGCGGGCATTCCCTTTGCCGTCGGCTCCGATGTGGGGCCGTTTCCGCACGGCACGCAGGCGCGCGAGCTGACGCTGATGGTCCGCTACGGGATGAAGCCGCTGGCCGTGCTGCAAGCCGACATGATCAACGGAGCGAAGCTTCTCGGCTGGCAAGGCCAGATCGGCGAGCTGAAGCCGGGTTACTACGCAGACATCGTCGCGGTGCCCGGCAGCCCGCTCGACGACATCTCAGTGGTCGAGCACGTAAGCTTTGTGATGAAGAACGGCGTGGTGATGCGGCAGTAGACCCGCGCGTGCAGTTCTTCATTGTGCCGGCGGCGTTTCTTGCGCGCCCTTCAGATATCGATCGAAGAACTCCGTTTCCCGTGCCCAGAAATCCTCCATTGCCGCACCTGAGAACCCGTGCCCCTGATCCGGGTAGCGCAAGAAGGTCACATCTTTTCCGAGCCAGCGCAGGCTGTTAAACATCTCGATCAATCCAAGCAGAAAATCGTTATCATTGTCGCCGTCCGCCAGTAAAACGGGCGTAGTAACCGATTTCAGGTGGAAGACGGCGGAAAGCTGCACGTAAGCCCCGGGATCGTCCCACGGGCTCGTGCCTCCTTCGAAGGTCGGGATGGTTGAGTCTGTGTGCAGAAAGACGGGAAGAAGCCAGTCGGGATAGACGCCGGCCACTGAAACTGCGCACTTGAATCGCGTTGTCCGCGTGATGAGGTAATTGACAATGCCGCCGCCGTTGCTGAACCCATAAAGCCCCATTCGGTTGGGGTCGACGATACCGCGGCGAATCAACTCGTCTACTCCTGAAAGAACATCGTCGACCGTGACATTCCAGCCGTTCGGCCCCTTTGCAGCCTGATCCCAGGCGGGGCTGAGGAAGGGATTCATCCACAGATGGGGCGCGCGAGCATTGGGCCAGAACACGGCGTAGCCTCTGGCGGCCCAGACCTGATTGCCCAGCATCGGAATCCCTTTGAACCCATCTCTCTGATTCGGATAGCAGTCCACGATGAGAGGGTATCTCCGGCCGGGCCGGTAACCCGCGGGCTTGATCAAGATGCCCTCATGCTGATCGCCTCTGCCGTCTGTCCATCGAACTACTTCCTGACTGCCGAGCTCCCAGCTTCGAATCTGGGGGTTAAGGTCCACAAGAATCGATGGCGCGGCGTTGCGCGGCTTGAAGACGATCAAGCCGAAATGAGAACCGCCCTGCTGTTCCCACGCCAGGGCGCCGTTCCGCGAAACGGAAACAAAAAACCCCCGGTCTGCCGCCTCATCAGCCAATTTCTCTGCAGGTCCGCCTGAGGCGGAGATGCGAACGATGGGCATGTCGACTCCGTTCCAGACAACCAGGGCAAGGGAAAGGCTATCGGGGAGCCACTCGAAGTCCAAGATGCTCCGGTCGAGATGTCCCCCGACACTGGCCGGCTCTCCGCCCGTCGCTGGAATCACAAAGACGGCCTCCATGCCAAGGTGCTTGCCGCCAGTGAACGCGATCCACTTCCCGTCAGGAGACCAACGGGGCAGGCGCTTGTCACCAATGCCTGTTGTGAGTGCGGTTTTCTCGCCGGTTGCGGGATCGATGGCATAGAGGTTGCTCGGTCCGGTCCACGGGTTTCTGCCTTCACTCGACGCGCAAACAATTGTGCGACCGTCCGGCGACCAGGCGGGATTGAAATAAGTTGCGTCATCTTTGGTGAGCTGCCGTGTGGCTTTGGTTGCAATGTCCACGACAAACAGCTGATTAACCTTTGCTGGAGGCAAGGCGGCTGGTTCTTCCGGATTGGCCGGTTGAGGGGGCGGGCCGAACGCGCTGGTGAAAATACCACTCAAGGTCCATGCTGCGGGGGTCTTTGATGTGAGGATCAAAGGAGTTCCCGGTTTAGGATCTCCCGGCTTGATAGCGGGAACGTTCTCCGAGGGCGCGGTCGAAGTTGCCGCTTGAGAGGCAAAGACGATCTGCTTTCCGTCGGGCAAAAAGCTGAACCGCAGTGGGTCGCCGATCCAACCCGCCATAGCGGTTCTGGGGTCGGGATTGATCCCTCCAGGCAAATCTGTGATTTGTTCAGTTTGCAAGGTCGTCAGATCGAAGACCCACAACTGCCGCGAGACGGAGTCAGCCGAATAAAACGCCAGCCGCTTTCCGTCTGGCGACCAGGTGGGGAGGCTCCCCCTGGCTACGGGTCTCGGCTTGCCCGCTCCTTGCGTGGCGACCAGCCATATTTGTCCGCCCGCTTCATAGGCCAGTTCGTCTCCCACCGGAGAGATCTCGACGTAATCCACGCTATGGAGTCCGGCCAGATCGTCCAGCGTGGGCATATGCGCGCCTTGTGCGCAAAGAAGACCAGGAAACAACAAGAACCACAGTGCTTCGCGTCGACCTTTCACAGCCGCAATCTCCTTTTGTCGGGAATCGATGCAATTATAGGCGGCGAACTCATCCTGCTTGACGATGAAGAGCGGCGTGGTGGTGCGGCAGCAGCTACACCGCCACCGTAAAGCTTTCCTCGCTCCGCGTTACCGGCCGGTAGAGCGTGTCGCGCTCCACGGGGACGCGGCCGGCTTCGGTAATCAGGCGGCAGAGTTCCTTGCGCGTGAGGCCTTGCGGGGTGGTGGCGCCGGCATCGTGATAGATCTTCTCCTCGATCACGGTTCCATCCAGGTCGTCGGCGCCGAAGCGCAGTGCGATTTGCGCGATCTTGGGCGTCATCATCTGCCAGTACGCCTTGACGTGCGGGAAGTTGTCGAGCAGCAGCCGGCCGACGGCGATCTGGCGAATGTCGGTCAGCCCCGTGGTCACGGGCAGGCAGTCCAGGGCCGTGTTTTCCGGGTGAAAAGCCAGCGGAATGAAGGTCTGGAATCCGCCCGTCTCGTCCTGCAAAGCGCGCAGCTTAAGCAGGTGGTCCACGCGGTCAGCGTCGTTCTCGATGTGGCCATAGAGCATGGTCGCATTTGATTTGAAGCCAAGCCGGTGCGCCGTCCGCGCCGTTTCGAGCCACTCCTCACCGTCGATCTTGTGGTCGCAGATGATCGACCGCACGCGCGCTGCAAAAATTTCTGCGCCGCCTCCGGGCATCGAGTCCACGCCCGCCTCGCGCAGCTTAAGGAGCGTCTCTTCCACGCTGAGCTTGGCGCGCCGCGCAAGAAATGCGATCTCCACCATGGTGAAGGCCTTGATGTGCACCTTGGGAAAGCGCTCTTTGAGGCCGTGGATGAGGTCGAGGAAGAACTCGAACGGGAGATCGGGGTGCAGCCCGCCGACGATGTGAAATTCTGTCACCGCCTCCGAATAGCCCGAGGCCGCCGTCTGCCATGCCTCCTCGAGGGCCATGGTGTAGCCGGCCGGATCGCCCTTCTTGCGACCGAAGGCGCATAGCTTGCAGGCCGCCACGCACACATTAGTAGGGTTAATGTGGCGATTGACGTTGAAGTAGGTCACGTCGCCGTGGAGCCGCTCGCGGACGTGGTTCGCCAGCCAGCCAACCGCCAGCACATCCGGCGAAGCGTAGAGCGCCAGCCCGTCGTCCGCGCTCAGGCGTTCCTGGGCCACGACCTTGGCGGCAATGGGCTCCAGCCGCGAATCGACGGCTCGAAAGGCGTGGGTCCGAAAAGCATGGCCCGGAGAAGCTGCGCGATCCCGTGTTTTCAGCGACTCAGCGGGCATGGATTCATGATACCCGAGTTGCGCTGAACCGGTTCGCCGCGGACTACTGAGCGGGCGGTGCGGGCGCCGGAGCGGCTGCGGGAGCCGGCGCCGGAGCGGCTGCTGCGGGAGCCCTCTTGGCCACGAACTCTTGCGGAGGCCGGTCGCCGCCACTACCGAATGTGCGAGTGAACTTGATGGTGTCTCCGTCGGCCGTTCCCTTGTAGCTGATCGTTATCGAATTGCCGTTGAAGTTCATCACCTGGTCAAAGGAGATGTTGTCGCCGTCCACTTTGCCGTTCGAGATGTCGGTACCGCCCCGCGGCGTGGTAATCGTGCCGGTCAGGGTCGTGCCATCGACATGAAACTCGAACGTGATGGTTTGTGTGTTGCCGTTACGCCCTTGTACATCGGCGGTCCATTTGCCGTTAAAGTCGGCGGCCAGCGCGGTCACGGTACCGAGTGCGAAAAACAGAATGGTAGTTCCCAGCTTCTTCATCATGTGAGCGTCTCCCAACGATCCGTTGTATCCCGGCGCCGGATTCCGCACTGAGCGCCTGTTCATGGGAGACGCTGGGGTGCCGGCAGAAGTCTCAACAGGTGTGGTGAAGCTGCAGCTGAGTGAAGATCGGGGCGTTACTTGACCAGGCCGGCGCGGTGAATCCGCTCCACCTGCTTGTCATAGCGGCCGAGCAGGGCATTCCAGCGGACAATGGCGATATCTTCGAGCATCCGCATTCCGTCTTTGAGGTAGCTGATCCGGGTGCGTTCGTCGTGGGCCCAGCTCACGGGGACTTCAACAATGCGATAGCCGCGTTTGAGCGCGATGAAAAGAATCTCGGGATCGAATCCCCAGCGTTCAATGGTCTGGAGCTGGAAGACGGTTTGCGCAGCGGCGCGCGTGAACGCTTTGAAACCGCACTGCGTGTCGGCGTAGGGCAGTCCCATCACGGTGCGAGTCACCGCATTGAAGCAGCGGCCGAAAAACTGGCGGTAAAGGGGCTGGCGGATGGTTTGGCGGGTGCGTTCCAGCCAACGGGAGCCGATGGCGATGTCGGCGCCGCCGGCGATGGCGGCAACCAACCCCTCGGCTTCCTCAATGGGCGCCGATAGATCGGCATCCGTGAACATGACCACTTCACCAAAGGAGTGAAGCAGGCCATTGCGCACGCTATAGCCCTTGCCATGGTTGCCGGGATTCTGCATGATCCGGACCTCCGGGGCATTAACGGCAAAGGCGCGGACCAACTCGGCGGTCTTGTCGCGCGAGCCGTCGTCGACCACGACGACCTCGGCGGACCAGCTGAGCCGGCGGACGAAGCCGACGACCGCCTCAAGCGCGCCCGAGATCCGCGCCGCCTCGTTGTACGCGGGGATCACGATACTGTATTGCGGATAGCTCATTCAGCTTTGGAGGTTCCAGCAATACTGTACCCCACAAGGGACGCCTGCCCGCTGAATTTCAGTCCGCCGGCATCGATTTTCGTTGCGGCCTGGGGCCAAAATCGCCGCCAACGATCCTGCGGCGCCAGAAATGCAAACGGCCAACTTGCTGATGTGCAAAGGCTAATTTCCCACAAGGGGCTTGCATTTTCGTGCCTTCATGGGCACAATCCGTTTATGCTGGAAGCGGAGGTTTCAGGGAGATGACAAAGGCCGACTTGGTGGAAAAGGTTACTGGATTGGGAGACTTGACCCGGCGCGACGGAGAAGTGATCGTGGAAACCATCTTCGGCTCCGTAATTGGCGCCCTGCAAAGCGGAGACAAGATCGAGATTCGTGGGTTCGGTTCGTTTCGCATTCGCCAGCGCAAGCCCCGCATTGGCCGCAATCCCAAGACCGGCGCGCGCGTCGATGTTCCTGCCAAGAAAGTGCCTTACTTCAAACCCTCGAAGGAACTGCGCGACCTGGTCAATCCGGCCGAGGCTGTCAAGGTTTCGTAGAGCGAACACCAAATCCAACCTCATTCACGAACGGCGGGAGTGGCTTTTCTGCGCTCCACGAATCCCGATCACTGCCATCATCCGCCCCGCGTGCCCTCGCGAAGCGCGATGCGAGAAGAACAGCTCCGAGTGGCATTGGGTGCAGCCGCCAACCACCTGAATCGATTCTCGCTTGACCCCGGCGGCCAGCAACTGCCGGCGGTTGGCTTCGATCAGGTCCACGTGCAGGCTGGGGCCAATCGGCGAGTGTCCTGGCGCGCGCTGGGTCATGAAGAGCATCGGGTACTTGGTTCGCACCGGGTCTGCACCGTATACCTCGCGAAACAGTTCGCGAGCGTAAGGAAACTGCGATTCGAATTCCGAAAGAATCTCTACGCCGACGGCGTAGCAGCAAACGCCGATGCCGGGGCCAATAGCGGCAACAAGATCCTCAGGGCGTGAGCCGAAGGCCAGCCTCATGCGGCCAATGCCGGTTTCAACGATGCGCTTCACGGTTCCGCGCCAGCCGGCGTGAAATGCCGCCACCGCGCGCCGCCTCCGGTCGGCCACCAGCACCGGAATGCAGTCGGCGGTCTGAATGGCGAGGAGCAGTTCCGGCTCATCGGTCATTTGCCCGTCGGCTTTATGCGGGCGTCTCCGGGCCGCGTCGGTGGCGACGGCATGGACGATACAGTTGGAATGAAATTGGCGCAGGGTGATCAGCGGTATTCCGGCATCGCCGGTGACGGCCTCGGCCAGCAGCCGCCGATTACTGAAGACAGTCTCCCGGTCGTCGGCAACGGTAAAGCCCAGATTCAGCTCGCCAGGCGCATCCTCGGCGCAATAGGCACGGCTCAACCCTCCCTTGCGCGTGCTGAATCCCGCCCAAAGCCAGGAAAACTCCCACGCTTGAACCGGCAGCCACTCCACGCCATTGGCGGCGCGGCAGGGGACGGGAGCCGGGTGGGTCAGTTCCTCCGGCGCCGTCCGTTCCAAGCTTATGTCGCGGACGTTTACGGCTGGCTTGCGACGCGGGCTTCGCGCGAGCCCCGCCTTGGAGAAGCGCGCATTGATTGCTTTGAGCGCCGGAGAAAGAGAGGGTTTATTGCCGCAAGAGGACCGCATCGCACCCTCGATTCTACCGGTCGAGCCATTTGCGAAGCGCACTCCGGATGAGAGAGCATGTGGGCCTACCTTCCGGTAGGCCCGCTCGAGAGGCAGTTAAGGGAGGGTAACCAGGGGGGATTTTGGGAAGAGGTTCCGAAGAACCCTCAAGTGAGAGTCGTTTCCGTTCTTTGGTAGGACATCTGGGGAAGCCTCTGCTAATTACTTAGATAGATGCACGAATGACGCAAAGGTTGCATCCCCTTTTGGGGCGTGGGCACGGCCAAGCTGTGAAAATCTTCATGGATCGGCGATTTTTTACCGGTTTGGCACCTCCTGCGGCCCAAAATGGGCAATCTGCTTGAAACAGCAGGCCCAAATTCGGCACTCTTTGGAGTTTGAAGAGGCCGGCTACCCTCGCCCTTGGCATCCTTTTGATTGGAGTGATGGCCTATCTTGTCTATCGGTATCGCGCGGACCTGGGGATGGGCGGACCCAGTTCCAGCCAGGAAAGCTCGAACGCGGAGCAAACGAACCCCGGCATACGCCCTGCACAAATCGTCTGGCAAGCCGCCGACCGCACCTCGGACGGCTTCAGAGTCGAGATGCCGGCAGGCGCCAGCGAGACGCAAATCCCGGCCTATACCGGGCAGGGGGTTGTGGAGCAGGCTGAGAAGATCGAGGCGTCCCTTGATTCCGAGACCACCTATGCCGTGGCATGGGCCGACAATCCGCCGATGGAGCGGGTTGCCGGCGAAGATATTGAAAAGACGCTGGATTTAGCCCGGAATGGCGCTCTGGGGCGCACCCAAACCACCCTCCTCAGTGAATCCTGGAGGGACCACGAAACCTATTCCTCGCTCGACTGGTCGGCCCGCAATGCGGGCGGCGGCATCCTGAATGCGCGCCTGATTCTGGCCGAGCTCGCCTCTACATGCTCATTACGGCTTTTCCCTCCTCGAGCGCCCGGCGCGACGAGGATGTGAATCGCTTCTTCGGCTCATTCAGCTTGACCGCTCCCCCACGCGGCAACTGATGGGGCCCACGCAGGATCGCGCCCGGCCCACCCAGGTTCTACTCTGCCACTCCGTCGTCTGAATGCGCGCCTGATCCTGGCCGGAACCCGCCTTTACATGCTCATTGCGGCTTTTCCCTCTGCCGGCGCCCGGCGCGACATGGACGTAAATCACTTCTTCGACTCATTCAGCATCACCCAGATGCCGGGCGCAAACTGAGAATCAGAGAGAGAAACGGAAAAGCCAGCTCGAAGGCTGACCTCACTGATCTCTTTTCACTGCTTCGGCCGCGCGAACTTCTCAACAAAGTGCGTGATGAGGCGAACGGGCAGAAGGCGGACGAGAAGCGCCGTGATCTTGCCGCTCCACTTGGGGACGATGGTGCGTTGGCCGCGGGCGAGGGCGTCGATGCCGAGCCGGGCGACATCTTCCGCGGATTGCAGCTTGCGGCTCCGGAAAGCGCTGGCGTGGGCTACTTCAAAAAACTCGCTCTCCGTGGTTCCTGGGCAGAGCGCAGTCACTTTCACGCCGAATCGGGCAACCTCCGCCGCCAATCCCAGGGCAAAGAAGCGATCGAAGGCCTTTGTCGCCGCGTAGGTGGAAAGGTACGGAGCTGGCTGAAAGCTGGCTGTGGAGGCGAGGATGAGCACCCATCCCCGCCGCCGCTCGACCATACGCGGCACGAACAACCGCGACAGCTGCACCATGGCTTCGCAATTCACGCGCACCTGGCTGAATTCCTGCTCGGCGGAGTTGGTACAGAAGGCGCCGTACTGGCCCAGCCCGGCGTTGTTGACGAGGATGTCGACCGTAAGTCCCGCTCCCTCGGTGGCGTCATAGATCAATTGCGGCGCAGCCGGATCGTTCAAGTCCGCCGCCACAATGCGCGTCTCGGTTCCTTTGGCGCCGAGTTCGCGGGCGAGCGCCTCCAGCCGCTCGCGCCGCCGCGCGGTCAGGATCAGTTTGGCGCCGCGGCCCGCCAGTTCGCGCGCCAGCGCCGCGCCAATCCCCGAGCTGGCCCCTGTCACCAGCGCCCATTTTTCTTGAAAATCCCCGGGGGTTGGCATCGCGGAACAATGATAGCGGGTTCCACGTGAGGGTGGGAACGATCACCGGCAGCGGCGTAGTACGATAAACTCATTCCTTTTGTCGGCCACAGTAGTCCCGGCCGTCTCTTTCGCCTTCGCCGAATCCCTGAGGGCGCTCGCTGAATCTAGAAGCCGGCCCCGCAGAAAGGGTTCGGGACCGGGGAGACGTACACTTCATGGACGTTCCTGCCAATGTTCCGCTTTTGCCGCTCAAAGCGGTAATCTACGCCACTGACTTTTCTCCGTGTTCAGAGAACGCAGGCCACTATGCGGCGCTCCTGGCAAAGCAATTCGACGCGGATCTTCTGGTGGCGCACGCCTTCATTCTCACCAATGAGGCCATGGAGGTTGAAGCCGAAGACGGTGTGGTCAAAGAGAGCAAGCAGCGCAAGAATTTGGAATCCGCGTTAACGGCCTCCGCCACGCGCTTTGGCGCGGGCCTCAAGCGCGCAGTTCCAATCCTGCTCGAGGGCGATCCGCCCAAACAGATCCCCCGCCTGGCGCAGGAAAACGCGCCGTCAATCATCGTTTTGGGAACCCAGGGCCGAGGCAGAGTGGAACGCTACATCGTTGGATCGGTGGCCGAGAGGATTCTACGCGCCACGAATGGGCCATCTCTCACTGTTGGCCCGGCGGCTCCCGCCTATGAGACCGGACGCGCCCCTTTCCATCATTTGCTCTATGCTACGGGTCTCTCTCCTGCTGCGGCGCGTGGGGCTGCGTACGCGGTCGCCATGGCGCAGGCCTTCGATGCTTCGCTGGATGTACTGCACGTGGTGAACCCGGAAGATGTGGAACATCCGGAGCGTTTCAAGGAAATCCAGAAGCGGTTCTATGAAGTGCTTGAGGATCTGGTTCCGCGGCACGCCGATGCGATTCGCAATCCGCGCGGCTTCGTCGACGTGGGCACCGCACACACGCGCATTCTTGAGCATTTGCGGGGGTTTCAGAACGATTTGCTCGTGCTCTCGATCCGCAAGAGCTCGCACCTATGGCTGGAATCGCGGCTTTCGGGCGCGTTTCACATCATTGCCAATGCGCCGTGTCCGGTGATGACGATTACCGCCTGAGGCAGCGGCTGCGGATCGCGCTACGGCCCAGTGCGCGCTCAGCGCGTGACGCACCTACGCTTACTTCGCGGGAGCAGCCGGCGCCAGCGGTTGCGGCTTCGAGAACGACCGAATATAGATGATCAGGTTCCAGACCTCCGTGTCGGTGGCGCGGCCCGCCTCCTCGGCAGGCATCTGGCCCTTGCCGTTGCGGATGATGTTGAAGAACTCCCAATCTTCCTTGTTGGCCAGCGTCTTGGGATCGGTCCAATCGTCGAGAGTCAGGTTCATACTGGTAGCCAGATCGGTCTTGCCATTTCCGCTATCTCCGTGGCACAAGGCGCAGTCCCGCTGATACAGGGCTTTCGCCTTGGCCTGCGATTCGGCCGTCGGCTTTACGGGATTCTTTACCGGCGCGGCTGGCGCGGGAGCAACTGCCTGCGTTGGCGCCAAAGCGGGCGCCGGCGCCGGAGTAGCTTGCGGACTGCGGCCCAGCAGGGGCAAGGACACGATTGCAAACAGAACCGCTGCAAAAAAGAGCGGGAACCATTTCAACATGAAAGCCTCCTCGGCAGATGTCAACAAGCTGGCATCGATGTGTCGAGTGAAATTCTGCGAGGAATTATAGGACGATTTAGCGGAAAGGGCTATGGGCGCCAGCACAGAGCCTGCCGGGACGCGGCTATCGGTTTCCGGTCCACAGGACCGCGGGGTCGCGGATCAACCCTCTGCACCTGGACGCCGCGGCCTCACTCCATCGCTCTTCCGCCCGCGCCCTCGTCGGGCCGGTTCTTGCTAAGTAGAAAGGCCAGCAGAATCAGGACAATCGACGCCCACGACAGCTCCATGTAAACGTCCTGGTAGCCCTGCATGCGCGCCTGATCGTTCAGTTGGTTGTAGATCCGGGCCAGCGCCATGCCGGCGCTGTTGGCTCCGCCAAATCCGCCGCTGAAGAACCCGGTGAGCGCCTGCCGGTGCTGGTCGAAGCCAATGGCGCCTGACTGCATTGCCTGCTGCAGGTGCTGCTCGTGCCACATAGAGCGGCTGGTGACCTGGGCGTTGGTGACGGCAATCAGGACGGAGCCGCCGATGTTGCGCACGAAGTTGATGAGGCCCGCGACCTGGTTGCTCTGCTCCTTGGGCATTCCCACGTACGCCGCATTGGTGATGGAGATGAAGCAGAACGGCAGCGGAAGCATCTGCACCACGCGCAGCCACGAAGCCTCAGCGAAGCTCATCTGCAGATTGGTAACGTCGGCGGCGTAGCGGAAGGTGATGACCATCAAGGCAAAACCGAAGGCGGCGAGCCAGCTGGCAGCAAACTTCCCCGTGGCATAGCCGGCCAGCGGCATCATAAACACCAATGCAATGCCGCCGGCGGTCAGAGCGAGACCTGCCGTGGTTGCGTTGTAACCCAGCAACTGCTGCGTAAACTGCGGTTGCAATACTGTGTTGGCGTTCAGCACCCCGCCGACGAGCAACATCAGGAAACAGCAGATGGCGAAGTTCTTGTAGCGGAAGAGGCGCAGGTTGATGAGCGGATCTTTCTGGCCCCACTCCCTGGCAATGAGGCCGATCATGCCGGCCACGAAGAGGAACGCGAAGACGCGGATGAAGCCAGAGGAAAACCAGTCGTCCTCTTCGCCCTTGTCGAGCATGACCTGCATGCCGCCCATGGCGATGGCGAGAAAGGCCAGGCCGAGATAATCCAAATTGCGCAGGCGCGAGGGATCGGCCTTGATCCACGGCGGATCTTCGACCAGGCGGGTCACAAGAATGAAGGCGAAGATCCCGACCGGAATGTTGATGAAGAAGATCCAGCGCCAGGTGAAGTTGTCGGTGATCCAGCCGCCCAGCGTGGGGCCGATGGACGGCGCGAGCACGGCGACCAGGCCGTAGAGAGCGAACGCCTGACCGCGCTTGTGCGGCTCGAACGAGTCGGCCATGATGGCTTGCGCCATGGGCTGCATGCCGCCGCCGCCCGCTCCCTGAAGAACGCGGCAGAGCAGAAGGATGGGCAGCGTGGGGGCGATGCCACAAAGAAAGCTGGCGATGGTAAAGACGCTGATGCAAAGGACGAAGAAGTTGCGGCGGCCCATGAGCGAAGAGGCCCATCCGCCCAGCGGGAGGACGATCGCATTCGAGACCAGGTAGCTCGTAAGCACCCACGTGGCCTCATCGGTGCTCGCCCCGAGGCTGCCGCCAATATGCGGCAAGGCCACGTTGGCGATCGAGGTGTCGAGCACCTCCATGAACGCCGCCAGCGCCACTGACATCGCAATCAGCCACGGGTTCACTCGCGGCTTCCAGTGCACGGGCAACGCGAGATCGGGGTTCTCCATTTGCGCTGGCCGTGCCTCGGCTTCCGCCGCGCCGCGCCCGCCGTTTCCCGCGGGGCCGGAAGGCAGAGCGGGCAATGTGGTGTCGATCGCCGACAACAGTCTTCTCCTCTATCTCTTTGAGCGTTCTCGTTGTGCGATGGCCGGGGAAGTGCGGCGTACATGCGCGCCGAATGCCGCTGCGGGCGATGCACCCGGCGTTCTTCGAACCGCGCGTACTTCTATCTAGATTCGTACAGGTGCGTTTGGGGTGCATGAATTTGGCGTTGAGCCGGACGACTTCGACGTTGAGAACCGGCCCTGGCCTGCGGCAAAGGCGTACGTCCATGTACATTGGGATCAAGGACATTGCCATGCGCCGCCGTACATTCATTCAGACACTTCCTCTGGCTGCGGCAGGGTCAGCCGTCAGCGCGCAGAGCAAAGCATCGGGACCGACGCAGCTCGGCTCGGAAGCCGAAGCGGCCCCCGCGCTTCCTAAGTTCCAGCCGTCAGGCGCGGAGCTCTTCATCCGCTCCGACGTTCACGCCGGCGACCGCCCGTCGGGCGCCAGCTTTGCGTCGCGGTCGCCCGCGTTGGGCCTGAATGGCGCGGCGGGCACCGCGCATCCGCTGGCCACGCAGACCGCCATCGAGATGCTCAAGCGCGGCGGCTCCGCCGTGGATGCGGCCGTGGCTGCCAACGCCGTGCTGGGATTCGTCGAACCCGTAAGCTCCGGCCTCGGCGGCGATTGCTTCGCCTTCGTCTGGGATCCCAAGGCGGGCAAGCTCGCGGGCATGGCCAGCTCCGGCCGCTCACCCCAATCGCTCTCGCTGGCTACTGTGCGCGCGCACGCTGTCGATGGCCACATTCCCGCATTCGGCGCCATCAGCGTTTCAACGCCCGGCGCACTCGACGGATGGTGGACGCTGCACCAGCGCTACGGCAGGCTCAAGTGGGCCGAGCTCTTCGGGCCTGCGATACACGCCTGCGAGGCAGGCGATCCCACGCCGCAAATCATTGGCTATTACCTCAAGCGCAACATGGCGGCACTTCTCCGTCCCGGCGCGGGCATTGAGGAGACAGCCAACGCAGTGAAAACCTACATGCCGGGAGGCGTCGCGCCGAGCGAATACGACGTGCGCCGCAATCCTGACCTGGCGCGCACTTATCGCATGATCGCCGAAGGAGGTCGCGACGCGTTCTACGACGGCCCCATTGCCCAAGCCATCGACGCTTATTTCAAGCGCATCGGCGGATGGCTCTCCGCGGAGGATCTGCGCGAGCACCACGCCGAATGGGTTGAGCCGCTGGTGACGACGTATCGCGGCGTGGATGTCTACGGCATGCCTGCCAACGCGCAGGGCCTGGCAACTTTGCAGATGCTCAATATCATCGAGAACTTCGACATGCGCGGCTTCGGATTCCAGTCGCCGCAATCGCTGCAGGTGCAGATCGAAGCCAAGCGCCTGGCCTACGAAGATCGTGCCCGCTATTACGCCGATCCGCACTTTGCGAAGATTCCAATCGAATGGCTCAACTCAAAGGGGTACGCGAAGGAACGCGCCAAGCTGATCCGGTTGGATCGCATTCTCGAGCCGGTGTATCCCGGCCAGGCGCCGAGCCACGGCGACACCACCTACTTCACGACAGCCGACAAAGACGGCATGATGGTCTCGATGATTCAATCGAACTTTCGCGGCATGGGCTCGGGCCTGGTTGCCGACGGCCTCGGCTTTATGTTTCAGGACCGCGGCCAGTTGTTTTCGCTTGAGGAAGGCCATCCCAACATCTACGCTCCGGGCAAGCGCCCTTTCCAAACCATCATTCCCGGCTTCGCTTCGAAGGATGGCGTGCCCTGGATCTCCTTCGGCGTGATGGGCGGGGACATGCAGCCGCAGGGCCAGACGCAAATCGTTCTCAACCGCGTGGACTATGGTCTGGATGTGCAGGCTGCGGCCGACAGCCCGCGTTGGCACCATGAAGGCTCGTCGCAGACGATGGGCGAAGACCGTCCCGGCCTCGGGCCGCGCGGACTCCTGCATCTCGAAGCCGGCGTCCCCGCCGACACGCGCAAGGCGCTCGTCGATCTTGGCTGGCCGATGGGGCCCAGCGACGGAGGCTTCGGGCGCTACGAGTGCATCGAGCGCCGCATGCAAGGCACGGACCGCGTCTATGCGGCGGGCAGCGAGATGCGCGCCGACGCGGTCGCCCTTGCCTACTGAGCCAGCGCGCTGAGGCTCCGGTTAAGTTCCCGTGCAGTTACTCCGCGCCGGGGTGCACGTACACCTGCTGCGGAGCATCCACCTTCGCCGGGGCGCTGACCTCCAGCTTCATGCTCGCCATCTGCGGCTTGCTGCCCACCGGAGCCATGAAGTTCAGCTCGTACTGGTTGTCGAGACGCCGGTCGAGGTCGGCAAAGTACGGCTCAAAGCTCACCGGATCGCCGTATCCCAGCCAATAAAGGTAGCCGCCGGTCGCCTCGGTGAGTTGCGCCAGCAGGTTCTGGCCGTCGTAGGCCGCGTAGCCGGTGCGATCGAGGAACCCCTGGTTGCGCCAGTAAATCGAGTAAACGATCAGATGCGCGCGCACCGCATCTTCGATGGCGGCCTGCACGTACGGATCCTCGGGATCGTACCGTATCTCGTAGTAATCCACTCCGTCGGTCACCATCACCACTTCACGCCGCGCGCGTGTGTCTGTCGATGGCCAATTCTTGGCCAGTTGGGAGAGGCAGAAGTACGGGCTGGCGCTCACGCCGAAGATACCTACGAGCGGCATATGTAACTCACGCGCCACCGCTGCGTGATCCGTTGACAACGGCCCGCCCAACACCGCGCGGCCGTATTCCATGTACGCAACGGCGACCTCCGCATTTGGCGGCAGGCCCTTAATGAACTTCGCAATATCGCCCAGTTGAATGCTAAGGCTTTCGCGGGCTCCGTCGTCGATCAGCACCACAATCTGCACCGCGCCCTGTGGGCCGCGCAGCGGCGTCCAGCCGGTGATGGTTGAATTCCTTCCGTCCACCTTCAGGTGCAATGTGTTCTGGGAAATGCCGCCGGGAACCTCGTTTTTGGGCAGAACCGTGACGACTGCCTGTCCCTGCCCCTGCTGATTGCTGCTATCTGCCGCCAAGGCGGGTACAGCAGCAAGCAACGATGCGGCCGCCACTAAGGCAGCGAGTTGAATTTTTCTGGTTTGCATAACCTTTGCTCCTTTTGAGAGCGTTCTGATACATACCTCTCCTGTTTGAATAGACACGACTCGCACCTTTTTGATGCGCTGGCGGGCCGTTCGCTTCAACGGCTATGAGATGAAAGGTATGCGACGCCGTAGAGGGAACGACTGTGAATTCAGTTGGTTACGGGAACAGCACTGCTCCAGGCTCGGGGCAAAGCGGTGCTTTCCGGAATGCGGCGCTGCGGCAGCCCTGCCGACCGCTCAATCCTCGACGAACGCTTTGAGCCGGGCCATCGCCCGATCCCACTGCTGCGACACGAGTTCGAGGTAATCCTGCATCTCCTCGATTGGCCGCGGGTCGAGCGCGAAGCGATTCTCGCGGCCGGCGCGCGCGCTGTGTACGATCCCAGCCCGCTCCAACACGCACAGATGCTTGGTGACGGCCTGGCGCGTGAGCTGCGAGCCCGCAGTCAATTGCGAAATCGACGAGGACTGCCCCGCGCGGAGCTTGGCGATCAGCGCGAGCCGGGTCTCATCGCCCAGCGCGGCGAAGAGCAATGCCGGCGCAGGCCGCCGGGCGCGCTTGCGGCTACGGCCTCTCGGTGACATGGTTTTCGATGTTCTTCATCTGCTGCGTCCAGCCGCCTTCGTTCATGCGCAAGGCCTCGGCGCGGCGATGGGCGGGAATGTTCTCGAAGCCGGACTCGGTGAGTACGAGCAGCGTGCCGGTTGCGGTCTTCTCCAGGCGGAATTCAACCAGAGTGGGCGTTTCCTGGGCGTAGTCGGTGTTGGGATCGACGGCATACGGATGCCAGGTGAAGGAAAACAGCCGTTCGGGCTCCATTTTCTCGATTAAGGCCTCCCAGACGATGTGCTCGTAGCCGGGGTGGAGGATGCGGCCGCGCGCGGGCTGGCCGACGACGAAAGGGCCTTCGAGCGCTACGCGGAACCACTCACCAAACTCGCGGTAATCGGTAAGGGCGCGCCAGACGCGGGCGACGGGGGCGTTGAGCTGGATCGTCTTCTGAATTTTGTTTTCCATGATAAGCAACCTCTTGGTTGCATATTAGCAGCGATCGTCTGGACGCGCAACCATCCGTTTGCGCATGGCCCGCCATAGCTTTCCCGGGACGGGCCACTTTCGCGGGATTCAGCTGGTGGGTATCCAAATCTGCCCTTGCTGAGTTTTCGCCCCTTGTGTGGGGTCGGTATAGAGCGAACTCGTGGGATCCACATCGCTGGGATCGAGCCTGCCGCGCACTGAGGGGTTCAACATGTCGAGCACCCCGTGCGTGGGATGCTGGGGCTGGCCTTCGATGTTTCCGTAAAAGGCCGATCCCGAGTCCAGCGATGAATTGGGCGGGAAGCCCTGGCCAAATTCTGCCTCAATAAATCGGTTCGTGTCCTGCTGCGTCATCTGCTCCAGAGAGCCGGGATTCAGCACCTGGTTGTAGGCATTGGTGCCCAATTCGTAAGCCAAGGGAATTTGAATCGGCTCGGTCACCGGATTGGTCCTTGCCGCATTTGAATCGTAGTAGCCGTTCATCAATGACTGTTCCGAAATGACAACTTCGTATCCTCCGCATAAAGATGCGGGTCGCTGAATCGTCATCGCAAACTCATCCGGATTGGGCACGATGATGGTGGAGTTTGTCGCCTGGTCGGCTTGGTAGACCTTCTGGCTCTTCTGAGCGAAGATTGCGTAACTGGCGTCGTCTCCATTCACGACAAACACAGCGACCGGCGCGCCGATGACGGCGATCTGGTTCATGCGATCGGCGAAGCTGCCCTGCACAAGCTTCCCATTCTGAAAGCCCGCATTGTAGAGCCCCTGAAAGTCGTTGTAGAGCTGCTGATTCGAAATCTCATTGGTGTAGCTGGTAAACGCGACATTCGGGTGCGTGCCCGCGGGGAACGGGCCGACGGGACAGATTAAGCCAGGCTGCGTGGTTGTTGGAGTGGTGGGTGGCACCGGTGGACCTTGCACGGGCCCGGGTGGCGCAGGAGGACCCTGCACAGGCCCGGATGGTGCCGGCGCGGGCTCGGGTGGTGCGGGGGGTTCCTGCGCCACCGCGGGCGGCGCGGCGGGTTGCGGCGCAGGCGACGCGTTTTGGGATACCACGGGCACCTGTCCGAGCGCTTGCGCGCCCTGCCCTTGCGAATAGCCGAGTGTGCCTTGCATCAGACCTGCGACGCTTGTATTGGAGCCTTCGCTGGCCGGAGCGGTCTGCGGTTCGCCATAGGCGGCGCGAACGAGATGCGGGCCTGCGGCGGCGTCGCGCGCGTTCACCGTGGGCGAGGGCATCACGCGAATCTGCATCACGTTGTTGCTGGCCATGTTGCCGCCGGCGATGAGCAGCTTCATGTACACCTGGCCCTTGACGCGCTCGGTCCACGGGCCGGTTTCCGCCTTCACCGGCGTGTAGATGCCGCTTTCCTGGCCCTGAAACAGCGTCTGTTGTTTCAGTTCGTCGCTGGTGCTCTGCGACGTGAGAATCTGGCGTTGGCGTTCGGCGTCGAGCGCCAACTGACCGGACGTTCCCATCTTAGCAAGCAGCGTATCAAGCGGCGGAAGCTGGGCGGCTTTCGCGGCGTTGTTGTAGGTAGTTTCAAGGTTCACGACGAAGTCGCCGGTGATTTCGCTCTTGAAGTCGGGGATTACCTGGTCGATGATCGCCTGATAGCTCTTCGGCATCTGAGCATAGGTCAAGCCTGACTGGATGGCCCAGGAGACGGCTTGCAGCGATTGGGGAGCGATGCCGTATTGCACCGTTCCGCGCCAGATGAGCGCTCCGATTGCGCCCGCAGCCTTGCCTTCGTAGGGTCCGAGCACGTAGGCGACGCCAGCTCCCGGCTGGTGGACGGAGTATTCCGAGCAAAAATCGAGCGTGTTGACGGTGTAGTCGCCGGGAGGCAGGGGCTGATTGAGCTGGTCGGCTGTGAGCTGCAGTGGAGTGGGGCTGAACGGCCCGCCGGGGAGCGTCGTCACGGTGGGATACACGTCTTTTGCGTTTAAGGTCAGCGGCAAATTGTCGTCGAGCACCTTGGTGAGCGCTTCTTCGGCGGCCTTTTCCTTGGCTGCATTTTCCAATCCAGCCAGCGGATTCTGGGCGGCAACCTGGAATGCAGGCGCGGCCAGCAGGGCAATCAACAGGAACAGCGCTAGGGTTGCAAGTCGTATCTTCATCTGCGTTCCTCCCAAAGGGCCGGTGCAGCAGTTTACCGATTCAGTTTGGTGACCGAGCACGCCACTGTGAAGGGGCACAGACCGGATGCTCGATGATGTGTGTCGCACGCGTTTTCCCACCCCAGGCACAACGCCGCGCAGGCTCCAATGATGACCGGAAGAAGCGGTCAGAGTCAATGAAAAGATACGGGAGCGGCGCTTAATAGAACAGGTATTTGCGCCAGCGGTCGTCGCTGCGGCCCAGCATACGCATGATCTGGCGGCTGGTGTGCAGCGAGAAGGGGCGCGGCTCGCGCAGCAGGATCATGTCTTCGATCTCGCTCATCAGGCGATTGCCCTTGTGGCGGTTGCATTCGTGGCAGCAGGCCACCAGGTTTTCCCAGGTGGAGCTGCCGCCGCGCGAGCGCGGCACGACGTGGTCGAGCGTCAGTTCGCTGGGCGGCATCGCCTCGCCGCAATACTGGCAGGTGTTGCGGTCGCGCAGCAGGATGTTCTTGCGCGACAGGGCGCGCGTCTGGTGGGGAATGCGGCGATATTCGAGCAGCCGGATGACCGAGGGCATGGCAATGATGGTGCGCTGCGCGTGCAGCGTCAGGCCGTGCTCCTCCTCGGTGCGCGCGATGCCCTTGAGCACCAGCACCAGCGCCCGCCGCGCGCCGCAGATGTTGATCGGCTCATAGGACGCGTTGAGCACCAGGACCGGCATCTGCAGGATGTGCGCGTGGTGCACGGCGCCGTGGTCATTGCCCAGCGCCACTGCCTTCGCCATGGCCTTCTGCTTGCGCGCGTGAATCATGGCTTTTCCCAACGACATCTCATTTCCCCGGTCAAAAAGATGGTTCTTGCCGCAATGACGATGGTTCCGAACTCAATCCTGCTGTGTACATGGCCGCGGCGGCCAGCGGTTCGTTGTCCTCCGCCTCCGCATCGTCGAAGCGGCGCCCAAATCCCTCCAAACGCTGATCCCTCGCCAGCGTGGCTACCCAAACGGAAGCGGCCCCAGCTCTGAGCAGCGTCTGCGCGGCGGCTCGCGCCGTGGCCCCGGTGGTCAAAATGTCATCGACCAGCAAAACGTGCCGCACCTTCACCAGGGACGGATCGGAAACCGAAAATGCGCTGCGCACGTTTAGCCGCCGCTGGCGCGGAGTGAGGCCGGCCTGGCTTTCGGTGGCACGCAGCCGCATCAGCGTGGTCGGGGCCAGCGTGAGACGCCACTGGGGATGGCTCTTGCGCAGGAATCCCAGTGCTTCAGCGGCCAGCGAGCGCGCCTGATTGAACCCGCGCTGCGCGTATTTCGAACGGTGCAGCGGCACCGGAACCACCAGCATCTCGTCTGGAGCCTCGCCTGCGAGTTGCGCAATCGCCTCGGCAAGCATCGGGCCCAGCCCGCGCGAGGCCGGGTGCAGGCGGTCGTACTTGAGCGCGTGAATGGCCTGTCTCATGCGGCCTTGGTATACGCCGTAAGAAACGGCCTTAACAAAGGGTGGCGGCGCCAGCCTACAGGTCCGGCACAGCGCTGAAGACGAGGGCTCTGCCGGCGTATGAAGCGCGTCGCCGCAGCGCGCGCACACCGGTCCGCTCTGAATCGGGAATTCCGTCCAGCAAACAGGGCAAATTGGAACGGAAGAGAGACGCGGCAGGGGGGAGCCGCAAAGGGCGCAGGAGGCGGGGAGCATGGCGCAACTCAAACTATCGATTGGACTTCGGAGCACGCGAACCACCGCACGCCACCGAGTCGTCTGCGATGGCGGAACGTCGGTTTTGCGAAAGCCGGACTCCCTGTGGAAGACACACCTCGCATCGGGCGCCGGCAGGAGCGCCGCCCGATGCGCCAAGTATACTCCATCGCCAAGTTGGACTTCTACCGTGGCTTGCCGCGGCCAGAATTCGGTCCGCTCGCTGTGCGAGCACACCGATCACCCCAGAGGATTGCTACCGTTGAGGATGCGCGCGGCCCGCCGGCCCGGCTAGGCGTTAGAAGACGCCAGCCATGTAGGCTTCCGCCGGACACAGGTGCTCCGACTTCGACCCGCACTCGGCCAGCACCACCGGCGACAGCGTGATGACCGGGCAGTGCGCATGGGCCAGGATCTTGTAGACCACGCCGTGCCTCGTGATGGCGGCGAAGGCCGAAGCGCCCTGCGCGCCGAGCACGATGAGATCCGCATGCTGTGCGCGGCTCTGATAGAGCAGCTCTTCCGTGGGATCGCCGGGCACCACGATGGTCTGGATCGCAATTTGGCCCTGCAGCCTGCGGGGAATAAGAGCCATCATGCCCGCTTCCACCTCGTCCAGCGAACGTCCGGCCAAAAACTCGGTGCGCTCCTGAGGCCGGATAACGTGCTGTAAAATCAAGCGCGCCCCGTGCTGCGCGGCCAGTTCCGCGGCAAACGCGGCCACCACCGTGCTGGCCTCGTGCAGGCTGGCGGCGCACAGAATGGTGCGCGTGGCGAAGTTGCGATAGTTGCCGTTCACCACTTCGGGGCCAATGATATAAACCGGCGACGTTGCAGTGCGCAACACCGCTTCGGCCACCGAACCCACCAGCAGCTTGCCGATGGGGCCGGGAGAGTGTGTGCCCATCACGATCCGGTCGATCTCGCGCTCATGCGTGTAGGCCAGAATCTCGTCGGCGGGCAGCCCCGGCCGCACCACGACCTCGCAGCTGAGGCCCGCTTCGCGGATGCGCTGCGCAAAAGGCTCCAAATGCTGCTTCTCCGACCGCGCCGCGGCGGCGTAGTCGTAGTAGCGGATGCCCGAGGCTTCCGACGCAGCTACCACGAGCGTGTCGTAAGCGTGAAATAGGATCAGATTGGAACTGAATTCCCTGGCTTGCGCAAGCGCGAACGAGAAGGCCTTTTCATTGACCGGTATTTCGGAGGCGAAGAGGATGGTGGAGGGTTTACTCCAACCGGGCTTCAATACGGCTGCCATGGGAACCTCCTTCCAGTGCGCTCAAATAGTTTCAGATTGAGCGCTGTTATTGCGATGTTTTTCCGCACATAAGAAGGTGATCCTGATCACCTCATCTCGATTTGCCAGCTTAATCTGCCGGTCGCAGCGTTCGTGTACAGCCACCTTAAATGCGGACCCCCGGAAAGTGGCCTTGTGCGTGAGAAAATTGTGGTCCTGTTTCCCGATTTTGTCCAGCGCTTGGGAGCCGCAGTACCGATGGGGTACATAAAGTGATCCCAATCACAGCCTAGCCAACCCAAAAACTGTTCTTCTGGACCGGAATCGTGGGCTTCGGGAACGGTTTTCCTGCAGGTGGAGTTGTCCGCAAGTTGCGCCGCTGTCACGGGTTGTTCCGCGGGAATCCGCTCCATCCCCAGACGCCGCCTCGGTTGGCGGGCCAAGCTGTTGCGATTCGAACGGGAGGCCTTATGCAGCCGATGCATCACATTCCCGCTCGCGGCGGGATCGATTACGACGAATCGCCCTTCCTCGCTATCTGGGAAGTCACACAGTCCTGCGACTTGGCCTGCAAGCATTGCCGCGCCGCCGCGCAGCCGATCCCGCATCCTGACGAACTGACGAACGCCGAGGGCAAGGCGCTCATCGACCAGATCGCCGAAATGCACATTCCCATCTTCGTTTTCACCGGAGGCGACCCGCTCAAACGCAAAGATGTCTTCGAGTTGATCCGCTATGCCGCCGGCAAAGGCGTGCAGGTTGCGCTCACACCCAGCGCCACACCGCTGCTCACCCGCGACGCCATTTTCCAGTTCAAGGAGGCGGGCCTGGTGCGGCTCGGCATCTCGCTCGACGGTTCAACTCCCGAGATTCACGACGCCTTCCGCGGCTTGCCCGGCGCATGGGCGCGCACCATCCAGGCCATCGAGTGGGCCAACGAGGCCGGCATCCCGATCCAGGTGCACACGACCGTCAGCCGCCACAACGTACACGACCTCGACAATCTTTGCAACCTGTTCGAAAAGCTCGCAATCGTGATGTGGAACGTCTTCTTCCTGGTTCCCGTCGGCCGGGGCCAGCTGGGCGACCTTCCGAGTGGCGAAGAGTTCGAGCAGGTTTTCGGCAAGATTTACGAGCTGTCGCGCCGAGCGAACTTCCAGATCAAGACCACGGAAGCGATGCACTACCGCCGCTACCTGTTACAGCACAATCTTGAAGAGCGCCGCATGTCACACGGCCACGGCCATCCGCCCGCGACCGCTCATGATGCAGCCAGCCACGCGTACGAGCCCGGCGCGCCTACGGCCGACGCCGCCACGCGCAACAGGAGCTGGGCCACGCGCCGCGTCAACGACGGCAAGGGATTCGTCTTTATCTCTCACATCGGCAATGTGTATCCCAGCGGCTTTCTGCCCATCCACGCCGGCAATGTTCGCGAGACGCCGCTGGCCGATATCTACCGCAACGCCCCCATCTTCAAGGCTCTGCGCAACACCACCCGACTGGAGGGCAAGTGCGGCGCGTGCGAGTACAAGGAGATCTGCGGCGGCTCCCGCGCCCGCGCCTACGCCGTCACCGGCGATCCGCTGGCCCAGGAACCCTGCTGCATCTACCAGCCCAGGAACTGGGATCCGCTGATTGAGAATGAGGCTGAAGCCTACCGCGAAGCGGCGCCGGCGGGAACGCTGATGAGGCTGTGACTTTCGGCGAGACGCATCTACGCAAAATGCGTTAATCATTACGCATTTTGCGCACATTGCTCCTCCACGTGTTGCCTCAGTGCCTTTGCGCCGCGGCGTCCACCTTGCCTTTGAAGCGGCTGTAGACAAAGACGATATAGCCGACGGCGAGCGCCATGCCGAAGAGCCACCACACCAGTCCAACCGCCAGGGTGTGCGGGCCGGAAAGCGCTCGGTCGAGCGTAATGTCGTTGGCCGCGCCGGTGGTGGCGGGTAGCAGCACGGGATAAACGCCCCAGCAGGCCCCGGCCAGCATAAAGAACAGGTACAGACATGAGGCAAGGAAAGCCTGCAAAGCCTGCCTCCTCCGATTCCACAGCCAGACCGCGGCCAGGGATGCGACCACGCCCGCCGGCACAACGAACGTCAGCGGATAGCGGAAGTAGTTGTCGAGACTTGCCGGGCGCACGGCAATGGTGGCGATTAGGCTGACGACAGTGAGGGCCACAAGCAGCGACCACAGCGGCGTGACCACCTTGCGCGCGCGCTGCTCCAGCTCGCCCGAGGTCTTGACGGTGAGCCACAAGGCGCCGTGCAGCGTGAGCGCAGCCAGCGCCACCAGGCCGCCGATCACCGTGTACCAATCGAGGATGCCGGGGTACGTGCCGGGCCGCCAGTTGGTCCACAGAGGCAAGAAGAAATATCCGTCGGCGTTGAGCGGCACGCCACGCAGCACGTTGGCCAGCGCCGCGCCGTAGAAAATGGTCAGCAGTGCGCTCGCCAGGCCAAAGACGACGTCAAGCAGCGATCGCCACACGCCGACATCAATATGGTTGCGTAGCTCGAGGCTCACACCGCGCAGCACCAGCAGCCATAGGACAATCATGAGCGGCAGATAAAAGCCGCTGAAGGCCGATGCGTAGAGGAGCGGAAAGGCAAAGTAGAGCGTGCCGCCGCCGGCCAGCAGCCAGACCTCGTTGCCGTCCCAGACGGGACCGATGGAGGCCAGCATGACCTTGCGCTCCGCCTCGGTGCGCGCCAGAAACAGGTGAAGCACGCCGACGCCCAGGTCGAAGCCGTCCAGCACAACATACGCCACGATCATCACGGCAACGAGCCAGAACCAGAGAAATCCCATCATGAAGATGGCTCCTTCTTCGTCACTTCTTCAACGCATTCAATCCGCATGCGCCGCTTCTGCTGGGGCCGGCGTCGCGCCGGCCCTCGCATCGGGGCCATTGGCGATCTCGCGATAGATCAGCACGGTGAACAGCAGCCCCAGAAGCGCGTATAGGCCCATAAAGCCCAGCAGCGTGAACAATCCGTTGCTGGCCGACACCGAATTCGAGTAGCCCTCGCCGGTGCGCATCAATCCATAGATGAGCCATGGCTGGCGCCCCAACTCGGCAGTCATCCAGCCGGCGGTGTTGGCGATATACGGCAGTGGGAAGCTGAGCAGCAGCGCCCACAGCGCCCAGCGCGAAGTGGTGAGCTTCCCGCGCCAAAGCAGAATCGCAGCCACAATCATGAGCAGCACGAACCAGGTCCCCAGCCCCGCCATGATGTGGTAGGAGTAGTAGAGCAGCGGCAGCGCCGTCGGCCACTGGTCGCGAGGGATCTGATCGAGCCCCTTCACCTCCGCCTTGGTGGTCCCGTAGATCAGGAAGCTCAGAACGTCGTTGACCACAATCGGATTGTCGATCTGGCCGGTCTCCTCATTGGGCTGGCCAACGAGCACGATGGGCGCGCCGATCTCAGTCTTGAAGAGGCCCTCCATCGCCGCGACGGCTGCCGGCTGGTTGCGCGCCACATATTTGCCGGCGAGGTCGCCTGTGGGAAAGATGATGAGGATCGACGAGATCACTCCGGCGATCACGCCGACCTTGAGAAAAATCCGGCCATACTCCTCACCCCGGCCCTCCAACAGATAAAACGCGCCCACCGCGCTCATCACGAATGCCGCCGTCACCACCGCGCCGGTCATGTTGTGCATGTACTGCAGCAGTCCCCACGGATTCAGCAGCAGTTGCCAGAAACTGAGCACCTCAAAGCGCCCGTCCGGCAGGCGATCGTAGGCCACTGGATGCTGCATCCATGCGTCGGTCACGATGATGAAGAAACCCGAGATCCACGAGCCCAGCCACACCATCACCGCCGAGAACCAGTGCGTGCGCCGCGAGATGCGCTTTTCGCCATAGAGAAAGAGCCCGAGAAACGCCGACTCAAGAAAGAAACTGAAGACGCCCTCCATGGCGAGCGGCTGGCCGATCACGCCACCCGAAAGCCGCGAGAACCGCGCCCAGTTGGTGCCGAACTCGAACTCCAGGGGAATGCCGGTCACCACGCCAAAGATGAAATTGATGGCGAAGATGCGGCCCCAGAAGCGCGCCGCGCGGTCCCATGTTTCGTTGCCCGTGCGCAGCGCAACGGTCTTCAACACCACGATCAGCAGGGCCAGGCCCATGGTGAGCTGCGGAAACAGATAATGAAAGGTAACGGTGAAAGCAAACTGCAGCCGGTGAATCAACTCGGCAGTCATGCAGGGTCTCCTGCTGCGGAGCATGCTGGGATGATGGGGGAACCACGCATCCGGAGGTCGGGGTCAACGCTCAGGCGAGGACGACCTCGCCGCAAACGTTCGTATACGAAGAAAGGCGGCTTCCATCTCTGCTTCCGATTCTAGCTCCTGCGGTAACTTGAATCACCTGCCGCAGCCGGCCCGCGCTTTGATTCTAAGGATGCAGCAGGCATCTGGTGAGACTGCTCGTTTCCCCTCCCGCACGCGCACTTGCCGCAATTTGCTGTAAAGATGGAAGTGTGAACAGAATGCGCATAGCGATCATCGGTGGCGGCATTACGGGGCTGGCGGCGGCCTATGAGCTCGAAAAAGCGCGTGCGTCGGGTGCATTCGTCGAGTACACGCTTTACGAGGCGCGGCCGCGGCTGGGCGGTTCGCTAGCTTCGGAGATTGTAGATAGCGCGGTGCTGGAGCTCGGGCCCGATTCGTTTCTCTCGGAAAAGCCTGCGGCGGCCGAGCTCTGCCGCGAGCTGGGCCTCGGCGGCGAGCTGCTGCCCTCGAACGACGCGGCCCGCAACACCTACATCGTCGTCCGCAATCGCCTTGTTGCGCTGCCCGACGGGCTCATGTTTCTGGTGCCCACCAAGCTGGTTCCCACCGCTCTCACGCGCCTCTTCAGTTTTCCCACCAAGGTGCGCATGGCGGTCGAACTGCTGCACCCTCCGCGGCCCGGCGGCCACGATGAGTCCGTTGCGGCTCTCATCGAGCGTCATTTCGGCCGGGAAGCCGTCGACCGGCTCGCCGACCCGCTGCTCAGCGGCATCTATGGCGGCGACGCCGCCGAGCTCAGTGCGCAAACCGTACTGCCGCGGCTGGTCGAGATGGAGACGAAGTACGGCTCGCTCACGCGCGGCATGCTGGCCGCGCACCGTCAAATGCAGGCCCGGGCAAAAGCCTCGATGCCAAAAAACGGCGCCGCTGCGCCAAGACCCATCTTTACGGCTCTGCGCGGCGGAATGCAGCACTTGGTCGACGCACTCACCGCGCGCCTCGACCCCGCCGGCCTGCGCACGGCAACGCCGGTGAACATGATTCGGCGAACGGCCGGCGGTTGGAGCGTGGAGGCCGGGGTCCCCAAGTCTTTCGCTGCGGACTTGTCCGTGGGGCGGAAGACCGGCGGGTCTCAAGAGGAATTTGACGCGCTGATCATGGCCACGCCCGCGTGGGCTGCCGGCGCTCTGCTGGCTCGGGTCGACGCCGCGCTCGGCAGCGAGCTCAGCGCCATCCCCTACTCCTCGTCGATCACCGTGAACTTGATCTACGACGAGGCCAGGATCGGGCGGCTGCCCGAGGGCTTTGGCTTCCTGGTTCCTGCGATTGGGGGCCGCTCCATGCTGGCTTGCACCTTCGCGCATCGCAAGTTCCTGGGCCGCACGCCGCCAGGCAAGGCCGTCTTCCGCGCCTTTCTGGGCGGCATGAAACATGAGGCGCTACTCGCCGAAACCGACGACGCTCTCATCACGACCGTCCGCCGCGAGATGAGCGAAATTCTGGGGGCTAGGACGATCGGCCCGGCCGTCGAGCCGGAGCACGCGCGGGTCTCGCGCTGGCGCCGCGCCATGGCGCAGTACACCGTGGGCCACCGCGAGCGCATGGAGCAAATCGCGGTGCGTGTGGCCGCCCTGCCCGGCCTGCGCCTCGCCGGCAACGCCTACGACGGCATCGGCATTCCCGACTGCATCCGGCTGGGGCGGCAAGCCGCGCGGGAACTGGTCGCAGCCGGCGCGCCAATGCATGCTTCAAAGCTCTGACGCCGGCCCTAACTTCGCTCCCCTATACTTGACTTGAGACGCATGTCCACCCGCGCTGACACATTCCTCTCCACGATTTTGGCTTCGACGCGCGCCACGCTGGCCGCGGCCAAGGCGGATGTGCCCGCAACGGAGTTGGAACGCCGCGCCGCCGAGCATCGCCCGCGCGGATGGGCCGCCGCGCTTCGCCGCCATTCCGCCAACGGCCCCGCCATCATCGCCGAAATTAAGAAAGCCTCGCCTTCGAAGGGCCTCATTCGCGCCGACTTCGATCCCGCCTGGCTTGCCCGCCGCTACCGTGCCGGCGGAGCTGCCGCGCTCTCGGTGCTCACCGACGAGCCTTACTTCCAGGGCGGCCTGCGCAACCTGGAGCTCGCTTCAGCCGCCGCGCCTTTACCGTGCCTGCGCAAGGACTTCATCGTCGACGAGTACCAGATCGTCGAGGCTCGCGCCCACCGCGCCGACGCCATCCTGCTCATCGCCGCCGCGCTCACCGATGCTGAATTGACGCGCTTCGCCCGATTCGCGCGCTCGCTATCGCTCGACGTGCTGGTCGAAGTGCACACTGCAGAGGAGCTGGACCGCACGCTCGACGCCCTGGGTGATACCGGCGCCGACGCCATCGGCGTGAACAATCGCGACCTGAATACCTTCGAGGTGGCGCAGGAAACCTCGCTCGCGCTGGCCGGCAGCATTCCCGCGGGCGTCGTGCACGTGACAGAGAGCGGCATCTCCGCGCCCGACGAAATCGCCCGCCTGCGCAAGGTGGGCTTCCATGCGTTCCTGATAGGCGAAAGCCTGATGCGACAGGCCGATCCCGGCGACGCTTTGGCCGCGCTGCTGAAGGGCGTCGCGGGCATGCCATGAGCCTCTGGATCAAAATCTGCGCCAACACCTCGCTCGCTGACGCGCGAGTTGCTGCGGAGGCTGGAGCCGACGCGGTGGGATTTGTCTTCGCGCCCAGCCCGCGCCGCGTGACGCTGGAGCAGGTCGCCGCCATCGTGCCGCATCTGCCGCCCGCACTCGAAAAGATCGGCGTCTTCGTCGATGCGCCGTTCGAAAAAATTGCTTCAACTGTCGAGGCCTGCTCGCTCACCGGCGTGCAACTGCACTGGGACGCGCCGCCCTCGCTGCCGGCACAGTTGCGCGAAAGATTCGGGCCGAAGCTGCGCATTCTGGGCGTCCTTCATTTTGACGCCGTTCAGGTTACAGAAGAATCCCGTACTGTGTCAGGGGATGACTTCAGTCGTGCCGAAAACGCGAAAAGAAATGAGGGGGCTTTAGCCCAAGGGGGATGTTTTTCCGAGCCCGAAATTGACGCGATCCTTGTGGATTCGCGCACAACTGAGGCGGTGGGCGGCACGGGACAGATTTACGATTGGGACGCAGCGCGAGGAACTATTTTTGGCGCTGATGGGCCAATGAAGTTCGTTGCCGGCGGCGGACTGACGCCAGCCAACGTCGCCGAAGCCATCGCCACGTTGCACCCCTGGGGCGTAGATGTCGTCAGCGGCGTAGAAGCCGCACCCGGCCGCAAGGATCCGGCCAAGGTCCGCGCGTTTATCGCCAGCGCCCGCGCAGCGAAGAAGTAACCTTTCAACCCGATCCAGCGTAAATCGTAAAAGGACAGGCGTGCGACGAATTCCTGTCCGTAGACATCAAAGTCTACAAAGAGAATCCCCGGAGGTTGGCCCATGGCTACGTTTCTTCCCCCCATTGAAAATCCGTCAAGCCCGATGATGAAGTTCGTCTACAACATGTCGCGGCGCCAGTTCGGTAAGGTCATGACACCGCTCAAGGTGTTTGCCGCGCGAATGCCTCTCGCCTTTGGCATGTTCACCGCGAAGATCGGCCAGCTCGACAAGAAGCTGGAATTGCCGGCCGAGATGCGGATGCTCGTCCGCGAGCGCGTGGCGCACATCAATGTTTGTCTGTTTTGCATTGACATTGGGCGGGCGTTCGTCATCAAGGCGCGAATGAACGAAGCGAAGTTCGATGCACTCGACGACTACGCCACGAGCCCTTTGTTCAACGAGGCGGAGCGCGCCGCGCTGGACTACGTGACCGAGCTGACCCGCGATAAGAGCGTGAAAGACGAGACCTTTGCGCGGCTCAAGAAGTATTACTCCGAGCGGGCCATCTGCGAAATCGTTTGGCTGGTGGCGAGCGAGCATGTGTACAACATGACCAACATCGGCCTCAACATCCACTCCGATATGCTGTGCGACATCAGCCGGAAGAAAAAATAGAATAGCGGCTCAATTCCCGCGTGTTGCGTCTGGGGCCGTGACTCTAACCGTGCAATCTTTCCACTGGATTATGCAAAATATTGTATACTTGAAGTGTGGATAGCGGCGCCAAGCCTGTTGAGCTTCGAGGCAGTGCGCTAACCGACCTACGCAAGTTTCCGGCAGCGGCGCGGCGGAACGCTGGTTTCCAGATTTTTCAGGTCCAGGAAGGCCACGACCCGGACGACTGGAAACCGATGAGTTCGATCGGGCCGGGCGTGAGGGAGATTCGGATTCGCGAAGAGGACGGAGCGTTCCGCGTGATCTACGTTGCTAAATTTGCAGACGCAGTCTACGTTCTGCACTGTTTTCAAAAGAAGACACAGAAGACCAGCTTTGACGACATAGCCCTTGCCTCGCGGCGTTACAGGGATCTGATCCGGGAGTTGAATCCATGAAAAGCAAACGCTATGCAAGTGTTTGGGACGCAATCGAAAGAACTCCGGCGCAGGCTGAAAACCTCAAGCTGCGGTCAGCGCTGATGCTGGCCCTCAAGCGTCACATTGAACGCGAGGGTTTGAGCCAGATTGAAGCGGCAAGGGTCTTCGGCGTCACGCAACCCCGCATCTCCAACCTGATGCGCGGCAAAATCGATCTCTTCGGCATCGATATGCTGGTGAACATGCTCGCCACCGCGGGGCTGCGGGTGAGTCTGCAGGTGAAGAAGGCGGCGTGAATCGGCTCAATCCGGCATCTCAAGAGCGAGATGTGGTACACCCGCCGGCCCAGCCGGGAATGTGAAAACCGGCCGTTGAGGTTCGTGGGCTCCCACCCTTCGCTAGTAAGAGGCGAGGGGTGGTGCAACCTCAAAAGAAAGGTCGCAATTGGCGTGGCTATATGGCCAGATCTGTTTGACCGAAGCTCTCAACGAGAATGAGGCGGCGCTCGCACAATTGCGCGAATGGTTGAGAGAGGCCGACTCCTGGGAGTCATGGTGGCCATATAGTTGGGGATTCACATTCCTTGTCACAGGCGTTGTCGAATACTTATTCGCATTTTTCTTCCTTCTCATCCCACCTCGTTGGTCTTGGCTCTCCGCTCACGTGCACCCATTCAAACTCTGGTGCTTCTACGGATGCGCTGTCGTGGCTGTTTTGACGTTGGCGCTGCAATACTACGTGCTGACCCGGTACAAATTCAGCGACGATTACTGGGGCGATTTTCGATCGAATGTTGTCAAATTCCTACTGAGAAGGGGCCGATGACGAAAAGTGGTCCGCTGCCCCACGATGGGGTCTATACGCGATTGAAGCCTTCGTCCATCCACGGTGTGGGAGTCTTTGCGATCTGCGACATCCCCAAAGGAACCTACATTTTTGAGCCGGATGATGACGATACCGTCTTCGTTCCTGCGTGGAAGGTAAGGTCCCTGTCACCCGAGGTGCGTCGGCTATATGAGGACTTTTGCGTCCTCAAAGACGAGGTTTACGAATGCCCCTCGAGTCTCAATAAGCTGACGCCGTCTTGGTTTCTGAATCATTCGAAGATTCCGAATGTTTCAGCGGATTCGTCCTTGAAGTTCTTCGCAATACGAGACATTGAGGCTGGAGAGGAACTGACTGCGAACTATGGTACTTATAGCGAGAATGAATCCGAAAATAATTTGAACTAACTTCGGCCGACACGAGAAAAAGCGGTGCTCACCGCTCCTAGTACACTAAGATGTTCCCTATTCTTGGGCGCTCAAGCAGGAGTCGCGTATGGCGTCGATCATTCTTCCGGCAAACCCCTCCGAGCCGCGACCGGGGCGCTTCGGCGTCTACGGCGGGCGCTACGTGCCGGAGACGCTGGTGGCCGCGCTCGACGAGCTGGAGCACGCCTACGAAGGAGCCAAGACCGACGCGGCTTTTCAGGCGGAGCTCAGTTCCCTGCTCAAGGATTACGCCGGACGCCCCACGCCGCTGACCTTCTGCAAGCGGCTCACCGAACAACTGGGCGGCGCGAAGATCTATCTGAAGCGCGAAGACCTGCTGCACACCGGCGCGCACAAGATCAACAACGCGCTCGGCCAGGGGCTGCTCGCCAAGCGCATGGGCAAGAAGCGCGTGATCGCCGAGACGGGCGCGGGCCAGCACGGCGTGGCCACGGCGACGGTTTGCGCGCTGCTGGACCTCGAATGCGTCGTCTACATGGGCGACGTGGACATGGAGCGCCAGGAGCTGAACGTGCTGCGCATGCGGCTGCTGGGCGCCGAAGTCCGAAACGTCTCGTCCGGTTCGAAGACGCTCAAGGACGCCATCAGCGAGGCCATGCGCGATTGGGTCACCAACGTCCGAACCACTTACTATCTCCTCGGTAGCGCGCTCGGCGCGCATCCTTATCCGACCATAGTGCGCGACTTCCAACGCGTCATCGGCAAAGAGATGAAGCAACAGATCCTCGAGAAAGAGGGCCGGCTGCCCACGGCCGTCATTGCCTGCGTGGGCGGCGGATCGAACGCCATCGGCGCGTTCTACGAGTTCCTCGCCGACCGCGAGGTGCGGCTCATTGGTGTCGAAGCCGGCGGTCGTGGTACCGCGCTGGGCGAGCACGCGGCCCGCTTCCAGGGCGGAGCGCCGGGCGTATTGCAGGGTACCTACTCTTACGTTCTTCAGGACGAGGACGGACAGATCGCGCTCACGCACTCCGTCTCCGCCGGACTCGACTATGCCTCCATCGGTCCCGAGCACGCGGCGCTGCACGACTCCGGCCGCGCCGAGTATGTTTCGCGCGACGATGCGGAGGCGCTCGATGCGGTGATGAAGCTCGCGCACACCGAGGGCATTCTGCCGGCGCTCGAAAGCGCCCACGCCGTGGCCGAGGCCATCCGCCTTGCTCCCACGCTAACCGAGCGTGACATACTGGTGGTGAACCTCTCTGGACGAGGCGACAAGGATATGGGAATCCTGGCACGCGAACTGAAACTGTAGGTCGGGGCGGCAGAGATTGTATTGGCGTTTGTCCGTCAGGGGCTAAAGCCCAAATTCCTTTAACTGTGAACTCGGCACGACTAAATAAGTGAAACGAGGGGGGCGGATAAGTTTGCGTATATACTCGTCCCGAACTGGGAAGCCAGAATGGAAATTCCGAGCCATGATATGCCTCGGATAACGGCCGGCTCGAAAGGCCACGGCGCCGTCGCGAAGGTACTGAGGACGAAGGCATTAGCCGGATTTCGGCCTCCAAAGAAAGGTGGCCGGGGATCGTGCTGTCGGTAAAGTTGAAATGGGGAGGGATTCATGGGAAAGGTGGACCGTCGGCAATTTCTGAAGGCGGGGGCTGTGACCGCCGTGAGCATAGGCAACGCCAGGGGTAATTGGGGAGTATTCTCGCCGGGAGCGTCCCGCAGACCTGCCGGGGCGTCGGCGCAAGCGCCGGGAAACGGAAAAAATCTGGTTGCGCACGGCGATTCCATGGAGGGGGTGGTAGGGGCGCTGCCGGAGGGATGGTCCGGCTTTGCCGGGAATCCGGTTCTACGGCCCTCTTTCAAGCTGGTGACCGGCGGCACGGGCGGCAAATCCCAACTGCTCGGCGAAGGCAACGGGACGAAGGAGTGTTACGGCTACGTGCGGATTCCGGTGCGCATGACGCCGGGCAAGTGGTACCGGATGCAGGTCAGGTTCCGTTTCGCGGGATTCGAAAACGTCAATCGCCACTTAGTCCATGGGGTCTTTTCCGTCCCCGATACCATGCTGTACAACAACGGCATCTTCAACTATCGCAAAGATGGGGAGTGGGCAATAGGAGAGGCTCGCTTCCCTGGTCCGCCCCGGGAGATGGATACCGAAGTACGGCTTTATTTCCGCTACAGCGCGCAGGGCCAGGTCTGGTGGGACCAGGTTTCGCTCGAAGAGGACGAGCCTGTCCCTCCACGGCCCGTCAAGGTGGCGGTGAGCTGGGGACACGGCGGCCTGAAGCACTGGCAGCCGTGGCTGGACGCGGCGGGTTCGCGCGGCGCGGACGTGGCGCTGCTGCCGGAAATTTTTAATGGAGTCGCTCCCATGCAAGCCGAGCTTCCCGGCGGGCCGTCCTGGCAGTTGTTGTCCTCCAAAGCGCGGCAATGGAAGATGTACGTCAGCGGCACCACGTATATCCGGCGCGGCGATCTGGTTTATAACACGGCCCCGCTTTTCGACCGCCAGGGCAAATTAATGGGGACATACGACAAAGTGATGCTGTTTGATACAGAGCTGGACGACGGAGTGACGTCCGGCGAGCAGTTTCCGGTGTTTGACGCGGACTTCGGCAGAATAGGGATGATCACCTGTTACGACAGTTGGTTTTCGAATACCGCGCGGCTACTGGGGCTCCAAGGAGCGGAGTTGGCCCTGCTGCCGAATGAGGGCTATTACAAGGAACTCATGCACTCGCGGGCAGCCGACAACTGCATGTGCCTGGCCGTCAGCAGCGGCGATAACCCGGCAGGCGTGTGGGATTCCGGCGGCAACCAGGCAGGTCAGGAACACCCCGATCCGACCTGCGCCGCGCCCAACGCCATCCTCGCGTATGAAAAGGATGAAGACATGCGGCTGATCCTGGCGACCCTTGACCTTTCCATCAAGAGCTCGCCGAATTTTTGGGGCGGCCCTATGCGCTCCGCGCCCGGCGGACGCCGCTGCCGGGAAACTTCACCCATCCCCCTCGAAGGACGCGTGAGCGAGCTGGAAGATCGCTGGTACACAGTCCCCAAGAGCCAGGCATAGCACGTCTTTAAGGCCATCGGCTGGTAGCCACAGCCGATCCGCTTTTACGGCATTTGCCGTGCCCTGATACAAAACTGGAACCGATCTACTATTGTTAAGTGCATTGCCTGTTGTTGAGCGCATTTCGATGCCGATTCGTTTCCATCACAAGCCGGGCTTGGTCGTTTATTTGACCGCGGGCGACCCCTCGCTGGCCGCTACGCGCGAAATCGCCATTGCGGCCATCGACGCCGGCGCCGACGTGATTGAATTAGGCGTGCCCTTCAGCGATCCCCTCGCTGACGGTCCCATCATCCAGCGCGCCAGTGAGCGCGCCCTAGCCCACGGCACGCGGCTCAAAGATGTTCTTGCCCTGGCGCGCGAGATTCGCGCCGCCCGTCCCGCTGCCGGCCTGGTGATCTTCAGCTATCTCAATCCGATTCTCCGCTATGGCCTGAGCAGATTTGCCGATGATGCTGCTGCGGCCGGCGTAGACGGCGTGCTGGCCACCGACATGATTGTGGAAGAAGCCGCCGAGTATCTGGTCGAAATGAACCGCGTGGGTCTTGCGCCGATCTTTCTTGCCGCGCCCACCAGTCCCGATGCGCGCCTCGAAGCCATCGCCACGCACTCCAAAGGTTTTGTTTACGCCATCTCGCGCGTGGGCGTCACCGGCACGCAGCAAAGCGTGGCCGCCGATGCCGCAGCGCTGGTCGCGCGCATCCGCCGTTTTTCGGGACCTGCCGGGCGCGGCATTCCGGTGGCCGTGGGGTTCGGCATCTCCAACGCGGAGCACGTCGCCCAGGTGGCAGAGTTCGCGGATGCCGCGGTTGTCGGCAGCGCAATCGTCGAGCTGGTGGAACGCTCGACGCCCGAGACGGCGCCCGGCGCGGTAGGTCGATTTATCATGGGCATTTTCGGAGAAAAAGTGCTGTTTCATGAGGCTTTGAAGGCCGCCGCTCCCTGATGGTTGCGTCGGCTGGAAGTGAGTGGCTTCGAGCAACCTCTTCTCCGAAAATGCTGTCGGGCTTGCGCCTGCCTTACGTGGCGCTGGCCCGGCGGTGAAAAGAGCCTTCAGCTATCAGCTTTCCGCCGTCAGCTCGTTCCGTGGCAGATGAAGCCACCAAGGCCGGCATCAACGCGATCGAGCTGGAAGCTGATAGCTGAAAGCTGGCAGCTACTCTGAGGATGCAATGACCATCGAAGAATTGCGAATCCGAATCGATGCCCTGGATCGCCAGCTCGTCGAGCTGCTCAGCGAGCGGGCGCGCGCCGCGCAGATGATTGGCCACCTCAAGGCCGCCACTTCGCTTCCGGTCTACGAGCCGGAGCGCGAAAAGGTCATCTACGCCAACGTGCGCGCGGCCAACAAGGGCCCGCTGCCCGATATCGAGCTGACGCATATCTACGAGCGCGTCATCGACGTGATGCGGGCGTTGCAAAGAAACGAGCTGGCCAGCGAGAGGAACGCCCAGGCCGCCCAATCCGAGGGCAGGCTGCCGGGCCACGCCGCGGGCGCAACGGCGCCCGAGACAGGGAACAAACCATGATTGTTGCCATGCAAGAAAAAGCCACCGAAGAACAAATCGATGCCGTCATCAGCGCCATGGAAGAAGCGGGAGTGGACGTGCATCGCACCACCGGTGAGTTCCAGACGATTCTGGCCGGCGTCGGTCCCACTGCCGGCCTCGACCTGACGAAGTTCGAAATGCTGCCTGGCGTACTTCATGTTCACCGCATCAGCGCGCCCTACAAGCTGGCCGGCCGCGCGTGGCGGGCCGAAGGCACGGTCATTGCGTTTCCCAACGGCGCGGCCATCGGCGGCGAGCAGGTCGCGGTCATCGCCGGGCCCTGCGCAATCGAAAACCGCGAGCAGATTTTTGCGATCGCCAAATGTGTGAAGGCCGCCGGCGGGGGCTTTCTGCGCGGAGGCGCCTTCAAACCGCGCAGCTCGCCGTATTCCTTTCAGGGACTCGGCATTCCCGGCCTCGAGCTGATGCGCGAAGCCGCCGACGCCAACGGCTTGTCGATCGTCAGCGAGGTCATGGAGATCGCGCAGATCGAGTCCATGCTGCCTTTCGTCGACTGCTTCCAGGTGGGCGCGCGCAACATGCAGAATTTCAATCTGCTGCGCGAGCTGGGCCAGGTGCGCAAGCCCATCCTGCTCAAGCGCGGCATCGCCGCCACCATCGAAGAGCTGCTGCTTTCAAGCGAGTACATCCTCTCCGGCGGCAACTACGAGGTGATCGTCTGCGAGCGCGGCATTCGCACCTATGAAACCTCCACGCGCAATACCATGGACATCGCGGCCATTCCGGTGCTGAAGAAACTCTCGCACCTGCCCGTGGCGGCCGACCCTTCGCACGGCACCGGGCGGCGCGACATGGTTCCCGCGATGGCTAAGGCCGCTGTGGCCGCGGGCGCCGACGCACTGCTTATCGAGATTCACCCCAACGCCGACAAGTCTGTCTCCGACGCGGTGCAGACCCTCTACCTCGATCAGTTTGAAAAACTGGTCGCCGAGCTGCGCGTGCTTGCCACGGCCATCGGCCGGACGTTGTAAGCTAACGGAGCAACGAGACTCCGCATGATCGAGCGCATCTCCATCCTGGGCACGGGCCTGCTGGGCACGTCGGTGGGCCTCGCCCTGCGCGCGGCGGGGTTCAAAGGCACGATTTCCGGCTGGAACCGCGGCGCCGAGCAAGGACAGATCGCGTTGAAGATGGGCGCGGTGGATTCGTTGGCGGCGGATGCGATGGAGGCCGCGCTGGCGGGCCAAGTGACGGTGCTCGCCGTGCCCATCTTCGCCACGCTCGATTGGATGGAGAAGCTCGCTCCAGTGCTTGGCCCGGAGCAACTTGTCACCGACGTCGGAAGCACAAAACGAATCATCGCGGAGATGGCCGCGCGGCTCTACAACACGCCGGAGCGTGCGGCATTTCTACCGGGGCATCCGATGGCGGGCAAAGAGCGCGGCGGCGCGGCCCTCGCCGACGCCAACCTCTTTCGCGGCGCGGTCTGGCTGTTTACTGACGATCCCGAAGCGCAGCGGTCGCCACATTCGGCCGAGCTTGCGAAGGGCTGGCGGGAGTGGGTCGCCTCCATGGGTGCGAAGGCCCTCGATCTCGATCCCGTGCGCCACGATGAGCTCGTCGCCTGGGTCAGCCATCTGCCGCAATTCACGGCCACCGCGCTCAGCGCGTTGCTCGAAGAGGAATTGGGCGGCGCGCCTGAGCTCAAGGACGTAGGCGGCCGCGCACTGCGCGAGATGACGCGCCTCGGCGCCAGCCCCTACTCCATGTGGCGCGACATCGCCCACACCAACACGGAAGCCGTCGAGCGCGCCCTGCTGGCCCTCGAGCAGCGCCTCGCCCACCTGCGCGAAAACCTGCGCACCCCCGAGTTGCGCAACCAGTTCGACCAGGCCAATAAGTTTCGGCGGGAATGATGAACCGAATGATTTCCCTTGCGTGCGCATTCAAAAAGCGTTAACATTCAGTAGCTGGTCGCCATCGTGCGCACAGCAAAATCAAGCCGCATCGTCGGCATTGCGAAGGAGAATCAACCATGGGCATCTCTGTCCACCGCATACGCGCGCATGAAATGCGCAAAATCTCCCACCCTGTTTTCCCTGAGATCGACAAATATTGGCTTACCGTGGCTGCCAAAGACCTGCCCGCCGGAATCAGTACGGCTGCGGACGCCCGCGACCCCGTTGGACTAAACCGAAGAGTCTATAAAGAAGTCCGGAGCAGCCTTGACGGCGACACGGCGGAGGTCGGCACCTTCGACTTGATGAATAAGGGGATTACGATTCTCGCAAACGGCATAAAGCTGGTCAACAAGGAGGACCGCATCCTGGATTTATCAATCGACGACGCCAATGGTGGCATCGTCGACGGAGCTCACACGGCCAAGATCATTTGGGAAGCAAACGCTGACCAAACAACACCGGATGACCAATACGTCGAAGTATACGTGCGAACCGGCGTCAGGGACCACATGATCAGCGAGATCGCCCGAGGGCTTAACACGGGTATTCAGGTTGCACCCCAGTCCATCTACAACAAGGCCGGAGTGTTCGACTGGCTGAAGGAGATGATCGCAGATGAGCCATATGCGGACAACTTCTCATGGAGCGAAAGCGACGACGCCGACTACGACGTTCGCGACCTGATCGGGGTGCTGGAGGTATTGAACGTATTTGATTACCCTAACGACGTCAACTCGGGAAAGCACCCTATCGCTGCATACGAAAAATGGAGCATCCCACTCAAAAAGTTCGCCGATGATTACGAGAAGCACAAGAAGAATCTGAGAAAAAGCACCTATTATCGCCTTCGGAACCTCCTGAAGGATGGGCTGGCGCTCTACGACTTGATCCGCCACGATTTCCGTGAAATGCGGAATGAAGAAGGCGGCAGGGCCGGAAAAATGAAGATCGTCGAAGACGCCTCCGAACGGCGCGGCAGCTTCGAGTTTCCATTTGCTCGAATTAAAGCAGGACAATATCGGTTGACAAAAGGCGCGACGTTCCCAATCCTCTCTGCTTTCAGGAGCTACGTGACCGTTGATGAGGAAACGGGCGATGCGGAGTGGCGCGGCGGGTTCGAGCGGGTCAGGCAGGTGTGGAAGGAAGTCGGTCCGAGTCTAGTGGAGGAGACCTACCAACTCACCCGTGATGGCATCCGCAGCCCCAACGAAGTGGGCAAGAATCGCAAGCATTGGGGAACGCTCTACATGCGTCTCCAGGTACAGCTCTTACAGGAGCAGCTGCAGGAGCAGCAGGGGAGGCTGCGGCGACGGCGGATTTGAGCTAAGCGAAAAGCGGCCGAGTCCAAGTATCCCAGGTCTCGATCCTGGGCCTGGGATACTTGTGCTGAAGAACGCTGCGCGCCGACTTCTTTAGACCTCGCCCTTCGTCCTCGCTCCGCGCCAGTACAACATCAGGCCGATCAGCATCGAAATCGCCGTGCCCGCGACCAGCTTGAGCTCGAGGCCCCATTTGCTCGCCGAGTCGCCGGGCGGAACAAGCGAAACCAGAATGCCGAGGAGCACCACCAAAAATCCCAGCCCGCCGCAAATCCACACACCCGCGATTCCTCCGGGAACCAGCACCGCATGTGGATTCTCCGTGCGACCCGTACGCCGCGCCAGCTTGATGACCGCGGCGAACATATACAAAAACGGAATGAAATAGAGGATGATCGCCGCGTCGATAAGGAATTGATAAGCCCCTCGCGTGGTCTCGTTGATCTGGCTCGCGAGCAGAATGGCGCCGGAAAGCACGGCCTGCACGAGGATGGAAATCCAGGGCGTCTTCCAGCGGGGATGGATTTTGCCGAACGCCGCGGGCAGGTAGCGGTCGATGCCCACCTGGAAGGGCACGCGCGGCGATGAAGTTGATGCGTAGCACGGCCGAGTCGGCGGCGATGGCTCTGGCTGAAACCATATGCACAAGCTGCATCTTGCCGCCAACGCGTGGGGGCAAATGCGCGTGCCATGGCGCCCAAAACCGCAGAGCAGCAGCCGCTCAGCCAGTACGGGTGCCGTCTGCTATCTTCGAGGATGCGGACCTCACGACGCCCACACCCTGCATCGATTCGAGGCTCCGCCATGCTTCGAGGAGCCTCGCCTTCATGTCCGATGCCGCACGCCGACCATCCGCCTCCGAGACCGCAGCTCCGGAATCCATGGGATTCTTTCATCCATCCAGGCGTCCCTACCGCTTCACCATCCTGATGTTCATCAGCCTGCTGGTCCTGGGAAGCTACTTCGCCTACGACAGCATCGGCGCCCTTGCGCCCACGCTCATCGAGGCTCTCCATCTAAACCGTAGCGCGATCGGCAATCTCTACACTGCCTACTCTGTGGCCGCCGTCGTCATCGTCTTCTTCGGGGGCATGCTCTACGACAAGCTGGGCCCCCGCCAGGCGAGCTTCCTGTTCTGCACGCTTGTCCTGGTTGGCGCCACCATCGTAGCCCTCGCCCACTCCCAGTGGGAGCTCTTCGCCGGACGGTTGATCTTCGGCGCCGGCTCCGAATCGCTGATCGTGGTGCAAAGCGCCATTATCAGCCGCTGGTTCAAGGGCAAGGAGATGGCTCTTGCCTTCGGCATCGCCCTCACCATCAGCCGCATCGGGACGCTCTTCAGCTTCAACACCGAAGAACTTATCGCCCGCTACTTCGGCAGCTACCGAACGGCGCTTTGGGCAGCGGCGGGTTTCTGCCTGTTTTCCGTGCTCTGCAACGTGGTTTACAACGCCATGGACCTCCATGGCGAGAAGGTGCTGGCGTTGCCAAAGCCCGAGGGCGGCGACAAGATCGTCTTGTCCGATATCGGCAAGTTCCACTCGTCCTACTGGTTCGTTACTTTGCTCTGCGTCACGTTCTATAGCGCCATCTTTCCTTTTACGGCCCTTGCGACCGATATGTTCCACGACAAGTGGGGGTTCCCGCTGGTCAGCGAGACCACAGGCGGCTTCCTGGCCCAGATCTTTGCCAACTTCCTGCACATGTTCTCGACGGCGCCCGGAGTGACCAGCATCATCATCTTCGCGTCCATGGTCTTCGCACCCTTCGCCGGCGACTTGGTGGACCGCATCGGCAAGCGGGCCACGCTGATGGTCGTGGGCTCGCTCATGCTGATTCCCGCCCACCTCATCATGGGCATCACCCACTGGAATCCACTCCCCAGCATGATCGTGCTCGGCGCAGCCTTCGTACTGGTTCCCGCGGCCATGTGGCCATCGGTTCCGCTCGTCGTGGAGGAGAAGCGCGTGGGCACGGCCTTCGGCCTGATGACAGCCATCCAGAACGTGGGTCTTGGGCTGTTCCCGCTCCTGAATGGCAAGCTCCGAGACGTCACCGGAACCTACACCGCGACCCAGATCATGTTCGCGTGCCTCGGCGTGGCCGGGCTGATTTTCGCTCTCCTCCTGTTACGGTCGGATCGGCGTCATGGCGGCAAGCTGGAGCAGGGAAAGATCAAAGTGACGGATTTGCCCAAAACCGAAGCGGCCTCGGAATAACGCCAGGGTCTGCTCACACTGTTGGGATGGCAGCGACCAGGGGCACGGAGGGTGGCCAATTTCAAGCGCTTCATCCAGTGTTCAGCCAAACCATGACTTGAGCCTGCTACCTTTACGCGGCCGACCCAACAACGTAGCTTTTAGCTCTTAGCCTTTGGCCGTTAGCTTGCGCGGAGTAACTGCAAGCTTGGATGCGGCTGATTCGAACTGCTCGAAAATCGACGCGGCCGACATCGGAGAGAGAGAAGCTAGAACTGGTTGCATAAATGCAATCAGCTTGTAAAAGCGCATCCCTCAGGGGCTAAGGCCCCGCGTTTTATGCGCCCTTTACGGCACCCTTCGGCAAGCTCAGGGCAGGCTAAAAGTCGTGCCCTTTCACAAAGCCATTTATGCAACCAGTTCTAAAGACTAATGGCGAAAAGCTGCCTCTTCACTCCGCGCGCAGCCAATGCTCCGTTCGGCCCAGCAGCGGGATGCCGATATAGCCGTGCAGCCGCAGCTCTTTGCCGCCGTCTTCTAGTGTCAGGGCCGCGCGATAAATCTTGCCGCTCTCCGGATCGAGGACCTGGCCGCCTGTCCACTGACTGCCGTCCAGGTGAAACCCCCAGAGGATTTGCAGCCCAACTAAGGGACGGTCTTTCATGGCGCCACTGCAGAGGTAGCAGGTGGGATGGGGAACCGGAGGGTCGAAGAGCGCCTCGATGGTTCCGTAGAGTTTTCCGTTCTTTTCGCGGATGCCGACAATCGACTTCACTTTGCCGGTTGCTTCGTCAATGGTCTTCCATCGCCCGGCTGGAGAAGCCAGCGAGACATTCGGCGCGTTAAAGGCCCGCACAGGCGCTCGCGGCGAAAGAGCAATCGGGACGGCGAAGACCATAAAAGGCGCCAGGGCCTGGGCACGGAGAGAGGGGAAGAACATAATCTTCTGCTCCACATGGAATTTGGCTGATCGCGCCTGCGAAGGTTTCGCATGCCCGGCCGCGGCGCGCCGGCCTACTCTGTTTCCTTCGCCAATTCCGCTTCGTTCGAGGTTTCCGCCACGGCTGCCGGCAGCTTCACCGGGTCCAGCGTCTCGAGCCCTTCCGCTTTCGCCGCATCCAGCAGAGGCGCCAAGGCGCTGATGAAGGTGATTTCGGTGCCGGGGAACATGTCGCGGGCTGCCAGGGCGGCGCCCAGTTGCAGGGCGTCGGGCCAGCGCAACGCCGTGCGGTCCACGAGTTGCCGCGCCGCTTCAAGCACCCCGGGATTCAAGGGCTGCTGCACCATGCGCGCGGATTCAATGCGCAGAAGCTCGAGCGCCGTGGCGGCGGCTTCCGGCGCAATCTGCCCTGCCCGCTCGCGTCGCCGGATGGCTGCATAAACCTCGAGGGGAGTCGCGGCCGAGATCAGCTTGCGGTTATCCTCCACGGTCTCCATCAGCCGGATCAGGGCATCGGTGCCGGGCTCGCGCACAAACAGCTCGGCAAATGCTGTAGCCTCAAGAAAATAGAAGCTCACTCGCTCCCCCGTTCCTCATCGATCGCTACCGCCACCGGCTCGCCCTGCATCTCAACCGGATGAAAGCGCTGCGCCTCTTCGGGAATCTCGGCCTCGGCGCGGTTGAGGCGGATGGTGGTGGTGGGGTACGCCGGAGTCTTGGGGTTGGCAATTTTGCTGGTGAGCACCGCGCCGCGCTGGATGGCCTCGGCCAACACCGCTTGCCGTGCATCCGGATGCTGGTTCCAGCGGAAGGCCTTGCGCGGCAGGAACGAATCGCGGAACCACTTGAGCGCAATAAAGGCGTGGCCGCCGCGTTCGGCCTCGGCCAGTGCCGCGCACAATTCTTTCACGCGCGTTTCCATATCGGCGGGAAGGGCCGTTTCTTCCTCTTCCTCATCCCTCTCCCCGGCGTGATTTGCCGCGGCGCGGGGCGCGCGGCTCAGACGCGGGGCCGGTTCGTCGCCTTCGATGCGCTCAAAGTAGATGCGAACCTCGTCCTCCTCGGGCGACCATGAGTCCGCCAAGGCGTTGCGGCGCTTGCTGCGGCCGTTCTCGCTGCACAGCTCCACAATGGTTTGATAGCCCGGAGGCGCCAGAAACCGCAGCGCCCGCGCCAGACCGGGGTCCTGCGAATAGGCCAGCTCGTTCAATGCTACTTCGATAATCTCTTCGGCCGCGGGGATGGTCAGGCTGCCGTTTTCTGCGCTGATTTGCGCAGCTCTCCTCGATCTCATCTCTTTTTCTCCCTATACTGCCGCCTGCGATTCCGGAGCCAGCAACTTCACCGGCCGATTTGGTCATAAGGCTCGGAGCTGCGCCGCACGCATCAAGCGGCATGTTTCGATTTAAGAATCCCCAAACGTTCTCTGGAAGTGAAAGACGGGCTTCAATTCCTCTACTTTGGGCAATAAGAATGCGCTATCAGGGTCGCGCCGGCTGGTTATGTATACGCCTTCATCTATCCAGCCAACAAGTAAAAGAGCCCACTGTGACACTCGAAGCTACAGATAATCATCCATCATATGCATGATTTTTCGGCCTGACAATAAATATTTCCTGTAGATTTCGCGAAGAATCCGGTGCAAAAGAGGTCCTTCCTCGCCCATCGCGCGGGATCCGCCTGTCTGGTACGCGGGCTCCCCGGCCGGCGCCGCGACTCCGCCACGCTTACGTCAGGCGTTGAAATTCGTAAAATAGAGTACATGCGCCGTTATTCGCAGTTGCTGCTTTCTCTTTGCCTTGGATCTTCCCTACTGCACGCCGATGGCTCGCCCTTTGATCTCTCCGGCCCGAAGGTGGATGTGCACGTCAAACGGGGAAACGTCACTCTCCCCGTCTCGGAGGTGCCGAACCTGCTGCCCGGAGACCGGCTCTGGGTTCATCCCGATCTGCCCGAGAGCCAGGCTACCCACTTTGTGCTGGTCGTCGCCTTTTTGCGCGGATCCACCAATCCTCCTCCGCCAGAGTGGTTTACACGCGTGGAAACCTGGACCCGCAACGTTCGCGACGAAGGCGTCTTTGTCAACGTGCCTCCTGGCGCGGAACAGGCCTTGCTCTTTCTAGCCCCGGAGACGGGTGGTGACTTCAACACTTTGCGCGGCGCTGTGCGCGGAAGGCCCGGCTCGTTTGTGCGCGCCGCCCAGGATCTGCAGGCGGCCAGTTGGGAGCGGATGCGCCTCGAAGCTTACCTGGCCGACGTGAAGGTCACCAGCCAATTCGATCCCGCGGCGCTGAAGACGCGCACCGAAATGGCCGCGCGCAGCCTGGGAATCAAGATTAACGAGAGCTGCTTTGAAAAACCCGCCGAGGAGCAGGCCTCCTGCCTTTCGCAGAACTCCGAGGGAATGGTGCTCGACGACGCGAATGCGCAATCGCTGGTGCAGCAACTGGCCACCGGAGGCACCCTGGACTTGATGAACCAGCTCAGTTACACCGCGATGGCCGGTGGCGGCGCCTATAGTCCTTACGTTGGTGCGGTGGTGGACACGGCCAAAATTCTCTCCTCCTTGCACACCGCGCATTTCCAGTACATTCCCGCGTTGGCCCTGCCTAAGGCCGATAGCCTCAACCTGCGCCTGAACATGCCGCCGTCATTCCGAAATCCCAAGTCCGTTGTCGTGGTGGCTCTGCCTCCTGTCGGAACGGCCAGGCCGGAACCTCTTCACCCCGTGGACCCCGAGGACTGCTACTGCGCGCTCAAGCCGGGTTTAGTGCTGCCAGCCGAGGGAGCGCCATTGGTTTTCGCCACGCAGTTGGCCCACGACCTCGTTCTGCACGTGGAAACCGGCGGCGATAAGAAGGTCCGCGCGCTGGATGTGCCCGTCATAGCTGACGCGGCCAAGGGCGGCTTGGTTCCGGCTCAGCGGATCCCTCGGTTGCCCGGAGGCGAGTTGACCGCCGAGGTGCGCGGCAAGTGGGGCTTTGACGATTGGGAAGGTCCCCAATACCAACTGGTTTCAGCACAGGCCGGCAAGTGGAGCGTGGGCGCAGCCGACGAATCGGCCCTGGTCGTGGGCCGCGATGACACCGTGCACCTCGAGGGCCCGAATTCGGTCTGCGTCGAAAAAGTCGAGGCGAAGATGAATCGAGACCCCTCGATCCCTCTTGCCTGGAAGCCGCTCGAGCCCCCCGCATTGCAGGTCACTTTCCCCCTCCGGGAGGTCGGGCCGGGGCCGGTTAGCGTCGATGTCTACCAGTTTGGGCTCGCGAAGCCCGATCGCCTGGCGATGGTGGCGTATGATGCTGCTGCGTCTCTGGACGGCTTGACGCTGAGTTCCGGCGACAAGACAGCTCTGCTTAAGGGCACGCGGCTCGATGAGGTGGCAAAAGCTCAAGTCAGCGGCATCACCTTCATCCCCTCCGCTCTGAGCCGCGTCGAGAATCTCGATGAGTTGTTGATGCACGCGACCGAAGCTACCCTCAGCCTGGAACCCGGCAAGCCGTATGTGGCTCAGGTGGAATTGAAGGACGGCCGTACGCTAAATGCGCTCGTCACCGTCGATCCGCCGCGCCCACAGGTCACGCTGCTCAGCGAGGGGGTTCAACAGAATGACGCTCCACCTCCGCCGGTGCAATTGGGTGGTCCCGGCGACCTGCCCGTCGAGGGCCGGTTGGTCTTTTTCCTCAAGTCCGATGTTCCGCCTGATTTTCCGCGCAACGAAAAAGTGGAACTGGCTGCAGCGGATGACAGTTTTCACACCATGCTCACCTTGAGTGACGGCAGCCTCATGCTCGAGGATGCCCATACCGCGGTGGCCAGTCTTGAACCTCTGGCCCGCCTCGGGTACTCCGCCTTCGGGCCGGTGCGCGTGCGCGCCGTCTCCGCCGACGGCGCCGCGGGCGACTGGTTGCCGTTGGGCACGTTCGTGCGTATCCCCGGATTCAAGGACCTGCGCTGCCCGCGCTCTCAAGCCAGGCCCTGCATTTTGAGCGGAAGCGATCTTTTTCTGGCCGCGTCCTTTGCCACCACGCCGTCCTTCGACAACCCGGCGGACGTGCCGCCGGAGTTTACGGGAACGCAAATCGTCGTTCCTCACCCCGTGAACGGCGTTCTTTACCTCAAGCTGCGCGACGACCCATCTACGGTACAGACACTGACGCTTCCCGTGACGCCGATCCCGCTGTCCGCGTCAAAGACAACCGCAGCTCAAACCCAGCCGGGTTCCACTTCGGCGCCTTCCACTGCACCTGCTACCTTACCGGCGTCTTCGCCGGCGACAGAGCTCCCGGTGCAGCCGCCGACACCGCCGCCCGCGCAGGATACGCCCCCACAGGGCGTGCAAACCCAAGAGCCTGCGCCAAACCCAAACTAGGGCAATAACAGACTTCGCAAAACGTGCGACCCAATTCTATTCGGTAATCGTCATCTCGAAAGCGGCCCATAGAAACCCAGGCCGTAGCCGAGAACATAGAGCGCCAACGCCGACAATATAATCGCCCCAGTCACTCGTATTGATCGACTGACTAGACCTTGCGGCTCCGTTGCTTTGGGTCGCAGCCCGCTACGCCATAGGTAAAACGCTCCCAAACAGTACAGCAACTCGATGACCCATCCGCCGATATTCGTACTGACCTTCATACCGACCACCGTAGCTCAATGCCTTTTCTTCGGTGAATCTGTCTCATGATTCTTTTTCCACTCGGCTTCCCGGGGGGGTGGCCCGGGTCTCAGTAGGTGGATTGACCACTGACGTGGGTGCCCCAGGTCTCGATTTTGAGACCTGGGAAACCGCGAATCTTCGCAGCCGCCGTCGCACGGATGCGATTCAGACACTGCGAGGAGCCCCAATCGCCTGTAAAGTGAGCTTCGCTCAGTTGAAGTACGCCCGATTCTTCTCGGCGAACTGCGCCTTGTCGGGCGGCAGCTCCTCCAGCGCGAAGATCGCGCTCTGCGCGCACACCGAAGCGCAGTTGCCACAGTCGATGCACTCATCGGGATTGATGTACAACTGAGAGACGGCTGCAGATGCGGCATCGCCCTGCGCTGGCGCGATCGCTAATGTGGCGCACTCCGCCACGCAAACAAAATCCTTCGTGCAGGCATCGGTTACAACATAAGCCATGGAAACTTGCTCCTCAATCGAGGGCACGCTCTCAAGTCGCACCCAAGCTTTCATGCTAGCCGCCGAGTCCGGCCGCTAACCGTGACCCGAATCACGATCCAATCGCCGCCGGAACTGGTTTTACCCGATTACGGTACGGCGGCGATCTCATTCGACCGGTATCTGCTTGACGCCACAGTCGGCGTCTCGTGCCTCGTCCGAGTGGTTTTGTAATCACCGGAATGTAACGCCGGTCTCCAGACCGGCCGTCGTGCGGGCGTCCACGCCCGCACTCTCGAGGAACGATTACCGAATCACGCAGCCCGAGCACTAGAAGACGCGCACGCGAAAGCCCGCGCTTACGCCCACCGAAGTCATGTTGCCGTAGGTGAATTGGGGCCAATCCTGGTACTCGAAGTCGGCGGCGCGGACAGTGATCCTGTACGTCCAATGGAAGTCCACGCCACCCCCCGCCGTCACCACCAGGTAGCGCCCGTGCGCATAGTTGTAAGGAAAGTTGAAATCCCCGAACCCGGCCAATCCCTTGGCGTAGGGCTGGAACCGGCCGAGATCGAAGTGATAGCGCCCGCCGACCGAATACGTCTCGGCGTGCGCATTTGCCGTCTGGCGGTACTCCAGCCATCGCCCTTCCGCCTCGATCCCGAGGCGGCGTTTCGTATCGACGTCGATAAATCCCGAGACGCCGAGCATCTTTCGCTGCCCGTATTGCAGGGAATACCCGGAGCCCATCGCGCCCGCCGACAGCCTGAGCCCGCCCTGGTCGCCCGCAGACACAACCTGCGCGCGCGCTTTGCCCGGCCCCACGCAAAGAATGGCTGCCACCAGCGCGAAAACCGCGGCAGACCAAAACCGCAAACCCGGCTTTCTGGCTCGCCGGAAACCTGGATAGTGCACAAATTCCATCTCTCTCCCGCGCCCACGCACCCTTTCGCGCTTCCGGATTTACTGCGTAATGTCAAGCCAAAGGTTCTGGTACTCGACCACATCGCTGTCCGCGCCCGTGCCGGTTACCTGAATCACATAGTTGCCCGGCGCGGCAGTGTTGACTATGAAACCGGTGCAGCCTGTGGCTACGAGCGCGGCCGCCGAGAAAACCAAAGCCATCGCCGTGGTCAGTATCCCGGCGTTGCGCCGCCGCAGCCGCCAGAAGATCCATCCGAAGCACAAGCTCAGGGGAAGGAACACGCTGGCCCATGAGACCCTCCGGCTCCCTCTGCTGCTGTTCATCGCGGAGGCCCCTCCGCTCAAAGGATTGTTGGTGTCGATGGTGAGTTGCGCGCTGCCGCCCCCGCCCACCGGCAGTTTGATGCTGGGGCTGGAAAAGTGACAGGTTACTCCCGCCGGCAGCGAAGCGCAGCCCAATCCAATCGTGTCCGTAAAGCTCCCATTCGAGCTCAGGTTCACCTTGATGGTGGCGTTCTGCGACGTTGCCACGGTCACACTGGAGGGCGCCAACCCGATATTGAATCCGGCCGCGGTGCCCGAGACCGTGACCGGCGGCGAAGTGGAACTGCTATGATCCGCGTCCCCGCTATAAACAGCGACGATGTTGTAATTCACGCCTGCAGTCAGATTCGGGGTCAGCGTCGCTACGCCGCTCGCGTCCAGCGTGGCCGAGCCGATCGCGTTCGTGCCGCTCGAGAAGGTAACAGTGCCGGTGGGCAGGACTCCGGCGCCGTTGTTCCCGACCGTCGCCACAAGGATGACCTGCGGGTTCGCACCGGTTGTCGCCGAAGAGCCCAGGCCGGTCGTGGTCGGAATCAGGCCGACCGTTTCGTTCACCGCAGCCGAGGTGCTGGGCGAGTCGGCGGCATCGCCGCCGTACCTCGCCGTAATGGCGTAGGTTCCAGGCGCCAGCGTGGACGTGGTGAAGCTGGCTGTTTCCCCGCTCATGGTTGAGGCGGCGATGATGTTTCCGTTGGCCAGGAAATTGATGCTTCCGGTTGGACTCCGGCCATTGCCCGTTACCTTCGCAGTCATAGTGATAGAACTTCCCACCAGCGCCGGGTCGGGCGTCGCCGTCAACGCAGTGGTGGTGGTGGCCAATGAAACCGTCAGCGGCACCGCCGCCGACGCGCTGCTGCCGTCGTTTGCATCCCCTGCATAGACAGCGGTAATCGAGTAGATGCCCGCAGCCAGTGTCGACGTCGTGATGGCCGCTTTCCCCGAGGCGTTCACGCTCGCTGCGCCGATCGCGTTCCCGTTGGCCAGGAAGTTCACGCTGCCCGTCGGAGTTCCACCGTTCCCCGCTACCTTGGCGGTAAACGTGATGGGCGCCTGGACCAGGGCCTGGTTGGGCGAGACGGTGAGCGCAGTTTGCGTGGTGGCCTGCACCACGGTGAGCGGCATAGCCGCCGAAGCGCTGCCCAAATCGTTGGCATCGCCGCTGAACGTGGCCACGATTTGATATGTTCCCTGCGTCAGCGCCAGCGTAATCGTTGCCGTCCCGGAGCTCAGCGGCGCGCTGCCCAGCTGCGTGCTCCCCGAGGTGAAGGTGACCGTGCCCGCCGGTGTCGCCGCACCCACAATCACCTGCACCGTCGCCGCGATCGTCTCCGGCCCTCCGGCAATCCCCGGACTGGGCGCTGCGGTCGCTGAGGTCGACGTCTGCGCCCGGTTCACCACCTGGCTGACGGGCAGCGAGATGCTGGGCCCGTTGTAGGTGTCTCCCGGATAGCTCGCCGTAACGCTGTGCTTGCCTACGATGAGCGTCGCAATGGTGAGTGTGGCGGCGCCCGGAGTGCCTTGGAGCGTCCCCGTGCCAATCTTCGTGCCGTTATCGAGAAAACTTACCGTCCCCGTGGCCGCCGCGGTGCCGCCGGACGGGACGGTTGCGGTAAACGTCACGGGGCTGCCGTAATTCGACGGATTCGGGCTTGAAGTCAATGCGGTGGCCGAGGGCACCTGCACGTCCTGGTTCAGGACCGCCGAGGTGCTGCCCTGAACTTCCTTGGCGGAATCGCCGTTGTAGACCGCGGTGATCTGGTGCACGCCATTCGCCAGAGCCGCGCTCGAGTACGTGGCCACGCCGCTTGTATTCAGCGTTTGCGTACTCAGGGCGGTGGTTCCGTCCATGAAGGTCACGGTACCGTCCGGCGTCACGTCCCCGCCGCCGGCGATCGACACGGTCGCTGTGAACGTGACGTTCTGGCCCACGGCAGACGGATTCGCGCTCGAAGTCACGCTGGCGGCCGTGCCTTCCAGAACGGTTTCCATCAGCGCCGGCGTTGAGTTGCTTGCAAAATGCGTCGTGTCGCCGCTGTACGACGCGACAATCGAATGTTGACCGACTCCTAGCGTCGTAATCGAAAAGGTGGCTGCGCCGGACGCCTTCACCGCCAGGCCCGAAACCAACTTTGTCGTGTTGCCGCCGTATGTGTCGGCAATGCTGACGGTCCCGGTCAGATCGCCGGTTCCCGGGCCTGTGGTCACTGTCACGGTGAAGGTGACGCTCTGCCCAAAGCCGGCCGGATCGGGATTGGCGTTGAGCGTAGTGGTCGTCCCGTTCACGGGCTCGGCGGTCCCTACCAACTCGATATTGAGCGGCGAGTTCGCCGCCGCAACGCCGGCCTGCGCATCTTCATTCACGTCGATAATCGGCGTCTCCGTTTGATTGCTGGTCAGCGTGGGCGCCGCCGCAGGAGCAAAGACCGCGCCGATTACGTACTCCGCATCCACGGCCAGGGACGCGCCGTCGGTGCAGGAGTTGGCCACCGTGGCATCGATCGCGGCATTGGTTCCCGCGGTAATCGCGGTCAGGTCGAGCGCGGCATTGCCGTCGTTCTCGACGGTCTGGTCCTCGGTCGCGGAGGCCTCGCCCTGGCGAATCGGCGTGGTGTAGCGGAGCGCAACAAAGTTGCCTTGCATCTCGCGCACCACCATGTCCAGCGTGTCGGCCACGTAAAGATCGCCGCGGCCATCCAAGAACAGCCCCACCGGCCCGTAAAGCTGCACCGGCTGAAACTGGCCGCCAGCGTAGAAGTCGCCGCAACCGTTTTCGGCCAGGGTCGAGATAAGCCCGGTGGCCGCGCTCACCTTGCGGATCGCCGCGTTCTGCGTCTCCGCGATGTAGACATTCCCGCCTGCATCCACTGCGACACCGGAGGGCGACCACACATCCGCCTGTTTTGCGGCTACCGGTGTCGCCGTGCACGCCGTGGCGCCAGCATTTCCTGTTCCGGCAAAGGTGGCGATCATGCTGCTCGGCGCAATCGCGCCGCTCGCCGCCATCACCTCACGGACGCGGTTGTTCGCCGAATCGGGGATGTACATATTGCCGACGGCGTCGAAGGCCGCCGCGTAGGGAAAGTTCAGCTCGGCGCTCGTGGCCGCGATGCCGTCGCCGTTGTACGCGCCCGTGCCGTTGCCGTTGGCGAACCCATTGCCTGCGACCGTCGCAATCGTGCCTGTCGCAGCGCTCACCTCTCGGATGCGATGGTTATTGGTGTCGGCGATGTAGAGGTTCGCATTCGCGTCCAGGGTTACGCCTTGCGGCTGGTTCAGCGTCGCCTGCGTAGCCGCGCAACCGTCGCCCAGCGCGTCGCTCGTTCCACCGCACACCATGCCCTTGCTGTTGCCGGCGATGGTCGAGATCGCGCCCGTGGCCGCCGTGATCACGCGGACCACGTTGTTGCCACTGTCGGCAATGTACAGATTTCCCGCGCCGTCCAGGGTCACGTCCCCAGGATCATTCAGGGTTGCGTTCGCGGCTGTTCCGCCGTCGCCCGTGTACGAGGGGTTCCCGTCGCCGGCGATGGTCGAGATGATGCCCGCGCCTGCGCAGCTCGTTCCCTGAATTGTGGCGCTGGCCGCGCCGGCGCAAACCATGCGGATGCGGTTGTGCAGGCTGTCGGCGATGTACAGGTTGCCGGCCCCGTCTGCGGCGATGCCGCCGGGCAGGTAAAGTTCGGCTTGCGTCGCCGGCTGCCCATCACCCACTCCCGTATAGAGACCGTATTGCCCGGCCACTGGCAGGAGGCTGCCTGCGACCAGCACGCCTAGCCCTCCGGTTCCCGTGCCGGAAAGATGCGCCGTGCCCAACACGGCTTCGCTCGAGCTGCCGGTGGGCGCGCCCACCAGCACTACCGCGCCCAGCCGCAGCCCGGGCGCCGCAGGCGTGAATGTGACCGATTCCGTGCACTTCTGTCCTACCGCCAGGGCCGCCGATGCGCAGTTGGCCGCACCCGTTCCCTCGGCAAAATCCCCGGCCGCCGCTCCCAGCGTGAGAACTTCCACGCTGCTCACCGTGCCCGCCACCACCGCCGTCACCGTGACTTCCTGGTTGCCCGATGTCGTGCCGACAGGCTGTGCGCCGAACTGCGCCTGCGCGGCCGTGGCCGCCAGCAGCAGCGTCGCGCCGGCCATCCAACTGCGGCCTCGCCATAGCATCGGGCGGACGATCGAAACTGTGCGATGGCAACAGCGGGCCATTCGATCTTCAGGGCAGGCTGTGCGATGAAAAATGACGCAGGCAATTCGATCAGTCAAGCGGTTCATGCGCGACTCCGTTTACGGCATCTTTGCGCCACTTTCGCTCGCCGCGGTCTCCTTAACCCTCGCCCAGCTTCTTACCCTCGTCTGGCGTTCCTACCCTCGTCTGGTTTTTCCCGACTCTCGCGCGGCTTTCTTACCCCGCCCGGCTTGCTTCACCCGGCGCGCCAGCGGCGGTCCGAACGGACGGAACCGGCAATTGCGCGCTGCCGACTTGCGGCGCAAAGGAGCAACAGTGCCAAGAGCAGCCCTTGGCCCCAACTCGACTACAGCGCGTTGTCCTCTTTTAATTACCTTGGTGCAGGAATGAAGAATCGACGGCATTCTTGCGGTGGTCGCGTTTCGATCTTTGACGGAAGAGTTACGAGTTGCTTTTGTACCTCTTCGATCGATTGCCAGCCGCTCAGAACAGTACGGCGCGGCAAACGCGGCCCGCAGAAGGTTCCGACGAAAAAGCTGATCTCCTTGCGCCTGTCTCCTGATGTGATCGACCATTTCAAATCCACCGGGCGAGGCTGGCAGACGCGGATCGATGGCGCGTTGCGGGAGGCGATCAGGAAGAGGGCGCAGGCGCTTGCGGATTCCGGGATCGCATCCATTTAGACTAGAGAGTTATGGCCACACTGAAAGCCGTGCGCGGGACGCGCGATCTTCTGCCCCCGGAGACGGAGCTTTGGAACCGCATCGAAGCAGCCACGCGCCAGATCTTCGCCCGCTACAACTTCGGCGAGATTCGCACGCCCATCTTCGAAGACACATCTCTTTTCGCCCGCAGCGTGGGCGAGGAAACCGACATCGTCTCGAAAGAAATGTTCACGTGGGAAGACCGGGCTCGGGCGCAATCGGAAAAATCCCAATCTTTGACCCTGCGGCCTGAAAACACCGCCGGCGTGGTTCGCGCCTACATCGAGCACAAGCTGGGCGAGAGCGGCCAGTTGCAGAAGCTCTACTACATCGGGCCGCAGTTCCGCCGCGAGCGCCCGCAGAAAGGACGCTACCGCCAGTTCTGGCAAATCGGCGCCGAGGTCATCGGCCCGCCCTCGGCGGGGAGCGAAAGTCCCTTGAGGGATGCGGAAGTATTGGAAATGCTCGCCACGCTGCTCGACGAGCTGGGCATCGCCGGCTGGACCCTCGAGCTCAACACCGTCGGGTCCCTCGCGGACCGCGGCCGGTATAACGAAATCCTTCGCGCCGCGCTCGTCCCCGTCGCCCCGAAGATGTGCGCCGATTGCCAGCGCCGCGCCGTCACCAATCCGCTGCGTGTCTTCGATTGCAAAGTGCCTGAGGACCAGCCGATCATCGCCACGCTGCCAACCATCGGCGACTACCTTGACGAGGATTCACAAAATCATTTCGCCCAAGTCACCGCAGCCCTCGACGCTGCCGGGGTTCCCTACAAGCTGAATCCCCGCCTGGTGCGCGGCCTCGACTACTACACCCGTACCACCTTCGAGTTCACGCACTCGGGCCTCGGGGCGCAGAACGCGCTGCTCGGCGGCGGACGCTACGACGGACTCAGCGAAGCCATCGGTGGTCCCAAAGCCCCGGGCATTGGTTTTGCCATCGGCCTCGACCGGCTGGTTTTGACGCTCCAAGCGCAGGAGCAGACGGTTCCGGAGACGATCTACGTCACAACTCCGTGCGCCGCTTTCATTGCGCCGCTGGGCGAGGCCCAAAATGCGCCCGCCTTGGCTCTCGCACAGGAACTACGAAAGTCTCATCTTCGCGTAGAAATCGGCGACGGTGCATTCCGCCTCAGGAAGTTGCTTGAAATCGCGAACAAGATTGCCCAGCGAGTCGTGATCCTGGGAGAGGATGAGGTGAAGTCCGGTATTCTGACTGTAAAGAACTTTCTGACCGGGGTTCAGACTAAGGTTCCTCGCGAAGAGCTGACTGCACACCTGAAGAAGCCTGCTGGCGAGGTAGAGGGATAGGCGGCGGTTCTGTTTGAGAAACAGCTCCTCAGCGGCTTAAGCCGTGCAGATTTTTGGGGGATCCTCACGGCACGACTGAAGTCGCGCCCTTTCAAGGCAACGAAGGAATAGGCATAGTGCTCGACTTTTTAGGCAACCTCGAACGAACCCGCATGTGCGGCGAACTGCGCGCCGCCGACGCCGGCCGGCAAGTGGTGCTGATGGGCTGGGTCAACCGGCGCCGCGACCACGGTAACCTCATCTTCCTCGACCTTCGCGACCGTTCCGGCATCGCCCAGATCGTCCTCGACAAGGAAATGACGCCGGAGGGCCACGCCAAAGGCGAACACGTGCGTCCCGAGTACGTCGTCGCCGCCGTGGGCCGCGTTCGCCTGCGCGATCAGGACGCCATCAATCCCAAAATGGAGACCGGCGAGATCGAAATCGAAGCCACCGAGCTGCGCGTCCTCAACGATGCGCGCCTGGCGCCATTTTCGCCCTCAGAAGAAGCCATCCAGAACGAGGAAGTCCGCCTCAAATACCGTTACCTGGACCTGCGCCGGCCCGAGATGCAGCGCAACTTCCGCCTGCGCCACTTGATTACCCTGGCCATCCGCGAGAGCCTCAGCCGGCAGGGCTTCCTCGAAATCGAAACGCCCATCCTGACCAAATCCACGCCCGAGGGCGCGCGCGATTTTCTCGTTCCCAGCCGCATACATCCCGGCGAGTTCTACGCGCTGCCGCAGTCGCCGCAGATCCTCAAGCAGATTCTCATGATCTCCGGCTTCGACCGCTACTTCCAGATCGCCCGCTGCTTCCGCGACGAAGATCTCCGCGCCGACCGCCAGCTTGAGTTCACGCAGGTCGATCTGGAGATGAGTTTCCCGAGCCGCGAGTCGGTCTTTACCGTCGTCGAGCAGTTCATGCAGTCGGCCTTTGCCGCGGCAGGCGTCGCGCTGCCCATTCCGTTTCCCCGCATCTCTTACGACGAGTCTATGCGCCAATTCGGAACCGACAAGCCCGACCTGCGCTTGCCCGGCCTGACCGACGTGCGCCCGGCATTCACTGACGTGGCCCTGACCACGCTGCAGATCGATCCCGCACTGCCCGTGGTGGCGTTGCGCATTCCCAGCGTGGGCGAGCTCAGCCGCAAGGAGCGCGAAGACAACCACCCCCTCTTCGATCAGAAAAAGGGCGCGAAATTTATCGACGATTTCAAGCGCCTCGCAAAGAGCTTTCCTGACGCGGCAGCGAAGGTCCGAGAGCTCGCCGGCGCAGCCGATGCCGACTCCGTGATCGTCGTGGCCGGCGACCCGGCTCACCACATCAAGGCCAGCGACACCAAATTCCCTGGCCGCCTTTCCGAGCGCGAGATCAACGTTTACGCGGCTGCCGGCAACTTCCGCACTGAGCTCGCGAAAAAGTACGCCGACCGTCACGGCGCTTTTCATATCACCGATGAAGTCGTCCAAAACGCAAGAGCGCGGAGCGCGCCGAAGGATCCCATCGACGGCTCGCGGGCCTTCCATCCCATGTGGCTCACCGACTTTCCCATGTTCGAATACGACCTGGCTTCGGGCAAATGGGTGCCCGCGCATCATCCCTTCACCGCGCCCTACGAAGCCGACATGGCCAATCTGGTCAGCGATCCGGCCAGCGTCCGCGCCGACTGCTACGACCTGGCCATGAACGGCCTCGAGCTCGGCTCCGGCTCCATCCGCATTCACCGCAAGGACGTGCAGCAGCAGATCTTCGCCTCGCTGGGCATCAGCGACGAAGAGGCCCGCGCCCGCTTCGGCTTCTTCCTCGATGCGCTCGAATACGGCACTCCGCCGCACGGCGGCATCGCTCTCGGCCTCGACCGTATCGTGATGTTGCTTGCCGGTGCGGCCAGCCTGCGCGAAGTGATCACCTTCCCCAAGAGCGCCAAGGCGATCGACCTGATGGCCGAAGCGCCGACCGCCGTAACGGAAAAACAACTGAAGGAGCTGCACATCCGCGTGGCGCGTTAGACCGAGTCTCGCCGAATCGATTCGAGGCCTTGCCTCATGCCAGCTCGCTCCACGGCAGCTGGCCTTCCGTCGCGCTCCGCCGCGCTTTGGAGCCGCCCCGCATCCGTGGTATATTTTTCAAGGTGTGGACGGCGATTTCTCCTCCGCCCGAGGCCGCGCAAGATCGTCTCTGGCCCGACCTTCAAACCCAAGGACGCGTAGCTCAACTGGCAGAGCATTCGGCTCTTAACCGACAGGTTGTAGGTTCGATTCCTACCGCGTCCACCAGCACTCCTCAGACTTGAAGTTCCCCGGTGCGCCTCGGTCGCGTGGCTAGAGCGCCCTACCACTTGGAAAACCCGCGAGAGTACAGACAATGATGACCTTCATTCGGCAAGCGTCCCGTCTTTCCCCGCGCTACGAGTCACCAGGCGGAGGCGGAGGCACAAAATCCGGCAGGGCCGCGAGGTCGGGATACCGCTCTACAAGCGATGGGGAAACCTTCAATTTCCACTTTTTCTTGTTCCGCTTCTCCCATTTTTCAAATGCGCCATGGATAATTTGCACCGCTTCATCTTGAGTGCATTTATTGACCCGGCACAGATGGTCGACTGCGAGCGGAATGAGTTCTTCAAGAGGCAAAACCTGCCCGGCCCTTCCGATGTGGGTAACTGTGTCGCAGTTGCCGCAGTTGATCTGGAATCCCACCAATGCGGCCGTGCCGGTTTTGTCGTTATAGTCCCATTTTTCATGGCAGGAGAGCCGACCATCTCCTGAGCCGCAAAGCGAACAACCGCTGTTCGCTTCCGACAGGGCATCCGCCCGAATCTGCTTTTTCCATACGGCCTTGCCGCCGAGCATTTTTTAAGCGCTGCGTCCCCACAGCGGCGCGGGGATCAGTTCCGGTATCAGCTTGAACGACTTGGTGCGGGCCATGCGCCGAATTATACTGCCCCGCCCCGTCACTCACACGGCGAATGAGCGGGTGGTCAACCGGCTGAGGGTCAAGTGAACGGGAGGTCCCGACCGCCTAGATGACACGCGCGGGTAGTCATGTCCCCAATGCGAGCCATTCATCCTTCCCCAAGTCGGGCATACAATTCCTATAACATGTCCCGGAAGAAAAAAGACAAGCTACCAAACGCGCTGGTCCTTGCAGCGGTCATTGGCGGTCTGCTCCTGTTATGGAATCTCCAGCACGGTGTGACGAGAAGTGCTGGAACAAGTGACGCTGGAACCAGCAACGCTGCTGGCTTTCTGGCTTTTTTGATCCTGATTGGCGCGGTTGCTGTTGCTTTAATCGTCATCCTACCCCGCTGGCGTCGAAGCAGAATGCTAGAAAGCGTGGGCACCATCACCGACGCGCACGTTGATGCCCTTATCAGGCAACAGAAGATCCTCACTCACACTGATGCGTATGGGAAGCCCGTCGTTGACCGATGGTTGAAAGAGCTTGAGTATTTCGTGTCTAACCATGTCCGCCCCGCATTGAACGCAAGTCAGCAAGGCATGTTAGACCGGGAGAAGGCAGCGGTTGTGCAGCACATCTGGCAGCGAGTCACGAACGCCGCCATTCAGAGTCCCGCGTCCGTTGTGACTCCGGTGGTCAGGACTCCCGCCGAGTTTGAGGTGTATTGCGCCGAGACTCTTCGTGCCTATGGATGGACGGTGGCCCGAACGCCGATAGCCCGAGACCAGGGCGTTGACGTGATAGCCGAAAAGAGCGGCGTGCGTGTTGTATTGCAGTGCAAGATGTACTCAAACCCGGTTGGCAACAAAGCCGTGCAAGAGATTGTGGCGGGTCGAGCGCATCAACAGGCACACTATGGGGCTGTGGTTACGAACAATAGCTACACCGCGCCCGCGCGAGAGCTCGCAAAAATGAATGGAATATGGCTCCTGCATCACACTGACCTCCCGCAACTTGAAGCCATTGTCCGTGGGCTAGTGCCGTATCAATCGGCTTGACTTCGCCTGTCTCTGTAGGCTGAAAACCACAACAAAGTGCCCCAGGCCGCGGGCGTGTTCCACATCACAGCAACGGCTCACGGGCAACGCTCACCATAAGAGACGGCGGTGTGTTCCTGGTCGCCGAGAATCCGCCTGGGGGCTAACTAACGTAGTTTGAGCAGTTTCACCCGAACCGCCCAAGCCGCTCAACCCTCTGGGCTCATCCTCACGGCAGGTCCACGCGCGCGAGCTTCCCTATGACGGACCTTTGCGGCCCAACGCGGCGGAACTTTCTCACGCGGTGCCTCACCGGCGCCGTGGCTTTTGGGGCCGGCTCCGCTCTCCGCGCCCCAGCCCAGCCATCCGCGACCGCCGCCGTGAAATCCCGCGTCGATTCCCGGGTTGTGGTGGCACGCGATCCCTTGTTACGCGGCTCGGACACCGCTGTCGATCCGCACCGCCTTGAAGCCCTGCTCGACCGCGCCATGCAGGCGCTCTTCAACCGCGACCACGCCGCGCCCGAAAGCAACATCGCCGCGTGGCGCCGCATCGCAGGCCCCGGCGACACCGTCAGCCTGAAAGTGAACACGCTCGGCGGGCGCGGCATCTCGACGAATGTCGACCTCGTCGCTGCCGTCTGCGAGCGCCTGCAACAAGCGGGCGTGCAACCCGCCAACATCGTGGTCTGGGACCGCGACACGGAAGAACTCGAACGCGCAGGCTTCCGCATCGCCATCGGCGGAAAGCGCGTGCAGTGCTACGGTACCGACCGCGTCGACTACGAGGACGATCTCTCTGCATGGGGCAGCGTGGGCAGCTGCCTGTCCAAAATCCTCACGCGCGCCTCGAGTGTGCTCATCAATCTTCCCGTTCTCAAAGACCACGACGGCGCCGGCGTCACCATCGCTCTCAAGAACATGTACGGCACGATTCACAATCCCAACAAGTACCACCCCAACGGCTGCGATCCCTACGTCGCCGACCTGAACATGCTGCCCGAAATCCGCTCGCGCATGAAGCTGATTCTCTGCGACGCTACCACCGCCATGTACGAAGGCGGCCCTGGGTTCAAGCCCGAGCACAGTTGGAAGGCGAACAGCCTGCTCGTCTCTCAAGATCCGGTCGCCCTCGACTATACCGGCTGGCAGATCATCGAGCGCAAGCGCGCGGAGATGGGACTGAAGACCCTCGAAGCCGAACAGCGCGCGCCGCGCTACATTGCCACCGCGGCCGACTCCGAGCATCGGCTCGGCCATTGCGATCCCAGCCGCATCGTGGTGGTCGAGGTGTAAGCGGCACGCCGCCGGGAGGTGCATCATGAAATCCGAGTTTGTCACGCACGAGTCTACAGGCGGTGGGGTCCCTGGCGCCGAGGTCGCGTTCACCCGGACGGCAAGTCCCATTGCACAAACTCCCCTCGATCGCCGCTGGTTTCTAATGTGCGCGCTGGCTTCGGGAGCGGCTCTCGGAGCAAGCGAACTGGCCGCACCCGCTGCCGCCGTCCCCATTGCCTCCGGCGCCGCCACGCAGAGCGATGCGCAGTTCACCTTTGAGGCCAAGTTCTACGAAAAACAGCCGAACCGCAAAATCAAGTGCAAGCTGTGCCCGCGCGAATGCATTGTGGGCGACAAGGAGCGCGGCTACTGCGGCGTGCGCGAAAATCGCGGCGGAACTTACTACACTCTCGTCCACTCGCGCGTCTGCGCCGCCCACATCGATCCCATCGAGAAGAAGCCGCTCTTCCACTATCTGCCCGGCACCACCGCCTTCTCCATCGCCACCGCCGGCTGCAACGTCAACTGCAAGTTCTGCCAGAACTGGGACATCTCGCAGGCGCGCCCCGAGGAGATTCCCGCCGAATACATTTCTCCGCATCAGGTAGCCGCTCTCGCCAATCAATACAACTGCCCCACCATCGCCTACACCTACAGCGAGCCGGTCATCTTCGCAGAATATCTGATGGACACCGCCGATGCCGGTCACGCCGCGGGTGTGCGCAGCATCGTCGTCTCCAACGGTTACATGCAGCACGACTCGCTTGAGCAGGCCTACGGGAAGATGGACGCGGTCAAAATCGACCTGAAAGCTTTCACCGAGTCCTACTACGCCAAGGTCGTCACCGGCCAGTTGAAGCCCGTCCTCGAATCGCTCGTCACGCTGCGCAAAATGGGTAAGTGGACCGAGATCGTCTACCTAGTTATCCCCACGCTCAACGACGATGACCAAGGGTTCCGCGGCCTCGCGCAGTGGATCAAAACCAATCTCGGCCCCGATGTTCCTCTCCACTTCACGCAATTTCATCCCGAGTATCTGCTCAAGAATCTGCCCATCACGCCCGTGCCCACGCTGGAGCGCGCCAAGGCCATCGCCGACGCCGAAGGTCTGCATTACGTTTACATCGGCAATGTGCCCGGCCATCCCGCGCAGAACACCTACTGCCCGCAGTGCCGCAAAATGCTCGTCGAGCGCGTCGGCTTCACCGCCAGCCAGATGCTCATCCGCAAAGACTCGACTTGCCCGTTCTGCCGTCACTCGATCCCCGGAATTTGGCACGCTTGATCAGGCCCAGGAGGTCTTGACCCATGAAAATCTCAAGGAGTTCCACCATGGCTTGGTTGATGACGCAAAGCATTGCACTCCTGGTCACCGCGCCCATCCTGCACGTCCGCGCAGCGGGAGGCGCAGCCGTTGAAGAAAAAGTCCGTGAGGCCGCCGTCGCCGGAGCTTTCTATCCCGCCGATCCCAAAGTGCTTTCGCAGATGATCGACGACATGTTGGCCAAAGCCACGCCTCCGCCTGTCGATGGCGAGATCCTCGCCGCGGTCGCGCCCCACGCCGGTTATCCCTACTCCGGACCGGTCGCCGCCTGGACCTATGCCGCGCTGAAGGGCCACAAGTACTCACGTGTCGTCGTGATCGCGCCCTCGCACTACGTGGGCTTCGGCTTCACCTCCGTCTACGACGGGGACGCCTACGCGACGCCCCTCGGCCTCGTCCCCGTCGACAAGGAGTTCGCGCGCCGGCTGGTCAAGATGAGCTCCACCATTCAGCTCTCCGACAAAGGCCACCAATCGACTGCCGACGCTCCCGAGCACTCCGTCGAGGTCGAGCTGCCTTGGCTGCAAAAAGTCGACGGCGACTTCGAGCTGGTTCCCATCGTCATGGGCGATCAGAGCTACGAGAGCAGCCGCGCGCTGGGTGTTGCTCTCGCCAAGATGCTTCGCAACGATCACGACACGCTGGTTCTCGCCAGCTCCGATCTCTCCCACTACCATACCTACGACGAAGCGGAAACCATCGACCACAAGACCCTGAACGCGCTCCAGGCCTGGGACTACCTCAGCATGTCGCGCAACTTCGAGACGCGCGTGTGGGAGGCCTGCGGCGGCGCGCCCATCGTTGCCGCCATGATCTACGCCGAGCGCATGGGCGCCAACAAAGCCGAAGTGCTCAAGTACGCGAACTCCGGCGACACCAGCGGCGACCACTCGCGCGTGGTGGGCTACAGCGCCGATCTCTTCGTCAAGTCCGCGCACGCGGCCGACGCGGTCCCGCCGTTCTCGCTCACCGGCCCCGAAAAAGCCGAACTCCTCGCCGTGGCCCGCAATTCGGTCGAGTACATGATCGAGAAAAAGGAGCCGTACGCGCCCACGCCGAGCGCGAGCGAAACCCTCAACCGCGAGTACGGCGCCTTCGTCACGCTCACTGAGGGTGGCTCGCTGCGCGGCTGCATCGGCTACACGTCGCCCATCAAGCCGCTCTACATGACGGTGCGCGACACGGCCACGCTCGCCGCCCTGCGCGACCCGCGCTTTCCGCCTGTCACTGCCTCCGAGTTGCCGCAGCTTGCCTATGAGATTTCCGTGCTCTCGCCGCTGCGCCGCGTCACCGATATTGAGCAGATCAAAGTAGGCCGCGACGGCCTGCTGATGAAAAATGCCGATTCCGAAGGCCTGTTGCTCCCCCAGGTTCCTGTCGAGCAGAAGTGGGACCGGCAGACCTTCCTTGAGGAAACCTGCCGCAAAGCCGGCATGGACCTGAACTGCTGGAAGGACGAGAACACCGACATCTTCAGCTTCACAGCGGTCGTGTTCAACGAGCACAAAGAGGGGAACAAAGAATAGAGCTGCATTAGAACGAATTACGGCGCGGAAAGTCGGCCCTGCCCAATTTTCTGCGGCGAATATCCGGAAAATCGGGCGCGATGCCACCAAGCGCCGCCAGCCTCCGCGCGTTCTCACGTTCGATTAGCGCTCGAAGAGCCGCGCGAACCAGCGCTGCATTCTCCGCAATGCCCGTCAACTCCCTGGCCGTGCTCACCAAATCGTCGTCAAGCGCAAGTGTAATTCTCATGAGTTCCCCAAAAGAATGTTCGAAGTGTCAAATGATGTCCCTCTTACACTTCCTCAAGTCTGCAACTCGGTGAGCCAATCGCGCTCGCTCGCGCCGCCACCAGCATCGCCGCCGCATTGACTCCGGCGCCCAGCCACGCTGTCTTCCAGAAGCCAAATACCGGAATCAGAAACCCGCTCAGCACCAGGGCTCCCGCGCATCCGCCCAGCAGGTCGATGGCATAGAGTACGCCCAGTCCCCAGCGTTTTTCCCGGTCGCGCAGGAAAATCCCCGCCGCAATCACAAATTGATACCCACCCAGCGCTCCCGCCAGCGCCGCCAGCGCGGGAAAGATGACCTGCGCCGCCACCCACGCCGACGCCGTCGAAGCAAAACTCCCAAACCCGCTGACTGCCAGCAGCAGCGCCGGCCCCGCAAGCGCCAGCAGAAGCTGCACCTCCGCGAGTCTCCAGCCGCTCGGCGCGCCTCCACGCCGCATCGCCAGCCAGCTCCCCAGCGCGATCCCCGCCATGAATAGCCCGATCAAAATTGCCAGCTCCGTGTACACGTACCCATACACCGCCTGAAATCCAAGCAGCAGAAAAATCTCGAGCGCCATCAGCGTGAATCCCGTCGCCGCCACGCACGAGCCGGCAGCCGCACGCTCGCGCCGCTCGCGTCCCGGCACAAGCGCCATCAACGCTACCGCAATCGCCAGCAGCAGCGCCGCCGTGCCTGCCACGCGCCGGAACGTTACATGCTCCGCCGCGCGAAACCACTCGGCATAGCCCGACTTGAACTGCGCGCTCCATAGGACCACGTCGAACTCGTAGGCCACTGGCGCAAAGTCGCGGTTCACCGGCGTTGCAGCAACCGGCCGCAACTCGGTCTCTACCTGCTCCATGCGGTCCGGCATCATCCGGTAGGGAATGAAGTATTCGCGCACATACTGCGTATTGAGCTGCCGCTCGCGCAGCCGATTCACGAGCACCTGCGGATCGCTCGTCAGCACGTCGGGCTGCATGGCGCCGAAAAAGTGAATCGTCTCGCCGGGAATCGCCGCCTGATACGGAAAGACCTCGCCGAGCGTGCGCCGGATGGAGCGCAAAAACTCCGCCAAATCCGGACTGATCGTCTCCTCCGACGAGCGCAACTCAACGGCCAGCAATCCCCCTGACTCGAGGTGCGCGCGCGCCAGCCGGAAGAACTCCACCGTGTAGAAGCGATTCAATTGCGCTGTCTGCGGGTCCGGCACATCGACGATGATTACGTCAAAGCGCTCGCCAGTCGCGGCCAGGAAACGCCGCCCGTCGAGAAAATGCAGATGGACGCGCGGATCGGTATCGAAATCCGCCGTCTGCGCGGGGAAAAACTGCCGCGCTATGCCGATCAGCGCCGGGTCCAGCTCCACGTAGTCGAGCCGCTCCACCGTAGGATGCTTCAGCGCCTCGGCCACGCCTCCATTCACGCCGCCGCCGATCAGCAGCACGCGCTTCGGCGCCGCATGCTCCAGCAGCGCATAATCCACCGCCTCCTCGGCCGCGGCCGGATCGGGCGCATTGGCCAGAATCGCGCCGTTTTCATACATGCTGCGGATCGAGCCCGTCGCCGCCTCCCCGGTCTGCGTCACAGCCAAGTTTCCGTAGATCGTCTCGCGCTCGCCCACCACGTTGAAGCCGCGCCACAGCCTGGTCCGCGCCGCCGCATCCCACTTCGGCGCAACCCAAACCAGCAGCGGAATCGCGGCCAGCGCCGCCGCTCCTGCCAGCACCGCAACCTGCGCGCGCCGCATTCGCGTGAGAAGCGCCGCTGCCATCGAGAGATTCAGCAACCCCACGATGGCCGCGATCTGAAAGGCCTCGCAAAAGCGCACCAGCACCACGCTGGCCAGGATGCCGCCCAGTCCCGAACCCGCCGCCTCCAGCAGATACGCCGTGCTCGCCGCCGCGCGCGCCGGGAGCTCACCCTCCATTTCCGCCATACGTGCCGCCGCCACAAACAGCGCGCCCGACGCCGCGCAAAACACGCTGAGGCAGGCGAGCGAGGTAAGCAGCATCGGCACCGGCCCCACCTGCTCGCCGGGCACGGTTTGGAAGAAGGCCTTCGCGCCGCGCAGCGCCCAAATGGTCGCCGGCAAGCTCACGGCCAGCGCGCATTCGAGCGCGGCAACGGCGAGCCGTGGCCTGTTGCGCCCCAGCCCTGCCGCGCTGGCGAATCCACTTCCCACAGCCGTCCACAGCAGCCAAGTCCCCAGCAGGGTTCCCAGCGAGATCTCGTTGCCGTTGAAGACCTGGATCAGCTCGCGCATGAGCACGATCTGGCCCACCACCGCGCTGAATCCGGTAAGCGCCAGCGCCGCCCACGCGCCCACCGCAGACCCTCCCGCCGCGTCAGGCGCGACACCGGGTACGGTGCCGGGCTTCGATCTCTGATTTGTCGCTTTCACTGGTACGGAATTAAAGGCCGGCAGCCGCAGGAATGCAAGGACACCCGGCACACAATCCAAGTTGAGGAAGAGGTGGGAAGGAATGGTGCGCCCGGAGAGATTCGAACTCCCGACCTAATGCTCCGGAGGCATTCGCTCTATCCAGCTGAGCTACGGGCGCGCCCTATCAGGATAGCGCAATCTGTGGAATCGCCGCCCACTCACCATTCTTGCGCCTGCTCCGCGTCCGCCGGTCTCCGTTGACTCAGCCCTCTTTTTCCAGTATTCTAAAGATCTTGCGCGGTGTTGCGCCTGAGGTCTGTGTGTCTTCACCCGGACCGGTCTGGTGGAGACCCTAGCTAGGTTCGGCGGGCTCTTCCGGAACAGGCCACCGGCTGCGGGTTGAAGGACTCTGTCCAGCCCGGCCAGGGCCCCTCTTGGGGCTAACTCCCGCAGCTCCTCACCCGAACAGATTTGTTTGGCAGTGGGTAGATTTCAGACCCGTGCGCATTTTGCATGGGCAAATGCATTCTGCGCGAGCGATATTCGGGCGCACTGGCCGCGGCAGCCGGCGGTATTCTCTGTCCGGCGCCGGGCGGTTATTGGGAGTAGGAGAGACATGTCGACCTTTGTTCCGAGCGGCAAGGAGATCAGCCGCAAGTGGTATGTGGTAGACGCCAGTGGCCAGACGCTCGGGCGCCTCGCGACCCAAGCCGCCAGTATTCTGAGCGGCAAGTTGAATCCCAGCTACGTGCCGTACCTCGACATGGGCGACCACGTCATCGTCATCAACGCCGAGAAGGTTCGCCTGACCGGCCTCAAGGACCAGAAAAAGATCTACCGGCGCTATACCGGCTTTCCGGGCGGCCTGCGCGAGGAGCCGTTCACGCGCCTCGTGAACCGCAGACCCGAAAAGATTCTCGAGGAAGCCATCAAGGGCATGTTGCCCAAGACCAAGCTGGGCCGCGCCATGGGCTCGAAATTGAAGGTGTATCGCGGCGACAAGCACCCCCACGCGGCGCAGCAGCCGGTGGCGTTGTAAAGCAGCTATCAGCCATCAGCTTTCAGCTCTCAGTTTTTCGTACGGGAGCCGGCAGCCGTGGCGGGCAGGGAAATTTGAGCTTGGCACAAAGGAGCTGAAGGCTGAGAGCTGACAGCTGAGAGCTAAGAGGAAACGAATGGCAGAGGATCTGGTTCAGTATTACGGAACGGGGCGGCGCAAGGCGGCGATCGCGCGCGTGTTTCTGCGTCCCGGCACGGGCGAGTGGAAGGTGAACGGCAAGAAGTTCGAGGAGCACTTCGTCACCGAGCAGCAGCGCGTGTCCGCTAAGCGCACGCTGGCCGTGGCCGAGCTGGCTTCGAGCTTCGATGTTGTGACTACCGTAAGCGGCGGCGGCGTGTCTTCTCAGGCCGACGCGGTGAAGATGGGCGTGGCCCGCGCCTTGATCGAGTTCAACCCGGAGCTGCGCAAGACGCTCAAGGCGGAAGGGTTGCTGACCCGCGACGCGCGCGTGAAGGAGCGCAAGAAGTACGGCCAGAAGGGCGCACGCAAGCGGTTCCAGTTCAGCAAACGCTAATGCGTTTGCAGGGACATAGGGACTAGGGACGTAGGGACTGGGAATTGCATCGAATTGGCTCTTAGTCCCTATTCCCTAGTCCCCCAGTCCCTCGGTTTTTCAAATCTCCCCGCAAGGGGAATAAATTCCGGCCAGGCCGGAATGCAGTCCACGAAGGAGGACCATTGGCCACCATCACCATGAAGGAACTGCTCGAATCGGGTGTTCACTTCGGGCATCAGACCAAGCGCTGGAATCCCAAGATGAAGGAATACATCTTCGGGGAGCGCAACGGTATTTACATCATCGACCTGCAAAAGACGCTCAAGCTGTTCAAGGAGGCGTCCAAATTCGTTACCGACCTGTGCGCGCAGGGCAAGACGATTCTCTTTGTCGGCACCAAGCGCCAGGCCCAGGATGCGATTGCCGAGGAAGCCACGCGTGCGGGCATGCCCTACATCAACCAGCGCTGGCTGGGCGGCCTGCTCACCAACTGGGTTACGGTGCAGAAGTCGGTGAAGCGCCTTCAGGAACTGGATGAGATGGCCGTGGACGGCCGCTACGACCTGCTGACCAAAAAGGAAGTGATTCACCTGGAGCGCGAGCGCAAGCACCTGCAGGCGAACCTGGCCGGCATCAAGACCATGAAACGGCTGCCCGACGCGCTCTTCGTCGTCGACTCGAACAACGAGGTGATCGCCGTCAAGGAAGCGCGCAAGCTGGGCATTCCCGTGGTCGCGGTGGTCGACACCAACTGCGATCCCACCATGGTCGATTACGTGATTCCCGGCAACGACGATGCGTTGCGCGCCATCCGCCTCTTCACTTCCAAGATTGCCGACTCCGCCGCCGAGGGCGTAAACCTGCTGGGCGACAAGGCCTTCCAGGAAGAGACTCCCGAGCCGGCCGCCGTGGAAGAAGGCGCCGAGATCTCCGCGGAGGCTTCGCTGGGCGACGAAGTCGATCTGGAAGCGGCGCTGGGCGGCGGCATCCGCAAGGCGCCCGCTGCGGTTGCGGCATTGCTCGAGGAGGAAGAAGTGGCGGGAGGCGGCAAGTAGCCTTCCTACGGCGGTTCCAGGGCGGCTAAGCCGTTGTTGAGTGTTTTCAAGGTCGCTGCTCCCTGGTGGTCGCATCGACCTGAATGTGGCGGCTTCGGGGTGCAGTAACCCTGGAACTGCTATGCGGCGCGGAACCATGCACAGACTCAAGACAGCGTGGCCGCTTGGTTGCAGGCGCCACGCTTTTCTTATGCCGGAAATTTTCCGGAGTGCAACACGATTTTGAATTCTCGACTGTTATGGATGAAGATGGTCGGCTGTGGCCCGGAAAAAGAGAGATAACGACAGTGAGTGAAAAGATTGATGCCAAACTCGTGAAAGAGCTCCGCGAGAAATCGGGCGCGCCCATGGGCGATTGCCTGAAAGCTCTGCAGGAGACCAAGTGGAACATGGAGGAAGCCTTCGTCGAGCTGCGCAAGCGCGGCATGGCCTCGGCGCAGAAAAAGGCCTCCCGCGTCACCAACGAGGGCCTGGTGGGCTCCTACATTCACGCCGGCGGCAAGATCGCCGTCCTGGTCGAATTGAACTGCGAGAGCGATTTCGTGGCGCGCACCCCCGACTTTCAGGAGCTGCTCAAGGACGTCGCCATGCACATCGCCGCCAGCGATCCCCGCTATGTGAAGCGCGAGGACGTGACCGCCGAGGATCTCGAGCGCGAGAAGGAGATCTATCGCGCTCAGGCCGCCGGCACCGGCAAACCTCCCGCCGTCATCGAGAAGATTATCGAGGGCAAGTTGGTCAAGTTCTACGAAGAAGTTTGCCTGCTGGAGCAGCCCTACATCAAGGACCAGGCCATCAGCGTCAGGGAGTTGATCGCGCAGAAGGTCGCCAAGCTGGGCGAGAACATTACCGTGCGCCGCTTCGCGCGCTTTAAGGTGGGTGCGCCCGACTGGACCGTGGCTCAAACCAAGCCGGTGGAAGCGGCGGTGGAGTAATTGCCGATCGATTCTAATGGCGTCTAAAGGCCCAAGGGTGCACCTTGGGTCTTTTAGCATTCGGCTCGCCGCTCCTGACCGGCGAAATCAATGCGTCCCGTCGAGGATGGGCCATCTCAAACGAACGAATGTGCCTCAAACTTCACGTAGGCCTGTTGAGACCGGCTTCATGAGAGGAGGTTCCCATGCGATACGAATGGATCCTCGCGGTGCTTCTCGGCGCGGCGTCCGGTATCGCGGCACAGAACGCGCTTCCGGCCGGAACCATTCTTCCGGTCAGCCTCGACACGAGCCTGAATGCCGCGAAGATACATCCCGGCCAGACGATCCGGGCAACCGTCATGCAGGATGTTCCCGGCACGCAGATCCGTTGCCGCGCGCGGGTCTTGGGTCATGTGGTGGAGGCGGGCAAGGCGAATGACGGGCAAATCCATCTGGAGATTCGATTCAATGCCGTGAAAATTCGCGGCCAGATGGCGCCATTCAGGGCCGATCTCCGTGCCTTGGCTTCGTTCCTGGAAGTGGAAGAAGCGCAAATTCCCGAAGAGATGTCTTCAAGAGGCCTTACACCGGAGACGTGGACGACGCAGCAAATTGGCGGCGACCAGTTCTACCGGGGAGGTGGACCGGTGGCTGATGGCCTGACCACAGTTGGCCAGGTTACGCCCTACAGCGCCCTTGACCTGCCTCGTTCGCAGCCTGGTTTGCCCTGCCGTGCAGCCATTGGCGGCAGCATCAGGCCTCAGGCAATGTGGTTGTTCTCGAGCGACGCGTGCGGTGTGTATGGGTTCGCCAATCTTCGCATCCAGCACGCCGGGCGCAGCGATCCGGTGGGAACCATCGTCCTCTCCTCGACAAACGGAAAGCTGAAACTGGGCAGCGGAACCGGTCTGCTGCTCCGAGTTTCCTGAGCCTTGGCAAGGATTGTGCGCCGTTTCTTCAACAGATTTCCTTCATGAAAAAGGGCAGCCCGGTTGGGCTGCCCTTCGGGTTTTTCCGTGCGCCGCTGTTTACGGCAGGTAATAGCGGAACGAGGTGAAGATCATGTTGTCGTCGCCATGCGCGCCGCCACCGGGGTTGGTTACGGTACCCGTACCCGCTGCACCCGACCAGAGATCGCGGCGGATCAGGCTGTACTGGACGCCCTGGCGCAGCCGTCCCTTGGGACCGGCGATGATATTCCACCAGTAACCGGCCGTGAACTCCTGCACGTCCTTGTTGTTGCCTTTGCAACCGTTGGTGGAGTTGCCCGGGGTGATGGGGTCGGTGGTCGGGTTCGAGGAGGTGGAAGCCGGCTCGATGCCGCAGCCGGACATATCGGCAGAGTAGTTGCCGTAGCCGACCTGGGTTGTGCCGTTGAGCGCCCAGTCGCGGGCCTCATAGTCGCCGCCGTAGTTGAAGTACATCGTGAAATTCTTGGTGGGATTGAGTTCCACCGTGCTCAGAGCGGAGAACCCGTGGATTGGCGAGATCGTTCCGATCGGCCGCAGCGTTACATCGGTGATGGTCGAAGATCCGTAGCGGCCAACGCCCTGGCCCCACAAGCCCTTCAGGCCGACGGTGACTGCTTTGGTCACGAGCGGTGCGCGGAAGCCGCCTCCGATGCCGGCGCCCGTCGCCGTGCTGTTGTAGGGCGTGGCCGTCGTCGAGGCCACTTCGCAGCCTGACGACGTAGACGAACTGGTCGTGCAGGGATAGATGCGGTCACGGAAGTTGCGCTCGATGCCGAACACCTCCCAGTGGCCCCAGCCGGGCTCGAAGGCCATCTTCACAATAAAGTCCGGAGTGTAGTTGAAGGAGTAGTTCGCCAGAGTGGTTCCTGCCGCGCTTCCGCCGGAATTGAAGAGGCCGCCGCCGGTTCCGGCTGAGCCGAGGAGGACGTTCGAGGGCAGGTTGTTGCCACCCGGATTCAGAGTCTCGGCGTTTTCAACCGAAGCGCCGAGGAAGAAGGTCTTGCCGAAGTCCTTCGACACGCGGAAGCTGTATTGGCGCGTCCAGACGAATCCGGCTTCGTACTGTGCATCGATGGTGGCTGGCAGAATCTCGGTCCCGCGCGTGAGGCCCTGCGTGGTTTCCGCAACCAGCGACCATCCCTGGCCGCCGGAGAAGTCCCAGCCGCTGGTGGTCTTGGCGTCGGCCCACAATTGGCGCTGGCGCAGCAGGTAGCTGTTCGACTGGTTGCTGTTCGACGTGACACCCGCTCCCAGCCAGTCCATCTCGTAGTAGCCGGTGAGGGCGACATTGGGTAGCTTGCCGCTCGCCTTGAATGCCAGGCGCGACTGACGGCCCGTGCCGAAGAACTCGCTCAGGTTGTAGGCTTCGGAGTTCTGCAGCGGGACGCCGGTGAACGCTGTGTTGATGTCGCTTGCCGTGGCCGCCGTGCGGTCCGCCGTTTCAGCCGCGATGAAGCTGCCCGTGAACGAGAGATTCACACCCTTGAAGTGAATGGCGTCGGGATTCGCGATCTGCTTCTTGATGCTGGTGGTCTCGTCGGAGACCGTAGTCGTAAGAGAAAGCTGGTTGGCTTTCAGGTCGCTGACCGTGCTTTGCAGCGTCGTCACGGCCGCCGAATTCTCAGTGAACGCCTGCTGCTGCGCGTCGGCCGCAGCCTGCGCCTTCTGTGCGGCAGCCTGCGCGTCGGAGGCGGCTTGCTGCGCCTGCTGCAGTTGCACGTCCTTGGCGGCGAGATCAGCCTTCAGGCCGTCGATCTCGCCCTGAAATTGCTGCTTCATTTGGTCGATCTGCTCCTGCACGGTGGGACCGGCCGGCGCAGCGGGTTTCTTGGCCGCGGCGTGCTTCTTCGCCGGCGGAGTTGAGCCGCCGGTTTGTGCGTAGGAAACAACGAGACTGGCTGCCAGAAGTGCCGCGGCAGCCGCTTTCACTGTCAGTTTCATTTGGGCCTCTCTTTTCTTTGGAATCGGGTTGGAATCATGACCGCGCCCGCGTGCGCAATGAGCGCAATCCTCTCCTGCAACCCGGACGCATTGTTGAATAGGAAAAACTGCGGTATCCCCATCGATGTGCGAAGCATGAGCGCGAAAACGGGAAACCTTCGCGCAGACTTATTCGCCTTTCTGCTTTCGCATCCCAGACTCGCAGAGAAACGTTAAGATTTGACGAATTCACATAGAATTCACAGTTAGGCTTCTCATGGAGATTCCGGTGCGCGAAAAATTGGCGGAATTTATCGGCTATTCACGGATCATTCGCTTTTCTTGCGCGATTTCCGCGAATTCTAGAGCGGTTCCACAATACTTGTAGCCGTCTCCGGCGGTGGCACAAGGTGGGTTTTTCTTGACGAAAAACCCACTTAGCTGTTGTTACTTCGGCATACAGCAATTGTGGAACCGCTGTAGGGCGGGACTTATGGATGCGCGGCTGACGATGGGCCGCCCGCGTCCGCGCCTTCCTGGCCGGCGCTCAATAAGTTCGCCAGCAACCGGTAAGCTCCGGGCACTAGCTCAGGAAATTGCCGGTATAGCGCGAAAGCAACGTAGATATAAGTTCCCTTGCCGCGGTGCGCAACAAGCAATCCGCCGCGTTGCGGATCCTGCCCCGGATCGGCGGTTTCGGTCGCCGCCGTGTAACCCGGGTCCCAATGCTCTGGAAAGCCGTGGCCGCGCTCCTCGAACCATCCGTCGAAATCGGCCGAAGTAATTGGATTGGGCCAGATGAGCAATAGGTTGGCGGGATCCAGCAGCCTCACCGGAGCCTGCTCATCGACCACGCGCTCGGGAGAGCGGCCCATCGAAATCGGCAGCGGAGCCGGAAACGTGCTGCTTTGGTATTGCACGATCAGCGTTCCCCCGTTGGCGACAAAGTCCTCCAGGCGCGGTTCGGCCGCGGCGAGCTCCGGCCTCGCCGAGTACGCGCGAATTCCGATCATCAGCACGTTCCACTGCGAGAGGTCCCCCGTTGCCAGCTCCGTCTCGGTCAGCAGGTGCGGCGTCACGCCCAGCGCCTCGATGGCCTCGGGGACAACGTCGCCGGTGCCCATGACGTAACCCACACGCAGGCCCGGCGCCACCTTCACATCCACTTTGCGCGTGCGCAGCTCCGCCGCCTTGTACTCGTTGTAGGGCCGCAATCCCGGATAGCCGATGCTCTGCCAACCAATCGAGTAGCTCTTTCCGCCCACGCGTGCTTGAGCCTCAATCGCGTAGGCGCGCGTCGTCACGCCGCCGGCGGGCAAAACCGAAAACTTGAGCGGCTCCGAGTCGCCCGCGGCCTGCAAATGAAAATCCCGCTCGGCAGGATCGGCTCGCCAACCCTCCGGCAACTTCAGATCGACGATTCCATCGGCCACGTGTTCGGCATGAACGGTTACGCTCACCGGCAGAGGCGAGCCATCGAGGGTGAGAATGCGCGCCTCCGGTTCCACGCGCACGCCAATCGCCGGCGTCACCACCAGCGGCTCATACACTCCGCCCACTCCGCTCACGCGCTTGAGCGTTTGCACCACCTGCCCCAGCCGGATGGGAACGCCGTCAAATGAAAACTCCGCCCACGCCGCCAGCGGATACGGCGCGAACGAGCGCTCGCGCCACGCCTCATTCGCGATGTCGTAGTAGGGCTGCTCGGTCGTGGGCCGGGTGAAGTAGGGCTTCGTGGGCGCGGCATCGTCCGGTACATGCACGTGAAAAATTCTGTCGCTCACCGGCGCTGTGGCTGCTTTCTCATTCATGGCGCCACCAGCGTCCTCGATCTTCCACGGCGCGCCATCACTCGACTCCAGCCAAACCCGGCTCAGCCGTGCCGCATCCATCTCCTGCTCCAGATGTACGCGCACGCCAAACTCTTCGCCCGGCCACACGCTGCGCTCCGTCTCGTCTGCCGAACCACCCCGTTGCGGTCCGCCGCCTTGCCCGCCTCCGCCACCGCTGGTGAACGCCATCAGGTCCAGACCCAGCAAATCCTTCAGCGCACCCTGGAACTGCTCGATTTTTGCCGCGAGCTCCAACTCCAGCCCCGCCTTCGCTTCCGCATCCAGTTCGCTCGCCTTCACGCGTGCATACAAATCCAGGGTCTGGCGGTAGATCGGCGCCAGCTTGTGCGCGCCCTCCACGCCGCTCTCGTTCCTGCAATCGCTTTCAAACGCGTCCAGATTCGCCTCAATCTGGCGCAGCCCGTCGTTAAGCCATTGCGGCGGCTTGCCCATCACCAGCCGCCCCAGGCCGTCGATGCTGGTATCTATGTTGACCTTTTGATTCTGGAACAGGCTGGCATCGCCCGCGCCGCTGCCCGCGCTGGCTGCTGCCGCAGGCGCCGCAGCCCACAAGTGATAGCTCGACGACTCCGGCCCGCTCAGCGCCGGATTGGCCCCGCCGTTTTGCGACTTCTGCTCGCCCCACCCCTGGCGCGCGATCTGCACGTATGTCCGTCCCAGCGCCGCATCCCACGTGCCCACCGGCATCGCCGCATCGGCCGGCAACGCGCCTTCGATCCACTCGCCGGTCAGGTAATTGTGAAACCTTGCCGGCGCCCACTTTCCCGTCGCGTAGTCGAACATCTGACCGCTGGAGATGGTCGCAAACGGAATGCGCGAGTACACCGCAAGAGGCTGCCACGGCTGCAAGCCATCTTTGAGCTGATCTGGAAACACCTTCGGATCGCCCGCCGCCCTAAACGCTTCCTGCGCGATCTCGCCGGCCACCTGGTGCTGTCCGTGGCCGTCGCTCACTCCGCCGACAAAGGTGGACACGATCACCTGCGGTCGCACCATGCGCACCGCCAGCACCGCGTCGTAGAGCACGCGCTCATGGCCCCACTTGGCAAACGATTCCTCCTGCGTTTTGGAGAAGCCGAAGTCGACTTCAGTGCCCCAAAGTTGCCGCGCGCCATAATACCGGCCGGCCTTGAGCAGCTCGTTGGTACGGATCAGTCCCAGCGCATCGTAGCTCTCGGCCGACATCGCGTTCTGCCCGCCCTCGCCACGCGTGAGCGTAAGCAGCGTGGCGCGCGCGCCCAGCCCGCGCGCCAGATAGGTGAGCAGCGCGCCGTCTTCATCGTCGGGGTGCGGCACGATCATCAGCACGCTGGCCGTAGTGCCCAGCCGCTTCATCGTCTGCTCGAGGTCGGCGGCTCCACGGTCCTCGGGCAAGGGAAGCGCGTTAGCAGGCAGCTGGGGCAGCGGAACCTGCGCAAGCTCCGTCTGGGCTGCGACAAGCGCTGCGTCCTGCGCGTGGAGCAAGGCGCAGCCGGCGTTTGGCAACAGCGCAGCCAGCGCCGCGCAGAGAGTGATGCAATGCGGTTTTCGGGGAGCGGAATGCATCACGGTCAGTGTACAAGGCACAGCGGAAAAATGGCCTTCGCAGCCCCTGGGAACTAAAATGCCGCGGCTGGCGCCGAAGAGCATGGGGGATGAGACTACGCGGGATCCATCGTGAAATCAACCGGCAGGTGACGATTGCCCGCGGTTTCGTCCGAAAGCTATACTACGGCACGTGCGAGTTTACGCCAATGCCTGCCGGTACACGCGTCCTGCTGGATGGCGGCGCCACCAACCAATCGCAAGATCGGCTTGCCGGCGATCCTCAATGGGGAAATGGAATCATGAACGTACTTGCAATTGACATTGGCGGGACAAAGTTCTCGATGGCTTTGTTTGAAAACGGTCAAATGATCCGCCATGAGACCCGCGCCACACAGCGCGAAGGCGGCCGCGAATGGATGGTGGAGCAAATTCTTTCCATTGCGAGACTCTGGCGGGGAAGCAACCGCTTTGAGCGCTGCGGCATAGGATTCGGCGGGCCGGTGGATTTTGCCTCGCAGAGAGTTGCGCTATCGACGCACGTCGACACCTGGCAGGATTTTCCGCTTGCCTCCTGCATCCAGGACGAACTCGGCGTGCCGGCGGTCATCGACAACGACGCCAATGTAGGCGGCCTTGGCGAGGGGCGATACGGTGCGGGCGCCGGTCACGACCCTCTCTTCTACATGACCCTCTCCACCGGCATCGGCGGCGGGCTGATTGCCGGCGGCAATATCTATCGAGGAGCGGATTCCTACGCCGGCGAGATCGGCCATACTACCGTCCGGCCTGGCGGCCCGCTCTGCCTCTGCGGCGCCTCCGGCTGCCTCGAGCGAATGTGCGCGGGGATCTGGATGGAGCGCGACTATGGGAAATCCGCAAAGGAGTTGATGACCGATCCCGCTTTCGTCTTGCGATATGTTGTTGACCTCGCCATCGGCCTGAAGTCCGTAATCATGCTGCTGAATCCGGCACGAATCGTGATCGGCGGCGGCATCAGCAAGGCCGGCGATCGTCTCTTCGTGCCGCTTCGGGCCGAACTGCGAAAGCAGATCACTTCGTGGTCCCGCGCTCGCATCGACGTGGTCCCCGCCGCGCTTGGCGACGACAGCGTGCTCTGGGGCGCGCTGGCCCTCGCGCAATCCCAGGCGGCTCAGTAATCGCCTGCAAAATGTTGCCGGACAAGCCCGGGGGCGGCGAGCAGCAGACTGCAATCACACCGGAACCTGCCGGCCCGGCATTCCCTCACCCCCAATCGTCGCGCGTCGGCCCGATTGTGATGCGCCGGGCAGCCGCCGCCTTGCTGATGACCGAACAGAATTTTCGCAAGGTGATGGGCTGCAGAGACCTGGGGATGCTCAAATCGTCCTTAGATCTCAAGGAGGTAGTCCGGCAAAGGGAGACGGCGTAGAATGAGTCGGGCCGCAGTTCAGCTCCAATGATTCCTGAGACATTTTCCCGAGAAGATAAAAACACGTGCAGCAAAGGAGACTTGGTATGAGCAAGATTAACCGCCGCGAGTTTCTTGATGGTTCGGCTAAAGCCACATTGGCCATTGGCTTTCCGATGAAGGATCTTCTCGGCGGAGTTCCGCAAAGTAATGCTGGGCAGACACCTCCCGCAAATACGGCGCCAGCCGTGCTGCCGGGGACGGCGCCGCTGACGATGGAAGGCGATCTGGCGACCCAGATGGTGGATGGAATTCATCGATTCCTGCTGAAGCGGACGGCAGAGGCGCCGAAAGAGCGGGCGGGACTTTGGCATTGGGATTCGAGCTCGGCGCGAGCCTACGATCAGTCGGTCTCAGGCAATCGGGAGCGCTTCCGGCAAATCATTGGGGCGGTAGACGAGCGCGTGCCCGCCCAAGCCCCGGAGCCTGTGCGAGCCGTCTTCGATCCCCCCGAAGTTGGCCAGGGGAGAGGTTACAAGGTCTACGCCGTGCGTTGGCCGGTTTTAGTGCCCGTGATTGCTGACTATGGCGGTCTGGATGCCGAAGGGTTATTACTTCAGCCCGAGGGGCGCCCAGTGGCGCGGATCGTCGCGGTACCGGACGCGGACTGGACGCCGGAGATGAGCGTGGGGATGTCCCCGGGAGTTCCGGCTGAGGCGCAGTTTGCGCGGCGCCTCGCGGAGAACGGGTGTCAAGTGCTGATTCCGGCCATCATCAATCGGGACGATACTTTTTCCGGGATTCCAGGGATCGGTTATACGAACCAAACGCACCGCGAATGGATCTATCGAATGGCTTTTGAAGTGGGTCGCCACCCCATCGGGTTTGAGGTGCAAAAGATCTTGGCGGCCGTGGATTGGTTTGAGAACGAAAACCAGAAGGAGGCCGCTCCCATCGGGGTGATGGGGTATGGAGAGGGCGGGTTGCTGGCGCTTTATAGCGGAGCTCTGGATGGAAGGATTCAGGCAACCGCCGTGAGCGGATATTTTCAGGAGCGGGAAGGTCTTTGGACGGAGCCGATCTACCGGGATCTCTGGGGATTGGTGCGGGAGTTTGGCGACGCGGAGCTGGCGGGTTTGATTGCCCCGCGGAGCTTGGTGGTGGAAGCCTGCCGGGGCCCCAAGGTCGAGGGGCCGCCCCCGGTGACGGAAGTGCATCAGGAAGCCGCTTGTCCGAACGGGGAGCTCGGCACTCCGCCGCTGGATTCGGTGCGAAAGGAAGTGGAGCGGGCACGAGGGTTTTATGCGGCACTGAAGGCGGAGGACAAACTGCACCTGGTGGTGAGCGGCCAGGGACAAGGGGAGCCGGGTTCGGAAGAGGCCCTGCGCGCGTTCTTGCGTTCGTTGAAGGTGGGCGCAGGTCTTCGGGCAAGCGGGACACCCCCACGGGACCAGCGCGAGAATTACGTTCCCCAAGCCCGGTTGCAGCGGCAGTTCAACCAGATGGTCGGTTTCACCCAGGCGCTGATTCGCAAGTCGCCCGACCGCCGCAGGGAGTTCTGGGCGAAAGCTAACTCGACTTGGCCGACTCAGCAAGAGGGGGAAAACCGAAGCGACACTCCGCCCTGGCAGTGTCTCCAGTCGCAGTGGTCAAATTCTCCGGAGCAGTGGAACGCGGCGACGAAATGGTACAAGAACTACATCTGGGAAGAGGTGATTGGGCGATTGCCTGCCGCCAGCCTGCCCGCCAATCCCCGCACGCGCCTGGTCAATGACGCACCCAAATTCAAGAGCTACGAGGTGATGCTGGATGTGTGGCCGGATGTATATGCCTATGGGGTGCTATCCGTTCCCAAGGACGTTCAGCCCGGAGAGCGCCGCCCGGTGGTGGTGGTCCAGCATGGGTTGGAGGGCCGCGCCCTGCCCTTGACAAATCCGAGGGGGGCCGCGAGCGGCCGTTTCAACGTTCGTGAGAGCCTGGTGAACGAAGGGTTCGTCGTCTATGCTCCCCAGAATCCCTACATCGGAAATGATCATTTCCGGATCATTCAGCGCATGGGCCATCCCCTCAAGCTGGCTCTGTTCTCCTTCATTATCGTGCAGCATGAGCGGACCCTGGATTGGCTGGCGGAGCAGAGCTTTGTCGATCCGGAGCGGATAGGTTTCTATGGGCTTTCCTACGGTGGAAAAACTGCGGTTCGAGTTCCGCCGTTTCTTGACCGGTATGCCCTGTCGATCTGTTCGGGTGACTTTAATGAGTGGGTCTGGAAAACAACCACCGTCGAAGCCTGGTACAGTTACCTTCTTTTGGGTGAGTACGACATGTACGAATTCAACCTTGCCAATATCGCAAACTACTCTGAAATAGCCAATCTCATGGCCCCTCGGCCCTTTATGGTGGAGCGGGGGCACTTTGACCAGGTGAGCGAGGACCAAACCGTAGCTTATGAATATTCAAAAGTACGGTGGTTCTATGCTTACATGGGAATCCCGGAAAAGACGCGAATCGAGTTTTTGAGCGGACCTCATATGATGTACGGGCTGGGGACATTTGATTTTCTCCGGCAGCACTTAGACTGGAAGCCCGGGCGGTGGGGTCCCTTGACGGGCTGAGCTCTGCGCGGCATCCCACGGGCGCGGAAAAAGAGATTGTGCCGCTACAACATAGGTTATAGCTTAACCTTCACCGCCAGTCGTCGCGCGCGTCCACCAGCCCCTGATTCATCGCCGCCTCGAAGCCGGAGTTTTTCTTGATGAAGACCTCGCTGAACTGGCGGTCCTGGCGCAACAGAATCGCCTGCAAGCGCACCAGCTCCAGCAGCGCGAGAAACATGGCGATCAACGCCCGTTCCGAGCGCGTATGGCTGAGCAGCCGCCGCAGCGCCACCGGCTTGTCTTCCATGGTCAGCCGCCGCGCCAGGAATTGAATCATCTGGCTCACCGTCACCGTGTCCTCTTCCACGTCAAGGATGGGGCGGTTGCGCGCGCGCTCCAGAATGTCGCTGAAGACGCGCACAAGGTCCGTGGTATCGGCGGCGATCTCCGGGGCCATTTCCGATTCTTCGCCCGCATCCTCGCGAAACTCGCGCACCCCCGGATTGGTCCATGTAGCTGCCTCGAGCATCTGCTTCTCATGCAGCATCTGCGCGGCGTTCCTGAAGCGCTCGTGCTCCAGCAGCCGCTCTACCAGGTCGCGCCGCGGATCTTCGGCCGCCTCTTCCGGGCCGGCCGGCGCGCGTGGCAGCAGCATTTTGCTCTTGATATGAATCAGCAGCGAGGCGGTGTAGATGAACTCCCCTGCCACATCCATATCGCTCGCCCGCAGTTGGTCCACGTAGGCCAGGAACTGGGCTGTGATCTTCGCAATAGGAATGTCGTAGATGTCGATGTCCTGTTTACGGATCAGGTCGAGCAGCAGGTCGAGCGGCCCGTCGTACACCTGGCTCACGACCACCGAAAAGGGCGACTGGTCGGCGTTTTCGCCACGCGCCTTCAGCGCCGCCGCCACCTTTTCGGCAGTCGTTGGCTCTGCCGCCGACTTTGCGGCAAACGGCAGAGCCGACCTTGCTTCCTGCGGCGAAGCCGGTGCAGCCGCTGGCGCGGTTGGCGACTCGGGCGCGGCTGCAGGTGTAGCATCGGCACTCACGATGGACGTGGCCGTTGGCTCCTCCACTGGAATGGCCCCCGCAGTTGAAGACGCCGATTCTGCCACCGTTTCGGTAATGGCTGATGGCTCCTCCGCCTCTACAGCAGCTGCTTCTTCAGGCAAAGCTTGACGCTGAACCTCCGCAGCGACAGCCCCAACTGCTAGCAGCTCGCCGGCAGGTCCCGGCTGATCCTTCTCAGTCGGCTCCGCTACAGGCTCTTCTTCGGCGCTGGGAACAGCCTCCGCAGCCTGCCTGACATCAGCTATGGCATCTCCGGATTGCGGGGAAGTTTGCGTCAATGCAGTCTCTTCTTCCGGTTCTTCCAATCCGCCGAAAACAAACTCCGCTTCGGCAATTTCACTTTCAGCGCCGCTCTGCGCGCCAGTTTCAACCCTTCCATTGCGCCGGAACAGCCCGAATCCCGAGCGGATTCCACTCAGCGCAAATTCGAGAGCCCAACGCCACCACGGAACTTTCTCTTCCATCTTGCGCGCTTTCCTGGCCCCCGAAACGCAAAATTGCTCCGCAATCTTGCCCCGCAGTCCGCCCTCTTCAGCTCGCCCCTGCCTTCGCCTGCGTCCGTTTCATACGCTCGCGACAGTGGTCAAGGTCAACTGCATCGCATCGCGCACCTCAACCATGGTCTGCTCGGCGCGGACCTGGGCTCGCCGCGAGCCTTCGCTCAGAATCTCGATGGCCTGCGCCTCCGTCAAGTTGGCCCGCCGTTCCTGGATGGGCCGCAACACCTTCATCAGCCCATCGGCTGCCCAACTCTTGCATTCGATACATCCGATCCCCGCCGAGCGGCAGCCCTCGTACACCTTTGCCAGGGTCTCCGGCGTCGAAAAAATCTTGTGCAGGTCGCCTACCGGGCACTTGTCGGGATCGCCCTTGTCCGTCCGCCGGATCCGCGCCGGGTCCGTCACCATGGTCTTCAGCTTCTGCCGCACTACCGGCTCGGGGTCGGTGATTAGGATCGTGTTCCCGTAGCTCTTCGACATCTTGCGCCCGTCGGTGCCGGGGAGCTTGGGCGAGGGCGTGAGCAGCACCTTCGGCTCCGGCAACACCTCGCGACCTTCCATCTTATAGAACTGGTTGAACCTCCGCGCAATCTCGCGTGTCAGCTCCACGTGCGCCTGCTGGTCCTGGCCCACCGGCACAAAATCGGGCTGGTACATCAGAATGTCCGCGGCCATCAACACCGGGTAGCCCAGGAACCCGTAGGTAGCCAGGTCCTTGCTGGTCAGGTTCTCCTGCATCTCCTTATAGCTGGGCACGCGCTCCAGCCAACCCAGCGGAGTGCTCATGCCCAGCAGCAACGCCAGCTCGGCATGTTCGAGTACCCGGCTCTGCAAAAAGAGCACGCTCTTCGCGGGATCGAGGCCCGCGGCCAGGTAATCCAGCATCACCTCCAGCGTGTTCGGCGCAATTTCCGAGGTGTCGGCATAATCCGTCGTCAGTGCGTGCCAGTCGGCGATGAAAAAGTAGCACTCGTACTGATCCTGCAGCTTCACCCAGTTGGCCAGCGCGCCCATGTAGTTGCCCAGATGCAGCTTTCCCGTGGGGCGCATGCCGCTCAGAACGCGCGGGCGTTGCGATCGAATGGCGGGTTCAGGCATGATGCGTATCGGTTCCTTGGCGGCGCCCCAAAAAACGCCGGAAAAATCTCTTAAGCATCGCCGAAATTGGCTCATTCCATTGTAGCGGGACGGCCAACATGCGGCGTATGACTATCAGACGCGCAGCAGAAGGGAAAAAACCAGCACCAGCGCGGGTGTCAGCAGCAACCGGAGCACGTAGCCGCCGACAAAGATCATCAGCAGGTAGCTGATCCAGCCGCTGATCCGGTCATAAGACTGCACCGCATGGTACGGAAGCATGTTGCGCACCACCCGGCTCCCATCCAGCGGCGGAATGGGCAGCAGGTTGAAGAAAAAGAGCGAGAGGTTGATGAGGATGCCCAGGCTCAGGAGCAGCGCGACAGGATGGGCCCCGCTCACCTCTGCAAGGCCCAATGCTTGAGCAAAGGAAAGCCTGACTATTTGCCCGCCGTCAGGCATGGCTGCCGACATCACAATAAGACCGGCCAGCGCTGCCATCACCAGAATCAGATTCGAAACCGGCCCGGCCAGCGTCACTAGGTTGTCGTCGCGCACGATCTTCTTGAAGTTGCGCGTGATGACCGGCGTCGGCTTGGCCCAGCCTACCAGCATGAAGGGAATCCTCAACCCTATGAGCGGCCCGAAAATCACCAGCGCCGGAAAAAGCAGCGTCCCTACCGGATCGATGTGGTACATGGGGTTGAGCGTAATGCGCCCCTGCAACCGCGCCGTCTGGTCGCCCAGACGCGAGGCCATCCAGGCATGCGCGCACTCGTGAAAACTGAGCGAGAATAGCAACACAACAAACTCGGAGATCGCAACGACGAGGGCGCTGGCTTGCAAACGATTTCTCCCGGACTCAAAGATTCAGCGTAGCACGATGCTAGAGCGGCGCTGCCTGCCGCGCGGGCCTGAATCTCAGTTTTCGATGTATTCCCAATACGAATCGGCCAGGTCGGCGCCGAGCTCCGTGGCCATGCGCCGCGCGGCGCGCTCCACCTCTTCCATCAGGCCGTGCAGGTAGTCGCGCGAGCGCGAGATGGCCGCCACGCCCAGCGTCGCCGATTGCCACGTAACCGCTTCGTCCAGCTCCGCCACCGACACGTTGAAGCCCTGCTTCAACTGGTCCTTGAGCGAGCGCACCACCTGCCGCCTGTCCTTGAGCGACTGGGCGTGCTCGATGCGGAGTTCGAGGGTCAGTTGAGCGACCGGCATACGGGTAAGGAATGGTCACCGACAGTGTAAGCCTGGCTTGCCCGCACAGGACAACTATTTTCTTGAGCGGCAAGCGCTGTTGGAGGATTGGTCTTGCGACAGCACCGAAAGATGTCCAATTTTTGATCAAAGTTTTCGTTTCGGGAACACCTCTTGAATTCCACACTCGATACGTGAGTTTCGTTGTTTCAGTTGACTCATTCGCCTGTAAACTGAATGCGTAAAAGCATGAGATTCTCGGCTCCGCACCCGATTCCGTATCAAGGAAGCAAGCGACGGTTAGCGCGGGCAATCCTGAGCTACGTTCCGGCTGGCTCTTTTACGCGGCTTGTTGAGCCGTTCGCAGGCTCCGCAGCCGTCACGCTGGCCGCCGCTGCTCAAAAAAGGTTCTCTTCCTACGCGATAGGCGACACGCTGGAGCCTCTGATTGCGCTTTGGAAAGCAATCCTAGTAAGCCCTGAGGAAATCGCGCTGCAGTATGGCGCCCTTTGGCGCAACGAAAGGGCACTCCCCATCGATGCGTATTATGAGGTCCGTGCGCAGTTCAACCAGGATCACGAACCCGCGAAGCTGCTTTACCTGCTGGCAAGATGCGTGAAGAACGCGGTTCGCTTCAACCCCGCCGGAGAGTTCAATCAATCCCCCGACAAGCGGCGCAAAGGCACTCATCCCGATACGATGCGTCAGGAGATACTCGCTGCAAATCGGATCCTCAAAGGAAAGTGCCGAGCTGTTCATTGTGACTTTATGCAGCTATTTCAAAATGCCCGCAAAGGAGACTTTTTCTACCTCGATCCGCCATATCAAGGGACCAGCGATGGCCGCGACCAGCGTTACATCGAGGGGCTCAGCCGCAGCAGGCTCGTCGAGGGTTTGGAGTTGCTCAATCGCAAAGAGGTTCCGTTCATTCTGAGTTACGACGGCTCGTGTGGGCAGCGGTCCTATGGCAGCCCCTTGCCGGATCGTCTCGGAAAGAGAATTCTGCTTGATGTTGGCAGGTCGAGCCAAGCCACGCTGAATGGACGCAAGGACGTAACCGTGGAATCCTTGTATGTCTCCCATCTGCTCCCGGTAGCTCATCGAGGATCGGTTTTATCCCTCGATGATTTCGCATCGCAGGCTTTGCTTTTCGGCTAACGCATTTCTCCCAATGGTGTATAGGGATTCAGGATCGCAAAGTTGACGCGAACCCCAGTGAGCGGCAACCTTCTAGAGAATTGGGCACTCTACAGGATTGGGAGAAATGCCCTAGCCGTTCCGCAGTAGCCGCTTGATGTATTCGGGAACTGCCTCCGCTGCCCGTCGCGCCTTCACACTAAGCCTCTCGTAATCTGCGACTTCATCTTTTCGCCAGACGAGATCGGCCCTGCGCTGCTGTTCCGTCGCGACGTGCAGGTAACCGGTTCGTCCCGCCCAATAGCATGTTTCGCAAACGGCTGCACTGCGCTTGCCGGTCCAGTTTGGGCAGTGCTCGCAGCTCCATGATTTTTTCCGATTGCATGACCCGCACAGAACCATGAAAATGGCCGCATTGTCTCCATCAGGCTCGCCGGCAACCTCATAGGGAACGCGGTGGTCAACCTGCAGGTTCTCGTTCGCTCCGCAGATCTGACACCTTCCTGCTGCCGCATCAATAATTCCATCCCTCTGTTTCTTCGTGAGGGCCCGCCGCCCGCTTTTGCCGCGCCCGAAGCGCGCATTTTCAGGGAAAATATACGCCGCGATGGTTCGTCCATTCGAGTGCTTCACTTTGATGGTGCGGATGGGAAATCCGAGCTCCCGTGCGTCTCGAGCAGCACGAGGCGGGTGCTCGTATCCCGCCTGGCTGATCTCCTCGGTCGTTACGATTCCCTTCTTTGCGATGGTATCCAGGACAAAGCGGGCGCGCTTGTTTGTCACCGCCGCGATTTGCTCGGCGAGGTCACCTGAGATTCGGCTTCCTTTGGTCATGGCCTTTGGGCTTTCTTCAAGTCAGGGTGAATGCTCTAACCATTATCAGTCCGCCACCTTCGCCAACTGCTCCGCCGTCGGCCGCGGCGTGAACGCGCTGACCACCACCAGCGCGACGACCGCGTAGACACTCCTCCGCCCATGCGCCGGGCTCCGGTCCTGGCACGCAAACTCCGCGCGGTGATTCACCCGCGCTACTTTTTTGCCGGCGTCGGCAGAGCATCCTCGTTCCAGATGTCCGCAACAGCCTTCCAACTGCCATCGGTCTGCTTCTTATAGACCGTGACGTACTTGTCTTTTACAGCGAGCACCTTCTTTGTTTTGGGGTCTGTAAAGGTGTAGGTCATGGTGCCCTGACTGTAGCCAAGATCGCCCGACTTCGCAACGTCCACCTTGTCCGACGCGAAGGTAACGGAAAAGTTCTTGTCTGCGAGAAATGGCTTATCGGCCTCCTTGATCGCTGCCGTGCCGTTGATCACAGGCGCATCCGGCATGAACACCGATGCATCGTCGGCATAAAATGCGACGCACTTATCCACATCCTTGGTAGCGAACGCCTGTTCCCAGGCGGTTTCAACATCGCGAATCGCTTTCACATCGGCGTCGTGGGTGTCGGGAGCGGGCGGTGGCGGAGCCTGCTTGCAACCCGCAAGAATGACTGTGAGCGCAAACGCTGCGCCCCAGAAGTATCGATTGTGCATTGTGTCCTCCTTTTGACACGCAACCCAGGTGTATGAACCTGGTTTTCCCGAGTCTTACCAAGACTCTCAGCCAACTCGGTGATTCACCTGCGCTACTTCTTTGCCGGCGCTGGTGGAGCATCCTCGTTGCCGATGTTCGCAACAGCCTTCCAACCGCCGTCGGCCTGCTTCTTGTAGACGGTGACGTATTTACCCTTCCCCGTAACTAGCTTCTTAGTCTTGGGGTCCGTCATGGTCCAGGTGTTGGCGCCCTGACTGTAGGCGAGGTCTCCTGACTTCGCGACATCCACCTTGTCCGAAGCGAAGCTGAAGGAAAAGTTCTTATCCGCCAGCAGTGGTTTCCACCAAGCCTTGATCGCCGCAATTCCGCTTAGGGCTGGCGAATCCGGAGGGAGTCCCGATGCATCGTCGGCAAAAATTGCGCCGATTTTGTCCAAATCCTTGGCGGCGAACGCCTGCAAGGTGGCGGCTTCAAGATCGCGAATCGCTTTCACGTCCGCGTCATGGGTGTCTGGAGCGGGTGGCGGCGGAGCCTGCTTGCAACCCGCAAGAATGACTGTGAGCGCAAACGCTGCGCCCCAAATGTATCGATTGTGCATATTGGGTGTCCTCCTTTTGACACGCAACCCATGTGGATGAACCTGGTTCTTCCCAAGTCTTACCAAGACTCTCAGCCAGCGCCGTGAACCACCCGCGCTACTTTTTTGCCGGCGCGGGCGGAGCGTCCTCGTTCCAGATGTCCGCAACAGCCTTCCAACCGCCGTCGGACTGCCTCTTGTAGACCGTGACATATTTGCCTTTTCCCGTGAGCACCTTCTTTGTCTTGGGGTCCGTCATGGTCCAGGTTAAGCTGCCCTGAGCGTAGCCAAGGTCTCCTGACTTCGCAATCTCCACCTTGTCCGACGCGAAGGTGAGGGAGAAGTTCTTATCCCTTAGTTGTGGACTCAGAGCGGCCTTGATCGCCGCCATTCCTCCGTCGATTACGGGGGCATCCGGCGCGAAAAGAGATGCGTCGTCGGCATACAATGCGACGATCTTGTCGATATCCCTGGCGGCGAACGCCTGCACGTTGGCAGCTTCAAGATCGCGAATGGCTTTCACGTCCGCGTCATGGGTGTCTTGAGCGGGCGGCGGAGCCTGCTTGCAACCCGCAAGAATGACCGCAAGCGCAAACGCTGCGCCCCAAAAGTATCGATTGTGCATTGTGTCCTCCTTGTGACACGCAACCCAATGAGTTTCGCGGTGGGGGAGGGGAACCCGCTCATGAATGTCCGATGGACAACGTGGCCCGTTGGGAATTGGGCCTGCGCCTCCGGGGGTGTTGCGTCGCAACTGGCAGGAACTACTCGCGGGGAGTGCTCTTCGGAGAGGCGAGGCGCACCAGTATTTGAGTTAACCCCAGGCATATCTAGTCAGTGCGCCCGGTCACCTGCGCATGTGACAAGGGATGCCACACGCTCTTAGGCATGTTGTGCCTGGGCTACCGCCAATCCGGAAACTACCCGCTCCCCTTACTCCGCCACCTTCGCCAACTGCTCCGCCCTCGGCCGCGGCGTCACCGCGCTGACCACCACCAGCGCGATGACTGCGGCTAAGAGCGCCGGAAAGATGGCGCCCCTCTGCGCCAGAATCGGCGGAAACATCTGTTTCACACCCGGCGCGTCCCACGCCAGCGTCACAGCGGTTCCCGTCGCAATCGCCGCCACCGCGCCCCAGGCCGTAGCGCGCTTGGAGTAGAACGCCGCCAGCACTACCGGCGTGACCGCAGCCGAGTAAATCGTGTAGGCATAGAGCATCTTTTCCAGAATGCTCTCGGCATACACCGCCTGGTAGAGCGCCCAGCAGCCCAGCGCCGCCACGGCCAGCCGCGAAATCAAGAGCACGCGCCGGTTCGAGGCTCCCGGCGCGATATAGCGCACGAAAACGTCTTCGACCAGGTTCGTCGCCGGCGAAAACAAGTAGTTCGAAGCCGTCGAGATCACCTTGGCGAAGACCGCGCCCAGCAGCAAAGCGCCCATCACCGCAGGCAGCCCGTGCCGCGCCGTGTAGGGAATAATCTCGCGCGGATGCAGCGCCGCCTCGCCCGCGGGATAGAGCGCCCGCCCGAACACGGCGATAGCCACGATGAGCGTCTCCAGCAGCAGCGTTCCCAGCGTCCATCCGATCACGGAGACGCGCGCGTCGCGCTCCGAGCGCGCCGAGAAAAACTTCTGGTACATCACCTGGTTGCCCAGCATCAGCAACAAGACAGGCACCAGGTATTCGAGCGCGCGGATCAGTCCCATGCTCACAGGCCCGCGCGCGCCGGCGCTCATGCGGTAGTTGCCCAGCACTTGAAAATATTGCGGCGGCAGCGTCGCGTGCAGGCCCGTCCATCCGCCGGCCTTGGCCAGCAGCATGGGCGCGGCAATGATGCAGATCACGGTCACCATGGAGCCGATGGCCACATCCATATATGCGACCGACGACATGCCGGCCAGCGCCGTGGTGACCACCACGAACGCGGCAACCATGAACGTGCCCTGCTCCGCCGTCACAGTATCGGGAAAGATGAGATGCAGCACGTCGCCGCCGCCCTTGAACTGGTAGCTGGCGATGCCCACGTAGGCAAACAGGATGGCAATCGTCCCCAGCACGCGCGCCGTCTGGTTGTAGCGCGCCTCCAGCAGGTCGGGCAGCGTGAACTGCGCGAACTTCCGCGCCCTCGGAGCAATAAAGTAGATGAGCACCAAGCCCAGCCAGCCGCCGGCCGGCTGCCACAGCGCGGCAAACCCGTTCCTATAGGCGTTCTCCGCCCCGGCAAAGAGCGATCCCGCGCCGATCCACGAAGTGAGCAGCGTGAGCACCAGAACCCACGCGGACAAAGACCGCCCCGCCACCAGGTAGTCGGCCTTGGTCTTCACCTGCAAGGTGCGGTAGACGGCCACCCCCAGCAGCGTGACGGCGATCGCAACCAGCACAACCATGTAGAGTTGGGACATCCGCGGGCTTCCTCGGCGGCATTCCAGGAGTCTCCAGCAGTGTATCGGATCGCGCTCGCCAGCCTCTGGCCCGGCGCCGCATTCTTCCCGCCCACTCGGTGCCCATGTTCCGCGTCTGGGGCACGCTCCCCGTATCTCTCAAGACAACCGCTGCATCAAAAGTAATGGTGGGCCGGTTGACGCGCAGCCCGCCTCGCGCTACTCTCGCAATACTGGATTTGGTACTCGACCCCAACCCGCGGCCCCGCAAGGCAGCCCAGAAAATGGACCCGGTTTTGCCCTGCGCTCTTCGACTTCCATTAGAATCAGCCGTTTGCCTACAACCACCCAGCCGTCGTGCGCGCCGCCTCGGCTCCCGGTCTGGCCGCCGGGCGCTCGCGTCCGCCGCGCCCGTTGCCGTTAACCTCATAAACAACCCTCCGGCAGCAGCCCCACAGGACCGCTGCCGGTTCAACCTAACCCACCTTCTCGGAGGACGTTGAACCCTTTGAAGATCGCTCTCGAGATTACACCCAACCTTGAGCCCCTCTTTGGGACCCGCGATGAAAACCTCAGGCTGATGGAAGACTCGCTCGGCGTCCGCATCGACCTTCGTTCCGACGCCGTGCACGTTCAAGGCCCCGAAGAAGGCGTGGCGCGCATCCGACGTATTTTTGAGGACTTCGAAACCCTCCGCCGCCAGGGAATCCATCCGCACAACGGCGAACTGAACGGCATGTTGCGCCTGGTTGTGGCCGATCCCGCCGCCACTCTGCGCTCCGTAGCCGAAGCCGGCAAGCAGCGCTCGGTAGGCATCAAGCGCACTGTGCAGCCGCGCTCGCTCAACCAGCGCCGCTATGTCGAAGCCATCGAGCAGAGCGACATGGTCTTCAGCGTTGGCCCGGCCGGCACCGGCAAAACCTATCTGGCCGTGGCCATGGCTGTAGCCGCCATCAATTCGAAGCGTGTCAGCCGCATCGTTCTTGTCCGCCCCGCGGTCGAAGCCGGCGAGCGCCTCGGCTTCCTCCCCGGCACCCTCCAGGAGAAGATCGATCCCTACCTGCGCCCGCTCTACGACGCGCTCTTCGACATGCTCGATATCGAGAAGGTCGACCGGATGCTCGAGCGCAACGTCATCGAGGTCGCCCCGCTGGCCTTCATGCGCGGCCGCACCCTCAACGACGCCTTCATCATCCTCGACGAGGCGCAGAACACCACCATCGAGCAGATGAAGATGTTCCTCACCCGCATGGGCAACAACTCCAAGGCCGTCATCACCGGCGACATCACCCAGATCGACCTGCCCAACCCGCGCAAATCGGGCCTGGTCGACGCCATCAACATCCTCAACGGCGTCGAAGGCATCGCCTTCTGCCACTTTGAAGAGTCCGACGTGGTCCGCCATCCGCTGGTGCAGCGCGTGGTGCGCGCCTACGAGAGCGCCAAGCCACGGCAACAGGAACTTCCGCTCACCATGGGCGACGCGATGCGGGCCGGCGTTGGGGAGAGCGAAGAGCGCCAGGATGGGCAGGCGCTGCAACCGGCAAAGCCGCAGTAGCGAAGCGCGATGAGTGCGAGCAAGTCAATTCGTTATACGGCCCTGTTCGGCGCATTTGGCGCAATCTTCGGCGTAGTGCTAGCTGTCTTTCTCATGGCACTCACATTCATGCATCCGGGTCCATTAACAGAGTTTATTTTGCGCTTGACGTTCCGGCTCTGCCCGCTCTTTGTCGTTGGGATCGGCCTAAAGAGCTGGCTCGGCCTGATTACAGTGGTCCTTGTTAGCAACGCCTTCATCTACGGAGTACCTTTCGCAGCTATCGGGGGTGTTATCGCAACCTTCTGGAAGGGCTCAAACGACAATCGCGTATCATCGACTTAGACCCGGAGCCGCGCATCCACATCATCCGTCTGCTCCGCGCACGATGATTCTTCTCGACCCAGTTCTGGCCCCTGACCCCGCACCGAAGCCTACTTCGGCGAGCCGCGCTTTGCGTTCCGTCCCCTCTGCCCGCGCCCTGAGCCGTTCCCTGACCCGCTTTTTGGCCAAAGCCCAAGCCGCCATCTGCCTCCGCGGCCAAGTCACCGTCCTGCTCACCACCGATGCGGCTCTGCGTGACCTTAACCGCCGCTTCCGCGGCAAAGACATGCCTACGGACGTGCTTTCCTTTCCCGGCAATCCGCTCCAAAGCGCAAAGCCCGCGGAGCGGGTCGCAGGCGACCTCGCCATCAGCGTCGAAACCGCCCGCCGCCAGGGCACTGCGTGCGGCCACTCCCTTGGAACAGAACTCAAGATACTGATACTCCACGGCTTGCTCCACCTGGCCGGCTACGACCACGAATCCGATGCGGGCCAGATGCACCGCCGCGAACGCGATTTGCGCGCGGGGTTTGGCCTGCCGCAAGGCCTCATCGAGCGAGCCTCCCGGAGGGAGAGTACGAGAATAACCCAGAGTGGAGTCCGCAAAGGCGGACGGAACCCTGGGACGGCGCCCCGCGCGCGAACCCGCCGTCCCGTAGGGCCGGCGCGAGGATCCGCGCCCTCCACCCGGAGCCGTGCGCGATGAACCCCCTCGAGATCATTTCCCTCGTGCTCCTCGTCGCGGTCGCTACGCTGGCCTCCTACATCCAGCGCGTCTACTCCGAGTTCGGCAAGATCCTCAGCCGCGAGGTGCAGGAAAACCTCGACGCGTGGGAGACGCGGATCGAACCCCATCTCGGCCTCAGCCGCGAGCACGCCGCCCTCTGCGCTTCCGTCCTCAAGCAGTTAGCGCTTGGCCTCATCGCCCTCGAATTCGGGGCGCTACTCTACATTCGTCCCACGCACCCCGGCCCGCCCACCACTGCCGAGATCGCCCAGTCCATCCTCGCCGTGGTGCTGGTCGTCGTCTTCGCCTACCAGATCATCCCCTCGCTGCTCTTCAACCGCACCCGCGGCCTGTGGGCGGCGCGCCTTCTCTGGCCCATCCGCCTGCTACTCTGGCTGGTCACGCCAATCACTGTCTTCATCCGTTTCTTCTTCTCTGTTGCGGCTCTAGCCGAGCAGCCCACCAGCCCAGAAGAGGAGACCGCCGTCGACGTCGAAGCCCTCATCGAGGCCGGCGAGGAAGAAGGCATCCTCGAGCAGAGCGATAGCGACCTGGTCCGCTCCGCCGTCGAGTTCGGCGACAAGCTGGTCCGCGAAGTCATGACCCCGCGCCCCGAGATCTTCGCCGTCGAAGAATCTACCACCCTCGAGCGCTTCCTGGAGCTGCTGCGCAAGCACAACTACTCGCGCGTCCCCGTCTATTCCGGCACGCTCGACAATATCAGTGGCCTCGCCTTCGCCCACGACCTGCTGCAGATCACCGACGAAGAAGCCCGCACCCGCACCGTCGCCAGCATCCTGCGCCCGGCCGTCTTCGTGCCTGAAACCAAACGCGGCTACGAGTTGCTGCGCGAGATGCAGCGCGAAAAGCAGCACATGCGCATCGTCATCGACGAGTACGGCGCCGTCGCCGGTCTGGTCACCATCGAGGATCTCCTGGAGCAAATCGTCGGCAACATCCGCGACGAGCACGAAACCGACACCCAAATCGAAGAACCCCAACGCGAACCTTCGGGCTCTTGGCTTGTCCCCGGCAGCTTTCCCGCCGATCAGCTTGCCGATCTCATCGGCGAGCCTGCCGAACTCGACAAATCCTGGGAAGCCACAACCCTCGGCGGCCTGGTCAGCGAGATAGTGGGCCGCATTCCCGTTGCCGGTGAAGAGGTCCTTCTCGGCCCCCTCGGCCTGCGCGTCGAAGTCGTCGCCTCCACCGGCCGCCGCATCGAGCGCCTGCGCCTCTTCCCGCCCACACCCCACCTGCCCTTCCCGCCGGACCCTGGCTCTCAACCTCCGTCGTCGTGAATGAGGCGGGCCGCCTCATTGTCGCCCCGCGCGAACCTTCCACATTCGCCACTCCTCCGCCGTCATCTCCCAGATTTCCGAGGGCAGCCGGCCGCACACGTAGTCCTTCTCCTTCACGCCCGCCAGGCGCATCCCTTGTTTCTCTGAGATGCGCCGCGACGCCCTGTTTTCGACCGCCTTCGCGACGCGCAGCACCTTAAATCCCAGCGTCTCAAACCAGAAATCGTTGGCCCACGCGCAGGCCTCGCTCATCAATCCCTGCCCCTGCCACTTGAGCCCCAGCCAGAATCCCCGATTGTTCTCATCGCCCCTGCGAAGATCGAGCACACCGATAATCTCTTCGGGATTGTTCTTCAGCCGCAGCGTCCAGACCCACTGGTCTCGGCGTTCAACCGCCGGCAATGCCACATCGCGGATGAATTGGAGCGCCCCGTCCTCCGGATACGGCCACGGCACAACATTCTGCAGGTAGCGCACGATCTTCCAGTGCGGAAACAGCTCCTGAATCTGCGCCGCGTCGCTGATCGCCAACGGCCGCAGCAGCAGCCGCTTCGTCTGGCCCTCCGGAGTCATGCGCCGATCCTATCAATAACAAATGCGAGCGGGTGCCCCACCCTCGCGGGGTATTTGTTTTTCCCGCTAGGGTGGGCTCGTCCTGGGCGCGCGTTCGCCTGCAACCTCAAAACCCCTTCAGGCTCTGCTCGCGGATGCTTTTGATCTCCGCCGCCGGAATGTGCAGGAACTCCAAAAACTCCTGGTGTTCTTCCGGCGCCGAGCGTTCAAACTCCGAGTGCCAGCGGTGCATCTGTTCCTCGCTGAGCCCGCATGCCTTCATGATCCCAACCCATTTTTCCTTCGTAATCATCTTCGCTCTCCTGAAGCTTCGGTTCTGCAACAGTTCGAGGATCGCCGCCTGATGCGCGCGCAGAGTCTTGATCTCGCCGTCCAGTTCAATCAACCGCCGTCTCAGCACCTGCGACGCATCGCCAGCCGGGCAATCCAGAATCGCACGAATATCGTTGAGCTTGAGCCCCGCGTCGCGGTACGCGCAGATCTGTTCGAGCCGCTTCAGATCGCGCTCGCTGTAATAGCGGTAGTTCCCGCCGCTGCGCCCCGGCGCGGGCATCAAGCCAATCGATTCGTAGTACAAAAGGGCGGAGCGGCTCAGGCCGGCCCGCCGGGGAGTTTGGTCACCGTCAACATCGTCCAGTCCTACTCTGAACCCTCAAGCAATAGACAGGTCAAATGACCCACGCAACAGGAAGGTTAAGCGGCTCGCTTAGTTCGGCAGCGACCAAATCTGATTCGGCTGATTGTGCCCGCAAGGTTGCATGCTCAAGGTTTGGCCGGTTCCATTTGCGGCGCCATTGCTGAGACATTGCTTGTCGCGCGCGTTGACAAGATTGCCGGCCAGTGTGTAGTTCCATCGCTGCTCAGTGCCCGCGTCGCACGCCTCGAACACGGGCTTGCCATTGGCAACTGCCAGACATCCTTCCTCAGACTTCAAGGCGCCGCGAGCGGTGATTGTCCATTCCTCCGCTGCTGTGCCAGTGCAGTCTTCAACGCGACCCGAAGCGGCCAGACATCCGGTATAGCCGTCCATCAACCCGTGCGCCTGGTCGAAGGTCATCACGATTGCGCCCGTCCGTGTCGGCAGGCCGCAGGGAGAAGCCGCGTCGATGCGCCAGATCACGGTGTCGTGGCTCGCCACTTGCTCCTGTAAATTGGACAGCGAAGATTGACGTTCGCCGCTCCACAGGTTCTGCGCATCCAGGCTGCATGCCGGGCTTGCCGCAAAGCCCAGTTCAGCGGGATGGACTTGAACCTCGACTGGCGCATCGCCGCGATTGAGCACGGCAACCGCATAGTCGTCGCCTGCTAATGGCTTGAAGAGAATGTCCACGGCCGCGCTGCGCCGCAACAAAGTGGCCATTCGGCCCAGCGGATCCTGATCGACCGCGATCACCGCCCTGTTGCCGAGAATCTCAAGCGCCTCCGGGCTGAGCTTGCTCAGGTCTGAGCTCAGGATCAGCGGCGCCGACATCATCGACCACAACGCCATCTGGCTGCGGGTCTCGCCAGGGCTCATCCCGCTGTCGCCGCCGATGATGAAGTCCGGGTCGTTCCAGTTGCCCGGCTTTTGGAAGCGCCCCAGCGGAAGGTTGTAAGCGTAGTTCCAAAGCACGCTCTGGAAGCGCGGCGCATCCGCGCTCTTCGCGTGGTAATTCGCCATGTCGCTTCCTTCGCGCCAAAGCTGGCCGTAATGACGAACCCAGATCAATACGTCGTACCATTCCGGACTGTTCTGAAAATATGCCGGAGCCGATTCCGAAAAGACAATCGGCCTGCCCACGCTTTTCAGAGCCGCGCTCTCGGCGGCATATGCCTTGCGGTATGCGGCAACTGTGTCGATCCCCGCAGGCACATAGACATTGCAGCCGTCCAGCTTCAGGTAATCCACTCCCCAGGACGCGAAGAGCCGGGCATCTTCAAGGAAGTGATCCCCGCCGCCGCCTTTGCGCCCACCACTGCCGGCGAATTCCCCGCAGGTCTCATGGCCGGCATCCTCATAGATGCCGAACTTCAGACCCATTCCATGGATCGCGTCGGCGACCGGCTTCATCCCTCGCGGAAAGCGTTCTGAATCGGCCTGCAAATTGCCCTGAGCATCACGACTCTTCGCCATCCAGCAATCGTCAATGGTCACAGTGTTATACCCGTGCGCAGCAAAACCCGTCGTGACCAGGAGCTTGGCATTTTCTAGGATCGCCTGCTCGGTAAAGTCACATTGATAATGGGCCCAATCGTTCCAGCCCATGGGAGGAACCTGAGCCAGCGGCTGGCTGCTGTTCGCCGGTGCGGCCCAGGCGCCGGGCGCGCCCATACTCCAAAGCAAAACAACCAGCAGGGGCAACAGGGCCGCGGACAGGAGGCGGACCGGGCATGAACTGATCGAAGGCGCGGCGGATCCTCGATGCATAACGTCTTGCTTACCCCAATCTTCACCAGAATGATGCCCCTGGCGCGAATTGATCTCCGCGAGCCGGCGGCAATGCCAACGCAATCCATTCTCGGGGCAAGATAGCCGAACCGGCAAATTCCTCCCGCTGCAATCGAGAACCCGGGCAAGGCTTGCCTGGAGCGCCAATCACTGCAGAAGCGGCGCCTCTCTTGAGATGCGGCACTTGGACGCAGCGAAGATTGCCTTTGGCTGGCCAACGTTTGTCTGCCTTGACACACCATGCCGTACACTCAGTCAGGAGCCGCAACGCGCGTGAAATCCGGATTCGTCGCCATCCTCGGCCGCCCTAACGTGGGCAAGAGCACCCTCCTCAACGCCCTCACGGGCGAAAAGGTGGCCATCGTCACGGCCAAGCCGCAGACCACGCGCAACCGCATCGCCGGCGTGGTCGAAGTCCCCGCGCGCAAGGGCCAACACCCCGCCGCGCAAATCGTCTTCGTCGACACTCCCGGCGTGCACAAGCCTGGCTCGCAGCTCGACCGCCGCATGTTGCAGGAGGTCCACGAAGCCCTCGAATCCCGCGACCTCGTTCTGGTCCTGATGGACCCCACGCGCCGCATTCAATTCGATACGCCGGGTGCCCCGGGTCTCGATTCTGAAACCCGGGGGGCCAGGTCCGTTCCATCACGGAACGTCAACAAATCGAACAGAACTGGCGCGTCTACCGAAGACGAATTCCTCTTCTCGCTCATCCGCAGCCTCGACTGCCCCGTTTTCCTGGTCCTCACCAAAATCGATCTCGTGCGAAAGGACCAGCTCCTGCCGCTCATTGAATCCCTCACGCGCCGCTACAACTTCGCCCAAGTCATTCCCGTCAGCGCGCTCAAGCGCGACGGCCTCGACGTGCTGATCCGCAAAATCGTCGAAGTCCTGCCCACCGGCGAGCGCTACTACCCCAAAGACCAATACACCGATCAGCCGTTGCGCTTCATGGTCGCCGAGCTCATCCGCGAGAGCATTCTCATCGAAACCGGAGAGGAGGTCCCTTACGCGTCGGCCGTGGTGATTGAGCAGTTCGAGGAACCGGAAGCGCCGCATCGCCCAGGCAAAAAGCCGCTGACGCGCATCGCCGCTGTCATCTACTGCGAGCGCGCAAGCCAGAAGGCCATCCTCATTGGCAAGGGCGGATCGAAGCTGAAAGCGATCGGTTCCGGCGCTCGCCGCAAGATCGAGTCGCTCCTCGGCACGCAGGTCTATCTCGAGCTGCACGTCATTGTCGAGCCCGGCTGGCGCGAGTCCCGGGCCTTCATCGACTCGCTCGACTGGCGCAATCAGTTGGAGAAGCTCGCGGAGGAATAGGCGGGAGGATCGCCGGGAATGCATCTTGTTTAGCGAAGGATTTTGAATGTTCCAGGCGCCGCCGGCGCCGCGCCGTAGTCCGCATCGAAGCCGAGTTGCAGCTTGGCCGCCTCCGACATCATGCCCGGATTCCACGGCGGATCGAAGACCACCTCCACGCGCACCTCGCTTACCTCAGGCAGCGCGGCCAGCTTTCGCTCCACCTCGGCCTTGATCGCGTCCGACATGCTGCACCCCGGCGCGGTCAGCGACATCCGCACCTCAACCCGCCTGCCGCCGCCGTCAAGTTGTGACGACGTGGCCGCATAGACGAGCCCCAGATTGACAATGTCGACCGGAATCTCGGGGTCGCGCACCGTTTTAAGCTGATCCCAAATCATTTCCTCGCGGAATGGTCCGGAAACCGACGCGCTGTCTTGTTTGGATGAATGGGAAGCCGCCATCTTCGCAGTGCCTCAACTGCAAACCGCTTTGAAAGGGCACGACCGGGGCACCCTCTGGGTCGCGTGCCGCAACCGCCCCGAAAGAGGGACGGGCTTTACAGGCTGCGGGAAAAGGAATCATCTTTGTTACACATCAAGTTTCGACGAAGTACTCGGAGCGAAATTAAAGGAGTTGTGAGCCCTTGTTCCAACGAAAAATCATCGAAATTACTACATTGGTTCCTTTTTCCACAGCCTGTTTAGCCCTGAGGGATGGTCGCCTTACTCGGTCGACACGGTTTTTTCCTCGCCCTGGAGAGCCGATTGCAGCGTGTGCCAGGCAAGGGTAGCGCACTTCACCCGCGCGGGAAACTTCGACACGCCGGCAAACACCGCCAGCTTGCCCAGTTCTGCTGCGCTCGCCACCGCGTCTTCGTCGCCCGTTGCCAGGCGATGGAACTGCTCGAACAGCCGCTCCGCCTCTTCCTTGCTCTTGCCTTTCACGCTCTGCGTCATCATGGAGGCTGACGCGCGCGAAATGGCGCATCCCGAGCCCTGGAACCCGATGTCCTTGATCGCGTCGCCTTCAACGTCGAGATACACCGAGCAGCGGTCGCCGCATAGCGGGTTATATCCCTCGGCATGCTGGTTCGCCTTGGCCGGCTTGCGATAATTCCGCGGCGCCTTGCTGTGCTCCAGAATCACTTCCTGATAGAGATCGCCAAGTCCGCTTGAGTTCGCGCTCACAGAAACACCTCGCGCGCCGCGCGAATCCCCTTCACCAGCGCATCCACTTCTTCGCGCGTGTTATAGACGGCAAACGACGCCCGCGCCGTGGCAGGAACGTTGAAGCGCTCCATCACCGGCTGCGCGCAGTGGTGCCCGGTGCGGATGGCGATGCCCTCGTGGTCGAGAATCGTTCCCAGGTCGTGCGGGTGCACACCTTCAAGCACAAACGACAGCACGCCGGTGCGTTCGCTCGCAGTTCCGATCAGGCGCACGCCCGGCACGGCGCTCACAGCCTCCGTCGCGTATACCAGCAGCTCCTGTTCGTGCGCCGCGACCTTGTCCATGCCCAGATCGCCGATATATTCCAGCGCGGCGCCCAGGGCGATGGCGCCGGCGATGTCCGGCGTGCCCGCCTCGAACTTGTGCGGCAGAACGTTGTATGTGGTTTTCTCGAAGGTCACGGAGCTGATCATGTCGCCGCCGCCCTGGTACGGAGGCATGGTCTCGAGCAGCGCGCGCTTGCCGTATAGAACGCCGATCCCCGTCGGCCCGTACACTTTATGGCCGCTAAACGCGTAGAAATCGCAATCGAGCGCCTGCACGTCCACGGCAAAGTGCGGCACCGCCTGTGCCCCATCCACCAGCACGGGAACGCCGCGCCGGTGCGCCACCTCGATCATTTCGCGTAGCGGAACAACCGTTCCCAGCGCATTCGAGACGTGTGTCACGGCAACAATCTTCGTTCGCGGCCCGATCAGCTTTTCAAATTTGTCCAGCAGCAGCTCGCCGCGGTCGTCGATGGGCGCGACCCTCAAATGCGCGCCTTTCTCTTCGCACAGAATCTGCCACGGAACGATGTTCGAGTGGTGCTCCATGGCCGTGATCAGCAATTCGTCGCCGGCCGCCACCTGCGTGCGCCCATACGTCTGCGCCACAAGATTGATGGCCTCGGTGGCCCCGCGCACAAACACAATCTCCTGGCGCTCGCGCGCGTTCAGGAACCGCTTCACCGTTTGCCTCGCTGCATCGTGCGCCTCGGTAGCCCGAACGCTCAACGTATGCACCCCGCGATGGATGTTGGCGTTCAACTGCTCGTAGTAGCGCACGATAGCGTCGATCACCGCGCGCGGCTTTTGTGAAGTAGCCGCGTTGTCGAGATACACCAGGGGCTTGCCGTGAATCCGCTCTGCGAGAATCGGGAAATCCGCACGGATTCTTGCGAGATCGAGGCCCGCAGTGCCCGGCACGGCAAATCCGCGCGGCAACGGTTCGTGGACCGACGTCTGGGCGGCTGCCGTCATCCCACTTCCTCCCAATTCTGTGCAGCCTCTTCCGCTTCCGCAGCCGCGACGGCAACCCGCGGGCTGCGCGCCAGCTCGTGCAGCCTTGCGCCAATCAGTTTCTCTACGAACTCCCGCGCCGCCGGCTCCTTCATGCGGTCCAGGCACTCCGCGGCAAAGGCATAGAGCAGCATGTTCCGCGCGGAAGCCTCATCGAAGCCGCGCGAACGCAGGTAGAAGAGCGGCTCCTCCTCGATCTGCCCGATGGTCGCGCCATGCGTGCACTTCACGTCGTCGGCGTGAATCTCCAGTTGCGGTTTGGTGTCGATGCGCGCATTGTCTGAGAGCAGCAAATTGCGATTGGTCTGCTTGGCGTCGGTCTTCTGCGCGTCCTTGTGCACCACGATGCGGCCGTGAAACACGCCGCGCGCCGCGCCATCCAGAATGCCGTTATAAAACTGGCGGCTCGAGCACTGCGGTTGCGCGTGCTCCACCAGCATGTAGTTATCCAGATGTTGGTGTCCGGCGCCCACGAACAGTCCATTGATCAGGCACTCGGCGCCTTCGCCGGCGAGCACGGGATGCACGTTGTTCCGCACCATCCCGCCGCCCAGCAAAATGGAATGCGACGCCACGTTCACGCCGCGCGCCAGCTCGATGCGCAGCGTGGAAACGTTAAACGACGCAAGATTCTCGCGCTCCACCAGGAAATGCGAAACCACGGCATCCTGGCCGGCTGCCAGCTCCGTCACCGCGTTCGAGAACGCAGCCTCGCTGCCGACAGAAACATAATCTTCGATCACCGCCGCCTGGCTCGCCGCCTCGGCCACGATCAGCGTGCGCGGATGGGTCATGATCTCCGCGCCGTCGCCGACCGAAACATACAGCAGGTGGATCGGTTGCGCGATCGCCGCGCCGCGCCGGATGCGCAGGTATGCGCCGTCTTCCCAAAGAGCCGTGTTGAGCGCGGTAAACACATCGCGGCGCACGTCGGCGTAACGGCCCAGATGCTGCTCGATGCCTTCGGGAGCGCAAGCCTCCGGCGCGCAGCCGATCATACCGCAATCGATCGCTCGCTCCAGCGAGCAAATCTCCAGACCTTTCGGCAGATTCTGCAACTCCGAAAGCTCCGGCGCAAAGTGGCCATTCACAAAGACCAGTTGGCAGGCCGCGCCCACCGCCCGGAACTTCTCGATCTCTTGCGCCGAAACCGCAACGCTGCCCTTCACAACGCGTTGGAACGGCGTCCGCGCCGCTGCCGCGAGATTTGTGAACCGCCAGTCCTCGTCGTGCGTGGTCGGGAATCCCTTGGCGTAAAAGCGCGCCCATCCGTCCTCGCGCAGTTGCCGCAGCCACACCGGGTCGCGCTCCTGTCGCAACGCGATCAGCTCTCCATATGCTTCAAGATATTTGTTCGGTTTTCCGGTCACCGTCGCCATTGCTTTCTCGCTCGCGCTTTCTCTCGCGGTTCTCATGCGGGCAATGCCTGGGGCACGCCCGCCTCCGCCCACCCGTATCCCTTCTCTTCCAGCTCCAGCGCCAGCTCCGGCCCTCCCGAGCGCGCAATCTTTCCATCCACCAGCACGTGCACAAAATCCGGCGCGATGTAATTCAGCAGCCGCTGGTAGTGCGTGATCAAAAGGAAAGCGCGATCCGGACTGCGCATGGTGTTCACTCCGTGCGCCACGATCCGCAACGCATCGATGTCCAGTCCGGAATCCGTCTCGTCCAGAATCGCCAGCCTCGGCTCCAGCATCGCCATCTGCAGAATTTCGTTGCGCTTCTTCTCGCCGCCCGAGAAGCCCTCGTTCACCGACCGGCTCATCAGCTTCTCGTCCATTTCCAGCAGCTTCAGCCGCTCTTTGTATAGCGGAAGAAAATCCATCGCGTCCAGCTCGTCCTCGCCGCGGTACTTGCGAATCGCATTCATCGCCGAGCGCAGAAAATAGGCGTTGCCGATGCCCGGAATCTCCACCGGATACTGGAACGCCATGAAGACGCCCTCCCACGCCGCCTCTTCCGGCTTCATCTCCAGCAGATCCTTGCCGTCAAACAGAATCCTGCCGCGCGTCACCTTGTAGGTCTCGCGCCGCGCCAGAACCTGCGCCAGCGTGCTCTTGCCCGAGCCGTTGGGGCCCATGATGGAATGCACTTCGCCCGCATTCACCGTCAAATTCACGCCCTTCAGGATCTCGTGGCCATCCACCGTGGCGTGCAAATCTTCGATCTCCAACAAAGCCATCCTTTTCTCTCCGTTCTTGCTGACTCGCGGGTGCCCACCCTTGCGACGTTTTGGTCGCTAGGGTGGCCGCACGCCTTTATCCCACGCTGCCTTCCAGGCTCACGCCCAGCAGCTTCTGCGCCTCGACCGCAAATTCCATCGGCAGTTCCTTGAACACGGTCTTGCAGAATCCATTCACGATCATCGAAACTGCGTCTTCCGTCTTCAGCCCGCGCTGGCGCAGATAGAAGAGCTGGTTCTCGCCGATCTTCGAAGTCGACGCCTCGTGCTCCATGCGCGCCGACGCGTTGCGCACATCGATGTAAGGAAACGTGTGCGCGCCGCAGCGGTCGCCGATCAGCAGCGAGTCGCACTGCGTGTAGTTGCGCGCGCCCGTCGCGCCTTTCAGAATCTTCACCTGGCCGCGATACGTATTTTGCCCGTAGCCGGCCGAAATGCCCTTCGACACAATCGTGCTGCGCGTGTTCTTGCCGATGTGGATCATCTTGGTGCCCGTGTCGGCCTGCTGGCGGTTGTTAGTCAGCGCCACCGAGTAGAATTCGCCCACCGAGTTGTCGCCCTGCAGAATGCAGCTCGGGTACTTCCACGTAATCGCCGATCCCGTCTCCACCTGCGTCCACGAGATCTTCGAATTCACGCCCAGGCACTTGCCCCGCTTGGTCACGAAGTTGTAGATGCCGCCGCGCCCCTCCTTGTCGCCGGGGTACCAGTTTTGCACCGTTGAGTACTTGATCTGCGCGTTGTCCAGCGCAATCAACTCCACCACCGCGGCGTGCAACTGGTTCTGGTCGCGAATGGGCGCAGTGCAGCCCTCCAGATAGCTCACATACGCCCCCTCGTCCGCGACGATCAGCGTGCGCTCGAATTGCCCTGTCTCCGCGGCATTGATCCGGAAATACGTCGACAGCTCCATCGGGCAGCGCACGCCCTTGGGCACGTAGACAAACGATCCGTCGGTGAACACGGCCGCATTCAGCGCTGCGTAAAAGTTGTCGGTATGCGGAACCACCGTGCCCAGATACTTCTTCACCAGGTCGGGATGCCTCGAGACCGCTTCGGAAAATGAGCAGAAGATCACGCCCATCTCCGCCAGTTTGCTCTTAAAAGTAGTCGCCACGGAAACGCTGTCGAAGACCGCATCCACAGCCACTCCCGCCAGCCGCTTCTGCTCCTCCAGCGGGATGCCCAGCTTTTCATAAGTGCGCAGGATTTCAGGATCCACGGCCTCCAGGCTGTCGAACGCCGGCCGCTTTTTCGGCGCCGAGTAGTACGTGATGGCCTGGTAGTCGATGGGGCCGAACGTCACGTTAGCCCACTTCGGCTCGCCCTCTTCGCGCGCCATCTTGAACCAGTTCCGCAGCGCGTTCAGCCGCCATTTCAGCATGAACTCGGGCTCGCCTTTGCGCGCCGAGATCAACCGGATCGTCTCTTCACTCAGCCCTTTCGGGACGCGGTCTTCGTCGATCTCGGTGACGAAGCCCCATTTGTACTCCTGCTCCGCAAGACCGCGAATTGTATCCACACTTGAACTCATTTAACCTCCACGGAATTTGCCCTTTAGGCGCGCCTAAAGTTTGATGCCGTGCTCGCCGCTTGGCTTCAGGGCTTCGAGCTAACTACGGGCATCGCGAGAGGAAGCATCCGAACCGCAATCCCGCAATATAGGACTTATTTAGTCCTATATTAACTTCAGTGTACCCCGGAACCCCTCCGTTTTCAAGGCCGGCCGGATTTGGACGGGTTCAACCTGAGTTGTTGGTCAAAGCGCAGAGACGGAAGATCCCTCTATGTGACAGATTTCGTTGGAGATCATTGGCAGGATCGGCCCCAGGGGCGGCTAGCGGAATTCGTTTTTCTTGGGTGCTCCGGGCTCGCTCACCCGGCTGGCCTCGAAGCTCACGATCTTCCACACCCCCTGGGCATTCCGGGCGTAGACACGCGTATAGCGGTAGCTGCCGTTGAGTGGCCCGTCGGGGGTGGTGGCCCGGATGTCGGCCAGGGACGTAACCACCGCCGTCGCTCCGTAGAAGCGCACCTTCCGGTCAGTGATGTTGAGGATGGTGAAATGAATGCGGCCAGAGCGGAGGTTCGCCAGAGCCTCATCTCTCGATTGCAACGTGCCTGAAGGTGTGATGGCCACGTAATCCTCGGCCAATAAGGAATCCATCACCTTGGTGTTCGAAGTCAGGATGGCGTTGCGCCATTCATCCTCAAGCTGATCGATCTCGTGGCGGCTCTCGTGCTTTTGCGCCAGGGGTATTCCGGCTTGCACCGGGATTGTACATACCGCCAAAACAAAAGCCGTGGCGATGGCCCACCCGGCATTCCGGCCTCGGCGGCAGGCGGGGCTCAATCGAGCGGTTGCAGAACCCGGCATACGCGTCCACGGTATCCCCGAAGTGGTACGCAGGTCAAATGGAAATCTCATAAAGGCGCATCCGCCATCTCTCCTAAGTACCATGCAGCTAGGCGTTCTTCCCGCACCGTCTCCGCCCCCAATAGGACTTCGTGCGCAGTTGAAACGGGAGCGCTCGGGCACGCCCGGGCCGCTCCCGCCTGCTCTGCCGTCTCGCGCCCCGAAGTTCCGCGCCCGGAAGAATCGCCTCGTTCAGAAGCCGATGCGGTCGAGCGCCTCGGCAAATTCCGGCAGCACGATAGTCTGCTCGCGGTCAGGGCCTGTGGAGATCATACCGATCTTCGCCCCGCTCTCGCGCTCCTGAAAGAGCAGGTACTCGCGCGCAGGCTTGGGCAGCTTTTCAAACTCGGTAATTCCCTCTGTCGGCTGTCGCCAGCCCTTCAGCGTGGTATACCTCGGCTTGATCGACTCCAGCCCGGCCACATCTGCGGGAACCTCGTCGGTAACCTTCCCTCCGATCTCGTATCCGATGCAGACCGGAATCTCCTCGAACTCGTCCAGAACGTCCAGCTTGGTTACCACCAGCCACTCGGCGCCGTTCACCTGGTTCGAGTAGCGCAGCAGCGGAATGTCCAGCCAGCCGCAGCGCCGCGGCCGTCCGGTCACGGCTCCATACTCGTTGCCGCGTGCGCGCAGCAAATCGCCCGCGGCATCGTGAATCTCGGTCGGGAACGGACCTCCGCCCACGCGCGTCACGTACGCCTTGGTCACGGAGATTACGGCACCGATCGCCGTCGGTCCCACGCCGGTTCCCGTAGCCGCCCCGCCCGCCGTCGCCGACGACGACGTAACGAACGGGTACGTCCCGTGGTCGATGTCGAGCATCGTCCCCTGCGCGCCCTCGAACATCACGCTGCCGCCCTTGGCCAGGATGCCGTTCAGAAGCCTACTGGTATCGGTCACAAACGGCCGCACCTGCTCCGCCGCCGCCGCGTATTCCTCATACATCTTCGCCGAATCCAGCGGGTCGGTGCCGAACAGGGCATGTGCGATGGCATTCTTCTCCGCGCAGGCCGCCTCAATGTGCGTCTTCAAGAGCGCCGGATGCAGCAGATCCACCACCCGCAGCCCGCTGCGCGCCATCTTGTCCTCGTAAGCCGGCCCGATGCCGCGGCTAGTGGTGCCGATCTTTTTGCGTCCCGGCGCGCTTTCCGCTGCCAGCTCGATCATGCGGTGGTAGGGCAGAATCACCTGGGCGCGGTTGGAGACAAAGAGGTTCCCATCCACCTTCACGCCCAGCTCGCGAATCCGGCCAACCTCGCTCAAAAATGCCAGCGGATCCAGCACCACCCCGTTGCCGATCACGCCTTTGCATCCCGGCCGCAGCACGCCGCAGGGAACGAGCTGCAAAATAAACTTATGCTCGCCGATGATGACGGTGTGCCCGGCGTTATGCCCGCCGGCGTAGCGCGCCACGGCGGAAAACCGCTCGCTCAGCACGTCTACGATCTTGCCCTTGCCCTCGTCGCCCCACTGGGCGCCCAGCACCACAGCCGTCTTCGCTCGCATTGCCGTCCCGATTCCACACATCTACCCGCCGCAGCAAGCAATTCGGGGCCGCTGCGCGCGGGCGCTGATTGGATTGCGGATCGCTTCTCCGCAACCACTCCGATTCTAAACCCTGAGTGTTTCAACTGCGGCCCGGCAGCGCCGCCGCGCAAATCGCATCGACGATCCGCGCCGCCTCCGCCGCCGGCCGCGATCCGGATTCATACTGTGCCATACTTAAGCCAGCTTTCATCTCCAAAGGAAAGGTCGCCCTGGCTTGAGGAGACATCACTCGCGATGACAGGCCGTGAAAGAACTCTCGCCGTTCTTCAAGGGCAATGCGCCGATCGTCTGGCGGCGATGCCCATCACCATGATGTTTGCCGCGGATGTTTTGGGCGTGAAGTACGGCGCGTACACGCGCGATTTTCGCGTCCTGGCCGATGCGCAGGTAAAGACGGCGGAGATGTTCGGCTTCGATTATGTGTCGGCGATCTCCGACCCGGCCCGCGAGGCTGCCGACGCGGGCGCGACGATTCAGTGGTACGACGATCAGCCTCCGGCAATCATTGAAGCAACGGCGCTTCTTGCCGATAAGGCGGCGCTGGGGCGCATCCAAGTGAATGATCCTGTTCCGGGCGGGCGCATGGAGGATCGTATTCGCGGCATCGAGCGGCTGCGCCAGCGTGTGGGCGGCGAGTTGCTGGTGGAAGGGTGGGTGGAAGGCCCTTGCGCGGAAGCCGCCGACCTCCGCGGCATTGGCCGGCTGATGACCGACTTCACTGACGATCCGGAGTTCGTGCACGCCCTCTTCGCCTTCAACGTGGATCGCGCCGCGCGATTTGCGCAGTTGCAGATTGCGGCTGGAGCCGACATTATCGGCATCGGCGATGCCGCTGCTTCACTCGTCGGCCCGCGCATTTACAAGGAATTCGTGTGGCCGTGGGAGAAGAAGCTGGTGGACGCAGTCCACGCGCGAGACGGGCGTGTGCGCCTGCACATTTGCGGCAACACCCGTCGCATTTTGGAAGGAATGGGCGCGCTCGGCTGCGCCGTGGTCGACATCGATTACCCAGTTCCCATGAACGAAGCGCGCGCCGCCATGGGTCCGCAACAAACGCTGGCCGGCAATCTCAATCCGGTAAAGGATCTCCGCGGCGGCACGCCGGAGTCGATTGCGCAAGCTCTGGAAACGCTGTTGGCGCAGTCTGCCCCGCGCTGGATCGTAGCCGCCGGCTGTGAAGTCGTTCGCGACACCCCGCACGAAAACGTGCAGGCCCTCGTGAATTTCGCTCAAACGCATCGGGCCGTCGCCGCTGCGTGAGCGCGCCGTCGCCGGGCTTCGCCGTCAGTGCAGGGCCGCGGTTGAAAGCCGGCATCCGTGTGTAAGTCTCCTCAAAACCACAAACGGGGGTGCCCCATCCTAACTGAGCGTTGCGGAAGCGGCGCTCGGTTAGGGTGGGATTGGACAACCGTCACGCTGCGCAAATCGCGTCCGCAATCCGCGCCGCCTCCACCGCGGGCCGCACTGCGTGCACGCGCACAATCGACGCTCCGTGCAGGATTGCCGCCGTCAGCGCAGCCAGGCTTGCGTTCTCGCGGCCGTTCATCGGCGCATCGTTCCCACCGAAGAGCGACGCCAGCGTGTGCCCCAGAAACGATTTGCGGCTCAACCCAGCGAGCAGCGGCCGCCCCAGCGCAAGCAGTTCCTCCTGCCGCGCCAGCAGCGCGTAGTTCTCGTCGAAGCGCTTGCCGAACCCGTAGCCGGGGTCGAGCACGATCGCTTGGTTCGGAATCCCCGCGCGCCGCGCGGCGTCCAGACTCGCAGCCAGCCCCTCGCGCACCGTCGCCAGCAGCGCATCGGGCTCGAGTTGTGGCTGCTCGCGCCACTCTTCCGGCCGCCCGCGCGTGTGGGCCAGCACCACGCCCGCGCCAAACTCCGCGCACACCGCCGCCATCGCCGGATCCCAGGTGAATCCGCTCACGTCATTCACAATCTCCGCGCCCGCCTCGAGCGCCGCCCGCGCCGTCTCCGCCTTATACGTGTCCACTGACAGAATTGCGCCGGGCCGCGCGCGCAGAATTCCTTCGAGCACTGGCAGCAGCCGCGCCTGCTCCACCTCCGCGCTGACCGCTGGGTCCGCGCCGCCCGCGCGCGATCCCGGCCGCGTGCTCTCTGCGCCCAAATCCAGCAAATCTGCGCCCTCATCCAGCAATTTGAGCCCGTGCACCACTGCGGCTTCCGGATCGAGAAACAGTCCGCCATCGCTGAACGAGTCCGGAGTGATATTCAACACACCCATCACGAGCGTGCGCTGTCCCAACTCAACCGTCCGCGTGCGCAGCCGCCAGTTTGCAGTCTTTCTCATAAGCGCTCATCCCGATGGTACGCCGCCCCTCTGGCCGCCCTGCTACACTCCGGCCATGAAGACTTTGTGGCGAGTTCTGCCTGTTCTGCTGGCGGCCGTCTTGCTTCCCTCCAACGGGCTGGCCGCCCAGGCTCACCACACCGCGCATCCCGCCGCGCGCCGCGTGCCCGTCACCGGCCCGCTCGCCGCCCGCGTCCAGGCCATTCTGGTCGATCCGGCTCTCAGCCATGACGACTTCGGCATCAGCGTCACCACCCTCGACGGCCAATCGCTCTACGGTCTCAACGACGCCCGCCTGTTTACGCCCGCCTCCGTCGCCAAACTCACCACAACCGCCGCGGCGTTTGCCCTGCTGCCCGTCGACACGCTCACCTGGACCACCTTCGTGGTCGCCGATGGCGATATCGACGCCGCGGGCACGCTCCACGGCAACCTCGTCCTGCTCGGCGTGGGCGATCCCACCATCAGTGCGCGTCATTACCCGTATGTCGAGCCCGGAACCGCCCCTCCTGCCTCGTCCGAAACGTTGCCCAGCGCAGCCCCGTCCACAGCCATGGCCGTCCTCGATCTGCTCGCACAGCAGGTGGAACAGGCTGGCGTGCGCTCGGTCGATGGCGAAGTCATAGGCGACGACACCTACTTTCTTGACGAGCCCTATGCGCAAGGCTGGGCCTGGGACGATCTGCAGTGGAGTTACGGCGCGCCCGTCTCCGCGCTCACCTTCAACGACAACGCCGACGAGCTGACCATCACGCCCGATGCCTCCACGCCCGGCGCGACAAAAGCCGAATGGACGCCGGACGTCGACTACTACGTTCTCGACAATCGCATGACGGCCGTCCAGTCCGGTCAGGAGGCCCATCCCGGTCTCGAGCGCCGCCCCGGATCCATGCTGGTGCGCGCCTGGGGCACTGCGCCCGCGGATGGCCTCCATGTCGACATGGCGGTCCAGGACCCGGCCCAGTTCACTGCGGAAGCCTTCACGCAGGCCCTCCTGCTTCGCGGCATCAAAGTGAGCGGCGGGGCCGAGTCGCGCCACATATACCCGAGCGGTGCCGGCAACTTTGCCGGCGAACGTGCACAGCCGCTCAAGCTCGTGCCCCTCGACCTCACCACCATCGCCGCGGCGGCCCAGGGCCACCATGTGCTTGGCTCGCACAGGTCAGTGCCCGTGGCCGAGGACATTACCATTACCAACAAGACCAGCCAGAACCTCCACGCCGAGCTGCTCCTGCGCCTGCTCGGCAAACTCTACGGGACCGACGGCAGCTTCGAGGAGGGCGCGCGTGTGGTGCGCCAGTTCATGGTTGACGCAGGCATAGACGACGCCGACTTCTTTCTTTACGACGGCTCGGGCATGAGCCCGGACGACAAGATTTCTCCACGCGCCTTCACGCGCCTCCTGTCGTACGCATCGCGGCAGTCGTGGGGCGCGGCCTGGCGCGAAACCCTGCCCATTGCCGGCGTCGACGGCACGCTCGACGACCGCCTCAAAGACTCGCGGCTCAAAGGCAGGATGTGGGCCAAAACCGGAACGCTGGACGAGGTGAACGCGCTCTCCGGCTACCTGGCGGCCGACAGCGGCCGCACGCTGGCATTCTCCATTCTCGTCAACGGCCGCCGTCCAGGCAGCAACGCCGAGCAACAGGCCATCGACCGCATCGCCGAAGCCATTGCCGCGGCGGAGTAATCGCTACGTTCTCGCTTCGGCCTTGTCCAGAGCTGCCCCATACGTTCGCAGATACTTCATTCCTGTATCGCACAGCACGGTCACGACGGTCGCGCACGGCCCAAGCTTATCCGCCAGGCGCAGCGCCGCAATCACGTTCGCTCCCGTCGATGTCCCCGCAAAAAGGCCCTCCTCCCGCGCCAACCTGAACGCCATCGCTATCGCCTCTTCGGCTGTATGATGAGAGGCACATGCGCGCGCGAAAAACTCTTATGGGTGCTCTTGTGTCCGCATTCGCCTTGGGAGTGACCGGCTGCCGCTCGCTGCCGCCCTCCAAGCCGGCCTCCGAGTGGACGCCCCAGGAGGCGCGCGGCGCCGCGGTCTATCAGGCAAAATGCGCCCGCTGCCACTACCCCACGACCACGCATCCTCTCCACGGACCCGGCTTGCAGGCGCTCACCAAACTCAAGGCTATGCCCTCCGGAGCGCCTCCCACCGACGAACGGCTCACGGCAGTCATTCTCGACGGCCGGGGAATGATGCCCGCCACCCTGCTCACTGACGCGCAGCTCAAGGACCTGCTCGCCTATTTGCACACGCTATGACTGCCGACGCCCAAACCAGTGCTCCCACACCCGGCAAGGCGCCGGCTCCCCCGGCGCCAAAATCGCGGCTTTCCTCGCTGCTCCGGCTCCCCGGTCTGATCGCCATCAGTGTCTATATGTTGTTGCTGTCGGCGGTCAGTGTCGTGTATGTCGTTGAGCATCGCGTCGGCCCGGTCTATCTTGTCTTCTCCGCCCTTTTCATTGCGGGCGCTCTCGGCTTGATGCTGCTGCTCCGTTGGGCCTGGGCGCTCGCGCTGTCAACTGTGGCCCTTCTGTCGGCAATGTTCCTGTTCGAGTACTTCACCCAGCATCTGTTTCCCTACCTGATGCGCGGCCTGCTCAACCTGGTCCTCTTCCTCTATCTCGTGCGCACCGACGTTCGAACCAAGTTGAAATAGGCGCCACAACCAAAGCAACAGAGCCGGCGCAAAAAGCTCGAGCCTGCCATGAGCCTTCGCTCCTGGCGGAGCCGTCTGCGCGATCCCTCATGTGCTTTGGTATCTGAAGATCAGCGGGACGCTTTTTCGGCTGGGGGGGAAATCGTGAACGAAAAAGCGTAGGGGAATTGCGGAACGGCCGCGGGGGCGGCCGCTGCAAGCTATGCGCGACGGACCCTTCCGGTCGGGCCCGCGCGCCGCCTCCTCACTCCTGAGCCCGTTGGTCTGGGGCCCGGGCCGCTCCTGAGCTGAGCTGGATCGAAGCCCGCGCACCCGACTGAATCCGCCCTATCCCTCGTGTCTGCGTTCCGTCATGCCGATCGAAGCGGGATAGTTTTCATCTTCGAAGGAATTCTCTCGGGTTCGGTCCAAAATGCTGTCCGTTCGATCTTCCGTGCCCCCCAGCAGGCTGAATTGGTGCACGATGGCGGCAAGCACCGCCCACGCGAGCAGCAAAACACCGAGCGCGGTCAGCGCCAACCCACCCAAAACAGCCGGACCGTTGGCGGTGAGATTGATGTGCAGCGTGGAACCCGAGAACGGATAGGCGGCATTCATGCTAGTCGCCCCTTGGCAATACCCGACGATCAAACCCACACCGGCTGCCAGGGATGCCACGGCGACGATCAAAGGACGGTCGGGTCTCATAAAGATCTCCTTTTTTGAGCGCCGCAACCAAATGCATACTTCTCTGCGCTGGGCGTTCCAATCCACCCGCCGGCAGGTGCGGCCTAATCTTACAGATGCTGGATTCGGAGCAAAGGTTTGGGCCGGAAAAGCGCCAATCTCCTCTGCGCCCGGCCGTAAATTCCTCAGCCGTAGCAATCGAAACGTGATGGAAGCCGTTCAAACCGAGCCCGCGCGCCGCCACACGCCCATCAAAACCAATATCCCGGCACAATCACGCGCAGCACTGCGCGGATCCGCCGTGCGATCGCCGTGCGCGCCGAATCGTAACGCCGATCTTTGAAGCCGAAGTAACCCACCGGGTCGATATTGCACGGAAAGCGCAGGTAATAGCCCGGCTGGCCTTTGAAGGGAATCGCCTTCCGGAAGATCAGGTGCTCCAGTAAGCGGATGTCGGTGGAATTCATTTCGCGGTTCGAGCCGCGCAGCGCGCGATCGTAGCAGGCATGGGAGCAGACGAAGAGTTGCACCTTGGCGTCGTAGCCGCGCCGCGGAAACCCGAGCTTGCGGCAGTCGAGCATGAGCTCGAACGGAAACAAGCCTGCGCTCCCTGACTTTGCGATGCGGTCGAGCGCCTTACCCAGCGCAGGGAACGTCAACCGGCCTGTCACCTTGATCATGTGTGTGGTGGCGTGGCGCAATTTGCTTAGGGCCAGGCCCTCGTCGAGCATTTGCATCTCGGCGTAGCCGTAGTTCGTGCCGGCGGGAATCTCCTGAACCCGCAAAGAAAGAAATTCGACTTCTCTGCGCCACGGGTTTTCGGTTTCCGCAATGGCTCGCAATTCGCTCAGGTCCGCGCCGGAGTTTTCGAGGAATAGAATTCGCTCCGCGGCCGCATGGGGATAGCTCAGCCAGAATCGCAATGCGCGCTTGTAATCCTCCAGCCTGACCCGAGGCGAGGAGCGTTTGACCTGGGCGTTTGCCGCCGGCGTGACTGTGGCCGTCATCACCAGCAGATAACTGGGCGTGACAGTCGGGGCCGGCGAATCCATGCCGGGCTTCATCGTGCGCCGGGATCGCGAATACGATCGCGAACCGGATCGGTTGGTCTGATGGGTTCCGCGCACTCCGTGCCGGCCGCCTGCTGTGTCTTCTGATGAGCCTCCCATGCCTTGGCGAACTTCCAGTTGACATAGGCCGAATGATTCAGGTGGAAGATCAAGCCTTCCCTCCCATCCAAAAAGCCGCCGCGAAAAATGTAATTTTTGATGAATGTGAATGTCGGGTTGAGCGCTGTATTCACCACGAAGGCAATGATCGATTGGCTTGTCCTGCCCATTCGCAGAAACATGGGAGTGCTCGCGGTGCTGTAGCGCTGCATGTGTTCGATGTAATACTCCACCGTCGGGTACTGATAGTGAAGCATATGGTTTTTCAGCGTGCCGGTTTGCTCCCGCGTCTGCGCATGGGCATGATAATCTCTATCCTCCGGCAGCCGCGCGCATCCGCGGCGAAACAGCCTCAGTTTGGGGTCGGGGTAGAGGCCGCCGTGCCGCATCCACCTGCCGAAGATCTGGTTCAGCCTGGGAACCCTGTACGCGGAATAAGGGGGCTGGCCGCTCAGCAGAGATTGCATCTCAGTGGTCAATTCCGGCGTCAGCACCTCATCCGCATCGAGAATCAGTGTCCAATCGCAGGAGCACTTGTCCAGTGCGGAATTGACCTGCGGACCGTAGCCCTTCCAGCTCTCGGAATAAATCTTGGCGCCGTAGCCCTTTGCAATCTCAACCGTTTTGTCGGTCGAACCCGAATCGACCAGGACGATCTCGTTCGCCCATGAGGCGCTGGCCAGCGTGCGGCCGATATTCTCTTCTTCATTGCATGCGATGATCGCCACGGAAAGGCTTGGCATGGTTTCTCGCGCTTGGCTCCCTGTCAATTGAGCCCAGAGTAGCACGCCGGAAGCCCGCAAAACTGCTTCCCGCGCAACTCCTCTTTGAGGCGCGTCTGGATTTGCCGGAACGCGGCACGACCCTATCTCGCGTGCCTTTGCTCAGTCAGCCTGATCGAGCCGGGGATTTTTCGCGTTCGAAGGAATGCCCCCGGTTCCGGTCCAAAATGCTGTCCATTCGATCTTCCCAACCCTCTAGCAGCCTGAATCGGGACACCATGGTGGCGAGCGCCCTCCACGCCAACAGCAAAAGACCGATTGCCATCAGCGCGTATCCTCCCAAAACCGCCGGGCCGTTGCTGGCGAGATCGATGTACAGCGCGGAACCTGAGAAAGGATGGGCGATATTCATGCTGCTCGCCCCTTGGCAATATCCGCCGATCAAACCCAGACCGGTTGCCAGGGATGCAATGGCGACGATCAAAGGACGGTCGGCTCTCATAAAGATCTCCTCTTTTGAGCGCCGCAACCAAGTGCAGACTTCGCCACCCTGGGGCATTCCAATCCGCCTGCCGACAGCTGCGGCTGAATGATATAGATGCTTGATCCCGTGGAAAGGTTTTCGGCCGGAATAGGACGATACTGGTCTCGAACCTGCACGAGAAGCTGCGGCAGGTCGGGCCCGCCGCGGTTGCTCAAAGCCGATCTTCGGCCGCCCCCGGTCAAGCCGCTTCGGCATTTCTTGGCAAGCGGCTTTCCCGCGAGTGCTACTTGCTTTGATCTTCCGGCGACTTCTGCGTGGCGGGTGGCCGCCGGAAGAGCCCCACGATAGCCCCGATCAGTGTGACGATCAGCAATAGGAGTCCGATCACGGTGAGGGCAAACCCGCCCAGCCCCGCGGCGCCGGCAGTGCTGATATTGATCTCGAGCGAGGACTTCGCGATCGGAACGGCGGTGGTGAGTCCCGCGGTCCCATGGCAATAACCGAAGATCAAACTCAGGCCGGCCGCGAGGATCAGAGTCGACCCGATCTGAAGCAGCTTTAACTTCATGGCTGACTCCTGTGTAAGTGCGCATTAGGTTGCGCACTCGGGAGAATTGTACCGCTCGCCGCCTGCGCCTGAATGTGTCGGAGCGGCCGAGCACTCCCGCTCCCGCTACAATGGAGCCGTGACATACCCTCCGTGATGAATCTAGTCCAGATCGAGCCCGCCCGCCGCACGCCCGCGCCCAAGCCGGAGTGGCTCAAGGCCCGCGCTCCCGTAGGCGAGAACTACCACGATCTCAAGCGCCTGGCCCGCTCGCTCTCGCTGCACACCGTCTGCGAAAGCGCCCAGTGCCCCAACATCGGCGAGTGCTGGCATCACAAAACCGCCACCTTCATGATGCTCGGCAACCTCTGCACGCGCCGCTGCGGTTTCTGCGCCGTGCCCAAGGGCCGTCCCGAGCCCATCGACTTCGACGAGCCCCGGAGGGTCGCTGAGGCAGTGTCCAAGTTAGGGCTGCTCCATGCAGTGGTCACCAGCGTCACCCGCGACGACGACAACCTCGGCGGCGCGCGCGCCTTCGCCCTCGTCATTGCGGAGATTCGCCGCCAGGCGCCCGGTTGCCGCGTCGAGGTCCTCATCCCCGACTTCCAAGGCGACCGGGACGCCATCCGCATCGTCGTCGAAGCCCGCCCTGAAGTCCTCAACCACAACACCGAAACCGTCCCGCGCCTCTATCGCGTGGTCCGCTCCGGCGCTCGCTACGGGCGATCTCTCGAATTGTTGCGCTACGCCAAAGAGCTGCGGCTCGAAGGCGTGACCAAAACAGGCGTGATGGTCGGCCTCGGCGAAGAAACCCACGAGTTGCTCGCGGTTTTCCGCGATCTCGCCGCCGTCGGCTGCGACATCCTCACCATCGGCCAGTACCTGCGCCCCTCGCGCGACCATCTGCCCATGGCGCGCCTCTACACCCCGCGCGAGTTCGCCGAGCTCAAGGCCGAAGCGCTGAAGATGGGTTTCCGCCACGTCGAGTCCGGCCCACTCGTCCGCTCCAGCTACCACGCCCACGAGCAGGCGGCGTCGACTGGCTTGGCGGTCGTCGCATAAGGCGTTGCAAACGCTGGGTAGTGGGTCAGTTTGAATCCTAAGTCCAATCTCGGATTCGTCGTCCAGATTATCCCCGTGGCAGCGTAGTCCAAGTTTTATTTCTTGTTAGATTGAACTCGACGTCGAGCGAGCGAGAACGCGTGCCCGGCCTATGCCGAGTCCGCTTCTGACGGGTCAAGATCCAGGTGGGACGGATCCAATGCGAAATTGATACGCTCCCTGCATCCTGATCGTGTGCCTTTGTCGTTGGCATGGACTGATCCCGACAGTTCTCCTGGACAGAGCCCGAATGGGCGTCTCATTCTTTCTGATGTCACCTGTGCAGCATTCCGTCTCGAACCTGTAAACGCTGACTCCCCATGGTGCGTTAGGATAGCCCCAGATTGAGCAGGAGGACGATGCATGTCGCGCTCCGGCCCCATGGCGTCAGAGGTGATCCGTTTCGCTCTCGCGGATTCCATCGCCTTCTTGAATGCGAACGATTGGGACTGCGTGTCGGCACGCTCCGGGTTATTCCTGTCGCGCCGGTTCTTAGCACTGCTGGAGCAGAACCGGCCCGAGAATCTCACCATGCACTATGCCTTGGCCTACGCGGAGGGCCGTCCCGTGGCGGCCATCGTTGCACAGAGCCTTGACATCCGTGTGGCAGACCTTTCTTCCAGTCGCGCTAAAGAAAAAGGGCAAGGGCTTTGGCGTTCCCTGGGGAAGGCTACGGTACGCTCTATCACCCGCGGCCGTAAGCGATACCTGCTTTTCGAGGCGCTTCTCCCGTGGGCTCGGCATGACGGGGCGATGCAAGAGGTAGACGAGCCCGGCCTTTGGCCTGACGTTGCGTCGAGCTTGGGTCGCAGGTGGCAAGGTCTTTTGAAGGCCGCCGAGCATGCCGCGGAACTCCCTGTGGCGTGGGTCCACCAGCGCATGCTCGTGTGCGGAAACTTCCTCTCGACTGGCCCCCACGGCGTGGCCTTCGCCGAGAACGAGGATTCAGCACGGCTTTGGCCCATGGTGGAGGAAGCCCTGTACCGGATCCGCCGCTCCAACAGACTCTTCGGCGACTCCGACCTGGTCATGATCAAAGACCTCACGGACGGCCAGAAGGATGCCGCGGCTGCCCTGCGGCGCTTTCACTTCCGTCGTTTCGAGACGGAACCGAACATGATCCTTTCTTTCGAGCCTGGTTGGCGGAGCTTCGACGACTACCTGAGGGACGTGCGATCGGAGTACCGGATCCGAATTCGCAGGACAATCAAGAACCTGGAGACCTCCGGCGTCGTCCTGGAACGTATCGGCACGGAGCAGGTGAAAGCCCAGGCCACGGAGATCTACGATCTCTACCTCCAGGTGCATGAGCGCCAGAAGCTGCGGCTGACAACCATCCGTCCGCAATGGATCCCTGCGCTTGCGGCAAGCTTCGGCGACGATTTCCGCACCGTCATCGCCCGGCCCAAGGAGGGCGGCAAGCTGTTGGGCTTCGCCAACGTCATTCGGGACGGCAACAACGCGCACGGCCTCTACATCGGTTTCGACAGGGCCGCGGCGGCCAAGGGAATTCCCTTGTACCTCGGACTGGCGTATGCCGCCGTCGGGCAGGGCATTGAGATGGGGGCCGAGCAAATGTCTCTGGGCCGCACCGCCCTCGCCCCCAAGGCCCAGATTGGCGCCAAGGCCCAGCCCATGTATGGTTACCTCCGGCACCGGAACCCCGCCCTCAACCTCGCTGTCCCCTCCATCTTGGCGCTGCTCCCCACGCCGGACGAGCCTCCCGAGCGCCATCCCTTCAAGAGCGCTGCGTCCAGGCACAATTGAAAAGAGGCATCTGATGGAGAATCCCCGCTCCGTTCAATGAACGTCTCATTTTCAAGGAATGCCTTGGTCTCGTTAGTTGAGACTCAAGTTCGCGTTTGGCCGTCATCCCGGAAACGATCCTGCCGCTGCCACTGCTAGACTTGGCCCGACGACAGAAGAAGACCTACACGAAACTATGCCGCCAGTTGTCTCAAACTCGTAGACGCGTCCCGTTCCGGCAAAAGTGCAAGCACCCTGATGGCGGAGGTGCATACAAACCGATGTTCTTCCATGTCGTACCTGGCGCGTTCCATATCGACATTCTTCCTGGCCGCAAGCCTCTTGCTGACTTGATAGCATGCTGAGAAACGAGCTTCGATGTAATCGCTTAGCCCAGCCTCATAAGCTCGCTCTAGGTCCCTACAGATTGGGCAATCCATACCTGCGCCCCTCCGGCGTTCTGCCGAACCAACCGTAGCTTCAATGCGGTCGTGGTTCAAAAACTGCCTAAAGTCTCGATCGAAGTGATGTACAGGCCGGGGAGAGAATGTTCCCGTGTGAAGTCTTCGACAAAAGTCAGTCTGCTCGCCCCTGGTCCGCCCGGCTTGATCTCTGAAGGATTGGCTCTATCGGCTTGTCTCACAGGCTTGTACGAATGTCGGCTCTTGTTACGACTCGCAGATAGACAATTCCCTGCATCGCATTTCTTGAGGAGGCTCATCGCAGCTCCAGTCGTTCGGTTGCGCTCTTGCACGTCGCTCGTCTGGGGCAAAGCCTTGAATGCGGAAGGCGAGAAGGAGAGATTGCTTACTATTTCAAGCATACACCCACCCCAGCCAACGTGCCGATGATGGGAGGCGGTGATAAGCCTCCTCCCATTTCTCTCGCTGACCATTCGCCCCTGACGATCGGGCGCTGGTTTCTATGCGACCTTGCTGAGAACCTTAGCTTCGAGGGCCTTGTCGCTGCCGACAATCACCTTGATTTGCTTGGGCTTCGCTTCGGCCTTCTTGGCAAGGTTAATCTTCAGCACACCCTTGTCGTAGTGGGCGCTCACCTGACCGAGATCCACGGAACTGGGCAGCGTGAACGACCGGGTGAACTCTCCGTACTGCCGCTCGACGCGACGGTAGTTCTCCTCTTTCTCTTCCTTCTCGATCTTGCGCTCGCCATGGACGGTGAGAGTGGTGTTCTCGATACGGACATCAATGTCTTTTTCGTCGATGCCCGGAACTTCAAGCTTCAACGTAATGTTGTGCTCGTCTTCGTAGATGTCCACCGGCGGTGCATAGCTGGTGGTAGTTAATGCCTCTTCCGGAACTTCGGGACTATACGACTCACGGAAAAGACGGTTCATGCGGTTGATGCGGTCTTGCATGGCGGAAAACTCACGCAAAGGCTCCCAACGGGTCAATAGGGTCATGACGCAGTTCCTCCTTTGAGGAATCTAAGAGGGGAAAGCTTCAGATGGGCTGACTTAGTTCAGGGAACCTGAAAGAGTAAGAGGAGGTAGCTCGCTCAATCGCAATGCTAGGCTTATGCGCTGCTGTTGTCAACCTGTGGCTCGCCAAAATGGCGATCTGCTGTCGAATCACGCGGATGAATTGATCTATCTAGTTTGATCAGTCCTGTGTAAACTGGCCTCATGGTTGGCTACCTGTATGGCTAATTGCACCACCATCAAACGCTGGCGTCTCGCCGCGGGGGTTGTAGAATAAGCCGTTGACGGTTTCGCACCGACTTTCGCACTGAGGACGATCCCCTATGTCATCCTTCATGGCCGGTCACCCGGCGCTCAAAGAGCTCTACAGCGGCCTCAAACGCCGCATGGATCAGGCGGTCGCCGACTTCCAGGCCAATCTGGCCTCCGCGCGCACCGGTCGCGCCAGCGTCCACATGCTCGACCAGGTCAAGGTCGACTACTACGGCACGCTTACGCCCATCCACCAACTCGCGCAGCTCTCGGCTCCCGAGCCGCAGCTCATCGTCATCTCGCCCTATGACCCGACCATCCTGAAAGAAATGGAAAAAGCCATCCAGGTCGCCGACCTCGGCTTCAATCCCCTCTCCGACGGCAAGATCATCCGAGTCCCCGTCCCGCCCATGACCGAGGAACGCCGCCGCGAGGTCTGCAAGCACCTCAACAAAGTCCTCGAAGAGCACCGGACGGCGGTTCGAAATGTTCGCCGCGACGGCAACGAAGCCCTCAAAAAGCTCACCAAAGACAAGAAGATCAGCGAGGACGACGAGAAGCGCGCCCTCGAAGAAGTGCAGAAGATGACCGACGCCGAAATCCGCCGCATGGAAGAGCTCTCGCAGAAAAAAGAAGCCGAAGTCATGCAGGTGTGACGCGGGTCATTACCTGGCCCTGGTGCGGGACGGCTTCTCCCGCAAAGTGGTTGGCTGGGCGCTGGACCGCAGCCTGGCGGCGCGCCTCCCGCTGGCGGCCCTGGAACCAGCTCTCATCCTGCGCCAGCCCCCGTCCGGCCTGGTGCACCACTCCGACCGCGGCATCCAATATGCGTCTGAGCAGTACCTCGACGTGCTCAAAAACCACGCCATCCTGCCCAGCATGAGCCGCCCCGCCACACCCCACGACAATGCCGCCTGCGAGAGCTTTATCAAAACCCTCAAGCGCGAAGAGATCTGCGCCAACAAGTACCAGGACATCGACGAGTTGGGCGCCCATCTCGAACAGTTCATCGAACAGTACTACAACCGGCAACGGCTCCACTCCGCCCTGGGATATAAAACTCCCGAGGAGTTCGAAACCGCCTGCGCAACCCAGACTGCTTCGCCAGGGCCGAGAGTGAGTTTTTCCAGGCATGGGGAAATCCATCGATCTGCCAAGCGGCCCAGGGGCCGGCCGCGCAAAGGAAGCGGGGAGCCAGTTCCATCCAGCTCCCCAGCTCATCAGATCGATGAGTCTCCAGTTGGCTATTCCTTCCACCCCAGCGACGAAGACCTGTCGCCGGGGACCCCGGCCTTGACAGGTTGGTCTCCACCACAGCCTGTCTCCGCTTCACCAACCGAAACCCACTCTGCACAACAGCCAACAAAATGAATACACTTTTTCAGCCAACGGCGAACTGTCAAAATACAAACTGTCTCACCCAAGGGGTTCACCTCAGCGGTGTCAATGGGCCTCGCCCCCTCCGCCCGCGCTAAGTCAAACATCCTTCGCTCATTAGCAGCGCCCAACGATTTGCAGAGAAATACGCCCGCTTCCTGCAGAATGGTTCCATGATGTCTCTCCGCCTAAAGGACCGCGCCCGCCGGCAGCCCTTTGCGGAGGGAGCCAACGACGGCCCAAATGTTGCCAAGAAGAGCCCATTTGGCCGGAAATTGCTTCGTAACTCTTTTTGAATGGACGACTTTACGAGGTCAAACTATTTGGAATCAACAGGTTGCAGCAATTGGTGAAGGGTACAAGTGACTGAAAACAAATCCCTTAGCCTCAAAAAGGGGTGGGGGGTGGCAGTTGGCCGTGAAACTGTGAACCGAGGCCACAGGCCAGAAGGAAGCTGAAAGCTTAAGAGCTACCAGCTACCAGCTACAAGCTGTCGTTACCCGCTCCACCCCTTTGCCCGCTCCACGGCCTTTTGCCAGCGCGCGCGCCGCTCCGCCCGCTCGGCCGTATCCAGCTTCGGCTCGAAGCGCACGTCGCCCGTTCGTTCCGCGCGCAACGCATCGGGACTGGCCCAGAATCCTGCCGCCAATCCCGCCAGATACGCCGCGCCCAGCGCGGTTGTCTCCGTCACGCGCGGCCGCACCACCGGCACGCCGAGCACATCGGCCTGGAACTGCATCAGCAGATCGTTCACCGCCGCGCCGCCGTCCACGCGCAACTCCGTCAGCCGCGCGCCGGTGTCGTTTTGCACCGCTTCCAGCACGTCGGCCACCTGGAACGCGATGGCTTCCAGCGCCGCCCGCGCAATATGCCCCGGCCCGGTCGAGCGCCGCAGCCCGATCAGCATTCCCGCCGCGTGCGCATCCCAATGCGGAGCGCCCAGGCCCACAAACGCCGGCACAAAAACAACGCCGCCCGTGTCCGACACGCTGGCCGCAAGCGCTTCCACATCCGCCGACGCGCCAATCAGTTTCAAATTGTCGCGCAGCCACTGCACCACAGCGCCGCCGATAAAGATGCTCCCTTCGAGCGCGTACTCCAGCCGCTTCTTTGCGCTCGCCGCCACCGTCGTAATCAGCTTGTGGCGCGATCGCATAAACTCCGTGCCAATGTTCTCGAGCAGAAAGCAGCCCGTTCCGTACGTGTTCTTGGCCTCGCCGGCGCTCCAGCACAACTGGCCAAAGAGCGCCGCCTGCTGGTCGCCGGCAATGCCCGCGATCGCTACGCCACCGAGGCCGAGCGTTGTCCTCACCTCGCCCACGCGCTCGCTCGACCACACGACTTCCGGCAACATGCTCTCGGGAATCCCGAAGAACTTCAGCAGCTCTGCGTCCCACTCGCCCTCGACCACGTTGAAGAGCAACGTCCGCGAGGCATTGGTCACGTCGGTCACGTGCTTGTAACCGTCGGTCAGGTGCCAGATCAGCCAGCTATCCACAGTGCCGAAGGCCAGCTCACCGCGCTCCGCCCGCGCCCGCGGCGCCCTCCACGTGGTCCAGAATCCAACCAACCTTGGTCGCGGAAAAGTACGGGTCCAGCACCAGCCCGGTCTTCGACGAAATACTTTCCCCAGCACCGCTCCGCTCCAAAAGTTCGCACAGCGGAGCTGTTCGACGGTCCTGCCACACGATCGCCGGATGAATCGCCTTCCCCGTTGCGCGCTCCCACACGATCACCGTCTCGCGCTGGTTGGTGATGCCGATGGACGCCACATCGCGCGGCCGCGCCCCCGCCTTGCCCAGAGCCTCGACGGCGCAACTCATCTGGCTGGTCAGGATCTCCGTCGGATCGTGCTCTACCCATCCTGCCTGCGGATAGAACTGCTGGAGCTCCTTCTGCGCCACGGCCGCAATCGCTCCGCCAGCATCAAACAGAACCGCCCGCGAACTCGTCGTCCCCTGATCCAGCGCCAAAGCATAATCCATACGCGTCTTTCACCTTACCGCCAACCAGTCAAAAACGCTGAGCAGAGAAGCAGCAATGCGAACCGGACGCCGCAGCCGAATGTGCACCCCAGTAATGGAGCCGTATTGCGGCCGCATAGCCGGGACGTTGCTCAGCCCGCAAGGGTAAGAGCCACTCCGTGTTCCATCGCCAGCCGGGCTCCCTCATAAAGCGCTAACCACGCAGGTCTGTAATCCCTGATCAGTTTTGTGGAGTCGCGCTCGTGGAACGGGGTGAACATGTTGATGAAATCGGCAGTTTCGTCGGCAACACCGCCGTTCGAGAGCGGGATGCGCAAATCGCGCGCAAAGTGCAGCAGTTCCTCCGTGAGTTGTGCCAAAGAGCCAATCCAGATCTGCACATTGTTTCCTTCAATCCGCTCGTGGTATCCGGTAGCGAGCGGCTGCAGCAGGCGGCGAGGAACGAAAGCCACTCGATGTGGGTTGTCGCGGATCAGCGCGAGATTGGGACAGCTTCTCGATGCCTGGGCCAAGTCGGCAATCTCAACGAACACTCGTGAAGAATCGTGGTCAAGCGCGGAGCGGCCGAATAGATAACCTGTGTAAACTCTTGGCGTCTCATCCGAATCGGCATACGGCTCAACTCCGCTTTCCACCAGTACGCGATTCATTGCCTCCAGGAAAGCAGTGGCCGACTCTTGCGCCTTACCTGCGTAAGATGGGCGTACGCCCATAAACAGCTCTGTTGACATACCCTCTATTTTGTATCTATTTTGCCACCGCAGCCAAGCGCCCCGGTCAACGATTTTTGAGCCCCGGAAGTCATCGGTTCCGTTTTTGAGTGTAAGGAGCTGACTGTTCCATTGCCGGATGAGGCCATCTGACCCTATTGCCGCACCCAGCCTATCCAGTGTTGTACCATTCGATTGAATCCACACCCTCCCCAAAAGGGCCTGATTTATGAGCTCAGTCTCCTCTCCCACGCTCCTTGTTCTCGCCGCCGGCATGGGCGCCCGCTATGGCGGCCTCAAGCAAATCGATCCCGTCGGTCCTGCTGGCGAAACCATTATCGATTACTCCATCTTCGATGCTCTCCGCGCCGGCTTCGGCAAGCTTGTCTTCGTCATCCGCAAGGACATCGAGCAGCAATTCCGCGAGATCGTCGGCGCGCGCTTTGAAAAACGCATGGCTACCGACTACGTCTTCCAGGCCCTCGAAGACATTCCTCCGCGCTTCACCGTACCCGCCGGCCGCACCAAGCCGTGGGGCACCACGCAAGCCATTCTGCTGGCAGCCGGCGTTATCCAGGAGCCCTTCGCCGCCATCAATGCCGACGACTTCTACGGCGCGAATGGTTATCGGGAGCTGGCCCGGCATCTCACCTCCGGTACGCCGGACTACGCCATGGTCGGCTTCGTCCTGCGCAACACGCTCTCCGACTTCGGCTCGGTGGCGCGCGGAGTTTGCCAGGTTGCCGGCGACGGCTATCTCCAGCACATCGTCGAGCTCACCAAGATCGAGCGCGACGCAAACGGCGCGCGCAACACCGATGCCGCGGGAAAGGTGACGGAACTTTCCGGCGACGAGCCGGTCTCCATGAACATGTGGGGATTCACGCCCCACGTCTTCGATCAGTTGCGCGAGTGCTTCGAGAAATTCCTCGAGGGCAACGCCTCCGATTTGAAGGCCGAATGCTACATCCCCTCGACGGTCGGCGAACTGGTTCATTCCGGACAGGCGCGCGTCAAGGTTCTGAGCTCGCGCGATTCCTGGTTCGGCGTCACCTATCGCGAGGACCGCCCGCGAGTCATCGAAAGCATCCGCCGTCTCATCGGCGATGGCCTCTATCCTGAAAGACTCTGGTCATGAGCGAGCCGCGCCACGCCCTTGCCGCGGCGAGCCATTTCCAGTTCGGCGGCGAAGTCTCCGGCATCGCGCCCCACGGCAACGGCCACATCAACGACACCTACCTCGTTACGTGCCAGTCGCCGGGCGCGCCTGTACGCTACATCCTGCAGCACATCAATCGCCACGTCTTCCGCAACCCCGCCGCCGTGATGCAGAACATCGAGCGCGTCACGGCGCATCTTGCCGAGCAGACAGCGGGCGCGCCGGACGCTGCCCGCCGCGCGCTTACGCTCATTCCGGCGCGGGACAGACTTAACTGGTACGTGGATGCCGAAGGAGAAACCTGGCGCGCCTATCGTTTCATTGAGAACGCGCGCACCTATGAAACCGCGACCTCTGCGCAACAGGCGTTTCAGGCGGCCCGCGCCTTCGGCCGCTTCCAGCAGCAGCTCGCAACGTTGCCCTCGCCGCGCCTGCGCGAGACCATTCCCGATTTTCACCACACGCCCAAGCGCTTCGCTGCGTTGGAACAGGCAATCGCCGCGGACGTGAAGGGCCGCGCCGCTCTTGCCCTGCCTGAGATCGAGTTTGCCCGCGCGCGCCAATCCATCGCCGGCGTTCTGCTGGATGCCCGTCTGCCCGAGCGCATCACCCACAACGACACCAAATTCAACAACGTCCTGCTCGACGATGCCACCGGCGAAGCCGTCTGCGTCATCGACCTCGACACCGTGATGCCCGGCCTGGCGCTTTACGATTTCGGCGACATGGTGTGCACCACCACCAGCCCCGCCAACGAAGACGAGCAGGATCTATCCAAAGTCGCCATGCAGTTTCCGCTGTTCGAGGCCCTCGTCCGCGGATATCTTGAATCGGCCGGCGCATTCCTGACCCTGGCGGAAAGAAAATACCTCGCCTTCTCGGGCAAGCTCATTACTTTCGAAACCGGCGTCCGATTCCTTGCTGACTATCTGGCCGGCGACACCTATTTCAAAGTGCATCGCGATGGGCACAATCTCGACCGCTGCCGCACCCAGTTCAAACTAGTGGAGTCCATAGAACGGCAGGAAGAGAGAATCAACCGGCTGGTCGAATCGATTGCGGGATATTAAGCGTCCTACGGCGGGCCCGCTGAATTGTGTGGCAGCTTGGGTGTCAATCGGCGCACCACAAACTCCTGAAACAGGTTCTGTACCGCGGTTTCGGCGGTGCCGATGAGCGCATTCTCAAAAGTCACTTCCACGCCGCTGCGGTCGCCGGGCGGGTAGTAGAGGTTGGAGATTCCGCCAGCCGCCAGCCCGCCAAGGATCTCGGAATAATTCGTCTGCCAGTGTCCGTTGTCGCCCTTGCAGATAACCGAATTCGCAATTGCGTACATGGCCCGCGACATGATCGTTCCCGTCCCCTTGTAAAAGTACCGCGGATCCTGCTTGAGCACCGAGGGCAGAACCGCGCCGCCGATCATGACGTTAAAGAAGGAGTCGGCATAATTCGCGCCGAAGCGCTTGCCATATCCTTGCGCGCCCTGACCGTATCCGGCAAAGGTGTTGCCGGCCTGCTCCATGGCGGCGACCGCGCCCGTCATCGCCCATGTGACGGGATCGATCGATGTTTTCCATGCGAGCTGGTATTTTTGCCGCGTTGTGAGCGGTACGGCACGAGGATCGTAGCTGACGTAGTAGTTCGGAAATACGCCCAGCACCCGCTGTTTCTCTTCCAGGTCGAGTTGTTGCTGGGCGAGCTCCGCCTGCGACCCGGCCGACACCTGCACTACGCTTTCTGTGCCTGCAACCGGCAATACGATAGTGCGCGCATCGAACGTCTCTCCCGCGTGCAACACACCTACGATCGACTGGGTCACAAAGCCGTTCGAAGAGACCGTGAGCTTGAATGTGCCCGGAGCCAGGTGCGCAAAGCTGAATGCGCCGCCGCTGTCCGTCTGCTCCGTAGTCGCCGGTGCAGCGCCGGGGCCGTCCAGCTTCAGCTCCACGCGTGCCCCCTCGTACACCGTTCCGTCAGCGCTCGTCACCACACCATGAATGCTGCCGCCGGCGATCCCGGCCGGGTCAGGATCAGGCGCGGCGGGCGGCGCGCCCTCTTGCGCCCACGCGCTGACCGCAACCAGGCACAAAGCCGCAAGCGCCGCCCACCGGACATACAGGGAACCCGAACGGAGAGTGCTGCGTAGCAATTGGCGCTGATTGGCTTGGTTTCGGATCGGATTGCCTCTATCGCGAAGTCCGGCTCCTTCAAGCAGGAAGTCCCTATCGCTTCAGCAAATGAAGGCTTCGCTAATCAATACCGCTCTAGCTTTAGACGGCAGTTTCGCCACGAACGATGAGGGAGCCCGGAGAAATCAATGACCTTAGTGTATTGAACCAGGTCCATTCCTCCCAAAGCGCTGCTTTTGAATCGGGGAACCAATCGGCCGGGCGGTTGGGCCATTAATCCGGCCGCCCCGTATAGTGCTGCACGTGGTGGACTTCGGAGTGGTCCTCAAGCGACTCCAGATGCGTGATGACCTCCGCGGGCATCTCCAGATCGAGGGCCAGCCGCTCTTCCACCTCTGTCGCCAACCGGTGGGCCTCGCCCAGCTTCATGCTGTCGGGAAACAGAAGGTGAATCTCAATAATCTGGCGATAGCCCGTAGCGCGGAAGCGCACGCCGTGGTATTGAAGACCAAGCTCATCGCAAATGGCGTCGAGCCGCGCCCGGATCTGGTGGCCGACCGTGGGATCGGAGTAATCGAGCAATCCTTTGAACGACCGCCAAAGCAGCCGGCCGCCCGTAAAGAGAATGTTCGCCGCCACGCCGAAAGCCACCAACGGATCGAACGGCTTCCATCCCGTCGTCATCACCAGCAGCAAACCCGCAACCACGCCGAAGCTGGTCCAACTGTCGGTCAGCACGTGCTTCCCGTCCGCTTCGAGAATCAGCGAATGATTCCGCCGGCCAAGCCGCAGCAAATACCACCCCAGCAAGGCGTTTAGGATTCCGGCAGCGACGATCAGGACGACTCCGCTGCCAATGTTCTCCAGGGCCAGGCCGTGCCGCCACTTCTCGATGGTCGTATAGAGAATGCTTCCCGCGGCCAGCGCGATCATCGCGCCCTCAAAGCCCGCGGAAAAGAAGGTGATCCGCTCGTATCCGTAGTGAAAATGCGGCACCGCGGGCCGCGTGCTCAGCCACAAGCTGAACACGGCAAACGCCACCACCACCACGTGCACCACGGATTCGGCAGCGTCGGAGAAGATCGCCGATGACCCGGTGAGCAGGTAAGCCGTCAGCTTCCCGGCCAGCATCAGCACGCCAACGAACAACGACAGCCGCATGGCGAAGCGGGCGTCGCGATTCTGCTGTTGGCGCTTATCCTGCGAGTCTTGCTTGGGCGCGGCGTTCATGGCCGATCCTTCGTCGTGAGTGCTTCGCTTCCCGCACCCGGTCTGCGCAGGCAGCGAACCTGGAACTCCGGGCATGGCAAAAAAGCGAATCCTCTTTCTTACTGCACCTCGCCGATATACACCCCGTACGGCCCCAGCGCGATACGGTTCAACGCAACCGGGTCCGCTGCTCCCGGCGTTTTCAGCAGTGTCTTCAGTTTCCTGGGCCGGATGCCTACGCCGCCAATGGCGAGATTCACCGTCTGCGGCTCGGCCGTAAAGTTCACGCTCACCACCACCTGGGGTGTGCCCGACGCCTGCCGCATCCAGCTCAGCACCTTTGTGTTTTCCGCATCCAGCATGATGTTCGCGCCATTCTCGAAGGCCGGAACGGTCTTCTTCAGCCGGATCAGCGCCTTGTACCACGCAAGCAGCGAGTCGGGATCGCGCTCCTCCGCCTTCACGTTGATCGCCGCCGCGCTTGGCGGCACGGGCAGCCACGGCGCTCCGGTAGTGAAGCCCGCATTCGCGCTTCCATCCCACTGCATCGGTGTGCGCTCGCCGTCGCGTCCCTTCTCCTTGGGCCAGCCCGTGATCCCGATCGGATCCTTCACATCCTCTTTGCGCGTGGGCGGCGTGGTCTTCATCCCAATCTCGTCGCCGTAGTACATCAGCGTCGATCCGCGGCTCGCCAACAGGATGGTCGCAATCACGCGCTGGATGTCCGTGTCGTGCACGCCGTCGCCATAGCGCGCGGCGATCCGCGGATTGTCGTGATTATCGAAAAGCAGCAGAGGAGTATGAGTCCCCAGCCGCAACTCTGCATCGGTCAGCCGTTGCCGGAACGCGGCCACATCCAGCTTGTTGATGAAAGCCACCTGCGTGTCCATCGGCAGCTCGAACTCCGGCTCCTGCGCTGTTCCATACATCTTCCTCAGCTCGCCGATGTTGGGCAGATAGGTCTCGCCGATCAACACGCGCGCGCCTGGGAACGCGCTCCCGGCGAACTTGTCCGCCTCCGCCCGCATCTCCGCGATCACTTCGTGCACGCCGGGCTGGTTGTCGGTCTTCGAGCCGTCCAGTTGCGGGTCGCCGTAGGCGTTGATCACCGGCTTGCCGTTCTTGTCCAGCACCACTCCTTCGTCGGCCAGGCTCGGGTCCTCAAAGAGCGCCGTAATGGCGTCGAACCGGAACCCGCCCACGCCGCGCTTCAGCCAGAACGCCATGATCTGCTTGAACGCCTCGTGCACCTTGGGGTTATGCCAGTTCAGGTCCGGCTGCTGGATATAGAACTTGTGATAGTAGTACTGCCGCGTCTTCTCATCCCATTGCCACGCCGAGTGGCCGAAGAGCGACTGCCAGTTGTTGGGCGGCTCACCTTTACTGGTCGCGGTCTCGCCTTTGCCGTCGTGCCAGCAATACCAGTCGCGGTAAGGGTTGTTGCGCGACGAACGCGATTGAAGGAACCACTCGTGCTGATCCGAGGTGTGGTTCATCACCATGTCCATGATCACGCGGATGTGGCGCTTGCCGGCCTCGGCCACCAGCCGGTCGAAGTCCGCGAGCGTGCCGTACTGCGGATCGATATCCCGGTAATTCGAGATGTCGTAACCGAAGTCCACCTGCGGCGAAGGGTACACGGGCGTCAGCCAGATCGCGTCGACGCCCAAATCCTTCAGGTAGTCCAGCCGCTCCGTGATCCCGTTCAGGTCGCCGATTCCATCGCCGTTCGTGTCCTGAAAGCTGCGCGGGTACACCTCGTAGATCACGGCATTCTTCCACCAGTCCAGATCTTTTGCGTGCTCCGCGCTTTGCGCTGCTTTCTGCGGTTTTGCGGGCACCGCTTGCCCTCCTGCGGTCATCGCCGTGGCCAAAAGCATCAAGCCTACAGCGCAGATCTCCAACGTTTTCAGCAGTCGACTCGCTTCGTGCATGGCGGTCACTTCGCTCCATTTCTTCCCCCGTCTTGCGTGGGGATCAAAGCCGGGTGGGAGTTCACTGAGCCCGGCCTCACTGTTGTTGTCCCGGAATCGCCGGCGAAGTATGCTTCATCCCATTGAAATCGATCCCGAATTTTGGATCTTCTCCCGAGCCTGTGATGTGGATGCCAACTTCAGTCCCTGCTCCATGCTTCTTAAAGAATCGATCTGCCGGTTTCAACAGCGCTCCCTTCCATCCGCCCACCATTTGCGAAACCGTGGCCTGCATCCTGGCTGTTCCCGCAAAGTCCAGGATGCCGCCCTCAACGCCATATGTGCCCTTCAAATCGATCTCCGCTCCGGCCACAGTGTATTTCAGATCGGGAAGCGTCACCACCCCGCCCGCCATTGTGAAATCGCTTTGCATGGCCGAGCGCACATCCGCGCCCCCGCTCTTTGCGTCCTTCGGCCTGCCCTGGCTCCGCAGGCTCAGATCTCCGATATCTTTCTGGATCTTCGCGCTCGTAAATGCGGCATCCTCGAGCGCAAAACTCCCGTTCAGCTTCATCCTTTCGTGAACCGGTTCGGATCCCGGCGGAATTTCCAGCGTCGTTTTCAGCGTCAGCGCCCCGGCCAGCAGCGGCGTACCATTCTTGCTCAACAGGCGCAGAAAATCTTCCATCCGTCCACGGTCCACGTTCACGTTCAGTGCAATCTCGTGCCCGCCCGGCCGCGCGGCTCCATTCGGCAAAAGCCCGGCCGAAACCCGCACAATCTGCCCCTCGGCGGTAAAGTGCGACCGCCCCAGCGTTGCTTCGACCGACCGCAGCCACGTATCCCCGTTCGTGCCGTCCACTGTGGCGTGGAACTGCGTGTGCAGCGGCGCCGCCGTGCCGAAATGCGTTAAGCGGAAGTCCGGCGTATCCGTCACCCCATCGACCGTCAGGTTGCGAAGCACGCCCTGGTACTTGCCCGTCGAGTCCAAAATCCCCGCAATCCCTTTGAAGACGCCGAGGTCCGCATGTTCGAACCGGTAATTGCCCGCAAGCGGAGTTTCGCCGGGATCCTCCACCACCCACGGCCCCACATTGCCCGATGTGACGATCCTTCCCGCTGGTCGCGGATTGGTCAGCTCCGCGTCGAAGTGCATCGAGCCGCCCACGCTCACATGGGTCAACTTGATGCGGGTGATGGCAAACTCCAGCGGCAGCTTTCCGGGCTTGCTGGTTTCCAATGTCAGCTTCGCCCCTTTGCAATCGATGCTGTCGATCTCGAAGCGGACAAGCGGCGCTCCATTCTGCTCCGGTGCCGCACCGCCGCCACTCGTCGCCGCATGCGTGAAATGAGGCTTCGGCGGCACATCCACATCCAGCCCTTTCAGTTCCACCACAGAAATCCGGATCGGCTCGCCCGGTGTGTAACGCAGCGGCGAGTGAAACCGGAACTCCGCGAGCCGGATCAGCGGCGCGGTTGCGCCCGCCGCCCCGCTTGTGCCTGGAACAGTCACACCCGCAACCTGTGCGGGCGGCCAGATGCGCAATCCTTTGCCCTCGGCCCACAGCCCGTTCACCAGCGAAACGTGAAAGCTGTCCAGTTCTACGCGCGCGCGAAAATGCTCCTCAAGCTTTTCCACAATCGCTGCGCGCAGCATCGGCTCGACCCGGTGCAGCGCGATGAGAATCGCCACGCCCGGCGCAATCAGCGCGAGCAGCAGCAATCCCGCGGCCCACTTGAGCCATCGATGCTTGCGCCGCTTTCTTGCCCGCCTCGCCATTACTCCCAACTCTCGCCCGTATTCATTCTCGCAGGCTTCCTTCGCGCCGAAAATTGCCGCTCCTGCTCTCTTTGACGCCATCTGCGCCGCAAATCGAATCCCCGTCCCACGTTTCTGTCGTTTCTGCGAATGAATCGTCGCCGCACCCGCACGAGTCTCCCAGTCCCTTAGTCCCTCAGTCCCTGATTTTCCTTTCCCTTGTTCCCTGTCCCTCGATGCCTTAGACTTTTTCTCACGGATGCAAGCGCTGATTGAAACCCTCGTTAAGCTCCAAACCATCGAACTCGACCGAGCCCGCCTTATCCAGGAAATGCGCGCGCTGCCCGCCGAGATCGCTCAGGCCGAGGCTGCACTTGCCGCCGCCGAGCGCAAGTCCGCCGAGGCCTCCGCCGCGCTGAGCCGCGAAGACTCGCTGCGTACCCGGCTGGAACGCGACATCGAAGCCCATCGCCAGAAGGCCGCCCGCTTCCGTGCCCAGCTCGATTCCGTTGCCACTCCCGCGCAGGCCGCGGCCATCGAGCACGAGATTCAATTCGCCGCCTCCGAGGCCGACCGCCTGGAAAACGACGAATATTTGAGCCTCGAGCGCTCGGAGACCCACGAAGCCGCGTTAGCCCAGGCCCGCGCCCAGGTGGAACTCCTGGCCGCGGAGGCCGATGCTGTCCGCGCCCGCGTTGCTATGCGCCAGCGGGAGCTCGCCGCCGAGCTTGCCGCTCTGGGCGACGGCCGCGAAGCCGTCCGCGCCGCTCTCGATGCCGACTGGCTGGCCCGCTTTGACCGCATCGCCGCCGCCCGCGGCACTGCCGTCGTCCGCGCTGAGAATCAGCAGTGCACCGGCTGCCGCATGGGCGTGCGCCCGCAAACCTGGAACCAGCTCCGCGAGGGCGAGCTGGTCGCCTGCGACAGTTGCAGCCGCCTCCTCTACTGGGATCCCGCCATGGCCCCCGCTCCCAAAGCGCCGCAGCCTGAACCAATCCTCGGCGCCGGCCGCGCCCCGCGCAAACCGCGCCAGGCCGGCGCGTAGCGTCCTTTCTTTTAGAGGCTCGCAACCCGCGGGACCGGAGTGGGCTGAAACCCGCTCCGTCATTTGGTTCCAACGAAAGTAACCTGGACTTTCCGACTTCACGAGTCAACGTTTTTCGCCGCGGAGTAGTCTAAATCTGTAGCGAAAGAGTCATAAAGAGAGAGCTTTGCGCCCGGCCCTCCAGTTGGGCGCTGCGCGCAAGCGGTTAGGGCCGCCGGGGGCGGGAGTTCGCTTAAGCCCTCGTTCCGGACCGCGTGGGATTTGCTCGGAATTGTCCCCTCTCACATCGTCCACTTCCGTTGAAAGGGGCCTGAAATGCGAAGAGCAGGCGTTTCCGCCGTCATTTTGGCCACAGCAACTTCATTTCTGGTGGGCTGCGGCAACAGCACAACCGCAAGCAGCACAGGGTCTTCATCCGGGACCAACGTTCCCGTTTCGCTCACTATGACCGACGATCCGCCTGCGGGCGTTTCGGTTTTGTTCTTCCAGATCAGCCTCACGGGCGCCTCGCTCCAGTCTTCATCGGGCTCGTCCGTCTCGCTGCTCGCCAGCGACACGCCGATCCAGGTTGACGTGACCCAGCTTCAGGCGCTCTCCGCCTTTCTCAGCACGGCAAATGTGCCTGCCGCGACCTACAACAGCCTGGCGCTCACCTTTGCCAACCCCCAGCTCGTGATCCTCAATACTTCAGATGCAGCGCTTGGCAGTTCGTGCGCTGTCGGCAGCATCTGTCAGCTCACGCCGGCCCCGGACAACGCGGCAACCGTGAACTTTACCTCCGCGCCATTCCCGGTCACAGTTTCAGCGAATTCTCCGCTGGGGTTTTTCGTCGATTTCCATCTCAACACGGTCATCCAGTCCGACCTCTCCGTCAATCTCGGCGTTTCCAATGGCGTCACGCTCGCCCAGTTGCCGCCCGCAGCGGCTTCAGAGCCTCCGCAATTCGGTTTCATTAGGGGCACCGTCGAGAGCCTCAACCCCAACCAGGACCAATTCACGCTGCAGACGGCCTGGGGCAGGACCTTCACCATCGACGTCAACAGCAGCACCACGTATAACGATTTTCCCACCTGCGCCGACAACACCTCCATCTTCAATTGCCTTGCCCCCGGCGGGATTGTGCAGGTCCTGATCGCGAGCATTCAGAGCGACGGAAACCCGCTGGCTGGCCAGGTTACCTACCTGCAAGCCGCAAACCAGCAGACGGTGGAAGGAACCATCGTCGCCATTCCGCCCCTGCCGCTTCCCACGGGTGAAACCATCATTGATGTCCTTCTCCACCAAAACCCGACCAACAGCTCCAGCCTGCCCCTCGGCGGCATCGCCTCGGTCGCCATCTGGACTATTGCATCCGGCTCAAACCCCGCCGCCACCTTTTCCATCGACACAAACGGCTTCACCATTCCGTCTGGGTTCACCTTTACCGGACCCGCCGACCTGACCGTGGGCCAGGATGTTCAGCTCACCGTCACTCCCGGGTTGCTGACCCCTCCGCCCAATGCGGTCAGCAACGGGGGTTGGGAACCGCCTCCTCAGCTCTCCTTCACCGCCAGCAGCGTGGCGTTGGAGCCGAGCCAGCTCACCGGGACCATCGCGTCAATCAGTTCGCCGAGCTTCACCATCGACTACCTGTGGTCGCCATGTGCGCCTCCGGGAGGCGGAGCTCCCGTCTGCAACGTCGTCGCGCTGATTCAGTACGGGGTGGAGACCACCTCGCAGACCAGCTACCAGGGGTTCACCCCGGACGACTTCTCTGGCCTGGCGGTGAATGACCTGGTTTCCGTCAGCGGCTGGTTATTCGCGCAGAACGGCGCCCTTAACGGGGCTACCGGCCCTGAAGTCGTGGCGCAGACAGTCACCCTGCACTCGAACGGAATCTTCTGATTCTTGTGCGGGCGTGAACGAGCATCGATAAATCTTTCATGGAGCCTCATCCGGCCGCCAATACAGCTCCGGATGAGGCCGCGCTGTGTCAGCGTCGAGATGGCGCGGTCGTCGCGCCGCTGCCCACCCTGCTACGCTTTTCTTGAAAGACGTTCTTGAGGAGCACTCCCGTGCAGCGCATTTGTGTCGATATGGATGAGGTCATGGCCGACACCCTCTCCGAGCACATCCGCCGCTACAACCAGACCTTCGACGAGGACGTGACTCCGGACGACCTCGCCGGCAAAGGCATCTGGGAGATCACGCCCCTCGATCGCCAGGCCCAGCTCCGCGCCTTCCTCGACGCCGAGGACTTCTTCGAGGACCTGGCTGTGATGCCCGACGCGCAGCCGGTCCTCAAAGAGCTCTCCGCCCGCTTTGAGATCTTCATCGCCACCCAGGCCATGGCCGTGCCCAACTCGCTCGGCCCCAAGTACCGCTGGCTGCAACGCCACTTTCCCTTCATCCCGCCCGCGCATTACGTTTTCTGCGGAGACAAGCGCATCCTCCGCGCCGACTACCTCATCGACGACCAGCCCAAAAATCTGCTCCGCTTTGAAGGCCAGGGATTGCTCTACACTGCGCCGCACAACCTCACCGCAACCGGCTTCGTTCGGGTGAACAACTGGCTGGAAGTCGCCGCGTACTTTGCCGCCATTCCCGCCTAACGCCGCGCCCGGTCGATCTTCCGGCATTTTCCCAACTACCGCAGAGTCGCCGAAGGCGTAACAAGGCGGGTTCTCGTTGAGCGAAAATCCAATGCGCATTTCAGCCCTCGCTGGATTCAAGTTGGGAAAGTGTTTTAGGCGGAAGCGAATAGCAGCGGCCGGTACCGAACGTTTACCTGGACTCATGCAGAATAGGCAACGCTTGTTCAGAGTCGTGATACAGATCACCGTCGATCGCCTCCCAGCAGGCAATCTTGGGAGAAATTCAGGAATGCTCGAAAACATTTGGCTTGAGCCGTGCAATTTGTTGCCACGGTTCCCCGTAGGGAAATGAAAGGGATTCCGTTGCCTGGTTGAGCCGAGGCGAAAGACCGAGCGATGAGGGTGCTGCTCCGATGCAGAGTGAGGAAGGTTCTCCGCGCAATGGGAAACCAAGACTCGACCCCGATAGGGACATGAAGCGAGTTGGAGTACAAGCAGTGATTCTGGCCGCAGTCGTCGTCGCGGCATATTTCCTGCTAAGACAACTGGCGTTCGCCCACCCGGCCTCCAGCCTGTCCGCGCTCATCGCCTTGGCCCTATTTCTGCTCCTCGCGTGGCCTGGCTATGTTTTCTTCCGCCGCGACGCGGCTATGGCGAGAGCCCGGCACGCGGAGCAGAGCGCGAACCAAGCGGAACTGCGCATGCTGCGCACAGTCATCGACAGCCTGCCCGACCATATCTACGTCAAGGACACACAGAGCCGCTTTCTTCTCGCCAACCGGGCGTTACGGAACCGTATGACCGGCTTACCCGGCGGTACGTTAGTCGGACGTGACGACTCCTCCTTCTATCCCGAGGCGCAGGCTCGAAACTTCCGCGACGACGAGCAAGCGGTCATGCGCACCGGAGAGCCGGTAGTCAGCAAAGCCGAGTATACGCAGGACACCCAAGGCAAGGACCGCTGGACTATGACGACGAAGGTGCCCTACCGCGGGGAGGATGGCGAAATCGCCGGCATTATCGGGATTGGCCGTGACGTCACTCGCTTAAAGCACAGCGAAGCGGAGCTGATCAAGGCGCGCATTCAGGCCGAGGCTGCCAGCCGGGCTAAAAGCGAGTTCCTGGCCAACATGAGCCACGAAATCCGCACTCCGCTCAATGGCGTCATCGGCATGACCGAGCTGGCTCTCGACACCGACCTGACTCCGGAGCCGCGCGATTACCTCGAGACGGTGAAACTCTCGGCCGACTCCCTGCTCAACGTGATCAACGACATTCTCGACTTCTCCAAGATCGAAGCCGGCAAGATCGATCTCGAGTCAATCGAATTCGACATCAGAGAATGCATTGAGACTACCTTGAGGACGCTCGTTCTGCGCGCTGAAGAGAAGGATCTCGAGTTGCTCTGCGACATCGCTCCGGAGATGCCCACGATCGTCCGCGGCGACCCCTCGCGCCTGCGCCAAATCCTCTTCAATCTGGTGGGAAACGCCATCAAGTTCACCTCCGAGGGCCAGGTCGGGCTGGCTGTGGAAGTCGAGCGGGAGGAAGGCGGCGGAAGTGTCCTCCATTTCACCGTCGCCGATACCGGCATCGGGGTTCCCAAAGACAAACAGACCCTAATCTTTGACGCCTTCACCCAAGCCGACGCTTCCACCACGCGCGAGTTCGGTGGAACCGGCCTCGGCCTTACCATCACTTCCCGCCTGGTCGCGATGATGGACGGAAAAATCTGGGTGGACAGCGAACCCGGCAAGGGCAGCGAGTTTCACTTTACGGCCAGGGTCGGCGTTGGTGGCGCCGCTGCTTCCCAGCTGCCCGCCGGATTCCCAGAGGGGATGCTGCGCGGCGCCCGCGTACTCGTGGTGGACGACAACCAGACCAACCGCCGCATCCTTGATCGGCTGCTGACCCGCTGGGGGATGCGGCCTGTCTGCGTGGAGAGTGGCGAGACGGCGCTCGCGGAACTCAATTCCGCGCCCGCTTCCAGCGACCCCTATCGACTGATACTGACCGACATGCATATGCCCGGCATGGACGGCTTCACTCTGGTGGAGAAGATTCGCGGCAGGCCTGGCGTGGCTACGGCGACCATCATGATGCTCAGTTCCGCCGGCTGTCGCGGAGATATGGCACGATGCCAGCGGCTCGGCCTCTTTGCATCCCTCACCAAGCCGGTTCGCCAGAATGAGTTGCGCGGCGCCATCGCCCGCGCGTTGGATAGGCGGCAGCCACAGCTCGGTGTTTCAAGAGAGGTTGCGCCCAGCGCGGAACGCCGCGCCCCTGCCCCTGGAACCGCTCTCGACGTGTTGCTGGCGGAAGACAACGCGATCAATCAGCGCCTGGCCACACGCCTGCTTCAGAAGCGCGGGCATCGGGTCACGGTGGTGGGCAACGGCCGGGAGGCAGCCGACTTGCTGGAACGCTCCTCCTACGACTTGGTGCTGATGGATGTGCAAATGCCGCTGCTCGACGGGATCGCGGCGACCACGCTGATTCGCGAGCGCGAGAAGGGAACCGGCAGCCACCAGCCCATTGTGGCGATCACCGCGTATGCTGCGAAGGGCGACCAGGATCGCTGTTTGGCAGCGGGCATGGACGGCTATCTTTCCAAGCCGATTCGCCCCGAGGAACTGGACGCGCTACTCCAGACCTGTGTGGCAAGACGAGCTGAAGCACAGCCTTCCTCCGTCGGGCTACAACCTTAGCGCCGAAAGAGGTGTGGCCGTGACGAACCGGAAGCGCGCATCGCTGGAACAATACCTGAACATGCCTGAACTGCTGGCCCGCGTCGAAAATGACCGCGAGCTGCTGGCAGAGCTGTTTGCGCTGTTCCAGGGCCATTTTCCGCGGCTTCGCGATGCTCTGCGCGGCGCGGTAGATAGCTGCGATCCATCCCAGGCGGAGAAAGCTGCTCACACGCTGAAAGGAATGCTGGCCAACCTGTCGATCAACCGGGGGGCCGAGTTGGCCGCCAATGTCGAAGCAGCGGCACGCGCCGGAGATGTGCAAAAAATCCAGCAGGCTGTGGCTTTGTTCGACCAGGAAGAAGCGGGGCTGCTGGAGGCTGTGAACTTGTTCGCGACAGGTGGGAAACGATGAGAATTCTGATCGCGGACGACAATGCGCTTTCGCAGCGCTTGCTTGAGAAGACCCTTAAGCGCGCGGAGTACGAGGTCATCGCTGTCAGCAATGGCCGGCAGGCGGCGGAAGAATTGTGCCGTTCCGAAGGTCCGCGGCTCGCCCTGCTTGACTGGGTCATGCCTCAACTCGATGGGCCGGCAGTCTGTCGCGCGGTGCGCCGCAAACGCAGCCAGCGCCACGTCTACCTGGTGCTGCTCACCTCAAAGAGCTCCAAAGAGGACATCGTGGAGGGCCTGGAATCCGGCGCCGACGATTACCTCATCAAACCCTTCGATCCCGGAGAACTGAAGGCCCGGCTGCGTACCGGCCGGCGCATTCTCGAACTCGAAGACAACCTGCTGGAAGCGCGCGAGGATATGCGCTACAAGGCCATCCACGACTCGCTCACCTCGCTGCTCAATCGCGGGACGATTCTCGAGTTGCTGGCTAGCGAGTTGCCCCGCAAACGGCGCGTCAAAGGATTCACAGCCATCGTGCTCGGCGACCTCGACCACTTCAAGCTGGTCAACGACACCTATGGGCACATCGTCGGCGACGAAGTGCTCCGCGAAGTGGCGCGGCGTCTGCTCGGAGCGGTTCGGTCCTACGATTTTGTCGGACGCTACGGCGGTGAGGAATTCCTCCTGGTTCTGAACAATTGCTGCGCTGACAAGGCGATGGAACGGGCCGAGGAGATTCGCAAAGCGATCGGGGACACGCCTTTCCGCACCTCGCGCGGATCCATTCCCGTCACCATAAGCATGGGCGTCTTTTCCAGCTTTGCTTCCAATACGCGGACCCTCGAGGAAGCTCTGTGCGAGGTGGACAGCGCGCTTTACGCCGCCAAGACCGCGGGGCGCAATTGCTGCCGCCTGGGCGCCGCCAGCCGGATGTATATCCGTCCGCGTCCTTTCGATCGGCCAAAACCGCGCCCGGTCAAGCTGAAAATAGATACGATAAAATAAGATATTGTTGGAGTCTCCTTCCCAGCAGCGAATCACGCGCCGCCGCTTCCTTGTCGCAGGCGCGTGCGCCGGCGCCGGTCTGGCGCTCTATGCCGGCGAGATCGAGCGGCATTGGATCGAGATCACCAATCACGACGTTTTCCTTCGCGGCCTTTCCCGGACATTTGACGGCTTCCGCGTGGCGCAACTCAGCGACATCCACTTGGACGAATTCACTGAGCCATTCTTTCTTCACGATGCCATCAACCGCATCAACCGGCTGAATGCCGATGCGGTCTTCCTGACAGGTGATTTTGTCACCCGTTCGCCAGTATCGCGCAGGGTCTTCAAGGGCGCAGCGGAGCAGTGCGCCGGCATCCTCAATCAGCTCCAATGCGCTCAGCGCTACGCATCGCTTGGCAACCACGATATATTGGTGGGCAAGAATAAGGTCACTGCGGCTCTTGTCGCCAACGGAATCAAGGTTCTGAATAACGCCTGCCTGCCTATCGACCGCGGCGGCGGCAGATTCTGGCTGGCCGGCGTCGAAGATCCACTCGAGGGCCATCCGGATCCTGAAGCCGCCATCCCGGCTTCCATCCGCAACGTGCCTCATGAGCCCGTGGTTCTTCTCTGCCACGCGCCCGATTACATCGATACGCTCCTCAACCAACCTGCAGGATCGTCCGTCTCTCTCATGTTGAGCGGCCACTCCCACGGGGGCCAGATTCGCCTGCCGCTCATCGGGCCGTTAAAACTTCCGCAAATGGGCAGGAAGTATGTCGAGGGCTGGTTCCGCTTCGGCGATCTGCAACTTTACGTCAATCGCGGCCTCGGCACGGTCGACCTTCCCTTCCGCTTCGACTGCCCGCCCGAGATCACGCTGTTCACGCTGCGCTCCGCCTGAAAGTCAATCGTCCCCGCCGGCTCTCCCACCGTCAGAATCGTCACGCCCCCGCGATGGTCATCCCGTCGATCCGCAGCGTAGGCGAAGCTACAGACCCCCGAAAAACCAGGTCGTTGCCGATAGCTGTCACGTTGCGCAGCATCTCGGCCAGGTTCCCGGCGATCGTTACTTCCTCGACGGCATGAGCAAGCTGGCCTTTCTCAATCCACAGGCCGGTTGCCCCGCGCGAGTAGTCGCCCGTAACCGGATTCGTACCGAAACCCATCAGGCTGGTCACGTAAAGCCCCGCCGGGACCTCTGCGACAATCTGCTCGGGAGTGAGCTTCCCCGGCTCAAGGAATAGATTGCCACATCCGATCCCCGGCACACCGGCCAGTCCACGTGCGGCATTGTGCGTGGATTTCCTGCCCAGCTTGCGGGCGGTATAGGTGTTCAACAGGTAATTGCACAGCACGCCGTTCTCCACCACGATTGTGCGCTGTGAGGGCAGGCCTTCGTCGTCGAAGGGCGAAGTCCCAAACCCTCCCGCACCCGTGGGCAGCAGCATGGTGTTGTCGTCTACGATCGTGAGGCTCGGCGCGGCAATCGTCTCACCCAGTCTTCCCGCAAGAAAAGAAGCGCCGCGCCAGATGGCGTCGCCCGAGGCAGCCTCAAAAACCGAGCCGATCAGCGTCCGCGCCGTCTCCGGCGCAAATACGATGGGAGCCCGCTGCGTGGGCACGCGGCGCGCCCCCAGCCGGCGCAGCGTGCGCCGCGCCGCCTCCTGTCCGATCGACTCGGGCGATTCCAGGTCGTTCATCCGCCGCGCGCTCGACCACCAGCCGTCCCTCTGCATCTTGCCGTCGGTGTCCATGGCCAGCGGCGCCGCGGCGACCGTCGCGTAGCTGGTGCGGTAGCTGCCCGCAAATCCGCGCGAGTTGGCCAGAGCCTTGCGCCCGGTCGAGACGTCGAAGCTGCCGCCGTCGGAGTTGACGATGCGCGGGTCGGCGGCAAGCGCCGCTGCCTCGGCCCGCCGCGCCCACTCAATGCGTTCCGTGCCTTTGAGCGAGTACACATCCTCGAAGTAGAGGTGCAGTTCGCGGGTAATCGAGCCAAACTCGCCCGGCTCGGGAAGGCCGGCGAACGGGTCCTCTTCCGTCACCTTCGCCAGCGCCAGCGCGCCCTCCACGAGCTGACGAATTCCCTCTGCGGTCAAGTCGCTGGTCGAAGCCGAGCCGGATCGTTTGCCCAGGAACACCCGCAACCCCAGCCCGCGCGAGCCCGATTCCGTCAGCGTCTCCACCTCGCCCATACGCACGCTCACGCTAAACTCATCACCCTCGCGCGCCACGGCCTCTGCATCGCTCGCGCCCGCCTCGATGGCCTGCGCAACAACGCCGGCAGCCAAAGATTCGAGATCCATCGCGATACTCTTCGATGTGGCTGCGGCTTGAAACATGATTACAAGCTATCAAAAGCCGCCAGGCTGGCGATCCTGTCTGGAAAATTGGAGCGAAGGGAAAGGGTGTGGTTCTACGCCGTCAGCCGCTCAAGCTGCTCGGGCTTGACGATGGTCAGGCTGGTGCCCTTGATCGTGATCCACTGGTCGCGGCGGAACTGGTTGAGCAGCCGCGTCACCGTCTCCCGCGAGGTGCCCGCCATGTTGGCGATCTCCTCGTGCGTCAGCGCCATGGTGAAGCGAATTTCCGGCTTGCCGTTGGCCGCCGCGCGTCCCCAATCCAGCAGCAGGCGCGCCAACCGTCCCGCCGCGGAGCCCGAGAGCGCCAGCCGCTTGGCATCGTGGAACACAGTCAGGTATTCGCCCGAGAGCGACTGCGCCGCGTGCATCGACGCGATTCCGTGCCGGCCCAGGAACTCGACGAATTCCTGCTTGCGCACCGTCTTCACTTGGCAGGGCTCGATGGCTTCGGCCGTCACCTCGTGCGGCACGTTGGCCAACACTGCGCTCAAGCCCATCACGTCGCCCGGCCCCGCAATCTTCAGGATCATGGTCTTGCCGTCGCGCGAAGTGGAAGAGATCTTCACCTGCCCAAAGCAAATGACAAACACGTTGCGCGCCGGATCGCCCTCGGAAAACAGCTTGGCCCCCCGGGCATGGCTCATCATGATCCCGATCTGGTCGTAATCCGCTAATGCCTCCGGCGTGAGATTGCAGAACATCCGCAGATGGCGGTGCTCGCAATTCAGGCAATCTTCCGGGGGGTGATGGGAATGCACCGAAGCCATACCAATCCCGCTAGACACAATGCTAGGAAAAGTATAGCGCAAACCCCCATCCGGCAAGCCGGGCGTTTTCGCTCAGCGGGTTACGCCCTGACCCAAATTTTTGATTCTAGCTATTGTCCTAAGCCCGGGCCGCCCATTGCCGTGGCGCCGCGCAGGCGTGACACGGGTCAGGCAGCAGGTAATATAGGCGCGCGAAACCTCGCGGGCCAGCTCCTCCAGAAGCTGCATCCGCAGCGGCGGATGCTTCTCAAACGCCCTGCGTAGCGCTTCCATCGGCAAGAGCAGCAACGATCCGGGAGTGACTGCGGTCAGCGTGTAAGTGTGATGTCCGTCTCCCAGCGCTGCGGCCAGCTCCACCAGGTCCCCGGGCCGCGCCGATCCCAGCGTCACGCGCATGTTGAAGCGCTCCGCCTTACGCACAAAATCGCCCGATACCACCACGTAAAGCCCTTTGCACGGCCCATTCTGACTAAAAACCACCTGCCCGGCGTCGAAATCGATACACCGCGTCGCCCCGGTAAGCAACCCCCCGGCTTCCGGCGGGCAATCCAGCAGCTCAGAGAGCGGACGCGCCGCCGCAGCGGCCAAACGTTCCATTCGCGTCTCGGTTTGAGCGGTAACCATCTTTTTCGCTTTACGCCCGGCTAAGTGGCGTGGTGCTTCCTTTTTCGGCCATCGATTTGGTGCGATTTCTGTAGGAGCGTGGCGAAGCGCATTGCAAATACGGCAGCATCCGGCGCACCGCGTCGGCCCCGCTTCATCCGGCTTTGGTGTTGAATTCGGTCGGACAAACCGGTGCGGCTTCTCCTTTCACCCGCCCGTCTTTTCATTGCAGCGATCAGGGCCCTGCGCTTTAGCAATCGCCCTTGCTACAGTGTTCCCACGGGAATTGCAGCCTCCCGCTCCATGCTGGCGCGCGTCACTTCGGGCGGAACGCAAAGAACCGGCACACGCGAAGAAGAGAGCAAAGCGAAGGCCGTGCCATGCGGCCCCGGCGTCCCGCTAAAGCGCTTCACCCCGGCCACTAGAATGCAAGGGTGGTTTTCGGCAATCGCTTCCGCAACAGCATCGGCCGGGTTGCCGTCCTTTACAAGGCAATGCACTGGCGCTTTGCCCCGCAGAAGACCGGGGCCCCCACGGACAGCCTCTCGTCCGCGGGTTGGCAGTTCGATGCCAAAGTCCTCCAGGCTTGCAACACACGGATTCATCGAGGCTGCGGCCTCGGCGGCGGTGCGCACGTGCAGCACCAGCAACGGCCGCTCGAACGTCTCCGCCAGCGAATACGCAGTTGCGGCGGCAGCCGCGGCCGCGTCGTTTCGTTCCATGGCCAGCAGAACCGGCCCGCCTGGCGTGGGCCGGTTCGGGCCCGCGTTCCAATCCGCTGCCACCGCCAGCACCGGGCACGGTGCCAATCTCACCAGTTGTTCTGCAATGGCGCCTACCACCACCGGTCCGGCGCCCTCCATCCCCTTGGTGCCAATGACGATCAGCCCGGCCTCGTACTGGCGGGCCACATCCACAAGCATCTCCGCCACAGCCCCCTGCCGCACCTCGGTATGGCTGCGGATCCCCTCCCGCAGCAGGTCGCCCGCCAGCTTTTCCAACACCTTGCGCGCTTCTGCAGTCAGGTGGCTCGCAACGCTGCCCGGCAGCGCATCCACTGCGGCATATTCCATCGGATCGAGCCCATGCGCCAGCACGATCCGCGCCCCATAGTTCGTGGCCAGCTTGCACGCATACTCCAGAGCCGCCTCCGCTTGGCCCTCGAGGTCCGTCGCGACCACGATGGTCTTCAAGCCGTGTTCAAAGCTCATGGTTGTCTCCCGCCCGCAGCCGCAGCTATCTCGTTCATTGGACTCTGAGTGTGCGCTTTGAGCCTGAGGGCGAGCAGTGACCCCATTCACCCCCCCCTGTGATGAGTGTCACTCCTCCAAAGCCCTGATTCCGCAAGGAAGCGGTCATGGCTGCTTCCAGCGCGAAGAATCCTACAGAATCTGAACCGGAAACCTGAATCTTCCCCGCCGCCTTGCCGCAGACCGTCTTTTCTTCACTTTTTGATCGCTACCGGGCGGGCGCGATTTTGGGTTGGCCAACGAAGTTGTCCTTGCTCCAAGCGATGCTGGCGGAGGAGGCGAGGCGGGCTATCTCCTCCGAATTGAGACCCTCCGCGTGCCGGAGCGGGAGGGGATAGCGGCCCCAAACCAGGGCATCAACGACTACCGCCGCGCCAACAAACGGATTCAGGACCGCGATGGGAACGACATAGCCGGTCACGATCAGCGATTCGGAGACGCTCTCGTTGGTTCGGCTGGGTCGGCGATAGCCCGGCACCAGCGGAATCTCCATCACTTTCAACTGGAGCCCCGGGTGTTTGCGCGCGTATCGCTCCAGTTCGTAGGCCACCTGACGGGGGGTGGTGATGCCGCCATCGGGAACGATGTCACGCTCAAAATTGCCTGGAAAGTAAGAATTCAGCACGCTTCTCGCGAAATCGGCGCAATTCCGAAAAACGATGTTGAAATGGGAGCGGTTCGGCGCCGCATTCATCCATGCGATGAACGCGTCGTCCCGCTCCGCGCTCGTCTTAAATCGGAAAACGTAGATGCGCCGCTAGTAGGCCGCTCCCACCAATTGATTCCATCCCCTTTGGATCCGCCCGCCTTCCGGCACATCACCTCCCAGGCTCATCAGGTGCGCCTCATGGTATCGCTGGCGTAGGTTGTGCACGATTTCGTGATCCACGCGCGTGGGAACCGCAGAAGGATCCTCAACCGAATAAAGGTAAGGAATTAGCGGTACAACCAGCCAGTCGTAGCCGGCTATCCCTTTGTACCGGGAGATCACCACGCCCAGCTCGCCCGGCGCGCAACGCCGCAGCCGGGTGGGGGACGCCGCGCAGATGCGCGCAAAATAGACTGCATCGTGGCCGGTAGGATCGAACGCCCGCGAAATGCCGTCGGCGTTCTCCATCAGGAACCCGGCCTGCGCGCGGCTACGCGGACAAGCTCCCGCTGCGAGCGTAAAACTCATGAAAAGAAAGCAGATTGCGCGGGAAAAGCGCATCGGCGATCTCTACCTCCCGGTGCTATGGTTACTCACTCCTCTGCTCTATTCAGACGCGGCGAAGCCCAAACGGATGCATTGCGTACGACCTGGCGCAGGAGGCGGCAAAAGCCTGGCAAACCCTGTACATCCCGCGGCCAAATCCCTTATAGTTGGCGCGCCATGAGAAATCCCTTCAAACCCTTTCTTGCATCGCTTGTTCCTGTCGTTCTGGCAGGTCTCTCGCTGGTTTGGTTCGGCAGCCTTCCCGCTGCCGCCCAGGCTCCCATCCCCGACTCCCCCGCCATTGAGGCCCAAGCTCGCGCCCTTCTGAACCGGCTTACGCTCGAACAGAAAATCGAGCTCCTCGGCGGCGTCGACGGTAATTTCACCCAGGCCATACCTTCCATTGGCCTGCCCCGCTTCAAAATGTCGGATGCGTCGGTGGGCGTGAACCACTGGGGCCCCAGCACGGCCTATGCCGGTGGGGTGGCGCTGGCTGCGACATGGGACACGAACTATGCGCGTGAGCTGGGCGAGAGCCTGGGCAAGGACGCGCGCGCCCGCAGCGTCAACTTCCTCCTCGGCCCAGGCGTCAACATCGCCCGCTCGCCCTTGTGCGGCCGCAACTTCGAGTACCTCTCTGAGGACCCGCATTTGAACGCCACTCTCGTCGTTCCCTTCATCGAGGGCGTGCAGTCGCAGGGCGTTATTGCCACCGCCAAGCACTACGCCCTCAACGACCAGGAGTTCAATCGTCACAACGCCAGCGCCGACGTCGACGAGCGCACCTTGCGCGAAATTTATTTGCCATCCTTCGAAGCCGCAGTCACCAAAGCCCACCTCGACGCGGTCATGAACTCCTACAATCTCGTCAACGGCGTCCACTCAACGCAGAACGCCTTCCTCAATCTGAAGGTGCTTAAAGGCGAGTGGGGATTCCAGGGCATTCTCATGTCCGACTGGGATGCAACCTACGATGGCGTCGCCGCGGTCAACAACGGCCTCGACCTCGAGATGCCCAACGCCAAGTTCATGAATGCGAAGAATCTTATTCCCGCAGTCGAGAGCGGCCAGGTGAAGGAATCCACCATCGACGACCACGTTCTGCGACTCCTCCGCACCGAGCTGCGCTACGGCTTCACCGATCGCCCGCAATTCGATCCCGCCGATTCCACCTACTCGGTCGCCGACCGCGCCGTCGCTCTTCAGGGCGCGCTCGAAAGCATCACGCTGCTCAAGAACGAAGGGCACCTGCTGCCGCTCGACCCCGCGAAAATCAAGACCATCGCCATCATCGGCCCTGACGCCTGGCCCGCGGTCCCCGGCGGTGGGGGCTCGGCCGAGACACACGCCTTCGAGCCCGTCAGCATCCTCACCGGCATCGCCAACCTCGTCGGTCCCAACGTACATGTTCTGTACAGTAGCGGATTGCCACGCATGGTGGAGATCTTCAGAGCGACGCAATGGCAGAACGGCGTCAAAATGGAGACCTTCCCCAGCCGCGACTTTACGGGCGTCCCGGTTGTCAGCATGCGTAACGACGTGGCGGATTGGGAGCCGGAGCAGTGGCTGCCACCGGATCCAACGCCGCGCAGCATCCGCTACACAACTGCATTCAAAGCCGATCAGCCAGGCAAATACATGCTGATCGCTGCGGCCAGCGGCGAAGATGCGTTCAAGGTTCTCATCGACGGAAGACAGGTGCTGGAGCAGGCGCATGCCGAGGGCCAGGTGCCGCATGACATCACGCTTGAACTCACCGCCGGCCAGATCGTCAGCCTGCAGGCCGATTATCTGCCCGGCTTTGCCGGCTCGCGCTTCGGATTCGGCATCCTCTATTTGCCTGCCCTGATGACGCCCGACGAAAAAAGCATTGCATCCATCGCGGATGTAGCCATCGTCGCCGTCGGCTTCAACCCCGCCACCGAAGGTGAGGGGCACGACCGCACCTTCACGCTGCCTCCTGGCCAGGACACGCTGATCGAGCAGGTGGCAGCCGCCAATCCGCATACCGTAGTGGTCCTGACCGCGGGCGGTGGCGTTGACACCAGCCGATGGCTCGATAAAGTCCCCGTCCTGCTCCACGTCTGGTATCCGGGACAGGAAGGCGGCAGGGCCGTCGCCCAAATCCTCTTCGGCCAGCACAATCCCGAGGGCAAGCTCCCCGTCACCTTCGACCGCAGTTGGGAAGACAACCCCTCCTTTAGGTGGTATTACGGCGACCCCAAAGACAACACCATCCTCCACACCATCGGCGCCAACGGCAAGCCGCTCGACTACACCATCGAGCACATCAAGTACGGCGACAAACTCATGGTCGGCTACCGCTACTGGACCACCACCGGCAAGCACCCGCTCTTTCCCTTCGGCTTCGGCTTGAGCTACACCACGTTCCAGTTCTCCGGACTGCAGGCGCCCGCCACGGCCGTCTCCGGTTCCACCGTCCCCGTCAGCTTCGACGTCACCAACACCGGCAGCGTAGCCGGAGCCGAAGTCGCCGAGCTCTACGTCTCCGACCCCTCCGCCAAAGTCGACCGTCCCGAGCGCGAATTAAAGGGCTTTCAAAAAGTCCGTCTCGCTCCCGGCGAAACGCAGCGCGTCACGATCAACCTCGATGCGCGCGCCTTCAGCTACTGGGATGAATCCGTTCATAAGTGGACCATCGATCCCGGCAAGTTTGTCATTCGCGTGGGCGACTCCAGCGAGAACACTCCACTCAGTGCCGATATCGACTTGCACTAAACTTGTTGGTTGCAGTCGTGGAGGGCGAGGGCTTCAGCCCGCGCCTCAAATCAAGCACGATGAAGGCGGGCTTCATCCCTTGAGGGAAGGCCGGCTCTCAAAAATCGATGCGCTCAAGGAAAAACGAAACGAACACTTGCACGAAACCCCAATGAACTTGGAGAGGAATCGATCCATGTTGAAACACCGCTTCCCTCTTGCCGCTTGCGCCGCTCTGGTCCTTGCATTCGCTGCGCCGTCCCGTGCCCAGTCCACGCCTCACCCGGAGTGGGTGGGAACGTGGGCCGCTTCTCCCATGCTGGCCGACGGCGGATTCAGCGTCCGCCCCTTCAGCGGCGTCACGCTGCGCGAAATCGTCCACATCTCCGTTGGCGGCCCGCAGATTCGCGTTCGCTTCACCAACGCCTACGGCGCTGACCCCCTCACCATCAGCGATGCCCACGTAGCGCTTCGCGCCGGCAACGGCGCGATTCAGCCCGGCATCGATCACGGCGTCACCTTTGGCGGAGCAACCTCCGTCAACATCCCGCCCGGAGCCGAGATCTTCTCTGATCCCGTCGCGCTCGCCGTCGCTCCGCTTTCCGATCTTGCCGTCAGCTTCTATCTGCCGCCGCAAGTCATGCGCGCCGAGACCTTCCACGACTTCGCCGACCAGGACAACTTTCTCGCCTTGGGCGACGTCTCCACCGCGCTGGATCTGCCCGGCGCCGCGAAAATCTCTTCGTGGTACTTCCTTGACGGCGTCGATGTCCCCCCCGTCTCCGGCTCTCGCGCTATTGTCGCGCTCGGCGACTCGATTACCGACGGCGCGCTCTCCACACCAAACGCCAATCGCCGCTGGCCCGACGTTCTCGCCGCGCGCCTCAACCAGGACCCCAATCTCAAAGCCGTTTCTGTCCTTAATGAAGGCATCGGCGGCAACCGCGTCCTCAATGAGGGCTACGGTCCCAGCGCCCTCTCGCGCCTTGACCGCGACGTGCTCTCACAGAGCGGCGTGCGCTACGTCATCGTTCTCGAAAGTATCAACGATATCGGGCGCCTCTTCAGCCTGCAGGCCCCATGGGACTTGATCACCGCCCAGCAGTTGGAGATGGGCCTCAAGCAGATCGCCGACGCCGCGCACGAGCACGGCATCAAGGCCATCGGCGCCACGCTCACGCCCTACGGCGGCGCAGACTACTACTCTGATAAAGGCGAGCAGGTCCGCGAAGCCGTGAACGACTGGATTCGCTCGAGCCGCACATTCGGCGGCGTCGCCGATTTTGACAAGGTCACGCGCGATCCCGAGAACCCCAACCGCTTTAATCCGGCCTACGACTCAGGCGATCACCTGCACCCGGGCGACGCGGGCTACAAGGCCATGGCCGACGCCATCGACCTCACGCTCTTCGCGCAGTAAACGGCGCGGCGGATGAAACCGCACCCGGGGCCATTCCGGCCAGGCTGCCTCTATTCATGCAGCTTGGCCAGTTGTACAGTCTTTCCGGTGCGCACGGACTCGCGCGCGGCATCCAGAACCTGCATCACGATCACATTCGTGTCGAGCGCGCTCAGGTCGCCCTTCGACTCGATCTGTCCCCTCAACACAGCCTCAAGATAATCCAGCGAGTCGTCTTCGGGCGGGCTCAGCGGAGGCGCCGTAATCAGTTGTTCCGACGGATCGTTCTGCAGCCGCAGCCGTATCTGGTTGGCTTCCACCGTGATCGCGTAACCCGTCGCGCCGTACACTTCCATATCCTTGCGGTTGAACGGCCAATTCCACGAGGCCTGAATCACCGCCCGCGCATGGGGATAAGCCATCACGATGGTTGCGTCGTCGTCCACGCGCGGATAAATCTCAGGCTTATCGTGGTTCGCCACCGCGGTAACCGTCAGCGGCGATTCACCGTGCATCAGCCAGGTCATCAGGTCCACTCCGTAGCAGCCGAAATCGTAGAGCGCGCCGGCGCCGTTCTGTGCAGGGTCGGTCAGCCAGCTCAGGAACTCCGGCTGCGTGTGAATCTCGACGGGCCCCTGGTGGCCATCATGCACCACCACGCGCCGGATCGCGCCCAGTTGCCCCTGCGCGACCGCGTCGTAGGCGGCGCGGTTGCTCGCGTACCATGTCGTCTCGTAATTCACCATCACATAAATGTGGTGCTCGCGCGCGGCCTTGCGGATCGCCAGCGCATCGTCGAGCGAGATGGTCAGCGGCTTCTCCACCATCACCGATATGCCGTAGTTTGCTGCCGTTTCAATCACCTTGCGGTGCGCGCCCACTGAGGTGTACACCAGCAGCGCCTGCGGATGCTGCGCCGGGATCATCGCTTCCAGGCTCGGATAGAACAGGCGCGGCGATAGATTGAATCGTTCCTCGTACTTCTTTGCCAGGGCTTGGTCGCCTTCCACAATGGCCACCAGGGTCACATCTTGATGCCGCGGCAGCATGCGCAGAAACGCCTCCACGTGCCCGTGTTCCACGCCCACAATCGCCACACGCAACGGCGCTGGCCCCGCCTGCGCATCCTGCGCGCCACAGATCAGTGCAGGCGGGCAAAGCAGCAACACCGCGGCCCACGCCAAAGAACGAAAGCCGCAAATGCAGCCGGCAAATGAATGAAGTTTCATGGTTCTGCTCATCTCGGTCCGATTATAGGCGGTGTCATTGCCCGTTGCGGATTCTGCTCCCGGCGCTGCTGCCGCTATCATCGTTCCATGAAGCGCGTTCTCCTCTCCTGGAGCAGCGGCAAAGACAGCGCTTGGACCCTCCACGTTCTGCGCCGCGATCCCTCCATCGAGATCTGCGGTCTGCTCACCACGCTCAACACTCAGTTCGACCGCGTCGCCATGCACGGCGTGCGCCGCACGGTCCTCGAATCGCAGGCCGCCGCCGCTGGGTTCCCGCTCTGGATCGTCCCGCTCCCCTGGCCATGTCCCAATGAAGTCTACGAGCAGCGCATGGCCGAGGTCTGCCGGCGCGCCATCGGCGAAGGCATCCACGCCGTTGCTTTTGGCGATCTCTTCCTGGAAGATGTTCGAGCTTATCGCGAAAAGCAACTCGCGCCCACCGGACTCGAGCCGCTTTTCCCTCTTTGGCAGATTGCAACCGATGCGCTGGCCCGCGAGATGATCGCCGGCGGCCTTCGCGCGCGCCTCTCTTGCGTCGACCTGGGTCAGCTCCCCGCCGCCTTCGCTGGCCGCGAGTTCGACGCCAATCTTCTCCGCGATTTTCCGCCCGGAACCGACCCTTGCGGCGAGCGCGGCGAGTTTCACACCTGTGTCTACGCCGGCCCCATGTTCTCCGCCCCGCTCCCGCTCCAAACCGGAGAAATCGTCACCCGCGACGGCTTCACATTCGCCGACTTCCAAACCACTGATCTCTGATCTCTGTTCTCTGATCTCTGCGTTACCGCAGTCCCCGCAGCGCCGGATACAGCTTCCTCCATCGCGCATATCCGGCCTTGTACGCAGCCACGTCGCCTGCATCCGGCTCGATCCGCTGCGCCACTTCGATTGCCTGGCCGCACGCCTCGTCCAGATTCTTCCAGTGTCCCGCGCCTACGCCGGCCGTCAGCGCGCATCCGAACGCGCCGCCCTCTTCGGCTGCGAGCACCTCCACCGTGTGCCCGTAGATGCCCGCCTGAATTCGCCGCCACAGCGCGCCGCGGGCGCCGCCGCCGCCCAGCCGGATGCCGCTCACCGGAATTCCCAGTTCCCGGAACAGGGCAAACGTATCTTCGAGCGAGTACGCCACGCCCTCCAGCACCGCCCGCACAAAATGCGCCGCCGTGTGCTGCGCGCCGATGCCCGTAAACGCCGCCCGCACCTCGGGATCCAAATGCGGCGTGCGTTCGCCCAGCAGATACGGCGCCCACTCCAGCCCCTCGCATCCTGCCGGAACCTTTGCCGCTCCGTCGTTCAGCGCATCGTAGCTCTGCCCGGCAAAAAACGTTTCCCGCAGCCAGTGCAGGCTCAGTCCCGCGCTCTGCGTCACGCCCATTACGTGCCACACGCCCGGCACGGCATGGCAAAAGGTGTGCAGACGCCCCTTGGGATCTTTCGTTGCCTCGGCCGTCGCCGCAAATACGACACCCGAGGTCCCAATCGTCGCCGACACACTCCCCGGCTGCAGAATGCCCATGCCCACAGCGCCCGCGCCCTGGTCACCCGCGCCCGCCGCTACCGGAGTTCCCGCCGTCAATCCCGTCAGCGCCGCCGCCTTCTCGCTGATCCGCGCGCAAATCTCCGGCGACTCGAACACCCGCGGCAGCCACTCCATCGCAATCCCCGCTGCTTCGGCCACCTCGCGCGACCACCGCCGATGCGTCACGTCCAGGAGCAGCGTTCCGCTCGCCTCCTGCACGTCGATCGCAAATTCGCCCGTCAGCCGGTAGCGCACGTAGTCCTTGGGGCACATCACGTGCCTGATCTTCTTGAATATTTCCGGCTGGTGATTCTTCACCCACAACAGCTTGGTCAGCGTAAAGTTGGGCAGTGCCGGGTTGCAGGTCAGCTCGATCAGCCGCTCGTAGCCGATCTTCTCCGTCAGCCAGTCGCACTCCGGTTGCGTCCGCGTGTCGCACCAGATCAGCGCCGGCCGCAGCACCGCGCCCGTCTCGTCCAGCATCACCGCCCCGTGCATCTGCCCGGTCAGCGCGATCGCCGCAATCGGCTCGCGCGGCTCAATCGTCACCGCCAGCGCCCCGCGGATCGTCTCCTGCGACGCCCGCCACCAATCTTCGGGATCCTGCTCTGCCCACCCCGGATGCTCGGCGCGGAATGGAGCATGTTCGCATGACGCACTTCCCATCAGCTTGCCCGCCGCATCCACTACCACCGCCCGCGTCCCGCCAGTGCCTACATCCATTCCCAGGAACCACATGCCGCCCTCTCCTTCGCCGCCCGACCCGCTTGGGGTGCCCATGTCTCGCTTATGAGACCTGGGAAACCAATGCCTTCACCCAGCCGCAATCGATAAATCGGTTTTCTCCGCGCACGCAGCATACCAGTTCGGCCGACTTCCGGAAAAGCCACCCTTCTCATCCGTGCAATCGTTCTGCGCGCCGTAAAATCACTCTGAGCGCGCCACTTCGACGCGCGCTCCCGGAGGGCGACAACCGCCTGTGCCCCTTGAGCTTCAATCACTGCCCTTCGATCCGGCCGATCCCAAAGCTGCGCTCGCCCAACTGCCGCAATCGCCGGCGGTATTCGCGCTCTATGGCGCCGACGCCAACGCCGAGCCTTACATCGGCCGCACGCCCAACCTTCGTTCGAGACTTGACCGCCTTCTTGAGCCTTCGCCCCACCATCCGCGCCGCCTGCATCTGGCCGGACTGGTGCGCCGCATCGCGTGGCAGCCCACCGGCTCCGAGTTCGAATCGCTGCTGGTTCAGTTTGATCTGCTCCAAAAAGTCCATGGCACGAAGTGCCTGGAACGCATGCACCTGCGACCTCCCGCCTTCGTGCGCTTCCTCGGCGGCAATCCCTATCCGCGCATCACGGTCACGCACCGGCCCAGCCTGCGCGAGGCTGATTGGGCTTACGGGCCGTTCCCTTCGCGCGCCTCGGCTGAGGGCTACGCCGAAGAGATGCTCAAGCTCTTTCTTCTGCGCCGCTGCACCTTCGATCTCGACCCCGATCCGAGCTTCCCGGGCTGCGTCTACTCCGAGATGAAGATGTGCCTTGCCCCCTGCTACCAAGGCTGCACCGACGAGCGCTACGCCGAGGAGGCCGCGGCTGTCGAGAACTTTCTCTCGACGCGTGGCGAGAGCCGCCTCGTCGCCCTCCGCACCCAGCGCGACCATGCCTCGGCAAATCTCGAATTCGAATCCGCCGCCGCGCTCCACGCGCAGGCGCAGCGGGTTGAATCGGTGCGCGCCCTCGCCGCTGGGTTGGTGCGCCCCTTGAGCCGCCTGCGCGCTGTCATCCTGCAGGCCTCGGCAAACCCTGACGAAGTGGCTGTGTTTCTCTTTGAGAATGGCCGCCTGCGCGGTCCCGCCCCTTTCTCCACCCTGGGCATGAGAATCCAGAACGAGCAATCGGGCTCAACCTCGCTCTTCGCGCAGCCCATGGCGATGGAGGCAGTGCCCGAAGCAGAGACCGAGGCACCAAGGGAGCAGGGAAGCGCAAAAATCCCGCGTACTCTCCTCGAATCGCGGCTTGAAACTGTTTTCGCCGCGCTCGCTGCACCCGCCGATCCGCCCTCGAACACCGTCCGCCAGGGTCATCTCGCGCTCCTCAAGCGCTGGTACTACCGACCAGAAGCCCGCCGCACCGGCGAAATCTTCTTCCCTGACGCCGACGATCGCTGGCCCATCAGAGCCATCCTGCGCGGCGCAGGCCGCGTGGCGGCGGACAAACTAAAGTCTTCGGCTTCTTAGCGGTTTGGTCGCCCCAGGCGCGCCTAACGCCTGATACACTGTCCCCGCAAGGAGTTGCGCTCCAAATCCATGGTCGAACTGCTGCCCTCCATCCTATCTGCGGACTTTGCCCATCTGGCCGATCAGATTGCCGCGGCCGAGCGCGGCGGCGGCACGGTCATCCACGTCGATATCATGGACGGCCACTTCGTCCCCAATATGACAATCGGCCCGCCCGTGGTGGCCAGCTTGCGCAAGGCCACGCGCCTGCCCCTCGACTGCCACCTGATGATCGATAACCCCAACGATTACATCGCCGCCTTTGCCGAGGCGGGCGCCAACTGGGTCAGCGTCCACTACGAGGCCTGCCCGCACTTGCACCGCTCGCTCCAGATGATCCTTCACCACGGCATGAAGGCGGGCGTTGTCCTCAACCCGGCCACGCGCGTCGATCTCATCACAGAAATCCTCCCCATGGTCCACCACGTTCTCATCATGAGCGTGAATCCCGGCTTCGGCGGGCAGGAATTCATCCCCTTTTCGCTCGACAAGATCCGCCGGCTGGCCGAAATCCGCCGCGAGCTCGGCTTGGCATTTAGAATCGAAGTGGACGGCGGCGTGGCTCACGACACGGTCACAGCTATCGTCCAAGCGGGTGCGGAATTGCTCGTTGCCGGGAATGCCGTCTTCGGCGACGGACATCCGGAGCGGGACGCGCGCGTCCTTCTGGCGGCGGCTCGTGAGGCCGAAAACTCGAAAACCGCGGGCAAGACAGCGGACGGAAAGAGTAGAATTCACTAAAAAGCGGAAGTCATGCTGCGGATGGCCCTACCCCGGGGCCCTCCTCCGATGAGGTGGTATGAACCGGTTGTCTTTCAAGATCGTTGCTGTCGCACTTGTCGTGTTGTTTCTGGGCGGGGTTTCAGCCGATGCCGGGACCAAGAAAAAGCAGAAGAAGCCCTATGACCTGAACGCCAACCCGCTCGCCGGCGTGCAATCCAAGCAGCCTGACAAAGAGCTCTACGACAAAGCCATGGTGGCCATGAAGAAAGGCCGCTTCGACGTGGCCCGCCTCGACTTGCAAACCCTGCTCAACACCTATCCCGAGTCGGAATACCGCATGCGCGCCAAGCTCTCGGTGGGCGACACTTGGTTTAAAGAGGGCGGTTCCGCGGCCCTCACCCAGGCTGAGGCCGAGTACGAGGACTTCATCACCTTCTTTCCCAATGCCCCCGAGGCCGCCGAGGCCAAGATGAAGGTGGCTGACATCTACTACCAGCAGATGGAGAAGCCCGACCGCGACTACACCAACGCCCAGCAAGCCGAGAGGGAATATCGCGAGATGATCAACATGTTCCCCGACTCGACTCTGGTGCCGCGCGCCAAGCAGCGGCTGCGCGACGTGCAGGAGGTTCTGGCCGAGCGCGAAACCCAGATCGGCCTCTATTATGAGAGCCGCGAAGACTTTGTCGCCGCGCTTGCCCGTCTTCAGACCGTAGCCGACACCTATCCGCTCTACTCCAAAAGCGACCAGGTGCTCATCGGCATCGGCGACGCTTACGCCGGAGAAGCGCACGCCTACGAGATTGCTGCCCACCTGCCCGGCGCCATCAAAGAGCGCATGTACACCTTTTATGAGGACAAGGCCGCCGAAGCCTACGACAAGGTGATCACGCGCTATCCCATGGCGCCCCATGTCGAGGACGCCCGCGATCGCCTCGTCGCGATGAACCGCCCTATTCCCGAGCCCACTGAAGCAGCCATCGCCGAGAGCGACGCCGAAGAGCGCAGCCGCCAGCCATTGCACTTTACCGACAAGACTCTGGACATCATCAAGCACGGTCCCACCGTGGTTGAGGCCGTGCATGTGGGCGAACCCACCCTCGACGATCCCAAGCGGACCCTCGCGCCCGACGTTAGCCACCAGAACAATGCAATATTCACCGAGGCCGTCAATGCCGGTAGGCCGCAAGCTCCGGCCGCTGCCGTCACGCCCACTAGCCCCAACGAGCCGCCGCGTAGCGACCAGCCCTCCACCGCTCCGTTGCAGATGCAGGCTCCGGGTGAGGGAACAAGCGTCGGCGTTCAGATTCTGAGCGCACCCTCGAGCCCGGCTCAGGCCCCCGCCGCCGCGAGTCAGACTCCCGCCAATCCGGTCCAAGGCGATCCTAACGCTCTGGTCAAGCCGGTTGGGCCCGCCAACACCGCTCTGCCCGCGCCGGATAAGCCGGCCGTGGCCCCACTCCAGGTGAACGACATCAAACCCGGCGAGAACCCGGCGCAGCCCACGACGCAAACCGCCTCCAACGGCAAAACGAAAAAGCCCAAGGCGGACCTGAGCGACGAATCTTCCAGCAAGAAGAAAAAGAAGAAGGGCCTCGCCAAGCTGAACCCGTTCTAAGTGACTCAACCGAACCGACAGACAAGGGCCGCAGCCGAAAGGTCGCGGCCTTTTCATACGTGGCTCATGAAAACCTGTCCCGCAAAAGGAGAGCCGCTCTGCATCTGCTACCCTGAGGAGTAGTCCTCCTGCTCAAAATCCCTTTCCGCAATGGGGTTTGGCGCATATGCTCGGGGACTTTCAGACGACCCCATGCCTCACGACCTGCCCAAAGCCTACGACCCATCCGCCATCGAAGATCGCTGGGCCAGCTTCTGGGTCCGTGAGAAACTGTTTGCCCAGCCGACTCCCACGACTCCAATCCAAAAGCAACGCCTAGACAGCCAGTCCGACGGCCAGTCCCCAAGCGCCCAGTCGGCCTTCACCATCCTGCTGCCCCCGCCCAACGTCACCGGCAACCTCCACATGGGGCACATGTTCGAGCACACCGAGTCCGACATCTTGGTGCGCTGGCATCGTATGTGCGGCGACCGCGTCCTGTGGCTGCCGGGCACCGATCATGCCGGCATCGCCACGCAAATGCTGGTGGAGCGTCAGCTCGTCTCCGAGGGCACGTCGCGCCAGAAGCTGGGCCGCGAAGCGTTTATCGAACGCGTCTGGAAGTGGCGGGAGCATTACGGCGGCACAATTCTTAGCCAGATGAAGCGCCTCGGCGTCTCCGTCGATTGGAACCGCGAGTATTTCACCATGGACGACCGCCTCTCCGTCGCGGTGCGTGAGGCCTTCGTCCGCCTCTACCATCAGGGCCTGATCTATCGCGGCGCTTATATCGTCAACTGGTGCCCGCGCTGCCAAACCGCCATCAGCGATCTTGAAGTGGTGCACCAGGAGCAAAAGGGTCACCTGTGGGAGATCCGATATCCCGTTCTGGGTAACGGAGGAAAAGAAACGGGCGAGTTTGTGACGGTTGCAACCACGCGCCCTGAGACAATGCTTGGCGACACTGCCGTCGCCGTTCACCCTGAAGACGAGCGCTACCTGCATCTCCACGGCAAAAAGCTGCGCCTTCCGCTCATGAATCGCGAGATTCCCATCGTCGTCGATCCCTGGGTCAGCCGCGATTTCGGCACCGGCGCCGTCAAAGTCACGCCCGCGCACGACCCCAACGACTTCGCCCTCGCCGAGCGTCACCACTTGCCCTCCATCAACGTGATGGACGACCGCGCCCACATCAACGCCGAAGGCGGCGCCTATGCCGGCCTCGATCGCTTTGCTGCTCGCAAGAGGATAGTCCAAGACCTGGAAGAGCGGAATCTCTTAGTCGCGGTCAAGGACTATACCAACAACGTCGGCCACTGCGACCGCTGCAAAACCGTCGTCGAGCCGCGCCTCTCCACCCAGTGGTTCATTGCGGTGAATAAGAAGGCGGAAGACCGCGGAGCATCGATGGCAGAGTTAGCCATCGCCGCCGTCAAGCCCGATGCCAATGGCAACAAGGCCATCCGCTTCACGCCGGAGAATTTCGAAAAGATCTATCTCGAGTGGATGACGAACATCCACGACTGGTGCATCTCGCGCCAGCTCTGGTGGGGCCATCGCATCCCCGCTTGGCACTGCCAAGCCTGCCACAAGATCACCGTCCCGCTCCCGAACTCCAAGGGCGACCCCACGGCCTGCGCCCACTGCGGATCGGATCAACTCACGCAAGAAACCGACGTCCTCGACACCTGGTTCTCCTCCGGCCTCCTGCCCGTCTCCGTCTTCGGCTGGCCCAACATCGCGCCCGCGAGTACGGGGCAGAAGGGGACCGGTTTGAAGGGTGCGGGCTTCAGCCCATACAGAAACCAGCCGGGACGGGAGGGGGCTTTAGCCTCTGGGGGACAGCGTGCCGTTCCGTTCTCTGATCGCGCCGATTTCGACGCCTTCTACCCCACCTCGCTCCTCGTCACCGGCTTCGACATCCTCTTCTTCTGGGTCGCGCGCATGATCATGCTCGGCTGCTGGTTTGCCGGCGACGTTTCCATGCCCGATGGCAGCCCGCGCCCGCTCGCCGAGTCCGTGCCGTTCAAAGAGGTCTACATCCACGCCCTCGTCCGCGACGCCAACCGCGAAAAGATGTCCAAGACCAAGGGCAACGTCGTCGACCCCATCGAGATCGTCAAGCAGTACGGGACCGATGCCGTGCGCTTCACGCTGGCGTCCATGGCCTCGCCCGGCACCGACATCGCCTTCACCGTCGCTCGCACCGAGGGCTACCGTGCCTTCGCCAACAAGATCTGGAACGCCGCCCGCTTCATCTTCCTAAACGTCGACCGCGCCGCGGAAGTTGGCATCAAAGTCGATCCCTCCGCACTCGGTTCCACGCCCACCGTCCCCGCCGACGCCCCGCTCGAAGATCGATGGATCGTGGCTGAACTTCACTCAACTGCTCAGCTGATCAGTGAGGCCCTTCAAACCTACCGTTTCGACGAAGCGGCTAACATTGTTTACCAGTTTTTTTGGGGCAGTTTCTGCGACTGGTATATCGAGATCGTGAAGCTCCGCCTCGACTTCTCGAATTCCGCAAACAAAACCGCAACGCAATCCGCGCTCACCACCCTCGTTCAGGTCTTCGAATGCGCTCTCCGTCTGCTCTCGCCATTCATGCCCTTCCTCACCGAAGAGCTCTGGCATGCGACCTATGATGGCAACCCTCCGGCCAAATCAATTGCGCTGATGCGATATCCCCAATCAGGTTATGCACGCGAAGCCAGGGATTCGCAAGCTCAGGTCAAAATGCAATTGCTCCAAGAGCTGATCAGTGCGGTACGAGATGAACGCAAAAACCGCGGGGTTGCTGAAAAGGAATCCGTGCCGATGGCGGTTCTTTCAAGTTCGAAGCTGGATTTTGCGACGAACCCAGACGAATTGATCGATCAAAATCTCGACATCATCCGAAGGCTTGCCAGAGTCTCGACAGTCACCTTCCTGCAGGCCAGGGGCGAAGGGAGCAATGATCTAACCTGGCGTTCGGTCGGCTTCACGGATATTGCGCTGGTACACGAGGACGAAATCGACGCCTCTGCCGAACACGAGCGCTTGACAAAGGATATCGCCAGGTACGAAAAAGGCTTGGCAGCTGCAGAGCGCCAACTGGGCAACGAGAGCTTTCTGGCCAAGGCCCCCGCGCACGTAGTCGATGGCCTCAAAAAGCAGGAAGCCGAAACCCGCCTCCTGCTCGAAAAAGCCCGCGCCGCTTTGGCAGCCCTGCCGAAAGGATGAGAACAAACAACCGCAGATCCTTCGACTGCGCGGGCCGTAAGAAACTCGGCCCGCTCCGCTCAGGATGACAGCCGGTAGTGATGCACGATTTGCTGAAGGCTGAGAGTTGAAAGCTAGCGGCTAGAAGCTAGCAGCTAGAAGCTGATTTATGGATTGGAAGTCCCACCGCATCGACGCATTGCTGGAGCAGGCGCTCCAGGAGGACCAGGCCGCCCTCGACGCGACCACGCATCTCACCATCGATGCCAACCTCCGCGCCGCCGGCTCCATCATCGCCCGCGAAGAGTTGGTCGTCGCCGGCCTCGGCGCCATCCCGCGCTTCTTTGAGATCTATGCCCGCCTCGACGCAAGCCCACAGTCACAAACCCGCTTCGAAGTCGTCAGCCATCCCGAAATCTTCGATGGCGTTCGCGTCCACGCCGGCCAGGTCCTCGCCGTCATTCGCCACAACGCCCGCGTCCTGCTCAGTTGCGAGCGCGTGATCCTCAATCTGCTGCAGCACCTGAGCGGCATCGCCACGCTCACGCGCCGCTACGCCGACGCCATCCAGGACACAAAGGGGGGCGCCCACGCCCGCGTCCTCGACACGCGCAAGACCGTTCCCGGCATGAGGGCACTCGAAAAATACGCGGTGCTCTGCGGCGGGGGAACCAATCATCGCATCGATCTCGCCTCCGGCATTCTTATCAAGAACAATCACATTGCGCTCGGCGGCGGCATCGCGGCAGTCCTCAAGCGCGCACTCGCTCAACGCAAGCCGGGCCAGCGCGTGCAGGTCGAAGTCCGCTCGGCGCAGGAGCTCGACGAAGCCCTCGCTCATGGCGCTGAGGCCATCCTTCTCGACAACATGTCGCCTGCCGAAGTCCGCCGCTCCATCGAGCGGATCAAGAAGGAAACCGGGCGCTGGATCCCCACGGAAGCCTCGGGCGGCATCGCGCTCGAAAACATCCGAGCCTACGCCGAGACGGGCGTGGACTTCATCAGCGTGGGTGCGCTCACCCACTCCGCCAAAGCTGCCGACATCTCCATGACCATCGCCGCGGAGCCGGGCCAGGGAAGCCTCCCAACAAGCCGCGGCACCGGAGGGTACGGGATCTAGTTGCAGCAATGACCACCATACTCAAATTGACGCGGTCAAAGTCTCCATGTTCGATCTCGCAGGATTAGAAGCAGAACTCGCGTCCACTGTCTTTGCCGGCAAGCTGCACTTCTCCCGCGTCACCGGCTCCACGAACGCTGACGCCATCGCCGCGGTGCGCGCTGGCGCCCCGCACGGCTCCGTCTATTTCACCGATGAGCAGACATCTGGCCGTGGCCGCGGCGATCACGGCTGGATCTCCTCGGCAGGCGAGGGACTCTACCTCAGCATTCTTCTGCGCCCGCAATTCCCCGCCGCACGCCTGCCGCTTTTGCCGCTCGCCGCAGGCCTCGCCGCCGCTCAGGCCATCCGCTCCGTCTCCTGCCTCCTTATCGACCTGCGCTGGCCCAACGATCTCCTCATCGGCCCACGCAAGGCCGGCGGCATCCTCGTCCAATCACAATCCGACGGCCCTGCCATCGCCTTCGCCGTCATCGGCATTGGGATCAATGTGCATCAGCGTGTCTTTCCTCCCGGACTTGCCACGCCCGCGACCTCGCTCGATCTCGAAGCCGGGGTCCCCAGCGACCGGGTCCCAAGAAGCGACCCTTCGCTTCTTGGGTGGAACGACAGGCCTTCGTGGCTGGGGTGGGAAGCTGGCCGTCGCATCAGTCGCCAAACACTGCTCGCCGCCCTGCTAAAATCGCTGGAGCGTGAGACCTCCGCGCTCAACGATCCGGTCGCCGCCGCAGCGATACCCGCGCGCGTGGAGCAGGCTTCCACCTGGGCGCGCGGCCGCAGCGTCCTGGTGCATGGCCCGCAGCCGTGCCAGGGCGTCACGGCCGGCCTCGACGAACACGGGTTCCTGCGCGTCGCAACCGCGGATGGGCTCGTCACCGTGCAAACCGGCGGCCTCCGCGCCGCGAAGAAGGACTAGCTGCTGGCTCCTGGCCACTGGCTTCTAGCCTTTGTCAGAGCTGAATGGATTCACTCGGCCTGCGCACGAAAAATCTAGTAGTCAACAGCTAACAGCCAGGAGCTGGAAGCCAGGAGCTGATTCACGATGCTGCTCGCTCTCGATGTCGGCAACACCAACACCGCGCTCGGCCTCTACAAGCTCGATGGAGCGAAGCCCGAACTCACCGCGCACTGGCGCGTCACCACTCACCGCGCGCAAACCGTCGACGAATACGGCGTTTTTTTTGTGAACCTCTTCGAGATGCACGGCATGGCGCCCAGCCAGGTCTCCGACATCATCATTGCCTCGGTCGTGCCGCCGGTCGACTCAACCCTCCGCCAGGTCTGCGAGACCTACTTCCACGTCGAGCCCATGTTCGTCGAGCCCGGCATCAAGACCGGTATGACCTTGCTCATCGACAACCCCGCCGAGCTCGGCGCTGACCGTATCGCCGACTGCATCGCCGCCTACGAGCGCTATGGCGGCCCGTGCATTGTCGTCGACTTCGGTACCGCAACCAAGTTTGAAGTCATCTCGGCACGCGGCGAATATCTCGGCGGCGCCATCGCTCCCGGCCTCGGCCTCAGCGCCGACGCGCTCTTCTCCCACGCCGCGCGCCTCAGCCGCGTCGACATCAGGCGCCCTGCCAAAGTTATCGGCACTAACACCGTCGGCCACCTCGAGAGCGGCCTCTATTTCGGCTACATCGGCCTTGTCGACGGCATCCTCGAACGCATCCTCGCTGAACTAGGCTCGGGCCAAGGCAAGCCGCGCATCGTCGCCAGTGGCGGCATGGCGCGCATGGTAGCCGCTGATTCACGCTACATCCAGGAAATCGACGACCTGCTTACCCTCGACGGCCTGCGCATTCTCTTTGAGCGCAATCGCGCCGCCCGCCTCCGCGGCCGCGTCCGCTGAGCGCTCAGTCGTTGACCGCTTCTACTTGCGCCAACCCCGGGGTCCGAGGCTCGGCACGCCTCTCGTCTTATGCCGATCTCATGAAAAGCGATTTTATTCAATTTCATCCGTAACCGGCGCGCGCTTGCCCGGTCCCTCACGGGCTCATGAAACAATGATTCAGTACCCGACATGAGCGACGAAATCATCCCGCCCTCCGAACCGATTTCCACCGAGCCAGACCAAAACCAAGGCCTGGACAGCCACTCCCCCGACACCAAACCCGAGCCCGAATCGCCTCTGGAATCCGCTGCCGCGCAGGCGAATGAATCCGCACCCATTCAAGACCAAAGTCTGGACGGCCAGTCCGAGACCGTACTTAATTCCGAACTCGCTTCGGAATCCGCCGCACTCGCCCGAGGCCAAAACCTGGACGGCGAATCCGACAATCTGTCCGAACCCACCGAATCTTTCGCCGACGCGCTCTCGGCCTTCGAGCGTAGCCACTCGCACCGTGCCGAATCCCGCCAATTGCAGGGCACCGTCGTTTCGGTCTCCGTCGATCAGGTCATTCTCGACATCGGCTACAAAATGGAAGGCGTTCTGCCCCGCTCTTCATTCCCGAATGGTGCTGAGGAAGTAAAACCGGGTGACCGGTTCCCCGTCTCCATCACCGGCCGCAACGAAGAAGGCTACTACGAGCTCTCGCGCTTCCGGGTCGCGCAGCCCCGCGACTGGTCGGCTCTCGAGCGCGCCTTCGCCGAAAAAATCGCTGTCGCCGGAACCGTCACTGCCGTCGTCAAAGGTGGTCTCAGTGTCGACATAGGCGTTCGCGCCTTCATGCCAGCCAGCCGCAGCGGAACCCGTGACGCCGCCGAACTCGAAGCCCTCGTCGGCCAGGAGATCACCTGCCGCATCACCAAGCTGGACGTCACCGATGAAGATGTCGTCGTCGATCGCCGCGTGGTCCTGGAAGAGCAGGCCCGTGGCGCGCTCGCCGATCGCCGCGCCGCGCTCAAGGAAGGCGACACGGTCACCGGCACGGTGCGCACCCTCATGCCCTACGGCGCATTCGTCGAGATCGAGCCGGGCCTTGACGGCCTCCTCCACATCGGCGACATCTCCCGCGCTCGCGTCGCCAAGCCCGAAGACGTGCTCTCCGTGGGCCAGGAGCTCACGCTGCGTATCCTCAAAATCGATCCCGAAACCAACAAAATCTCGCTCGGACTCAAGCAGCTCCAGCCTGAGCCGTGGGAGACCGCGGCCGAGCGCTACCTGCCGGGGGAGCGCGTCGCCGGCTCCGTCACCCGCCTCACCGACTTCGGCGCCTTTGTCGAGCTCGAGCCCGGCCTCGAAGGGCTCATCCATATCTCAGAAATGTCCTGGGCCAAAAAGGTTCGCCATCCCTCCGACTTGCTGCAACATGGCGACCGCGTTGACGCCGTTATTCTCTCCGTCAAGCCGCCCGTCGGGTCTCAATCTGGCCGCATCTCCCTCGGCCTCAAGCAGGCGCTCGCCGATCCCTGGCTCGAGGTCGAACGCAAGTTTCCCGCCGGCTCCCAGGTCGAAGGTCCCGTCACCAAGTTGATGAATTTCGGCGCCTTCGTCCAGATCGCCGAAGGCGTCGACGGCCTCGTGCACATCAGCGAGATCGTCGCCGACCGCCGCCTGAACCATCCCCGCGACGTTTTGCGCGAGGGCCAGCGTGTCAAAGCCCTCGTCTTGGCAATCGACACGGAAAAGCGCCAGATCAAGCTCTCGATGAAGCAGCTCATCCCCACCAGCATCGACGAGTACATCGCCGAACACAAAGTCGGCGACCACGTCTCCGGCCGCGTCGTCGAGCTCTCGCCCTCCGTCATCGTCGAGTTGGGCGAAGGCATTCGCGCCGCCTGCCGAGAGGGAAAAGCAGCTGCAGCGGAAAAATCCGTCGGCGCAGCTTCCGAATCGCCATCCGCCAACGCCCCCGACCTCTCGCAGCTCTCCTCGATGTTGAAGGCTCGCTGGAAAGGCAACGCCCCCGCGCCCTCGGCCCAGCCCGAGCCCCTCGCCGAAAGCCAGATCCGCACCTTCAAAATCATTAAGCTGGATGCCGAAGGTAAGAAGATTGAAGTCGAATTAACCGCAGGCTACAGCGGTTCCACAATTGCTGTACCCCGAAGCAGCAATTGCTAAGTGGGTTTTTCCTCAAGAAAAACCCACCTTGCGCCACCGCCGGAGACGGCTACAAGTATTGTGGAACCGCTCTAGAGATACACCTCATCCACGTAGCACCACCGCCAATCCTCGCCGCGCTCGGCCGACTGGATCAGCGGATGGTGCGTCTCGTTAAAGTGCGCCCGCGCGTGCCGGTTCTTCGACGAGTCGCAGCAGCCCACGTGCCCGCACTCCAGGCACATGCGCAGATGCACCCACGTGTCGCCCATCTTCAGGCACTCCTCGCAGCCCTTTGTGTTGGGCTTCACACCTTTCTTCATCGTCCCCACATGCGTGCATTGCACAGCCATCTCCAACCTCCACGCTCACTAATCCCTGATCCCGAATCCCTCATCCCTGATTCACTTCACCCACCCCAATCCATCCGTCCCATTCCCGGTCGCAATCGATCGCTTCACCGTCCACGTCGGCAGATCGATCTCTGTCACCTCATTGCTGCCTGTGCATGAAACGTACGCCACCTTGTCATCGGGCCGCACCAGCACCTCTTGCGGGCTCTTTCGCACTGTGACCGCGCGCGCCACCGTCATCGTCGTCAGGTCGATCACGTCCACCTTGTTCTCGTCCGGCAGCGCCACCAAAAGCCAGCGGCCATCTGTGGTGGGCGCGCTGCCGTAACCTATCCCGTCCAGCTTCACCCAACTCTTCACCGTGTTCGTCGCCGTGTCAATCACTGCCATCCGCGGCGCGGTCTGGTCCGCCGTAAACACCCACCGGTCGTCATTTGAAACTGCGATCCGCTGCACGCTGCCCGACACGGGAATCACGGTCACCGTGCTCCGCGCCTTCACATCCAGCACGCTCACAGTGCCCGGCCCCACATTGGCCGTGTAGCCGCGCAGCCCATCGTGGGAGAGCGCCAGCATGTGGCTCTCCGGTTGCCCCGTCGGAATCGCGCCCACGATCTTCAGCGTCCTGGGATCAATGATCGTCACCGAACGGTCCAGCTCCGTGGTCACGTAGAGTAGTCCATCCTGGGGCCCGAAGACTGCGCAATGCGGCCGCACGCCGTGATCAAACGGAATATTCCCCACGACCTCGTGCGCCGCCACATCGATGACCACGATGTTCTTCCCGTCGGTGCCGGGAAGGCCCACGCCACTGTTCCCGTAAATGGGCACAAATGCCAGCCGCCCGTCCGGCGACCCCGCCACTTCGTGTCCGGTCGTGCCGCCCTCTGCCACATCCGCAATCACCTTTCCCGCCACAGGATCCACGATCGCGAGGCTCCGGTCGCCCTTTTGATCCACCAGCAGCCGGCCTTCCTGCGCTCGCGCCGCACACACGGCCAGCGACAAAACCGCGAAAGAAAAAATCGTCAGAAAAACCTTCATGGATGACCTCACTCGGGGCACGCAACGACTATAGCGCATGGAGACTCCTCACCGGAATGCATCGCGACGTTACCGCGCTACACTGATCCTTGGAACCCCCCATGCCAACGCGCCCCTGCTGGGTTGAGATTCGCACCCGCGCCTTCGAAGAAAACCTCCGCTTTCTTGCGCGCGTGGCCGCCCCTCACGCCGAGCTGCTGGCCATCGTAAAAGCCAACGCCTACGGTCACTCGCTGGCTCTTTGCGCCCCTGCGGCCGCGCGCGCGGGAGCACAGTGGCTCGGCATAACCAGTGTGGAAGAAGGCATCGTCGCGCGCGCCTTGTGTCCTGACGCGCATGTGCTCGTCATCGGCGGCGTCTTTCCCGGCCAGGCACGCGCGGCGATCGACTACCGCCTCACACCCGTTGCGTGGGAGCCCTGGCAGCTCGACGAGCTTCTCGCCGCCGCCCGCTCCGCGGGAGCGCAGCCAGGCTCGCTGCCCATTCACCTTGAGATCGATACCGGCATGAGCCGCCAAGGCGTCAGTCCGGGCGAACTCGCGCGCATTTTCGCTCACTTCGGCCCAGGATCGCCGCTGCGCCTCGAAGGCGTCATGACGCACCTCTTTGCCGCCGACGAGGCCGGCGGCCAGGTGACCCAAACGCAGCTTGCCCGGCTCGACGAGGCGATGAACCGCATCTCCGCCGCAGGCCTCTTCGCCGAGTGGCTGAACGTGGGCAACTCCGCCACGCTGCTCGCCGGCCAGGCGCCCGCGATAGCTGAGCTGGCCGCCCGTCACGGCATGAAGGCCCTTCTGCGTCCCGGCCTCGCGCTTTACGGTCTCGTCCCGCGCTTCGATCCGCCCTTCCGTCCGGAAGAAGAGCCGGCCCCGCTCGCCGCTGCCCGCGCTGCGCTCCAGCCCGTGCTCACCTGGAAGGCTTCGGTCGTCGGTGTGCGCTCCATTCCTGCCGGCGCAACTGTCGGCTACAACGCAACCTTCGTGGCTTCCGAGCCCATGCGTCTGGCTCTCGTCTCCGCCGGCTATGCCGACGGCCTCGATCGCCATCTCGGCAACCGTTTCAGCCTGTTGGTGCGCGGCCGGGGCGCGCCGCTCGTGGGCCGCGTCAGCATGGATCAGACCGTGCTCGACGTGACGGAGATTCCCGGCGTCGCGGCCGGAGACGAGGTTATCCTCCTGGGTGCGCAAGGCAGCGAAACCATCACCGCCTTCGACCACGCCGACGCAGCAGGCACCATCCCCTGGGAAGTTTTCACGCGCATCGGCGCCCGCGTACCACGCATCGCGGTCTAAGCGTCTCTCAAGATCGCATGGCTCTGTTGACATCCCTTGTTTGGGTTTGTTGGCGAGGAGATGGTTAGAGGCGGTATAGGTCAAAGGCCAAGCCGAGCAGGAGGGCTTGACGGGATTGGGTATGGATGGTTCTGCCAGGAGCGCGGCCAGAGAGTTTACGTTTCACGGCCGAAAAGACACTCTCGATCAGGGAGCGCAGGGCATACTTTTGGGCGGGGAAATGTTCTCGCATCTGCAGGCGTACCCCGGATGCCCTGCATGTGGAGCGGCGCTTGGCCGGAATGACGCTATCGGCTTTCAGTTGCTGGCGGCAAAAAGTATGGTTGCATTCCGAATCGAACTCGGCGTCGGCCAACACGCAGCCGATCGGTGTGTGCCGGCGCGCTCTGGTTACCAGCGCCGGCAGCGTGGCGCAGTCGTTCCACGGCGCCTGCCGCGCTTGTTGGGCCAGAATCAGCTGCCGCTTCAGGTCGACCACGGCCAGCCACTTCAGCCAGTGCCGCCATGTGCGCTGCGGCTGGCCAAAATGCTCTACCCGGCGGATGAAGTAACTGCTTACCGCACTCTGCGCCAATCCCGTGGCATCGACGCCTACCGTGGCAGGACTTCGCCACCTCCCAGGCATGCGCCGCACAATCTCATCCATCACGCGGGCTACGTCGTCCACGTTCAAGCGCGCCAAGAAGCGGTACAACGTGGTGTAGTCAGGAACGGATTTCAGTGCCAAGGCGGAACGCAACTCCGTGTGCTCGCTGAGTCTCACCTCCGCCTCGCGGAAGGTCCAGTCTTCATACCGCATCAGGCAGAGCACGGCCAGCAACTGCGGTTGCGTAAACACTCGCTTGCTGAATTTGCTCCGCTGCGCGGGCAACACTTTCCGGCTGACGTCGAGCGCCAGCCGGGCAAATCGCACCAGTCCGACTTCGGCCATGCAAGTTTCGCGAAGGCGCCAGAACAGCTTCAGCTTAACGCCGTTTCTGCCGCCTTCTGCACAGACGTATCGAGGATGTCAACAGAGCCAGATCGCATCAAAAACAAAGCAGTCATCCTGAGCGAGTTTTTGCGTGTTTTCGTGCCAAAACGAGTCGAAAGCATGCCCTGAGCCTGCCGAAGGGGATCTGCGTTTGGAATGTTGGATAGACGTGCCAAATCGTCGGCGGACAAAAACGCTACTGCGCCACCGTCTCCGGCGCAGCGGCGCACAGCCCCGCCGCGCACTGCACCGCGGCGACCATCGCCTCGGTCCCGATGCATGAGTTCAGCAGCATGTGATACAGCCCGCGCGAGCACCACTCCTGTTGGTAAAACTTTCGGATCACGGCCGCGCGGCGCCGGTCGAATGCCTGCAGGTCCTGCTCCGCGTGCTGTGCCCGATGCGGAAACCGGCGCGCAAACCAATCCTTCTTGGCGCTCGCCGAGGCGTACACAAAAATGTGAAAGCAGCCTGACCTTCCCGCCAACGCGCAGGCCGACCCGCGCCCCACCAGCACGCAGTTGCCCTGTTTGGCCGCGGCCAGAATCTCCTGCTTGATCAGCTCCAGCATGCGCTTCGAGTCGAAGATCTTCTCATCGACCGTGGTGGCCGGCGCGTAAACCGGATCCTTCCAGAACATCTTGCCATAGCGGTAGTACCACGGGTCCAGGTGTTCGTCGAATTTGGCCGCTATCTTCGGATCGACTCCGGCCATGCGCGCCGCCCCCACTACCAGTTCCGAGTCCAGCAGCCGCCACCCCAGCCGCCCCGCCAGATTGTGCGCAAACTCCCCTCCGTGCGAACCATATTCCCGCTCCACGGTGATTACATTGACCGGTGTGTGCACCATGTCCCTGAACGACCCCCTGCGCTGGAGCATACAACGCCTAACGCAGAAAATAAAAGAGGCGCGAAAGGAGTCACCTTCCCGCGCCTTTTAGACGGCTTCACCTCGCCGTTGTCTACTGTGTCACCGGCTGCTGCGGCAGTGCCTTCGAGCTCTTCAGATGCGGAGCCTTCGGCGCGCCTTGCGCACTCGGCGCCTCCGCCGCCGGGAACGCCGGCCCCTTCTTGATGTGCAGGTCGCCGTTGTCCGCGCTCAGCACAATGTGCGCCGCGCCCGAGCCGATCCGCCCGCTCACTGTCTTGTCCTCGTCGCCGCTCACCGTCAGTCCGAAGTCGGTCACGATGTCGCCGTTGTGCGTGTGCCCGCTCACCGTGACCGAGGCGTCCGGCGGCAACGTGATCTCTACGTCGCCTTTCCCGTTCTTAGCCTCCACGCTGTAGGCTCCCGCAGGCTCCACGCTGATCGTCCCATCGCGGTCTTCCACGTAGCTGTCCCCGTAGATTTGGCTGAGGTCTACATCCTTGGAGTGGGTCGTCACCCGCACCGGCCCCTTAGCCTCGGTGATGCGCAGATCGTCCGAGTCGAGGGTCAGATCGCCGGTCAACTCCGCTAATTCTACGGTGGTCACCGAGGTGTGCAGGTGCACCGGCCCGCTGATGCTCTCCAAATGCACGTCGCCGAGGAGGTCGCCATCCTGCGTGACCGTGCCCTTAATCTCAGAAAGTGTGAGATCGTTAAGGCCTCCGTCGAGGGTCAGATCACCCTGGACGTCGTGGGCGGAGAATTCATCGTGCCTCCCCATTGTGAAGTGCGCCACAATCGGGCCAGCCATCGAGTTGAGATGAATGTCTCCGGGCGTGGTGACGTCGAGCCCGGCGCCCAGCCCGGATGCGGTCACGTCGCCGTTGCCGGCCTTCAACGTTACCTTCGCCGTTCGCGGCACCGTAATAGCCAGGTTCACCTTCCCCTTCGAGTTGTTCGCCGACTGAATCAGCACTGCGCTGCCGCTCACCGTCACATGCGCCGCCTCGGCGTCGAAAATCTTCTTCGCCTCGGAATCGGAGTCGGCATACGCTATCTCGTGCGCCTGCACTTCCAGGCTGGGCTGGTCACCTGCGCTGATGCTCACGTCGCCGCGCGGATTCTGAATCTCAATCGACGCGTTGGCGGGAATCGGCCTGATATCGGCCGGTTGGTCGCTGTCGTGCTCGGGCAGGCCGAGAAAATTGAAGAAGTCGTTGTCTCCGTTCCAATTGCCGATGAACGGCCGCATGTGGTTCCATCCAGCCGCGCAAAGGCCGAGGAACGCAACAAGAAGAAGAATCCCGACAAAACTGCCGCTGCGGCGCACGGGAGTCGCCCGCCGCAGGTCCAGGGCCCACTCGCCCAGCAGCGCCAGCCCTGCCGCGATCAGCAGGAGCGGCCACCACTGCCCGTACCACGACCAAAAAGCGCCAGCATCGATATGGCCGGTCACCACCAGCAGAGCAACCACGCCGATGCAAATGAGAATCACCGGCCCCACCACCGATGGCACCCGCGGCCCGTACACGCCCATGTAATTTGCCTTCGAGACGTGCCGTTGCGCGCGCCACGCATCGCGCTGCGCTCGCCATGCGGCCCGCTGCTGCTCGCGATACATACGCCACTGCGTCTTCGCATCGTACGGAGGCGGCGCGCCGGGCGGCATGTTCGGAGGTACGCTGCTCATGACTGCCCTCCATTCATGTCCTTCTCAAAATCATGCGGGTGCGAGGGAATGATCGCCGTGCCGTCAGTTCCCGCCGAAGGCTGCGCGCCCTGCCCAGCGGCCGGGTTTGGCGCTCCCGGATAGGGCGCTCCCTGGGACGTGGGTGGATACGGCGCACCCGGAAACAGCGGATAGCCTTCCGCGGCCAGCGCCGCCCGCTCCGCCAGCAACAACACGCCCGCCAGGATCAGGAACAGCGGCCAGCTCTGGTCCCATCCGAGAATGTGCGCCTGCGCCAGCAGAGCGATCACCCCCACCAGCAAAAGAAACGCCGGCCCGCGCAAGCGGCGAATCAAAATGTAGCGGCTCATTTTTGCCCTCCCTGCGAATTCCCCTGCGTGTCCTGCAGGCGGCGCACGATCAGCCACACCCCCAGCCCGATCAGCAGCAACGGCCAGCCAAACTCGAACATCCGGCCTGAGAACCAATTCAGCCGCCCCATCAAGAACAGCAGTCCCAGGGCGATCAAAATGACCGCCCCAATCGGCTCCCTGCGCCGCCAATGCAAAGGCGGAACCGGTGGAGCGCCGGGACCGGTATAGTCGGGTGGCGCATATGGACCTTGGTACGGGGTCTGATACGGCGTCTGGTACTGTCCCTGATTTGCGCTCTGCCCCGGCGTCTGATTCGGCGTCTGATCTGGCGTTTGGTACGCGCCCGCCGTCGCGCTTCCTCCGGCTCCGAAGCCTGCTCCCGGTTGCGTCCGTCCGCCCGAAGTAAACCAGTGGCCGATGTCGTTCAGTCCCAGCGGGTCGGGCAACGGTTCACCGTCGCGCCGTGCCTTGGCTGTGTGGTACGCGTCGAACATTTGATAGAAGACCCACCCCGCAATGAAGAACCCGAACACGTCGTAGACATTGGCCGCGCTCACCAGCACCGCGAAGATGGCCACGTGAACCAGCCCTTTGATGAACTGCCCGTTGTACATCGCGCCCACGCCGGGAATCAGCCCCAGAAAGGCCGCCAGTCCCGGGCTGGGTGCTCCGGGGCGCGGCGGCACGTAGGGCGGCTGCATACGCTGCCACGCCACCCAGCAAGGCTCGCAGAATATCCGCCCTCTCCCCGCATCGCGCATGCAGGTTGCGCACAGCGCCTTGCCGCAGTTTTGGCAATACGCCACTGCACTTACGCCGCTATGGTTTACGCAATCCATACTTTGCCTCTTTCCCACGTTCGCATTGCGGAGCCGCCGGACTGCATTAACCTTGGTCCCTGCGGACAGGTCTTCGTCCGTGGGGTGGCCTGCTGCTTGCCTTGAAAGTGATAGGAAGTCTCAACCAAGTCATTTGTCACGGCGGTCGCCGGCTCCATCGCCGGTCCCGTCACCGAGTTGTCCGGCTCCGACCGAGGGTCCAAGCGCAATCCTCCATCGCGGTGCGCAGGCGTCTGCTTGGTCTCGCCGGGTGTCGCCGGCTGCGTCTCCTTGCGCTGCGGCTCGCCGTTGCCTTCGCCCTGGGTCTGGCCGCGCAGTTCCCGTACCCTCGATTTCACTTCGTACACAAACCGCAAATGGTCGTAATACCGCACGATCGGCACCGACGCCATATTTAACTGCCGTTCCATATACGACCGCACCGCCTTCGGCCGCAGGTCTGCCAGCCGCAGGCTCGTCAACCGCACTCCGGCCAGGTTCAGCGTCAACGCAATAGAAAAGAACGCCATCGCCGCCGTCATCAGCAGCCGCGGTTGCATTCCGTAACGCAGCCGCGCAAAGAAGCCAGGCTGCTGCCAAACAGGAGGAATAAACGCCGGAACCGTCGCCGTCCCTGCCGCCGCCGGTAACGGGCTACCCAACGTCCATCCTGCCGGCGCCGGATGTCCCGGACCCGTGTGCGCCAGTATCCTTTCCAGCAGCCCCTCGGGCGCCTCCGGCTCTGGCGAAAGGAACTCCAGCCACTCGCAGCCCTTCGCCGCCTCTTCATACAGCGTCGAGCAGGCCGGGCAGACCGTCTTGTGCGCCGTGAACTTCGTTTCGTGCTCCGGCTTCAGCAGCCCGTCCAGCGCGTCCGCCAGTAGCGTCTCCCACTCGCCGCAGGCCGGCGAGCTCGGAATATGTGTGCGCTCTGCCATCGCTACATCACCTCCCGTTGATTACGTTCCAGCAGCCTCGCCAGTTCCGCCCGGCCCCGGCTGATGCGGGACTTCACCGTCCCTTCGGGGATCCGTAATACTTGCGCAATCTCTTTATAATCAAGGTCTTGCAAATCTCTCAGAATCACCGCCTCGCGTAACTCCACTGAAACCCGCGCCAACGCGCCCTGCACCATGTTGGCCAGCTCCTTGCGCGCCGCCGACTCGTGTGGCGTCGGTCCCGCCGCCACCAGCCGGTCCACCGGCCTCAACTCCTCCGCATGCTCCCACCCGTCGTCCAGTGAGCCCGTCGCCCGCTGGTTGCGCGTCCGCCGGAAGTTGTCCACCAGCAGGTTTCGCGTCATGGTGGTAATCCACACCGGCAGGCTGCCCCGCGCGGCATCGAAGCTGCCCAAATTCGAATAAATCTTGAGAAATACATCCTGGCTCAGGTCTTCGGCGTCCGCCGCGTTCCCCGTAAAGCGGTAGCACAACCCATACACACGCTTCTGATGCGTGCGGACCATCTCGGCCCATGCGCCCGAATCTCCCTCCATGCAGAGGCGGACGATTTGCGGCCAGTCTTGCTCCAGCAGTCTCACCTCCGCGCGCGCCGCGCGGGCCACCGGCGCCACGGTCCCGGCTCCGGCGGAATAATTCTGGACCTGCCCCATTGTGCGTCCCCGGTCATCGCGTCCAAGGATCCGCTGCACTATGGGCGCCGCCGGCCTGGGGTCCCCAGCGACAGGTCTTCGTCGCTGGGGTGAAAAGCCCACCATGCTCCAGCTTAATGTACCCTCGCACTGCATAACCGGCTAGTACGAAGAATTGGCCTCGTCGGTTCCGTCCCGCACTCTCCCCCGCGCGCCATTTCGCTCTCCACCGCGGCGGACTCTCTTCTTGCCCTGGTCCCTTGTTCCCTCGGTCCCCGGTTTTTTCCCCTCCTTTCGCGGGAACCAATACGCCCGTCCATCCGTAATCCAAAGCAGAATGGTTCCCACCTACACTTGGCCTTGGGTTGAAACCGAGGCCACGCTCGTCGCCCAAGACTGGCATGATTGCGCGGCACGCCCCCTTCCGCGCGGACTCTCCTACACTCCACACGAGCAGCGCAATCGCGAGCAAGCCTACGACGAAGGCCTCCGCGCCGTGGAGCTGGAATTGGGCCATGCTCCCCGCACCAAAGCGGAACGCATCGCCATGCAGGATCGCCTCGTCGCCGCATTCGCCCGCTTCGCCGCAGCCGCACTGAACCTCGAAGAGGAAGCGATCCAGCTCATCACCCGCGGCTTCCTGCGCGCGGGCGCCGAATTCGCTCGCCGCTCGCGCCGCTTCGACGCCGCACTCACCATCGCCGAGATTGTTCAAGCCTGCCGCAACGCCTGGACCGTCTACGGGCTGCAGCCGCTGCTCGGCGAACCCTCGCACATCACGCCGTCCATCGTCGGATACAGCCTCCTGTACCCCTACACCGACAACTATCTCGATCGCCGCGACGCATCCGCTCAGGCCAAGCACCTCTTCTGTGCGCGGTTCCGCCAGCGCCTGCGCGGCGAGCGCCTTCCAGCGCAGAACGATCATGAGGCAGCCGTCTGGGCGCTGGTCGCGATGATCGAAGGGCAATATCCTCGCGCGCAGCATCCCCAGGTCTTCGATTCTTTGCTCGCTATCCATCAGGCGCAGGAGGAGAGCATCGCCCAACTCAGCGCCGCCCGGCCCTGCACCGATCGCGAGATCCTGCGCATCAGTTACGCCAAGGGCGGCAGCTCCGTCCTCGCCGATGCCTGCTTGGCCCGCGGCTGGCTCAACCAGCAGGAGAGTGAAATCGCCTTCGCTTGGGGAGCTCTGCTCCAGCTAGGCGACGATCTGCAGGACATTCACGAGGACCTCCGCCACGGCTCGACCACGCTCTTCACGCTGGCCGCGGCCGAGGGCAGGCCGCTCGATTCGCTCGTCACCCAGTTGCTCAACTTCAGCGAGCTTGTCGGCAGCCGGCTCGACCGCTTCCCCGCCGGCGCGGCGACCCTCAAAGATCTGCTCCGCATGAGTTGGCGTTCGCTCATCGTCGCCGCCGTCGCCAACGCGCCAGAGTTCTTCTCCCCGGCATTTCTCTGCGAGCTCGAGTGCTCCTCCCCGTTCTGCTTCAGCTTCCTTCAAGCGCGCCACAAAAAACTGACAAGCCGGAGAGGTCTCTACGCAGCCGTCTTTAACGCCCTCATCGAAACACCTGACTGCACAGAAAGCCTGCCCACTCAAGACGATCGATTCTGCGTATCGGCGGCGGAGTGTTTGCCCTAATACCGCTGCCCAAACTCCGGATCCACCGGATTCTCAAACAACGATGCGTCCCGCGTCACAATCGCCAGCCCCGACGGCGTCACAAAATACCGCCGCTTGTCCTCCACCGGGTCGTAGCCGATCACCGTGCCCTCCGGAATGTGCACGTCGCGGTCGATGATCGACCGCCGGATGCGGCAGTGCCGCCCGATGTTCACGTGCGAAAAGACGATGCTCGCATCCACGTCGGAGTACGAATTCACGCGCACGTCCTGCGACAGCACCGAGTTGTACACCGACGCGCCCGAAATAATCACGCCCGCGGTGATGATCGAATTCACCGCCATGCCCGAACGTCCCGGCTCGCCGAACACGAACTTCGCCGGCGGATACTGCCGCACCCGTGTGCGGATCGGCCAGCTCTTGTCGTACAGGTTGAACACCGGCGACACCGAGCACAAATCCATATTGGCTTCGTAATAGGCGTCCAGCGTGCCCACGTCGCGCCAGTAGAGCGCCTCCTGCTTGTTCTCGTCCACGAAGCTGTAGGCCATCGTCTTCTTCTTGCCCAGCAGGTTGGGCAGGATGTTGTGCCCGAAGTCGTGCTGTGAATCCGCGTTGTCCGCGTCCGCGATCAGCGCCTTCAGCAGTGTCTCAGTGTTGAAGATGTAAATCCCCATCGACGCATCCACGGCGTTGGCATTGAACGGCGAGCGCAAGCTGGTCGACGCCGGTTTCTCCTGGAAGCCCCGCACCTCGCCCGTCGCACCCACCTCCACTGCCCCGAACCGCGAAACCTCCTCCGGCGCAATCGGCAGCGTCGCCAGCGTCACGTCGGCATTCGTCTCCTTGTGGTACGCCAGCATGCGGCTGTAGTCCATCTTGTAAATGTGGTCGCCCGAAAGAATAATCACGTACTTCGGCTGCTCGCTGCCGATCGAGTAGATATTCTGGTACACGGCGTCCGCCGTCCCCATGTACCAGTTCGCGCCTGTCCGCTGCATAGGCGGCATCAGCTCAAAGAACTCGCCCAGTTCCTGCCCCACAATCCCCGACCACCCCTCGCGGATATGCCGGTTCAGGCTCAGCGCCTTGTACTGCGTGAGCACATACACCCGGCGCAGTCCTGAATTGATGCAGTTCGAAAGCGTGATGTCGATAATGCGGTAATGCCCGCCAAACGGCACCGCCGGCTTGGCACGGTCCCGCGTCAGCGGAAACAGCCGCTCACCTGCGCCGCCTGCAAGCAACACGCCCAGTGTGTCTTTCATATCCATAAGGCATCTTGCCCTCGATTCGCTGCTGGCCCGCATGTTCCGGCGCGGCATGGGTGCCGCTATCCGAAACGTCATACTTTTTGGCGGAATTCTACCTGACCCGCCACCGAACGCAGGAGGATACCACACATAACAATACGCTGGGCAGCCCTGCCCTTTGTAGATGATCTTGTGGCCGGAAGAGCCCGGCCGGGGGTCCACAGCCGGCCTCGGAAAAATGCCGCTCACGCCTCGCTACAGATTTGCCATCAGCGTCGCCAGTCAGCCGGTCTCCGGACCGTGAGGACCGGCTTCGAGGCCGGTGTTCCCCCTTTGTTCCGGGCGAGTCTCTCTGCTACCAGCCCGAGACCCAGTTCGCCTTCTTGGTCGACCGCTTGATCGATGTGAACTTGTACTCCATCCCCACGGAGATGGCAAAGTTCACGTCATACTGAGCATAGGACGGGGCCTGGGGGTTGGGAGGAATGAGAGGGGGCCTGAAAGTGTAGTGGGTCATCACCGCGTCGGGCGTGACGCGAAACACCCAATGCTCCGACCGGTTCAGGTCGAAATGTCCGCCGATAATTCCCGCCGGCGCAATCTGGTTGTAATAAAAGTCGAAATCCCCCGCCGGATAGCCCAGCAGATCCTTCTGGAAATTGCCGTACACCCCGCCGAACATGGCATGAGCAATCAACGCTCCGTGCTTGTTGTGCGGGCCCAGCCACTCAGCTCCGCCAACAAAGAAGTACTGCTTCACCATCGGGCCTTTGATGTTGACGGATGGTACATTGGGAAGACCGGCTCCGCTCGTTCCCACATACGCCTGCCCCGATGCCTGGATCCCCCAGTTCCTCGTCAGCCAGTACGAGCCGTCCATGTCCAGCCCGCCCAAGTTCGATCCCTGCAGCAGCGTCGGCCCCGCCTTCATGTGGTCGTAGGCCATTCCCAGCGATAGGTCATAGCGGTTGTTGTAGCGAACCTTCGCCAGCGGATCGACCGATATATAGACCCCGTAGGCGGGAGCCTGCGCGTCCGCGCCCTGTGGCGTGGGCGTCGGCGTTGGCTGGCTCTGCGAGCTCGATTCCTGCGCCTGCATGCGGACCCCCGCACACAAACTCAAAGCAAAAGCAGCGGTTAACGTTGCAGATAACTTGATTGGGAGGTGCATCACCAAACAGCTTACAGGACCGCCCCGATAGCGGACAACGCGCCTGACCGGCATTTCTTGTTAGACTGGGATTCGTCCTAGTCGTCTCCGCCCGATCTACAGCGCGCACGGCTCCATCTGCCGCGACCACACCAGGTAATGCACCGTCTTCAGGATCTCCACCATGGTTGCGGCCGCCGCCGTGCCCACCCCCTCCGGCCCCAGCGCCGGAGCCGCGTGCACCCGCCACTTCAGCGGCAGCCGGCTCAGGATCAGCCCCGCCCGCGGCAAGTGGCTCGCGCTCGAAACCACCTCCGCTGACTCCCATCCGTGGTTGCGCATGATCCGCAGCGAGTCGCACGCATTTTCGATCGTGTTCCGCGCCGCCGGCTCCTCTTGAATCACCACCGCCGGAATCCCCTGCGCCTCGGCGGTCCGCGCCATCACCTGCGCCTCGACAAAGCGGTTGTGCGCCGCGCCGCCGGTAAAGATCATTCGCGGCACCACGCCCCGCTCGTACTCATGCACCGCTTCGGTCACGCGCTGGAGCTCCGTCGGGGTCGGATTCCCATCCGCGTCCGCCGGACTGCCCAGCACGATGAGGACATCGAAGTGTTCCTGTGTTGTGTTCGAAGTCGGCGCCAACGCGCGTTCGACGACCGCCCAAGCAATCAACCCGGTCACCACCGCCGTGCACGCCAGGATCCCGCGGCTCGCCCACCCCAGCCGCCTGTGCTTTCGACGCCCGGTCCGCCGCCCTTGGGTATCCCACTCTCGCCGGGCCTTTGTTTTTCCGGCTGGGGTGGGCTTTACATCCCGCCGCGCCCCAGTACGCCTGCGTCCGCCCGCGGAACTCATTGAGGCATCGCCTCCACCCCTCCACTCTACCGCGCACGCCGCAACCCCGTGCGCCTACTAGGAAGCGCCACGGCTGCTCGTTGCTTGACGTTGCCGCCCACCGCGCCGCCTCGAAGTCAGGGCACGGCCTCACACCTTGCGGAAAAACTCGCTTGCAGGGGAGTTTTGTAACAAGAGCACGAGTTTACTCGGGCCGCAACCGCCGCAAAATCTACGCGGGCCTCAGCCCCTGCGGAAACTCCGTCTGACGCAGGCCGGATCATTGTTGAAACACGCACGAAGAACGCGGCGAAACCGCGCGGACCAGTCCCTAGTAAAGAAACTGCTGAAAGGCAACGAACATTTGCCCGATCTCCGGCGCTGGGCCGAGATTAAGGATCGCATCGGAGAGCGCGCCGTAGCGCAGACCCAGCAGCGGTGCGAGCCTATCCCGATCTAACTCCTCAAAACCCTCTGCCACATACTGCGAGAGCACAAAATCCAGAAACGCTCGCTGCTTTTCTCCAAAGCTGGCGTGGATTGAGGGCCGTGCCCGGTCGGCTCGCTCCTGCCGGGTGATGCGCGGCAAGGCAAAAGCAATATAGGCCAGCACGTCGTAAAGGTCGCTCTGTTCCGCCTCCAGCGCCCGTTGAATCTCGGCCAACTGGCCCCGGTCGAATCCCTTGTCCTCAAGGTTTCTCAAGAGCGCCCGCCGCGTGTCCGGCCTGCTCCAAATCGCCCGCAGTTCGTCCTCATCCTTGAAGAACTCCGGCAGCGCCCCGAACAGCGACTCCAGAAACTGCGCCGCCGACATCGGCCTTCCATCCGCGCTCCAAAAGCTGGTCGCGGTCATGTGCTGAATCTCGCGCGCCTTGCCGTCCGCCAGCCGGATCCTCAGCCGTCGCTGCGGCTCTCCCGGCTCCGTCCCGCCCACCGGAGGCTCAGGCCGCGGCCCGGGCTCCGGCCTCGGCTCGGGCTCTGGCTCAGGCTCCGGCTCCCCGTCCCACTCCGGATCGTTAAAAAGCTCGTGCGCCCCCACAAAGTCGTAGATCGTAAAGAAGTCCTTGCCGTCGAAGATCCGCGTCCCCCGCCCGATAATCTGCTTGAACTCGATCATCGTGTTGATGGGCCGCAGCAGCACAATGTTGCGGATGTTGCGCGCGTCCACGCCCGTCGACAGCTTCTGCGAGGTGGTCAGAATCGTCGGAATGGTCTTCTCGTTGTCCTGGAACTCCCGCAGATACTGTTCTCCCAGCACCCCGTCGTTCGCCGTCACCCGGCAGCAGTAGAACGGGTCTTTGTTCGTCGCCTTCTGGTTGATCAGGTCGCGGATGGCCGCCGCGTGGTCCTGCGTCGCGCAAAACACCAGCGCCTTCTCCCGCTGGTCCACTCGCCCCATCAGAATCTCCACGCGCTTCTCTTCCCGCTCCCTGATTTCGATTACCCGGTTGAAATCCTCTTCCACATACCGCCGCCCCGCTTCCACTTCGCCTTCCACCACCGTGTCGTCCGGCGTGTAAACGTACTCGTCCAGCGTCGTCGCAATCTGCACCACCTTGAACGGCGTCAGGAACCCGTCGTTGATCCCCTCCCTCAGCGAGTACACATAAACCGGCTCGCCGAAGTAAGCATAGGTGTCCACGTTGTCCCGCCGCTTGGGCGTTGCCGTCAGCCCCAGTTGCACCGCCGGGGCAAAGTAGTCCAGAATTCCCCTCCAATTCGACTCGTCGTTCGCCCCACCCCTGTGGCACTCGTCGATGATGACTAAGTCGAAAAAGTCCGGCGGATACTGGCCGAAATACGGCGCGGGATTCCCGTCCGCATCTGTTCCGGTCATGAAGGTCTGAAAAATCGTAAAGAAGATGCTTGCGTTGGTCGGAACCTTGCCCGCTCTGCGAATCGAATCCGGCGCAATGCGCATGCGCGCATCTTCGGCGAAGGCTGAGAACGCGTTGTAAGCCTGGTCGGCCAGAATGTTTCTGTCGGCCAGGAACAGGATGCGCGGTCGCCGTGTCGGCTCGCGTGTCAGGTTCCATCGCGCGTGGAACAGCTTCCATGCAATCTGGAACGCAATCGCCGTCTTCCCCGTGCCGGTGGCCAGCGTCAGCAGGATGCGCTGCCGTCCTTCGCCCACCGCCTCCAAAACCCTTTGGATCGCGATGTCCTGAAAGTAGCGCGCCTCCCACGAGCCGGACCTGTCCTCAAACGGCACCTGCGCAAACCGTTCGCGCCACGCGTTCGGCTCTGCAAAGGTCAGCGCCCATAGCTCTTCCGGCGTCGGAAACCGGTCCACCGGTCCTTCGCCGGGCGCCTCGCCCAGTTCCATCCGATAAATCCTGTGCCCGTTCGTTGCGTACGCAAACCGAATCGCCATCTTGGCAGCGTAAGCCTTGGCCTGCCCCACCCCTTCGGCTTCTGATAGCTCCTCGCGCTTCGCCTCAATCACCGCCAGCTTGTGGTTCCGATAAATCAGCACGTAGTCCGCCGTGTCCGGCTCGCTGCGCCGTCCCGCGCCCAGCAGGCGCCCCTTCGTAATGTGGTATTCGCGAGAGACGCGCGAACCCTCCGCCACTCCCCAACCCGCCGCGCGCAGCGCAGGATCGATCAGTTCGGCGCGTGTCTCGGCTTCATTGCGCATGGTCGCAAACAGTCTATAGCTTGCCGATGAAGGCCTGGTGGAGAAGAGATTGTTTTAGGGCTTCGAGGGCTGCCATTTTTTGTTCATAAGCCCGTGTGAGCGGTTCCACCTCAGAGGCGAGCTGGCCTAGTTCCAGAGCAACTGCCTCCTGGGCCGAAAGCGGGGGCACAACATGGAAGAACTCGCGCTGCTTTGTAATCGGCACCTGGTTTCTGGTCATTTGGCTCATTGCACCCTCGTACTGACTCCGAAAGCCGCGCGAACGCATATAGTGGGCAAGGTATTCAGGCTTCAGATGCTCTGGATTACACCGGTAATAGGTCAGTGAGGTTCCTAGAATGACCGTTGGACACGACGTGCGCAAAATCGCAACCGGCCCCACCGTTGCGTTGTGAGCGAAAAGAACGTCGCCATCCTTGGCGAATCCCTTGCGCAGTCTTGCCGCGCGTTCCGGCGCAAGGTATTTTGCCTTAGCCAGGTCGACTTTGTTGCCGAAGATGCAGTTTGCCGCGATGTACGGGACGCCCTCTGATAGGAATTCTTCCTTCCGCGGATAGTCGCCGCCGTGATTCCCATCCATGTGATCCTGAATCCAACCGCGGTCCAACAGCTCCGATAGCGTTAACCGCTCCCATCCCGAGGTTTCGTGACTAAAGACGGAGGACAATCGGCTGTCAAAGAGCGCGCCTGCGTCTTGCATATTCCGCTCGGCGTTGGCCTTGGCCTTGGCGATCCCTTCGAAGGCTTCATCGAGAATCGCGACGATGCGCTCCTGCTCTTTCAACTCCGGAACGCACACAGGGATCGCATAGACCTCATTCCGGTTGATCCCAGGCTTAACACCCTTAGCGAGGCTCGGAAGATTCAGATGGGTTAGCAGGTACCATGCGAACCTAAGATCAATACCCCCCTTCAACTTCACAAAGTAAGTGACATCAAGCGGCCAAAACCCTCCACCCGTGAGGTTCAGCTCACCTGCCGAACCTTTCCGGCCTACGATGATGCTTGGCCTCTCGTAATAGCAGCGGTCTGTACGGCCTTTCTCGCCGTTTGCGCCGTAAACGGGATACCGTCCGCCCTCGATCCTCTCGTTATCCGGTAGCGGCTTGCCGTATTCGAGCTGGAGAATCTCGCCGACGGTTGTGCTCCTCCAGCCCCTCACAGCAGCCCCCGAATGCCCTGCAAAATCTTCGCGCTCTCCGCATCGAGCGCCGCAATCTCGTCCAGAATCTCCTCCGGCGACCGATGTACAGCCTCCGCGTTCCCGTTTGGGTTCGTTATCGTCAGGTCAAAAGTATTCTTGTCGATGCTGGCCGCATCCACCGTCCATGACCGCGGCGAATCGGCGAGGGTCTTCTGCCTCTTAACGAAGTCGGCGAGATCGTCGCCGTTGAGCGGATTGGTCTTGCCCAGGTTGCGGCCCGGATTGAGTTGATAAAACCACACCTTGCGCGTGCGCGCCCCCTTGGTGAAGAACAACACCACCGTCTTCACCCCCGAGCCCTGAAAAACCCCGCTGGGGCAATCGAGAACCGTGTGCAAATTCGAGGATTCGAGCAGCAGCTTGCGCAGCGACACGCTGGCATTGTCGGTATTCGAGAGAAACGTGTTCTTGATGACGATGCCCGCGCGCCCGCCGGCCCGCAGCTTGCGAATGAAGTGCTGGAGAAACAGAAACGCCGTCTCCGAGGTCTTGACGGGGAAGTTCTGCTGCACCTCCGCTCTCTCGCGCCCTCCAAACGGCGGATTGGCCACTACCACATCGTGACGGTCCCGCTCCTGAATGTCGTTTAAATTCTGCTCCAGCGAGTTGGCGTGAATCAGGTTTGGAGCCTCCACGCCGTGCAGGATCATGTTCATCAGCCCGATGGCGTACGGCAGCAACTTCTTTTCCTGCCCGTAGAGCGTGCTCGTTTGGAGCTTTTTCCGCGTTGCGACCGTCGTCGCCTCTTTGTTTAATCGCGCGAATGCCTCGCACAGAAAGCCCGCCGACCCCAGCGCGCCATCGTAGATCGTCTCCCCGATCTTCGGCTTGACCACTTCGAGAATTGCCCGGATCAGCGGGCGCGGAGTGTAATACTCGCCCCCGTTCCGTCCCGCATTGCCCATCCTCCTGATCTTCGCCTCGTAAAGCTCCGACAGTTCGTGCTTCTCCGCCTGCGTGTTGAAGTCGAGCGAATCCACCTGCTCGATGACCTCGCGCAGGTTGTAGCCCGATTGCAGCTTGTTTCTCAGCTCGCCGAAGATTTCGCCGATCTTGTACTCGATGGTGTCGGGCCGCTCCGCCCGCTGTTTGAATCCCTTGAGGTACGGAAACAGCTTCTGATCCACAAACTCGCAAAGATCGTCGCCGACGAGCGCCTTGTTGTGATCCAGCGTCCCCGCTGCGGTAAGCGGCATGGCCCACGCGTGCCAGCGGAATCGCTTCTCCAGGAGAAAGGTATGGGTCTGCCCGTGCAGCGCAGCAATCCGCTCGCGGTCCTCTTCCAGGGCGTCGAGGTATTTGAGGAACAGAAGCCAGGAAGTCTGCTCGATGTAGTCCAGTTCTGTCGAACAACCCTTGTCTTGGCGGAGGATGTCGTCAATTCTCTTGAATGCCTGTTCGAACATGGTGCTAGGCTAACCTGCTATCTGAAATCACTCCAAGCATAGCCGATTCTCCCGGCCCTGCCCGCCCCATCCTCATCCGAAAACACCCCCGAAAACGCCCCTGGCCCCTGAAGCCTGTACCGAGTCAAGCCCGAACATCACTAAGTGCATGATTCCTCGCATCTTCTATTTGCCGATAATTTCCCCCTTTTAGCGCATACTCATTCCATGATCCGTTTCCACCCAAAGACCCGAGCGCCGCGGCGCTCCGACAGCCCATCGCCGACCGGGCCGGCATAAACTCAAAAGTTGACCAAATAGTAAAATTTGGCCCGAAAATGAGGCTTAACCCCTTTGGATGGACGACCTTACGAGATAACCCCATTGGAATCAATGGGTTACAGCAAGTGATCAGGGGTACAAATGGTTCATAACAAACCACTTAACCCCAAAAAGGGGTATGGGGGGCGGGGGTACCGAAGAGTTAACAGCGCTCCGCACCCGCGGGACTCACTCTCTTGCCTTTCTATTCCCTATTGGCTACTGGCTACTCCCTGTCTCCCCGTCCCTGTCCTTCTGATCCCTGACCCTTGTCGCTAAAAGCCCAGCCCCCGCCCGTGAGCGTAAGGAACTATGAGCAAGAGGCTGGGCCTTCCGAACTATAGATTATGGATAATAACCCGGGCCCCCGAAAGACGAATTGCGTTCACTGGCCTCCAAACTGCACTCGATTTCAGGCCTTTCCACGGCCGTCCACAGCTCATTGCGACCGAGCCTGAGAGCCAGGAGCTAAAAAGCCGAAAGCCAAAGCTAGAAGCCGATCACTGACCACTGGCAACTGACCGCTGTCTTTCTCTCAATCCTTCCTTTTGTATTGCCCTTTCTTCGATGGCAAAATCCACACCTCGTCGGAGACAGCAGCGCGTTCCTGCATTCCGTGATTTGGTCCACGGTTCGTTCGACCGTCGCCTTCTCCGCGCTGCGCCCTGCTCTTCGCCGGTTTCACGCGCTTTGTAAGATGGAACTCGGACTGTGCCTTGCCCCTTTGCGATCCATTGCCTGGCGAACCGGTTCCGCTCTTCGCCGCCGGCGCAACTTCGGCTTCGGGAACCGGGATGAAAGTCCGCACAGGTTCCACTCGCTCGGGCAGCGCTTGCGTTGCTTGAGCAGGCAGTAATCTCTGCGCGGGCTCCGCGGGATCAAGCAGCGGCTCGAACGGCGCGATCTGGCTCATCAGCAGCTCGCCTTCGGCGCTCTGCGGCGCGCCACGCCTCGCCGGATCCAACTGCTTGAGCCCAGCCGTGAAGAGCATGCCCCTGAGTTCGCACAACCGTGGCAGCGTTGCACGCGTGGTTTCTTCCAGCACTGGCTGCTCCGTCTCTTGCGCCGGTTGACTGCCGACTGACCGCCTGGAGGCCGGTTGCCAGCTTCCGCCGTGCGGCGCTCTTGGCTGCGTATCGGTGTGCGCTGGAGGCTCAACGAGCCAACAGGGAATCTCCTCACTCGTCAGTACCGCGTCGGTTCGCGCGGGATGCGAAGCTGGTTCAGGTTCCTGCGGCGCCGCAGCCGCACCTGGATTCGCTTGTGCAGTCGGATTCGCCTGTGGAACCGGCTCCGGCGCAATCGCCTGAGCGCGCTGCTCAGCGGGCGCGGCAACCGCCGTCATCCGGGCGGCTGGATAGTCGATCCCTTGCAGCACCGACGCATTCTCCGCTTCCAAGCTGGCCCGGCCTGCTTCGATCGCCCGTTGCAGAGTCCGGAGCATTTGCAGGTCCGTGAACTGGTCCTCGCTTCCGAGATGCTGTTCCATCTCCTCGACGGAGCGGCGGAAAGCCCGGTCAGCCTTCGCCAATCGCACGCGGTTCAGCACGAAACCGACGAGAGGCGCATTGAGGCGCTGCAACACGCTGGCGGCAGTGCGAAGCTGCGCGCGCGTGGTTACCCCGGATTCGATCACCACGATTGTGCAGTCGGCGCTCCAGGCAAGGTTCTCGGTCTCCGCCGAGACCGTGAGTGGCGCGGTGTCGGTTATAACAACCGCCATTCGGCCAAGAGCCTCGAGCGACTCTTTCACCCGGCTGGCAACGGTTGTCGCGCCGGCTCCGGGGCCTGTTCCGGTGAAGACAAAACTCCTGGCGCCACGATCCCTGACCGCAGAATCGATCCACACGGCAAGCCGCGTCAGATGTTCCTCAGCCACTTCGTCGGGGACTTCCGAAAAGTCCGGCATCTGCGCCACCGGCGCAATGCCCAGCAGATGCTCAATGTCAGAGGCGATGTAGACCCGTGGGTCTATCTTGTGCACTACCACCGCGGCCATGGCCCCCAGGATCATGAATCCGAGCAGCAGCATCATCACATTGCGAATCACGCCGGATGGCGTGGGCTGGATTTGGGCCAAGCTCCGGGCGGTATCGAAGAACCAAAGTCTGAGCAAATAGACCGCGGCGAGGCCAAGCCCGAACAAGGCGAATCCAAGTGCCAGGCGGCGATGCATCAGGAGGCTGCGGCGAAGATCAAGCCGGAAGAGCGGTTGCTCTGCGGCGCCGGTTCGCGCGAAGGACGGCGCGGAGGCGGAAGCAGGGCTAGCGCCGCCTGGCGAACGGAGGGCATTCGAGGGCGCGCCTTGTCCATGACGCCAGCTCATCGAACCGCTCCGACGGGCGTCAGCGGGGGGATCCTGGGGACCATTCTCTCTTACAACTTGCATTTCCTACCTTTTGTTGAGCCAGTCATAAGCTGCAGGAGCGATTAACGCGCCTTTCATGGCTTGTACAATCTCGCACAAACGATTCGCCCGAGCATCCACATTCCCACTTGGCTAAGAACCGTTGTCTTGCTACTGGGTCGTTCGCCCCTTAATACAGCGATCCTTCGATGCTGCTGTGCAGTCAGCCTTGAGGTTCGTTGTTTGATGAAATCGAAGCTATGCTCTTAGACCTTGAAGAACAATGCCGCAAAAGTGGGACATGGAAGGCGCGTACCCCATTCTTAGAGATCCGGAATCTCAGCAGGCAAGCACCTGAGATTGATCACCTTGATCCTCATTGACTGGGATTTCGCACAGCTCGCGCAAAGAGTTGTGGAGCGGGCCGGAACAGGATTGCCGGGGTCGGAATTGATCGCGAGGGAGGTGTCCGGCGGATGGCATGGCGCCGGACTCACGCCTCGGTCATCTCTCTACCTCTTGCCTCGCGTCCCAACGCCGCCAAAACCGCCAGCGCCAGCGCAGCCACAACCACGGTGATGGCAAGCACGGCCGGATAGTTGCCCCAGCGTTCAGCTGCCAGCGCCTGGCCTTTGCCGTTCCACGATGTGATGAGCGCGCCCAACTGGTAGGCCACGCCCGGGGCCGTGGCACGCACTGGAGCGGGCGACAGCTCCGTGAGATAGGCCGGAACTACGCCCCACGAACCCTGGACCATGAACTGCATCAACACCGCGCCGACGCCAAGCGTAATGGCGGAATGCCCATAGGCGTAAAGCGGAATCACGGGAATAGCCAGCAGTGCCGCGGTGACAATTGCCCGCTTGCGGCCCCATGTTTCCGACAGCGCGCCAAAAACGATGCCTCCGGCTATGGACCCGAGGCCGTAAAGGACGCCGATTAGCCCGATCGTCTCGGGCGAGAGCTTGGCTTGCACAGCGAGAAAGGTTGGATACACATCCTGCGTTCCGTGCGAGAAACTCATGAAGGCCGTCATCAGTAACACCAGAAAAAGAAAAGTGGGCAAGAATTGGAGCAACTGCTGTGTCCATGGCAGCCCGGCATGAACGGCTGTATGCGACCTCCGCTTTTTGGCTCGGGCCAGCCACACCGGCGACTCCGCCACGCGAGCCTGCACATAAAACGCCAGCAGAGCAGGCGTCGCGCCGAGAATGAACAATCCGCGCCAGCCGATCCCCGGAACCGACACCCCACGCCAATGGAACCCTGCGAAGAGCAGACCAAAAGCCGCCGAGGCCAGAATCGATCCCACTGCGTAGCCTTCCTGCAAGATGCCGGAGAATGTGCCGCGGCCGGCGGTGGGCAGGGTTTCAAACGCGAGCGCGGCGCCGACGCCCCATTCTCCGCCCATCGCAATTCCAAACAGGGCCCGCAGCACCAACAGCACATCGAGCGAAGGCGCAAAAGCGCAAGCCAGTTCGATGACAGAAAACCCCAGAATATTCGCCATGAGCACAGGACGGCGGCCATAGCGGTCGGCCAACATACCGAACAGTAGAGCGCCAACAGGGCGAAAGGCCTGCGTCAGAAATACGGCTCCCAGGACCGCAGAAGGCTGGGTTCGGAACTCTCCGGCGATTGCCTTGACGCAAAAGACAAGCAGAAAGAAATCCAGGCTGTCGAGCGTCCAGCCGAGAAACGCGGCCAGAAGAGCATGACGCTGGGAACGGGTGAGGTACTGAAACTGGCCCAGGACGAACATAGGCGGGAGAATAGCAGACTGGCGGGGAATAACCGGTGAGGCACACAGGCTTCCGGTGTGGCGGCAAAAGCAGTATTGCACGTCACGTTCGCTTGGCACGCAAGGGGAAGATGAAAAGGATGGGGCAAATATGTGTTGCAACGACTATCTTGGCTGGGGCATCTTACTCTTGTAGCGGGTGTCAACGGCCGCGCCCAACAACCCCGCGCACATTCGCGAAAGTTTCAATCGCGGCCTCTCCATCACAGACCCGCATCCAAACCTTTCCACCGAAAGGAGCTTTCCCGCGTGAAACGAAGAAGCATCGTGGCCGGCATTTTGGCGTTTACAGCGCCACTGGCCCTTGCGCAATCCTCAACCTGGGTCTCCGATCCGAATCATAGCGAAGTCGACTTCGCGATTACCCACATGAGCATCTCAAAAGTCCATGGCCGATTCGGAAATGTGGAGGCCACAATCCAATACAACGCGGCGGACATTACCAAGTCCAGCGTCCAGGCCGCCATTGACGTCAATACGGTGGATACCGGCGTCCAAGCCAGAGACGCCGTTCTCAGGAGCGCCAACTTTTTCGATGTCGCCAACTATCCCACGGCCACCTTCACCAGCACAAGTGTCACAAAGAACGGCAGCGGCCTCACCGTCGCCGGAAACCTCACACTTCATGGCGTCACCAAGCCTGTGGTTTTAGATGTGGAGGGTCTCTCAGCCCCTGTGACGGACTGGCGAAGCAAGGTGCATTGCGGTTTCTCGGCGACCGCAAACATCAGCAGAACGGATTTTGGCATCGCCCCCCAAATGCCCGCGGCGATGTTGGGGGACAACATTCAACTCACCATCGAGCTTGACGCTATCAAACAATCGACAGCACTTTGACCGGGTCAGCACTGGGCTTCTTCCCCGTTCTCTGAAGCCTCATAACGGAGTGTCTGGAGGATTTCCGATGGCAAGCCTAAAAACTGAGATCGCGCAGGCGGCGCCGTTTTCGAGCGTGGAGGAAGAGGCGTTTCTGAATCTGCTGCGCACCGCGGATTGCCTGAACCGCGCCTTGCATCAGAAGACCCGCGGCTGGGGCATCACTTCGACGCAGTACAACGTGCTGCGGATCCTGCGCGGCGCGCAGCCGAGCGGGCTAACCTGCGCAGCCATCGGCGCCCGCATGATCGCCGCGGAGCCCGACATCACTCGTTTGCTCAAGCGGCTGAAACGCCTCAAGCTGATCCGCCAACGCCGCGACCGGCACGATCGCCGCGTGGTTCGGACGGAGATTTCCGATGCCGGGCTGCAGCTCCTGAGCGCCATGGATCCGGTCATTCAAAGTTTCCCGGTGGAGTTCCTTAGGCATATCCGCGGCGCAGAATTGGCGGAGATGATCCGGTTGCTCGAGCTCGCGCGGCGGTCTTGCGCCGACACACTCCAGTCCCACTAAAGTTAGGAGAACCAGGAGATCCCGGGCAAAGCCCTGCAGACAGCGTTGAACGGAGCGGCGCGGTGCTACGAGGTGACAATCTTTTGCGCCACCGTCTCTTCGTCCATGTCGGATTGGATGATTTTGTTGTGTAAGCAATAAAGAGCGAGTTCCAGCCGATCCGAGACTCCCAACTTGTCGTAGATCTTGCGCAGGTAATTCTTGATCACCTGCTCGGTCGTGCCCAACTGGAAGGCAATTTCCTTGTTGCGCTTGCCTTGAGTGATGCACGTGATGATCGACATCTCCTTGGGCGAAAGGCGAGGTTGGTTGCGCGGACTCACAAGGGCGGCCGCCTGGGCGCGATAGGCGTCGATGACCCAGTTGACCGACTGGTTGTCGATCCACGTTTCGCCGACGGCGATGCGGCGCACGCACCTGACCAGCAGATCGGGCGAGATCGAGCGGGAGACGATCCCGCGGACACCACGCCGATAGAGCTCCACAGTGTGGTTTTCGTCGGCCGCAACAGCCTGCACGATGAGTTTCACATCCGGAGCCAGCCGCAAAAGCTCGGGAATCGCGTTGGCCGTACCAGCCAGCATGCCACCTTCTAAAAGAACAATGTCAGTTGGATAACGTTCAATGGCCGCGCGCAAATTTTCCAGCGAATCGGCCTGCGCGACGACACGGATATCGTCTTCCAAAGCAAATACCTTGCGAATGCCTACACGGTAGATCGCCTGGGAATCCGCAAGAATCACGCGGATTGTGCCCGGTTTGACCGGAGTGTCAACGCTTTCGCCTTCGGGGTTATCGTCCTGCATTACCATAGTTGGCTGCCATCAGGCCAACCGAGCTCTCACTGCTCCGCAAATCGATACTCGTCAATAGTGGCTGCGGCGAGATGCTCATTGTGGCTTGTGGAGCAGCGTACCACACGTCCCTTGCAGTGGACCAGAACATCCTGAGGAGCGCCCAAGACCGCGCGCGGCATCCGCATGGAGAAACGGACGTCAAGGCCCACCTGCAAATCGCCGTCGAGAGCGAAAAGAACCCCGCTTGCGGAAACGTTCCGAGTTAAACCTGCAACTTCACTTTCTCCAGTCGAGAGCACTACTGGCAGAGAAAGAGGAAATCGCACCGCACAACGCACTTCTTGCCTCCCGTTGGGGAGGACCCGAACATCCGCCGAGGACGGCGATTCTGGCTTGAGAAGGTTCATGGACCGAGCCCAAGTCAATTGGCTCATCTGTCAATGTAGCGAGTTTTGTTGATTTGGCCCACGGCACCAAAGTTTTCAGAGTGGTAACCAACACAAGATAGAGGCTGATGAGAGCCGGTAACTCGCGAATTTCGTATTCGCCTTGCCCCCGCCTTTTCCGGCAAGCATCGACAAGCAGCTGGGATTTTCGCGGAGGCCGGACATTGCATCGCATGCGCAGACCCGTATTCGCTTCACCTGGTCCGCTTTCTCTTTGCGAATTGACCGGATGACCGTGGGGCCGGGAGAGACTTCGGGCCGCAAAGCGAAGATAAGACAAATCCAAGAGAAAGTACCCATTAATTTGTTACCACTGAGCATGGGTGAGTAGGTACTTATGGAAGAAAACTTTCCAAATAACACTTTTGGGGTAGCGCGCGTACACAATTTGGGCTAGGCTTGGGTTATCTTCCCCAGGAGAGGTTTGTGGCGGGTTGTCTTCCGCCTGGAGAGTGACTCCATGGGCTCGCGTACGTTGGATTATTTGAAAGTTGCAGTCATTGCGTTGCTTCTTGTGTCGGCTTGCACGGCTAGCGCAGTTCCGATGGGACCTGTGCAGATACCGCCTCCGCGTCTGGCGGCAACAGTTCCGATGGGACCCGTGCAGATACCGCCTCCGCGTCTGGCGGCAACAGTTCCGATGGGACCCGTGCAGATACCGCCTCCGCGTCTGGCGGCAACAGTTCCGATGGGACCCGTGCAGATACCGCCTCCGCGTCTGGCGGCAACAGTTCCGATGGGACCCGTGCAGATACCGCCTCCACGTCTGGCGGCAACAGTTCCGATGGGACCCGTGCAGATACCGCCTCCAAGCGCGTAAGGGTTTAAGCCAAATCTCAGTTATTGCCTAGTCGCACATTACGGATAGAGTCGTAGTGTGTGACTTTTGTTTTCTGTCACCCCCGTGGCATTGCTGTTATTCTCAGGACATCCTATTGATCAGGTCGTGCCGGGTGTCCGTAAGCCTCGACAACGCGATGTGGCTCGCCGGCATCCTGATCGAAGCAGCGGTCATTGGGCTGCTCTTCTATCGGCGCATTTGGCAGACGTTGCCGGTCTTTTGTTCCTACTGTGTGTGGGACGTGCTGAGCAATGTTGGCGTCTACATAGTCGGTAGGCACTATCCGATGTACTTCCAGGTATACGCCGCTCAAGTCATTATCGATTCCGCCCTGCTGTTCTGCGTTTTGGTTGAGCTGGCCTGGTCCGTGCTCCGGCCACTCCGACCCTCTCTTGCGCGCCGCAGCTTGATCATTGTGGGGGCTCTGATTCTCCTTGCCGGCGCGATTATTTGGCCGTTTGCAGCCTTTCCTGGCCTTGTGCATGTTGCGTCGAAGCAATTTCTTCTCCTAGCGAGGCTGCAACAGACCGTAGCGACCCTCCGAATTCTCTTCTTCCTGCTGTTAGCTGGGGGCAGCCAATTGTTGTCGATCGGCTGGCGCGATCGTGAATTGCAGGTCGCCACCGGACTCGGCTTCTATTCCATTGTCAGCGTAACTGCCTCTCTGCTCCAGGCGCGCGGGACGAGCGCGGCCCAATTTCAACATTTGAACCGGTTCGTCGTGGCGAGCTTTCTTTGCTCGCTGGTCTATTGGCTGGTCAGCTTTGCGCAGAAGGAAGCCGAGCGCCGGGAATTCACTCCGCAAATGCAGAATTTCCTGCTGGCCGTGGCCGGCGCCGCGCACTCGACGCGCGTCGCGCTCACAGAATCCCGTGCAGGCAAAGCGCCGAAGCAGGGGAAACCCTGAAGCCGTTATCCGCCCCTCCAGACACCGTTTTTCAGCTCTGCTGGCGTAGCGCTATCATGCAAGCTCCGCGGCACTGCACATTGACACCCTCACGCGTTCCACGGTGTAATGAAAGCGGTGGTGAAGGAGTTCACCCTTAACCGCTGTCCACTCTGCTAGGCCGGACAGATGATGACTCCTGACAGGGGTTCCTGTTGCGGAGTCATATCGCGGCGCGATCCCAGAATCAACTGAAGGAGCTTGGATCCATGGCAAATGCATGGGCCCTCTCGGCTTTGTGGGTGGGGTTGGCACTGCTTGCGACACTGCTCGCGATCTGGTTCAAAGTTTCGACTGCGCTTTCCGAAATCGTGGTGGGTACTGTAGCCCAGCTGATTATTGGATTCGTGCTTGGGACTGGCGGTCTGCAGGGCAATACGCAGTGGATCACCTTCCTGGCTGGAACGGGGGCCATTGTGCTCACGTTTCTCGCTGGCGCGGAACTCGATCCTGCAATCTTTAAAACCAAGTGGCGCGAGGCTCTGGCAATCGGCTTGGCCGGATTCGTCGGTCCCTTTCTGGGTTGCACCGCCATTGCGTATTTCCTGTTGCACTGGTCCGTCATGTCAAGTTGGCTGGCCGGCGTGGCCCTATCGACGACCTCGGTAGCAGTTGTTTATGCCGTGATGCTGGAACTGGGCTTCAATGTTACGGAATACGGTAAGTCGATCCTGGCCGCGTGCTTCATCAACGATCTCGGAACGGTCATTGCACTCGGGCTGATCTTCTCGCCGTTCACGGTCAAGACGTTGATCTTCATTGCAGTTTCCGTTGCCGCGCTTGCGGTCCTTCCCATTCTCACTCCGTGGTTCTTCCGGCAGTTCGGCGGGCGCGTATCCGAGCTCGAAGCAAAATACATCCTTTTTGTGCTCTTCGCGCTCGGAGGGCTCGCCGTCTGGGCAGGAAGTGAGGCAGTCCTACCGGCTTACATCATCGGCATGGTTCTGGCGGGAACTGTGGGCAAAGATCATACGCTGATTCGCAGATTGCGCACTCTCACATTTGGGTTGTTGACGCCTTTCTACTTCATCCGCGCTGGCTCATTTGTGTCAGTGCGAGCACTCATTGCTGCGCCAGCGGTCTTGCTGATTCTTTTCCTGGCGAAGTTGCTCACCAAAGCCTCAGCCGTGTATCCGGCTGTTCGTGTGCATAAGTACGACGGCTCCGCGGGAGCCTATTACACATTGATGATGTCGACGGGTCTGACATTCGGCACCATCTCGTCTCTCTTCGGTCTCAACCATCACATCATCACTCAGGTACAATACTCCTATCTCGTGGGTACGGTGATTGCAAGCGCCGTGATACCGACGATGATCGCAAACGCGTTCTTTCTCCCCCGGAATCTTCTTCCCCACGCCCATCCAGAAGCAATTAAGAGAGCGGAACAACCAGCGCAGCGGGCCACTGCTGCAGAAGAGGCATAGGTCATCACAATGGGAAGCTCAGTTTTTGTGGGATTTCAAAGAATTCTGGTTGCGTACGATGCGTCTCCTCACGCTGAGCACGCGATGGATGTTGCGTTGTCGATGGCGGGAGACATGAAAGCCAAGCTGTTCGTCATCTCTGTCATTCGGCCTCCAGAGCCGGCTGAAAGCGCCGAGTTTCATGCCGTCGTCGACGATGCGAAGGAGAAATATGAGCGAAGCATTATCTCGATCCGGGAACGTGCCAAGCAAAAGGACATCGAACTCGAAACGGATATTGTCGTGGGCCACCCAGCGGAGCAGATTATTCACAAGGCGGAATCGATGCAGGCCAGCGTCATCGTGATGGGTAAACGTAGCCACACGATTCTGCGTCGGTGGATGATCGGATCGAACTCGGAGCGTGTCTTAAGGTACGCGCATTGTCCCGTGATGATTGTCCACTGAACTGATTGAGGGATTGGAGAGGCCCGAAGGGTGCAGATGCAGGATGCAGAGAAGCTAAACGATGCTCAGCAACGGCGCTTGTACGCGAGCTGCCGGTACATGGACGAGCTTCTCTGCGATCTGGAACAGGTTCTCCATCAGGCCGATTCGTTGTCTCCATTCCCGCGTTACGTCATCGACCTCACACCGGCGGAAGTTTGCGAACTGGAAGGGCACATTCGCCGGATTCGCGAGCAACTTCTCCGCAGCCTTGCATGGCAGCAGTTGAGTCCGGAAACTCCCGATATTCCCGCTACTCGCGTGGCGCTTACCAACCTGTCCTTCATTGATATTGCAATTGAGGAATTGAATCCCCGGCATTTGCGGGGCTGCGGAGTGGTCCCCGAAGGCGCAATTGAAGGGCTGAATCGCGTAATACGCGATCTTCGTTCTGTTACTCGCAGAATGGAACTCTATATCCGCCGAGAGCTGGCCACCCGAGCTTCTGATGGCGGGCGCCGCAGTCTTTCGCGGGATTGAGGGGTATGGGGCCAGCACGCAGATTCATCATGCCAGCTATTGGAAGGTATCGAAGGATGCGCCGATTATGTTGACCATGATCGATACGGACCAGATCAACAGGTTAATCCCTCATTTGGACGCAATGGTTGATGAAGGACTGATCGCCATGTCCCGCGTCGAAGTGATCCGATACTTTCATCACGAAGGTCTTCGGTCACAAGCGTAATTGGATATGCAGAAATACAACCCAAGTTCGACATCGCAGGATTACAGCGGCCTTCCGACTGAGGCATCCGCGTCTATGGACGGCGCTTCCCGTCTGTTGCGGCTTGCCGATCAGGCTCAGGAACTTGGGGCTGAGCCTGTCGCCGAGGAAGCACGTGAGCTCGCAGCGCGGGTTTCCGAAGGGCGTTTCTATGTAGCATGTGTCGGTCAGTTTAAGCGAGGCAAATCCACTCTGATCAACGCTCTGGTCGGCCACGCAGTTGTTCCCACCGGGTTTATTCCGGTCACGGCAGTGGCGACGGTGGTTCGGTTTGGCAAGGAACTTCACGCACGCGTTCGCATGCGAGACGGGGCCTGGAGGGAAATCGCCATGCCCGACTTGAAGGAATACGTGACCGAAGAACGAAACCCGGAAAACAAAAAGGGTGTGGACGGCGCGGAGGTATTCGTGCCCAGCCCTCTGTTGTCCTCCGGGATGTGTTTCGTCGACACGCCGGGTTTGGGCTCGGTCTTCACTGGAAATACGGCAACCACGCAGGCCTTCATCCCTCACATTGATGCAGCCTTGGTTGTGGTTGGAGCCGATCCGCCGATTGCGGGCGAGGAGTTGGCGCTGGTGGAAGCGGTTGGCAAGCAAGTTCAGGATTTAATTCTGGTTATCAACAAAGCAGACCGCACCAGCGATCCGGAGCGCGCAGCGGCAGTTAAGTTCACGCGCGAGATTCTGGAAAAGCGGTTGCATCGCCCGATGGGTGAGGTTTTTGAGGTCAGTGCCTCCGAGCGGATGGAAAACCGCGGCCCGTTGAGGGATTGGGAAAGACTGCTGGCGAGTTTGCATCACCTCGTTGAAGATTCGGGTAGAAACCTCGTTCGCGCCGCTTGCGACCGAGGCCTCCAGCGCTTAAGCGAACAACTGCTGGCGATTATCAGTGAGGACCGTGAGGCGCTTCAGCGGCCAATCGAAGAATCAGAACGGCGCATCGAGCTAATGAAGCGAACCATCAACGAGGCTGAGCGCTCCATGCGTGAGCTGGGCTTCCTGTTTGTGGCAGAGCAGCGGCGGATTTCGGACCTCTTCGGTGAAAGGCGCCGGCAGTTCTTCCGTTCCGCGTGGACGGAATCTGAAAAAGAATTCGATGAGGAGCTGGCGTCCGTATCCCTTAGCTTTGGCCCGCACTATCGGCACCGAGTGATGCACCTCGCTCAGGAGATCTCGCGCCGCAAAGTTATGCCGTGGCTAAAATTCGAGCAGGAAGAGGGCGAGCGCCAATATCGCTCCGTAGCCACTCGATTTGCGCAGATGGGAAACAACTTTCTGAAAAAGCTGGCGGATGCCGGCCTCAGCGAACTGACGCGTATGCCCCATGCGCTCGATCCGGAGAAAGGCTTGCGCGTGCGTTCGAGGTTCACTTTCGAGGACTTCATCGGAATAGCGCAACCCGCCGAGCCGCTGCGCTGGCTCGCTGACATGTTCTTGCCGCTTGTGGGTGGACGCAAAATGATCACTAACGAAGCTCGGGAATTTCTGCAGCATCTTTTGGAAGTGAACAGCGCACGCGTACAAAACGATGTGCTCAATCGCATTCAGGAAAGCCGGGACCGCCTCGAAGTCGAGATTCGCAAGCTGCTGCACGAAATCAGCCGCATTGCAGAACAGGCACTTGACCGGGCGCGGAAAGTCAAAGAAGAAGGAAGCCCTGCCGTACAGTCGGCGGTTGAACAGCTCAACCAATTAGAACAGGACGTTTGGGCACTCATCTCGTCCTGTTAAGCGGAGTTCGTTAGCCAGTCCGGTGCGGCAACAACGTACGGGGGCCGGGATGATTGCCTTCTGCACCCATTGTTGGAGTGAGATTGATGCGGCGGACGATCCGTGCCTAAAGTGCCATGCGCACCTCGGCGCGGATTCAAGATCGTATGAGGAAAAGCTGGTTGCAGCGCTGGCGCATCCCCTGCCAGCGGCCAGAGTTCGTATCTGCTGGTTGATCGCCGAAAACAACCTTCATTTGGCAGTGCCAGCCCTCATGGAAGCCGCGGTAAGTGATCCGGATCTTTACGTACGGAAAGCAGCGCTGGAGGGCCTGGCAGCTTTGCAGGACCCCCGATCGGTTCCACTGCTCCGAAAGATCAGTGAAAGCGACAACCGATTTCTCGCCCGCGCTGTGAAAAGAGGCTTGGGGCGCAGCACTGCTACAAAATGAGGCGACTTGCCATGCCTGGGTCCAGCTTTCAGAGCACCGCCGACTCCCAATATCTTGCCGCTGTCGAACGCATCGATGAGATGGCGCGCCTACAAGCCGAGTTGGAGAAACGGACCGGCTCCGGCCTGATTGAAGTACAGGAGACCGCGATCATCGTCCCTCAAAAGGATTAGCTCAACCTCCCTGCGAAGGGCGGCACGGGTTATCCACTTGGCAGGGCTGGCCGCAGCGCAACATTCTCAAGGAAAATACGTTTTTACGAGCAGCCCGGAGTGTGACACGGAGATATTTCCACAGAATGTGCGCTGCTCCATAATCAGTATCCAGATTCATGGTGGCAGGGAGGATTCCGGAACAGCTATTCACCAATTCTTTACGGGGGTTGGTGCATCATATTGAAGGAGAGAGAATTTGGCACTCTGACCCTGAGGAGAACCGATGCTCTCGATACGCCAGTTACGAATTCTTTCATTGGCTTTTTTCATGGCGGGCGCTTTTTCTTGCGCGCGGGGCCATGCGCAGGCGGCCTTGTTGATGGAGGAGCCGTACGGCTTCTTTGGCGCCCTGAACCCGACCGGGCACAACGCCATTTATTTCGAGAGGATTTGCGCGGAAACTCCCGTAAAGCTGCGCCGCTGCCAGCCGGGCGAGATGGGCGCCGTGATTGCCCGCTATCAAGGGATCGACGGGTACGATTGGGTGGCGATCCCGCTCATTCCTTACCTTTACTCGGTTGAGAATGCCGCCGAGGTGCCGTCGCATGTGGACCACGACACGGTAGTACGGTTGCGCAGCCGCTATCGCGAAGCGCATCTCGAGATGCTGGGACCGAAGCTCAAGCCGGGCAACCTGGTGCACGGCGGGTGGACCCAACTTGTGGGCGCGGCGTACGAGCGGCGGATTTACGCCTTCCGCTTTAAGACGACGCCGGAACAGGACGACGCCCTGATTGAGAAATTGAATGCGGGGCGGAACCGGAGCAAGTTCGATCTGCTGTTCAGCAATTGCGCGGACTTCGCAAGGGTGGTTTTGAACGATTACTTCCCACGCACTTTCCGCCGCAACATTTTTCCGGATGCCGGCATGACCACGCCGAAGCAGATCACCTACAAGCTGGTGCGGTACGCGCGCAAGCATCCAGAGACGCAATTGACGGTCTTCGAGATTCCGCAGATTCCCGGCTACCGGCGAGGGAGCCGCAAACCCAAGGGCATTGACGAGTCGTTGGTCTCCACTGTTTACGCCATTCCGATCGCGATTGCGAATCCTTATTTAGCGGGCGGGCTGTTTGTGGACTACCTGGTGCGCGGTCGTTATCATCTCATCCCCAAAGATCCCGAGGTTTTGGGACCGGACCATTTATCGGCATTGACAGCGCCCGCCGCGGCACAGGAGAATTCCACCAGTGCCGGGGCTCCCGCGGACAGGTCTTTGTCCGTGGGGTCGAGCGCAGGTGCACAGGTCCCCAGCGCCGATCCCGGCGGCTTCGCCGCGACGCAAGTGTCCGTGGGAGCCAATTCCGGCCTGGAGGGAATCGGGACTGCAGATGAGTAAGCGAGAGCCGCAGAATCTCAAGAACCATGGACGGCTCGATCCGCCGTACCATTTCTTTCTGGTCTTCGTTCTTCTCGCCAACCTGATCGTCTCGATCGTCTTTGTCGTGCGCCATCCGGGCTTCTATTCGGCATGGTATGTGGCGATGTCGGTGGCGGCGTTTATCGCGTTGTTCCGGCTACGCACTTACCCGCTCAAGGTGCAGGATCGCGTGATCCGGCTGGAGGAGCGGTTGCGCCTGCTGGCGCTGGCGCCGAAGGAGTGGCATTCGCAGATCGATAGGCTCAGCGAAGACCAGTTGATCGGGCTGCGTTTTGCTCCCGACGAAGAGGTGGTGGCGCTGGCCAAGCAGGCGCTCGAACACAACTGGAACCGGAAGCAGATCAAGGAGCGGATCAATAACTGGCGGCCAGACTACTGGCGAGTGTGAAAGAGACAGGGATCAGGGATCAGGGATCAGGGTTCAGCGATCAGCCGTTAGCTTTTAGCTATTAGCTGTTAGCTTGGCTCGTGCGGCGAGTGGACCGTGGGCCGTGAGTCGCGGGTGGTAGCGCGGTGTTTACTTTTTCGATATATCTCCCCCCCACCCCTGTTTTGTGGTTAAGTGCTGCTTTTTCAACGACTTGTACCCCGGATCACTCGCCGCAACCCATTGATTCTAAATGGCTTAGACCGTAAAATCGTCCATCCAAAGGAATTAAGGACCATTTTCGGGTCGAATTTTACTCTTTGATTAACAATTGCGTCGATCTCGATTTCGTCTCGGAGGCCTGACGGCGTCTGCGGGTCTCCGGGTGAAAGCGGATCATGGAATGATTGTGCGCCAAAAGGCGGAAATAATCTGCAAAGTTGGGTTGGGAAATATTGGGCATGGAATCAGGGGGATGGGCCGTTTGAGGCCTGTTGGCTCTCTTGACGAGGTTGGGAGTTGGGCCGGCGGCGGGGTTGGGTGGTGAAAAGCCGACTTCCCGGGATCGACCGGACCTTTGCATAAGTGCTTATGGGAATGCTATTGTCGACGTATGCAGCGCGGTTTGGGTACGCAACTCAGGCACCTCATTGAACTCCTTGACGGGGCGGTTGCCGAAGAATACAGACGAGAAAACCTGAACTACCGACCGCGGTATACCCCGGTGATGCGGGCGCTTATGGCATGCAGTCCTCTCAGTGTGACGGAGATCGCTGAGATGGCCGGGATTACCCAGCCTGCTGCCACGCAGACCATAGCTCTCATGATCCAAGAGGGTCTTCTCGTCACAGAGTCGAGCCTAGAAGATAGCAGACGGAAAGTTATCGAGATGACGCGCCACGGACGTGATTTGCTGCCGCACCTCCAGACGTGCTGGGAAGCGGTAACAACAGCAGCAGATAGTCTGGATGCCGATCTGCCATTTCCTCTGTCGCAACTTCTAGATCTCGCCATTGAAGCACTTGCGAAAAAGCCCTTTGAAACGCGTATTCAAGCTGCGAGACAGACCCGAAGAATACCCAGGAAGTAAGAAATGTCGAAGTCTCAATGTAGGCGCTCGGCATCACGGCAGTTGAACAACGGAGGAAGTAATCATGAATGAGCAGTTCTTTCCTCGCATGTTGAGAAGCGCGCGCTGCGGAGCCGTCCTTCTCTCACTTGCATCGATTTCACTGACTTCACAGCCTGGCAGGGCTCAGGTCTCAGCCAGCCATCCTGTCAGAGACACTCAGGACGCAATCCCTGAACCTGCGATCCCGGCGATCTTGAAAGCTTTTGAGACCTTCGAAGTTGTGGGGATGCCAGCGGCTCATGGACAGAAAGATATCGACGACTTCATTCTGTCCCTCATTCGTGACCCACGCTTTCCGGCATCGGTGAACGACATAGTCGTTGAATGTGGGAATGTGCGGTACCAGCCGATTCTTGATCGGTACATCGCCGGTGAGGACGTTCCGTTCACCGAAGTCCAGCATGTCTGGCGAGACACAACGGTCCAACAAATGTGCGGAGCATCCGGTTTCTACGAGCAGCTGTATCCGCTCGTCCGCTCGCTCAATCAACGCCTTCCTGCCACAAGCCGCCTGAGAATCGTTGCTGCAGATCCGCCGATCGATTGGAGCAAGATTCGCTCATACGAAGACCTCACGCCGTTTTTCGACCGAGATGGAAGCATCGCTTCTGTGATGGAAAGAGAGGTGCTTTCTAGGCATCGCAAAGCGCTGATGCTCTTCGGAGTCTTTCATCTGCTGCACGGAGGCGGCCCGGGGCAAGGGGATGCCGTCACGAGGTATGAGCGCCACTACCCCGGCAGAACCTTCGTGATCACCGATCTTGGATACTACGGCACCGGCGACGAACCGCTTGCAGACGCGAACGCTCCGGGTGGGGTTTGGCCGTCGCTCTTGAGAACGAAGAACAGCAGACTAGGCTCGTTAGGCCTTGACTCATTCCTCCCATCGCCGCTTACAACAGACCAGGAGTGCAACGTCGTCGATGCATTCGCGGGCGAGTCTTCTAAGACGGTCGCAGATCAGATAGATGCTTTTCTCTATTTAGGTCCTCAGAAATCATTACTGGCCGAACCCCTTCCAGCGGATATCGCTCTTGATCGGGCCTATAGATCCGAATGGCTGCGCCGGATGAAACTTGTTGGCCTGCCTGGCCCTTCGACGGTTGAAGAGATCGATGCTCAGATCGTCGCGAGTGCAGCAAACCCCATGTTGACTCGTCCTCCCAGACAATCGGTCTCACAAGAGATGAAGTTGAGGATAAGACAAGACTGTCTGAGCAGAAAGCATTCTGCCGCAAACACAGCAAAGTGAAGGTTAAGAACTCCTCATTGTGAGGTGGTTCTAAACAGCGTTGATTACATGAGCAAATTAGTAACGAGAAACGCCGTAGTCTCGATCGCTGCCGTTCAGAAGCAGCCTTCAAACCGGGAGGCGAGCCGGCCGATCGTTTGACGGGGCTGGGGTCGTTTCTTCCGGTCCCTATGGGAGCTGTGTTGATGGCAAGCGGGGAGGCGTCTGAAGAAAGCGAGATTCGCAATCGACGTCGCGGAAAGCATCCCTCAGGGGCTATTGGTTCCTGCATAAAAAATATCCTCGCGCCGTCCCTACGGGACTGTCGAACAAATTCGTGAAATCCCTTTCCCCACGCTGAAGCGCGGGGCTAACAAGCGCTGCGCCTGCGGCGCGTTTGCACGGACATTACTTATGCAGTCCTCAATAAAGCCCGCGTTCATCTTGCGGTATCTGCGGCACGCGACCCACCCACTGGGCGGGCGCCCCGCTCGTGCCCTTTCAAGACAACGGAAACCGCGGAGTTTTCAGCAATTTCTGAAGCCGCGTCCCTTCAAAACGAATCCGAGGTCATTCCTTAGGCAAATCTTTAGCGGTTGAACCTTCCGGCTTCGCCACGGTCTCTGCGTCGAGCTCGTGCTCGTGGCGATGGAGCTCGGCGGCGACCCTGCGGTAACCATAGCGGCGGCGGTGCTCAAGGGCGATCTGCTGGATGGCGCTGCGCACTTCCATGTCCTCTTCGCCGGGGTGGCGTTGCTGGAGAAAACGATAGAATCCGGCGAGGCTAGCGGCCCTGGGCGCAGGGAATTGGGATTAGGGACGTAGGGACTGAGGCTCCGGGGCGGTGGCGGGTTTGGGACTCTCTCCACGAGCGATGTGTCTGTGGCAGTTGGAAAGTGGTATTTTTGTGTAGCGGAAGCTGAGATCGGACTCTCAAGAAAACGGGAGGGCAGAGGTTCGTACTGAGGCAGCTAGCGGAAATCACCCGACGGTCCTCCTGAAGCTGGGTACAGCATTGCGCCGGAGATGGGAGTCAGGACGGAGGGAAAGTGAAATGACCGAAGGCATTCTGGAAATCCATTGGATGAATCAGGACGAAGAGTTCAGCCCTCGAAAATTTGGACTCAGATTTGACCCGTATGTAGAGCGGAAGGATGGCGGCCTGAAAGAGTCAGAGTTTTGGGGAGACGATGCATTAAGAGAGTACTTGACGAGTATCGGGATCGGGAACGCGGAGCTCCTTGTGGGCAGGATTGAGAAGGGGCATCAGAATTTGATTCTGGAATACGTGGGCCTCGACGATAAACAGCTCGCGCGATATCTCGTCTCGCCTGAGCATTCCATGCATGGATAATCCTGCGACGTTCTTTTGATGATTCAAGCGAGAGCATCGCAGATCGCCTTGCCCACGAAACCAACCCCCGCCTCGACGGCCCGGCGCACGGTGGCTGCTATTTCGGCGGGAAGCGCGATGCTGGGTTTTTCGACGGCAGGCATAAGGGAGCTTGAGTAGTAATTCGCTACCACGATTCCCTTCTGCCTGCTGGGCTTAAGGGTCCGGCAGCTTGCCGGTTTGGGCTTCGCGTCGTCCCGGGTCTCAGGAGCGAGACCCGGGGCACCCACCTCCTTGGTAGATATGCATCCTGAAACCCGAGTGCCCGCCAGAGCCAGGACGGGGACTCATGTATTCGCGGTGCTGAGAATCGGGCACCCGGGCCGCCCCTGTTAGAACGGCGCTGTCGGCATCCTGCTCTCCCCACCTTCGCCTCAACTTCTTTTGCTTTTATTTCCTGCGCTCGACCACCCACTCGCAATGCGAATCGCCATGGAGCATGTTCTTGGTGAGCTTGAACGTAAAGTCCGGGTTCAAGCTTTCGACGGCTCCATCGCCCCATCTTTGATGCCCTACGCCGCAGGTATCGAAGTCGATGCCCTGCTCCTTCCACCTCTTGTGCCAAGGACACTGGGTGGTTTTTCCCACGCAGCGGTCTTTTGTGGAGGAAACAATTTCGAACACAAATTCCGGCCCCATGGCAGCCTGGGCCATGAGATGCGTGATCACTTCGATTTCCGGGGCATCGTGAGCCGCAATGCCGAGGGAACTCGCAAATTCCCTGGCTCCCTTCCCTGCCTGATACCAAAGCGGCCCATTGAAATCATCGAATCCCTTCTTTCCTACAGCCTTCTTCAAAGCATTGGAGATAGCAATGTATGCGCCGGTCAAACTTTGTGTTGCAATCTCCCATCTCTTCTTCTCGGGAATCTTGTCGATCGTAATCGCCATCGAGATCACCTCCTTGGGTGGATATTTCGTTGGGTTGAGCCCTCACCTTTTTGAGGCACGGGCAGGCCGGGATTGCGGCTTTGTGCTCGCGGAATTTCGCCTGCAACCGCACCGTCGAAGCTCAATCACCGATTCCGCGATTCGCCGTGGCACAGAGGGGGACCGTGTCCAGCGTCCGGCATTGAATCATCCAAGGGAGATCTACCAGTTGAGCTTGTGACCCAGGGGCGGCCGCAGACGAACAACGGCACGCGCAATCGTATCGTGAAATATCGACCTTGTCACTGATAATTTGACAAATTGCTTGGGCGAAGGAAGGGATGAGAAGCGGCGGGGGTGGCGCGCCGGCGACAGAATAACAAGTTATAGATGGGTATCCAACCTTAGAGCGGTTCCACAATACTTGTAGCCGTTTCCGGCGGTGGCACAAGGTGGGTTTTTCTTGAGGAAAAACCCACTTAGCTGTTGTTACTTCGGCATACAGCAATTGTGGAACCGCTGTAGTCGGACGACAAGAGAGATTGCAAGTCCCTCTTCGGCTCAACCGCAAGTAACTCCCGGAAATCACCACGCAAAAGATTTCTGTCACTTTGCAGAGTATTTCCCCGGGTAAACGCACAATCATTCCATAGTCAGTTTTCCACCGGGATCGGCGGCAAATCGGGACCAAAGCCGTCCACCTCCGCTCGAAAAGCTGACCACTGTTCACTGACCACAGATCATGGGCTCCTAACTACTTTGAAGGCCGGATTTTGCGAAAAAAGTCCAATCCTGTAAATGGGTTACAGAAAATGATCGGGAGGGGCAAACCACTGAAAAAATCTCTTAACCACGAAGGGGTGGGGGCGGGCTTTTACCTTGAAACTGCGAAATCGCTGCCGAGACCCGCTAGCTCGCCGGCTTGATGACTTGCTGACTTGCTTTCTCGATGCCTTGGTCCGTTGCCTTGTTCCCTGTCTCCAGCACCTCGTCCAGCATCATGCGGAGGCTGGCGGCCCGCGCGTGCCCCAGCCGCACATCGGCCGAAGTCGCCTGCGACAACTCATCGGCCAGATTCAACGCGGCCAGCACTGCCACACGCAACGAATCCGCCGTCCTGCCCTGCGCGGCCACGGCGCGCATCTTGGCGTCGACGTAAGCGGCCAGCTCGCGAATGTGCGCGTGGTCCTGCCCGGAAAGATGGTAGAGCTGATCGTAGATTTCCACCGTCACGTATTCGCCTGGATTCGCGACTTGCCTGCTGCGCGGTTCCACAGCCATCCCTCCTCACATTTCCAGCGCGTCCAGTTGTTTGAGCAGCCGCTCCACGCGTTGCCGCACCTGGTCGCGCTCCGCGCGCAGCGCGTTCAATTCGCTTTTCAATTGCTCCACTTGAGGCGCCTGCGCATGCAGTTGCGCCTCGGCGCTCTTTGCGCGCTCTTCCGCCACCGCCCGCGCCTGCCGCTCCTGCTTCACCAGCTCCACGGCGCGCCGCACCCGCTCTTCCAGAGCCGAAAAATCGTCCGTGCTCACGGCCAATGCGCCTGTCTTCCCATGCGCTGCCAGCGGGTGTTCCTCGCCGCGCGTTTCCACCGCCGTCTCAGACTCGAAAAAAGACTCTGCCACCGATCCACCCTCCGAACAGGCACCGTTTGCGTTCGAGTATAGCGCCGATCGTGCTCGCGGTTCTGCTCAAACCCGCAGCCGCGCGCCCGCCTTGCCAACAGCTTCGACCACGCGCGTCTGAAAGCTCTGCAGTTCCTCTTCGCGCAGCGTGCGGTCCGGGGCCTGAAAGGTCACGCCCAGCAGCAGCGCATACTCGCCCGCGCCCAGCCGTGCATCGCGAAACACCTCGCGCACACGCCACTCCACAAGTTCCGGAATGCCTAAACCCGCCATCGCGCGATCAATGTTTTCCCAGCTGACACTCTCGTTCAAAACCAAGGAAAAGTCGCGCCGGACCGCCTGATAGCGCGAGATCTCCCGCACCATTGGCCTGCGCAGCGGCAGCTTGTACAGCCGATCGAGATACAACTCGCTCACCAGCACCGCATCCTTGATCTTCCGCGCCGCGGCCTCGCGCGGATGCAGTTGGCCGAACCAGCCGACAGTCACGCCATCAACCACCGCTCGCGCCGCGCGATACGGATGCAGCCACTCTGGTGTCAATCCCGCTTCAGCGGGAAACCGATCGAAGTACATGGCGCGCAGCTCGAACCGCGACAGCGCCTGTTCCACCACGCCCTTCACGTCGTGGAACTCAAACTTCCGCCCGCCGTGCAGTGCGCTCTCCTCCGGCAAGCTGCCCGCCGCGCCAAACGCCAGCGCCGGCCGCTCGTCCACCTTGTCGGTCGTGCCGCTGAACACCGTACCCAACTCGAACAGCCGCACATCGTTCACGTCGCGGTTCAGGTTTCCCGCAATCATCGCCAGCATTCCCGGGACCAGCGATGGCCGCAGCACGCCGGCCTCTTCGCTCAGCGGATTGCCCAGCGGCACAATCAGCGCCGGTTGCGGCGCAGTCAACGCGCCCTCAGCCGCCGAGCAGAATGTGCTCCCAATCGCCTCGTGGAATCCGGCGGCCAGCAGCGTGCCGCGCACCGCCGCTTCCTTCTCTGCCCAGGGTAGCGTGCGCACGCCCTCGCCGAAAGCAGGCAGCGTGTTGGCAAAGCGATTGTATCCGTAGACTCGCGCCACCTCCTCGATCAGGTCGATCTCCCGCTCCAGATCCAGCCGCCAGCTCGGCAGCGTGACCCGCCACGTGGCATCGCCCTCGCGCCGACTTGCCGACTCGCTGACTCGCTGACTTGCTAATCCACACCCCAGCGCCGTCAGCACGCCCTCCACCGTCGCCGCGGTGATTCCCTCTTCGACCTCCGTCGCGCCCAGGATTCTCCACACCTCGTTCAACGTAATCGTGATGGGCTTGCGCTGCGCGGTGCGTTTTTCCGCCGCTGGCACGCGCACATCCACCAGCTCGCCCTCGGCCCATCCTCCGTTCGCCAGCAAGATTGCGCTCACCAGCGCCGAAGCCACTGGCGCCGCGTTGAAGTCGGCCCCTCGCTCGAAGCGGTGGCTGGCGTCGGTGTGCAACCCATGCCGCCGCGCCGTTTGCCGCACCGCCATGGGTTCGAACCACGCCGCCTCCACCAGCACGTTCTTCGTCTCCGGCGTAATCATCGTCTCCCAGCCGCCCATCACGCCGGCTAGCGCCAGCGCCTTCCTGTGATCGGCAACCACCAGATCGTCCGCGTCCAACACGCGCTCCATGCCGTCCAGCGTCTTCAGCCGCTCGCCCTTGCGCGCCCGCCGCACGATGATTCCTCCCTCAAGCTTGTCCAGATCGAAGGCGTGCGTCGGTTGCCCCATCCCCAGCCAGGCAAAGTTCGTCGCATCCACGGCGTTTGAGATCGTCTTCTGTTCCAGCAGCCCGAAGTACGTGGCCACCTCCGCGCCCGCAAACCAGTCCCGCGATTCGCCGATCGTCACACCGCGAAGTACCCGCGCGGTAAACCGCCCGCAGGCGTCCTCCGCCTCAATCCTGACTGGGAAGGTCTTGGCCTCCGGCCGGACATTTGGAAGCGTGTAGTGCAATTCAGCCGGCTTCAGCCCATAGATCGCCGCCGCCTCGCGCGCAATGCCGTAATGATTCATCGCGTCCACGCGATTGGTCGTGATGTCCATTTCGTAGAGCGAGCCGTTGCCCTCGCCGAGCGGATAGTTGCCCTCAACTGCGATCCCGCGCAGCGTCAGGTCCTCCGCCAGTCGCGCATCGTCAACGGCGAGTCCCGGCAAATAACTCCGCAGCCATTTGGTCAATATCTTCATGAAGTCTCGTTCTGCAAGCTAGCGTCCGCTTGCGCGGACGTTTGCCGGTTAGCAAGTTAGCGGATCCGTGATGACAACCGGGGTCTCAATACTCCCAACAGCCCGTTAATGAGCTTAGCGACATTGGTTGCCATTTCGAGCAATTGTTGGCCGGATTCCTGATTGAAGAAGCTTAGATCGCAGGCCAACGCAATCTGCGTTTGCAACTCATACAGTGACCCACGCGCCATTCCCAGAAAATTCTCCAACTGTGCGTCTGTTAGCCGTCCGTGGCCTTCCGCGATGTTGCTCGCTACTGAAACCGCAGATCGTCTCATCTGCATCCGCAATCCAAACGTCTCGGACTTTGGGAACTTTTCTGTTAGCAAATAAACTTCGCGGGCCAACTTCATTGACTCTTGCCAAGCAAGCAAATCCCGAAAATGCCTTGTCCTTACCATCTTCGACCGCTCTCCCACTGTGCCGCTAACTTGCTAACTCGCTAACGTGTGGGTAGCACACGCAAACTTGCCAGGGTGCGCGCAGCGCACGCCAACTCGCCGTCCATCATGCGAACTGCCCCAGAAACCGCATATCCCCCGCAAAAAACTGCCCAATCTCGCTGATTCCGTACTTCATCATCGCGATGCGTTCCACGCCCATGCCGAACGCGAAGCCCGAAATCTTCTTCGCGTCGTAGCCGGGCTGCTTCTCCGCCGCAAACGCGAACACCGCAGGGTCTACCATGCCGCAGCCCAGCAGCTCAATCCACCCCGACTGTTTGCACTTGCGGCATCCCTTGCCGCCGCAGAAGATGCAACTGATCTGCACGTCGGCGCTCGGCTCGGTGAACGGGAAAAACGATGGGAAAAATCGCGTCTTCACCGCTGAGCCGAAGAGCGCCTTCATGGCGTGGTCAAGCGTGCCCTTCAAGTTGCTGAAAGTGATGTTAGTGTCCACGCACAGCCCTTCCACTTGATGGAATATCGGCGAGTGCGTCGCGTCGGCCGCGTCGTTGCGGTGCACCTTGCCGGGAATCACGATGCGCACCGGCGGCGGTTGCTGCTCCATGGTCCTCATCTGCACCGGCGAGGTGTGCGTGCGCAGCAGCAGACGGTCGCGCAGCGGCTTGCGCTCCTGCCCCGCCACCACAAGCGTGTCCTGCGTGTCGCGCGCCGGATGGCCGGGCGGAAAATTCATGCTCTCGAAGTTGTAATAGTCAGCCTCAACCTCCGGCCCCACGCCCACCGAGTAGCCCAGCGCCGCAAACACGGCGACAATCTCGTTCAGCGTGCGCGTGATGGGGTGCTCAGCCCCGGTCAACCGCCGCGTGCCGGGCAGAGTGATGTCAATGGCCTCAGCTTTGAGCGCGGCATCGCTCGGACCCCCGCCCATCGCCGCGTCCAGCAGACCCTCCACGACCACTTTTAGCGCGTTAAACCGCACCCCAAGCGCCTTCTTCGCCTCCGGCGGAGCAGCCTTCAGCCAGCGGCCGGAAACCTCGTTCAGCAGCCCCTGCTTGCGCCCCAGCCACTTCAGCTTGAATGCCTCCACTGCTGCTTCGCCATCGAGCGCAGCAGCGTCTTCGCGCGCCTGCGCTTTGAGCGCGGCAAATGCCCTCTCCAGCGCGGCTTCATTGAACTCCGGCAGATTCGGTATCGCTTCGTTCGCCATGTGGTAAGAGCAGGATAAATCACCGCGTGGGGCAGACGCGTGCGCATTCGCGCCGGCACTGGGGCCTGCAAGTCGCCAATCCCTTCCGATCCACAGCGATCGTGGCGTAGCATGGTGACCATGAAAACTAGGGTTGCCGCCCCAATTCTCGCTCTCTGCGCCTCGATAGTGGGCGCAATTCCGTCATTAGCTGCTCAAATATCTTTCGCCGTCTACCCGCAGCAGTCCGGCTATGTCGATGCCAACGGCGTGCTCATCTACTACGTGGAGTTCGGCAAAGGCCCGCCGCTGATGGTTCTCCATGGCGGTCCTGGCGCCGATCACACTTACTTTCTGCCCTGGCTGTTGCCGCTGGCCCGCAACCACCGGCTCATCTTCATTGACGAGCGCGGCTCGGGCCAGTCTGAGCGCCTTCAGGACGTGAGCAAGTACACCATCGAAAACATGGCCGACGATGTGGAAGCCGTGCGCGTGGCGCTCGGACTGGGCAAGATCGATCTGCTCGGCCATAGCTGCGGCGGCGTGCTGGCCGAGGCTTACGCGCTCAAGTACCAACAGCACCTTAGCCATCTCATTCTGAACAGCACCTTCGCCTCCACACGCGAGATGAACGAGGTCCTGGCTCGCGAAAAGGCGCAGATGCCGGCGGACAAGCTGGCTCGCCTCAATCAGCTCGAGCAGGCCGGGCTCTTTGGCAAAGGCGCTCCGTGGGAGCACGGCCGCTATCCGGCCGAGTACGAGACTCTCGCCTGGGGCTGGGGCTATTTCCCGTTCCTCTACGGCGCGCGGCCCGATGCAAACTACGACCCCGCCCAGGGCAATGCCCCCACCAACTGGGAGCTCTACCGCGAGATGTGGGGAGCGGACGGCGAGTTCGTCATCGACGGCAACCTCAAGTCCGTCGAATGGGTCGACCGCCTGCACACCATCCACGTCCCCACGCTGATCCTTGTCGGCGACCACGACGAGTGCGATCCCAGTCTGAGCAAAGAAATGCACGAGAAGATTGCCGGCTCCAAGCTCGTCATCCTGCCCAACTCCGGCCACATGAATTTCGTCGACCAGCCGGACATGTGGCAGAAAGCTGTGCAGGGATTTCTAAGCGAGTAGCGTTCCGCCCAAACGCCAAACGGTCCGGAATCCTTTGGAGCTCCGGGCCGCTTCATCCGCCAGTCAAGTGTAGTTCTTACGCCGCTTTGGCCGCGCTCGCCGCCTTGGCCTGCTCCACGAGCTTTGCAAAACCCGCCGCGTCCTTCACGGCAATCTCCGCCAGAACCTTGCGGTCGAGCTCGATGCCGGCCTTCTTCATTCCGCTGATGAATTGCGAGTAGCTGGTCCCGTTCAGCTTGCACGCGGCCGCAATGCGCACGATCCACAGCGAACGGAACTGGCGCTTCTTCAGCCGCCGGCCCGTATAGGCAAACTTCAGGCCGCGCTCCACTGCCTCCTTGGCCGCCTGATGGAGCTTCGACTTGGTCAGAAAATAACCGCTGGCGCGCTTCAGTATCTTCTTGCGGCGGTCACTCCGCTTGGTGCCACGTTTTACGCGGGGCATGTTGTTCTCCTTTTCTCGGTTGCCTCGATTCGCCTTCCGTCCTTCGAAGGGAAATCGCGAAACCGGGTTCAAGCACGTCGAGCTAATAGCTGGGAGCTAAAAGCTAACGGCTGGCATTACGCGGCTGGAGGCAGGAGACCGTCACGCATGGGCGTGACAGCTGTCAACCTCTTCACTCGCTCTTGTCAAGCCTGATCTCTCGCCGCGGCGATCTTTCTTCTTGAGCGGCGGGGGCCATTCGGCCCATTTCCACAGAGCTACTCCAAAAGGAGTGCCCCACGAAGTGGTCAGGCGTAGGGAATCATGCGCGCTACCTTCTTGTAGTCGCCGTCGCTCACCAGCAGAATCCTTCCCAGCTTCCGCTTGGTCTTTGGCGCCTTCGACGTAAGGATGTGCCGCGTCTTCGTCTGGCCCCGCTTGATCTTGCCGGTGCCGGTCTTGCTGAAGCGCTTGGCCGCGCCCGAATGTGTCTTCAACTTGGGCATGTTGTCTCGTTTTTCCGGTTTTGACCGAGGCAGGGATCGCCTGGCCATCGGCCTCGAAGATAAGGACTCTTCCCTCTGGAAGCCTCTCCAAGTATACAATGGTCTGCCATGAAGGGAAACTCTAAAGTCCTCGATAAGCTGAATCAGGCCCTCCGCGACGAGTTGACGGCGATCAACCAGTATTTCGTTCACGCGGAGATGTGTGAGAACTGGCGTTATGAGCGGCTCGCCGATTTCATCAAGAAGCAGTCTATCGACGAGATGAAGCATGCCGAAAAGCTCTTGGAGCGCATTTTGTTCCTGGACGGCACGCCGAACATGGACCATCTTGCGCTCACCATCGGCGCCGATGTCCGCGAAATGATCCAATCCGACCTCAAGCTCGAACTCGGCGCCGTAGCGTCGTACAACGAGTCAATCCGGATCTGCGTCGAAAGCCGCGACAACGGCTCCAGGGATGTCTTCATCAGTCTGCTGAAAGACGAAGAAGGGCACGTGGACTGGCTCGAGGCTCAGCTGCATCAGATCAAGGAACTCGGCTACGAGCGCTATCTGAGCATGCAGATGGAAGAAGAATAGCCCTACTCCGCCGGGTCCTCGGCCGTGAACGGCGAGCAGCACGGCTTCTCCGTCGCGTGGAAGTTCATCAGCTCGATGCGCGTGGCGTCAGGATCGAAGAGATTGAACTGGTACTTCCCGTCCCCACCCATCTTTGGCGCCGTATCGTGTATCCCCTCGAGCCGGTTGCCTTTCACGAGCACCTGATACGCATCCGGAACCGAGACCTCGCCGATCGACAAGTGGTCCACGCCGCCAAGGGATCTCTGCGTCATGGTGGCCGGAATTCCTTTGCCCGGCCCGGACTCAAGCATGTACTCCAGCCAGTCGTGCCCGTCGGGACATTGCTGGCTCACCCAGTCGATCTTGTCGGGTTTCATGCCGCCCCACCAGTACGGCCGGAATCCCAGCAGACCGCGGTAGAACGCGTCCTCGGCCTCGCGGCTGTGAACCCTGAAGCCGAAGTGAATGATCTGATCCCCGATCACGTTGGGCGCGTTCACCGGCTTCGGATGCGCGGGCGGCTCGACAAACTGCACCTTGTTGCCCTCGGGATCGAGCACCGTGAACCACCGGCTGCCGTCCGCGCCGCGTTCCACGTGCGCCGGCGTCTTCCATCCCTTGGCCGCCAGGTACTTCCGCATCCCTTCGGCGCTCTCCGTGTTCCACGCCGTGTGGTCCATCCGGTTGATTCCTGCGCCGGCGGGCAGCGGCAGCACTTCGATGAACTGTGTGGCGCTCAACGCATAGCGCACGCCCCGCGGGTTCTCGGGATCGGGCAGCTTCGCCGCGCCCACAATCACGGTGTAGAAGTGCTCGGTGGCCGCCGCATCTGATGTGTACACGGCCAAGTGCGAAATGCTGGTGATTTTTGGCCGCTGCGGTGCGTTTTGGGCGGCGGCAGCGGTCACAGCGAAAGCCGCAACGAGAGCAGGAAGATGAAGCCGGGTTTGCATTGCAATTCCCTCACGATTTCTGACGCCAGATAACCATAAATCGCCATCGGGATCGAGCGCAATCGCCCGCTAATTTGCCAGCTGGCCAACGTGCGCGTCAGCGCATGCAAACCTGCTGCAGTATTCTAGTGCCGGTACTTCGTGATTTCGTAATCGTGCCCATGAACTTGGGTGCCCCAGATCTCGATTTTGAGACCTGGGAGGCGGCAAATCTTCGCGGTCGCGGTACTAGAACCGGTACCTTATCGCTACTTGCATCAACCGCGGCGGCATGGCGCTCGCCGCCTGGCCGAACGTCCCGCTCGAGATGTTCCCCTCCACGGTAGCTGGACCGAAGAATTGCGCGTGGTTGAAGACGTTGAATGCCTCGGCGCGGAATGTAAAGCTGCGGCCTTCGCTCATCGAGAACTCGCGCGAAACCGTTCCATCCAGATTCTCCGTGCCAGGCCCCGAGAAGAATCTCCGCCGCGCGTTGCCCATGGTTCCCAGCGCCGGCAGACTGAACTGGCTGGCATCGAAGACCGCCGCGCCGCCCCGCGGGTTCGTATGGATGCTCAGCGATTTCCCGCTCCATTCCGGAGTGTCCACGCCGTTGTTGTTGATCCCGTTCGGTATCGTGCCTAAAAGCGAAGTGTCGTTGTTGTTCACGAGCGTCACCGGCAGTCCCGAGGTGAACCGCGCAATCCCCGCTACCGCCCATCCATCGGCGAAAGCGTGGACCATGCGCTCCGTGCTCTTCGGCTTGGGGATCTCATAGTGGAACGACGCCACCAGGTTGTGCCGCATGTCGAAGGCCGAAAGCCCTCGGCTCAGCGACGGGTCAACGGGATTGACCGGCTCCGGCAATCCCGCCGACTGATCGATCGACTTCGAATACGTATAGCCGGCCAGCAGGTCCAACCCGTGCGAACGATGGTTCAGCGTGGCTTCGAGAGCGTTATAGCTCGCGTTCGCGATCGTCCGCTGCAGCTCCACGCTGCCAAACTCCGGCCCGAATACGGTCCGCGCGGCCTGCTCGTCAAACGGCCCGCATGCCGCGCCCAGGCTCAAACACAGCGCCGGATCGGCCGGATTCGCCTCTTCCAGCACCAGCAGGTGGTGCGACGAGGTGCCCACATAGCTCACCGTGGCCAGGGTGCCCGTGCCAAACTGACGCTCGACGCTTGCCATCCAGTGCTGTGCGTAAGGCGTTACATCGTTCGGATCCACGGCCGGAATCCCCACCAGCGGCTCAAACTGGCTCCAGTTCACCGCTGCGTTGGGATTCGCCCGGCTCGCTCCGTACGCGACGTGCTGCAACGGAAACCTCTGCCCCGCACTCGCACCCGTAGCAGCCACGGTGAACGGCGAGGCGAATAGCGGCGGCGCAGCGCCGGTGTAGGTGTACCCGTACGGCGGATTCGCGCTCATGATTCCCGCCGACAATCCCTCGTATGCCGTAAAGTACATCCCGTAGCCGAGGCGAATGCTGGTACTGCCTGCAGGCCCAAGAATCTTCCCCAAAAGGCTGTTCCCCGCAGGGGCGGCTGGCGCGTACGCAATGCCCGCGCGCGGCGAAAAGCTGTTCCTCGGCGGCGCCAGCGAGCGAGGAATGCCCGGGTCGCCGGGAAACACCAGCCCCTTCGGCGCGCCGGGAAACACCTGCGACTGTTCGCCTTTCACCAGCGTTTGCAGCTGGTTGTACTTCTCCAGCCACGGCCGAATGCGGTCCCATCGCACGCCGTAGTTCACCGTCAACCAGCTCGTCGCCTTCCAACTGTCCTGCGCAAACGCCGCCATGTAGAGGTTGCGGTTATAGAAGCTCTCCGCCTGTCCTTGCGTGTAGCTCGAAGCCACGCCCAGCAGAAAATCCGCGAAGTCCACGCCCGTCTCCGAGCCGTTGAAGCCGAAGCTGCCGTTGAAGACCACGTCGGGATGGGTGTTGATCTGGTCCGCGTGCAGTTCGCCGCCAAACTTCAGCCCGTGCTTGCCAACGATGTGCGAGAACGAGTCCATCCCTTCGTAGACGTTTTCGGTTTGCTTGAGCGCCGTCGTATCCACGCCGATGGTGAAGTCGTTGAAGGCCACGTTCTCGATTCCCTCGGTCGAAGGCTGCAGTGGAACAATCCCGCTGAACCCCTGCTCGGCCAATGTCGGCCCCACCCCGCCGCGTGGCTGGCCCACCGCGTTCGCGTTGCGCATATAACTCACGTGCGCATCGTTCAGCGCCGCATTGCCGAAGGTCCAGGAGTGCTGCAGGCTGACCAGTTGCGCTAGGCCGTTTGAGGTTGCGTCGAAGCCAGGCACATTCGCCCCGCCCGTCCCCGTGGGATAGGGATTGTCGAGGGAATAGTTATCGAGGAAGTAGTAGCCGGTGAGCGTCTGCTTGCCGTGCGCCCAGTCCATGCGCAAGCTGCCCTTGTCGTCCTGCAAGGTCTCGGCAGCGTTTGCCGTCTCAAAGATCCCATTCCTCGCGTTTGGCGCCGGAATCGAAGCTAGCAGGTATTTTGCCGGCGCTGACCAGATGGCTTGCGGAATCTGCGCCGTGGGAAACACCTGCGCGTACGGCTCACCCGCCGTTACCGTCTGTCCCAGCTCTGAAGACAACTGTGCCGCCCATGCGTTTCCGTTCACACTTCCCGTAAGCGGATCTTGGCTGAAGTCCCCGTCCCGCTCAACCATGGACGGAACCGCAATGTCGCCGGTATCGATTCCTTCGGTCAGCCGCGTCCCCTGGTAGTCGCCGAAAACCATCACACCCTGGTGAAACGGCTCTCCGCCCAGCGTCCCGCCAAATTGGTTTTGCCGGTACGCCGCCCGGTCGGAAGAAAAATAATTCCGCGCATCCAGCGCCGTGTTGCGCAAGAACTCAAATGCGCTTCCGTGCATTTGCGCCGCCCCGCTCTTGGTCGTCACCAGGATCTGCCCGCCGCTCGAGTTTCCATACTCCGCGTCGAAATTCGAAGTGAGCACATGAAAGCTCTCGATCGCATCCAGATTCGGCACGATCGACGTGCCCATGTTCACGTCCTCTTCCACGTCCGCTCCGTTCACGCGGAACCCGTTCGAGTCCTCCCGCTGCCCGCTGATCGACAGGTTCCCGGGGTTCGCATTCCCCGAGGGCGGAGTCGTTGCCACGCCCGTCATCACCACCGCGCCCGGCTGCGCGGTGTTCACCGGCACAATCCCCGGCTGCACCGCCATCAAGTCGGTGAAATTCCGGCCGTTCAGCGGCACGCTCTCCATCTTTTTCGATTCCAGCGTCTCGCCCAGCTGCGTGCTCGTGGTCTCAGCCGCCAAAGCATCCGCCGTCACCTCCACCGTCTCCGCATGTCCGCTCACCAAAAGGGTCGCGTCCACGCTCGCGCTCGGCGCCGCCGCGCTCACAACTGCCTGGCCGCGGTAGACCGCGAACCCCGCCGCTCTCACCTCGACCGTATAGCTTCCTTCCGCGGGAATAGCGATCTCAAAACGCCCCTGCCCATCGGTTTCCTGCGTGAGCGCCGCATCCGTGCCCGTCCGCCGGAGCGTCACTTCGGCTCCCTGAATCACCGAACCATTGGCATCATGCACCACGCCATCGACGCGGAAAGCTGTCGCATCCTGCGCCCGCAAGCCAAATTGGCCGGCAAGAAGAATAAGCGCAAGCGCGAATGAAACGTGGCCCTTCAACGGGAAACCTCCGGCAAAACCTGCACAGGGACCGCGCAGTTCGCGCAGCGATCAAGCCCGAACCGCAGCCCTCATATACAGCTCGTCAAAATATCGGACCAATTGAGTCCGATTCCTTCAGTGACTTAAATCACTTGGGCCAAATCAGAAACTTCGGCTTTGCATAATTGTGCGATATACGACCGATTTAGTCCTCATTTAATCTACGACTAGTTTAGTCCGTGTTCAAGCCCAACGTCCCACGTGCCGAAATCGCTGCTAGCCTCCTGTCCCCGTTAATTCTTTACAGCGGCAGACCTTGTCGAGGATGACGCCGACAGAGGCTTTCCACACGAATGGAGCGGGCGCACCATTCCAGTTGACAAGCCAGTTGTAGATGGCCTTTTCCAACTCGGCGGCGCTATGCACGGTTCCTCCGCGGATCATTCTTTCCGCGATCAGGACAAAGAACCTCTCCACCGGATTGAGCCAGCAACTGCTGGTGGGGTGTGCAATGGAAGTGGAATCGCTGACGCTTTTTCGGCTTCAGCCGGCGTTGTACTTCGGCGTTCTTGTGGGTGCAGTAGTTATCCATGATCAGGCGCACTTGCCGATCGGCAGGGAGGATCTTTTCCAGATGGTTCAAGAAGCGGACGAATACGCGGCTGCGATGCCCATCCTGGAGCGTCGCGCCTGGAGACCGCTTCGAATCCATTCATCGCTCAGTTGGGAGCTCTGGCCACGCCGTATAGAAGATTGACATTTCGCAGGCATTCACTGGGGAAGGTTACTTCCAAGAAAGCCTCGCACGAAGCGTACAAAGTCTACCTGTCGGCGCGCGGATGGACGGAAAGCCCGCAAAGAGGAATTTGGAGCGGAACGATGCGCCACTTTTAGTTGAATTGTCAAGGGCCAATTGACATATTTTTCGGCGATCTTCAGGCCAAAGTGGAAGTCGAGGAATCGATACGATTTATAGAAAGTCAGGGCGGGTGACCCGACCTTCAAATTCCCGCCAATGAGGGCGCCCCACCCTTTCACTTTTTTTGTGAAAGGATGGGAATCCGCAGACCTCAATCTGCCGCCTTGCCGGTACCCAGCATTGCAATCCCAGCGTTTCCGCACAATACGCGGAAAGGATAGGGCGCCCATATCTAAGTTCATCTGCTAACTGCGAGACATGGACCACTCGCCCCAATATCCCTCGCCTCCGATCCGGCATCGGGCCTTCGCTGCTCTACAATCATTTGTTGCTTACCGAAGCCCAACGCGAACGCATCGCAGTCGTGCTGGTGTCGCCGCGCAATCCGCTCAATATAGGAGCGGCGGCGCGGGCTATGGCGAACTTCGGCTTCCGGCAGCTTGCGGTGGCGGCTCCCTACGAGGAGCACTGGCGCGAGGCGAAGTCGGCGGTCGGAGCGCCGGAACTGCTCCGGGACGCGAGGCAGACGGCTTCTCTCGAAGAAGCGGCCGCCGATTGCACGCTGGTTGTGGGTACCGGGTCGCTGTCCCGGCGCAAGCCGGAGCAGCCGGCGGTCTCATTGCCCGAACTTCCGCCGCTGGTTCGAAGGGAGATCGAGCGCGGCGGGCGCGTGGCCCTCGTCTTCGGCTCCGAGAAGCGCGGCCTCACACGTGAAGATTTGTCGTATTGCCAGTTGCTGGTGGAGATCCCCACCGATCCCCGCCAGCCCTCAATGAATCTGGGTCAGGCGGTCGCGGTGTGCTTATATGAGCTGGCCTCGTGCCACAACGGTCCAGGATTCGACGAACCACGAGAGGAATCGCCAACGCCTGACGCAGATCCGTTGGCGCCCGCCGATCTCTCGCAGCAGGCTCAGGCTCTTACGCGCCTCAAGCCACGCGACCTCAGCCCTCCTGCTTCCGGCCGCGACCTGGAACGTTTGGCCGCGGTGGTGGAAGAAACCATGCTCGCGGCAAATTACTCGCCGCCTCCCATGCGCCAAGCCAACCGTCTCGATCTACGTCTTTTGCTGCGCAAATTGGCCCTCACCCAACGCGACACCCGGCGCATTCTCGGACTGTTCCGGCGGATTCTGTGGCGGCTCAAACACCGTTCCAGCGGGACAAAGAAATCGAGGCGTCCTTGAGACGCATCTTAACTGTTTTTGTACGGCAGAAACCGAACCCTGTTAGAGTGACGTTTAAAGGCTCCCCCATGCTTCGGCTTATGTCTTGTTCCCGCTTTATGAATTCTGCTGCGACCTGCGCTCGGCTTGGTGTTCCGGCCTTCTGCGGCGCGCTGGCTCTGGTTTTGCTTCTGGCTGCATCCATTCCGGGCGCGGTGACGGCCCAGCAGGCAGCTCCCGCATCATCTCACGACAACCAGCCGGCCGCGCTTGAGCCTTCCGCGGCTCAAACCCCGCAAGCGGCCCCGGCGCCTGCCCCGCCTGACACACCTGCGGAAAGCCAGCCAACACCGCCGCCCACGCCACCGCACCCGGCCACGGCGAGCAGTGTGCCCCAGTCTGCTGCAAGCGGCGGCATCACCGAAGACGAGCTCAGGAGCCTGCTCGTGGGAAAGGAGCTTTTCCTGCGCGGCGGCTATCTGGACAACACGCTCAGCTTTAACGAACACGGCGTGCTCATCGGCCACTCGCCTGAGGGGTCCTATACGCTGTGCGGAATCCGGATCGACAAGGTGCGCCTGACCAAGCACAAGGTGGAGCTGGAGGGCCAGCGCTTCGGGCTGCACTTTCTGGGCGCGTTGCCCTATGAGGATCCGACGAAAGCCGTGGACCGGGTGAACATCACGCCCAGAAAGAAGGTCGTGAAGATCACGATTGACCGCGAGATTGTGGTGAAGCCGAAACAGAAGAAGGAAAAGGGCAAGTCTGCCAAGAACGCTGCCAAGGCGGCGCCGATAGCGTCCGTCCCCGCCGCGGGCCCGCCCGCCGCTGCGTCCGGCCAGCCTGCGGAGGCCAGCGAGGCACAAGCGGAGATCGCCGCAGCCCCGCCAGCCGAGCCCCCGGCCGATGCCAAGAGCGTGACCACTACGACCTCGCCAGCCCATGCGGCCAAGGTTCTCGAAGACGCTCTGGATAACGTCTTTGCGCAGGGTTTCGACAGCCGCATGATGGCGTCGATGCGCGGATTCTGGAAGCTCTATTACGAGGCCGCGGCAGCAAAGACCGATTACCACCCCCAGGATCCCTCCGTCCTGCGTGAGAGTATGGTCGATACGAAGGCGCGGTTGGTCACGACCTTCGAGCCTCCGTCAAACCAATACGCACAGGACCATGACATCGCCGGCATGTGCCTTTATCACGTCGTAATCGGCGCGGATGGCAAGCCGGGCGAAATCGCGGTCGCGAGACCGATTGGCTTCGGGCTGGATGAGAACGCCGTGGATTCCATTCGCAAAGCCTTATTCGAGCCGGCCATCAAAGACGGCAAGCCGGTCCCGGTGATGCTGGACCTGGTCGTGGAGTTCCGCATCTACTCCATGCGGACCGCGGTGACCGCCCCGCAGAGCAACCAGCCGGCGGGAGCCAGCCTTCCCGGCCCCTACAGCGTGCAACATTAGCGGTAGCTCGTCGCGATGAGGCAGGAGCGGGATTGTGGGACACTGGCGGGTGGCGGGAGAGGTTTGCCGTACGCCGCAAGACGGCTGTAAGACGGCGTAAGACAGCGGCGTTGGACCTGGGAGCTTCCGTCAGCCGTTGCGCCTTACTGTCTTGCACGATCAAATCGCCGAAAAAATCTCCCAACTCGCCGACGCACTCAAGCGCAAGCCGGTTCTACCTCGGTGGCAACGGCTCCCACAACTCCACCCGGTTGCCTTCGGGGTCCCAAATCCAGGCGAATCGTCCGTAGGAGTAAACCTCGCGCTTGGGATCGACGCGCACACGCCTGCCTCGGCCAACTGCTTGAGCAGTTCGTCCAGATCGTCGACCCGGAAATTGACCATCGCCTGCTGCGCGCCCTCGCCAAAATACTGCGTGTCGAGCGGGAAGTGGGCGAACACCGTCATGCCCGTGGAATCCGGGCCGTCGAAGGCCAGCGAACCGCCTTCCTGGGCTGGAATACCAAGGTGCATTGCGTACCAGGCGGAGAGCGCCTGAGGGTCGCGGGCCTTGAGGAAGACACCGCCTATACCGACTGCTTTGGCCACGTCTATTCCTCCTCGCGGATGATTTCTTCGAGCTTGGGCTTGTGCTTGGCCTGGCGGCCCGTAGGAGGCCCGGCGCTAAGAACGCGCGAAGGCTTCGGCTGGCCGATGCGCTCGCGGGCATTGGCCTTTACGGCCTTGGCGGCCGAAAAGCGGGATGGCTTGCGTTTCGCCATGGCAAGGATGAGTATGGAATAGATTCTCCCGGCGCGAAAGTGCCGACGCGGAGTCCCCGGGGTTCGGCGGATTTTCTGCCGGAGTGGCAAACCGGAGGGGCAAACATCGATGGAAGAGCGGGAATTCTTCAACGAGACAACGGAACAGCGCACGCACAGCCTCATGTGCCCCAAGTGCGGCCAGGCGGCCGACTACAAGGTCACCTGGGTGGTGCGGCGCAAGCGCGCAGAGTTGCCGCACGGAGCCGGCGAGCGCGACCGGGCCCGCTTTGCCAAGGCGCGGTCTTACATGGTCCGGTGCGACGACAAGCTGCAGTGCGCTAACCTCCGCTGCCGCAAACCTTTCGAAATTACTACGCTGCAGTCCCTGGCGTTCCTTATCGATTGAAAGGAGCGCTACGTCAGGCGCAATTCCTGACTTCCCCCTTGATTCGCACACCTCAGGAGGCAGGCGTGCTCAGCCTTTTCCTTCGAGGTGAGACCATGCGCATTTCCGCCCGTACTGTCGCCCGATGGACCGTCCCCCTGCTCGCGCTGATCGCTCTGCTTTGGGGCGCGTGGTTCTTGACCGGCCCGCATCGCAGCAATGCGCCAGTCCAGGCTGCGGAACTCAAGCCCATCGAGCTTCCCAATCCGTTAACCACCGGCGGCATGCCGCTGATGCAGGCCCTTGCCCAGCGCAAGACCACGCGCGCCTTTCAGGACAAGCCGCTTCCGCTGCAAACCCTCTCCAACCTGCTGTGGGCGGCCTTTGGCGTGAATCGCCCGCGCACGGTAAGGCCCGACTTGGGCCGGACAGCGCCCTCAGCCCACAATAGCCAGGACATTCAGCTCGACGTGGTCCTGGCCAACGGCGTCTATATCTACGAAGCTGAGCAGAACCTGTTGCGCCCGGTGCTCGCAGGCGATTTGCGCGGCGCCATCAGCCCGGCGCCCGCGGCCCACGCGGCGGTAACCATCGTTTATGTGGCCCCGGCCAAAGACGACTTTGCCCAGGTAGACACCGGGTTCATCGGCCAGAACGTCTATCTGTTTGCGGCTTCCGATGGCCTCAACGCCTGGTTCTATACGGTGCACGCGCAGGATGTGGCGTCGAAGCTTGGCCTTGGCCCCGACCACGTTGTCCTCTACGCGCAATCGGTCGGGTACCCGCCGCAGTAGCGCCGCTGCACGATGACGCCGCCGGGCCGGGTCTGCGATGGCTGGCGCGCGTCGGGCGGCGTGTGATTGAATCGAAGGAGAGAGGGCGGGCCTGAAGGCCGAAAGCGAGGCCCGCTGAACGAACTGGAGAGATGCAATGGCAAATCCCCTCCTTCCCCCCGAAGAGCGCAACCTGACCCCCGAACAAGTCGAAGCGCTGGACAAGCGCCGCGACTTGGGGCACACCTTCCTGGTCATCGCCGGCCAATTTGCGGTCATCGCCACCATTCTGCTGCTTTGGGTGGGCCAGGATCTTACCTATTCGCCGGGTTGGGACCATCCCATGGCGTACTACTTCTTCCTCGCCTTGGTCCTGATCGTGGTTTTCGGAATCGCCGGGCTGGTGCTGCGCCGCGGCACACCCCGCATCGACTGAGGCGGCAATCGACGATCCGTTCGCTATCTGACGAGATTCGGGAAAAGCTGAAACTCCGCAAGAAGGTCCATCGTAAGAATGGATAAGGCGAGTCGCGGGGCTGTCCGGCCATTCCCCATCGGGCGCTTCCAGCATATCCTGAAAAGAGATGGTGAACGATCATGCCGGAATGCGTATGCCCATGGTGGCTCGGCTATTGGATGGCTATTCCAATCCGCAAATGGTTAATGGAAGATCCTGAAAAGCTTCTTGCGCCGTATGTGCGCACTGGAATGACGGTTCTAGAGCCGGGACCGGGAATGGGCTTTTTTACTCTGCCCATGGCGCGACTGGCCGGTCCGGCGGGACGGATCATTGCAGTCGACATTCAGCCGCAGATGCTAAAGGGCCTCGAGCGAAGAGCGCAAAAGGCCGGCCTCTCCGGCCGCATCGAGACCCGGCTTGCGAAATCCGAAGCACTGGGCATCGAGGACCTGGGCAGTGCGGTCGATGTCGTCCTCGCCTTTGCTGTGGTCCATGAGATGCCTTCGGCTGAGGTGTTCTTTGTCGAGGCGGCGGCCGCGCTCAAGCCCGGCGGAGTGCTCTTTTTCGCCGAACCTTCGGGGCATGTGAACCGGGAGAAATTTCGGATCGAACTCGACGCGGCGCGGAAAGCCGGGCTGGAGCTAATCGGCGAGCCGCGGGTAAGTCGCTCGCGTGCAGCGGTGCTGCGCAAGCAATAATGGCGCACCACTCTATGCCGCATTTGGCTCCGGTTGCGCCCATGCTTGCGCCCTGGATCGCCCAATTGCTCCTACTGTTAAACTTGTAGGCTGATGATTCTCCCGTTTGTCCGCGAGATTTTCGCGGAGCTGGAGCATGCCCCGGGATTTGAGCGCGTTCGCAGGCACCTGAGCCTGGGTGCGGGGCGGCGGCGTGTGTCCGGACTGACGGGAACGGCGCGGGCGCTCTATCTGCCGCTAACGGCGCGGGCCGCCAAGCAGCCGGTCATCGTGATCGTGGCCGACAACAAGGCCGCCGACTCGCTGGAGCCGCTGCTCAAGGCCGGATGCGAGCTCACGGGCGCCGTGGATCCCGCGCGCGTGGTGCGTTTTCCCGCTCACGATGTGCTTCCCTTCGAAAATCTTTCGCCGCACCCCGACGTGCAGGAGCAGCGCGCGGCGGCATTGTGGAAGCTCTCCACCGGCGCCGTCGATATCCTTATCGCTCCCGTCGAATCGGCGGCGCTGAAGCTCTTCGATCCCCAGTACTACGCCGGCCTGGCCGTTACCCTCAAGCGCAGCGAAGAGGCCGACATCGAAGTGCTCACCGCGCATCTGGCCAGCGTGGGCTATACGCAAATGGATCTCGTCGAGATGCCGGGCCAGTTCACGCGCCGCGGTGGAATTCTGGACGTGTACTCGCCGGAGGCCGACCGCCCCGTGCGCATCGAGTTCTTTGGCGACGAGATCGAGACCATTCGCAAATTCGATCCGGAGACGCAACGCTCCCAGAGCGGGTTGGATGAGACGCAACTGTTGCCGTTGACGGAGACGCCGGTGACGGAGCGCTTGCTGGCCGCGGTGAATGGTCGGCTGAGCCGGCAGCGCATCGAGATCGAGGATGAGGAGATGGCGGTTGAGGCCGCCGCGGCTGGCGGCGTAAGCGTCTTTCCGGGATGGGAGTTCTTCGCCTCCGTGGCCGGCGCGGAGCGCTCGTTGCTCACGTTCGTGCCCCGCTGCGCGCTGTTTGTCGATGAGCCGGCCATGGTGCGCAGTCAGATCGACCGCTGGTGGAGCAAGGTTGAGCTGCGCCATGATCGTTCCGGCATCGGCGCCCTGGTCCGGCCGGAAGACATCTATCTGCGCCCGGAGGTCCTGCGCGCGTCGCTCGATGCGCACATGGGTCTCGACCTCGACCAATTGGGCGCGGTCGATGTGCTCGATCAGGACGCGACGTTCGGCGAGATTGAGCTGCCCACGCGACCCACGCTTCGCTTCCACGGCTCCATTCCCGCGTTCACTGAGCAATTGAAAAACCTGATGGCGACGGAAACGCGAATCGTGCTTGCCGCTCCGCACCAGGGGGATGTGGAGCGCCTGGCTACGGTTCTTCGCGAATACGAGGTTCCCTACCGGCTGGGCAGCCGCGCGCCGCGTCCCGGCGGCGACACCTTACTCGAAGAGGCGAGTTATCTGGCGGGCGACCTGCGCGTGCCGGTGATCGTGCGCTCGCCGCTCGCCTCGGGCGTCGTCTTCACCGAAGCCAACCTGATCGTCTTCGGCGCCAACGACCTCTCCGACGAGGCCGATGTGGCCGCGCGGCCCGTGCCGCAAAAGTCGAAGACCGCGGCCTTTGTCTCCGACTTCCGCGATTTGCGGCAAGGCGATTACGTGGTTCACGTGGAGCACGGCATTGCGCAGTACCAGGGGCTCAAAGAGATCGCGCAGGACGGCCTTTCGGTGGAATTCATGATTCTGGAGTTCGCCGAGGGCGCAAAGCTCTATGTTCCGCTCACCCGCCTCGATCTGATTCAAAAATACCGGTCGACCGACAGCGGGCCCACGCCGATGCTCAACAAGCTCGGCTCTCAGCAGTGGACGAGGACCAAGACGCGCGTGCGCAAGGCCATGCAGGACATGGCCGCCGAATTGCTCAAACTCTATGCCGAGCGCCACACCGTACAAGGCACCGCGTTCTCGAAGGACAACGAGTTCCAGCGCGAATTCGAGGACGCGTTCGACTTCAGCGAGACCGACGATCAGGCCGCGGCCATCCGCGCCGTCAAGTACGACATGGAATCGCCGACGCCGATGGACCGCCTCCTGTGCGGCGACGTGGGCTACGGAAAAACCGAAGTGGCCATGCGCGCCGCCTTCAAGGCCGTGCAGGACGGCAAGCAGGTCGCGGTCCTTACCCCGACGACGGTGCTTGGCTTCCAGCACTTCGAGACCTTCAAGCAGCGGTTCGCGCAGTTCCCCATCCACGTCGAGATGATCTCCCGCTTCCGCACGGCGAAGGAGCAAAAGGACATTATCGAGCGCGTGGCAACCGGCCGCGTCGACATTCTCATCGGCACCCACAGGCTGCTCTCGAAGGACATCAAGTTTCAGGATCTCGGCCTGCTCGTTGTCGATGAGGAGCAGCGCTTCGGCGTGCGCCACAAGGAGCGGCTGAAGCAGTTGCGCAAGGAGATCGATGTGCTTGCTATGAGCGCCACTCCCATTCCGCGCACGCTGCACATGTTGCTCGTGGGCCTGCGCGATATGAGCATCATCGAAACCCCGCCAAAGGATCGGATGGCGATTCAAACCGTGGTCGCGCGCTTCGACGAAAAGATCGTGCGCTCGGCCATCGAGGTCGAATTGGAGCGCGGCGGGCAAGTGTTCTTTGTGCACAATCGCGTCGAATCCATCTATGAAATCGCGGCGCGCATCGAGGAGCTGGCGCCCACGGCGCGCGTGGCTGTGGCGCACGGCCAGATGAGCGAAAACGAGTTGGAGAAGGTCATGCTCGCCTTCATGCGTCACGAATTCGATGTGCTTGTCGCCACCACAATCATCGAGAACGGACTCGACATTCCGCTGGCGAACACCATCCTCATCAACCGCGCTGAGCGCCACGGGCTCAGCGAACTCTACCAGTTACGCGGACGCGTGGGCCGCTCCAACCGGCGCGCGTACGCCTATCTGCTCATTCCTCCGGAGAACGAGTTGACCGAAGTGGCGCGCCGCCGCCTGGCCGCGCTCAAGGAGTTCAGCGATCTGGGCGCAGGATTCAAAATCGCGGCCCTCGATCTGGAGCTGCGCGGCGCCGGCAACATGCTCGGCGGCGAGCAGAGCGGCCACATCGAAGCTGTCGGTTTCGAGTTGTACACCTCCATGCTTGAGGCCGCAGTCAAGGAGTTGAAGGGCGAAAGCGCCCAAGAACGTCCGGCCTCGCAGCTCAATCTGGGCATCGCGCTGCGCATCGACGAGAGCTATGTGCCAGAAGAGAACCAGCGCTTGCGCCTCTATAAGAAGATCGCCGGCGCATCCACTGAGGCCGCGGTCAACGAGGTGCGGGCGGAGATGGAGGATCGCTACGGTGCGCCGCCTGACGCCACTGTCTACCTGCTCGAAGCGGCGTTGTTGCGCCTGGAATGCGAGCGCATGGGCATAGCGCAAATCGACCGCAAACGCAGCGAGTTGCAGATTCGCTTTATGGAAAATGCTTCTGTGGATCCGGCGCACCTGATGCAGCTGGTTTCGCGCAACGCCAGGCGCGGAGCGCAGTTCACGCCCCAGGGCCTGCTCAAATATCCTTTGGCCTCCACACGCTCCGACGAAGTTTTGCTCGAGATTCGTGAATTGCTCGGCAATCTGGCGCCGACGCCGGTGAGCGCTTAGCGCGCGGGCTCGATCACGCCGCCTTCCACTTGATGTTGCAGCCGATCGACGGCTTTTGCCCTGCGGGAACCGGTTTGCCCGCAAGCACCGCATCGATCGCGGCGCGCAGGTCTTTTCCCGTCACGGGGATTCCGTTTCCGGGCCGGCTATCATCGTACTGGCCGCGATAAACGAGGCGGAGATTGCCATCGAAGAGATACGGGTCCGGCGTGCAGGCGGCCTTGTAGGCATGGGCCACGTCCTGCGATTCGTCAAACAAATAGGGAAAGACAAAGCCGTTGTTCTTGGCCTGCTGTTTGAGTCCCGCGGGATTGTCCTCGGGATAGTTCGCTGCATCGTTGGCGCTGATGGCCACGATGCCGATCGGCTTGCTGGCGTAATCCGCGCCGAGTTTTCCCAGAGATTTCTCAATGTGCTTCACATAAGGGCAGTGGGCGCAAATGAACATCACCAGCAGCGACTGTTTTCCGCGGAAGTCGTCGCGGCGGACCGTCTTGCCGGCCACCACATCGGTAAGCGCAAAATCGGGCGCCATCGTTCCAAGTTCCAGCATGGCGGATTCGGTGGGAGCCATGGAATTCTCCTTTAGCGAGTTAGCGGTGTTAGCGCGTTGACATCCCACTCTAGCCGCAAAAACAGAGACGCGTCGAAAGTGGGGCGCCCGCGCAATCCTAAAACAATCCCGCCTGCCGGCCCGGCGCAGCCAGGCCGAAGTGTTCATAGGCGAGCCGTGTAGCCACGCGGCCGCGCGGCGTACGGTCGAGGAATCCTATCTGGATGAGAAACGGCTCGTAGACCTCTTCGAGCGCGTCCTCTTCCTCGGCAAGTGTCGCCGCCAGCGTGCCCAGGCCCACAGGCCCGCCATCGTATTTTTGCATGATGGTGAGCAGCAGTCTCCGGTCGATCTCATCGAAGCCGTGCGCATCCACCTCGAGCATGGTGAGCGCTGCGTTGGCTGTGGGCCGGTCGATCGTGCCCGAACCGCGCACCTGAGCGTAGTCGCGCACGCGGCGCAGCAAACGGTTGGCGATGCGCGGAGTGCCGCGAGAACGAAGCGCAATTTCGGCCGCGCCGTCGGGATCGATGGGGATCTGCAGCACCTCGGCGGAGCGCTTCACGATAATGCGCAACTCTTCTTCCGTATAAAACTCGAGGCGCAGCAAGATGCCGAACCGCGACCGCAGCGGCGAGCTGAGCAGGCCGGGCCGCGTGGTGGCGCCAATGAAAGTGAAGGGGCGGAGTTCCATGACGTGAGTGCGCGCCGCCGGCCCCTGGCCGATGATAATGTCGAGCTTGTAATCTTCGAGCGCAGTGTAGAGCTTTTCTTCGAGCACCGGCTGCAGGCGGTGAATTTCGTCGAGAAAGAGCACCTGGCGCTCGCGCAGATTGGTGAGGATCGCGGTGAGGTCGCCCTGGATGACGAGCGCCGGCCCGGAAGTCTGCTGAAAGCCGACGTCGAGCTCGTTGGCGATGATGGTGGCCAGAGTGGTCTTGCCAAGTCCCGGAGGGCCGGATAGCAAAACGTGGTCCAGCGCCTCGCCGCGCGATTTAGCGGCCTCAAGTGCAATGGCAAGCTGTTCCTTGGCTTTGGACTGGCCGATAAACTCGCGCAGCCAACGCGGGCGCAGTTTCAGTTCAAAGCCCTGCTCTTCGTCGGCGCGCGCCGCGCTGACCAATCGTTCCGGCGTGTCGCGGGTAATGGCCATGCTGAGCAGAAGTGTACAGCAAAACCAGAGAAACACTCCCGTGCCCGGCTTTGATCAAGGTTGCCGCTCCTTCCACCCCAACGACGAGGACCTATCGTTGGGGGCCCCGGTCTTGTGGTCGCGTCGACTTGAATGGGATGGCTTTGGATTAACGTCCTCTGGTTTCGCGATCGCCTTTCCCGGCGGCAGGGGCTAAGGGACTGTGCCGAAAGAGTCGGTTAATCGCCACCTTGACGGCGATTGCCGAATAGAAGCACAATAGGAGCAATCGATCAGCGGACCGTCTGCCGGGAGGCTTTGGCTTCCCGTCGTTCAGTTGGCTTTTTTGCTTTGCCAACAAAGCATTGGCCTTGCCCGCCGCCCCGGTCAAATGGCGGCAGGAAGGGCTTATTGACTTTCTTGATGCCAAAGAAACTGTAACACCTTAGTGGGAGAGCGACCCGGTTAGCAAATGCCCTATAGTCGAAGGCATACAGGCCAGCGAGAGTCTGCCATCACGATGATCAATCACCGTCAATGCGAGCTGCAGGCTCCGGAGGTCAACTATGCTTGATTGTATTTCACCCCGCGTGCTCCTTATCATCGGCATTGCGCTGCCGCTTGCCGGTTGCAGCAATCCCTTAGTCGACACTCTCACAGTCTCTCCCACATCGCAATCGGTCGGGGTGGGCCAGACTGTGCAATTTACAGCCACGGGGACCATAGGTCATGGCAACGGCCATCCCTCGACCACACAGGACGACACAGACGCGGCGACCTGGACTTCCAGTGTGCCCGCGGTCGCGACCGTCAATTCCACTGGAGCAGCGACCGGAGTGTCCGCGGGCTCGACGACGATCACCGCGAGCATCAATGGCTACACGGGCGTTATCACCGCGACGGCGACCCTTACGGTGACATCATCGGGAATCTCGCCGGGAGCCTCAGTGACGTCGTTGGCTGTGATTCCGAGCGCTCAAACGGTGGCGGTGCCGACGGAAACGGCCCAATTCCTCGCGATTGGAACCACTTCTTCGGGAACTACCGTCGATCTAACCACCGCGGTCACCTGGACTTCCAGCAGCCAGCAGATTGCCACCATCGGCGCCAATACCGGGATTGCCACGGCAGTTGGACAGGGCACGGCTACGATCACTGCAATCTACGTCAGTGGCGGGAGCACGCTGACGGCCACCGCGGCCTTCACCGTAACGGCCGGAACCACGGAAGAATTTACCGCGGTCACCATCGTGCCAAGTTCCCAGTCAGTCTCGGCCTCGGGCCAGACCGGCCAATTCATAGCGCTTGCCACGTCAGGAACCACCGGCCTCGAGGAGGACGTCACCAACTCGCCGCAGATCACGTGGCTTTCGAGCATTCCGTCGGTTGCTACCGTCACCTCGGGACTCATCGCGGGGAACGGGATTGCCACAGGCGTCAGTCAGGGCACCAGCTCCATCACCGCGTTATTGGCCAATCCCGATGGCTCCCTGGTGTCAAGTACCGCCGCCGTCACGGTGACACTGACGCCCGCGCCCGAGCCTCTGCTTTCGCTCACCATCATTCCGAGCTCGATTACTGTGGACAATCTCCTGGATCAGGGCCAATTCCTCGCCATCGGAACCTATTCGGCCCCTCCCACCGTCAGGGATCTGACCAACTCGGTTACGTGGTTGACATCGGCTCCCAACGTCTTCCCCGTGAATTCCAACGGAACGGGAGTTCCAAATCCCGGAGCTAGCGCTGGCGTCGTCACTGCGTACGGCATCGGAGGCGCCACCATTATCGCTGAAGCTACCGATCCGACAACCGGCTCGATCCAGACCGCTACGGCGACCTTCAATTGCCCGTTGGTCCTTCCCACGCCGACCACCGCAGGCTCATGCTATCCGGGCTCCGAGGCATCATCGCTCCTTTCCACTCTGACGGTTTATAACGAGGGCTTGAACACAACCGACTGGCTGGTAACGGCTCCATCCGCCACAGGTACGCCCAACGTCTTGCATTGCGGGCCAGGTTCGAATGCCGCTGGTCTCGGTGGATCGGTCTGCGTGGCCACCTACCCCGTAGGAACCACCGTCCTCTTGACGGCACCGGCCGGAGATGGAGCCTTCGGTGGATGGTCCTACAACTGTGTGCCGACGGGGGCTGTTACTGCGGCCGGACCCAATACTTGCGAAGTCACGCTCACCTTCGACGACACCGTCGGCGCCATCTTCAATTAGGATGACCGCGTGCGTCAGAAAAGCCGCCCTCCGGGGCGGCTTTCTTTATCTTGCGCGCTTCGCGCGTTGCGGGATGCGCGGGTCAGCTTTGGTTCCGGTCAGCGATTCCGCCCCTCAAGTCACCGTTTAGACTGGTAAGGTTGCTTTGAACGTAATGGCCCACCGGTTTGGCATGCTTCGCCGATTTCGCTTCAATTTGCCGCAACGGATCGCGGCAGGACTGCTGGCGCTCTTTCTCCTCCAGGGATTTTGGCTTACCAGCCGCCAGACGTTGACCGATACCGACTACCAATACGCGCGCTGCGGCCGCGAGACCTGGGAAAAGCCTTCGCCAATGGCCGGCTACTACACTTCCTGCGGCAATATTCAGGATGGCATTCTCGCCTATCGGCTCGCCGGGCTGCCGTTAACCCTCAACCTGCTTGCCGAGCGCGGGTTCGATCTTTTTCGCAGGCCCGAGAACCGCGTGGCGCGAGGGGCAGGCAGCGAGCTGAGCACCTGGGAACTGCGCCATCAGATGACCCACATTCTGCTGCTTCTGCGCTTGCCGTTTCTCTTTGCAGGCTGCGTGTTGGGTGGTTGCATCTGGTGGGTCACGCGGCGCCTCTACGGCAACCTGGGCGGCTACACGGCGCTGGCGCTCTACTGCTTTTCGCCGGCAATCCTGAAGGCGTGCGTGACGCCCAATCCTGAGATCCTGGCCGCGCTGGGCGTGTTAGGCGGCGTGTACACCTCGATCGGAGTGGCCCACGCAATGCAGGGCCCGCGGCGCAAGTGGTGCCCCCGGATCGTGCTTCTCACGGTCATCTTCGGAGTCACGGCGGCGGCGCACATCGCGGCCCTTCCCGTAGCCGCGCTGCTGGGGCTTGCGGCCATGGTGTGGCTGGCCGAGGGACGCAGAAGCCAAACGCTGCCCGTGGTGCTCGCCGGCGCGGCCGGTTCGCTCGTGCTGGTCTTTGCCTGTTACGGGTTCTCGCCCGACGCATTTAGTTACGTCTTCCGTTCCTCCGCGGGATTTCTGTGGGTATCTACGGACCCGGCACGGCGGTTCTTCAGCGCGTCCGCCAATGGCGGCGTGACCGTGGCCTTTTGCGCCGCCATTGTGCTGTATCTGGCTGTGCGCAGGTCACGTTACTTCGGCAATACACTTCCACTGCTCTGCGGCTTGGTCCTAATCCTGCTCGTCATGACCGGCGCCCCCGGAAGTCCTTGGCTCTGGTCGCTGCCGTTTCTGCTCACGTTTGTGAGCGGCGTGTTTGCCGACGCATACGAAGGCCCGCGCGGACGCTGGGCGCTGGGCGCCGCCGCAGCCGTCGTCCTCGCACAGGTTGCGCTCTGCGTACTCAGCCTTCCGGGGTTGATTTAGGGCCTTCGGTGAGAAGGCATTGGTGGAACAGAAAATATAGGGTTGCGGCCGAGATTTTCCGCTCGGAAACCATACGTGGGCGACCGAGAAACTACCCGGAACCGCCGTATATCCAACGCCGAAACCGGGCTCGACGCCAGGGAATCGCCGGCGCCGGGCATGCCATCAATCCCGCTTCATAAATGCAAGTAAAATAAGACGTTATTTCCTCCTTTCCGCCTTGCTAAAACACCTTTCGAACCACTAAAATAGATAGCGAGACCTGCGGGCTCCGGCCCCGCTTTTTCCGGACCCCTGCCGCCTTTCCGCAGGCCACAAACAAGCTATGGCAGACAACCAGAATCCCCAGCTTCCCCTCGACGGAGCCAACCCTCCCGGCGGCACGAACCTCATTCCCATCAACATCGAAGAGGAGATGCGCCGCTCCTATCTCGACTACTCCATGTCGGTGATCATCGGGCGCGCACTCCCCGACGCTCGCGACGGCCTCAAGCCCGTGCACCGCCGCGTGCTCTACACCATGAGCGAGATGGGCCTAGAGCATAACAAGAAATACACCAAGTGCGCCAAGGTGGTGGGCCAGGCGATGGGCGTCTATCATCCCCATGGCGACTCTGCCATCTACGACACGCTGGTTCGCATGGCGCAACCCTTCACGCTGCGTTACCCGCTGGTCGACGGCCAGGGAAACTTCGGTTCGGTGGACGGCGATCCGCCGGCGGCGATGCGTTATACCGAGTGCCGCATGGAGCGCATCACCGGCGAACTGCTGGCCGATATCGAGATGGAAACCGTGGACTTTGTGCCCAACTACGACGAGTCCACGACGGAGCCGTCGGTGCTGCCCACGCGGATTCCGAACCTGATCCTGAACGGATCGAGCGGCATCGCGGTGGGCATGGCGACGAACATTCCTCCGCACAACCTTACCGAAGTAATGAACGCGGCTATCGTGCTGGTGAAGAATCCCAAGGCCGGCTTGGCCGAGGTGTTCAAGCACGTGCACGGACCAGACTTCCCGACAGGCGCCATTCTCTATGGCCGCACCGGAATTGTGGACGCGTATCGCACCGGCCGCGGGCGCTTTCTCATGCGCGCCCGCGTGGCCGTCGAAAGTGTCACCAAGGATCTCAAGGCGCTCGTCGTCACCGAGCTTCCCTATCAGGTCAACAAGGCCACGCTCTACAAGCGCATTGCCGAACTGGTGGACAACAAAGTCATCTCCGACATCGACATCAGCCCCGAGCGCACGCGCGACGAGAGCGACCGCGACGGAATGAGGATGGTGATCGGCCTCAAGCGCGGCGCGCAGCCTGAGATTGTGCTCAACCAGCTCTACAAACACACGCAACTCCAGGAAAGCTTCTCCATGATCTTCCTGGCCGTCGTCAACGGCCAGCCGCGCGAGATGGGCCTCGACGAAGCCATCCGCGTCTTCATCGACCATCGCATCGACGTGGTGCAGCGCCGCACCGTCTTTCTGCTGCGCAAGGCACGCGAACGCGAGCACATCCTCGAGGGCCTCAAGATCGCGCTCGACAATCTCGACACCGTCATCAGAATCATTCGCGGATCGAGTTCGCGGGCCGAGGCGCGCGAAAACCTTTACGCATGGGGCAAGGGAACCGAGATCGTGATCATGCTCGACCGAGAGCTCCAGCGCCACGAGGAAAAGGGCCTTACCCTGCGCCAGGTCGACGCCATCCTCGAGTTGCAGCTCTATCGCCTCACGCAGCTCTCGATCGACGAGCTATTGAACGAGTTGAAGGAGCTTCGCCTCAAAATCGCCGAATACGAGGAGATCCTGGCCAGCGAAAAGAAGCTGCGCTCGGTCATCGTGAAGGAACTCGAAGAGGTTCGCGACAAGTACGGCGACAAGCGCCGCACCGAAATTATCGACGAAAGCGCCGAGCTGCAGCTTGAAGACCTGATAGCCGACGAGCAGGTCGCCGTTACGGTCAGCCATCAGGGCTACCTCAAGCGCACGCCCATCTCCATCTACCGCCAGCAGCGCCGCGGCGGCACCGGCCGCATGGGCATGAAAACCCGCGAAGAGGACTTCGTCTCGCAGCTCATCGTCAACTCCACGCACGCTTACCTCCTCTGCTTCACCAACACCGGCCGCGTCTACTGGCTCAAGGTCTACGAGATTCCCGACGTCAGCGCCGCGGGCAAGGGCAAGTCGATGCAGAGCCTGCTCGATCTCCAGTCCGGCGAAAAAGTATGCGCCATCCTGCCAGTCCGTGACCTCGAGGAGGAGGGCAAGTACATCTTGTTCGCCACGCAGAAGGGCACGGTGAAGAAGACCCCGCTCAAGGACTTCTCCAACGTCCAGTCCCGGGGAATCATCGCCATCGGCATCGATTCCGACGACGAGTTGGTGGCCGCGCGCATCACCGATGGCTCACAGGTCATCTTCATCGCCACGCATCTCGGCATGGGCATCCGCTTTGAAGAGAGCGACGTGCGCTCCATGGGCCGGCCCGCTTACGGCGTGCGCGGCATCGCCCTCATCAAAAACGACTACGTGGTCGGCGCCGTAGTCACGCCCAAGGAGCACGCCCCCGGCGCGTACCGCATCCTCTCCGTCACCGAAAACGGCTTCGGTAAGCGCACCAATGTCGAGGAGTATCGCCTGCAAACGCGCGGCGGCAAGGGCGTCAAGAACCTCTCCGTCACCGATCGCGTCGGCCGCGTGAATTCCATTCAAATGGTCGATGATTCGTCGGAGCTCATGGTCATCAGCCAGTTCGGCAAGATCATCCGTTGCGACACCAAAACCATTCGCGCCGCAGGGCGCGCTACCCAGGGCGTGCGCATCCTAAACCTCGAGCCCGACGACAAGGTCGCCGCCACGGTCATCATCCCGCCCGAAGAACTGAACGGCAACGGCAACCACGAAGAACAGCCGCCGTTGCTGCAGTAAGCTTGGTAGCGTAGCGGATCGGAGCAAAAGCCATGGACAAGACAATCCGCCGTGTAACCGATTTCGCGGAGCAGGACGCTGAAACTTATCGCTACTGGCAGAACCGGCCGGTCGGAGATCGGCTCGTCGCAGTTTGCGAACTGAGCGAGGCCGCGTATGCATTTGTAGCCGACTTCAAAGGAGCGCCGGCCCATGATGACCAAGGACTTCAAGGATCTTCTGCGCGCGTTCAACGCAAACGCGGTTAAGTACCTCATCGTCGGCGGTCACGCCCTCGGCGTGCATCTTGTGCCCCGCATGACCAAAGACCTGGATCTCTTCATTCGCTCCGATCCGGAGAATGCCCAAGCCGCCTTTCGTGCACTGGCGCAGTTTGGCGCGCCGCTTCAAGGCATGAGCCCGGCGGACTTCGCCGACGGCACGACCTTCCAGATCGGCCAGGAACCCGACCGAATCGATATTCTGCAACGCATTGACGGAGTCACCTTCGACGAAGCATGGGCAAACCGGATTGAGGGCAAAATCGACGGCGAAGTTCCGGCTTCTGTGATCTCAAGAGACGATCTGATCCGCAATAAGCTCGCCAGCGGCCGGGAACAGGACCTCCTCGATGTGAAGAAGCTCCGGGCGCTGATCAGCGCCAAGCAGCTTGTCGAGGACAAGCGCGCCTAAAGCAAAGCGCTCAGAACCGCGTACTGGTGGCTCTATGGGTAGGCAATTCCGTCTCTACTTGATTCCATCCGATATCGATCGCATGATCCTGGAATTGCGCGCCGGGTTTGACATCAAGTTGATTGACACTGTATCCACAGGCCCAACTCCAGCAGAGATAGATTCACCGATCTCCTATCCTTCTCCGCTTCGGCCCGAAGTCATCTCGGTTCACTGCTATCTTGCGCCCCCAAAGGGAGCCGATATCCGAGTGTGGTACATGCCAAAGCGTCAATTGTGGGCGATCGATGAGGAACGCTCCGAGGTCATCCAGTTCTCAGGGTGTAGTTTTGACGGCAAGGTTCTTGATTGTGGGAGACTCTATTACCACGCAGACATGCTCGTAGACGATTTAATCTGGGCGAAACGAAGCGACTTCGTCGAACGGCAGAGCGACTGTTTCGAACGACGAAGCAAGGACTGAGATATTCGAAAAGCCTAATGGCATATGTCGCACAAGACGCTGCAGAATGGCAGAAAAGCGGAGGACTATTCGGCAGTGTTCCACCTGACGGCAAGATCATCGATGCTGGCAAACCAGAGTGGTCTGGTCCATCCTGACCACCAAGCGCCCCGGCCTCGATCCTGAGACCTGGAATGTGTTAGAAACTCGCTTCCATCAATCTCTCTTGCGCTCCACCCGCCGGATCGTCTTATCCATCGGCTTGTTCGGATCACGCACCACGCCGAGCTTCGCCCATGCCCGTTCCGCCGCGGCTCTGGATCAAGCCATCACCGAAGCGCTACGGTCCATCACCGCACAAAACGCCGCCGCACGGCTCTGCCATGGCGGCTATCAGGGTACAGCAATCATGGAGCCGCGCTAGTTCACGCAACCGCCTCTAATGTAACTCGTGCGGTGAACCGCCTTCCTGCTTGAAAAAGTCATCCGGTACGGCAGGCGCGTCTTCTACGGGGCCGTTTGGCTTCGTCGCATACAGCTTCCGGTTCTCGATCTCCAGCCACTTTCCGTGCGGTCCCGATCGGCGGTTGGGATCGGCTCCCGCCGCGGCGCTGGGCCGTACCCGCAGATTGTTGATTGCGTAATCGATGTAGGGCGACCTGAGTTCCGGGGCCTTGCCCAGGAACCGGCACGTCGCCACCACCTGCTCGATGATGAACGATGCGTGGAACGCGGCCAGGTCCAGCCCCTTTTCTTCCCTGATCATGTACACGATGAAATTGAAAACCTCATCGCTCACGGTCATGTTGTGCCGTTCGCATTCCTTCTCAAAGATCCAACGATACTGATCGAGGCTTGGCGGACCTACCTCGATCTTGTATGGCAGCCGGCGCAGGAAGGCCGTATCGATCAGTTCTTCCGGATCCAGGTTCGTGGCAAAGATCACCAGTTCTTCGAAAGGTATGGCGAAGCTGGTTCCCGTATGCATCTTCAGATAGTCGACCCGGGCCTCCATTGGCACGATCCAGCGGTTCAGAAGGTCTTTCGGACTCACCAGTTGCCTGCCGAAGTCGTCGATGAAGAAACAGCCGCCCAATGCTTTCATGTGCAGCGGAGCTTCATAGTAATGGCCTATTGCGTCATAGCGAAGGTCCAGCATCTCCAGCGTGAGCTCGCCTCCCGCGATCACAAACGGCCTGCGGCACGAAACCCATCGCATGTCGTGCGTCTCGCGCACGAAAGAAGAGAAGTCTTCGTTTTCACTACTGCTGGCCGCAGGACCAAGCGGCACATGAATGCGGGGGTCGTAAAACCGGATGATCTGTCCCTCCACGATGATGGCGTAGGGCACATGGACCAAATCGTGAAATACGTTGGCGAAGCTCATCGCCACGGAAGTCTTGCCGTTGCCCGGCGGCCCATAAAGCAGGATGGCCCGGCCTGAGCTCAACGCAGGTCCGATTTGCTCCACAATGTTTTCGTTCACGGACAACTGGCTGATGGCTTCGTGGATTCGCTCCAGAGTGATGCGCTCATTGGTCGGTTTCTGCAGGTTCACTCGCTGGACAAAATCCTTGAGGGCCACGGGTGCGGGGCCAATGTATCCCGACCGTTGCAATGCATCCAGCGTCCACCGCCGGCCCTCATCGGTGAGGGCATAGCGCATCTCCAGCGAGCTGTCGGAACTGTGCGCTCCCAGCGTGTACAGAAGCTGCCGCTCAATCGCCATGCGCACCAAGTCCATCACCACGTGCTGCGGCAGTTTGATGGCATCCGTGTACTGTCCGATTTTTTCCAGCCGGAGAGAATAAGCCAGCTTCATCAACAGGCCAAGCAAATCGTTCTCGTCGATCCCGGTTGCTGCAATGTCCTTCGGTTCGACCGGGATGCGGCCGATGAAGCCGTTCAGCACATCCCGATCGATGGCGCCGATGGCGACAAGATAGTCGCCCAGGCGCCCGCCTTCCAACTGCGCCCGCCCGAGAGCCGCTGCCACGTCTTTCTCGGTGACCAGTCCGGCCTGGATTAGCAAATCGCCCAGTCGTGCTTGCGGTCCGATGGCATCCCCCCATCAAACTCTTGAATCTATATTCCCTTTGCCGAACACCCCGCCTCCCCGATTGGCTTTGGGGTCGTCAAGGAATGAGGTTGATTCTACGCGTCCGTCGTTTCGTCAAAAATCCCCCGTTTGGGGGGCAGTGCGCCGGATTGTCGCGTTTTGCGCCAATTCCGCCCTTGGACGTGGCTGCCCGCTATCCCCGGTCCACCGCTATTTCCTTGGGAACCTTAAGCATGTGTTTTAGAATGAGACACATAAATGTTAAAAGCGTGCCGGCATTTGCAGTTCCGGCTTCGGCGGCAAGTCGTGACTTTGGAGTCTGCCCACCCAGGTTTGCATGGCCAGCGGCCCGCATTTGCCCAGGCATTTAAACTGTATTTGTGAAGATCGCACTGGCCCAGATCGATCCAACGGTCGGGAATTTCACGGGGAATCTCGAAAAAATCGTTGCCGCCAGCCGCCGCGCCGCGGATCTGGGCGCTCGCCTCGCCGTCTTCTCCGAGCTTGCCATTTGCGGCTATCCGCCCGCCGACTTCCTTGAGAAGCCCAGCTTTCTGGCCCGCTGCCGTTCCGCAGTCGACGAGCTCGCTCGAGCCACGCGCGAATTGCCTACCGCTGTCCTGGCTGGCGTGGCGCTGCCTTCCGATCACGAGAACGGGAAACGCGGGGTCCCTGCCGACGGGTTTTCGTCGGTGGGGTGCAAGCACGCGTTCAATGCCGCAGTCCTCCTCGACCAAGGCCGTCTGCTCCTCGAACAACACAAGCGGCTCCTGCCCTTTTACGACGTCTTTGACGAACAGCGCTACTTCTCGCCGTCCGGGCCCCAGAAGGTGATCGAGTTCGACGGGATTCGCCTTGCCGTCACCATCTGCGAGGACGCCTGGAACGATAAGAACTTCTGGCCGCGCCGGTTCTACACGGTCGATCCCGTGGAAGAGCTCATGCGCCAGAATCCCGCGCTGCACATCAACCTTTCTTCGTCGCCCTTTTGGCACTCCAAGCGCACCATTCGCCGCGAAATGCTGGCCGCCATCGCCCGCCACGGTGCGATTCCGGTGCTCATGTGTAACCAGGTGGGCGGCAACGATAGCCTCATCTTCGACGGCTCCTCGCTGGCCCTCAACGCGCGCGGAGAACTGATTGCGCAGGCTGCCTCGTTTCAGGAAGACCTGATCGTGGTCGACCCCTTCCGCGCGCCGCCTGTGCCGATCCCTCAAGAGGACGAAACCGAGGCCGCCTATCGCGCCTTGGTGCTGGGCACGCGCGACTACGTGCGCAAGTGCGGCTTTCGCAAGGCGCTTGTGGGCCTCAGCGGCGGAATCGACTCATCCCTCGTGGCCGCCATCGCCACCGAAGCCCTCGGCGCGGAGAACGTGATCGGCATCGGCATGCCCAGTCCGTATTCCTCCGCAGGCTCCATCGACGACAGCCGCCAGTTGGCCGCCAATCTCGGCATCCGCTTCGAAACCATCGGCATCAGCTCGCTCTTCAGCGACTTCACCTGCACCCTGGAGCCGCTCTTCGCCGGATTGCCGGTGGACATCACCGAGGAGAACATCCAACCGCGCATCCGCGGCACGATCCTTATGGCCCTCTCCAACAAGTTCGGCGCCCTGGTGCTTACCACTGGCAACAAGTCGGAGATGGCCGTGGGCTATTGCACTCTTTATGGCGACATGGTGGGCGCCCTTGCGGTGATCGGCGATCTGGTCAAGACGCGCGTCTATGCCGTTTGCCGCTGGCTCAATCGCGAGCGTGAAGTGATCCCCGCAGCCATCCTGGCCAAGCCACCCTCGGCCGAATTGCGGCCCGGCCAGATGGACACCGATTCGCTCCCGCCCTACGAAGTCCTCGACCCCATCCTCGAAGCCTACGTCGAGCGCTACGAGACGCCGGAGCAGATCGCCGCCGAGCGCGGCCTTCCTCTCGATCTCGTCCAACAAGTGGTCCGCCTGGTGGAGCGCTCCGAGTACAAGCGCCAGCAGGCCGCGCCGGTTCTCAAGGTCACATCCAAGTCGTTCGGCATGGGCCGCAGGTTCCCCATCGCCGTCAAGGTCCAGGTATAAGCTAGAGTGAGGGAGATTTCCCACAACTGAAGGAGAACCGCTTGATTCGTCTGTCCGCACGTTTCCTCGGCGCCGCTGCGCTGATTGCCTTTTTCGTTTCCGCGCTCCAGGCTGTCGCTCAGAAGCAGGTGCCGCCCGCGCCCGCTTCGACCGGCGCTCAGCCTGCACCGCCTGCACAGGAGGGGCCTGCTACGCCTTCGGCTCCGGCGCCGTCCGCCGCTCCCGTGTTTCCCAAGCCCGACCCGGCCAATTTCACTGCTGCATCGCCCACAAAGGAGGTCATTGATGCCTTCCTCGAGGCCAGTTGGGGCTACGACAGCGACCGCATCTGGCAGGTGCAGGCTATTCTCAAGACTCCCGTGGAGGGGATCTCCAAGGTGATCGGCCTTGTCGCCGACAAGTCCAGCAAGCAGCAGCAGCAGCCGCAGACTTTTTCGTTCTTTGTGCTTCCTGATGGCAAGCACATCATCGCCGGCGATGAAATCATGAGCTTCGGCGAGCACCCGTTCGCCCCCGCCCGCCTCGAGTTGCAGCAGCGCGCCGACGGCCCCTACCGCGGGTCGGCCTCCAAGGATCTGGAATTGGTCGAGTTTGCCGATTTCCAATGCCCTCATTGCAAGGCCGCGCAGGCCAACATGGATAAGCTGGTCGTGGATTACCCGAAGGCGCGCATTGTTTTTGAGAACTTGCCCAATCAGGCGGCCCATCCGGAAGCAGTGACTGCGGCCGAATACGGAGCCTGCGTCAGCAAGCTGAGCGGCAGCTCGGCCTTCTTCCAGTTCGCAGCCGCGGTATTCGATGGCCAGGACGGGCTCGCCACTCCCGATGGCGCCACGCTCACTCTCAATGCCGCTGTCGCCAAGGCCGGCCTCGATCCCGCCAAGGTGTCGGCCTGCGCCGCGACGCCCGAGATCAAGGCGAACGTCGAAGCCTCCATCCAGCTGGCGAAAGATTTAGGCGTCAACGAGGTGCCCACGCTATTCGTCAATGGCCGCTCCGTTCTTGCCAGCGCCCCCTACGACTTGCTGAAAAGGGTCATCGACTATCAGGCCAAGGTGGACGGCGTTTCCGGCCAATAGTCAAGTGAGGCGGATGCGAAGCCCTCGCTAAGGAGGCGGGCGCCCCCTCGGCGTTGTCATGCTGAGGCACACGATCCCTCGCCGAGAAGCCGCACAGGCTTTTTGACCGCCTCAGGCGATAGTCAGTCCAATAAAGGGCCGTGGCAGATTTACCACGACCGTGGGCGCCCTGGATCTCGCTTTTGAGACCCGGCGTCGCGCAGCCCCGTTCAGCGCTCGCTCTTCTCCACCCGCATCATCGCCGTGTGTCCGGCCGCCTGCGTCCCGGCTCCCGGCTGTCTTTCAACAACCGGCCACCGGCTCCAGCTCAATAGTCAACCCCCTTCCAGTAGTTCGGCGTATCCACAATCTGATATTTGTTCGGATTCGCCGTCACCAGCGCATTCGCCTCCGAGTTCCACATCGTCGTGTGTCCCGCTCCGTTCGTCACCACCGACTGATCGAGCAGGTAATTGTCGAATCCCTGATCCATCCGCGATTCCTGATCTTCCGTCTCGTTCATCTGCTGCTCCGCCGCAGCGCCCTGCTGGTGAATGCGGTTCACGTCCCACTGAGCGATGGCCAAATCCTTCTGGTCCTGCTGCTGCGTCATCTTCGCCGCCTGCTGATACTCCTGTTGCATCACTTGCTGGTTGGGCTTGTAGGTGAGAATGATCGCCTTCTCCAACGCCTGGTCCTGGCTGCCCAGCGCAGGCGGTATCAGGAAGATCGAAACAGTTACCGTATAGTACCCGTACTGATTCGGATTTTGCGCGCAGATATCGGCGTCGAAGATTGCCGCGCCTGCTGCATTCGGATTGAGCTGTCCCGACGCGCTCGCGCAATTGACGGTCTGTGAACTCGGCATCGCCTGCACATTCTGTACCTGCAGCTGCGTCGATGGCAGCTTAATCGACTTCAGCCACGCCTGCATCAGCGGCGCAAACTCCTTTGCCGGGTTGCCGCGGTACGCGTAAAACACGGCGTTCGATATGTCAATCGCCTGCGTCATGTGCGCGGAGGCATATTTCTGCTGGAACGCGTTGGTCGGATCCACCCCCTCCTTCGACAGGCCGAGCCCAAACAGTTCGCCGTTGGCTCCGTGCAGAAGTAAACCGCCGTCGAAGCTGGACGGGTCCACCGTCCAGCCGGCGGGCACTGACACGCTGGCGGAGTTGTCCGGCGCCGCCACCACATGCATCGGCCCCGCCGCGACCGGTGCATTCGCACCCGAGCCGGCCGAGCCGCCTGCCATGCCCGGAGCAGCGCCCGTATTCCACGCACTGAAGAGCTGCTGCATCATCGGATTTGCAGTCTGGGCGAAGCGATCCGCGGAATCCGATACCACCCCTGCCGCGAATTGATTGAGTCCGGTTTGCACAGCGATCGCCAGGCCGGCCAACTGGCGGTTGGCCTGCGCGTGGTCTATTACAGTAAAAAACACCGCCGCGGAATTGGTGCCCTTCACGCTGAACACCTGGCCCACGTTGGGCTTTTCGCCACAGGCCTGATGAATCTGGCTCAGAATGCTTCCTATCGCGGCCGCCAAGCTGTTCGCTCCTGCCACGCCGCCGTATTCGATGATTTCGCCCTGCGTAGCGGGAAGTACGGTAAATGACGGCGCCGTCGCCGCCAGAGCGCCAACCGGTGGGCCGGTCACTGTTCCGGCCTGTGTGCAGCCTTTGCAGCCGCTCAACAACAACGCAAATGACAAGAGGAATGCGGGAAGGATCCTTGCGACTTGCATGAAGTGTCTCCTTACGTTGCAAAGAAGCCAGATCGCCAGTCATCCAGGATTGCGTAAGACCTTTCGCATGCGCGTCAGAAGCACGGGAAAAACCTGACCCTCCGGCGGGTCGAGTGATGATCGAGCGATGGCTTCGGCGCTTCCGACGGCATCCATGCTAGCACAGCGCTTGCTTCGCATGCGATAGATCCGACCGAGCATCACCGTTTCACAATTTCTGTGAGATCCGCGGCGGGTGGCACGCTCTAAGTGCAAAGGCACAATCGGGCTGCCCCGCTCAAGCTCTGCTTGGGCGCGGAATCGGCAAAGCCCCCTACCGCAGCTCCCTCTCCACCCGCATCATCGCCGTGTGTCCGGCCGCCTGCGTCCCGCGCACCACATGCGGCGTCATCACGATCACCAGCGTCGCATAGTTTTGCTGCAGATCCTTACCGGTGAGATCGTTTAGTCCCGGAATCTCGCTGATTCCCGGCGTTCCGCTGATGGCCAGGCTCTGCGACTTGTCCAGTTCGGTCGCCACCACTGTGGCCTCACCCTCCCTCAACGTCACCACGCCTGAGTACGCCCGGTTGTCGAGCACGGGATTGCCATCGATCGAGGTCCCCGACAGTGCGTCGAGCTTCAGATCGATGGCGAGCGCAACACTATCGTTGCGCAGCACCTTGGGCTGCACTTTCAGCGTCAGGCCCAAATCCTCGTATTGCACCATGGGGATCATCGGCACCGACGAACTGAGCGAAGCGAGCAGCGACCCCAGGCTGCTCGAACTCCCCGCTCCCGTCAATCCCGGAATATTCGGAAGGTTGGGCGACAGGCTCGAATAGGAGGAGGTCTGAATGGGATACTTTTCGCCCTCCTTGAGCGTTTCATCCGCGCCGTCCTCCAGGCGAAGCTGAATCTGGTCCAGCTCGCGCGAGTCGGACGTGTTGAGGTTGAGGTTGAATGTGGCCGTGCCCGGCACCAGTGCCGATTCCGTGAGCCCTCCGCCAAACAAAGCGAACCCGCTCGAAAGCAGCGGGCTCGAAATCTGGCCGGAGGCGATGAGAATGCCCAGGATCGCCAGTGGATCGTTGATCGGAGCCAGTCCGGAGGAGATGATTTGCTGCACCAAGCTTGCGTTTGCGCTTAGTAGCGATTCCTCCTCGGCGAACACATTGAATGCCGTGATGCCTTGCGGCAACTGGGCGCCGGTGTTGCGCTCGCCCGTGTGCGCCACCTGAATCATGCGCACGTCGAGCAGCACCTGGCTGCGCCCGTCAAGAAGGCTTCGTAAGGTGGCGTTCATGGCGTCCAGCGTCGATGCGGGCGCGCGTAGGGTGAGGGTGCGCTCGGCCAGGGAGAGCTGGGCCTGCTGCACCTCAAACACGTTCTTGGCCAGGGACTGAACTTCGTTCAATTCCTCATCGCTCAGTCCGGCCAGGTATACCGTTTCCATCTCCTGGGGCATCAACCGCTCGCGGTTCGTGCGCGTGTCGTCGGCCACCAACACTTGGTGCGCGTCCAGCGGGACGTAGAAAGAGTGGGTGGCCATGCCCAGGATGCGCGCGGCTTCCTCGAAGCTGACGTGATCCAGATCCAGCCGGACCTGGGTCGGGCGCACGCTGTCGTCGAGCATCGCCTTCAGCCCGTACGCCTTAAACACCTGCTCGATCACCTGGCGCTGATCCAAACGCAGGTGGAAGTCCTTCGCTCCAGGGACAGGCAAAAGCGTCTCTGCATTGCCGATCTCGCTGGAGGTCTGCGCGTAGAGCGGCTTCGGCTGGCCGCGCGCTTGGTCATTGGCCAGTTCGTCGAGATGCTGGCTGGCCTCGAAGTTCGTGGGATCGAGCGCGAGTGCGCGCGTGAGGGCGGCGCGCGCGGCAGATTCGTCGCCCAGCAGCCGGTACTTGGCCGCGGCTTGAATCAGCGCGGTCACCGCATGACTGCGAGCCACATTGGCAGCCATCCGGTAGTCGGCGTTCGCCGGATCGAGTTCGGAGGCGTGCTCAAATCCCTGCATCGCCTCTTCAAACTGGCGATTCAAAAACAGCTTGCTCGATTCAAGGTAAAGCTTCGCCGCCCGCCGTTGATCGCTGCTGCGCGGCTCTTTGGCCGGATTGGCGGGAGCGGGAATCTCGCCTGCCGCCGGTGCTGCATGGTTCGGCGACGCACCTTGGCCAGCAGAGGCGTTTTGGCTTGCAGACGGGCTTTGGGCAGCGGACGCGGCCGGACTTACCGCTTGTGCCGGGAGCGCGTATGGAGCTATCGCTACAAGCCATCCCGTGATGCACAGCTTCGCCGGCGCCCATGCCCGCTTGCGCGCCTGCGTCCGCTTGCGCATCCGTGCATCGGCTTTTGCCGGCTGCGTCCTCATCGTGTGCTCGGAGCCATGGCCAGCAGATCGGCCAGTGAGGAGACGCAAGCCTCCGGCTGGCACTTCAGCAGCTCGTCGAAGCCGTACCTTCCCGTGGCCACGGCAATCACAGAGAGAAAGTTGGCGCGCGCTGCCTCAATGTCGCGCGGCGTGTCGCCCACCACGCAGATCTCCACGCCGCCGGCCAGTTCGCGCGCCTTCTTTGCCGCATGCGCAATCAACTCTGGCCGCACCGGGAAGTGATCGCTGAATCCGCCGAAGCGGAACCACTCGCGCAGCCCTGCCTTTTCAATCTTGATCCAGCCGATGGCCTCCAGATTGCCCGAGGCCACGCCCAGCAGCGCGCCCTTTTGCGCCAGGTGGCGCAATACCGCCTCCACTCCCGGCATCAGTTCCGGGTCCAGCTCGTGGCGCCGCTCGGCGACGCAGTTCCGCATCGCTTCCAGAATGGCGTCGTATTGCTCTTCCAGCACCTTGTCGGGAATCCCCGCTTGGCGGCACGCCTCGCGCAGAATCGCGGTGTCAGTGCTGCCGTGCAGCAGAACCCCGGCCAGAGTGATCTCGAATCCCGTCACCCGATGTACGCTCGCCGCCACGGAGTCGAAGTGAACCCGGTCGCGGCTGCGCAGCAGCGTGCCGTCAATGTCGAAGAGGTAGGCGTCCTGCCCGTCCCAGACGAAATCCGGTTCGATCGCGATGCGGGCTTCGGTCTTCTGTTGTGTGGTTCTCTGCATGGTTCGGGGGCAGCGCAATTACCCCTGGCGATAGCCCTGGCGATACGCGCTGTATACAGGACGTTCGCTCCGCGGTGGACGCTTGAGCTCGGCGCGCACCTCGGCCAGGTCCAGTCCCAGATCCGCCATGGCGCGGCTAAGCGTGTTGCGATGCATGCCCAGCTCTTCCGCCGCCTTGCATTGGTTTCCCCGGTGCGCCGCCAGGACTTCACGCAGATACTGCCGCTTGAACTCGCGTACGGCTTCTTCGTAGCCGATGCCGCTGGAGTGCATTTGCGTCACCAGGCTGTCCAGTTCTCGTCTCACACGTCCCTCTTGCCTGTCTCGATCGACGAATCTAATGAGTCTAAACCTGTCCCGCGCCGTCTTGCAATACATCTCATCGCGATCACGATGCGCCTTTTGGGTGCATCCACTGGGGCGATTCGTGTTCCAGCAGCCGTAAGCCGTTGCGCACTTTGTCGCTCAGTTCGCCCGGAGTCATGCGCGTGCTCACGTGCAAGGTGCCGAAGAACATCTTCGGCAGCCTGGCCTCGGCCAGCCAGTGCTCCCCGGGGAAAAAGGCCACGGTCACCAGAATGCAAACCATCACCAGCAGCACCCCTTGAATGAATCCGAACGCCGCCCCCGCCAATGCATCCAGGCAACCCAGTCCCAATCGGCGAACGGTCTTCGCGATGAAGCCCCCGGCCACGTTCGCAATCAACATCACGAGCAGCGCAGTCACCAGGAACCCGATGCTGTTGGCAACCGGCTCAGCCTTCACGATCGGCCTGAACAGCCTCCCCATGCTTGCATAGTTCCAGGCCGCCAGCACCAGCCCGAAAATCAGACCACCCAGTGAGCAAGCGGTGCGGACGAATCCCTGCGCCAGCCCCCCCACCGTTGCTGCCGCCAGCACCAACAGGATGACCCAATCCACCCACGTCATAATCCGCCCCGCGTTCGCTTCAGGGTCTCAAAAAAAACGCTACAACCCGATCTCCCCTCCGGTCAAACGCCGGAAGGCTTCCCGATACTTGGCCCGCGTGCGCTCCACGACCTCGTCCGGCAAACTCGGAGCCGGCGCCTGCTTGTTCCAACGGATCTCTTCCAGGTAGTCGCGTACGAATTGCTTGTCAAACGATGGCTGCGCGCCTCCGGGCTTCCAGGTCTTCCCCTCCCAGAAACGCGAGGAGTCTGGCGTCAATACCTCATCGGCAAGAATAACTCTTTCGCCGATTTTGCCAAACTCAAATTTTGTGTCGGCCAAAATGATTCCGCACGATTCGGCGTGCGCGGCAGCTCGCCGGTAGATCTCCAGCGTCAGCCACCGCAACTCCGCCGCCAGGTCAGCGCCCACCAGCTTCTTCACGGCGTCAAACGAAATGTTCTCGTCGTGCGCCCCGCCCTCGGCTTTCGTGGCCGGAGTGAAAATCGGCTCCGGCAATCGCGACCCATCCAGCAACCCGGGGGGCAGCACAATCCCGCAAACCGCTCCCGAAGCTTGATACTCCTTCCAGCCCGATCCCGCCAGGTAGCCCCGCGCCACGCACTCCACCGGAAACATCTGCGCCCGCTGCACCAGTATTGAGCGGCCCTTTAACTGGCTCGCGTAGGCCTGCAACGCCGCCGGGAACTTCTTCACGTCAGCCGTGATCAGATGATTGGGGACCACGTCCTTGAGCAGCTCGAACCAGAACAAAGAAATCTGCGTCAGGATCTTGCCTTTGTCGGGAATCCCCGTGCCCAGCACGTGGTCGAAGGCCGAGATGCGGTCGGTAGCCACCAGCAGCAAAGCGCCGTCCACGGCATACAGATCGCGCACCTTGCCCCGTCCAAGCAGGGGCGTATCACCGAGACTCGTTGTCAATAAGGCTGCCACGGGAGGTCTTCCTCAGAGCGGACTGAATCTCCGATTGTCCAGCCCCAGCCTCGCTTTGTCAATCGCCCGCCATTCAGCTAAATCGTAGCGCAGGTTCCCAAACCGGGGTCCCAACAAGCAGTTTTCGCTTACTGGGGGCAAACCGGTTGTCGTGCGGGTCTCCAGATGGGCACACTCGAGCTATCGCCCAAATTCGCCGCCCCTTAAGAATGCGGTTCAGCCAATCGCAGAAAAATTCTCTTCGCGGAGCAAAAAGTGCCAGGGCGCGATCGAGGCGGCTGTGTAGCTTCCAGGTCGGGCCGGACGAAACGGCGGAAAACACTCTCAGTGGAGCACGAAGTGCCGGAGCATGTCTTCAGTCATGCAGGACCGAAGGAATGAACGAGCACTCTAAAAATGTGGAAAACCTTGTTCGGCGAGGAGTTCTGTATCAGGGCGTGACTTTAGTCATGCCGAAATCGCTGCAAAACCAACGCGGGCTATAGCCCCTAAGGAATGATTCACTTCCCGAATTTTTGCTTTTCCGCTGCCTGTGTGGCCCGATTCAGACCCGAAACTCCGCCATTTCTCGGTGTTCAGCCTTGACACACACCCCTGTGACGGCCGTCACGGAATGCGTTACCCGCTTCGGAGACACTGCCATAGTCAACATGGTTCGGAGGGTGTGTAAGAAAACCCTCTTTGAGCCGGGCGACACGAGGCAGCAGTGGAAAGGGGAAGCCGCGGCTAGCTTCGTTTAGTGCAGGGATCACCAGTAGCCGCGCGCTACCGACCTCCAGTGCCGGCTACTGGTCCCCGTCTTTATCTTGTGTAAGAAGCACTACAAGCGCCTCCGGAGCGACGCGTTCCTTCGGGGGCGGTTTTTTGCCCCGAAAACGCCCTATGAACATTCCAGCTCCCGCCGAATGCGGTCTGGCCTCTTCGAAAGGTTGTCCGCAGGTGGAAATTTCCGGTTGGCCGGTCATTGGGGAGTCACTGAACGGGCCAGTAGCAGTGATGATTGCTGCGCCGCGGGGACCCAAGCTCCGATAACAACCCGCATTCCGCCTTCTCGAACTTCAAGTCCCGATCAACCGTCGGCCCGGTCCGTCGCACTACATTTTCGGATTCCGGCTACTGGGTCGCAATTTCCACCAGCTCCACGCGCCGGTTCTTGGCACGCCCGTCCTCGGTTTTGTTAGAGGCAACCGGCGCATAAGGACCGGCGCCAAACGGAAGCAAACGAGAGCTGGCAACTCCGCTTTTGGTCACCAGCGCATTCACAACCGCTTGAGCTCGCGCCTGCGACAGCTTCACATTGGCCGCGGTGTCGCCCACCATATCGGTGTGCCCAACGATAAAGACCTTCAGCGCCGGCTGCCCCTTGAGCAGTTTTGCAATCTCGCCCAGGGTAGCGTCAGATTCAGGCTTCAGCTCCGACTTGCCGGTATCAAAGTAGATCCCATAGATCGCCACCGCCCCGGAATCGCTCAGGCCCTGCGCCATGGCGTCTGCGTCCATGGTTACTTCCTGCTGCATGGCTTGTTTTTCGATGATGGTCAATGTGATAAACATCCCGCTGGGGGCGTTTGAATGACTGACATCGACCCATACCTCCTTGCCGCCTTTGTTCAAACGAATCGTGGCCTCATCCTCAGAGTCAAACAGCACCTGGCCGCCGGCGGTGCGGGCGGCATTCTCATAGTTGCGCATGATCTGGAGAGGGCTGGGCATTGCGGCGTTGTCCTTCAGGCCGAATCTCCCTTTGCCAGCTTTCGCGAAGCCTCCTACGACCTCATCGGCGAGTGGTTCGGAGCCGGGCCTCAAAACGGACGGTGGATCGGGCGCACTGTCCTGCGCCCCATGGTCGAAACCGGCCTCCTCTACGCGCGTCTCAGGTACGGTGTCAACCTGGCCGATGACGATCCCGCTGCGGCCGTCGCATCGTGCGATGTCCCTGTGCTCCTCATCCACGGACTACTCGACAATAATCTCCCTCCGCTTAATTCAGAGATGATCCTGGCCCAGAGCCGGGGACGCAACGACAATGTCGATCTATGGGAACCGCCCGACGCCGGGCATACCGGAGCCGACGCAGCCGAGCCCGAAGAGTACGAACACCGTGTGATCTGCTGGTTTGCGTGCCATCCAACCGCCGCCGCGCCGCTCACGCAACTCCCGGCGCGTTGAGTCCGGCATCCGGAACCGGAGGCGGGGAGAGGATATCGCCCAGCTGCTGATAGCGGCCGCCGTAGAAGAGCAGCGCATACTCCCGTATCCCCGTGCTTAAAGGTCCCCCGAGGCAGATCGCAGCCAGGAACGCAATACCGAACGCAACAACAGCCACCAGGACCGCCAGGAGAATCCCGGCCGCAGCGGCTGCGCCCGTCGCGACCTCGAAGGCCGAGTGAATCGCGAACTCGATACCTGCCGTAACTGCGACAAAGAGGATCGCCGGAATGATCATCACGATGAACAGCGCGATCATTGCTACAATTGGCAGGACGATTCGCAGCACTGCGTAAAGGAAGAACGGTCCTTTTTCTCGGTTGATGCGCGCCCGCACCGCGGCCCACGCCTGGCCAGCCGTGGCGTTCTCCAGCGCGTAGTGCGGCAGCATCAGATCGCGAAGAATCAAGTCTGCTAAAAATGCGACAAGCATCAACAGAAGGATGGCCGGAACGAGGGGCAATAAGAGCAGAATGAACCCGATATCGGGCGCGCCGCCCGCCGGGGCGCCGCGATGCAGCCACCAACCCCCGGCCACGAATGGCAGCGCGATCAGCGCCACCAGCAGCAGAAAGCAAAGTCCCACCACGACGTTCAGCCAAAAGAAACGCGTCGCTTGCGTGCGATAGAGCCGCCACCCCGGCCCAATCTCCTTGGTGTTGTGGATCAGGCAATGAAAGAACGCAAATCGCAGCCGTGTGATCAGGTAACAGACCACAAAGCCCAGCACGATCACGGCCACTACCGCCGCCACAATCGCCGCGATCAGGCTCGGCGTGAGGCTTAACAGCCACGCCAAGGGGTTGACCGGCGATCCAGAATCCGCTGGTCCGTGGCTCCATGAGTGGTGCCGGTTCCACGAAGAGCCGCTATTGCTTCCCAAACCTTCCGTGATCACCGCGACCAGGCAGAGCTTCAAATACGTACTCCACTTGAAAGGCTTGAAAAGGAACGTTTTGGTCCGCTGAATTGCGGGCGAAATGGCATCTGCAGCAGAGAGGGCGTACATATGCGGCCTTTCCGGGGAAGGTCAATTGTACTGCCAAACTACGTGGCAGGAATCCCGTTCTTCAAAACAGATTCCGTGCATTGCACGCTTTTCGATCTTCACCGGCTTCCGTGCACCAAGTCTGCGCCGCGGCGTTTTACGTAGAAGCACTTTCCGTAGGCGGGTGGCCGCCTTTGTGGGAGTAGACTACTTACTCCAGCACTCGGTTGCTTCGCGTGCGAGGATCACAGGATGGCCGGTCGTCCAAATTGGTCGGGGCAGCTCAAGATCTCTTTGGTTTCCTTCGGCATTCAACTGTTTCCCGCCGCCAACCCCCAGGCCGGCATAAGTTTCCATGAGATCGATCGCGCCACCGGCCAGAGAATCCGCCACCTGAACGTGATCGGCGACGGCGAGCCGGTCGAGAACTCGCAGATCGTCAAGGGATACGAATACAGCAAGGGAAAATATCTCGCCGTCGATCCCGAAGAGGTCGCGAAGCTGCGCATCGAGACCAAGAACGTAATTGACGTGAAGCAATTCATCGCATTGGATGAATTGGCGCCCGCGCTCTTCGAGACGCCATATTTTGTCGTTCCTGAGCCCAAGGAATCCCCTGAGGCATTTGCCGTGGTGCGCAAGGCCATGGAGCAGACGGGCAAAGCTGCATTGGGAGAGATTGCCTTCGGCGGCCGCGGGCATTCTCGATTTCGGGACCAATCTGCGCAACCCAAATTTTGCACAAATGGCCGGCGCTGCGGGCGTCCTCGGGCTCAGAGCCGAAACGGCGGATCAAGTGAGACCGGCAATCGCGCAGGCGCTCCAGCATAACGGACCGGCTCTGATAGAAGCGATGGTGAGCCGGCAGGAACTCTCCATGCCGCCGACAATTACCGTTGATCAGATCAAGGGCTTAAGCCTGTTCATGATCAAAGCGGTTCTCGATGGCCGCGGTGAAGAGATCATCGATCTCGCCAGGACCAACCTTATGCGCTGATGTCCGCAGAGCCGTTTTCGGTTGCCCAGGGCAAATCAAAAGGGGAGCCGAAATATACTCAAGCGGACGCTAATGACGGGCCACCGGCGTCCGGAAGAGAGCCACAAGGCGATTGCGGCAACTTATGCCGTATGGAGCGCTGCGATCAGCATAGATGCGCCTCCCACCGTATTGAGCAGAATTGGCTCTGTTGACATCCTCGATACGTCTGTGCAGAAGGCGGCAGAAACGGCGTTAAGCTGAAGCTGTTCTGGCGCCTTCGCGAAACTTGCATGGCCGAAGTCGGACTGGTGCGATTTGCCCGGCTGGCGCTCGACGTCAGCCGGAAAGTGTTGCCCGCGCAGCGGACCAAATTCAGCAAGCGAGTGTTTACGCAACCGCAGTTGCTGGCCGTGCTCTGCCTGATGCGGTATGAAGACTGGACCTTCCGCGAGGCTGAGGTGAGACTCAGCGAGCACACGGAGTTGCGTTCCGCCTTGGCACTGAAATCCGTTCCTGACTACACCACGTTGTACCGCTTCTTGGCGCGCTTGAACGTGGACGACGTAGCCCGCGTGATGGATGAGATTGTGCGGCGCATGCCTGGGAGGTGGCGAAGTCCTGCCACGGTAGGCGTCGATGCCACGGGTTTGGCGCAGAGTGCGGTAAGCAGTTACTTCATCCGCCGGGTAGAGCATTTTGGCCAGCCGCAGCGCACATGGCGGCACTGGCTGAAGTGGCTGGCCGTGGTCGACCTGAAGCGGCAGCTGATTCTGGCCCAACAAGCGCGGCAGGCGCCGTGGAACGACTGCGCCACGCTGCCGGCGCTGGTAACCAGAGCGCGCCGGCACACACCGATCGGCCGCGTGTTGGCCGACGCCGAGTTCGATTCGGAATGCAACCATACTTTTTGCCGCCAGCAACTGAAAGCCGATAGCGTCATTCCGGCCAAGCGCCGCTCCACGTGCAGGGCATCCGGGGTACGCCTGCAGATGCGAGAACATTTCCCCGCCCAAAAGTATGCCCTGCGCTCCCTGATCGAGAGTGTCTTTTCGGCCGTGAAACGTAAACTCTCTGGCCGCGCTCCTGGCAGAACCATCCATACCCAATCCCGTCAAGCCCTCCTGCTCGGCTTGGCCTTTGACCTATACCGCCTCTAACCATCTCCTCGCCAACAAACCCAAACAAGGGATGTCAACAGAGCCAGCAGAATTCTAGAACTGGTTGCATAAATGCAATCAGCTTGTAAAAGCGCATCCCTAGGGGCTAAAGCCCCGCGTTTTATGCGCCCTTTACGGCACCCTTCGGCAAGCTCAGGGCAGGCTAAAAGTCGTGCCCTTTCACAAAGCTATTTATGCAACCAGTTCTAGCCTTTCAAGATATTGTCGACCGTCTGGATGTCGACTAATCCGTTGCATCCGTAAATCGCCGGAAGCACTCGGCCTGGAGGGTAAGTACGCCGTAGTTCAGCGACCTTTTCTGTGCCGGAACGGTATGCCGGGAGATACATTCTGCCTAACAGGGGATGCCGTCCCCAGGCGCCGGACAACTTGTCGGCGCGCTCCGGCGTGACCAGAAAATCGCGCCGCAGCGTGGCTGCGACCTCCGGCTGCTGCCGTCCCTCGCCCCAGGTCAGGTACGACGACTGATTCTTGGCATCGTCCTGCAATAGGGCCAGGAACACGCCGATCTGCAGATCTTCGTCGGGCAGCTGCTCCACTTCCGTGACGCCGTGCGCAATCAAAATCGCGTTGTTCGCCAGCCCCTCAAACAGCGTCGCGGCGCGCGTGTTCATGGTCAGAACGGTAGCCTCGAAGCCGGCCTTCCCGCGCACATACAAGTCCTGCAGATAGGCAAAAGTGGTCACGTGCCCCGGAACAACCTCGTGACTTACGAGCTGTTCAAACTCAGGAAACGACATCTGCAAGGAAGCATTGATCTCGTAGGTGGCTTCGTACTGCGGAGTGCCGCCGGCATTCCGTGCGCGCCCGATATAGTTCATCGAGCCGGAAAACCAGGCATCCTTAATTGGAAGAAAGTCGATGTTGGCCCGCGGCACCCGCGCCAGCTCCCAGGGAAGGTACGGGACCAGATTCTTGGCGCTCAGGTTATCGAAATGGGCGATCACTGCCGCGCCCAGAGCGCGCACCGAAACCATCGGAATCATCCGGCTGCGGCGCCAGGCATCCACAGCTTCCAGCAACTCGCCTGCGTTCGACGAAGCGAACCCAGCCCGGCCCAGCAGCTCGGCCGCGTGTTCCCGCTTGATTTCAGGCCTGGAGGGCTCGGGCGGTTTCCCGGTCGACGCCTCGACCGAGCGTGCGTACGGCACCGGATCGCCCTTGCCGAGGACTTCCATGGCAAGGTCCCACATGGTTTCAAGACAATCCGCCAGCCCGGCCAGGTAAGGTTCGCGAAGTCCTCCGACGCTTGCTGACTCCTCGCGCACTCCGGCGATAGCTTTGCGAAGGTTGACCGCACGCAGGTACTCGTCCACTGCCTCGCGATCCACGCTTTTGCCACCGACGCCGCCGGATTGGCGCAACCGCTCCGCTGCCGGATGCGTGTAGGCCGGGGGCAGCGGCTCATCAGAGAACCAGGTATCGGCAATGAACCGACCCGTGCCCGAAGGACACATGACGTCCCCGCCCCAGAGAGTGTCAATGCCGAGCACTGCGTCGGCGACGTACTTTCCTGCCTGATCCATCAGACCTCCTTCTCCGTTTCCTTCTTTAGGGAACTGAGCCATACATACACGCAAAGGCCAACGAACAGCAGCGCGGAGACCGGCTGCGAGATGAGATCGTTCGAGTAGAACGGAGTGCTGACAAGGGTCTCGCGGAATCCAGGTATGAGCCGCAACGACGCTCCCAGAACGCCTCCCAGCGCACCGCCTGCCATGAGTCCCGACGCCATGATCACGCCGCGCTCGCGAATGCTTTTGCCATGCTCGCCGCCGGTCTTTTTCGCTCTCCTATTGACAAGGTGAGACAGGAATCCGCCAGCCAGTATCGGCGAGGTGAGCCCCAGCGGAAGGTAGATTCCCAGCGCGAAGACCATCGAAGACTTGCCCAGCATCTCCAGCACCAGCGTGATCAACGCGCCGATGCCGAAGAGCAAATAGGCGACCGGCTGGCGGCTCATGAATCCCACCACAAGGGCCTTCATGATGGAGGCCTGCGGCGCGGCCAGAACCTGCCGTACGTCTCCGGTGGCGGCTTCTCCGAACTGAAAGGTGTGGGCCAGCACGATGATCGTCAATCCCGCGGCAGCTGCGGCGGCGATGATGCCGAGAAACTTCGCCTTCTCCTGAGCTGCCGGCGTGGAGCCGATCCAATAGCCGGCCTTGAGGTCGGTAATGAACTGGCCTGAGACGCACAGGGCGGTGCACACCATGCCCGCGATCGCCATCACAAAGAACATACCGGTGGTTCCGGAGAGACCAAAGTTGAGCAGGACCACCGAGGAGACAATGAGGGTGAGCATGGTCATGCCGGAGGCCGGATTATTGGCCGTGGTGGCGATAGCGTTGGCGGCCACTGAGGCGAAGAAAAACGCGAACACCAGCGTCAATACCAAGCCTAATGCCAATACTGTCCAGGAGACCTGCAAGCGACCGAAGAAGACGGCCACCGCAATGGCTCCCGCGACGACGCCGAAGAGAATGGAGAGCACCGGAATGTCGCGGTCCGTGCGCTCCGGCTGTGCGGCCCCGCTACGATGGAAAGCGCGCAGCGCGATGCTGAATGATCCGGCAATCACGCGCAGTGACTTGAGGACGCCGAGAATGCCGGCGGTAGCGATGGCGCCCACACCCATGAAGCGCACATAGCTTGCGTAGATCTCGTGCGCCGTCATCTGGGCCACGGGAACCGTACCTGGATAAACCGCCAGGTTCATATGGCTGCCGAGGAACCAGATGATTGGAATAATCACCAAGTTCGAAAGAATGCCCCCGGCGCAGAAGACCAGCGCGGTGCGCAGGCCCATCACATATCCGAGGCCCAGGATGAAGCCGATGGCGTCGAAGCTGAAGACCATCCGGCCGCGCTCGGACAGGCTGCGCATCAGGGGCACAAACTGAAAGTCCAGATATTCCTTCCACATATGAAACGTAGTGACGAAGAAGTCGTAGACGGCGGCGACGGCAGTGGCCTGCAAGAGCAGCTTGGCCTGCGATCCGCCCTTCTCGCCGGCCACCAGCACCTCAGTAATGGCGGTCGCCTCGGGAAAGGGGAACTGGCCGTGCATCTCGCGCACGAAGTAGCGCCGCAGCGGAATGAGAAAGAGCGCGCCCAGGCAACCGCCGGCCAGGCAGATGAAGATCGTCTGCATCGGGTAAGGATCGAGGTGCAGGATGTAAAGCGCAGGCAGGGTGAAAACCGCGCCGGCCACCACCGCGGCGGAAGCTCCGCCGATTCCGATGATGATGACATTCTCAAGCAGGCTGGAGCGCCGCGCGTACATGCGCGCCAGGCCGATGGCCAGGATGGAGATGGGAATTGCCGCCTCCATTCCTTGCCCCACCTTGAGCGTGGAGTAGGCCGAGGCGACGCTGAAAATGACACAGAACAAAACGCCCCAGAAGATCGCACGCAACGTCAGTTCCGGCAGCTTAGTCTCAGCGGATACGATGGGTGGATAGGTCTCGCCGGGATGCAGTGGAACGTAGGCATTCTCTGGAAGAGTAATCGTTTCGGTTTTGTGCACGGACATGTCTCCCTTGCGGCGCTGTCCCAGGACGCCGCGTTTCAGGCATCCGGGCTGACGCCCGCCTGAACCGGCCCCCAAGCTTATTGACCGCTCGGATTGAAGCACGCAGCTTACCACCGCCAGGAAGTCAAATCAAGTGCAGGGGTCATGTCGGCGCTGCATTTACCTTACCCGAGTGTACCGTGCATCGAAGAGCGGAGCGCTGCGGTCGGAGCCTGCCGCCAGGCGCCGCTTATCGCCATTGCGCCGCGCCTCGACGGCGCATTGTCCACTTCGCCGGCCGGGCCGCAGCTCTCGCCCTGTCGCAAACCACAGATGCCGTATCCCGAAGCCACAACACTCATCAAGTCGACGCGAGCGCCGGCGAGCAGCGGCCTTGAACACGAGCAAACAAGTCACGCCTTCTGTGGTTTTGCCGCAATCATCGGGTCAAGAGTGGGACATAGGGGTAGGCAGTGATTTGGCCGCGGAAGGCCTTGTCCCAGCGCCCTGGAATGAGTTTGCCGCAATTCGGGCAGCGGCCATCCGGGGTCAGACTGTAGCCGGTGACGAGATACCCGAATCGTTCGATGAGCAGTTGCTGGCAATCGGGACAATAGGTGTTCTCGAGATCGTCCACCTCGCCTGGGAGATTGCCTGCATAGATGTATCGCAGGCCGGCCCTCTTGCCGATCTCCGCGGCGCGCTTGAGCGTCGTTGGGTTGGTATCGTCCGGATCGGTCATCTTGTAGTCTTCGTGAAACGCAGTGACGTGCCACGGAATGTCCGGCGACACACTCACCAGAAACCCAGCCAGACGGGTCAGCTCTTCGTCGGAATCGTTGAATCCCGGGATAACCAGCGTGACAACCTCCACCCAGAAGCCCATCTCATACAAGCAGCGAATGGTTGCGAGAACCGGCTGCAAACGCCCGCCGAGCTGATGATAGTGCTGCTCGTCGAAGCTCTTCAGATCCACTTTGTACAGATCGACCCAGGGGCGCAGGTATTCGAGCACTTGCGGGGTGCCGTTCCCGTTGGACACAAACGCCGTGGCCAGGCCGGCCGCCTTGGCTTCCTTGAAGATCGCCACCGCCCATTCCGAGGTAATCAGCGGCTCGTTGTAGGTGCTGACCACTAGGCGGGCTCCTTGATTCAATGCCTCTTGTATAAGCGTCTCGGGAGTGATGCCCAACGGCAGAGAGACGGCTTGCGGGTCGCGAAGCGCCTGCGACGTGACCCAGTTCTGGCAGTAGGAGCAGTGAAGGTCACATCCAAGCATTCCGAAGCTGTAGGCGAGAGCCCCGCAATAGGCATGGAAGAATGGCTTCTTTTCAATGGGATCGCACTGCACGCAGCCTACATAGCCCCAGGGTGCGTAGAGCGTTCCGCCACGGTTGAAACGGACTTTGCAGACCCCCGCTTGCCCATCGGCGATGGGACAGCAGTGTCCGCACGCATAGCAGCGCACGCGGTTGCGGTCGAGCTTCTCATATAACTCGCGCGCAGCTTCCCCAACGTGCTGATCGAGAACTTTCTTCAGTGCCGGCATAGGAATCTCCTTTATCAGCACCGATTCGCCGGCAGCAAGAAGATGCTCTTCACGCCGTGGCTCGCTTCTGCTCCCGATGCCCCAGCCGCACGCTCACGATCTTTGACACGCCCGGCTCCTGCATGGTCACGCCGTAGATCATATCGCCGGCCTGCATCATGCGCTTGGAGTGGGTGATGATGAGGAACTGCGTATCGTGGCTGAGGGAGTGCAGCAGGTCAGCAAACCGGCCGACGTTGACCTCGTCCAGAGCTGCATCCACCTCGTCGAGCACGCAAAAGGGGCTGGGCTTGAACTGGAAAATGCCCACCAGCAGCGCCAGCGCGGCGAGGGATTTTTCGCCGCCCGAGAGCAACAAAACGTTTTGCAGTTTCTTGCCCGGCGGCGAGACCACGATGTCCAGTCCGCTCTCGGCCTGGTTCTCCTCGTCGCTCACGCGCAAGAAGGCCTGCCCGCCCTGGAACAGTCGCGCGAAGACCTTGCCGAAGTTTTCGTTGATGGCTGTCAGCGCCTCGTCGAACTTGGCGCGCGAGATCTGATCGATCTCCTTGATCGTCTCCTGCGTATTTTCGATCGACTCGATCAGATCCTGCCGCTGGGTTTCCAGGAATGCGTGGCGTTCCGCTGTCTCCTTGTACTCGTCGAGCGCCATCATGTTCACCGGCCCCATTTGCTCGAGACGCTGGCGCAGCGCGCGGCACGTCTCTTCTTCGGCAGCAAGTTCTTCGCTGGCGAGCCGGCCGATCTCCGCATCGGCGCGCAGCACCTGAGCCTCGACGTTGACTTCGGCGAGGCAGCTCGCCTCAAGGTGCTCGAGATCTGAGCGTAGCTTGGCTAGTTGGCTCGAAAGCGCCGCGCGATCCTCGCGCAACTGGTCAAGCGCGGCGCGCGCGGTCTTGAGTTGCGTCTCCATCTCCGCCAACTGCTGGCGCAGCGTCTGCGCCTGCCCGGCAATCGACTGCGCGAGAGCGAACGCCTCTGCCCGCGCAGCGGTAAGTTCCATCTGGCGCTGAACGAGCTCAGTGTTCTCGCTCAGACGCTGTTCCCGCTCAGCCTGCGCCGCCGCGCGCTGCTGCTCAATCGATTGCACGCGCCGGTCGAGATCGGCAAAGAGCCGGTCGATGCGCTGGAAAGCCGCTTCCGCGCCGCGCCGCCGCTCTTCCAGTCCGGCCAATTCCGCCGTCATCCGCGCGGCTTCCTGCTGCAGCGTCTCTCGCTTCTGGCGCAGGACCTCCAGTTGCGCTTGCTGGCCATTCAAGCTGCTTTCCGCCTGCGCGTGCTCGGCCTCAAGCCGCGCGGCCTCCTCGCGCTTCTCCGCGATCGACTGCCGCTTGCTCTCTCGTGCATCCTTATTGCGTGCGGCCTGCGCCTGCCACTCCTGCATGCGCCGCTCGATGCGCTGCGCCTCGGCCTCCATCTGCTTCAGCGCCGCGCCCAGATTGGCCGCTTCGCTCTCTCGGAGACGCCGCTCTTCGCCCCGCGACTCCAGTTGCGCAGTGAACTCCTCAATCGCGCGCGTGAGCGCTTCGGCTTCCTTCTGAGTCTGCGCCAGCTCCCACTCCAGCCTGGACAAGCGGCCTTCGGTCTCACGCAGCTCGCGCTTCAGCGCCAGCGGGCCTTCGCTCGCCGCTTTGCCTCCCGTCACCGTGGAGCGATGAAAGCACTCGCCTTCCGGCGTGAGGAAATAGGCATGCATGTAGCGCAGCGCCAGCCGCTGCGCCTCGATGGCATTTTCGGTCAGGTAGCCGTGCCGCAGCTTGGGCAGAAAGGCTTCCAGCGAGCCTCCAAAGCCGTTGAGCACCTTGATCGTCTCGCGCAGTGGCGTTACGCCCGGCTCATTGACCGGCCCTTCGCCGGCCTCGAACAGCTCGCCCTGCGCATCGGAGTGAACCAGAAAGGTTGCGCGCCCATCGCTGGTTTTGAGCACGCGCACGCCCTCTTCCGCCGCGCCCCAGCTTTCCACCACCACGTAGTTCAGCTCCTCGCGCAGGAATTCGTCCACCACGCCTTCATGCTCGCCGCTAACCTCAAGGAAGTCCGCCAATGTGCCGACGGGCGCAACAGAGGGCCCGAGCGCTCCCGGCTTGAGCAGTTTTCGCACCGTGTCTGTGGCATAGCCATGATTGCGAATCAGCGCGTTGAGCGAGTCGCGGCGGCCCGCCGAAGCGGCCTCTTCACCACGCAGTTGGTTAACGCGCGCGCGGCGCTCGTGCTCGTCGGCCCGCTTAGTCTGCAGGCTCTCGCGCAGCGCTCCAATCTCCTCCTTATGCCGTTTCACCGCCGCATCCGCCGCCTCAAAGCGCAGCCGCGATTCGCCGCTTTGCGCGCCCAAGTCCTCCTGCTCATTGCGCGACTGACTCATTTCCACTTCAAGACGCTCCGCCTCGCGCTCCAGCGCGGCCAGGCTTTCTTCGCCCTGCGCGGTATAGTTGCGCGCGTTGCCCGCCAGCGTAAGCAAGTGTACGGAGTGGCGGCGACCGGCCTCGAGCTCCCGCTCGGCAGTGAAGACCTCTTCGGCTGCGGCGTGAGCCTCCTGCTGCCGCGCCTCAACCTTCTCGTGGAACTCGCGCGCCTCGCCGGCCGCCGTCTCGAGGAAGCTCCGCTGTTGCGCGCGCTCCTCTTCGATTCCGGCCATTTGCGTCCGCATCTGTTCGAGCTCCGTCGTAGACGACGCAATCCGCGTATCCAACTCGCTCACCCGCTCGGCATTGCTGCGCTCCCGCGCCGTTGCCCGCTCCAACTCAACAGCCGCCTCGCTCGCGTTGGTTCGCGCCGCCTCGCCCTCACGGTCCAACTCGTATCCGCGCTCGGTGAGCGCGTGCTGGCTCGCCTCCTGCGCGGCGATCTCCGCCGCCGAGTGATTGATGCGCTCTGTGAGCGCCGTAATCTCCTGCTCCAGCCGTGCCGATCCCAAGTCCATCGTGGCCATGCGGCTGGCCAGCACCACGCGCAGCCGTCCGCGCAGCTCCTCGCGGACCGCAGCAAAACGCTCGGCCTTGGCTGCCTGCCGCTTCAAGCTGTTCATTTGCCGCGTGACCTCTTCGAAGATGTCGTCCACGCGGGCGAGGTTTTGCTTTGCGCTCTCCAGGCGCAACTCCGCCAGCCGCTTCTTGTTCTTAAAGCGCGTGACGCCCGCGGCCTCTTCGATGATGGCTCGCCGCTCGTAGGGCTTGGAGCTGAGCAGTTGCCCGATCCGCTCCTGCCCGATGATGGCGTAACTCTCCGGCCCCAGGCCCGTGCCCATAAAAATGTCCTGAATGTCGCGCAGGCGGCACAGCTTGCCGTTCAGCAGGTACTCGCTTTCGCCGGTGCGGAAGAGACGCCGCGTGATGATGACTTCACCCTTTTGCGGTGTGCTCTGGAAATTGCGCCGACGAATCTTGAGCACCACTCCTTGCGGCGCTGCGGACTTCAGGTCGACTTCTTCATCCGCATCTTGCGGTCCAGCGTGCTTTTGGTCAAGTTCCTCTTCGATTACCTGTCCCGGCTGCTCGTTGGCGATGATTTCTTCGGCCTCGGCCGCACGCCGGCGGCGCACGTCATCCTCATCCCAGTCGGCAGGGCTCTCGTGATCGACCACGATCTCCGGCTCGACAGGAACTGGGCCCTCGTAGGCTTCGGGATCGATCATGGTCAGCGTGACCTCCGCCATGCCCAGCGGCTTGCGGTCGCGCGTGCCGGCAAAGATCAGGTCCTGCATGTGCGTGCCGCGCAGGCTCTTAGCGCTCTGCTCGCCCAGCACCCATCTCACGCCGTCCATGATGTTCGACTTCCCGCACCCGTTTGGCCCCACCACCACGGCAATCCCCGTGCCCGCCACCGTCACCTCTGTGCGGTCGCAGAAGCTCTTAAAGCCGAGGATGTGAATCTTCTTTAGTTTCAGCATATTTGCTCCGGGTTGATGGGCCATCGCACAACTACATTCTGCCGTCCGCCGGTGACTTTACGGAACACGTCCGGAAGGAACAAATTACTACTTCATTACAGACTTTACGGACATGGAATCGTAGGGTCAACGTTGATGAAAGGTGCCTTTGTGGATAAGGGGGGCGGAATTTGACTGGCTCAAGAGATACCGGGCATTCGCTTGGTTCGCTGGTTCTTCTGTCAACCTGCAGGGGAGGAAACTAAACTTATTCTTGCAGTGCGCATGTACCGCAGTCATCCAGTTCTGGAACCTCAAACGGGTTCGGATTCTCTGGAATCCATCGCAGGCCCGGGACGAAGTGAATCTGGTTTGCCGGAAATTGTTGACGCCGTCAAAATATCCACTCGTTCGACGCATCCTGCCGCACCTATACTGATCCGGCTGGACAGTTGCAGACGAAAGCAAGAGGAGGAATCATGACTGACGAATCCAAGTGCCCATTCTCGGGTAACATGCTCAAGCACACAACGGCCGGAGCCAAGGGCAACCGCGACTGGTGGCCGGACCAGCTGAATCTGGGGATTCTGCATCAACAGTCCTCGCTCTCCAATCCCATGGGCGAGGAGTTCAACTACGCCAAAGAGTTCCAGAGCCTTGACCTCGATGCCGTAATCGAGGATCTTCACGCCCTTATGACGGATTCCCAGGACTGGTGGCCGGCCGACTACGGCCACTATGGCCCGCTCTTCATCCGCATGGCCTGGCATTTAGCGGGCACATACCGCATCCACGATGGGCGCGGCGGCGCCGGAAGAGGCGCGCAGCGGTTCGCGCCGCTCAACAGTTGGCCTGATAACGTCAGCCTAGATAAGGCGCGCCGCCTCCTGTGGCCCATCAAGCAGAAGTACGGCCACAAGATCTCCTGGGGGGACCTGATGATCCTGGCCGGCAACGTTGCGCTCGAGTCGATGGACTTCAAGACCTTCGGCTTCGGCGGCGGCCGCGCGGACATCTGGGAGCCCGAGCAGGACGTCGATTGGGGCCCGGAAACCACTTGGCTGGGAGACGAGCGCTATAGCGGCGATCGCGATCTGGCGAGGCCCCTGGCGGCCGTGCAGATGGGCCTGATCTACGTGAACCCAGAGGGCCCGAACGGCAACCCGGACCCGATCGCCGCGGCCCGGGACATCCGCGAGACCTTCGCTCGCATGGCGATGAACGACTACGAGACGGTGGCGCTGATCGCCGGTGGCCACACCTTTGGCAAGACCCACGGCGCGAACCCTCAGAGTTATGTCGGCCGGGAGCCCGAAGCAGCGCCTATTGAGGAGCAGGGGCTGGGCTGGAAGAACAGCTTCGGCACCGGCAAGGGTGACGACACGTTTACCAGCGGCCTGGAGGGTGCCTGGACGCCCACTCCAACCAAGTGGGACAACAGTTTCTTCGAGACTCTCTTCGGCTACGAGTGGGAGCTGACGAAGAGTCCGGCGGGCGCCCACCAGTGGAAGCCCAAAGGCGGCGCCGGCGCCGGCACCGTTCCCGATGCGCACGATCCAAAAAAGCGCCAGGACCCCTTTATGTTGACAACCGACCTTTCCCTGCGCATGGACCCGACTTACGAAAAGATCTCGCGGCACTTCATGAAGCACCCTGACGAGTTCGCCGACGCTTTTGCCCGGGCCTGGTTCAAGCTCACGCATCGCGACATGGGTCCGCGCAATCGCTACCTTGGCCCGCTTGTGCCGAAGGAGGAGCTGATCTGGCAGGACCCAGTTCCAGCCGTCGACCACGCGCTCATCAACAGCAAGGACGTCGAAGCCCTGAAGGCAAAGGTTCTCGCGTCCGGTCTGTCCGTTCCCCAGCTCGTCACCACTGCGTGGGCGTCCGCCGCAACCTTCCGCGGCAGCGACAAGCGCGGCGGCGCCAACGGCGCGCGTATTCGCCTCGCCCCGCAGAAAAACTGGGAAGTCAACCAACCGGCCGGACTGGCGAAGGTGCTCTCGAAGCTGGAAGCCATCCGGAAGGAATTCAATGCTGCGCAGGCCAAGGGCAAAAAAACCTCGAAGGGCAGCAAGAAAGTTTCGCTGGCTGACCTGATCGTGCTGGCCGGCTCGGCGGCCGTCGAGGCGGCTGCGAGGAAGGCCGGTCACAGCGTGAAGGTGCCCTTCACGCCGGGCCGCACAGACGCTTCCGAGGCGCAGACCGATGCCGCATCGTTCGCCGTGCTTGAGCCGAAGGGCGACGGATTCCGCAACTACATCCGCAAGGGGCTCGAGAGCTGTGCCGCCGAGTTGCTGCTCGACAAAACACAACTGCTCACCCTCACGGCTCCTGAGATGACGGTCCTGATCGGCGGCATGCGTGTCCTGGGAGCGAACTTCGGCCATTCCAAACACGGGGTCTTCACTAAACGGCCCGGCACTCTGACGAACGACTTTTTCGTGAACCTGCTTGACATGAACACGAAGTGGCAGAAGTCCGCTACATCGGAAGGCGTGCTGGAAGGACGCGACCGGAAGACGGGCCAGCTCAAATGGACGGGCACCGTGGTCGATCTCGTCTTCGGTTCCAACTCCCAGCTCCGCGCCGTCGCCGAGGTCTATGCCAGCAGCGATGCGCAACAGAAATTCGTGCGCGACTTTGTGGCGGCGTGGAGCAAGGTGATGAACCTCGATCGCTTCGATCTTGCTTGATCCTGCGAAAACCATGCCCTTCGCAGGCCAGGGATCAACCAATCGCTTCCCCTCCACTGCACTACGAAAGGCCCATCCAGCCGCTCACTGGATGGGCCTTTTCTTCCAGTGTCCCGGCCACGTCGAGTGTTAAAATCAATCAGTGCCGGGTCCTACGCGACGTAATCCCGCCAACCCCGCCAGGTCCGGAAGGAAGCAACGGTAACGGGCTCGTACGGGCGCAGTAGGTAACCCGGTACATTTTTGCGTTTTCCTCATGCTTTTTTGACGGCGAACCAGTCCCCCACCGGTGTGTGCGCCGCAAGGAGAGATGCGTTGAGCCTTACCGTTCGCCCCGTGGTGGGCCGGCGCGCCAAGATTTCGGCGCTCGGAACCTACGTTCCTCCCGATGTCCTGACCAATCAAGACCTGGAAAAGATGGTGGAGACCAGCGACGAGTGGATCCTGTCGCGCACCGGGATCCGCGAGCGGCATGTGCTGGCCAAGGGCCTGGGCGTAAGCGATATGTGCACCGAGGCCGCGAAAAAGTGCCTGGCCGCGCGCGGCATCGGCCCCCGCGATGTCGAGGTCATCATCGTGGGCACGGTGACTCCCGACATGATGTTCCCGTCTACGGCGTGCTTGGTGCAGAACAAGATCGGAGCCGCAGGCGCCTGGGGCTTCGACGTTTCCGGCGGCTGTTCAGGGTTTGTGTTTGCGCTGCTTGCAGGCGTAAACATGGTCGAAAGCGGTATGTATTCCCGCGTTCTGGTCTGCGGCGCCGACGCCAATACTCGCATGACCGACTACACCGACCGCGCCACCTGCGTACTCTTTGGCGACGGCGGCGGAGCCGTGCTGCTGGAGCCGGCCGAAGAGGGCGAGATCGGCTTCATCGATTCCTTGAACGAGATCGACGGCTCAGGCGGCGTGAGCCTGAATCTGAAAGGCGGCGGCAGCCTGAATCCTTCCACCCACGAAACCGTCGACAAAAAGTGGCATTACATCTACCAGGACGGGCCGGCAGTATATAAATTCGCGGTGCGCAAGATGGCCGAGGCGACGCTGAAGCTGCTGGAACGCAACGGCGTGACCGGCGCGGACCTGGGCTGCTTTATTCCCCACCAGGCCAACAAGCGCATCATCACGTCCACTGCGGAGCGGTTGGGGATGGATCCGGACCGCGTGATTATCAATATCGAAAAGTACGGCAACACCTCGGCCGGCACCATTCCGCTGACCATGGAGACGGCCATCGAGGAGGGCAAGCTGAACAAAGGCGATCTGGTGCTGCTGGCCGCCGTGGGCGCGGGCTTTACGGTGGGAACCGTGCTGCTGCGCTGGGAGATTTGAAAGTCAGCTTCTAGCCGCTAGCTTCTAGCTCCTTGCCCTTCTAGTCGGGCATTTGATCGAGGCAATTCTCGGCACGAGAACCCACGCAAGTTCCGTAAGCGGAAACGAGCGGTCAAGACGTAGCGGGTGGCGATAAAATCCTGGAGCTAGTAGCTGGTAGCTGGTAGCTGCTTCGTCATATACTGTGCTCCACAATCGCCGCATTCCTGCGGCGAGTGGACGATACCAACCGGAGGCGAGCATGGATGTAGCAATGACCGCCAGGAAAGGGAGAATCCCGAGGGCGCTGCGCGCGCACGCCGAGGAAGGGATGGAACGCATTGGCCGCATTCTGGGCCGGACCGCGCGCGCCAGTATCACCTTTAGTGCGCAAAGGCACGTCCAAATCGTCGAATTGACGGTGCAATCCCGCCTGCAGAGATTTGCCGCCACAGGCAGGGCCGACACGCCGATTGCGGCGCTCCGTGAGGCCATGGAGCGCGCCGAGCACCAGGCTCATCGGTACCGCGACCGGCGGCTGGTGAGCAAACGCCTGCCCAAGGGCGAGAAGGTGCTCACGGCTCCGCCGGTAACGCGGCCCAAGGCGCGCGCCGAGCCTGCTGCGGAGGCCGAAGAGGGACAGCCATCCCGGCTTGCAGGCAAAGCGCGGGCGTCCATCGCGGTCCACTCCTTTCCCGCTGAAGCCACGGTAGTCGAGCCGCACATCGTCAAGAATGGGGAGGCCATCGCGCTCAAGCCGATGACCATCGAGGAGGCCGTCAAGGACGCCGAGTTCCGCGACCGCGATCTGCTCATCTTCCGCACCGTATCGGGAGACATGTTTGTGCTGCATCGCCGGCGCGACGGTCAGATGGAGTTGGTGGAAATTCCCTAGAGGCTTTTATTAAGTTTGTTCATTTGTTTTCTTTGCGATAGGGTCTGCTGGCACAGTTGTTCATGCCTGGGGGCATGGACAAGCGTCAGCGCAGAGGCGGTTTTGTCTGCGCAGCGGACGAAGTTCAGCAAGCGGCAGTTTGCTCAGCCGCAATTGCTGGCCGTGCTTTGCCTGGTGCGCTTTGAAGATTGGATCTTTCGTGAGGCCGAGGTTCGTTTGCGTGAACATACGGAGCTGCGCTCCGCCCTGCAACTGCGATCCGTGCCCGACTACACCACGCTGTATCGCTTTCTGGCGCGGCAGGCGCCGCGGAACGACTGCGCCACGCTGCGTGTGCTGGCGGCCAGAGCGCATCGGCAGACACCCATCGGCTGCGTGTTGGCCGACGCCGAGTTCGATTCCCAACGCAACCACACCTTCTGCCGTCAACAACGGAACGCCGATAGCGCGATCCCGGCCAAACGCCGCTCCACTTGCAGGGCGTCCGGTCTACGCCGGCAAATGGGTAAACATTTCCCCGCCCAACTGTATACATGCGCGCGCTCGTCGAGAGCATCTTCTCCGCCGTCAAGCGCAAGCTCTCTGCTCGCGCCCCCCCGGGCAGAACCGTCCAAACTCAATCTCTTCAGTCGCTTTTGCTCGGCCTGGCCTTCGGCCTCTATCGCCTCAAGCTGCCCGCTTGCTGACCGCCGGCGGGAAGGATGTCAACAGAGCCAGAAATGATCTAGAAGGCTGTGTCCAGCCGCATGCAGGTACTTAACCAGCCTTTCCACCCGCATTGCGCCCGGAAGGGCGCGGTTCGGGCTTGCGTTGTGTTTTCACAGATGGAGGGTGCCGTTTCGCACACAGATGCTGTAGGCTGTTCAAGGAGGATTCGGCGCTGCCTGCCAGCCATATGTTCCCTCGGACCCTCCGGGGCGGTTTCCCTGGCTGCGGAACGAATGCCTCCAACTCGAAGTTCTCTTATCCCCGGCGCAGAGCCGGCGGAATGGAAAGGACATGGAAATGAAAAAGGCCCTCGCTACTGTTTGCCTCAGCTTGCTGCTCACGTCTACAGCCATTGCGGCCTCCTCGAGGGAGGATTTGCAAAGCCGCATTGACTCGGCCAAGGTTGTCCTGGACCAGATCATGAGCGCCAACGACAGAACAATCCCGATCGACATTCTTCGCTCGGCGACCTGCGTAGCGGTCGTCCCCGGAATGGTGAAGGGCGCGTTTATTGTCGGCGCGCAGTACGGCCAGGGCGTGGTGACCTGCCGCACCGGCCACGGCTGGAGCGCGCCGGTCTTCATCCGCATGGCGGGCGGGTCCTTCGGTTTCCAGATCGGCGGCCAAGCTACCGACTTGATTCTTGTTGCTGTGAATGACCGCGGGATGCAGGATCTACTCAAGGACAAGTTTAAGATTGGCGGCGATGCATCGGCTGCAGCCGGTCCTGTGGGCCGCGCCGGCACGGCGTCGACGGATTGGAAAATGAGCGCGGAACTGCTCAGCTACTCGCGCGCCAAGGGACTTTTTGCCGGCATCGATCTCGACGGAACGAGCGTGAGCCAGAACAAGGAAGACACGGAGTTGTACTACGGCGCCCCGCAACCTTTCCAAACGATTCTTAGAGGCGATGTGCCTGTGCCGCCGGGTGCGGTTCCGTTCGTTCGCGATGTCGCACAATACTTCATGCAGGCAAAGGCCCACAGGTAAGGGCGCGTTCCCGTTCCCACTGCGATGATCTTAACCTGCGTAGCCCATCCCTTCCGCCTGAGCGCGCGGAAAGGATGGGCTGCAGAGGTTGGCTGATCCGCGGCTGTCGAAATCGCATCGGGGCGGCGCCGGGGCGCGCCGAACGGCTACACTGATCCTGCGTTCAAAGATGTGGGTAAGCCTCGAATATGAACTGGTTGTAGCCCTGGCGCGCTGCCTTGGCCGCATGCCACGGGGAGTCGCGCGGCTGGCTGCGTGCTGCATCGCCTTCGCGGTCTATTGGTGCTTCGGCCGGCTGCGCGGCGTGGGCGTGCGCAACCTTGAGCTGGCTCTGCCGGAACTCTCGTCGAAAACCAGGAAAGAAATTCTGCGGCTCGTCTACATCCATCTTGGATGGCAACTCGTCGAGTTCTGCCGCATGACCCGCTACACGACGGAAAACATCCGCGGCTGGATGCGCACCGAAGGACTGGAACACATCCTGGCCGCACAGGCTCGCGGCAAAGGCGTGCTCATTCTCACCGGGCATCTCGGCGCGTGGGAGCTTTCGAGCTTTTACTACTCACTCATGGGCTATCCCATGGGCATGGTGATCCGAAGGCTCGATAACCGCCGACTCGATGAGTACGTCAACGGCATCCGCTGCCTTCATGGCAACTACGTGCTGGACAAGGACGAGTTCGGGCGCGGGCTGCTGACGACCATGCATGCCGGGGGCACGGTGGGAATTTTGATGGACACGAATATGACGCCGCCGCAGGGCGAGTTCGTCAGGTTTTTCGGCATCGAAGCCTGCACCGGGACAGGACTAGCGCACGTGGCGCGGAAGACCGGCGCGGCCGTCCTGCCGGGCTTCATGCTTTGGGAGCGAGATGAGCGGAGATATGTGCTGCACTTCGGTCCGGAGGTGGAGATCCCACATACAGAAGACGCCGTGGCGGACATTTTGGAAGGCACACAGCGATGCACCAGCATCCTTGAATCGTGGATTCGGCGCTATCCTGACCAGTGGCTGTGGATTCACCGCCGCTGGAAGACGCGGCCGGCGGGGGAGCCGAGCCTATATTGAATTCACGCCCTCACAAAAGGGGGAGATGCATGACGCTGGGAGAACTGATCGAAAAGCTTGGCGGCAGGCTGGCGCAGGGCAGTCTGGAGCAGGCCATAGCCGGAGTGAATGCGCCGAAGGACGCGCACTACACCGAGCTGGTTTTTGCCGAGGACGAGGCTTCGGCTGCGAAAGCGCTCGCCAGTCCTGCGGCGGCCGTGGTTTTGAAACCTGCAACGGCGGCTTCCTATGCCTCTAATCCCGACATCGCAGTCATCGAGTCGGAACAGCCGAGGCTGTGGTTTGCTCGCGCTGCCAAGCTGCTCCGTCCCGAGCCGACCTGCGAAAGAATCCATCCCACGGCAATGATTGGCAAGGGGGCTATGCTGGGAGGATGGGTCACCGTAGGCGCCTACGCAGTGATTGGGGATGACGTGCTCGTGGGCGAAAGAACGCGCATCGAAGCCGGCGTTGTGATCGGCGAAGGCGTGCGCATCGGCGACCAGTGCCGTATCTATCCTCGCGTCGTAATCTATCCCAATACTTACATTTTCAACCGCGTCGTCATTCACGCCGGCGCGGTCCTCGGGGCCGATGGATTTGGCTATGTGCGCGATCCGGAGACCGGAGCTTATACGCAGTTCCCGCAGCAGGGCGGGCTGGTGATCGAGGACGACGTGGAGATCGGCGCCAACTGCACCATTGACCGGGGCGCGCTGGGAGCGACGCGCGTGCGGCGCGGAGCGAAGTTTGACAACATGGTGCATGTGGGCCATAACTGCGACATCGGCGAAGATGCAATTCTTGTGGCGCTGACCGGCATCTCCGGCTCCTCAACAATTGGGAAGGGCGCGGTTCTTGCGGGGCAGGTGGGCATCGGCGATCACGCGCATGTAGGCCCCGGCGTGATTCTTGGCGGGCAGTCCGGCGTGTTCAGCGGCAAGACGGTGACCAACGAGGGCCTGAAGCCGGGAACGGTTCACTGGGGCACGCCGGCGCGGCCGCTGCAACAGGTTCTACGCGAGCAGGCTACGCTGGCGAGGCTGGCGCGAAAGACAGGGAAGAGGGAACAGAAAGACAAGGACTAGGGACTAGGGACATAGGGACTAGGGACATAGGGACTAGGACCGGGGCAATGGCGATCATCGTAGTCGGCGGCAGTGGGCGCGGCGCGGGCAAAACCGCGCTGGTTTGCGGCTTGATTCGCGCACTGCCCGAGATCCGCTGGACCGCCATCAAGATTACGAGCCACTCATACGGACAGCCGGCTCCGCTTTGGGAAGAGACCCAGGCAGGGCAGGAAACCGATACGGCGCGCTATCTGGCCGCCGGGGCGCGCCGCGCGTTGTTGGTTACGGCGGGCGATGAAGCGCTCGGCCCCATTGTGCAGCGGATTCTCGCCGGCTGTCCGCCGCCGGCCGGCGTCATCTTCGAGTCGAACAGAGTGCTGCGCCACCTGCGGCCCGATCTCTGCCTTGCCGCCGCTTCAAGCCTCAGGGGAGAGCATAAGCCCTCGTTCGAGCTTGTGCTGGAGCACGTCGATGCCACGGTCGAGCTTGCAGGGCACGACCACATCATCGAGGCCGAGAAGATTACGTTTCGTCTCGCCTCGCTGGAGCGCGTGTCACCGACGATGCTGGAGTGGGTGCGGGAACGGCTGGATGAAAGGCAGGGAATGGGGAGTAGCCAATAGCCAATAGGGAACCGCGAGCATCATTTTCTTTCGCCCGCTGAAGCGGGCTGCGCTTCGATTTTCGCGTTTATTCCCCAGGCTGGCGCCTTTTGCCCGCTACGCGGGCTTAAACGTCCGGGCCTGAAGGCCGGAGAGTTGCAGCGGCGGAGTTCAGGGGACTGAAAGGCCCCTGCTCCCTCCGGCGTGACCGCCTCGCTTGACTTCCGGCGGACATGCTTGTAACGTGAGCGCACATCCCTTTGATCTGCGTATGCGCTTCCTCAAACGGAATCGGGAGTGTGCGATTTTTGGACATAGTAAATATCTCAGACAGCGGTGTGGCCGCGATGACGGCGCGGCCCCAGAGCGACGAGCCGGCCCGCGCGCCGCAGGCGGACGAGGATCGCCTGGCGTGGCTGGCTTTGACGTTGGCGCCGGGACTGGGTCCCAAGCGGATTCTGGATGCTGTAAAGCAGCTCGAATCGGCGAGCAGCATCTTCACCCTGCCGCTGACGGCGCTCGAAGGGCTAAGGTTTCCCGCCGAGGCGGCGCAGTTTCTCTTCGACGGCAAGGCGCGACGCGCCGCCGAAGAGGAATGGGCGCGCGTAGCTGCCCAGGGGGCAACTCTGGTCAGCTATTCGTGCCGGGAGTATCCGGAGCGGCTGCGCGAGATCTACGATCCGCCGCCAATTCTTTGGGTGCGCGGCGATGTGCGGCTATTGAGCCGGCCTGCCATTGCGATTGTGGGGACGCGGCATCCCACGCCCTATGGAACGGGTGTGACCGAGATGCTGGCGCGGGACTTGGCAGCGAGGCGGCTGCTGATCGTGAGCGGTATGGCGCGTGGGATCGACTCATGCGCGCACAAGGGTGCCTTGGCGGCGCGCATGCCGACAGTGGCCGTTTGGGGCACAGGGATTGACGTGGTGTACCCAAAAGAGAACAAGAAGCTAGCCGAGGAAATCCTGGCTACGGGCGGTGCGATTGTGAGCGAGATGCCGATGGGGACGTTTCCGGCGCCGCAGAACTTTCCCCAGCGCAATCGCATCCTGAGCGGGCTGTGCGTGGCAGTACTGATTGTGGAGGCGGGCGAGTACTCGGGAACGCGCGTGACTGCCCGGTGCGCCGCGGAGCAGAACCGGGACCTATTCGCTGTGCCTGGCAACGTGACCAACAAAGGCTCCTGGACGCCTAACACGTTGATAAAACAGGGCGCGAAGCTTGTGGCCACCTGGGAGGACGTGTGGGAGGAGCTTCCCTCGCCGGTGCGGCTGGAACTGGAGGCGGAGACCCCGGCTGCATCCAAACCGGAGGCCGGAGCATCCTTACTGCCTGATCCGGTGCTGCGGCCTCAGGAGGCCATGGTGCTGGAGATCCTGCGCACCGACGAGAGCCTGCAAATCGACGAAATTCTCGACCTGCTGGAGACGCAACTCACTTCGTCTGAGGTGTTTACAGCTCTTTTTGAGCTGGAGATGGCGGGGCGCGTGCGGTGCTTGCCGGGAAAGAATTACGTGAGGACGCTGTAAGGGGTCAGTGCGAAGCATTCCCGATTCCGCCAAGCTTCCCAACTTGGAACTAGAGCCAGCGAGAACAGCATTTCCTGCTTGATGCAAATTCTGCTGCAATATACGATCGCCTTAAATCAGATTCGCCAAAAGGACGCCGCGCAAATGACAAGCAACGGATCGCACAACCTCCAATCTCGTGTCGACTCAATTTACGACCACCTCTATGCTAATGCACCGATTCGCACGCCAGCAGGAATAAGCGCAGAAGTCGGAAAGATATTGCATTGCGGGATTTACCTTGAGGCGCCAAAGGGGAAGCATCCTGCCTTTGATGTAAGCCGCGAGGAGGCGCGAGCCCTAATTGCACAAGAACCTTTCTCATGTCATGAAGTTTCGACAAAGATTCGACGAGCTTTTAAGGAGATGAACGGGGCTTGGAGACTCTATGAACCCTCATCTGAAATCGCATTGGATGACCTAAATATTGGTTACATGGTCGCGCAACTCAGCGGCATTAATCTTAACGATTCCGGAAAGGATGTCTTTGGCGATGTCATCGAAATCATCCGCAGTACCTGGGCCAAACGAGTTGGCGGTCAGTTTTTTACTGATCAGCGTGTCACCGCGCTTGCAATGGAATTACTCGGATTTGACCCCCGCAAAGGTGATGATCTTGTGGACATTTGTGCCGGAACGGGCGGATTTTTGTTGGCGGGCCTCAACCGGATTCGTCACCTCCTTGAGGAAGAAGCAAATGGGAGGCCCCTCGAAGAGGAGGTCATTAAGCTTTCGAGGGGCAGCATCAAGGGGTTGGAAGTCGATGATCAGATTGCAGGGCTCGCAAATGCTTCTCTTAAGGCGCGGTTGGGAACGAGGGGTGATGACTTCGTTTCGCCTTGTGACTCATTGAGCCCCTCCACTTTCTCGAGCAACATGGTTGGAATAAAGTTCGGCGCGCACCTCTGTGCTGCCTCAAATCCTCCATTCGGAACGAAGATCACTGTCAAGGAACGCGGTTCTGCCAGCGTTTGATCTCTCTGTGGGCCCATCAAAGACAGCCCCTGCACTCCTAGAAGGATTCGGAAAAATCTCGCCTAGAGCACCAGACTGCCTATGGTTGGAACAAAATGTCAACCTATTGGTTCCGGATGGGTGGAGGAGCCTTCGTACTGCCGTTTCAATCTCATGGGCAGCAAATAATTTTCCGGATGCATTTCATGTTACAAATTTGGCTGGATGGATTTACCGAATGAGGCTTTCAGCCGCATACTGGCACCAAAACATCGCTTCTTGTCGTTCGCAGACGAGCTGAGCCGCTCAAGGATGCACGTGAAGAAGAAGAAGGGACAGTTTTCATGGCCATGCCGAATGGATTGGGCATGATAGAAGAGGAAACCCCGTATTCAAGAGGAAAGCGGACGGATCCTACTCCGAAGAGATTCTCTCGGATTTTGAAGAAGTTAAAGGGGCGTTTAGGACCTTTTTGCTCGGAGGTGATCCACATCAAGTCTACGAACAGTGCTTTGCTGTACCTGTTGCAAAGATAATCAAAGACGACCTTTTGCGGGTTAACGCGCTATTCCATAAGCCCCTGCACGCAAATGGAGCAGGAAGCTTCCACCATTTCTCAATATCTACGCGCGAATGGCAGACCAGAAAGCTGCGAGATGTTGTCGAACGGATCTTCTATCCCGGAAGATTTCGACGTGAATACGTGGACGAGTCGGAGGAGGCTGTTCCATTCTTAGGAGGCTCCAATATAACAGAGCTAATCGCCACGAGAGGAAAATGGCTTCGACTCGATGATCCGAAACTCGAAGTTTTGAGCGTGAAACCCGGCTGGATACTTGTGACGAGGAGTGGCTCAACAGGGATCATATCGTGCGTTCCTCCTGCTTGGGATGGTTATGCAATGTCCGAACACGTTATCAGAGTCGTGCCTGACCCTAGGAAGCTCGATCCCTACTATCTACTTGCTTTTCTTCGAACCGACTGCGCGCAAGAGGTCATCCGGCGTGGCGTATTCGGGTCAGTCATCGACGAAATTACGCCGGAATGCCTCGGAGGGCTAGACGTCCCCATACCGAGGTCGAAAAAAATCTTAGAAGAAATTGCGCGGCAAATTCGGGACGCCGAGGATGCGAGGCAGCGTGCGATAGAAGGATACGAAAAAGCGCTGCGGAAACTCGGAAGGTTATTTGCTCTGACCAACTAAGCATTGCGTCCCTTGGTCCGGTCGGCTTGATGACGCTTAAGGATCTCGTCCATGAGAGCAAGGAGTTCATCTAGCGTCAGGTTGCCCTGCAACTGATTGCTTCTTGCGAGCATCAGAAAGGCGTTGTGCGGTTCGTGGCGCCCCCCACGATCAAGTGGGATCAGATGACCGGACTGGATCGCCCGGGCGTTCTTTACAACCTCGGGAAGATGGATGGGGATGAGTTGTATGGGATCGAAGTACTCTCCAGGAGCAACTCGGTGGCCGGCCAGCCAGGTGAAGCAGTCCTGAATGCTATTTGGCGGCAGGTCGGGCGCCCCGGTCATTGAAAGAGCTTGGAGGTAGTACTTTACTTCTGAGAGCGTCGCGTCAATCTCGTTGGCGTAGAACTTGTGGTCACGCGGAAACAACCACCGGAGCCGTCGGTTGCCATCAGCGCCATCCTGCGGACGTCCGGGCACCTTCTTGGAAGCCGGTTGCCAAGGAGGCGATCGCCGACCAGCGTCTCGGAACTTTGTGGTCACTCTGGTTATTTGGCGCGGATCATATCCTGCGGCAAGGAGGGATTGGACAAATACTCGGGTTATGTCGGAAATAACAATCCGAACATTTTGCGGAGAGATGGCGTATTCTTCCGACGCGAGATTCCTGAGGCGGTCCAGCGCATCTTTCATCGCCAAGGCGGTCCTTTCTGTTATGTATTTTTTCAAGTATAACAGCCATCGAGGCTTCCTCGGAAGGCATTGGAATCATGAGGTTATAAGCGGTGTAGACGGGCCGCTTGGTGCAGACGGGTGGAAATGTGGGGGTATTGTGTGGTAGGGTGCATGACTTGCGACCAGTTTTTTCCGGGGGTGAGCCAGGAAAGGCCGTAGAAGCAAGCCTGAAGTGTGATCGCGCGGCGCGGACAGAATGCCGGTTAGCGAGTCAAAAGGCAATACGGGCAGGCCAGACAAGATAGCAGGCAACAAAGGATAGAGAGAGGGAACCGGGTTAAGGGATGGCAACAAGCAGAGCATTGGTGATCGTGGAGTCGCCGGCCAAGGCGAGGACGATCGAAAAATATCTAGGCAAGGGCTTCGATGTGCGGGCCTCGATCGGCCACATCATGGACCTGCCCAAGAACGATCTTGGCGTGGAGCTGAAGAAGCGGACCTTTGAGCCGGAACTCATCGTGTCGCCGGGCAAGGAGAAGGTTGTCGATCAACTGAAGAAGGCGGCTGCCAAGGCCGATGAGGTCTATCTTGCGCCCGACCCGGATCGGGAGGGCGAGGCCATTGCGTACCACCTGGCGCTGCAACTGGGAACCAACGCCAAAGAGAAAAAGAAGATTCATCGCGTCACCTTCAACGAGATCACGAAGAAGGCCGTGCAGGAAGCCTTCGGGCACGCGCGGGACATCGATCAGAATCTTGTGGACGCGCAACAGACGCGGCGGGTGCTGGACCGGCTGGTAGGCTACCAGATCTCGCCTTTGCTTTGGGATAAGGTGCGGCGCGGACTTTCTGCCGGGCGCGTGCAAACCGTGGCGCTGCGCCTGATTGTGGAACGAGAGCGGGAGATTCGCACATTTCAACCGCTGGAATACTGGACGCTGGAAGCGCTGCTCCACCCGGAACGGCAGGGCGACCAGAAGTTTAAGGCTCGCTTTGTTGGTATCGGCGGCGAACCGGCGCGCGTGGTAAATGGCAAGGACAAGGACGGCAAAGAGCTATTCATCTCGAGCGCGTTGCCCGACAAAAAGGCAATGGACGAAGTGCTGGCGGCGCTTGAGAAGGCGAACTGGACCGTCGCCAGCGTGCAGTCGCGGGAGCAGCTGCGCCGGCCATTGCCTCCCTTTATCACCAGCCAATTGCAGCGCGACGCAGCGAATAAGCTCGGGTTCAACGTGCGCCGCACTATGGGCGTTGCCCAGCGGCTTTATGAGGGCGTGGACATCGGCGACGAGGGCACCACGGGCCTCATCACCTATATGCGCACCGATTCGCCTCGCGTGGCGCCCGAAGCCATAACCGGGGCGCGCGAATGGATCGCGAAGCGGCTCGGAGCGAAGTATCTGCCCGGCTCGCCCAACCCGTACAAAGGGAAGAAGGGCGCGCAGGATGCGCACGAGGCCATCCGGCCCACAGACGCGGCGCGGACGCCGGAGTCGATCGCTCGCTTCCTGACAGACGAACAACTGAAGCTCTATAGGCTGATTTGGCAGCGCTTCGTGGCCTCCCAGATGGTTCCCGCGATTTATGACGTGACCACGGCGAATATCGCCGCGATCTCGGCCAAAACCGGCAAGACCTACGACTTCCGCGTGAGCGGCTCAGTGCTGCGGTTCGATGGATTCCTGAAAGTGTACGAGGTCTCGGAAGACAAAAAGGACGAAGACGACGAAACCGCGAATCGGCTGCCCAGCCTGGACGGAGTGAAGACGCTAGGGCTGGACGAGCTGCTGCCTGAGGATCACTTTACGCAGCCGCCTCCACGCTACAACGAAGCATCGCTGGTGAAGGAGTTGGAAGAGCGCGGCATCGGGCGCCCGTCCACGTACGCATCGATCATCTCGACCATCCAGGACCGCGAGTACGTGGTCAAACACGGCGGATCGCGCGGGCGGTTTTATCCCACTGAAATTGGAGTGGTGGTTTGCGACCTGCTGGTGAAGAACTTCCCCTACATCTTCGACACAGCCTATACGGCCAAGCTGGAGACGGAGCTGGACGACATTGAAGAAGGCACGGAGAAGTGGACCGATCTGCTGAAGGGCTTCTACGGCTACTTTGAGCAGGAGTTGAAGGACGCTGGCAAGAAGATGGAAAACATCAAGCGGATGGAGCAGAAGACCGGCGAGAAGTGCGACGTGTGCGGTTCGCCACTGCTGCTCAAATGGGGAAAGTTCGGCACCTTCTACGCGTGCTCGGCCTACGACAAGAAGGATCCCACGAGCTGCACTTTCACTAAGGAGAACATTGCCGCCAAGCCGGACCTGAACACGCCGGAAGCGCAGGAGGCCGGCGACACCGAGGAATATTGCGAGAACTGCGGAAAGGTGATGGTGATGCGGCGCGGAGTGTTCGGGCCGTTCATGGCCTGCCCGGATTACAACGCCGATCCGCCGTGCAAAACCTTCCGCAAGTTGAGCCAGAGGCAGCAGCAAAAGCCGCCTGAGCCCACCGGCGAAAGTTGCCCGGTCTGCGGCAAGCCGCTGGTGCTGCGCCAGGGCGCGTACGGCGAATTCGTGTCCTGCTCCGGCTATCCCAAGTGCAAGTACGTGAAGCAGAACCTCATCGAGGGAATGAAGTGCCCCAAGTGCGGCGAAGGCGATCTGGCCGAGCGCCGCGCGCGCCGGGGCAACGTCTTCTGGGGCTGCACGAATTATCCCAAGTGCGACTTCACGTCGAATCTGAAGCCGGTAGCGAAGAAGTGTCCGAAATGCGGCAGTCCGTATCTCGTGGAGAAGACGCTCCGGTCGGGCATCTATCTCGAATGCCCGAACAGGAAGAAGTCCGCCGAAGTGGCGTCCGCGGCGAAAAGGCGTGGTAAGAAACCGGCAGCGGCGGGGGAAAACGCGGTTGTATGCACGTATTTCAAGCGGATTGGTGATGCGCCTCCCACGCCCACAGCAGAGACGCACGGGCCGGTGGTAGAAAAACCTGAAAAGGAACTGCAGCCTGCGTAGCGAAGTCAGCAAGTTACCCATTGCCGCTCGAAGCCAGCGAGTCAGCAAGTCAGTGTGAGCGCGAATTACGCGACAGGATTTCGGCGAATCCTGTACTATGGGCAGCGGAGATCCGTCGATGGAACGAATGCTGGCTACGCCGGCCGATGCCGAAATCATTCTGAAGCTGTATGAACTGCGCACTGAGGCAGTGATGCGCCAGGCCCGCGCGTGGGTTATGGGCGAGTTTTGGCCCGCGACGCCGGACGACTTCTTTGCGGTATATGAGAAGCCGGACGATCCCCACAATCCCTGGCTCAGGCAGGTCATCACATACTGGGAGATGGCCGCGGCGATGGTCCTGCACGGCGCCGTCTCGGCGGAGCTGTTCGTGGACTGCAACGGCGAGGGATTCTTTCTGCTGGCCAAGTTCACCCCCATGCTCGAGGCGATCCGGGAGAAGTATCCCGCCTTCCTAAACAAGACCTCGGAGCTGATCAACCGCTTTTCTGCGGCGGCGCAGCGCTATGAGACAACCCTGAAGCGCGTCGAGGCAACGCGTAGCGTCCGGCAGGGGTAATCACTGTGTCGGGCAGCATTCCCGGGCTCGCAACGAGCGCCCCTTGTCGAAATCCAATCCTGAGCGCATGATAGGAGCGGGTTAGGGCTCATCGATTACCCGGAGGTTTCCATGAAGCGTACCTTTTCCTTGCTAGCAGCCGTTGTTGCTATGGGCGCCGCGATGGCGCTGGCCGCCGGCACAACCACGAGCACGGGATGGATTTCGGACTCAATGTGCGGCGCCAAGCACATGGGGACAGGCGCCGACTGCGTAAAAAAGTGCATCGAAGGCGGGATGAAGCCGGTGTTCGTCGACACCAGTAAGACGGTCTGGAGCATTGACAACCCGGATGCAGTGAAGCCGGCATTCTATGGCGCTCACGTGACGGTGACGGCGACCGAGGATGCGGCGCACAAGAGCATGCATATCGAGTCGATCGTGGCGGCGAAATAAGGCAACTGGGCGCTCCAGAACCTCGTTAGTACTCGCCACAATGCGCAAACTCTGGTAGTGTCGTATCGGTTACCCTTGCCCGGCCGGTTTCCAAGCCGCATTCGGAGCGGGGGGACGGCTTCGGCTAGAAGCGACCGGACAACCATGGCGCGAGCAATCTGGAATGGCAAAGTCGTTGCTGAGAGCGAGCAGACAGAGGAAGTGGAAGGGAATGTTTATTTCCCTGAGTCCAGCCTCAAGCGCGAGTACTTTCGGCCCAGCACCACGACTTCAACCGATCCGTCGAAGGGCCAAGCGCGCTACATGACCATCGTGATCGACGGGCAGGACAACCAGGACGCGGCCTGGTACTACCCCGATCCCAAACCGGTGGCGCGCAAGATTAAGGGATATGTGGCCTTCTGGCGGGGCGTGGAAGTGGTGAAGTCAGAGCGGCAAGAATAGAGGGCAGGCAGTACGGAGCAGAAGGCGCTCGAAAGAGTCTGGGCATTCGCGGCAGCGCCTCCAACGTCCCCCAAAACGCCTGCCATTCCAGCCTGAAGCGCGGACAACCCATGCGCCTGCGGATTGCTCTTCCTGTCATTCTGGCCGTATTAGCGCCGGTTGGGTGCCTGCACCCGCCTGTGGCTGGGGCGGCGCCCACAGCTTCACCTCCAACGCTCGCGGGCGATCCGGCCCAGCCGGGCGCGTCCGGGGCTTTGGGATGGAAACGGACGCAAAAGGATCGCAAGCGGAGGCAAATGGGGGTATATTGGTTCGCAGTCGAGAGGCAAAAAGGGAAAGTCCGGCTGAATGTGAAGACAGCAATGAAGAGAGTAGCCCAAGCGGTGATAAGCTCGGCGTGCTTGGGTCTTGGCGCCGCCCGAGCAGGGTAACCAGCATTGGCACGGCCCTGGGACCCAGGTACAGGGTGAATTGCGTTATGACCCACACGATAATACCTGCCGCGTACGAAGTCTGCGTCACCTCGCGATGTAATCTGCGCTGTCTGCACTGCTATCAACATGCGGATAAAAATAAATACACATTACCGTACCAATGCATTAAACCTCTTGTTGATATTGCTAGCACGCGCGCAGACTCCGTGATCACTTTCTCGGGGGGTGAATTTTTCCTTCATCCTCAGGCGTATGAAATTCTTCGTTACTCAGCGGACAAGCCCCTTCTTAATTTCTCCGTTAACACAAACGGAACGGTTATCAACCGCAAGGAGCTAAGCGGCCTGCCTGTTGACCGTTTGAGCTTCGGAATTAGTATCGACGGATTCGAGGCGGATCACGACGAACGTCGCGGGCCTGGAACATTCGCCGAGGCCCTCAAGGCAGCAGACCATTTGAAGAATGACGGCTTCTCAGTCAGTGCCGCTGTCACCCTTGACTCGACTAACGCTCGCTATTTAGGAGACTTTCTGGGCTTTCTCGCGACGCGTTTTTCGTCTGTCGCGCTGATCTGCATTGGAGCTTCAGGCGCAGCGCTCATGAATCGCGACAAGCTAGGCGTAGACGATCCGTTTCTCTCAAGAGTTGTTCGATTACTCTACGGAAAACTCTCGAAGCGAACACCCCACACGAGGTGCGGTACTTTCCCCTTTGGGGTTTCTGTAAACTACGACGGAACGGTTTTCCCATGCAGCTTGGCGCGCGATCTTAAAGTACTTCCTATCGGTAGTCTTTTGGAAGGAGACTTGCCAACGTTGCTGCAGCGATTTAGATCAACGGCAGTAGGTGAGGAATTTTGTGCCTATAAATCAAACGACGACCTCTGCGAGTGTACCTCGTGTTCTTTCAACCGTTCCTGCCCAAGTGGATGTCGTATCAGGGCCCGACAGTGGCACGGATCGATCTTAGCCCCTGACCCCTTCGCATGCATGATCTACGGAAAGCTTGATGGCCATGCTCTGAGCGATGTATATTGGGGCCGGAAGGTTCCAGAAAGGAAGTACTATGAGAGCTGACGGAGCTGCGACGAACGGTCGGACAGGGGCCTTGGACGCACCCAAGCCCACAACAGAGGTCTCCCCTGCTAATGAAACTGACGAGCAACTGGGAAAGCTTGCGACCAGTGTCGACAAACTGAAGGATCGTCTTATCGTTACCTGGGCAATAAACGCAGCGTCCGCCAGTTGCCGGTCTGTAATATCCGCTGAGACGAGTATACCCACACGGGAACCGGGGTCAGAGGTCGAAAAGTGATGTCGGTTCTGCTGAAAAAGGTCCCAGGCTTGCTTGGAGACGCTAAGCAGTTATTGTGTCGTCAACGTGAGTATGAGGGGCGGCATTCAGCTCTTGGCTTCCAGCTTTTTGCTCCGTCCTGCCGGCACACGCCGCATCGGCCGAATCAGGCTCCGAAAAGGCTGAGAGCTGAGAGCGCAAAGTTGAACGCTTAGTAGGCCTGCAACTGGTCAGTACGCCTGCAATTGGTCGAGCGGCAGACGGACGCGGAAGCAGGTCGAGCCCGGCTCGGACTTGACGCTCAAATGGCCGCGGTGCTTGCGCACGATGCGCATGGCATTGTCGAGGCCCAGTCCCAGTCCCTTGCCGGGCGCTTTAGTGGTGAAAAACGGCTCGAAGATACGCTCCTGCAGTTCGGGAGGGATACCGGGGCCGGTGTCCCAGATCTCCACCAGCAGCATGTCGGCCTCAAGCTTGCAGGCTACGCGCAGGCGGCCCTGATTGCCGAGGGCGTCAAGCGCGTTTTCGATCAGCGCAGTCCACACCTGGTTCAGCTCGCCGCCATAGGCATTGATGCGCGGCAGGTCTGACTGGTAGTCGCGTTCGATCTCCACGTGATCCATGCGCGAGCGGAGCATTTGGAGCGTGGCGTCCAGCCCGGCTGGCACATCGACCTCGAGAATCGGGGCGCGGTCCATGTTGGAGTAGTCTTTGACGGCGCCGATGAGATCGTATATGCGGGCTGTGGAGTTCACGATGGTCTCTGCCGCGCGCGCAGAGCGCAGATAGCGGGCGAAATACTGGAGCGAGATGCAGCTCTCGGCCGGGTCGAGAAAGCCACGCAGCTCGTCGAGATCGGCGGTGGTTACGCCCTGTTCGGCCAGTTGCGCAGCGACCTCCCAGGCGTCGGCGCAGCCGATGGCGTTGAGCCAGGAGCGGAGGGATTCTTCACGGGCGATGAAGCCGAGTGCATCGGTTTCAGGAGGTGGATCGAGCGATTCGCCGGTGTGGGAAAAGATCTTCTCCTCCCATTTCTCGATTTTCCCAACCTGCCCCTCGGTCAGGCGCAGATTGATGAGTTTGAAGCGGTTGCTGCGGTTGGCGCGCAAGGCAGCCAGCAGGCTGGCCGCGGCGCGCTGCGCCGCCGAAGCGGGATTGTTGAGTTCGTGCGCCAGATTGCCGGCGAGTTGCCCTAGAGCCGTCAACTTCTCGGCTTGCTGCTCCATGCGGGTAACCTCGCGCACGCGGTCGATCAAGGTGGAGACCACGCGCTGCGCCATGGATGGGATGGCCGCCAGCATCTCGGGAAAGAGCGAGCGGTGAATCAGCAGCATCCACACAGGAGAAACTGCAAACCCCTGGCCGCCGTTGGCCTTCATCCGCGAGAACGGCAGAAGGCCGGTCATTTGCCCGGAGCGGCCTATGAACAGGGCCATGGGCCCTCCGTGTTGGCGGCGCACGTGGATCTCGCCCTTGAGGATGAGGAGCATTTGCTCAGCCGGCGCGCCTTCCTCAAACAAGATGTCGCCAGGGTTGGCCACGAACTCCTGTCCGTGACGGGCCAGCCAGAGGCGGTCCTCAAACGGCAGGTCATGCAGGGCGCCGATGTGATCGAGGGCGGCCGCGATCTCATTCGTCGGTGTGGGAGTGGCGGGGGTGGTAACGGCTGGGGAAAGCATCCGCAAACCTCCGAGGTACAAGGACAGAATAGCCGATGGGTGGATTGGCACTACGGCAAAACCAGAGTTACTGTGTCCTGGTTCACTGTCTTTAAGGTCGACGCTCCTCGTTGCTCTTATTCCAACGACAGAGAGCAGTCGTTGGGAACCCCGGGGATGACGAGAGCAGAGGACACCTTGGATCTGTCATTCATGAGATGTATCTCAACGAACCGGCGACCATGGTTCGCAAGTATGCTCCACCCATTCCGCACATACCATCAATGCAGGCTGGCGTCGATTGGCGCGTCCCGCTCATGGTATGCCACAGAGGCCGGAACCATCGGCCAGAGCGGCCTCGGGCGCCCAATCATGCGTAGTAGACTGGGCCTTGATTCTGGAACGGGGAGATTGCTGAATGCAGATTGCTTTTGCCGCCCCGGAATGCACGCCGTTTGCCAAGACCGGCGGATTGGCAGACGTGGTGGGTGCGCTGCCGCGTGAGCTGGTCAAGCTGGGGCACGAAGTGTCGGTTTATCTGCCGTTCTACGCGCGCGTGAGACGGCATATCGAGGGCGAGCCGCAGTACGCGATTCGCTCGCTGACCATTCCCTTCCGCTACTTCAACCGCTTCGTCAGCATCGTCGACGGGGGCAAACGCGACGGGGTGCAGCATTACTTTATCGATTGCCCGGAACTCTTTGATCGAAAAGAACTCTATGGCCCGAGCGGAAGTGAGTACGCCGACAACGCCGAGCGCTTCGGCCTGTTTTGCCGCGCCGTGATCGAAGCGACGAAGCAAATTGGCGTGCCCCAGGTCTTCCACGTCCACGACTGGCAGGCCGCGCTCATTCCCGTCTACCTGCGCACTCTTTACGCGGCCGATCCTGTGCTGCGCGGCGCGGCCACCGTGCTCACCATCCATAACGCCGCATATCAGGGCAGGTTTCCGCCTTCCACCACCGAGCAACTGCTCTTCCCGTGGGATGTTTTCACGATGGACAAGGTCGAGCTGTACGACCGCTTCAACTTTCTGAAGGGCGGCGTAGTTTTTTCCGATTTACTGACCACGGTGAGCAAGAAATACGCCGAGGAGATTCAGACGGTGGAGTTCGGCGAACAACTGGAAGGCGTGCTGCGAGGCCGCGCCGCCGACCTGCACGGCATCCTGAATGGAGTGGACTATGCGCTGTGGAACCCGGCCACGGACGGCAACCTGGCCGCGCACTTTTCGGCGGAGAACCTAGCCGGCAAACGCGCCTGCCGCGTTGACCTGCTTCACGCCTTCGGACTGGAGAATGTGGCGGAGACGGCTCCCGTCATCGGCATCATCTCGCGCTTTGCCACGCAGAAGGGCTTCGACATCGTGGCGCAGATCACCGAGGAGATCGCTGAGCGCGATGTGGCCGTGGTCGCGTTGGGAACTCACGATCCCTACTACGAACATGTCTTTCGCGACTGGGCCTTCCGCCATCCGGCCAATGTGGCCGTGCAGATTCGTTACGACGAGACGCTTTCGCACAAGATCGAGGCCGGCGCCGACATGTTCCTGATGCCGTCACGCTACGAGCCCTGTGGCCTGAACCAAATTTACTCGCTCAAATACGGGACGGTCCCGATCGTGCGCGCGACAGGGGGCCTCGACGACACCATCGAGGAGTGGGACGCGGAGAAGGGGACGGGCACGGGCTTCAAGTTTGCCGGCTACGATCCCAAGGACCTGCTCGCGGAGATCGACCGCGCCATCGCGGCCTTCCACGACAAGAAAGGCTGGACGCGCCTGATGCGCAACGGCATGGCGCGGGACTATAGTTGGCCGGGGCCGGCGAAGGAGTATGTGAAGGTGTACGAAGAGGCGGCGCGGCGCAGGGCGTGAGGGAATCTGCACACGCCGAGCCGTCCGCCTGAGCCGCGCTGCGCCCGGACTGAGCCTCTCCTCGCCGAGCGCTTCCCGACCACGCAACAGCTCCGATTGCGAAGCAGTATTCCAGCCTTTTCCGGGTATGAATGCAGACTGAAAACGGGCAGCAAATTTGCCTCGCCGGGCAGCTCTGCGCCGGGCGCCGAAAGAAGGTCCAATTTTCCACAAAAAATTTGCGCGGGAGGAGTTGACTGGCAGTACATTGAATTTAATCGAAAATTAAAAAGCAGCGAAAGAGATACTTCTCGCTAGTTTGCTCGAAAGGTCAGTCGATGGAAAGTCTCTCCCGCTCTGCACGGTCCCGAAGGCGTTTCGCCTGGAGGTTGTTTCTGATCTGCTGGCTGGCGGCAATGGCGGCCAGCCGGATTCCGGCACAATCCACATTCGGCGCCATCCTGGGCATCGTGCGCGACGCGACGGGCGCGATCGTTCAGAACGCGCATGTGACGCTGGAGAACACCGGAACACAAGCCACACTGGTGGCCGAGGCCGATGAAAGCGGCAACTACGCGTTCCGGAATGTCGATGTAGGCTCCTACAAGCTGACCATCGCCGCGCCGGGGTTTGAAACAGAGTTGCTGCCGCAGATTGCGCTGGCCGCACGGGAAACGAGGCGCATCGATGCGACGCTCAAGCCGGGCGCGCAGAGCGAGACCGTCGTAGTCAAGGAGGATGCCGATCCGGTGATCACCACCGACGTCTCGAACCTGGCCGAAACGAAGCTGGGCGACGAACTGGCGGATCTTCCCGTGGCCATCTACTCCCGCTCCACTGGCTCGACCAGCCCAATCTCCACGCTGACCACGGAATCGGGTGTGCAAACCGACGATAGCGGCGACCTGGCGGTAATGGGCGCTACGCCCGCCCTGCTCAGCGTGACTATCGACGGCATCTCCTCGGTGGGCGTGGAATACTCGGGCCCGGTGAACGAAATGTTTCCCTCCTTCAACTCCATCGAGGAGATCCGCGTCTCCGAGTCAAACAACAGCGCGGAATTTTCCGGGGTTGCCGACATTACCACCGTTTCCAAAGCGGGCACGATCAACTATCACGGCGGCCTATTCGAAAACAACGAAAACACCGTCTTCAACTCGAATGACACCTTTGCGCTGACCAAGCCGCGGATCATCATGAACGACTTCGGCGGCACGCTAGGCGGACCGCTGAGGATTCCTTTTCTGGCTTCGGCGGCGGATCGGACATTTTTCTTCACCAGCTACGAAGGCCTGCGCTTGCCGCGCGAGACACCCATCCTGCTCAGCGTGCCTTCGGCCGCGATGCGCAGCGGCAATCTGGCCAACTATCTTGCCGGCCAAGGCGTCAGCTCCATCGCGCAGCCCGACGGCACGCCAATCGATCCGACGCAGGTGACGCCAGGCCCCGTCGCCGCCGCCGTGCTCAAATACCTCTTTCCCGTGCCCAACTACGGCTCGCCCGACTCCTACGTGAACAACTATCAGTTCAACTTTCCCTCTCCCATCTCGGCCAACCAGGGCGATTTCCGCCTGGACCGCACGCTTTCGAGCCGCCAGTCGATCTTCGCGCGCTTTTCCTACAAAAATCGCCAGGTACTGACCGCGCCCTCGGCGGCCTGCACGTACGCGTATTGCGCCGAGGCCGGCAGCCCGCTGCAGGGCGCGTACAACACGCCGGAGATCGACGAAGGACTGACCTTCGCGCACAACTACATTTTCAATCAGAGCTTGCTGAACGAGTTTCGCGGAGGGTTCAACACCCAGCACACATCGGAGACGCAGAGCTACTCGACCACCGATCTGCTCACCGAAACGGGATTTGCGCCGGTCGTCCCCCAGCCAGATACGCAGTGGTCTGAAGCTCCGCAAGTGTTGATCAATGGATTCATGTCTACCGGAGCCGGCAATCCGGGAACGCAGCGCGGCGAAATCGTGCAGCTCCTGGATAACGTGACCTGGACCCACCGCGAGCATACCTTCAAGTTCGGCGGCGACTTCAAGCGCCTTTCCGATCACGACGACAACGTCTATGGCAACTATCGCTCCGGCTGGTACGTGTTCAACGGCAGCTCCGACGTGGGCCAGGCCATCGGAGATCCATACACCGCGTTCCTGCTTGGCTATCCCGATTACACGGAGGTTAGCTCCACCAACGATTCGACGATGGATGGTCTGGGTTACGCGTATGCGGTGTTTGCCCAGGACGACTGGAAGGTGACTTCGAATTTGACGCTGAACCTGGGCCTGCGCTACGAGCTGCACCCGCCGATCCGCGAAACGCATTCGAATACGGCCACTTTCATGCCCGATTGGACCGGCACTGGAAGCGACGGTACAACGACGGTCAACGGCGCCGTGGTTGTCCCCAACGCACTGGCGAACAAAAATGCGTCGCAGGCTTTCAGAAACGGCATTGCGCCCACGCCGATCCTGACGGCTACGCAAGCGGGGATTCCGGAGTCGTTGCGATTCACCGATCACACCGATTTAGGGCCGCGCCTGGGTTTCGCCTGGCGGCCGTTGGGCAACGACAGGACGGTCGTCCGCGGGGGTTGGGGGCGGTTCATTGAGACGCCGCTCGGCTTTTCGCTGGTTGCGGGCTGGGCCGTTGCCGCAAGCTACGTGCCGACCTATAACCAGGATTACGAATCTGACGGCGTTACTCCGCTGCTCTCGCTGGCCGAGCCCTTCAACCCCAATGCCGCCGGAACGGGCGGCTTTTACTACTCGTTTCCAATCCACTACATCGATCCGGTAGTGCAGGAGTGGAACCTGACCTTCGAGCAGGACGTGGGGCAGAGCATCGGCCTCAGGCTCTCTTACTCGGGCAGCCACGGCCAGAACCTGGAAGCGATGGAGGACCTGAACCAGGTGCCTGCGAACACTTTGGGCTACTCCAATGTCGCTGCCGATCGCCCCTACCCTGACTGGAGCGTGATTCAGAGCGTGGAAAACGCCGCCTTCAGCAATTACTCAAGCGGCACCGCGGAGCTTTCGCGCCACAGCGGCAAATCGGTCACGTTCGATTTGAGCTACACGTTTACGCGCGACCTCTCCAATGCGGGCGGGCTGGCGCCGACGGCGTTCGCCGTGGCCGGCGGAAGCTTTCTGACCGACCGATTCCATCCCGGTCTGGACTATGGCAATGTCATCTACGACCGGCGGCACCGCTTTCTGGCGACATATCTCTACAATCTGCCCTTCGGCAACGGCCAACGCTGGCTTTCAACTGGCGGCACAGCAAAGGCTTTGGCGGGAGGCTGGCAACTAGCTGGAGTGACGGTTTTGCAGTCTGGCCCGTTCCTCACGCCATTCGAGCAATCTGTCGATCCGGCCAACACCAACATCCTGACAACTGTAGGCGAGACGCGCACCGACCAGTTGTCCAATGTCCCGCTCTATGCGGCGCAGCGCACGACGGCGCAGTGGCTCAATCCCGCCGCGTTTCCCTATCAGAATCTTGCCGTGAATTATGGCACTCCGAACCAGATCGGCATCGGCCGCTTCGGCAATGCGCCCGTGGGCAGCGTCGTTGGGCCCGGCACGGCGAACTTTTCGCTATCGCTGATGAAGGAGATCTCGCTGCGCGAACAGACCGGATTCCGGTTCAGCGTGGAGGCAGCGAACGTCTTCAATCACCGCAACTACGAGCCGCCCAATATGCAGGCTGATTCCGCGGGTTTCGGTTCGATTACGGCGCTGCAGACCGCAGAGGGCGCAGGCCCGCGCAGTTTGGAACTCAGCGGGCGGTTTAACTTCTGATAGGGGGAGTGGGCCCGCCGTTGTTTCGTGGCGCTGTGGCAGAGGCCGCGCGGCCTCAGAAAATCTCCCGCAGCTTGGCAAACGCGTCCAGCTCGATCAGATGCTGGCCTTCGGGCGCGGCGTCAAGCGTGGCGTGCTCCAGCACCCAGGTTTCTTTGTGGAAGAGGAAGACGGCGTGCATTCCGGCGGCGAGCGCGGGGTTGATGTCGCTTTTGGGGCTGTTGCCGATCATCCAACTGGTGTGTGGCGCGAGCTCGTGCCGCGCGATGACGGCGCGATAGGTAGGCGGATCTTTTTCGGCCACGATCTCGACGGCGGTGAAGTGAGGGGCGAGGCCTGAGCGGGCCAACTTGTCGGCCTGCTCGGCGCGGTTGCCCTTGGTCATCAGGATGAGATGGTGGCGGCCGGCGAGATCGGCGAGCGTTTCGGCTACACCGGGAAGCAGCTCGATCTCCTGTTCGGCGATGGTGCGGGCAAAGCCGCGAATGCACTGGCGCTTCTCTTCGGTCACCGGCGCGGGGCTAAGGCGCTCGAAGCAATCGACCAGGGAGCGGGTGAAGCTGGAGAGTCCGTAGCCGTGTGTGAGAATGGTTTCGCGCTCGACCGCATTCAGCGCCTGCCGCACTTCGGCCGGCGAGTATTCGTGATGATTGAGAAAGCTGATGAACGCGGCAATGGCGCGCTCAAAGTAGATGTTGTTCTCCCACAGCGTATCGTCGGCGTCGATGAGCAAAGTTTGGCCGTGCGGGAAGCGGGACATGAGTCGATGGTACAAGTTGCAAGCTGTTGACTGCGAGGGAATGCCTTCAGTTGGACGGGACGGGAAGTCGGAAGTCGATACCTGCTTCGCGATTCACTTTCGTTGTGGCGGCAAGGTCGAGTTCGGCCACTGGAATCTCGCAGCGATGCTGGTCCATCACATAGAGCGTGGCCGGAGTCAGCAGGTAGTTATGAATCTTCTCCGGCGGGCGCCCGTCATTGAAGACGATGGTGACGGATTCGGCTGGTTGGGGTGGAGGGACGGTCTGCGAAGGGGTATTCCACTGCGGAGCGTTCTGCGGAGCATTCGAATAAGGCCACGGAGGAAGCGCAGGGTACTCTGGCTGTTGCTGGTCCGGAGGCTGGGAACCGTAGTCCTGAGGCGAAGGTCCCTGGGGCGCATAACTCTGAGAGTCGTCGGTTGAATCGTCGTAGTCCCACCAGGGTGGGTATTCGAGGAAATCCAGGTAACCGACGAAGCCGTAGTTGTTGGGCCAGACGGACCATGCCACGCCGCCTCTAGAGAAATTGCTGCGGCCGGAGCGATCTCCTCGTCTGTATGGTGAGCGGTAGGGCATGCGATACCGGTCCGCGGCGGCAAAGCTGGAGTGGGCGAAAGAGCTACTGGCGCTGTTGCCGGCGAAGCGTGGAGCGATATTGGCGCTGCTGCCAAAGGGATACCGAGGAGATGGACTGAATCGGTTACTCCAGGAAGTTCCGAAGTTGTAGCGCGGAGGGGCTGTGAATCCGTAGCGAGGCTGACTTGCAAATGCCCCCGGTGAGAAACCACGAAAGGCGGGGCCGGAACCTGAGAAGCTGCCATGAAACGCAGGCACGGAGTGGCCGGAGAAGCCGCCGTGAGCTGAACCCCGCTGGGCAAAGACAGGAGACGCCGCCCATGCGACGGCCACTATGACAATCGGCGCGATCGTGAGGAGACGCCTCATACAGACATTTTACGCCGGTTTTGAAATTGCAGCGTGCGCTGGACAGGCGTGCGAAGGATTTCGCACCTGTGACCTGCACTTTGTTCCCGCAAGAGCTACATTCCAAGCTCTGAGCGGATGGCAGCGGCGATTGTGCTGGCGTGGCGGCGCATGGCCTCTTCGCTCTCGGCTTCGATCATGACGCGCGCCAGCGGCTCGGTGCCGCTGTAGCGGACGACGACGCGGCCGGAGTCTTTCAATGAGTCTTCGGCGGCGCGAATGGCGGCAACGACGGAGGGGATGGAGTCGAGCGGCTTCTTCTCGCGGACTTTGACGTTGACGATGACCTGAGGAAAGACTTTGAGGTCTGCGGTCAGCTCGCCGATGGATTTGCCGGTGCGGGCGATGAGATCGAGGACGACGAGGGCGGTGAGCAGGCCGTCGCCGGTGGTCGCCAGGTGCGGAAAGAGGATGTGGCCGGACTGTTCGCCGCCGAGGGCCGCGTCGTGCTTCTGCATCTCCTCTAAAACGTAGCGGTCGCCGACCGGCGCGCGGACCATGCGAATGCCGCTGCGATTGAGCGCAGCTTCGAGACCCCTGTTGGACATGGTGGTGGCGACGACCAGATCGCCGGTCAACATGCCGCGGACTTTCAAGTCGCGCGCAGCCATGAGCAGGATGGCGTCGCCATTGATCACGTTGCCCTGCGGGCCGGCTAGCATGCAACGGTCAGCGTCGCCGTCGAAGGTGAGGCCCAGATCCGCCCCACGCGCCTTCACTTCGTGGGCAACGTATTCGGGATGCAACGCGCCGCAGCCTGCGTTGATGTTGCGGCCGTTGGGAGCGACGCTGAGGAGCGTGACACTGGCGGAGTCGTCGCGGTTGAGACGGCGGAAGAGCTCGGGCGCGATGGCGGCCGCGGCGCCATTGGCGCAATCGGCGACAATCTTCAGGCCCGCGAGCGAGAGGCCGGGAACGCAATCGATGAGGAATTGGATGTAGTCGGCCTGAAAGGCGGGGTTGTCATCGACGGGCGGGAAGCAGCGCGGATCGGAGATCTGGACCTGTGCGGCGTGGTAGAGGATCTCCTCTTCCATGGCCAGCTCGACTGCGTCGGGGAGCTTGAAGCCGTCGGCGCCGAAAAGCTTGATGCCGTTGTCCTGCCAGGGATTGTGCGAGGCGGAGATGACCACGCCGGCGCGGAAGCCGTGGGTGCGGGCGAGAAACGCGACCGCCGGCGTGGTCACGACGCCCGCGCTCTCCACGAGCGCGCCTGCCTGGCGCAGGCCTTCGGCAAGGGTAGCGGCGATCTTGGGGCTCGACTCGCGCGTGTCGCGGCCGAAAAGCACCTTGGGCCGTATGGCCGTCTTCCGCAGCGAATGTGCCAATGCGAGGCCGACAGCGTAGATCGTCGTGGCATCGAGCGGAGCCTCGCCCGCGATGGCGCGAATGCCGTCGGTGCCGAAGAGTTTGCGGGCGGTGGCTGTGGTCACGGTCTCAGTTCTTGGAGCTCTTGGAAGAATATGCCATTACGGTTACAGCCTATATGGTAAAGCTCCAAGCTCCGCCGGGGAAGGTCAATCCGCTGTCGAATAGCTGGAAGGCGCTGGCAGTTCAGCAGCATATTGATAAGTTGGGTCGAGCTTTTGCCGGTGCAGGATCATAGCCAGTTGTTTCCATGCCTGCAACAATCCATGCGGGCATGGCGGCAGGTCGGATTTGATGATCTCGTGCAATTTGGCAAGGTTGTAGCATGGCACTGCGGCATACATGTGATGCTCGGTGTGGTAGTTCATGTGCCAGTAGAGGAATTCGAGAACGGGATTGAGAGTGACGGTGCGAACGCAAAGACGGAAATCCGGCACATTGTCCTGCAGGCCGGCGTGCTGCAAGTTATTGCAGAGGTAGCACAACCAGCCGGCATAGAAGGGCGCCAGTGTTGTGGCGACCGGCAGCAACCACCAGTGCAGGGTCACCGAGACGGCAATGATAGTTGCGTGTCCCGCCAGCAAGAAGCGCGACCAGTTGACCCAGCGCCGCTTCTCCTCGGGATCGGCCGCCGCAAACAGTCTTCTGTTCCAATCACCCTGAGGCTTGCCGAACGCCGTCATGACAGTGGCATGGAGTACGATGCACAAACCCACGGGGTCAAGGAAATAGCGCAGGAAAAATCGATCGAGCTTAAGCCAACTGGGAGGGAGAACGACTTCGAGATCGTCGGGAGGATGGAGGGTGTATTTATGGTGTTCAATGTGGCTGGCCCAAAACTGGTGGTGATTCATCCACATGAAGAAACCGAAGAGACAAGTGAAAAAATTGTTGAGAGACTTTGTCTTGAAGACCGAGTTGTGAATCAACTCATGAAAGCCGTGTAAGAGGAATCTCCAGCAGGTTCCATGGATAAAAAACAGCAGCAGCACGACCGGCCACGGCCAGCGGCCTGCGGAATAGATGGCGACGCCGCCGGTAAGCGTCAGCAAGATCAAGAAACCGCCGGTTTGAAGCCAACCCATGAAATCGCTGCGGGCATTTAAGGCTTGGAGCTGATCGCGGCTGACAGGCGAGCGATACCAGTCCACCTTCTTCTGCATCAACTTTTCCGGGTCCATCTGCGATCTCTCTTTACAAACCTGCAGGCATCTCGCGAACTTTCGTGGGGGCGGGGAAGATCTATCCGAGATACGGTGGCCACCTTCTGGGGAAGCGCCACTCGCCAACTATCGGTCACTATACACGACCTCGAAAATTCCCGTAAAGACTCCGGCATTTTCAAACTGAGACACTACCGCAAATTCGTTTTTCAACGACTCATTAGAGCGATTTACCCGGCCTTTGCAGTGGATTCGACGTGGCTTGTGAACGAGCCGTCAGCCAAGCGCGTGGTGAGGCGGTCGCCGGAGGCAAGTTGCATGGTGGAGCGAATGAGAGAGCCATCGGCGGAGAGAACGAGGGCGTAGCCGCGGTCGAGCACAGCCAGAGGCGAGAGCGAATGAAGGTGGGCATCGAGGGAACTGAGTTTGGAACCGGAAGATTCGACGAGGCGCTCGAGCGAGCGAGCGAGACGGGCGCGAAAATCGGCGAGATGCTCGCGCGCATGAGCCCAGTTCTGGCGTGGGTCGTGGTGCAGGACTGCGGCGGCCAGCTCAGCGATGCGAGTCTGGCGCAGGCGAAGCTGTGCGTCGATTGCGGAGTCCAGCCGCATGGTCGCGTCGTCAAGGCGCTGGCCGAGTCGATGCAGCAGCGCGGAAACGCGCGAATCGGCGCGGCTGATGGGCAATCGCGTCAGGCGCTGACGGGACCGGAGGAGCTGGAAGCGCGCGGCACGCTCCAGGCGGCGCTCCTGCATAGCCAGATGCTCGGCGATTTTGTTTTGCGCCTCGGTGATGAGCTCGGCCGCAGCGGACGGCGTGGGCGCGCGGAGGTCGGCGGCGAAATCGGCGATGGTGAAGTCGGTTTCATGCCCCACCGCGGAAACCACAGGGAGCCTGCTCGATGCAATCGCGCGCGCTACGCGCTCGCTGTTGAAGGCGGCAAGGTCTTCGAGCGAGCCGCCTCCGCGGGCCAGCACAATCAGGTCGACGAGATGCGAAGTGTTGAGCTCGGCCAGGGCGGCTTCGATATCGGCTGGCGCGGATTCGCCCTGGACGGAAACCGGATTGAGCAGGACGTTCAATCCGGAGTGGCGGCGGCTGACGATGTTGAGGAAATCGCGGATCACGGCGCCAGTAGGCGAGGTGACGATGCCCACGGTGCGGGGAAACATGGGCAGCGGCCGCTTGCGATCGGCGTCGAAGAGTCCCTCCGCCTTGAGCCGTTCCTTCAGTTGCTCGAAGGCAAGCTGCAGCGAGCCGGCGCCAACGGGCTCCATGGTCTCCGCGACGAGCTGCATCTGGCCGCGTTGCTCGTAGACACTCACGCGACCGCGGACCAGAACGCGCAAGCCGTCCTCGGGGCGAAAGCGGAGAAGCATGACTTGGCGGCGAAAGAGGACGATGGGGAGCTGGGCGTCGGCGTCCTTGAGCGTGAAGTAGACGTGGCCGGAGGGTGCAGGGCGGTAGTTGGAGATCTCGCCCTCCACCCAAACGTCGCCGTACTCCTGCTCCACTAGGTCGCGTACCTGAGCAACCAGCTCGCGGACGCGCCAGATACGGCGCGCCGGGCGCGGCTCCTCAAAGCGCAGGTCCAATTGCGGGGTCTGGTCGAGCGGGGACGCGAATGGATCGTGCGGAATCACTTGAGAAGAGTGTAATTGCTCAGGCATCAGCCGGTGGATGGGCGATTCTCGATCATAGCGCGCAGCTCCGCGGCGATGGCGGCAAGGCGCTTGCCGGCGCTGGGGCCGGGCGCGGATTCGCGAGAAAATGCCGCCTCCAGCTCGCGCGCCAATGTGGTGCCGCGCGCGAGATTAAAGGTACCCAAGACGCCAGCCAGTTTGTGCGCCGCGGCCTGCGCGGCCTCGCGGCGGGATGAAGTGAGCTTTTTCGCGGAAACGGCTATTGCGGATGATTCGAGGAGCGCAACCCGCTCCCTGATCTCGGGCAGAAAGCGGACCCATAGACGGTCGATCGCCTGGGAAAGAACCGCATCCGCGGAGACACCGGATTGGGCAGAAGATTTCATTGGAATGAGCAGTCAGTTCCAGCCCAGCGCACTCGAAATCTGCGTGGATAGCGTGAGCGGATCGAAGGGCTTGAAGAGCACGGCCTCCACGCCCAGGTCGGCAAAGCGGCGCTGGTCGGTGCCTTGCACTTTGGCCGTGAGGAGCAGCACCGGAATGCCGGCCGTGGCAGGATTCCTGCGCAACTCGCGAAACGTGGAAGGGCCGTCCATGCCCGGCATCATCACGTCGAGCAGGATCGCGTCGGGCCGATGCTCGGCGGCGCGAGCCACGCCCTGCGCGCCGGAACTCGCCACTATCACTTCCCACCCGGCCACGGTTTCCAAGCTCAACGCGGCCACCTCGCGAATGTCGTCTTCATCGTCGATAATCAGAATCTTGCGGGCCACGGCGTAAGACCCTCCAGAACCGTAGTCAAGCGCCTGCGCGGCGTTGTCGATGGGATTGAGATAACGAGCCGGGTTGCGAATTCGGTACGGCCGGCTGCGGCAAGGCGGCCTCATCCATCTGCCGCGAAGAGCGCAGCATGGTCAGCACCAGGGCTTCGAGCTGCTGCGGCTGGACGCGGGTCTTGGCGAGGAAATAGGTGGGGCCGAGCGTGAGCTGGCGGCGCTGTTCAGGGGTGAACTCGCGGCCGGAGTAGACGACCAGCGGCAGTTGGGCGAGGTTCTCGTGCTGGCGCAGCCAATCCACCACGTTGAAGCCGTCGCCGTCGGGCAGTCCGATATCGAGCAGCATGAGGTGCGGCTGAAAGGCGGAGCAGGCTTCGATCGTCTCTTCTAGAGAATGCGCCGTTTGCACGGTGATGCTTTCGCGGGCGAAAACCTCGCTGATGACGTGGGCCAGGTCGCGATCGTCCTCGACAACGAGGATGCGCGCCGTTTCGCCCGATCCGCAAAGCACGCGCGACAGCTCGGCCAGTAGCGCATCTTCGTGGAGTGGTTTGGAGACCCATCCATCGGCGCCTGTGGGCAGCTCTTTAGAGCTCTCAGAATTCTCCACACTCAACAAAACCACCGGGGTACGTGCGAATGCATCATTTTGACGCAGGAGCGGCAAAATCTCCCATCCGTTCATGCCGTCCAGCGCGGTATCGAGAAGGATGGCTTGGGGATTCTGGTGCGCGGCAGACAAGGTTTGCTCCACCGTGGCCGCCTGCACCACGAAATAGCCGTGGCGGGACAGTTGCGCCGCAATCCTGGGGCGCGACTCCGCGTTGGCGTCGGCCAGCACCACGGTGCCGTGGCCGGCTTCAGTCCTTGGTGCTCTCCCTGAAACTGCCAGGGGAGCAGGGTGGTAAGGCAGGAAGACACGGAAGGTCGATCCGCGAACCGGATTGCGCTCGGCCCAGATGCGTCCCGAGTGTTGCAATACGATGGTGCGGCAGATGGCCAGTCCCAGACCGGTGCCGCCTTTCTGCCGCGAGTCGGAGGCGTCCACCTGCTGGAAGCGGCCGAAGATTGATTCCAGCTTGTCGGCGGGGATCCCGCGTCCGTGATCGATCACGGAGAGAATCACGCCCGTCACGCCGGGCCGCAGCATGACACTCACCGGCGAGTTTGGCGGCGAAAACTTCACGGCATTGGAAAGCAGGTTGGTGACGACCTGGAGCAGGCGATCGGAGTCGGCAGCAATCTCGACCTTGGTGGCATCGTGGATGAGCTTAACGCCAGCTGCGTCTGCCATCGGCTGCATGTCTCCGATGGCCTGTTTCACAATATCGGCTAACTGCACAGTGCGGAAGGCTAGCGGCTCGCGCGCGCTTTGAATCCGCTCCAAGTCGAGAATATCGTTGATGAGGCGAACCAGCCGGTCGGAGTTGGTGAGAGCGATGTGGAGCAGATTGCTGGCTTTTTCGCTGGTCTCGCCGAAATTGCCGGAGGTGAGCAATCCCAGAGCCCCGCGAATGGAAGTGAGCGGTGTGCGCAGCTCATGGCTGACCGTAGAAATGAACTCGTCCTTGAGACGGTCGAGGGTATAGCGCTGGCTGATGTCGCGGAAAGTGAGCACCGCTCCCGAAGAACGGCCCTGCCCGCGAATGGGCGTTATTACAAACTCTGCCGGGAAGGAAGTGCCGTTGGAGCGAAAGATCATGTCTTCGCCACAATTGCCGCAAGGCGTGGCCGAGCCGTGCCGCAGCGGGCAATCCTCGTCGCAGTTGCGGCCTGCCGGAACGGCGCAATGCAGGATCTCGTGAACGTGTTTGCCGATCAGCGCATCCACCGGTGTGCCCATCAGCCGCGCGGCCGACGGGTTGGCAAAAGTCACCTTTCCCTCGTGGTTGAGCCCGCAGATGCCGTCGACGACCGAATCGAGAAGAACCTCCTGCCGGCGGCTCAAATCGTCGGCACGCCCGCGTTCCTGCGCCCGCTCGAGTATCTGTCCCATGGAAACGGCCGCTGTCTCAACCGCGGCCATGATCTCGCGGTCCTCGCGCAGCCTGAAGCGGCAATAGAACTCCAGCACCGCCAGCACCCTGCTGCCTGCGCGCACAGGCACCGCCCAGCCGGAGAGCATCTCAAGGTTTATGGCCGTCGCCACCCGGGGGCTTGCCGGCGCCGCGGCAAGGTCGGTGAGCCACACCGTGCGCCCGTCCCTCCAGGCACGATCGGGAAGTTCTCCGCCGTGGGCAAGCGTCAGGCCCATGCTTCCCTGGATGAGCGCTTCCGCGCCCCGGCCCGGCGCTCCCCACGCGGTTCCGAACTCCAGGTACTTCTGTCCTGGATCGACGATCCATTCAATACCTACATCCCATCCCTGCGAGAAACACAGCGCTTCCAGGATGCGCATGCCCGCGGTCTCGCTGGATGCCTCGTCCCTCACAATCAGGCTCAGCTCAAGCTGCAAGGCCAATCGGTTCTCTCGTTGCTTGTGCTGCGTTACGTCGCGGAGCAGGCAGCGCACCGCCAGCGGAGGGCCTGTCTTCTCCCGCCGGTTCAGGCTTAACTCCAGTTCCAGCACACGGCCGTCAGGTGTGTGGTGACGCAGCGGAGCGCGCTCTACGGTCTCGCCATCCAGCGCGCGCCGGAAAAGCGCGGACGCCTCGCTACGGGCGCCTGCCGCAAACAGATCTTCGAAGGAAGGGAGATCCAACGGCGCCCAGTGGTCCAGTCCAAAACAGCGCTTCCACGCCGGATTGGCATAGAGAAACTTTCCTTCCGGGCTGAGCGTGGCGATCATCTCGCTGGAGTTGTCGAACAGGTCGCTGTATCGTTCCTGCTGCTCGCGGTAAAAGAACGCGCTCTGATCCACGCCGACAGCCACCATGCCGGTGAGCTCGCCCGCCGCGTTGCGCAGGGACGAGATGTGCAGTGTGATAGGTAGGATGACGCCATCCTTGCGTCGCACCTGCGCGTCGAAGCTGGGCACCATGCTGGGCGGCAGCGTACGCACGCAATCGAGAAAAGCAGCCGTGCGGCCGGCCCGCATGGCCTCGGGCGGCCGATCGACATGACAGAACTTCTGCATCTCCGCAACCAGGCGCTCAGCCTCACCGGGCGCAAGAATCTCTATGGTGTCCCACTGATCCAGGAGTTCGACGGCACGGTAGCCCAGCAAACGCTCTGTTGCGGGATTGCAATAGATCAGCCTGCCAGTCAAATCAGTCGCGACCACGGCGGGACCGGCCGAGTCAAGCAGTTCTCTCAACCCTTCGCCGATGGGCTCCGCCCCTGGCGCTGCACCGGGTCGAAGCACCATGCGGTTCAGAAGGAGCGCAAATACACCTGTGGCAATCACTGCTGCCAGGATCGGCAGCGATTCCCACTTGAAATTCGGAAACAAGCGGGCCAGAGCGGCTCCAACCGAAAGAGCCAGGAGAGAAAAGGGCAGAAGCAGCCAAAGCAGCGAAATCCCGCCGTGCACAGCTGCCGCGGGCTGCGAATGTTCGCTCTTTCCCTCCTGCTGCTCACTCATCGGCTCTTGTTTCCCCCTCCAAGCCTTCGCCTGCCCCAAGCAAGGCCGCCGTTGGCGCCGGCGCTTTTGCCGGCAACCTTCTCGCCCAGGACAAAAGAAAATACCCTGGGCAAGGAAAATCACCACGATGCACCACGCCGTCTGGGCAGTCCTTTGCACGCCGTGCACTGCCGGAAGACCAGCCGTGCGCACGCGATCACGTGATTTGCAGCTAGTATATGCGTTTGATTGCAAACTCTCTAGCCAAATCGGTTAGGCGCTGCCAACGGAGATACGCTCCGGTAACCGGGAACATGGAGCTGCGCGCCTGGCGGGAGCGCGTTCGGGGTTCTCCGCGACTCCCGAACGAATGCGCGCGGCAGCACCCCACCGACAGCGCGCAGCCCGTATCCGACTCGTACGCGGGGAAATAGAAAAGAGAAGCGTCAGTCGCCGGCTTCGGCGGCGGGCATGGAGGGAATCCGGCGCAGCATCCGGGTGAGCGTGACCGTCATCAGGACCACCGCCGGGATGGCAGCCAGCAGCCAAGCCAGCAATGCCTGGCCGGCCAAGCCGCTGATGTGCGCGGCGAGATGGAGAGCAGGAAGGTGCAGGAGGGCGCGGGGCGCAAAGACGCGTGCAGGCTCAGCGGAAACCAGCCATCCACCCAACCGCACGAACGGCACAATAAGAGCCAACTGGAGCGGCATGGCGGCGTAGTTGGCGGCCTGAATGGCAGGCAGGTTCAAGCGGAGAGCCACGGCCAGCGCGGCACAGAGAACCGTCGGTATTCCGACCACGGGAATGCAGCCGACGGCGAACCCCAGAGCCAGCGTAAGCGCCAGACGGCGGGGCGAGATCCCCTGGCTCAGCCAAAGAACCGTGTTGCGCTTTGCGGCGGCCGAAATCCTGCGCACGATCCCTCCCTCCCTTCTTCAGATTCTGTACCCTAACGTACAAACACTGTCTACAACCTTTCGTTGCACTCGGATGAAACTTTCGTGAGAGAACCAAACCCGTTAAGCTATTTGATCGGTTCTGGCCAGGATAAGGGAGACCTTTGGGATATACCTCGAAGGTGTCGGGCAGATTATCGAGGAATCGAGCGCGCCCGGCGAGGCGCGAGAGAACAAAACATCTCGTCTGCGGTACACTTGGACCCGATGAGGGTGTTTGGCATCGATTGCGGGACCGAGGTGACCGGTTTCGGCGTCGTGGACTCCTGCGACGAGGCGCGCGTGGAGCAACTCAGGTTCCAAGCGATGGGCGCCATCCGGCTCAAGAAGACTTGGGCTTTGCCTGCGCGTCTGGAAGAGGTTTTCAGGGAGCTGACTGCCGTACTGGAGCGTTGGCGGCCGGATACGGTGGCGATCGAGGAGGTCTTCTACTCGGTGAATGCCAAATCGGCTCTGAAGTTAGGACAGGTGCGCGGAGTGGCACTGTTGGCGGCGGCCCAGCAGGCGATTCCCGTGGCCGAGTACGCGCCCTTGCAGATCAAGTCGAGCGTGGTGGGCTACGGGCTGGCCAAGAAGGAGCAGGTGCAGTTCATGGTGGCGCGGCTGCTGGGGTTGGCCGAGCTGCCGGAGCCGGCGGACGCGGCCGATGCCCTGGCCATCGCCATCTGCCACATTCATACCGCGCAGACGCTGGCGCGGCAGGAGACGGCACGATGAGAGCGGTTGGGCTCTTGTTTGCGGCGTTCGCGCTGGCGGCGCACGGGCAGGCCGCGTCTGCGGCTAACCCGGTGATCCAGGTGGATTTCTCCAATCCCGGGCTTTCGCCGCCGCAATGGACGCTGATCCTTCACTCTAACGGGAGCGGACACTTTCGCTCCCAAATGGGCAAGATTCCCGATGACGGCCCGACAGAGATCGGAGTGCCCAGCGTGGATCGCGATATCCAGGTGAGCAAGCAGTTTGCCTGGCACGTGTTTGACGCGGCGCGGCGTCACAGCTGGTTCAACGAGCGGTGCGAAAGCCACTTGAAAGTCGCCTTCCAGGGATGGAAAACGCTCATCTACACCGGGCCTCAAGAGCATGGATCCTGCACCTTCAACTATTCCCGGGACAAGGAAATCCAGGCTTTGGGCGATTCGATGGAGGCGGTTGCAGAGACGATTCTGGAGGGCGCACGGCTGGAACTGCTGCTGCAGCATGATCGGCTGGGTCTGGACCAGGAGATGGAGTACCTGACCGAAGCCGTCGAGGACGGCCGTGCGCAGCAGGTTTGCACCATCCGGGATATTCTGCAGCGGCTGGCGGAGGACGACGAAGTTCTGGACCGGGTGAGAAAGCGGGCGAGAAGCCTGCTGGCGCGTGGGCCAACATAAATAATAAAGTCTGTTTGCAAGCGACATTTTCGCTGCCGTAGGTGTCCAACTGATGTAGAGTTCCAGATAAGCCGGTTTGGGGTCGCCGCAAGGCGATGGAAAGAAGGGGCACCATGAATCTCCTACTGATTCGCAGTTGGTTGGCTGGGCTGGCAGCGCTGGCCCTGGGCGTGGTGTCGTTGGGTCCGGCGCTGGCAGCGCAGGATGTGGGACAGGGATCGGGACAGCCGGCGCGGGCAGTGCGGCTGAGTTACGTCGATGGCCAGGTGACGCTGGCGCAGGGCGCCCAGGTGCTGGCCCAGCAGGCCGTGGCCAATACGCCGCTGTTTGAGGGCATGCAACTGACCACGGCGGATAACGGAAAAGCCGAGATTCAGTTTGAGGATGGCAGCGTCGCCCGGCTCTCGCCTGACAGCTCTCTGACGCTGAAGGTTCTGAGCGGGTCGGGCACATCGGCCGACGCCGAGCTTTTGCTTAACGGCGGGCTGGCCTACTTTGAGTTCCAGGGCGGCGGCCAGGCCGGCAAAATGAGCGTGCAGTTTGGCGACGCTGTGGCCACCACCAGCGGATTCACCACGCTTCGCATCGCCATGGACAATCCTCCCGGCCAGGTGGCCGTTTTCTCGGGAAACGCGCACCTGGAGGGCGGTAATGGCGCCGTCTCAGTCGACCTGCACGGTGGCGAAAGCATTACGCTCAACGGGGCCAAACCGAACAGCTATGATCTCGCCGAATCGATCGAACCGGATTCATGGGACGCATGGAACTCGGACCGCGATCAGGCGCTGACCACCGAAGCAGCGGCGCAGACCGGCGCATCGGCAAATATGGGCATGAGCGAAAACCCCGCCTGGAACGATCTGGACGCCAACGGCAATTGGTATGACGTGCCGGGGCGAGGTTATATCTGGTCGCCCTACGAGGCGGAGAGCGCGGGGTTTGACCCCTACGGGTACGGAAACTGGATGTGGACACCGGGTTACGGCTACCTCTGGGCGTCCGGCTATCCGTGGGGCTATCTGCCATTTCAGTGCGGCATGTGGAACTTCTACGACGACTTTGGCTGGGGTTGGGCGCCGGGAATGGGCGGCTGCATGCCCTGGTGGGGAATGGGCTTCTACGGTGGCCCCAATTTTGGCCATCTGCCGCCTGGATATCACCCGATCCCGCGCCCGATTTCGCCGCGCCGTCCGATCCACGGCGGACAGGTTGCGATGGTTGCCGTGAACCGCAGGCAGATCATCGTGAATTCCCCGCTGCCGGCGCGAGACAAGAACACGCCCGTGACCATCGCGGGAAAAACAGTGCTGCCGCTTCAGCCGTCGCCTTCGCGGCCGGTGTACGATCATCCGACCTTTACGGCCGGGGCGAATCGGACGCAGCCGGGCAAGCAGGGCGGGCAGGCTGCCGGTGCGCGTCCCGGCTACGTCAGCAGCCGTCCGGCGGGTGGGATTGCGAATCCGGGTTATGGCGTGCAGCAAGCTGCGCCGGCAAGCCACAGTCCTGCTCCGCAGGGACGAAGCTATTCGGGCGGCAGTTCGTCGAGTCATCCCTCGGGCGGAGGCAGTCCGCATCCCAGCGAAGGTAGTGGCGGGGCCTCGCACTCGAGCGGGGGCTCTTCCGGTGGCGGGGCCTCGCACTCAAGCGGGGGCTATTCCGGTGGTGGTGGTGGTGGCGGCGGCGGTGGTTCGCATGGTGGCGGTGGCGGTGGCGGAGGCGGTGGCGGAGGCGGTGGCGGAGGCGGTGGCGGAGGTGGCCACCACTGAGACGCGTTTCGCGGCCGACGGCTATCGGACGTACGCAGCGCGAGGGTCCGCGCATGTCCGCATTTCAACTTCCATGGTTTTAAGCATCTACCGATCGCAACGGTAGAGGCTTCTGCCCGGGCGTGATGCGCAGGATTCCGTGTCGGGCCGGAGCGGCAAATGAGATGCGCCTGTTGACGCGCGGGCAGAGGTGACGAAAGCGTTTCCGGGGCACATTTCGCCGCGATTCCTGGCTTGCAGATTGGTAGTCTAAGAGGTGTGAATCCTGAGCAAGACACGCGTCTGCGAATAGCCGCCATCGGATTTCTGAATCCCGCGCCGCTGATGTGGGATTTTGAGCATCCTCCACTTTGCGATGCGCTTGCAAAGCGCTATCGCATCGATCGCATGACGCCCTCCGAATGCGCGGAGCGGCTGGCTACAGGCCGAGCCGACATCGGACTAATTCCCATCGCGTCACTTGCGACAATACCTGGGCTGCGCATTCTGCCCGGCTGCACCATCGCTTCAAAGGGCCGCGTGCGGTCGCTGATTCTGGTGCATCGCGCCCGGCAGCCCGTGAGCGAGCTGCGCTCGGTGGCGGCCGACACGGCGAGCCGGACTACGCTGGCTTACGCACGCATTCTGTTTCACAAGTGGGGCAATGCGCAGGTTCCGTTTGTTCCGATGGCCGCTAATCTCGATGCGATGCTGGAGCGCGCCGATGCGGCCATCGTGATCGGCGATCCCGCGCTGCTGGCGCTCGAGGAGCGGTTCAACCGATTGGAGCGAACCGGCGAAGAGCTTGTCTATCGCGATATGGCCGAGGAGTGGCGCGCGCTGACCGGGCTGGCTTTCGTCTCCGCAGTTTGGGCGATTGCCCCTGCGGGGGGTAGAGTTTTGGACGAGAGTATTGCAGAAGACTTTATTCGTTCTCGCGACCATGGGCTTCAAAACATCGACGCGCTGGTGGCCGAGTGGTCAACGCGGTTTCCGATTTCCGAGGAGACGATTCGGACGTATCTCACGGCCAACATCCACTACGTGCTCGACGAGGAGTGCGTAGAGGGGATGCGAGGGTTCTTTCAAATGGCTGCCGAGTGCAGCGTTCTGCCGCCGTACACGGTGGCGGTGGAGGAACTGGCGGCTCGGTAGCGGCAGGTCAGCAAGGCAGCGAGTCGGCAAGTCAGCGAGTCAGCGGTGTGCGAGGCGCTGTTGACTTTTCGGTACCCCCGCCCCCCATACGCCTTTTTGTGGTTAAGTGGTTTGTTATGAACCACTTGTACCCCTGATCACTTGCTGTAACCCGTTGATTATAAATGGGTTAAATCGTAAAATATTCTATCCAAAAGAGTTAAGGGCCATTTTCGGGCCTAATTTTACTCTTTCGTTAACATTCTGGGTTGCGCCGGTCCGGGCCGTGAAGGCTTGACGGTCGCCTGCATCCTCTGCGTGGAAGTGGATCATGGAATGATTGTGCGCCAAACGGGGGAAATGATCTGTAAAGTTGACAGAGATCAGAGATTAGGGGTCAGGGATCAGAAAAAGAAGGACTTAGTGGAAGATCGGACGTTGAGTTTTGGAGGCGCGGGGCTTGACAGTGAGACAGTGAGCAAGGGAACAAGGGAACGAGAAACCGGGCGTAGGGGCTGCGCGGGGCGAGAACCTGGGGCCTCGCGGGCGATCGTTTCGGATGGGCGTGAGGGCGGGGATTGTGGCGACAAGGGCGTTTTCCGGTACGAATCCGTGCCGACCGCAGAGCGTCGGATGGGACACCTCGAGGCGACCGGCGGATTACGGCGGCCGTATAATGATCGAAAATCGGAGATAAAGCCTGTCGTGGACCGCCCAGGAGCCAAGTCAGGCAACTAGGGGGAAGCGTGGGAACCCTGCATTTCCTTGACGTGGGGTGCGCCGATGCGAGCGTCATTATCTCCGACACTGCAACGTACTTGGTGGATTGCCAAAACATCGGCGACTATCCCCATGTTCTCCCTGAGAACAAGCGGATTCGGGGTGTCTTCATGACCCACCAGCATTCCGACCATTATTCTGGCCTCGATTTCCTGAGGAAGAATGGATACGCCATAGATTTTCTGATCTACAGCCCATATGAGCGGCGATACAACGACGCCAGCGTCACGATCGATGAATGGAACGAATTCAATGACTACCGCGATTATTTCGTGGGCAGGGGAACTGAATTGCGCACGCCGTTCAAGCAAGAAGAGCCGCCTGGTCCGTGGAAGAAACCATTTTGGCCTGCGGAGGAGGGCGTTAAGTTTTGGATGCTCGGCCCCGAGGTGGGGATTGCGAGAAGCCAAACGCGCGAACTCCACGACGCTTGCCTTGTCATCAGGGCGGACCTTGGTGCCAGGATTTGCACCTTCACGGGTGACGCGTCAGACGCAAATTTGGGCGCCGTGGCGGCGGGCATTGACAACATTTGTGGCGATTTACTGCACGCTAGCCACCATGGGAGCCTTCAAGGTGCTGACCTTGGCTTCATCAAAAAATGCAATGCCAAGTACACAGTCATCTCCACGGCAAGCGGCGAGCACGAGAACGTGCCGCACCCGACTGCGCTCCAGCGGTACAGGGAAAACTCCTCCAGACAGGTCTGGAGGACTGACGTTGACGGGTCTGGGCACATCACGTTCTAGGGGAGCGAAAAGCGATGGCGAACGAATACCTAATGAAGGAGTACGAGCTGTGCTTCGAGCAACTCAGATTCTATGACGCGAGACAGGAGAGCCTTCTGAAGTACCTCTGCAGCCTCACATCCGCGGTCGCCACGGCGCAGTTCGCGGTTTATCAGTTGCTCCGCGGCGCGACAACCCAGTTCCTCGGCTGGGAGGGGATACTCTCCGGGCTTGTGTTCATAGGCACGGTATTGCTGTATCTCGCGATGCTACAGAACCGCCTTTACTTCGTATTCGTCGCGCGCCAGCTCAACGCCATCCGCGGCTACCTCATGGAATTCGCAGCGGACGGGTTCGTGAAGAACCAGATGTACACCTCGACCAACTTTCCGGCCTTGAAGCCCCTGAGCGTGCACACCCTCCAACTGATTGGGGCCGCCCTCATCTCCTCCCTTTTCGCTGGAGCTTCCGTATATGGGCTGTTCGCCTTTCTCAGCTGCAAGCTGAATATCCTGATGGCGGGGCAGGCCTGCCTGCTCGTCCTCGCTGTCGAGGTGTCCGGAGGCATGCTGCATCTTCATTTCCAAGGTCGAAAAAGCGCGGACAAGGCGATCCACCATGCGAAGGATGGAGACACCAACAAGAAGCCCGAACAATCAGACCGAGGCAAATAATACCGCCATTCTTGGAGGAGCGATGGCTTGGAATCAATCAACGGACACGTTCGTGTGGATTTTTAACGTGGGCCGCGGATCCGCGGCCTTCATCCGGACCCCCCTGAATCATGGAATCATCGTGGACATCTCCTGCAGCTCAGAATTTAGTCCGTCGGATTTCATTCTCGACAACCTTCACAAGGCGCTTGATCCCTACGAGGAACACAAGATAGCACAGGCGATACTTACGCACCCGCATCACGACCATATCTCCGATTGCGGTCCGCTCATTGGGAACGAAAAGCTGAAACCGAAACTAATCACTTGCCCCAACGACAAGGACCCGGCGGACGCTGTCAAATGGGACCGCATCAAGAACCGCGACGGCAACAAGAGTTTAGTCAAGTACAAGAAGCTTTACGAGTCACGCTCCTTACCGCTTCAAACCATCAAGCACACCTCGAAGTTTACGACTGCTTTGGATTTGGAGTATGGGATTTACTATGTCAGGCCCGTCACCTGCAACGAATTGCACAAGGACGACAACGAATATGGAAACAGTCTAAGCATCGTCACTTATTTTCGTTATGGGAGCAACTCTTTACTGCTGCCGGGAGATATCACACCACTGGCAATGCAGAAGGTCTTGACCGAATCATTGGGGGCTGAGAAGCGATTCACCGTCTTCAGCAAAAGCGCTCAAGCAAGCCACCCGAGGTGGGCCACCGAAACGTTCGATCAACCGTCCCTAAAGAAAAGACTTGAGACTTACGGGCTTTCGGTGCTCGTCGCATCCCACCATGGCCTGAAGTCATGCTATTCGCCGGAGCTTTACGCAGCAATCAGGGGTGGCAAGCCAGACCTGGTCGCAATTTCGGAGATGTACGGGGTGGGTGAGGATCAGGGGAAAATCGATTCTCGATACCAGTCGGCAAACGGGTCATTCGGGCTCGCGGTGAAGATCGGCGGAACGGACGAATTCAGGAACTCTGTCACCACAAAGTCGAACCATATTCTGGTCAGGTTCAGCGGCAACGGCAAGCCGAGGATATATTGTGAAGCACGAATTGGAGATCTGATGAGGTGGGCAAATGCATAACCGACATCTTATCTAGGGCCCCTTAGTGAACAAAGGTCCCGCAAAGTCGGCTTGTGGGAAGCGATTCCTTGGCCTGCTGGCGGGGAAGATTGCTGGGTGGTCGATTCGGTATTACGACAGGGATTTGAGCGCGGCTTCGCCGCGGACTTGATTTTCTTCCTTAAGGTGTGGATTGATGTACGGGCTGAAGCCCGTACCCTTCAGCATGTGCGGCCGGGGCTGAAGCCCTCCGGCATTGCGCGCTTTTTGCGGGGGTTGAAACCCCCGCCTCCCTCCGCCGTGTGGATTGTATTCAGGAAATAGTTGGTATGCCATGCGGCGCGCGGCCCGCCCGCTGGGTGGGTGCCCCGCTCGTGCCCTTTCAAAACAACGGCCAGGCGAATGAACAGCGTGCTGAAACTTCACAGGCGCTCATGATTTTCAGGTGGTTTGCCAGTGCTCCGGCGAGAGGGTGACGGTGGCGCAGCCGAAGGAGTAGTTGAACCAGGCGTGCTCGGTGTTGGGCGTGGCGAAGAAGCCTTCCAGGCTCAGCGTAGCGGCGACGCGCGCGATGAAGGAGCGGGATCCGTAGAAGAGGGTAAAGAAGCTGTCCCAATCGACGGTGAAGAGAAAGGAACGATCGGGGGCGAGGAGGGTTCCGCGGGCAGGAAACGGGACGGAGGCGTTGCTGAGACCGTCGACGGAGATGCGCGTGACGGGGTCGGAGTGGGGGAATTCGGGGACGAAGATAAGCTCGTCCGCTTGAGCCGCCATGAAGGCGTGAAGGAAGTCTGCGCGAAGGAGGGGCTCGAAGCGGCCTTCGACGGGCATCCAGATGGGCTGGGACTCAAGGAAGGTTTGGAGGGCGTCGCGGCCGGCCGGGTCGGCGAGGGGATCGGGCAGAGAGCCGATGGAGGTGAGGAGCGCCTGATGGATGCGCGCGCAGTTCAAGAGCCCGGTTTGCGTAGCGACTTCAGCCCACGGGACCTTTGCCCCCTGGCTGAGGATTTGCGCGTCGGCGGGGTAGTTGTGCGCGACGCTCCAGGCGAGGGAGTGGGGAACGCGGACGAAGGAGTGGAGGACGATAAAGACAGATTCAAAGAGTCCGCCATAGGCTTCCATCAGCGGGATGCTGTAGGGAGGATAGGTAAATTGTTCGGATTGCACGAGAGGGATGATAGCAGACGAAGAGCAGGGAATATGGAGTAGCCAGTAGGGAGTAGGAAGACAGGGAACAGGGAGGCGGGAACTGGCGAGGGTGGGGCGCCGGAATTCTCAGCGCCGTGGTCGCGCGGTGGTCAGGCGGCGGTGAGGCGGATGAGGGTTAACACGGTGATATCGTCCTCCTGCCCGAACTCCTGGGCAGCATGAACGATGGTTGAGGCGGATTCGCCGGCAATGGCAGCGGTTCGATCAAATCCGAAGAGCTCGCCCGAACTGTTTCGGGCCTCAGCGACTCCATCGGTCACCAAGGTCAGCCGCTCGCCCACTGCCAGCCGGAAGGTGGACTCGGTGTAGGTAGAGCGGGGACTGAGACCGAGCGGCAGGCCGTTTTCTACGGGAACCTCCTTACCCTGCAAATAGGGAGCCGGATGCCCGGCATCGGCTAAGGTCACTGTCCCGTCGGGGTCGGCGCGGAGGACAAGGCAGGTGGTGAACCCACCCTGGCTGCGGCCCCACATGCGCTCATTCATTGAAGCCAGGATCTCCTTCGGCCTTTGCGTATAAAGGGCGAGCGTTCGCAGAGTGCCCACGAGCAGGCTGACGGTCATAGCTGCGGGCGTGCCTTTGCCGCTGACATCTCCGATGACGGCGAGAGCTCCACCGTTCTGCGTGGGAACGATCTGAAAGAAATCGCCGCCCACCTGCCGCGCCGGGCGGTATTCGCTTTCGACGGCAAAGCCGGGGATGGTGGGAGCTGCTTCGGGGATGAGCACATGCTGCACCTGGCGCGCCTGCTCGATTTCATGCCGCAACTGCACGCTCTCGCGCTGGCCGCGGATGAAGCGACGCATCATGAGGATGGAGATGATGGCCAGCATGAGGAGAGTGGCAATGATGCCCACGGTGAACGTCATTCCGAAGAGGCGCACGATCATGGGTATGTGGAGGACCATGAGTTCCTCCTGATAGGCCCAGAGGCAGGTGAGGAGAATGGGGGCAAGCGCAAGCCAGCCGTCTGCCGGCCGGTTGCGCATGCCGCGATACGTGATCCAGAGCAGAAGCACCCCGAATGCCAGCCTAAGCACCAGAGTCACCGGGAGCAGCCAGGCAGTGGATTCGACGGGAATCGTGGCGCCAAGAAGGGGCGGCCGAATCATCGCCATGCCAATTGTCAGCAAAGCGGTCAAAGCCCACACGATGCGCGCGATTCTCCTGATGCTCTTCAAGTCAAACCAGTAGGCCCAGAACAATGCCCAGAGTCCGAGCTGCAAGGGAATGATGATCACGTCGAGGAGGATGGTTTCAATGTTCATGGGGAGAATTGCGTAGTAATACCCCAGGACGACTGTGCCGGTGTGCACGAAATCCACCCCGCAAACAAGACCCAGACATAAGTAAGCAGGCTCATTGCGATCGAGCCAGTAGAGCGTGAATCCGAACAGCGCGGCGAGGAGCAGGAGGGCGGTTGTCAGCAGGTTGCCTATTTCCGAGCGATTGACGTCATCCCATTCGAGGCGCAGCATGGCGTCGATGGCGGACGATTCTCCAAGGAGCGGCGGCCCATGCAATCCGCCTGCGTCCTGACTGATTAGCGGAGTGCTGGGCTCCATCCAAAACCGGATTGCGATCGTCATGGTTCCCCTGGAAGCGCTCATGGGCAGATCGAACGATCGCGGCTGGGCGTTGTAAAAAACCGCCGTGTGATCCTTGAATCGCCCAAACTCACCGATCTGCTGGCCATTGACGAAGACCTGGTAGGCGTCATCGAAATTGATGGGCATGGTGAGGGCCAGCGCAGTCGTGCCAGCGCTGGAACTCGAGTTTTCCAACTGGACGCGCAGGCGATACCACGCAAAGCCGGCGAGCCGGGGGTATCCGTTTGCGGTCCAACCGGGGACAAAGCCGCTGGAACCGGTGATGGGATCATAGGAGCCTTCGGGTGGAGTCAAATCCTGCGAGTCCCAGCCGGAGTCATCGAAAGCGGGGCTGGCCCATGCCATGTCGTCACCGGGGTGGAACTTCCACGGTCCATTGAGGACCAGCACCGAATCGCCAATTGTGCCTTTGACTAAGCCTGGCTGGGCGCAGGCTACGGAGGCAGGAACGAATGGAATGACGAGAAGAAGAAGAGCGGCCAGGGAATTCAGCCGAGCCAGAGCGAGGCCAAAGCATCTCGAACCCACACAGTACCTCCAGCGCGCGAAAGGTAAAAACACTGGTTCTGAAAGTGCTAACAGCATACTCCAATGAAAAGACGACCGGCATCGACCGGACAACGGCCACAAGGGTAAGAGTCTGGCGGGGCTGTGGCGCTCGGAGTGCCGAGCGTGAGCGGTGACGATTGAAAAACAGAGGGCGACCTCGCGCTTGCCAGCGAATGGCAAAGCATGACACCCTTAAACGAAGTGCGTGAGTTTCGCAGACGAAGGAGTACTTGAACCCCCATGCCCATCCAAACCACTGAGAAGATATGGCACAACGGCAACCTGATTCCCTGGGAAAAGGCGACGATCCACGTGATGAGCCACGTGATTCACTACGGCTCGAGCGTGTTCGAGGGGATCCGCTGCTACGGTCAGCCGCATGGATCGGCGGTCTTCCGCCTGCCGGAGCACATGCAGCGGCTGTTGGACTCGGCCAAGATTTACCGGATGGAGATTCCGTTCACGCTGGAGGAGCTTTGCGCGGGGGTGGTGGAAACAGTGGAGGCGAACGGAGTGGCGCCGTGCTACATCCGGCCGATTGTGCTGCGCGGCTACGGGGAGATCGGAGTGCACCCCAAGGGTTCGCCGATCGAGGTGTACATTGCGAATTTTCCGTGGGGCAAGTACATAGCCGGACACGGGGGCGCGGATGTTTGCATCTCAAGCTGGAACCGGCTGGCGCCGAACACCATGCCCGCGTTGGCCAAAGCGGGAGCGAACTACATGGGCTCGCAGTTGATCCGCATGGAGGCCGAGGTGAACGGCTACCAGGAGGGAATTGCGCTGGACGTTGGTGGGCTGGTGAGCGAGGGCTCGGGCGAGAACATCTTTATTGTGCGTAGCGGAGTGCTGTACACGCCGCCGTTGGCCAACTCGGCGCTGTCGGGTATTACGCGCGACAGCGTGCTGACCATTGCGCGACACCTGGGACTGCCGGTGATAGAGCAGCCGATTCCGCGCGAGCTCTTGTATATCTCGGACGAAGTCTTCTTTACGGGAACGGCGGCGGAGGTACAGCCGATTCGGTCGATTGACCGTATTACTATCGCCGACGGGAAGCCGGGCGAGATCACCAAGCAGATCGCGGAGGAATTCTATGGCATCGCCAACGGGTTGAAGCCGGACAGGTTTGGCTGGCTGACGCCGGTGAAGGTGGATGCCAGCGAAGAGGTGACGGCGTAGAGGCAGCTTTTAGCATCTAGCTACATACGAAGGGCCCTTCGGCGTGCGCCGAGGGGCTTTTCTCTTTTGGGGACGGTGCGGCCTGCGGCGCGGAGCGCCGCGGCGGACGGGTATCATGAACGGAGGCCCGGCCGGGGGTGGTTACACGCCGGGCAAATGAGCGAGAGATAAAGGAAGATTGCCGCCAAGTGAAACCCTACATGAAAGTTTCGTTGGCCGGACTGGAGCTGGTGAACCCGGTCATCGCCGCCAGCGGCACGTTTGGCTACGGCATTGAATTTGAAGACATCGTTTCGCTGGAGCGGCTGGGCGCGATTGTCACCAAGGGGATCTCGCTGGAGCCGATGGCGGGGCACACAGCGCCGCGCATGGTGCAGACGGCGGCAGGGATGTTGAACGCCATCGGGCTGCAGAACGTGGGCGTGGAAGACTTTGTACAAAAGAAGCTGCCGTCTATGAAGCAGCACCCGGAGTGCAAGGTGATCGTGAATGTCTTCGGGCACACGGCGAAGGAGTATATCGGGGTGATTGACCGGCTGAACGATGCCGAGGGGATCGCAGCGTACGAGTTGAACGTGTCGTGCCCCAACGTGCAGGCAGGCGGGATGGCATTCGGCGCGGATCCGTTTGCGCTCGAAGAGCTCGTCGAGCGGACGAAGCGCGTTGCCATTCAACCGCTCATCGTGAAGCTTTCACCGAATGTGAGCTCCGTCGGGTATATGGCGCGAATCTGCGCCGAAGCCGGCGCCGACGCGGTGAGCCTGGTGAATACGTTTCTGGCCATGTCGATCGATGCGGAAACGCGGCGGCCGCGGTTGAGCAACGTGACGGGAGGGTTGTCGGGCCCGGCCATCAAGCCCATCGCGCTGCGCATGGTGTACGAAGTGGCGCGGGCGGTGAGGATTCCCGTGATCGGCATGGGCGGAATTGTGACGCCTGAGGATGCGGTGGAGTTTTTGCTGGCCGGCGCGACGGCGGTCGAGGTGGGGACGGCGAGCTTTGCCGATCCGCGCGCGACGGAGCGGATTGCGCGAGGGCTGGAAGCGTGGTGCAAGAGCCACGATGTGGCGGCAGTGAGCAGCTTGACGGGAGCGATGGAAAAGGCAGGGACCAAGGGGCCAGGGACTAGGGACTAGGGACTAGGGACCAGGGAAGAGCCTTCGGGCGGGGCGAGTACGGCGGCTTAGAGCCGCTTGATGAAGGCGAGGGCCTCGGTGAGATGCGGAAAGCGCGCTTCTTCGGCCTTGAATTCGCTGGAGTGGATCGAACGGCGCAGGCCGCGCGCTTTGATGGGATGCTTGAGGTGGAGCATCTCGTGGTAGAGCAGATACTCGAGGGCGTAGCGGGGAGTGGAGGGGCGGTCGAAGACGCGGCTGACGACGATGGTGTTGTGGGCGGCGTCGTAATGGCCGAGTGAGCGCTTGGCGTGGTGCTCGCTCCAGGTCAGGTCGGGACGGCCGAGGAACCCGCCGAAGAAGCGCGTGTTGAGCGAGTCGAAGACCTCTTCGAGGTGAAAGAAGCGGCCCTCCGGACCGAAGTAGCGTTTGCTGCCGCGAGCGTGGCGGATGAGCTCGGTTTGGTGCGTGACGGCGGCCGAGGAGGCGAAGCGTTTGTAGCGGAGGTTATGCGCGCGATCGATGGGCCTGCGGTAGAGCTTGGCAAGAAGGATGTGAGCGATGGCGTGGAGGACGGATTCGGGCGCGCCTTCGAGCAAATCGGAGAGATTGACGTGGATGTGACCTTCGCGCAGGCGGATGGTGGTGTTGAGCGAAGTAAAGCGCCGGAAGCGCACATGAATGGGCGGCATGGGCGCGCGGGGGCGGAGAGCGCGGTACTCATCCTCAAAGATGGGCGCGAAGTCGGGGGTCACCGAGATGCAGGATAACAGGGCCGGGCGCCTGAGGGGACCTCGTTCCCTTGCTCCCTCAAAATCACTTCGGTTCCCAGCGGTCCTGGCCCTTCTCGTCCGGGTGGGCTTTGAAGTAGGCTTCCTGGTCGGCGGTGATTTGTTTGGCTTGATCGGTAAGATCGCCGATGCTGGCGAGCGCGTCTTTTAGTGATAATTCAAAAGCCGGTTCGCTGGGAAGGCCATGCAGGACTCCTTGCCAGCGCGCGACGCCCTCGTTGAGCCCCTTAAGCGATTTGCGAATGTCGGCCTTGCGCTGGGAGTAGACGTCGAGGTTGTCGCCAAGCTCGTCCATGAGCGCGGTAAAGTCCTGGAGCTCGTTGTCGATGCGCTGGCTGCGGGCGGGAGAATGGGCACGCCTGATCAGGCCCTGGATGGCGCCGGAGCGGGCATCGAGAAACTTGACGTACAGATCGACGCGAGTTACGGGATCGATGCCGGCCTCGGCGATCTGATCCTGCTGGTCCGGGGTCAATGGCTCAGGTTTCTCCTTTTGTCCAGAAAGGGGCGCGGCGAATAACAAGCACAAAAGGATGGCAGCGACGGTGCGCATGGCGGACATGCCTCCGGCGGTTCTATTCAAGCACAGAGCCGCGGGCGCGGCAATACGAGTGCGAAGCTTGGGGTTCTTCCACGACGCATTCCGCCGGATCAATACTGGCAAGATGAGGGGCGCGGCCGGGAGAAGGGACGCGCGCTATTTGCGAAAGACCTGCATCATAGTTGCATTTTTCGCGTCAGTAACCTGCGCCAGGGTCTGCTGCACCAGAGCACGGTCATCGACGCTGCTGGATTGAAGCATCTCGTTGAGGCGGAAGGCGGTGTGGCTAAGCAGGAGCTCGGTGCTCTTGAGGCGCTTATCGTTATCGGCGAGGGAGAGATGGATCTTTTGCGTAATGTGCTGGATCCGCTTGAGCAGGCCGGTTGCCTTTGTGACGTCGCCGGCGGCGTACTGGCGGATGCTGAGCTCGGTCATCTGCTGCACGAGCTGGGCATAGAGGAAGCATTGTTCGCGCGGCTGCGCCTGGGCAGCCCGAGCCTCAAGAGCATCAATGCTTTGCTGATCGGGGAGGGCGCTGTCAGGAGAGGAGGCGCACAACGGGACGGCGGTCAAGCTGAGTGCAAGGAACGCAGCCATTGGAACCATGGTCCGCATACGGAACCTCCACCAATGCGGTCGTGCCTCCTCAAGTAGTGATCATAGTACTCACATCGCGCAACGATCTGCAAGGGCTAAGATGCAGGAATTTGACAACGCGGATAACTCAGGTACCAAAAACGGACGAGCGCATGACGGGGGCCGATTCCCGAACGCGATTCTGGTTCGGATGGGGCTATTTATCGAGGAGTTGCAGGCGCTGGCGGGCCTGCCATTCCTGATTTGGGAATTTGCCGCCCGACGCATCCAGAAATCGATGGTAGTAGGCTGCCGCTTGCGTTTTCCGGTGCAGCGCATCATAGGAGATGGCCCAGAGAAAGAGGATGTAAGCGTTGTCTGGCAAATACCTTGAGCGCATGGTCAGAGCGTGCAAGGCAACGTCAGGATGGCCGGTTTTTGAGGCGCTAAAAGCCAGGCCGCTCCACGCATCGGCATTGCCTGGGTCGATTTGGGTGGCCTTATCGAAGACCGCGTAGGCCTGAGCGAACAGCTCCTGATGCAGAAGGTTCTGGCCGTGGTCGTCGAGCAGATCGGGATCCTCGGGAGCGGCGGCGAGGAGCTGGAGGTAGAGCTGGTCGGAGCCTGCGTAATCGCCGGCAACGGCAAGGATCGCGGCCAACATGCGTGTGATGGCTGGGTCGGCAGGGTGGGCGTCGTGGAGCTTCTGGAGAAGCGGGAGGGCCTCGGCCTTGTCCTGATCGGCGAGCGCGGCGGCAAGCTGGGCGGTGAGTGCGGGGTCGTCGGGGTTTCTCTCGAGCGCGGCGCGGAGGAGGGCCTCTGCCTCGGGATATTGTTTGCGCAGAATGAGCAGGTGAGCGAGTCCGGCGCTGGCCGGCGCGGATTGCGGATCTTTGTCCAGGACGCGGCGGTAGGCAGCCGCGGCGGCTTCGTATTGCCCGGTTTTTTCTGCGAGTTCGGCGGCGAAAAGCGTGTCGGCGGGTGTTTCCGGAGTGAGCTTGAGAGCTTCGAGCAGATCGTTGGAGGCCGCGGCAGGGTCGGAGGCACTATCGATGCGGGCCAAGGCGCGCCAGGCGCGGGCTTTCAGGGCGGGACCGGCGTCGCCGGGATCGAGGGCCGTGGCGGCGATGAGCTCAGGACGGGCTTCGGCCAGCTTGTTCTGGCGAGCCAGCAGCAAGCCGAGCGAGATGTGGGCTTCAACGGATTTGGGATTGGCGGAGATGGCGCGATGGTAGAGAGCAGACGCATCGTCGAGACGGTTTTGCGCATCGGCCACGTAGCCGGCGTCGAACAAAGCACGCGCATCGGCGGGGTGGGCGACGAGCCACGCGTCCAGCTTGGCTTCGGCGGTCTTCCAGTCCGAGCGAGCGATGGCGGCTTCCGCGGAGGCGACTTGATCCGGGATGGGCTGATAGGTTGCGGTGGGTGCGCTGGAGGGCGCGGGCGGTACGCCGGGTGCAGGCGACGAGTTCTGGGCGATGGAAGTAGCGGGTACGGAGATCAGAGGAAAAACCAAACCGAGAAAAGCGAAACGAAGCACGAAGAACCTCAATAAACAGTTTAGTGAAAGGACGCCCAGTTTGGCCGGAGGTCTGAATCGCAAAGCAATCAAAGGAGTTATGGGTGCGGCGAAAGAAAAAGGCGCAACTTTGCCGGAGAGCGCCGCATCGAACCAGTAGCAGGAGCAAGTTGTGTTCCGCCACGGGGGATTGAGGAGGCAAACGAAGGATGCTTCCCGGCGGAGGCCATCGGGATGAACGAATACGCCATCATAAGTGGGGTGACTCTATGAAATTCCTCTCGATGCAACATATGCCCTTGAAGGGGGCTTATCTTTGCCAGGATTGCAACTGCATCGGCAACTGCGCGGAACAGTGCCCGGCGTGCGCATCCGAGGCTCTGATGGGCCTAGCTGGCGTGCTGAACCGTGAAGCGGAAGACGAAATGCAGCACGGATTGGCGCGAATGCCAGCGTTTGCTGCCTGATCAAAACCCAGAGACTACCGGAGGGATTCCAACCCTCGCACCAGTGCTGTGGCAGCCTTGTTCTTGTGCTGAGGGCACAGTTCTTTGGGTCCAACGGCCCGGGCAACTCGCGGGGCGGTTTGCGCCGCAATTTATCCAGGGGGCTTTATCCAGGGGGTTCGACGCGGAAGGAGAAGAGAAATCGGGCGAAAGGGAGCAGAAGGCGCCGCCGCAGCACGCCGAGACGATCCACATTGAAAACAGGAGGGTGACAATGACCGAGCAATTTCAAAACCCGGAAGTTGAGAAGCTGGAAGACGAGATGATTTCAAATCCTTCAAAGCAGAAGATCGTAGACCGCATCGCCAACAAGTTGGCGGAGAAAACCGACAAGGCGGTGCACGAAAACGATAAAGACGAAAGTAATTTCCCCATCTAACCGGCACTCCGGATTTTCACGCGTGACAGGAACAAAAGAACGAACTGGTGAGTGGCAGAGAGGTACCCTGCCGCTTTGGATTTTGCGATGTTGAAGGGGTCGGCATCGAGGCCAGTTTGTGCGATCACCGGCCAAGTTGAAGGAGCGGGAGGCCAACGAGAAACGACCAGGTCATCATGGCAAGGCCCCCCCGGCGGCAATTGCCATTGCCACGCCATGCGGCGGAATGAAGGCGATTTCGAGGACCATCATCAGCACGCCTGCCAGCATTCCCGCGCAGGCGGCAGCTTTGCTAAAGGCCGCGCTTTTCAGCATGGCCGCGGAGACAAGCAGAAAAGCGAATTCGATGACCAGGAGGCTAGAGCAGCTTTGTCCTTCCGCCAGCATCGCCTGCCCGGCTGCGACTAACAGGTATCTCTGCGCGTCGGTGGCGGCGCTGGCGTATTGGCGGCTGAGGACAAGCATCGGAAAGGCCCTGTTATCAGCGATGTAGATTGCGATCCCAACGAAGAAAACGATGGCGGCGAGCGTGGCGTACGATTTGCTGTCACGCCAAAGAACAGAGCAAACGGCAAGGATGGTGGGGATGAACAAGATTGCTGCGGCGAGGTTGAGAAGGCCGAAGCTGCGGAGCCCAAGAAGCCAATGGTTTTGAAAGAGCGTGAACCAATCGGTGACTGTGACGGTGTGCGTCAAGGCGCTTTGGACGCCGGGGAGGAGCGAGATGACCACTTCGGCCGGCGCGGTCAGGATCGAAATCAAGGCGGTGATTCCGCCGATTGTGCAAAGACGCTTCCAACTGGGATCGAAAGGGACCGCATTCGTGAACGGCTTCCGCGATTGAAACATGCAGGCGGGAATCTCCTTTCTCAGCGTCGGGCCGCCAGGTCTCAAATCCGCACGTCCACCCTCCGCTATTTCGCAACCCAAACAAGGGGATAGTCAGAACGCAACTTGCACACATTTCGCCGGGCAGACGACATGGCCCTTCGTTAGGCAGGATCACGGAGAAACTCACCTTCCCTGCTTTGCAATTGCGGCGACCACCATCTCTAACATATGCAGCGCAGAATTGTCCTCGTCCGCGGTTCGCTTCCAGGTGGCGCGTTCCCCGTAAGGTCTGACCTCGGGTATTCCTGTATCGCTTTCCTCGTACTGAGAGTCAGAACCTCCCATCTTCCATACAATTAAATCCAGTGAGGGCACCACGCAAATGGCAAAACCCCCGAAACCGATCTTCCAATAAGCATCGCGTGGTGCCTGTGCATCGCCGTTGGAGTTAAGTTCGAAATCAAGGCCATAAGAAGGAAAGTGAGGGTTGTAAGGCGAAGGCGTGGTGGCTTTCCGCACATACTCAGTAGGAACAATTTGACGGCTGCCCCACTTTCCTTGATGCAGGAGAAGGTATTCGAATCGGAGCATGTCGGTCGCCCGCACGCAGATGCCCCCACCTCCGGGGGTGTGCGTGATCTCCGGATGATCGTGAAAGCCATAACCCCAACGGCCCCACCCCAGCGGCTTGGCTAGATGGATCACGACATATTTCTGTAGTTCCATCCCAGTCACGTGACGAACCATAGCGGCCAGAATTTGCGGAGACACGGTAGCGTAGGAGTATCCTCCGCCCGGATCCACCCACAACCGCTCAGAGAATGCCATGGGCTCAACCATCGCTCGCCAGCCGTCAAGGCCTTCAGGAACGATAGGGATTGCCTTGCCATAAATGTAACCGGGACTATTTCCGCTCAGCCCCGCGGTCATCGTGAGCAGTTGCCCGAGTTTGATGCCGCTTTTTCTCGGATCAGTCACCGGGAACGCTTCAGGAGGCAGATAGCGCGATGTGTAGACCTTCTGATCCAATCCGTGTGGGAAGAGATCGGGCCGTTCATGCATCAGGATGCCCACTGCGATGCTGGTAAAAGACTTGCCACAAGACGATGTGTTGGGCGTTGCTTCCCGGCTGGCTCGCCCGAAGTATCGTTCGTATACAAGCCATCCATGCCGCACAACTAGAAGACCGCCGTTTTGGCTGGACCCCTGAATGTAGTCGAAAACTGCATCCAGCTTCTGAACGTCCAAACCGGTCTTTTGTTGAATTTCCTTGGGGACGGTCAACGTGCGCCATCCACCGGCGCTGTCGGGCGGAGGAAAGTATTGGGCGACCGACGACCTCGCACAGCTCAACAGCGTCACAACTAACCCCAGCACGAAACATGGAATGCGAATAGGTTTCATAAACCCCTCCGTGAGCACGGTCGACACCTCAAAGTGATTCCGGCCGTTAGCGCTTATATTATCTGGAGCGTGGATACACAGGGCCAGACGGATCAATGCGTTCCACTCCGGTGATTCCCGAAAAGGCTCCTGCACGTAGTCACCAGCGCAACCAATCTCGCCTGCCCGGGCTTCGCTTCGAGCCGATAGTTACTATAGCGCCCTCATCGCATCATTCGACGGAGCACTTCTGCTGCCGCGGTACCGTAGTAGATGGCCCGCTTTAGCGCCGTCTCCCATTTTGGGGAAATTAGGGTCCACAACCAACATTTTGGGAGTGTACACAGTCAACGACACCAAACCCCTTGGAACCTCTTCATTTCTGCTTGATAGCTGCAAGCAACAACACCCAGTCCTCATCGCCGTCGTGATTTTTTCCGGGCGGCGTGAACTCCCGCGTGCCATTGTTTGCAAAGGGTCCACCGGAGATGACTGTATAGGTCCCGTTTGAGGGGTCAAACCACTTGGCGATAGCTGGCGCCTTCAGGCTCGCCATGTTCACCGTGATCGTCCGCACGGTCGGTATGTAGGCGACGACAAATGAGCCGTCAGGCGTCTTGGATGCGGTGCAATAATCGCTTGTGCTCACACGGGTCTGCAGATCCCCGAACGTACCGAACCCCGCCGTGACCGCCGTATGCGTCTGATCCGGAACCAGGTTCTGCCACGGCATCGACTCAAAGAAATGCTCCCAGATCATAAATTGCGTTACCCCTTCGGTGTCGAGATAGTACTTCCATCCGGGCATGAAGGTCCAAATAAACGCGTTGCCGTACAGTTGCCCCTTCCCCCCACTTAGCATGGCCCAATACTGTTGGCGCCTGAGCACCAGGGGATTCCCGTAATCCCACGGCTCACCCACCTTTTCCAATTCGTAATGAGCCTCAAGCAGATAGGTCGGCGCGACGGGCGTCTGATTATAGCTATGCAGCATCTGGATATAGGTTGCCGCGTATGCGTAAGTGCCATTGATTTGAATGAGCGGCACCCAGGTGGGGTCATCGAAAGAAGAACTATTCTGGTAGTTCAACTCAACAGTTTGCGGGCTATCAGGGTCGGCAGATCGGATGCCCTTTGCCACTGCCTGGACCAAGGCATCATCGGCATGATTTTCCCAGGTTTCAAAATCGTTGCCGCTCAACCAGAGTATGTTCTTAAAGTGCTTATAGCGGTTGCCCAGATACCGGCCGTACGCTTCAGCACTTGACACGCCATTGTTGCGCAATGTTGGAACCCACTGCCCGGTCTCGATAGGGTCCAGGAAAACCAATATGTGATGAGCTGCCGCTCGCGCCAGCATCTGGTCGACGCGGGCAAAGTATGCCTCGTTCGGCTTTGTAAGGTCGTAATGCGCTGTATCTTGACCGCCTGCAACGTAGCCGGTAAATGGGAGAATACCGTCGTACGTGGCCCCGTCCGTCGGACTATACGGCCGGTACGGGCCGGCAACAAGCACATCCATCCACGCTGAATTGAATCCATGAGCCTCGCGATCGGCGAAATAGTGCTCGGCATCCTTCACAGTGATCATCGTAACGAGGGCATGCGGATTATCGCCGGCAATCAGGAATGGGGTGTTATTTTGATCGACCAGATAGCGTCCGTTGGCGCTTACTTTGACTGGATAGGCGGGAAAACCAGCGCCGGAAGCCTTGTGCGGCGCCGCCATTATGTGCGTCCCACCCGCACCTGTGCCCAGCAGCGCGAGAGCCACGATTAAGCCTTTGATTCTCCTACTCAGATGATTCGTGAAGGCAACTGTTTTCATCTCGTTCATCTTCTCCCTTGATATGGATCAAATTTGACGCGGAGCGTAACTCGGCCGCATGATCCAGAGCACTCCCCGCCGATTTCACCGGCTCGTTTCTCCTCCCGGTTTATCGTGGGCAATTCTACTCGATTGGCTGCCTGTTTGGCGTTCGCTCACCGGAAGCGGTAACGACGCGAGGGATACGAGCGGGGAATTCTCTCCGGCGTCGATGGGAAGTGATACAGCGCGCGAACGCCTATAATAAAGAATGGCTGGTTGTGCCCTGAACCCATCTGAGAAGTCAGTGGCGCGGCCGTGCAAGTTTACGCCGGTGCCTTCCCTTTGACCGATGCCATCATTATCCGCAATGCGCGGACACACAACCTGAGAAATCTCTCCTGCGAGATACCCCACGGCAAGCTGACGGTGATCAGCGGAGTGTCGGGCTCGGGCAAGAGCTCGCTGGCCTTCGACACCATCTATGCCGAGGGGCAACGGCGGTATGTGGAGTTGCTCTCGGCCTACGCGCGGCAGTTTCTGGAGCGGATTGAGAAGCCGGATGCAGACGAGATCGACGGGCTGGCGCCGGCCATTGCCATCAAGCAGAAGAATACGACGCGGAATCCCCGATCGACGGTGGCCACGGCCACGGAGATCTACGATTACCTGCGCCTCTTGTATGCGCGCTGCGGGAAGGTGCATTGCATCTATTGCGATGGGCTGGTGAAGCGCGATTCCGTGGACGAGGCGGCTGAGGCGATTCTGGCGCTGGGCGAGGGAACGCGGCTGAATGTGCTGTTTCCGGTGATGAGCGCAACAGCGACAGCGGAGCCTGAAGCGAAGGCGGGGAAGCCCGCAGGCCGCGCGGCGAAGACGGCGAAGGCCAAACCCGCAGGGAAGGGCGGCGATTCGCCGTACCGCGATTCACTACATCTGGAGACACTGAAGGCGCGGCTGGCGGATTTGCGATCGAGCGGGTTCAACCGGTTGTGGCAGCGAGGAAGAATCTTCGAATTCTCGACGCCGGAGTTGCTGCTCGATCTGGACTTTGCGCTGCCTATCTTTGTGCTTTTGGATCGGATCGTGGTGAGCGCGGAGAGCCGGCCGCGGATTGTGGATGCCGTGGAGATCGCCTATCGCGAGGCGGGCGAGGCGATCTTTGAGGAGGCGCCCCGTCACCCCACGGAGGAAGACCGATCCCCCACCCCAGCAACCAAAGAGCGCTTGCTGGGGGCCCCGGTGTCCGTGGGGACCCCGAGCCCCCGCGATGAGACGGCAGGGCGCAAGCGGCTGCGATTTTCCGGCGCGTATGAATGCACCAATTGCCATCGGCCGGGACGCGAGCCCGAGCCGCGCCTGTTCAGCTTCAACAATCCCTTTGGGGCGTGCCCGCGATGCCAGGGGTTCGGCAACACGGTGGACTACGACCTGGGCCTGGTGATTCCCGATCAGGGGCTGAGCCTGCTTGGCGGCGCCATCGATCCGTGGAACCGGCCTAAGTACCGGCCGTGGTTTGGCGAGCTGCGCAAACGCGCGGCGGAGCTGGGTGTGCCGCTGGATGTTCCGTGGCGCGATTTGCCGGAGGCGGCGCGCGAGACCGTGCTGCGCGGCAAGGATGGGTTCGCGGGCGTGATGGGCTTTTTTGCGCAGGCGGAGCGCAAAAAGTACAGGCTGCACGTGCGCGTGATGCTGAGCAAGTATCGCGGCTACGCGGAGTGTCCGGATTGCCGCGGCCAGCGGCTGAGGGCCGAGGCGCGATCGGTGCGCATTGAAGGCAAAAGCATTTGCCAGGCGACGGCGCTGACGATCGCGCAGGCGAAAGAGTTTTTCGATGCGCTCAAGCTTTCGCCGATGCAGGAGGAGATTGCCGGTCCGATTCTGACCGAGGTGCGGCAGCGATTGAGCTTTCTGGTGGCAGTGGGACTTGAGTATCTGACGCTGGACCGGCTGGCGTCGACGTTGAGCGGCGGCGAGGCGCAGCGGATTCAACTGGCGACGTTGCTGGGGTCTCGGCTAGTGGGCTCGCTGTACGTGCTGGACGAGCCTTCGATCGGATTGCATACGCGCGACACGGCGCGGCTGATTCATATTCTGGAAGAACTGCGCGATCTGGGAAACACGATTCTGGTGGTGGAGCACGACGCCGACATTCTGCGCGCGGCGGATCACCTGCTCGATTTGGGGCCAGGCGCGGGAGAATTTGGCGGCAAGCTGCTGGCGGAGGGCGTGCTGGCAGAGATCGAGGCGAATCCGGCATCGCTCACCGGCCGGTATTTGAGCGGGAAGATTGCAATTCCCGTGCCCACGCGGCGGCGCGCGCCGGGCCGCGAGCGGTTGGTCCTGCGCGGGGCGCGAGCCAACAATCTGCACGGACTGGATGTGGAGATTCCGCTGGGGCTGCTGGTTGCGGTGACGGGCGTTTCCGGCTCGGGCAAGTCCACACTGGTGCACCAGGTGCTGTATCGCGCGGTGGCGCGGGCGCTGGGGCAGACTGATGGAGGCGATCCGTCGAGCGTGTTCAGCTCGTTGAGCGGCGCGGAGCGGCTGAACGACGTAGTGCTGGTGGACCAGACGCCGATCGGGCGTACGCCGCGCTCGAATCCCATCACGTATATCAAGGGATTCGACTTGGTGCGCGAGCTGTTTGCCGCGCAGCCCGAGGCCAAGCGGCTCTCGCTCACGCCAGGACATTTCTCGTTCAACGTACCGGGCGGCCGCTGCAACACCTGCGAAGGCGATGGGACGGTGACGGTGGAGATGCAGTTCCTGGCCGATGTGGAGCTGCCCTGCGAGGACTGCAAGGGCACGCGCTACCAGGCGAAGATTCTGGAGGTGCAATACAAGGGCAAGAGCATTCACGACGTGCTGCAGATGACGGTGAAGGAGGCGATGCGCTTCTTTGCCGGACAGATGAAGCTCGTGGAAAAGCTGGCGGTGCTGGATGAGATCGGCCTCGGGTATCTGCGGCTGGGGCAGTCGGCGACGACGCTCTCAGGCGGCGAGGCGCAGCGCGTGAAGCTGGCCGCGCATCTGGCGCAGGTGCGCGCGGCGAATGCGACGGCGAAGCCCTCGCAAGCCAGCCGCGTGCTCTACATCCTCGACGAGCCGACGACGGGACTGCACTTCGACGATGTTTCGAAGCTGCTAGCGGCGTTTCGCAAGCTGATCGACGGCGGCGGCTCGCTGATTGTGATCGAGCACAACCTGGACGTGATCAAGAGCGCGGACTGGGTAATCGATTTGGGACCGGAGGGCGGCGAAGCAGGCGGGCGCATTGTGGCCGAGGGCCCGCCGGAGGAGATTGCGGGCAATCTACATTCGCACACGGGGAAGTGGCTGGCGCGCGTGCTGTGAGCGGGTCAGATGGACGCAGCGGCAGTTGCGTCGATCGCCGGGCGGCGCGAGAAGCACCAGCCATTGCCGTGCAGCCAGCAGGTGTCGTCCTTTTGGTGGGGATTGCAGCGGAGGGAACGCACGCTGGCGCCATGGTCGCGGTTGAGCGCCTTGGCAAGCTCGCTGCTGACGGCAGGATCGCGCGCTCCATCAAAATCGACGAAGAAGACCGAACCGCAGAGCATGGCCGCGAAGTGATCCGCGCTCTTGCGGGTCAGGTAGGCCATGGTTCCGGGACCGTGCGTGGAGGTGAGCGGAAAGAGGAGCTGGCCCTCGGGCTCGAGGGCCGCAAGCCAGGCGGGGAGGGGGTGCGTAGCGCCGGCGCTGACGACGATGACATCGGCCGGATCGAAGGGACCATGGGAGCCGTCCGCGCGAACCACGGTGACCTGCGGCCAGGGCTCGAGCGCTATGCGCGCACGGGAGGCCAGGCCTGCATCGATTTCGACGGCGGTGACTTTGCCACCAGGGCCGGTCAACTCGGCCAGGATTGCGGTGTAATATCCGGTGCCGCAACCGAGATGAAGAATGCGAACGCCGGGACGCACATCGAGCAGGCTAAGATGATAGGCCCACAAGCTGGGCTGGCCGTTGTTCAGGTGTTTGGCTGCATTGAGCACTATGAGCCCATCGCGATAGACGTTCCGGGGGTCGGCGCTTTCCGTGAACCAGTGTGTGCCGCTGGATTGAATCATCCATGGGCCGGGACCGACGAAGCGCTCGCGTGGGACAGTTGCGAAGGCAGCGAGGATGGCGGGCGAAGAGATTCGGTTGAGGCGACACAACTCCTCCGCATAGAAGCGACGTACGGATTCGATGGGATCGGCCGTTGCAGGTAGCATCGTGCTGACCGGCGCCGTTGTTTGAGCTGCCCAGGAGAGGGCGCCGCCTTAACCAGGCATTATAGGCGCGTGGAGCGCAGAGCAGAAGCGCAGGAGGGCCGGCGGATGGGTAGGGGGTAGATTTGCCAGCGGACCGGCAGATTCGATAGAAAGATGAAAGCGATTTCACAAGGAACAGGCGGCGCGTGGATAAATCGGGGGTTTTGAAGCGACGACGCCTCGTGCTGGCCGCATTCCAGAAGGAAGACTTCACCTTGAGCATCTCCGCCGGGCCGATCAAGCAAGGAAACTCGAATTCACAAAACAACGAAGACATTGAAGCCCCGTTGATTCCCAAGAGGCTGCTAGCGCCGTTCCTGGTGGTCACGCCTCTTTTCTTTCTATGGGCAATTCCAAATAATCTAACCGACATTCTGATCCGGCAGTTCATGAAGTCGTTCGAGATCAACCAATCGAGCGCAGCCCAGTTGCAAGTCATCTATGTCGGTTATTTCTTGATGGCAATTCCCGCCGGGCAAATCATGCGGTGGCTTGGCTATAAGGTCGGATTGATAACTGGCCTGATCCTGATGGGAAGCGGTTGCTGGATGTTCTATCCGGCCGCGCATGCGGGAGTGTACGGTTTCTTTCTGGTAGCGCAGTTTGTGATTGGCTCTGGGCTCTCTTTTCTTGAAACCGGAGCCAACCCTTTCATTGCGCAACTGGGACCGGCGGGGTCGAGCGAGCGGCGGCTGAATTTTTCGCAGGCATTTAACCCGCTCGGATCTATTACCGCAGGGCTGTTAGGAACAGTGTTCATCTTTTCGGGCGTGGAGTTGAGCAGCGCGAAGACGGCGGTGATGAAGGCCGCAGGGACGTATCAGGCTTATCTGCAATGGGAGACGCAGCGTGTTACGCCGACCTATTTAGTGCTGGGCTTTGTAGCTTTTTTCTGGGCGCTAATGATTCTCCTAGCCAAGTTTCCCGATCTGGGGACCGAGGATGTATCCGAGAGCTCGCCTTCCGGCGGGATGCATGTGCGGCTCTGGCAACCGCACTTTACGTTTGCCGTGCTAGCGCAATTTCTTTACGTGGGCGCGCAGGTGGGCACATGGAGTTACTTCATCCTCTATGTGCGGTCAGCGACTGGAGTGGGTGACAAGGCGGCGGGCTATATGTTGACTAGTACGCTGCTGGCATTTGCCGTGGGACGGTTCAGCTCGGCGTGGCTGATGAAGCACTTCCACGCGCGGCTCATGCTTGTAGTCTATTCGGTCATCAATGTGGCTCTGTGTTTGGTTGCTGTCGTGTATCCGAGCCGGGTTGGGGTGGGTTGCCTGCTGATGACCAGCCTGTTCATGTCGATCATGTTTCCGACCATCTTTGCGCTGGGACTGAAGGGGATGGGCGAGAAGACCAAGACCGCGGGATCGTTTCTGGTGATGGCGATTCTGGGCGGGTGGGCATTGACCAAGGTGATGGGAATGCTGTGGCACGCGAAGGGCCTGGAGGCAGCTTACATGGTACCGGTGATTTGTTACGTAGGCGTTGCGCTCTACGCGTGGCTGTTTGGGGAGGCGAAGGCGGGCGAGGCGGCCGGATAAAGTCAGCGAGTCGGCAGGACGGCGCGGACCAACTGCTTCACGGTGGCCTCGCCGACGCCGCTGGCCTCGCCGATCACCAGCGCGTGGCGACCGCCGCGCCGGAAGGCCTGGTCCTGGATCGCCGAAGGTGTAGGCGCCGATGACGATGAATCGGCCATGATGGACGCCCGCTCAAATGCCACGCGAAGTGTACCCTGCACGCATCGTGCCGAGCACGGATTGGACGCGAACAGTCTCGCGCCCTCCCCGTTGTCCTTTTCGGCTCTATGCAACCCCGCGCTTACCGTTTGCGTGGGCCAGGGAACTGCATGGAACGGAAGCAGCCGCCAACCCACGCTCTTGCCGGGCCCGCAGCCTACGCACTAAATTCCCAGCCGCGGAGTTCGTCGATCGCCATACGGCTGTGGTCGAGATAGTGGCGGAGTTCCTCCATGCCATATTCATGGGCCAATGCTCTGGCGCTTACGCCGGGCCGCGCGGCTTTGAGCACAAACCATTGTTCATCCTTCATCCACTCTTCCTGGACCACATCCTGAGGATGTTCACTGAGCAGTTTGTCGCGTTTGTCGAGGTTGAAGTTTTCGTGAAAGATCACCCGGTCCAGATCCAGAGAAACCCGGCTCACATCGATATCTTTAGACCGCGAGGTATAAATCCTCTTTCCGTTAATGTCGTACACCATACAAACAGCCGCCTGCGTGCAGCTAACGACGTAGTAGTGATTGTTGATGGCGTGCGACTGGAGCGAGGAGCCGGCAATATAGGCGCTGGGCCACACCACCAGCTCGGCTCCCATGTCGGCAATGCGCTTCCACACCGAGGGAAAGTTGGCATCGAAGCAGGTCGCAAAACCCACTTTGCCAAAATCGGCCTGATAAACACGAGCCTCGTCGCCGGGGCTCACGGCGGGATGGACATCGTATTCCGACCAATACGGGAAAATCTTGTTATAAAGGGTGACCACCTTGCCGGAGCGGTCAAGAAGCACCACGGTGTTATAACGCCGGTCGCCGTCTCGCCGATCAATCGGGACCGCGATATAGGTTTTGTGCTTGGCTGCCAATGCGGCCATCGTGGTCACTGTCGGCCCGTCCAGGGTCTCCTCGCTGGTGCCGTCCTGCCCACGGCATGTCTCGGGCAAAGCAATGATATCGGGCTGCCGCGACCCTTCTTCATCGACATGTTGCGTTATTTCGCTCCATGGCAGCTTGCCGGGGGAAAACCCGATACTCACAACCTTCACCGGGCGCCCGATCCCGGGTTTCGCGTCCGCATCCGGCGTCATCTCAACCCCTGACGCCTCCGTATTTGTCGGCTGTTGCGCGCTCAAACCCTTCAAACCTGCTCCGGCGACAGCCGCCACCCCGGCTGCAGTGTTCATCAAAAACGCCCGCCTTCTCATGTCCGCATCTCCTTATACGAAAAGAACCGCCGGGACGGTTATTCTTCTTCCGTGCGCCGGCGCCGTACCCAAGCGTGTTCCAGCGAGTGCAATTTTACCACTTTCGCGCCTCGGCCAGCACCTGCAAATACGCCCTTGCGGTTTCGGTGACGGTCTCCGCGTGTCCTGAATTCACGGCGGCCAGGTTGACGGGGTCGCTGCCCACGCCGAGAGCGCATGCACAGGCCTTGATGAGGCTCTCGGCGGTTTGGAGTGTGACGGCACCGGTGGGAATGAGCTTGAGATGAGGAAAGAGCGTGAGCAGGGACTTCAAATAGCTTGCGCGACCCATGGCGGAGAAGGGAAAAATCTTCACGTAGCCGGCGCCGGCGTCCCATGTGGTGATCGTTTAGTCTAGGTATGTTTGAGGTTGCGGGCGGTCGCTTAAGATTGCCTTGGCGAGGAATTCCAGGCATGGCGCCGGTGGTGCGGGCCATCTGAATGATGCAGCCAGTTCAAGAGGTCTGGCAGCAACTGATAGGCGCGAGGCTCGCGCGATCCAGGGAGAAGGAAAGCGATGGCGGAGCAAGGCAAGCTGCGGATGGGCATGGTGGGCGGAGGGCCGGGCTCGTTTATCGGCCCGGTGCACCGGATAGCGGCGGAGCTGGACGGAAAGATCGAGCTGGTTGCGGGCGCGTTCTCGCAGTCGGCGGAGCGGTCGCGCGAGGCGGGCGTGAGCTTCCACATCGATCCCGCGCGCGCCTATGCAGACTACCGGCAGATGATCGAGGCCGAGCGCAAGAGGGCGGACGGGATCGACTTTCTGGCCATTGTGACGCCCAACCATTTGCACTTGCCTATCGCTTTAGCAGCGCTCCAAGCGGGTTTTCCCGTGATGAGCGACAAACCGGCGACGGCGACGTATGAAGAGGCGCTCAAGCTGGAGAGCGCGGTAGCCAGGAGCGGGTTGCCGTACGGTTTGACGCACACCTACGCGGGCTACGCAATGGTGCGCGAGGCGCGTTCGATGTGCGCGGCGGGGAAGCTCGGGAAAATTCGCAAGGTTGCGGTGGAATATTTTCAGGGATGGCTGAGCGGGCCGGTGGAAACCGAAGGCCAAAAACAGGCGGAGTGGAGGACCGATCCCGCGCGCAGCGGCCCCGGCGGCGCGATTGGCGACATCGGCACGCATGCTTTTCACCTGCTCGAATATGTCAGCGGCCTGCAAGTGACGGCGATCGACGCGACGCTGCGGACGGTAGTTCCTGGGCGCAAGCTCGACGACGATTGCAACGCGTTCGTGCGGATGAGCAACGGCGCGGCCGGGACGCTGGCCTGCTCGCAGGTGGCCGCGGGTGAGATGAACGAGTTGCACCTGCGCATCTATGGTGAAGAAGGATCGCTCGTGTGGCGGCAGCAGGATCAGAACCGGCTGATCGTAAAGTGGCCCGATAAGCCGGAGGAGGTTCGTCACGCGTCGATGAGTTATCTTGGCAGCGATGCGCGGGCCGTGGCGCGCACACCAGCCGGGCATCCCGAGGGGTACTTGGAGGCGTTCGCGGTGCTCTATCGCGAGTTTGCCCATGCGCTCATCGCGTGGAAGGAAGGGACGGCGAATCCGCTGCCGGCTACGTTGCCGGGCATCGAAGCAGGCGTGCGCGGCATGCGGTTTATCGAGCGCGCGATCGAGAGCAACCGCAGGGAAGGCTGGGTGGAGTTTTAGCTGCCAGCTCCCAGCTTTTATTGAGAGCTGGAAAAGAAATGTCCTATCCAGCCAGGGAAGAACAACCGCAGATCCTTCGACTCCGCCCCGCTCAAGCGGGGCTTCGCTCAGGATGACAGCGGGACATTACTTTTGCAGGATCCAATAGCTTCTAGCTCATCTAGCTTCCGCCGGCGCTTTGATTTTGGACGGGACCCAGATTGCAGCGGTAGGAGATTGGCGAGAGGTTCTACTGAATCGAGGAGAAGAGATATGAGAACGATCAAAGGACCGGGGATTTGTCTGGCGCAGTTTGCCGGAGATGAGGCGCCTTACAACACATTGGAAGGGCTGGCGGGGTGGGCGGCGGGGCATGGGTACGTTGGCATTCAGATTCCGAGCTGGGACCGGAGGCTTTTCGATCTGGAGCGCGCTGCCGAGAGCCAGGCGTATTGCGACGAGGTAAAGGGCCTAGCGGCGCGGGCCGGGGTTGCGGTGACGGAGCTCGCCACCCACCAACAAGGCCAGTTAGTGGCCAGCCACGCGGCCTATGAAACCTCGTTCGATGGTTTTGCAGCGCCTGAGGTTAGAGGGAACGCGAAGGCTCGGGTTGCGTGGGCCGTGGAACAGTTGTGGTGGGCTGCGAAGGCCAGCCGCAATATGGGACTGACGGCGCATGCGACGTTCTCCGGCACGCTGGCTTGGCCATTTTTCTATCCCTGGCCGCAGCGACCGGCGGGGCTGATCGACGAGGCCTTCAAAGAATTGGGGCGGCGCTGGTTGTCGATCCTGAATGCTTTCGACGAAGCCGGGGTGGATTTGTGCTTTGAGCTGCATCCCGGCGAGGATTTGCACGACGGGGCGAGTTTCGAGCGCTTTCTGGAAGCGGTAGGCGACCATCCACGCGCCAACATTCTTTACGATCCGAGCCACATGGTCCTGCAGCAGATGGATTATCTGGCCTTCCTCGATCTCTATCACGAGCGGGTGCGGGCGTTTCACGTGAAGGACGCGGAGTTCCGGCCGAACGGGCGCTCGGGCGTCTATGGCGGCTATCAGGATTGGATCGACAGGCCGGGACGCTTCCGCTCGCTGGGCGATGGGCAGGTCGATTTCCGGCAGGTGTTCAGCAAGATGGCGCAGTACGACTATCCGGGGTGGGCCGTGGTGGAGTGGGAGTGTTGCCTCAAGCATCCTGAACAGGGCGCGGCGGAGGGCGCGGAGTTTGTGCGCGAGCACATCATTCGCGTCACCGATCGGGCGTTCGACGATTTTGCGGGTGGCGGCTCCGATCTAAAACGCAACCGGAAGGTCCTGGGCTTGTAGGGCGGCTTTGCGCCATCAGTCGGCGAATTCCATAGATTCGCCGAAGGGCGAAGGCGTCGTTCCCGGCGCGACGATTCCGTACTTCGCGTCAAGGAACTGCTGCAACGCAGCGGGGAGAAGCGCGGCCAGCTCCTGCCAGGTGAGCACCTTCAGGCGGACGCGCAGGCTGGCGCTCCCGACCGCGGCCATGACCTGAAACCAATCCTCGCGCAGATCGGGGCGGCGCGCGTCGTGGATCACGCAAAAGCTCGACTCCGCGGCATACGCCGCCAGCACGCCGCGGATGAGCTGATAGCTTGCATAGCCGGCTTCGCCGGGCGCGCGAAAACTGGTGTCGATGGGAGAGAAGAGAGCGGGGTCGCCAACGACGCTTTCCAACTCCTGCGAAGCATTCTCGGGAAACTCGCTGGCTTCGACCCATCGCGCCGTGGCGATCTCAGTGCGCGGGAGCAGATCGCGGTCGAATACATCGTCGAAGTCCCGGTAGGACTCGACGATCGCGGCGGCGCGCGACTGGAAGCCGACTTCCGTCAACTTCGCTTCAACCAGCAACGAGCCGAAGCGCATATCGATTTCGGTGCGGTCGAAGCGGCCATTGGCCAGGGGAACGCGAGCCTTCCAGCCGAAGATGGGCTGAGCTTCGGCATCCACGCCGAGCGCGTCGCGCACTGCAGGGGACTCGGCGACTCCGGGAGTGCAGAAGACATTCATCAAGAGCGCGTCGGAGCTCATGGAAGAGTCGAGCTCGCGCCAGCGCCGGGCGGGTTCGAGCTGCGGCCTGGGCAGCGACCGCGCCGCCTGCGCGTGCACCTTGCCGAAGCGACGCATCCACTCGGGCCGCGCGGCGATGGCTGCGTAGGCGGCATCGAAGAAGTTGCCGTGGCGGCCGCCGTCCGGCGCGTACACGATCACCGGCGCGCTTCCGTAGCTCTCCACATGCGCGCGCCCGCGCGCGTAGCTGCGGTTGCGCAGAGTCAACTCGCGGCGAACTTGATTTGCATACCAGCCTGCCTGATCGGCCATATCGAGAAGGCTACACCAGCCTGAGCTGAGCGTCAGGTCAAGACGGGCGCATCGGTGACGCCAGCCGTGCCAAAGACGCGCCGGTAGCGCTCAGCTTCTTTGGGATCGCCCAGAGCTTTCGAGTAGTTATCAGAGAGCTTGACCGCGGGCCTGCCGTCGACATCGGTGAGCTTGCAGACCAGGCCGACGGGGTTGAAGCCGTCGTTGCCCTGGGGATTGCAGTTGCGGAAGTCGTTGGTGAGCAGAGTGCCCCAGCCGGCGCTAAAGCGAATGCGGCGCTCGGGAATCCATCGCTTGGCGTCGTAGAAGTCGCCGGCGGAGCGGAAGCCGTCGGGCGAGGCGCCGTTGCGGATGGTTCCGGCGAAGTAGGCGTGAAGGCCGAGAATCTGCTCCACATCGAGCGCGTCGGAGGCAATGAGGCGCTTCTGGCGCGGGTCGTGGCCGTGCTGCTCGAGCCAAGCGATGTACTCGTCGCCGGCCACGTAAGCGTCCTTGCTGTCGATGCGCTGGCCCGTCCAGTTGGCGACCCATGCGGGCGCGCCGCGCAGAAATTGCGTGGTGCCGAAGGTGTCGGGAAGCAGAATGAGCAGCTCGCCCTGATAACTCTGCTGCCATAGCTCCAGCAGACGGTACTGCGCGTTGCGCAACTCCTCTTCGCCGCGGGCGAGCGCGGCCATGGCCATGGGAAGCTCGTGGCCATTGGTGCCGATGGCCTCAAGATCGTGCTTGTAAGCGAGATACGCATTGGAAGTGCCAGTGAAGCCTGAGCCGACCGTATCGCGCATGGCGTTGACGACGTACTCGTGCCAAAGAAAGCTGTGCCTGCGGCGCGTGCCGAAGTTGCTGATGCTGAGGTCCGGGACTCCGCGCAGGCGCTCCATCTTCTCCCACAGCTTGGTCTTGGCGCGCGCATAGAGAATATCGAGCTCCAGTTCGCTCAACTGCTTCAGCGCGGCGCGGGTCTGCAATTCGCAGATCTCGGCCAGCGCATAGATCTCCCACATCGAGGCCCCCGACCAGAGGCCCTCGAAGCGGAGCTGAAGCTGGCCTTCGCGGACGGAGAGCTGGTAATCAGAGAGGCTGAAGTCGTGTTCCAGCCAGTCCAGGAAGGCGGGCTCGAAGATACCGCGGCGGCCGAAGAAGGTGTTGCCGGCGAGCCAGACGAGCTCGGACTTGCGGAAACGGATCTGCCGCGTGGCATCGAGTTGCTCGCGCAACTGCGCCGCGCTGACGATTTCGCCCATGCGCACGGAAGAGGTGCGATTGATGAGGGTGAATGTGGCGCGCGTACGTGGGAAGTGCTTCCAGATGAACTGGAGCATGAGGAGTTTATAGAAGTCGGTGTCGAGCAGGGAGCGCGTAATTGGATCCATCTCCCAGTTGTGATCGTGCGCGCGCCGGGCGAAGTCGATAATCACAATGACCTTACTTTACTCGAGATGCGCGGGGACGGGAAGCAAGGCGTGGCAGTCTTTTGGAGCGAGCCTAGCCTGCCGTTTTCTCGATGGCCGCGGCGATGGCGTCGCGCACCGCATCAGGCAAGGCGGGCATGGCGCCGGACTGCGAGGCCATCCAGCCGCCCCAGCGGTTTCCGGCCTCGTTCAGCGTTGCCAGGTCTGCGCCGCGCAACATGTAATGCGTCATGGCCGCTGTAAACGCATCCCCGGCGCCAATTCCGTCGGCTATTTTCACGGGAAAGCCAGGGTGGTCGTCCCACTCGTCGCGGGTGGCAAGCAGGCTTCCCTGATTACCGCGCGTAATGGCCGCGAGCTGCAGCGTGGGAAATTCTTCAAGGAGGCGCACCGCGGCGGAGCGCAGGTGCTCTGCCGCGATTCGTGGTTCATCGCTCGCCGGCTGTTCGTCTGCAGCCAAGTCCAGCAACTCGAGCACCAGCAGCGCCTCGGCCGCGTTCATTTTGACGACCGTGGCAAGCTCCAGCGACTCCTGGAGCACCTCGGGGGAGTAGAACGGCGCACGCAGGTTTACGTCGAAGACGCGAATGCAGGCCGCGGAGGTTTCCGCGGCTAATGTCTGGATGGTCTGGCGTGCCCGCAGATTGCGCTGAGCAAGCGAGCCGAAACAGATGGCGTCAGCCCGCTCGACCAGTTGGACCCATTCATCGGAGAGCTCCAGAAAGTCCCACGCCGCAGGCTGATGAATGGTGAAGTGCGGCTCGTCGCCAACGAAGCCGACCGTGACGCGGCCGGTTTCGTGTGCCGGGTCCACTTCGAGGAAGCTGGTTTCCACGGGCATCGGATCGAGGCGGTCAACCGCCTGGCGGCCCAGCTCGTCGCGGCCGATGCGGCTGAGGATGGCCGCGCGATCGCCCAGCCGTCCGGCCATGACGGCAAAGTTGGCCGGCGCTCCGCCCAATCTCATGCCGTTGGGCAAAACGTCCCACAGCAGCTCGCCGATGCCCAGGATCAGATGCGGTTCTGACATGTACGTGCCTCGCAAAATTCAGCGGTCAGCGATCAGTGGTCAGTGATCAGATCACAGCCACGACTTGCGGTCGATCCTAATTCGGCTACTTTCTGTTCCCTGACCCCGGCTCCCTGTCTTTGCCAACCCAGCGATAGATTGAGCAGTCCTCCCAACTCGTTGCCGCGTACTCGGGGCCCGGCTGGCGCTTGAGAATGGTGAGGTCAGCCACGGCATCCGCGTGCGAGCGCTTCACTTGGCCCCGAAAAAGCCGTACAAATCCCGGCTCGCGTTCCAGCACCCGCTGCTGCTCGTTGTTTACGTACAGAACATCCAGTTGCCCGGCACGTTCGACAAGGTTCCAGCTCCAGGCACGCAACAGCCGGCGCAGCACCGGCGCGCCAAACGGGTTGAAGAGAAAGGCTACGCAAGGACCGGGCGGCAGTGGGAACTCCGCGGCGTCGCGGCAGTGCATGCGCATGGGGACGTGTGTACGCCCGGCGGCGCGCCACAAAGCAAGATTTCTGCGGGCGATCCGCGCCAGCGTGGGGTGCAACTCGACGCCAACCACGGCGCGAAATGGATTCGCGGCAGCGAGCATCATGGCTCTCCCCATGCCCGCGCCGAGATCGACAAATGTGTAGGCATCGATGGGCGCGACGGGCCGGCATCGCCGCCAGCGCACGATGATGCCATGAAAGACCGAAGGCGCGACCGCATAGTAGGCTGTAACGTGGCGGTCGTGCCGGTGCCCGGCGCCGAGGTGCCGTCCTGCGACCAGACCGCTGGTGCGCACGCCAAATTCAAGATCGAACGGATGGCGGATCAGCCCATCTTTTACGGCCAGCCCCGGCAAGAGGCGCGGCCTCGCCTTTTTCGTTTCAGCTTTGCCTGACGCGCCAACGCTCACGCTTGAACGTTAGCACAACAAAAGGGGCAAAAGACGATAAATAAGCAGCGAACGCGATGGGGATTTCTGCGGATGAAGAAGGCAGACAAGAAGCAGGCGTTCTCGCGGGAGCGGATCCCGGCGCGGGTCTCAGATTTTTTGTTGACTGAGCCGGAGCGCGTCTGCAAGACTGCGTTCACGCATTTCGAGAGAGGTTCTCCACCTTTCCCATCGGGCCGGCGGATCTCTTTGTTTGCATCACGGCACCGCGGTTCCGTATGGGGATCGGCGCACACCGGTGCTGGCGGGCGCCAGCCCATAACAACAATCCGCGGTTCACCAAGGAGGAATCATGAAGAAATACCTGGCGGAACTTGTAGGCACGTTCATACTGGTGCTTTTTGGCTGTGGTACGGCAGTGATTGCCGGCAATATCGTTGGCATTCTCGGCATTGCGTTCGCCTTCGGGCTCGCCCAGGCCGCGGCGATCTACGGGATCGGCCCCATTTCGGGCGGCCACGTCAATCCGGCGGTCAGCCTGGGCGTTTGGGTTGCGGGACGGATGTCGGTCAAGGACCTGATCGGCTATTGGGTGGGGCAATTCGTGGGCGCGATTTTCGCGGCCTGGGTGCTGCTGATGATTGCCAGCGGCACTGCGGGATATAGCCTTGCAACGAACGGGCTGGGCCAGGATGGATGGGGGCCCGGTTTTCAAGGCGAATACAGCATCCTATCGGCGATTGCGTTCGAGCTTGTGGCTACGCTGATCTTCGTGATCGTGATCCTGGGATCGACGCAAAAGAGCGCGCCGGCGGGATTTGCCGGACTGGCCATCGGCATCACGCTGCTGGCGATTCACATCTTCGGCATCCACATTACGGGAGTGAGCGTGAACCCGGCGCGGAGCCTGGGGCCGGCGCTGTTTGTTGGCGGCCAGGCGATCCGGCAGGTGTGGCTCTTCCTGGTCGCTCCCAGCGTGGGCGGACTTTTGGGCGGGCTGCTGTTCCGGACGAAGGTGCTGGAAGCCGACTAAGGCGCTGCGAAGCAAAAAATCTCGGGGAGCGGCCTTGAAGCGGCGGCTCCCCGAAGTTGCCGGAACGGGTTGAAGCGGGTTGCGGGCGATCAAGCTTCCAGCGCGCCCTGGGCGGCTTCGAGCTCGGCGATGTACTCGACCACCGCCTCGCTCCAGCCGTCGAAATGCGTCCGCTCGCCGTAGCCGACGCCGTTCCTGTAACGCCCGACGACTCCGGCGGTGATCGCCAGCGTATTTTCCGCACTTCGCGAAGAGAGCTTGCCAGAGATGTTTTCAACGAGCAGCTTGCGTCTGTTGTTGAATCGAGCTCAATATGAATTCAGCGAGCAGTTGGTCCGCCAAGGCATTGGGGTGGTGATCAGCAGGACCCAGTATGTAGCGTGCTCGATCGTTGATCCAATAGGCAGGAAGGATATCTTCGACCAAGTGCAGTGGATACCCCATCTGCAGGAATCCTGCTCGCATCTTCTCATAAACGTAACGCTGCTGCGGAACATTCTGATTCGGCCACAAAATAATATGGAAGCGAATGCCCGGGTACTGGGCCGTGAGCAACTCCTGTGAACGGCGAACGACCGCGAGGTACACACGAATATCGTCATCGGTAACGCGGGAATCACGAGACGATAGCATTCGCCATAAAGCTGATTTGTCTAACTGGCCCTTAATTCTCGAGTTGTAGCTAAGCCCAAGCTTCTCAGCCAAGGATTTGGAATCGATAAAGCCGGCCTGAGTCACCGCCCCGCTGCCGGTAAGAATGTAGCGCGGAGCATGCCCGCCCCAGGATGTCCGCCCAGCCACTCGCCACACATGAATCGGAGCCGCCACGTAAAACGCATCCGTTGGAGTGGTGTCCATCACTTGTTTCAGTCTGCCGTGCTCCAAGCTGGCCAGCATTTGAGCGGGGCTGTAACCTTCAAAGGCAAAGTTAATGGTCCGGTATCGCCCGCCTGACAAGCGGCCAACCTGGTACGGCAACGTTTCGTTGTCCGGCAGACCTTCGCCGAAGGTGTAGGAGCAACCGAAGAAAAGGACCGTGCCGGCCAAATCATTTTTGCGCCATGGAGGGGAGACGCGAAGGCCATTTCCATCTATTGTGTAGGTGACGTCGAATAGCGCCCCTTCAGGATGATGGAACAATCCCTCAGGGTTTGCCTTAAACGCGTGAACCAGCATGCCCTTTTGGGGCGCCCACCCGAGGACGTCATCCTGAACATTGAAGCCGCTGGAAAAGACCGGGGCAATGTATTCATGATGGATAAGGTACGCTTCGACCGCGGCCAACATGCATGCAACGATTCCGAGGTCGAGCAGGATCGCGCGCAGCCAGGAACCATGAACGAAGACCATCATCGTAAACATGGCAGTGGCCCAGGCGAGCCACAGCCAGAAAATTGGCGCCGGCGCGAACTTCAGAACCAGAGGCGAAACGGCAATGGCTGCGAGAAGCACAATGGCGATAGAGAGGCTCCGCCTCCTTCCCCGATTGGCGGTGCGACGGCTTATGTCTGTATCTACTTCGCGGTAAGGCATTTTTGCATCTCCGTTGGTCGATGAATTCAGAAGACGGAGTAAATGAACGGGGCGATGGCCGAGCTGGCAGCGAACACCAAAAACAGCCCAAGAAAGATCAAAATGGTAACGATCGGAAGCAGCCAGAACTTCTTCCGGTAGAGAAGCAAACTCCATAAATCAACGACAACGGACAGTCTGCGCGTCATGTGAACCTGCTTCTAAAAAGGGCGTTCGAATTGGTTTCTGGATTGGTTTGGACACTGTCTTGGTATCCAATAGCTATCCCTCTTCCCTCCGCGCCGGTGCAATGGATCGTGACCGATCAGCCTGAGCAGGGCGCCGTATGGCGCCAGCACCACGTAAAACAGAAGCGAAAGCAGAACACGGCTGTTGAGATACCCCAGCGCTCGAGCCAATGCCATCCAACCACGGTTGATGCGCCCGGTCCAGGAGCGCGAACATAGGACCACGATGCAGAGAGTCAAGGCCATCCCGCCGAGCACTTCAGAATACACAGGCCGGCGCCGGTACACATTCCATGCCGCTAAGCCGGCTAAAACCGCTGCAACGACCAGCACGTTCTTGCGCGCTGGATCCTGAGATGAAGTATCAGTCAAGTTGAAACTCCTTTTCCCAAGAAGAGCTGTCGACAAACCCGTTCTGGTCGCTCTTGCTCAAAACACAATCCTCCATCACCAGAAAGTCAATTCCGGTCCGCATAAAACAAATATAGGCATCCTCTGGCGTGCAGACGATGGGCTCGCCGCGTACGTTAAACGAAGTGTTTACCAAGACAGGGCAATTTGTAATGCGGCCGAATGCCTCGATAAGGTCAAAATACAGGGGATTGTCTTGGCGCGTGACGGTCTGTACTCGCGCGGAGTAATCAACATGGGTAACTGCCGGAATGATGGAACGCGGCACGTTAAGCTTTTCAATTCCGAATAGCTTCTCTTCTGCCGCCGTCATGGGGATGCGCAATGCTGACTGCACCGGCGCCACCAGCAACATATAGGGAGACTCGCAGTTCATCTGGAAGTAGTCGGAAACGCGATCGCGCAATACCGATGGGGCGAATGGCCGAAAGCCTTCACGGAACTTGATTTTTATATTCATCAACGCCTGCATGCGAGGCGATCTCGGATCTCCAAGAATGCTGCGCGCGCCCAAAGCGCGCGGTCCAAATTCCATGCGGCCCTGAAACCAGCCGACCACTTTCTCCTGGGCCAGCCATTGCGCCACTTGTTGAATCAGCACCGGCTTGTCCAAACGAGTGTAAACCGCTCCGGCGGAATCCAGGAACGCGGCAATCTCGGCGGAACTGAAAGCCGGACCCAGGAAAGCACCCCTCATCCCGTCTCTGTGTGCGTTGCAAACGGCCTCGCTGTTGCGGGGATTACCGAGATACTGATACCAGACAGACAACGCGGCGCCGAGCGATCCGCCCGCGTCGCCCGCCGCGGGTTGAATCCACAGGTTCTCGAACGGGCCATCGCGCAGAATTACACCGTTTCCCACGCAATTGAGCGCCACGCCGCCGGCCAAACACAGATTCTTCTCACGCGTCTCTTTGTGCACGTGGCGCGCCATGCGAATCATGCACATCTCGGTCACATCCTGGATGGAACGCGCCAGGTCCATCTCCCGCTGCGTCAAGAGCGTCTCTGGCTTTCGCGGCGGGCCTGCGAAGAGTTTATGGAACGATTCGCTGGTCATGGTGAGGCCCTGGCAGTAATTGAAATACTCCATGTTCAACCGAAAGGACCCGTCTTCGCGCAGGTCGAGGATCTTATCCAGAATCGTCTTCACGTATTTTGGTTGACCGTAGGGCGCGAGGCCCATAATCTTGTACTCGCCCGAGTTGACTTTAAAGCCGGTGTAATAAGTAAAGGCCGAATAGAGCAAGCCCAAAGAGTGCGGGAAATGCATTTCCGACAGCAAATGAATCTCGTTCCCCTTGCCAAAGCCGCAACTGGAGGTAGCCCATTCCCCAACTCCGTCAATGGTTAAGATGGCAGCCGAATCGAACGGCGAGGGAAAGAACGCGCTGGCCGCGTGTGATTCATGGTGTTCCGTGAAAAGAACCCGGCCCTTGTATCCGAAAGCTTCGCCAATTTGGTGCTGCATCCATAGCTTCTCGCCTAGCCACAGCGGCATCGCCTCAAGAAACGATCGCAATCCACGGGGAGCGTAATCCAGGTAGGTTTCCAGCAGCCGCTCGAATTTCAACAGCGGTTTGTCATAAAAAACGACGAAATCCAGCTGCTCCGGCTTGATAGCAGCTTCGCGCAAACAATACTCAACGGCCGCCGAAGGAAATTTGTGATCGCCTTTGCGGCGCGTGAAACGCTCTTCCTGCGCGGCTGCGACTATCTCACCATCGCGAATCAAGCAGGCGGCAGAGTCGTGGTAATAGGCAGAAATACCGAGGATTAAAGTTCCTGGGTGGACACTACACATACAGCTTCCCTTGCAATCCTGATGATCTTGAGCCCGATTTCTGCCATACTGCCGTTGATCAGTTCGGTCCTTTGATTAGGGATCACCTATTTCGCAACGGTTTGGCCTGAATTATAGCGCTGCCATGTGTAATGTGGAACCGAGGCCGCCCTGGGACCCGAAAAGCACAACAACTTCGTTAACCGGCGGACTCGACGTTGGTGCAGTTTCCGACGGTAGCGATAAAGCGCAGGCGCACGTAGTCTGCGGTCCAGCGGCCGTCGTGATCGCGCAGCGCGGGAGCGAGCAGGGCCACGGTTTCATCGATAACGGTTTCCCGCAAATCTCCAGGTATGGCATCGAGCGCGCCGCGGCAAAAGGTATTTAACCATCCGGTCATTCCGCTGTCGTTCAGCAGCGTGGGGCGAGGGAAGAGAGTCATGCGCTGGAGGGTGAAGCCACGCCGCTCCAGGCGGCCGGTGTAGGCGTGGGTCGTGGGATAGTAGTTGCCGCGGTCGGCGAGGGCGGCAAAGCCGTGGCGCGCGAGGACGGCCGCAAAGCCGACGCGGATGGCGGCGATGTTGCCGTGGCCGCCCATCTCGGCGACGAAGCGGCCGCCGGGGCGAAGGACCCGGCGCACCTGCGACAGCATTTCGTCCTGTCCGCGGACCCAGTGCAGGACGGCATTGGAGAAGACGGCGTCGAAGTTGCGATCCGGATAGGGCAGCGATTCGGCTGTTCCGCGATCGGCTTTCACTCCCCGTGCGCGCGCCGCGGCCACCATCTCCTGGGAGGCGTCGATGCCGGTGACGATGGCGCCTGCAGCGGCGATGCGCTCAGTCAGCTGTCCGTCGCCGCAGCCGAGGTCGAGGATGCGCTGGCCGGGCTGGGCCGCCAGCCATTCGAGCGCGCCGCCAGCCAATTCAGGAACAAATGCAGCATCGCGACTGTAGGTTTCGGGGTCCCAGGTCTGTGGCATCGACATCCTCCCATTCCAGTGTCGCTCACAATGCGCCAATGCCGCAGGCGCAGAGCAATGAGTAAGAACAACGCATGATGGGAGCAGACTGCAGCATAATCAACAGAAGAAAACGCACATTTCTTGCAAGGGACGAGGCGTTCGATTGTTGATCGATCAAGTGACGGTGAGGCGAAGACCGGACGCATGGGGAACGAGCACGTTGAACCTCCCGTCCTTAAGATGAGCCAGGCTCACCGATCGCGTGAGGTGAGCCTCGCGGCTCTCGAGGGCCGGGGCGTGCAAGGTTTCGGTTTCCACTATATTCTTTTTGCCAGGTCCGAAATCAAGGCGCAGCGGAAGATCGCGCTCCGCGTCTTTGTTCAAGACGATGACGGAGATTTGTCCGCGCGCGAGTTTTGCTGCATAGGCGGCGGCGTTGACTCCCGCGGCTTGAAGTTTCGCAGTGAGATCGGCCTGAACCAATGAACCTCCACTGAATGAGCCTGCGAATTTAAGGCCGTAAGCAACGGGCTCCAGGACAGGCTCCGAATCGAACGTCGCAATGGGCGTGTAAAAAGGATGAGGGTGAGCGGCAATCTGCTGCGGAGTTGCGCCTTGCTCTTTGAGCATCACATCGCCGGGCAGGAATCCGCCGACGGAATTCGCCACAGACATTCCGGTGCCGCCGTGCAGATTGATCCCGGAATAGTTGTTGCTTGCGAGAAGCAGCGAGTAGTCGGCTGACCAGAGAGCTGCCGCAAAGACGTCGGAGACGCCGGGCTTGCCTCCGCGATAGCAGGTATTGCCTTCGGTCATGCGATGGCGCACGCCCATCTTTGCGGCTGCTGCGACGGCTGTATCCGCCATGGCCTGGACCTTGGCCATGGTCTCGGGCTTGAGCAGGTTGGGAATGTTGACGTCAGGGTTCGTGGCCGGACCGCCAAAGTAATAGTGGTGCGTTAGCGTGGTGACGTTGGGAGGGTTCTGGATCGCGCTCCACTCATCGGCGATTTCGGTCAGCCAGGGCATCCTCCCGGCTATATCGGGCATTCCGAAGCTGGCCGCCGGAACGCGGGCGGAGATGGCGCGGGCGAGGGCGAGCCACTCACTGAGGTAAGTTTTGGCGGACCAGGTTTCAGGATCGCGCAAATGGCTGCCAAACGCGTCAACTTCGTTGCCAATCTGAAAGTACTGCAAGCGCGGACCGAGAGTCTGGGCAACGAATTCGGCTTCCTGAGCGGCGCGGACGGGCGTATTGGTTCCCATGTTGATGCCGTAGAGGCAGGTCCAGCCGGTCTCTTCAAGGAAGGCCGCCAGGTTGCGGACGGCTTCGGAAGTGACAGCGTAGTAGAGGGCGTTGGGCTGGCCGACGACCTCACGAGTTTGCGGATGTTCGGGTTCGGCCGAATCGGGAGTGGGCTTCCACCATGCGAATTCGCTGGTGTTGCCGCCAAGGCGCAAGACGGCGCGAGGAGCGAGAGTTTTGAACGCGCGAATCAAGCCCGCGTTCTTCGCCGAGAAGAAAGCTGGGTCGGAAAGCTGCTGGACCTCGTAGGAAAGGCCGACAAAGTCGGCAGGCATGTGCGGCCCCGTGGCCTCGGTTGGAATGGAGAGATTGACTTGGGTCTCTGCCTGACTCTGTGCGCGAAGGCGAGTTGCAGCAATGCAGAATGCGGTGGTGGCAAGAAATCGGCGCCGGCTGATTGTGGTCATCGAAATCCATTGTACGTCCGGACTCGGATGATTCGTTTGCGCGTTCTACATGGACTGAACCGGCAGGAGCGTGAGGTCGTCGACGAGGCCGACTTCTTTCTGCACGAAGGGCTCGCCGTAGCGGACGCCGGCGAGCAGGCCGTTGGGGAGCTGACGAAGAAGTGTCCGAGAAATCGCTTCGGAATGGGCAGATGATGGTTCTTTGGCCCCGGATGCGACCTGGCCGTGCACGCCCGGAGCTCTGGGGTGGAAACGGATGCAAAAAGGATCAGGAGCAGAGGCAAAATGGGGGTATATTGGTTCGCAGCCGGGAAAGCAAAATGGAAATTCCAGCTTGATCCTGACGAGGAGGGGGAAGTGGAAGCAAGGCCGATGCTGATCGCCCTGTTGTTCTTCTTCGCGCTTACATCGAGCGTGGCGCCCCAGTCTTCTTCAAAGCCCGCTGGTAATGGAAAAAGCCTTGAACGGCTTGCCCCGGTCGGAAACTCCCTCGATGAATCGAAACCAAGACTCCTCATAAAGAAATGGGAACTAAAGACGCAGGAACCACAGTATCGGGACCTTAACTGGCCGCGCTCGGAGGATCTCGCCGCTTTCTCGGACGAGGCAGAAATTGCGTTCGGAATGTCTGCAGGTGAGGGCCTTTTGCAATTCTTTGACCCACATACTGGGAAATCCAAAGTTGGCGCCCCGCCGATAGCTGGCATTGCACCCCTTCGTGCGGGATATGGTATCGATGCGGGCTTTTTCAGCGCCGATGCCACGAGATTCTACTTGGCGAAGGAATGCGGACTAAGGGCATGGGAAGTAAAAACCGCCATTGCTCTATTCTCAATTGTGCCGGACCTTGGCTGCATTGGAGACGCAGGCCCATTGAACTCACGCGAGATAGCCATCCTAGTTGACGCGCGACCTGGCAGCACATACACGCCTGGGTATGCCCCTGGATATGCTGTCGAACTACTGGACTCTGTCACAGGCAAGGAAACTGGGCGGCTCGACCTCGGGCCTGGCCCTGACTCATTTGATACTGTATCAACATGGCATCTGGTAACGTCGCCCACCGCACACCTTTTCGCAGTATCAATGGGGCGCACATCTGGAGAAATAACAGTTAGAACGTACCGCGAAGACACGCTGAAACCAATTCGGACCATCTCGATCCAACCCTCTGACCTCGGTTTTTCGACCGAGGATCCCTCTCTGGACGTCAAACTCACGCTGACCAAGGACGGAAGATACCTAGCTGTTCACAAGGACTATTGGCTAGTGGGGGATCCCAACACTCCGGTGCTGGTCTATGATACGGAGACGGCGCAGAAAGTTGGATCCTATTTTGGTGGGGCCGATTTTACACTTGATGCGTTCTCCTTTTCACCAGACGGTGTCTATTTAATTGCAGCCGGTAGCACAGGTTATTCTGATACCAATGGACAATGGAGGTCTACATACCGGACAAGTGTGCGGATCGATGTTTACGATTGGAAGCGCAGTCAACTGACGGCTCAGGCGCGGCCCGAACTCTCTTGGGACGAGTTTCAGAGTGTGTTTATGCTCTCGTCCGGCGAGGTTTTAGTCCAACTCGGTGACCGGATACTTTGCTTTTCTCCATAGTAGGATGTGCCGTGCCAGCACTAGAACCGGTCTGATAAATGCGCGCAACTGTTGATTCCAAATGACTTGCAGAACGCCAGAATCATTTATCGGACCAGTCCTAGTCCAGAACGCCGGTGAAGTCGACACCACATTCGAGCCTGGTGAGTCGGAACGCTGATTCCGCGTCACAGCCTTTCTGATGCCAGTGACCCGGACAACTAACCCGATTGCCGGCCCTTGCCAGCATTGGAGAATAAAACTTAAATGGACTGGACGGACAGGAGCGTGAGGTCGTCGACGAGGCCGACTTCTTTCTGCACGAAGGGCTCGCCGTAGCGGACGCCGGCGAGCAGGCCGTAGTGGCGAGCCTCGGCGAAGGTGCGCTCGCGGATTTCTTGTTCGGGCACAAAGAGACCGCTGCCGGCGGATTGGTTGGCGTACTGCGAGCGGTAGGCCATGAGCGCGAGGTGGCGCTGCTCTATGAAAGGCGTGATGTCGACGATGAAGCTGGGGCGCACGTCGGCGTAAAGACTGGCGTAGACGATCTTGAAGGGGCGATGCGGTTCTGTCCCGGTGTCGATCTTTTTCAGGCCGGAGAGAAAGCAGGCTTCATAGCCGAGGGTTGCGACGATAGCGTGGTCGGGGTGGCGGGCCTGCCAGTAGGGAAGGATGACGACGCGGGGGCGAAGGATGCGGAGGACACGAACGATTGCGGTGCGATTTTCGAGAGTGTTGGCGATTGCGCCGTCGGGCAGGTCGAGCGCCTGGCGCCAGCCGACACCCAGGATGCGGGCGGCTTCATCGGCCTCGCGGGCGCGCTCATCGGCTGTGCCGCGGGTTCCGGCTTCGCCCTGGGTAAGGTCGAGGATGGCGGTGCGCAGGCCGCGCGCAGCCATGCGCAGGAGAGTTCCTCCGCAGGTCTGTTCCACGTCGTCGCGGTGAGCGGCAATGGCGAGGACGTCGGCGCGGTTATCGACTGCCTCGACGCACATGGGAGTCAGTAGACGGTGTTGTCGGCATCGGTAATGGCGTCCATGTAGGCAACGTCGTAGGCCGTACCGGTCACCGTCACGTATTGATTGTCGATCGACGAGCCGTCGACGGTGGAGTAGATGTACACCTGGCCGCCCTCGGCCGTGTAGATCTTGTGCAGACCGGTGACGGCGGCAATGCCGGTAGCGTTGCCGAGGTAAGGCTCGAGCAGCACAACCTTGTTGGTGGAGGTGTTGTACATGGTGAGGCAACCATAACCGCTGCTGGGATTGATTGCGTAGCGGACACCGGCGGTGCAGCCCGTCATCGCGATCCAGAGGGTATTGTCGTCGGCCTCAAGCATGCGGCTGGTCGCGCCAGGCTGTCCATCGCTGATGGCGACCGGACTGCCTGCCGTGTTGTTGCTCAAATTGACCACCGTCAGATTGCCGGCGAAGAGCGTTAGCCCCTGTACCGCTTGCGGCTGCTGGCCCACGACGTACATGGTGGAGGAATCGACCAGCGCATTGCTGGCTCCGCCGGGGATGGGGACAGTGGCGCTGGCGAGAGCGCTGGTGGTGGGCAGAAGCCCCGACCCCTGACCCAGAAGAAAGATGAGCGGCGCAATCTGGACTGCTGTATAGGACGAGGTGGTCCCGCCGCACTCCGGTCCGCAGTTCAGAATATAGGCGGTGCTGCCATCGGACGAGAAGACGGCCTTGACGGGGCGGTCGAAGGTGAGCGGAGCGCCGTAGTAGTTGCCGGTGGCGTCGATGTTGTCGGGGCTCTGCATCTGAAAGAGGCACCAGGCCGGCGCGTTCTGCGGTTCGCAGTCGACGGCCGCCTTGGGCCAGGTGGCGGGTCCTCCGGAGTAGGCGGTCGTCTGGGCGGCGCTTAGCTGCCGTGGATAGTAGACGTAGTTGGAGTTCTGGACAAAGGCCAGCGCGAGAGACCCTCCGGGATTCACGCTGACACGGTACACGCCGGGAAGGCTGAGGGGATAAGACGCTCCGGCGGCCTGATTGACGACGGTAAAGACGTGAGAAGCCTGGCTGGCGGCAAAGGCGTAAACCTGGCTGCGGGTAATGAAGACACTGGACGACAAGCCATTCAGACCCTTCACGGTGTTAGCGATCTTTTCCGTGGCATAGCTGGCCAGGATGAAGCTGCCGTCGCCGACGCCATAGAGGGCGCCGACCTGCTCCTCGGGCATGCTCTGGATGGAGACGGGCATTGAGCCGGTATAGCCGGAGATGGTAAAGCTGGCCGGCGTGCCGTTGTAGCCGGCGCGCGTGTCGTAAAAGGCGTCGACGATCTCGAGCGTTCCCCCGCCCAGGCCGCCCGGGTTCTGGATGGCGATCAGAACGCGGTTAGGCAGTCCGCTGGGCGGCAATACGCGGCCGGCAAAGTAATATGTGGTGCCACAACCAGCCAGCGCAGCGGCTGCCGCCAAGGCGGCACAGGCGCTGATCCAAAGACTTCTTTTCTTCAAAATTCCAACCCTCGGTTTATCAAGCGGAATAATCCGCAGCGTCGACGAATGAATGGCGTGATGGACACGCGGAGGGGCCCAAAAATGCGCAGGTCCGAACCGATTTCCACGCAGGCTATAACTCCCGAAGTATAACAAAGCGACCCCGCCCCTTGGCGCGCCGTGCCGGCTCGCAAATGAGTGCCTGCGTTAGAGGTGTTGCTGCTCCTCACAGCCGGCGAGCGTTTGCCGGTCCGGCGACCGAGTTTACCGCGGCAGATGGCGGCAGGGAGGCGCCGCTCGTGGATACAACCAAGCCGGCGATGCGGTAGCATGACAACAGAATGACGCGATTTGCCGAGATCTTTGCCGACCGCCCCGTGCTCGCCGACGGCGCCATGGGCACTGTACTCTACACGCGCGGCGTGTTCATCGAACGCTGCTACGAGGAGCTGAACCTCTCGGACCCCAATCTGATCCTTTCTGTGCACGAAGAGTACCTGCAGGCGGGCGCGGAGATTGTTGAAACCAACACCTTCGGCGCCAACCGCTTTCGATTGGCGCGGCACGGGCTGAACGGCAAGGTGGAAGAGATCAACGCGGCGGGCGTGCGGCTGGCGCGCCAGGCCGTGGAGCGCTTGAAGGAGAAGCAAGCCGGCGAGGCGTGGGTGGCCGGCTCGGTGGGGCCGCTGGGAGTGCGGTTGGAGCCGCTGGGCAAAACCGGCCTGGACGAAGCGCGCGCGGCCTTTGCCGAGCAGATCGGCGCGCTGGCCAGGAGCGGCGTGGACCTGCTGATAATTGAAACTATGCCGGCGCTGAATGAAGCGCACGAGGCGCTGGAGGCAGCGCAGGCCGTGGCGCCGGAGCTTCCGGTACTGGCGATGGTGACGGTGGACGATGAGAGCGAGTGCCTGGACGGCGCTTCAGCGGGGCAAGCCGCGGCGCTGCTTACCGAATGGGGCGCCGGGGCCGTGGGAGTGAACTGCTCCACGGGGCCGGCCACGGTGCTGACGGCGATTGAAGCCATGCGCGCGGCTACGACACTGCCGCTGGCGGCGATGCCGAACGCGGGGATGCCGAGAGCGGTCGAAGGCCGGAATATCTACCTGTGTACGCCGGAATACATGGCCAGTTTTGCGCGCAAGGCGATCTCCGCGGGTGTGCAGATTGTGGGCGGATGTTGCGGCACAACGCCGAATCACATTCGCGCCATGCGCTCGGCCATACGGGCCATGGATGAGCAGGCGCACGTGGAGGGGACGGGCGCTGCGCCGGCGATCAGCAAAGAGACGCCGCCGGCACCTTTGGCCGAGCGGTCGCGGCTGGGCTCGTTGCTCGCGGAGGGCAAGTTCATCACCATGGTGGAGTTCGTGCCGCCGCGAGGCATCGATTGCTCGAAGGAGATGGAGGGCGCCGAATTGATGGCGCGGCTGGGCGTGCACGCTATCGATGTATACGATGCGGCGCAAGCCTCGGCGCGTATGAGCGGGCAGAGCCTGTGCATCCAGATTCAACAGCACACGGGGATGGAGACGATCCTGCATTACACCTGCCGCGACCGGAACCTGCTCTCGATCCAGTCGGATTTGCTGGGAGCAGCATCGATCGGGCTGCGCAATATTCTGTGCGTGACCGGCGATCCGCCTAAGCAGGGAAACTATCCTGACGCGTCAACTGTATTTGACGTGGATTCCATCGGTTTGGTGAACATCGCGCGGCGGCTGAATCAGGGTCTCGACATCGGGGCAAACTCCATTGGGGCGAGCACGAACTTCACCATCGGCGTAGCTGCCAATCCCGGAGTGCCGGACATCGAAAACGAGCTGCGGCGGTTTGCCTACAAAGTGGAGGCGGGCGCCGAGTACGCGATTACACAGGCGGTTTTCGACCTGCGCCTGCTGGAGGAGTTTCTGGAGCGGATCAAGGACCACCGCATTCCGGTGATTGCGGGCATCTGGCCGCTGACCAGCCTGCGCAACGCGGAGTATATGAAGAACGACCTGCGCGCCGCGATGCCCGAGGAGATCATGCTGCGCATGGCGCAAGCCGATACGCCGGAGGCCGCGCGGGCGGAGGGAATCAAAATCGCGCAGGAGATGCTGGAGGCGGTGCGGCCTTATGTGCAAGGCGTACAGGTGAGCGCGCCCTTCGGCAACTACGAGGCCGCGGCCGCGGTGATCGCCAGTGCGCTGCCGCCAGGAAATCGCGGAAGGGGGTGAACGGCATGCCGTCGTTTGAAGAATCGCTCAAGAAGCTGGAGACGATCGTCGAGCAACTGGAGAAAGGCGATCTGGGGCTGGAGGACTCACTCAAGCTCTTCGAAGAGGGCGTGGGACTGTCCGCCGCATGCAAACAGGAGTTGGACGCCGCCGAAGGCAAGGTGCAGATGCTGGTGAAGCAGCGCGACGGATCGATGAAGCCGGAGCCGTTTCTGACGGAAAAGTCCTAATAAGGTCAATCTTGCATTCCCAAATTGCGATCAAGCCGGCGCGGCGGCCTTTGTGTGCGCGCCAAACTGCGCGGCCAGTTCGAGGAGCGGCTCATCCGATCCGCGAGCAGCGGCGAGTTGCATGCCGCCGTGTGCGCAGGGGATGACGATGGCGGGCATGCCGGCGAGGCTGAAGGGCGCCGTATAGCGCAGCAGACGGCTGCGCGTCTGGCTGTGGTCCGCGCCCGCGGCGAGGCGCGCCACGGGAACGCAGGGCAGCAGAACGAGCTCGTGCGCGGCGAACAGATCGTCCATGCGCGCGCGGAACGTCGAGTGGCGCCGGCGCAGGGCAGCGATTTCGTTGGCCGCGATGCTGGCGCCCCACTTGAGGCGATCGCGGATTGCCGGTTCGAAGCGGTCGAAGTTGCCGGCGTGCAGGCGTGCAGCCTCGGAGGCCTGAATGGGCGCGAAGATCTCCACAGCTTCCGCCCACCAGGCCGGGTCGATGGACCGTGCTTCGAGCCCAAGGGACTGCAAGGCGTGAATGACGCCGTGGAAGCTCTCCATCACTTCGTGTTCGCAATCGTGGAGAAAATCGCCGGCGATAAAGGCAAAGCCGGTGAATCGCGGAGCGGGGGCGCTTTGCGCTTGCGCAAAGGTCGCGGCGAGAAAGGGCGCGTCTTCAAGGTCGCGAAAGAGCCAGCCCATGGTGTCGAACGACTCCGCCAGATGCGCGCCGCCGCGCCAGTCGCCGCGGCCGAGCGTGGCGCGATAGCCGGCGAGCCCGCAGAGCGCCGCGGGTGCGCGGATGGAGCCGCCGGTGTCGGTCCCGATGGCGGCTAGGGCCGAACCCTCCTGTATGCTGGCCGCGGCGCCGCTGGAAGAGCCGCCGGTGAGCGCGCCAGGGTCGCGAGGTTGCACGCAATCGCCGAACTCCGGATTCTCGCCTGTGATTCCGTAGGCCAGCGGGTGAAGGTGAGTCTTGCCGACGATGACTGCTCCGGCTGCGCGCAGCTGTTCCACCAGCCAGGAGTCGCGGGCGGCCTTGCCATGCAAATCGCGGTAGAAGCGGACGCCGCATGTGGTGGGGGAGCCGGCGAGGTCAAAACAATCCTTGACGGAGATGGGCAGGCCCCAAAGCGCGGAACGGCCGTCGCCGAAGGTGCCGTCACTCATGCGCGGCATGGATTCGGCGCGCAGCGCCTCCGCGCGGGTCCAGGCTACATCCTGCCAGAGGTAGGTGTTGTGGCCGGTATTTTGATTGGCCTGCCCAAGCGCGGCCTCGGCTAACGCGGACGGCCGCGCGGTTCCAACTGCGAGCGCGCTGCGCAGATCGCGGATGGTCCACAGATCTGGGCCCATATCGGAATTTTAGAAGCTTACATGCCAAGCGCGCCGCAAGAGCCGTAGAAGGAGCCGCAAAACGAGGGGCGGCTCCAGTTGGAACCGCCCTCGGATGGCGATGCGGTGTCGATCAGAAGTCCAGGTGCAGCGACATCTGAATCTGGCGTGCACTGCCGATGGTGTGCTTGGTGATGCCCAGGCCGGAGGGGCAATTGTAGAGCCCGCCGGGCAGGGGATTGGTCGTGCCACAACCTGTAGGCAGGGCTGCCGAGGTCGAGTTGACCGCGGTGGGAACGTTGTTGAAGGCCCAGTTCTGATTCACGTTGTTCTGGGGAATGTCGAAGCTGGAGGTGTTGGTGAGGTTGTAGACATCGAAGGTGTAGTGCAGGCTGTAGGGCTCGTGAACGGTCAGATCCTTCACCAGAGAGGCATCGGCGCGCCGCTGCCAGGACTGGCGGAAGATGTTGCGTTCCCCGGTGATGAAGTTGGTCTCGAAGTCGTCGCCATTGGGCACGCCCATGGTGCCCGGCTGCAGGATGGGAATGTCGAAGCAGGTGGCTTTGAGGGCCGCGCCCTGACCGGTGCTTATGTTGTAGAACGCGCCGTTCTGGCCGGTGAGCGCGCTCTTCGCTGTGCATCCGGGCGCCAACGGAACGATGGGGTTGGTGATGCCGTTGAAGGTGCTGAAGTAGATGCTTCCGACGGCTCCGGAGTAGTCGATCATGCTGTAGGGCTGGCCGCTCTGGATGACAACGACGCCGTGAATCGCCCAGCTATTGGCCAGCTTACCCGCCAACGTATCCGCAGCATAGAACCTGGGGAGCGTATAGCCGTAGGTGAAGTTAAGGACGTGGGTGCGGTCGAAATCGGCCGAGCCATAGCCGCTGCGCAGATTGGTTGGGTTATTGCCGTTATAGAAGAGACCCATTCCACTTTGCTCGTCGGTTGCATGCGAGAAGGTGTAGGAGACCCCGGCCTGTACACCGTGACTGAGCCGCTTCTCGAGGTGCGACTCGAGGGCATGATAGGCCGCGATGCCGGCCGCGGTGTAGGCTTCAGACTCGGACGAGTACCCGATGTACGGCACGCGAAGATCGACGTTGCCGCCCTCGTAGTTATTGAGCATGGTGCCGTAACTGCAGTTGACCTCCGTCGGATCGTTGACGCATTCGGGGAGGTAAGTGTTCGGGTCCAGCACCGTATAGCCGTAGCTGTAGTTCTGCGTGACGGATGTACCGTCAGGAAAGACCTTTCCGCCAGGATGGGTGGGACTGGAGGGTGTCGCGATCAGGGCCTGGTTAAAAGGCACGGGGATGACCTGGTGGCGGCCAAGATTGCCCACGTAGCCGATTTCGATCATCAGGTCGTTGCGCGGCTGATACTGGATATTCAGCGTGAAGTTGATGCTGTAGGGCAACTTATTGGTACGGTTGTAAACGCCCAGAGTATAAGGTTGATCGCTGTTGTTGCTAAAGACGGTTCCGTCGATAATCTGCGCGGCGGTGGGGAGGTACTTGTAAATGTCGGAGGCTTTGGGGTTGGACGGCGGCGGCGCAAGGGTAGGGCCCCAGGGCGTGGCCAGGTTGTATTGTGAGTTGTCGACAGTGGCCGTGTATCCATTCCCGCCGCAGATGGGGATGTAATACAGGTAGAGATAGGTTGGGTAATTGGGGGATTGGACGTTGTAAGAGGAGCTGTACTGGCAGTGCTGCTGCGAGACGAAAGGTTCTGTCTGAGAGGAACCGAAGGGTCCTCCGTCGATCTCGCCGGCCGCATATCCGGGCGAGAGATAGGTGAAGAGTTCGCCGCGGTCGTAGTAGAAGCCGCCGCCGCCTCGAACGACGAATTTCGAGTGAAAGGCGGATGGCTGCCAGGCAATGCCCAGGCGCGGGGCGATGCCCCACTGGCGGCCAGTGAGTGTGGTCTTGCTCACCCCTGGCGTTCCGTTTGCATTGTTGCCGGCAATGATAAACCCGGTGCCGCCGGTAGAGTTGGCTGTGCTGTCAAAGGAATCGGAGCCAGGGTCATACTTGTACAGCGACGGATCGAAGTTAAAGATGTTCCCGTACTTTTCGGTGAGTCCGCCATCCCAGTCGTAGCGCACGCCGGCGGTAATGCTCAGGTTGGGCGTCACCTGGAACTTGTCCTGAGCGAAGAGCCCGGTTTCATTGGCGCGGTAGTAGCGGTCGGCATTGCCCTGTAAGAACGTGGTGGCCGTGAAATTCTGCGTGGAGTACGGCGTGACCCAGTTGTTGGCGAAGGCGACAAAATCCGGCGTGGCCACATTGCCGGTGCCCGTGCGATGATCGCGAGTATTCAACTGGGTGTAATACCAACTGCCGCCAAAGCTGAGCGAGTGGCGTCCTTTGGACCAAATAGCGGTGCCCGAAGGCATGATGCGGTTCTGGAATACGCCGGTGTTCTCTCCCTGATACTCGGCATTCGGGCCGATGGCAAGAGACGGAAGTGTTCCTCCATAAAGCGGCCCTGTGGGCGAATCGTACAGGTCGCCCATGGCATCGTTGATGGTGATGCCGGGAAAGTGATTGCCGAATGCGGAGCTCATGCCGATTTGTTGCGGAGTGAAGGGCTGATCGTTGGTGGCGTACGCCTTCTCGCGGAGAATTCCGACGGTCTCGGAGATGCTCAGGGTCGAACCGATGGTCTGGACATTGTTGATGGAGCCTACCTGCGACCCAACGTCCATGCGCGCGGTGAATCCAGGCACATTCGAGTAGGCGTAGGGCGAACTCGAGGGATCGTGCTGGTAGTAGTACTTGGCTGCGAGGATGTCCTTGGTGCCGATGTTCCAGTCGAGATCGGCGACAGCCTGATCGGAGATGAAGCGGGCCGTCCCAGGCAGGAATGCATTGTAGGGTGAAAAGACATTGGGGTTAGGATTTGGGAGCGGATTCGGGATCAGCCATTTTCCCGGTTCTCCGGACAACGCGGGATAGGTGAAGAGATTCAGTCCGACAGGATTGCTCGTCCAGTCCGCGCTGGTGACACTCGCAGCTGCGAGATTCTCAGGGTACTGATATGAGGAGGTGGTTTCGTTGGTCGTCCAGTCGTTATTCGCAAGCGCAGCAAGACCATCCGGAGTGCGGTTGGAATCGCTCAAACCGGGGGGAACGACGAGAAGTTCGTCGCCCGTCTCCTGGTCGGAAATATGCAGGTGCTGATAGCTGACGAATCCGAAGAGCTTGTCCTTGATTAGCGGACCGCCCAAGTCGCCGCCGGCCGTGTAGCGGTGCAGTTGCGGATTCTTATCGACCGCCGGAATATTGTCGTCCTTCTTGAAGAAGAAGGGAGCGGCATTGATCCAGTTGGTGCCACGGTGCCCGTAAAGCGAGCCGTGCAACTGGTTGGTTCCCGACTTGGTGCTCATGTCGATATGCGCGCCGCTGTCGGAGCCTTGCTGGGCATCGTACATCGAGGCGTTCACGCGGACTTCCTCAAGGGTCTCAGGCGCCGGCGTGGGGATGGCGTTGCCGATGGACAGATAGACCGAAGCAGAGCTGGGCACCACGCCGCCAGCGGCGTTGTTGGCCTGGCCAGTGTTGTTGTTAATGCGGAACGAGTCCACCTGGCTGGTGCTTTTGCCGTTGAAGAGGTTGCTGGCGTCGACGCCGTTCAGCAGGAAGGCGTTGGAAGTATCGCGCTGGCCGTTGGCCCAGATGGGCGCGTTGCCGAGGCCGGAGTTGGCGCCGGTGCCGCCAGGCAACTCGGCGTCGACACCGGGAGAAAGGATGGCCAACCCAGTGAAGCTGCCCGTGGGCAACGGCACATTGTCGATCTGCTGGGTTTCCATCACATAGCCGTTGGTCGTGTCCACGGCGTTCATCAGCGGCGAGGCATCGACTTCGACGGTGGTGGTGGTCTGACCCACCTTGAGCGTCGCATTCACCGTCGCCGTGCGGTCGGCCTGCACCGTGATGTGCGGGGTTTTCTGCGCTTCGTAGCCGGCAGCCGAGTAGGTGAGCGTGTAGGTGCCGATGGCAAGGTTGACAAACGAGTAAGCGCCCTCGCCGTTGGTCCTGGTGGTGCGGGTCAGCGAGGTCTGCTCGTCGGTCACGCTGACCGTCGCGTTGGGAATCGCGCCGCCGGAGGCGTCGGTCACCTCGCCCGTGATTCCGCCAAGCGTTTGCTGTGCTGCCAACGGCGTGCAACACAGCGCAGCGGCTGCCGCAATTGCTGCCAGCAGCCCAGGAATTGAGAAGGGAAACACACGCATGGAAGGCTTCACGGGACTGACCTCGAAAAAGAGATTTCCCCTTGAAACGTCGGGGTTTTTAACTTTGACTCGGGCGATTGTAAGAAATCGCGAATAGGTGCGCTGAATTTGCACGCAGGAAAGGCGTTCCTGATGCGACCTGCGATTGTTAAAGGACTGACCCTGCGCGCGCTGCGAATTGTCAACATTTTAATGGTGCCGACATAAAGCTCACGTGAGGATTTCCTGTGGGAAAGTGGCCGAGGGACGGGTTTTCCACAGTGGATCAGTGATTTGGAGTTCTCTTGCGCCGCAGCGCATACCAAGCGAACCCTGCGACGATGTAGCCGAGATAGAGGTGAGGTGGGGATACACCGCCGCACAAAACGCTGCCGCATGGCCCCGCCACCGGGGCTATCAAGGTACAGCAATCATGGAACCGCGCTAGCCTCCGCGGCTTGTTGAGTGGAACAAGATTGTGATCGAAGGCGGGGTTCCATTGACCCGTGTCACATCCGTGACTGAAACAGCAATGAACCGTGATGAACTCGATAGGCAGTGTTCTCGCGGAGCGCCGAAGAGTGGTAACAATTCATGTGGTTACTGGAGTGCGGTTTTTCCGTACTCGAATTAATACTCTTCTGTTCAGACGTAAACGAAAGGGCGGGAGATCAGCCGCATGGTTGAATGAGTCATCCTCGTCCAATCCCGGAGTTCGTGATTGTTCCGGGCGAAGCCAATACGCGTATAAGGCTATCAAAGGCTATGAAAACACAGCGCAAATGGACGCAAGACGTTTTGGCCTCTGTGAAATTGCAGTGCGGCACAGAGAGGGTAATAATGGCGGCGATGGTGCCGAGCTATTGAGTATTGTCCCTTTAAACAGCTCAGCTCCACAGTGATCATTAACAAAAACTTTAGTGATAAACATCTCCGCTTCAACTGAACTTTTAGCAGATCCTGTCGATATATAGACTGCCGATCAAATTGACAACCTCCTTCTTGGCTAAGAGGTACCTTGGGCACGCAAAAGGGATAGCGTGCGGCAGAGAGACGGAGTGTGTGTATACGTTTTCAGAGGTGAGTACAAATGGGCCCTTTTACGGTTCCACGCCCGTTTCAGAAGGGATTTGCACAAGATGACGCATCTCCAAGCACCCACCGTTCACGATTGAATCCGCGCTGCGGGCCCAGTCGCGCCGAAGTCGCTCGCTTCCACCTTTTCTGTATGGGTCTGCTTTTGACGGCCCTATTTGCTTGTCTCCCCGCTGCCGCAACCACCCTCAGCGCGCTCAGCTGTAGCAGCACTTCGATGACTAAGGCGGGAACAGACAGCTGCACAGTAACGCTGAACGGGGCGGCGGCCAGGGGCGGATTTACCGTAAGCCTGGCCAGCAGCAATAGCGCGGTCACCGTACCCGCCTTAGTAGAGGTGAAAGCAAGCAACAGCAAAGCAAGCTTCACGGCCACGGTCTCTTCGGTCAGCACCGCCGAGACGGTGACCCTGACCGCCAGCGCCGGCAGCGTGGCGAAGACCTTCGCCCTGCAGTTGGGCGCAGCCGTACCCACGTTGGCAATCAACGCCACCACCATAGCCTTCGGCGATGTGGTCTTAAATACCCCGGCAACCCAGTCGGTGACCTTGACTTCTGCAGGGACAGCGGCGGTGACCGTGAGCGCGGCCACTGTCAGCGGATCTGGCTTCACCGTTTCCGGAGCCGCCTTTCCCCTGACCCTGAACCCCAATCAGACCGCAACGCTCACCGCGCGGTTCGATCCCACCACGGCAGGCGCAGCTTCCGGCTCGCTGACCATCACAAGCAATTCTTCGACAGGAACTTCGACCGTCGTCGGCCTGAGCGGCACGGGTACTACGGTGAGCGCACTCACCTGCAGCGGTGGGTCAATGGCTGGTTCGGGGACCGACGCCTGCACAGTGGCCCTGAACGCGGCGGCACCGAGCGGCGGGTTGGCCGTTAGCCTTTCGAGCAACAGTACGGCGGTGACAGTACCGGCGACAGTGACGGTGCCAGCAAATGCCACCACCGCGAACTATACAGCGACGGTGGCCGCGGTTGCGACGAATCAGACAGTGACCCTGACGGCGAGTGCGGGCGGAGTTTCTCAGAACTTTGCGTTACTGTTGAATGCCACTTCCTCAGTGATTACGCGGAATGCACATGGCGTTACCGACGTTGGCGCGACCACGACCGCGTCTCCAATTACCGTATCGTTGACCAATGTTGCCGCCGGAGATCTGATTGTTTGCGAGGTCACTCTTGAGTCTGGTGTAACGTTAACATCCGTGTCTGATCCTTCGAACGGCGTATACTCCCCTGCGATAGCCTTTCACACTAACAGTACGATGACGCAGCAGATTGGGATTTACTTTGTGGCAAATGCCGTTGCGGGGAGTTATCCCGTCTCAGTGGTATGGACCGGGGGCGCCACTAACTATCAGGCTATGGCATGTCAGTCCTGGACAGGCGTGGCGGCTTCCTCGCCGCAAGATACGACGATGATGCAGCAACAGGACAATTCTTCCACGCCAAATCCCACGTCTGGCTCGACTTTAACCCCCGCCGCGGCCGGAGAGTTGGTGATCGGAAATCTTATAACTTCGACTCACGTTCCCGCGGCCGGCGCGAATTATGCTTTCACCGATAGTGCGACCGTAACGTATCTTTGGCCGGAATACTGGATTCAAACGACGGCAACAGCCACCAACTCACCTTACACGAGTTCTTCTGACAATTGGACCGATCAAACTGTGGCATTCAAGCCGGCTTCGTCAGGCTCCGCCGCGCCGGCCCCGGCGCCGGCGATAACAAGCGCGGCTTCTGCGGCCGGAACGGTGAATAGCGGTTTTTCATATCAAATTACAGCGACCAACACACCGACAAGTTACGGCGCCACCGGCCTGCCGCCCGGGCTGACGGTCAACACGGGCACGGGCTTGGTCTCTGGCACGCCGACGACCGCGGGAACATCCATCGTGACACTGAGCGCGACGAATGGTGGCGGAACTGGGAGCGCCACTCTGACGCTGACCATCTCGGCGGCGGCGCCGGCGCTGAGCATTAACGCTACCAGCGTGGCCTTCGGCGATGTGGCTCTGAATACTCCGGCAACGCAGTCGGTGACCCTGACCTCAACCGGCACAGCGGCCGTAATCGTTAATGCGGCTACCGCGACCGGGACCGGCTTTACGGTTTCCGGAGCCACTTTCCCCCTGACCCTGAGTCCCAATCAGACCGCGACGCTGAGCGTCGAGTTCGATCCCACTTCTGCAGGCGCAGTTTCAGGCTCGCTGACCATCACCAGCAACTCTTCGACGGGAACTTCTGACGCCGTCAGCCTCAGCGGCACGGGCGTGCTGCTGGAGGTAAATCTGACTTGGGATGCGCCCAGCGGTTCTCCCGATCCGGTAGCTGGTTATAACGTCTATCGCTCGCCCAGCGGCGCCACGGCATATCAGCAGTTGAATACCTCGGCCATTACGCAGACCACCTATGTGGACACCACCATCCAGGCTGGCCAGACTTATGACTACATCGTGGAGAGTGTTGACGCCTCGGGGGTTACCAGCGCTCCCTCCAACATGGCCAGTGTAACTACTCCGTAGCAACACGCGCTAAAAGGGGTTGAATGCGCACAAGGCCGGCGGAGCGGATGGACGGGACAATACCCGCCCACCGGACCGCCGGCCTTGGAATGCGCCGTTGCTGATGCTGCAATGTGGACTACTCGGCGATGAGGGTGAAGGTTGTGGAATGCTGCAAGTTGCTGCTGGTGGCTGTAACAGTGATGGTGTAAGTTTCGGGCGTTTGCGTGGACGTGGTGTGGCCGCCGCACCCTGTCAGCAGAGTGGCTGCGCCGCCAATCAGAAGCAGCACGACGTAGATCATACGCCGCAGATTTCGTCCATGACGGCGCATCCTTCCGAGGCCAAGCAGCAACAGGAACGCCAATGCAAATGGTTGCAGACCACGGGTTGCAGAGGGCCGTGGAACAGCCTGCCGCATGGCGGTGGTCGCGGCCATCTGGACTGTGAGAGTAACCGTCTGCCGACCGGCATCGGCTGCAACTGTGGAAGGCGAAAACGCTGCCGTCGCTCCTGTGGGCAGGCCACTCACCGTGAAAGTCACTGGGCCCAGATAGGTTCCGTAAAGCGGGGCAACGACCATCTGATAAGTTGCCGCGCTACCCGGATTCACCGTCTGGCTCGACGGCGCTACGGGTGTCAGAGAAAAGTCGAGCGCCGCTACCACGATTCGGGTGGATGATGAAGTGCTGCTGGTAAGGAAGTTGATATCACCGCTGTAGATCGCCGTCAACTGGTGCGTCGTTCCTGCAGAAAGAGTTGTGGTTGTGAATGACGCCGCGCCTCCGGAGAGCGTCGCAGTGTTGAGCAAGGAAGTCCCGTCGTAGAAGTTGACTGAACCTGTAGGCGTCCCAGTGGTGGCGGAAATAACCTGTGCTGACAATGTGACGCTCTGTCCCGGCGTAACGGACGCGCTGCTTGCGCTCATCGAGGTGGTTGTCCCCGCTTGCGCAATGGTCAGCGTGCCATCTTGCACGGTGACGGAATAGTCGGCTAGGTCGGTACCCGTCGCACTTGGAACGATCGCGTAGCTTCCCGCGTTAGAGTTGATTGTGGCCGGGGTCGAAAAGCTCTCGGTGAACGTATCTCCGTTCACGGCGCCCGTAACGCTGCCCGTGAAAGTCGGATTGGCGGTGCCGTAGACACGGTTCGCGCTATTGGCCGCTACAGTGAGTGTGGCCTGCGAGACGGTGATCGGCGCAGAGTCAGTGACAGTGTTATAGTCGGTCGAGTTAGACGGAGCGAAAGACGCTGCAAGTGTGTAAGATCCCGCCGCCAAGACGGTCGTGCCCGTTACTGCGACTGCCGTGCCACCTGTGGGTTGCGCCGTGTAGCTAAACGCACCCGCGACATTCTGGCTGTTGTAAGCCGCGCTCGCGTTCAACTCGCCCGCGAGAGCGGTTCCGTAGGAGATTGTCGCGGAGGGGGTCCACGTTACCGTGGCTGTGGCTTTGGCGATGGTCATCGTCCCGGCGGCCGTGCCCTGATAGTTCGGGTCGTTCACCGTGCCTACCACGGCGTAGCTTCCCGCCGCCGTGGGCGGCGTCGAGCTGCCGTTGTAGGTGAACGTCACCGTCAGTCCGGTGGGATTGGTCGTGGCCGTGGCCGAGAGCGCCGAGCCGGTATAGGTCTGGCTCAACCCGCCCAGCGTCACCGTCGCTGTGGCTTTGGCGATGGTCATCGTCCCGGCGGCCGTGCCCTGATAGTTCGGGTCGTTCACCGTGCCTACCACGGCGTAGCTTCCCGCCGCCGTGGGCGGCGTCGAGCTGCCGTTGTAGGTGAACGTCACCGTCAGTCCGGTGGGATTGGTCGTGGCCGTGGCCGAGAGCACTGAGCCGGTATAGGTCTGGCTCAACCCGCCCAGCGTCACCGTCGCTGTGGCTTTTGCGATGGTCATCGTCCCGGTGGCCGTGCCCTGATAGTTCGGATCGCTCACCGTGCCTACCACGGCGTAGCTTCCCGCCGCCGTGGGCGGCGTCGAGCTGCCGTTGTAGGTGAACGTCACCGTCAGTCCGGTGGGATTGGTCGTGGCCGTGGCCGAGAGCGCCGAGCCGGTATAGGTCTGGCTCAACCCGCCCAGCGTCACCGTCGCTGTGGCCTGGTTTACCGTGAGGGACTGTGGGCTGGATGTAGACGAATTGTAGTTGCTGTCGCCCGAGTAGGCAGCGGTGATGGAGTACGAACCAGCCGCCAGCGTTGAACTGGAGAAGGTTGCCGTGCCCCCGCTCACCGAACCGGCGCCCAGCACCGTGCTGCCGTTGTTGTAGAAGGTCACCGTACCGCTGGCTGCCGGCGGCACAGTCGCCGTCAACGTCACCAGCGTGCCATAAGTCACCGATGCTGCCGAGAGCGACAAACCTACCGTCGGCGTCACCGCTCCCACGTCGAAACTGTTGCTGGTAGTGGAAATGGCGACTGGGGGCGTGAGTGCGCCGTTCAGCGTCAGGTTGGCCGTCAGCGTGTCGCTCGAACCCGCCGCGTTCACCTGAAGCGTGTAGCTGGCCACCCCGCCCAACGTCGCCGCCGAACCGCCACTCAGTGTCCCGGTGCCAGAAAGCGTCAGCGGAATCGTCACCGAGGGCTGGAACGGGTTGCCGCTCTCCGTGAGCGTCACCGCAGCGGCGAAGTTCGTATTCACCGCCGGGCCCGCCGGCTGTGTGCTGAAGATGAGCGCATAGTTCGTTTGCACCGCGCCCGCATCCACGCAAGCCGCGTAACCGGGATAGTTCGAGTTTGTGTTGGGCAGGCCGCGCTGATCCGTAGTGAGGCCTGAAGGAATGCCGGCGGCAAGACCGGCACAAATGGCCGGGCTGCCGGGGAGCGGAACAACCGTTTGCGTCGGCCCGCCGTAGTTGGCCAGCGGAGCGAGGTTGATGGCGGTTGCGTTCACGGGGGCGCCGTTGAGAACGCCTATAACGTTGCCTAGATTATTGGAGAACACTCCCGAATTGTCTAAATCGTCGGAGGCACTATTTGAGGTGTTGCCGGAGAGGATGCTATTGGCCAGCGCCACTGTTCCGGGCCCGATGTTGTCAATTCCGCCTCCGCCTGAAGGGGTAGTAGCCGTGTTTCCTGACAGAGTGCTGTCGGACGCCACTAAGGTTGAGCTGTTGTAGATGCCACCACCCGACCCGGAAGAGCTATTGCCTGTGATTGTGTCGTCGGCCAGCGTCAAGGTCCCGCTATTGCTGATTCCGCCGCCCGTGCCACCGGCAGTATTTCCGGAGATTGTGGTGCTGGTCAGCACCAGTGAGCCGCTGTTGTTGATTCCGCCGCCCGCTCCCGAGCCGGTTGCCGTATTGCCAGTGATGCTATCAGCGGCCAGTGTGAGAGCGCCTGCGTTCTGGATGCCGCCGCTGGCGGCGCCATTTCCGTGCTGAATGGTAAGGTTTGCAATCGACGCGTCTGTCACACCAGAGCCGACCGTAAACACCGTCGAGGCTCCGTTGCCGTCCAGCGTCACCAGGTTGGCCAGTGTTGCGCCGCTACCCGCGGTTGGGCCGGTAATGGTCGTAAACGGCGGCATGCCCAGCACCCCGTACTTCAGCGTGATGGTGTTCTGCGCCGCGGTGTTTGCTGCCGCGAAGGTCGTCGCATCGAAGGTGATCGTTCCCGTGCCGGCGGCCTGCGATGCGGCCAGCGCATCGCGCAGGCTGCAGCTCGCACTAGGGCAATTCGAAGCCGTGCCGGTCGCGTCGTCGGCCGCAGTGGCCACCACGTAATTCGGCGGCGGATTGACCGTGATGGACCCCGATGTCCCGGTCACAAGGCCGTCGGTCGCCGTCACCGTCGCCGTTCCGGTTGTTGCAAAGGTCACCGTTGCCGTGCCAATTCCGCTGCTGAAGACCGGCGTGGAGAAGGTCGCTGCCAGGCCCACGCTGCTCAGCACCGGCGAGCCCGCGTAATTCTGCACGATATTCCCATACAAATCCAGCGCGGTAATCGTCAGCGGGTCGTGCACGTTAGTGAAGACCGAGCTGTTCGCAGCCACTACCGAGAAGCTCGCCGGCAGACCGTACGGTGCAACCTGGATAGTTTGTTGGATCTCGGGTGCTGCCGAGTAGTTGCTGTTTCCGGCCTCATTCGCGGCCACCACCACGGTGCCCGCGCCCGTAATCGTCAGCGTACTGCCATACGTTCCGCTCACCGACGCAGGGCCGCTCAACACGCTGAACGTCACCGGATTGCCCGAGGCGCCGCCCGTCGCCGACAACGCGATGGCAGGCGCACCGAAGATCACCGACGATGGCGGCGTGAAATTCGTGATGGTCTGCGTTGCCTGATTCACCGGGAACGTCTGCGCGCTCCCCGTGGCCGCCGTGTAGTCCGTGGTCGCCGTCGCGCTCGCCGTCAGCGAGCAGGTCCCCACCCCCACATAGCTCACCACATTGCCCGATACCGTGCACACTCCCGGCGAGTTCGAGGCCACCGACTCGCTGGGCGAGCCGTTGGTGCCCGAGTAGCTGTAGGTGGCCGTAAAGCTGCCCCCGTATACCCCGCTGGCGGGCAGATCGCCGATGCTGATGGTCGGCGTCGCCTGATTCACCGGGAACGTCTGCGCGCTCCCCGTGGCCGCCGTGTAGTCCGTGGTCGCCGTCGCACTCGCCGTCAGCGAGCAGGTCCCCACCCCCACATAGCTCACCACATTGCCCGATACCGTGCACACTCCCGGCGAGTTCGAGGCCACCGACTCGCTGGGCGAGCCGTTGGTGCCCGAGTAGCTGTAGGTGGCCGTAAAGCCGCCCCCGTATACCCCGCTGGCGGGCAGATCGCCGATGCTGATGGTCGGCGTCGCCTGATTCACCGTCAGCGTCTCCTGGATCTGCGCGGGGGTGGTGTAATCGGTAGTATCGCTCGGCGTGTAGTTAAGCGTCAGCGTGTAGGTGCCCGCATCCAGTACAGTCGCGCTATTGACAGCGAACGGTGCTCCGCTCGGGTTCAGACTCGCTGTGTAGACGGCGGTACCGAATGTTGGTGGTTCGGGGGTTGAGCCCACAGATGCGGTCGCCGTGAGAACGCTCGACAGATTGGTTCCGTAGGTGATACTCGTCGGAGGTGTCCAACTGAGCGTGACTGTGCCCTGACTGATCGTGATTGTGTAGTTCTGGCTGGCCTGGAAACCGCTGGAACCCGTACCCGAGTCGGTCGCGCTGATAGTCACGCTCGCGGACGTCGCCACTGCGGTTGGCGTTCCGGAAAGCACGCCGGTGCTGGAATCAAGACTGAGGCCCGCGGGCAAGCCGGTTGCCGACCAGGTGAACCCCGTTCCGGTGCCGCCAGTAGCCTGGAAGGTTACGCCAGTATAGGCGGTCCCGACTGAGCCGGCCGGCAGGGTCGTGTTGGTTGGCGTGATCACGATATCGAGAGCCGTGCCCGTCAAGGGGATTTGCTGGGTTGTGCTGGGAGAAGCGTTGAGATCGTTGTCCGTGAGAGTCACCGATCCCGTCACTGTGCCGGAGGCCGGCGCGACGGGAGTGAACTCCACACTGACGTTGCACGACTGGCCGGGCAAGAGCGAAAAGGTGGTTGTGCAGTCGCCCGCCGAATCCCCCAGAATGAAGTCGCCGGCGATACCAATGCCCGCAGAGACGGCCGCCAGGGGGGTGGCACCATTGCCGTCGTTCAGAATCGTCACCGACTGCGCCGCACTGGAGGTGCCGTCGCCCTGTAGCGCGAAGGTGAGAGTTGGCGCCGTTGCAAGGGGAAGTTCCGACACCTGGGCGGCCCCGGCATTGCTGTAGTAGATGTTCCCACCTGCGTCCACTGCTACGCCGGAAGCAGTAGAAAGCCCGCCAGCCAGCGTGTTGACGGTGCTCGTCCCAACTGGAATCTCATATACGCCGGCGTCGTCGCCAACATAGACATTTCCATTGCCGTCGACCGCGACTGCTTTGGGGGAAGTGAAGCTAAAACCGCCTCCGAGCGTATTGATCGTCGAGGAAGCCGTGACGTGACCATCTAGAGCCACGATTTCCTTCACTGCGGCGTTGCCTGTATCTGCGATATAAACGTTCCCACCGCTATCAACCGCCACGCCTTCAGGGTTGCTGAAGCTGCTGCTGTTCAGGACCGTGACCACACTGTAGCCGCTAGCCGCCAGGATTTCGTCGACAGCATTGGCGCTGGTGTCGGCAACGTAAACATTGCCGGCACTGTCGACCGCCGTGCCCGTCGGGGCCGAAAAGCTGAAGATGGCGCCACCTGCCATATAGCCGCCCAGTGTCACAATGGACGAAGAGGCGGAGATGGTGCCCTTTACAGCCAGAATCTCCTTGACCGTAGGGCCACCTGGATCGGCCACAAAGACGTCGCCATTGCCATCGACAGCTACACCCTTGGGACTTACGAAGCCCGAGCCGAGTGCCGTGGCCGTCGCCGACCCCGGAGCAATCTGGTACACCGCAGGAGCGCCAGAATCGGCAACATAGACATTGCCGCTGCCATCCACCGCGACGCCGTCGGGAACCTTAAACGTGGTGCTCTCGGCCAGAGGAGTCGGCACGCCCGGTCCAAAGGTGATCTGCGGACCTGTGCCCGTACCGTTAAGATATGCCATGGCAACGATTGCCGTGCCCCCGCTATTCAGCAACTCAACCGCGCCAGTACGCGTTCCCGAGACCGACGGAGCAAAGTTGACCGTGACCGTGCACGTGCCGACAGGCACCGATCCGGAGCACGTCGTGCTGCCACTGACCAGGGAGAAGTCTGAGCTGGCAGCGCCGTCGGTCAGCACGGCTGGCTCACTCATGGTCCAACCGGTCGTAACGTTGAATTGCAGCGCTTGCGTGAGAGGTGTTGAGGCAGCGACGGCCGTTGTGCCGAAATTTACCCCGGCTGTCACGATCTTCAGGACCGAAGGGGCACCGTAGTTCGCGACAAAGACGTCCCCAGTGCTATCGATTGCTACACCGACCGGATGGTTGAAACTGATATTGCTGCTGCCCAGCGAGTTAATTGTGGGCGAGAGGGGAATGGTACCGTCGACTGCCAGAATCTCTTGCAAGGTGTTCCCGCCGGCGCTCGAGACGTACACGTTCCTGCTGCTGTCGACTGCTACACCTTCGGGTCCGTTGAGCCCGCTTGCCAGCGTAGTGACACAGCTGGAACTGGAGCATGAGTTCTGCATCTCCTTCACGGCGCCGTTGCCTACATCAGCGATATAGATATTCCCGCTGCTATCCACCGCCACGCCTTCGGGACCATCAAATCCGCCGCCCAACGGGGTGATCGTGGGTGAAGCGGGTATGCTGCCGTCGACCGCCACAATTTTGTACACCGTGCTGTTGCCGTAACAGGCAAAGTAGACATTCCCGCTAGCATCCACAGTTACGCCTTGGGGCTGCTCGTATCCGCTCGCCAGCGTGTTGATCGTCGGCGAGGCGGGAATGCTGCCGTCGACTGCCAAAATCTCTGACACCGTCCCGGCGTTAATATCGGCAACGAAAAGATTCCCGCTGCTGTCTACTGCCACTGCAAAGGGCTGACTAAAACCATTTGAAGCGTTGGCCAGAACTTTGGCACTGCTACCGCCCACCGGAACCTCGTACACGTCGTCGTTAGTCCGATCGGTAACGTATACATTCCCGCTGCTATCGACTGCAACGTCTGTTGGATGGGTCAAAATGCCGGACAGTGCAGACAGTGTTGCCGTCACTCCGCTGAAGTTTGCGGATTGCGCTACGATTGGCGAGGCGCATAGACATAGACCTATCAACGCGAGGTATCGCAGTATCGACTCAGCCATGCGATGCATGCGACGGGAGGAAATGAGATTCCAGGACACACAATATCCCGACGGAGAACTAATCGAGCGGTAACGAATATAAGCTTTCACGGAATAACCCTTTCAATATACTTAGAGTTCACAGTGACACCCCTGTCCCGTTTTCCTGAGCCAACGATCACTGGAAATCCTCGGTTTTGGTATGGCGACGAATATATCCCACCGCGGTTGTAGTCGTGTATCCCACAGCGGTTGTAGTTGAGGCTGTGGAGATGTAGAAAGCGTTGCTTGCTTGCCACATTTCCTTGGCCCAGTGCGATTCTGAACTCAACAAGTGTTCTGTATGCATGCCAAATGTGAGGGCGCTCACATTTGTACTCCTGCCGGCAGCTTTCTATGGTTTGTCATAAGTAGTTGAGTGTGCGGAACGAGCTTGCGCTCAGGTACTCGTCACGCAACTGTCCATGGCACCTCTCTACGTGGCCGTTTTGCGTAGAACGTCCAGGCTGGATATGCACCAAGATCGATCTTGTGGTCCTCTGCCCAGCCCCGCGGGCGGCGCGAGGTGAACTCGTGTGCGTTGTCCGAACGCAGGTTCTTTGACCGGCTGCGTTTTGCGATCACCCGATTCAAGGCCCGTGTTAATCCGGCTCGATTTCTCGTCGAGTTATAATTGGAGTTTTTCGGCCTTGATCCATCGTGAGTGACTGCGCCGATCGGAACCGGAAATCTCGGTTTGCGTGGTTCGGCTGACGGTCGGTTGACAGGCATTTTGCGGTTAACGTACCTTGAGCGATGATCTCCGGCAAGATTGTGGACACCGGAGCGCAGCTCTGCTTCATGCTGACCTGTACCATTCCTTTAGAATCCGCGCTTAATTGCGAAATATGGAATCAAGAGTAACTCGATCAGCCCGGGTGAAGGATCCCTAAGACTGAAAACTGCCTCCACTCTGCAATTCCTGAGTGATTGCAGATACTCCTTGATATTGATGTCTCCGGCGAGTAGCGCAACAAATGCCGCGGGGAGATCCGTAGTCACGCGCATTTACACGATGCCGGATTTCCCCCCTTGTAACGCTTGAACGGCAACCCGGCTTGATCTGCATAGAGCAGATAGCCGAAATCGACGCCCGCGCGAGGGCCGACAACCATCGGCGCGGCCTTTATTAAATCACTAAGCCTGATAGTACTCCTGCTTTATGCGGTTCCGCAAAATCACGTGGTAAACCGCGGCCGAGAGTTTATACCCAAGGCGCCCGCCGCCCGGCAATCAGCGCGAATCGAATTCCGAATCCCCATTATTTCGAAGCTCGGATACCCGCTGCAGGTCGAGATCGGCACGAAAGCCAGCATGTAGCGGCGCCTCGGGTAAGACCTGCGTCTACGCTTCAACCACCGGCGTGATCCAGTGCGACCTACTTATCCTACTTACCCCTTACTTCTCACAAGGCATTCCTGAACCACGTTGGCGACAGTGCCTGCAAAAGAATCCCATGTCCATCGCTCCAGGAAACTCCGGTACGCCGTCTTCGTGAGGGATTCGCGAAGTTCGGAATTTTTCAGCAGGAGCGTGCACGCCGATGCAAAATCCTTCGCGCTGTCAGCGATAAGCGCCTCTTTCCCGTTCTCCACTTCATATCCAAAGACGCCGATCGAGGTCGCGACAATCGGGCATTTCCGCGCAAAACCTTCCGCTGTCTTCACCCGTGTGCCGGCACCTACCTTGACCGGAATAATCATAACCGACCATGAAGCAACTTCTTCGCCGGGATCTTCAAGCCATCCAAGGCCTATGATATCGGGACCGGTTCTAGTTAGGTAGCCGCTGCTCCCGCGACCAACCAACCGAAGCTGGGTGCAGGGAAATTCGCACTTGATTTTGGGCCATACGTCACGGATAAACCAGTTGAGACCATCCTCATTGGGTTTGAAAGTGCAGTTTCCGATAAACCCAATCCTCGGAAGTGCTGAACGGGTGTGTGGGCGCGGCGCAACTGGATGAGCGCCGTTTGGGATGACGTGAATTCGGTCAAGCCGACCTAAGTAGCGCCGGTCCTCTTCACTGCACACCGTCAAAAGATCGAACCTGTCGGGAAAGGTGAGTTCCCGCCTCCGCCAAATCCACGACATTCGCAAATCGAGAAGGCGCCTTACCGGGCTACTGGCCGACTGTGCCGACGACTGGTAGGTGCGGCTTGGCAAATCATCCACATCGAGCACTGAATGGGGCCACCGGTAGATGCGGAACCAGTGGGCGGTCCTGATAGTGTGGACCCATATTATGTCGTGCTGTTGAATCAGTTCCTCGGCGATCACACGGTCGGCTGCACTCACTACATAGGGATCCGATGCCATATACATCGGATCGAATTCGTGCCGGAATCTTTGCACAAACCAATTGAAGGAGTTGACTGGTTCGACCGGTACGGGGCGTATGACCCTGCGAACGTCAAATTCGCATTGCGTTTGGCGTGCTGTTTCTTCGTCTTCCTGCTCAGTGGGGACAATGACGTAGGATACATCGCCGATGCGGCTCAGCAGTCTCCCGATATTCAGCACGCGTTGCTGTGCGCCGTATGCAGCCGCGAAGGGCCAATGCGATGTCACAAAAAGGATTTTGGGCCGGGCTTGCACGTGATCTGGAGGCATGTCGCTATGGATTACATTCGACTTTTGACGAGGGCAGTAGCCAAATCACTTCGGTGTGGGGATGTGCAACGGCCTCTGCTTTGGCTGCCCGTCAAAGCGCTCATCCGTCGCCGCAGCCGCTTTTTGACACCGGGGCCGCTCATAGCAAGCTCGAATGATACCGGCCAAATACCACACATTGCGTTTACAGGCAAACCGGCGCGGCGCATAAATCGAGATCATCCATTGGAAGATCCAGCGCGCCAGTCTTCGGAATAGATAAAACGGAACCCCTTTGAGAAGGAATCTCGAGTCAGACGGAGGCCCCGACTCCGCGATTTCCAAGTAGCCGAATCGGAACCACCAGTTAAGCACGTAAGCCTTCTCCATACGGTATTCTGGTGTTGGGTGACGCACGACAGCGCCAGGCTCGTACCGCAGGCGTTCACCTCTGGCCAACAATCGGCCAGCGAACTCTATGTCCTCCCGACCTTGCAGGTCACCAGCGGAGCGTCCAAGGTCGGTCCGGAAGCCGCCGTACCTTTCGAATGCTTCTCTTCGAAACGCCATGTTCGCGCCGTAGGGCGGACGGTTGAGTGCCCCGGCCTCCATGCCCGCGTCAAACGCCACAAACGATCCCATCGTGTGGGGATCGTCAGGGGAAAGCCAACTAGGAAGAGGCCTTGCCCAAATTGGGATGATGCGCCCACCGGAACCTGCCCATTCTCCATCATGGAGGTTTGAAGTCAGATTCCACAGCCAGTCGGGTTCAGCAATGGCGTCATCGTCCGTAAATGCAAGAATCTCACTCCGGCTTTCCCGAATTCCCGCGTTGAGGGCATAGGACTTGCCTTGCCGTGTTTCAAGCAGATAGCGGAATCGGTCCGGCTGCCTTCCGGAAAACTCCTCGACTACCTCCTGCGTTTGGTCCGTCGAGTTGTTGTCAACGACCAACACTTCCCATTGCACCGAAGTGGGAACCACTTGGGCAGCCAAACTTTCCAGCGCCTTCGCCAAACACCGGCATCGGTTGTAAGTGCATAAAATGACCGTGATTTTCATTGCCTACGTCTTATCTGAGCTTCGTCACGAGGCTCCGTCACAACCGGTTTCCAATTGCCGTGCTCCTCAGCAATCGGATCTGACCAACTCTTGTCTGCCTGGGCTCCGCCCCGCTGCTGCTCTGCCCCTTAAGGCTCAATATGAGCCTACTCCCGGGCTATTCCCGGACCATCTGCTGGGAGTAATACTCTCGGTACCAAGTCACGAAGGCGTGAAGGCCTTCTTCTATTGATGTGCGAGGACTAAAGCCAGTCGCTTCGGTAAGTTCGCTCACATCTGCGCAGGTGAATGGGACGTCGCCAGGCTGCATGGGCAGTCGCACGTAGTCCGCCTTTCGATTCGTGTAGCTCTCTATTAAGTGAAGGACATGCTCTAGATCAACCGCTTGCCGGTTACCAATATTGTAAATCCGGTACGGCGCCCAGCTGCGATTTGGCCCTGTCATCGCGTGTGATTTTCCCGATCTCGGGATTCTCTCTATTATACTCATAATGCCATCGATGACGTCGTCAATGAAGGTAAAATCCCGCTTGACCCTTCCATCGGTGAACAGCTTGATTGGAGTCCCCTCGAGTATGGCTTTCGTGAAGATAAATGGTGCCATATCGGGTCTGCCCCAGGGTCCGTAGACTGTAAAGAAGCGGAGTCCGGTCGTTGGCAAGGAGTATAAATGGCTGTAGACATGCGCCATCAATTCATTTGTCCTCTTTGTGGCCGCATAGATACTCACCGGATGATCGACGCCGTCTCGGACGCTAAAGGGCACCTTAGCATTCAATCCGTAGACCGAGCTGGACGAGGCGTAAACTAGATGTTTGGTGCTGTTCGAACGGCAACATTCAAGGATGTTAAGGAACCCTGCCACATTGTTTTGTGTGTAAGCTCTGGGATTTTCCAACGAGTAGCGAACTCCAACCTGAGCAGCCAAATGAACTGTGTAGTCAAGTCTTTGTCGCGCATACACATCACATAACTCCTCCTCGTGGCAAATGTTCAAATGATAGAACTCGAACTGTTCATGCGAAGTCAGGAGCTTCAAGCGATCACGCTTGAGTGTGACATCGTAGTAGTCATTGAGACAATCGATTCCAACTACCGCCCAGCCATTTTCAAGCAGCCGGCGGCAAAGATGAAATCCAATGAAGCCTGCTGCGCCCGTTACGCATGCTGTTGGCATAATATTAGCGGGAGCCCACCTCGTTCGGGCTTAACTTCTGAAAATCCAGGTCCAGAAGGCTGATTGTCGCCTGGTGTTTACCGGTACGCACCAGGGGTATAGAGTCCACAAACTCGATCTCGATTTCCATCTTCTGTCCAACGAACTTCCGTAAACCCGCAACGATTTCTGCAAAAAGCTGATCGTTAAACCGGTCTGCCTTGACAACCTTCAGGGTGAGATGCGCCAGGCGGTGCTGGACAATCTGAAATTGTCTAACTACGTAGTCGTAGTCTTTGAAGTAGTGCATGAAGAACGTACCCGGTAAGTAATTGCCGTTTGCGCCGATAATTATTGCTTGTGCCCGCCCTTCAATCCGCCCGATCCTCGGCAGACCCCTACCGCAGGAACTCGCCGTGCTGCTGTCGACTGCAATTGCCAAGTCGCCGACCCGGTATCGGATGAGCGGCATGCACCGGTTGTGCAGATCTGTGATTACAACCTCCCCCAATTCTCCAGGCCTTGCAGGGCAACCATCCTTCAGGATTTCCACTATATAGTTCTCCGCCACCACAAGGTGTCCATCATGCCCGTCAGACTCGTACGCGATTCCGGAGAACTCCCTGCTTCCATACTTATCAAAAACGCCGCATCCGAAGGCCGACTCTATCACAGCCCGGCTCTGCTCCGGCAAAACCTGCGCTGATGAAATAATGCCTTTCGGTCTCACACCCTCCAGGCCGTGTTCTTTGATGTAGTGCGCCAGGAAGTTGAAAGACTCGGCATACCCGTCAATGAGAACTGGCTTGAACTTCTTGAGCTTGGCGATGGATTTGGGCAGATTTCTATCCGACATTTCGTATGCCGGTATGAAGAATCGTCGGCTTAACCACGCGTCCATCCATTCTCTCACAACCTGCTTGTAAGTCATGCCAATAGTCTGGTGCCATAACCTTGCCTGGCGATCCCCAAAACGGTATCCTGTCCACTCCATGCTTCGCAGAGTTGCCGCCCAACGCATCTCCAGTTGATTCTTATCCGCATAGCAAACGAAGGGCTCGCCTGTCGATCCGCTCGTCGTGATTTTCAGCATCCTTCTCTTGTCGTGATTGTCGGAAAGAAGATCAAAGTAGAGGGCCGCACGTACAGTCTTTTTGTCGAGTAACGGCAGTTTTCCCAGGTCATCAACAGTTCTTATATCTGCGGGTCTCAGGCCAAGGCGATCAAATATGTCCCGATAGTAACCAACGTGGTAATATGCCTGGTGAATCAATTCCCTCAGCTTCAGCTCTTGTATCTCCCGAATCTGTGCGGGAGTCAGCCACTGACTCCGTTTCAACTGCTCATAGTACGTCCTTACATTGCGCGAGATCATCCAGGCATGAAGCGGCATGGTCCAGATGTAGAGATTAAACGAAGCTCGCCGCCAGCCAGTCAAAGTTTCGTTAGCGGGATCAAGCGACGGCAGCTTCCGAAGATACTCACTCAAGACCGTTGCAGGCTGGTCTGAAAGGCGGTATTCGAAGATCGCCTTAACGATATCAGTCAGAACCCTATAAATCAGCAACACTGGAAAGCGCGAAATAAACGATTTACCAACCAGGCGGCTCTCGAAAAGCGTTTCGACCTCGCGGATCGTGTAGCCCTTTGATTGTGCTGCAACCATAATCAGTGATTGAAAATAGAAGTATCTGAAACGGTGACGCAACACGTCGGCCAGCACGTCCCGCCGACAGATAATGAAGCCCGACTTATTGTCTCGCAGCCTCATGCCAAAGCATGTGTTCAGAATGAAATTCAATGTTTTACTAAGACGATACCGCGAGTCGCGAATGCGCCCCACTGAGCTCCGATAGCCCTGAACAATGTCCGCCCCACTGAGACGTAACTCGCGAAATAATCTGCACACATCTTCCGGCAGGTTCTGCAAGTCCGCGTCGATGAGACATACCAGATCCCCGCGCGCAGCCTGGAGGCCGGAGCTCCAGCCCGCAACGATGCCTAGGTTTCGTCCATGGTGCACCGCGATAATGTTAGGATCCTCTTGCGAAAACCGATCCACGAGAGCCGCCGTGCCATCGGTGCTGCCATCGTCGACAAGGATGATTTCTCCTGCTATGTCCTTCTTCCGAAAGGCATTTCGCAAACGGTTCACGAGCTCGCGCAAATTGCCTTCCTCGTTGTAGCACGGTGCTATGACAGAGAGCTCGTAAACCATGTAACTACCCTCGGTATGACGTCATCCATTCGAATGTGCGGCGCAGGCCATCGGCTAGAGCCACTCTTGGCTGTGGGCCGAAATGCGCATTGAACTTTTCTGTTCCAGCCACACGCGAACTGCCATGTGTGAAGTCAGGCGGACCATACTCACTTCTAGCGGTCACGCCCGCGACGTCGCTCATGAGCTCGGTAAGCTCATTGACGCTTACACCGACACCGCTACCGACATTGAAGACATCGAATCCATGCGCGCCCCTCATAGCAAGCAGAAGTGCCGAGACGACGTCCTCCACATATACGTAGTCGAGTGTCTGAGAGCCGTCGCCATAGATGATGGCCGCCTGGCCGCTAAGCATTCGCTCGAAATTCTTCACAATCACGGACCTATATCCAAGCCCTGTATACTGCCGCGGACCGTACACGAAGAAAAGCCGCAGGCATACCGCTGAGAGCCGCCGCTCCACTGAAAAGTGGCGACACAAATGTTCTCCAGTCAACTTTGAAATTCCGTAAATGGTCCGCGGTTTCGGCTCTTCATCCTCTATCATCGGCGGCCCGGTCAGTCTGCCGTAGGCATACAGTGACGACGCGAAGACAACCCTCTTTACTCCCGTGTCCGCAGCCGCTTTCAACACTTCGTACGTGCCCATCACGTTGGCATCAAGTACATGTTCTGGAGAGTCGATGGATTGGTTATGCTTTTCCGCCGCGAGATGGAAGACAGAATCAACGCCCTCCAGCAGTTGTCGAAGGCGCTCATAAGCGCCGCTCCGCAGTTCCATCTGTTCGATGCGAATCTCAGAATCAAAGGCATCGAGATTTTCACGTCTTCCGTAAGCCAGGCTATCGATTACCAGCACACGCGCCCCGCCACGTCTTAGACGCTCCACCAAGTGCGACCCGATAAAACCGCATCCACCCGTGACAGCAACGGCCAAATTGCCAAACGTTTCCATAAGGAGTCGCACCTACCGCAACTGTTTCGCCGCACTTGGTTCCGAAGAGGGACAAGAAAGGGACTTCTTTACGAAGACCAAGACGTCAACCGTTCTAAATCGACCCATCGGGATCGAAACTGCACTCCGAAACAACGGGTCCGCGGAAAGCCGTTCCGCCAGTTCTGCATTCTGTTCATTACTCAGGTCGTCCATGTCTCTCCCCCCTCCGAACAAAGATGGTGCGGTTACGACGATATCACTCTGGTCGGCCAAGCGCGTCACCTTTTGCCAGTCAATTGGTCCCTCTTCATAACGCCAGAGCGATCGAACATCCGGAAACGGAAACGTCTCGTCACTCGTCCGGGCCGCCGCCGCAGCCCAAGGGCGTTCCATCTGGGGCGGATTAAACTCTGAGCCCACCCCCAGGTATGCGATTCTTGGTGAGGCCACTGCACAATCACGGCTTATGGTTAGAAGCGGCGACCAATCCCACTGGTCGCGGCGCCCCATGAATTGCCAAGGCAATGCAGCGTTGGCATACCACGACTGCTGCGGACTATAGTTCGGGAAGATAACTGGATATACGATCATGAGTAACTGGCCAAGACAAATGGGACAACCAATCAGGAGGAAGCGGCGAGACTGGCTTAAGTTAGTCGCGTCAGCCAGCACTCCGGCCGCAATCGCCAATGGAATGACTGCCGGGGAGATATGCCGGAGTAAGTGATTCGTACCGCTGAGCTGGACGAGGACGATTGGTGCGCCCGCGCATAGGCACACCCACAGAACCGCCTGCTGAAGTCGATTCAAGACAAGCCGTTTGGTCGAAGCTTGGTAAATCCAGGCAGTTAGAATAACAGCTATGATAACGCACAATCCGTATCCTATGAGGCTCAGACAAACGGTGTTGAGCCAGCGCGCCCACGTCTCAAGAGAGGGCGATCCCAATGAGTTGGCCTCGAATCCTCTCGCTTCTTTGGCTGTTTCGACGGCAGCCTTAAAGTTCAGTACCCACCATGGCAACGCGATTAGGCCCGCCAGGAGTGCTGCCTTTGTCTCGGACGCTAGGCTCCCTATGCCAGTTCCGCGCCGAAGCCCTGCAGCGAGCAAGAAGACCATAACAGGTGCTGCGATTGCAAGGAACGATGCCTTTGACAGCAACCCAAGTCCGACGGCCAAGCCGAGACCAATCCAGTTACGAGACAGCGTCGATTTCTCCGTCCATATGGAGAGGAGATAGAACATCATTGCCGAGGTTGCCAGATACAGGGGACCTTCCGTCCCGAACCAGATGCTCGCCCCGGCGACGACCGGTGAAAGGCAAAAGATGAGCACCGATAGGGCGCTCGCTGCGGGCCCCACAACCCGACGGCTGGCACGATAGATGAAGAGCGAGCTTAATGCGAAACATGCAAGGGAAACCAACCTAACCTTCGTTGCGCCGAAACCAAATAAGCCAAGGATTGGCAGTGCAAGGAGACGGTAGGCGGGGGGGCGGCCCCAACTCTTTATGAGAATCCTTCCCCCCAGTTTAAGCAACATCCAATGCTGAAGACGCTGCGCGTCAATTTGCGCGTCGTTGAGGTACTGAGCCTCGTCCCAGCTAGTACCGTAAGGATGATGCAGTGACCAGGCAATTCCCGCCACTATAAGTACCATTAGTGTAGCGCCCGCGAGAACTGCCCAGATACTCAGATTAGTTCTGGCCTGCATCATCCTCATTTTTGCCAAATTGTTGGTCGGATGTACTTCACGCTAAGTGCCGCGACTTTTTAGTTTCTGCTAATGAGCCGTGGTTCTTGTTGGCGGCATGCGACATACTTTACACCATGTACGGGTTGTTGGTACGACGGATAGGGTGAACCATGTCTGCGCGAACAGCGAAACGCGTTCTCCACAGTGCTCTAATCAGTTGTAAAGGCAAAGGGATGAACATCAGCCCTCCAAGGGGCGTCGTTCGTTATTTCACAAGAACACGTCGTCCTCGGTGAGCCACCCTGGTCTAGCGAGAAGATCTTTACCGACAGGTTGGATCGAAGACGCCTGCGCGCACGCATGCGCGCCATCGTCATCCACGCCTTTGCAGGATCGGGGCTGAGGCCGTTCATTTTGTCCTATGTCCACCGAGCGGTGTCTGAACGCCGAAGGTAGCATTGGCTCCCATTTCATTGTCTTTGTCGCCATCGCGAGTCGCAGAGTACTTTCTATCGCACTTGGCCCAGAAGGCACCCCACGCCTTCTCGAGTAAGGCACGGGGGACCCACTTGAATAGGAGGCGCCAGTCGAGAGTATAGCCTATCGATGCCAGGGCATTTCGGTGAAGTTCCCAAAACTCCGGCCCGCTGCGATGCACTGCCCATGCGCACTTGTTGAGATATACGAGGTAATGTCGTTCCGCTTCCTCAAGGCACCACTCGTATTCCTGCTCTGTCAGATATTCCCGTCCATGCGCGACTACGGCAACGAGTCGAAAGTAAAGCAGGAGCCCGTCAGCTAACACACGCGAGAGGATGGACCCATTATTCCGGCGCGAGAAGGTCAACACCTGATGGACAAAACCTAGGTTCCAGTCCTTGAGCAGATCGAAACACGCGTGACCGTCTTCGAACGGCGCGTACCGCTCGTCGTAAAAAGGAACGCGATGGCGGATAAGCTCGGAGCGCAACAGCAAAGAAGTTGGGGTGCCAAAGAGATACACGCCTTTCAAAAAGTAAAGCCGGCAGGCTTCGCGGCCGCCCACTTCTGTCAAAGAATAGGGCAGGCCATCCAGGCGGACCGCTTCGCCTTCAAGCTCGTAGGCGGATACAATGCCGACGCCGGGGTGTGCTTCCGCTACCTTTACCATGCGGTCTACGCATTCCGGAAAAAGCCAATCGTCCGCCTGAACCATTTTGCAATATTTGCTGCTCGGCGCAATAGAAGTAAGTGCAAAGTTGTAATTCTGCACTTGGGAAACGAAGGATTTGGTATGTATGAGACGGATCCTATCAGGAAAGCGGGATGTGTACTGCGCAGCAATGTCACTTGACCCATCCGTGCTGCAGTTGTCCACTAGTATGTATTCCCAATGCTCATATGTTTGTCGCAATACGCTTTCTATACATTCCGTCAGGAACTCGCGCGTGTTATAGAACGGCGTGACGATACTGACTAAGGGCCCGGTTTCCGTCTCCGGCTGAACGGCCTCTAAAGTCGCCGCGCCATTGCCGAATCTCGCGTCGCTCATCACAACTCACCGCACCTGAACGCCTTGATTATGCCATCCGCCGTCCGTGTGGCCAAGGCGGAGATCGTGAGCGCAGGATTGACCGCCGCACTGGTAACGAAGACGCTTCCGTCGCCGATAAACAAATTCGATACATCGTGTGTGCGGCACCATGGATCCACAACCGAAGTAGCCGGCTCCTTACCCATCCTGCAGGTTCCCAGATAGTGCGAGGAGCCTCCCGCGACGCACGGATGAACAGAAATCTCCGTCGCTCCCGCAGCCTCCAAAATATGAGCGTGGCTCTTGGACATCGCCGCAATCATCGCCGTATCGTTCTTTCCCGGCCGGTTGGCGATGTGCGGCACGGGAAGGGAGCGATGGTCCCTGACGCTGTGGTCCAGGGTGATTTGGTTCGATTCTGCCGGCAATTGTTCTCCGTCCGAAGCCACTCCAACAACGTGTCCGAAGATCTCCTTCATGCGCGCCTTATGCTCCTCACCCCATCCTTCGATGCGATTCGCTGTTGACAGCGGCCACTGGCCATCGTTCTCCACTGAGGTTGTCCATCCTCGGGCAAAACCGCTCGCCGCCTTCGTCGCATAAAAGTCCTGAATGATCCCGCCCGTGGGCACGCCGCGCCATGGGTCAAGCCGTTCCGGAAAGATGCCGTAGGCAAAGACCGAAAGATGCTCCATAAACCGCTTGCCCACCAGGCCGCTTGAGTTAGCCAGTCCATCGGGAAACAGTCTCGATTTACTTATTAGCAGCAGGCGGGCAGTTTCCACGGCATTGCCGGCGACCACAATCGCGCGCGCGAAAACTTCCGTTTCCCCTCCATCCTTGTCGAAATAAGCCACGCTGCGCGCTTTGCCATCGTCGCCGACTGAGATCTTACGCGCCATGCACTCCGTGCGAAGCTCGACCCGGCCCGTTTTCTCTGCCTTGGGGATGTAGGTAACATCGATGCTTGACTTAGCGGAAATCTTGCAGCCCAGCACACACGTCCCGGCATTGATGCATGCCGGCCGGCCATTCCAATCCTTTGTCGGGATCGCCAGCGGTTCGCGCACCAGGTGAAGGCCCAGCCGCTCCGCGCCGCGTTTGATCGTACGGCTGGCCATGTTGAGCTCGTGGGCAGGTGTCGGATAGGGTCGCGAGCGCGGCGGGTCAAAGGGATTTCGATCCGGCCCATCGGGCCCGGAAACACCCAGCTCATACTCAACCTTTGTGTAGTACGGCTCCAGATCCGCGTAAGTGATGGGCCAGTCATCCGCTACTCCGTCCTCGCTATAAACGCGAAAGTCCGACTCGTGAAATCGCGGGTTCATCGCATGATAGATAAGAGTCGAGCCTCCTACCCCCTTCGCTCGACAATAGTTAAAGGGGGCACGTCGAGGCGTTGTATACAAATCCCTGCGTGAGTCGTCCGGCAAAAACGTCCCGGCGGTGCGAACCTCGAAGTCCAGGGTGTGCGTGGGATAGTCCTCATACGGCCGATAGCGCTTTCCCGCTTCCAGAACGATCACGTTCAGTCCGGCTTCTCCTAGCTCCTTGGCGATAACCCCGCCGCCGGCTCCGGAACCAATAACGATCACGTCCGCGCGGCCATCCTTGAAAGGCATCGATTGGTTCACCGCTGCGCCTGTGTCATCAGCCGGTCGGCGTTCTGATCCATTCCGGAATCCGAATGCCGGAGGCCGAACAGAAGATCGAATTGTGCATCGGCCTGTTCTCGGTAATGCCGGACCGCGCGCCTGAGACGAGCCGATTCCAACTCTCTTGCGTCTCTAAGAACCGCCAGCCGTTCGGCCAGCGTCTCAGCCGTAAACTCATCGATGTTCATGCAGTATTCGGATTGCCCGATCTCACTCATATGAACATCCACTTTGCGATCATAAGAAATTGCTACAACAGGTATAGCGATGACGTGCGAAAGAATCACTGCATGAAGACGGCTGGCAATCACCACATCGGCGTCGCTTATGTTCCGCAACAGCATTTCGGTGGTTTGCTCGGGAGGGCCCGGAAGGATTTCAACCCTGCTGGTATCGACCGATTCGGCTGCCAGGATACCCATCAGGTCGTTGATGGTGTCAGAATCGGGGCCGTCGGTGGCAAACAAGATCAGCCTTTGCTCATCTCCGATCGCCCGCATCAGGAATTTTGCCAACTGATTGATATACCGCGAATAGCGGCGGATGTCGTTGACGGGCCACATCCGAGGATCGCAGAAGGCAATCGGGCTAACCGCAATCACCTTAGGCTCGTCGTGCGAAGTTTGTCTGCGCTGCAAGGGTTGATCCGGGCAACAATAGCCATAAGCGAGGTCGGGCCACACGGCACCGCCGAGTCCGGGAAAAGTTGCTTCCACTTCTGCTTGCGACTCGTGATCCCGGTAAGAGCGGTATTGTGCAAAGCGGAGCGCACAAACAACAAACCTGCGGCTGAGCCGATGATCCAGAGAGCACTTTCCAACGCTCACAAACAGAAACGGAACACGAAATATTCGACTGAGCGCTGCGAATTTGAAAAGGGTCCACGGATGTCCCCACGGACCTCCCCAGAAATCGTCCAGCGCTCCGCCGCCGGTCACGATTACGCGATCCAGTGATCTTACCAAGCGTCCGGAGCGGTAAATATGCGCCAACTCCGACCTCGCGGTCCGAGCTGTTCTCACCAACCCTCGCAACCAACCAATCCGCTTTAACTTTTCCTTGATACCTAAGAACGGACGATCTGCTTTCGTTAACTGGTCAGGGGACACCGGTGAAGGGACCAGGTGATACCGTCCATGAGTGATTCCTGTAATGGGGAAGCTTTCAATTCCGTGGCGACGGTGCGTATCGTCCGGGCTCAGAGTTATTCCGACAATCTCCACGTCCGGTATGCGCGACCGGAGGTTTGCAATCATCGACGACAGGATCGCGGCATTACCAAGATTCCCCGAGCACGGACTGATCAGGCCCACGCGGTGAATCTTCCGGTTCTTCCCCAAGGATTTTCCCCATTTCAGACAATGGTCCATTGTTATCGCTCGCCGGTGCCGTCAATCTTCAGTTTCCATGCCGGTGACAGCAAGCAGAGAATCGAGCGTCTCATCCGTCCTTCCGGGTTCTGGCGATAACTTCGAAATCACCAGGCGCTTTCGCATTGCCCAGCATATCGGCTAGCGCCGAGGCTGCAAGCGCGGATAACCTTCATCCATCGGAGGTCCGTCGTATTGCAGCCACACCCAGCTCACTCGGCTGCAGTAGAAGATCTGGAGGCAATCGCTCCTGATGTATGGATATAATTGCGCAGCAAAATGCTTTCCGCTGTTAACACTAACGATACTGCTGAGGCGGCGCCACGCCTTGATGACCGGAGAAACGTTCGCTGACCAATGCTCATACCGGCGCCGAGCTGTTGAAAGCAACAGAATCTGGTCTCCCTTTGGCAATTCCGCGAAGTTGCACCCCCGTTCCCGTTTCGCCCATAGATCGAACGACAAGAGCCCTCTGGAATATGCTTGCTGCCTCTCGGGGTCCGCACTGAGCAGCTTGTCCAGCAAAACGATGGCGGAGGGGCCGAGCACATCGATATCGTCCAACCCAGGTGTCTCCTCGTCCGAAGGAACAATGATCTTCGCCAGCGCCTCTGCAATTGCTGCTTCCCCTTCCGTAAACCACCGCAAAGACCGCTGGCCGTGGCGGGCAGTGCGCCCCGCCAGTTCACGATCAATCCTCCGCGACGAAAACGACAGGCAAGCATGGTAAGAAGTTAGAAAAACGTGCTTTACGATGCTCCTCAATCCCGGCATATCGAACGTCCGCTTTCAGGTCTTCGTTTCATTTCTACTCACGACAAGATCCTCCCGCGGAATCGCTGGGCAATGCAGTACCTGTCTTCGCGGCGCCGCGCAGATACCGGCCCGAGGCGCAACACTTGTGTTTACTCCACTTGCGACCCACTCATTCCTGGAGCTAACCACCGCTTACGCCGGCCTGCCCGGCCGTTCCAGCGGGGGCGCTATCCGCTGCTGCCCGGATCTCCTGCCGAATCAGTTGAGGAAAGCAGTTCGCAATGCCACCGACACCTTTCTGTGAATTTAGATAGATTGTTGCTGCCGGCGCCCAGCGATCGTATTCTGTCTGCGTATCGTACCTGTAAACCAGAATCGACGGATGATAGACGCCGCTCGTCAGGTTGAGGCGAAGGTGGAACGTACACGAAAATACTTCTCCGGCCTCCAAGGTGAAAGTTCCATATCCAAGACGCTCTGTGGAAGTGTCAAACACATTTTGAAATTGCTCATCGGTAATATAGAGCGACACCGAGAACCTGCTGCAGCGCTGGATAGCCGACACTTCGATATCCACCCACGCTTCCTCGCCGGAACAAAACCTCTGCGAGTCTCCCGCCTCATTACGAACAGTCACCGTTGAGATAACAACGGCCTTTGCCTCCGCATCCTTTTGGAGGCCGTTTCGCGCATGATCCAAGTAAGTTGCAATCACGCTGGCCGTCGGTCCAATCGTGACGATCCTGCCATGCTCCAGCAGAAGAGAACGAGAGCAGAACTCCGCAACACTTTTCAGGTTGTGAGAAACGAAGAGAACCGTAGCTCCTTCAGAGATCACCTCATTCATCCGCTCGAGGCATTTCTGTTGGAAAACATAATCGCCTACGCTCAAAACCTCGTCCACAATGAGAACGTCTGGATTCACATGAGCCGCGATGGAGAAACCGAGCCGCGCATACATCCCGGAAGAATAGCGCTTCACCGGAGTATCGATGAACTCTTCAATGCCGGAAAAATCGATGATCTGATCGATCTTCAAGTCGATCTCGCGCTTTGTCATGCCCAGGATCGTACCGTTCAGATAGATGTTTTCGCGCCCGGTCAGATCCTGGTGAAAACCAGCAGACACTTCAATAAGTGCGGAAAGACGGCCATTCACGAGCATCGAACCCCTGGTCGGTTCCATGATGCGGCTCAGAATTTTGAGAATCGTGCTTTTGCCAGCTCCATTCGGTCCAACGATTCCCAGGGACTCTCCTTGCTTCACCTCGAAGGAAATGTCCTGCAGCGCCCAAAATTCGCGCTTGTCCTTTTCGCTCAATCCCTGCTGACGAAACACTTGTCCAGTCAAAGCCGGCAAGAAATCACGCAACGAGTTGTAGACCTCACCCTTGCGAAATTTCTTATACACCTGCTCCATACGGAGTGCGACGTCAGACATCAAACTTCTCCGGTCAAATGCTTTCCGCAAAGGCTGGTTCAAGATGCTTAAAGAAGGCATACCCGCCAAGAACCGATAGCAGAGCGAACCCGGCGCTGTAAGCAAGCCAAGGCAGATTTGGCTGTTGGTGCGCAATGCACGCGCCGAATGCTTCCAGGATGGGACTCACCGGATTGAGCAGAAGCCATTTGCCCTTGCTTCCGAACATGCTCACGTCGTAGAAGACTGGAGTGAAAAAAATTCCGAACGTGAGCAAGACTTCTACGATGAATTTGACATCCCGGAAAAAGAGGCTGGCAGCCGAGACAATCATTCCGGTTCCAGCGGCCATCAGAATCATAGTCAGGAGCAAGGCTGGAATCCACAGAAGATAGGGCCCGACCCCCACTCGAGCGGCGATCAGGAATAGGATCAGCGCGCCAGATGCCACGAGTAAATCGAAGAGACTGGCCATCACCGCCGCAAGGGGAAAGATCTCCTTGGGAAAATAGATTTTCGTTACCAGCTCCTTATTGTTGATGAGGCTGAGGCAGGAAAATCGGATACTCGATACCAGAAACGCCCAGGGAAGAGACTTCACCGCCACGCCGGTAATATCCGCTGTCTTCAACGGCACATGGGAGGCCAAAGCATAGGCGTAGCGAACCACGATGCCGGACATCACTATCAGGACAGGCATGAGCACGGCCCACATGAATCCCATCACCGACTGCTTATAACGCACCTTGATGTCGCGATAGGTGATCATCAGCAGCAGTTCCCGGTATTTGAGCAATTCCTTCAGAGCTTCGCGCATCCAAGGGTCCCGCATAGTTAGTTGAACCTTCGATTGACGGGCTTCACCGGGCGTCCTTGCAGGTACTTTTCCGCGCCCTCGTCCAAAGCTTTGCGGTAAATGGTCAGAGCCTCGTGTACCGCTTCCGCCGTCCTCTGAATATCCGCGTCGTTATGCGAGAAGCTCACTACGAAGGACGGCGCGATTACTCCCCGCCGGATCATTTCCTGCATGAACAGCGTACGGAATGATTGTGAACGCTCCCGATTTCCATCGCGCGTGGCAAAAACGAGGTTGCACGGGCGGCCTGACACTTCAAAGTAGCCTCCGAGTCGATTCTCTTGAATTGACCGTTCAACAAGCGTCTTTAGCATCTCTCCTTGCCGCCACAGAAATTCGACCACGTCCCGTTCAATGTAGATTTGAATCGTCTTAATCGCCGCCGCCAGGGCGTGAGTTTCAGCCCCGTGCGTTGTCGAAAGAAGAAAAACGCGCGGCTGGTCGTGGTTCAAGCCGCCCAAGCGCATGATCTCGCGTTTACCGGCCAATGCCGAGATCGCAAATCCGTTGCCCAGCGCCTTACCAAAGGTGGACAGATGCGGCACGACTCCGTGAAGCTTCTGCGCACCTCCTAGATGCCAGCGAAAGCCCGTGATCATTTCGTCGAAGATCAGCACCGCCCCTCGCTGTTCGCACAGATCCTTTACTGCCTTCAAGTACCCCGGATTGGGGGGCGTTGCCGCCTCCGCCTCCATCACCACGCACGCAATTTGTCCCGGATTCCGATCGAACAGCTCTGCCAGACCAAAGGGATCGTTATAGTGAAACCGCAGCGTCAGTTCCCCCAGCGAGCGTGGGATCCCTGCATTGGTTTCCGTTGTGGCAATAAACCAATCGTCGGTCGAGAAAAAGGGCTGATCGCCGCATATCGCGATCATGTCACGATTCGTATACGCACGCGCAAGCTTGACGGCGGCCGTCGTTACGTCGGAGCCGTTCTTCGCGAACTTCACCATCTCCGCGCCTTCGATCAGCCCGAGAAACTCCTCAGCCGCGTCCACCTCGATCTTTGCCGGCCGTGTAAAATTTGTGCCCAGTTGCATTTGCCGGCTAGCCGCCTCCACCACCGGCTCAAAGGCGTGGCCCAAGGTAACTGCCCTCAAACCCATCCCGTATTCTATGAATTCGTTGCCGTCGATGTCCCACACATGACATCCTTTGCCGCGCGCGATAAACACCGGCATCCCTTCCGGAAATTGGTCGTCTCCCTTCGCATAGGTGTGCGCGCCACCCGGGATCAGTTCGTGCGCTCTGCGCTGAATAGCTTGGGATATTGAAAACCTTTGTGCACGCACGTTGCCGGACGTAGGTAGATCTTTCGGAAGACTAGCCATGGACGCTCTTTTCTTCAGACAAGAGGTTCGATCATCATCTTACGTGCGTAAAACGCCTCGGCATAACCGCTGGGCGCGTTCGACTCCATTCCACGAAGTCTCATTAATCCGAGAAATGTCTCGCTGCTAAACCATGGCTTCGATCGCTGGGACTCAAAAACCGTCCACAAGTTGTTCACCTTTTCCCGGCATGCCCACTCTTCCAGCGCAACGAAGGTATTCGGCCGACCCATATCTCCGTCGAATTTGGGAATCTCGTATTCCAGGATTAGATTATTCCGGAAGGTGTTCCAGGTTAACTCGCTTGCCAAGCGATGATCCTGGTGAGCGTCACCCTGCCAATGCGTGAAGATCAGGTCGGGATTGACGCGCGATTTCATCTCTTCAAAGAAATCCTTCACCTGAGCGCCGTCATACGGCAAATAGCCGTCCCTGAACTCCTTCAGAACAACTTCGCTTTCGCAGCCCGCCGCGAACAATTCTGCAGCCTTCACCGCTTCCCTTTGACGCGCCCCCGAGGCACACAGCACTACCCAGCAGAGCCTCGGTTTTGTGACGCTATGTCTCAGCTGCAGCAAGGTTGCGCCGCACCCAATCTCGATGTCATCCGAATGCGCCCCCACACAGAGAATGGTGAGCGGCTCGTGACGGTCTTTGCTCCAGCTTAGCTTCATCATGCGGTGAGCCGCGCCTGATATCCGCTCTTCCATACGCACCACGGAGCCGAGCCGGAAGCCTCGAGCTCGTCGAGAATTTGCTTATCCTTGAAGGTATCCATGCACTGCCAGAATCCATCGTAACGCCGCGACCACACTTTGCCTTCGTCTATCATCCGCCGCATGGGCTCATAGACAAACTCCTCGCCCGGCCTCAGGTAGCGAAAGACATCCTTGCTCAGAACGAAGTAACCTCCATTGACCCAGACATTCGACTCCTTCATGCAACGGATCGCTGCTACAGACCCATCCTCTCTCAGTTCGACCGTGTCGAAGCTGCTGGCCCTTGGCTGAACGGAAAGAAAGGACGCGTACGCATCGCGCCGCGCAAATTCTTCGATCATCTCCGGAAGGGGAAAATCCGTCAGACCATCGCTGTAATTGGCAAGAAAAACATCCTCACCTTTGAGATGCGGTTCGACCAGGCGCAGCCGGTCGCCGATTGTAGAACGCTGTCCCGTATCGACAAAAGTGATCCGCCATTCGTCGATGTCGCGCTGCATAAACTCCAGTTCACGCCCACCGTGGGAAAAGACGAAATCATTCGACACAGACTCCTCATATTCCAGAAAGTAGTCCTTAATCAGGTTGCCCTTGTATCCGAGACACACCACGAAGTCCTTGTGTCCGAAATGCGCATAATACTTCATCACATGCCACAACACGGGGCGCGAGCCCACGGTCACCATGGGCTTCGGCACGTCCTCCGAGTAACCCCGAAGCCTCATCCCCGCGCCGCCGCAAAACAGAACCACTTTCATCGCCACTTCTCCAATCCAGAATTACCAAAGCAGCTTGGCAACTCGAACCTATAACGTTGAGTTACTTATTGTTTATTCCCAACTTATCGTGTGCTTCTATGCGGAGACTCACGGCAGTTATCCCAAAACTGACGGGGCTGGCATGCGCCCCCTCTTATCCTTTCCACCAGGTTTCTTTCAAAGCAAGTTACCAAATCGCGCCTCTTCGTTCTTCACACAAACACTCGCTCAGTAAACTGTCACAGCCGGAATCGGCACTACGAAGCGTCCGCCCCACTCCCGGATGAATTCGAGCTGCTCCATGATTTCGTCCTTCAGATTCCAAGGCAGGATAAGAACGTAATCCGGCTTTGTCTCACGAATATGGTACGGAGGGTAAATCGGTATGCGGCTTCCCGGAAGGTGTCGCCCCTGCTTGTAGGGGTTGCGGTCCACAGTGTATTCGATGAAGTCTTTCCCAACACCGCAGTAATGCAGCAGCGTCGCGCTCTTGCCAGGTGCGCCGTAGCCAGCAACCTTCTTGCCCTCCTGAACGGCCTTGAGCAGAAAGTCGACAAGCTCCAGCTTGGTCTTCTTCACCTGGCGCGCGAAACTCTCATACCCCTCGGGCCTGTCGAGCCTGGCGTCGACTTCCTTGCCGATCACTTCTTGTACGCTTGCCATAAGACTGTGCGTGCGACAGTCTGCGCGGCTCGCAAAGACGCGCAGCGATCCGCCATGCGACTTCAATTCCTCTATATCGAATACGCGAAGCCCGTGCGCTTCCAGCACTGTGATTGTGCTAAGGAGGGAGAAATAGGAGAAATGCTCGTGGTAAATCGTATCGAACTCGTTGCGTTCGATCATGCGCAGCAAGTGCGGAAACTCAAGAGTGATCACACCATCCGGTTTCAGCAGGATTTGCAGGCCCTCCACGAAGTCGTTGAGACTGGGGACTTGCGCCAGGACGTTGTTGCCGATAACGAGATCGGCCATACGGCCTTCAGCGACAAGCTCCCGAGCTACCTCCGTGCCAAAAAAGCGCACCAGCGTCGGAACACCTTTCTTTATCGCCGCCTTGGCCACGTTCGCGGCAGGTTCAATCCCCAGAACCGGAATTCCCTCGCGAACGAAGAACTGAAGCAGATAGCCGTCGTTGCTGGCCGCTTCCGCGACAAAACTGTCTTTGCTAAGACTGAAGCGTGTTTGCATTTCACGGCAGTATTTCTCGCAATGCCTCAACCATGAGTCGGAGTATGAGGCAAAGTAAGGATAGTCGCTGAAAATTCTTTCGGCGCTTTCAAACTCTTCCAGTTGCACCAACAGGCACCGATCACAGATATAGACATGCAGCGGGTAGTATACCTCTCCCCGACTCAGTTCGGCGTCCGAGAGATAGGTCTCGCACAGCGGCGACATACCAAGATCAACAAAGGTCCTTTGCAATCCGGCGCCGCAAAAGCGGCACGTCCTGGTCGCGGTCTGTGCGCTCATTTTCTCAAGAATCGTGTATGTGCCCATGATTAGCCCGTGATTCTATCACGGTCGTCTCGCGGTTCCCGCGCAATGGCCTGCCGCGGATATAATGAGTTGTCGAGAATTCCTGCATCGAGAAGGCGGCGGATTTCGCTGATCCTGGCGTAGCGTCCCCGTTCCACATCCTCGATTGTGAGTCCAACCCTGCGATAAGCGTCGTAGAGCTCATGGGTGCCCTTGCGCGCCGTCCATTGTGGGCGAAACGCCGGCACGTGGCGCCTGATCTTCTCGAAGTTCACGCGGTAGCAGCGTAAATCCGGCCCTCCGCCGAGGGCATATTCCACGCGGCAGTCGGGAACGACCTCCGCGACAATTTCCGCGAGTTCGCGGATGCGGAAGTTCTCTTCCGTAAGACCCACATTGAAGGTCTGGTCGTAGACCGCTTCTCGCGGAGCATCGAGAACCGCAACTGCGGCGGCGATGATGTCGCGAATGTGGACGATGGGTCGCCACGGCGTGCCGTCGCTTTTGATATACACGCGGCCTGTGATCAACGCCGACGCTACCAGATCATTCAACACAATGTCCAGTCGCAGCCGAGGAGAAGCGCCGTACGCGGTTGCATTGCGCATATAAGTCGGACAGAAGCCTGGACTGGCTAGGCGCGCAATATCACGCTCTGCCAAAACCTTCGATTCACCATAGGGTGTCACGGGATTCAATTCCGAGGTCTCGTCCAGATACTCGTCACCTGCGGCGCCGTATGTGCTGCACGAGGAGGAAAAAATGAAGCGCTCTACTCCGGCTTCCTTTGCCAGCCTGGCCAGATGCACCGATGCGTGGTAATTGATGTCGAAGGTGAGCTGTGGGTGGAGATTTCCAAGCGGATCGTTCGACAACGCGGCAAAGTGTATGACGGCGTCGAACCCTTCCAAGTCGTCCCTTACGAGTTCCCGCAGATCCTTGCGAATCTCCGGGATATCGCAGGGTTCGCCGCCAAAAGTGCAGTTGGCATAGAGATCGCTGTCTAACCCTACAACCTCGTGTCCGGCCGCCAGCAAAACCGGTCCCGCTAGAGCGCCGATGTACCCTTTGTGCCCTGTGAGCAATACCTTCATAAGTGTTCTCAATCAAACGTCATTTTGACCGGCGATTCATTCTGCCCTGCGCCATGCGGCGCGCAGTCCAGTTCGGTCAACAGGCCATTTTCCCGAAGCAATTCAGCCGCGTCGGCAATCCAGGAAAACGCCAGCCCTGAACGCTCCGCAATATCCAGCAGGGAGTGCTTGCCATCGGATTGGTTCAGGATCCAAAGGCGCGCGGTTATCTCATCATCAATCGCCTCCGCGCCCCTGCCATGGTACAGGCCTCTCCTGCCTAGTTGCGGCTCACAAAAGGGATTTTGGTTTAGATAATACCGGTTCCCTTCCAGCACGTCGCAAACTGACAAACAAACGCGAAGTGTTCGCGCCAGTTGCTGCGGATGAATGAAGTCAAGATTGTCGGCCGACGTATGATACTCAGGAAATGTTCCCCACTTGCTCCGCATCAGGCAACCAACGGGAAGATTGAAGCCCGGCGAGCAATACTGCCGCTCGTCGTAACCATACGGAGAGAATTCCAGAATCTCCGCCGGTTCGCAGCTGTGCCGCAGAACGTGCTCGACCGCCCGGTCTATCTCCGCATCTCCACGACGGCTCCTCTTGTAGTGATAACCACCGGCGTCGCCCACGCAGGTCAGCACGAGCCCATGGCGGATTCTGTCTGTCGCGTCTTTGTTGCGCGCCAGCCATGTGATCGCTCCAATCGTTCCGGGAATAAACAGAAATCGATAGGAGTAGCGCAGTTTCTGCCCGGCAAAGGACGCGGCCATTGCCGTGGCCACTGCCAGCCCGGAAAGATTGTCATTGGCCAAAGATGGATGACAGGCATGGCAGGAAATGAGCACCTCTTCCGCCGACCGGCCGGGCAGATAGCACTCCCCATAAGTAAGGCTTCCTGCTTCGAGGGACGAGTCGATGCATACTTCGTAATCGGTATCGTCGAGGGCCAGCATCTGCTGGTGAGACAAACAAAATCCCCATTCTTCACGGTAGTATGACGTGCGATAGGGAATCCATTCCGGATGGTCTGGCAGCGAGTGCAGATGCGGCCGAAGCTCGCTTAACGGAAGTGTGGCGCGCACCGGCGCACTATAGCTCATGACATGCAGGTTATGGGTCCGAAAGTCGACTATGCGGTCTCCCTGCGAATTCCTGATGTATGCGTCTCGGATATTCCACTCCTTGGGAACCGTCCAATCAAACACTACAGTGCCAGTGGGAACTTCAGAGATCGCCAGCGGAATCCGCTCGCCGATTTTCGCCAGCGTCTGCCGGATGCCATCACCCGTAATGCTTCGGCATATGGGATAGAGCTCCCTCGCGAATCGATGCATCCCCTCGCCGAGGAGGTCCAAGTCGGCTGACTCGTATGATTTCGAGGATGCAGGTCTCATTGGAAGTCCGCAAAGGTACGGTCACGTTCGGAAATGAGCTCTGGCGCCGCCGGCCAGGCAATGTTGAATGCCGGATCGTTCCAGCGCACCCCGCGAGCCGACTCTGGTTGGTAGTATTCCGAGATTTGATAAAACACTTCGGTCTGATCCTCGAGCGTGAGAAAGCCGTGCGCGCAGCCTTCCGGGATGTAGACCATGTCGCGGTTTGTGGCCGTTAAAGTCACGCCGATCCACTGCCGAAACGTAGGGGACTGCTGGCGCAAATCGAGCACGACATCGAAAATTGCGCCCCGGATGCAGCGCACGCTCTTCGCCTCTGCGTGCGGAGCCGCTTGATAGTGCATGCCTCGCAGCGTCCCCTTTCGGGGATTTCCTGAGAGACTGCACTGCACGAGTTCAAGGTTCAATCCCTTTTGCCGAAACTCCTGGCGACACCACGTGCGGGCGAAAAAGCCGCGCTCATCCACCTTCGGTTCCAGGTGGACGATGAACACTCCGGCCAGCGCTGTCTCTTCAAAAGTCATGATCGCGCCATAGCCCGCCCGAAAGATGCACCGCGGCGAGCAATTTCAGCTCACTGAGGGAACTGCAACCTCCGCTCGCAGTTCCGGCGATCCCTGCACCCGAAGCCACTCCTCAAATACCACCAGACTGAACAGAATCTTGTGATAGTCATTCCGGCCCAATTGATGCTGCCTAAACATCTCCCGCACTGCGGACGGCCGCAAGTATCTGTAGAGCAGAGAATCGCCGTCCATGAAAACTTCCTCCATTTGACTACCCACTGTACCGCGAAACCAATCGTCAACAACATTCACGGCAAAGCCCCGCTTTTTCCGCTTCATAATTGTCCTGGGAAGAAACCTCTGGCACGCCTGCCGGTGCAACCATTTCTGCGATCCGTTATGCACTTTAAACTTAGCCGGCAGTCTCTCCACATACTCGACGATTTCCTTGTCCAGGTATGGCACGCGTAGTTCAAGGCTATGCGCCATCGAAAGCTTATCTCCATACATCAGCAGTTCGTCGGGTAGCGTCGACCGCATTTCAAGGAACTGCATTCCGCCCAGCTCATCTGTTTCGTTCATGAGGGGAATCAGCTCCTGCCAGCATTTGAGGATCTCGTCGCCGGCATCGGCGTCCAGCATGCCCTCTTTGAAGAGGCTGTCAATTCCTTCGCCCGGCAGGAGCGAGAAAACGTGCTGATATCTGTGCATCCGCTCTTTCACATCCAGGGATTGAACTCCTCTCTTCAGTGTTTCGCTCCTTGGCAGGGCACTGATCATCGAGGCCAGCGGAAAGCGCACCCAGTGTGGCAAATCTCCCCAGTACTTTCCGTAGCGCACGCCCAAATGCCTACGATAACCCCCGAACAGCTCGTCCGGCCCCTGGCCGATCAGCGCAACTTTGACGTCCTCCCGCGCCCGTTTGCACACAAAATACATGGGTACAATCGACGACGATGCGATCGGCTCTTCGAGGCACGACACAATGGTGTGCAGCGCTTTCTCGAAGGTGGTCCGGTCGAGCAGGATCTCGTTATGCCGCGATGAAAACTCGACAGCCGTCTGGCGCGCATCCGCTAATTCATCGTCCGCAAAGCTGGATCCATAGCCCACGCTGAAAGTCTGCCACGCGCTCCCGTACAGATTCATCAGTGCAAGCAGCATCCCCGAATCGATGCCCCCGCTCAGCAGCAGCCCCACCGGCACATCGCTAAGAAGATGCCTCTTCAGCGACCGCTTGTACAGCTCAAGCAGCTCCTCCCGCGCCTCATCGGGGGATTTCATCGGAGAAAACGGCGTCGGCCGATACTTGTACCACCGGTGCAATGTGGTGATTCCTTTCTCGCACACCAGCATTGTGCCAGCCGCAAGCTTGCGAATCCCTTTGAAGATTGTGTGAGGAGATGGCGTAAAGCGATACCGAAGGAACAAATTCAGGGAGTTTGGGTCGACTTCGCCGCGCTCCCTAGTGCCCGCCAAAATCGCCCGTACCTCCGACCCGAAATAGAGGCGCCCGTTAGCGATTTTGTAGTAGACCAATTTGATGCCGAAGGGATCCCGCGCCAGGATCAGCCGTTCCTGGCGTGTATCCCAGATCGCAACGCCAAACATTCCATTCAGATGATTGAAAACATCGGCGCCCCACTGCTTGTATCCGTGGACGATCACCTCCGTGTCGGACCTGGTTCGGAAAACATGCCCATAGCCTTCCAGTTCGCGCTTAAGTTCCGGGAAGTTATAAATTTCTCCGTTAAAGATCACCCAAACCGCTTCATCCTGGTCGCTCATCGGCTGGTGCCCGCCTGCCAAGTCGATAATCGAGAGGCGCCGGAAACCAAACCCCAACGACGCTGTAAGGTAGTACCCTGAGTCATCGGGTCCCCGGTGCGAGATGCTGTCCGCCATGCGCTGCATATCTTGGTGAAGCACTGGCGCCCGGTCTCGGAAGTTGTATTGACCGCAGATTCCACACATAAATATCAGTCACCGCCGGTTTTTCGATTCAGCTTTCATTTCCTGTATGCTTTGGGAGAGGAAAAAGCACAAACTTCTGAATAGTTGCGCCTGGGCCCAGCGGTGCATGGGAACGTTGTCCCAACCCAAGAAAAGCTCCCGGCTCCTGAAAGACCCGTCCGGCTTTTGCCATCCGTCCAAAGCGATGACCTTCGTCAAGATGGCGTCCAACGCTCCGAAGCGTCCCTTCAGCAGCAGAGCCACATTGATGCACTCGGCGTAGTCATAGAGCTCGCGGCGATACACGGTCAGCCGCGGGCTTCGGGAAAACGGCTTGGGAAATCCCGCGGCGTCAAAGAGGTTCTTCGTGTAGTACTCCACACCCCGCTCGATCGCCCGGGTGCACTGTGCATTTCCGGTAAGCGCCTCCACCTTCGCCAGTGCTTTCAGAACAAAGCACGTATGAAAGTGGTCTACAAAATCCCTCGCGCCGTCCACGGAATAATACCAAGACCCGTCCGGGTTTTGTGACTCGAGAACAAAGTTCAGATTCCTCTCTGCGACAATGCGGTACTGCTCGTCTGCAAAATCGATTGATGCCCGGGTTAGCAGAAACGCCCGGTATGCGCTGGCATTCACCACCCCGCATGGATCTTTCGGATCGGGTTTGTATGCGCAGCTGGCAGCAGTCGACGACGTGCATATTTCGTGATAGTCGAGCAGCGCATGCTGTGCGATGGAGCGCATGATCTCCAGCCACTTCCGGTTCCCATCGATCCGATACACCTGAAGGAAGGCTTCGTAGACATACGGAACGGTGGTAATAAGCGGAGTGCCTTTCCAAATAGTGCCGGTTCTTGTTTCCCAATTAAATGGATACCCCCAGCAATAGCGCTCGTAACCCGGTGACCTGGTTTCCTCAAGAACCTTCAGAAAATGAACGGAACGCTGATAGTATCGCTCCTCGCCAAGAACTTGGAATAGAAAGGCAAAGCCCATAGCGTAGTGAGCGTCGGCAATGGGAAACCTCTGCGGTTTCCAGAAAAAGCAGCGCGCAGACGGCAGGAGGGCCTCAGAGAAGATCATCGGCGCAACCGCCACTGTCCCCAGAAGTGGTCTTCTATAATAAAGAGCCTTTGCCCGGCGGCCCATGTTGCTCGCAAAGAAACTCTGATGATCGTATGAAGTCTCCCCATAGCGGTCGAGCCACTTCACAAAGCGCATCAAGGCCGCTTCCACTCTACTGGCGGTTGCCGTTTCATCCATAGTCGTGACTGGAGCCCGTCCGGATCCTACGAGCCCGGCTTGACTTGAAAGCTGTCAATGCTTTTAAAGCGGGCCAACGATCTGAGAATTGTTCCTAGTTTCTGCATCTGTTCTTTGCGATGAAACCGCATTAACTCCTTTGAAACCGGTTGCTTTTGACGCCACATAAGGGCCCAAAGATAGCCGGAGCCAAGCGCGATCCCATCTATTAAATACGGTCGCCGGGTCATTCTAAATGCGACCCGGAAGGCCTCCCAAACAGGATGACCGCCAAGGTAATAGTCCTTTTCGCCATATGAGAAGCTCGACTTGAGCCGGCCTCGCTCGGCCGTTCCCAGCTTCCGGTGATGGAAGAAACATTTCTCTCGGAATGATCTTGTCTTCCACCCCATCATGCGAGCGGTTGTGACTGCCATCCAATCGATACCTCCCGCATTGTTCGGACAGTACCCACCTATTTCCTCAAAACATTCCCGTCGAAACAGTTGACACTGTCCCGATACATGGTTCTCGCCCTCGAAGCTGTCCGTCTCCGAGCTATAGTCCTCCTCCCGAAATATTGTGCCTGCAACGCCAAGGTGTGGATCCTTCTTGAATTCATTTTGGAGGAACTCAAAGTGGGTCTCATCGAGTGAAACATCCGCATCCAAATTTCCAATTATTTCAAAGTTAAGGTCCTTGACTCTCTCTCTGCCTGTGTTGAACGCATGCACCTTCGCTGCGAAGTTTCGCTCCCGACGCACGGGAAGATCCATCAATTCGATCCACGGATAGTCCGCGAGGTACGACCGTACCATGCTTGATGTTCTGTCAGTCGACCCGTCATTTACGATCACCCACTTAGTCGGCAGCAAAGTCTGCCTGATCACAGATTGGATTGTCTTTTCAATAAATGCTTCCTCGTTTCGTGCAGGAGTGATGAGAACATAAGACATGGGCAACTCGCTCATTTATCCACCTCGCAATGCTGCTCCGCGTAACCCAATAGATATTTCTATCCTCGCAAAAGCCGCCGGAATTGCCAACTCCCAAAAAGACAAATCAGCTTCAGGCCCACTTTCATCGCAATTGGCCAGACCTGGCAGGCTCCTGCCCATAGATTAGGCCGCGATGATTCCTTAGAGATTCGTCGTATACGGGTTCTGGTTCGTAGACCACGACGTGACTTCCCTTGCTTGAGAATGCGAAGGGGACACGCAATAAGTGTCTCAAGCGGACCCTCAGAGCGTCCTGCCGATCGGGGCGCACATAAAACAACATAAACCCTCCGCCGCCGGCACCGCAGAGCTTCCCGCCGAGAGCTCCGGCGCTAATCCCAGCTTCATATATTTCATCGATCGCGGGATTCGTAATTCTGCTAGTGAGCGTTCTCTTTACTTGCCAACTTTCGTGCAGCAGACGGCCAAACTCATCCAGCGAACAATTCTGACTGCAAGCAATCCTCTCTGCCTCGTGGACAAACTCGAGCATCGTCTTCAACTCCCTCTCTCGACGCGGCGTCACCGCTACCTGTTCCTGCGCGACTTCCGATGCCGTTCGTGCAAACCCGGTGAAGTACAACGTCAAGTTTGACTCTAATTCCGCCAACCTGGCTTGACTTGTCAAGACACGGTGTACCTCAATTGATCCGTCGGGGAGGAAGTTGATGCGATTGAACCCTCCGTATGCCGCACTGACCTGGTCTTGCGCGCCTACTGCCTCCTGAAGCAATTCCTGCTCAATTTGGATCGCATCAGCAGCAAGCGACTCTTTATCGCGCATCCGATCCTTCAGCGCATAGAGTCCCAGGAGGAGCCCTACGGTAAATGCGGAGCTTGTGCCCAGGCCTGCACGAGCGGGAAGATCTGCCACGTGATGAATCTCAACACCCTCGTCAATACCCAGGAACTGCAGGCATGCCCGCACAGACGGATGCTCAATCGCATCATTGCTCTTTACGTTTTCGACTTTGGCGTACGAGATCCGACTATGGTACTCAAAAAATGGAGGCAATCGACGGCATGTAATGTAACACCGCTTGTCGATTGTCGTCGCCAGGACGGCGCCCCCGTGCTCCCGGTACCAGACCGGATAATCGGTTCCTCCACCGAAGAACGATATCCGCAGCGGAGTGCTTGTAATGATCATCCTCTTATTCCTTCACTTATCGCGTATATCTCGTTGAGCCAGCATCCAGTGAGACTTTACTGCCAGTGGCTGGAGCAACACTGCCGTGGAACTCGCAACGCCATCTTTCGCTCCGGTATCTATTTGATGTCTCTTGGTATGACCGCTTCATGCGCCAGCCACGGCAGAAGCGCAACGCCTCTTCTCTCTCCGACCTTGACACCCGAAACTCTATAGTGCTCTATCCCAATATTTCAACATTGACGAAATCGTTTCTTCAATAGAAAATCGAGGTTTCCAGCCCGTTCTTTTGCGAAATGTGACCGAGTTTCCGAAGATAATTCTCTCATCCGACGGCCGCATCAAGCGAGATGCGACGTGAATCTTTGGCTCCACCCCAGACAATCGCATCGCCGTCTGCAACAGCCAGCCGATTTCATGAGTTGCTGTTGCGCATAAGTTGTACGCATTGCCGCGGGCGCCCTTCAGTGCGGCCATATAGAATCCTCGTACCGCATCCCTAACGTCCAGGAAGGATCGGCGCGTCCGTAGATTCCCCACTTCAATCACCGGAGCCTGCATGCCCTTCTTGATGCGAACTAATTGCCGCACAAAATCTGACGGCGCATCGTCCGTCTTGCCCGGCCCCGTGGTGTTAAATAAGCGCAGATTGACTGTCGGGATTCTATAGTCATGGAAATACTCTCTCGCCAGCAGGTCGAGACAGACTTTGCTTATGCCGTAAGGATGAAGCGGCCGAAGTGCCTGGTCCTCCTTGACCGGTATCGCCGACAACGGTACATGCCCATACTCCGCGCTCGAACAAGCCGAAACGACAACCGGATAACTCTTTAGATGTCGCACAGCTTCGAACAAGTAGAGCGAGCCCATAATATTGGATTCGAACGTTCGCACGGGGTCGGCCCACGAAATCATCGGCAGGCTCTGCGCACCCAAGTGGAAGACGTGTGACGGTTGGCACTCGTTAAGAAGCTGCGATATGCGCTGTCCGTTCCTCAGGTCACACTGCACGAAGCGCAACTTGGCCATCGTTGGGAAGGCATTACGCCCCTCGGCGAGATAACTTCCGACGACATTCCACCCTCGTGCATGAAGAAACCTCACCAAGTGAGAGCCAATAAAGCCCTCGGCTCCTGTGACAAACGCTGCTCTCCCCCTCGACATAGCAGAATTCAGCTCACGCCCTCCGCCAAATTCGCAGATTGCACAGAGCGCGATCTGGCAAGCAATGACCAGAACGACATGAGATCGTCTCGCATCTGCGGTAGCAACAGCGAGAGCAGACAGCCAACTGTGAAGCCCAGAGTCGCGACCAGCAACGCGGGTATTGTTTCGAGACGAGTAAAGAAGTTCTGCGCGACCCGCGCTGAACAAACGGCCACAAGACACATCAAGACCGGGTAAAGAACTGCTCTGCCGAGCCGTCGTAGAGTTATCGTTGTCCCGCGAAAAGTAAACTTGAGTATTCCGGGCAAGATGGCAAATTGAACCAGAGCGCTGGATAGCGCCACAAACCTTATACCGAATGGAAGGCCGATCGCGTAGCTGGCGATCATGATTGGGGCAAGCATCAGCCAGAGTTGCAGGAGGCGTAACGATTTACCACGGCTCACTAACAACCAATTCGTCGACTCAAGCAGGAGCTGGCCAAGCGCAAACATTGCAAGAAGCCGAAAGACGGGCGCAGCCCCCCGCCAGCGACCTCCGAGCGTCAAGACAATCACGGGTTCGGCGGCCACAAAGAGAAATCCAAAGATCGGGGCGCTGATCCACATAATTACATTAACGGCCCGCAGATAGTACCGTCCAAGGCGCTCTGCATCGTCCTGAACTCTGCTGAAGGCCGGTACAGCGACGCTGCGAGCTGGACCGCCAAGTTGGCGGACTGGAAGCATCAGCAAGTTATAGGCTCTCGAGTACAGCCCCAGCGGCCCGGCTCCCCAACGCCAGCCAATTAATATACTGTCGGCGCTTCGAGCTAAAGTATATATCACGTATGAAAGAGCAATGTTTCCTCCAAATGAAACCAGTGAACGGACCTTTACTCCGCGCTGTGGTAACCCCGGTATCCATCGCGCCATGACCCAGGATAGCGACATCCCCGTGAAGTTTAGGGTAAGCGGAAGAGCAACTAATGCCCAATAGCCTGCACCTCGCAAAGCCATTGCGATTGCAATTGGAACGGCAACCAGATACGATGTTACATCCCGTATAGCGAGGGCCCTAAACCGCATCTGGCGCCGAAGGAGCGCATCGTGCTGGACTCTCAGTCCACCGATGAGAAACGTCAGCGAGCAGAACAATGTGATATTGACAAGACGAGCCTCGTGATAGAACCATCCTATCAGCGGCGCAAGCGCTGCCGTAATTGACATGAGTGTTATTCCGATACTGACATTGATCCAAAACAGAGCGCTAACTTGATTATGTCTGATTTCCGGGAGTTGGATCGTGGCCTCAGATAATCCCATATCTGCAAACGCTTGCCCCACGCCCGTAATGGCAGTAACCATGGCCACCAATCCGTAGTCTGCCGGCACAAGAAGGCGCGCGAGCACGACTGTGGCAACCGTCTGAATCAGGAACTGTGCGCCCTGCGAAGTAAGGGTCAGCATTCCCCCACGTACAGACCGGCCTCGAAGGTCGGCATGTAAGTGGTCGGTGCTGAATGCGTCAAGCGCTTTTTGCTGGGTAGCCACGCAGAAAGTCCCGGGGGTGAATCAGAATAGAAAGGACGGAAAGTAAATGGAGTCCGTGAGCAGGTGCGCCGCCGGAGTTCACAAAGGAGCTTTCACATTGCACGACTCCCCCGGTACATTACGAACTGTTGTCTGGCTGGCAAGGGGTATTTGAAGCAGATTTGAATATACTCTCATCGTGACCTGTCCGACCAACTCCCACGAATGTCTCTCCGTCGCACGATCGCAGATTTCCAACCGCCGCTGGCTCAAGTCGGCATACATGTTGCTACTGAAGTAATCGGCTATGGCTCTCTTCAGGTCATCGGGATCGCCAGGCTTGAATAGATACCCCATTCTTCCCTCAACGATCTCATCCTTGAACGAGCCCACGTCCGCTGCAAGCGTGGGAATGCCAAAGCTTTGACCCAAAAACAGCACGCCGCTTTGATAGATATCCCTGTAAGGCAATACAAGAACATCAGCCGCCTTGAAATAGATCTCAACTTCGTCGTCTGGAATAAAGGTGTCCTTTAGCAGTATGCCTCCGGTTTGCACATCATCAAGAATTTCAGCCCGCAGCGGTCCCCAGTATGCTTCGCACCTGTCTGGTCTACCAGCAATGATCAAACGATGCTTCTCGCGCTGCTTTGATAGCCCCCGGAAAGCGGTGATCAAGTAATCAAGGCCCTTGTATGGTGTAATTCTTCCAAAAAAAAGAATGGCCCTTTCTTCTTTCGTGAGACCCAGTCTTTCCTTCGCCTCACTTGGCGTAAGAGCCGTCTTGGGAACAGCATTGTTCATTCCAAACGGGATGACAGCGATTTGCGAATCTCGCACACCAAATTCCTCGACCAGTTCGGTCTTCATCTTTGCCGTATGAACGAATAGATGGTCAGCGAGGTGATACTGGATTCGTAATGTATGCCGATTGAGACCGCTATCTTCGGAATCGCGTCTCCCCATGTTGACATTATGCACTGTGAGCACAATCTTCTTTCGCAAAAGCTTGTAGTAAAGAAGCAGGAGCGTGCGATCAAAGGTCTCGAATTTATTGTTCCAGAGAATATGAAAAACTCTGGGCCTCGAAGTCGCAGCGTAGCAAATGAGTTTAACATAATAAATCAACACGCGAAGGACTTTCCTCGCGAAGCTAACGCCCTGTCGGTGGCTGCCTCGCAGGTTATGAAAAGTCAGACCCGGCTGGTACCGGAATTCCGGAAAGTCCAAGTCGTCGCTCCCGATTAGATCAAGGCTCACTCCTTTGGACAACAGCATCTTTGCCAAGCCGAATACGTAGGGCCGGTCGCTACCGCCCGTAAGGAGAGACACTGCGATCTCATCCCTTGATTCAGAGGGACATAACGAAGAGGGTCGTCCAGGCTCTTGCCCGACAGCGCGATGGTTGTCGGATTGGGGTTTTTGTTTCATGTCTTTGCAGGCGACGGACCGTTTGCTGTCACGCAATCAAGGATTATCTCCAAAGCGTGAACGGTTATCCGCAAGCCGCCCGCTCTTGGCTGTTCGAAGATTCCGCGATCAACTATTTGCCTTCGGAGGATTCTCTAACCTGTTGCGTCACTCTCGGCGCATGGCGAAGTTCCCAGTTGTGAATCAACTTATCCCACTGCCGTATGCAGGCGGCCTTGAATTGGGGGAGCTCCGTCTGAACCCGTTGTGCACGTTTGAGCCCGATCACGGGTTTCAACCACGCAAATTTCGAGCGCAGCGATGGTTCCTCTAGGCGTCCATGAAGTTCGCCGGCCAGTTTCTGCAATTCAGCTGACAAGTCCTTCCGTTCGGGATAGAAGACACCATACCAATTTTGTAGATATGCCAGGCAGGCCTTCCGAACGCGATCGCTGTCTTCAAGCGATCGAAGGTACTGAATGTGCAATTTCATGGAAATCAACAGCGCGTCTTTCTTTCTGTCTGAGGTCCCAATGTGGCTTAGCCGGCTCGTCGGAGCGCTTCTATAGAAAACTCCCACTTCGGGCACGAATTGTGTACCTTCGGATGCTAAGAGCACACGACAGAAATATTCGCCATCGTCATCGCTGAAGAGGCGAGTGTCCCATGATCCTGCCGCCTCAGTCAGTTCGCGGCTCACCAGCCAGGTCGCAGTCTGCATGTGAAGGTTTTCGCCCATCTTTCTCAAGAGCCATTCGGCGGGAGAAAGACTCTGACACAGCGAATTGGAAACAAACCGGGCAGGACGAGTTCTATAGTAAAAGTGGGCCCACGGCGAAGAAAGCAGAATTCGCCTGCTGCCAGCGTCCTGTAGCGCTGCAAGTTGGCGCTCGATCTTATCAGGCGTGAGAAGGTCATTTGCATCCAGCCATTGGATGAAGTCTCCATGGCTGAGACGTAATGCATGGTTCCGAGCCGCCGCAGCGCCATGGTTCTCTGTCGAAACGAAGGTAACCTCGGGGACAAAGGAACGGGCTATTTCAGACGTGCGGTCGGTCGACCCGTCGTTTATGACGATGATCTCCTTGCGCTGCCATGTTTGGGCAAGCGCAGACTGGATGCTCTCCGCGACGGTTGCCTCCGCGTTGTAGGCAGGAATTAAAATGCTGACGAGTGGTTTCATAGGAGAGTTCTCTCTTCGATCACTGATCTATTTCTGCTTGCAAGCATCAATCACTACGGTCTCGAATTGGTTGATCTCCTCGGATTTTAGCTCCCTTCCGTGTACCTCTAGATTCTTTAGATTCGGGTGTGCGCTAATCCCGGGCTTATAGAATTGGATATCGTTGAAGCCAGCAGCACAGAGTGCCTGACGAAGGGTGTCTGCATCGTACAGAAACCGGTGACCCCATGCCCAAAAGAAATTATTTATCACAAAGACGTCTTTACGCGCCTCGATTTCTGCACGAATTTCACAATAGCCCAGTCTGCATAGTGCCTCTGCAGGTCAGTCTTTTCGGCGTTGGGCTACTTTAAACCTGCCTGCATATTCTGGAACGATCAGCGAAGGCCGAGCCTGTAACGGACTGATCGAATGACTGCCCCAGGCAAGCTTCTCGCTAGCATCCCGAGTGACAATTTCGGATATAGAACCTGTTCGTACAACTCCTAGTGAATCATGGTCTGCGAAGACTGAAGGGGGCAGGTCGACGAGCAAGAGCCGACACACGGAGGCGCAGATCATTGCTGCGCTGAAGCAGGTTGAGGCGGGCCGCACGACGGAAGAGGCGTCCTCTATTGGCTATCCGCAACCTCATGTCTGCCAGCTTCCAAAATAGAGTAATTAGCTGAAATACTTGAACGATCCGACTTCCTCATGTTCTTTATGAAACACGCAATATCCGCGAAAATGGCGATAGGCAGGCCGACAAGGGCTGGGTTTCCCATCCCCAACGCGCGAAGAATCCGACTCAACATATAATGCGCATCCATCCATGCTGTGTCGCAATCCAGGTCGTCTCTGAATCGTAGGGCGGAAATGGTAAATGGCGACAGGTCAACATATATCTTTTTTATGTATTTGCTCAAATCAGCGATAGATTCCGGTCGCCATTCATCGGACCAGGGCTTGGCAGCAACCGAATGGATAAACATCGGCCGTTTGCCCAGCAGATTCCTCATTCGCTCCGCCATAGTGTAGCCATATATTCCGTTGAACTGAAGAATGTCCTTCCCTCTCCGCAATACGTGCAATGGAATTCCCGAAAACTGCTCCGAGGTTAATAGAGCGGTTAAGACATCTTGATCTGAGAGCATATGAACCGGCCTGTTCCGCCATCCCTTTTTCTGAAAATGCTGATATGTCTTGTCTTGGAGCAAATTCCACCAACGATCCAACAATGGGTAGTGATCTTTGCTAACGCGAACGACGGCAGAGTTCAACCCGAACGGGAGAGTTCTCCCCACTCGGAAACCCCACAATTGTGCACGAATCGCATTTCCGTCGGCGCGATCTTCCCCCAGGGCATCCTCCGTGGCAACCAGGACTTCCTTCTCGATACTGGCAAACGTCTCAAATGGGTTTTGGTTAACAATGAGATCTGAATCGAGCCACATAACCTCGTCAAAGCCCTCATCGAGCATTTTCATGAGGACGTAGGGCTTCACATTCCATCCATGGCCATTTGCGGTGCGGTCCGTCCTAAACACGACTTGGGGACACCTCTTGACCCAAGCGGGAAACCCATCGCTCGCGTTCCCGTAGAAGAGGTTAACCATGGTTTCGGGGCAACTCATCCCCAAGCTCAGCAGGAGCAACCTTAGGGATGTCTCGCAGGCTTTTCGATCCTCGGCAATGCAAATTGTCGATTTCATAGGTTACCGCCGTCCCCAACTGATACTCACCTGCGCTGAGAAGCAAAAAAAAAGACGCGGACTTCAATGCACCTCGCGGGTCCGCTCAACCAACGCGAGTATGGGCTGGGCCTTGGATGATTCAGCCCAATGGGCCAGCTCCGCAGCTCAACAGGCAAATTACTCTCGTCGCCGACTGCGGAGAACTGCTAAATGTCATGCTCTTCGGTCAATATGAATAGAGAAGCCGCAATCGCCGGACGAAAGTGTCCCTATGGCCCTCTCCAGAGCCCGAGGATTCTTGTGAACCAGCATCAGGTATGCTATTTTCATTCTTTGGCCTAATCTTTTTGCGCTATGCCGAGCAGGACGGAGTCGCCGTCTTGCGAGAGAGCGGCGGCACGCGTATGCTATTTTCATTCCTTGGCCTAATCCTTCCGCGCTATGAGCGGGATGCTATTTTCATTCCTTGGCCCGATCTTTCCGCGCTACACCGACTAGGACGGAGTCGCCGCTTTGTGAGTGAGCGGCAACACGCGGATCACAGGCTTCGAAGCTGATCGAACGCACGACTCTGCAAATTACAGATTCACGATATATTTGGTGCGTCGTCTTTATGCCGCAAAGACCCCCGCCGGACAGGGCATTCAGCACGGTCTTGGGGACCCCTCCTAGCAAGCTCCACGCTGGAGGTCGCACCTTGGTTGTGTTACCGAGATATGGGATGCCGCCTCTCCTGGTTTCAGGCGATGTCCCGGGATGGCGAGGATGAAGATTTCGGTGAAGTTCCCTGATTTTCTGCCGATGGTTACTAATGCAAACGCTTAATGATCATGCCGTTAGATCGCATGGTTTTTAACGAACAGTACCTTAGTACCACAAGTTGTGATTTTGGTCACTATTACTAACCCTGCGCGCTCGCTAGACTGGTTGCAATGAATAAGGATAGTGCCTGCTTTATTTCGGGAGTGTTTAAGCGCTCTCCTGGCTGCCGAGGCTTAAACTGTTAGCGCCACTCCCTGCAAAGTGAGCGGCGAGCGAGTTGCAATGGTCGAGATAACCCGCTCCTCCCGGATGGAGCAGATTCTTAAGGAGAACGCACCAATGAAGTTTCTGAAATACCTAAAATATTCGCTCCTGCTTGTCGCCTGTGTCTGCCAGGCGCAGAACTGGTCTGGAATTATAGCCCCTAGCCGGGCCACCAACTGGGCTTATGCCGGTCTTCCCGCGACGTTACCCGACGGCGAGACAACGGCGAATCCATGGACGCCTCCAATCAGAACACAATGTGGCTCAACGGTTGGTGCGGGAACATCCTTCGCCACGATCAACGGTGATCTCGCCGCCTGCCCTAGCGGTACCTATCTGCTCCTTGCGACCGGATCGTTTTCGAGTTCGACTACCGGACTGAACCTGGGATCTCAAAACGACGTGACCCTGCGTGGAAGCGGGGCCGACCAAACGAAGCTGAGTTGTACGGGAAGCTGTTCCGTTACTTTTGAGAGTCCTCGTACCGGAACCGGGAACACAACCTGGTCGGGGAATTATGCGCAAGGAGGTACGACGATCACCGCAAGCGGTTTGGCCGCCGGTGAATTGCTCACGCTCGTAGGAACGGGAGCCAGCACCGACCCAGGGGGTGTATGGGTATGTTCCGATGCTGGTGTCTGTTCCGAGGAAGGCGGGATAAACATGGAGTATGAGAATCACTGGGCTACCTCCGTCTCCGGGTCAACCGTAACGATTACACCACCCATCGGCTTTCCCGCGTTCTCGACGTTGGCAACTCCGACAGTCTATCGCGTAAGCAATCCATCCGTGGGCGACGGGCTGGAGGATCTGAGTCTTGACTTTGGAAGCTCTGGAGACATTAATTTAGCCTACACTTATGCCTCGTGGATCAAAGGGGTACGCATCGTAAATGCTGGTTCCAATGGAGGAATCTCCATCTTCACTGTTGCGAACTGCCTGATCGCCAACAACTACATCATCCAGACGATTGCGGAAAAGTCTGAATCGATGGTTCCCAATACGACTGGCTTCGATCTCTACCTGAACAACATCGTTCAAAGCGAGGGCATATTCTCGCAGTCCGGCGGCGGTGGTGATGTGTGGGCCTTCAATCTTCTTCGGGACGCCTATAACAATGGAGGTGGTGGGTACGTCAACAACACCATTTCCAACCACTCCTCCGGCTACGCCATGAACCTGTGGGAAGGCAATGAGTTCGGCGACGAGCAGGAGGACAATGTTCATGGAACCTCAAACCTGAATACCTTTTTTCGCAACATCATCTACGGAAACGATCCGCCGTACCGGGAGACAAATAATACTTTCGGTCTAACTTGGTGGGGGATTGCCCGTTTTGAGAATGCCATAGGAAATGTAATTGGTGGTTCATGGATCAGTAATTACAAATGCACGTCGAGCAGTTGCAGCACAATTTCTTCAATAGTGACCGTGGGCAACGGGAATACGGGAATCACTGATGCGCTCTCAAACACGAGCGCAATGCTCTGGGGAAACTACGATACTGTGACCAAAGCTGTCCGGTGGTGCGGCAACTCTTCGAGTCCCGGCTGGTCAACTACCTGCTCCAATACGTCTGAAGTCCCCACATCGCTTTCTGGAAACGCAGCACCCTATGAGAATCCCGTTCCTGGCAGCACCACGCTTCCGGCATCGTTCTTTATGTCCACGACGGCGCATCCGAGCGGCGGCACAGGGCTTTCGTGGTGGAAAGTCTGTACAAATTATCCGACCTGCTCAACCAGCACCACAGACTCTTTTCCGCCGATAGGACCGGACGTGACAGGCGGCAACATTACCGGAACCAACGGATTCCCAAACTATCAAGGGTATGCCTACCACATTCCCGCATACATCGCATGGAAAAACCTGCCCATCGACACGTCCTATCAGAGCAGCTACACAATTAGCAGCTCATCCTGGTCAAGCGGAACCGAAACGCTAACGGTGAGCAGCCTTCCGGCCGGAGTGTTGCTCTCCGGCGAATTCCAGATCAACAACGGCGGGTGTGCGGGAACCTACATGATGACCGCTTCGACAAGCACTACAATAAGCTACGCGGCAGCATCGAATCCCGGCTCGTGCACCAGTGGATCGTTTCTGTTTCCTGACGTGCGGACATTCAACGAAACCGTGTATCAGGCTGATTCCGATTCATCTTCTGGATCTACCCCCGCTCCTCCGACGAATCTGCAAGGGACTCCGGCCCCGCAGTAATCTTCGCTTGGAGCTGCCAACATCTCACCGTGTGCGCTGAAACCGCCTCTTTCTGGACTGTCCAGGAAGAGGCGGTGAAGAATTTCTAAAGTCAGTACTTTGTGAATCTCAGTCGTGTAGTTTCGATTTCCTTTGACATGATCCCGCACCACGGCCTCAAGGCCTTTGCGTTCGATATAGGGCCGGGAAAGAGAGCGCTCGTCGAGCAGCATCTCCTGGATGTATCCTGCTAAAGCGTCCCGATACCACACGCGAAAATGGAACGGCTTGTGCCGGCCCAAGAAGAGGCGTTCGAGCCGCAGCGGCGAAAGCAGATGGTCAGCGCGCGCCAGCCACTGCGGCATCCCCGTGTCATACGCATACTCCGCTTTGAACAGCAACTCGAGAATGCCCCGGGAGGCCGCAGTCCGAATCTTCCCTCGGTTCCCCGCCAAGCCACGGTCGGTCGGAATCCCAAGCAGAGCCCGGTTTCCATCGGCAACCAAGCGCAAGGAAACTTCGTTGCTGCCCGAAAGCGATGCCGGCGCCCGAAAGACTGTCCGTACAAGGTCGTTATCGAGGTATGGGGACCGCATGCAGAGTTGCGTCTGCTCCAGCGCCAGCGATCCGTAGAGGTGCCACGGCCCTTGCCGAAAGGCCGCAAAGGAAACCGGATGGCAACGAACGATCTCCTCATACGTGTTTGCTGCTCTGCGTATCTCGGCGGAAAATTCGGGAGCGAACAATCCTGCAGTTGGCCCAACAGGTTGGAATGTGCGAACCCCGCGTAGAATCTCCCCACCGTAGAGTCCAGTCATCCTCACTGGTGCAATTTCACGCGCCTTCTGGTTGAGATAGAGGTCGGGAGCCCTGCTCACTTCTATGCATCCATCTGTGAGGTACACCGCACGCTCTGCATAGCCGCGAAAATTCGAAAGGAATGTTTGGCCAGCTGTTAGGACCTGAAAGGGCTGGCCGCAGATTTCCGAAACCCGCCGCGCCACGCGCACATCCTGATTCTCGCGAACCATGCTGCCAAATGTATAGCAAGGCAGCGACCCGGGTGCCGAATCGTGGCAAGCCAGAATCATTCGAGTGTCCAGGCCCCCCGTCAGAGACATCCCGATCGGCTGCTGACCAGCGAAGTACCGAGGCAGGTTCCGAGTGAAAGCCGCGCAGAGCTCCTGATAATAGGATTCAGGATCAAGCGGCTCCTGGGCCTCCCACTCCTTTGGGTGAAAATACGCGCCTTTTTGCGCAAGCGATCCGTTACGAAAGATCCACGCTGAGGCGGGGGGCAAAACGGAGATTCCCTCGAAGAGAGTTCGATTCTCCAGAACGGCGCCACAGGAAACGAACTCTCCAAGACCCTGGGAGTTCATCCGCCTGAGTTCAGGACGAACGGCCAGTATCGCCTTGGCCTCCGCAGCGAAATAAAATACATCAGGCGACCGGTGGTAATAGATACGGTGCATCCCATAGCGATCATTGAAGAGCATCGTCGTTCCACGGTTGCGATCCACTAGAAGCCCGTGAAATCTCCCATTCAATCTTGCCGGGAACGATGGGTCATCCTCATAGCAGTGAACTAAATACGACGGCCCATCTACGTCGAGGTCATGCCCTCGCTCTTTCAGGCGCCGTGCCGCGCCCGGCTCCGGATACTCCTCCCCGGAAAATGCGAGCACAACACCGCCCCGCTCATTTCGCAGCGGCATTCCGTCGGAGAAAGATCCCCTTTGCGCGACCCATCCTATATATACACCTTGCGCTTCTTCGGCCCATGAACCGGCGACGTAGAATCCCTCGTGAACTAGGGCTTCCAACATCCGCCTAACCTCGGCTTCTGCATCCTTGCGTGGCCGGCGGGTCACGCATCCGACAATTCCCGGCACTCTTATATTCCCCCGTCCCGGCTGGATTTTCGATGCCTGGACCGTTTTTCATCATTTACCGTGCTTGGGTACGCGGCGACACATTGACCCGGACGAAGAATATTCATAGTCCTTCGGATCGCACTATTGTCCGAAGGGGCACAACCGGCGCAACCCTCCATTACGTGCTTTCGATGACCGGCGACCTTCTTGTATACCACCGACTGCGAATCTTGCGGAATGCATTAGCCACTGGTTCAGGAATCCAATCGGCTGCCTCGTGGTGAATGCCTAATTGGAGGCCCATCTGCCCAAGAAGAGTTAGTGGGATATAGTACCGAGGCACGTCAACCTTTTGGAATCCATTGTGCCGCTTGAACTCTGCCAGGCTATCCTCTTGCTTCTTCCCGTACGAAAAATTCGCGTACCACAAGTACGGAATCCCGCGCTCAGCGCAGGATCGGACCGCTTGAGCGATCAAGGCATTTGTCGGAGCCTTGTCCCGGTGCTGAATCATCGACACAATCTGCATCAGTCCTGCTTGGCTGCTATCTTCATTGCTGACCAACTTTACGAAGCCAATCAGGTTGTCCTCGAAGAGCGCACCGATAAAGATGCTGCGGTCCAAGAATGTCTCGTTCATCCGGCGCACGGCCTCAAGGCTCTTTCCATAGTGCCAGAACGGCTTTCCCTGGCGGACCGGAGACTCGTTATAGATTGCAGATATACCCTTAACTAAATTCTCGTCAAAGACAACCTCTCTCACTAAGACGCCGTGTTTTGCAGTTTTCCGAACCTTGTTTCTTGCCTTGAAATCAATCTGGTGTGCCACCCAGTTTTCAAAAGTGGAGACCTCAAGGGCCGCGAAATTGTCCCACTCCATTCGATATCGATACTTAGGTGAAGTATCAGAAAGCTTTTGAATAAATGTAAAGAGGTCGATTCGGGTACCGTAGCTCCGCAGAGCCTTCAACGCCTCCTCAGGGTCGTCCAGGAAGTCGTATCCCTCCGCATCGAGGCGGGCGATTCGGACCAACCTGCCCTCGATAAGCGCTTTCTTACCGCAAATCTGCATGCACCCTTCACGATTGCCCGTCCCGTCCCCATGGCAAGGCAACGTCATATACGCTCAGTTTCCGTGATCCAACTTCTGCTGAATCCACACCGTGGCATCGCCTGCATACTTACCGGCCACGATGAACACCGGCCTTGCCCCCGTCAACGCCGGCCCACCAAACGTAAGAACGGCATCTTCCGTCTCTTCACTGCGATCTACTCCTCCTCCGCACCGAAGTGCCGTGTCCCAAAAGAGCCGGACATCATCAATCCCAGCGGGTGGTCGATTCTGCCGTGTTATTGCGTTTTCAACGGAATCGATCGGACTACCCGCATTCTCTGCAAACGCCACTTCAACCCCGCAAAACTCAGAGCCGTGCAGCCACGCCAACATCCTTTCCAACTGAAACGTTCTTTCCCGCTCGGCAAGTAACGGTCTCGCAGCCTTGGTCACCAAGGGTACTTCGATCCCAGCTCGCACCATCGCCACCACAATCGCCGCCCCAACAATCATCCCCGCCACATATCGAACCTTAAACCCCGACAGCGCCTCTTCCCCTTGCTCCCATCCTAAGCAAGTCACATAGCCCGCAATGATTACTGCAAAAAGACCAAACACCGGCGCGCCGATTACCGCCCCAATTGGGAGTAGTACCGCTGTAAGCATTAGAAACAAGAGGCTCCAGATACGCAAACGACATACCTTTATGAGCGCTGTACAAAACCATAATAGCAAAAGAGGCAAGTGCCAAATTAGGAACGCCGTCCCCAGTACGGCTACAACGATAAAGGCCATCGCCTTCAATCGGTGTGTCAGTTCCATGCTAAAAACGACCAACTCCGACAGCAGAAACGCGCAAAGCGATGCAGCCAGATTAACCTCGTTGGTTCGATAGGTGATCAAGAATCCGTATAATCTCGTGTGAAACGGCACCATCACATCGTGCCGCCCAAAGATGCCAACAAGTGCAACGATCGTTATCGTACATGCTAATAGGATTAACACCGCCTGTAGGTTTTGAGCCTTGCTGCGTTGCCGAAACGTATCGAGCCAGAAACCAAAATAGAAACCCAGGAAAAGAGCTGTTGCAAATGGGTGCCAGAAGGCAAGGAGTATCGCAGCCGCTGAGAGCCAGATCTCCCGACTGTAAAGCGGCTTCGATCTGTAGAGGAGGAGTAACAACCCAAGAACTAGCATTACCGGAACATAAAATAGCCCGTAGATATGGAACAAGTGCACATACCCGGGAAAGAACACGCCCCCAATAACAAATGCAATTATCGCGAAAAGACGTAATTGCTCTGCAGAGGAATAGATAAACCACCATGCAACCAAAAACATCGCATAAACCATTCCTTGAAGCAAAGTCTGCCGTACCGCACTCGTTGGGAAAACTGAAGGATTAAGAATCACGAATCCAAGCCACGTCGTCGCCTGCGCCAGCGGGCGGTAGGTGACGCTTATGAACGAGAAAGCCTCAGCAAAACCATGATTGTGAACTCCTGCCAGCCACGCGTAGCTCTCCCTATGAGTTCCAAACGGTACAACCATAAAGAACCAGAAGGAAAAGCCTAGGACCGCAAGACAAAAATAGCTCAGCCTTTGACTTACTCCGATTGCGCCTGGACAATGCTGACTCCCCGGCGCCGGTACTAGGCCTACCGCACCCTGCTTTGAAGGAATCGTGACCTCTGTTTCCTGCATTGCCGCCCGTCTAACATCAGAGACAATTGCCGTCTTGAGCCTGCGGAGATAGCCCTGCCACCGCCTCAGCCAACGATCCCATACAGCTATAATCCCACGGCTTCTCGCGGCCTAGACCCGCCCGGCTGCAAAGTGAAATGCTCGCGCTTCCGGGCTTTGCCTATCTCGGCCGTCGGTGGGATTGCAACTGTCCCTAGCAGAAACATCATCCAAAGCAGCCCGCTCTTAAACGCTGCTTCGGTAACGCAGTAGAAAAGAAGGAGCGTCCAAGTCGCCGCAGCGAGGGGTGCGAGGCCGGAATCACGGCTAAGCCTTCTGCAAATCGTCCGATAACTCGTAACCAGCAATAGAAGAACGAGGAGGAGTCCAATAAGACCCAGATTTAGATATATATCAAGATAGCCGTTATGTGCCTCGTTGATGTGGCCACGTTGCTGCCAGATCCATTCCAGTCGGGGACCTAACCAGAAGCTCTCGTACCCCGTGCCCAAGAGCGGATTTGTGTGTGTAGCAAGCAGCGTCCGCCATATTTCAGTTCTACCGGTAAGCGTCGGAGTTCGTCCTAGTTCTGCGGCCAATTGCCCGTTCATATCGAAGGCGAGGTTCAAGACCAAATACAGCAAAAAGCTGCCTGGCATCAACCACTTCAGAAGGAGGAGCTTGCGTTTGCCCCACTTGCTGCACGCCCATGCGACGACCGAGCATGCAATAATCAAGCAGACTTGGCTGGTTACGGAATTGGAAAGATGTAGCAACCACAGTGTCATCACGATAAATGTCGCATTTATCAGGATAGTCTGCCGTGCGCGCCGATTCTTGCGCTCTGGCCAGCGTCTCGCTGTGTCCCAAAAGAACACGAGACCGCTAACGACACACAGCCCACCAAGCGTATTCTTACTCAAAGCGGCTCCCGTAAATTCCGGCGCACCCGTCCAGAAATCGTAGTGTACTCCAAGCGCCGGGTAATACTTTATCATTACTACGGAGAGCGGAATTAACAAGAAGCACAGACGCCGCAGTACGGTACGGACAGCTTCGAGCGGTCGTCGATCTGACAGAACCACGAGCATTGTAAAGTAGTCACCGACATCGCGGAACCATCGCTTCAGAGCGATTAAGGGGAAGTCTGACCACAGCACGCTCAGCAGGCAAAAGCAAAGGTAGGCGGCCAGGACTGGATTCTGGCGAAGGAAGTCGGCCCATTTGAATGACCTCGATACTAGGATGCCGATAGATAGCACAATCAATGCAGAATAAATAGTTCGATCCAGAGGATTCCCCTGCTCCAAGGCTTGCGCTGATGCGCCCCGACCGCTCCCCGCAAGCCACTGCGAGGGCAGCCGGGAGCCGGCGATGACCATCCAGAGCACCGGAACCCATAGGGAAAGAGAGTTCGTCGGCTCTCTGGCGGCGTCAAAGCGCAGCAGCGCCGCAAGAAGGACCAACGAAATTATCAAAGCCAAAGAGGGAGCCATCTTATGACGGGTCTATTTCTTATCCGACCATCCTCGTGCCAAGCTTATGTCCCTGCGACCCATTTCCGCTACTTTCATCGACGCGCGAAACATACCAATTGTGCTCATTCCAATGGAACGCCTGTTGCAACTCGATTTCCTGCTTCTTATCACTCGTCACCGGCATTCAAGCATCTGCCATCTTTCTGCGTAGGGCTATTCGAGAATCTCTGTGCACCCCGCCGCACTGGATCCAAGTCGCTGCGGGTGCAAGAAGGGAGATTTCGCTCTGTACAGTGGTTCTTAGGAGCCCGCGCTTCGACTGCGGCGCTGGGAGGCCGCAGTCTGCTGTCGCACCGGTCATTGCCCTCCCAGAATCACATTATCCGCTCACAACGAGATTCAGGGAGTCCTCTCAGGGGTTCCTTAGGATACCCGCCATGCCAGCGTCGAAATAATATCTACCAGCGATCCTCGGAGTTATAGCCGCTCAATTCGAGTTACTTGGAAAACATCCATCTACCCACGTCGTGGGAGTGGGAGATTGAATACAGTGAGGTAAAGCAAAATCCACGAAATCTTCTAATTCGCATTTCCAACTCTCTGTCGGCTCTCGGCGGTTATAGACCCTTAGTCGCAGGCCGGGCAGCTTATCACAACCCTCCACCATGACCTTGGCGCGCACGTGGTTCGTATCCGCTTCCTCGTTTTCGAAAACAGCTGCACGGCGCATTTGGAACCAAGAAATCGCTTGCCCACATGTCGCGAACCACGCTCCTCGCCGCTTTAAGTTTTCCAAAAGTTTCCGATAGCAGCTTTCCCAGCCTCTTTCGGGAGCGAGGCTGCGATCATGCCAGTTGATCGTTATACAGCCTCCGAACTTCATGGCGTCGTCCACGATTCGCTCAAGCAATGGCGCCGCCTGCCGCTGGGAAAGGTTCAGGTAGGCTGGGTAGAATAGCGCTGTGTCCATGACGTGCATCGGCAATTCCAGAAGCCTGGATGCATTCGCCGGCTTATATGCCTGCGTCGTGCCGCTGCGATATCCCACTGTCTCTGAGTAGCCGACGGTGGAGTCATAGCGTGCTCCTGCATGCTCTAGGACTGCTGGCGACTGTTCATCATAGTAGAGCCAGTGCGTTCGGACGCCCAACCCTTTCGTCCCTGTCAGACGTGCAATTTCCTCGATCTCAGCGACTCCCCTTGCGCTGTCTAGCCATGCATCAATTCCGTGTAATCCCACTTCGCAGCCGGCGGCTATGATCTTTTGGATCGTGTCTGCGATCTCTTTCGCACAATAGCGCGCTGCGCGGCGCTTCGCAGCCGGGCGCGCCGAAACCGTCCCTGGATCGTCTCGGAAGGGAATCACGAAGTACGTTGAGGGAACTCCCTTCTCAACCCCCAGATAGCGATCCGCAAATCCGCCCCAGAAATCATTTGCAAGGCCCATATATACGAACGGCAACCGTAGAGCAGCCGCCCAGTTCCCGAATAATTGTCGAAAAGAAATACGGCTGCGAAAGAGATCCAACGTAGAACCCAGAACGGCGCGGTACAGAAATCCGAAGATCGTGTGATCCCATATATGGTTTGCGATCGATGGATGATCAACGTCATGAGTGAGACAAGCTATAAATCGATACCCATTTGGTACGGGTGGAATCTCAACAAGTTGAACGCCTTCTGCCAAGATTAGTTCGCGCAACAAGGAGATGTGAAGCTCCAATGTGGGTATTGCCGCTTCTGCAACCGGCTGACCATCAGCTAACAAGGCACGTACCTCGGCAAACAGATCATAGCCGACCCATATAACGGCTCCACTCCCCGTCTCTCGTCGGCGCATCGCTGCCTTACCCGTTGCCTCGCCAACCAGAACTCCTGTTCCACCCTCCCGGAAAGCGATGCTCTTCCCATAAATCGGAATTCGCATTCCTCTGTAAACGAGTGACCTCTTGCTCTTATCGAGAGCGCTCTCGATCACCTCCGCCGTATCCGTCGAAAGAGCTTGCCCAAGATATATCAGGACGATCTTCGAAGCGTTTGGGGGAATGTCTGCGCTTCCAGTACAGAGCACAACTTCGTACTCTCGGTCGTTCCAATAGAACTCCCACGGAGTCTTGAAGAGTTCAAAGAATTCCCGTACAATTGCGTGCTCTGAAGCGTTGGCGATCACACCGATCATTTCTATTTCCTGGCCACGCGACGTTCATCATGGAAACTCAGACTCTTGTTCCTGCCTTCACTTCCCTGAAGCCTTGTGCATCTGCGGCCCGCTCTCGGCTCCGCCAATCATCCTGCAATGAGCTTGGTTACAAGGTTTATAAATATTGTGCGTTCTTCACGCCAGGTGTGGGCCAGATACACCCGTTGTCCACGCTCTGTGACCGTAATGGCTTCATCCGGATGCCAGGCCACGAACTCAATCTTCATCGCCAAGTCGTCGGAGTCGCCGGCCTCGAAAAAGATAAGTGAATCAGGGCTGAAATAGTCCCGAATTCCGAGGGTGGAAGGAGCGATGACCGGTTTACCTAGTGCTAGGTACTCGAAAATCCGAGTCGGCGTATTGATCTCGGTGAATGTATTGCGCAGATTGGGAATAATGCCCAAGTCGCACCTTTCGATTTCTGATGCCAGGTCCTCTAACCTCCTCGGTCCCATGTAGCGAACTCGGTCGCCGAGATCCAAGGCATGGGCTTTGCTCATTGCCCGTTCGAGATATGGTGTGCTACGTCCATAGACACGAAGCTCGGCCTGGGGAACATTTCCTTGAACCTTATATAGCGCGTCGATTGCCAGCTCTAATCCACTTCGTTCCACCAATGAGCCATGATACATAATGATGAATTGCTGTCCCTTCGAGCGAGCGGGATAGGAGCGTGCTTCCCGGTACGGAAAAATCTCCTCGGCGGGAGAATTCATCACCACGCCGATTTTCTCCGCCCGACAGCTGCGCGTGGAAAAAAGTCTCTTGCACGCGACATTAACCGTGATTACGAAATCTGCTACTGCGATGCTCCGTTTTTCTAAATGATAGAGCATCCGCACTTCGGCGCTCGTCTCGCCTTTGCCGAAGATTGTTCTCATGAGCTCCGGCATGGGGTCATGCTGGTCAAGAATGACCTTTGCTCCAAGCAGTTTCGGCAACAGCGCGCTCAGCACGAGGATGTCGGGCATATTGTGCACGTAGACAAGATCATAGCGGCGCCTGAGCGAACGCCACGCCAGAATGGCAGCGGAGATCAGGATGAAGGTGGAATACTGATACGCATAAGAGAAAGCGCCTTCTCGGCGATGTCGTATGGGAACCCGTATGATCTCAAGCTGGCCAAACCTTTCATGCTTTCGCGATCCATCCTCCGCCTCGCAAATCAGGTCGATTTGCATTCCTTCCTTGAGCAGAGCCTCGACTGCACGCCGCGGCCGCGGGTCGGCGGGATAGGGAGAAAAGACCACCATCCCGGTGCGCTTACCCTCTAACTGCGATTCTGTTGCGGGCTTCCGCTTCGAATTCGGAGACGCCACAGAGGTCACGGCATCGACCGCCACAGCCGTCTTGTCATTGTCGAAATATCCCATTGTCGCGCTCTTTGACTAGTTACGAAGTGACCGTTTCAGGGTCGGCCGCAGCCACCGTGAGCCGAGCCTCCCGCTCGGCTTTCATCTGGTTCGAAATCCGAATTGCGTCCAAAAGAACCGAGCGGCCGAACGTCTGGAGAATCCCGATGTTTGGCATCACACAGTGCCCCCCGATGATCCCTGGAAAATACTTCACGGGCGGGAAAAACTTTATTTCATCATAAAAGGAAGTAACCTCCTCATAATCAACGTGGGCTTGGTCGCAGTACCGCTCAACCTCTTGAGCCCAGGCGATCATGAGGCCAAAATAGGTCGTTTCAGTTAGCTTTGCGAGTTCCGTGGCTTCGGGCGATGATAAAAGCATGGTCTTCATTCCAATTGAGGCGAAATGTTCTGCTGCGCGTCGGCCAACTTGCGCGTCCATTGCTCCAATAAACTTCGTGTACTTGCCGAGTTCGTCGAGCATACGAGCGTGTTTCCCGCGCACCGGACTGTTAACCACCGCGGTGCCTGCTCGTTCTGCGATGGCTCGGGTGGTCCCCACCGCCACGGTGCTATTGATAATCGTGAGTCCTGGCTTAAACATCTCAATATACCGAGTCGCCTCGCCAACGAAATCCTCAATTTCGAACGGAAAACACAGGTGCAGGACCGCTGCCTGTTCGATCTTTCCGACAGGAGGGGCAATATCCACCCCAATCGCGTTGTGGCGTCTCGAAATCAATTCGAAAAGCGGCCTTCCAATCTCTCCAAGGCCTACGATAACTACCCGATTGTCATTTTTCACGTTCCCTCAGCCTCCAACGGGCGCTCTGATTGATCTGCGCTCGAATCCGTCACGGGCACTTGGTTACCAGCGATCCGGCCCGAAATATCCAAGCTAACTGTGAACTCTCCTTAAAGAAGAGCTAAGCCAGGCGCACCCCTCAGACAAGTTAGCTCAACTCAGCAGGTAGACACCTTCTGCTTTTGATCTCTACTTGTTTTAGGCAAACGAGTCGCGACTGATTGTCTGTTTCACCGAAATATGCACCGCGCACTACGCCACATCCTTTATCGACGCTAGCATCGCCCCTCCATCGCTAGGCTGTCTGCAGAAAGTTTTCGCAGTGAATGAAAGGATCTCGTTGACTACCCTGGCTTGTTGCGATTGGGTCAACTGCGGAAACATCGGGAGCGAAAGTATTTCACTCGCGGCACTCTCCGCCACCGGAAAGTCCCCGGCGCTGTAGTTAAGCGAGACATATGCCTTCTGCAGGTGCAGAGGGATCGGATAGTGAATCCCAACTCCAATTCCGTTTTCCCTGAAATGGTTGATCATTCCGTCGCGATCGTTAGTGCGAATTACGTAAAGGTGATACACGGCGCGAGACCAGCAAGGTTCATAGGGCACGCTCAGTGCCTGATTCGACGATAAAAGTCGATTGTACTCCGCAGCTCGATCCCGGCGCTGCTTGTTCCATGCCTCTAAATGAGGCAACTTCGCATGTAGTATCCCAGCTTGTATTGCGTCCAACCTCCCGTTGTATCCTTCCAGATCGTGATAGTACTTCTTGACTTGCCCGTGGTCACGGAGCATCCTGACTCTTCCGGCGACTTGCGTATCATTTGTGGTTACTGCCCCGCCCTCCCCACATGCTCCAAGATTCTTGCCGGGGTAAAAGCTAAACGCCGCTGCCCGGCCCATCGAGCCGGCTTTCATCCAGCGATTATGCCGCTTTGAAAAGTACTCTGCGCCATGCGCCTGGCAAGCATCTTCAATTACGGTCAAGCCGTATCTTTCGGCTAGGATCAGAACCGCATCCATGTCGGCCACCTGCCCGTAAAGATGGACTGGCACAATGGCCGTCACCGGTCGCCCGCTCCGCAGGCTGATAAGTTTCCCAGCATTGTTCCGAACGCACTGCTTTTCCAGGAACCGCTCCAGCATTTGCACAGAGATGTTGTAGGTGTGCTCGTCGACGTCCACGAATTCCGGTATGGCACGAGCCTGCGAGATGGCTTCAGCCGTCGCAATAAATGTATTGGGCACAGTCAATACCACATCTCCTGCCTCGATCCCGCATGCAAGAATTGCAAAGCGCAACGCGTCCGTGCCACTGCTCACGGCAATAGCCTCCCTGGCGTTGGAGAAAGCAGCGAAGGCCTCTTCAAACTTCTCGACAACTGGACCGCCCACGAACGCGGCCGTGCGAAGACCATGCCGAAAAGCATCCATGAGCTCCTGTTCAAGCTCCAAGTGTAGCGCAATTAAATCGAGAAAAGGTACGGTGTCAGGCACTTTTCCCTCCTTAGCTTGTTGAACGAAACGCAATATCCTTGCGGGATTTCCCGCAACAACCGCATTTGCGGGAACATCTTTTGTCACGACGCTTCCAGCACCCACAATCGCGTTCTCACCGATTCTGGTGTTGCACAGGATGGTGGCATTTGAGCCGATGGATGCTCCTTTCTCCACGATGGTCTTGTCGACCTTCCAGTCTGTCTCGGCCTGGAGATCTCCTGTAGCAGTCGTCGCCCGAGGATAGGTGTCGTTGATAAACACGACTCCATGGCCAATGAAGACATTGTCCTCAATCCTGACGCCCTCACAAATGAACGCATGACTCGATATCTTACAGCGCTTGCCGACGCTGGCGTTCTTTTGAATCTCCACGAAGGCGCCAATCTTTGTTTCGGCGCCGATCTCGCACCCATAGAGATTGACAAATCTTGCCAACCGCACATTCTCGCCAAGCTTCACGTCCTCTGAGATTGAGTTCCACGGATTCATAGGCGGACAAAGGCTCCCTTCCTATTCATTGATTCGCTGGCAGCTTCAAGCATCCGAACCACCCGTAGGCCCGCTCCCCCATTGTTGAACGGCTCCTGTCCTGTTGTAATACAGTCCACGAAATAGCCGAGCTCCTGCCGCAGGGCTTCTACTTGCTCCAATTGAGGAGACCACATATCGCCGGAACGGTAGCTAACTAGCAGCTCGTAAACACCTTCTCGACTGGTGATCTTCACACCCTTGTCGTATACCTTAACCTTCTCGTCTGCTTCGAGATCATTCCACACGATCATTCGCTTCTCTCCTCCAATCAGTGTGGTCCTCACTTTGACCGGAGACAGCCAATTGACATTGATATGCGCAATAATCTTTTCGGGGAAATAAAGCGTCATAAAAGCCACATCCTCGTGTCCGTTCAGGTGGCCCTGCCCAGTTGCTACCACTGCCTCAGGACTAGCTTTGATCAGGTGGTCCATGATAGACAGATCATGTGGGGCGAGGTCCCATAACACGTTTATATCGTGTTGAAAGAGTCCGAGATTGACCCGCGTAGAGTCGTAGTAGTATAGGCTCCCAAGCGCGCCTTCCTCGATCAGTTGAGCGATCCTCTTCACTGCCCCCGTAAAGAGAAATGTGTGGTCCACCATGATTTTCAGATTCTTCTGTTGTGCGAGATTTACGAGCTCTTCTCCTTGCGCGGCTGTGCTCGTAAATGGCTTCTCTACAAAGACATGCTTATCATTCGCGAGAGCAGCTTTTGTCAGCTCATAGTGCGTCCAAACCGGAGAAACAATAGCAACGACATCGATGTCAACGGCGGAGACAACTTCCATTGCGCTGGCTGTTATCCTAACCCCGGGATATGCCTTCCTTGCACGGGCCTGCGCTGCCGGATTGATTTCCGCAATAGCCCGCACCTCTGAACCGTCCAGGTTCATAAGGTTTCTTACGACGTTTGGGCCCCAGTAGCCATAGCCAATCACACCAAAATTCATGTTGTCTTATCTCCTTCGCATCTGCGCCTTAGCCCAGCCATCTAAACATGTACGCGCCCCTACGCATCGCGGGAGCTGTATACGGACTTCCACCTACACTGCAACCCGTTTTTCATTCCAACTGTGCGCAGATTTCTGTTCGTGGTTTTCGAAGAGCGCGATACGCCACAAGCGCCCCATGGCACGCTTGCGTCATCTTAGGAATCTGACGGCGGGGAGTTAGTATGCCCCCGTGCCTTTAAGCACAACCAGCGGCGTGCGCATCAGGATTTTGAAGTCGAGCCAAGGGGTCCAGGTCGATGCGTAACGCAGATCGAGTCGAACCATTTCGTCAAATACTACGCTGCTTCGACTCATCACCTGCCACAACCCGGTGATACCCGGCTTGACGCCCAAGAGTCTTCGCCGGTGCCAGGTTTGATAGGCAGCCAACTCATACGGAATAGGTGGCCGCGGGCCAACCAGCGACATTTCCCCTTTGAGCACGTTCAGGAATTGCGGCAACTCGTCAAGGCTTGTTCTCCGTAGGAATCTTCCCACGCGAGTAATGCGTTTATCATTTGTGAGCTTGTAGATGCCTGGGTCGCTTGCGCTCCGTGTTCCTTGGCCGAGCTGGCTTGCAATGAGCCTGGTGACGAATTCCTTGTGGACGACAGGATCACTATCGACGTACATGGATCGGAATTTGAGAAATGTAAAGGCCCGGCCGTAACGTCCAACGCGCTGCTGACGATAGAACACCGGACCCCTTGAGGAGAACTTGATGGCCAGGGCGACAACAAGGAACAGCGGAGCACACAAAATCAACATCGTTGCGCTGCCCGTGATATCGATGACACGCTTAATCAACAGCACCGTTTGTCGCCCCTTGTCGAGATTGATTAAGTCAGGATAGAGGGCGGCATTGCTTGGCAGTCCTGGCTTTTCGTGATCCCAGTCATCCGGAAACAGATGAAATGATATTCGAACTTGATTGAACTGCTCCGGAGTCACTTCATGCCTGAGCGTAGCAGTAACCTTGGTGAGAAATGTGTCCAGGATTACGCGCTTGTCATTTACAGCAAGGCCCGTAAATATGGCCCCGACAATTTCCTGGCGCTTGTACCATCCAATTAAGTCCGTGTCCCTGCTGGAGGAAAGCAGAACTGAGACAATCCGGTCGAGCGTCGTGTGGTCGTTCTTCTGGCCTTCATCGTTGACGACTTCCAGCAGCATGAGGAGGAAGGGCGCCTTGGAACGCTCCGTGCGCTTGCGTTCAATGGCGATCGTTCGTCTGAAGGTTTCTTCGTCCAGAGGCGCACGTTCCACAGACGGTGTAACCTCCAGCAGCGGGTCAGCTGGATTTCGCATTTTAGATTGGTGTGTTGTGGTCACGACATACTCCTCGCGCGGCGATTATTGATCGTGCTCGTCGTTATCACGGCGACTGACGAAATGGACATGCGCAATATATCCTGGTTTCATCCTGTTGGTAGAAGGCAGGAGTTCCGGATGGATGGAAAATGGCTTCATGAGGTTGCAGCCACTGGCCCGGCGCTTGGCCGTAAACCCCGGGGGAAGCGCATATCCGGACGGAATTGATTGATCCCGTCGAATGAAATGGCGAAGTATTATGAAGGAATGGACGAGCGGTAATAGTAGCTGCCGTAAGTCGAGGCCATAGTGCCGTTCAAAAGAGCACCGAGCAGTTTTGGCGAATCAAGCGCATCGAATCCTTTTTGCAATGCCTGTTTCTCAGTTGTTCCCTGACGAGTAACCAAGAGAATTCCATCCGCGAGTCTCATCCAGATGCTCGTATCTGCCAGCGGCAGCACCGGAGGCGAATCGATAATGATCCAATCGAAGCGCGCGGTAAGCTGCTCCATCAGCGCCAGCAGCCTTTGCGATTGGAGAAGCTCGAGCGGGTTCCTTGAAGCGCCGCCGGCCGGCACCATCCAAAAACCTGCAGCGTCAAGTTTGTAGAGGCTGGTCAACGGGCCGTCTTCTTCCTGTAGCCATTCACTGATGCCCCGTGCCTTGTGGATCCCGAACATCTGCGACAAAGATGGCCGCCGCAAGTCTCCTTCCATCAGCAGTATCTTTTCGTCGGACGCGTGGGCAAGGGCGCAGGCAAGGTTGGCAGAGATCATACTCTTGCCTTCCTGGGGGATCGTGCTCGTGATAAGGACCTTCTTTAGCGGGCGGACTCGCCGGAGGTCCCTCAATCGCACTCCCAAGAGGCGCAGAGCTTCGGCCGTTGGATTCTCCCTATCTGTCAGGCACACCAAGCGGCTTTGCGTAGGAAGCGAAATCGATAGCGACTGGAATTGTCCTAGAATCTTCAGGCGCTCGGCCGCAGATGGGCTCTCCACCCCACCGGATAATTCCCTGTCCGCTGCAACAGGGAGTATTGCGCCTCGTCCAAACAACTCATCGTCTTCCGTAATCTTTGTCGTCTCGGGTTCCTTATGAGAGGTCGCGGCTTCCCATTTCGATGCAACGCGGCGCTCAGCACGGCGCAGCAGTTCAGGACCCTCGGGCAGCGCCTCTGAGTCAGTTCCAGACCGCTCACGTTCAGATCTTTGCAATGCGTCAAAAATTCGGCTCATAATCGCTCTTTTCCGAGGGGCTCGTCTCAACCAGCTTGGGGCTGTTCCCGTTACCGCATGATCCGTAAAACACTTGGATCGGAAGAGTCTTCTCGCCCGACTCAATAGGTTTCTCGCGTTTGCCACTTCCGGACACAAGAAAGCGGCACTCAAACAGAAATCGTGCGCCTTGGCCGTTCGCAAACTGCATTGACTTGAATTTCCCGGCGTGGACGGAATTCAGAGGAACCGCGATTCGCAGGCGAAAGATGGAAGCGCTATTTGAAACCTGTTGTCGCCAAGGTCGGTGAGGCATTGGACTTGTTGAAACGCCTCTAAACTGCGTGCGCAAAAACCAAACGGGCGATCAGTTGCGAAGAGTAAGTGGGGGCGCCTGAAACCAGTATGGAAAGCTGACCCCACACTACCTGGCTTTGAGCAACTGCTGCTGAACTGCCTCCGCCCAACGCCGCGATACCAAAGGCCGCCTAGAGGCCGATGAACGATATCCACCCAAAAACCCCGCCAGGTTTTGCTTTCCGCATCAAGACTATAGGAACGGTCCTCTATTACACACCTCAGCTGCTTCTTGCCCCAAACCCACCTACAAATCCCGCTAAACAGGTACAAAAGGCTCCAGGCGGAACTCGCTTGCCACATCTTCAATGATGCGTTCTGTCACCGTCGGCGACTGCCTTGCATACGCGCTAATGAGTGCGTTCTCACAAATGGTGTTGATGAGACGCGGAAAACCATGCGAATAGGCATACACAGCAGTAATCGCACGTGACGAAAGTACCGGAGGTGCACTCGAATCTACGCCTGCAATTCGCAAGCGCTGTTCAATATATTCCTGCGTTTGCTTCGCGTTCAGGGCTCCAAGCTGTGTGCGAAGCGCAATTCGTTGCTTCAATTGTCTCAGTTCCAAGGAATCCAGCTTCTTGTCCAGTTCCGGCTGACCCGCCAAAATGATCTGCAGCAATTTGTCTTCCGCTGTCTCCAAGTTAGAAAGAAGTCGAACTTCCTCTAGAGTGTCTTCGGATAAATCATGGGCTTCATCTACGATTAAGACTGTGGTCATTTGCCTCGAGCCGCGAGCCACCAGAAACTTGCTCAGATCGAGCAATAACTCGCATTTGTTTTTCCCGGAGGCCGGCAACCCGAAGTCGGAGAGAACGTATTGCAGAAAGTCCGTGGGCGCAAGCCGGCTATTGAACAGGTATGCATAAGCAATATCCTTGCTGTTTTCCAAAAGGCGGAGCAGACAGCGAAGAAGCAGAGTCTTTCCCGTGCCAACTTCGCCGGTAACTACAACGAAGCCCTTATGTCGCCGCACGCCATAATAAAGCGCTGCGAGCGCTTCATTGTGCCGCGGCGTGGGCACGAAGCAATGAGGATCTGGTGTAAGATCGAACGGATTGCGCTTGAGATGAAAATAGGTTTTGTACATTGGGAATAGGAGCCTAGTTATGCAGATAGCTAAAAACAGAACCGGCTAGCATTGCAGCAAATACAAGCGCGGTGGCGGCCCACCCCAAAGCTAATCTCCTCTTTGTGTTCCGTTCATCCGACGGGCTCACTATCTCGGGAATCTCTGAGATAACCGCGACCGGCAGAAGGGATTTGATATCCTTTTCACTGTGCAATCGGTCATCCAGGAATTCCAGGCCGCCTGCCACGACCAAACCCAGCGCCAGACCAACGCCTAGACCGATACCGCAGAATTTCAGGCGATTGGGGAAATCGGGCTTTGACGGCAAGCTTGGGGGATCAAGCATGGTGAACCGCTCGCCTTGCTGCATCTGCTCCATGCTTGTGGCCATCTCTGATTGGTCCTTCTTTTTCAGCAGATCGTCATAGTTCGCTTTGGATTGATCGTAGCCACGGGTCAGGTCTGCGAGCTGCTGCTCGGTTGCCGGCTCCATGTTCAAACGCCCCTGGTACTCACTGATTCTGGCTTTCAGGCTCTCAATCGCACTCTCCCGGTTCGCAATCTCCAGCTGGTTGCCTTGCAGTTGCCCCTCTAATTGGCTCGCCGCCGCACTCATTGCTGGGTCCGCCACACCACTCGGAGCCGTCGCGGCGCTCGTTTGCTTCCCGTCCGTCTTCTTCTCTTTCGCTGCCGCAAGGGCGTTTTCCCTCATCAATTCCATTTGGGCTATCTGTTTCTTCAGGCTTTGAACGTCCGGATAACGATCTGTGTAACGAGAACTAAGGTCGGCGAGTTGATCTTTCATTTTCTCTAGCTGCTGATCAATCACCGCCAAATCCGTCGGACCCGTCAACCCAGTCTGGTCGCCGCCGGCTGCCCGAGCCTTGCTTTGGGCTTCCCGCTCCTGTTCCAGCAAAGCTTCGAGGTAGACTCGCTGCTGCCGTGCGGTATTCAAAGCATCTTGTTCATTTTGCAGCTGTGCCTGCAACCCTGCCAGGATCTGGAGATTACTCGCCTCTTGAGTCGGCAAATCTCCCTCATGCTGCCCTTCAAACTCTCGAACCTTCGCCTCCTGCTCGGAAAGGCTCGCACGCGCATCTTCGAGTTGTTGTTCGATAAAACTGGTCGTGGCCTGCGACTCTTGCTCACGCACTTTCGTGTTTTCATTGATGAACAGACTCGTAAGCTCGCTGGTCACCTGCTGCGCCACACGCGGGCTACGTCCCGAGTAAGAGATCCTGAAAGCCGATATGTCTTGTCTCTGAGGATCACGCACAAGCTCGACGTCTATATCCTTGCGCATAAGCTCGATCTGCCCATCCGCCGACGCTGCGTTCTGTGTCCCACCATACAAAGAAAGCTTGTCGATAATCGTCAAGAGCCTGGTTCGACTCAATATTTGCTGCTGGATACTGCCCAAGCGGGCCTGCAAATCGTCGTTGATGTTCGGCAGCACATAATTCTGGGGCATCGTCGGCTGCTCCACCAAAATCAAAGTACTCGATTTATAGCGTGGTGGAAGCACCCAGCTTGCTCCCCAGACGATCAGCCATCCGAAAAACAAAGGTATCACGAAATGAAGGTGCCGCCGGCGGACAATACCAAACCAGCGTTGGATGTCGAGCTGTTCTGATTCCTGCTCTTGTAAATTTTCCGGCATGGTCACCTCCCCAAAGGCTTTCTGAACTGATACGTAACCGTAGCAAATTCCCGGTCACTATCAGGGTCCGCAGCAATCACCGCAATTCCGCTGTAGCTCTCGTGAAGGCGTTCATACCCAAGCGCGACGGTGAAGTGTTCACCGATTGAATGTGTTAAGGAGCAATGTCCGAGAACGGCGTTTCCTCCTTGATAGGATGAGGCGAGAAGCGGTGCCACATTGCTTATGCTCTGGTAAGACCCTGACAGCGCCCCAGTCCACGTTCGCGCAAATTCCCAGATTCCGGATCCTCTAACACTATTCGAGTTGAAAGCTCCAATCAAACCTCCCCCAGAGGTGATGGTACGTGAATAGCTGACTGCTATATTCCCGCGGTTGCCTTGCCAACCCATACTTGCGGCTGCCGAAGGCGCCCATGAGTTAATCGTCGGCAATTGGGACTCAGTCACGTCAACGTGCTGGATTCCCACCGAAATGGACATGGAAAACGCGCGATTGAAGTAAAGAGTGTAAAAGGGAAGCAATGCATGCGTCTGCGTTTCACTCTGTGCACTCACCGGACTGACCACGGTTCGGGTATACTGATAGGCTAGGCCGAGATATTGCATGCGGGAAAAGCGCCGGCTGTAAAAGACTTCGCCCCCAGCCGTATTCGAATTGTAAAGATCCGGGGCCTCCGCCGCATTAGGAAGATCAAAGATGGTATAGGACCCCCCGCCGCCAATCATCGCATTCCTTGCGAACTGGTAGCTTAGGACGCCATCCGTCGTATTAGCCATCTGCTCAACAAACGGAGCGATTACTGCCGGCGTGGGGGTCTGCGTGGAACCAGTTACCGGAGTCGAAAAGAGACTCGCCTCGTTATAAACGTTGGAAGTTCTGGAAAACGAATCTTGGAGGCTCACGGCCACTTCGGGAGTTAGGCGAAGCTGAAGAGCAAGGGATGCGCTCTGATCAATTGCATTGAGGCTACTCGTCGGCTCGTAGAAAGTGAAGGTTGGACTATATGTGAACTGCTCTTTTTGACGCGGGGTAGAGCGATCGAAGATAAGGCTTGGAAAAATCGAGTAGATGAAGTCGCCGACGGGAGTGGCAGTGGTGTTTGGAAGGACATTGTCAATATAGGATGGCGCCACAGTCAAGTTGGCCGATAGGTAGTTTGATCGCGCTTCAGAGCCGGCCGTGCTTGCATATGGCATATCGCTCACCGGCGGCGGCGTCATCATTTGCGTGTCATCCGCTGCTGCCGGAGCGCCCCCGGTTGCATCTGGTTCCACCTGAGACAGCGCAGGCATGCTGACGAGAAAGGCGAGAATAAGCAAAAACGATCGAGCCGGCATAAGCGCTCCTCAAGGAACGACGACAGTGTCGTGCGGTCTGAGCTTAATATCCTGGGTCCTATTCTTACCCTTAACGAAGTCCTCGTAGTTAAAGGCAATCCTCGACTCGCCGCCTCCGGGATTCTGGCGAAGGATGTAAAGCGATTTCTTCTTCGCGAAATCTTTGAATCCACCTGCTGTAGCGATTGCGTCAATAATGGTTGTCCCGGCAATAAGCGGGTACGATCCCGGCTTCGTCACTTGCCCGAGAATGTTGAACTTTTGACTGTTAATCTGCAGCACGATCACTGTCACCTGTGGATCAGTGATGTAGCTCCGAAGTCTGGTTGTAATCTCCTGCTCCAATTGCGAAGGCGTCCGTCCCGCTGCTTGCACTTCTCCCGCCAGAGGCATAGAAATCTTGCCATCTGATCGCACGGGAATCTGCTTGGAGAGGTCTGGCTCCTTCCAAACATTGATCGACAAGACGTCGTCATCGCCAATGATATAGCTATCGCCGGTGTGGGTGTTTCGCGACGATTGTTCTGGTTGTGTCGCCGAGACAGCGGTTGCAGCCGTGGAGGGTTCGCTATCCGTCTGATGCGAGGCTGCAACTTGCCCCCACAAGCTCCCGCAGAATGCGACGACGGTGAGAAGAGAGGTTTTGATTGCTCGATTGCGCCAACTATTCATGACGGCTTTCCTTGACAATCCTGAAAAGGTAGATGTTGCCGACGTGCAGCGATTTCGCGTCGAAGGCTTTTCAAATGCGCGTCTTCTATTGAAACAGTTAGGCATAAATAAGAGGTACTCGGTAGAAAGCAAATCCATGCGGTCAGGGAATCAAGAACTCAGACCGCGCTTCAGTTCGCGCTGCAGTGACATTCAGTAGACGGCTGTCCCGGCATAAGTTGACGAGGAATGTGTACGCCTGTCAAGGCCTCCGCTTTCGCAGGGTTCCACATCTGCGGCATGAACCTCCACTGCGACGGACTGTGCAAGCATCTCGACCGACAGGACGAGGCGAAACAGATTCTTTTTGCGAACCAGGATCCCTTCAACGCCTTCCAGGGCACCCCGCGTGACCCGAACGCGCGAGCCGCATTTTAGGAACGGATGCGGCTCTACTCGAAAGGGCCCCTCAACCGCTCTTTGAATCGCCTCAATCTCTTGCTCTGGGATGATCGCAACATGTTGACCGCGGTAGAGAATCATGTGGATCCCTGGAGTAGTAAGAACCTGTAATTTGCGATCGAGGCCTCCACGCAGAAACAGGTAGCACGGAAACAAGGGTAGAGAGAGTATCTTCCGCCTGTCTTTCCATCGGCGCGTAGACTCATACAGCGGCAGAAAAACCTCAAAACCCTTTGCGGAGAGCATCTCTGCCACGACCTTCTCGTGCTGGTGCCGAGTATAAAGGGCCCACCAAGTGGAAGAATTGGGTATTTCGCGGTCTGGGCTTTCCGAGATTCGCATGCTACGTTTCCATACTCCCAGCGAGCAGCATTCCGGAATTCGGGCGGATGAAGATATAGCTTCGCCCTGTGGGTCACATTCCACCCTTGTTACTGCTTCCCTGCTGCTGCGTTTCATCCTCGACCTCGGCACTCAAGGCGAGGTGAATTACCTTACCAAAGAGAACACAAAAGTCGTGTTTTCATCATCATGAATCAGTGCGTTGGGTGACAATGCCCCAATCGTGCTAACGGCTCGGACCGCGGTAACGCCTTCAAGTTGTTTCTGGTAACGATTCCAAGAAGTCCCACTGTTTCTTGCCGGTTTTTCGGCAAATGAGCCATTTTTGCATCCTCTGGCATCATTACCAACGTCACAAGGAGAAGGGCGCGCCAGTAACAGAGAAACCCTGATCATTCCGGCCGCTCTTGCCCGCGAAACCAAACCGATCTGATTCGCTATGCACTTCTCCATAACCCCTACCTTGCGGTAACTTGACTCCCTGGCAGACTTGCGCCAGGGTAAACTTCAATGCGCGCGTGGAAAACCCCTGTGGCCTCTGCGTCTTTGAGGCAGACCCACTTCGCGCAGCTTATACAGCAGCGAGCGATAGCTCATGTTCAGCGCTTCGGCCGTTTTTCGCCGATTCCAGTGATTGGCTTGTAATACCTTTAGAATTACGGCATTGGTCGCCGAAGAGGTTGCCCGGCGGGATGCCTCCTTCAATGGACCGAGCCGCGGCTGGAGACCGGCCAAAGCGTTTGTCAATTCCATCTGGCGTCTAAGTTCCGCGCCGAGGGCTTCGTCATCGCCGAGAATGATGGCTCGCGCGATCCAATTCTCCAGCTCACGCAGGTTTCCAGGCCACTTCCATTGTTTGAGCAAGTGCAGCGTGGCTGGATTCAGTTGGCATTCACTTCTTCTGAATTGCCGGGCCAGTTTGTGGAGAAAGTATTCGCAAAGTTGCGGGATATCGTTCTTTCGGTCGCGTAGGGCCGATAGGCGCAGGGACACAATGTCAATGCGATAGAAGAGGTCTTCGCGAAAGGCGCCCGTTTCAACTGCATCGTGCAGGTCGATGTTTGTCGCGCAAATCACGCGTACGCGCCCTTGCCGCTCTTCGCAGCCTCCGATTCGTGTGTAGGAGCCGTCCTGCAGCAGGCGAAGCACCTTGCCCTGCAGTTCCCAACTCAATTCCCCGATCTCATCCAGAAACAGCGTGCCGCCATCGGCGATCTCAACTAAACCAGTCCGGGCTTCCGCAGCTCCGGTGAAGGATCCCTTTTCATAGCCGAAGAGTTCGCTTTCGAGCAAATTGGCAGGAATGGCAGCGCAGTTCAATTTCACAAAAGGCGCATCACGCCGATTCGAGCGCGTGTGCAGGAATCTCGCAATCACCTCTTTGCCGGTACCGCTCTCCCCCTGGATGAGTACTGGAAAATCACTGGTAAGGACGCAATCGATTTTGTTCCGGATTTCGCGCATGGCTGCGGTGCAACCGAAAATGACCGCTTCACCCGGTAAATCCGCTGGATCGATTTGAAAACTCTGCTTCAAGTCTGTTGACATAAACCTTTTGGAGGCTGAGGGAACTCCCCGTTAGCGAGATGCATGTAGCTAGCCACTGCTCAGTGCGAGCCTAATCGCTCGATAACAGCACTTTTGCTTGATTTTTCAAATATTTATGGCTCACTGTAATATCGGGATTTTCTGGATCGCACCCCGATAGTGCAAAATGTTGCACACTTCTTACCACTAATTTGCATTATTTGCAGGTTCTTCTCTCCTAGGGTCGGTCGTCGAAGGGTATTATGGGATCGAATCGACCGCCCTGGTCCCGCTTCCGCAGTAGCTGCCTTCCTGAGATAAACTCGAGAATTCACTCTTCTCCCTGCTTATTGCCGACCTTCCAGAAGATATGAGCGTACATCCTTCCGAATCTCGTTCTTGACTCTAGAATTCCATAGGGGCGTCTGCGCAGACGGGAAATGGAGGATAAATCGCAGCGGCTGTCGGCCTGACCATCGGGAATCACCAAAAACGGCGATTGCAATCATTCTCTTTTTCACTTTCCGTAATTGTCCGCTAGACTGCATTGTTCCGCGCGGAATGGATCTTCTGGAATGGTTGCCGGGGTTCTCCGGCTGACCAGGGACGAAGGCGATGCTGCTGGATTTTGTAAAGCAGACCGCGGTAACTGATGTTGAGAGATTGCGCGGCGCGGCGGCGATTCCAGCCCGATGCTTCCAGTGCATTCTGGATCATCTCAATCTCCGTGCGGTCTTTGACGTCGCGGACAATGGATCTTATGCCTGCGCACGGCGGGGGTGCATCGGCAATAATGTTGTCCTGCAGATCAGCCGCGCCTAATGCAGCGACCTTGGCTTCCAGTTCCCGGACTGCGGCGTCTGCGTCTCTCATGACGATGGTCCGGGTCACGAAGTTGCGCAGCTCCCTCAGGTTTCCCCGCCAATCGTAAAGGAGCGCGACATCCATCAATCGGGAGGGGAGGCTGCTTCCAAACCTGTGCGTCATTTCCACCGGTGAGCGGCGAATAAACTCTTCGATCAGATATGGAATCTCCTCGCGCCGCTCGCGGAGCGGTGGAACTTTGATGGTGAATACACAGAGCCGGTAATACAGATCCTCACGGAAGGTCTTGTTGAAAAGCGCGTCTTCCATTTGAACGTTTGTGGCCGCGAGAACGCGCACATCGACTTTGGTGGTTTCCTGAGCTCCAAGGCGAGCGAACTGTCCATCCTGGAGAACGTGAAGGAGCTTCGCTTGCATCTGTACTCCAATTTCACCAATTTCGTCGAGAAGCAAGGTCCCGCGATTCGCCTGTTCGAACTTGCCCGGCCTGTCGTTGATGGCCCCAGTGAAAGCACCTTGCCGATGACCGAAGAGCTCACTCTCGAGCAAGTCCGCCGGCAGGGCCGCGCAGTTCACCTTCAGAAACTTCTCCCTGGACCGTCGAGAGTTCTCGTGAATGAGCTGCGCTATGACTTCTTTGCCTGTCCCGCTTTCGCCCAGGATCAGCACATTGACATCGATATCCGCAAGCAATTTGACCTGGCGATGAATTTCCAACATTTGGGGCGACGCCGCCAGAAAGAAACTGTTGCCACCGAGTTCTTCCACATACGGAACGGCAGGCATATCCTCGGGAACGCTGGCCCAAGTCGCAGAATTGCCCTTCCCGGCGGCAACATTTCTTACGGAGTCAGAAGCGATGGCGCGATCAGCGCAGACCTGTCCCTTGGAGAGACCCATCGAGTCGATCACCAACTCCAGGTCCTCCCGTATCACTGGCAAGGTCAGGAAGTGCCTGATGCCGAGCTCAGAGGCCTCTCTGCGCAGTCCTTGCTCGCTCATTCTGGTGATCAGGCAAATGCTTTGCGCGGCGGCGTACCTCAAGAATTGACGGTAATGAGCTGTCTCCGATGAGTCGACCGAGGAAGCCTCACACAGCAAGAGATCGGGATCAAGCCCGTTGCTCAGAAGCGAGTGGACTTGTGCGCTTCCGATCGCCTCGATGACTCTGTGGCCGGAACCCTCGAGAACCATCCTGACGAAGGAGCGCGTTTTGGCATTTTGAATGTCAATCAAAACAAGCAGGAGCGGTCTCACCAAGGCCTCTTTCTGGGAATGCAATATTGCTCAAGAATTCTTGCCAACTCGAACCATTGCACGCTCGCGCCCCGCCGGAAAAACATAATGTCTTTGGCGTTCACAAGACACGATGGATGCAAGGCCCTGTAAGCGTAAAAACAATGGCTTCTCGGCAACTAGACGGTTTCCCGCGCAGCAGCATTCAGCAATTGAGTGCGGAGTTAAGCCTCTTGCCCGGCTATCAGTAGTAACCGTTCGAGGGATTTTCGTTTATTGCAGCGTCCAATGATCCATTACCACACATTCGTCCGTTGCCTATCGGACAACCTCCACGGGGAGCAGGGATCCCTGCTGAAAAATCCCAGGAGCGTTGAACAACGCCCCAAAAAGCGGCGCAAAATGACGACGCCCACGACCTCAATCAACAATAATAGCTTCTCGACAATAGGAGAGAACCTGGGGAGTGTCAATGGCACAATAGTCATGAGTCGTGCGCTCGGGTAACACTCGATGGTAACCACCGGGATTGCTTGATTTCTCATTCATTGGTAATCCGCAGATTCGGCGGCGCTTATTGATCATTTTTTCGTAAATCTTCTGGGTTTCCCCTGTAGCCGACACCAGAGTAGCCGACACCAGAATGGATCATGCAGCGACGCCGACTTTGCCACGAACCGAGTCCAAATCCGCCCACTCACCCACTGAGGCCTTAACCCGTTAATCCCCACAGTCCACCCCTCATCGTTGGCGCATGGAGCAGTATGCCCTGACGCACCCACCGGTACCTCTGGCTGGCGCGATTCGACTGACCGGAAACCTGACGTCGCGGCATCAGCGAGTGGGCTTGCGGACATTCATCGGCACTGTGATTCCCCCATTTCGTCGTATCCTGTATGCGGGACTCATTCGATGAAGACCTTCACTCTTGACGAAGCGCAATCCCTGCTTCCGGTGCTCGAATCGTTGTTGAAGCGCGCCATCGAAGGCAGGCGTTCGGCCCAATCGGTCGAGTCTGGTCTTAACGGGCTTGCGCAGCGCATCTATTTCTCGGGCGGAATGCAGGTGAATGCCGCCAACGTCGCCAGGCAGCGTGCTGAGATGGAAGCTCATCTCCAGCGGGTCCGCGAGAGTGTCGCCGAAATCGATGCCATCGGCGTCCAGGTCAAGGATCTCGAATCCGGCTTGCTAGATTTTCCTTGCCGCGTCGACGATCAGGTTGTCTTGCTCTGCTGGCGCATGGGTGAGCCTGCGATTGAGCACTGGCATACACTGGAAGCCGGGTTTCAAGGCCGTCAGCCTGTCGACGAGCGCTTCCGCCGCCGCGCCGCCTCCGGCGGCCGTCCCAACTAGCGCCTGTTAGCAAGCTCCCGAATACAACCCTTAGGTGGTTAGCGACCGTCTGGGTAATGTCCGCAACAACGATCCCGAGCTGCTGGCGCCCCGCGGGTAGTCGCGGCAGCGGCGACCGGGGTGTTCACTTCTTACGTTCCTTTGGAATCATTGCCTTTGGTGGTGATTCTTCCCCGCGTCAATGCGATGCACTATTAAGCCCGGCAACCCTTCGGCAACCGCGGCAAACCCAGGGACAACGCGGGTCATCTAACTCAGTAGACACGCAGCCTCTGGAAAGATGGCGTCGCGGAGGCGTTCCAGCAAGACCAGAGACCCCGTTCCCTTCCCAAGGGGCGCTCCTGACAAGAGCTTGCGTGGTTGCAGCGCGGAATTGCGACCCCACAGGACGTTGAGCGCTCGGCTGGGATACAGAGTCTTTGGCGTTGCCACATCTATCCTCAGAAGGAGATTCTATTTATGAGAAGGAAAGCTACTCTCGCCGTCTCGATCGCTTTCGCAACGTGCGCTCTTCTTCACCCGCAATCCGCCTCTGCACAGAATTCCACGAATGTCTCAATGCCGGATCCCAACGTATCTTTAAGTACGGCTCAGCGCGAGGCTGCCCTAATGGTGCCCGCGCAAGCCACCCTGGACAAGGCAATCGACGCAAGGAAGATCCAGCCGGGCCAACAGTTTCAGGCCAAACTAACCGGCACAGTCTACCTGAAGAACGGACTTGAGCTGCCGCGCGACACCGTGCTTGTCGGCACCATCGCCACGGATAAAATGCGCGCAGGCGGAACATCGACGCTGGCCCTGCGCTTTACCAGAGCGGAACTGAAAGGCGGAAAGGTCGTTCCCATCCAAGCAGACATCATGGGAGTTTCTCGGCCGACCGGCGGAGAGAACTGGGAGAACATTAGCGGCGCGGCTCCTTCGCTGCCCTGGAACGGCAAAACCCTTCGCGTCGACGAACTCGGCGCCCTCTCCGGGGTTGATCTGCACAGCGCCGTTGCTGCCCCCAATTCGGGGGTCTTTGTCTCGACCAAGAAAGACGACATGAAGCTGTCGCCGGGAAGTAAGCTCTCGCTGGCAATTGCGGCGCAAGGCGCGAGCGGAATGGGCGGAGGCGCTTGATCGCCTTGCCCTTGAGCGCTCTGAACGGGAAGAAGCCGCCACTTGATCGGATGCAATCGTCGATTTGGGATTGCGCAGGAGTTCGAGTGTGCTCGCGATCGCCTGGCCAAAATCAACCTGCGCTCACTGAGTGCATGACCTTCTTCGCCGCGAGGTCATGCACCTGTGGGGCGCCAAAGCCGTTTTTCCCCCTGACCGAGACCCATTTTCGCCCCAAAACGGCAACTGCGCCGAACGGAATCCCTTCCATCCGCGTCTCTTGAATGACAATCCCTTTCGGCTCGCGTGAATGCAAATTCGGCGCAGGGTAAAATATGCGATCAAGCGGTACCCTTTGAGTTGAATGCTTTAGTAGAAGACGCCTGGCCGATTGGTTGTGGATTGTTCAGGGGTGAGGAGTGACGATGAACAACAGAATCCGGGTGGGACTCGGGGTAATTTTCTCTCTGCTGGTGGTTTCCTTCATGGTTCTGGCCGGATGCAAGGGTTTCTGGGACCTCCCCACATCGACTGGTACTGGTACAACGGGCACCACGCCTACCACGCTTTCCAGCGGCGTTTTCTATGTGCTAAACCAAACGACCAAGCAAATCGCTGCTTATTACATTTCTTCGGGCACGCTCGAGAACGTATCGGGTAGCCCGTACACGCTCGCCGCCGCTCCTTATTGCATCGCCATCGCACCGGGTGGTGGATTCCTTTATGTCGGCACCGTAAACGGCATCTATCTTTACACCGTCGGATCGGGCGGCGCCTTGACGGTGGGAAACAGCGGAGGAACGATCTCCTATGACATACCCGCTGCCATGCAGATCAGTGGCTCATGGTTGGTCGACGCATTCGCTCCCAGCTCCAGCTCCGTGCAAATTGATGCGATTCCCATCAACGCAACCACCGGCCTTTATGCCGGTTCCGGAGGCGCGCCTCCGTCGCAAGTCTTTAACAATCTCACCAACGCGGCCGTGAAACAGCTGGCCATTTCTCCGGATGGTGACAATGTTTTTGTGGCCCTAAGCGGCGCCGGTACGCTCATCGATCCCTTCAACGCCAGCAACTCCAATCCTCTGGGGGCGACGGCAACGACGATTGGGCTCACGAACAGCGACCAACAAGCATTGTCTGTGGCCGTGGATCCAACCAACCGGCTGTTCTATATCGGCGAGACCAACGCCAACTCCGCAGGAACTTCAGGCGCCCTGCTCGCCTTCAACTACAGTTCTTTGGGCACGGGATCGCCTCGTGCCACTCCAACTCAGATCTCCGGGTCTCCGATCGCCAGCGGCGGACTTGCACCCAACGCCATTTTGCCGCTCGCTGGCGGTGAGTATGTCTATGTTGCGAACGGGCAGAGCACCACCGCGGCCGGGAACGTTGCCTGGTTTCCCATATCGGCTTCGGGAACCGCCTACACGGTGGCTTCGGGAAGCAGCATCGCGAGCGGCATAGAACCGATCGGACTCGCAGAGGACAGCGACGATAACTTTGTGCTGGCTGTCTCGGACGGCGGATCCACATCCAGCGGCAATCCCGACCTCGAGGCCTACACCATGAGCTCGGGCGCACTCACCTCCGCAGTCACCTCCAAAACCGGCACCGATCCCGTGGGAGCGGTTGCCATCGCAGCGCTGCCGTGATGACTTTGGTCATGGACCGAGGGCAACCGATCACTACGTAAGTGGTATCCTCAAGGCAAACGCCGCGCGCTGTGTCTCCTCATCGCACATTCCTTCGTGACTGCTTTCTCCGGCGCTTCCTGGCTGTCTTCGCGCTCGGTCCGGTGGCGCTGTGCTGCGCCTTCCTCAGCATCGGATGCGCGCGATTCCGGCACGAGCATCGTGAGATGGTTTACGTTTCCATCCGCGCAACCTACCTGCACGACCGCGTGGCGCCGGTTTCGGACCGCGTGTGCCAGGTGGTGAACGGCCAGCCACTCGAGGTGCTGGAGCACGGCCGGCGCTTTCTCAAGGTCGAGACGGATAAGAACGAGATCGGCTGGATTGAAGACCACGCCGTGATCGATGCCAAGACCTACGACGGATTTGTGCAGCTCGCGAAGCAACACAAAGACGATCCCATGGCCGCGACAGCCACCTTGCGCGACGACCTTGCCATGCATATTCTTCCGGGCCGCGAGACGGAACGCTTCTACCTGCTTGCGGGGAACACCAAGGTGGAACTGCTGGCGCGCGCGTCGGCTCCGAAGAAGCCGGAAGAAGTCCTTGGACCGCTGGTGGTTCCCGGCGCAGCGAATCCCGCCGGGAAAGGGAAGACTGCTTCTTCGACCGCAGCGGCGAGATTGCCGGGCGGGCAGAGCTCTGCGTCTGCCGCAGGAGAGGAGATCGAACCGCCGGAGATGGAAGATTGGTGGCTGGCGCGCGATGCGCAGGGCCGTGTTGGCTGGCTGCTCGGCAAGGGCCTGGATGTGGATGTGCCGGACGAGGTTGGACAGTACGGCGAAGATCAGCGGTTCATTGGCTGCTGGCTGCTGACCAGGGTCGCCGATCCGGAGGCCGACACGCCGGATCACCAGGTTCCCGAATACCTGACGGTGCTCGCTCCGCTTCACTATGGGTTGCCGTTCGACTTCGACCAGGTACGCGTCTTCACGTGGAGCCTCAAGCACCATCGCTATGAGACGGCGTTCCGGCTGCATCCGATTCAGGGCTATCTGCCGGTGCGCGTGTTTACCGAGAACACGCCCAAAGGAAGCGTTCCTGCGTTCAGCTTCGTGATCGCGACCAACGGCGATGTGAGAACCGATCCAACAACGGGAATCACGCGGCCTGCGGCTCCGCGGACCATCGACTACGAGATGATCGACACGCAGGTGAAGCGGATCGGACCGGATTTGGCGCCGATTCCGATCACGCATGAGCCGGGAGAGAAGAAGAAAGCGGAAGTGAAGAGGAAGGGACGTAGGGACTAGTCTCCCGAGTCATAAATGGCTTGTATATATTGTGGGGATGTTCTATGTTGAATCATGGAACCTGTTCGTGGACGACCCAAGAAGCATGAACTGGTTGTGAGCCCTGCGCAGAGGATGGAATTAGAGCGTATTGCGCGGCAGTCGCGTAGTGCCAGGTCGGCAGCATTTCGTGCCCGGATCGTTCTGGAGTGCGCCGGGGGAGCGAGCAACGCCGCGGTCGCCGCGAAGTTACGCACCAGCCCGGGGACGGTTGGTCTGTGGCGCAACCGTTTCATTGCCGAGGGCGTTGCCGGACTGGGGGATGAGCCGCGCCCGGGAGCGCCGCGCGAGATCGGTGACGAGAAGATCGAACGCGTGGTGCGATTGACGCTGGAGAAAGCCCCGAAGGGCGCTACCCACTGGTCGAGCCGCATGCTGGCGGCCAGGACCGGGTTGAGCCAGTCCACGATCAGCCGCGTCTGGCGGGCCTTCGGACTGAAGCCACATCGTGCGGAGGGTTTTCAACTATCCAGCGATCCGTTGCTGATCGACAAGGTGCGGGATATTGTTGGACTGTATCTGGAACCGCCTCATCACGCGCTGGTGTTATGCGTGGATGAGAAGTCGCAGATCCAGGCTCTGAGCCGTACCCAGCCGGTGCTGCCCATGCGGGTCGGACAGTTGGAGCGACGCACTCACGACTACAAGAGGCATGGCGTTACCAGCCTTTTCGCTGCACTCGATATCGCCACCGGCAACATCCTGGGCAAGTGCTATCGACGCCATCGTTCCGTCGAGTTCCTGGATTTCTTGAAGAGGATCGATGCTGCCGTTCCAGCCGATCTCGATATCCACCTGGTGCTGGATAACTACAGCACCCATAAAACGGCTCTGGTCCGCCGTTGGCTGCAGAGACGGACACGGTACCATCTGCACTTCACTCCTACACACGCCTCATGGCTCAACCAGGTCGAGCGATGGTTCGCACTGCTCACGCAGCGGCAAATTAAGCGCGGCTCGCACGCCAGCGTCCAGGAACTGGAAGATGCTATCCGGGAGTTCATCAAGGTCCACAATCAACAGCCGAAACCCTTTCGATGGGCCAAATCCGCAGACCAGATCCTGGCATCCATCGCCCGATTCGCCACTTCCACTCTGGCTGCTCATGCCCCTGCTGTTTATACAAGAAATCAATGACTCAGGAGACTAGAACTAGTTGCATAAATGCCATCAGCTTGTAAAAGCGCATCCCTCAGAGGCTAAAGCCCCGCGTTTTATGCGCCCTTTACGGCACCCTTCGGCAAGCTCAGAGTAGGCTAAAAGTCGTGCCCTTTCACAAAGCCATTTATGCAACCAGTTCAAGCATTCGGTTCCCGAGTGCTGATCGACCGTTGTTGGCGAGCAGATCGCCGAGGGGGGAGTCAGGCCGCCCTCCCAGTTGACGCGAGATCTCTCGACCCGCAGTGCAGATTCGAGCGGCCCTTCGGGGCGCGAGCGTGGTTAAGGCGGTTCTCCAATTTCCATGTGGCGTTTCCGATCTATTCCAAGGTGGCTTTTTCTTGAGGAAAAAGCCAATTAGCTTTTGTGGCTTCGCTCTGCACCAATTGGAGAACCGCGTTAGGGAATGCGGACCGAGGGTTGCGTCCGCCGCGGCGGACTTCACCCTGGGCTATTCTCGGACCATCCCTCCGGGATGGGATCGACGCGGCGTGTTATAGCACGATCACGGCGGAGCCGGAGGCGGTTTCGTGTTTGACGGCTTCGAAGGCGCGGTTGGCGTCGTCGAGCGAGAAGGTTTGGATCGTGGGATGGAAATTGAGGTCGCGGGCGAGGGCGAGGAAGTCGCGCGCGTCCTGGCGGGTCATGTTGGCGACGCTACGCAACTGGCGCTCGCCCCAGAGCAGGCGGTCGTAATCGAAGGCGGGCATCTGGTCGAGGTGAATGGCGTTGATGGCGACGATGCCGCCCTTGCGGAGAGCGGAGAGCGCGCTCAAAACGACTTTACCGCTGGGGGCGAAGGTGATGGCGCAGTCGAGAGGGACGGGAGGGTGCGAGTCTTCGTCGCCGACCCATGCGGCGTCGAGCGACCGGGCGGCCTCGCGGTGCGACTCGCCGCGGGTGACGACGTAGACCTCGCAATCCCACGAGTGAAGGACACGAATGGCGAGCGAGGCGGAGGAGCCGAAGCCGTAGAGGCCGACGCGCTGGCCGCGCTCGACGGCGGCGACGCGCAGGCTGCGGAAGCCGATGACGCCGGCGCAGAGCAGAGGCGCGGCGTGGATGGGATCGAGGCCGGCGGGCAGGGGATGGGCGAAATCGGCGCGGACGGCGGCGAACTGGGCATAGCCGCCGTTGACCGAGTAGCCGGTGAAGACGGGATGGTCGCAGAGGTTCTCCATCGAGTGGCAGCAGAACCAGCAATCGCCGTCGACGCCGCCGATCCAGGAGACGCCGACGCGCGTGCCGATGGGGAGGGTTGGGACCTCGGTTGCGGCTTCTGTGCTGACGGGGAGAGTAGCGGCCTCGACAACTTCGCCGACGATTTGATGGCCGGGGACGATGCGCTGGTGGAGGGGCGGAAGATCGCGCTCGACGATGTGGAGATCGGTGCGGCAGACGCCGCAGGCGATGACTTTGAGGAGGAGTTCGCCGGGCTGGAGCTGCGGGCGCGGGATCTCCCCGATGGAGAGCCAGGCGCCGGGATGGGCGCTGGGACTGGGTGATGAGGAGTCGAAGACGGCGGCGCGCATGGGGAGTTCCCTCTGAGAACAAGGTTAGCGCAGGAGATAAGCGAGTGGGCAAGCGAGCAAGGATTCTTCGGCTGCGCTCAGAACAGGCTCCGAAAATGAAGACTTAGTCTTCGTCGGGACCGGACGTATCTTCGGGATCGTAGTCCTCGCATACGTCGGCCCTGGGACAGGTGTCGCAACTGTCATAACCCGGCTCGCAGTGGATCTGTTCGGGGGCGAGGTCATCGCCGTCGCGCGTTCGAGTGAGGGATTTAACGCCGGAGAACGGAATTGCGGTGGGATTGCGATCGACGGTTTGCGAAGCGAGCTGGAGGCCGTAGAGCAAAAGCCCGGCGCGATGCCGGTCGATGTTGTTATTGACCAGCGCCTTGAGAACCTGGGCAAGAACGATCTGGAGGGAACAGCGGTCCTCGATGACTGGGATCTCGATCGAGTCCATGGGCGTGCTCTCTTTTTTGGCGGCAATGTGAAGCCTGGTGTGGTAGTAGCAAAAATGCTCGCCTTTGAGGGCCGGCGCCTCACACTTTTTGCCGCTGGTCATGATGTGCCGACATTCCGGATACATAGTCTGTTTCCCTTTCGATACCCCCACCCCCACTCCCCTACATCTTCGAAGCCAAGTACGTCATGGCAAATGGGTTGCGGGGCGGGTATTGCTGTAAGTTCGTGATTCTAAAGAGTCGGCTTTTGTAAAGACGTCAAATCATTGGAGTTACCTGAATTTTCCGGGCAGTTCGAGGCGTCCGGCGGCAGATCTAACAGGAAAAAGCCGCCGACGCAGATACCGAAAGCCTGGATTTGGATTTATGGAGCGATTATGCGGGAGCAGGGCGAAATGATCTGCAAAGTTGGTGGAGGGGTTTTTGCGAGTGTTTTCAGCGGGTTAGGGCGATGCGTGCCTGGTTGTGCTCTTGACATCTAAAAAAGGGGCCGAGGAGGATGCTACGGATGCTGCCCGATGTCGAGGAGGGGCAAAGAAAGGGCCCGCCGGAGTTCGTGCTCTCCCAGGTCCCCAAATGCAAGGGACCTGGGGCACCCACATTCAGTGAAAGAACTCGCAGTCCCCGCACCTGGGCCACCTGCCGCGAGAAGGATGGGGCACCCTCGATTCGTGGCGAGTTGAGAGTGGGTGAGCAGGCGGGTTACAGCGGGCGGCGGCGGAGCTCGAGCTCGACGACGCGGAGCATTTCGGCTTCGGGAGCGGGCTTGCCGGTCCAGATTTCGAATTGGCGGGCGCCCTGCTGGACGAACATTTCCAGGCCGGAGATGACAGCGAGGCCGCGCGCACGGGCCAGCTTGAGGAGCGGGGTTTCGAGCGGGGTGTAGACCATGTCGAAGATGAGCGAGGCGTTGAGCTCGTTCTCTTTGACGGGAAGCGGCTGCTTGACGCCGGTCATGCCGCAGGGGGTGGTGTTGATGATGGCGTCGAAGCGCTGCCTGGCTAACACGCTCTGGCCGAGGACGTGGGCTTTGGCCTTGCGGGCGAGGGCGACGGCTTTCTCGTGGGTGCGGTTGACGATGAAGACCTCAGCGTTCTGCTCGACGAGGCCGAAGACCGCGGCACGGGCCGCGCCGCCCGCGCCGATGACGAGAACGCGCGCGCCCTGGAGACGCATGCGCCTTTCGAGCGGTCGGACCACGCCGGCGACATCGGTATTGAAGCCGTAGAGCTTGCCGTCGGCGCCGGTGCGGAGGGTGTTGCAGGCGCCGATGCGGGCGGTGAGCGGGTCCATGTTGGCGAGATGGGGAAGGACTTCCTGCTTGAGGGGCATGGTGACGGCGACGCCGTCGAGGGGAAGGTCGCGGACGACGGCGAGCAGGTCGTCGAGGGCGCGGACCTTGAGGGGGAGCATGATGGCGTTTACGTTTTCGCGGCGGAAGGCAGTGAGGTGCATGAGCGGCGAAAGGGAGTGGGCGATGGGGTTGCCGGCGACGCCAAAGATGCGCGTGGCCTGGTCGATCTGCTCGAGGCGGTAAAGGTCGAGCAGGGAGCGGGCGGTGGGCTGGCCGGGAGCGGTTTCAGCTCCCTCGGCGACCGAGGCAAAGGTGAAGGCGGCGCCGGCGCGGGGACTGAGGACACGGCTGATGAGGCCCTCTTCGCCCATAGCGATGCCGACTACGTGGGCGGTGAGGGACTGGTCCTCGATCATCTGCAGAACCGAGAGGTTGTCGGCGAGGCTGCGGGCCGTGGTGACGACTTTGACGAATTCGGGCTCGAAGGCGGCGATGCGCTGGGCGGTCTGGTTGAGGCCGTCGGGACGGCGGGTGCGGGTGAAATCGTGCGAGCTGATGAGGAGGGCGGTTCCGGCGGCGCGGAGGGCGGCGCGGAACTTGGCCAACTGCGGGCGCGTGCATTGCTCGGCCGACTCGACCTCGAGATCGACGATGTGGCAGCCGGCCTGGGCGGCTTTGTGGAGGATTTCCAGCTCGGAGTTCAGGGAGCCCGCGAAGTTGCCACCAAAGGACTTGCGGCGGCAAGTGGCGATGGCCGTGACCTCGCGGTGATGGGCGAGGAAGGACTTGAGGTCGGGCAGGGCAGCGGCGGGCTTGGCCAGGAGATCGATGCGGAACTCGATGAAAACAGAGTCTTTAATGGCGGCATCGGCACGGGCAAAGAGCTCGGCAGGCGTAGCGCCCTGGACGGCGATGCACAGCTTGCCCACCCGCAGGCGTGGCACAGCCGACGCCGGCGCGGGCAGCGAATCGATCGTGCTGGAGACCGCGAGAGGCATTTCATTCAATTGACGCATCTTAAAGGGGTTTTGATGCTAATGCAACAAGGAAAGTGGGTTACGAGAGGGTTTCGGACCACGGAATTTACCCCCGGGCAGGCAAGAACGGGCGAACGAAAGCGGTTTGGCCCAGGCTTGGGAGAGTTGGCAGGGCTCCAGGGGAGCAGATCCGGCTTGGGGGATCGTAGGTGGGGTCGGCTCGTGGGGTGCGGGAAACTGGGCGAGCGGGCAGGTCAGCGGGTCAGCACGCGCGCCGGTGAAGCGACCTTCGTGCGATTCCAGGCGCCAAAAGCGAGACTTCGGCGTGGGCGCGCGAAACTGGCGTACGATCATAGGCATACACCGTTCTTTGCGAATGCCGGGAGGACGTAATATGCGCAAGTGGGGCATCATCATCAGCCTGTTTTACGCCGCAATCGTGTTGGGGCTGCTCGTACCGGCCGGAGTGCTTCTTGTCGGAAATCCCGGTTCGCTGAAGGTCTTTTCGCAGGACGTGCTCGGAGTGTACGCGGATTGGCTGGCGTGGGTGCCGATTGCGGCTGTTGTGGTGGGCCAGGCGCTGCTTCTGTTTCTATCCGTTGATACTTCGTTCAAGAAGCTGAAGCCGAGGGGGCATGTCGCGGTGTCTGTGACGGTTGCGTCGATGCTCTTCGCCCTCCTTGCGTTCGCTGCGCTCACCTGCCTGGCAGCCGCGTTTTCTGCCGACAAGTTCTTCGATTGGCTATGGTGGATCTGGGCAGCAATTTGGGTGGTTTGGGGGGCGGTCTTTTACCTTTACGCTCGCGGCTCGACAGAGCGCGCTACGCGGGCCGTCTCCTGGCTGCTCAAAGGCAGCGTGCTGGAATTGCTGATCGCGGTCCCGTGCCACGTGTGGGTTCGGCGGCGCGGCGATTGTTCAGCGCCGGTCCTGACGAGCTTCGGCATCGTTACGGGAATTGCAGTGATGTTGTTGTCCTTTGGTCCGAGTGTCCTGCTGCTTTATAAGAAACGGTTGGACGGATATGCAGAGCGCAAATCGGCCTGAGGGACTTATTCCCCGGATTGATTGCTTTCATCGCTGGCCGGGCACGGGCGGCGACATTCCGAGCATCTCAAAGAACTGCAAATTCACGCGCTGAGGCAGCGGCTCCGTGGAGGAGCGTCTTGTTACCCTAGAAGTTTGGAGGGTTTCCCCGCAATGAGTACAGAGACGCTCGTGACGGCCGGTGTTCAAACGCCTCGCGCATGGGAGGCCGGCGGGGCCGCTTCGGCCGAGGCGCTGACCGCATGGGTAGGCGCGCGGCTGGCTGCGCACGAGAATGCGCTGGCCGCGCTGCTGGCTGTGGAGGGCGAGCGCACACCGGAGAATTCGCTGCTGCTCTACGACACGGCGATCGAGCAACTGAACCTGGCCGGAGCGCAGGCGGGGATTTTGAACTCCGTGGCCGCGGATAAGGCTGTGCGCGATCAGGCGCAGATGGAGGCGCAGCGCGTGGCGAAGGCCGGGAGCGCGCTGAGCCTGAATCGGGAGGTGTACGACGCGCTGGTTGCGATCAACCTGAACGGTGCAAGCCCGGCGACCAAGCATTATGTGGAACGCACGCTGCTCGGCTACCGGCTGGCCGGCGTGGACAAGGACCAGGCCACACGCGACCGCCTGCACGCGCTGCACGATAGAGCCACGCAACTCTCACTCGCGTTCAGCCGCAACATTCAGGAGGGCGCGAAGAAGATTGAAGCGACGCCGGCGGAGATGGAGGGTCTGCCTGCCGACTACATTGCGAGGCATCCGGCGCAGAACGACGCGAACGGCGCTGCGCGCGTGACACTGACCACCGATCCGCCGGACATGATGCCGGTGATGACCTTTGCCGCGAGCGCGGCCCTGCGCGAGCGCATGTTTCTGGCCTACAACACGCGCGCGTATCCGGCGAACCGGCACATCCTGCTCGAACTGCTCGCCGTCCGCCAGGAGATTGCGAGCGTGCTGGGGTTCCGCAGTTGGGCCGATTTGGCCACCGCGGACCAGATGGTGAAGTCGGCCGCGAATGTGCGGGAGTTCCTCGCAAAACTCGACGAGGCCAGCCGCGAGGGGGCGCGGCAAGAGCACGAGCTGGTGCTCGATTTTGCGGGACAGCGGCAGCCGGGGCTGATCGAGATCGACATTACCAGCCGCGGGTATTGGTACGAGCAGTTCCGGCGGGCGAGGTTCGACTTCGATTCGCAGTCGGTGCGGCCATACTTCCCCTATGCGCGGGTCGAGGCCGGAGTGCTCCAGACGGCGGCGAAGCTTTTCCAGGTGGAATTCCGGCCGTCGACTGCGACTGCGTGGGATGCGGCGGTGTCGGTGTTCGAGGTCTTTGATGGCGGCCGGCTCGTGGGGCAGTTCTATCTCGACATGCATCCGCGCGAGGGCAAGGACAAGTGGTTCTCTGCCGCGCCGGTGGTGACGGGGGTGCGTGGGCGCGCGCTGCCCGAGGCGGCGCTGATCTGCAACTTCCCTGGCGGGGACGAAAAGGGCCCCGGCTTACTGCAATATTCCGACGTGGTCACGTTCTTCCACGAGTTCGGCCACCTGATGCACGCCATTCTCGGCGGGCACACGGAGTGGGCGGGGCTCTCGGGATTTGCGACGGAGGGCGATTTCATCGAAGTGCCGTCGCAGATGCTGGAGGAGTTTTTCCGCGATGAGAAGCTGCTGCAGGCGTTCGCCAGGCATTATGAGACGGGCGAAGTGCTGCCCTCGGAACTGATCCGGAGCATGAAACTGGCGGGCGCGTTCGGGAGGGCGGACTGGATCCGGTCGCAGCTCTACTACACCACACTCTCGCTCGATCTGCACGATCAGGATCCGGCTGGGCTCGACCCGGACGCCGTGACGCGCGACCTCTACAAGCAGTTCCAGCCGTGGACATGGCTCGAAGGCAACCGCATGTATGCGAGCTTTGGACATTTGACCGGCTACTCGTCGAATTACTACACCTATGCGTTCGATAAGGTAATTGCTCTCGATTTCTTCGGGCAGTTCGATCCCAAGGATTTGCTGGGGTGCGAGGCGGGGACGCGGTATCGGAGGACGGTACTCGAGCAGGGCGGGTCGAAGCCGGGGCGGGAGATGGTGCGGGAGTTTCTGGGACGGGATGAGGAGTTTGCGGCGTTCGCGAAGTGGCTGAATGAGGAGTTTGAAGAGCAGCTCCTAGCTGCTAGCTCCTAGCTGCTAGCTTCCCCCCTTTCCGCGATAAAGCTGCGGAGAGGGGGGGACACCCGCAGTGATCGTTTCGTGGGTACGAAGAACAACCGCAGATCCTTCGACTGCGGTGGCTGCTGGGACCCGCAGCCACCTCCGCTCAGGATGACAAATCAACAAGAGAGCAAGGTTCTACCCCACCCTAGCCGCAAAAACAAGGGCGCGGCGCCCAGAGGGCGCCCAGGTGGGGCACCCGGCAGTAGGTTTCCGGACGTGCTGTCCCGATATCAGGATCGCAGCAATAAGAATTCAGGGTTCATTTCTGCATTTTCTGCCCTGAATTAACAAAGCCATCGCGATCATAGACCCGAAGGCTGCCATCCTTTGCGATTACATAGTAGAGGCCCGCAGGATCTCCGACCAACATGTATTTTCGGCCTTTCGCTGAATCGACTACCTTCAGTTCCTGTCTTCCGGAATCGCTTCCGGTCGGCCTTACGGCGTCCCAATAATATGTGCCATTGCTTTTAACAATCGCATAGGCCCAACCTTCAGACGCACCTTGCCATTCGCCAATCATCTCTTCTCCGGGGGCTAACTTGAAGGCCTGATCGGGAGTTCCCTTTTGCTCGGGGCCCGGGGTCGCCGATGACGATTGGTTTGGAGCTTCGGAACTCGGTGCTTCTTCCTTCGTCAGCATGTTACTCGTCACCCAGCACTCTTGACCGCCGAGAGTGCGAACCCTGAATCCGCTGAAGCTCTCGTCGATCACCTTGACGCTCTGTCCTTTGCGCAAGGTAGTAACTCCGCTCGAGAGGAAGAGTTCATTCATCTCATCGTACGCATTTTTTGCGGCGAGATCGACCAGCTTATCCAGAGACTCCTTGGAGTCCATGCACCAGATGTCGTCAGTGGCGTCAGCGTAATCGTTGACGGACACGGCGACACTCGAGTCGGATGGATAGAGCCTGGAACAAGCATGAATCGCGCCGAACACAATCAACGTTGGTATGCCAATTCCGGCCAGCAGGCCAGCGATGACTTTGATGTTCTGATTCCTTTGTCGCCCCGCTAGGCAGGAAGGACACAAATTGGAGGGTAGATTGGATGGAACATCGGCACCACACTTCGAGCATTTCACGGTCTTACCTTTCGCCAGGAGCTGCGGTATTCTTTGCCCGAACTCGTGTTGAATCCTCCGCAGAGGATCGGCCTCCCTTGATCGTAGCGTGATGGTCACGCGGGGTTTTGCGACGTCAAAGTCTGTCTACGCTCGGCTACTGCGACTTTGCTCCCTGGAAGCCGGCGAGGATCTGCGTCATCAGATCGTTGACGGTGCCGGGCGAACTGGGCAGGAAGATGGTGCTCGACTTGCCCGTGACGCCCACTTCGCGCATGGTGTCGAAGTACTGGGTCATCAGCACCATGGCCATAATGTCCCGTGCGGTCGAGCCTTCGACAGCGCTTTTGAACTCCTCCACCGAAGCCTGCAAGCCCTTGATAATGGCCTGACGCTGGCGGGCAGTGCCTTCTCCTTGCAGGGCCTTCGATTCCGCTTCCGCCTCGGCCTGCTTCACTTTCAGAATTTTCTCGGCCTCGCCGCGGGCCTGCGCCGCGATCTGCTCGCGCTGCGCGGCGTTGATGTCGTTCATGGAGGCTTTCACTTTGGCGTCGGGAACGATGTCGGTGACCAGCGCGCGCAGAATGTTGTAGCCGAAGGTGTCCATCACCTCGTCGAGATCCTTCTTGACTGCGGCGGAGATCTGCTGCATCTGCTCGAAGGCTTCGTCGAGGGTGAGGGTAGGCACGTGGCCGAGGATGGAGTTGAAGACGTAACTCTCGATCTGGCGCTGGGGATCGCTCAGCTTGTAGTAGGCGTCGAAGACCTTGGCCTCGACCACCTGGTACTGCACGGAAACCGGGATGGTGACAAATACGTTGTCCTTGGTTTTTGTTTCGACGTTGACGACGGCCTGGCGCACCTGCAAATCGACGAAGCGCACAGTTTCGCAGTAAGGCACCAAGAATTGCAGGCCGGGGCGCGCGATGCGGTTGAACTTGCCGAACCGCTCCACCACGCCGGCCGAGTAGGTGCGCACCGTGTACATGGTTTTGAGCACCGTGACCAGCACAAAGATGCCAACGACGGCGGCGACGATGAGGAGGAATACGAGAAGAGGAGAGCTGTCCATGATGAGCCTTTCTTGCTCCGGCGCCGGAGCGGAAGAATTGGCGCTCGATTGCGCCCGCGTTTTCGAGATGCAGGAATGATACCGCAGAGACATGAAGGGCGCCGCCTACGCCGGAAGGAGATGGGGGGCGGGGCGACGGACACGCGCCTAGCCGTTATTTCTGTACAGGAGTGTCGCTATCGCTGTGGCTTTTGCTGGCGCCGTTGCTTGTGGCTGCGGCCTGCTGCTGGGCGTCGAGGCCGTGGGTTGGGTCGCGACGAAGAACCTTGCGCGAGATGTCTGGCCAGAACTCCTCGAAAAGGGAGCCGAGGCCGCCCTCGGCAGTGACGATAAACCCGTTGCTGAAGGTCAGGCCGACGCCGGATCGGCTGGCAGGGGGATAGTAGAGATTGGAGATGGCGCCGGAGATGATGTTGCCGCCAATGTTGGAGTAGTTTGGCTCCCATTTGCCGGTGTTGTCGTGCCGGGCAATGACATTGGTGGCGAGGGAGTAGAGTATCCGGCGCCTGAAGGTGCCGTGGCCCATGCGGAAGTAGCGCGGGTCCTGGTGCAGGAGGGAGGGCAGGAAGCCATTGCCGATGATGTCGCCGTCGAAGGCGTCAAGATAGGCCGCTCCGGCGCGCTTGCCCAGGCCTTCTACTCCCCACCCGAAGCCTGTGTCCTGGTCCAGCGCCTCGTGATAGCCAGCCACCATGAAAGCCGCAGCAAATTGGAATGGGTCGGTCATGGAACGCAGGGCGAGACCCATCTTCTGCCCGGCAGTCATGGAGACAGCGTTCCAGCGATAGCTGGTGTTGAATGCGGGCACAACCCCCACCACCCGTTGCTGTTCCTGCTCCTTGATCTGGTCCGCGGCCTTCTGGTGCTGGGATTCCTGGGCGACGGGCTGTTGCGTAGAAGTCTGCGAGCTGGAACTGCTTTGCGAGGCGGCGTTTTGCGGGGCGCCGGCGGAGTCGTTGGGCGAAGGAACAGGTCCGGCGCCGGGTTGCTGCGCGGACGGCGCTTTTCCGGCCTGGGGGCCGGCGGCGAGCTCGATTTGCGGGGTGCGAGCGTCAGGGATTACGGACGATGCAGTTGCCGGCGGCGCAGGTGCGTCTGGGGGGGTGCGGCTTGTTGCGCTCTGGACGAAAACGAGCAGACCGCGAGGACGAATCCCGCGGCGAAAACGATCAAAGCCGAGCTCGAACGTGATGGCATTTCTTCCTCTGACCGAGTATGAGGCCATTGTTATGAATCAGTGATGATGATGGAACAGATGCTCGTTGATGTCGGGCCAAAATTCACGAAACACATTGGTAAGCGCATCGCGCCCGACGGCGTACGCATACTTCTCCCCAAAGCCGCTGGCGGTCTGCGTCTGGCTGGGATAGTAGGCGAGCGAGACGGCCTGGGAGATGCCCCGGCCGAGGACCTCGGAGGCATTCAAGCTGTTTTTGCCGCGGTAGTTGGGCGTGATGAGCACGCGGGAGGCTGAGTAGATGCCGCGCTTGAAGATCCCGCCCTGGCCCATGGCGTAGTAGCGCTCATCCTGATGGAACACGGTGGGCATGGCCCAGTCGACCATGTAATTGCCGTCGGTCTTGTCGAGATAGCCTCGCCAGTAGTACGCCCAATAGCCGCCAACGCCTTTCCCTAATTGCGAGTGTGCGCTCGATCCTTCCGCCAGCAGCGAAGTGATACCCACAAAGACGAAGGCGGAGTAATCGAAGCTGTTTTCGGTAGCGATGCCGAATGCCTCGCGGGGCGTAGGCGGAGGAGGAATGGCGCCGGCGCTGACGGCGCGGTAGTTGGGCATGACACCGAGGATGCGTTTCGGTTGCGGAGGCGGCTTGTGCGCGGTTGTGGCGTTTGCCTTCGGCTTGGGCGCAGCAGGATCCTGGCCGGATGACGTTTGGCTGGAGGTCTGGGACTGAGCCTGGCTAGAAGATTGGGACTGGGCCGACGGGGCTTGCGGTTCAGGCGCGTCGGGAAGCGCGGCTGAGACGATCGTCGCGGCGGCGTCCGGCTCTTGCGACGAAAGATGGACGGGCAGACCCAGGAGGGCCATCCAGGAGAAGAGCGATCCGGCAATCAGGCCAAAACGCAAACGCATCCACTCACCTTGGTTGGTAGCCGGCGTCCAGCCGGGGCGATCCGCCGTGGGCGGCAGGTGGGCCCTGGAGAGGCCGCTCGAATGTGTAGCCACTACCGGAGCATTTGCCCGAACCGGCGCTCCGTGGGTCCACTTTCCAAGACGCATCGATAATTGCTTGTTACTTAGACGCATTTGGGCGTCTGCCGGACACAGGGATTGCTACTTCCGGGCCGCAATTGCGCGCGGCAGCACCAAGGCAATCATCGTATTGCCATTCATTGGCGGAAATGCCTGGAAATGGATGCCTTACGCCGCAAAGTCGATGAATCCGCGCTGCGGATCGGTGGCGACCAGCTTCACCGTGACTTTGTCGCCTACGTCCAGGCCCTTGCCGCCCGCTTTACCTGCGTTGACCAGCATCCCATCGACGGGGGGATCGAGCGTGCGCACGAAGGTTCCGTGCGGGGTAACGCCGGTGACGATGGCGCGATAGCTTTGGCCGATGTGGGCGTGCAGGGCGACCGCTGCGATGCGCTTCTGCATCTCGCGCTCGACTTTGCGGGCTGCGTCCTCCATCACGGTGCTTCTCTGCGCGATAGCATCGAGCAGACCTTCGGAGTAGGGCTGTGGCTGGCAAGCGAGCCACGCTTTAAGCAAGCGCTGCGTCACCATGTCGGGAAAGCGGCGATTGGGCGCCGTGGAATGGGTATAGTCCTGGACGGCGAGGCCAAAGTGGCCGGGCGAAGGCTGGTTGGGTTTTACCAAAACGTACTCGCCGGGCCCCAGCAGTTTGACTACGGCCAACGAGAGATCGGGAAAGTGGTCTGGGTCCTTCTGCTTTTGCGCGAGGAGAAATTCGTTGAGGGCCTTCGAATCGGGACCGGCGGGTAGCTTCGCGCCCCTCTCCGCGGCCAACTCGACGATGCGGTCCCAGCGCCTGGGCGTGCGCACGATGCGGCGGATGGAAGCGACGCCTGCGTTCTCGAAGGTTCGCGCGATGACGCCATTGGCCGCCACCATGAATTCTTCGATGATCGAGGTGGCGCGGTTCTTTTCCAGGCGCCCAACGCCGACGATCTCATCGGCGATCAACACCGGGTGCGTCTCGATAGTTTCAAGATCGAGCGCGCCGTGCTGGAAGCGGCCGCCTGCCATTCGTTGCGCCGCCGTCGACTGCAATTTGATCTGAGCGGCAAGATCTGCGCTGGCAGCCACCTTTGGCGGCGCCTCGCCTTTGCCTTCGAGCCACGCGCCCACGCTGGGGTAGGCCAATTGCGCGCGGTTGCGCACCAGCGCGCGGTAGGCTTTGCCATCGGAGGCGGCTCCATCGGCGTCGACGGCGAACTCGATGACCATGGCCACGCGGTCTTCGTTCTCGTTCAGCGACGTGATGCCTTCGGAAAGCTCCGTGGGCAGCATGGGGAAGATGGTTACGCCGGCGTACACCGAAGTCGTCTCGAATTGCGCATGCTTGTCGATCAACGTGCCCTGGCGCACGCGCGCGTCCACGTCGGCCACGCCCACCAGCACGCGAATGCGGCCGTCAGGCAACTGCTCGGCCCACTCGATTTGATCCAAATCTTTAGAGGTATCGTTGTCGATGGAGGACCAGAGCACGCGGCGCAGATCCGTAGGCCCATCGCAGGCGGGAACGGCCGGCTGCGCCTGGATCGCGGCCAGCTCCGTCTCGGTTCCGGGGGGAAAATCGGGCTGAAATCCGCGCGCGATCATAGCGGCATGCGCCGCGGCCGCGAGATTGAAGGGAAAAGAATGGCTGGAATGCATGAAGAATCGTGCTCCTGCGTGTGAAATGCCAGCCTAACACGCGCAGGCACTTGCTGCCCTGCTGGGTAGTGGGCTACTTTGAAACCCGCTGCCCAGGATGGGTGGAGACGACCGAGACGGCGATGGCCCACGAGTTGCGAATAGCAACCACAAGCAGCAATAGCATATCGGTAGCCACCAAGGTGAGTCCGCGTTGGGGGTCGTGGAGGAACAGGATTCCGCCCCATAACTTTTTCTCTCTTTTACAATAGCAACCACAAGCAGCAATAGCATATCGGTAGCCACCAAGGTGAGTCCGCGTTGGGGGTCGTGGAGGAACAGGATTCCGCCCCATACACGGAGCCCGTATGCCGCAAACAGAAAAGCCGCGTAGAAGATCAAGTCATGCAGGTCATAGTAAGTCTTCTTAGCGCCTCGCCGAATAAAAAAGGATCCCGAGTAAACTAAGCCGACTACACCTGTGAGGCAAATGCAAAGAGCGGCCGTGAGCCGAGTGTGGTTTGGAAAGGTCAGAAGCGCGGCAAGGAATAGTACAGAAGCAAAATAGATAGCCGTCGGTGTAAGGTAAATGGGAATCTTAGCGGCGTCTCCTGGCCTTCGCTCCGCAGCGAGTGTGATGACGACAAACAGCAACCCGATCAGGGTCGCGGATGCCGCCGACATGAGGAGATAGAAATTCGTCCATCGCTCTAGTTCATTCATAGGCCCATTCAGGCCGCCCTTTCTCTGCTTAGCTCTTCGCGCTCCCATAGTGCCACAAGGTCGGCCGTACTCCAGTGGAAAAATTGAAAGTAGCCCACTATCCCCTGCTCACTGCGCCTGCACGTTCACGGTGAAATATAACGCCTGTCTGGTAACGGCGTTGTCGACGTACGCAGTGGCCGTGACCTGTAGCGCGGCGACGCCAAGCGGCGTACCGTAAGGCGCAAGCACGCTCGAGCTGTTGCATCCCGCCCCGATGCCGACGAGCCCTGAGAGCAGAAGAAGGATGACGAAGCGCCGCGGGCCATGGCTCATCGGCCCGCGCGCACGACGGCCAAGAGGAATCACGGAAAAGATTATTGTTGCCAGCGCTGCGCTTCCCGCGGCTTGCGGCCACCGTGGACTGCGATGCCAGAATCTGCCCGCAGCGGCGTACTCCGGTCGCTCAGAATGACAGCTCACAGCTTTATGCGGCCATCCGTTGCCCAGTTATTGGATGCCGAGGTCGGAGAGCACTTTGGGCTTGGCTTCTTCCACGGCCAGCAGGTTGTGGCACACCGAGCAGTCTTGCGGTATGCTGCTGCCGTCCTTGGCTGCGTGGTCACCGTCGTGGCAGCGGAAGCAGCCGGGATAACTCATGTGGCCAATGTGATTGGGATGCGTTCCCCAGGTCACATTCATAAAGGGGAAAACATTCTGGCAGTAAAGCGAAACGAGAGTCTTTCCCGCTGTCTGAACGAGCGCGGCTTTCTGAGCGAGTACACCGGGATCCTGCGCCCGATAGAAGGCTTCGAGTTGCTGGGGGATCTTGACGCGCGCGTCGGCCTGGCTGGAATAGCTGCCGTTCAGCAGGGCCAGTCCCTCCTTGTGAATCCAGGGCAATGACGGGCTGATGGCGCCGCCGGCCATGGCGCTGTTGATCGCCTCTTCCGCGGTGACAAAGGCATGTGCGGCGCGGTTGTGGCAGTCGATGCAATCCATCACGCGGCGCTCGCCTGTGGGCACAGCGCCATGGGGAGCCGACGCGGCATAAACGGTTTCGCTGCCGTCGGGATTCTGGCGCTCAACCCAGGGAATGGTGGTGCGCGTGGGATCGGTGGCGATGTATTCGATGTGTCCCAGGTGCACGCCGTGAATGCCAATAAAGTGCGAGAGTGAATCTACGCCGCCCAGGTGCAGAATCAGCACCGTCTGCGTTTCACTGTTCTGCACGTCGTCGGCAAAGTTGGACTTGACCAGCAGCACGTCGCCGTCAAAACGAGTGGGCGTGTGGCAGGCCTCGCAAGTGTAGCGCGCGGGGCGCAGGCTGGTAACCGGCGATGGAATCGGCGTGGGATAGTTGGGAATGATCTTGGGGGCCAGGGGCGCCAGGGGATGAAAGGCGACTTCAACAATCTGCTTGGTGCCGTTCACCTTGGCGCTGAAGTAGGCCTCAGCGCCGGTGCCGATGTGGCACTCGACGCAGGGCACATGGGAGTGAGGGCCGATCTGGTAGGCCGTGTACTCCGGCGTCATCACGTGGCAGGAGCCGCCGCAAAACTGCGGCGAATCCATGTAGGTGGCGCCGTGATAGCTGGCCGTGCCCACGACCAGAAAGTTGACGATGGTGAACGCCAGAACGATGTCCAGGCCGTGGCGAAAGATCGGATCGTTAAGATCGATTCTGGGAAATTCGGTGGGAATCCGGCCGGCTCTTTGCAATTTCTTGCGCCGCGCCAGCACGCCAACGGGAATGAGAGCCAGGCCGAGCAGGAAAAGCGCCGGCAGAATGAGGAAGAAGATGATGCCGAGATAGGGATTGTTGCTGAGATGGCCTGTGAGTTGGGCCAGCCAGTAACTGATCATGGTTATGCCGGAGGCAGTGGTGATCGCGCCGCCGGCCAGGCTGATGGGGTTGTTGCCGAAAAACAGCGCCGGACGGAGCCATTCTTGACGAAATCTCTCAAACAACGACACGTTTCCCAGTCTCCATCGAAAGGCTGCCCGCCGGGGGATAGCGGGCCAGCCCTCAAACTGCGCCGCTGATTCTAATTCCTATTTCAGGGTCTTGAAATACTCGGCTACGGCCTTCACCTGCGCGTCGGTCAGTCCGGCAATGGGCTTCATCTTGCCCTTGCCATTCTTTACCGTCGCTTCAGCCTGCGCTACCGTCACGGCTTTCATCGAGGGGTCAGAGACCGGCTTGATGCCCAGCATTTTGGCCATGCCTGGGCTGGGAGTTCCGGCGGGGCCGTGGCACATGGCGCACTTGGACTTGTAAATCGCCGCGCCGTCTTCAGCGAAGCACATGGAGCCGGCCAGCAACAGCGCAGCAGCCAGCACGAGGGGAGAACGAAATCTCTGATTCATGGCGAAACTCCTTAGGATTTTTCCGGCCGTACGCGCCATCCAGCGCTTGCCGAACGGTTAACGTCGATGTTCATGCTTTCGGCGCGCGCTTTCGGCCATGCCACCCGCAATCGAAATGATAACAGGAGCCACCCGACGCAAACCGGCGCGATCGGGGCTCAGAGGCCGACGACCGCGCCGACTTGCTCTTGCTTTACATCAGTTCTGACCTCACCGACCGTTGTGCTTACTTGGCGAAGGTGCGGAAGTAGGCTACCGCGTCCTTGATCTGGGCATCGGTGAGCTTGCCTTTATACGCCGGCATCTTGCCCTTGCCGTCGGTGGTGACCGTAATCATCTGCGCCTCGGTCATGGACTTGACTGAAGGATCGCTGGCCGGCTTGACGCCCATCATCTTGGCAATGCCGGGGTTCGGCACGCCCTGTGCCCCGTGGCAGCTTTGGCACTTGGCCTTGTAAGTCGCTTCCCCAGAGGACTGGGCGAAGCCCACTGCGCCGGCCATAAGAACGGCCGCAGCCAGCGCAACATAAGAAGGAACCATTCTGCTCATCGCACTACTCCCGAACGATCTTCCCGGCCAGTCTGCGCGTGGCAATCGCTCAAGCGCGCGGCTTTCACCAGGAGTTTTTCTTACAGCCTTTCGCCGGACTCGTGAAAGCTCTCTTGCGGAATCCGACGAACTCTCAAAAGATGAGGTGGGCTGAATGAAATCTGGGCCCGCAGCCCACCCCTTTCTAGGCGCTCAATGGCCAATTCGTGTCAGAACTCGAAATGCACTCCCAGAGTCACCATGCTGGCATGGTAGTTGCGCGGAGCAGTCTCACCGGCAGACGAAATTGTAAGTCCCGTCTGCGCGCCGCCTAGGGACGGTGAGTCGCATGGAACCACGGTTGACGGAGTTGCCGGAGTCGGGCCGGAAGCGGCACAGTACGGCGCACCGGACGGTCCACCTTCCCCGTAGCCATAGAAGTTGTACTCACCCTTCCACGTCAATCCCGGATGCGAGGTCCACGCGAGATTCACAAAAGGAGACTTATAGGTGGACACCAGCGAGCCAGCCACATCGCGCGGATCATTGTAGAAGCGGCTGCCGTTTACCGAGTTGATGTTGTAGCCGATGTTCGATTTGACGGTCTTGACCGGCGACAGGCTCAAGGCCACCGACCCAAATTGCGTGGGAGCGTGCATGAAGTCCAGCGCAGGCCCGAAATCGTAGGTCCCTCCCCGGTTCGCGGCGGTAGCCGGGCACGCCGTGCCACTGGGAGTCGCGGCCTCGATGGGCAAAGCAGCACTGGCGCCCCCCAGGTAGCAGATGTTGTCCGCCATATACACGTCGCTATAGGCGTAGTTAAGGTCGATGCCATAGCGATCGTTCGGGAACAGTTCCGCCCCCAAGCCCAGGACGCGGCTATAATCCACGTGATCAAGCGGACCGGCGTAGGCAACGTCACCCGCCGTTACGGCGGCCTGGTCGTTGTTGGTGTTGTTGTGGTGCTCTATGTCGTTGTAGGCGCCCGAGATCATCGCCCAGGATTTAGGCCTGTACATCGTATGCACCCGGTACTGCCTGGTTTGCCGCGGGGTCATTGGGGTAAAGGCGTTGTCGTTGTAAAGCATCGCGATGCTGCCATTGATGTTCCAGTTTTCGGTGGGGCGCAGGGCGGCGTTGAAGATTCCGCCGGTTTCATTGATCGTGACTTTCCCGTTACCGGTCGCATTCACAGCTAAAGGCTCGTTGTGCGGAATGCCTTCGGCAATGTCGTGCCTGCCAATGCGATAGGTGAGGGAAAACGTTATGCGCGGAGTGGCGTCCCAGGAGAGCGTGAGGTCATTGTTCACCCTCTTCTGGCCAAAGAAGTCCGGCGACGGGACGCCGATCGAGCCGCTGCCTTCGAAGGTGCCAGTAGCCGGGGTGGTGGCAGAGTTGACCACAGTCGTGGTCAGAGTTGTGTTGTTGATGGTTTCATTGTTGGCAGTCGCAGGGGTCGCCACGGTGGTCAGACTCGTCATCGTCGTGGTTCCCGGCTGCTGGACGTTCGAGAACGTGACCAGCTCTTCGAGGGCAAAGGTCTTGGCGACCTGCCAGACGACGCCGTAGTCGGCGGCCATCACCTTCCGCTTCGCGCTTCCATTGGCCGTATAGATGAGCGAGCGGGTTGTCTTGCTCAAGCCATTGAAATTCTCGAAGTAGCCGGGCAGGCTCATGCTGGCGTCGGTGTAGCGCAGGTCGCCGTTCATTGAGACGTTCTTCATGCTCGTGCTCTGCAGCCGGAAGATCTCGGTCGGATAGAGAATACGGGTCGGTGCGGTCCGCGAGTAGCTGCTGAGAACGGCGCAGGCTGGATTGATGACCGGCAGACCGCCCGGAGTATTCGGCGCCGAGAGCATAGGAGTCGTGCCAATGCTGTTGGAGTTGCATGCGCTGGTGGTGTAGGGCGTCAGCGCGTCGTAGTCGGCAAGCAACGCCACCGGCGTTCCGTTCGCCTCCTGAACGCTGAAGTAGCTGGGATCCATGACGAAGTAGGAGTTCGCCTTGTAGTGGTCGATCTCCTCTTCAAAGGTCAGCTTGGTGCCCTGCACGGGCTTCCAATCGATGCCGCCGGTGAAGTCGTCGGTGCTGTTGCGCTGCATCTCCTGGAGCAGAATTTCGTAGGAACTGGCGACCTGATAGCCGCTCGGCGTCAGGCTAGGCCCCTGAAAGATGTTCTGCGAATAACTGAACCGGTAGGTCAGGTGCGAAAGCGGAAGGATCGTGAGATTGGTGTTTGTCATCCGGCGCACGGTGTTGTACAGGAACGGCGACTGGTCAACTTGCGGCCATGCCAGTGAGCCGGTTCGCGAAGCGGCCGGCCCGATGGGAATCGACTGCCCGCTGGGGATATTCGGGTTGCCCAGCAAATCGTAGTCGAAGTACTGGCGATCGCGGCGGAACATCCCGTTGAACTCGTAGACTTTGCCCTTGGAGAAGTTCAACGTGGCGAAGTTGTCGGGATCGCCGCCCCACCCGTTGCTGATGGCCGACAAGTCGTCGAACAGCGGATGCTTGTTGTCAGGCAGCGCGCGCATGGTGAAGGTCTCGCCGAGGATACGCGGCCCCGACTGCATATTGACCATGGTGTCGAACATGGCCCCGCTCCCGGAGAGTACGACCATATGCCCGCCCGCGTCGATGCTCTCGTGGACGGTATATCCGTTGGGCGCCACCGGCGGCGGTGCGGGAGTCGAGGTAGCGGCGTCCGGCGTCTGCGCCCGGGCGGCAGCGGCACCCATCGTCATCAATAAAATGGCGACTGCAATGCCTCCGGCAATGCGCTGGATCGTTGCGGGAGGGTGCTGTTGATTGGACAGCCTAGAGAACCAACCTATTTTCATATGAAGCCTCACTTGGAAAGCATTGCCCATATCGAATCCTTGAAACCGCGCACAAACTTGCTGCCGGGCCGGGGCCGCGCCGTCCGTGCACCGGGAAGGCGCGGCGCGATCCATCGCTCCTACCGTAGAAACGCCGCGTTGATGTTCGAGCCATGAATGTACGTGTGGCAACTCGTGCAAGGCGCTATCTCGTCGGATCCGGCGCCCATCCCGTGAATCGTCGCGTTTGCTACACGGCTATGGCACTGGTTGCACAACGTGCTGATGCTCGGCATATTCAGCATCCGGGCGTTCTGCGAACCATGCGGGCTGTGGCATCCCAGGCAGGTCTCGGCCTTAACCGGAGCGTGCTCGTAGACCCACGGACCACGCACGTCCATGTGGCACTTGGTGCAGATCATGTTCTGATCGGCCGTGGCCCTGAGGTTGTTGTTCTGGAAGGTTCCGTGCACGTCGTGGCAATCGCTGCACTTGACCACGCCCTCGTTCACCGGATGATGAAACGCCATATCGAACGACGGCTTCACGTCGCCGTGGCACTGGAAGCAGAGCGTGGGCTGCGGAGCCGTCAGCAGCGCCTCTTCCTTGCTGTGGTGAATGCTGTGGCAACTGATGCAGCTCAGGCCCGCCTTGGCGTGCGGTGAGCGCAGGAAGTCGGGGTGCACCCCGGCGTGGCAGGTCAGGCACTTGGCAGTCACCTCCGCGGGGGTGGCCTTGGCGGGTTCGAAGATCTTGGTCACGTCGCCACCGCCGGCTACGTGCTCGCTGCCCGGCCCGTGACAGTTCTCACAAGTGACGCCGTTGGCGTTGCCGGGCATCAGCGTCATCTTGGTGTGGGGATTGGTCGCGAATCCCTTGGCTACTTCTTCGTGACAGGTAGCGCAGGTATCGGAGCCCAGGAATTCGGCGTGCGCGACCGGAGCGGCCGCCGCGGCCTGGGCCTTTGCTCCCGAAGGGGGAGCGGCCAACGCCGTGGCGCACAGGATGCCGGCGCCCAGCAGTAACATCGGAAACACTCGCGGTCCCAGCCGATTCCCGGGAGCCGCACCTATTCGCAATCGCGTTACCGGCCCATCTGTATGCATGAAAAATACCGCCTTCGAATAACTTCCTGGCGCTGCTTGAAACCAGCTTCAGCCGCCATTTCGCGCTGAATGTGGTGGGTCATCCATGTGAGCGTAAGCACCGCAGTGACCCCATGCGGACGCTTGCCAGTGTGGAGCATCACCACCTGCACGAGAGAGTACGTTTTCCCCGTCGGATCAGGCGGTGATGTTCGTCACAGGGTATCAAGTGCTGGATCACAAGTCCAAGGTACCGCGTCACAGGGACTTGCGGGTTATTGGCCCAGGAGGACAGGGGGCGCCATCACATCCCCGTTTTCTTTCGCAGAAACGTGAGGCCCATCACATCCAAGGCCCCTAAGATTCAAGCAAACTGGGATTAGATGCCTCTATCCGCAGGAAATCGCGGGCATCCCGATCTCGACCGCAGCTCGCGCAGACAGGAATTTGGCTTGGAAATCGGTAGAGACGAAGGGCCGCATCGGGATCGGATGGGCAATGACGATGGCGGACATGCAGATTTCGGTGGAGGAGCCGACGCGGTCAAGGCACACGGGCCGGTCGTCGCCCTTGGGCTGCGCGGCTTGCGCGAATCGGCGTCCCGGCTGGTTTTGCTCGTTAGGCAGCGCCGTGCTGGCCGATCTGGAACTAGCCACAAGCACCATCTCGCTGCCTGCGCAGGCTGCTCTTTTCGCAGAGGGCGAAGACGCCCGCTGCCTCTACCTCATCTGCAGCGGCTACCTTAAGCTGACCGCGGGCCGGCCCGAAGACCGGCACATGATCGTCCGCGTTGCCGGCCCCGGTTCCATGCTGGGCCTGTACGCGGTGCTCTCGCACGGCGTCTACGAGGTTTCGGCAGAGTCGCTGACGCCGGCCCAGTTGCGCCCCGTTGAGCGCGAGCGGTTTCTCAACTTCCTGCGCAGCCACAAGGAAGCGCAGTTGCGGGCGGTACAGTGCATCTGCCAGGAGTATCGTTTTGCCCTGCAGGATGCGTGCCGCATCGCGTTGGCTGAGACCGTGGCCGCGCGCCTGGCGCGCCTGCTGCTGGAGCTGGCGCATCAAATCGGCGAGCACTCCGAAAGCGGCGAGTACCGCTTCCCCCTGCTGCTCACCCACGAGGAGATGGCCTCCATGACCTGCACCACGCGCGAGACCGTCACCCGAACCCTCGGCCAGTTTCGCAAAGAGGGCTGGATCTCGATCGAAGATTCCATTGCCACCATTCACAATCCGGACCGGCTGCAAGGCCTTCTTTAGATGCGCTGAAACGCCTCGTGGAGGCCCTGCAATTTTTCGCTCCCCTACAGCCCGCCGGCTGAGTCCAAAGAGCTATGATGCTTGGTAGAGCTCCGGCTTTCAGAATGGAGTTCAGGTTGCATATGAACCGGCTTTTTCTCTCCTTTTCTGCTGTCTTTCTTTTGTGCTGCGTTGCACCTGCCCAGAATCCCTCTTCCGATCCGGCATCGGGCAGCGTTCCGGCTGCCGCCCCAGCCGGCGTAACGGAAACGGTCAGCCCCGAGATCGCGCTTTTCCAGAAAATTGAAGACGGTTGGTCCGACGCCGTCAATCGCCACGACCAGTACGGTCTGGAGCTAGTGCTTTCTCCATTGTTCGTCGACGTCTCTGCCAGCGGCGACGTGACCACGCGCAACCAGCAGGTGGCGATAGCGCTAAGCAGCGAGGACAAGACGCTCTACCTGACGCAGAAGGTCATCACCGTGCGCATGTTGGGCGATATCGCCGTGGCCAACGGCACCTACACGCTGCACCACAAGGTCGGCTCGAGCCCGGTAGACGAAAAGGGTATCTTCACCCACGTCTTCGAGCGGACGCACGGCGGCTGGCTGTGCATCAACTCGCAGCGCACCGTCCTGCGCCAGGACGCGAGCGCGAGGCAGAAGAAGCCGTCCACAACCGAAATGCCCTTCCACATCCCGCTCTTTTCCAGGGGCGACAAAGGGCCGCAATAGCACCACAGGACGGCCCGGGCACTCCGCTCGACAATCAAGTTCTTTGGAGTCGGCAAGTTTTACAGCGCGTTCAGAGCCTCGGCTTGGTTGGGGAAGAGGCGCGCGTACTTGGTGATGCCCACCATGGTGAACACCTTGGTAAAGTGCGCCGACAGGCCGAAGGCGCACACCGTCTGTCCTGCGTGCGAGGCCTCGATGAGAAGTTGGATCACGAGCGCGATGCCGCTGGAGTTGATGTAGTCCACGCCGGTGAAGTCCAAAAGGATGAGCTTCGCCGTCTCCTTGGGCAGCGTTTGGTAGGCGCCCAGGACCGCGTCCCTGGAGGTGCTGGCGATATCGCCCTCAAATCGCAGGACGGCCACCGGATAGCCGGATGGGGACTTGAGCTGGTCAACACGCGACTTGGTTTCGCTCTCCACTTGTCGATTGCCTCCACTTTCTTTGGGGTCCGATCCCTGAAGTCTACACAGGCTCTTTTTGCAGCCGGATGACCAGTCGCACGTAGCTGCTCTTTCCCTCCGAGCCGGCTACCCACTCCACCTCGTCTACCAGGGCCTGGATGAGGAACATGCCCATGCCGCGCGGGTCTTCCTCGCCATGCATCTTGCGGTCGATGTCGGGCTTGGCCGGCACCTTCTTGATTCCCGTGCCGTCGTCGATGACCTTCACTTCCAGCGAGTCGGCTCCTGCGTGCAGCACTACGCCAACCGAGAGCTTTTCGTTCATCCGGTTGCCATGCTCGATGGCGTTGATGCAGGCCTCGGCCACCGCCGTCTTCAGATCCTCGATGCGATCCTCGGGAAAGCCCATCAGCTTGGCCACCGCCGATGCCGTGCTCATGGCCACCTTTTCGTAGCCCATCTTGGTGGGCAGCCGCACCTCGACGGTGGTCGATTTCGACTCGCTCATTGCGGCATCTCCCCGCGGCATAGCGCCAATGCGGTCATGTCGTCGGCTTGCGGGCCGCCCTCCGAGAACGCTTCGATGGCCGCCCACAATGCATCGAGGATACCATCGGCCTCACACGCCGGACACTTAGAAAATTCATTCAAAAGCCTTTCCGGACCAAACTCCTCATCTCCCTTAAAGACCTCGGTCAACCCGTCGGTGTAGAAGAGCAGGCGCGCTCCCGGCGCAAAGCCGCGCCGCTCGCTCATGTAGCGCACGCCGGGGAAGAGGCCGAGCGGCGTGCCCGCGGCTGCAAACTGGTGCGCCGCCAGGGCGCCGGGCGCCCTCTGGGCGCGATCCGGCTCGACCAGGAACCCGGGATTATGGCCCGCGTTGACTACCTCGATCTCACCCGCCTGGGGATGCAGGCGGAGAAAAATCGCAGTCACATAGCGCCGGCGCGCCTCCTCGCCCTCGGCCCAGTGGTGCTGATTCATGCGCGTCGCGAGCTCGTCGAGGGGCATTCCCGTGGCCGCAATGCCGCGAAATGCCGCGCGGAAGCTGGTGGACATGATGGCCGAGGCCAGCCCCTTGCCGGCCACGTCGGCCACGGCCATCAGCAGGCTGCCGCCGGGCTGTTCCACGATGTCGAGATAATCGCCGCCCACCTCGTAGCAGGTATCGGAGCGGAAGGCCACCGAGTAGCCGGGAATCGCGGGCAGCGTCTGCGGCAACAGCGAGCGCTGAATCCGCCGCGCCGCGTCCAGGTCCTGCTGCAAGCGCGCGAACTCCACATTGCGCTTGTGGTTGCGCGCGTTCTCGAGGGCTACGGCGGCCTGCAACGCCAGGCCTTCGAGAAAATCGGCCTCGGAGAGCGTCAGCTCGCGCCCGCCGGGAGACGCAACGACCAGCTCGGTCATCTTCCGGCCGTCGCGGTCGGCCAGCGGGTAAACGAGCAGTTGGCCTCGACTCGCGGCGTCGTCTGCGGCCGCCGCCGGTATGTGGCCGTAGCTGAGGCCGGTTCCGGGAAAGGCCGCGCCGGCCATCTCCAGCTCGCGCACCACGATGCGCAACACCGATTCCAGCACCTCTTCTTCGCGGATGGTCGAATGCACCTGGCGCGAGGCCTCAAGCAGCGCCTGCAATCGCGCCACTTGCTGCTGCAACTCGATGGTCTCGCCGCCCGCGGCGAGCTGCGCGTCCGTTGCCATCGGACCCCCTGTGGAATCTCACTCTAGCATGGCGGTGCCGCCGCTGTATGCCAGCGCCCGGGTATTTCGTGCGCGAGGGACTACACTTCCCGCGGGGAGGTGAATATGGCCGCCCAGACACGCAATTTGACTCGCGCTGTATTACTCGGACTTCTCAGTTGGCTCATTCCGTTTGCGGCGGGTTTTGTCCTGTTTCCGGTGAGGCGATCGAACGCCCCGCTTTTCAGCACGCTGATGTATCTCGTGGTTCTGGTCACTGCGGGAGCGTTGCTGGCTTTCTACTTCCGCCAGCGAGTCGTATCCGTTCGCGAGGCAGCGGCGGTGGGAACGATCTGGCTGGCCATGAATCTCATCCTCGATTACCCGATGTTCGCCTTCGGGCCCATGAAGATGAGTCCGCTGGGCTATTACTCGGAGATCGGGCTGGTGTACCTGACGTTCCCCGTCTTCTCGATCCTGGCGGCGCGGCCGGCCAAGCCATAAACCGCTCCGGACGCTGGGATGGCGCTTCAACGCCGATCGCATGGTGATGGATTACACGCATAAGTGCTACATCCCCGCGGCCGGAGGCGCGTCGAGCGAAGTGCGCACGCCGACGTGAGAGCGGTCAGCTCACCAACTCCATTTCTTTGAGCGATTCCGAGTAGGGCGCGCGGAGCACGCCGTGCTCGGTAATGATGGCGGTGATGTATTTGGCCGGGGTGACGTCGAAGGCGGGGTTGCAGATGCCCACGCCGTCGGGCGTGACCTGCTTGCCGGCGTAGTGCGTCACTTCCCTGGCCGACCGTTCTTCGATGGGGATGGCGTCGCCGGTCGCAGTGGCGAGGTCGATGGTGGACCACGGCGCGGCGACGTAAAACGGGATGCCGTGCTCGCGCGCCAGGATCGCCAGATTGTAGGTGCCGATCTTGTTGGCGGTGTCGCCGTTGGCAGCGATGCGATCGGCGCCCACCACCACCGCCTGGATGCGCCCCTTCCGCATGAGGCTGGCGGCCATGTTGTCGCAGATGACCGTGGTGGGAATGTGGTCAGCCATCAGCTCCCATGCCGTAAGCCGCGCGCCCTGCAGAAATGGCCGCGTCTCGCCGGCGTACACAAGGATGCGCTTGCCCCGCTCAACCGCCGCGCGAATCACGCCCAGCGCCATTCCGTAGCCGCAGGAAGCCAGAGCGCCGGCGTTGCAGTGCGTCAAAACTCCGCCCTCTTGCGGCATCAAGTCAGCACCGAATGCGCCCATCGCCTTGCAGGCGGCGACGTCTTCCTCATACATGGCGTGCGCCTCGGCCAGCAACTTTTCCTTGATCTCGGCCAAAGGCGCCCCCGACTTGGCCAGGGATGCGAAGAGATCCTTCATGCGGTGAATGGCCCAGAAAAGATTGACGGCCGTGGGACGGGTTCGAGCCAGGCGCGAGCAGATGCGCTCGAACTCCGGCGCAAACTCCTCCGGAGTCTTTGCTTTGGTTTGCTTCGCACCCAGAGCTAAGCCATACGCCGCGGAGACACCGATGGCCGGAGCGCCGCGCACCACCATCGTCTTGATGGCGTCGGCCACTTGTTCGCAGGTTGTGGCCAGCACGTAGCTCTCTTCGAGCGGGAGCCTGGTCTGATCGATGAAGCGGACGCCCTCGGGAGTCCAGGTGAGGGTGGGAACCATGCAACTCCAGTGTAAATGGATGTGGACCGCACCGGAAGAGAGGCGGGCAGGCGTTCTAAAATGATTTCCAATTTGCGCTGGACGCAGGCCGCTGCCTATGCGCAGAGTGGTTGCGACACTTTCAAACCGTTTTTGGCATTTTGCTGAGGAAGACCTCTTATGGGTACGCGATTCATATCGGCGGCAGCGCCCAGCGCGCCGAATTACACCGGACCGTTTACTACGGTCGCCATTTTGTCACCGACACCGGCGCTTCATTCACATCGATCGATCCCGTCGTGCTCACCCAATGGAGCCTTACGCCCACAGGAACAATCGAGATCGTGACTCCGAGCACTGGGCAAAACCCACATACAGCAGATACGTACTGTGTAGATTTCCCGACCGGCGCTGGCCCAGACGATACGCCGTTGTTTATCTCGAGCCTCCGCATTGCTTCTTGTCATCTGTTTTTGAGACAGGGCATACACGCGTTGATCGGGCGAAATATCTTGCGGCAATACATCTTCCCCGTAGCGGCGCAGGGAACATTTTCTCGCTTGCATTCTGACCGTAGTAGCCCGCTGTGGAAATTATCTGACCCCCTAGCTTGCCGCATAGGAATTGCCCTTCGCTCCTGCAGCCGGTAGACTGGGGGATCGGAGGGCAGTCATGTTGGTTGTCATGAAAGCGCAGGCTACGCCGGAGGAGATTCAGGCGGTCTGCGACCACATCGAGCAGTTGGGATTCCGCCCGCATCCCCTTCCGGGAGCCCAGCGCACTGCTATTGGAATCACCGGGAATCAGGGTGAGGTCGACCGGGGAAATCTGGAGTCGCTCTCCGGTGTTGCGGAGGTAATCCGCGTCTCCAAAGCCTACAAACTGGCCAGCCGCGACGTGAAAGAGGAAGATACCGTCGTCCGGTTTGCGGGAGGCGCGGCTATCGGCGGATGCGACCTAGCGGTGATCGCGGGCCCCTGCTCGATCGAGAGCCGCGAGCAGGCCTTCGCCATCGCCGCAGAAGTGGCGGCCAGCGGAGCACAGTTCTTCCGCGGCGGCGCCTACAAGCCGCGCACGTCTCCGTACGCTTTTCAGGGCCTGGGACTGGAAGCGCTGCGCATCCTGGCCGAGATCAGGGAAAGATTCGGGCTGCGCATCGTGACCGAGGCGCTGGACAGCGAGACCATGGACCTGGTGGCGGAATGGGCCGATGTGGTGCAGATCGGCGCGCGCAACATGCAGAACTTCTCGCTGCTGAAGAAGGCGGGGCGGCTGCGCAAGCCGGTGATGATCAAGCGCGGCATGAGCGCGACGATGGAAGAGTTTCTGATGGCCGCCGAGTATGTGATGAGCGAGGGCAACTACGAGGTGATTCTCTGCGAGAGGGGCGTACGCACCTTTGCCGACCACGCGCGCAACACGCTCGACCTGAGCATCGTGCCCGCTTTGCGGCACGTGAGCCACCTGCCGATCCTCGTCGATCCCAGCCACGGAACCGGCCGCCGGGACAGCGTGCTACCCATGGCCAGGGCTGCGGTGGCCGCAGGGGCCGACGGGGTGATGGTGGAAGTGCACGACCATCCTGAGAGCGCGCTCTCCGATGGGCCCCAGTCCCTATATCCCGCGCAATTTGCGGCCATGATGCAGGAGATTGAGAAGATCGCGCCGGTTGTGGGGCGGCATCTCATTCGCGGCGTGGCCGCTCCCGCAGCGGAGAGCGATTGGACAGTGAAGAGGGGATAGAGATCAGAGATCAGCGATCAGAGATCAGGGAACAACGGATAGTGAACAGTACGGCCGGCCCGGCGATGCGGGGCCTGACTCACGTTTCCGCCGTGGTGTTTGCGTTGTCCTTGTGCGGCTGCCGTCCCGACGATTTCCCCCAATATCCGCCCAATTATCGCGAATACGTTTATGTGACCAACGGAGGCAGCGACACGGTCACGGCGCTGGACGTGGTGGATGTACGCGTGGACCGCGAACTGCCCGTAGGACGCGATCCCGTAGCCGTCGCCGCCAGTCCCACACGCAACGAGATCTACGTGGTGAACTCCAGCGCGGCAGGCGCCAACGGGTCAATCTCGGTAATCGATGCCGAACACAATATGGTCGTGGCCACCATTCCACTGCACCGGCAGCCGGTCTCGATCGATCTCGACGCGGCTGGAGCCCGCGCTTACGCGGCCAACTCCGGCTCGAACTCGGTTTCCATCGTCGATCTCAAGGCCCGGCGCGAGATCGCGCAGATTAGCGCCGGAGAGGAGCCTGTGGCGGCGCGCCTGGCGCCGGACGGCAAGACGCTGGTGGTGGCCAACCTGCGCGGAGATTCGGTAACGTTGATCGATCCTGCCAGGGCCATTGTGCGCGCTGTCTTTGGGGGCTGCCCCGGAGCGGACGGCGCGGTGATTCTGCCCGATTCTTCGAAGGCGTTTGTGCCTTGCTCGGGCGGTCACCAGGTGATGGTGATCGCGCTGGCGCAGGCAGGCGCTCACCCCGCTCAACCCGATCGCCTGGAGACGCTCATGGATGTGGGCCGCGGGCCCGTGAATCTGGCGCTGAAGCCCGATGGCGGCGAAATCTTTGTCGCCAATTCCCTTTCCGACTCGGTCTCAGAGATCTATGACACTACCGACGAGGTGGGCGACACTTACATGATTGGCGACGAGCCGGTTTGCGGGCTGGTCTCCCGCGATAATTCGCTGCTCTATGTAGCCAACGAGCGCTCGCAGGAGGTGACGGTGTACTCGATCGACGACGGCAAGCGGGTGGGCGCCATTCACGTCGACGACGGGCCCGCGGCGCTCGCGTTTTCGGCAGCCGGACACCTGCTGTTTGTTGCCGACCGCCTGTCCGGCGATGTGGCTGTGGTGCGCACCTCGACGCAGTCGCTTTTTACGCTGCTCCCCGCCGGCCGCGACCCCAACGCCATCGTCGACAAAGCGTTCAACGTGCGGTGACAGCATACAGCGTTGCGCGGCCGCTGGATTCTGAGCGTGGAAGCTCCCATTTGAAGCATTGTGGTATCCCAGGTCTCAAAATCGAGACCCGGGGCACTCATTCTTGATGCAAAAGCAAACGGTCAGAGACCGAATCCAATCGTCAAAGGTTGCGGTTACTGCTTGGCGCTCACGCCAGCGACGGGAGTGTTCCCGGGTGGCTCCACTTGCGGCCCCACGAGCACACCGTCATCGAGCGAGGTCGCGACAAGGCGGTCGCCGGCAGCGCGAATCAGAACGATAGCATAGCCGGTCCGCCAAAAATCCCAGGTCAAGGTTTTGGGGTCAATGGCGTAGACCTGGTCGCTGGAGCGCGAGCTGACGAGCACTCTCTTCCATGTTGGGTCATAGCTGAGGTCGTCCACATCGCGAAACGGGAGGCGGTGAATCCACATCCAGGTTTTGCCCAGGTCGCGGGTATAGTAGACGCCCTCGCGCGCGCCCAGCCAGAGCGTGCCGTCGGGCGAGAATGCCACGCGATGAATGCGCGTGAGCATCGTCGGCAAGCCCATCGGCCACCAGGATTGGCCGTCGTCTTTCGATAAGACCACGCCGTCGGCGCGGGCCGCGGCCATGGTGTCGCCGTGAACGGTGACAGAGAGGTAATCGCCCTCTCCCATGACGGGCCCGCCCTGCCAACTGGCGCCCCTGTCGCGGCTGGTCAGCAGTCCGTAGCTTGTGGCTGCCACCCACACATCGCCCGAAACGTCGAGCGTGTTCACCGGGCTTTCCAGCTCAATGATCGGAGCCTGAACTTGTTTCTCCACGTTGACGCGCGTGCGATGGTACGTCTGAGTGATGGTCTTCACAATGGTGTTCACGATGGCGTTTCGCGGCTGCCAAGTCAGGTCAGGGCTCGATGCCGCAGCCGGGCCATCTGCGGGAAGTGCGGCTTTCGCGTCTGCCAGGGGCGGGGCTTCCGTGTCTGACGAAGATTGCGGATCGCCGCCGCGGGAGGTATCCAGAACAAAGATGCCATGACTGGTTCCCGCGACCACCGCTCCATCCTTTGTCTGCGCCAGGGCGAAGACGTCGCGGCCGTCTAGGCCCGTGCCCAACTGCTCCCAGTGGGCGCCGCCGTCGGTGGAACGGAACACACCGCCATAGTTCTTGTCGTTCACCACGCCCGCGTACAGGATTCCGGGATTGTCGCGATCCACCAGCAGGGCCGCAACCTTGCGCTCGGAGATTCCCTGGTTCGACTCGGTGAAGGTGACTCCTGCGTCCCGGCTTGCCAGAACGCCGCCACGATCGGTGGCCAGCAGCACGCGGTTCGAATCCTCGGGATCGACATATACGGCGTTCACGATGACGTCGGAATCCGTCATGAGCTTGAAGGTTTTGCCTCCATTCACCGTCTTGTAGAGGCCCTCGGTGGTTCCGGCGTAGACGACCTCGCGATTCTCCGGATCCTGCATGAGACTCCGCGTCCTTCTGGCTTCAGAGGGAATGCCCTGGATTTTGTGGAAGAGGGCGCCGGCGTTCTCGCTCTTGTAGATTCCACTGCAGGCGCTCAGGTAAACGACGCGCGTGCGCTCGGGATCGACGATGATGGAAAAGACATCGGAATCGACGATCAGTCCCTGTTTGATGTTGCGCCATGTCTTGCCGCCATCCGTGGTTTTCCACGGCAGGTGCCAGGTTCCTGCGTAAACAATGTCCGGATTGGCGGGGTCGACCGCCAGCGACTCAATCTCGTGAATCTCGCGGCTATTGGGAGGGCTGATCTGGGTCCAGGTGAGTCCGCGGTCGCTCGACCGGAAGACTCCCGCCAGCGTACCGGCAAAGAGGATGCGGGGATCGGATGGCGCCTGCACAAGCGCGTGAACCGGCTGCCCCTTGAACGGCTCGGGCTCGGACCAATTCCGGCCGCCATCGTGGCTGATCCACAGTCCGCCGTCGTCCGAGTTTTTCCATGCGCCCACGTAAATCGTGGCGGGGTCGGCGGAATCCACCACAATGTTGTCGAGGACGAACCCATCTTCGGCGCTCAACTTCGCCAGCCGATGCCAGGATGCACCCTCGTCCATCGATTCGTACAACCAACTGTTTGTGGTACCCAGAAGGAGATGCCTGGGCTGCCCTGGAAACGATGCAAAGGCTCGCGCGTCTCCGCCCGCGGGACCCACAACGGTCCACGCGGTCTGCGCCTGCAGTTTCAGGAGACAGAGGAAAAACGCAAGAAAGAAAAGGATCTGGGCCGGAACCCCAACCCGGCGCGATCTCTTAAGAAAACACCGCAAACGGCTCATTCAGACGAAAAACTCCCTTACATCTCTATTAAGAATAGACAAAATGGGGCCTAAAAAGCGAAGAGGCCGACCGGTTGGCTCACCGGGCAGCCTCTTCGCACACAAGAAGAGCAGGATAGGTCTGGCTTGTGCGAGCCTCACCTCATTGCGGCAAGGCCCGCCGATTGCTTCGTGAACAGCGCCGCGCCCCGCAGCTTACATCGCAGCCTTCTTCTTCGGGTGGCGTTCCGCCAGCGGCTTGCGCATTTGCGGCTTCACCGCCGTCTCGTCCACCGGCATCGTCCCGGTCACGTCGGAGCTGAACATCGCCCCGGCGGGAACTAGGTAATCCTCCACCGTCTGCCCCTCGGTCATGCCTGTGGCCACGCTGATGCGCGAAGCATCGATGCCCTGCTCCGTCACCAGGTAGTCCTTGGCGTTCACCGCGCGCTGCGCCGCGAACTGATCCACCATGGCATGCTTGTGCTTGGCGGCGTACTTCTGCTCCTTGGCCGTCTTGGCCGCCTCGTCCGCCGTCTGCTCGCCTACCACCACGGCTTTGGCGTCGGTCTGCTGCTTCAGGTCAAGCGCCACCTGGTCCAGGCAGGCCTTGGCTTCGTTGTCTACGCGCATGGGCCGCTTCTTGTCCGTGGCAAAGCTGATCGAGCACAGCGCCTGCGTGTGCGGCGGCGGCGGAGGCGGAGGCGGCGCGGTGATGGTCAAGCTCGTGTCGGCGGAAACCGTGTGGCCCTTGTCGTCGGAGACGTTACACGTGATCCCAACGGCACCCGTCGGCGCACCTGCCGAGGAGTACTCCGCCGTGGTCCCGCTGCCCGTCACCGTGCCCGCCGTGGCTGTATAGCTATAGCTCAACGGACGGTTCTGCGGGCTCATGCCCACCGAGGTGATGGTCGCCGAGTCCCCCGGCTTGATGGTGCTGGGGCTGGCTGAGCAACTGATCGTGGGCGGCTCGAAGGCCTTGACCGTATAGTCGGCCGAGCAATCCGCGGACTGGCCGGGTTTCAACCCTTCCTTGCCCTTCTTGCCCTCCTTCACGTTGGCCTTGGCGGTATACGAACCGGGAGCCATTGAAGCTGTATTCACGGTGGCCGTCGTGCCGTTTCCGGTTACGCCGTCTCCGCTCCAACTGTAAATCACATTGTTGTTCGTTTTGGTGCTAACCGACCCGGCAGTCGCGGTCACCGTGAGAGGATCGCCCGGATAGACGGCAGGAGCGCTAGCGTTGCACGCCAGCGTTATCGGAGGTTGCTTCTTGCACCCCACCGGGACAAGGGCCAAGAACCCCAGGACCAAAAGCAGGGGAAAAGACTTCAACATTCGCGGAAACATTTCCTAATCCTCCTTTGTCTCCGCGCCCCGCGGCCTTGCAATCGAAGGAGGATTTTGAGAACAAGTGCGGACCAAAGACCCGGCTTCGACTGGATTGGGCGCAGAACGCGGAGTCAAGCAAGTTTCTTACAGCACTGCTAAAGCTATCACGGAAGGACTGCCTAATGCACGTTTTCTCAATCGCTCGCGAAGAATTGACTGGGCTGGATTTCCACCGACCAGCGTGCAAAGCTGCTTAGGAATACGGTAACGACCGCAAACGGAAGCGCGGCGCCCAGCTTTTAAGCGATGAGAAGGAGAACCGGCAACGACTGCATTTCTGGACGCGAAGAGGCCGGCCGGTTGGTGCGCCGGTCAGCCTCAGATCGCAAAAGGAGGAGTCGGGTTGGGTTGACAGGATTTGCGAAACGCGGCAGCGAGCCCTCGCTTGCACAGGAAGGACCCGCCGAACGGTCCTTTCAGCGCCGGCCGCGCAGTTTATTTCGCCGCGGCCGCCTACTTCTGCGGGTGACGCTCCGGCAGCGGCTTGCGCGCCTGCGGCTTCACCGCCGTCTCATCCACCGGTGTCGTCCCGGTCACGTCGGAGCTGAACGTCGCTCCCGCAGGCACCAGGTAGTTCTCCACCGTCTGCCCCTCAGTCGTGCCCGTGGCCACGCTGATGCGCGAAGCATCGATGCCCTGCTCCGTCACCAGGTAGTCCTTGGCGTTCACGGCGCGCTGCGCCGCGAACTGATCCACCGTGGCGTGCTTGTGATGCTCGGCGTACTTCTGCTCCTTGGCCGTCTTGGCCGCCTCGTCCGCCGTCTGCTCGCCCACTACGACTGCCTTGGCGTCGGTCTGTTGCTTCAGGTCCAGCGCCACCTGGTCCAGGCAAGCCTTGGCTTCGTTGTCCACGCGCATGGGCCGCTTCGTATCCGTGGCGAAGCTGATCGAGCACAGCGCCTGCGTCTTCGGCGGCGGCGGCACATACGGAGCCGTGATGGTCAGGCTGGTCTGTGCGCCCGCCGTGTGTCCCTTATCGTCGGAAACGTTACACGTGATCCCTACCGCGCCGGTCGGCGCTCCCGCCGAGGAGTACTCCGCCGGTGTGCCGGTCCCCGTCACCGTGCCGGCCGTGGCCGTGTAGCTGTAGGTCAGCGGACGGTTCTGCGGGCTCAAGCCCACCGAGGTGATGATCGCCGTATCTCCCGGCTTGATGGTGCTCGGGCTGGCCGAGCAACTGATGGTCGGCGGCTCGAAGGCCTTCACCGTGAAGCTGGCCGTGGCGCTGGCGGTCTCCCAGGGCTTGAGGCCTTCCTTGCCCGGCTTGCCTTCCTTCACGCCGCAGTTGACCGTATACGATCCTGGCGCCAACGATGCCGTGTCTACCTTGGCCGTGGCATCGCTGCCCGTCACGCCAGGCCCCGACCAGGTGTAGATCACATGGTCCTTGGGGTTCAAACCGCCCGCCGTCGCCGTCACAGTGACCGGGTCGCCGGGATAGACCGAATCCGGGCTCGCCGAGCAGGCCAGCGTCACCGGAGGAGGCGGCGCGATCGATCCCGCATGGATCACGAAACCCGCGCTCAACCGCGCCGCGTCGATGTTAGCCCGCCCTCCTGGCGGAACAACTTGAGGACCGAAGTCGGCATGCATGTATTCGTAGTCCGCCTGGATTATCCGGATGGCAAAATGGTGGTTGAACCATGGCGTTTCGTAGTCCAGTCCGCCGCCCACCGTCAGCGCGGGACCCCAATTAGGGCCGTTGAAATACGGCCCTTCGACCTGCGCTCCGCCCACCAATCCGTGCACGAACGGAGTAATGTTCCCCGTCGGGAAGCGAACGATCATGCCGCCGGAAAAAGTCAGAAAGCCGTCATCGTTGCCGTGTGTGCCGATGTTGCTGCCGTTGGCGCTTTGGACGCCCCACTCGTGCTCGGCAAACTCGCCTTGGACGCCGACAAAGCGATTGAAGAAATAGGCGCCGCTGAAAAGCCCGCCAACATTGACGGCATCATAGGAGTAAGGCACGGCCGTGCCGTCCGATTGAGGAATCTGGACGGTTCCTTTGGGCGCCAGGTAGCTATAGCCGGCAAAGATGTCCCACCGCGACGGAGAGTCACTGGCAGATGTCTTTGCAGGCGAACTGGCCTGAGCCAACAGGGCGGCAGGGATGAACGCGAGAACAACCAAGAGAAAAGCGTGCTTGAGACCTGGGAAATGGCGAACAAACACTGGATTTACTCTCACATTACCTCCAAGATTTTTGCATTGTCATCGAGGAACTTGCCGATCGGCAAGCACCACTTTGCGCGCGGCCTATGCACCCTCCGCGCGTTAACTGCCGCACGAAGTTCCAGCCACACGCGCTCGATTCCACGAACCCTGCTTTGAGGCACACCCCCGCACCCGGGTCAAAGAAATCACAACTCATTCGATTGGTTGCTTTTGCAAAGCCAATTCTGTGCCCGACCATTGGCCCTACAGCAAGATCTCATGCGATGTTGGAGTTGAAAAGGTTCCCCAAATCCCTTGCTGTGACGGCGCGCATCCGGACTTTCCGCTTCACGACTTCACTATCCTAAATGAATTCAATCACTTATCCAACATTCAGGGTCTTCAGCAGGCTGCGGGGTTCGCGCTGTATCTTTTCCTGTAGAAGCGAAATCGCGTAGATAAGTTGCTCGGGGCGCGGAGGACACCCTGGTACATAAACATCGACGGGGACGACCTGATTGACGCCTTGCACCAGGGCATAGTTGTTGAACACGCCGCCCGAAGTGGCGCATGCGCCCATGGAGATAACCCACTTGGGCTCGGGCATCTGATCGTAGAGCCGGCGGAGCACAGGGGCCATTTTTTGGGCAACGCGCCCGGCCACGATCATGAGGTCAGACTGCCGCGGGGAGGGCCGGAAGACCTCGGCGCCGAAGCGGGCAATATCGAAGCGCGCCGCGCCCATAGACATCATTTCGATGGCGCAGCAGGCCAGCCCGAAGGTCATCGGCCACACGGAGTTTTTGCGCACCCAATTCATCGCAAAATCCAGCGAAGTGAGAAAGACGCCCTCCGGCGCTTCGTAGCCGTAGTTGACCTCACTGACCTTGATGCGGTTTTTTGCGCTGCTATCAAGCGCGCCAAAGAGATAATGGTCGCGCTCTGTGGAAGCCGCCATGGCTCTACTATACGCCCGCGGCGATGATGCTTCAGCCGCGCAGTTACGGTCTTCTGTTTTCAACCGCGAGTGGTAGGGTCCGGTGCGATTCCAGCGCCTATCCGTGGCCGCATGTCACCTGTTTTCATCTATCCTCTCCATGTCTTTGGTCCGCATCGAATAACGCGCCGGCGATGAAGAATCAATAAAGATTCTCAAAAAACTTGCGTTCTTCCTCAGTCTTGAAGAGAATGGTTTTCAAGCGCAATCCATTTCAACGCATAGACCACCGAAGGCGATTCTGCGCTCGCAGGCTGCCCGCAAGCGGCCAGCCAGACTTGATGGGGTGAGGAGTGCCTGCGTAAGCGTCCAGTCTGTTCTTCATTTAAATAGCATTTTGCACGCAACTTGGAGCCGAATCCGATGCTTAGCCGCTGTATTCGTTCTTTGATCCTGCCCGCCCTGCTGGCCCTTCCGGCCATGGCCCACGCCGTCGCGCCAAACCTGCATGGCGCGGCCTCGCAAGCGCCAGCCACCCAAGCCCAGATTGCAGCCCTGCAACAAGCCGTTGAGAATGCGCAGTCTGCCGGCGACAATGCATGGATGCTGGTTTCCGCGGCTCTGGTCCTGCTGATGACCGGGCCTGGACTGACGCTCTTCTATGGCGGGCTGGTCCGGCGCAAGAACATTCTGGGCACCATGATGCAGAGCTTCGCCATGATGGGTCTGATTACGGTCCTGTGGGCGGTTGCAGGCTACTCGCTGGCTTTCGGCCATGGGAATGCTTTCATCGGGGGATTTGAGCATCTTTTCCTGCGAGGAGTGTCGCTTTCGCCCAACCCGGACTACGCCCCGACCATTCCGGAACAGACGTTTATGGTCTACCAGCTCATGTTCGCGATCATCACGCCTGCGCTGATTACGGGCGCGTTTGCCGAGCGCGTGAAGTTCAGTTCCATGGCTGTCTTTCTGTCGCTATGGTCTCTGGTTGTCTATTGCCCCATGGCGCACATGATCTGGGGGTCCGGCGGGCTGCTGAACTGCAATACCGCCGGCGTGCGCTGGCCGGTCTTCGACTTCGCGGGCGGCACCGTGGTTCACATTACCAGCGGGGTGTCGGCCCTCGTGACCTGCCTCTACCTGGGCAAACGGATCGGCTACCCGGACACGGACATGCCGCCGCACTCGATGGTGCTGAGCTTTATCGGGGCCTGCCTGTTATGGGTGGGGTGGTTCGGATTCAATGCGGGCAGCGCTTTGTCGGCCGGTCCGCTGGCCACCAGCGCCTTCATCAACACCCAGTTTGCCGCTGCCGCTGCGGCCCTCACGTGGACCTTTGCCGAGTGGATTCACGACGGCAAACCGACGGCCCTGGGCGCGATATCCGGCGCGGTGGCCGGACTGGCTACGATTACCCAGGCCTCCGGATTCGTGCAACCGATGTCGGCGTTGGCGATCGGCGCGGTGGCCGGGTTCGTTTGCTCGTTCATGGTCCTGAGGATCAAGAAGGCCTTCGGCTACGACGATTCGCTCGACGTATTCGGCGTGCACGGGATAGGCGGCACCGTGGGCGCGCTGCTGACCGGCGTGTTAGCATCGGGCGCCATTAACGCGGTGTTTGGCAAGGACGCGAGCGGGCAACCGCGGCCTACCGGCGCCATCGGCGGAAACTGGCATCAGATTCTCAACCAGGGAATCGGCGCGGGCATCGGTTGGCTGGTTGCGATCGTCGGCACGCTGATCCTGCTTTTTGTGGTGGACAAGGCGATGGGACTGAGGCTTTCCACAGCCGACGAAACCTCCGGCCTGGACCTCTCGCAGCATGGCGAGGAAGGGTACGAGTTCAACGCTTGATTCAAACCGGCCGCGCCCGCGTGGGGCGGCAGCCGCGCAACCTGATGAACGAGGAATCCGCATATGCTCAAGATTGAAGCTGTTATTCAACCCACGAAACTGGACGCGGTCAAGGCCGCCCTGCTCGAGGCCGGCATTGAAGGAATCACGATTCTGGAAGCCCGCGGTCACGGCCGCCAGAAAGGACACACCGAGTTCTACCGCGGGCGCGAGTACACCATCGATCTGCTTCCCAAGGTCAAGCTGGAAATCGTTACTACTGAGGAGTTGAGGGACAAGGTGGTCGGCGCCATTCTTGGCGCTGCGCGCACCGGGCACATCGGAGACGGCAAGATATTCATCAGCCGCGTCGAGGAAGCCATCCGCATCCGCAACGACGAGCGCGGAGAGGCTGCTCTCTGAGGGACAGGCTTTCAGGAGCGCCTGCCCTGGCCTAGTGCCGCCGCGACGGAAGATGCTGACGCGGACAGGAAAGCACACCTCATCATCTCGCCTGGGTGCAGCGGGCGCCGATCGTCGCGGCGAAGGCGCCGGGGAGCTCATGCGGAGTAAACTCGGGAATCGTCTCATGCCGCATCACGCCCGACCAAGCTGACACACAGAACTTATAAGTTTTCCATAGGGATTTTTCGTTTCTTCATGGAATCCTTATATGTTGCATGGAATATTGGGCCAATAACACCCTTTAGGAAGGGGCGGGTGCAAGCGTGCCTGAGTGTTTGCACCGAAACTCCTTCTCTGGCGCCGGTCCTCGCCAATACGGCCCGCAGTGCCGGCACATTCTCCTGCATCTCATCCGGAACGGCGGCCGCATTCCGCCGTATCGCATGGCGCTCGAATGTCCATGCTCCATGGGAGTGGAAAGACTATGTTCGATAGAGCAACGAAAGCGCTCTTTCTTATTTCGCTGCTGGCGATCCCGGCCGCAGCTCTGGCTCAACAGCCAGCCTCTTCAGATACGCAAGCGCAGATTGCCGCTCTGCAAGAGGCCGTGCGTAACGCACAAGCTGCCAGCGCCAACGCCCAATCGGCGGGAGACAATGCCTGGATGCTGACATCGGCAGCGCTGGTGCTGCTGATGACCGGGCCCGGCCTGGCGCTCTTCTACGGCGGATTGGTGCGCAGGAAAAACATCCTCGGCACCATGATGCAGAGCTTCGCGATGATGGGCCTGGTGACCATTCTCTGGGCCATCGCGGGCTACTCGTTCGCCTTCGGCCACGGCAGTGTCTTCATGGGCGGATTCGAGCACCTCTTCCTGCGCGGCGTTTCGCTCAGGCCGAATCCCGACTACGCCGCCACGATTCCCGAGCAGACGTACATGATCTACCAGCTCATGTTCGCCATCATCACGCCGGCGCTCGTCACCGGCGCGTTTGCCGAGCGCATGAAGTTCAGCAGCATGGCGGTTTTTCTCTCGCTGTGGTCGCTGTTTGTGTACTGCCCCATGGCACACATGGTGTGGGGCGTGGGCGGCCTGCTGAACGCAGGCGCCAACCACATCCCAACCCTGGACTTTGCCGGCGGCACGGTGGTGCATATCACCAGCGGCGTCTCGGCGCTGATTTGCGCGCTGTATTTGGGCAAGCGCATCGGCTATCCGCAGACGGCCATGCCGCCCCACTCCCTAACGCTCAGCTTCGTCGGCGCATGCCTGCTGTGGGTGGGCTGGTTCGGCTTCAACGCCGGCAGCGCGCTGGCAGCCAGCCCGTTGGCCACCAGCGCTTTCGTGAACACGCACTTTGCCACAGCCGCTGCTGCCCTCGGATGGACGATCTTTGAGTGGATTCGCAACGGCAAGCCCACGGCGCTGGGCGCCATCTCCGGGGCGGTGGCCGGCCTGGTGGCTATCACGCCGGCTTCGGGCTTCGTCCAGCCCATGTCCGCACTGTTCATCGGGCTCGCCGCCGGCTTTGTCTGCTCCTTCATGGTCTTCCAGGTCAAGAGCCGATTCGGCTACGACGACTCTCTCGACGCCTTTGGCGTTCACGGAGCTGGAGGAACGCTGGGCGCGCTGCTGACCGGCGTGTTTGCAGCCAGCGTCATCAACCCGATCTACGGAAAGGGCGCGCCCACGGGCGGCATCGACGGGCACTGGAGCCAGGTGCTCAATCAGCTCACCGGCGTGGGCGTCGCCTGGGGAATCTCCATCGTCGGCACATTGATCCTGTTGTTCGTTGTGGATAAGATCATGGGACTGCGCGTGACTGCCGAGGACGAGGTTGCGGGCCTGGATATCTCGCAGCACGACGAAGAAGGATATGACTACGAGACTACTTAGCTACCGGCTGCCGGCCGCCAGCCGCTAGTTCTCTTATTGAAGAGGAGCCGCCGGCGCCCGCAAGACAAGAGCGAAGAGCCGGAAGCCGGATCGCAATCCACTTGCTTCCGGAGTTTCCGGGAGACAAAAAACTTTCTGCGGGGAACGGCCAACCGGACGCCCCGCCTGATAGGCTATCGAACGAGGAATCTCTGTTTATGCTGAAGATTGAAGCTGTTCTCCAACCCTCAAAGCTGGATGCCGTGAAGGATGCGCTGCTGGAAGCGGGCATCGAAGGCATGACCATTCTGGAAGCCCGGGGCCACGGGCGCCAAAAGGGCCACACCGAGTTCTATCGCGGGCGCGAATATACCGTCGATCTTCTGCCCAAGGTGAAGATCGAAATGGTGGTTCACGACGATCTCAAGGAGAAGGCAATTCAGGCCATTGTCGGCGCAGCCCGCACGGGCCGCATTGGCGACGGCAAGATCTTCATCAGCCGCATCGACGAGGCCATCCGCATCCGCAACGACGAACGCGGCGAAAACGCGCTTTAAGCGGTGCGCGCGACGCGCGCCTCCCCGTGCCGGCATGCTCTTGTTCCCAGAGTGTGGAGTGTTTTAGTGTGTTGAAGCGATCTAACAGATAGAGGAACCGCACTGATGATTCCCCGATTGGTCTTTGTCCTTGGCTTAACCTTCGGCGTTGCATCCTGCCTGGCGGCGCAGGACACGCGCACGGTGATCGAACCGGTCTTTCCCCCGATTTGCACCGAGGTCGATGCTCAACTTCAGACCAGCGGCCGTTCCCTGGCGGTGGCCGACGAGCGAAAGCTCGACACCGCCCGCATTCAGAAGGCCATCGACAAGTGCGGCAAGGGACGGGCAGTGCTGCTCCATGTAGATGAGGCCAACAATGCGTTCCTGAGCGGTCCGCTGGAACTGCGCACCGACGTGGCTCTGATCGTCGGCCTGGGCGTTACGCTTTACGCGTCGCGGGATCCGGCTCTCTTCGCCGTCTCGCCGGGCAGTTGCGGCATTGTGAGTCACGACGTCGGTCTGCGCGGGTGCAAGCCGCTGATCTCCGTCGATCACGCGCCCGACGCGGCGATCATGGGGGACGGGACGATCGATGGCCGAGGCGGTGAAAAGATGCTCGGGTCGCAATACACGTGGTGGGACCTGGCCGAGGAGGCACGTGCAGGCGGGATGCAGCAGGCTCCTGGCCTCATTGTTGCCAACGACTCCGACGACTTCACGCTTTACCGCGTCACGCTGAAGAATTCGCCCAACTTCCACGTGGTATATGACCACGGCGATGGCTTCACGGTGTGGGGCCTGAAGATCGACACGCCGCAGCGGCTGGCGCGCAACACGGACGGCGTCGATCCCGGTGACGGGGCCAAGAATGTCACCATTACGCACAGCTACATCCGCACGGGCGACGACAATGTAGCCATTAAGGGCGGCGAGGGCGGCGCGACGAACATGACCATCAGCCACGATCACTTCTACTGGGGCCATGCTATGTCTATCGGCAGCGAAACCGACGGCGGGGTGAGCAAGATCCGCGTCTTCGACCTCTCGCTCGACGGGCCCGATAACGGGATCCGTATCAAGTCGAACGGCTCAAGGGGCGGGCTGACTGAGGACGTCGTTTACGACGACGTGTGCATCCGCAACTCGCCTGATCCCATCACGCTCGACGCGGCTTACTCCGCGGCCGGAACGCTTACCGGCAACTCGCCGCCCACCATGCGCGACATCGCGCTGAAGGACGTGCGCGTCTGGGGCGGCGGCAAGTTTACCTTCAACGGATACGACCACACCCACCGCATCGCGGCAACGCTCGACGGCGTGCAGATTACCGATGATGCGAAGTACACCTACGAGGTGAATTACGCCGACCTTACGCTTGGGCCCGGCGCGACGAACCTGCAACTGCCCGCGGGCAACGACTCCACCATCAAGGGGGCCCCGGCGGAAGGCAACTCAGCATCCTGCGCGGAGAAGTTCGTGCCGTTCCCGCAATAGCGCGGGCAAGAGTCAGCGCCCGGCCGATTTACGGGTCAGGCTTACTTACCGCTTAGGGGAACGCGCACGCCAATCTGATTATTGGTGCGCACGATGAGCCGCGAAAAGGAGTCGCTGCCAACGTTTGTGAGCGAAACGTACGTGTCGTTGAGGGCCACCACATCGGCGCGCAAGGGCGCGCGCGGATCGGCGGGCACGGTGAAGCGTACGCGCACGTCCGGCTGGCCATCCCCGTCGAGATCGATTTCTTCGGTCACCTGCGCGGGGAGCGCGTCCGCGGGTTCGAACGTTATTTGAACGAACGGTTCAATGCGCTCCAGCAGCCGAGGCTGCACAGGCTGGTAGACCATGATCCTGTACCCGTCGCGCTGGATGGTGCGCGCAACCGTGCCCCCGCTGTAGGCTGCGTCGATATGTAGCCCGGCATGGCCCACTGCGCCGCTGAAAGCACCGATGAGGACGAAAGGAACACAGATGGCGATGAGCAGCGTGAACCCTGCGCCGGTGTAAGCCAGAATGGCAAGAATGCGTGCGCGCATGTTGTCCTCCTTCACTTCCACGGCAGGAAGCGGATCATAGTGGCGACGGAGTTGGCTAGGATGCTGCCGCCGAACATTGTGGCCAGCGCCCAGGCGCCATAAAGAAACAACAGGCGGGCGCGCTCAGGCTTGACGGCGACGGGCGTCCCCTTCAGGTGCCAGACGGCTGCGTCTTTCTTGCAAACGTCCACGCAGGAGCCGCACTTCATGCAGTTGAGCAGCGTCTTCCCTTCGCGAATCGACTCTTTTGACAGCGCCACCGTCGGGCAGCTCGTCTGGCACAGCGTGCAATCCACGCACTTCGCGCGGTCGAAGCGAATCTCAAAGAAGTTAATCTTGTTGAAGATCGATTGAAATGCGCCGAAGGGGCAGAAGAACCCGCATTGCGTGCGCTTCTTGGTGAGAAATGGGAGCACAACCACGAGCCCGGCGAACAGCGCGATGAAAACCCCGAATTGGATCGCCGTCTCCACGTTGCGCACGGCCGGGAACTCCGTCACCGTCTTGAACGGACAGAGCCACATGCAGTAGACAGGCTCAAAGAGCGCCGCGGAAAGCGCCACAACGAAGATGAGGATGGCCCAGGGGACGAGCCGCAGTAGGGGCCCGAAGCGGACGACGAAGCGGTGAAGCCTGGCCCGTTTGGCGATGGCGGCAAAACCTTCCTCAATGCCGCCAAAGAAACACGCGTAGCTGCACCAGGCTTTGCCCAACACCAGAGTCATGGCGAACCACACTCCGATCATCACGGCAATCGAGCGCGGATTGCTGGCGGTGGGCAGGATCGACCCAGGGAAGATAATGGTGCGCGCAAACGCCGCCGGCAGAATGAGCGACGGCGTCACCATAAAGCAGAACGGCGTATCGCCTGACACCATGCGGCTGATGGGGATGCTCATGGTGCCGCGCTCGGCGAGCAGTGAAGCAATGAAGCCGACCGGAAACAGGAAACCAAGCGCGACAAAAAAGATGCGGCGCCAGCGATAGGTTTGGCCGGTGCGCATCATCAGGAAGAATAGTGTGGTCATGAAGACGATGATCACAACGGCGGCGATGTGCGAATCCCGGCCGGCGTGCTGGAACGAAGGGGTGAACATGAGCAGGGACCAAAGCGCCATGGGCAGCGTAAGCAAGATGGACCGGGACACGCTCCGAAAAGCTGCCAGGCGCGCAACAGCGGAGGAACGGCTAGCCATAAATTGCCCTCTCGATCAGGGTGGAGATTCCCGAATACCCGTACCAGCAGGCCAGCAGAACGGCAACCATGCGGGCAACGGTGACGACCGCCGGCGTGCGCCGCACGAATCCCAGCGATAGAAAGGGAATAAACCAGACGGCGGTTCCGGCGAAGAAGAAGAGGAAGAAGAGAAGGGCCGCGGACAGATGGGGAAGCTGCGCGGCGCGCACGCCGGCTACGAGAAACGGCGGACAAAGATTGATTCCGGTCAGGAATCCGAGCGCCAGGGCTCCCGAAGGCCGGGGATGAGGCGCTTCGCCAATCTGGACGAGGTGGCTGGATGGGCGGTTGGATGGTTGAGGCAGAGCGCACCGGCGGAGCGGCCAACCGGCGGCGTACACCACCAAAGCGGCGGCCAGCAGCAATTGGATGCCGCCGAAGAGCCAGGAGCGGCCAGACCAGGCGTGCGGGATGGACGACCCCACAAGCCATACAGCGGCTGCAAACACCAGATAGCCGGCCAGGCGCGCGGCGAGAAACCGAAACAACTGGCGGCTGTGCGGGCGCATTCCCTGCGGCTGAACGAGCATCCACGGCAAGACCACCGGCCCGCAGGAAGCCAGGCATACCGGGCCGGTAGCCAGTCCGAGCACGAGCGCCTCTACGGCGCTGGCCGAAAGAGAGACGGCCGCCATGTCGCGAGCAGTCTACGCTTGGCTCGGACTCTCTCCCCGTGACACCGGTCACGGCCCGGCGGGAAATCGAGCCATCGATCTCAGGAATGGCTCACGGCGCATGGCTCGGGTCGGCTCGCGGCCGGGCTTACCATCTCTCCAATCGCCCTGAATTCCCTCACTGCAAGACAAATTCTTACATTCCCGCAAATATCGCTTATGCTTGTAACAATTCCTTCTTGCTTCGGCAGGCCACGCAGACAACCTTATGAATCCAGTCGTTTTCGCGGTTGACGATCTTCGGGAGCAGTATCTCAGGGAGATGGCGCTTGTGCGCCAGACCTGTGAGCGCACCGGGGATGGTACGGCCGCGATCCGGCGGCGCTCGGCCGTCGTGGACCGCATCCTGGTTGAAATGTGGCGCCGGACCTTTGCCCAACTGCCCAAGCTGAACGTCGCCCTGCTGGCCCTGGGAGGCTATGGCCGCAAGGATCTCTTCCCCTACTCCGACATTGACGTGCTCTTCACCTTCGCCGACGACAAGACCGAGGAGCAGTCCCGCGAGGCGGTTCGGGCCATGATCCAGGGCATGTGGGACATTGGCTTACGGGCCAGCCCCAACTCCCGTACGGTAAAGGAAGCCGGCCGCTTCGACCCCGACAACCTGGAATTCACGCTCGCCACTCTCGATCGTCGCTTCCTGGCCGGGCAATTTCCCCTCTACCAGCAACTTCACCAGGTCACCTTCCCGGGGCTCATCCTGAGCGAGTGGTCCTCGATTACGCAAAAGCTGGGCGAGATCGCCCGCGCCCGCCACGCCAAGTACGGCAATACGATTTTTCATCTGGAGCCGAATCTGAAGGAGTGTCCCGGCGGCTTGCGCGACTATCACCTCGCGGTCTGGTTCGCCGTCTTGTTCCATTTGAAGGAAACGAAAGAGTGGCCGCGGCAACGCGGCGGAGTCTTCCAAAGCGCGCGCGGCGACGCCGAAGCCGCGTTCGACTTTCTTGCCGCGGCGCGCTGTTTTCTGCATTTCCGTCATGGCCGCGACGACAACACGCTCGACTGGCAGTCGCAGGATGAAGCTGCGGCTCGCTCCATTGGATTGGAGACCCGCGGCACCGCCGATCCCTCCTATTGGATGCGTACCTATTACCGGCACGCCCGCGTGATCTATCGCCGCGCAGCGCTGCTGATGGAACATTTGCCCGCGCCGGTGAGCTTTTACCGCCAATTTCGCCGGAGGCGCACGCCCATCGCCGGCACCGATTTTCTGATCGATCAGGGACGCATCGACATTCAATCCGGCGCGCAATTCAACGACACCGCGGCTATCCTGCGCATTTTCTCGCTGATGGCCACGCACGGCTACACGCTGTCGCAAGCCGCCGAGGACCGCATCACCGACGCGTTGCCGGTTCTGGCGATCTCCATTCCCGAGGGGCCGTATTTGTGGAATGCGCTGCGCGAAGTGCTGCTGGGTCCCCATGCCGCTCATGCCCTGAGGACCATGCACGCGCTGGGCGTGCTGGAGATGCTGATTCCCGAGTTCCACGGCATCGACGCGCTGGTGATCCGCGACAGCTATCACCGCTACACCGTGGACGAGCACACCTTCCTGGTGATCGACAACGTCCACGGCCTTCGCCAGCCGGCCAACGAGCACGAGCAGCGGCTGGCCCAACTGCTACCGGAGATCGACCGCCTCGATCTCTTCTTCCTGGCGCTTTTGTTGCACGACACCGGCAAAGGACGCCGCACCGGCGAACACGCGGCGCAGAGCGTCGAGCTGGCCGACAGCTTTCTGGCGCGGCTGGACTTCGATGCCGAGGAGCGCGAATCCATACTCAAGCTCATCCGGCTGCATCTGGAGATGTCGTTGGCCATGCGGCGCGACATCTTCGATCTCGACAACGTGCGGGGCTTCGCCGACAAGATCGGCAGCCCGCAACTGCTGAAGATGCTCACGCTGATGACCTTTGCCGACATCAAAGCCGTCAACCCCGATGCCCTGACCCCGTGGAAGGCCGAAAACCTGTGGCAGTTCTACATGTCCACATCGAACTTCATGGACCGCTCGGTGGACGAAATGCGCTATCACGCGGCCATCGATCCAACATTGCTCAACCGCATCCGCTCCATGGTTCCCGGCGCGCAGCACGATGCGCTGAAGCAATTCCTCGAGGGGCTGCCGCAACGCTATCTGCAAACGCGCCTGCCCGAGCAGATCCGCAATCACTTTCAAATGGCCGTCAACCTCGATGCGGATGCGGTGCAGCTCGATCTGCGGCCCAACCGTCAGCTCTTTGACTTGACCGTGATCACCCGCGACCGCTCGCGGCTGTTTGCCGACGTGGCCGGCGTGCTGGCCGCCTGGGGAATGAATATCGTCCGCGCCGGAGCCTACTCGAACGATGCCGGCGTGATCGTGGACAGCTTCCATTTCTCAGACGTTTTTCGGACCATCGAACTGAACCCCAGCGAGAAGGAACGCTTTCTGGCCAACGTACACGATGTGGTGGCGCAAAAGATTTCAGTGCAGCAACTCCTCGACGCGCGCCGCCACCTGAATCACCCTGCCAACCACAAAGTCGAGGTCCCCACGAAGCTCGAGTTCGACAACGAGGCGTCGACCCACTCCACGCTGTTGCAGGTGGTGGCGCAGGATTTGCCCGGTCTGCTGCGCCAGATCGCGCTCACTCTGAGCTCGCACCAGTGCAACATCAAAGTCGCGCTGATCGACACCGAAGGCGAAACCGCGATCGACGTCTTCTACCTGACGAGCCAGGACGAAAAGCTCACTCCCGAAGCGCAGGAGACTCTCTGCAGAGACCTAACCGCTGCCCTCGAGGCCATGCGCGCGTCGGTGGCTTGACGGTGGGCAGAAGCGGGGCGACGCGGTTCCAGACGAGCTGCCAGCGCTGCGGGGCGAAGAAGGCCTACGCCGCATCCTTGCGCACAAGATATTCGTCGAGCAGCACGGAGACGAGAACGGCGGTGGGGATGGCGACCAAAGCGCCGAGAATACCTGCGAATGCGGAACCCAGGAGCAGGGCAACAAAGATGGCGAGGGCGGGGAGATGGACGCGGCTCTTCATGATGCGGGGAACGAGCCAGGAGTTTTCTATCTGAAGATAGACGAGAAAGAAGATAGCGACGCCGAGCACGCGGCCCCAAGAGTCGACGGCCGCCACCAGGAGGGCCAGCACGAGGGAGACAGCGGCGCCCAGGAAGGGGATTAAGTTGAGCAGGCCGGTGAAAGCGCCGAGCGCGTAGGCGTAACGGACGCCCAGCGAGAGAAAGACGATGGTGCTCGCCGTACCCAGGATAAGCATGAGGCTGGCCTGGCCCAGCAGCCACTTCTGCATGCGCGTGGCCGCGCGCCGCAGCGTAGCGTCGAACCGATGCCGGGCCTCCGGCGGGAGAAAGGAAAGAAACCAGCGGTAAGCGGCCTCGCCCTCAAGAATGAAGTAGAGCGTAAGAACAAAGCCGGCGGCCACCTGAATGAGCGCGCCCGCCCAGACCTTGACGGAGAGCAGCAGGTAGGCAGCCGCGCCGCTGAGCGAACTCTGAATCCACGAGATGACATCTCCAGCGTCGAGGCGGCCGGCGAAGGGAACCTCATTGAGTTTGGCCAGCAGCCCGGGAATGCGCGTGGGCAATTCGCCGGTGAGGGACTGCAGGTCGCCGATGAGGGGAGGAAAGGCGAGAAATCCAAAGGCGGTAAGCGCCGCGGCCACTGCCAGCAGAAGGATAAAGATGGCCAACGAGCCCTGGAAGGGCCGCCGCCCGCCGATGCGAATCTGCGATGTGGCGCGGACCACGGGCGCCAGCACGACGGCAAAGAGCGCAGAGACGTAAACCAGGAGAAGCACGCTCCGGACCAGCCACGCCAGGTAAAGAGCCAGGGCCAGGGCGAAGACAAAGACGATGTGACCGCGAACGCTATGCTTGCTCTGCGCGGGTTGATTCATACGAGGCGATCCTTACACACGCCAATTATTGATCCCCGCTCAAAATCGAGCCGACAATGCCGCCCAGCAGGCCGCCGCCGACAGCGGCTGCCGGCGTCTGCGCTCGTTCAGGATGCGGCAGATACTCGTAGATCTGATGCGCCAGGCGGGAGATGGGCAGGGTCTGCAGCCAGATTGTCCCCGGACCGACCATCTGGGCAAGAAACAAGCCGTCGCCGCCGAAGATCATGTTCTTGATACCCGGAACCATGGTGATCTGGAAGCCGACCGAGGATTGAAATGCGCCCACGTGGCCCGGGTGCACGCGCAGGACCTCGCCAGGCGCAAGGTTCCTCTGGATCAGCTCTCCGGAAAGCTCCAGCCAGGCGGTGCCTACTCCGCTAAGCCTTTGCAGCAGGAATCCCTCGCCGCCAAAGATGCCCGCGCCCAGAGACTGCTGAAAGCCCAGGGTGATGGTGACCTGAGGTGTCGCGCAAAGGAAGCCGTGCCGGTGCACCAGGTAATCCTGCCCCTGGCCAAGCTCGACGGGCACGATGTGGCCGGGGACCTTGGTGGCAAACGAGACGGCGCCGGGGTACTGAAATGCGCGGTACTCGGTCATGAAGATGCTGGCGCCGGCGGCCGCGCGCTTGAGCACGCCAAAGATCCCGCCGCCCCCGCCCATCTGCGTGTGCGTGGTCATCTGGATGGACGCGGTCATCCAGGACAATTCGCCACTCTCGGAGAACACGCTTTCATTGGGATCGAGCTCGACTTCGAGCACCGGCATGGTGGTGCCCAGAATCCGGGTTTGCATAGGCAAGCCTCCTGTCGTGGACAGTGTACCTGCCGAGAGGGAGTGGGGAATAGGGAATAGGGACGAAGGGACTGGGGAGGGTGGGCGGGAATGCCTGGGCGGCGCGGTTATTTCTCGCCGCGATGCGCAATCACGCAGTCCTTGATGCGGTCGTAGACCTCGCTGGGAAGCACGCCGCGATCGAGCAGGTCCTGCTTGGTGCGGTAGGGCCGAAAGCGCACGATGCGGCCGGCCCAGCTTGGCGTCATGCCGGGAACCTTGAGCAGTTCATCGGCGCTCGAGTGGTTGATGTCGATGCGCGCCTCGGGCGGGGGAGCCGTGGCGGAGGTTTTGGGCGCACCGCTCGTGTCTCGATCGTGATACTGCTGCGCTCCAGCCAGGCAGGCGACGAGGAGTGCAAGCGGAATCACAGTGAATCGGGCTCGGATCGGCACGGATTCATTGTCCGCCCATCCTTGAGCCGGCGCAAGGAAATGATTTGACAGCGCAGGGGCTTCCCCCGTAACTTGGAAAGAGATGCAGAGCCTCCGCCATCACATCCACCACCATCATCATGGGACAACCATGCCGGCGGACTGTTATGGCCTGAGCTAATCGGCCAGAGAGATCGAAAGGAAACACCCCAGCCCGCCGGCGAATGACGCTGGCGGGTTTTTTCGTGTTTGGAAAAAATCATTGATCCAGGACAGGAATGAAGATGAGCGAAAAGACAACGGCAATTGATTTTGACAAGATGGATGGCCTGGCGCCGGGGATCGTGCAGGATGCGCGCACGGGCGAGGTGCTGATGCTGGGCTTTCTGAATGCAGCCAGCTACGCGAAGACGCAGGAGACCGGCTTTGTGACCTTCTGGAGCCGCACGCGGCAGAAGCTATGGATGAAGGGCGAAACCAGCGGCAACCGGCTGCGCGTAGTTTCGGCAGCGACCGACTGCGACAACGACACGCTGCTGTTCCGCGTGGAGGTGGAGGGCGACGGCCTGGTTTGCCACGAAGGCACGGTGAGCTGCTTCACGCGGCCTATTGAGCTCCCACCCCAACGACCCCGGCTCTGCGAGCCAACCGTTGGGGACCCCGGCGCGAGCGCGGAGGTGAATCGTGGGTAACAAGCTTCGACTCGGGATCCCCAAGGGCAGCTTGCAGGATGCGACCATTGCCCTGTTCAAGCGGGCCGGATGGAACATTTATGCCGACGGGCGATCGTATTTTCCTTCGATTGACGACAGCGAGATCGAGTGCATGCTGATCCGCGCGCAGGAGATGGCGCGCTACGTGGATCACGGCGTGCTGGACGCGGGACTGACGGGCATCGATTGGGTGGTGGAGAGCGGCCTGGACGTGGAGAGCGTGACCACGCTGACCTACGCCAAGCAAAGCCGCCGCAAGGTGCGCTGGGTGCTGGCCGTCCCCGAGGCGAGCAGGTATGAAAAGGCCGAGGATCTGGAGGGTAAGATCATTGCCACGGAACTCGTGGAGGTCTGCAAGCGCTACTTTGCCGCGAAGGGCGTGAATGTGAGGGTGGAGTTCAGTTGGGGCGCGACGGAGGTAAAGCCACCGATGCTGGCCGATGCGATTGTGGAAGTGACCGAGACGGGCAGCTCGCTGAAGGCGAACCACCTGAAGATCATCGACACGGTGATGGAGAGCGAGACGCACCTGATCGCCGGCAGGGCTGCGCTCAAGGACGAGTGGAAGCGGCAGAAGATTGATCAGATCGCGCTCATGCTGCGCGGAGCCATCGACGCGCAGGCGCAGGTGGGGCTGATGCTGAATGTGAGGCGCGAAGACCTGGACGCCGTGCTGGCCGTACTGCCCGCGCTGAACTCGCCGACAATCTCGCAATTGAGCGATTCCGAGTGGGTTGCGGTGAATACGATTCTGGAAGAGCGCGTGGCCCGCGATGTGATCCCGCGGCTGAAGGCGGCCCGCGCGGCGGGAATCGTGGAGTATCCGCTGAACAAAGTGGTGCTGTGAGGGTGGTGCTGTGACCGGAGAAGAGCGATGAAATTGATCCGGACAACCGGACGAAACGCGCGGGCTGCGGCAGAGACGATGGCTGCACTCAGGAATCGCGGCGGTGCGGCGCTGGATGCGGTGTTGCCCGTGGTGAACCGCATTGTGGCCGATGTGCGCAAGCGCGGCGACCGGGCGCTGCTGCGCTATGCGGCGGAGTTCGATGGGCTGAGCGGGCCGAATGCACTGCGCGTGACGCGGGAAGAGATGGCCGCGGCGTGGAAGGGGCTCGATCCGGCGCTGCGCGACGCGCTCAGGGCGGCGGCCACACAGATTCGCGATTTCGCGCAGAGGCAGATGCCGGTTTCCTGGAGCAATTCCAGTTTTGCCGGATTGACGACGGGCCAGCTTGTGCGTCCGCTCAATTCCGTCGGGTGCTATGTGCCGAGCGGTCGGCACCCACTGCCTTCGACGCTGCTGATGACGGCGATTCCGGCGCTGGTGGCGGGGGTACGGCGGATCGTTGTAATTTCGCCGAAGCCCGCGCTGGAGACTCTTGCCGCGGCGCATTTGCTGGCAATGCCGGAGCTTTGCGGAATGAGCGGCAACGCCAGGCGGCCTGACTGGATGAAGCAGCCGTGGATTCCTGAGTTCTACCGGCTGGGCGGGGCGCACGCCGTGGCGGCGTTGGCCTACGGAACCGCGAGCATTTTGCGTGTCGATAAGATTGTCGGCCCTGGCAATCTCTACGTGACTGCTGCCAAGCGGCTCGTGGCCTTTGACTGCGCCATCGATATGCTGGCCGGGCCGACAGAGATCGTGGTGACAAGCGAGCGAGGCAATGCGGCAGATATTGCGAGCGACCTTGTGGCGCAGGCAGAGCACGATCCGGAGGCGCTGGCGATTCTTGTTACGACACGCGATGATTTGGCAAAAGCCGTGATTGCCGAAACCAAGGTGCGCAGACGCGAGAATCCTGTGGCGCGCGAGGCGCTGGCACGCAACGGCTACGTCTTTCTGGCCGGATCGTACGAGGAAGCGTGCGACATCACCAACTGGCTTGCTCCCGAGCATCTGACCGTGGATTCCGCCGGCGATTTGGATTGGATCACGAATGCAGGTTCGGTGTTTGTGGGGCGGTGGTCCGCGCAGCCCATGGGCGATTACATCTCCGGCCCGAATCACACCCTGCCCACCGGCGGCATGGCGCGGGTGCGTGGCGGGTTGAGCGTGAACGATTTCGTGAAGCTGATCACGGTGCAGGAGTACAGCGCCAAGGCAATCTGCTCGCTTGGGCCCCCCGCAGCCTTGCTTGCTGAGGCGGAGGGGCTGATAGGCCACGCCGAGGCAATTCGAACACGGCTCGGCAGCGACGCCAGCGGAAAGAGGAGGGCCCGTGGCTGAATCTGTGACGACGGTGGCTCCCGCGCCGCGCGCGCGCGTGCAGGCAATGAAGGAGTATCACCCGCCGCTGGGCAGCCGCGATGCGCTGCGGCTGGACTTCAACGAGAATACGGTCGCCTGTTCGCCGAAGGTGCGCGAAGTGCTTGCGGCAATCTCGGCCGGCGCGCTCACGCGCTATCCCGAGCGCGAGCCGGTGGAGGCGGTCGTTGCTGCGCATCTGGGATTGCGCGCGGAGCAGGTGGCGCTGACCAACGGCGTGGACGAGGCAATTCACGTGCTCTTTGAAACATTTCTCGAAGCGGACGACGAAGTGCTGCTGCCTGTGCCCACTTACACCATGTACGAGGTCTACGCCTCGGCAACGGATGCGCGCGTGGCGACGGTGCAGGCCGCAGACGATCTGCAGTTTCCGTTTGAGAGGCTGCTGGCGTCAATCGAGCCGCGAACGAAGGTGATTGCGATCGCCAATCCGAACAGCCCGTCGGGCTCGGCGGCCACGCGCGCGCAACTGATCGAATTGGCACGGCGAGCGCCGCAGGCAGTGATGTTTGTCGACGAGGCGTACTTTCATTTCTACGGCGAGACAGTGATGGATCTCGTCGGTACGCTGCCTAATCTGGTCGTGGCGCGAACGTTCTCGAAAGCTTACGGGCTGGCGGGATTGCGATTGGGACTGCTGGCCGGGTCTGCGGAACTGATGCGGTGGGTGCGGCGCGTGCTTTCGCCCTATAGCGTGAACTCGCTGGCGTTGGCTTGCCTGCCGCCGGCGCTTGAGGACACGGGCTACCTCGATTGGTATGTGGGCGAGGTGCTGGCGGCACGCGCGGAGTTTGAGGAGGCGCTCGATGCGGCTGGGGTCAGGCGCTGGCCGAGCCGCGCGAATTTCATCCTCGTCGAGATTGGCGCGCAGCACGCGGAGTTTGTAAGGCTGATGCGCGCGGCCGGCGTGCTGGTGCGCGACCGCTCCAGCGATCCGGGCTGCGGCGGGCGCGTCCGCATCACCATTGGAGCGCGCGAGCAGATGAAGCAGGCTGCTGTGGCACTGAACGACGCGCTGGCCGTGTTGCGGACCGGAGGCGAGGCGCGATGAAAACGAGGAAGAGCAAGAAGGGCGGAAGACGCTCGGGGGCGCGCACGGCAACGATTGTGCGAAACACGGCCGAGACGCGGATCGAGATTGAGCTGACGATCGAGGGTCAGGGACGGTACAAAATCTCAACCGGCATTCGCTTTTTCGATCACATGCTGGAGCTGTTTACGCGGCACGGCGTATTCGATCTCGACTTGAAGTGCGATGGCGATCTCGACGTGGACCAGCACCACACGGTCGAGGATGTGGGCATCGCCCTGGGCGAGGCATTCGATCGCGCGCTGGGAGATAAGCGCGGGATTCTGCGCGCCGGTTACTTTGTGATGCCGATGGACGAGACGCTGGCGGTTGCGGCCGTGGATCTGAGCGGGCGCGCGGCATTTGCCGTGGATACGAAGGTGCGCACGCGGCTTGTTGGCGATCTGCAAACCGAGCTGGTAACGGATTTCTTCGAGGGGTTCGCGCGCGGGGCACGTGCCAATGTGCACGTGAAGACGATGTATGGCCGCTCGAACCATCACAAGATCGAGGCGATCTTCAAGGCATTTGCGCGCGCGCTGCGCGTGGCCTGTTCGCGCGACAAGCAACTGGGCGAGATGCTGCCGTCGACGAAAGGACTACTCTAACTATCCCAGCGAGCAAGAAATCGCTCGCCGGGGACTGCGGAGAATCTATGCGCGTCACGGTGATCGACTACAAAGCCGGCAACCTCACTTCGGTCCTCAAGACGCTTCGGCATCTCGGCGCGGAGACTGTTGTTACGGATGGCGATTTGTCGCTGGTCGAATCGGCGGAGCGCATCGTGCTTCCCGGCGTGGGTCACTTTGCGGCGACAGAACGGCTGGACGCGACAGGGTTGACAGGCGCGATTCGCGCGGCAATTGCGCAGGGCGTGCCGTTTCTCGGCATCTGCGTGGGCATGCAGTGGCTCTACGCGGGATCGACAGAGGCGCCCAAGCAGGCGGGACTGGGATATTTCCCTGAAATTTGCACACGGTTTGCCGAAAGTACGGAAAAGGTGCCGCACGTGGGTTGGAATTCGCTCGAAGTGCGCAATGGCTCGCGGTTGCTCAAGGGTGTCGAGCCGGGCGAGTACGTCTACTTCACGCATTCCTACAAAGCGCCTGTCACGGTGCACACTGCGGCGGTAACGCACTATATCGAGCCGTTTGCCGCGGCTGTGGAGCGAGGCAATGTGATGGGCGTGCAGTTTCATCCCGAGAAATCCGGAGAGACGGGACTGAAGATTTTGCGCAATTTTCTCGCATGGCAGGCGAAAGGAGCCACATGCTGACCAAACGCATCATTGCCTGCCTCGATGTGCACGCGGGCCGCGTGGTGAAGGGCGTGCAGTTTGTCGATCTGGTGGACGCGGGCGATCCGGCGACGCAGGCGGCGCGGCACGCGCGCGAGGGCGCGGACGAGATTGTGCTGCTGGATATTACGGCGACGCACGAGGGACGGAAGACGCTGCTGGATACGGTGCGGCGCACGGCGCTCGAGCTGTTTGTGCCTTTTTGCGTAGGAGGAGGGATTCGCTCGGCGGGCGACGCGGAACAGGTGTTCGAGGCGGGCGCGGATAAGGTGAGCATCAACTCCGCGGCGTTGGCCGATCCCGCGCTGATCAGCGCTATCGGCAGCAGCTTTGGCGCACAGGCAGTGGTAGTCGCCATCGATGCGCGGCGCGATCCGAAGGCCGCCGACCCCGTGCGCGAAGCGGAGGTGTTTGTACACGGCGGGCGCAAGCCCGCAGGCCGGCGCGTGGTCGAATGGGCGCGCGAGGCGGAGCAGCGTGGCGCGGGCGAGATTCTGCTCACCTCAATGGATGCTGACGGAACGCGCGCGGGATTCGATTGCGAGTTGACGGCGGCGGTGAGCGAGGCTGTCGGCATTCCCGTGATTGCCTCGGGCGGCGCGGGAACGGTGGCACACTTTGCCGATGTGTTTGCGCGCGGACGTGCCGATGCGGCGCTCGCGGCCAGCATTTTTCATTTTGGAGTGAAGAGCGCGCGGTCGCTCAAAGAAGAGCTGGCGCAGGCGGGAGTTCCGGTGAGGCTGCCATGCTGATTCCTTCCATCGATCTCATGGGCGGACGCATTGTGCAGCTTGTGCAGGGCGAAAAGCTGCGCCTGGCGTTCGACGATTTTGAGTATTGGATCGAGAAGTTCGCGCGGTTTCCCCTGGTGCAGTTGATCGATCTGGACGCGGCGATGCGGCAGGGCGAGAACTCCGTTCTTGTAGCCAAAATAGCGCAGCGGTTGACCTGTCAGGCGGGCGGCGGGATTCATTCCATTGAGCGCGCGCGGCAGGTGCTGGATGCAGGAGCGAAGCGAGTGATTATCGGATCGGCTTTTTTTTCGGGCTGCGGCGCGGTAAATACGAAGTTCGCGGCGGAACTTGCGGAGAGCGTGGGCGTGGAGCGCGTGGTGGCCGGGATCGACACGAAGAACGGCCGCATCGCCGTGAAGGGATGGAAAGCGCAGGTCGAGCTCACGCCGGACGAGGCGATCCCGCAGCTTGAGCCCTACGCCGCCGCGTTTCTCTACACGCATGTGGATGGCGAAGGATTGATGCAGGGCTTTCCTGTTGAAACCGCGGCCCGTTTGCGCAAAATTACCGAGCGGCAACTCATCGTGGCCGGAGGGATTCGCAGCCAGCAGGAGATCGATGCGCTGGATGCGCTGGGCGCCGATGCGGTGGTGGGGATGGCGGTCTACACAGATATGCTCGCCGTTTGATTTTTCGTGGGCGGCAGTCCTCCTGCCGAGGAATTGTGGCAATTCGGTAGTGACTCATTTTGCTTGAGCGGCTTAGGCTTGCGGAATTGGGGTAAACGTGGCATACTGGATGCATGCACCCAAGGCGGCTGGATTAGCATACAGGCAAGGAGCCCGCGGCAGGCCGCGCCGCGAACCCCATGCTGCGAGTCGGATACCCAGCCACATTGTCAACTGATTTGCTGCGCGATTTTCCCGAGGGGATCGAGCTGATCCCGGTGTCGGACAAAATGGAGCACGACGTCGAGATCGATGTGTGGATTCCCGATCCATATTCGACGCGGGCCATCAGCACATGGCCGCGTTTGCGCGGCGTGAAGCTGGTGCTGGCGATGGCGGCGGGAACGGAGTGGATCCCCGGCACGGTGGGCCCGCACGTGACCATTTGCAATGCGCGCGGCGCGCACAATATTGCCACGGCGGAGTGGACGCTGGCGGCCATTTTGACCATGCTGAAGTATTTTCCTCTGTATCTCGATATACAAAGATCGGGCGTGTGGAAGCGGCGATTCGAGGCCAGCGCGCACTACGCGAAGATAACCGGCGACGCGCGCGTATTGTATCCGCCGGTGATGCAGGAGGAGCTGACGGGCAAGACGATGCTGCTGGTGGGCTATGGCGCGATCGGCAAGGAGATCGAGCGCATGCTCATGCCGTTCGCCGTGAAGGTTTTGCGCGTGGCGCGCGGTGCGCGCGCAGAACCCGAGGTACACGCCGTGAGTGAATTGGACAACCTGCTGCCGCGCGCCGAGGTGGTGGTGTTGATTCTGCCTTCGACTCCGGAATCGCGCGGACTGATGGGCAGCCGCCAACTCGCGCTGCTGCGGCAGGGCGCGCTCGTGGTGAATGCCGCGCGCGGACCGATTATCGATGCCGATGCGCTGGTCGAGGCGCTCCAATCGGGCCGGATTCGCGCCGCACTCGACGTGACCGATCCCGAGCCGTTGCCCGAAGGCCACCCGCTGTGGAGCTGTCCGAACCTGCTGCTGACGCCGCACATCGCCGGTTCGACACCACAGTTTGCGCCGCGCACCCTGCGCATCGTGGCCGATGAGCTGCGGCGCTATATGAAGGGCGAGCCGCTGCACAACGTAGTGCAGACGGGAATGAGCGCCTGAGCGTTCGCGCCATCCCACTCTTTCCGCAAAGAACGCGGAAAGGATGGGGCAGCCAAGATTTAAGCGCCAGGAGCCGGAGCGGCGCGGCGCCAGTTGCGCAGGCCGAGCAGTGCGAGCGGCACGAATGCCGCATAGAGCAGCGCTGTCGGCCATAGGTCCTTGTAGATATACTCACCGACGTAGATCGCATCCACGAGAATCCAAAGCCACCAGTTCGCGATGTGCTTGCGCGCCTGCCACCAGGTGGCCACAAGACTGTAGCTCATCAGCATGGCGTCGAGATAAGGCAGCGCAGCGTGAAGATGCTTGGCCAGCGTTCCCAGCACAAAGCTTCCTGCCAAGCCCAGGGCGACCGCAATGGCCAGGCTTGGCAGCGGCAGCGGGACGACGCGAACCACGCCTTCCTGGCGCACGCCGCGCCACCAATGCCACCAGCCGTAGAGCGTGAAAACAACAAAAAAGACTTGCAGCAGAGCATCGGAGAGAAGCCCGGCACGATAGAACACCACCATGTAGAGAAAAATCGAAATCAGAGTCACGGGCCAGCAAATCAGCAGGCGGCGCGTGGTAAGCCAGATTCCGAGAGCAGCGGTGACGGCTCCGGCGAGCTCCAGACCGTGAGCTGTGAAGTAGGCGGCGATTGCGGTCGCGGTCATGGGCGCGCTGGCCCATTTGCGCGGCGGGAATCGGCGCGACGGCGGAGCGCATCGAGCAGCCGTCGGCCAGGCGCGCTCGAGAACCATCGAGCGTGGCCCACAAGCCAGCCATCATAGGCCATGACTGCCTTTTCTTCCGCGTGTAAGACGCCGAGAAAATAGTCGGCCTCGGAAAGGGCGAACTCGGCGTGGCAGAGAGCCGTCATGGGCGCGAGCGCAGCGGATTCTTCCCGCGAGAGCGGCCGGATGGATTCGTAGCCGTCGATCAGAGCCCGGAGATGGTCGAGATGAATGGGGACAGCGTCTGAGTGCGCGGGATCGTTCACCAGGACGAGCCACTCGACGATGTTGCGCTCAATGGCGTGGGCGATGTCGTGCACGGCGTTGGTGCGGTCGGCGAGTCCGAAGTCGATGATGGCAGTGGCGTGCGCGTTGGAGGCTGTATTGCTCCAGAAGAGATTGGAGGCGTGGAGGTCGTTGTGGGTCCAGAGTGGCGCGAGCGCAGGCAAAAGCGGCGCAAGCTCGGCATGAAATGGGGCGAGAAGTTCCAGCGCCTGCCCGGCGCAGGTGTGGACGGCATTGTGATTGGCTAAGGATGGACGCGCAGCGAGATAACATTGAAGTGCTTGCGCGGGGCCTTGAGCGGCGAAAATTGTAAAGCCGGCGACGATTGGACGGGGCTTGCGGGGTGGGGCGGCGAATCCTTCTGCGCCGCGATGCTGGCGCGCGAGCGACTGGCCGGCGGAATGCGCATGAGGCACGCTGCGAAACGGCGTCCAGGAGATCGCGTCTTCATAGAGATCGATGCCTGCGGGCGTCTCGTGCACTTCGTACGTCGATTCGCCCATTTCGATCGCGGTTTCTCCCGTTGCGGAGACAAGGACGCGCGGCACAGATGCACCGTGAGCGAACAGATAGGAGAGAAAGCGGTGCTCCTCCAGCAGTCCTTCGCGATCGCGCACGGCGCGGTGATGGCGCTTGATGAAGACGCGAGAGTTGCGCGTGGCGACGATGCCGGCTGCGGAAAAGGGGCGCGGGCTGACGGAGAGGATGCGGGCGGGCTCGCCGAGTTCAGGAAATTGGCGGAGAAGCTCGCGCAATTCGCTGAGCATGAGCGGCGGCCAGTCGGGCGCGACCAGCGTACCGTCCATGCCGTGGGCTTTTGCCATTGCGGTCATTGTTCGCTATCAGCTTTCAGCTTTTGGCTCGATCTTGCTTGCGCGTTCTGTACCGGCTCAATCCTCCCCTGTACTCGCGAGAGGCTTGTTGCTAAAACGTGTAGTGCGCGTCGAGGCGCACGGTCGCCGGCGCGCCCAGCCAGACGAATGTGTCGCCGTAGCTGGCGCCGGTGTCGGACCAGTAGCGTTTGTCCGTAATGTTGTCGGCGTAGATGTGAAACGTGACGCGGCCCTGTTCGCCGCCAGGAGTGTAGCGCGCGCCCAGGTTGAAGAGATTGTAGCTGGGCACGCTCACCGCATCGTCGCGCGTGGCTTCTCTGCGCGATGTGTAGCTCCAGCCGGGCATCAGGTGGAGGCCCCGCACGCGGGGCACGCTGAGATCGGCAAACAGATTCGTGTGCAGGTGCGGCACGTTTATCACTTGCTTGTTATCGAAAGAGGGCGTGCCTGTGTCTGTAGAAATGGCATTCATGGCCGCGGCCGAACCGTTGAGTCGCAGCCAGCTTGTGGCTTTGCCTTCGGCGTTGAGCTCGATGCCGTTGTGCGTCTCGCGGCCCTCGGATTCGAAGCAAAGATCGCCTGGGCTGCCGTTAGGGCAAAAGCTGTCGGGGGCCGGGATCACTTTGGGGTAGAAGAAGGGCGCGCGCATGTGGAACAGATCAGTGGTGAGCAGAATGCGCTGGTCGGGCTCGTACTTGGCGCCCACCTCGGCCTGGCGCGTGTTGTAGGGCGCGAGGAATTGATTGGCATCGTCGACCCACCACGGCCCCTGGGGCCCGAGCGAGAGCATGACTCCGTAATTCGAGTAGAGGGTCAGGTTCTCGACGGGGTTGAATGTGACGGCGTACTGCGGCAGCCATACGGGCTTGTCGGTGATGGTCGGCGGTGCGGTGGGGCTGGTGGCCGTGAGCGAGTAATTGTGGTCGCGCAGGGAATCGAAGCGGCCGCCGGCGACAAGCTGAATGCGGCCGGGAAGGTGAACGCGATCTTGAATGACGCCGGAGGACTGATGGCTGTCTTCCCAGAGGCGGCGCGGACCCGCGGATTCGAGCGGGCTTTCCTGGGGAATGGGGGCGAGCGACTGATAAATGTTTTCCGAACCAACATACGTGTAGACGGCGCCATCCTGCACAATGCCATCGGGCGAATAAGGGTTTGCGGCTGTGTAATAACCCGGCTGCTGCACGCCGCGCAGGAAGACGACGCCGCCAGCCGTGAGATCCTGCGCGACGGCGCCGGTGTGGATGTGGCCGGTGATCATGGCCTCGGCCTCGGCGTCAATGCGCAGCTCGCCGGGATCGCGGTAATCGTAGATGCCGTAGGTCCCGTCCGGACAGAAGAAGTAGGCGGGCGCGTCGGGTGCGTTGGGGCAATTCACCGCGAAGTTATTGTTGGGATCGAGCGACGAGCCATAGGCGTAGATCACGTTGTCCTGAATCAGCGAATGGCTGAAGCTCGCAGCTGCGAAGGCTGCCCAGGACGGAGAGAAGGTGCGATCGATGCGCGCATCGGTGTTGAAGGTGTCGTAGGTGTCGGGAGGGCCCCACGGCTGATCGCCCAGCATGGTTGACCTGTAGATGCGGTTGATGTCGGGCAGGGTCGTGCCGCCGAGGAGTTGATAGCCGCTGCCGTCGCGCTCCGTTTTGTGCTGGTATTCGAAGTCGCCCTTGAGGACCGTGTTGGGGCTCAGCTTCCAATCTGCCGCACCGGCGCCCACTCCGCGCCAGCCGTTGGTGTCGTTCATATAGGGCACGATTCGTTCGCTGGCCAGATCGACGCGCGCACCCACTTGCTTCCGGCTGCCGAAGAGATGGCCGAGGTCGACGGCGCCATAGGCCGTGCCCCGCTGATCGGTGGCGAGATCGAGGTCCTGAATGTTGGCCGGGCGCTTGGTCACGTAGTCGATGAGGCCGCCCGCCGAAGCCACGCCGCTCTCCACGCCCGCAAGGCCGTTAAGGATCTCGATGCTCTGCTTGTTTTCGAGCGGCACATCCTGCTCGCCGGCGATGGTCATGCCGTTAACTTCAAGTCCCGTAGCGAGATCGATGGGATAGCCGCGAATCTGATAGTCGCCGTAGTAGCCCACGGGTACGTAGTCGTCGCCGACCGAGGCATCGTTCTGGATCACGTCGGAAAGCAGGCGCGAGACCTGGTCGTTGAGAAGGTCGCGCGTAACCACCGAGGCCGAAAGCGGCGCTTCTTTCAGCGGCTCGCCGCCGAGCGCGCCCACCGTAATGGACTCGGGAAGATAGTTGTCCTCCACTTCACCGTGGACAACGATGGTAGTGGTGACGGGAGCGGGTTTCTGTTGTGCGGGGGCGGGGTTCTGCGCGCCCCCTTGCGCAACCGGAGTAGGATTTGGCGCCGTCTGCAGCGCGGTCTGCGCGCTAAGAGGCAATGCAAGACAGATGGCCAGCAGGAAGGCTTCCGCGTGGGAGCGGTGGGCGCGGCCAAGGGGCGACGATGGACGGCGAGCGATGACGATTGGCGCAACTGCTTGCATGAGGCCCTTCGATTCCGTGCTGCCTGAAACAAAGGAGCTTGCGCCGCGAAGGGAGGTGAGGAAGAACGCCGCTCGGTCGGAGAAAACTTCCCACGCCGGTATTATCCGGATCGGGTTCGAGGGTATTTCTCAGCCCCACAAGCTGTGGAGCACCCCTGTTTCAATAACACGATTGAAACACTGCGGGCGAGGGAATGGCAAGTGGGGCGTGCGCCTGACGGATAGGCTACGGCATTTTCACTGTTACTGCTAGGCATTTGAGTGAAGTGCAAGGTGGCGTTTTCCTGAGGGACACGCCACGTTACTCTTTCGGCTTTGGCATACAGCAACTGTGAAAATGCTTTATCGCCTGGCTGGATTTGCGGGCAGGTGGGGAGAGCGTCCGGAGCTCGCCGGATTGTTCGGCCGGGCCGGCGGCGCGTGAGCGGCCATTGCCGCGACGGTGACGCTCGAGAGAACGTCGAACATGGCCCGCTGCGCCTGAACCCAAACCGGATGCGCGGGACAGCGCCCTTTTCTGGTGCAGGACCGGCCGGGGGCCAGACAGACGTTGAGGCAGATGGCGCCGCCGATGGCCTCGATTACTTCGCGCATCGACGCGATGCAGCCGCACGGCGTGATGCGAAAACCGCCCGACTGCCCGCGCCGCGAAGTAATGAACCCGGCGCGCGACAGGGCTTGCAATACCTTGGAGAGAAAGCTCTCCGGCGCGCCTGTGGCCTGGGCCAGCGTGGGAAGCGAAACGTGCCCATCGGCCGGCGGCGCGGCCAACTGAATCATCACGCGGACGCCATAATCGGCGGCGCGCGTCAATTGCATCGACGAATTAGGCCTCTTCATTGAATTGCCCTGCCTAACAGGTTTCTCATGCATCCTGGCGCCGCCAGTTTCGGCGCCAGCAGTTGCGCGGGGAAACACGGAATTATCCGAGCCGCCAACGGGCAGCGTAATCGAATTTCGTCACAGGAGTATGTAATCCGCGTCACAGATCACGAGTCGCGCGCCTGCCACACGCTTAACGGCTACCGACCCCTAGTGAAGCTGCCGGCCGGACGCGACCGCGCCGACATCGCGAGCTTCTTCACCATGCTGCACGAGTTCAAGCCTGACTCGCCCTATCACCACTTTATGCCGTCCATGATGGGCCGAAACAGGACGTGGAGGACCTGACCGACTTCCTGATTGCGCACGTGAATCCGCCTGCCGCGAGCGGGCAGAAGCCGGTGCAGACCGCGCAGAAGTAACGTAGCTCGATCGACCCGGAATTCCGCCGGAGGCTCGGCGGATCGGCGCCGGGAAGGTACAATCAACCTCGGCCCGATCATGGCTCCATGGGAGAAAAGGGCTGCTGAATGGGCGTCCCACAGAAATTCCTCGCGATCGGGTTGCTCTTACTGGCCACGCTGGCATCGGGCATCTGCCTCGGCCTCTCCGGCAAGCCCTTGAAAGCATTCCTTTCCATTCTCCACAAGCTCCTGGCTATTGGGTTGGTGATCTTTACAGCGATTCGGATCGCTCATTCGGTCCGGCTCTTCGAATCCAGGCCTACTCTTCTCGCCGCAGTTGCGGTCCTGGCGCTGTCGATTCTCGCTGCATTCGCAAGCGGCATTGTCGAAAGCATTCCTGGGCGGGAGAGCCTGGCGTGGCTGACCGTGCATCGCATCACGTCGGCCACGGCCGCCATCGCCGCGGTCATCGTCGCACGCCTTTGGCTACTCTACAAGCCGTGATGCCGCTCCGCCGACGCGGCGGTCGCCTATTTCCCGCCAAAGTGCGCTGCGAGATTTTCCGCCCCGCGCGCCAGAATGCCCACGTTGCTGCCCACGGCGGTGAAGTTGAAGCCAAGATCGAAGAGGGCTTCGGCATCGTCGGCATTCGCCGCCGGAATGCCCGCGGATTTGCCCGCGGCTCGAATGCGCGCGCCGGCATCCTTGATGGCCGCCTGCACGTCAGGGTGCTTAGGATTGCCCAGATGGCCGAAAGCAGCGGCAAGATCGCTGGGACCGATGAAGATGCCGTCGACGCCTTCGACGGCGGCAACGGCTTCAATCTCCTTCAGTGCTGCCTTGGTCTCCAACTGAACCAGAACGCAAGTGTCGAGGTGCGCATTGCGATGGTAGCCTTGAATGCGGCCGTAGTCGGTGGCGCGAAGTGTAACGGCGACGCCGCGAATTCCAAGGGGCGGATAACGCGTGGCGGCCACAGCTTTGCGCGCTTCCTCGACATTCTGCACGAAGGGAATGAGCAAGGAGCGCGCGCCAACATCGAGCGCACGCTTGATGATGACAGGTTCGTTCCACGGCACGCGGAAGACGGGTTCGGCCGTGCCGCCGCGCATGGCCTGCAACTGGGGCAGCAGCGTGGAGATGTCGTTGGGCGCGTGCTCGCCGTCGATGAGGATCCAGTCGAATCCGGCGCCGGCAAGAATTTCGGCCGCGATGGGAGAGGCCAGGCTACACCACAGACCAACCTGACGCTCGCAGCGCGAGAGCGCCTGCTTGAACGCATTGCGCGGAAGATTTCCTGGCCAATCGGGCATGGATTCGATCTCCTCTGGGGAACGGCGGCTTGGCGAAGGCGCTGCCACCCCAGTAGTGTTAACAGACCCTAGGTTAAATAGTTTGGGGCGGGCGCGCACAATCTTATCATTTCTACGATTCAGGATTGCGCGGGCATGTTGAAGTCGAGGCGCTTGATCTCGCCGACGATGGGGCCGTAGCTGACGATGGCGCAGAAGGCGATGAGGCCGACGAAAACCAGCGCGCCATTGTAGGAGTGGGTCCTCTCCACGATGTAGCCAATGATGAGCGGCGTGGTGATGCCGGCCATGTTGCCGCAAAGATTGAAAAGCGCGCCATTCATGCCGACCATTCCCTTGGGCGAGGTGTCGGAGACGACCGTCCAGCCCAGTGCGCCGATTCCCTTGCCGAAGAACGAGATCGACATGAAGAGCAGCATGAGGCTCTGCGATGCAGCGTAGTTGCAGGCGATGATGGTCATGGACAGCGCCATGCCCGCCATAATCGGGAGCTTGCGCGCGAAGCTCAGCGAGTAGCCGCGATGGAGCAACCGGTCGGAGATGATGCCGCCGAAGATCCCGCCGAAGCCGCCGCAGAGACCCGGCACTGCAGCCGCAAGCCCGACGTTCAGGACCGACAGATGGCGGGCTTGTGCAAGGTAGATCGGGAACCAGGTGAGAAAGAACCAGGTGAGCGTGGTGATACAGTACTGGCCAATGTAGACGCCAACCAGCATGCGATAGCTCAGGAGCATCTTGACCGTGGCCCAGGTGAGCGTATTCTTCAGGGCGCTTGTGGCCGAGTCGGTGTTGACCAGGCCGCCGCCACGCTCGATGAGTTCAATTTCCGCCGCCGAGATGCGCGGGTGCTCTTTCACTCCGTAGATGTTGGTGTACCAGACCACAGTCAAGACACCGCCCAGCGCGCCCATGAACCAAAAGCAACTGCGCCAGCCGGCGGCGTGGATCAACCATCCGAAGATGGGCGCGAAGATGGGCAGCGCGAAGTATTGCGAGGAATTGAAGATGGCCGAGGCGCGGCCGCGCTCGGAGGTGGGGAACCAGGCGGCGACGATGCGGCCGTTGCCGGGAAAAACCGGCGATTGGGCCAGACCTGAGAGTATGCGGAGGATGAAGATCGCAGTGAACGCGGCGCTGGCGGCCAGGTAGCCTGCGAAGGCGGTAAGGAAGGCGCACACCGACCAGGCGATGATGGCAAGGCCATAGACGCGCTTCGATCCGAAGCGATCGAGGAGGCCTCCCGAAGGCAATTGCCCCAGTGCATAGGCCCAGCCAAATGCGGAGAGCAGGTAACCCAATCTCGCGGCAGTCAGGTTGAGACCTTTGGGCATCGCGGACACCGCCTGCGAGAGAGCCGACCGGTCAGCAAAGCTAAAGCAGCTCACCACGAAGAGGATGGTGATGATGAAGTAGCGAATCCGTGTATGCCGCTCTTCAGGCAAGGTTATCCTTTCAATTCGCGCCTTCGCGTGAGCATCGAGACGCGCTTTTCACGGTATCATGCCGCGCGTTTCCACGAGTGTTATATCCGGACTCATGCACGGCTTTAATGGAAAGTCACAAAGTTGCTGCCCGGAGTTTATGATCGAGACACATTGCGGCCGCGCTCGCCAGCGACCCCATTGCGGCGGTGAATCACTTCATGCAACCTCGATATCTTCGCGTTAATGAGCGAGACAACGTGGCCGTGGTGGTGAACCAAGGCGGATTGCCCGCGGGCAGCCGCTTTGCTGACGGGCTGGTGCTGGTTGAGGCGATTCCCGAGGAACACAAGGTCGCGCTGGCCGATCTTGCGAAGGGCGATGCCATTGTTCGGTACGGTGTGACGATTGGTATTGCAAACCGGGCGATTGCGCAGGGCAGTTGGGTGCATGAAGGCCTGATGAGGGAACCCGAAGCGCCGTCGCTTGCCGATTGTCCGCTCGCCACGGCGCCGCCCCGGCCGCTGCCTCCGCTCGAGGGGTATTGGTTCGAGGGCTATCGTAATCCCGACGGCACGGTGGGAACGAAAAACATTCTTGGTATCAGTACTACTGTTCAATGCGTGGCGGCGACGGTGGACTACGCGGTGCGGCGCATCAAGGCGGAGATGCTGCCGCGGTATGCGCACGTGGACGATGTAGTGGCCATCACGCATCCTTACGGTTGCGGCGTGGCGCTGGATGCGCCGGGGGCTGCGATTCCCATTCGCACACTGCGCAATTTGGCCCTGCATCCGAACTTCGGCGGCGAAGTGATGGTAGTGAGCCTGGGATGCGAAAAACTGCAGCCCGTGCGGCTGATGTCCGCCGGCGCGTTGCCGGTGCTCGAAGAAGAGCCCTCCATCGCCGTGCTGCAGGATGCGCGCGAGGGATTTGGCGAGATGGTGGCCACCATCATGGCGCTGGCCGAGAAAAAGTTCCGGAAGCTGAACGAAAGGCAGCGGGTGACGTGTCCTGCATCCGATCTGGTAGTCGGCTTGCAGTGCGGCGGATCGGATGCGCTTTCAGGCGTGACGGCGAATCCCGCAGTAGGCTTTGCTGCCGACTTGCTGGTGCGCGCGGGCGCAACCGTGATGTTCTCAGAAGTGACGGAGGTGCGCGATGCTGCGCACCTGCTCACCGCGCGGGCAGCCACGCCGGAGATTGCGCAGGATTTTGTACGCGAGATGGCGTGGTATGACGAGTACCTGCGGCTGGGCGGCGCGGATCGCTCAGCAAACCCATCCCCTGGCAACAAGAAAGGCGGACTGGCCAACATCGTCGAAAAGGCGATGGGTTCGATCGCCAAGGCGGGCAGCACCGCGCTCATGGGCGTGGCAGGGCCGGGCGAGCGTGTGACGCGGAAGGGGCTCGTGTTTGCGGCGACGCCGGCCAGCGACTTTATCTGCGGCACGCTGCAGCTGGCTGCATCGATGAATCTGCACATTTTCACTACCGGGCGAGGCACACCATACGGTCTGGCCATGGCGCCGGTGATCAAAGTGGCTTCAAACAGCGGGCTCGCCGCGCGCTGGCCCGATCTGATCGACGTGGATGCGGGAAGGATCGCGACCGCCGAGGCGACTGTGGAAGAGGTCGGGTGGGAGATTTTTTCTCTGGTTTTGGACGTGGCCAGTGGGCGAAAAGAGACATGGGCCGACCGCTGGGGACTGCACAACGAGTTCGCGCTGTTCAATCCGGGACCAGTGACGTAAAGCATCGTGTCAGCAGGTCGGCGAGTCGGCAAGCCGGCGAGCCGGCAAGTCTGCGAAGCGATTCAGCGGGCAGGAACGAGCTTACTTGCTCTGCACTATCGGCTCACCGGCGATTTTCAGATGCACGCGATAGACGCTGCTGCTGGCCGTGATGTAAAGGGTCTTGCGATCGGGTCCGCCCCAAGCAAGGTTGGACACGGGCTCCGGCATGAGGATGGTCGCCAGGCGCTTGCCTTCAGGGGAAAAGATCAGGACGCCTCCGGGGCCTGCGCTGTAGATATTGCCTTCAACATCGACCTTCATGCCGTCGGGGCCGCCGGGGCGCGGATCGGCGGTTGCATCATAGAACAGCTTGGGGTCGGCCAACGTGCCGCCGGGGAGCACGCGATAGCGCATCCAGATCTTTTTGGGCTCGGAGTTGTCGACATAGAGGTACTTTTCGCCGGGCGAAAAAGCGATGCCGTTGGGCCGCGGCAGATCGCCGACGAGGAGCTGCAACTCGGTGCGCGCGGGCGGTGCGCCAGCTTTGTGGTTGAGCGCGTGCGGAATGCGATAGACGCCGTTGACTTTGAGTTCCTTTTCGGGGTCGGAGTCGTTCTGCGTGCGCAGGCCATAAGGCGGATCGGTGAAGTAGAGCGAGCCGTCGGAGCGATAGACGAGATCGTTGGGGCTGTTCAGGCGCTTGCCCTGGTAGGAATCCGCGAGGATGGTCGCCGGACCTTCGGGATTGAGCGACTCGAGGCGGTAGACATCGCGCTGCGCGTGGCCTGCGACGGTTAGCCGGCCGAGCGCGTCGAGCGTCATTCCGTTCGAGCCCGACTCGCGTCCGCCATACGGGGCGGAGCCTTTGTAGCCGCTGGGCTGCAAAAAGATGCTGACGCCTCTACCGGGGGTCCACCGGCGGATGCTGTTCGAAGGGATATCGGCGAAGAAGAGACTGCCGTGGACCCACACCGGGCCTTCCACCCACGTGAATCCCGTGGCGATGCGCTCCAGCATGGCGCCGGCCGGGATGATTCGGCCGATGGAGGGCTCCAGGCGATCGACCTTGAGCGGCGCAGAGCTGGGGAGACTTGGCGCGGAGGCTCGAGCAGGATCGAGTCCGGCAGCGGCGGTTTTTCCGCCGGCGAGGAAGAGACAGGGAAGCGCCGGCGCGATAAGTCCGACTAGCCGCAGAGGTTTCGTCCAGTTCATGTTCATTCCTTTTTCCTCGAAGAAAGTTTCGTGCGGCCGGAGATTCTCTGCAATCGCGGGTTTGCACGCTCTAGAACTGGTTGCATAAATGCAATCAGCTTGTAAAAGCGCATCCCTCAAGGGCTAAAGCCCCGCGTTTTATGCGCCCTTTACGGCACCCTTCGGCAAGCTCAGGGCAGGCTAAAAGTCGTGCCCTTTCACAAAGCCATTTATGCAACGAGTTCCAGCAGTTTCGAGCATCCGGCGCATTCATCTTTCGCTTGACGGCGCTGGCATGTCAAGCAAGGGCCAAAGGGAACGGACCCGCAAAGAACGAAGTTCTTCGGCCTTGCGTGCGGGACACAGGGGAGTTATCTTCGGGTTGCGCGGTTGAACAGGCTTAACGGGCGAGATCGCGCGAAAGGAATCTCAAATGCAAGCTCGAAGTGCGTGCCGACGCCTTCATTCCGGGTCCTGGCTTCTGGCCGTTGCCCTGTTCCTGATGGTCTGTTGCCCGGCCGCGGCGGCAGCGGCTACCAAGGTGGTCACCGATGCGGACAAGGGCGCGACGGTTCATCTCAAAATCGGAGACGTTCTTGAGGTGAGGCTGAACTCCAATCCGACAACCGGATACGAGTGGAGCGTCGATCCCAAGTCGACGACGCTGTTGAAGCCGGCCGGCCAGTCGCAGACGCAGGCCACGCAGCCGGGCGTGGGCCGGCCGATTGTCGAAATCTTCAAGTTTCAGCCCACCGGCAAGGGGACGGGCGTGTTGCTGCTCCACTACGTCCGCTCCTGGGAAAAGCCCGATCCGAACGAGGAGCAATACAGTTTGCATGTGACGATCGAGTGACCCGCCTGCCATGAAGGCGCGTGGCGCCCGCGTCTGCGGCTGGCAGACTCGACGGCAGCCGCCTAAAGGCCATGCCAAAAGCCGGGTCAAGCGCATAGAATGCTAGATGGAATGGCCAAAAACAAGGCAAAGACGTTCGAGGTGGCCTGCCCGGATTGCGGGGCGATGCTGAAGATCGACGCGACGACCGGCGTGCTGGTGAGCCACACTTCAGCGCCGCGCAAGCGGATGTTTGAGGATTTGGAAACCGCGGCCCAGGCCATGCGCGAGCACGGGGAGCGCACCGAGTCAATCTTCCGCCAGAGCGTGGACGCGGAGAAGAACAAGGTGGATCTGCTGGAGAAGAAATTTGCCGAGGCGATGCGCAAGGCCAAGGACGCTCCGGAAGGCAAGCCGCTGCGCGAGATCGACCTGGATTGAAGGTTGGGTTGCCGCCGCGGTGCGGTGTGTTTTCCCCGGCCAATGCCGAAGAAAACTCGCCGCGGGGCTGGTGTTCGCGCGATACTTGATAGGCAATTCCGCTTCCGCGCCGGATTCCGGCAGGGAATGTGCGATGTAAGGAGGGGTCATGGTGGTTGTGCCGCTATCTCAGAGAGCGAACGATTCGGGTGGCGCGCCGCCCAGCGACGATGCCGATTCCATGAACTGGATCAGGATTGCTGCGGCAGGCACCCTGGCAGCCAGCGGCGCGTTGCTGTTGACCGGCCATCGGCGCGCCGGCCTGGTGACGGCGGTCTCCGGCGTCACGCTTGTCATGCTCGATCAGCAGGAAGCGGTGCGCGCCTGGTGGGACATGCTTCCCGGCTTCCTTGAAGATCTCCAGGGAATGCTCAGCCGGGCGCAGACGGCGGTGGAGGATCTCTCGGCGCAAAGCCAGAAACTGCGCCGGGCCCTGGGCCAGTGACCCCGCGCCTCAAAAGCAGCTAGGTGTTCAGCCGAGGTATCCGTGCGCACGATACCAGTCGATTTCGTCGGATAGAGTTGCCTCCACCGAACGGAATTCCAGCCCCAGTTCACGGCGGGACTTGCAGTGGTCGAACTGCAACTGCTCCACGCGCTGGTCAAGAAGACGCACCGCTGCCATCCCCAGCATCACCGGCCTGCGCGTCAGCCGCGCCCAGCACTCGCCCATTGCGGCCATTGCGTACATTGCGGCAAGCGAAATGGTTCGTGCCGGAGCTTTTACGCCGCTCACTCTCTCCAGGCAAGCCATGAATTCCGCGGATATCATGGAGCGGCCGGCCGCCAGGTAGCATTCTCCGCGGCGGCCTTTCTGTGCGACCAGCAGCATTGCCGCAGCGACATCGCGCGCATCGACGACGGGAAATGCTCCCAGCAAAACTCCCGGCAGTTTTCCCCGTACGAAGTGGAGCACCGATTGCCCGGCCGGGGTAGGGCCGGCATCACCGGGGCCGTGCATCCAGCCAGGCAACGCCATCGCCGCCCACATGTCGGGATGTTTCTCAAGAAAGTCGAGGACCTCGCGGTCGGCAAGGATTTTGCTGCGATAGTAGTTATCCGCGCGCCGTTCATCCCGAAGCATGGTCTCGTCAATCCCGGCAGATGACCGGCTATCGAGGACAGCAATGGAACTGGTGTGCACGAAGCGGCGGACGCCGGCGTGATATGCCGCTTCGAGCAGGCTGCGCGTGCCGGCCACATTGGTCCGATAAAGCGCTTCCCAGTGGCTGCCGCCCCGGTAGTATTCGCGAAAGAAAGCAGCGGTGTGGAACAGGATCTCGATCCCCTCCAGCGAGGAGGCGAAGCCCGCGACGTCCCGCATGTCTCCGGCAACGACTTCAACCGGAACGCCCGAAAACTGGATGGGGACCAGGTCCATTTCCTCCGGACGCACCAGGGCGCGAACGGAGAATCCTGCAGCGACCAGAAGACGAACGAGATTGCTGCCGAGAAGACCTACACCGCCGGTAACGAATGCCGTTTGGCTCATAGGACTTTGGCGGCAACCAGATTAATTCCTCCGCTCAACCAGGTAACGCGCTACGGCTTTCAGACCATCGGCACGGGTGCCGTAGGGCGAGAGCGCGGCGAAGGCTTCTTCGATGAGCTGCGCAGCGTCGCGGCGGCTCTGCTCGACGCCGTAGACAGCCGGCCAGGTGGCTTTTTCCGTGGCCTGGTCTTTGCCGGCGGTTTTGCCCAGCGTGGCCGAGTCGGCGGTCATGTCGAGCACATCGTCGGCGATCTGGAAGGCCAGGCCGGCCTTGCGGCCGAAGCTGTCGAGGCGCGCCGCGTCGTCCGCGGAGGCCCCGGCGTAGACGCCGCCGCTGACCACGCTGACGCGGATCAAAGCGCCGGTCTTGGCGCGATGGATGGCCTCGACGAGCTCGGGTGTCGGCTTCAAGTGTTCGCTTTCGAGGTCGAGCACCTGGCCGCCGATCATGCCGTCCACGGTGCCCACCGCGTTGGCGATGAGGCCGATGATTTGCACGGCGGCGGCAGGCGGGCATTCCAGGCCCGACAGCACCTCGAAGGCGCGAGTCTGCAGGGCGTCGCCGGCCAGGATGGCGATGGCTTCGCCGAAAGCGACGTGGCAGGTGGGCTTGCCGCGGCGCAGCTCGTCGTTGTCGAGAGCGGGCAGGTCGTCGTGGATCAGCGAGTAGGTGTGGAGCATCTCTATGGCCGCGCCAAGACGCTCGATCCCTTTGGGCAGGCGACCGGCGATGGTGACGCCGGCCTGCATCGCCAAGACCGGCCTGAGCCGCTTTCCGCCAGCAAACACGGAGTGGCGCATGGCGCCGTGGATCGAGGTCGGCACGGTGTCAACGCTGGGAATCAGCGCTTCGAGCGCCTGGTCGGTCAGCTCCGCGCCGTCCTGAAGCAACGATTTCACGTCCGTAGCCATCTCGTTCATGTTAGACGACAACCAGTGATCCTTCGTTCCAGCAAGAATAGCGCAATCAGGAGCAGGATGCTGATAGCGCTCGCCCAGCGGCCGGCAACCGCATCGGGGGTGGTGGTCCAGTCAACCGTCACGTCCACCGGACCTTGCGGGACAGGCAGGGCGATCAGGCCATCCTCGCGCTGCGGCAAAGCGGTGACAACGCTGCCGTTGACCCGCACAGTCCATGCCGGATAGCTGAGGAGGCGCAGCACCAGGAAGCCGGGCTGGGGGATGTTGACGCGGAAACTCCGGTGCTCGGGATTGGTCTGGCTACCGTTGACCGCGGTGAATGTGGCCTGGCAACCGCCTTGATCGGCGCTCCAAATGGGGTTGGCGTCCGGGTCGTCCGGGTCGGGCCTGCCCAGGACGGCGGATGGATCGCCGACCAGGCACGCGTCGGGCAGTCCCGTGGCGATCTGGGATTCGTCTGCGCCAGGCGGCTCGTACTCGTCCATGCCTTCAAAGCCCGCGCCGGCGCGGTAATCGGCGAGCGCGGATGCGACCGTATCCTCCGCGTAGCAGACCTGGAAGAATGCGGTTCCGGCGTATACCGTAGCCGCGAGAAAGAGCAGGATACAGGCGGCAAGGGCCACCTTGCGGCCCCGCCGGCCGGAGGGCCAGATCGCAGCAACGAAGAAGATCGCCATGGGCGCCTCGACGGCTTCGAGCCAGCGCCACGGATACTGCAGAAAGGGCATCTCCGGAAGTAGATGCCAGACCGGCCGCGAGATGGGAAACAGGAGAAAGAAAACCACAATGGGGATGGCCGCCAAGGGAATCCACCAGCGGCGCGAAGCGGTGATTTTTTGGACGGGCAACGTGCCCCGCCACCAGCACACCAGCAGGCCGGCAACCGCGACGGCGATCATCGAAACCGCAATCCAGGAAGCCTGGCGCAGGACCACGTCATGCAATGCGAGCCCAGGGTCGGCGTGGCGCGCAAACGCCCAACTGTTCTCGAAGTTATAGCCGGGGTCCTCTGTCGACTGCCGGATGTCGACCCGATGCCTTTCGATAGCGGCGGGAAGCCAATAGATAGCGGAGAGCCCCAATCCCAGCAAAGCCGCGAGCGCGGCGCGAATCGCCGGCGCCCAGGATCTGTTTACCAGGGCGGCGAAAACGGCCACAGCAGCCAACAAGTAGCCGGCCATGACACCCAGCGGGAGGTTCGAGAGCCACGCGCCGGCCAACGCAACGGCGAGCGGCGCGGTCGAGCCGTCGAAGACGCGGGTCGCAAGCGGGGCGGGGCGAGCTACGGATTTCGTGTCAGCCCCGGCTGGAGTTTGTGGTTTCCCACCCGTGCGCGAAAATGCCGGCGCAAGGATGGGGCGCCCGGCTTTTGTGCGATCGCGCAACGCAAACAGAACGAGGAGCGGGAGCCAGAATCCGCCGGCAAACTCTGGAAATGCGGCGCGCTCATAGGCAGTGAAGAGCGCAAAGCCGAAAAAGATTGCCGCGCAGCCAGCGAGCGTGGCCGGGAGATCGTCGAGCGCTTCAAGCGCAAGAGCGCGGGTTGCCCATCCAGTTGCAGCCAAGATCAGAAAGGTTAACGCGATGGGCGCGAGATGCCAGGGAAGAACGAAGCCTAATGCGGCGCCCAGCATCCAGGTGAGCGGCGGATAGAAGACAAAGCGCGGCTCGCCTGCGCCGTAGTTGGGGCTCGGTGCCCAGTGCGGATAGGGAATGCCGTGGCGCCAGGCATTCATGCAGTCGAGCCAGGAGACGAGATGAACGTTGAAGTCGTGGCCGCAGGAGTTGCCGCGAACAAGTTGCGGCACGACGGCTACGGCCGCGGCAATGGCTATCACCGCAGCACCATTGAAGCGGGGCCAACGTGCCTCAACGGTTGGAGTCCTGCTCGATTGATTCATCCAGCTTTCTCCGGAGCGGCTCGAAACGTGCTTACGATTTCAATGGGGCCGACGATGTGGTTGTTGAATTCCGCAAGCTTTTCGGCCGGTATCCAATATTCGCGATGCAGCCTGCTGCCAACTATCCGCACCTTGAATTGTGCGAGATATTCTGCTTCAACCTTGAAGCGCAGCACGTAGCCGGCTCCGCCGTCTCTGGTGTTCCAGTCACGGGCAATGATTGTGGCATTTTCCTGTTCAACAACCGGATAGAAGATTGGTTGCTCGGGCAGCCGCGGGGCGAATGCTTTCCACTCCGACTCGCGGATGAGGGCGAGTTCATTTTCGCCGGTTGGCCTGTAGAGCGTCATCGTAGAGATCTCTGATCCCTGACTTCTGATCCCTGATCCCCGGTTTTTCACGGCAGCAGGCGCAGTGTGTGCCTGGTTTGCGCCGCGACCGCTGCCGGGGTGAAGGGCAAGGCAAAGGTGGTCCCGTGGTACCAGTCGTTCCATTGATCGCGGAAGTACGGACTCAACGGGTTGCCGCTCTCGCCCAGCACGATGTTCTCCGCCGATCCGTCGATGTTGCTCCAGTCCATGGTGAAGCGCTGCGAGGGGCCGATGTCGCGGCCAATCTGTTCGACAGTTGTGGGGTCGCCACCGATGGGCTGGGGGCCGGTTCCGGCGACTCGGCCGATCAGCGGCAGAAAGCGCGCCAGCGGGTGCTCGAGATCGATGATGTGCCAGCTTCCGTAGGTCCACTGGGCAACATCGCCGGGCGCTTTTCCAGCAATCATTCCTTTGCGGACCGCGGCGGTCAGCAGCTCGTCCCAATTCTTGTAGCCTTTGGGAAGCCACTCCGGCTTGGCGTGCATCACGATCTCTTCTTCGGCGAAGTTCTTTTCGCTCCAGTGGTAGTCGCCGGCAAGCTTACCTAGCCTGGGATCGAGAATTGTGGACCAGAGCGCGGCGCGGGTTTGGGTGACGACGGAGGCGGCTGCGGAATCGATGGTGAGCCGGCCATCCCAACTGCGCATCAGGTCAGCGGCCTGTCGCATACGCGGATCGCCATTGCCCTTCGGACCGGGGGTGTGGTCGATGGCGTAGGCAAAGCGATGGCCCATCTCCTGATCAACTTCGCTGTAAATGTCGGTCTGAACGGCCAACATGTCCGCGGGGGTGAGTTGATCGCGCCCGTCGAGCATTTTGTAGATGCGCTCGATACGGTAAGGATCGGCCCAATCGTCCGTGATCGGGTAAGGCGATTTGTCGGTGGTGACGCGGGAGTTGGCTGTGGCGAGAAAACCCGAGGGCGGATCGAAGGCGTTGGGCATCTGGTCGTAGGGGATGTAGATCGGACAGATCCCGGCACAGGCCGCGTACGCCCATACAGAGCGCGTGTCCTTTGTGTCGTGGGGCACAGGCACATCGAATAGGCCGACTCCTCCCCCACGAATGGGCACCTTGCCGATGGCGTGATAGGCAATATGTCCCTGATCGTCGGCGTAGACCAGATTCTGCGTGGGCCAGCACCATTGCGCGAGCGCGGCGGAGAAGTCCTTCCAGTTCGACGCCACGTTCATTTCGTAGAGCGGGAGCGAATTGAGTGTTGGATCGTAGAGCGTCCACTTGAGGGCCATGGGAGGATAGCCTGCGGGGAGAAGCGGATTGAGCAGCGGCCCGTGCGCCGTGGATTGGACACTCACGACCACATCTTTCCCGCCGCGCACGTGGATCACTTCGCGATCGACGGTAAGCGGATGCCATTTCGCGTCGTTGCCCTCATAGTTGCCCTTGCCGTCGAGCTTTTCCGTGTACAAATCCTGCACGTCGCCATAGAGCGCGGTGAATCCCCAGGCCACGTGCTCGTTGTGGCCGGCGACGATGAGCGGCAGGCCGGGCAGCGTGACGCCGGCGGCGTGAAAGCCGGGCGCGCGCAGATCGGCCATGTACCAGGTGTCGGGAACTCTCAGGGTCAGGTGCATGTCGTTCGAGAGGAGCGGCTTGCCGCTGGCGGTATGGCTGCCGGCGACGACCCAGTTGTTCGATCCCGGCGCGCAGCCGTTGCAGCCGGGAAGACCGAGCAAAGCCATCAGCTCGCGCGATTCCTCCGGAGTAGCGAATGTTACTGGAGCGGTCACGCTGCCGGGCACGGCGCGGGTTTCGGTATTCTCGTCGTCTTCATCCTCGCTGTTTTTCGAGGGCGGGGGCAGCGGTTGCGGCTCGGTCAGGTCCACTCGGACGCCTGTGGGTGGACGATCGCGCCAGGAGCCGACGGGGTAAAGATCGGCTTCGAGCCGGGGGTCGTTGAGGCGGGCGGCAACGCGGGCGCGCGCGAGCTTGGTTTCGATACGCGTATCGAGAGTCTGCACCATGGCGAGACCGACGCTAATGGAGTCCACGCCGCGCCAGGGCTGCGGGCGGTACATCAGCAGCCGGAATTCGACGGGAAGCGTGTTGGATCTCTCGCATTGGGCGATGAAGAGATTGACGCCGCGGGCGTAGTCGTCGAGGCGCGCGCGGTCGGCCGCCGACAGTTGGTCGTAGACGCGCTGGGCGGTGAGGCAGATCTGGAGCACGCGCTGCGCTTTGTCGTGCTCGAGGAGCGTGGGGCCCAAAATCTCGGCGAGTTCGCCGTTGGCGCTGCGCCGCAGGCTGTCCATCTGCCACAGACGGTCCTGCGCGGTGACGTAGCCTTGCGCGGCAAACAGGTCGTCCTGCGTAGAGGCGTCGATGTGGGGCACGCCGTGGGCATCGCGCCGCACGGTGACGGGCGCGGACAAGCCTTCCAGACCCGGCGCGGCGAGATGCACATCGCCGTCGAGCTGAGGCAGCGCGGCGAGGGTTACGGAGCGAAGCCACAGCACGCCCGCGCCCGCGGCGACGAGGAGCAGCGCCAGCAGGCCGCCGCTGGACCAAAGGAGAATCCGTGGCCAGCGGCTGCCTCGACGCCACTTCCGTGTCGCCGGCTGCGCAGGCAATTGGCTTGTTGGTAGCGAGTCGGGCATCGGCCAGATTCAGGATACGCTGACAAATGTAGCGGCGCCGCACGCGCGTTGCAGCCATAGGCGCATCGTTCTCAATCCGCGGCAGGCTGCGCCGCCGGCGCGTTGGGCGCCGCGACCTTTCCACGGCCGTAAAGCCAGAGCAGAAGCAGGAGCAGCAGAAGAATCACGCCGAGGACCAGCAGGCTGCCTTCGGGGCCGTTGGCGCCGCCGCTCCACAACGGATTGCCTGCGGGGCTCGTGGTCAGGTAGTGGCCTTTCGCAGGCAGACCGCTGTCGGCGGCGCCGTAAAAGAAGGTCTCCGCCCAATCCCATCCGGCATGGCAGCCGATCGCCCACCAGGCCGAACCGGTGACGCGCACGCTAACGCAGAAGACAAAGCCGATGAAAGCGGCGGCAAAGATTCCTACCCAGTTTTCGCCCCCGTTTGGTAAGTGGACGAAGCCGAAGAGCGCGGAAGTGACCCACGCGGCCTGCCAAAATCCACTGCGCGGGGCAGCCCTTCGGTGGAGGCCGAGGCAGGGGAAGAGGCCCAGCAGCGCGATGGCAAATACGCCCCAAACGCCGTTGCCCTTGGCGCGTATGGCCAAGTCTGCGCACATGGCTGCAATCAGGCCCAGCGCCCACCAGAAATTGATGCCTCGGGTGAACGTCGAGAGCAGGTAGCAGCGGAACAGCCCCTCCTCCACGCAGCCCGCCAGCAGAAAGGTGCAGCCCCACAGCGCGCCAAAGCGGAAGATTGCAGCTCCGGAAAGCGCGGCAGGGCCGAAGTGCAGCCAGCCGCCTGCCGCCAGCCCCGTCACGAGCGCCGAGAGCGCCAGAAAGCCGGCCGCCAGGCCGAAAAAAAAGCGCCGGAGGCGGCGCGGGCCAGCCAGGTTGTAGTCCATGATGCGCCGACGCTCGATGAATGCCACCGCGGCCGCCGCGCCCAGCAGGGCCAAAAAGCCGCCCAACTCTGCAAAGAAAGCCGACCTGGGCGCGAACAGCGCCCCTTGGCCCACCAGGTGCGCCTTCAGCAATGCGGTATCGACGCCGATGTTGAGGAGGATGAAGATAACCAAAAAGATCAGCACCGACCAGCCGGCGCGCAAACCCTGGCTGCCCAAGAAAACCCCGCGCAGGCCGCGGCCGGGAACTTGCTGACGTGCGGCGGAGGGTTGGGAAGGGAGGGCCGTTGCAACACCGGTCTTCGCCGGCGGCGCCTGGCCTGGTGCGGGCTGGTTTTGAGTCTCCATGATGCCTCCTTCAAAGACACACGAAGCGCGCGTGTCCTACGGCGTTTCTCCAGTTCCTGCGGAGTTTATAGCATCGTGCCCTGTGGCGTTTTCTCGGCGAAAATGCCCCTTGAGAGCATCGGCTCAGCTCGACGCCAATTGGAGAAACGCTAAAGCGCGGTTCCCCAGATAGAAGCTGGAGAACAGCCTTAATCAACCAATGGAAAGATATTCTACGGGATCGAGCCGGAAAAGCTCCCGGCAAATCGATCTCTTCCGGTTCGTTACGGCGTTTTAGGAAATAATGTAACCCGCGCAGCTTGTGCCGGATCGCCCGTCCCTGCTGGTCCCACCCCAACGACAAAGAGCAGTCGTTGGTGGCCCGGGCTGGCCGCGTCGACTTTGCGCGTGTGCTCCCCGGATGCCGTGTTTGCTAAAACGCTATGGACCGTCGAGGCAAACTTGCCAGGCTGGAACGTTGCGCAAGAACAACGACCCCGGAAGCGGAACAGCTTCCGGGGCCGGGAGGAGTTGGCGCGCCGACGATGCCTTACTGCTGCCTCTCGGCGGGTTGGCCAGCCACCTGCAGGTAGTTCTTCGCGCTGAAAACGCCGGGGACGCTATTGGCGCGCATATAAGCGGTTTCTTTGTCAGCCTCCGACCCGACCACGCCGCAAAGCTCCACATTCCCGTTCTGCACCGAGATGCGGATCGGCTTGGCGGGATCGATCCAAGTCAGCCAGGGAGCCAGCCACATTTGCGCCCCGATGACAGTTCCCAGCCGGAATAGGCTCAACGGTAGCGGCGGGTGGCCTTGATGACGATGGAGAATACGCCGGATTCGTCGCGGGCCACGACCAGGGAGACGTGCCGGTTGATGGCCACTTCAGCCTGGAGCAACTGCTCGCTGGTGGTATTTACGTCGGTTGCGTAGGTGAGGACGACGCTGCGGCCCAATTGCTCTTGAACCGTGATGCGGGAGGTGGAGTTGCCGAAGGCGCCGAGGTAGTTCGGGTCGATCTTCACCGAGCCGGCGCCAAACAGCTTTTGCACGCGGCTGCTGACCGTGGCGTTGAGGGCGCCGCCGAGCAGCGCATCGGTGGTTGGATTGGAGATGGATTGTTCCTGCTGCTGGGTGTAGAGGCGCTGCTGGCTGGCGGTATGGCCGAGCGCCAGCAGCGAGACGACGTCGGCTTCGGGCAGCGGGGGATCGCTGCGGTAGGTGACTGCCAGCCTTTGCGGCGACCCGTGCAGGCCGAGAAAGATGTCGTAATCTTCCACGTGAGCCGTGGCGCTGAGGTCGAGGATGGGTTCGATGCGGACCGGGTTGGTGAACGTGATGTCGCCGCGCTCAAGGTCGTAGCGGGTTCCGGCGATCAAGGCGCTGCCCTCGGTGATCGAGACGCTGCCCAGCAGCGAGGGCGAGGCCAGGGTGCCGCGCAGACGCAGGTCCACATCGCCAGCCAGCTTGGCGAAAGCGTTCTGGAAATTCAACTGCGGCGAGGAGACAATGTGCACGTCGAGGCGCACGTGGTTCGACGGGGCCTCGGGCGGCGCGACGGTCTGAATGGACGAGCCAGCCTCGGCGGCGAGGGTCGCCAGGTCCAGGTCGGGGCTGGCGGCAAAGCGTGTGATGAGCACGCTGCCGCTAAGCAGGAGATTGTTTTGCGGGCCTTGAAGCTGCAGCTTGGCGTCAGCCAACGAGCTGACCCCCTCGGGATAGCGGATGTGAACCTCTTTGCCCGTGACCGACAGGTCGGAGTAGATGCCGTGCTGGTAGGCAAGGTAACCGCCCAGGCTCAACTGACCGCCTCCAGTCATCGCGGTCAGCGATTTGACCTCCAGCCGGTTCTGGTTGAACTCCAGCGTGCCGTGCAACTGGCTCAGGCCGTTGGGCAGGTCCTCGAGCGAGAGCGAGCCATTCTGGACATCAATCCTGCCCTGCAGGCCGGGATGCTGCAGGGGCCCATGCGCTTCAACCTGGAAGGTGGTGACGCCGCTCGCGCTGAGGTCGGGATCGAGTGTTTCAGCCAGCTTGAGATTGATGAAGCCGCTGGCGGAAAGATCGAGTTGTTGCGCACCCTCAAGCGAGAGGCCGCCTTGCGCGCGCAGGTCGGTATCTTCGCCGGTCACGTGCAGGGGATCGAGGCGAATGCGGCCACCGGCGAGCGTGGCGTGCACGCCGCCTTCGCCCCGCAGATGGACGCCGGCGACGGTGACCGCCAACTCCTGGAACTGGGCCTCGCCGCGAAGCTGCTTGAGATCCGCAAGCGGCCCTCCGATGGTCACCGTGCCGGCGAGCGCGGAGTCGCCGCTGAAGGCCTCCATGTGCGCCATCCGGAACAGAGCGCCGATGTTGAAGCGGGAAAAATCGAGTTGCGCCCGGGTTTGATAGCCGCTGCTCAGGGCAGTCTGGCCCTGGAGTTGCAGCTCCGCTCCCTCCAACTGCGTAGTGACGTTGTAGGTGAAGGTGTGGCTGGCGGTGTGGCCGGAAACTTCGAACGCGCCGAATCGTTGCCCGCCCAGGGTGAGGCGGCTTATGGTCGCGTGGCCCTCGAGGCGCGGGTCGTCGAGTGTCCCGGAGCCGTTGAGGGAGAATAGCAGGTTGCCCGTTGCCTCCAGGTCGTGCCCGCGTACCCACGCGATCTGTGAAATCTCAATTCCGAGGCCATGCGCATCCACTTGAAAACTTCTGGAATTGAAGTCGTAGCTTCCCGACGCGGAGATCTCGCCGCTGGTCTCGTGGAGCCTTGCCGACGACAACGTCAGCACCTGGTTGGCCATCGCACCCTCGATCCGAAGCTGCGCAAACGGCTCGCCGTAGATGCTGCCGCGATCCATCTCGACCGAGCCGGAGCCAGTGGGCGCATGGAGCGGTCCATCGGCCTGAATTCGCGCATTGAACACGCCAGTGACCGGAAGGCTCTGGCCGCTGCTTGAGACGAGGAACGGCCGCACATCCGCGACGTCGATGTTCGCCGCTTCAACGCGTCCATGAACTACGGAGTCGCCATCGAACGCCGGTTGCGGGTCACCACCCCAGCGACCCCGGCTCTGCGAGCCGCCTGTCGCTGGGAGCCCCGGGCCACTACCCCAGCGACCAAGACCTGTCGCTGGGGGCCCCGGGGCAGACGAGGCGTCCAGCGTTCCACTCAGCGCAATCCTGGACTTGCCGCGAAGCAACAGTGCATGCTCGATGGCGATCTGGGACGGCGAGTAGCTGCCCACGGCTTCGACCGAATCCACGCGTACGAACCGCGGCTGGCCGGAACCGGCTGCCCGCGGCGTCTCGATATCCAGTTGCGTGGCCTTGAGCACGCCCGTAAGATGCGGTTTCACCAGTGAGCCGGTCCACGAGCCGTGAAAATCTGCCTGCCCTGCGAGCGCGACGGGCAGGGCCTCGGTTCCGGTCTTGCCGTTGCGCTCGAGTCCCAGGCTGCGCAGCGCGGCGTCGAATTCCGACAGATTATGAGAATGAAAATCGACGGTGAGCGCCGACGAGCTGTTGACCGGGTAGGCTCCGAGCACGCCGTGCGCCTCCAACTCGCTCGCGGGCAGGTGCAACTCCAGTTTGCGCAGGTCCACGCCTCCGTTGCGCTGCGTGTAAGTGGCATCGATGGCGCCGCTCGCGGGAACTTCGCCGGCAGGCGTCTGCGGGGACGGGCTCAAGCTCAGAGTGGCGCCGACGGAGATGTTGCGCCCCTCGCCATGGGTCCAGGCGGCGACTGCCAGGCCGTTCACGCGGGCGTCCAGTCCCAGGCGACGATAGGCCGGCGCGGCAACCATATCGAGAATCGTGTCCAGCGCAACATCCTTGAAGTCCGCCGTCACTTTGCCGTTGACAGGAATGGATATGGGTGCGGCCCGGACGAGCACGTTGCGGCTGGTGCGAAATTCCTCGGCGCCCGGGGCTGAAAGTTGCGCGGGCACAATCTTGCCAGTTGGGAGCCAGGGTTCGAGCGAAACCGAGCCTTCGATTTGCCCGCCCCGGCGCATGCGCGCAACAATCTGCGTGATCAGCAACTGCTTTGGATCGGCGTCTACGCGCGCGTCCAAATTAACGCCTCTGGCCACAATACCCGCGCCGATGTAGGAACCTCCGTCCACATGAACGCTGCCATCGATGTGAAATGAGCCCGCCAAGCCCTCGGCGTCGAGATCGAGGCGGGCGACGCCCTCGGGCGCATCTGCATAGCCGGTGACCGGGTCGAGGAGCCGCATGTCCAGGTCGCCTGCAGCTTTGGCCTGCCAGCGCGGATGAGTGAAATCATCCAATTCACCTGCGGCCTCGAGCGTGCGCTCCCCAACGCCGGGGCTGTGAGCCGTGAGCTCGAATCCGCGCAACAATAGGCGATTGCGCTCCAGATCGAGTGTGGCTTCGAACCTCCCATGCACCGGCGGTGGCTTTTTTCGCGGCAAATTACGGGACAGACTCAGGTCCGTGGCTCCGGCTTCGATCCGATAGTCCTCGAGAGCGCCTCGTCCCGCAGGGGCATAGCTCATGAGCAGCGAGAAGTCTTCAGCTTTGAAGTCCAGCGGCAAGTACCGGTGTTGTTGATCGAAGACGGCGGCGCGGCTGTCGTAGTCCAGAGCTCCCTGCTCGACCGCAATATGGCCGGCCTTGAGATCGAACAGCGTGTCCAGGGCGTGCTTACCGAGGTTTCTCGGTCTGCGCGGGTGCGGCTGATTGGTCGATCCGTCGGGGTAGACGATCAGGTGCAGTTGAGGCCGGTCGACCTCCAGATCGCGCAGCCTAATGCTGGGGCTCAGGAAGCCCAAAATGCTTAACTGCACGCGCAGGCGATCGATTTGCGCGTAAGGCGCCTCGCCCGGGTCTTCCAGGCCGTGAATCACGATGCCGTCTGCTTCGGCCTGGAGATGGAGCAAACGCCAATGAAAGGACTTGACCTCGGTGCGGCCGCCGGTTAAGGTTTCGATTCGGGCGATAAGCCGCTTGCGGACCACGTTCTCAAATGCCGCAGAGCTGGCGGCGAAATAGAGACCGACCGCTGCGAGCACCAGCAGGACAGCCACAGCGGCCACGCCGAGCGGAAGATGGCGGAGGAAGAAGCGGCGCAGACGGGAGCGCGTCCGGCGTGGAGGCGACTCCGGCGGAACGGCCGGCTCCGGAGAGACCGGCGGATTTTCGCGATCGGGCAGATCGGTCATGGGTCTGCTCCCTCCGTGCCGTCTGCGGTCTCAGCGGATTCAAGCTCCGGATCGAGCACCTCGACATCGCCCTGCTGGCGCAGATTCTTGAGCCAATTGTCAAACAGCACATTCACCTGCTGCTCGAGCAAAATCTCCTGGATGCGTGAAGCTACCTGATCCAGCGGCGGGACAGCTTCGCCCGGCGCGTACTGCGGACGCAACGTGTCGCGATAGTAGGTTTCGATCTGCTGCTGGGAGATTTGAATGCCCTGGCGGAATCGCTGTTCGATGAAGCTCAGAATCTCCAGCCGGTAGCGGAGATACGACTCGACACGCTCCGGCGTAAGCCCGTGCGACTTAAGGAACGCCTTCCATCCGGCGTCCGAGGCGCAATTCTGACGCACACAGGCGGGAAGTTGCTTGCGGATTTGGTCCAGCCGGGCGTTGACCTCCGCCTGCGAGGGCTCGATGGATTGCAGGTCTTCCTGCCGGATCTGCTGCTCGATGAGCGTGCGGCTGATTAACTGGTCCAGCGCCCGCTGCGGCGTGGGCTTGCCTTGTCCCATTCCGTTGGGATCGAGAACGGACAGGCGGATCTCGTCGTCCACATCGCTCTTGAGGATCGCATGCCTGTTCACCACTGCGACCACGCGGTCAAGCACCAAGGGAGACGCGGACTGACGCGTATCGCCCGGTTGTGCGGTCTGGCCCCCTTGGGCCGGACACGTCGCCGCTGCCAAAACGATCAGACACACCGCCAGGATCCTCCGCCGGGCACGGCCACCTGCCATCGCAATCCGGATTGGAACGCATTGGGTCATCAGAATGCCTGCCCCAAACTGAAGAAGAAGTTGATGTGCGGGGCCTGGCCTAAATAGGGCGCCGATTCGTAACCGGGAAACCCCGTGGGATTTATAGCTGGGGTGGGGATTCCGTAGTTGATGTTCACGGGGTAAATGGGTGGATTCAGGTTATAGCTGACATCGAACCGGATCGGCCCGACCGGCGTATGGTAACGCAGACCCACGCCCAGCGCATGAGAAAAGTCGTTGAAGCTGCACTGGCCTTGTATTCCGGTTGAACTTGTTGGACCGTTAGGCAGGTAGGTTGAGGGCTGGCCAACCGTAGCCAGGTTCCGGCACGCATCGCTGTCCGGCTGGCGAACGCGCAAAGCGCTGGCCCAGGCATCGCCTGCGTTGGTAAACACGTTGCCCATGTCGTGAAAGATGACGAAGCTCACGGTATTGCCCAGCCAAGGGAGCGTGGGCGGGGGCAGGCGCAGTTCCGTGCTATTGATCAAGGCGCCCGCGCCGCCGATCTGGTAGCCGGTTTCGGGATCGCGCGGGCCTGCCGCGTTTTGAGAAAACCCGCGCAGCGAAACGGGACCGCCGGCGTAGAGCCGCTCCGGAAGGGGGATCAACTCGCTCGAACCGTTGCCGAAAGCGCGCACCTGGCCGTAGCGCGTATTGCGGGCCACCACGAACCGGCCCTTATCAAAGGCGTAATAGCTCGAATTCGATGTGTCGATGCGATTGAACTCGGCCTGCGCGCCAAAAAGCCGGCCGGAGAGAAACTCCTGAAAGCTCGTATAGGTGCCGCGGCGCGCATCCATGGGCACGTCGCGGGTGTCGCGAATCCAGGTGAATGCCGGCCCCCCCACGCGCGCGGCCGTCGACAGTTCGGCGAGCTCGCCGGGATAGACCTGCAAAGTGCTGGCTGCCACCTTCACGCGGCGGAAATCGAGTTCATAGATGAAGGTGTTGGCGCGAGAAAGCCACGACTGGGGACGGTTGAAGTTTTCCGTCCAGCGGAATGCGCCCTCGAGGCGGGAAGCCACATAGGTAGAGACGTCCTCGCTGTTGGCGTAGCCGCCGGAGAAGGCGAGGCCAAAGTTCGGGTTGCCCTCAAAATGCGGAACCTGGTAAAGAAAGCCAAGGCTCTGCTCGAGCAAGCCATACGTGCCCCGCAGCGAGGCCGACTGCTCGCGTCCAAAGAGGTCGTCGCGGGTGATGTCGGCGAGCACGCGTGGGCTCACACCTGTCTTGCCGTTGGGGCTGCAAGCTACACCCGCCGCGGTGGCGCCGGCGCAATTGGTTTGCGGCTGGCCGGTTTGCGCCTCGAAGCCGAAACCATACGTCAGCGCCCAGCGCCGCGCCTCCGCCACCTGAAGCAGAACCGTCTTCTCGGGCGCATCGCCGTTGGGGTTCACCACCGCGGTATTCACTTCGTTGAAGAGAGCGAAAGAGTATAGGTTGCGCTGCGTATTCGCGAGCGCGGTTTGGTTGAGCGGATCGCCAGCGTGTATGGTAATGGCCCGCGCCACCGTCGCGGGGCGCGTGAATCCGAGGCCTGTCAGCAACACGTTGCGGACAAAGATCTGCTCGCTCTCGTCGATGTGGAAGACCACGTCAACTTTGCCGGCGTCGGTTGGCTCGACCTGCTGGGTGATGTTTACCGTAGCCTGATCGAAGCCACGGCTGTAATACTCGGTCACCAGCGTGTCGCGATCTCCGGCCAGGTTGCGGGGTGAAAGCATCTGGCCTGGCGTGGTGTTCATCAGCGCCGTCAGCGTGCCCGTGGGTATGTGCTGGTTGCCTTCGATCCGCATTGTGCCTACGCGCAGTTGCTGGCCTTCCTCGATATGGTAGGTCACTTCGAGCGGGGCAGTTCGCACAATAGCGACCTGCCGCCCGGCTGCGTTGGCGCCGCGCGGCGGGTTGTCGACCGCGACTGACTCCGGGGTACTGGTTTCCGGAGCGACTTTCACCTGCGCGAAGCCGTTGTTTCGATACACGGCCTCGAGCGCGCTCACGTCTGCCGATACCAGCGCCTGGCTGTAAACACCATGGCGGTCGAGGATATCGGCGGCGCGAACGCTGAGCAGATCCATGAGCGTCACGGTCGAGAAGTAATGGTTTCCGGTGATGGAGACTCTTTGTACGCGGCGGCGCGGTCCCAGCCGAACCGTGTAAAGGATGTTGACCTCATCGCTGTTTGGGGATTGCCGCTGGTGATCAACCTTGACGTCGAAGTAGCCCAGGCGCTGAAAGTAGTCGCGCAAGCGGCGGTTGCCTACGTTGAGCAGGTCCTCGTCGATGCTTCCCTCTTCAAAGATTGGGACCAGCCGCTTGACGCGATCCAGGTCGATGCTGGCGCCCTCGACGTCCACCCTCACCACCGGTCCCCGATTGGCGGAAAAGCGATAGTCCATCGCCTTGGAGGCGCCATTGTATTGCGCGGATTCAAGCTTGACCTCGGCCTCGAGGCGATTCTGTTTCTGGTACTCCCGAAGCACGTCATCCAAGGCGCGATTGACGGTATCGTGCTCCACGAGAGCGCCGGCGCGCAGATGGGCACGGCGGAGAAAGGTTCCCAGACTCATCCCGGAGTCGCCAGTCAGGGTAACCTTCCCCACACGCGCCCGCGGTCCGGAGACTACGCGAAAGGCGACATCGGCAAGCTGCTGCCCGGGGTGGGGTGTCACGGTCTGCGTGATCGCCGCTTGGTGATAGCCGTTCTCTTCGAGCGTAGTGCGCATATGTTCCACGGCCCGGAGCATCTTGGCCTTAGTCAGGCGTGTTCCGGCCTCGAGCTGGCAGGCGCTCTGCAGTTGGGCGTTCATGGTGGCCCCGGTGGCCCCGTCCACGCTCACTGTCCCGACAAATGTCCGCGGATCCCCGAGAAAAATCAACGACACCTCATCCTCTTGGCGCGATCCCTCGACTTCGAGGGTGTCATAGAGCCCGGTCGCGTAAAGTTGGCGGAGGCTTCTTTCGAGGTTCTCAGCGGCGAGAGGGGCTCCTTCAGCCTGAGCGAGATGACCAGGAAGCGGGGCGAGCCGATCGGCCGGGACGCCCTCGAACGAGATGCGCTGCACGATCAAACCTTCCCACGCCTGAAGAGAATCGTTCGCTGGATCCGGACTCGGGGATTCCCCCGGGCCTGCCGTGGCAGAGGCATTCGGACCGGCTCCGGAAAGCCTGGCTGGCTCCTGGCACCAGCCCGCGAAAGACGCACCCGTCGCAGAAAGAAGAATCCATGCGAACCAAGCCCTGCTCCACACCATACGGGTTCGAAGTCCCGGCGAGGAGACAAATGGCCGATTCGCGGATCCATGTCGCCGCGCGGTTTCGCCGCCCCGGTCCGCTCCGCACCGATCTGTCGGCTTTGTTTGCAATACCATATCTAATGAAAAAAGGCGGCTTAACCGCATCCCAAGGCAACGCAGCATCGCTTCAACACGCGCTCTCAGTGGGCAACGGCGTCTAATGTTTTTCATTCAAGCTAGGCCGACTCTGACTGCTTACCCTTATACTAACGAGGAAGGAAGCTGCGGCAAAACCAGAGAGAAGCGATGCTCTGTCTAGCTCCCTTCAGCGTTGCCGCTCCCCGCACCAACGGCGAAAACCAGCCGTCAACGATACTGCCTGCAATGGTCTTGTCGACTTGAGGGCCGTGGATTCGGGGTAGGCCATCTCTGGTTTTGCGATCGCGCGCTCAGACCGGTTTCTAGAACGACCCGAAGGAAGCGCATGTGTGACTCCTCATCTGCTGCGCAAGTGCGCAATCGCATACGGTCCAGCCGTGGTGCGCAGGCGCCACCCGCGACGGCAACGATTCGATCCACAAACTTTGCGCCCCCGAATTCGGTCAGTGCAGTCGAAGCAGAAGTGCTGGCTCTCGCCCAGGCCGGCGATCATCAGGCTTTTGCCCAACTTTATTCTCTGCACAAGCGGAGAATCTACTCACTATGCCTGCGCATGGTGGGCAACGTCGCCGAGGCTGAAGATTTGACGCAGGAGGCGTTTCTGCAGCTACATCGCAAAATCGCGACCTTCCGGGGCGACTCGGCTTTTTCCACTTGGCTGCACCGGCTGGCGATCAATGTGGTGCTGATGCAACTGCGCAAGAAGGGCCTGTCGCTGATCTCGCTGGATGAAGCCATGGAACCCACTCCGGAGGACGGCCCCAGCCGCAGTTTTGGCGCCCCCGATCTAGCGCTGATGGGCGCCATCGACCGGCTGGTCCTGGAACGCGCCGTTGCCGAGCTGCCGGCCGGCTACCGGCTCATCTTTATCCTTCACGACGTGGACGGATTTGAGCATAATGAAATTGCTTCGATGCTGGACTGCTCAATCGGCAACAGCAAGTCGCAATTGCACAAGGCGCGGCTGAAGCTACGCGACGCCCTCCGCGCCCAAAACCGCCAGGAGGAGCGGTTATGACCGGCAATCCCAGCAAGTTGAGCTGCGCCAAATTCCAGGCCGGGCTGCCCGAACTGATCGGCTCGGGAGAAGACGCCGCCGCCCATCCTCACCTCAAGAGTTGCAAGGATTGCCGCGCCTTCCTGGCCAGTCTCGAGGCCATCGCTGAGGCAGCACGGCAGTCATTTCCCAGCGTGGAGCCTCCGGACGAAGTGTGGGAGCGAATCGAGTCGGCCCTCAAGCGGGAAAAGGGAGGCGGCTTCGAACCCGGACCGGCGCCCCATCGCCAATGAGCCCACATGGCCGGCGACGCCGGGCCGACTGGATCGATCGAGGGTAATATGGACGTCCGGATATCGGCATTTGCCGCCAAAGACGCCCCTTTGAGCGCATCCTGAACTCTCACATTTCGGCCGATTCCGCCGATAGACTCGACAGATGATATGCCGTCCGGATTGGAAGGCGTAAGCCTTAAAGAATCTGGCGCTGACGGCGACCACGGCTGGGTGCTGGCGTGCATTCTACATGGCATTGACAGACGCGCTTGCGGCTGTTGGGCTTGGGGAACCGCGGCGGGAACTGGAACGTAGCACAAGATGCTGACAGCCAAAGGAGATACTCCTAGGAGGCAGAACTTGCAACTTTTACATTTCTGAGCTATCTAATGAAGGAAAGTTGATACGAGGACACTCAATGGCAAATCAGCCGGCCGTACCGCCGAACGACCCTTCTCACCAGAATGCCCCCGGAGCGCGGAAGATTCCCGTGTTGCCGGTGCGCGACACAGTTCTGTTTCCCCACGCCGTGCTTCCGCTTACGGTGGGCCGGGAGAGCTCTATCCAGTTAATCGAATCGCTGGGTGAGGAGCGTGCGATTGTGGTGGCGGCGCAGCTTGACCCGCGCCTGGATGCACCCAAGCCGGCTGACTTGCACACCGTGGGAACGCTGGCCACGGTGCACAAGATTGTGCGCATGCCCAACCAGAGCCGGTTTGTCTTCACCGAGGGCGTGAGCCGGGTGCGGCTGGTGCGCTTCGTCCAGTCCGAACCGTTCATGATGGCCGAGATCGAGACCCTGGAGGACGTTGCTCCGGCGCCGTCCTCGGGCTTTGAAGCCCTGGTGCGCAATGTGATCGAGCAGTTCCAGCAGATCGTCTCCGAATCGCCCACGCTCTCCGACGAACTGCGGACGATCGCCGCCAACATCGAGGAGCCGGACCGGCTGGTGGATTTTGTCGCTTCCTCGCTGCCTTTCCTTACCACTGACGAAAAGCAGCAGTTGCTGGAATCATCCAGCATCGTGGAGCGGCTGGAGCAGTTGAACAAGCTCCTGGCCAAGGAGATCGAGGTGCAGCAGTTGCGCGCCAAGATTCAGACCGAGGTGCAGGACCAGGTGCAGCAGTCGCAGCGCGACTACTACCTGCGTGAGCAGCTCAAAGCCATCCAGAAGGAGTTGGGCGAGCAGGACGAGGGTCAACGCGACATCGACGAGCTGCGCCAGAAAATCGACGCCGCGGGCATGCCCGAAGAGGTCAAGAAGGAGGCCATGAAGGAGCTGACTCGCCTGCAGCGCATGTCGCCCATGGCCGCGGACTACTCGCTCACGCGGAATTACATCGAATGGCTGGCAATTCTTCCCTGGGCCAAGAGCTCAGGCTCGAAGATCGACATCAACGTAGCCAAACAGATTCTGGACGAAGACCACTACGAGCTCAGAAAGGTGAAGGACCGGATCCTCGATTACCTGAGTGTGCGCGAACTGAAGCCCGACATGAAGGGGCCGATTTTGTGCTTTGTGGGGCCGCCGGGCGTGGGCAAAACCAGCCTGGGCCGGTCGATCGCGCGCGCGCTGGGCCGCAAGTTCCAGCGCATCTCGCTGGGCGGCATGCACGACGAGGCGGAGGTTCGCGGCCATCGCAGAACCTACATTGGGGCTTTGCCCGGGCAGATCATCCAGAGCATCCGGAGGGCGGAGACCAACGACCCGGTGATCATGCTCGACGAGGTGGACAAGCTGGGCCGGGACTTCCGCGGCGATCCGGCCTCGGCGCTGCTGGAAACGCTCGACCCGGAGCAGAACAATACCTTCCGCGATAACTACCTGGACGTGCCGTTCGATCTCTCGAAGGTGCTGTTCATCTGCACGGCGAACATGCTGGACACGGTGCCGCCTCCGCTGATTGACCGCATGGAGATCATCCCGCTGCAGGGCTACAGCGAAGAGGAGAAGGTGCACATCGCCGACCGGTATTTGATTCCGCGCCAGATCAAGGAAAATGGCATTACTGCGGAGCAAATCGAGTTTCCCGAAGAAGCGGTGCGCTATATCATCCGCCATTACACGCGTGAAGCTGGGGTGCGCAAGCTGGAACAGACGATCGGCACGGTTTGCAGGAAGCAGGCGCGGTGCGTGGTTGAAGGGCACACGGAAAAGCTGGTCGTAACCCGCGAAACGCTCACCGAGTTTCTCGGCGGCATCCTGGTGCGCGTGGAGACCGAGGTTGCGGAGCGGGTGAAGCGGCCCGGCGTGGCCGTGGGATTGGCATGGACGCCGGCCGGCGGCGACATTTTGTTTATCGAGGCCAACAAGATGAAGGGCAAGGGCGGGTTCACGATGACGGGGCAGATCGGCGAGGTGATGCAGGAGTCGATGCAGGCCGCGCTCACCTGGGTGCGCTCCAACGCGGCCCGGCTGGGGCTGGCCGAGGACTTTACCAAGGAGATGGACATCCACATCCACGTGCCGGCAGGCGCTATTCCCAAGGATGGCCCCTCGGCCGGCGTGACCATGGCCACGGTGCTGGCATCGCTGCTGACCGATACGCCGGTGCGCCCTCTGACCGCCATGACCGGGGAGATCACGCTCAGCGGCAACGTGCTGCCGGTGGGCGGCATCAAGGAAAAGTTCCTGGCGGCACGGCGGGCCGGCGTGGAACACATCATCCTGCCCGCCGAAAACCGCCAGAACGTGGAAGAAGACCTGACGCCGGAGATGATGAAGGGCGTGACCGTGCACTACGCGATTCAGATTGAGGACGTGCTGGCAGAGGCTCTACCCCTGCTGGCGGCACGGCCGCAATTCCAGCCCGCGACAACAGTCCTTCCCGTGACTGCTGCGGCGTAAGCGAGGCTCATGCAGAACCGGGAGGCCGGCGCATGGGCTGGCCTTTTTTTGTGTTCGGCACGGTTCGCGGCGGCTTGGGACCGGCAGGTACTTGCCGGAAAAGCAAACCTCACTTGATCAAGAATGGGGATCTGCCGCGTCTAACCGGCAGGCGGTATCCTTTTTCTTGCCATGCAGGTACGAGTAATTCCCTTTGGGGTATTGAAAGAGTGGCTGAGCCCATCTGCCGCCACAGTCGAGCTGCCGGAGGGCGCTTCGGTAGCCATGCTGCTTGAACGCCTGCGCGCAACGCTGGCTGAGCGCGCACCGGCGCAGAGCCTGGGCGGCATCGCCGTCAGCGTCAACGCAGAGTACGCCCAGGCTGGGCGCATCCTGCAGGACGGCGATGAAGTGGGGCTGTTGCCACCGGTCTCGGGCGGCGCTGCGCGTGCCGGTGCTGCGCGCACGGCGGGCGCATTGGGCAAGGTGGAGGAAGAATCGACCGTTGTCGCCGCGCTGACCCGCGAGCCGATCGATGCGGCCCGGATCGTGGCCGACTCCAAACGCGACGAGGACGGCGCAGTAGTGGTGTTTGACGGGATCGTGCGTAACCACTCGCGCGGACGCCGGACGCTTTATTTAGACTACGAAGCCTATGAAGAGATGGCTCTCCGACAGATGCGGGAAATCGGGCGCAAGGCGCGAGAGCGATTCGGCATTCGTCAGGCAACAATCGTCCACCGTTTGGGCCGGCTCGAGATTGGCGAGACCAGCGTGCTGGTCGTGGTGGCCACCGCTCACCGCACGGCGGCCTTCGAGGCTTGCCGCTGGCTCATCGACACTCTTAAACAGACCGTGCCCATCTGGAAAAAAGAAACCTTTGCCGACGGCGCAGTGTGGGCGCCGGGCGAGCCGTTCCCTGAAGGAATGGCCGTCGGCGCCGCGGAGGCCACGCATGAAGCCTAGTTCTCGGAGCTTCCGAGGCCTTTGCGCGTGCGCCGGCCTTGGCGGGCTGATGGCGCTTTCGCCTTGGGCGTTGGCCGCGCAAGAGGCTACCTTTCACATGGAAGTAAAGCTGGTAAACATCTTCGTCAACGTTACGGATCAAAATGGCGCCATCGTGGGCGGGCTGACGCGCGACGATTTTGCCGTCTTCGAGGATGGACGCCCGCAGCAGATCGCCATTTTCGAGAAACAATCGGAGGTGCCGCTGAACCTGACCCTGGCCATCGATACCAGCGGCAGCGTGCGCAAGGATATGAGCGAAGAGGCCGCCGCGGCGCGCCGTTTCGCTCACGACATCCTGCGCCCGCAAGATCAAATGAGCGTCTTGCAATTTGCCACAACGGTGCAGCAGTTGACGCCCTTCACCAACAAGCTGGCGGTTATCGACCACGGCCTAAACGAGTTGCGCAGCGACTGGGCAACCGCGCTTTACGACGCCATCTGCCTCGGCTCCGAGCGCTTGGGCACAAGAGAGGGCCGCAAGGTGTTAGTAGTGATCTCCGACGGCGACGACACGGCAAAATCTTCCACCTACCCGCAGGCTCTCGAGGCCGCGCTGCGCAACGAGGTGATGATTTATTCGCTCATCGACGTGCCCATCGAAGCCAGCGCCGGCCGCGACACCGGCGGCGAGCATGCGCTGATCACCCTGTCAGAACAGACCGGCGGAAAGTATTTCTACGTGAGCGAGGACGGGCTCGACAAAGCCTTTACCAGAGTCAGCGACGATCTGCGTACGCAATATCTCATCGGCTACTATCCGCAGCATCAAGTTCCCGGTACGAGTTTTCATCGTGTAACGGTCGCCATTCCCCGCGCCGCTCCCGATGAGTTCAATATTCGCAACAAGGCAGGCTATTACGCCGACTCGCCGCTCAAGAACAACTGATGGGCCGTCAATGTATCGATTTGGACAGGGCCGATTTTCCCGGCGCCTTTGCGAATTGGATGGCACAGACGATTTTGTTCGGGGCGGCAGGGTCGCTGGGCGCTGCCTTTGCATCTAAAATGGCACTATGACTTCTCCTCTGTCGTCGCGCCGCCGCTCCAAGACGCCTCCGCCGGGCGAAACCGGCCAGGAGGGTCTCTACCTGCGCTCCCTCAGCGAGCGCCAAGTGATTGTGAACATCAAGTTGCGCGACGGCGAGACAGTGCGCGGCTGGATCGAGTATTTTGACGATTCCATGCTGCGCTTGACCCGCGAGGGCCTGCCCAATCTCTTCATCTATAAGCACCAGATCCGCACCATCAGCGAAGCCGGCCGGCGGCGGACGCCACGCTACGAAACCGCGGAAACGCCGGGGCCGAACGAGGCGGGGCTGTGAGCGGCCGCGCGGAGCCGTCGATCGCGCTGGATTTCGTTTACATTCCCAAGGCTACGGAGATTGCGCGCGAGGCGGGTGCACGCCTACGCGAGTATTTCGTCCGTGGTGTGGAAACTGAGTACAAGGGCGACGTGGACCTGGTGACCGTTGCCGACCGCACGGTGGAGAAACTTATCCGCACCCGCCTGGGCGAGGCCTTCCCGGAACACGGAATCTATGGCGAAGAGGGCACGCGCGAGCGGATGGAGGGCGAGTTCCGCTGGTACGTGGACCCGCTGGACGGAACCACCAACTTCGCTCACGGATTCCCGCAGTTCTGCGTTTCTATGGGTCTGGAACACCGCCCCGCAGGCACAAAACCTGAAGACGATGGAACCCTGGTGGCTGCGGTCGTCTACGATCCCTTGCGGGACGAGCTGTTCACGGCCGAACGCGGCCGTGGAGCTCGATTGAATGGGAAGGCGGCCAGGGTTTCGCGCACTGAGGATCTGGCCGAAGCGCTTCTGGGCACGGGCTTTTCCAGCCGCAAGCGCCGTACGAGCCCCAACATTTACTTCTACCAGGAGCTCACGCTGCGCTCGCACGGGGTGCGGCGGGCTGGTTCGGCCGCGCTCGATCTCGCTTATGTGGCCTGCGGACGCATGGACGGGTTTTGGGAATTCGGCCTGAATTCCTGGGACACCGCCGCCGGGATTCTGCTGGTGGAAGAGGCCGGCGGGCGCGTCACTGACTTTTCCGGCGGCCATTTCCGGCTCGCGAGCGATGAAATCCTGGCATCCAACGGATGGATCCACGAGGAGCTCATCGGTTTTTTTGCAGATATGTTCGCCGGGCGCGGACTCTCGCCCATCCCCACGCCCGAAGAGTATGCCCGGACCCGCGCCGCAAATCAGAAGGGGAAGGCGTAAGGATCGAAAGCCGCCCGAAGCCGCCGATTTGCGCTTCAACAAGAAAAGCCCGGTCCCTGATCCCCGTTCTCTGATCCCTGTTCTCTAATCTCTCGTTCCCTTGTTTCTGCTTTTCCGATCCCGCATGGCAAAACGCGGCCGGCGGCGTGAGAGTCAGCCCGCCGTGCCGTGTGCTACTATCAGCGTCGAGAAGATCGGAGCGGCTCGCAATGGCGAGACCGCTTGAGTTCCCCGGAGAGAGCAGAGATGGCATACGTCATTGCAGAACCCTGTATCGGCACCAAGGACACCGCCTGTGTAGACGCCTGTCCCGTCGATTGCATCCACCCCAAGAAGGATGAAGCCGGTTTCGCCGAGGCCGATCAGTTGTTCATCGACCCGGTCGAGTGCATCGACTGCGGCGCGTGTGTGCCGGTCTGCCCGGTCTCGGCCATCTTTGCGCAGGACGACCTGCCGGAGAAGTGGGCTCACTTTGCCGAGAAGAACTCCTCGCACTTCGGGCGCTAGGCCAGCGCGACTGCTCCCGGCACACCTGAGCCTCCCTCAACGCGCATCCTGCTTTAGGCGGGACGCGCGTTTGTGTCTGCGCTCCCCTTGAGCGGCCGGGCCGATGCGATGATAGTGCGATGATGAAGAAGCATGAGCGTGCTCACCTCGGAAGCCGTGGTTCTGCGCACCTGGCCGGTGCATGAGGCTGACCTGATCGTCAGCTTCTTTACCCGCGATTATGGCCGGATGCGGGGCGTGGCCAAATCGGCGCTCAAAAGCCGCAAGCGCTTTGGCGGCGCGCTGGAGCCGATGACCCTGGCTCGGGCCTGGTTTGCCGAGCGGCCGCGGCAGGAACTGGTGCGCCTAGACCAGCTGGAGATTCTGCGCTCGCCGCTCTCGGCGCCGGTGGACCAGACGCGCATGGCCGTGCTCAGCTTCTTTGCCGAGGTGATTGACGAGGCGCTGCCGGAGCGCGATCCGCAGGAGACGGTCTTCCGGCTGGTCGTGTCGGTTCTGGAACAAACCCATGCCGTCCAGACCACGGCCACCCAGTCCGATTCCGCCCAGTCAAATGTTGCCCAGCCGTGGATGGCGCTCACCTATTTCTCGCTGTGGATGACGAGGCTGATGGGCTTGCTGCCCGACATTGGCCGCTGCATGGTGTGCAGCGAAGCGCTCGGCGCCGGTGAAGTGAGTTTCAACGCGGCTGCAGACGGCCTTTTTTGCGGGCTGCACTCAAACGGAGCGGCGAGCGCGCTCTCGGCTGATAGCTGGCAACTGGCCCAGCGCATGTTGCGGCAGCCGGCGGCGGCATTTGCAGGCGAGGCGTGGACGCGGCGGCGCGGGCAGGATTTGAGGCGGTTCACGCTGCAGACGCTAGAGCGTCATTTGGAGCGGAAGCTGAAGTGCGCGGAGGCGATTGCGAGGCTGGGAGGGTGAAAAGTAGTGTTCAGCTCAGTGTTCATGTCGGTCCTGAACACTATTGATGTTTCGGCGAGCACGTAACCTTTACGGCACTCGTGCTTTTGCAGTTGTAGACTCTGCCGTCATACGAAATCAGTAGCTCCGAATCGCTCTTCCAGCGAACGTCCGACGGCTCCACTGTTCCCCAATCTCCTGCAAAAACCGTTGATTGCATGAGTCCGCGCGCCCAGAACAGATCGACCGATTCATCGCCTCCCGTCGCTCCATAGTCATCGAGCTCAATCCTCGCTGCGAAAGTTCCCGTCGGCGAATAAATCAGAGGTGAATAGCTGGCGCATCCTCGCCCCGCAACGAGCAACATTGCGGCAAGGCTACCAATCAAGCCCAGAGGCACACAAAGAGACCTTAGACTCCAACGCAAGATGCCGACCCGCACCCTACCTGCATACTTGAAGCCAATTGCTGCGGACGCAATCAGGATCAGCGGTACCGAAAAGATGCCCCAAAACTGCCAGTCAATCGGGAGCATGCACAATCATCCCACACCCGTTACGAACTTGAAGGGCCTCTTCGCATAGGTGGAATACAGGGGTTACTGCAGTACTGCAGCAGCCAACTTCGATATTCAGGACCGGCTGGTAGAATCGAAACTTAGTCCCGATGAGAGAGACTTGCCTGTGTCCGCTGCCCAGCCTGAAGCGCGAGTAAAACCCACATCCCTTACCTTCCAGGATCTGTTGTTCCGCCTGCAGGCGTTTTGGGCCGAGCGTGGATGCGTGATCCAACAGCCCTACGACTTGGAAGTGGGCGCGGGGACCATGTGTCCGGAGACGTTTCTGCGCGTGCTGGGGCCGAAGCCTTACAAGGTCGGCTACGCACAGCCTTCGCGCCGCCCGGCCGACGGCCGCTACGGCGAGAATCCCAACCGGCTTTACAAACACACTCAGTTTCAGCTCATCCTGAAGCCGCCACCGGCCAACGTGCAGGAACTTTATCTTGAGTCACTGGAAGCGATGGGCATCGACCTGAAGCACCACGACCTGAAGTTCGAGGAGGACAACTGGGAGTGGCCGGCGGGCGGCGCGTGGGGCGTGGGCTGGCAGGTGATGCTCGACGGGCTGGAGATTACGCAGTTCACGTACTTTCAGCAGTGCGGCGGCCTCGATCTCGACCCCATCTCGGCCGAGCTCACCTACGGCATGGAGCGCATCGCGCAGTTTTTGCAGGACGTGGACTCGATCTACGACATTGTTTGGGCGCGCGATCCGGAGACAGGCGCTCCGGTGACTTACGGCGATGTGCGCCTGGCCGAGGAGCTGCAGTTTTCGGTCTACAACTTTGAGATGGCCGACGTGCCCAGGCTTTGGGAGCACTTCAATAGCTACGAGGCCGAGGCGCAGGCGCTGCTCGAGCAGGCCAACGCTTTGTTCGCAGACGAAAGCACCAGTCCAAAAGCAAAAAAAAGATTTCCGCTGCTGCCCACGTATGAGCTGGCGCTCAAATGCTCGCACCTCTTTAATCTGCTCGACGCGCGCGGCGCGATCAGCGTGACGGAGCGCGTCGGAGTGATCGGGAGAATTCGTAACTTAGCCGTTGGCGTGGCCAAGGCGTATGCGGAACAGCAGCTTCTAGCCTCCAGCTCCTAGCTGCCAGCTTTTTCGAGTTTGAACTTGGCGCTGCGATCAGCGCGAAAAGAGCTAGGAGCTAGAAGCTGGCAGCTAGAAGCTTAAGTGAAAGAGATTATGTCTGACTTTTTGCTCGAAATCGGCCTCGAAGAAGTTCCCGCCCGGATGATTGCCGGCGCGGAGACGGAGCTGGGCCGCCGCATGGGCGAATTGCTGACGCGCGAGCGGCTGCTTGGGGAGGGCGCCAAAGTTGCGACATACTCCACGCCGCGGCGGCTGGCCGTGCTGGCGGAAGGCGTGCGGGCGAAGCAGGTCGACACCGAAAAGGTGGTGATGGGCCCGTCATGGAAGATCGCGTTCAAGGACGGCGCGCCGACGGCGGCGGCAGAGGCCTTTGCAAAGAAGGCCGGCATAGCCGTTGCAGAACTGAAGAAGGTGGAGACGCCGAAGGGCGAGTACGTGGGCGCGACGGTGAAGCTCACGGGGCGGACGGCGAGCGAAATTCTGATCGCCGAACTGCCCAAAGAAGTGCTGGCGATTTACTGGGCCAAGAACATGTACTGGCGCGCGGGCAAGCCGGAGCGCTTCGTGCGTCCGGTACGCTGGATTGTGGCGCTCATGGATTCGGAAATCGTTCCGCTGGAGATTGCGGGGATTGCCGCGGGCAACGCGAGCCGCGGGCATCGCGTGTTACATGGAGAAGCGCCGGTCGTGATCGATGCGGCGAAGAGCTATGCCGAGGCGTTGCGCGGGGCAAGCGTGGTTGTTGATGTCGCCGAGCGCAGGCAGATCATCCGCAAGGCGATGGACGCGGCCACGCGCACGATTCCCGGAGCGCGCTGGCGGGAGGACGAGGCGCTGATCGAAACGGTTGTCCACCTGACCGAGTGGCCCACTGTGATTCTCGGCGACTTCGAGCCTGAGTACCTGGAGCTGCCGGAAGAGGTTCTGGTGACCGTGATGCGCGACCACCAGAAGTACTTTGCGGTGGAAGACGCCAAAGGCAAGTCTGAGTTGCAAATGGGGCCAGCTCCGTATTATCGCAAGCTCCTTCCTCACTTTCTTGCTGTTCTCAATTCGCAAGTAGACTCGGACGGCGAAGCGATTATTCGCCACGGGAATGAACGAGTGTTGCGGGCGCGGTTCAAGGATGCCCAGTTTTTCTGGGAGTTCGACCGGAAAATATCTCTTGAGGCCCGCGTTGAGAGCTTAAGGAACGTTACGTTTCATCGGGAATTGGGCAGTTATTACTGGAAAACAGAACAGAATTTGGCTGCGATTGACACGCTTCTCTTGAATCTCCCGAAAAATGAACTGGGCCAGCCGATCACCACAACAGGCGCGGTAGTAGATGAGGAGTCGGTTCGTTTGGCTGCTCGGCTAGCTAAGGCTGACCTAACCACGGAGTTGGTAAAGGAATTCACGGAGTTGCAAGGTATCATCGGCAGCTATTATGCGCTGGCGGAGCGGAAGAGCGGTGTAACGGCGCAGGCCATCTACGACCAATACACTCCCGCCTCAATGGAGGATAAGATTCCAAGCACGCCAGAGGGGCAGCTCCTTGGCCTCGCTGATCGAATTCAGACTATTACCGCAATGTTCTGGAAAGGTAATGCCCCGACTGGGTCGAAGGATCCGTTTGCGCTACGGCGCGCAGCAAATGCTGTCGTGAAAATCTTGGCCGAGTCTGATCTGCCGGTTACCTTAAGCCAAACCATCAACGCTTCAGCTCAGGGTGATTTGGTATACGGCGAGACAGAGGTTTTCCTCCGCGAGCGCCTTCACTTCTATCTCAAGGACGTGCGCGGGTTCGCCTACGACGTGGTCAACGCCGTCCTCGCCGCCGACGCCGACGACGTGCGTGACGCCATCGCCCGCGCCGAAGCGTTGACTGAAGTGCGCGGATCTGAGGAGTTCCTTGCCATTTGCGCAGCCTTCAAGCGCATCAAGAACATTCTGCGGCAGGCGGAGGAAAAGGGCTATCAACCGGCGCAGCCGAAGCTTGGTCATGCGGCGCTTGAGGCGATCGACCTGTGGCAACGGACAAAGGAGCTCGCGCCGCAAGTGGACAAGCTCCGTGAGCAGCGCGCCTACGGCGAGGCACTGGCGCTGATCGCCACGCTGCGCCCGGCGGTTGACGCCTTTTTCGACAAGGTGATGGTTCTCGATCCCGATGAGGCTGTGCGCGGCGCGCACCTCGGCCTGATTGATGAGGTTCTGCGCAACTTCTCCGGCATCGCCGAATTCAGCGAGATTGTGACTGCCTGAAACCCCTTATTGTCCGTCGAGAAACGCGCGCACCTGCGAGTCGAGCGTGGCGGCTTCGCAACGATTCGCAAGATGGCCGCAGTCGCCCTGGAGCACGATGGTCCGGGCCCCGACCAGGCGCGCAAAATGAAGGGGCGGCTCCGGATTCACCATGTGGTCCCGGGCGGAAGAAACTACCAGAACCTTCGCCCGGACGCGTTTGGCGGCGTCTTCCAGGCTCCCTCCGTGCGCCACATCGAGGTGAAGGACCGCGCTGAGCTGAGCAACCCAATCGTTAGCGTCAAAGGGCAGGATGCCGTTGGTGCGCCACTTCGCATAATTCTCGTCGAACGCCGCCTGCGAATAGGCGCGCGCAAAGTTCGCCGGTGTGGTCAGGTTCAGTTGCCAGATCAGCTCGGCGACGGAGGCCTTGGGAGGCCGCGTGTAGCGCCCGTCCCGCCACGCGGGATCAGACTTGACCGCATCCATATCAGTACGATAGAGCAGCAGGTCGCGGCTGTCGGGGCGCGGAGATCCAAGGATCGGGATCGCTTCGTCCATGAATCCGGGGTAATCGACCATCCACTCGAAGGTCTGCTGGCCACCCATGGAAATGCCTATCACCGCATGCAAGTGAGTCAGATGGAGCGTCTCTGTCACCAGGCGATATTCGGCGTTCACCATGTCCTGCACGGTAAAGGCCGGGAAATTCGGGCCGTGCTGTGTAGGCGAGTTGGACGGCGACGAGGAAACGCCGTTGCCCAGCGCATCGACGGCAATCCCGAAGTATTTCGATGGATCGATCAGCTTATCCGCGCCGACGAAGCCGGCGAGATTTGCGCTGGAGCCCGAAAACCAGGTGGGAAAGAGGACGGCGTTAGAGCGGTCGGCGTTGAGGGCGCCCCAGGTGCGGTAGCCCAAGCGGCACCCGGTGATCTCCTGGCCGTTGGCAAGCTTGCAGACGCCGAGATCGGCGAATTGCTGCTGGCCGTGGGGTACGGGCGGCTGCGGCCTGACGGCGGTCAGGGCCACGACGAAGAAAAATGGGAGGAGGATCTGGAAACCGAATTTGCGCATAAACGGGAGTCTACATTCTCGGCTGGTATGTGGCCTCCGGCGCCTCGAAGAGCAGCGCTTGGACGTCTAAAATCAAGAGAGATGTCCGACACGCTTTATCTGAGCCTGTGGTACCCGAATTTGCGGCTGGAGGCGCTCCCCGACAAGCTGATTGCGGTGCTGGGCGCCTTTGCCGCGCATGGCGGCGAGGCGAAGGTGTATTCCGCGACGGTGTGGCCTGTGAGCTGGAATGAGGCGCCGGTATTCGAGAGGGTGTATAGCCAAGTGGGAGGCGCGCCGGTGCGGGCCGAGAATCCCGATTCGGTGGCGGGTCCAACCCTTGGTCCAAACCCTGCTGCAACCCCCGGCGCCGACCCGCGCCAAGCCGTCCAGGAGGCGCTGGAGCTGCTCCACGACGACTATGCCTACGAGTTCCAAATCGGCTGGAGCTTGTGGGAGCTGGAAACGGGTCCCGGCGGAGTTTTGCCGCAGGGCGATGAAACCGCAGGTCCTTCGACTCGTCCGCGTTTGGGGGACCCGCTCAAGATGACAAATCAAGAGAAGGCTCAGGATGACAGTGGGTGGGCGGGGCTCGATCCGCGATGGGTGCGGGCGGCGCGCCTGGTAAGGGTGACGGGCTACGGGCCGCTGTTCGGTGAGGGCGCCTACGAGCAGGACGGACACATCCGTATCGACTTCGGAAGCGACGCGCCGTTTCTCGAGGAAGACGCCGATCTGGACCAAGTGGGCGCCAGGCATGTGGAAGAGAATGTGCGGCAGCTGGTGGAGCTTACGGCGGCGGTTGAGAAGGCTTCGGGGGCGACCGCGCGCCTGTTGTGGAGCGAGCTGGGCGAGAGCCTTGCCGCGCGGCTGGCGGCGCGGCTGGGCATGGGGAATTAGGATGGCTCTCTCGAAAGATTTCGCTCAATGCGGAAAGGCAGCCGCAGATCCCCATTCGACTACGATCGCTGTCGCGATCTCCGCTCAGGGCAGGCTTTCGACTGCGCCGCACGCAAAAAAGCGCGAGCGGCTTCGCTCAGGATGACAGGTTTGTTTTTCAGATCGCTATAGAGACAGGAAACCAGGAGCGTGCGCTTCACGATTGAGCGAATCCGGACACTGGTGCTGGCGGCGGCAGTGGTGCTGCTGGCCTTGCTGGGAGTGTTTCTGGTCAGGGCCAGGTGGAAGAACCTGCTCAACCGGCACGATCTGCCGCAGCGGCTGGGCCTGAACATCGAGCAGGAGGCGAGCGGGTATACCTTCGTTCACGCCTTTGGCGCGCACTCGCAGTACAGGATTCACGCTTCGAAGGAAGTGGAGCTCAAAAACGATCGCGTTGAGTTGCACGACGTCGAGATCGATCTCTACGGCGAAGACGGCAGCCGCATCGACCGGATTGCCGGCGACACATTCGAGTATGACCAGAAGAGCGGCGTGGCGACGGCGCAAGGGCCGGTCGAGATGCTGCTGACGCGCCCCGCGGCGAATGTGGAAGCGGGCGGCAAGGGCCCAGGCCATCCCGGCGCAGGAACGAGCGCGGCTGGCAGCTCCACTGGGCAGATTAATGTGACGACCAGTGGAGTGAGCTTCGATCGGAACACCGGGTTTGTAACAACGGGGCAGAAGGTGAATTTCACTATGGCGCAGGGATACGGGAGCGCCATAGGAGCGAAGTACGATTCGCAAAGCGGCTTCCTGACGCTGGACCATGCGGTCGAGTTGACGACACACCGGGGCGACGATCTGGTAGAGATTCATGCGCAGCACGCCGAGTTCGACCGCGGCGCGCAGATCTGCCTGCTGCAGACGGCTGCGGCAGACTACCGGGGCGGGCAGGCGGACGCCGCTCGGGCCAGGATTCTGTTCCGCATGGACGGATCGGCAGAGCGGCTGGACGTGACGGGCGGCTTTGCACTGCGGACCGCGGCGGGCGGGCATCTGGCCTCGCCCACGGCATGGATGGACTTCGACGAGCACAATCAGCCGCGCCAGGGGCATCTGGAGGGCGGCGTGACCACGGACTCAGCGAAAGACGACCGCACGATACATGGAACTTCGCCCACAGCGGAGTTGGAGTTCACTGCGCAGGGCCTGCTGCGGAGCGCGCACCTGGAGCGCGGCGTGGCGATCGAGAGCGAGGAGACGAGCCAAACGGGCATCGGACAGGCTGCGGCGCTCGAGGTGAGCCGCACCTGGCATTCGCCGGTGGTGGACATCGCCTTTCGCCTGCCGCGGGGGACGACCAAGGGCCAGTTGGAACCGGAGACGATGACGGGTACGGGTGGAGTGATAATCACCAGCGAAAGCCGGCGCGGGAGTGGCGCTGCAACGCCGTCGCGGATGACTGCCGATGAAGTGACCGGCACGTTCGGGAAGGGCTCGGCGCTTCGCTCGCTCAGCGGCGCAGGCCACGCGGGAATCGAGCAGACGACCGCCACGGGTACCCGGCAAACCGCAACTGGCGACCGGCTGAAAGCGGAATTCGCGCCAGCGGGCGAGAATGCGGCGAGCGGCAAGACGAAAACAGAGAGCGGGACACGTGGCGGAGTTGAGCGCCAAAGCGCGAACGGCGCCACGGGCGCTGGCCAGGTACAGTCGGCCGAGCTCGCCGGGCATGTGGTGCTTTTTGAGGAGCCAGCAGCGAAGGCCGGGGCGCAGGCACAGCCTCCACTGCGCGCTACAGCGGGCAAGGCAACGTACGAGGAGACAGGCGGGTGGCTGCACCTGACAATCAACCCGCGCGTGGAGGATGGCGGACTGGAGTTGACCGCGGAGAAGGTCGATTTCTCGCAAGAGTCGGGAGACGCTTTTGCGCGGAGTAACGTGAAGGCGACCTGGACCGATACTGGTGCGGCCAGCTCCGGCGGGCAAAACGCCGCGGCAACGAGCAGCGAGGGCCAGAGCCCGATGACTTTGGGCGGCAAGGGGCCTGCGCATGTGATTGCGGCTGAGGCGCAACTGAACGAGTCGACGGGTGAGGCGACGTTCCGTGGGCACGCGCGGCTGTGGCAGCAGGCGAACTTCTTCTCCGGGCCGGTGATTGTGCTGAACCAGCACCTACAGACGCTGGTAGCGCGAAGCATGAACCCTTCGGAGCCCGTGAGGGCAGTGCTGCTGAGCGCGGGCGGGGCGCAAAGGAATGCGGCGCAGTTGCCGGGCCAGAATGCAAACGGCAACGCAGGCGCGAAGTCGGCCTCGCCGTCGGTGATCCTCGTGCGTGGAGGCGAGCTTTGGTATTCCGATCCCGAGCGCCGGGCAGTGATGCATGGCGCCGCGCTGGGCGCGGTAGTTGCCGAGACCGGTACGGCAACGTCGTCTTCCGATGCCGTTGACCTTCGCCTGATGCCGGCGGGGAGTCACGAAGGCGTCAACGGCGGGCAGGCGCAGGTGGATCGCATGACGGCTACGGGGCACGTGGTGCTCACACTGCAGGACCGGCGCGCGACCGGGGAACAATTGGTATACTCCTGCGTAACCGGGGAGTACGTGCTGACGGGAACTGCAGCCGCGCCGCCGAAAATGAGCGATCCTGCGCAGGGAACCGTGACCGGCGAGGCTTTGATATTCCATAGCAGCGATGATAGCGTCAGTGTCGAAGGCGGCGGCCGCGAGACCATTACCGAGACGACCGCTCCGGAAGCGCACGGAAAGTAGCGGCGGAATCAAGCCGGCGAGACGAATGCAAACACTGATTGCCGAGGGAATTGGCAAGAGCTATAAGCGGAGGCAGGTTGTACGGGACGTCAACCTGAGAATCTCGCGCGGCGAGGTGGTGGGACTGCTGGGACCGAATGGCGCCGGCAAGACGACGAGCTTTTACATCATCGTGGGGCTGGTACAGCCTGAAACCGGGCGCGTGCTGGTGGACGAGACCGATATCACGCGGCTGCCGATGTATTTACGCGCGCGCAACTTCGGCATCAGCTATCTTCCCCAGGAGCCATCGGTCTTCCGCAAGCTCACCGTGGAAGAGAACATCCTGGCGGTGCTGGAGGCGCAGCCGCTGGGCAACCGGGAGCGGCGCGCGCGGGCCGAGAAGCTGATTAACCAATTGAACCTCGGCCACATCCGTACCACGCGCGGCTACGCGCTTTCGGGCGGCGAACGGCGGCGCGTCGAGATTGCGCGGGCGCTGTGCATTCAGCCGAATTTCATTTTGCTCGACGAGCCGTTCAGCGGCATCGATCCGATCGCGGTGCTGGAGCTGCAAAAGATCATTTTCGACCTGAAAGCGAGCGGCATCGGCGTGCTGGTCACGGACCACAACGTGCGCGAGACGCTGAGTGTCACCGACAGGGCGTACATTATTGCCGAGGGGCGAATTTTCCGCGCCGGAACGCCGCACGAGTTGGGTAACGACATTGAGGTGCGCCGCATTTACCTGGGCGAGGGATTCTCGCTGGGTTGAGATCGACCCATTGGTGAAGCGAAGGCGGCCGTATCTGGCTGACGATAGGGCGAGAATGCGGCGGCAGGCATAGGATTTGGGACTGAGATTCCGGGATGGGCGGGCGCCCAATCCGGGACAAATGACTCGAAATGGTGATACGACTTGAGGCGTTTTCGCATTAAGCTTTTCTCGCACGATTACACTCGCATTGAGTCAAAACGGGAAAGAACGCATTTATGGCGCTGCTGCAACCAAAACTGAGTTTGAAAGTGGCGCAACGCCAGGTCCTTACTCCGGGCCTGATGCAGATGGTGAGCGTTCTTGCCCTGAATAAGCTCGAGCTGAAGGAGATGATCGATGCCGAGATGGTGGAGAATCCCATCCTGGAAGAGATTGACGAAACGGTTCCGATGCTGGATGAGGTTGCGGGCCGCGAGGAACGGCTGGAGCGCGCCGCCGAGGAAGCGGCCGCGCCACCCAAGGACATCTTTAACGAGATCGATTTCGGCTCGTACTTCCAGGAGTATCTCGATCCCGGCTATCGCACGCAGCCGGAGTACGAAGAAAACGAGAAGCCCTCGTTCGAAAACTTTCTCTCCCAGCCTACAACTCTGTCCGATCACCTGGCGTGGCAGTTGGGAGCTTTGAGCCTCGACTCCAAGCTGCACGAGGCGGCGGAGTTCGTTGTGGGCAATCTGGACGAGGACGGGTACCTGGCGGCGAGCGAGGAAGAACTGGCCGCGGCGTTCAGCGCGGCTCCTGCCGATGTGGGCGCCGGCAACGGGCACGTGCCTGACCTGGCCGCGGCGCTCGATCTGATTCGGCGCGCCATCGATCTGGTGCAGCATCTCGATCCCGCCGGCGTGGGCGCACGCGATCTGCGCGAGTGCCTTGCCATGCAGATCGCAGCGCAGCAGCAAGAGTTCGGCCATTTGTATGCTAAGCCGGCGGAGGAACCGGGCGAGGAGCCGGCCCCCGATGCGAGCATCGACCCGCACCGCAGCTTCTCCGCCGAGGCCGAAGCCAAAATCGGCGAGCGGCGGCGCGCGATGGAAGTGGCGGCGCAGATTGTAGACCGTCACTTGCCTCTCTTGCAGAAGCGCGACCTGAAGGACCTGGCCCGCGCGGCGCAGGTGACGCCCGAAGAGGCCAACGCGGCGGCCGAGTTTATCCGCACGCTGGACCCGCGGCCGGGGCGCATGTATAACCGGGAGCAGACGCGTCTCATCGAGCCCGATGTATTCTTCGTCAAGCGCGGCGCCGAGTGGGTGGTCTCAATGAACGAGGAGGACCTGCCCAGCCTGCGGCTGAGCCAGCGCTACCGGCGCATGCTGGTTTCGCCAGACACCGACAAAGAGGTGAAGGAGTACGTCAAGGAGCGCTTCCGCTCCGCTCTGCAACTCCTGCGCAATATCGCGCAGCGCAAGAGCACCATTCTGCGCACCTGCGAAGTGATCGTCCGCCGGCAGCAGGAGTTCCTCGACAAGGGCGTCGAGGCGTTGCGGCCCATGATGATCAAGGAAGTGGCCGAGGAGATCGGGGTTCACCCCTCCACGGTGAGCCGGGCCGTGGCCAACAAGTACGCGCACACGCCGCAGGGTGTGCTGGAGCTGCGCTTCTTCTTCGGCGAAGGCGCGAACGGGCCCGAGGGCGCAGATACGCCGCTGCTCGTCTTGAAACGCAAGGTCCGCAAGCTCATCGAGGACGAAGACCCGCGCCATCCGTTCACCGACGACCAGCTCGCCGCGATGCTGCATCGCCAGGGGATTCAACTCACCCGCCGCACCGTGGCCAAGTACCGCGAAGACATGCAGATTCCGTCGACGCACCAGCGGCGGAAAAGGGAGTAGCTGCCAGCTTTTAGCCTTCAGCTTGACCTTTGGCTGGGAAATTTTTCGTAGCCTCAGCGAACGCGACCCGTCGGCTGCCGGATGCCGGGTGCCCACCTTCGCCGCAGTTTTATCGCGGATGAGGTCGGATCTTCCTATTTAGGCGGAATATTCCATGCCGCCCTATCCATATAGACCTGGATGCGGGTCGTGATGATATCTATGCCAAATGATCTCAATGAGGATTCACCGGTTTGGCGGAGTAGATGATGAGGTCGACGGCTTCATTGTTTTCGAACTGGAGAATGATGGCCATTCCGCGACCTGGATAGGCCAGCATTTCCAAAGGGCCAGAAGCTGTGGGTCGTTTGGAATAGCGGAAGTTTGGACCGAACATCTTGATGATTTCCGCTCTGGTTACTTGGCGGGAAGGACTCAACGTGAACCCTCCAAGGGTCGTTCCACCTTTGATGTATGCCTCAAGCGATCCGGGAAACGGGTCGGATACTTGATAGTTCCACAAAGGTTCACCCGAATCGCTATCTTTTGAGATGGAGGATGGCCTGCCAAGAACTCGAAGCACATCCCCCTTGCTGCTAGGTCCAACTGTAAGACCGCGATATGTTGCGGGCGTCCAGGCTGGCGTTGGATTTTTCTGAGCGTGCAGCGAAGGAGTTTGCCCGGAGAGGAGCGCAGAAAGGAGCAGGATGGCTGCGGTCCTCACCTTCTGTAATTCAGCTTGTTGCCACATGCGCACTTCCCTCCCGATTCGGTCTACCCGCTGATACCCACTTCAGCCGCGGCCAAAGCGGCCGCTTGGCGCCGTGGTCGATGGCCGGATCTCGGTCGCACTCCATTTTAGAGTTATTTATAGCTTTTCGGTGAACAGGCGGAGCTATCAGCTAGCAGCTAGAAGCTAGGAACTGCTCTCACATCGCTTCGGGGCTTTCGATGCCGAGCAGGGCGAGCGCGCCGACCAGTTCGCGCAGGGTGACGGCGGCGGTGGCCAGGAGAAACGTCTTTCGCGCCGGGTCCTCTTCCGTAAGGATGTGATGGCGATGGTAGAAGTTGGCGAACTCCTGCGCGAGCTGGAAGGCATGTTTGGCGAGATAGGCCGGCTCGGAGCCGGAGATGCATTGCTCCAAAACCAGGGAAAAACGGCCGGCCCGCAGCCAAAGCGCCCAAATGTCCTCGTTCTCCTCGCCCGAGAGGTAGCCGCCTAACTCCGCTCGCTCCGCTGACTCCGCTTTCTTCTCAAACTCCGCCAGCTCCGCTTCGGGCGTGGTGTTGCCTTTGCGGAAGATGTTGCGAATGCGCACGACCGCGTATTGAATGTACGGGCCGGTCTCGCCCTCGAAGCTGAGCGCGTCTTTGAAGTCGAAGGCGATGACGGAGTTGCGCGTGTACTTGAGCATGAAGTAGCGCAGGGCGCCGATGGCGATCTGCCGGGCGATCTTCTCGCGCTCGGCTTCGGCATTTTCGCCGGCTCCGCCGGTCTGCCGGGAATCCACTTCGGCGCGCGTGGCGGCGATGAGCCGGTCGATCAGATCGTCGGCCTTAACGCCAAAGCCCTTGCGGCCGCTGACCTCGATGTAGGGGCGGTTGCGGTCTTCTTCGGAGACCTCGTAGCCGAGCTCCGCGGCGCAGCGCGGCGTGAGCGCAACCATCTCGTAGCTGAAGTGGGTGTAGTGATCGGCCTCGGCGGTGTATCCCATTCCGCGCAGCGCCTGGATCACGTTGGATTGCGGATCGGACTGGCGCGAATCGATGACGTTATAAATCGCCGTCGCACCGCCGAAGTGCGGATGTTGTTCTTCGCCGGTTTCGGCTGAGATCCAGCACTCGTGATCCGGGTAAGTGAAGAACCGCCTGTAGCCGAAGTCGCGGCCGAGCAAGCCGAACTTCCATAGGTGGTAGGCGATGTCTTTGCCCACGTAAGTGACCGTGCCGTTCGAGCGGACGATGACTTTCGCATCGTCATCCGTGCCTTTCGGCCCGTCCTCGTTGCCGTTCGGGCCGTTCTCGTCTTGGGCTGGCTGCGCAGGTGCGTCGGTCTTGGCGGCTGCGCCTGGCCGCGTCATCACCCAGCAGCCCTTATTCTTGCCCTCGTCCTCGAAGTAGAGGACGCCGGATTTCTTGAGCTGTTCGAAGGCTGCCTCCCAGAATTTGAGGTGAAGAATCTCGCTTTCGCGCGGCAGAAAATCGTATTCGATGCCCATCCGCAGCATGGTTTCAAGATGGCGGCGCAGGACGGCGGTGGAGATGAGGTCGGCGATTTCGGCGGTTTCGTTGTCGCCGTGCTCGATCCGATGCAGCGTGTCGAGCCTCAGGCGCTTCCGCGCTTCGATCTCTTGGTCCGTCCCATCGGCATACCATTGCGAGGTGCGCGCGTAGAGGTCCCAACAGTAATAGTCAATTCGCTCGCCGTTGCGCGCAAGTTCGTCGAGCAGCGCGCGAACTTCGGCGGGCGATTTGCCCTCCACGTGCAGGAATCCCACGACCACGTCGGCAACCTGTACGCCGGTGTTGTCGATATAGTTCTGCACGTCAACCTTGTATCCGGCTGCACGCAGCAGGCGGACGAAGGTGTCGCCGAGGATGGCGTTGCGCAGGTGGCCGATGTGCGCGGCCTTGTTGGGATTGATGGAGGTGTGTTCCACCAGCACATGGCCCTGCGCGGACGGTGAACGGCCTTCGGCGCGAACGACCAGGTGAGCAGCGGCAGCGCGATCCATCCGCGCATTGATATACCCTGCGCCGGCCACTTCCAAAACCTCAAACCCAGGGAGTGGACCAAGCGCGGCGACGATCTCCTGCGCGACGATCCTGGGCGCCTTCCGCAGTTTGCGCGCAAGCTCGAAGGCGATGGGCGTGGCAATCTCGCCGAAACGCAGGTCGGGCGGCGTCTCCAGGGGCACGTTCGGCAACGGAAGTGCATAGTTTTTTAAGATCACCGCGCGAATCGCGTCGCCGAGCCTCTCCTGCAGTTCCAGAACCAAGTCGAAATCCCTCAAAAATCTTTGATTTTCAAGGTGATTTTAGCATCCGAAGCGAGGCCGCTCCTCATCGGGCGGAGCGCTGCGACGAGCAAAACGACAAGCTGAAGCAGCGCTGCACGATACCGTAAGATGGAAGGTGACTGCCGCACATGTGGTGAATCCAGAGTTCGTTGAAAGGCAACCGCAGATCCTTCGACTCGCTCGCTTCGCCGTTCTGGCTCGCTCGGTCGCTCAGGATGACAGCTCGGTGGTTTGACGAATGTCAGATTCATGATGATGCGGACGATTTGCTGCGCATGTGCGCGAACGGAATGCGCTTTCTATGACCGACACCAATTCGATCCCAAGCCCCAATTCCGGCTCAAATCCGAACCGTTTTTACCTGACCACGCCGATTTACTACGTGAACGCGCGGCCGCACCTGGGCCATGCCTACACGACCATCGTGTGCGACGCCATTGCGCGGCGCCAGCGGGCGCTGGGCATTGAGACGTGGTTCCTGACCGGGACCGACGAGCACGGGCAGAAGATCGAGCGCTCGGCCAAGCTTGCCGGCTGCTCGCCGCAGGAGTTTGCGACCAGGATCGCCGGCGAGTGGCGCGGCTTGTGGGACCGGCTGGGGCTCACCTACGACGACTTTATCCGCACCACGGAGGAGCGCCACATCCGCGGCGTGCAACACCTGTTCGCAACGCTGCGTGACCGCGGCTACATCTACAAGGGCTCGTACACGGGGCAGTATTGCGTGAGCTGCGAGGAGTGGATCGAAGGGCCTCCGGGAACGACCTGTTCCATTCACGGCATCGTGACCGAGACCGTGAGCGAAGAGAATTATTTCTTCAAGCTGTCGGCCTTCGAACGGAAACTGCTTGAGTTCTACGAGGCGAATCCGGGGTTCATGGGGCCGGAGTCGACGCGGCGCGAGGTGATCTCGTTCGTGCGCGGCGGGCTCAAGGATCTCTCCGTGAGCCGGACGAGTTTTTCGTGGGGCATTCCGGTTCCGGACGACGAAAAGCACGTGGTGTACGTGTGGCTGGACGCGCTGGCGAACTATATTACTGCTCTTGGATATGGGTCGGACGATCCCAAGGACATCGCGCGGTTTGAGAAGTTCTGGCCGGCGGACATTCACCTGATCGGGAAAGAGATCAGCCGGTTCCATTGCGTCTACTGGCCGGCGTTTTTGATGGCGGCGGGGATTGCGACGCCGCGCTCGGTGCGGGCCAACGGCTGGCTGCTCTTCGACCAGGGCAAGATGTCGAAGTCGCGCGGGAATATTGTGCGCGCGGAGACAGTTCACGAGGTGCTGGGCGCGGATGCGTTGAGGTACTTCCTGCTGCGGGAGATTCCCTTCGGGCAGGATGGCAATTTTTCGTTCGATGCGCTGGTGCAGCGCTACAACGGCGACCTGGCCAACGGCTACGGCAACCTGGTGAGCCGCGTAGTGAACATGGTGCACAAGTATTTTGGCGGGTTGGTGCCGGAGGTGGGCGCGGAGACGCAAGCCGAGGCTGCGCTGCGCGGGAATGCGGAGGCGGCGATTGCGGCGTTCGGGCCGGCGTTTGATGAGCTGAACTTTTCCGAGGCGCTGAAGACCCTGTGGCTCCTGGTGGCGGAGACGGATGGGTACCTGACGGCCAATGCGCCGTGGAAGAAGCCGGCGGAGCGATCGGACGCGGACCACGCGAAGCTCCAGGCACGGGTGCTGGGGACGGCGGCGGAGGCGATTCGCGTGATCACGGCTCTGGCGTACCCCATTGTGCCCGATGCGGCGGCGAAGGTGTGGGCGCAGCTTGGGTTGGGCGAGATTGCGGACGCGGCGAAGAAGGCATTTTTGAAGGACCTCGCGTGGGGCGGATTGAAGGCGGGGACAAAGTTTGGCGAGCCCGCGCCGCTGTTCCCCCGCGCGGAAAAGGACGCAATCGAACGTATGCAGAATCTCGAGGACGAGAACAACCGCAGCGTTGCGGAGGCTGCGGGCAACGGCGGCATGGCGGAGGACGCGAAGACGCCTGCTGCCGCACAGAAGCCGGAAACAACAGCAGCTCCTGTGAGGGCGGCTAAGCCGAATGCGTTTTCTGTGGCCGCAAAACCTCCGGCGCCGGTTACCGCGAAAATTCCGGCATCGTCCTCTGCTGCGGCTGCAGCTGCCGAGCCAGCGCAGACTAGCGCGCCGCCGGCTGCGCCGCAAGCATCTGCAGAGACTCCTGCTTCCCCGGCGCAGACGCCGCAGCACATCACGATTGACGACTTTGCGAAAGTGGAGCTGCGCGTGGCGCAGATTCTGGTGGCCGAGCGCGTTCCCAAGACGGACAAGCTGCTGCGTCTTGAGATCGATCTGGGCTACGAGAAGCGGCAGATTCTGGCCGGCATCGCGGAGCAATATGAGCCGGAGAAGCTTATTGGCCGCAAGATTGTCGTGGTCGCCAACCTGGCTCCGCGCAAGATGCGCGGCTTAGAGTCGAATGGGATGTTGCTGGCCGCCTCGCTGGATGACGGTGCGCCGGTGCTGGCCGGATTCCTGGAAGAGGTTCCGCTGGGCGCGCGGCTGAAGTAGGCGTGGCGCACGCTGCTCAGGCCGTCCCAGTGGAGATTTGGTGCGGAAGGCGGGACTTGAACCCGCAAGCCTTTTGGGCGCTAGCTCCTAAGGCTAGTGTGTTTGCCATTTCACCACTTCCGCACAGTGCGTGGCAGCGCAAACCGAATCTACCCAAGTCTAGAGTGAAACGAGCGCAGGTTGCAATGCGGGTCAGGACAATCGCATGAACAGGAGTGAACCGTGCCGCGGGTTCGCGCCGCCCCTCCGGGGCTGCTTCACTTTGCAATTTCGCCTTCCCAGGACTGCCCCTTCGCTCCCCTCAGGGTTGTCCTGGGCTATTCTCGACTCGTCCCTCCGGGACGAAAATCGACCGGAGCGCTACAGAATACCCCTCAACAGAACCTATAGCGTTTCCCGAAATGATATGGACCAGAACCGACACCCTCAAGCCGTCGCGACCCCAAGGAGCGACGGCCCTGCACGCCTCTAACAATGGCTACACTAATTCGGGAAACGCCTTAACTCGCCAACAAAAAACGTTCATGCGATTGCCCCGCAATGCGGGCGCGATGAGGCCCGCGACGGGACGCATCCTACTTCTTATCTCTCGAATAGTCTCCGCTCTTGCCGCCGGATTTGGATTCGAGCCGAATATCGCGGATGACGATCGCCTTATCGAGCGCTTTGGTCATGTCAAAGACGGTGAGGGCGGCGACGGCGGCGGCGGTAAGAGCCTCCATCTCGACGCCGGTGGGACCTGTTGTGGCAGCCGTGGCCGTGATGCGCATGCCGCCCGCGACGATCTGCGCCTGCACGTCGATGTGCGTGAGGGCGAGGGGATGGCACATGGGAATGAGATCGGCGGTGCGCTTGGCTGCCTGAATGCCGGCGAGCCGGGCGACTTCAAGGGGATTGCCCTTGGGGTTCGCGGGCAGAGCCGCGAGCACGGCTGCGGAGAGCTTGACGAAGGCCGAGGCCGTCGCCGTGCGGCGCGTGGGATGCTTGGCGCTGATGTCGACCATGGTGGCCTGGCCGGACGCGTCGAAGTGCGAAAGTTGGGGTTTTGAAGCATTGGCCATGGGGTCTCCTAGTCAAGGGCGCAAGTTTGAGTCCGTGGTTTCCCATCCTTGCGGCAAAAACAACGACGCCGTGCCCAGAGGGCGCCCAGATGGGGCACCCAACAATTGTGGCGCATCGGCCTGGCGTTCAGGAAAGCAGAATGCGGACTGTTGCGCCCGCGTGAAGACAGCCGCCCTCTTCGGGCACGACGAGAAAACAGTTCGCCCGGGCCATGGCGGCGAGGTCGCCCGAACCCTGCCAGGGAACGAGCGCGACCTGGGGCAGCGGGCCGGCGAAGGTGCAAGCGGCGGGAAGGAAGCGCGTGAGGCCTTGCTTGGCTTTGACGTCCGAGGTGAGGCGTGCCAAGGCGAAGCGTGGGCCGCGGCCAAGACTTGAGCCTTGGGCGCGGCCGGCGAGCGCGGCGAGAACGGGCGCAGCGAAGAGCAGGAATGTTACGGCTGAAGAGACGGGATTGCCGGGAAGGCCAAAGAAGCATTGCATGCAGCGGAGCTTTTGGTTGAGTTCCATGCTTCTCCCGGGCCGCTCTCCGAAGACCAGCGGTTTGCCGGGCTGGATGCGCACACCGGTGAAGTAGAAGCGGGCGCCGGCGCGGGCGAGTGCGGGCTCGACCAGATCGAATTTGCCTGCGGAAACGCCGCCGGTGATGAGCAGAAGATCGGCGGAGGCGGCGCGAGCGAGGGCGGCGTCGAGGGCTTTGGCTCTGTCGCGCGCGGCGGGAAGAACCCAGGGCGCTCCACCGGCTGCGGAGACCAACGCGGCCAGCATGGCGCCGCTCGAATTGCGAATCTGGCCGGGAACGGGCGAGGACCGGATGGGCACAAGCTCGTCGCCGGTAGGAAGAATGGCCACTCGCGGCCTGGCAAACACCTTTAGCTCCGCGCAGCCGCAGGCCGCGGCAAGGGCTACCTGCGCCATGCCGATGGCCGTGCCTGCGGGCAGCAGTTCATCGCCTTTGCGCGCCTGCGCGCCACGGGCCACGATGTTTTCTCCTTCTTCGACGATGCGCGGCGGCAGCAGACGGACGGTTCGCGCGGATGGGCCGCCGACGGTCTCTAAGTGTTCGAGCATCATCACGGCATCGGCGCCCAAGGGTACCGATGCGCCGGTCATGATCTCCCAGGCTGAGCCGCGTGGCAGCGGGCCGGACGGAGCTTCCCCGGCGCGGGTAGCGCCAGCCACGGCGAGGGCCCGATGCCGAGAGGCCTCAGCGGCCCGGCAGGCGAAGCCGTCGCGGGTAGAGCGCGCGAAGGGCGGCTGGTCGCGGTCGGCACGAAGCGGCTGCGCGAGCACCCGGCCGGAAGCCTTGCCGAGTTTGACGCGCTCGACCGAGGGCCTGACCCGCGCCCGCTTCGCGGCGTAAGCGGCGACCAGCGCGGCTGCCTCGTCAAAACTCGGCAACGCGGGGCTCGGCAGGTCGGGCCTGGGCAAAGCAGGACTCATGCAATGGATTGTAGAGGGTTACGAGGCAGCACGAGGACCTCCTGCAAGCGGCCCGGAGGAGTGGATGCGGCCATGCGTGCATACGTGGCCGCAGACGCATCGGGATGCAACAGGCTGGACCGTTACTTTACGGAAGACGCGCCGGAGGGGCGGGTTTCTTCTCCTGCCCGCAGCAAAATCGCGATCGCCTGGTTCGCGTATGGGCCGTTCGGGGCAAGCTCCAGGTACTTGCGATAGGCTTCGGCGCAACCTGGAGGGAGGACAATTTTTTCCGTGTCCGGATCGACGGTGGCATTCGCGGCAAGTCCCTCGGCCTTGATGTAATAGAGAATGGCTTGGTTGGGGTCGGCCTTGAGGCCCAAGTCCGCGGCGTCGACCTGCGCGGGAAAGTTCTTCTCCTCATAGAAGATCAGCGCCTGATTCCGGAGGTAGATGGCGGCGTTGGGGGGATCGGCCTTGACGGCGGCGTTAAAGGCCGCGTTGGCGTCGTCGACCATGAGGGTGCGGGCGTAGACCTCGCCCAGGCCGGCATCAGTCACCCCCATCAACTGCGGCTCCGGTCTTTCGGCCTTCGATTCCAGATCGAGAGCCTTCTTGTAACTGGTTTCCGCGTCCAGGTAGTCCTTCAAGCCGACCTCGGCTCGCGCCAGATAGATCCAAAGGGCAGGTTCGCCGGGATTGGCCGCCGTGTCCTTCGTCATGAGAGTTTCGATTTCGGTGTACTTGGCGCTCGCGATTTCAGTTGCATGGGCATCGATGTCGGCCCGGCTGTCCGCTCCCAGGGTCCGGCTTGCAGTCGCAAGCGCATTCTCGGCGTCCTCGAAGTCCCGGTTTACGGCCTGGAGGTCGGCATCGATGGCGGTCTTGGCGGGGTTGGCCGCCGGAGCTGCGAGGCTGGCCTTTTTCATCTCCCGCAATTGCTCCTGCTGCTCGGGAGACAGCCTATCGATGAACTCCTGACGCGTCATATCGACGTCCTGCGCGGTGTCCTGCCCGGCCACAACTTCGACCTCGTTGATGTAGTCGGCGATTTTGCCCTCAGGGGTGTAGGGCGCGCGGTAGACGACCGTGTACTCGCCCGCAGGCGCTTGACCGGCGTACTCGCCCGACTGGGAAACGGGAAAGTTGTAACTCAACGTCGAGCCGCCGTCGGTAGAGAGGCTCACCGTACCGCCTGCCTGAGGCACGCCGGTAGGATTGATTACGCGACCGTGAATTCGGCCCATGTCACTCGCGGGCGGCTGCTGCGCAGGCGCGAACACCAAGGCGAAGGAGAGCAGGCCGGTTAGAACGGACAGACGCGCCACGGCAGGCCGACGCAATCGCAGCGCAGGACTCATGCCATGGATTGTAGAAGGTTTCGGGCGTTTGGCAGTAATCGGAATGCAACCGCCGACGGCGAGGCACCCAATAGAATCAGACACGAAGGGCGTCCGTGCGCGGACGCCCTCGCGTGAGTTGAACAAGCGGCCCGGCTACCTCGATTTGGGCGCCTTGTAGGCGGAGTTGATCTTTTCTCCCGCCTGCTGCAGGATGCCCGCCGCTTCGCTGGCATAGGGGCCATTCGGAGCCAGTTCCAGGTACTTCTGGTACGCCGCAGAGCAATCCGGCGGCAGAACGATCCGGTTCGTCTTGGGATCGATGGTCGCGTTCGCGACCAACCCCTGGCCCTTGAGGTAGTAGAGGAGGGCCTGATTGGGATCGACCTTGATGGCCTCGTCGGCGGCGGCCGCTTCGGCAACGTTGTTGTTCTCCTGGTAGAAGATAACCGCCTCGTTCCTCAGGTAAAGGGCCGCATTGGCAGGATCGGCCTTGGCGGCTGCGTCGAAGGCCGCGTTGGCCTCGGGAACTTTGCCGGTGCGCGCGTAGATCTCTCCCAGACCGGCTTCAGCCTGGCCAATCACGGGCCCGCGCGGCTTCTTGGCGGCCTGTTCCAGGTCGAGCGCCTTCTTGTACGACGCGATCGCATCGTCATACTTCTTGAGCCCAGCCTGCCCGTACGCCAGGTTGTTCCACAACACGGCCTCGTCCGTCTTGACTCCCGTATCCTTGGTCATCAGGCTCTCGATATCGGTGTACTTGGCGGTCCTGATCTCATCGGCCTTGGCTTCGACATCCGCCTTGGAGGCCGTTGCGCCCAGCGCCTGCGCCGCAGTTACGGGAGCACTGTCGATGTCTTTCTTGTCCTGGCCAACGACCTTCAAGTCGGCGTTGAGCAGGTTGATGACCTGGTTCGCCTTCAAGGCTTCGGAATTGGCCTTCTTGAGTTCCTCAAGCTGCTTCTTCATCTCCGGCGGCAATTTGTTGACGTATTCCTGCCGCGTCATATCGTCGTCCTGCGCCGTATCCTGTCCCACCACGATCTTGATGCCGGGGATGGAGTCGACCATCTTGCCGGCCGGGGTATCGGCCGCACGATAAACCAGCATGTAGGTTCCGGCAGGGGCTTCGCCGGAGTAGTCGCCGGTGGAAGAGACCGGGAACGTGTATTTCGACGTCACACCGCCGTCGGTGGAGAGGTTTACGGTGCCGCCTCCCTGGGGCTGGCCTGTAGGATTGATGACACGACCGTGAATTTTGCCCATTTTTTCGGACGGCTGCTGCGCCTGAGCAGGCACGAGAACCAATGCCAGCAGGCCCGCCGCGGCGGTCAGACCCAGCCAAAATGAAAGAGTGCGTTTCATGTTTTCTCCTTAAGAGCGGCGGGAAGCGTGCTGCCCGCAGACTCGAAAAATTCAAATTGCAAGCGCCCGCCGGCTAGCGCAAAAGCAACCCACCAGCCAGCCTGTTTCCCGCGATTCGGCGATCGCCAGCCTCGCAAAGGCCTGACGTCCTTGACGTCCAGGCTCCGGTTTCCTTTGTGCATGGGCGCGCGCAACTACGCAGGCCCATTCGCCAATGCGCATTTCCAGCAAAACCCACGTTAAATCCAATCCATCATTCCGCACAAGTGGGGTGTCGCCCGATAGTACCATTTGCGCTTTGGACCGCGCCGCCAATTATTGATGGATCAGAATGCGGGTTCGCGAGCTGTCTTCCCCGCGGCCGAACGGTCCCGCGCCGCCGGGGTCGCGAAAGTCCACGATTGTCATGGTAGTGCGTCGGGCGCGAGGCCAGGTGTGGCGTGCATCACACACTAGAATCTGAATATGGCAACGGTGATTCGTAGGGCGACCGCGGCGGATGCCGCACAGATTCTGGAGTTCATTCGCGCACTGGCGGCCTTTGAGCGGGTGCCCGACGCGGTAACGGCGACCGAGGAGGGCCTGGTGCGCGATGGATTTGGCCCCCATCCATTCTTCTATTGCCTGATTGCCGAGCATAACGGCCGGCCAGCCGGATTCGCTCTCTATTTCTTCAATTATTCGACGTGGGTGGGGCGGCCCGGCATTTACGTGGAGGACCTGTTTGTAAATCCGGAGTTTCGCGGCCTGGGCATGGGCAAAGCGCTGCTCAAACAGGTGGCTGCGATCGCGCTGGAGAACGGCTGCCAGCGCTTGCAGTGGGAGGTTCTGGACTGGAACGCGCCGGCGATCGACTTCTACCGCGCCTTGGGCGCCGAGTTTCTGGATGAGTGGCGCAATGTGCGCTTGAGCGGCGAAGCGCTCAAGCGCCTGGCGGAGGGCGCCGGGTGCTGCGTGGGAGGCCGGCCCGGGCAGGAATGCCGGGCGGAGGCAACGCCTTGAGGATTCGCGTGATTGGCGGCGGCTTGGCCGGTCCTGAGGCTGCGCTCACGGCCGCGCGGCTGGGCTGCCAGGTGGATCTCTACGAGATGCGCGCCGTGGTCGATGGGAAGCAGCGGTTGACGCCCGCGCACCGGACCACGGATTTCGGCGAACTGGTCTGCTCCAACTCGCTCAAGAGCGAGTCGCCCTCGACCGCGCCCTGGCTGCTGAAGCAGGAGATGCGCCGGGCGGGCGCGGCGCTTTTGCGCATTGCCGATGAAACGGCGGTGCCGGCCGGGCACGCATTGGCTGTGGATCGCGTCGAGTTCTCGCGGCGCATCTCGGAAGCGATTGCGGCCGAGGCGCGGATTCGCGTCATCCGGGAAGAAGTGACGAGCCTGAAGCTCGCAGGCGTCGAGGATGCCTTGACGGTGGTGGCGACGGGACCGCTCACATCCGACGCGCTGAGCCAGGAGATCGAGCGGCTGACCGGCGAGGGGCGCCTGGCCTTTTACGACTCCATCTCGCCCATTGTCGATACCGAGTCGATCGACATGAGCCGTGTCTATTTGGCCGCGCGCTGGGACAAGGGTACGGCAGACTACATCAATTGCCCCATGGATCGTGCCGAGTACGACCGCTTCTACGACGCTCTGCTGGCGGCCGAGGCGGCGGAAGAGAAGGAGTGGGAGAAGCTCGACTATTTCCCACCCCATGCGCCAAAAACGGGCGCATGGGGGCCCCGGTACTTCGAGGGCTGCCTGCCGATCGAGGTGCTGGCGCGGCGCGGCCGGGACACGCTGCGCTTTGGACCGATGAAGCCGGTGGGCCTGCGCGACCCACGCACGGGAAGGACACCGTGGGCCGTGGTGCAACTGCGCAAGGAGAATCTGCGCGCCGACAGCTACAACCTGGTCGGGTTCCAGAATCATTTGAAGTTTGGCGAACAGGCGCGGGTGCTGCGGCTGATACCGGGACTTGAGAACGCGCGCTTCCTGCGCTATGGCCAGATTCACCGCAATACTTATATCTGCGCGCCGGCGCTGCTGGACGAGACTCTGCGGCTAAAAAGCGCGCCGCGGCTCATGTTCGCGGGGCAGATTTGCGGGGTGGAAGGATATACGGAATCGATTGCCACGGGTATGCTGGCGGGCATTTACGCGGCGGCGATCGCGCGGGGCGAGGAGCCTGTGCCTGTGCCGCGCGCGACGGCCCTCGGCTCGCTGGTGCACTACATCACGCACGCCGATGAGAAGAACTTTCAGCCCACCAACATCACTTTCGATCTGCTGCAGCCGCTCGACGAAGAGATGCGGAGCAAGGTTCGCGACAAGAAGGAGCGGCATCGGCTGCAGTGCGAGCGGGCGCTCACCGCGTTCTATGCGTGGTACGGCGGCGAAGACTAAAGCGGGAACCTTTCGGCTTCTGTTCGTGTCCAACTAAGAGAGGGCTTTGCACGCGGCGGCGATGCAGCACGAGCGTGTACCCTGAAGATTGAGGAGTTCCTTGAATCGTTGGATAGCAATTGTGGCCGGTTTGGCGGCACTGGGCTGCGCCGCGGCGATTGCTTTCGCGCAGGCAGAGCAGCCCACGGAAGCGGAGAAGCGGTCGGCGACAACCATCGTGCTGCCGCCCTCCCCCAAAGCCCTGCTGCCCGACGACTTTGACGGATGGGTTCTGGCGGAGCCGTCGAAGATGGTCACCGATGCGGCCCAGGCCGACCCGGCCAATGCCGCAGCGCTGAAGGAGTATGGATTCACAGCGGGCCTGCTGGCCAACTACAAACGCGAGGGCGAAACGCTGAGCCTGCGCGCGCTGCGCTTCGACGACCTGAGCGGGGCCTACGGCGCCTACTCGTATTACCGGCAAAACGGCTGGCCGAAGGAAGAGATCGGCGCGGGAGCGGCCTCAGACAACAATCGCGTGCTCTTCTGGAAAGGCACGACGGTCGTGGATGCGGCGTTTTCCCGTGTTGGGCCAATGTCGGCCGGGGAGCTGCGGGAGATCGCCCGCCAGTTGCCTGCCCCCCTAGGAAACCGCGCGCTGCTGCCTCCGATCCTGGCCAGCGTGCCCCGGGCGTCGCTCGAAGGGCAGACGACGCACTACGCAGTGGGCCCGGCCGGCTACGCCGGCTCCGGCGGCGTGCTGCCGCCGGCGCTGGTGGGCTTCGACAAGGGGGCCGAGACGGTGACAGCCAACTACTCGCTCACCTCAAACCCGGCAACGCTGACGATTATCGATTACCCCACGCCGCAGATTGCCGAGGCGCAGGAGGCCGCGATCCGCGCCTATTTGAAGGCAGGAAACCAGGCGCAGCCGCCATGGCCCAAGCCGCTCACCGATTCTGACCAGGCGTCGCTCGAGGTGCGCCGCAGCGGGCCGCTGGTAGTGGTCGTAAGCGGCGACGCCATTCCCGAAGAGAGCCACCGCTTGCTGGAATCGGTACACTACGAGGCCAATCTGACGGCGATTCCGCAGCCCGTCGAGTCGGAGGTGGAGAAGACCGGCAAGCTGCTGATGGGAATCACCTTGCTGACGGTTATCGGGGGAGGGGCGGCCATTCTGCTGGGAGGGCTCCTGGGTAGCGGGCGGGCGCTTTACCGCATGGCGCGGGGCAAACCGATCTCCTCGGTCTTCGACGAGGAGTTCATTCATCTCGATTTGCGGGAAGACATTTATCTCGATTTGCGGAAAGATTGGGGAGAAAGAACCGAGGTAATCCAGAGGCCGCATCCGAAGGGTTAATACTGTCCAAGCCCTGTGGAAAAACGGTTGTAAACCCGAAGAAACACAGGGAAATCTGGGAAATGACGGAGAAATTGAGGAGAATGGAAGGCGAACAAAGAGCTGATGTTAAGCCCCTGCTTGTATTGTTAAATTATTGAAAGAAAACAAGTTATATTCGCCAACATTTCTCTTGACACCGCTTCCCCCCGCACCTACTATGCAGCCAGAAAGTTCTGATGGGTTTGCCTCCGTTGGAACTATTCTCCCTGAGGAGAGAGCTGCCCCGTTGCCGGGCGGCTCTTTCCATTTAGAGGGGATTCTGACCCGTTTCTTGCGCTTCCTCTTCCGCGTCCGTCGGCGATTCGGTCCACTGCTCGCCGCATTGCTCGCAGCGCCACGTGTTTTCGGGGTTCACGCTTTCAAGAACCGGATCTGCGGCCCCGCACTTGGGACACGCGGGCGGCGTGAACTCGGGCTCCTTCATCGCAGACTCCGCGACCATCTCCGGCGGAATGGGCCGCGCGGCAATGGCGCGCGCCTGATCGAGCTGATCGGCGGCGACGAGCACGCGAGGACTGGCTTGCACAAAATCCGCATAGGGAGAATACTTTCTCGTCCCTTCGATCCAGCTATCGATGCCTGCCTGCTTCAACGCTTCTGAGAGTTGCCGCGCTTCTTCCTGCGTTTCGCAAATGCAGAGGACTGTCTTCCATGTGTACTCGTGCGGACCATCGTCTTCGTTCCCTGCGGGAGTGTCAGGAACTAGTTCCAGTGCGCGCCCGAAAACGCCGGGTTCAGTGTCTGGAAGATTGAGACTGGGTTCGGGTGTTGCAGCTCTTCGCGCTGTGCTCGCGGGCTGAGGCGCGTTGCTTACCGTCAGCGGCGCCTGACTTGCGGCTTGCGGGTCGCCCAGCCCGCGGCTCCTCATCTCGCTGCGCAAAACCTGCTGCGCTGTCTCCGTCAGATCGGCGAAATCCGCCGCCAACTCGCGCAACTCGTCGTCGCTCATCCGGCGATAATGCTCGGTGAGTCTTTGCCATTCGAAGATCGGGTCGGCTTGCATGAGCAGCAGTATATTCCCGGACCCGGTGCGCAGCTTTACCTCATTCCGGCGCAACGATACAATCGTAAGGAGCAAGCCGACGTAGCTCAGTTGGTAGAGCAGCTGATTCGTAATCAGCAGGTCGTCAGTTCAAGTCTGACCGTCGGCTCCAGATTCAAGTGCGGAAGAATCCGCCGGATGGCATGGCCTCTCGATCACGAGAGGTCATTTTCTTGGCGGGTAACTTCCTCGGCGGCTGTGCAGCGGGTTATTCCACGGGCGTGAATCTAGGTCACACCGCTGCGCACGGATTTGGATTCCTCAGCGGCTGAGATACCGTCTTCCGACCGGAACGTGGCCACGCCGCATCCCACCAGCGCCGCCTTGTCCTTGAGCTCCGACACGTGCAACTGAACGGGGGAATCGCCGAGCTGTGCTTGTACGGCGGGCAAGAAAAGTTGTGCGGAGCGGGAGATGCCGCCGCCAAGCACGATCACCTCCGCGTGAAACTTGGCGAGCACGGTCAGGATCACTTCTCCGAGATGCTGACCGAATTCAACGAAAGCCTGCTCTGCGGCCGGATCTTTGGGGACTACAGCCGCCAGGTCGACAACTTCGCGCTTCAGGCCTGTGCGGCGCTCGTAATTCCCCACGATGGCCCGGCCCGAGACAAAGTCTTCCACGATCCCGCCCCGGTACGGAAGATTCCAGATCTCGCCTCCATGGGGCACGCCAGGGCCGGTGGTCACAAGGCGGTCCTCCACCGCAAACGCCGAGCCGATCCCCGTGCCCAGCGTGAGACCAATGGCGCGCCTGAACCCGCGTGCCGCTCCAGCGCCGATCTCGCCCAGCAGATAGGCATCGGCATCGTTCAGGAAGCGCACCTGGGCAGGCTGCCAACCGAAGCGCGCGGCAAGACCTTTGCGCAGATCGATTCCATAGAGGTAAGGCAGCTTGTGCCGCATCAGGCTTACGCCGGCCTGGAGATCGAAGGGACCGGGCACGGCGAGAATCGCCCCCATGATTCCGTCGCGGCTGGCCCCAGCATTCACGCCCAGGTCATGCAGGAGATCGAGAAAGGCATCGCTGGTGTGCGCGGAAGAATGCGGCGCGCTAACGACCGGCCCGAGCCGGAAATCGTCGCCGCAGCACACCGCGGTGCCGACATGGCTGCCGCCGACATCGAACGTGAGCACGCATCTCTCCATGAAGCTGGCCATCCTGCGCACCGTAACCTCAGCCGATGAGCGCGTTCCCATCAAGGTTGAGATTGTTATCGTTTGTATCACAAGCCGCCGGACTCCCGGCAAACCGGGCTGTCACGGCAAATCGCAAATGACGATCGGGGCGCGGGTCCTATAGGATGGTTCCGCCATGCCCACGCACTCTGCATTTTCGCCGGAGACCGGATTCCGGCCTCCTGCCGGTCTTCGACTCCGCTTCGCTGCAATCGTTCCAGTACTCGCCGTTTTGCTTTCAGCGCCGCTGTGTGCGCAGGCCCCTGCGCCGCCCGCCGAGGCTTACGGTCCGTTCAATGCCGTCTTTCTTGCCGGCGGGCCCGGACTCAGCAAGCCTTTGTCCCCGGCGACCTCGCTCGACGGCCTCGCAGCCGTAGCGATGGACGGTCAGGGATCGGGCCAGCCTGCGATGCAGGACCCGCTGCTGGCCGGGCGCGCTTCGTGGACCCTTGCCTTCTGGTTCGAGTGCTTCGGACCGTTGCCGGGAACGACGCTGCTTGCCGGGATTGGCGATCCCGCCGCGGAGGATGCGCGCTACATCGGCATCAGGGACAATCGGCTCGGCCTGTGGCTGGGAAGCGCGCAAAGCTCGGCCGGGTTTGTCGCCGGCAACAGCCCGCTCGATCCTGCGAAGTGGCACATGGCGGCCGCGGTGAGCGACGGGGAACACGTGATCCTCTACGCCGATGGACGGCAGGCGGCTGCGAGCCCGCTGACGCAGGGTAGTGTTGCGCCAGTCCTCGAGATCGCGCCGGCGCCGTTACCGGCCTTTGCGGACATCCACTTCGGCGGCCGAATCGCCGCGCTCAAAATCTACCGCGAGGCGCTGACGGAGGAACAGGTAAAGGCCATGGCCGATACCTCCCCGGACTTCAGCCGGCCCACCTATGAAGAAGCCTCGCAGCATTGGCCCGTGCAGACACGCGCACAGGCCGGATACAGCGCGCCGCAGGACCCATCCACGCTTCCTCGCGGCAAAGGCGGATTCCAGAAGCCTGTCGCGAAAGAGTTGCGCGCGGCAGACCTGCGATGCGAATTGAAAGGAGAGAATCCGTGGAAGCTCGAGGGCGGATGGAGGCTGGCTGAAGCGCCGAAGGTCGAGGCCTCGGGAGAGAAGATTTCGAAACCCGGCTTTCCCGACAAGGATTGGCTTGTGGCCACTGTGCCGGGCACCATTCTCACGACGATGATCGACCGCGGTCTCTATCCCGATCCCGATTACGGGCTCAACAATCTGGCCATTCCCGAGAGCCTCGCCCATCAGGATTATTGGTACCGAGTGGAGTTCAAGACGCCGGCCGCAGTGCGTGGGCGAAGGCTGACGCTCACCTTCGAAGGCGTAAACTACGCTGCCGAAGTGTGGATGAACGGCAGGGAATTGGGCGGATTCACCGGCGCATTTTTGCGCGGCAGATTCGATGTGACCGGCATTGTGACCGCCTCGGGCTTAAATGCGCTCGCCGTGCACGTATCCCCGCCGCCGCACCCCGGCATCGCGCACGAGCAGTCGATGAAAGCCGGGCCGGGCGAAAACGGCGGAATGGAGGCGCTGGACGGGCCGACGTTTGCGGCCGCCGAGGGTTGGGACTGGATTCCCGGCATCCGCGACCGCAACACCGGCATCTGGCAGGACGTGACGCTGACGGCGACTGGCTCCGTGGAGATCGGAGACCTGAATGTCGTTACAACCCTGCCGAAATCCGACCGCAGCGAGGCCGACATCGAGATCGAGGCGCCGCTCACCAACACCGGAAGCGCACCCATCGACGGCGAACTCACCGCCAGCTTCGATGACGTAAAGGTGGCGAAGCACGTGCATCTCGATCCGGGCGAGACGGTGGTTCGGCTGGAGCCTGCGGAGTTCGCGCAGCTCAGGGTCCAGAATCCGCGGCTGTGGTGGCCGAACGGCTACGGAGATCCTGCGCTGCACACTCTCAAAGTCACGTTCGCCATCGGCAAGAAGACGAGCGCCGCGAAGCAGATCGAAATCGGCATGAGAGAGGTGAGCTACGAGCTTTCGCTCTTCAATGCCACGGGACACCTGCGGCGCGTAGAGGTGCTGCCCAGCCGCACCTGCGACCAGGCGCTGCCGCTGATCGACGGGACCCATAGCGGGATCCGGCAGATCGACGACCAAACGCCCAACCAACTGCCGCCCGGTCAATCGCTGCCGGATTGGATGCGGTTCTCGTGGGTGCAGACGCTTGCGCCGGGGGCTGAGGGCTCGCCGTCCATTCGTCCCGTCGAGGGTGGATGGCCGGGAACCGATCTGGTGATCAAGGTAAACGGAGTGCGCATCGCGGCGCGCGGCGGAAACTGGGGCATGGACGACAGCCGCAAGCGCGTCAGCATCGAGCATCTGGAGCCGTTTTTCCGCCTGCATCGCGACGCGCACGTAAATATCATCCGCAATTGGATGGGCCAGGACACGGAAGAGAGCTTCTACGCGCTGGCCGACAAATACGGCCTGATGGTTTGGAACGATTTCTGGGATTCCACCCAGAACTACAACCTGGAAGCCGAAGACCCGGCGCTGTTTTTGAAAGACGCGCGCGACACGATCCTGCGCTATCGCCATCATCCGTCGATTGTGGTCTGGTGCGGGCGCAACGAGGGCGTGCCGCAGCCGACGATCAACGAGGGATTGGCTGCGCTGGTTCGCATGCTCGACCACACGCGCTACTACACGGGCAGCTCGAACCAGGTGAACCTGCGCAACTCGGGGCCTTATCAATTCCAGCCGCTCGACGCCTATTACCGCATCAATCGCGGCTTCAGCGTCGAGCTCGGCATTCCCAGCGTGCCCACGCTGGAGAGCCTCCAATCCTTCATTCCCGAGGCCGACCGCTGGCCGATCGGCGATACCTGGGCTTATCACGACTGGCACCAAAGCGCGAACGGCGCAGTGCAGCCGTATCTGGTCCACATGGGAACCGAGTTTGGCGCGCCCACGAGCCTCGAGGACTTCGAGCGCAAAGCGCAGATGCTCGATTACGTGGGCCATCGCGCTATCTTCGAGGGCTTTGCCGCGCACCTTTGGCAGCCCAACTCCGGCCGCATGATCTGGATGACGCAACCGGCGTGGCCGAGCATGAATTGGAACTTCCTGAGCTGGGACTACGACACGCAATCCAGCTTTTACGGCACGCAGAAGGCGTGCGAGCCGGTGCATGCGCAACTCGACCTGACCGATGGCTCGGTGGATCTGATCAACCTGGGCGAGGCGCGCTCCTTCAAGTTGCGCGTCCTTGTCGAAGGCCTCGATGGCAAGACGCTGAGCGATCACACCAACCAAGTTCTGGCCGCTGCCGATGACCGCTCTCCGGTGGCCAAGCCCGACCTCGAAAAGCTGGCCGGCGGTCACACGGTTTTTGTCGAGTTGAGCGTCGTCGATGCCGTCGGCGCACCGGCGAGCGGCAACTTTTACTGGTGGGCGGCAGACGAAGCGAGTTTCCGGGAGCTGAACTCGCTTCCGCAGGCAGCGCTTTCGAGTTCGGCCTCCGCGTCGACGGCGGCAAACGGCGAGCGCGCGGTCACGGTGAAGATGAAGAACACCGGCGCCGCGGCGGCGATTCTGATCAAACTCACGCTCCAGGACGCCGCAACGGGCCAGCGCATCCTGCCCGCCTATTACAGCGAGAATTACATTTCGCTGCTTCCGGATGAGGAGCGCACGGTCACCGTGACCTTTCCGGCCGGCGCGGCGAAGCCTGCGATCGGGCTGCGCGGCTGGAACCTGGCCACGCAGACAATTGCAGTCCAATAGGGCGTTTGTCTCGCGGACCGCTACTATTGACCGGGGAATTCTGAGCTGGCGCCTGAGATAAACTTCCCTGCAGGCGGCGCGAATGCCCATCGCTTACTGTGCGGACTGTGCAGCGGCGCCACACCCTGTGCTTCCATGCGGAAGGAGCCACTTTGTATTTCGCCAGCGAACAGCGCTACAACACTATGCAATACCGCCGTTGCGGGCGCAGCGGCATTTGCCTGCCCGCCATTTCTCTTGGCCTGTGGCGCAACTTCGGCGGCGTGGACGTCTTCGAGAACTCCCGCGCCATGGCGCGCCGCGCCTTCGATCTCGGCATCACCCACTTCGACCTGGCGAACAACTACGGCCCTCCTTACGGAAGCGCGGAGCGCAACTTCGGCGAGATTCTGCGGCTCGATCTCAAGCCTTATCGCGACGAGTTGATCGTCAGCACCAAGGCCGGCTACGACATGTGGCCCGGCCCCTATGGCAACTGGGGGTCGCGGAAGTATCTTCTCGCCAGTCTCGACCAGAGCCTCAAGCGCATGGGCCTCGAGTACGTCGATATCTTCTACTCGCACCGCCCCGATCCCGAAACGCCGGTTGAAGAAACCATGTCGGCGCTCGATTATGCCGTGCGCTCCGGCAAGGCGCTCTATGCCGGCATCTCCAACTACAACCCGGCGCAGACCGCCGCGGCCGTCAAAACCCTGCGCTTGCTCGGCACGCCCTGCCTCATTCATCAGCCCAGATACTCGATGTTCGAGCGCACTCCCGAACGCGGCCTGCTCGACGTGCTGGGCAACGAAGGCGTGGGAGCCATCGCCTTTACTCCGCTGGCGAAGGGCCTGCTCACCGATCGCTATCTCAACGGTATTCCGGCCGACGCGCGCGCGTCCAAGCCGCACGGCTTCCTCAAGCAGAGCGACATCGGCGGCCAACGGCTGGCCAAGGTGCGCGCCCTGCATGCGCCGGCCCGCGAGCGCGGGCAAACGCTGGCGCAGATGGCTCTGGCGTGGGTGTTGCGTGACAGCCGCATCACTTCAGCGCTCATCGGAGCCAGCCGCGTGGAGCAGATCGAGCAAAACGTCGCCTGTCTCGCCAACCTCACCTTTTCGGCGGAGGAACTGGCCCGCATCGACGCCATTCTGAGCGACGCTGCGTGACCCGATCAGGGCTGGCGTGGCCAGCGGCGCCGTCGGGCGTCGGCCTTCATCGCGCTCCACAGCGCGTCGAAGTGTCCGGTTCGGAAGAGTTCGTTGTCTTTCGCCTGCGCCACTCCGCCGGGTAAACCGGCAAGCTGATCCGGTTGGAGCGAGGAAACCTCGGCCACGCGCGGCGTGCCTTTCTGATCGAAAAAGCCCAGATTGAGGCGAAGCGGCCCGCCAATGTAGAAATCGGTTCCCGAAGGCCTCCATGGAGGGATTTCGGAAGCGGCTGGGGTGTCGGTTGGGGCAGCGCCGGCGCGCAAGGCCATGCCTGCCAGAACAACAGCAATCACGGTTTTCAGCATGGGGACAATGAACGGCTTACGGCTTGAGACAGAGGACCTCGCGTGCATGGATCCGACCTCCTCGAAGAATAAACGCAGGAAAAAGGCGCCTGGGGAAGCAGCGACTCAGTATAGCGCATGGGAAACCGAGATGGTTACTAATTCCTTATGCTGCTTCGGCCGGCAGATTGAGTATGCAGACCTGCAGAGCAAAATCATTTTAGTGCTGACATTTGGACTCACTGCACCTTTTCAAACGGCTCCCAACCGCCAAAAAACTCTCCATTGCACCAACCTTGGTGAAATCCACATATTTACTTGATTTTTGCACTTGCATCCACAGATTCGGGGGCCGTACTGTCACTTCAACTGATGACCATGTAGGGCATCGGGAGTTGATTGCCGGAACGGTTGGCGGAACGAAAAGCCGGCGAGAGTCGGAAAATTGCCGTCAGTCCAGCCAGAGGGTGAAACCTGGGGCGAAAGCCGCAGAGGGATCGCTGGCTGCGCCAGAAGTTACAAAAGCCGGCGAAAGCCGGAGGTTGTTTAGCTGGCAGATCCGGAAGGTGCGCGAACCGGCGGAGATCGAATACTCATCGACGGCGCAGCCGGCGATGCAAGGTTCGATTGAAGCAAGGGGTGCATCAGAGGCCCAACCGGAGGTAGAAACATCCGACGCAAGTCGGGTGAGTCGAAACCGGTAAAGCCGGAGGTGGAACAGCCGATGCGAGTCGGAGGTTCGCCGCCGGTTTGGCCAAAGGGGGCGGCCGCCAGCGCAAGCTGGAGGTTGCAGCAGCGGCTGGCGCAAGCCGGAAGCTGCAACAACAGCCGGTGAAAGCCGGAGGTTGTTCAACCAGCCGAGCTGAAGGATCAAAATCCGGTGCGAGTCGGCAGTTTATCGCCGGCCTAGCTGGGGGAAGGATCGTTCGACGCAAGTCGGATGGATCGCCGCCGGTCGATCGGAAGTGCGTAACCGCCGGTGAAAATCGGAGGTTTGCCACCGGTCGAGCTGAACGATCGAACACCGATCCGAGCCGGGGAAGTCGGCCGCCGGTCGAGCCGGAGCTGAGAGCAGTCGACGCAAGTCGAAGGTTCTTGAAGCCGGCGCAGCCAGAGGACGCAGCGTCCAGCGCAAGCTGGAAGGTTGGCCTCTGGGGGAGCTGGAGGACGCGACAGCCGGTTGTACTGCGAGATCATCAAGATTGAAACGCCAGAGGCTTCGGTCTCTGGCGTTTTCAATTTTGGGGGCCATTTTTGCCGTAAAGACACTCGCCGCAATTGATGCCGTCCTGCGCTTCGCGTGCTTTCCCTCGCACGCTGACTCGATGACTTGCCGACTCGCTGACTTGCTCGCGGGCTGTCCCATGCCGCCCACGCGCCGGATTACACTGGATGGGGAGAATCCCTGATGCGACCCGGTCTGAGTAGAAAACCGTTCATCGTCGCCGTTTTAGCGTTGTTGTGTCTCATGCAGGGGCGGATGCGGGCTGCGTGCCAATGGGCTGCGCCGCCGGCGTCGAGCGCCTTTTCGATTCCCACGGCGCAGCTCATCCAGCCCGATGAGCTCAACCGGCTGCTGCACGCGCGCGGCACGGAGAAGCCGCTGATCCTGCAGGTGGGGTCACGCATGATGTTTGCCCAGGCGCATATCCCGGGGTCAGAATACGCCGGGCCCGGCTCGCAGGCTGAAGGCGTGCAGCTATTACGCGGACGCGTTGCGTCTTTACCTAAGGGAACCTTCATTGTTCTCTACTGCGGCTGCTGCCCGTGGAATCGCTGCCCCAACGTAGGCCCTGCGTACAACCTGCTGCACGGAATGGGACTTACCCGCGTGAAGGTTCTCTATCTGGCCGACAACTTCGGCGACGATTGGGCGAACAAGGGATACCCCGTTGAAAGCCTGCAGTAGGCCGGCCTGCGCGCCGCGTGCCTTGCATCGCGGATTGCGTCGCGTGTTTCTCGCCGGGCTGATCGGCGCATCTCTCGCGGCTGCAGGCGCACACGCTGCTTTTGCGGCGGAGAAGGCTTCGAATCTGCTCAACAAGCGCGCGCCGGACTTCACACTCCGTGACCTCAACGGCCAAACGCTTCGCCTCGCCAGCTTTCGCGGCAAAGTGGTGCTGCTCAACTTCTGGGCCACGTGGTGCGCGCCCTGCCTAGTGGAGATGCCGGTCTTCGCCGCATGGCAGCAGCAGTACGGGCCGCAGGGATTCGAGGTCATCGGCATCTCCATGGATGACGGCGCCGCGCCCGCGCGCCGCGTGGTCGAACGGCTCAAGCTGAACTATCCGGCAGCCATGGGCGATGCACGGCTCGCCGCGCGCTACGGGGGCGTGCTGGGGCTGCCGCTGACTTTCCTTATCGACCGTAACGGCCAAGTGCGCGCGCGGTTCCAGGGCGAAACCGATCTCAAGGTCATCGAGAATCGCTTGCAGCTGCTGCTGTCAAAGCCCTGACCCGAATATTGTCCAACCAGCGCATCCGCACTCTGTCCCACGTTCTGCCAGGCCAATGACCGCACCTCTGTGCGGCCCTCCAATCGTCCTCGCCTTCCGGCTCTTCAACTACACTGACGCAAGGCGAATATGAAGCTTGGCTTGGGGCTCTACCGGCACCTGCTCAACGACTTTGGCCCCTGAGAGGCTGCATCCAATATATTGACGGAGCCCGTTTCGAATTCCTTTGGAGGTTTAAGAGAATGACGATCAACATGCGATGGATGGGAATTCTGGCGCTCGCCTGCGCCTGTTCGGCAACCTCGCCTGCGCAGCCGCCGGCGCCCAACGAGGGCATCATCGGAATTGCCAACATCGCCTTTCGCGTCAGCGATCTCGATCGCGAGATCGTCTTTCTCGGCAAATTAGGCTACGAAGAATCCTTTACCATGACCTACGGCAAGACCACCGAGGTCCTCATCAAGATCAACGACCGCCAATTCATCGAGCTCTATTCACAGACCGATCCCTCGCAGCCCATCGGCTGGATGCACGTCTGCTTCGAAGCCGGCGACCTGAAGGTGTTGCAAAAGTACTACGCCTCCGAAGGCCTCAACCCTTCGCCGGTGCAAAAGGCCGCGGCTGGCAACCTCGTCTCGTCTATGAAAGATCCTGAGGGCCGCGTCATCGAATTCACACAGTACATGCCCGGCTCGCGCCACACCCTCGACATAGGACAACACCTCGGCGCCGGCCGCGTTTCAGATGAATTGATGGGAATCGACCTGCCCGCAAAGGAAGGCGCCGCGATGAAGGAGTTCTCTACCCTTCTTGGCTTCGAAGCCGACGACGTCAACGGGAATGTTCGCTTGACCACTCCCGGAGCGCCCGATCTGCATATCGAGCTGCGCCCTGCGTACCCCGGCGCCAAGCCGCAGTTTCTTTTCCCTGTGCCCGACGCGCGCAGGGCTCTGCAAGCATTGGAATACGCGGGCGTGCGCGCCGAACGCAACGACAAGCTGGTCTTCGTCCACGACCCTGACGGGAATAGTTTTGTCTTCCTGGAAACCGGCGAGGAGCACAAGGGGAGCATCCTCCCCTGGAAACATTAGAGCGATCAGGAATCGGCGCAGTCCTCGCGCCGTAGGCGCAGAGTCCGTTGGCCCTGCGCTTCAGCGTGGGGAAAATAGACCGTTGGAAAACGGGAGTCCCGTAGGGACGGTGCAAGCTTTATCAGTGGATCGTCCTCGACTTGCGCTGCATGTAATCCATCAGCAGATACTGACCCAGCGTCGCCGGAGTCGTGAAGTAGGCCTTGCCGCGGCACATCTCCGAGACCTTATGCACGAACTGCACCAGGCCGTAGTCCGACGCGAGCATGAAGGTGTTGATCATCACGTTCGCCCGCTTGCAGCGCGCCACCTCTTCCAGCGTTTCGCTCACCACCAGCGGGTCCAGGCCGTAAGCGTTCTTGTAAATCCTCCCATCGGGTAGCGTCAGAGCCGAGGGCTTTCCATCGGTGATCATCACAATCTGCTTCATGTCTTTGCGCTGCCGCGCCAGTACGCGCTCGGCCACGCGCAGGCCTTCGCGTGTGTTGGTGTGCCACGGGCCCACCTTCACCCGCGCCAGATGCTCGACCGGCATCTCTTCGGCCGAATCGTGAAACAGCACCAGCGAAAGCGAATCGCCCGGATACTGCGTGCGGATCAGGTGCGAAAGCGCCATGGCCACGCGCTTGGCCGGCGTAAAGCGGTCCTCCCCGTACAAAATCATCGAGTGCGAACAATCCAGCAGCATCACCGTCGCGCACGAGCTCTGGTAATCGCATTGGTGCACGTGCAAATCTTCGTATTCCAGGTTCAGCGGCAATCCCAGGCCTTCGCGCGCAATCGCCGAGCTCAGCGTCGCCGTAGTGTCCAGGTTGAGCGTATCGCCGAACTCGTAGCGCCGCGAGCCGCCGCTGGTTTCAATGCCCGTCGCCCAATGGCGCGTGTCGTGGCGCCCGTAGCTCGATTTGCCCAGCGACCCCATCAGATCGCGCAGCGTCTTGAAGCCGAGAAAGTCAAGGCTCTTGTCCGTCACCTCGAAACGGGCGTTGAGATGATGGGGGCCCTCCGCGTTGCCCACCTGGCCGTTCGCTTCATCGATGCGCGTGGGGCCATCCGCGCTGTACGGCGAAATATAATTCTGCCGCTCCATGCCTTCGATCAGCTTGTCGATCAAGTCGTCGAGCGTGCCCTTGGCGGCCATGCCGTCAAGCTGCTCGCGCATCGATTCATCGAAGAAATCGCCCGATTCCAGCACGCGCCGCAACGCTTCGCGCAAATCATCCAGGCTATGGTCCAGATCCTGAAAGCCCGCGAAAGGATCGTAGAAGCCCGAGTCGAGCAAATAGTCCGAAAGCGCCTGCAGCAGCCCCTCGAGGTCAATCTCGGAGGCCAGATCGCCGGAGTACTTCGTGTAATGAACGCGCTTCATCCTGCTCCTCGGTCCCTCAGTCCCTAGCCCCTTCGTCCGTTCTTCAATTCAACCCTCCGCCCCTGCGCTTCCGGCGCGCGCGCTCCCAGTCCTCGAACTCCATCTCCAATTCCTTGCGCTCCTGGCTCACGTCCTCGCGTTCACGGTTGCGATCCTCGCGTTCGCGCAGCCGCACACTCTCCTGCGCGGCGAAGCCATGCTGCTCGTTGCGGCTCAGCTTGCGATGAGCCACCAGTCCCTCGAGCAGGAATTCGGCCGCGGCCACCACCCTGGGAGCCGCGTCGCCGGCCTTCACGCCCAGCAGCGACAGCTTCTCCAGGAGCCCCTGAATCCCCTTCAGCTCCTTCAGCGCTGCGGCGGCCGGCTGATTCTCTTCGAGCTTCACCGTCCCGCCCAAATTGAACCACTGCTCGATCTGCTGCGTCTCCACGCCCTCAAAGTAGCGATCGAAGATCTTGCCCACCGCCGTGCGGATCAGCTCGCGCACCACCGTATCGGCGCCGCGCATCTCGCCCTCGTACTCGAGCTCCAGCTTGCCCGTGATGCCCGGCATGGCCGCGTAGATGTCGCTCACGCGCGGCAGCACCAGCGCGTCGCCGGTCACGAGCGAGCGCCGCTCCGCATTCGACACCACAAGTTCCAGCGTCGAGATCGGCAGGCGCTGGCTCACGCCGCTGCGCTTGTCCACCTTCTTGTCCTCGCGCGCCGAGAACGCCACCTGCTCCACCACCTCGCGCAGGTACTTCGGAATCTCCATCGCCGATTCGCCGCGCGCAGCCCAGGCCTCCTGCGCGGTGATCGCCATTCCCTCTTCGAGTGTTTCCGGATAGTGCGTGCGAATCTCCGACCCGATCCGGTCCTTGAGCGGCGTGATGATCTTGCCCCGCGCCGTGTAGTCCTCAGGATTGGCGCTGAACACCAGCGCCAGATCCAGCGCCATGCGCACCGGATAGCCTTTGATCTGAACGTCGCCCTCCTGCATGATGTTGAACAGCGCCACTTGAATCTTGCCGGCAAGGTCGGGCAGCTCGTTGATCGCGAAAAGTCCCCGGTTGGCGCGCGGCAGCAAACCGTAGTGCATGGTCAGCTCGCTCGAAAGGTCCTCGCCCCCGCGCGCCGCCTTGATGGGATCGAGATCGCCGATCAGGTCGGCCACGGTCACGTCCGGTGTGGCCAGCTTCTCTACGTACCGCTCCTCGCGCGCGAGCCACGCAATCGGCGTCGCGCCGCATCGCTCGGCTATCAGGTCGCGGCAGCGCCGGCACAGCGGCCGGTAGGGATTGTCGCGAATCTCGCAGCCCGCCACATACGGCATGCGCTCGTCGAGCAGCGCCGTCAGCGCGCGCAGAATGCGGCTCTTCGCCTGCCCGCGCAATCCCAGCAGAATAAAGTGCTGTTTTGACAGAATCGCGTTCACAATCTGCGGGATCACCGTGTCCTCGTAGCCTACGATGCCGGGAAAAACCGTCTCCCGCGCCTTCAGACGCGCGATAAGGTTAGCGCGCATCTCGTCCTTCACGGTTCGCGCTTTCAGTCGCGCTTCGCTATGTTGCGTGCTGGCGCGCAGTTCGTCCAGCGTTTGGGGAAGCGGATGAGATGCAGGCATCGAGGGGGCCTCCTGGTTTCCGGTTCCGTCGAGAAAACCGGCCGTGCTTCGTAAAACTTGCGATGCAGAAAGTGACGCCGCCAACCCGGCATCGTATTCGCTGAGCGCAAACTTACGGCAAAACCAGAGTTACTGTGTCCTGTTTGACTATCTACAAGGTGGCCGCTCCCTGTTGCTCCCACCCCAACGACGAAGACCTGTCGTTGGGGACCCCGGGGTTGGTCGCGTCGACTTGAGTGTCGTGGTTCCGGGATACACCTACTCTGGTATTGCTATAGCCGCTCAAGTGGCCGGCTCCGGTTCAGACAGACAAAAGCGGCTTAAGAATGGCTCTAAAAAGGGGAAGATCCTGCACATAATGATTTAGACGCGTAAAAGCGCCATGCAGGCAGTATGCACCCATTTTTCCCGAATCGCAAAGTGCGGCTGGCGATTCGGTCCGCCGGGCTGACAAATGTGGGGCCAGGTCGCGAAGCGAGGGAAGCCGATCCGCCTGTTCTAGTTCCGCACCGCTTGCGATGCGGCAGCCCTCTCCTGCGCCAGCAGTTGCGCCAGCACTTTTTCCGGGCAAAGGTGGTGCGCCTCGCGCAGTTCGAGCTCTTTTTCCGTCTCCACGCACGAGGCGATGGTCAGAAAGCAATCGAGGCAGCGCGAGTTGAAGCTGCCGTTTTCGTTCTGTGTGCGGCTATACATGGCTTTTCGAGAAAATACCTTACGATCCTAGGCGCGATTCGCATTTTCTCGTCGTGATTCGCATCACTTACGCATGTTTACGCAGGTTTGGCCGGACGTCACCCCGGCGGACAGCCTCAACTAGTATGCGGGAGTGCCGAGGTTCTCCCACTGGTTCGGATTGCGCTTGAGATGCCAGCAGGGATCCTGCCCCCCGTGGGGAAACAGCGCTACGGCGCACGAGACGTTCGCTGTCCCCAGGTAGTCGTACTCCGTCTTTTGCCCCTTGAGCGGAATCACCATGAAGCGGCTGACGGCCACTGTGGAGTGAGGCGAGCCGCGCACTCGGTACACCGCCCAATCCGCCGCGTAGGCCGCGAGCGAAATCACCGCAAACCCCACCAGACCGCGCAACAGCCACATGCCGAGCCATCGCATAAGGATTCGATCTCCTTCGTGCGCGGGGCTTGCTCTTTGAGCGCTACGCCTGTCGATCGTAGCCGGCGCGCTTCAGCCAGAATAAACCCGAGTTGCGCCGCGGCCCTCAGCTCTTTGGCGGGTTGGTCCAGGCCCGGAGCGGCTCGCTGACCCCCAACTGGCGCCAGCCGCTTTCGTCCTGTGGCGCAGTTTCGCGTTCCCTGCTAACCTGTCCGCACCATGCGTTCACAGCTTGTGCTGGCTTTCTGCCTTGTCGCGGGCTTTCAGTTGCTCGCCCAGACCGCTGCTGCTCCACCGCAGGGTTTGCCGAAAGATCCGCGCGCCATCCTCACCGCCGCCGCGTCCAACTACGACTTCTCAGACTTCTCAGATCCCGCGCTCGAGCCCTTTCACCTGAAGGCCACGTATCAGCTCTACGACGAGAACGGCAATCCCGCTGAACAGGGAACATTTGAATTCTGGTCGGCACCGCCCCATGAGTACGGCTCGTTTGAATACCGCACCCCAAAGTACCGCCTCACCTGGTTGCGGCACAGCGCCAGGTACTCCGGCTGGTTTTTGGAAAACGGCGAATACGCATACGAATCAAAGGGCGAGCCTTTGAGCCTGTTCGAATATAAGCTTCAGGCCTTGCTGCTCGCGCCATTGCCGAGACCCATCCATTTCAAAGAGGGTCAGTTCCGCGTGGTCGAGCAAGAAACAAACAAAGACAGCGCAGGCGAACGCTGCTTTGAAGTCGTTCCAAAAGCGCATCAAACAGCTACGCCCGAGCGGCCGCAAGAAGGCTCGTTCCCTGCTTATTGTTTCGATGAGAAGGGCACCACGCTATTGAGCTTCTACTCTCCTTATGAACGGGTGCTCACGCGGTATGGCGACGTGGCGCAGATGCAGGGGAGATGCCTTCCGCGGCAACTGAGCGTCTTTGACGGGCGGCATGTGCGATTGACCGCGAAAGTCGACGCAGTTAGCACGATCGAGGCTTCCAACCGGGCCTTTTTGCCTGACGCCGCTGCAGTCCGAACGAACGTTGGAAAGTCAGTCGCGGATTATCCGCAACAATTCAATCTTTCGCCGGAATTTGCAGCAACTCGCCTGGTAAAAAGGGTCACGCCGATTTACCCGGCTGAGGCCAGGAAAGAGCGGATCCAGGGTGTCGTAGTGCTCGCTGAAACTATAGGGGCAGACGGAAAAGTTTATTACCTGCGCGTGGTGTCGACCCCTGCTGCATCCCTCGCGGATTCTGCATTCCGTGCTGTCTCGCAGTGGGAATACAAACCTTATGAGGCGTATGGGCGGAAAGAACCTGTCGATACGACGGTCGAGGTGACTTTTAAGCTGGACCAGTAGTCGATGCGTGGTCGATGCTTCCGCGCGGCAACCTGGAACTGGTTGCGTAAACAGCTTGGGATGGTGAAGAAACTTCCCTCGGGGGCTAAAGCCCCACTGTTTATGCGCCTTTCACGGCACGGGTAAAGCCGTGCCCTTTCAAAGACGAATTGTGCAGCCAGTTCTAAAACTTCACGCTCGCCGCCCGCGGCGAAATCCCGCTCAGCTCCGCCGCCCGCGCCTCGGCGTAAGCCGCTGCGCCGATCAGCGCCGTGCGGCTCTCCAGAATCACCCGCACCGGCATGTTCACCAGCAACTGGCTCAGGCGGCCCTTGTCGGTGAATGCCTTCATAAACGTGCCGTCCTTCAGCTTCTCCAGAATGCGCGGCGCGATGCCTCCGCCGACGTACAGCCCGCCTACCGACAGAATCTTCAGCGCCAGGTTGCCCGCTTCGGCGCCATAAGCCGAAACAAACATGTCCAGCGCCTTTTCGCAGATCTGGCTCTTGGCCTTCAGCGCCGCCTCCGTGATCACCGCGTTCGGATCCTCGGTCGCCATCTGCTCCGCCAGCCACGCCGGCTCTTCCAGTCCGCGCACCTCGCGCAGAAACTCGTAACAATTGGTCAGCCCCTGCCCGCTTACCACGCGCTCAAAGCTGATCCGTCCATCGTATTTCTGCCTGAGGAAGCGCAGCAGATCGACCTCGTCCTCGTTGCGCGGCGCAAAGTCCGAGTGGCCGCCTTCCGAGGGATAGGGAACGTAATCGCGGCCATCCCAAACCAGAAAGGCCTCACCCAGCCCCGTTCCCGCCGAGATCAGCGCGCGATTGCCCACCTGCCGGCTGTCGCCCTCGCTCAGCGTGTACATCTGCTCGGCGTCCAGCTCGGCAATTCCGTATCCGTTCGCCTGCAAATCGTTGATAAGAAATACATAATCGATCTTCAGGTTGCGCGCCAGTTCGCGGCTGTCCAATGTCCACGGCAGGTTGGTCAGCCGCAGCCGTCCATCCCGCACCGGCCCCGGCACGCCAAAACACGCCGATGTCACCTTTTCCGCAAGCAGAAACTCCTTCACGATCGCTTCCAGCCCTGCATATTCCTTGGCCGGAAACTGCTTATCGCGTACGTGCTTCAAATTGCCTTCGGTAAAGTCGAACAGCTCCAGGTGGACCTTGGTGCCGCCTACGTCGCCAGCCAGAATCATGAAGTCCTTTCTAAAACGCCGCAGCCTTGCGCATCCGTCTTCGGCAGAAGCATGGCCGCGGCTTGGTCCAAAAGCAAGGTCAGTATACCGCCCGAGGGCGCGATCAGTTGGCTTGGCAGCCGCTCAGGATCGCGCGGGCCTTCGAATACGCCATGTAGAATCAACGCTTTTTCCGCACCTGACACCAGGAAGAAGACTCGGCAGGCACGGTTGATCACCGGCCAGGTCAGCGTGATCCGCCATGTGTCCTTTGCCGTCACATGATTGGCCGTCACCAGCCGGCTCGTCTCATCGAGCGCCGGAGTGTGGGGAAAAAGAGACGCAGTGTGTCCATCCGGCCCTATCCCCAACTGCACCACATCGAACTGCGGTAATTCCCCGGCCTGCAGCCGGAAGCTGTTTCTCAACTCCGTCTCGTACCGCGCAGCAGCCTCCTCCGGCTCCAGCTCGCCCTCCATGCGATGAATTTGCTCTGGCTTAAGCGGCACATGGTCCAGCAACGCTTCGCGCGTCATGCGATAGTTCGAGTCGGGATGGTCCGGCGGCACGCATCGCTCGTCCACCCAATAGAGATCGAGCTTGTCCCACGGCATCCTTTCCCGCCACGGCTCGCCGTGTTCGGCGAGCGCCGCAAACGCCGCCTTGGGCGTCGACCCTCCGCTGATCGCAATCCGCGCCCGGCCTTTCGCCGCCACCGCCTGCTCCGTCTGCTCCACAAAAAACTGCGCCGCCCGCCGCGCCAGCGCCACCGCGTCCGGCTCAACGAAATAAATGACTTTGAGGTTGTGAGGCATGGGCGTTCATCTCCGCTTCTACGTTACATGGAAGAAGGCGAAGAACCAACGCACTTCGGGATTTCAACAGTCGCCTGTCCAAGTTGGAGACCCAAAATAAACCACCATGATTCCCACAGTTAGTACGGCTTCAAATTCAGCAGCCTTCGCCATTACGATAGCGGAGAGGTTGGCTGCAATGAAAAGGGTTTTCGTTACTGTTTCTGGCGGCTGCGCGGAATTTCTGAATGACACTTTGCCTCCCGGCTACGTTGGCGAAGTTATCGATTTCGATAACATCCAGGAGGGCGACGCATTCCCGTCCGATGAGGCGCAGGCGTATTGCCTTCGGAACGGACTCTACGACCCGCCAAATGCCGGCAAATGAACCTGAAATGCAGTGGCTCTGTTGACATCCCTTGTTTGGGTTTGTTGGCGAGGAGATGGTTAGAGGCGGTATAGGTCAAAGGCCAAGCCGAGCAGGAGGGCTTGACGGGATTGGGTATGGATGGTTCTGCCAGGAGCGCGGCCAGAGAGTTTACGTTTCACGGCCGAAAAGACACTCTCGATCAGGGAGCGCAGGGCATACTTTTGGGCGGGGAAATGTTCTCGCATCTGCAGGCGTACCCCGGATGCCCTGCACGTGGAGCGGCGCTTGGCCGGAATGACGCTATCGGCTTTCAGTTGCTGGCGGCAAAAAGTATGGTTGCATTCCGAATCGAACTCGGCGTCGGCCAACACGCAGCCGATCGGTGTGTGCCGGCGCGCTCTGGTTACCAGCGCCGGCAGCGTGGCGCAGTCGTTCCACGGCGCCTGCCGCGCTTGTTGGGCCAGAATCAGCTGCCGCTTCAGGTCGACCACGGCCAGCCACTTCAGCCAGTGCCGCCATGTGCGCTGCGGCTGGCCAAAATGCTCTACCCGGCGGATGAAGTAACTGCTTACCGCACTCTGCGCCAAACCCGTGGCATCGACGCCTACCGTGGCAGGACTTCGCCACCTCCCAGGCATGCGCCGCACAATCTCATCCATCACGCGGGCTACGTCGTCCACGTTCAAGCGCGCCAAGAAGCGGTACAACGTGGTGTAGTCAGGAACGGATTTCAGTGCCAAGGCGGAACGCAACTCCGTGTGCTCGCTGAGTCTCACCTCAGCCTCGCGGAAGGTCCAGTCTTCATACCGCATCAGGCAGAGCACGGCCAGCAACTGCGGTTGCGTAAACACTCGCTTGCTGAATTTGGTCCGCTGCGCGGGCAACACTTTCCGGCTGACGTCGAGCGCCAGCCGGGCAAATCGCACCAGTCCGACTTCGGCCATGCAAGTTTCGCGAAGGCGCCAGAACAGCTTCAGCTTAACGCCGTTTCTGCCGCCTTCTGCACAGACGTATCGAGGATGTCAACAGAGCCAAATGCAGTGTGGAAGTCGCTTCCGGATATAAGTCGGGCACCCAAATCGCACGTGTGATTTCTGAGCATTGGGGAGCACGTGAGTTGTATTGCGCGGCTTGCAGCTCCGATCACTTAGTGCGCGCGAAGGCGAACACGCCAGCAGTTGATTTCGCTTGTCCAGCCTGCGAGCAGACATTTCAGCTTAAGTGTCTCAGCTCTTGGAACCGAAAGACCATTCCTGACGGCGCTTATAGCGCCATGACCCGGGCGATCCGCTCTGACCTCGTACCGAACTTGCTGCTGATGCAGCACTCACACGATTGGTTTGTCCGCAATCTCATGCTGGTGCCCGGACTCTTCTTTGTCGAAGACCTGATCGAAAAACGCGCTCCGCTGGCGGCTCACGCGCGCCGCGCTGGTTGGGTGGGCTGCAAGATTCGTCTAAGTCAGGTGCCATTGGACGGACGAATAGAGATGGTCTGGCTCTGTTGACATCCTCGATACGTCTGTGCAGAAGGCGGCAGAAACGGCGTTAAGCTGAAGCTGTTCTGGCGCCTTCGCGAAACTTGCATGGCCGAAGTCGGACTGGTGCGATTTGCCCGGCTGGCGCTCGACGTCAGCCGGAAAGTGTTGCCCGCGCAGCGGACCAAATTCAGCAAGCGAGTGTTTACGCAACCGCAGTTGCTGGCCGTGCTCTGCCTGATGCGGTATGAAGACTGGACCTTCCGCGAGGCTGAGGTGAGACTCAGCGAGCACACGGAGTTGCGTTCCGCCTTGGCACTGAAATCCGTTCCTGACTACACCACGTTGTACCGCTTCTTGGCGCGCTTGAACGTGGACGACGTAGCCCGCGTGATGGATGAGATTGTGCGGCGCATGCCTGGGAGGTGGCGAAGTCCTGCCACGGTAGGCGTCGATGCCACGGGTTTGGCGCAGAGTGCGGTAAGCAGTTACTTCATCCGCCGGGTAGAGCATTTTGGCCAGCCGCAGCGCACATGGCGGCACTGGCTGAAGTGGCTGGCCGTGGTCGACCTGAAGCGGCAGCTGATTCTGGCCCAACAAGCGCGGCAGGCGCCGTGGAACGACTGCGCCACGCTGCCGGCGCTGGTAACCAGAGCGCGCCGGCACACACCGATCGGCTGCGTGTTGGCCGACGCCGAGTTCGATTCGGAATGCAACCATACTTTTTGCCGCCAGCAACTGAAAGCCGATAGCGTCATTCCGGCCAAGCGCCGCTCCACGTGCAGGGCATCCGGGGTACGCCTGCAGATGCGAGAACATTTCCCCGCCCAAAAGTATGCCCTGCGCTCCCTGATCGAGAGTGTCTTTTCGGCCGTGAAACGTAAACTCTCTGGCCGCGCTCCTGGCAGAACCATCCATACCCAATCCCGTCAAGCCCTCCTGCTCGGCTTGGCCTTTGACCTATACCGCCTCTAACCATCTCCTCGCCAACAAACCCAAACAAGGGATGTCAACAGAGCCAGATGGTCTCTGAGGGGCTGCCTTCACCGCGAGAGATCGTGCGCCGAGAATTCTCACGTGCCGGCCAGCTAGCCTTGGTCAAGCCATCCCTCCGCGGTTGGACCCTTGAAGTGCTGAACCTGATTCGGCGCCTTGGCAAACCCCGATTCTCACTTCAAGAGCTCTACGAGCTTGAATCTCATGTGTCTAAACTTTACCCTAGCAACAAGAACGTCAGGCCGAAGATTCGCCAGCAACTCCAAGTGCTTCGCGACTTGGGTTTCATCCGCTTTATTGGGCGAGGATATTACTCTATACCAAGCAGCTAATCGAGTGTCCTGCCTGCGGCAGATGATGGCTGAACTAGCAAAAGCTACCCTTACGCCAGCCCGGCGTCAATCCCCAGCGCTTTGGCCACACTTCTCAGCGCCGTGTCCCGTGTCCACAACTTCGCTCCCGGTGTGATCAGGCAGGACGCAACCAGATGTGCGTCCGTCAAGCCGATGCCTTTCGCGTAGAGGCCGCGAATTTCGATCATCTGCCGGATCGCTGGGAGATTCGCCAACCTCGCCTGCGGCATCGCGTCGAGTCTCGCCAGCGTTTGAGTTCGATTTCGCATCGAGCCAAGCGCCAATTCCGCGGCGAGGCAAGGGTGCATCACGACCTGATCGTTCAGGAGAAGCGTCTGCATCTGCGGGTCGCCGGATCGAAAGTAGTCGATCCAAATATTCGCGTCGGCGAGGATCACAGATCATCCACCCGCAAACGCCGAACGTACTCCATTTCGGGCATCGTCCCTCCGAGTTCCGCAAGCTGACGCGAAGCCTCTCTCGCGATCAGCACCTTCAGCGCCTCACGCAACAGCGCCGTCCTCTCGGTGATTCCCGAATACTCCTGGGCCCTCTGCACCAGCTCATCGTCGAGTGTCACGGTTGTCCTCATAGCAGGACCTCCACATCACCAATTTTATCACCAATTGATGATGATGATGATGCCTGCACGTCAAAAACGGCAGTAGGTGACCGTAATCAATAAAAAAGGGCGGACTGTCTTCTCCGCCCCTGTCGCTCTGATCCCTGACCCGGGACCACTGACCATTGACCACTGACAACTGTCTTCACCGCCCCAAATACGCCCGGTACTGCTGCTCCAGCACGCCCGCGGCCCGCGCCAGCTTGAGCTTCGACACGTTGTACTGGTACAGGCTCTCCACCAGGTTGCTCTCGGCGGTGGCCAGCACGGCCTGCGCGGTCACCAGCGGCAGGTTGTCGTCCACGCCGGCGATCACGCGGTCGGTTTCGTCGCTCAGCGCGCGCGTAGCCAGGTCCACGTTGGACCGCGCCACCTCCACCAGCTTCGCGTTGGCGCTTACATCCAGCAGCGCCGCGCGCACCTGCTCGTCGATGTGCTCGCGCAAATCCTCGAGCTGCGCGTTTACGGCGTCCATCTGCGCCTTCGACGCGTCCGCATCGCCGCGCAACTTCGCTTCGCGGAAGATGGGGAAGCTCAGAATCCCCATGGCGATGAAATCGCCGTGGGTGCCCGCGCCGTCCACGGTGCTGGTGCCGTAGTAGCTGGTAAAACTCAGCGTCGGCAGCCGCTCGTTGCGATACACCGCGTGCAGCGCCTTGTTCTCGACCGCCTGATTTTGAAGGTTCTGGTAGTCCTGGCGGCTCTTGTAAGCCAACGCGCGCAGCTCTTCCGGCGTCTGCGCGGCCAGTTCGCTGTAGGGCGCCGGGTCGGTCAGCGCAATCACCTGCCCGGGATCGACGCCAATCTCGCGCTTCAACAGGATCAGGTCCTTTGCTTGCTGGTTCTGGGCCGCGATCAGCGCCTGCTGCTGCGCCTGCAACTCGACGCGCGCGCGCAGTTCGTCCAGATCGGCCGCCGTTCCCGCCTCATGCGCCGCGTGCGCGTGATCCTCCAGCACCTGCGCCTGCGCCACGAGCGCCTTCGCGTTCTCCACCTGGCTCTCGTCCGCAATCCCGCGAAGATACGCCGTAGCTACCTGCTGCACCACCTCGCCGCGCGCCCACATCTTGGCGTAGTACGCCGACCGCTCCGCCGCGCCCGCCGCCTTCCACCCCGCGATCACCGGCACGGAAAACAGGACCTGGTTGTAATGGATTTGTCCCTCGGTCAGGTCGTCGCGCGTGATCAGCGACAGTCCCGGCGGCACCTTGCCCCCCGGGAAAAGCGGCGCGAACTCTCCAATCACCTTGGGGCCGAATCCCAGCGCCGCCAGATCGTGCATGTAGTACCCGGTGTCGCCGGTAAGCGCGACGGTCGGCAAAAACTCCTGCAGCACCTGATTCTTTTCGCCCCGCAGCGTCATTTGCGCGTTTTCAGCCTCTTTCAGCCCCAGGTTGTTTTTGAGCCCCCGCTCGATCGCATCGTCGAGCGACAGCTTCAGCACCTCGCCCGTCAGCGGTTGCGCAGTCACGCTGCCCCAAAATGGATTAGCGGCCGACGTCGGATTTTGCGCCTGCGCCCACGCGCCCGGCGCGGCGCTGCCGGCCAAAGCCACAATCAACGCGACTCCCGGCGCGGCTCGCCGGAAAACATAATGTTGCCCTCGGCTCACTCCCATTATTTTCTCAGATGAGCCGAACTCTCAGGGGGATTCCTGAGGCGGGTCAGGACATCGGCCCGCACCCGCACCGGCAGCGTACCCGCCCGTTACGCAAAGTACAAAACACCTTCCGCCCACGCCACGGCTTGCTGGTAGCTGGATACCAGGCCGTCTTCTCTCATTTCGCCCGCGTTTGCGATTGCTTCGCAGGCCTCCCAGTCGCCGCGCTCATAGAGCTCCAGCCATTCCAGCAGGCTGCGCTCCGCAATCGCCTCGCCCAGGAGCGCCCGGCGAATCTCTTGGCGCACCGGCAGCATCGGCGCCAGCTCTTTCATCGGCGTCTGCAGCATGGCCGGAAGCAGGCTCAACAGGCCCAGCAAGTACTGTTCGGTGCAATCCATGGCGCAAAAGTCAGCCGCCAGCTCGCAAAATCGCCCGCGAACAAACGCCATGCGCAGCAGCTCCATCGGCTGCTCCGCGTTCAGCTCGCTGGTGATGGCCAGCGTCGCCATGCGCCGGAATGTATCCTCGCCCACCGCAATCAGCGCCGCTTGCACGGAATGCACTTCCTGCCGCATGGCGCACACCGGCGAGTTGATGAGCCGCAGCAATCGATAGGTGAGGGAAGCGTCCCGCTTCACCAATTGCGCCAGCCTGTGCAGGTTGAGCGATTCGTCCCTTAACATCCGCAGAATCTCCACTTGTGCAATCCGGTTCGCCGGCACCTTACGACTCTTCAGCAGCACCGGCTGGCAGAAATAGAATCCCTGCACCAGCGCGAACCCTTCGTCGCGCGCATCCGCGAACTGTTCCTGCGTTTCTACCTTCTCCGCCACCAGCACGGCTTTTGTGCCGCTCAGCCTGCCTAGCAGAGGCCGGCGATCTTGGGGATTGGTGCGCAAAAAATCCACTTTGACGTAGGCGGCCTGCTCCAGCAGCGGCTCCATGCCGGGCTTCCATGTCATCGGGTCCAGCGCCAGGCGGTACCCTGCCGCTTTCAGATTCCGGCACGCGTCGATCAAAGCGGGCGAGGGATCGATCTCGCCGGCAATCTCCAGTACCGTCCTGTCAGCCGGGAGCACTTCCATCAGGGACCCGGTCAGCGTGTCCGCTGAGCACTTCACAAACGCCGGCAGCCCGCAGGCCAGCTTCTCCAGGCCGAAGATCAGTGCGTTGTCGATCAGAGTGCGGACCGCGAATTCGCGATCGCCTCGCAGCGTGGTCTCCGGGCCGTTGCTGAAGAGCAGCTCATAGGCGCGCACTTTACTGCGCAGGTCCAGGATCGGCTGCCGGGTTACATAGCGCGTGTCGTTTAATGGCTTGGGCCTGGGGCCTGCAGGCCCATCCGCGGTTTGGATGTAGGCAGCCACTCGTCGCCTCCCAAGTGCTTATCGGCGGCTTGTCGTGGAGACTTGAACGGTTGCCCGGAATTTCCCTTTTGGAACCTCACCCGCCCATGAACATGCCGCCGTTCACGTCCAGCACGTGGCCGGTAATATAAGACGCCGCGTCCGAGGCCAGAAACTTCACCGCCTTCGCCACGTCCTGCGGCGTTCCCCGCCGCCCCAGGGGAATTGTCGCCATCATGGCCGCGTTTTGCTGCTCGCTGAGCACGGCCGTCATTGGCGTCTCTATATATCCCGGCGCTACAGCGTTCACGGTGATTCCCCGCAAGGCCACCTCCCGCGCCAGCGACCGCGTAAACCCGATCAGTCCCGCTTTCGACGCCGCGTAGTTCACCTGTCCCGCCTGGCCCGCGCGCCCCACTACGCTGGCGATGTTCACGATCCGCCCCCAGCGGTTCTTGAGCATGGCCGGCAGCAGCGCCTGCGTCAGCAGAAAAGCTCCGGTCAAATTGATGCTCAGCACGCTGTCCCAGTCCGCGCGCTTCATGCGCAGCATCAACGCGTCGCGCGTGATCCCGGCGTTGTTGACGAGGATCTCCACTTTGCCGAAGCGCTCCAGGATCGCCTTGGCCCCGGCCTCGATCGACTCCTGGCTCGAAACGTTCATGGCGAACGCTGCCGCCTCCGCGCCTGCGGCCTTCAGCTCCGCCGCCGTCTCGGCCAACTTAGCCTCGTTTACGTCCGCCAGCGCCAGCGTCGCCCCGGCCGCGGCCAGCTCCTGCGCGATGGCGCGCCCAATCCCCTGCGCCGCGCCCGTCACCAGCGCAATTCTTCCCTGCAAATCCGCCATGTTTTCGGTTGACCTCTGCGCGCTTTTTGCCGCAAGCCGCGCCTTTCCACGCCCGATTATAGAAGGTTTCAGGTTTCAGGGGTCAGGGAACAGGGAGTAGGGGGAGAGCGAGGGAGCGCTGGAGCGGAAAGACAGAGAAGACGGAGCAGGGAGCAGGAGCTGTCTGCTGATTGCTCGAAACCGTGGAGATTGGATCGTGGAATGCGAACTGTGGACTGCGAACCGTGGACCGTGAACTGACCCCTGAAACCTGACCCCTGATCGCTGCTTTTACGTCGGCGTGGCCGCCACCGTCACTGGCCTGGCGGCGAGCGCCGGGCGCACCAGCTCCACCGGCCACACGTACACTGCGAGCCGCCGCGAGTAGTGCAGAACCGGCTCCTGGTCAGGCAACTCGATGCCCAGGGCCGTGGCCAGGTCGTTGCGCTCAATCTCTGCCTCGGCCTCTTCGAGGGGCCAGGACACATGATGCAGGTTGGCGCGGATCGGCTGCCCCGACCGGTTGCTCGAGAACACGCACGTGCGCTCCGTAAAGAAATACTCGAACGACCCCGGCAGTATCTGCATCGTCTTGCGTGTCGGACCCAGTCCCCGGTAGCGGGCTTTGAAGATTACCTGTTGCCGCGAAAACCTCCGCCGGCTGTAGAACCCAAACTCCCGCTCCGATCGCGGCTCCAGGCGCATCTCGGCCAGGCAGTAGGGCAGGTGATATAGCGCGTGCGCCGCCGCCACCGCCAGCAGGCTGCTCGAATCCACTGAAAAACAATAAAAGCCCGGCGTCCCCGTGAAGCGCTCGCGAACGTAGGTGCGAAAATTCAGGTCGGGAAATTTGCGCAAGCCGGGAATCGCCGGCAGTGCGCGGATTTTGATGCGGTCCAGCCAGAACGGCACCGCTCCCAGCCATGCCGACCCCTCACACGTGTCGGCTTCCAGCCAATCGGGCAGCAGCGCCTGAATCCGCGGCGCCGCGATCGGCCAATGCGCAAAAAGCAAGTCGTTCCAGCGCTGGGTCATGGCCCAGCGTCCCGCCGGCAAGGGCCGCGGTTTGTGCGACGTACGCACAAAATACTCCCACATGGATGCTCCCGCGCGTCCGGGGTGCCGCGCTCTGACGGCGGTCTACCGCCCGGAAGGGGTAGCCATCTCCGCTACGCGCGGATGCTCCCTCATGACGTATTCTGTCCGCGAGACCATCCTCATGTCCAGTGAATCTTCACTCCCTCCCAGTGCGCGGAACCAAACCGAAGTCATCGCCGTCCATGGCGCCGATCCCGAGATCCTGGCCTTCGCCATGGCCAAGTACTCGCGCTCCGCTCTCTCCATGCGCGAGTTGCTGGCCGAAATCAGCGCCCAGCGCGCCGAGCAGTTCCTCAACACCTTTTACTTTCAATACGGCCACCGCTCCATCGCCGACCTGGCCCACATCGCCTTCGCCGTCGAGCGCCTCAGCCTGCTGGCGGCCATCGTCCTCGTCGACGAGACCCGTTGGGACGGCCAGGAGCGTTCCACCCGCTACCAGAACTTCCTCGAATCCGGCTGGTACCTCCCCGACTTCGCCTCCGACGCCGCCTCGGCCAAGCTCTACTCCCGGACCATCGACAGCCTCTTCGCCATCTACCAGCGCACCAGCGCCGCGGTCCTCGATCTCTTACGCCGCCGCGTCACCCGTCCCGGCGCTCTCAAGCCCGAAGCCTACGAACGCACCCTTCGCGCCCGCGCCTTCGACGTCGCCCGTTACCTGCTTCCCCTGGCTACCAACACCTCGCTCGGCCAGATTGTCAGCGCCCGCACCCTCGAAACCCAGGTCTCGCGCCTGCTCTCCCATCCCGCCGCCGAGGTCCGCCTCCTCGGCCAAAAGCTCCGCGAGGCCGCTACCGGTCCCGCCTGGAACCTCAACGCCCGCGCCGCCCAGATCTTCGTCGAAAAGCTCGCTGCTCTCCACGACTCTGCCGCGCCCGCACTCGCCGCCGAAGCCGCCGCGCTCTTCACCCGCGAGGTCCGCGCCGCTCCTACCCTCGTCAAGTACGCTCAGCCCAACCAATACCTCATCCAGACCCGGGCCGATCTCGCGCAAGCTGCCGCCGAGCTCCTGAAACATAGGCCCCCCGCAGCCGCTCCTTTCGTCGACCTCATCGAGCGCACGGAATCCCTCGAAGTCGAGCTCGCCGCCACGCTCCTCTACTTGGTCAGCCACCACCCCTACCGCCAGATTCGCGACTTCCTCGCCGGCCTTCCCGCCGCCCGCTCCTCTGAAATCGTCGAGATCGGCTTCCGCCACCGCGGCATTCACGACGAGGCCCTCCGCGCCTTCCACGCCGGCGCCGCACTGCGCTTCGATATCCTCATGGACATTGGCGGCTTCCGCGACATGCACCGCCATCGCCGCTGCACGCAGATCATCCAGGGCTTCACCGCGCAGCACGGCTACGAAACCCCCGGCTCCGGCGATCTGCAGTCCGGAACCGACATCCTCGCCGATGCCGGCGTGCTCGCCGATTACCGCTCCGCCATCGAATCCGCGCACCAGGCCGCCGCGGCCATCGCCGCCGGCCCTGCGCCCGAGGCCGCGCAATCCGCCGCCTATCTCTACCCGCTCGCCACGCGCATTCGCGCCCTCTTCAAAATGGACTTCGCCGAAGCCCAATACATCGCCGAGCTCCGCTCCGCCCCCGCTGGCCATTTCAGCTACCGCCGCGTCGCCTGGGAAATGTTCCTGAAGCTCAAGCACCAGTACCCCTACCTCGCCCGCCACATCCGCGTCACCGACTTCACCAAACCCATCGACCTCTTCTTGCGATGATCGCGGATCAACTCAAGCGTCCATGAGGTCCAAAATATGTTGATTTTGCCTCGGATGCCTCTTGTATACTGCGCTCTGCCAGGCTTCCCCAGAGCAATGCTGGCCAAATCAAATCTGGAGATCGAAAATGAACAAGAGATTGCGCACCATTCTCACGGGGTTGTGTGGGCTTATGATATTCGCCCTGTGCGCCGCGCAGGCAAGCGCGCAGATGCAGGAGGTGAAGCCTAAACCTCCGATGTTCAGCTATGTCGCCGATTGGCAGTTTCCCCGCGCCAGTTGGCCGGACGTGGAAAAATCAAATTCTTCGATCGACTCGATCATGGATAAGGCGCTGGCCGACGGAACTATTGTGGGATACGGCGTCGACAAGAATCACGTCCACACGCCCGACGGCTCGACGCACGACAATTGGTGGTCGGCCATGTCCATGGCCGCATTGGTCAAGGTGCTGGATCAGATCGACGCCGCCGGCGATTCCACTTCTTCAGTCCTCATCAGCGCCACAAAGCACTGGGACGAGGTCTTCGTCAGCCGCTATTACAACTGGAAATCCGGCCCCTACAAGGGCGCTTACACCCGCGTGGCGGCGTACAAGTTGAAGGAGGACGCGCCCGACGATGCGCTCGACATGCTCGCCCAGCACCTGATTGTGCCGCTGCTGGAACAACAGCTTGCCAATGGCACGATCATCGAGTATGAAATTGACACCATGGCCATTCACACCCAGGCGCCGGGCACCTTTTGGATCGTGTACATCACGCCCACTCCGGAAGGGCTCGACACCGTTCAGGCGGCCATCAGGGACAGCATCAAGGCCCACACGCTCTCCATTCAGGCATTTGGTTACATGACGAAGGACAGCGGCCATCGCGATGAGCTGGATAAGAGCGACGGCGTCTACAAATAGTTCCTGCAACGCCTGCCCGCGCCCCATCCTGGCTCTGCCAGGGCGGGGCGGCGGAGTGGAGGCAACATGAACATCAGCTTTTCCGGCAAAGTGGTCCTGGTCGCAGGCGGCACGGGCGGTTTGGGCCGCGCGGTCAGTCGCGCCTTCCTTCAGGAAGGCGCAAAAGTCGTTGCCACCTATCGCAAGCAGGAAGAATTCGCTGCCCTGCAAAGCGCCGCCGCTGCCAATGCGCCTGCGCTCGAAGGGTGTCTCGTCGATGTGACCGACGAACATGCGGTCGCTGACTTCGTCGCCGGCCTCCTCTCTCGGCACGGGCAGCTCGACGCCGTCGTCAATACCATCGGCGGCTACGCGGGCGGAATCAAACTGTGGGAATTGGAGACGAAGGTCTTCGACACGATGCTCTCGCTCAACCTTCGTTCCGGTTTTATCTTGGCGCGTGCCGTCCTGCCGGTCATGTTGAAGCAGCGGCATGGGTCCCTCGTCAACGTCGCGGCAAAGGCGGCCTTCGATCACGCAGCCGGCGCGTCCGCCTATGCCGCGTCCAAGGCCGCCGCGCTGGCGCTCATGGATTCGCTTGCTGCGGACACCATAGGCGCCGGCGTTCGTGTGAACTCCATTTTGCCCAGCATCATCGATACCGCGGCGAACCGCCAGGCCATGCCAGGCGCCGATTTCGCCTCCTGGCCCAAGCCCGAGGACATCGCCGAAGTCATCCTGTTTTTGTCCAGCGACGCCGCCAAAACCATCCACGGAGCCGCCGTCACGGTTTACGGCAATAGCTGATTGTTCCGTCTCCTTAAGAGAAGCAATGTCATGAGAAGAACTCACAACTCAAGAATCACTGACTCAAATTCAGCCTGGGCAAGCAAATCTTCATCGCTTTCCTGACTGCCGACGGCCAAATCCCCTAGCATAGACGTTGACAGGGCGCTGACTTCTGGAAGAAAAGGGGAAACCAAATGGCAGAAATCCGCACGGAAAGCGATAGCCTCGGCGAGGTGGACGTGCCGGCCGATAAGCTGTGGGGCGCACAAACGCAGCGCTCGCTTGAGTACTTCAGCATCGGCAGGGACCTGATGCCCAGCGAAATGATCACTGCCTACGCCATTTTGAAGAAAGGAGCTGCCAACGCCAACTTTGCCGGTAAGCGCCTCGATGAGAAGCGGCACAACCTGATCGTTCAAGTCTGCGACGAGATCCTGGAGGGCCGGCACCACGACATGTTTCCTCTGCACGTATGGATGACCGGCAGCGGTACGCAGTTCAACATGAACGTCAACGAGGTGATCTCGAACCGCTGCTGTCAGATTGCCGGCACACCCTTGGGGAGCAAAACGCCGGTTCACCCTAACGATCACGTAAACATTTCCCAATCGTCGAACGACACGTTTCCATCGGCCATGAATATCGCCGCCGCCGTTAATGTGAAGGGACGGCTGATCCCGGCAGTGAAGGAATTACACGATGCGATCGCCGCAAAGGCCGATGAATGGAGAAACATCGTCAAGATCGGCCGCACGCACATGCAGGACGCGACGCCGCTAACCCTTGGGCAGGAGTGGTCGGGCTATGCGGGCATGCTCGCGGATGACTTGGACCGCATCGAAAACGCGTTGCAAGGCTTGTATCGCCTCGCGCTTGGCGGCACAGCAGTGGGAACCGGCATCAATGCAGCGCCCGGGTTCGCCGAGGCCGCAGCCGCTGAAATTGCCCAGCTCACAAGGCTGCCGTTCGTCACCGCACCCAACAAGTTCACCGTGCAGGGCTCTCACGATGCCCTGGTGCAACTTTCCGGCAGCCTGCGCACTCTGGCGGTGTCGCTCTACAAGATTGCCAACGACATCCGGCTGTTGTCCTGCGGCCCTCGAGCAGGTTTCGCGGAGCTGACGATTCCCGAAAACGAGCCGGGCTCCTCGATTATGCCCGGCAAGGTAAACCCGACGCAGGCCGAGGCTCTTGCCATGGTGGCCATCCAGGTGATGGCCAATGACGTTGCGGTGGGCCTCGGGGGCGCAGGCGGCTACCTCGAAATGAACGTCTACAAGCCCCTCATCATCGTCAATGTCGCCCAGTCCATTTCGATCCTGACCGATTCCTGCACCAACTTCCGGAAATTCCTGGTCGAAGGAACGCGGCCCAACCTGAAGAAGATCAACCAGTACGTCGAGCAGTTGCTCATGCTGGTCACGGCTCTTTCGCCGGTGATTGGCTACGACAAAGCCTCGAAGATTGCCCACTACGCGATGGACAATGACCTCACCCTCAAGGCTGCCGCACTCAAGCTCGGCTTCGTGACAGAGGCTGAATTCGATCGCGTGGTCGATCCAAAAAAGATGGTGCATCCCTACGTTGCTGCTACTGCACAATAAGGAATTTACCCGAAGAAAATTTCCCCGGCCCGGCACTCAAATCTCAACCAGGAGGACAATCGACATGGCAATCGGCGGGAAACGCGGAATTGAAGTGCTTCGAGATCCATCTCTGAACAAATCCACTGCATTCAGCGAGGCTGAAAAGGAAGCGCTGGGTCTGATTGGTCTGGTGCCCGATGAAACCGAGACCGAGGACCTCCAATTGAAACGCGTGAATCTGCAGCTCGCGCAAAAGCCCACAGACCTTGAACGCTACATTTACCTGATCAACCTGCTCGACAACAACGAAACACTTTTCTATCGGACGATCATGTCCGATCCGGCGCGGTTTCTCCCCATCGTTTATGACCCGACCATCGGCGAAGCTTGCCTCAAGTTCGGTCATATCTACCGCCAGGCTCGCGGCATGTATCTCTCGATGGCGCGCCGTGGCCGGGTAAAGGACGTGCTGAAGAACTGGCCGCAGAAAGACGTGCGCTTCATTTGCGTGACCGACGGCGGCCGGATCCTCGGGCTTGGCGACTTGGGAGCCAATGGAATGGGAATCCCCATCGGCAAGCTGCATTTGTACACCGCCTGCGCAGGGTGTCCCCATTTCCTGCTTCCCATGTACCTCGACGCGGGCACGAACAACGAGCAATACCTGCATGATCCCTTGTACCTGGGTATGCGCAAGACGCGCCCATCCACCGAGGACCTTTATTCCTTCGTGGATGAATTCGTCCAAGCGGTTGAGGAACTGTTCCCCAGGTGCTGCATCCATTTCGAGGATTGGACCGGTGTGGATGCCGTCCATCTGCTCCAGCGCTACCGCGATAAGTACTGCGTGTACAACGACGATGTGCAGGGCACTGCGGGGATCGTGCTCGCCGGCATGATCAACGCGGCCAGAATCAAAGGCCAGAAAATCAGCGGCGAGAAATACCTCTTCCTGGGCGCTGGGTCGGCGGGCATTGGTCTTGCCGATCTGCTTTGCTCGGCCATGGTCCAGGAAGGACTCACTCTCAAACAGGCGCAGTCGATGGTCTCTATGTTCGACATCAACGGCCTATTGGAGGACACCCGTGCCGACCTCGCCGATTTTCAGAAGCCGTATGCTCACCGGCACGCGCCGACCCGGGACTTCGTTGCTGCCATCGAGAGCATTAAGCCTACAACGATCATCGGCGTCAGCACCGTTGGCGGTGCATTCACGCAACAAGTAGTTGAGGCCATGTCTCGTATCAACGAACGCCCGGTCATTCTCGCTCTGTCGAATCCGACCGAGCATGCGGAATGCACGCCCGAGCAGGCTTATACGTGGTCAAAAGGAAAAGCAATCTACGCAGCCGGAGTTCAGTTTCCGCCGGTCCATCTCAACGGCCAGACCTTTTTGCCCGGTCAGGCAAACAACTTCTACATATTCCCGGCCATCGGAATGGCCGTCTTCGCCACACAGGCGTCCCGAGTCACAGATGAAATGTTCATCGAAGCTGCGCGCGCAGTGGCGGACCTGGTGCCCGGTGAGCTTCTGAAGCAGGGCCTGATTTACCCGTTGCAATCGAACATTCTGGAGACCGAAATCCAGACCGCGGCGCGTGTGGCGAAACTCGTCTTCGAGTCCGGCCTTGCCCGCGTAAAGCAACCGGACGACATGGTCGCTTTCATCCGTGAGCATGTCTATACGCCCGGGTATGCGCAGGAAATTGTCGGGACGGCTTGAAGGGCATGGGTCCGATCAACCGCGCAAGGGGGTGTTGCCGTTTTATCCCTTTTCCCCCGGGAGTAACGTCCACACTGAGAGCAATCGGACTTCGGTAATGCCCCACTTGGGTGGGTGGTCAACACCCCGGGAGCCCAATACGCCTCGACAATAGGGCGTCCCAGGCTGATCGGACGTGGGGAGAGCCTTGGAACAGGCCGCTACTACGCCCGCGACCGCCATCCCGGCCTGCTCCGCCCGTCCCGCAAGCCCCGTTCCGCCCCCAACTCTCGCAACTCACTGAATACAAGCCCTCAAAAACTTCCCGCACTTTGCAGAGTATTTCCCCCATCTAGCGCACAATCATTCCATAGTCGGTGTTCCACCGGATTCGGGCTGAGCGGCTTCTGATCCCTGATCTCTGATCTCTGTTTCTGATCCCTCATCTCTGATCTCTGCTTTACCGGAATGTGGCACGAAAACGGCAGAAACGGCCGAAATCGCCCCCTAACTCCTTTGAAAGCTGGACCTTACGAAATAGGCTTAAACTTTTGTTATCAATGGGTTACGGGAATTGGTGGATGGATAAGTGATTGAAAACAAATCCTTTAACCTGAAAATTGGTGGGGGGCTGGGTTGTTTGCTGTGAAACTCTGAGATCGGGCGGCCGATTGCGCACCCCATCGCCACGGGCAACGGACCATCGTCTTTCTGTTCCCTGATCCCTGACACCTGACACCTCACCCCTGATCCCTGCGTTCTTCCCTGTGCGAGAATTGAACCTTGCACACGCAGTCCACTTACCGCCTGCTCGTGGTCCGCTTGGGCGCCATGGGCGACATCCTGCACGCGCTGCCCGCAGTGACGGCGCTGCGCCAAGCTCATCCAGATTGGCAAATCGGTTGGGTCGTGGAACCACGCTGGCAGCCGCTCCTCGCCGCTTCCGGCACCGCCTCGCGCGGTCCCGCAATGCCCCTCATCGATCGCCTACACTCTGCCGCCATGGGCGAGTGGAAGCGCCGCCCGCTGAGCCCCAGGACCGCGAGCGAAGTCAAGGCCTTGCGCCGTGAACTCCACGCGGTGAACTACGATGCGGCCCTTGATTTCCAGGGCGCGGTCCGCTCGGCGGCCATTGGCCGCATGGCCGGCTGCCCGCGCTGCATCGGCGAAGCCACGCCGCGCGAATTCGCCGCCCGCTGGCTCTTCACGGAGCGCGTGGCCACGCGCGGCACGCACGTGATCGAGCAGGACATGGATCTGGCCTCGGCTGTCGCCGGGGACGCCCTCTCGGCTGCCGATTCCTTGCTCCCCGTCGATCCCGATGCCGAATGTTGGTGCGCTACATGGCTCGCTGCAGTGTTCCCCGGCGAAGCCCGGCCCGTCGCGCTCATCACTCCCGGCGCCGGCTGGGGCGCTAAGCGCTGGCCGCCCGAGCGCTACGCCGCTGTCGCCCGTGGACTTTTCGACCGCGGCCTGCATGTTCTGGTGAATGCCGGCCCCGGCGAAGAGCCGCTCGCCGAAGCAATCGCCGCCGGCGGAGCCGCGGTTTCCCTCACTGCGACCCTGCCGCAGTTGATCGCGCTCACCCGCCGCATCGCCCTGTGCATCGGCGGAGATACCGGCCCGCTGCATCTGGCTTGCGCGCTCAGCCGGCCCGTCGTCGGCATTTACGGCCCCACCGACCCCAGCCGCAACGGCCCCTTCGGCACGCGCGCCCGTGTGCTCCGCAGCCCCGATAGCCGCCGCGACCACTCCCGCCGCGCCGCACCCGACCCCGGGCTGCTCACCATCGCGCCGGACGACGTTCTCCGCGCTACCGGTGAGCTGCTGGCAGAGGAGAGGATCGGATGAAACAGCAAACTGACCACAGCACCCCTCCGAAGCTCTGCTCCATGCAATGGTGGCAATGGTGGCCGCAGGTTGCTTGCCGCATCCGCGTCCCGCTGGGCTTTCTCACCGCGGCCGTTTATCTCTTCGAAGTCGCGCAGCGTACGCCTCACCCGGCGGCTATTGCATGGAGTCTGGCGCTGGTTCTGCCCGGACTGGCGCTACGCGCAGCCGCGTCGGGCACGGTCGACAAGAATCGCGAGCTTACCGTCGTCGGACCCTACTCCCACACCCGCAATCCGCTCTATCTAGGCTCCATGCTCATCGCCGCCGGCTTCGCGCTGGCGTTGTTCACTTGGCCGGTGGCGCTCCTGATCGCGGCCGGATTTGCCGCAATCTACATCCCCGTCATCGCATCCGAGGAGCAATTCCTGCGCGCCACCTTTCCCGAATTCGATGCTTACTGCCGCAGCGTACCCCGTTTCATCCCCCGGCTCACGCCGGCCAAGCTCCATAATGGAAAGGCCTTACCGCCCGTTGCCCAGTCAGTTACCCGCGCGCCGGTCAGCGGCTTCTCCTTCGCGCTCTACCTCAAACACCGCGAGTACAATGCTGCATTAGGGGCCGCACTGCTGTACCTGAGCCTGGTCTTACTGCGGCCGGTGCTGGAAACCATCCTGCGCCGGGCCCGATGAGCGCTTTCTGCACCCATGAAGTCCAACCAACAGGGTCAGGTCATTCAGAAGGAGCCGCGCCGAACATTGAAGACACGCGCGAACGCAGTCACCCTCTTGTGCGCATTTGCTCTGGCGGCCGGGTCGCACAGCCAGGACCCCGCGATCCTCGCTCCGCCGCGCCCGGGCTTCAGTTTCCCCCAGAAGCAAACCCTCACCTATAGCGTCGATTGGCGCGTCTTTCCCGTGGGCTCGGCCGTGGTCCACTTTGAGGCGGCCGGCGACCGCGAGCGCATTGCCGCCTCCGCCGACACCAGCGGCGCCATCAACCTCCTCTTTCATGTCGCCGACCACTTCCAGTCCGACTTCGACCGCGAGCGGGGCTGCACCTACGACTTCGACAAGCAAACCGTCGAGGGGCGCCGCCAGATCAACTCCACCCTCCATGTCGACTACGCCGACTCCAAATCCATTCTCGACCAGAAGAACATGGTCAACGGCCAGAGCAAGCACCTGGAATCGCCGGTGCACGGCTGCCTGACCGACCTACTCTCCGGCGTTTTTTACGCCGCCTCGCAGCCTTTGGTAATCGGTCACAACTTCGTCATCCCGGTGGCCGACGCTGCGCGCACCGTCCTGGTCACCATGAAAGTGGAAGGCCGCGAAGAGATCAGGACATCGCTGGGCACTTTCAAAACCATCCGCGTGCAGCCCACAGCCGACGCCGGGGTGGTGAAGAATCGCGGCAACATCTGGATCTGGTACACCGACGACGACCGCCATCTCCCCGTGCAAATGCGCGCCCGCCTTTTCTGGGGCACCATCACCTTTCGCCTCACCGGCGACGAGTACAAATAGGCTCCGCCGCAAATAGGTTCCGCTTATGAGCATGAGGTTGCGCGAATCGCAACCTCCCAACGCCCGCGGGCTACTGACCACTGACAACTGAGAACTGTCCTTCCGGTGTACACTTTCTCTTCGTCCGGAGAAGCAGTCCGCTCCGTGCGAAGAGGCAATCCGTGCGCAGACCTTCCTTTGCCGTCTTTCTTGCATTCGCCTTCTCTCTTACGCCGTTCTGCCCGGCCCAATCCGGGGCCCCCACGGACAGGTCCTCGTCCGTGGAGTCGGAATCCGCGCCGGCCCAGACTCCGGCCCCCGCCAGGCGCCCCATGACCTTCGAGGACATGATGCAGATGAAGCGCCTAGGCGAAACGGCGGTTTCGCCGGACGGCAAGTGGCTGGCGTATTCGGTGACGACAGTGAACCTGGGCCAGAACACGAAGATGGCGGAGCTTTGGATACAAACGATTGCAGGCGGCGAACCGATGAAGCTGGCCGTGGCGCAGCCGGGGGACGGCGGTCCGCAATTCGCGCCGGGCGGCAAGCGGATTCTGTTTTTGAGCGGCCGCGAGGGCGGACAGCAGGTGTGGATCGCGGACTTCGATCCGGCGACGGGCTCGGCGAGCAACGCGAAGAAGCTGACGGCGATTGCGACGGAGGCGGACAACGCGAAATGGTCACCGGACGGGAAGTCGATCGTGTTCACATCGTTCGTGTATCCGGATTGCCCGGCGATTTCGATAGCGGATTTTGCGACGGGCAACGCCTGCAATGCGAATCGCGACAAGGCGCTGGCGGCGAGCCCGGTGAAGGCGCAGATCTGGACGCACCTGTTGTATCGCCACTGGGACCACTACACCGGCGACAAGAGGTCCCACCTCTTTCTGGTTTTGGTTGATGGCGGTGGAATGCGCGACCTGAATCCTGGCGACACGCACGATGTTCCGCCATTTTCTCTTGAGGGCGGAGGCTGCGGCTGCGATTTCTCGCCCGACTCGAAGGAGCTGGCGTTTACCGAAAACCTCGATCCTGAGCCGGCGATCAGCATCAGCGCCAGTATCTTCACCCTCGGCCTAACCGATCCCGCGGCCAAGCCGGTGAAGGTGAGCACATCGTTGGGCGGCAACTTCAACCCCGCCTACTCGCCCGACGGCAAATATCTTGCCTGGCGCTCGCAGGCGCGGGCTGGATATGAGAGCGACAAGTTCCGGCTCGAGCTGTACGACCGCGCGGCGAAGACGACCAAGGACCTTATACCGGATTTTGATAATTGGATCGATGAATTCGTGTGGGCGCCGGATTCAAAATCAATCTACTTTGTCTCGGACTGGACGGGAGAGGCGCCGATTTATCAAGTGGCCCGAAGTGGGCAAGCAATCGCAGACATTAGTCAACCGAACTTTGGCGAATTCAGTGATTTGCATGTTTTGCCGGATGCAAAAACCATTATTGCCTCAAAGATGAGCGTGCGAAGCCCCTCGGAAGTTCTCATGCTTACGAACCGGCAAAGCGACTTTGTCAATCGAATGGGGGAAACAGCAGAGGGTTTTCGAATGGGCATTTTCCCCGCGCTGGGGAGAGAGGGAGTGCAGATAACACATCTAAATGACGCCATCCTCGCTGAATTGGATTTGCCCGAGTTGGATTCATTCTTGTTTCTCCCGAAGGACATGATTCCCATGAAAGAAAGGATGTGTGGCCCGCAGGACGGGTGCTGCCTCGAAGGCTTCCTCATCCGGCCGCCGGGGTTCGATCCCGCGAAGAAGTATCCGGTCAAGTTCCTGATTCACGGCGGGCCGCAGGACGCGTGGGGCGACGAATGGAGCTACCGCTGGAATGCGGAGCTTTTCGCCGCCAACGGCTACGTTGTGATCATGATCAATCCCCGCGGATCGACGGGATACGGCCAGGCGATCGTCGATGGTGTGAACGGCGACTGGGGCGGCAAGCCCTTCACCGACCTGATGACCGGCTTAGACTACGCCGAGCAGCACTATCCCTTCATCGACAAGACGCGCGAGTGCGCGCTGGGCGCGAGCTACGGCGGTTACATGGCCAACTGGATTCTGGGCCACACCAACCGCTTCAGGTGCATCGTCTCGCACGACGGCATGTTCAACGCCGAGTCGGCCTACGGGACGACGGAAGAGCTCTGGTTCAACGAGTGGGAGTTCCGCGGCAAGCCGTGGGACTATTACGGGAAGCCGGACTCGGAAGACCCCTACCGCAAGTGGTCGCCCTCGCTTTACGCAAAAAACTTCAAGACGCCGACGCTGGTGATCCACGGGCAGCTCGACTACCGCCTCGACTTGAGCGAGGGCCTGCAGCTCTTCACCACGCTGCAGCGGCTGGGCGTGCCGAGCAAGATGCTTTACTTTCCCGACGAAGGCCATTGGGTGCTGAAGCCGCAGAACTCGCAGCTCTGGTATAAGACGGTGAACGAGTGGGTGGATGAGTGGACGGGAAAAGCAGCTATTAGCCATTAGCTTTTAGCTGTTAGCTCATACATTCGCGCAACGAACAGCTTTGGCTCACTTCGAATGAGCCTAGTCTGGGAGCAAGGAGCGAGGAATTGGCGCTGAGGTCGAAATCACGGAAGGCACGGGCGGCGCTCGACGAAGCCGGGCTCTACGAGTACGCGGTGAAGGCGCTCGGCCGGCAGATGCGCTCCGAGGCCGAGCTGCGGCGGCTGATGGCCTCCCGGGCCGAGCCGGGCGCGCGCGGCTCGGCCGCCATCGCGGCCATTCTTGCCCGGCTCAAGGATCACGGCTATCTTGACGACGCGGCCTTTGCCGAGACCTACGCCCGCTTGCGCCAGGAAAACGAAAAGCTAGGCGCGCGACGCGTGCGCCGGGATTTGCAGCAGAAGGGAGTTCGCGGGGACCTCATCGCCCAAACCATCGAAACACGGTACGGCCAGGCCAATGAAGAAGCCCTCGCGCGCGAGCACCTGGAGCGCAAACGCATCGCGAAGCCCACAAATGAAAAAGAGACCGCACGCGCGGTGCGCCGCCTCGTCGCTGCGGGCTTTTCCACCGGCGTCATCTACAAGATTCTTCGCCAGTGGGAGGTGCCCGACGAATCCCTCGCCGCGCTCGACCGGCTCGATGAGGAGCCACGCGAGGATTAGACACATGGGCGCCCCACCTGCGCGCCCTCTGGGCACCGCGTAGTTGTCTCTGCGGCTAGGGTGGGATAGCCGCCGCCCATTACACTAAAGGAGCCATGCAATTCCGCTCGGGAAATGAGATACGCGAGCTGTTTCTGCGCTTCTTTGAGTCGAAGGGGCACCGCCGCGTGCATTCCTCCTCGCTGGTGCCCGCAAACGACCCCACGCTGCTGTTTACCAACGCGGGCATGAACCAGTTCAAAGATCTCTTCCTGGGCGCGGAGCGGCGCGACTACTCCCGCGCGACCACTTCGCAAAAATGCGTTCGCGCGGGCGGCAAGCACAACGACCTCGAAAATGTGGGCTTCACAAGGCGGCATCACACGTTCTTCGAGATGCTGGGCAACTTCTCGTTCGGCGACTACTTCAAGCGCGACGCGATCCGGTTTGCGTGGGAACTGGTCACCAGCCCGGAGTGGTTCGGCATGCCCAAAGACCGGCTGTACGTGACGATTTTCGAAGGGACGGCGGACGTTCCGCGGGACGATGAGGCGGAGAAGTACTGGCTGGAAGTGGGCGTCGAGAAGGAGCGGATCGGCGAAGGTGGCCTGAAAGATAACTTCTGGCAGATGGGCGACACCGGCCCCTGCGGGCCGTGCTCGGAGATCTTCTACGACATGGGCATCGAAGCCGCCGAGACGCCGGGAGTGGATTTGCCATTTGGCCAGGACGAGGCGCGGTACGTCGAGATCTGGAACCTCGTTTTTATGCAGTTTGAGCGCTCCGCGGTGACCGATGCGGCGGGCAAGACAACCGGATACAAGCTGGCTCCGCTGCCGAAGCCGTCGATTGATACGGGGATGGGGCTGGAGCGCGTAGCGGCCGTGCTGCAAGGCAAAGTCTCAAACTTCGAGACGGATCTGTTCACGCCGCTGATTGCTAGGGCAGCGAAGTTGGTTGATTTCAAGTACAAGCTCATCAATGTATTCTCAGCCGACGCATCTGGACCCCCCCCTGCGGAGGAGGAACCCAAATTGATGGAGGGGGAGCGAATTGGCTCCGCTTCGCTACGGATCATTGCGGACCACGCGCGGGCGGCGACGTTTTTGATTTCGGACGGTGTGGTGCCGTCAAATGAGGGGCGCGGCTATGTGCTGCGCAAGATTCTTCGTCGGGGAATTCGCCACGGTCGCCAGCTTGGCCAGGAAAAACCTTTCCTTTTCGAAATGGTATATGTAGTTCGCGACCTCATGCGCGGCGCGTACCCCGAGCTCGCAGACTCCGCTGACCGCGTGGCAAGAGTAATTGAGGCAGAAGAGAGGCAGTTCGATCGTGTATTAAACGAGGGAACGAAGCGCTTTGATCAAGCAGTGGCGGCCATGATTCTGCCGTATTTTGAAAATCAGGCTCCATATCGCGGTGTCCCACGTGGGATCTATCTCGAAGAGGTCCTTGAGACCTTGAAGTCTACCTCTCCAAGTTCCGCCATCCAACCTGCAATTCGAATGGTGAAGGAGTGGGACGTGCAGCACTTTTACTCGCTCGCATCCCGCCCGCCTCTTCCATTTGTCTTTCCAGGTGATAAAGCCTTTCACCTCTACGAGACCTACGGTTTGCCCGTCGATTTCATGACCGATGCTGCGCGTGACTATGAGATGGGCTTCGATATGGAGGGCTTCGAGAAGGCTCGCGCCGAGGAGCAGGCGCGGGCGCGCGCGAGTTGGAAGGGCGGGAGCCAGAAGACGGCGAGCCCGGCGTTTCGCGATTTGCCGAAGACGGTCTTCGAAGGATACCGGCAGACGGACTCGACCCATTGCGAAGTGCTGGCCATTGTGAAGGGCGGCGTGGGCGTTCCGGCGGCAAAGGCAGGCGATGAAGTGGAAGTGGTGCTGGACCATACGAGTTTTTACGGAGACTCGGGCGGGCAGGTTGGCGATACAGGATTTTTCCTGAGTGTGGACGGGAACAGTACAGTTGCCGAAATCACTGGCTGCGTGTTGCCGGTGCAGGGCGTGCGGGCGCACAAGGCGCTGTTGAAGGAGCCGCTGGCGGTGGGCGACCGAGTGAATACGGTGGTGGACGGCGCGCGGCGCGATGCGATCAAGAGGAACCACACGGGCACGCATTTGCTGCACGCGGCGCTGCGCCAGGTGCTGGGCACGCACGTGAAGCAGGCTGGTTCGGCGGTGCATCCTGACCGGCTACGGTTCGATTTCTCTCACTTCGCGCAGGTGGCCGGCGAAGAGCTGCAAGAGATTGAGGACATCGTCAATCGCGAAGTGCTTTCCAACGCGCGCGTGGAGACGCTCGAGGACGTGCCGATCGACGTGGCGGTGAACGAATACCACGCCATGGCGCTATTCGGCGAGAAGTACGGCGACAAAGTGCGCGTGGTCAAGCTGGCGGATGGATTTTCCACCGAGCTCTGCGGCGGCACGCACACGGCGGCCACGGGCGAGATCGGCCTATTGAAGCTGACAAGCGAGGAGTCGGTCTCGTCAGGCGTTCGCCGTATTGAAGCGATCAGCGGTTTGGGCTCGCTCGACACGTTCCGGCGCGACTTTGAGGTGGCAAAGCTGGCGGAGCAGTATGTGCCTTCAGTTGACAACCTCACGGAAGGACTCCGCGCCAAGATGGCTTCGCAGGAAGACGAGCTGAAGCGCCTGAGGCGCGAGCTTGAAGAGATGCGCATGAAATCGGCAGCCGGCGCGCTCGACGATGCCGTGGCGCGCGCCACGGAAGTGAAGGGAGTGAAGGTGCTGACGCACCGCGCGGATTCGCTGGAGCGTGGGCAGTTGCGCACGCTGGTGGACAACCTGAAGGTGAAGCTCGGCGAGGGCGTGGTGGTGCTGGCATCGGCACAGCCTGAGGGAAAGGTCGCGCTGATCGCCGGCGTCACGCCGGGACTGGTCAAGCGCATTCAGGCGGGCAAGCTGGTGGGCGCGGTGGCCAGGATCGTCGGCGGCTCCGGCGGAGGCAAGCCGGAGATCGCCGAGGCTGGCGGCAAGGATCAGACGCAGATCGACGCGGCGCTTAAGGCTGCGCCGGCACTGGTGGGCGAGCTGCTGGGCTAGCTTCGCCGCTTCGGTCGACGGAATGGCATGATACTCCTGAGGGCGGAAATTGCGCTGCAGGCGTGCGGCCGTCTGAAGGACGTAATCTGAGGCCATGACGAAGCTGGACGAGGACTCCGGGAAGATCGCGGCGCTGCGCAAGCGCCTGCTGCAGTGGTATGCGCGCAACCGCCGCGACCTGCCGTGGCGGCGCAGCGCCGATCCTTACGCAATCTGGGTTGCAGAGATCATGCTGCAACAAACGCGCGTGGCCGCCGTGGTGGAGCGCTACCGGGCGTTTATGGAGCGCTTTCCCACGCTGATCTCTTTGGCGCTGGCGCCGGAACAGGAGGTGCTCGCTCTGTGGAGCGGCCTGGGCTACTATCGGCGCGCGCGCATGTTGCACAAGGCGGCGCAGTTTGTGGCCGCGCATCTTGGCGGCAATTTGCCGGCGGGGGCCGAGCAACTGCGTGTTCTGCCCGGCACCGGCGTGTATACGGCCGCGGCGGTGGCCAGCATCGCTCACGGCGAGCCCGTGGCGGTGGTGGACGGAAATGTGGAACGTGTGCTTTGCCGCGTGGCCGGCTGGGAGGCCGGCAGCCGCAAAGGCGGCGGCGCGCAACTGCGCCGCAAGATTGAGGATCTCGCCGGACGGCTTCTGGATCCGGCACGGCCCGGCGATTTCAACCAGGCGATCATGGAGCTGGGAGCAACCGTTTGCACACCGCGCAATCCGCAGTGCCTGGCGTGCCCGCTGATGGCGGACTGCGAGACGCGCGGCGAGCACAAGATGCCCGAGCGCGCCCCGATGACCTGCCGCGCCGTGGCCTACGCGCTCGCCGTGCGCATGAGCACAGCGCCCGGCAAGCGCCGCGGGTCGAGCTGCGGGGCGAATCAAGGATCGAGCACGCGCGAAGTGCTGCTGGAGCAGCGGCCCGCGCACCTGACGGTGATGCCGGGCATGTGGGAGCTGCCCATGCTGCGCCAACCCGAGGTTCCCGAAGCGGAACTGCGCATGACGCTCCGCCACGCCATCATGCATGTGAACTATTACGTGCGCGTCCGCACCGTGTTTGAGGACGATGCGCAGACGATGACGGTGAAAGGCGGGGAGCGCCGCTGGATTCCGCTACACGAGACTGCGGGCATGGCGCTCACAGGCCTGGCGCGCAAGGTTCTTATGCGCGCCCACTTGCTGCCTTCGTTGCCGCTCGATGCAATGACGCCGTCGCGCGATCATAGCGAGTCAGCAAGTTAGCGGGCCGGCTCGGCTTGCGTCGCAGCAGCCGAACGCAATACTCAGTAATAGTCCGCGCAGCTCAGGTAATAGCCGCAGTGGGTACAGACCAGCTTGCAGTGGTGGCCGATCAGACGATGGCCGCAGGTGGGGCATATCTGGCAGTGGTGGTCGACGGGCGCAGTCTCATCGGCGGGGCCGGCCGCACCACTTGGTGAGATTTCGGCCGCGGAATCGGCTTCAAATTCGGGATTCAGGACGCGGGGCCGCTCCGGCAGCATGCCCGACAGATTAGCATGGAAGAGAGGCCGCCTGCACCTCGGCATCCGCGCAGGCGCCCGAAGCATCAACAGGAAAGCGGCGCAAAGATTTTTCCCCGCAGGCGACGCGCCGTCAACCCATTCAAAACCACAGGATCTCGCAACCCCAAGGAGGGACCATGGCAAGCAAAGCAAGTGCGGTATGGACCGGATCGCTGAAGGAAGGCAAGGGCACGATCTCTACGGCGACGGGCGTGCTCAGCAACGCCAATTACTCGTTCGCCACGCGGTTTGAGGGCGCAACCAGCGGCACCACCCCTGAGGAGCTGATCGCGGCAGCCCACGCCAGTTGCTTCTCCATGGCGCTGGGCGCACAGTTGGGCGGCGCGGGCCTTACGCCCACCAAGATTGAAACCCACGCGGCCGTCACTCTGGCCAAGGTCGACGCGGGCTTCGCGATCACGAAGATTGCACTGACCACCACGGCCAGCGTTCCCGGCGCCAGCAAAGAAGTTTTTGACAAGGCCGCCACCGACGCCAAGGCCGGCTGCCCGGTCTCGAAACTCTTCGCCAACAACACGGAGATCACGCTCGACGCGAAGCTGGTGTAAGCGCAATACGGATGCAGCGGCCGGGGCGCAACGCCTCGGCCCTTGTTGGCATGTGGAATTTGACACCGTGGAGCACATTTGCGAGACTCAGGATTGCTGCCTGCTCAGCGCGACCCGCTTGAGCTTTCTCGCGTGCCGAAGTGGCGGAATTGGCAGACGCGCATGGTTCAGGTCCATGTACTCGCAAGGGTGTGGGGGTTCGAGTCCCTTCTTCGGCACCAAAGTTCTTTAGAGTCTGTGACGTGCTGTAAGTTTAATGGGTTAAAGGTCGCGAAACTCTCCGCAGTCGCCACGATTCCGTGTGATCGCCTCGTTTTGAATTAGCATGCGAAACGCTCAGCGGTTGGCCTTGAAACGGCAGAGCACCGAGTCACGCTGATGCGTAGCAATCATCAGGTCAAGCCGGGCAAATTTGGCCGTCGCAGAAGCATAGGTTGCGCGGAATGAGATGGTCAGCCCAATTCCTGCTCTCTGCAGCGTCGGCCGCGCGCTTTCCCAAGACCGATGCGCCGGAGATCGCCTTTCTGGGCCGGTCCAACGTAGGCAAATCGAGCTTGCTGAACGCGCTTGTTGGGGAAAAGGCAGCGAAGGTCTCGTCTACGCCGGGCCGCACGCGCGCCATCAACTTTTTCGCGCTTTCGGATCGCAGGCGAAGCGGCAAACTCATCTTTGCCGATCTGCCCGGCTACGGCTACGCCAAAATTTCAAAGTCCATCTCCGCGGGCTGGCCTGCGTTCATCGAACCGTACCTTGCTACACGCGCCACGCTCGCGCTTTGTATCTGCCTGGTGGATGCGAACGCGCCTGCGCAATCAAGCGACCGGCAGTTGCTCGCCTGGCTGCGCTCCGTGGACCGCGATTTCCTCGTGGTGGCGACCAAAGTAGATCGCCTGAGCGGCAACCAAAGGACACGAAGCCTGACGGCGCTCAAGCGCGCGCTGGAACTCGAAGAGATTCTACCTGTCTCTGCCAGGACCGGCTACGGCGTTGCCGAGTTGTGGCGGCGGATTGAAGAGGCAGGGACTAGGGAATAGGGACTAGGGAATAGGGAATAGGGAATAGTATGGTGCGCTGTCAGGGTTTGACGGGAACGAAGCGAAACTGGTCGCAAAGGCCGCGAGAATAGGACCGGATTTCAACGGCAACTGGGATCTCCCCGCGATCCACGCATTGGTTCACTCGTTCGGCAAAGCGTGCGGCGAACTCCCGGTTGCAATCGAAGAGTCGCAGCCCTTGCGCCAGGCGGCCGAGATAGCGTGGGTCCAGCCGCAGCCAGCGCCGGGCGACCCATGCGTCCGGCCATGCGCCGGCCCGTTCACCCGCTTCGAGACAATCGAGCGCGATGACGTCCAGCTTTGGTAGCCATTGTGCGGGAGCCAAGTCCACGCGCCAGGTGACGAGAGCCGGTATCTTCTTGAGATCGAACTCAGTCTGCTCTCGCTCCTGAATAATGAGTGCCTCATGATAGGGCGCAATGGAAAGGCCGGCGCGCAGCAGATCGGGCACCACGCCGCGCTCACGCATCTCGCTTTCCACCGCTTCCGTCGGCAGCGCAACGCAAACCGAAACTGTCTCGCGCTTGCGAAGCTGATTTTTCAGGATGCGCAACGATTCGTCGAGCGAGTTGACGAGGAAATCCGCAACGCCCAAGCGGAGAGACTGCTTTTGCGCAGCGCGATCCGCCGTCGCCACCAGCGTCGCGGCGCCGGCAATGTTGGCCGCTACAACCAGCGCGCGGCCTTCCTCATTCAGTTCGCCCGCATAAAAAAGTCTGCCGCCAAGGCCCGTCTCCGGGTCGGCGAGAGGGGTTTGCACCAAGCTCGCGTAGGCTCGCGCGACGTGAGCGACAAGCTCGAAAGCGGCTGAGGATGGAGGTTCGAGCGCCAAGATTCCATCTTATCGGCCGTTTGGTCCGGCCGGCGACCCCAACGAGGCTAGTCGTCGGGGCGATCGTGCCAGCTGCGTTTCCTGACGAAGAAGACGAACTCGCAGGGCTTCGACGTGAAATCGGTTTTGCCGCACTCGTTGGGCGCCACCACCCCTGCCTTCAGAATGACCGAGATCGGGTACCAGATGTCCCTTTCCTTATCTGACTGCTTCGCGGCATCGCAATTGATATACGTCGATATTCCCATGTCGTAGGTAGCCTTCACCGAGAATTCCTTGGCCTCGGCGGGAAGCGTTACGATCACGCTGCCATCATCGTTGATCTTGACCCACTCGTTGTGCACGGTGTCCTGGTGATCGATGCGCACCAGAAAGTTGGATGCCTTGACGGGCAGGCCGGTCTTTCCGTCAAGCAGGCGGATGGAGATGGTGTTTCCCATTTGAGCGTGCAGGCAGGCACAGAACGCGGTCACGCACGCGAGCCTGACCAAGGCGCGAATCGGCGGCATAGCTGGTTCCTCACTTTTCAATTTACCAAGAACGGGAAGCGGGACAGGTTACCAAGAAGAGTACGGCTGGCCATCGGAGCCTTGCTCATCCGATCCGGAGTGGATGTCAGTGATGCCGGGCTCGGTTTCGTCCAGCGAATACATCGCGTCGCTGGTGTCGGTGACCCAGGTATCTTTGCTGTGGGTCATGGGATCTTCGGGGATCGTCTTCAGGTAGCCGTCCTGAATCAGATCGTCGAGCGACTGCGGCGCCTTCTGCTTGTCCATGGTGTAGGAATCGATGGCCATACGCATGGTCTGCAGATCTTCGCGCAGCACCGCCTCGCGCGCGTGCTTGAGAGCAGCCGCAAAATAGGGAACAGCGAGCGTGGCCAGGATGGCGATGATCGCCATGACGACCATCAGCTCGATCAGCGTGAAGCCGGATTGTGTGCGATGCCTGCGCAAAATGTCTTTCCTTAGCTCTCAGCTTTTAGCCTTTAGCTCTTGGTTGCTTGTGTGCGGTCCCGCTGCTCCACTGTCATCAAAGCGTCCTCGCCACGACCGAGCTAACGGCTAATAGCTAATGGCTTGCCTCTCTCACCACGTCGAATACTTCGTGCCGTCCAGCGCCGTCCCCTGGGACTTGGAATACACGTCGAAGACGCTATCGCCGCTCCAGGAGTCGGAGTCGGGATCGTCCTGCATGGAACGCAGTCCCCAGTCCGCCTGGCCCGTCATCGGATCCACCGGAATTTTTCGGAGGAACTTCAACTTCTTGCCCTGCACGTCCACGCCGTTGACCAGCGTCTCCAGGTCGGGCGGATAGTTCTGGCTTTCGATCTTGGTCTGGAAGGCGCCCCTGTCAGCCGCGTCCTTGTACTTGTCGATCGCGTCGCGCATCATCCACAGGTCGTAGCGGAGCTGTCGCTCGTTCTGCCGCTTGATCTGGAAGCGCGCGAGCGGCACCGCGGCCGTAGCCAGAATGGTCAGGATCGCTGCGGTCACGATCAGCTCGACCAGCGTCAGGCCCCGTTCCCCGTGACGCATCGGAATGGATCGCTGAAGGGTCATCGGCGCTGTTCTCTACTTGACGACGATACTGGTTTGCGCGCTGGCCACCGGCAACTGCTGCTGGGCGCTGTTCAGCACCGATGCCCTTGCGATGATTAAATCGCTCGGCCCCGGCGTCTTGGCCTGGAACGTGAGAACGCAGATCACGCCCGTGCCGTTTACGCCATGGGTCCCTGGCGGGCGCGATATGCCGACGACCAGGTTCCCCGCCGGCTCGTCAGTGTGAATCGGAGGCGCAGCCTGACCGTCCCGGCTCAGGAAGTCCCCCGCAGATACATTCACGAGCATGAGTTTTGCCGGATCGTAATGGAGCTGTAACGCGATCGAGGCAATATCCGTGCCGCCATTCAGCACGACCGGAACCTGGAAACTGGTTCCGGCGGCGGGCGGAGCGGCGGGCGCGCCCAGCGTGAAGCTGGCGCCGGCCGCAGGCGGAGCGGCCGGTGAAACAGCAGCGGGAGCAGGACCCGGCTGAGGAGCCGCTGGAGCCACGGGCGCACCGGACATCTGCGCAGCAGACTGGCCCGGTGTTGGAGCAGTCGGCGGGCCGGGCGGCGGAGCGCTTGCCTGTGCAGCGGCCGCCGCAGGGTTGGGCTGCTGGACGGTCGTCTGCGCGGTCGTTTCGGGACCGCCGGCGCCCGACATGTCGGAACGTAGCTGTGCCAGCATCGTGGGAGCTGCCTCAATCGCGCTCTGCGCGGGAGCCGAGCCCACGACCGGCCGCACAGCCGCAGCGGGCTGAACAGCAGGCACAGCCGCCGGCGCCGTAGCCGCACTCCCATCATCTGCGTGCCGCAGGTCGATGGTCTGGCCTTCGCCGGTGTCAATGACTCGCAGATTGGCCTGATTCAGCTCCTGCGAGCGCACGATATGCGGCACGATGACGAAAACAATGTCGTCGTCCTGGATGATGCGGTCCCGGGAGCCGAAGATGTACTTGAGAACGGGAATCGCGCTCAGGCCGGGGATGCCGCTCCAGTTGTTCTGTTCCTGCTGGTTTTGGATGCCACCGAGGATGCTCGCCTCGCCCTCGCGCAGGCGGATCACCTGGTCCACCACGCGCTGGCTGATGATGGGCTCCGTGACGCCGCTGATCGTCTCCGTTCCGCTCTCCGCCGAGACTTCGATCTTGATTTTGAGCGTCACATCGTGGTCGTAGTGAATGCTGGGCGTCATCTCGATATTCACGCCCACATCCTGGTATTGGAATTGCGTGTTGACCAGCGAGCTGACCAGCGCGGTGGCCGCGCCGGTTTGATACGATCCGGTCGCTATGGGAATCCGCGAGCCGATCTTCATGGTCGCTTTCTGCGCATCGGTGGCGCGGATGCGGGGGCTCTGCAGAACCTTGGTGTTGTTGTCAGTCAGCAGAAGATTCAGCGTGGCCGATCCCACACTGACCGCGAAATCCGTGGAGTTGAGATGGGCTAGATTGTAGAGGGTCGGGCTGACGGTTGTGGTGCCGGTGCCGGTGGTAGAGCTGGTGGAGCTGCTGCACGAATTGGTTGCGGAGCAGTTGGGCTGCAGGGCAATCCCAACGCTGCTGGGCCAGGACATCCCCAGCGTTTTCTCCCAGTTTTTGCTCACCTCCAGCACGGCAATGTCCACAACCACTTCGCCGCGCGCCTTGTCCAGGTCATTGACGAGTTGTTGCGCCAGCAGCAACTCGTCGGGCGTGCCGCGCATCACGATGGCATTCTGGCTTTGCACGCCGTACACCTTGGCGTTGGGCATTACGTTGCGCAGAGCGGTCTGCACGTCGTTCAGGTCGTTCTGCTGCCAGGCGTTGGTCAAATAAAATGTCTGCACCGCCTGCTCGTCCAACTCCGTCCGCTTGGTGCGGGAGTTCTGCGCGACAAAGATGGTATTGCTGGTCACCGGGCGCCAGAAGGTATTCGACATCACGCCCACAATGCGCAGTGCGTCGAGCAGCGAGACATTGTTCAGGTCCACCTGAATGCGCTTGGAGTTGTAGTCCGGGTCGAAGAGCACATTCACGCCGGCGGCCTTGCCCACTGCCTCATAGACAACTTTGGTGTCTTCGGCCATGTGCAGCGAGAGCGGCTCGTTGGTCAGCGGCTTCAGTTCGACCGGGGCCTCCACCTCCTCAAGCTCCTGCTCCTCGCCAGGCGGCTGGGGCAGGCCGACCTCGGGCGCCGGCGCAGCGGCGCCTTGCTTCTGGCGCACGCGAGCGATCTCCTGCTGCGCGGCCTCGTTGCCGGGGTCGATCTCGGCAGCATGCAGGAACTCCGCCAGCGCGCCCTGCACATCGCCCGCCTGCAGCAGCTTGCGGCCCTTGCTGAGGTGCGCCGATGAGTCCGTCACGCGAATGCGCGCCAGCGCGATCTTGAAACGCGCATCGCTGGGATCCCTGTTGAACGCCTTCTGGTAGAGGTCGAAGGCGGTATCGTAGTCTTGGCGCGCCTCGGCAGCCTGGCCTTGCTTGTAGTCGGTGTTGGCCGATTCCGCGTGCAGCCTGGCCGCGGGCACGCCCAGGCAGGCAATAGCGACAAGCAGCGCGAAGGCGAGGGGCCAACGCGGCGCGATGGTTCCAGCTGCAGCCGGTATCGACGTGCGGCGGTTCATACGGCTCCCCGGCATGACCGCGGGACCGCATTCCCTCCCCACGGCAAGCCGTTCCCTGCCGTGGCAGGCGTTTTTAGCGGGTGTCCCGATGCGATTCGTCCTGCCGCTCTTCTCAGAAAAACGCTTCCCCATTCTAGCAAAGCCTCGTTTGCAATCCGTCCACCATCCAGCCGGGCCGCCCCATGCGCCCGATGCTACGATGAGAATTCGAGGACGCCTGCCGATGGCCCGCCAAACCAGCCATGCCGTTGCTCCTAAGGATGCCCCGGCCGCCAAAAAGCCGGCCAGGCCCCGTGACCCCGTGGCCAGCGGCGAGCGCGACGCGGCCCACAATCGCGCCGCCAGCCACAACTACTTTCTCCTGGAGAAGTTCGAAGCCGGCGTGGCGCTGCGCGGCACCGAGGTTAAATCCATCCGCGAGGGCAAGGCCAATCTCAGAGACTCCTACGGCCTGATTAAGGATGGCGAGGCGTTTCTGCTCAACATGCATATCGGGCCCTACTCCCACGGCAACATCGCCAACCACGACGAGACGCGCGCCCGCAAACTTCTCCTACACCGCGATGAGGTTCGCAAGCTACTCTCCAAGACGCAGATCAAGGGGCATACGCTCATCCCCACGCGGCTATATTTCCGCAATGGGCGAGTGAAATGCGAGCTGGCCGTAGCCAAGGGCAAGCAGGATTGGGATAAGCGGGAAACCGAGCGCCGGCGGGAGGCAGACCGCGAGGCGCGGGCAGCGATCAATGCGAACAAGCATCGAGGGGGACGGTAAGACAGCTTTCGGCCGTCAGCTCTCAGCTTTCAGCCCCCGGTGCTACCAGGGATCGTGCGCCTCTCAGATTGCTTGGATTTGGGCGAATTCCGTAGTTAATCGCGGAAGAATGTTTGGGCGTGGCGGCGTCAGTCCCACCATTCCGAAGGGATGTGTTTTGGTTTGAGGTCAGGTTTTTCGGGTTTCCGGTCGAAATTGTCGTAATTCCACGGCTGAACGCTTTCGAGGGTTCGGATTTTCGGCGTAAAGCTCAGGCCCTGGGGTTACCCAATGTCTTTCAATGCCTCGACTAGTCTCTCCACAGAACCTTTCGCCTCGGGAACGAAGAGCCATGGCCGGACGCGCTCTGGCGAGCACAATTCTTCCGGTAGATGGCAGTAATCAACCAGGGATTTACAGACCTCCTGCCAGTGAACGTTCCATTCCTTCAACTTTTTTACCAAACCGCTGAGATTCTCACGATATGTAACCTCGCAGAGAAAGACCGTCGTTGGGTCTGCCGGACCTGACCCGAAGTCGACGGCGACCGCATCGCACTACCAGTGCGCCTTCGGAGGTTCCCTGCCCCGTGCGATCTGAATGAGGCACTCGGTGTTAATGAATACCGACCGATCCGCCCGCAAATAGTCGGTAACCACGCCCTGATAATAGTCCATGAGGTCGAACCCTTCTTTCACAGAGGTAAGCGCCGTGTCGCGATTCCACACGCCGCGTCAGCCAGGTTTTCGGGGAAACGCGGTTATATACCCAAAAATAGAATCAGCGGATCACTTCGATTTCAATTCCCAGCGAGAGACTCTTCCACGTCCGGTCGGCGGTGTAGACCATGGCTTTGCGTTCGATGCCGAGCGCGAGGCAAGCGCGATCACCCAGCGAGAGGCCGTAGGGACGAGTCGTTCGGACGATTTCAGCGGCGACTCTTCCCTGTTCGGCCGTGAACGGGCAAATGTCGCACCCTAAGCTCAGAATTCTGCTCCAGGACAGGGGGTCGGGGACGCCTCTCTGGATCAGCTTTGAGTGGACTTCGCACAGATTGACCGCGCTCACGAGCGCACCGGAGATGAGCGGAGCCGCCTTCGCACTTCCTGCTTCATTCTGAAGCACAGCAAGGACAGCAGAGGAGTCAAGAATGACGGTATCAGGCAATCTTCCCTTCTCTCCGCAGCCGATCCTGCTCCAATCCGCGATCTACCTCTTCCTGTTCCCGACGCGCTTCTTCCCGCCGCTCCCGAATCAGTTCGTCGGCTAGCGAAACTCCCGGAGGAATGAACTGTGCGAACTCACGCTGGATTCTGGCGATTCTGGTGGGGTAAGACTCGATGCGCAAGACGCCGTCTTCCACTTCCATCAAGACGGGATCGCCCGGGCGGATGCCAAGCTGCTCGCGTATGGCAGCAGGAATAACGATGCGCCCGTTGGCACTCAGGCGCGCTTTGGCACGGGCGGATATATTGTTCACAGACTCCATTTATGACACTCCAAGATATTATGTCATTTTTACCCGGAAATGGCAAAACTGGGCCGCCAGAGTTGCCACAGACCCCGCCTTCCGTGAAGAATATGCACTATGCGCACTGAGCTTTCCTTTGCTCCGATCTCCGGAATTGCAACCGAGCTTCTTGCCGTTTTGGCCGCCGACACCCAAACCGCCAAGGGCTCCGACGCCAAGCCGCAGCCTACGCTGCTCGTCGCCGATCCAGCCGTTCAGGCGGCTGCTGCAGCAGTCCTATTGAGCGAGGAATTTAAGGCTGGCGCCAATGAGACCGTCCTCCTCCACGCGCCGGCTGGCCTCGCCGCCAAGCGACTCTTGATCGTCGGGCTCGGCAAGCTGGCCAAGGCCACCGTCCACACCGTGCGCGACGCAGCTGGCGCCGCCGTCCGCTTCGCCAAGCCCCGCGGCGTCAGAGAGTTGGTCTTCGCACTGCCCCAATCCGAAGGCTTGCCTGCCGCAGTCACCGCCAGGGCGGCCGTCGAGGGCGCTTTCGTAGGCGACTTCGATCCCGACACGTATCGCAGCGATCGCAAGGACCAGAGCATCCAGTCCTTTACCCTCGCCGTTTCCCCCGATTCGGACCGCGCTGCAGTCGAAGCTGCTTTCGCCGAAGGCGTCATCGTGGGCGAAAGCCAAAACTTCGCCCGCTCCCTGGTCAACGAGCCGGGCAACAAGCTTACGCCAACGATCCTGGGCCGGCGCGCGGCGCATATGGCTAAGGAAGTGGGCCTCGAATGCGAGGTCCACTCCACGGAGAAGCTGCACGAGCTCAAGATGGGCGCGTTCTGGAGCGTCTCCCAGGGCTCCGCAGAGCCGCCCGCGCTGATCGTCCTGCGCTACGAGCCGAAAGGGATCGCGGATGGGCCGGTGCTCGGCCTCGTGGGCAAAGGCATCACCTTCGATACCGGCGGAATCTCGATCAAACCAGCCGACAACATGGAAAAGATGAAATACGACATGGCCGGTGGTGCGGCCATGATCGGGGCCATGCGCGCCATCGCGCTGCTCGAGCCCAAGGTGCGCGTCATCGGCATCGTTTGCGCAGCCGAAAATATGCCCTCGGGCACGGCGCAAAAGCCCGGCGACGTGCAGACCGCAATGCCCATCGCTCCGGACAAGTCCGGCAAGACCATCGAAATCATCAACACCGATGCCGAGGGCCGGCTGGTGCTGGCCGACGGCCTCACCTACGCCCGCCAGCTTGGCGCAACGCACCTGATCGACGCGGCCACCCTCACCGGCGCCTGTGTCGTGGCGCTGGGCATGGTCAATGCAGGCGCCTTCTCCAATGACGACCCCACGTACGCCAAATTTGACGCCGCCCTCCAGGTCTCCGGCGAGAAATTCTGGCGGCTGCCGTTGGGCGATGAGTACGCCGAGATGATCAAATCCGAGATCGGCGACATCAAGAACACCGGCGGACGCTGGGGCGGAGCCATCACCGCCGCCGAGTTCCTCCATGTTTTTGCCGAGGACACCCCCTGGATCCATCTCGACATCGCAGGGGTGGCCTGGGTCGAGGATTCCCGCCCCTACATCGCCAAAGGCCCCAGCGGGGTCGGTGTCCGCTCGATCCTGGAGTGGGTGCGCAGCTTTTAAACCCGGCAATCCACGTTGAGCGCCGGCGTTCATCCGGCGCCGTAAGGCAAAAGCGGCAGAAAGCGCGTCGTTTCTTGTGGTTCCGGATCATGGCGTCTGTGGGTTTGCGATAGCTCCGCACCTGCCCAGCCGCCTTCATCCTCACCTCCGCGTAACTCCCACATTGGAATCCCCTCATTGCGGCTTAACGCCATGAAGTTGTGCCGCTTTAGGCCGATGGAAGAAGGTAAGCGCCTTGCGCAGCAGTGCGCTCATGGGCTGACCCTGCCGAGCCAGCGGATCAGCCGTGAGATTTGGATGGGAGCTGGAGAGGGGCTGCGATGACCGACCGGGTCGAATTGCTCGAAGCCGCGCTCTTGAGCCTCCCCGAAGGCGTTGCTCTCTTCGGCATGGAGGGCGACGTGATTTTCTGGAATCAGGCCGCGCAAGACATGACCGGCTACGCCGCAATCGAGGTGCTGGCGCAGCCTCTTCCCGAAGGCCTCGGGGCGCTATTGATTGAGGCAAATCGAAACGAGGATGCGACGGCCGGCGCTGCGCTGTCCGAAGGCCGGCGGGCGCTCAGGCGCGCGCAGCACAAATCGGGCCACCAATTCCCTGTTATCGCGCGGGTTCTGGTGTTGCGCGATGGCCTCGGGGAACGCATCGGCGCCGCCGCGCTCTTTCATCCCGCCGAAATCCTCGACGCGCTGCCTCACGGCGAGACCGGCGCAGACCTGGGCGCGGAGGAAGGCCAGGCCGGGTTCGAAGCACGGCTGCAAACGGAGTTCGGCGACTTCGCGCGCGGCGGCCCGCCCTTCGGTGTTTTGTGGATTGGCGTCGATCAGGCGCAGGAGTTGCGCAGGACCCATGGCGCCAGCGCCTGCCATGCCATGCTCGAGAAGATGCGGGGCGCGTTGGGGCAAGGGTTGCGCCCCGCCGAAGCGATAGGCCGCTGGGGCGACGGGGATTTCCTCATTCTGGCCCACGAGCGCAACATCGAGATGCTCGCCGGGCACGCGCAAACCCTTGCCGGTTTGGCCCGCACTGCGGACTTCCGCTGGTGGGGCGACCGCGTCTCGCTCACCGTAAGCGTGGGCGCCGCCCAGGCTGCCGGTGATCGCGCCGAAACGCTGGGGCAACTGCTTGATCGGGCGCGCCAGGCCATGGAAGCGAGCTACCGGACGGGTGGGAATCGGGCTACCCTTGCCGCAGCCAGCAGCCCGCCGCCGGCCCCGGTGGAGGATTCGACATGCTCGCCATCGTAGGCATCTTCCTTGTCTTCGCCGCGATCCTTGGGGGATTCCTCATGGAGAAGGGCCACATTGCGGTCCTTCTTCAGCCTGCCGAACTCCTCATCATTGCCGGCGCGGCCGCGGGAATTCTCCTGGTGGCCAATCCCATCCGCATCCTCAAAGACATTGCCGCAGGCCTCGTCGGCTCACTCAAAGGCTCGCCTTTCACCAAGGAGCGCTACCTCAGCACGCTCAAAATGATGTACCAGTTCCTCAGCAAGGTGCGCAAAGAGGGTTTGCTGGCGGTCGAGATGGATGTGGAGAAGCCCGCCGAGAGCGTCATCTTCAAAAGCTTTCCCGAATTTCTCAACGATCATCATGCATGCGAGTTTGTTTGCGACACGCTGCGCACTGCCATCACGGGCGGCGTGGAGCCGTTCGACATGGATCAGATGATGGAGCTCGACATGGACGTGCATCACAACGCGGCCCTACAACCGGCGGATTCGCTCGGCACGGTGGCCGATTCCTTGCCGGGCCTGGGCATCGTGGCCGCAGTGCTGGGCGTGGTCATCACCATGGCCTCGCTGGGCGGACCGCCCGAAGAGATCGGAGAACACGTTGCCGCGGCCCTGGTGGGGACCTTCCTCGGCATCCTGCTTTGCTACGGCGTTGTCGGCCCGCTCAGCGCCAACATGCGCAAGAATGCAGACGCGCAAAACGAATATCTCCATGTGTTGCGCGTGCTGATGGTGTCGTTCCTCAAGGGCTCCGCGCCCATGATCGCCATCGAGATGGCGCGGCGCGCCATTCCCGCTTATGGCCGGCCCAGCTTCGAAGAGATGGAGAAGAGCTGCAAGAAGAAGGCCGGGCCGGGGGAAGCGGCTGCGGCCTGAGGCGCGAAAAACGTTATGACGTCGAAGGAGCAACCCATCATCGTCATCAGGAAAAAAGGCGGCCACGGCGGCCTCCACGGCGGCGCGTGGAAAGTGGCTTATGCCGATTTCGTCACCGCGCTCATGGCGCTCTTCATCGTTCTTTGGCTCATGGGCCAGAGCGAGCAGGTCAAGAAAGCGGTAGCCGGCTACTTCAACGATCCCCAGGGAACCGCCAACCAGCTCGGCACCACAACATCGGGAAACGGCGTGAATGTGACCACTGTAGCTGACGAGAACAAGCGCATGTTGCAGGAATTGAAGGAGAAACTCGAGCGTGAAATCCAGGTCCGCAAGGATTTGCGAAAGCTCAACAAGCAGATTGAGATAACCATCACCCCCGAAGGATTGCGCATCGAATTGCTCGAGGACAAGAACGGCACCTTCTATCAAATTGGAAGCGCGCGCTTGAGCCCCAGCGGCCAGGAGCTCCTCGCGCTGCTCGCCGGCGAGCTCAAGACCCTGCCTAACCAACTGCTTATCGAGGGCCACACTGACGCAGTGCAGTACTCCACCGACGCGAATTACAGCAACTGGGAGCTTTCGGCCGACCGCGCCAACGCCGCGCGCCGGCTGTTGCAGCAGGATGGCGTACGCGCCGACCAGGTAACGCAGGTGCGGGGCTTCGCCGACCAACTCCTGCGCGTCCCAGGCGATCCCTACGACCCCTCCAACCGCCGCATCACGATCCTGGTCAAGAATCACGGGGATTCGCCGCCGCCCCAGTTAGCACACGCGCGCGTCGCCGATGACGCGCCGGCCCGCGGAAATCCCAAAGCTGGGCCCGCCGCGGCCAACCCGCCTGCTCCGACCGCCACGCCGGTCAGGCCGCCCAATGCATCTCCGCCCGCAAAGCCCGGAAGCATGAGCCGGCTCACGTCGGGGCTTCCCGGGGGGAAGAAATAGCCGCGCAAAATGCGCTTCTCCGTCCGCAGAGTCGCCGGCGACAGACAGTTCGTCGCTTGAATGGGGCCATGGTGTACTCTGTCTGCGAATCGGCAATCGTATTCTGGAGGGCACGTTCCCATGGCCATTGTCGCCGGGGTCGATTTCGGAACACTCAGCGTTCGCGTCACTCTCGTTGACAGCAAGCAAGGCCCCATCGGCACGGCTTCGGCCTCCTACCCGCTGCATCGCCTGCGCGAAGATCCCAACTATTCCACGCAGTCGCACGACGAGCAAATGGCTGCTCTCGCCATGGCCACTAAGGACGCGCTGAGGGCCACTGGCATCGATGGCAGACAGATCGCCGCCATCGCGCTTGATACCACGGGCTCCAGTGTGATTCCAGTGGGCGAGGGGCTGGAGCCGCTCGACGAATACTACCTGTGGTGCGATCATCGCGCCTTCGCCGAGGCCGAGGAGATCACCCGCAAGGCGCACGAGTTGAGCTTTGAAGGCATCGGGTGGTGCGGCGGCGTCTACTCCCACGAGTGGGGCTTCGCCAAGCTCCTCCACTGGCTGCGCCACAATCCGGAGAAACGCTTGCGCTTCGTCACCGCGCTAGAACATTGCGACATGGTCGCCGCGACGCTAAGCGGCGTCACCGAGGTCAGCGCGCTCAAGCGCAGCGTCTGCGCCATGGGCCATAAATGGATGTGGAATCCCAAGTGGGGCGGCCTCCCACCTGAGGATTTTCTCGTCGCCGTCGACCCGCTCTTTGCCGGTGTGCGCGCCAAAATGGGCGGAGAGTATCTTACCAGCGATCACCTTGCCGGGCATCTCTCGCCTCAGTGGGCCTTGGCGCTCGGCCTGCGCACCGGAATCCCGATCCCGGTTGGCGCATTCGACGCCCACTGGGACGCCATCGGCTCCAACATCCGCGAGGGAGACGCCGTCAACGTCGTGGGCACGTCCACCTGTGTCATCGCCATGGCGCGTGAAGCGGAACTGATTCCCGGCGTCTGCGGCGTGGTGCCGGGCAGCGTGCATCCGCAATACACCGGAATCGAGGCCGGGCTCTCAGCGGTGGGAGATATCTTTGACGCCATCGCCAAGCGCGCCGGCACGACGGTCGCCGTGCTCTCCGAAGGCCTTGACGCTTACAAAGCCGGCCAAACCGGGCTCCTGCGCCTAAGCTGGGACAATGGCGACCGCACCGTGCTCGTCAATCCCGAGCTCGGCGGCGTCACGCTCGGCTGGAACCTCGTTCACACCGCGCAGGATGAGCTCTTCGCCGCCATCGAAGGCACCGCGTTCCACACGCGCATCATCCTGGAGCGCATGGCCGAGCACGGCGTGCGCATCGATCGCGTCATCAACGCCGGCGGCATTCCGCAGAAGAACGAAATCCTCAACCGCGTGTACGCCAACGTGCTGAACAAGCCGGTCCTCGTCCCGGCCGGCGTTCCCACCAGCCTGGGCTCGGGCATCTTTGCTCTGCTGGCCGCTCGCGCCTACGCAACCATCGAAGAGGCGCAGGCCGCGGTCTGCCTGCCGTTCCGCACGGTCGAGCCCGATCCGCAAGCCGCCGCAGTCTATGAGCAGCTCTACCGGCACAATCGCGATGTTTACTTTGCCCTCGGCAAGCGCGACGCCGCGCCCGCCGCTCTGGGCAAGGTGTTGCCGGAATTGAGAAGAATCGCGGCCCAGGTGCGCAAGTCCGGCTGAGAACAGCGTTGGCGTCGCCATGACAACATGAGAACTAAGAATGCTCGATAGCGATTCGGCAGTTGCTGTACCCAAAGCTGTGTTCCCCATCCTTGCGACTTCTTTCTGTCGCAAGGGCGGCCTGCCGCTTGGGTTGGCTATCGCATCTCTGGAACTGCCCTAATAGTCCAACCGCAGGCCGAATTGCATGCGGCGGTAGGTGCTCAGCAGACCTCCGTAGGCGCCCAACGTGCCGCTGGTGAGGGTCGGATTGAGGTTGACGGGGCTGTCGTCGAAACGCACTTCGTTGCCGATGTTATAGACCTCGGCGGCAAACTTCAGCCTGACTTGTTCGTGAATACTCCAGGTTTTTGCGAGCGCGGAGTCAATATCGAAATAACCGTCGCCGCGAAAGTTGTTGCGCTCGCCTGCTTCTCCGGGATAGGGTAGCCGTACCGGAGAACCGTTGTACACGCCCGCGTTGATTGTGTTGGCGAGGTTGCCGGCAAAGACTTGCGGGATGCCGTCGACGAGATGCTTCTTGACCTGGACCGGCGAGGTAACCACTCCCCATCCTGGAATCTGCCAATTCGTAGTGTAGCCCGGCTCAAGAAGAGAGAACGGCAAGCCGCTGGCCCAGCGGCTCAGGCCCGATATCTGCCATCCGCCGACGAGAGCCTCGGCCACCGGGTTTGCGGCGCTCAGGATGGCTTTGCCGCGTCCGATGGGAAGCTCATACACCGCGTCCACCGTTACGAGCTGGCGGCTGTCGAAATCCGAAGGGCCTTTGTTCAGCTTCGGGTTCCAGGAGTTTTGAATTGCAGAAGCACTTCCAAACGAGTCGTCGGAGAACTCGTTGGCGCGCTCCGCTTCCGATCCCAAATCGATCGACTTCGAAAAGGTATAACCGATGTCTGAGGTAAGGCCGTGACTTGCGGGGTGACGCAGCGTAAACTGCAGCGCGTTGTAGGAGCTGGTGCCGATTGAGGACCACGCATACAGGGAAGAAAACTGAGATGACCAGAACCGGGTTCCTTGCGGGCAGGTGTAGTAGCAGTAGAAATCGAGGTCGGCCAACGACGTGGTCTCTCCGTAATCGTAGCGGAGCGGGGCCCATTCGTTGTTGTAAATGGCCTGCGTGGCGCTCTCGCCTGGGTAATCGTAGCCTTGCATCTGCGGGAAAATGTCCTCGAAGTACTGGATGGTGGGCACGTTCGGCACCGTGCATCCATTGTTGGAGTAGGGGTTGCAGCCGCCGTTCTCGTCGGAGATCTTGGAGAGCTCGGTGCCTGCGGTGAAATAATCTCCGCCGCCGTTCGGGTCCACCAGGTCCACGGGTTCGGCCAGATCCAGTTGTTCAAGCAGATGGCGCCCAAGGCGGCCGACATAACTTTCCTCGAGAATGAAGCCCCCGGGCAACTCCCGCTGAAGCGAGAGGTCGAAGCCGTACGCATACGGCGTCTTGAGCCGGTTGTCGATGCCCCAGGTGATGGCGAAATCGCACCCCGATTGCGTGGACGGCGTGAAGGGATAGGTGACGGTGGAAGCCGGACTGGGACAACCCGCAAGCGGAGGAATGGCATGGGGCCCGGTGAAACGCGGCGAGTCCTGGAAGGTATAGGCGTCAGCCGGGCTTACTACAGTGTTGCTAAGACCGAACGACCCCTCCTCGTCGAACGAGTTCACGATGCCCTGGCCGAAGTGGCTGAAGTATATGCCTGCGCCGGCGCGAATGGTGGTGCGCGCATCCGGCGCATAGGCGACGGCCAGGCGAGGAGCGATGTTGGTCTTCTGCTTGGCCCAGTAACCGGGCTGATGGTTCGCCTTGCCGCTGGGCATGAACGTGAGCGGATCCTCGAAGACATTGCCGAGAGCAGCCCCCTGGCCGCGCTTGAGGAACCACTCATGTGTATCCACCGTGGGCGAAATCTGCTGGCCGTGCGTTTCGTAGGGCGCCTGGAGAATCGAATGGCGCATGCCGAAAGTCACGGTCAGATTTGGCTTCATGCGCCAAGCGTCCTGCAGGTAATACTCAAATTCATTGGCCTTGAAATGGCGGTTGATGAAGGTTCCATCGGGATAAAGGGAGCCGGTGGTGGGGCTGGTGACCGAGTAATTGTATTGCTGCGTTGTTTGCGGCACAGTGCCGACCAGAGTAGCGAATGCAATCTCGTAGGAGTTTTCAAATCCGCTTCCTACCGGGACAAAGCTGGAGCCCAGCATGGAGGGGTCGTTGGGAGCATTGCCCAGCCAGTAGGGGTTGCTGTTCGCGCTCGAATAGGAGTTTGCGTTGCTGCCGCGATTGTTCCAAATGCCGCGCCAGTTGCCGCCGATGCTCAGCGTATGGTTGCCTTTGGTCCAGGCGAAGTTATCGACGATGTTGTGGACGGGAACGTTGACCACCGTGGTGAGCGCAAGCGAGGAAGGCTGGTCGAGAAAGCGAAAGATCACCCAGTCCGGCTGACCTGAAGCAACGCCGCGCGTCGAGTAGCCCTGGCGAATGAAGCCATAGCGCAGGTCGTTGACGATGTTCTCTCTCGGCGTCCATGTGTGCCCGGCAGCCAGGCCCTTGGTGTTGTCTTCCGACCAGGTTGCCAGGGGCTGGCCGGGCAGATTCTCGATTCCGCACTGGTCGGTGTTTACCAGGCCCGGACATGCGGCGGCAGTGAAGCCGTTTTCGAGGTTGCCCGTATCCTTTTGCAGGTTGCCGCGGAAGAACAGGTGCTGCCGGTCGCTCAGGTTGTAGTCGATCTTGGCAATGCTGGTGTTCAGCGTTCTTGGAGCGGGCGCGGAAAAGACATAGCCCGCGTTGTTGACGCCGTCGCCAACGGTGTTCAGGATGCCATAAAACTTATTCGTATTCAGAGAGCCGTAATAAGACAGGACGGCAGCGTCGGGGCCGCAGCCGATGCTGGGGTCGCAGGCCTCGCCCGAGTTGGAGTTGGGGGTTTCATCGAGAGCCGTCACTTGCGAAGCGGTCAACCAGTCGGTGTTGCCGTTGGCATCCTGATAGCCCAGTTCGCCGTTGTAAAAATTCTGCGTGGGCACCGTCCGCGTGGCTACGTCGTTGATCGCCTGCCGCTGCCCTTCATAGTTGAAGAAGAAGAAGAGCTTGTCCTTCTTGATAGGGCCGCCGATCGTCCCCCCGAAGGTGTTCAACACATACTTCTGGGGGATGTTCGGCTCGCCGAGATAGAGCTCGGTGTACTTGTTGAACCACTGGTTGGCAACCGTGTTGGTGGGCCGGTAGTACTCATAAAAAACGCCGTGAAAGGCGTTGGTGCCGCTCTTGGTCACCAGCGAGATCTGCGCGCCGGAACTCCGGCCGGCGTCGGAGGTGCCGTTCGAGGTGGTCACCCGGAACTCCTCGGTCGAATCCAGCGTGGAACGCAGTACGCCGGTGAATGCGGTGCCGTTGATCTGGTCGTTGTCGTCCAAGCCGTCGAGGGTGATGTTGCCCTGGTCGGAGCGTGCTCCGCTGACCGTACCGCTGCGGCTGTCCATGGCGTTGTTTTCTTCGGGATTGCCAAGGTAGAGGACCCCCGGTTGAAGGGTGAGCAGCGCGAGCGGATCGCGGCCCTCCATGGGAAGCGCCTCAATGGTGCCGTTGGCGACCGAATCGCCCAGGGTTGCGTCCGTGGTGTTCAAGGTCTGGGCCGCGCCGCTCACGTCTACGGTTACGGTGCTGGACTGGATAGAAAGCGTGAAGTTGACGGTCGCCGGCTGATTGACCAGCAATTCGGCTGATTTGGTCTGACTTCCAAAGCCGCTGGCCGAGATGGTCATGGTGTATTTGGCTGGCGGGATCTGCGCAAAGACATAGGATCCGGCGTTGTCCGTGACGGCGTTGAACGTGACCTCGTTGGCGGGGTTCAGCAGCGTGACCTTGGCTCCGGGGACAAGCGCGCCGCTCGGATCTTTCACGACGCCGCGGAGAGAGGTGGTTGCTGACTGGCTCAGGGCGACAGTGGCTGTGGAAAGGATGCACAAGTACACCCATTCCGGCAGAAAACGTCTCACGGCTGCACCTCCAGGAAGACTGGCTTGCGTGTCCCATCTTGCTGTATTCGCGTTCTCTTTTGGCCTGCGGCCGTCCTGAAGGCCGCGCAAGGCAACCTGCTTTGTATAATGACTAGCTTTGCGCCGGGAAATTGCGCGAGGCTTTAACGGGGCCCGATTCCAGCCTGCATAAAGGGGACTGACTGCCCCGGAGAGCCGGGTACAGGATAGTCTTTATCTTGAAGGATTTTCGCCGAAAATTCAACAGAAAATGTTGTGTGCGCAACAAAAACGGGATAGGGGCGCCGGCTTTGAGCCGGGTTTGCTCACGATTGCTGCTGCATCTGCCGCATGGAGATGAAGGGCGCCCGAGGTTCAGGCGGCTGCTACGCACGCTGGGCGAGTACGCACCAGTCTTCGCCTAAATCTTAGTCACTTCGCCAATGCTTGCGCACTGGTTTGAGCCGCGCCGTACCTTCTCCGCTTGCAACTCCGCTTCGCTCGGTTTACCGTTGTGTTCACAATCCATACCGCCGGGTGCTCCGTGTCCAATTCCTTTGTGCGTCTTCATCTGCCCTGCCTTCTCGCTGTCTTCATCGCGGCAGCCATTCCCGCAGCCACGCATGCCCAAATGGCCGCCAATGCGCCCGCCGGCCCGCAAGCCTCTTCGTCGACGGCCCCCTGGACAGCGCCTCACTTCTCCGTCGATCCCAAAACGCTCTACCAGGCCGCATCGGCCGTGACCGTGCCCGACGGCGCCAATGTGGTGGAACTCGTCGAAGATGAAAGCTACACCTTTGACGACTCCGGCCGACTCGTCCACGTGGGCCACTTCATCTACAAGGTGCTAACGCAGAAGGGCGCCGAGGGGTGGGACTCTCTCTCGGTGGGTTGGGAGCCCTGGCATGAAGCCCGGCCCATCGTTCGCGCCCGCATCATCGCGCCGGACTTCACCGTACACACCCTCGACCCGAACACCATCACCGAAACCCCGGCCCGGGGCGGCGACTACAAAACCTACAGCGATGGCAAGCGCCTGCACGCGCCGTTCCCGGCTATCGCGCCCGGGGTCGTGGTGGAGGAAGAGTATACCGAGACCGAAACCGAGCCGCTCTTTGCCCGGGGCCGCGCGGGGCGCATCGCCCTGGGCCAGGAGAACGTCCCCGTCGCGCATAGCCGCGTCGTCTTCGATGCTCCCGCCGCTCTGCCGCTGCGCACGAACCTACTGCTTCTGCCCGGTCTTACGCCCGTCCGCACCGAGTCCGGCGGCCGTGTGACTCTCATCTTCGACGTGGGCCCGATCGAAGGCATCGATCCCCGCGAACCCTATCTTCCCCCCGCCCTGGTCCGCTTCCCCACCATCGATTTCTCCACCGGCGCATCCTGGCAGAACGTGGCGGCCGAGTACGGCAAGATCGTTGACAACCGCGCCAACTCCCCGGCGGTCGCATCCACCGTCGCGCCGCTCATTGCGGGCAAGAAATCCGCCGCCGATAAGGAAGCCGCCATCCTCGACTATCTTGACCGCGAGGTGCGCTACACCGGCATCGAATTTGGCGAGGCCGCAATCGTACCTCACGATCCCGCCGAGACTCTGGCGAAGAAGTACGGAGATTGCAAAGACAAGGCCACGCTGCTGGTTGCCATGCTGCGCGCTGTCGGCATCCCCGCCAACGTGGCCCTCCTCAATGTCGACTCGCGCATCGACGTTGCCGCCGATCTGCCCGGCATGGGCATGTTCGATCACGCCATCGTTTACGTTCCCGGCAAGAATCCGCTATGGATGGACGCCACCGACCGCTACGCTCAACTAGGCCAATTGCCCATGGGCGACCAGGGCCGCCTCGCGCTCATCGCCAGCAGCGCAACCGAAGCCCTCGTCAAGACCCCCGAGTCGTCGTCTAAAGACAACGGCCTGGTCGAGACGCGCGAGTTCACGCTAACCGACAACGGACCCGCCAACGTGGTCGAGATCACGCAACCAACGGGTGTCTACGAGTCGGCCTACCGCTCCTACTACGCCGACAAGCCCGACAAGGACACCCGCGACGGCCTGCGCGGCTACGTCCAGTCGGAGTATGTATCTGACGATCTCACCAAAGTCGATCGCACCGACCCCGCCGATCTCTCCCGGTTCTTCCAGCTCACCATCGCTTGCGAGAAGGCCAAGCGCGGCTACACCGACCTCGAAAACGCGCAGGCCGCCATCCGCGTCGACCGGCTCTTCCAGATGTTGCCCGATGAGCTGAAGCGCAAAGACGACTCCGAGGAGAAAAAGAACACCGGCCCCGACAAGCCCAAGAAGCCGCGCACCGCGGACTGGTGGCTGGATGCGCCTTTTACGATTGAGTGGAACTACCGTTTCATCCCGCCCGCCGGATTCATCCCCAAGGGACTCCCCAAGGACGCCTCCGTCACGCTCGGCCCCGCGCTGCTCAGTGAGAAGTTCTCGACCGATAAGGATGGCGCGATCCTGGCCCACCTCGTCTTCGACACTGTCAAGCGGCGCTACACCGTGGCCGAGGCAACTGCGCTGCGCAACCAGGTGGCCGAACTCATCGCCGGCCCTGCGATTCTGGTGAACTTCGAGCCCCAGGGCGCGGCCCTGCTGCGCGACGGCAAAGTGAAGGAGGCGTTGGCCAGCTATCGCGCGCTCATCGCGCTGAACCCGAACTCAGCCGTGCACCATTTGCAACTGGCCAATGTGCTGCTTCAGGCAGGCATGGGCGGGGCCGCGCGCGATGAGGCCCGCCTCGCAGTCAAGCTCGATCCCAGCTCCGCGCTCGCCGAGCGGGTTCTGGCCGAAATCCTCAAGCACGACCTCGTCGGCCGCAACCTGCGGGCCGGCAGCGACCTCACTGGCGCCGCCGATGCCTATCGCGCCGCCATCAAGCTCGATCCCGACGATCACACCGCCCAGGGCGACTTGGCCATTCTTCTCGAATACGACTCGGCGGGCCGCCGCTACAGCGGCCAATCGCACATGAAAGAAGCGATTGCCGAGTATCAGGCGCTGGGTCAGGACAAGCTCGCCGATCTCGGCATCGCCGACAATCTTGCCTTCGCCCTCTTCTACGGCGGCGATTACGCAGGCGCGTACAAAGCGGCGCAGACCCTCAATCCCGAGCCCAAGGCGCTGCTTGCCGCCAGCATGGCCATGATGCAGGACAGCAAGGCGGGCCTCGCCGAGGCCAACAAGCGATCCACCGACGACAACTCCTTCAAAGACACCCTACGCACCGCCGGCGAGATGCTGATGAACATGCGGCAATATCCCCAGGCCGCCGATTTCCTTCAAGCCGGCGCTGCCGGTGACGAAGCCGCGCGCACCCTGGGCCTGGCCAACATGCTGCGCGGCGCGCAACACCACGAAAACGTGCAGTTCGCTAACTCGCCCGCCGATATGGTGAAGCGCTTCGCCATGGTTCCCTTCGATCCCAGCCTCACCAAGGCCGGCCTGGCCGCGCTGCTCAGCCGGAATGGGATCAAGGTTCTGAACGCCATGGACGCGGACGAGCTGAAAGGCGAGTTGGATGCCGGCAAAAAAATGAACAGCGAACTGGCTCGCGAGGACAGCTCGCTCGATGTCACCGAAGACATACTGCTGCAAATGCTCGATCCCAAGGGCGAGGGCGACGACACGACGGGATACCGCGAAAAGGTCGAGGTGCTGGGCGGCGTCACCGTAACGGACTACATCGTCAAGGAAGATGAGCAATACAAACTGCTCGACACCGGCGACAAGCCCAACTCTATCGCGCTCGAAACGGTCGACCGCATCAACGCCGGCGAACTGAGGGGCGCCAAGGCGCTGCTCGACTGGATGCGCGAGGATCAGCATCTCGAAGGCGGCGACGATCCGCTCGGCGGGCCTGTTTTTCCGCGTTTCTGGACCAAGGGCGAAGCGCCCGACGCGCGCAGGATGAAGCTGGCCGCGGCGGCCATCCTCGTAGGCACGAAGCCGACCGTCGATCAGGGAGTCGCCATCCTCGAGGAGGGCCTGAAAGATGCCGCTGGCGATCGCGAGCGCACCAATATCCAGCTCGCGCTTGCGGTGGGTTACTCGCTCCAGGACAAATTCGCTAAGTTACTCGACGTCTCGTCGGCGCTGGTCAAGGAGGAGCCGGAATCGAAGCAGGCTTTCCTGTACAACGCGGAGGCGCTCATGGGGCTCAACCGCTACGATGACGCCATCGCGCTGGCCGACGCAAGGCTGAAGCTGCTCGAAAACGACACCGACGCCCTCAACATGAAGATGCAGATCGAGGCCAATCGCGGAGACTTCGCGGCCGCGCGCGCGTGGGGCGAAAAATTGCTGGCGCTGGGCAAGGAAAATGCCGAGCTGCTGAACAGCATCACCTGGGAGGCGCTCTTTACCGGCAAGGTGGACCAGGACGATATCGCCATGGCCATTCGCGCGACGGAGATGCAGAAGGAAGCGCCGGATATCCTGCATACTCTTGCTTGCCTCTACGCCGAGACGGGCAATACCAAGGACGCCCACGACGTGCTGCTGCGCGCCATGGACGATTGGGATCTCGATGAGCCCAATGATGAGGTCTGGTACGTGCTGGGCCGCATCGCCGAGCAGTACGGCGAGCGCGACATCGCCATCGCCGTCTACGGCAAGCTCGAAAAACCGAAAGAGGCGCTTGCGATTCCTACTTCAACCTGGCGCCTGGCGCAGATGCGGCTAAAGACGATGGGAGTGGATCAATCCTCTTCTGCCAAATGATCTCGGGCGCGTCTTCGAGAGGAGCCGCGCTCCTCCTGGAGGGAGGGAGGGAAGGCGGCTCAGGGTAAAATCCTGGCCGTTCCGCTGCGTTACTCTGGATGATTAGGAGATTTCGGTTCACGATGCTCATCCCGCGACGCTCCGCGCTTGCCGTTCTCGCCGCGCAACTCCTCATCCTGCCTTTTGCGCATTCCCAGCAGCCCACGGCGCAGGCCTCCCAAGAGGACTACGTCCGCGCCCACTACACCAAATACGAGTACCGCATCCCCATGCGCGACGGCGTTCACTTGTTTACCGCAGTCTACGTGCCCAAGACATCGGCCTTCCCTGACGATCCCGGTCCCTATCCCTTCCTCATGGATCGCACCCCCTACAGCGTGGCGCCCTACGGCGAGGACCGCTATCCCGCGCATCTCGGACCCTCGGACGAGTTTGAGAAGTCCGGCTACATTTTTGTGTATCAGGACGTGCGCGGGCGCTGGATGAGCGAAGGTACGTTCGTTGAGATGCGCCCACACATCGATGTCAAGGGGTCGCCGCAGGACGTGGACGATTCGTCCGACACTTATGACACCGTTGAATTCCTCCTCAAAAACGTGCCCAACAACAACGGCAAGGTTGGCATCTGGGGCATCTCGTATCCGGGGTTCTACACTTCGGCTTCCATCATCGACTCGCATCCGGCCATCGCCGCGGCCAGCCCGCAGGCGCCCATGACCGATCTCTTTCTCGGCGACGACTCCTATCACGGCGGCGCCTACATGCTTGCGGCGGGCTTCGAATTCTACGCGCCGTTTTTCCATCCGCAACAAAATCCCGTGCTGCCCAAGCCCGAGGCCCCCTTCGATTTCGGCACGCCGGACAGCTACAGGTTTTTTCTCCAGGCCGGGAATGTGGCCAACCTGGACAAGTATTTCCAAGGTCCGACCCGGCTATGGGACGACCAATACAAGCACGACACTTACGACGATTACTGGCAAGCGCGCGACCTGTCGCGGCACATGAAGAATGTGAAGTGCGCGGTGCTGGTGGTCGGCGGCTGGTACGACGCCGAGGACCTCGAAGGCCCGTACCGCACCTTCTACGCTATCCGCAAGTCCAATCCCGATACGCCCATCACGCTGGTCGAAGGGCCCTGGGTGCACGGGGGCTGGGCGCGCAGCGACGGCGACCATCTGGGCGATGTGCAGTTCAACGCCAAAACCGCCGAATATTTTCGCGCCAATATTCAATTCCCCTTCTTCGAGCACTATTTGAAGGGCAAGGGCAAAGCGCTTCCTCAGGCTATCGTCTTTGAGACCGGAACCAACGTATGGCGCCGTTACGACGAGTGGCCGCCGAAGAACGCCGCGCCGAAGACTCTTTACTTTCACGCCGGCGGCAAGCTCAGCTTCGATCCGCCGGACGAAACCAAAAGCGCCGACGAGTATCTGAGCGATCCCAACCATCCCGTGCCCTTCGTCGGCTACACCACCGACACGGTGCCGCAGCGCTACATGGTCGACGACCAGCGCTTCGCCAGCTACCGGCCCGACGTGCTAGTCTACGAAACCGATCCGCTCACGGAAGATGTGACCATCGCCGGCCCCATTTCACCGCATCTCAAAGTCTCGAGCTCCGGCGCCGACTCGGACTTCGACGTCAAGCTCATCGACGTCTACCCCGAAGAGAATTCGGATGAAGACGCTGCGCCCCGCCCCAGCAAGCGCGTCCTCGGCGCGCCGCCTCTGCTCATGGGCGGCTACGAGCAGTTGCTGCGCGGCGAGCCCTTCCGCGCCAAGTTCCGCTCGAGCTGGGAGAAACCGGAGCCGCTCGTACCTGGCCAGGAAACCGCTATCGATTTCGCCATGCCCGATCTCTACCACACCTTCCGCCGCGGTCATCGCATCATGGTCCAGGTGCAGAGCTCCTGGTTCCCGCTCACCGACCGCAATCCGCAAACCTTTACCGACATTCCCTATGCCAAGCCCGAGGACTTCAAAGAAGCCACCGAGCAGATCTTCCACCAGAAAAACGCAGCTTCAGGCGTCGAGGTTCTGGTGCTGCCGCAACCGTAACTGCGAGGCGCCAGCGCGCGCCAGCGAACCAATGAGGACTTTATGAAACTTCGCAGTTTTCGTTCTATTTTCCTTTTCCCTGTTGTGTTGCTCTTCGCCTTCGCGATGCTCGTTCGCGCCGAAGAAGGCATGTGGACGTTCGACAACCCGCCGCTTAAGCAACTGGCCGAGAAATACAACTTTCACCCCACGCAGGAATGGCTCGATCATCTTCGGCTTTCCAGCGTGCGGCTCAACGACGGCGGATCGGGCTCGTTCGTGAGCGCCGACGGCCTGTTGCTGACGAATCATCACGTGGCGCGCTTCCAGTTGCAGAAAAACTCGACCGCTGCACACGATTACGTGCGCGATGGCTTCTATGCCGCGACGCCCGACCAGGAGATGAAATCTCCCGACCTGGAAATCAATGTGCTCGTGGGCACGCACGACGTGACGGCGCGCGTCGAGGGCGCGGCCAAGGGCATCACCGACAACGCTCAGGCGTTGAAGGCGCGCGAGGCCGAGATGGCGGCCATCGAGAAGGAAAGCAAAGACAAGACCGGCCTGCGCTCTGACGTCGTCACTCTGTACAACGGCGGGGAATACTGGCTTTATCAATTTAAGGCGTACACCGACGTGCGATTGGTTTTCGCGCCCGAGGATCAGGCTGCCTTCTTCGGCGGCGACCCGGATAATTTCACCTACCCGCGCTACGACTTCGACATGGCTCTCTACCGCGTGTACGACAACGGCAAACCGCTGCACACGGAGAACTATCTGAAGTGGAGCACCAAGGGCGCCGCGCCGGGCGAGCTGGTTTTCGTTTCCGGCAATCCGGGCTCAACCTCGCGGCAGGACACCATGGCCCAATTGCTCATGGAGCGCGACGTCCGCGAGCCGGCGATCATCGAGTATCTGCAGCGCCGCATTGCCGTGGCGCAGCAGTTCGCCAAGCAAGGTCCGGAGCAGGCGCGGCTGGTGGAAAGCGACATTTTCTATTTGCAAAACAGCCTGAAAGCCTACGTGGGCCGCGCCGAGGCTCTCTCGGATAAAGTGATCCTGGCTAAGAAGCAGGCCGAGGAGGACGACTTGCGCGCCAAGGTGGCCGCAAACCCCGAGTGGCAGAAGGAGTATGGCGGCGCGTGGGACGAGGCCGCGCACGCGGTGGACCTGGCGAAGCCTGAGACGAAGAAGCGGATCTTTCGCCGCACCGACAGCCAGCTCTTCGGCTTCGCGCTGGAGATCGTGCAGTATGTCGCCGAAGTGCGGAAGCCCGACCGCGATCGCCTGCCGCAGTTTCACGAAGCGGGACTGGATTCCCTGCGCTTCCAGATGCTGTCTCCGGCGCCCATCTACCCATCAACGGAAAAGCTGTACATGAAGAGCGCCCTGAACCTGGCCATCGAAAAGCTGGGGGCAAACGACGCCTACGTGCAAGCGATCCTGCAGGGAGGGGATGTAGACAAGACCGTCGATGCGCTCGTGGACGGAGCCAAACTCGCCGATCCCGCCTTCCGCAAGAGCTTGATGGATGGCGGCGAAGACGCCGTGGCCGCATCCAACGATCCGATGATTGTAGCCGCGCGCCGAGCGGATCCCGTGTGGCGCGCCAGCTACGCATACTATCGCGACAACGTCATCAGTGTATTCGACGCAGCAGGCGAAAAGCTGGGCAAGGCGCGCTTCGCCGTCTATGGCAAGAGCGCTTACCCCGACGCCACGTTCACTTTGCGCCTGAGTTACGGCACGGTCGATGGCTTTCCCTACAATGGGACCATTGCTCCGCCCTTCACCACTTTTTATGGGCTCTACAATCGCTCGGCGAGCTTCAGTAACAAGCCGCCCTTCGATTTGACGCCCAAAGAAGCAGCGGCGCGCGACAAATTGGATCTGGCGACGCCGTTCGATTTCGTCACCACCAACGACATCATCGGCGGCAACTCCGGCTCGCCGGTGGTGAACCGCGAGGGCGAACTGGTGGGGCTCATCTTCGACGGCAATATCGAGTTGCTGGCCGGCGACTTCGTCTATGACGGCACAAAGAACCGCGCCGTCGCCGTTCATTCAGCCGGGATGATCGAGGGAATGCGCAAGATTTGTGGCGCGGGCGCCCTGGCCGACGAACTCGTAGGCAAGCAGTAATCGCAGGACGACGGCAAAAGCGGGAGCCGGCGCGCTCCCGCCTTTTGTCTGTGCATCTGGCCGCGCCCGGCGCTGCTGCCGCAGCCATGCCAGGGAACGGCCCGATTGGCCGTACAATCGAAGCTAGCCCGCAGACCGCGGAGAGGTGGCCGAGCGGTTGATGGCTCCGGTCTTGAAAACCGGCATACCCGAAAGGGTATCGGGGGTTCGAATCCCTCCCTCTCCGCCATATACTTCACCTAAGCCCTTGACTCCATTAGAAATCATCGCATAAACAGCATGGATTCAATTATTTAAGTTGATTCCATCTGATACCCTACAGTTCCCTGCCGGGACTCCAACTCCTCCGGCTACCCTCATTTTGTATGAACACGGCCGGAGCGTATGAACACGCGGAGTCTCATATTATGAGACCGACGCAGGAACATTACTAAAGCAACGTAAGGTTAGCTCGGTCCCCTGAAACCCGGATGAATCCATTTTCATGCTGCTTCATCCTTAAATCAAAGGCTCCGATCCCGGCCTGCTAAGGAATGCGGATCAACGACCGCCCTAGTCGTCAACGTCGGTACTACCAGCCTGTACAACGGTACCGCGTAGGCACGCGCCGTATAGCCCGGTGCAAATCCAAATGAAGAGATGTACGCGCCGGAGCAAAAATAGACCACGTGACGCCGCGTTAGCGGCGTGACGTGGCGGGGTAAAAGTGGTTCTTCCGCATATTTGGTGAAGGTGTCACGGGGATCACGCGTGCAATTGGGGAGTGGATTTCAGGCCGCATGGAGGACGCGCAGACGCAGCAGATCGAACTTGGCGCGGCCGTACATAGAGCGCTTGATGAGCTTCAGGCGGCGGACATCTACCATCACAATCTTCAGGTCCTTGGATGCCTTGAGCGATCCCGATTGCGCGGAAACCGTCCCCGCCGCCAGCGGCAATACTAGGATGGCCAGACAACCAGCCGTCTTCCAGTGCATCATTACTTTCTCCCTCTCCAGCCGCCCTCGCGATCGACGTGCAAATAGCATACTGCCCCCGAAAAGCTGGGGCCTGGCCAAAGAAGTTTGGCAAACCCACCGCCCGATGCACGCCCCTGCTCGAAACCGCCTGCATCCTACCGACGGGCCAGCGCAGAATCGAAGAATCGTGCCATAATCTGGTCCGCTTCCCGGGACTCCGGCAGGTTCGGGTTATACCAGAAGCAGTGATTGAGCCCTTCGAAGACCACTAGCTGCGCATTGACCCCAGCCCGCAAAAAGGCGCGGTGCAGAATCGTGGTATCGCTCAGCAGCATGTCGCGCGTGCTGGTCATGAACAGCGTCGGCGGCATACCGTGCAGGTCAGCGAAGATTGGAGAGAGAACGGGATTCTTTGGATCGGCCGAGCCCACATACACGGCCAGCCACTGCACTCCCTTGGGCCGCGTGTCTGGCGGACCGGAGAGGCCTTGCACGCCGTAGATGTACTGCGAGTCGCCTGTCTTCGTGAAGTCTCCGCCGCCCGAAAAAACTCCCAGCGCGCCGGGAAGCGGCAGTCCAAGCTGCTTGATCTGCACGGCGACTTCGGGCGTGAGAACCGCGCCCGCGGATGATCCGTAGATCGCGATCTTCTCCGGCTTGTAAGTCTTGAGCAATTCCTTATACACCGCGATCGTATCGTCCACCGCGGCGGGAAACGGATGCTCCGGCGCGAGGCGATACAGAACAGCGACCACCTTGGTCTGTGTCAGATTGGCGATCGGAACCGACTCGATCAGCGAACCCGAGTCGGCGGTGAAGCCTCCGCCGTGAAGATTGATGAGCGCACGGTCGGCTTTGTCGGGCGGAATCGTCAAAGGCGTGACGATGTGCACCGGAACGCCGGCGATGGTGGAGGAAGTGATGTCCACCGGATAGGCGGAGCGATACACCTCGAGCGCGGTCTGCTTAGGCGCATCGGACTGGATGTGGTTCACGGAGTTCTTATCCGTGACCTCCGTGCCGGAGTCCTTCGGAACGAGCGATTCCTGGGCTTCGGGGCTGATCGTCTCCGGCACCGGTACGACGCGCGTAATGTAGGCCGTTCCGTGCTCATCGATATGGCCAGTTACGGCAGGCTTGGAAGAACTGGCCGGTGTCTGCTGCGCGAAAAGAACCGGCGTCGCAAGGCACGCAGCCGTTATCACATAAATACGTAATCTCATCGTGTCTCTCCACTCCGCACGCACTCGGCTGAGAAGTCGGCGCTTGCCCGTTTAGATCGGATAGTCAACGGCACTTTTAGAGGATCGCGCTACCCGTTGTCAACGCGAATTTGATCGAAAGCAATCGATTGCTCTACAATCGGCTCGAAATGAAAGCACGGATCTCGCCGCCTCTCGAACGCAAATTCACCCGAACCAACGCAGCCTGCTGGATGTGCAGCAACGAGCGTCGAATTGACAAGAGCCGGAGTCTGGATTATGACTTCATTCGCAGTTCCTCCATGCCAGCCGCCGGTCGCATACCCTTTCAGCATCGCCGAGAGTGACAAAGGGCCAGCCTTACTCTTGAGCGGCGAAAACGATTCCGGAACACATCGAATTCTGCTTCCGGGTTCATCCTGGAACTGGAAAAGAGAGAAGAGACATTGAACGAGCAAGCAAACTCTCCCGGCCCTGAGCCCTCCCGCGCAACCGGCATTGGCCGCCGCGATCTGCTACAAGGCGCAGCCGCTCTTTTGGGAACGGCCCTGGTTTTCCCGCGCGGAAGCGCTGCACAAGGCGCCTCCGCGCAGCAGAAGATAAAAGACGGCGCGCCCGCCTCGAGGCCTGCGGTTATCGCCTCGGACGAGACCGCGATTGCCGAGACCGTGACAGGCAAGGTCCGAGGCTATCTCCGCCAAGGGATCTTTACGTTCAAAGGCATTCCTTACGGGGACACCACCGTCGGCAGCGGACGGTTCGCGCCGCCGCGCGCTCCTCAACCATGGGCCGGCGTTCGCAGTTCGATGCACTATGGCCCGGTTTGTCCGCAGGCTCCGCGCGGAACCTGGGGCGAAGATGAAGAGTCTTTCCTCTTCGACTACGAAGACGGCTATCCCGGTGAACACTGTCTTCGCCTGAACATCTGGACGCCCGGCATCCAAGGCGCGGGCAAACGGCCGGTCATGGTGTGGTTGCACGGTGGAGGCTTCGTCTCCGGATCGTGCCAGGAGCATCGTTTCTATGACGGCGAACGGTTGAGCCGGCGCGGGGACATCGTAGTCGTTTCGCTCAATCACCGGCTCGGTCCGCTTGGATTCCTTAACCTCATTCAGTTCGGCGAGCCGTATGCGGCCTCGGCGAACCTGGGCATGCTCGACATTGTTGCCGCGCTCGAGTGGGTGCGCGAAAACATCGGCAACTTCGGCGGCGACACGAGCAACGTCACGATCTTCGGCCAGTCCGGCGGAGGCGGCAAGGTAGGCGCTCTGATGGCGATGCCGGCGGCGCAAGGGCTCTTTCATCGCGCCATCGTGCAGAGCGGATCGTTCCTGCGCGCGCTCGTACCGGAGCGCTCAGAGATCTTGACACGCGCCGTCTTCGACGAGCTCAACCTCGGCCCGTCGCAGGTCGACAAGCTGCAGAGCATTCCCTTGCCGACGCTGATCGCCGCGGGCGACGCGGCGCTGCTCAAGACCCATCCACCAACGCCGCTGGCCTGGAACCGCGTGGCCGATATTCTCGGCTGGGGGCCTGTAGTGGATGGCAGATACCTTCCTCATCATCCCTTCGATCCGACCGCCCCGGCCATTTCGGCGCAGGTTCCCATGCTGATCGGCACCACGCTCAACGAGTTCACGACCACTCTCAATCATCCCGAACTTGAGGCGATGACCGAGGCCGAAGCGAGCCGACGGCTGGAGGATATGTACGGCGTCGACCCCGACCGCATCCTCGAGGTGTTCCGCGCCTCTCATCCTGGCGCGAAGGCGTTCGACCTCTTTTCACTGGCCATGTCCGCGCAGGTGCGACAGGGAGCGGTGATCCAGGCCGGATTGAAGGCCGCGCAGGGCACGCCTTCTTATCTCTACTGGTTCCAGTGGAAGACGCCGGAGCTCGATGGCAGACCGCGCTCTATCCACTGCATCGATCTGCCCTTTTGCTTCGACAACACTGACCGCTCGGAGAATCTGACCGGTGGCGGCCCGGCTCCGCGCGCGCTCGCCGCACGCGCGAGCGATGCGTGGATCCAGTTTGCGCGCACCGGTAATCCCAACCACGGCGGCCTTCCGCATTGGCCGGCATTCTCCGCCGCCATTTGCCCCACCATGATCTTCGACAACGAATGCACGCTGCAAAACGATCCGGATCGCGCCGAGCGGCAGGTCATTCAACGCACTTGACCGCAGGCCGCCGATCGCGCGCCCGGAGCCGCTATTCAGCCACGAATCAAATGCTGAACCGGTTCACCCAAGACGAAGGATGACGAACTGAAAACTTGATCGAGGAAAACATGTCCGCTTTAACACGCAGAAACCGCCGTGAATTTCTCCAGCTCTCCGGCTACGCCGCCGCGGCCTTGGCCTCCGGAGCTCGTGCGTGGAGTCAGCCCACCACCCAGAGTCGTCCGCTCCAGGCCTGGGTCACCGCCGATACGCAGCGCTTTGCCAAGCTTGATTGCCCTGGCTGGAAACCGGCGGCCGCCGATTCCCATGCGGTCGTCCAGATCGACCCGAATACCTGGTATCAGGACATTCTAGGTTTCGGCGGAGCCTTCACCGATGCCTCTTGCTACCTGTTCTCGAAGCTCAGTCCAACGGACCACGACGCAATTCTGCGCGAGCTCTACGGGCCGGAGGGCCTGCGATTCTCGATGGGGCGCACGTGCATCGGATCGAGCGACTACACCACCAGCATCTATAGCTTCGATGAGAGCGCGGAGCCCGATCCCGAGCTGACGAGGTTCAGCAACGATCACGACCGCTCGTACATTCTGCCCACGCTCCGCTTCGCCCAGGAGGCCAATCCCGATCTGTTCCTCTTCTCCGCGCCGTGGAGCCCGCCGGCATGGATGAAGTTCAACAACTCCATGCTGGGCGGCTCGATGCATCGCAAGTACTTCGCGTCGTACGCCAGGTACTTCGTCAAGTTCCTGCAAGCCTACGCAGCAGCCGGCGTCACCATCCGCGCCACTTCGGTGCAAAACGAAGTCGATACCGATCAGGATGGCACCATGCCGGCGTGCATCTGGTCGCAGCAGGATGAGGTAGTCTTCATCAAGAACTTCCTTGGACCGGCCCTGCGAGATGCCTCCCTTGACACCGAGATCTGGATTCTCGATCACAACTACAATCTGTGGGGCAGAGTGATCGATCAGCTCAGCGATCCCGATCTTTGCAAATACGTCGACGGCGTCGCCTGGCACATTTACGAAGGCACGCCAGATGCCATGACCCGCGTACACAATGCATTTCCCAATCAGCACGCCTACGCCACGGAATATGGAGCGGTGATCACCAGCCCCGACTTCGAGACCGACTGGAGCGCGTGGTCGCACACCTTCACCGATGTGCTCAGGAACTGGGCGCGCTGCATCGTGGGCTGGAACCTGGCGCTCGACGAAAAAGGAACGCCGAACAAGGGGCTCGGGCAGTCGGGCGGCATCGTCACCATCCACTCGGAGACGCAGAAGATCACCCGCTGCGGCCAGTTCTGGGCCTTTGCGCATTACTCGAAGGTGATCCAGCGCGGGGCGCGCGTTCTCTCGTCGACCGGCACCATGCCCTATCTCGATCACGTGGCCTTTGCGAATCCCGACGGGACTCACGTGCTCGTGCTCACCAACCGCGCCGGCCTGGAGATGCAGGTTCCCTGCCGGTTCGCGGAATCAGAGCTGCAAGTCACGTTGCCTGCAAACTCCGTAGTCACGTTGTTGTGGTAAGTCCGGCGCAGATTTCCACGTCTGCGCGCGTTCAATAACCCATTTCAGTATTCCAAGCCCAACGGGAGAGATCATGATTAACAAATTAGAGAGCCTCCTCAACGATTTTGAGAGTGGCAAACTTACCCGCCGCCAGGTCGCCCTTTCTTTGGCAGCTGTGGCCGCGGGGGCGCTCGTTTCTCCGCTCGCGCGTGCAGACGACGCGGGCCCTCAGAGCTTTCCAGCCATCAGCCTGAACCACGTCACCTTGCGCGTTCCTGATCTCCAGAAGACCTCGCGCTTCTACCAGGAGTTCTTCCAGATGCCGCTGCGGCAGCATGCGCCGACGGTTCACATCCTCGGCGTCGGCAAGTCCTTCTTCGGCTTGGAGCAGGGCAACAACAACGAGCCGGGGCGCCTCGATCACTACGATTTCGGTATCGCCCACTTCAATGCCGACCAGATCCGCGCGGCCCTCCGCAAGCGCAATTTAGAGATTCAGGACGAACGCTCCTCCGAGTCCTTCAAATTCCGCGATCCCGATGGATTCCTGGTTCAGGTCAACGGCCCAGACTATGTGGGACACGTAAGCTGAACGGCAATCGCATGAACCGCCGGCGGCCGGCCCGCATGGGCCGTGCCGCGGCGGTGTACTCCAGCGGAGCGGAATCATGAATCGTCGAAAGTTTCTTAGAACATCAGGCGCCTGCCTGGCTGCGCTCAAGCTCGCGCGTTATGCCAGCGGTTCAAGGCATCCACACTCGTCCTGCTCCACCACGATGAAGACTTCCGCTTGTTGGCATCGGCTTCGATAGGTTGAACTAGCGAATCTGGCCAAAACCTTCACGCGCGCGAGAGATGCTTTTTGTTGCTGACCAGGGACGGACCTGGTCCAGGACAGGAAGAATCACCGGAAAAAACAGGAAGCTTGGACCAGTTGAGGTGAACCGTCCCTTGCTTGAGTTTTCAACCCAAGAGTGCACTGGAATTTAGCCGGTGGGTTATCCTCGATACCGGAGGGTTGATGAATATACAGGAAATCGTTGTAGAGATCGATGCCGAGATATCCAAGCTGCAACAGGTAAAGGCGCTGTTAACCGGCACCAGCACCACTGGGAAGCGGAAGCCGGGTCGACCAGCCAATACCAGCTTGGCCGGCAAAGCCAGAACAAGGCGCACGTTGAGCGCCGCGGCGCGGGAGAGGATCGCCGCCGCCCAAAGGGCTCGTTGGGCGAAATCCAAGAAGGCCGCGAAGAAAGCAGCGCCTAGCACCGCTGCGGCGTCGACCGCGAAGAAAGCCCCTACTGCCAGCTTGCGTGCCAAGAGCAAGAAGAAGCGCACTTTGAGCGCCGGAACACGCGCCAAGATCGCAGCCGCCCAAAAAGCCCGGTGGGCGAAGGTGCGGAAGGCCGCAAAGAAAGCCTCTACGGCAAAGGTTGCAAAGAAGTCTGCTCCAGCTAAGAAGGCTATCCCCGTAAAGCGGGCGGGTACGTCGAAGACGAAGGCTGCTGTCGCTTCGGAAGCTCCAGACACGCCAGTAAGCACAGCTTAGTAAAGCTCCGGGGGAAGGTAGTCCAGGCCACACAGGAGTCTAGGGTGGCGCACTCGAGACTGTGTCGTTCAATTCAGGCGTAAAGGCGACTAGGCGGCGGCTCGGTGCCTCCACTTGAGGTTCCAGCAGCCGTTCCGACCGTCCGCCACATGCCGGCCATCATCCTGTTCCTGGGTACGATCCTCTGCCGCCGACCGACTCATTTTCTGAACGCCTCGCCATCGCGCGCAGAGCGACCGCGATGCCGGACTTCTCCCGACCAGAGTGCAAGCGTCAATACTGCCCAACTGCTGGCGAGCTCCAACGCAGCGGTCTTGTTGCGCCGCACCGCGTTGGTCGCGACGTCAGGTTGGTGACGGGCGCCTTTTCAATCGACGCCGACAGCCAGTTCGCTGAAGCCAAGCCGACTTATCATTACCGACCGCGACACTCGGGGGTGAAAAACGAGCCCTCACGCTAGAGGGCCCGCTGCCGCTACCTACCTACTCTGGCCTGAAGATGAGCGGGATAACGATCACCCTGGACTTGAATTGCGGAGAGGGCGCTCTCGATATCTTTCAGTTCATCCTTGCTCAACTCCACATTCGCGGCGCCCAGGTTCTCCTCGAGCCTGTTGAGCTTGGTCGTCCCTGGGATGGGCACGATCCATGGCTTCTGCGCGAGCAGCCAGGCAAGAGCAATCTGAGCGCGAGTGATTTTCTTCTGTGACGCGATCTCACCAAGGACATCAACGAGCTCTTGGTTCGCCTTTCGTGCGTCCTCCGTGAAGCGAGGAACGGTATTGCGGAAGTCAGTGCTGTCGAAAGTAGTGTTCTCGTTAATGGCTCCCGTAAGAAAGCCTTTACCAAGGGGGCTGAACGGAACGAAGCCGATACCGAGCTCTTCGAGCGTAGGGATGATCTTCTGCTCCGGCTCGCGCCACCACAACGAATACTCGCTCTGAAGCGCGGCAACCGGTTGCACAGCGTGTGCGCGACGAATCGTTTCCGCTCCTGCTTCGGACATACCGAAGTGCTTCACCTTGCCTTCAGCGATGAGGTCTTTGACTGTGCCGGCGACGTCTTCGATGGGAATGTTCGGATCAACGCGGTGCTGATAGAAAAGATCAATCACCTCGGTGTTGAGGCGCTTCAGCGCCTCCTCTGCCACAAGCCGAATTCGAGACGGGCTGCTGTTCATCCCGCCGATCGCCCCCTTCTCATCAAAGTTGAAGCCGAACTTCGTGGCGATGACAACCTTGTCTCGGAAACCGGCCACCGCTTCTCCCAGCAACTCCTCATTTTTGTTGGGCCCGTAGGCCTCCGCCGTGTCGAAGAAGGTAACGCCGTCTTCGTAGGCTTTCCGAATGATCTGCAGGCCGTGTTCCTTTTCGACGGCGGGCCCGTAGCCGAAGCTCAGCCCCATGCAGCCGAATCCGAGAGCAGAAACTTCCAGCCCGCTCTTTCCCAGTGTGCGCTTTTGCATTGCTTCTCCTTTGATCGATTGAGGCGAGGGATGATGTGAAGAACACCGTCTCGCGCGGGTTAACATGCTCCCTGCTCAGGAAGGCTTGTGAACTCCGAGACTGTGCCGAGCCTCAAGGCCCGGCGTCGTGGCAAGTTTGACCACGAGGTCGGCCACGCTCTTACGCGAGACGACGCCGGACGCGTTCTTGAACGATTCGCCCTTCCGTGTCGTGCCGTAGTCGATCTCATCGCGATCGTTCAGCCAAGCTGGCCTTAGGATGGTGTAGTCAAGATCGGAAGCCTCGATAACCTCGGCGGAATCGCGGTATGGATCTAGAACGCTACGATAGCGCTCGCCTGGAATCTCACCATAGATACCCATCGAGCTGATGAAGATCAGGCGTTTGACATCCGCGTTGTCCATCGCCTTCACGATGTTACGCGCCTGCTGTTCCATCGGGCCTGCGAGATTGGCATACACCACATCCTGACCAACCATCGCAGCCTCCAGTGTCTTCATATTCAACACGTCGCCTTCCACCACTCGTGCCCGTTTAGGATCGGCTGCGCTCAGTCGTTTTGACCTCCGGAGATACAAGGTCAGATGCGCGTCTGTGCGCTGCAGAAAGAGCTCTGTAGCTACCCGAGCAATCTGACCGTTCGCACCAAGAATCAACACGTTCAACACAGAAACTCGGTAATAATATACTTGACTAATGATTAAATTCGTGCGATTCTGTCTTTGCCATGAAAAACGAAGTCAAAACCCTAGCCGATGCAATCAGATACTTCTCAGACGAGCAGACCTGTATCGACACCGTGACCTTTATGCGCTGGCCTAACGGCGTCGAGTGTCCCGCCTGCCTCATGCCCAGGGGACGGCAGCACTGGCTCAAGAATCAGCGGCGCTGGCAATGCCGGGATTGCGGCAAACAGTATTCCGTGAAGGTGAATACCATCTTCGAGGATTCGGCACTCTCGCTCAAAAAGTGGCTCCCTACGATGTGGCTCTTGGCGAACTGCAAGAATGGCGTTTCTAGCTACGAGATTGCCCGCTCTATCGGCGTTACTCAGAAGTCGGCGTGGTTCATGCTGCACCGCATCCGTGAGGCTATGAAGAGTGGGTCTATTCGGAGACTGGGCAGCGGCGGCGGTGCTGTCGAAGTCGATGAGGCATTCATCGGACCGGATACCACTCGGATGCACCGCAAGGACAGGCTGCGGAGGATCGAGCTAAACAAGCACCAAGGCAAGGTGATTGTCATGGGGATGCTGGACCGGGAATTGCGGAGAGTCCGCGCCCAGGTTATCCCCGATGTAAAGCGGACCACTGTACAGGCGGCGATCCTGAATCAGATCGGCCACGGCTCGACCATCTACACCGACAATTCGGTGAGCTACGATTTTCTCAAGAAAACCGACTTCGTACACGAGACCGTAAACCACGTGACCGAGTACGTTCGCGGGCAGGTGCATACCAACGGGATTGAGAATTTCTGGAGTTTGTTGAAGCGCGGGCTGCGTGGCACCTATATTGCCGTCGAGCCATACCACCTAAGCCGCTACACCGATGAGCAAGTGTTTCGCTTCAATAACCGCGCCACTAAAGACAATCCCGTGACCGACGCGGATCGCTTCGCGCTGGCAGTATCGCAGATTTCAGGAAAGAGACTGACTTATGCAGAGCTGACCGGCAAGGTGCCGGAAACGCCGTTCTAGACCCGCTTGGTTTGAGCGGCAGAAGCGCGGGAAGAGGATTTAGGCGTTCGCTTCTCGCGCCTGTCCTCTTCGATGCGCCGCGTTATTTCAGCCTTCGGAACGGTGAGAACTTGGCCGAGCAGGTTCTCGAATGCCTTGTATTCAGGAGATGTGGGTTTCGGCTTCATGGCGTTATCATAGCGCAATCACTCGCCTGGGTCTTCCCCAGATGTCCGTTTTGATAGTATTTCCTTGAAGCGCTTGAACCACTCTTCGGATTCATGTATTTCCATTAGCGCGTTTATCGCAGCCTCGCAGAGTGCTTCATCGATAATCAAATCATCTCCCAGATCCGCTAACTCCGCACTTTTTTCTTGATCTTTATAAAGCCTCTTCAGGAATTTCCCCGCTGTATCTTTAACCTGCTTCATTTTCCCTTGAAGCGCAACCAGAATAGGAATTGCCCAAGGTATATCGCCGTGAACATGCGCAATACCACGATGAGTCGCTAGTAGTTTCCACGCTTCAGTAGGGGAACTGCCAGTGTTCCCCATATTCGAGAATTCACTGGCAAGCAAATCTCCCATCTGTAATGCGGCAATCTTCTTGTCGTCGCCAGGGGTGCAGGTTCCTGCGCGACCAAAAATGTCAGACCACGGTGTGTCATCCCCCGCAAAATCCTTTAGTTCATAGAACATCGATATACATTGCTTCAATTCTCTCCGCTCATCAAAAATGAAGTCTACGATCTCGCTGGGGTGATGATCTCTCAAATGCTGGAGCACGCCGGATGTCGCTGTAAAGAATCCCCAATCATAGGTGCGACTCCCGGCAGTTCTTTTTGTGGCAGACGGGTCCCGATGTACAAGGATGTCATGACGGACAGAGGCACAGAAACCTTGCAGTCCTGATGCCCCGATGACAGCGGCCAAATCGTTCTTTTTTTGTTCTGCGGTTGCGCGATTAAAGTGTAAAAACTCACCCCGAAGACCGTTAGCCTCATCGCTCTTAAAATATTCGATCCTAGGAGAAGCGCGCAGGCATTCATCCCAAGCATCTGATACCTTTTCCCACTCTTCGACGGTGCCGAGGTACCCGCCCATCACAAGTACCTTGTTTTGGTGTGGATTCAACCCACTCTCATCGAAAAACGCGCGCATGGCCATCACTAGACATTTTCGGCGCAGACGAGCGGAAATCCCACATAAATGTGGAACTACCCATGATAGGGGCAAAGAACTGCCCACCGCCCCAACCTCTACGCTTTCGAGTTTGGGGCAAGTGGGCATCATTAGTCAAGTATGTTATTGCCAGAAACTCCTCTTGACTCCAAACCGTTTGCCACCGATTCGGCCCTCGGCTTAGTTCGGTCGCAGACCTTCCAGTACAGTTGCCGCTCGATTGGCTTCTCGCCAATGCTTTGGGGGCATTCCCTCCCACGCGCGAAACGCTCTCGCGAACGAGTTGGCATCTTCGTAACCCAGAAGATAGGCTGCCTCTGCCAGTTCAAGGACCGAGTTGCTGAGGTAATACCGCGCCATCTGATGGCGCGCTTCGTCCAGAACCCGCTGATAGTTCGAGCCCGCATCCTGCAAACGCCGCTGTAGCGTGCGGGAGCTCATATGCAGATCTTTTGCGACATCGTCCATAATGGGGCGATGTCCGGTAAGTCTCTGCTGAATTGCGCCCCGTACGAGTTCGATGAAGTGATCCTCGTCTGCAGTCCGCTCCTTCAATTCCTGGTCAAACTGAGGAGCGAGCATCTCCAGGAGCTCGGCGTTACGTGTCACGAACGGGATCGCCGCATCTGCGGCTCGGAAGACGATCGCGTTGCGTGACGCGCCACAGACAACCGGGCAGCCGAAGTGCTTCTCCAGCGCCTTGGTGTGCCTTCGAGGCTGTACCAAATCAACGCGAACCGGGCTGATGCGTGTTCCCGTACCTTGCCGCGCGATGGTCAGAACCCATGCAAAGCAATGCTCAACAAGGACTGCCGGTTCAACATCAACAGCGAGTGTCCAGCGAAATCGGACGGCCCATTCGCCCTCGACCGTCTCCTGCAGAATTTCTTCTGGGGCAGACAGCTTCTTATACCGAGCCATGTGGTCGATGGCTGCACCGAAGCTCTCCGTGGACAGTGCTGCTAGGCCCATCGGGTGGAAGCGTGCGATGCTGCTCTCCGTCCCAAGGCGCACACCAATCAAAGCATCCTTGCTGACTTCACCGACGGCACGCCACAGCGCGAAGAGTTCCTGCGTGGAGACGAGGATTCGGGTCTGTTCGAAGAGGCTCTGCGGGAGTCCCGCCCTGCGGAGCACCGCAGGGACAAGGATGCCCGACTCCTCCAATCTAAGACGAAGAATTCCGGGAACGCGAAAGTGTTTGACCATTGTCATTACTCGAAACGCACTCCTTCTTCTTGAATGCAGGGGCCTTCGACCTCACTTTATGCGGGGGACGGCAAAAGGCCAGCTCGCATTGCCGAGATAACGCCACCGTCGATCAGAAGGTCGCTCCCAGTGATGAAGCCCGCGTCTGGTCCGAGAAGATAGTTCGCCGCCACCGCGATCTCGTCAGGCGAGGCCATCCGTTTAGCCGGAGAGGCTTCGATCATGGCGCGATAGATGTCACCGATGGGAGAGTTCAACTCATGCTGCGCGAGAGGCGTCGAAATGATTCCCGGGCTGATGGAGTTGACGCGAGCACCACGCTTGCCCCAACTGATACTGGCGGCCTGCACGCGCAGATGGTTCGCGCGCTTCGAGAGAATGTAAGCAAGCATGGAGTCGGGGACTGCTTCGGCGCTCAGGAAGGGTAGCTTCAGCAGGTCATCCGCAGGGGTAAACGCCAAGGCATGGTCCTGCTCCTTCGGGAGCGCCGGTGACATATAGCCCGCCATGCTAGAAACAACGAGTGCGGAGCCCCCTCGGGCGATCACGCGTTCGAACTCTTCGAAGACCACCGCGCTGCCGTACAGATCAACAGCCAGCACTCTTTCAGGCGGAGCCATATTCGGTGAAACTCCGGCAGTGTTGATTACCTGAGTGACGCTGCCAAGTGATACCGCCTTCTCAACGAGAGCACGCACAGAATCGCGGGACGAAACATCGACCTTCAGCGATGAGACCTTGTAGCTGGCGACCTCAAGTTCCTTCGCCGCAGCCTCCAGCAGCTTCTCATTGAAGTCCGCCAGCAGAATTTGTTTCCCGAAGCCCTGGCGGCGGGCAATCGCTGTCCCTATGCCTCCCGCGCCAATAACGACAACTACTTCCGTGTTCATAAGGTTCCTCTCCGGATGGGGCATTGACCGGTCGCTGCGGCTTTCCCGACCTAAGGTGCACTCATCGACAGGTTTTAGTCTAGGCTTCGAAGTAGTTGAGCACCCTGCAAAATGCGCCAATGTTGCTACATAAGACGCCAAATATCCATTCCATTGCAAGGCGATTGTAGCCCGAGGAAGGTTGCTCACGCAGGGACGTAGAGCCAAAGCTCTTTCCCGTACCGATAAACGCTTAAGTGTCCGCCGAGCGACACAACGGCCGAATAGTCGGCAACGGCCCCTTCGGGCGCTTTGGGAGACACCTAGTCCAGAACAGGAATCATCCCGGCATCCATATATACAGATAGGACCGGGCACTCCCGCCGCCGGTCCAGCAAGCCGTCGTAGCCACTCACCTCATAGCGCTTCCGCCAGCGACGCAACTGCCGGTCGCTGATACCGATCATCTCTGCCGCCTGCCACCACATGATCTTCCCCGCGCTGGCTCGTAACAGCACTTCCTCGACCTTCATCGCCCGCTCAACGGCAGACGCCGGATAGTTCTCCACGCTCAATCGCATGGATCCATCCTCGCCGCCCGCTAAGCGGCCATTTCACTTGCTACGGCCACCGGACATATCATCTGCTAACGACAACCGGCAAGCCGGAAGTTACTGGTTGATAAACATTCTCGCTCGCCTTCGGCGTGGATGATGCTGCGCATATTCAACTTCAAGTTGATGTACTGTGGTCATCAGTCACCCTCTGCTGTATCCCATGCGAGTTCTGTTCGGCTGGATCGAGAGATTATTGAGACACGAACGCCCCGGTCGATGATGGCCGGGGCATTGTCGTGTCCGATTACCACTTCACGCCGTTAATGAAATCCTGCAGCCCGCCGCTCTCAGCCGGTCTCAGGTAGCGCATCGTCGATGCAAGGTCGCTATGGCCCATCAACTTCTGTACGGTGCTGAGGTCGAGGCCAGAGCGGAGCAGCCGGGTCGCATACGTCCTGCGAAACTTGTGCAGGGTCCATTCCTTGCACCCCGTATCTATGCTCTCCCCTGCCTTGCAGCCTTCACAGTGGCCGCATCCGAGATGTTCTTTCACCACGAGCCGTTTGAGTGACCGCAGGAGCTTCCTGTTCGGCTTGTCGCCCTCCATACCGACTACCAGCTTAGTGCCTGGGTTGGCATCCCTCCGTGCCTTGAGCGCGTCGAGCAAGTCAGCCGGGATCGGGAGTTCCCTCTGCTCTGAATCCTTCACTCGGAAACCCCACTGTGGATTCCCGCGGACCCGTAACACCCTCTTTTCGAGGTCAACGGACGACCACTCCAGGTGTGCGATCTCCTGATCCCGAAGCCCGCATTTGAGAGCCAGTAGGATCACGAGGTGCATGTAGGAATCAGCAGCCCCGAGAATGCTGCTTATCTGATCCGGCGCATAGACGGTGGGCAGCTTGAGCTCGTACTTCGGCTGCGGTGGAAGCTGCTTCTTGTCAAACCCGGCGAAGGTCAACCATGACGCGAGGCGTGCGTGTTTGTTCGACACCGTCCGGTCAGAACATCCCCGCTTGCGTAGTGCCTCATGGAACCTCAGCACGTCGTTGCGAGTCACTTCGTCGACGTATGTCTTGCGGATTAACTTGATGAACTCAACCGTAACGTTCCGAGCCTGGGCAGCCGCCTCGGTCGCTCGACGGCCTAGAGCGTCCTGGAAATACTCATCGGCTGTCCCCTTGAGCGTCTTACGTGTGTCCTGTTCCTCGACCTTGAGGCCGACGCTCTCTGCGATCGCCTTCGCGGTCGATTGATGCTCGATTCGTTGCCGCAGTGTTTCCGCCTCGGAGACGTTCTTCCCGGCGTTTTCGTATCAGACCCGGCGATTCTCATAGTAGCGGACTTCGTAGTAATGTCGACCAACCTTGACCGGCTTCTCCTCGATCAGTGCGAATCCAGGCTTGATGCGCCCGTTCGCACCACGTGCAGCCGTGCACCGTTTCCAGCCCTCGGCCGCCTTGAATCGGATCATATGTAATCATAAAATAGAATCCCTCCCTCTCCGCCATAGGGTCCTTAAAAATCAAAGACATACAAAGGGTATCCGAATTTGACGCGCGCGGGTGTTTCGATCAGGCCTTGATTCGCACTCCCACACCGGGTCGCTCAAGCCGCGACGTCACTTGCGCCGCGTAGCCTTTCAGCCGCTCTGCAAGGCCCGCAAACCGGCACAGCCAGGATTCCGTGCCAGGAGTAACGCTGAATTCGGCGCATAGACAGTGCCCCTTTGCGGAGGAGTCAATGTTGCTTTGATGGTCTTTGCTTTCGTACGCGCAATTGATCCTTAATTCCGCCCTAACGGCGTGTTAGGCGGCACGTGCGAGCCAACTCTTCATCGTGTTCGCATCCACCAGGCCCGCTTGCTGAAACTGAAGGCTACCGTGAGCGAATACGGCGAAATTTGGAATACCTCGGACGTTATAACGCGAGGCAAGTTCCGGGAACCGTTCTGTGTCTACCTTCAGCACGGCGGCCCGGCCCGCAAGGTCTCTTGCGACCTGTGCAACGTGCGGAGCCGCCATCTTGCAAGGTCCGCACCAGGATGCCCAGAAATCAACGAAGACAGGAACTTTGCTTTCGCGGATAATTTCGTCGAATTCCGTATGGTTGACCTCGATGGGCTCAGCCATCGCGTGTAGCGGTGCTTTGCATGCTCCGCATCTCCCCACATCAGCGAGGTGTTTGGCCGGAATTCGATTCGGTTTCCCGCAAGACGGGCAATTTCGGATAATCGCCATGGCGAAGTCCTTTCTTGAATTCCCGACACAACAATGCTTTCACCGGTAGGCGGAAACGACAACTATCATCAATTTCCCCAGCAATTCCCGATGGGAAAAGTGAGGTCGGGGTTTCCGCAGCAACTCGACTGAAACCAAGGAAGACTTTGATTTCCGCGCTGTTCAGATGCTTGAAATCTTGACAGTTTCTCTTCCCATATTCAACAGCGGTTCGTCCAAGAGACAATGGCGCAATCGGAGTGAATTCATGCTCCAAAATCATAGCGATCTGAGGCAGTCGTGTTTGACTTTTCAAATTGGCCGAAACGATACCGTCCGCAATCCGGCGTCAACCTTCTTTTCCATCCGGTGGGATTTCTCATTGACGATCGTCGGGCGTAGACTGCAAGAACTGCGTAGCAGGGAGGCCTGTCATGGATCACGAGGAATACAAGGTTGTGCTCTTGGCCAAAGAACAAGAATTGCTCCATCAAGAAGAGCGTTTCGTACACACCGCTCAAGATGAGGCTGGGGAGGAAGTCCGTGAATGGAGTGATGAAGGTGTCATGGATGAAGACACGGCCACAGATCTCAAAGAAGCCAGCGAGCTTTCTGCTTTGCTGCATCAAGTTAGAGATGCTTTGAAACGCATTGCAAATGGCACCTTTGGCAACTGTAAAGTCGATGGCAAACCAATCGAAGAGGCGAGGCTCAAGCAGATACCGTGGACCCCTTACTGCTTGAAGCACCAGGAGGAAATCGAAAGAGGCTCTCAGCAGCCTGCGGCAACTCTCTAGGATTGCAAAAATCCAAAGATTTCTAGCTGCCACGTCTTCCCGCGGGAAAATCGCGAGGACAACAACGCGCCTTCATCGCCTGGCGTTCAGTCGCATTCATCCGAACCTGGGCCGCAACCGCGAACTGCGGTGGTGCTTCGGTATGTGGTCGAATCGCAACCCGTCGAAGAATCTCAATTCTTGGTGCGAATCTCCAGCGCAGCTAATCCGCCGAACTTGCCCTCGTGGATCGCCAGGATCAGTTGGTTGACATCGTCTGCCGGAGGCCGGTCCGCTTCAAGGCGTGGGATGATCTTGCGAATTACGGTGAATATTTGTTCAATCTGCTTCCCCGGCCTGAGCGGTTTCCGGTAGTCCAGCCCCTGCGCGGCGCACAGCAGTTCGATGGCGACAATCTGTTCCACGTTCTGAACGACTTGCCTCAGCTTTAGCGCGGCGTTCATCCCCATCGAAACGTGGTCCTCCTTGCCGCCGGATGTCGGTACGCTGTCCACGCTGGCCGGATGCGCGAGCACCTTGCATTCGCTCAACAACGCGGCGGCGGCCACGTGCGCGATCATGTAACCCGACGATAAGCCGGCCTCGCTCGACAGAAACGGCGGCAATCCTTCGTTGATGTCGGGATTGATGAGCCGGTCGATGCGGCGCTCGCTTATGCTGGCGAGATCGGTCAGCGCGATTGCGGCGTAATCGAAGGCGTAGGAGAGCGGCGCGCCGTGGAAGTTGCCGCCGGATAGCACCTCGCCGCTCTCCGCAAACACGAGCGGGTTGTCCGTTGCAGAGCCGGTTTCGGTCCCCACGATTGCGGTTACGTGGTCGAGCACGTCGCGGACCGCGCCATGCACCTGCGGCATACAGCGCAGAGAGTAAGCATCCTGAATGCGCGGGTCGTTGGTGCGATGCGATTCCCGGATCTCGCTGCGCTCGAGCAATGCCGCGAGATGCCGCGCCGCGGCTGCCTGGCCGCGATGAGGCCGCGCCTCCTGAATGCGGGAATCGAAGGCCACAGGAGTGCCGCGCAGCGCCTCCAGTGACATCGCCCCGGCAACATCGGCCAGCCGGACCAGACGCTGCGCATCGTAAAGCGCCAGCGACGCAACGGCAGTCATCCCCTGGGTGCCGTTCAGGAGCGCAAGGCCCTCTTTCGCTTCAAGCCGCAAAGGAGTCAGGCCGGCCCGGCGCAACGCCTCACCGCCGCTGATGCGTTCTCCGCGATAGAAAGCTTCTCCTTCGCCAATGAGAACCAGCGCGAGATGCGCCAGCGGCGCAAGATCGCCGCTTGCGCCCACCGAGCCCTTTTCCGGCACAACGGGATGAATGCCTGCGTTGAGCAGGCTGATCAGCATCTCGACGGTCTCTCTGCGAACCCCGCTCAAGCCCTTTGCAAGGACGTTTGCCCGCAGCAGGAGCATGGCACGAACTTCGGCATCCGAAAGGGGATTGCCCAGGCCGGAGGCGTGGCTTCGCACCAAATTGACTTGCAGGTCGCCAAGGCGGTCGCCCGGAATGCGAACATCGGAAAGCTTGCCGAAGCCGGTATTGACGCCGTAAACGGCAACCTCTTTCTCAAGGATGTTCAAGACGACCTGGCGGGCAGCTTCCACGCCCGCCAAAGATGACGGCGAGATACTTACCTTTTGCTGGCCGCGTGCTACAGCATGGACCTCTTCGAGTAAGAGGTTTTGTCCTGAAAGCAAAAGCGGCGATACACGATTCATTCTGACCTTTCAACGGCGGCGAACGCGGCCGATATCCACTCGTTGTGCAGCCGGCTCACAGAAATATCCCGGCTGCGGATAATGAGGCCTCACGCGCCGGAATTCAATGCAGCATCGGCCTTCAGCGCCGCCGCGCGGCCCCGCGCCATGATAACGAACGCTTCGCCCTCGACCGAGTCGGGCTTGATGGATTCGAGATTGATCTCGACGTTAGCGATCGCCCCTGCGATAGCGGCATTTGCCAGGGCGATCGCGGTCGTCAGGTCGGATTTCATGTTGGGATTGGTGATCGGTTTCAGTGCCGTGGCGATCCGTACTACTTCGGCAGCTCTTTCGGCCACTCCAAGCGGTACGGCGGCTGCTTGCTGCAACGCGATGGCAATCAGGCGTGCGCTATCGGCAGATTCCTTTGCCGATTTGTATGCCTTCATGACCGCGTTGTAGGCCTCGGCGTCTGCATCGATTGCCGACTTCAACTCCTCGCGCAGCACTCCAAGTCGAGCCAGCGCCTCACTGAGCTGGCTCTCGTGCTGTGCGTGCGCCTTCTTGCCGCGCGCCATGGACGCAACCATGCCGGCCAGGCCGGCAGCCATGGCGCCGCCTGCGGCAGCGGCGCTGCCTCCTCCCGGAACCGCGGTGGGCGCAGCCAGTTGCGAGAGGAACGAGGCGATCCCGATACTCGGGGCCGCTCCGGCGCCCGGGCCCGCGCGCAAACCTGCATCGGCCATCCTGCCGCTCATCACCGCAGCCAGCCGGTTCTCCAGGATCAGCGAGGAATTGAAGTTTTCCAACTGAAGGAACCACTCGGCGGCCAGCTCCACGGCCCGCTTGGGAACCAGGCCGACAATCTCGCTCGAAACGGGCAGAACGCCAAAGCGCGCGGCCTCGCGCTTGACAAGCTCAAACACGCGATGCAGCGGCGTCTGCTCAAAATCGGTCAGGTTCATGGAAACCTGCGCCAAACCGCGCACCAGGAAACCCGATGCCTTCACGAAGCGCATCCCGCCCGAGGAAGCGCGCACTGCTCTGGCGATGCGCTTGGCTACATCGACGTTGGGCGTATTCAGGAAAACGTTGTAGGCGATCAAAAACTTGCGCGCGCCCACCACGGTCGCTCCGGCCGTCGGATGCAGGCGCGCCTCGCCGAAGTCGGGCCTGCGCGCCGGATTGGCGGCGATTTCCTCGCGAACGCCTTCAAACTGGCCGCGGCGGATGTTTTCGAGATTCTGGCGCTCAGGCGTCGTGGCGGCGGCTTCGTACAGATAGACCGGAATCTGATAGCGCTTCCAGATTTCGGCTCCTACGGATCGCGCCATCGCCACGCAATCCTCAAGCGTGACGCCGTCGATGGGAATGAACGGAATCACGTCGGCCGCTCCCAGGCGCGGGTGCGCACCCTGGTGCCGGGTAAGGTCAATCAGTTCGGCGGCCCTGCCGGCGCCGCGAATCGCCGCCTCCTGAATAGCCTCGCGCTCGCCCACGAGCGTGATAACCGAGCGGTTGTGGTCGGCATCCATCTCCCGGTCGAGCAGGTAGACGCCGGGCAGCTTCATGGCCTCGACAATGGCATCGACTTTGGCGGCGTCGTGGCCCTCAGAGAAGTTCGGTACGCATTCCACTAAGGTGTTGGGCACGGCAAGAAGGATACGATTCGCGGCTCAATCAGGGCAACCGGGCGGGCGGATGCGGGCCAAGTTGCCATTTGGTCATTCATCGGCTTCAATCACACAGGATGGATGGACCTCCGCTCACTTTTCGCTTCCGGCCCCGGCTCTTCCAGTTTCTAAGCAGACGAATGCGGCGATCTGACGATCTAACTATGGGATAGTCGTGCGACGGCTGCGCGGACCGAATTCTCCATTGTGCTTTCGTCATTTCCCATCTCCTGCAGCAGCAAACGATATTTCGCCAGGGACTCCTGTCGCTTGCCTGAGATTTCCAGAAGGTTGGCCTGGATGAAATTGCGGACCATGAGTTGCGTTTTTTCGTCCTGCCCCTCTTCTGGAGTGTCGTCGAGCCACAGATAGGTCTCCCAGGCCTCATCGGGAGGAACGGCCGACAGGGACTCCACGAGTTCCCCATGATCCGTAACCGTGGGGTCAAAGCAAAAGCCCAGAATGCGTTTCTTGTCCCCTTCGTTGAGAGCCTCGCCGGATTTGCGCATGTCGTTTGCAACTTTAATCAGCTCGGCTCTTGCCCCAGGTTTGTCGAGATAAATAAGTCCACCGAGCTGCAGGCTGCGCACATAAGTGCGCTCCTTGCCGCCAGAGACAGCGATGTCGAGATAGCGAATTGCCTCGGTAAGGTCTCCTCCGTTCTGGAGCATCCAGTTACCCAGCATCGCATTCGCGTACACATTGGATGGGTCAGTTGCCAACGCGGCGCGAAGGTTCTGTTCCGCGGCTGGACCGAACTCCCTTTCCGCGATGTGCTGGTTGAGCCAATGCGCCCAGCCAAGGTGGGCCTGCACGTCTGCTGCTTGCGGTCCCTTGGTTCGAGTCAGCCCCGCGTCAAGTATGGAGAAGATCTGGTCCAGTTCCGGCGCCGCGAGATCGGCTGCGTTTTGACCCTCCCCGGCAAGAACGTGAAAGTCCTCAACCCAGAACATGGTCGCGCCCAACTGCTGGCTGAGGACAGAACGATCGTTAGGATCCGCTTTAAGGATATCCGCGTAGGTTTGGACTGAGGCCTGATACTCTCCTTGCTTTGCCTGAACTTGCGCAAGAGCGATTTTTGCCTGCCGATCGGCCTTCTGTTTGTGGCGGTTTACAAACCAAGCGACGCCTCCGGCGAGACTGGCGAAGAGGCCGATAATTGCAGTCGCGCCACCGACCCATCTCATGACGAGAGGCCATGCTTTTTTAACGCCGAGCTCTGCCTTCTTAACCTGCTCTTCCATGGGGAATCCGGAACTTACAGCCTTGCATATTCAAATACGATAGCCGGTTTTGTGTCAGGTCCATAGGCTTTTTTCGAAGGAAGCGAACGGAGCCGGCGAAACCCATTGCCATCATTCCCAGAGCAGTTGGCCTGTCCGCCGGATTCCGGCCAGGACGTTGGCGACCCGCAAATTCCCCCCAAGCACATTCCGCCCCGGCACCCGCCCATCCGCCGGGAGTATTCTGTGGATCAGTCTTCGACACCGCGACGAAACGTGCCCTTCCGCCGCTCTCGCGGTGCCTCGTGGGGAGGAGCGTATGGCAACCACGACAGCTCCCATCGTTCGCGCGCCGCACGGCGCGGAATTGCATTGCAAGGGATGGCAGCAGGAGGCGGCGCTGCGCTGCCTGATGAACAATCTCGATCCGGAAAACGCCGAACGGCCCGCGGATCTCGTCGTCTACGGCGGCATCGGCAAGGCGGCGCGCAACTGGGAGTGTTACCACGCTATCGTCCGCGAGCTTCAGCGCCTCGGCAACGACGAAACCCTCCTCGTCCAGTCCGGCAAGCCGGTCGCAGTGTTTCCTACGCACGAGATGGCTCCGCGCGTTCTCATCGCCAACTCCAACCTGGTGGGCAAGTGGGCCACCTGGGAGCACTTCAACGAGCTCGACCGCAAGGGCCTGATGATGTTTGGCCAGATGACCGCGGGAAGCTGGATTTATATCGGCACGCAGGGCATCTTGCAGGGCACCTTCCAGACCTTCGCCGGCCTCGCGGAGCGGCACTTTGCCCAAGCGGGCGGATCCGGTTCGCTTAAGGGCAAGCTGGTGGTCACGGGCGGCATGGGCGGAATGGGCGGCGCGCAGCCGCTCAGCGTGACGCTCAACGGTGGAGTCGCGCTGGTTGTGGAGGTGGACCCGAGCCGCATCGAGCGCCGCGTGGCAACGCGCTATTGCGACTGCATCGCGGAGGATCTGGACGATGCGCTGCGCCTCTGCGAGCAGGCGCGGCGGGAAGGCCGCGCTCTTTCCGTCGGATTGGTAGGCAACTGCGGCGATGTGCTGCCGGAGATTGTGCGCCGCGGCGTGCAGGCGGACGTGGTGACCGATCAGACCAGCGCGCACGATCCGCTTAATGGCTACATTCCCCAGGGAATCACGCTGGATCAGGCGGCCGAGTTGCGCCGCCGCGACCCCGCCGAGTATGTGCGCCGCGCCACGGCCACCATGGTCGTGCATGTCGATGCAATGCTCGCTTTGCAGCGCGCCGGAGCGGTTACCTTCGACTACGGAAACAATATCCGCCGCTTCGCCTTCGACGCCGGCTGCGTTGACGCGTTTCTCATCCCAGGATTTGTGCCGGAGTACATTCGTCCGCTCTTCTGCACGGGCCAGGGACCGTTTCGCTGGGTAGCGCTGTCGGGCGACCCGCGAGACATCGATCGCACCGACGAGCTGGCGCTCGAGCTCTTCCCCGAAAACGAAATCCTCACCCGTTGGCTGCGCCTCGCCCGCGGCCGCTTCGCATTCCAGGGACTGCCCGCGCGCATCTGCTGGCTTGGCTATGGCGAGCGCGCGCTCATGGGCGGGGCTATCAACGGCCTCGTGCGCAAGGGCGAGATCTCCGCGCCCATCGCCATGGGCCGCGACCACCTCGACACCGGCTCCGTCGCCAGCCCCTATCGCGAAACCGAAAAGATGCTCGACGGCTCCGACGCGGTCGCCGACTGGCCCATCCTCAACGCTCTGCTCAACACCGCCTCCGGCGCCACCTGGGTCAGCTTCCACCACGGCGGCGGCGTGGGCATCGGCTACTCGCTCCATGCCGGCCAGGTCACCGTCGCCGACGGCACCCCGCTCGCCGCGCGCAAAATCGAGCGCGTCCTCAACAACGATCCCGGCCTCGGCGTCGCCCGTCACGCCGACGCAGGCTACGAACTGGCGCAACAAACCGCCCGCGAGCGCGGCATCGCCATCCCCATGGCGGAGAAATAAACCATGGAAGGCAATACCCTCATCTTGATCCTCCTCGGAGTCTCCGTCGTCATTGCCTTGGTGTTTTGGTCGCGAAGGAAAGAGAACCGGGTCGAAGAAGCTCTGAATTGGCCGACCACAGAGGCAACAGTTCAAACCGCAGCGGTTGAGAGAGTTGGCGGTGGGCGCTATGCACCAGACCTTCCGGTCTTCGCTTTCTCCTACGTGGTTGAAGAGGAATACTACTCCGGACGCTTTGCTCTTGACGCAAAGGGTGACCGCGCAGACGACCTGGTCAAAGAGATGATCGACAGAAAGCTCGCTGTGTGTTACGACCCGAAACGGCCCTCGACCTGGTTCATTCCGGACGAGTCGATTGAAGGATGTGAAGTGTACCAAAAGCTGAGCGATAAGCTCGATCCTCTTTATCCCAAGGACTGATGCGACGCCAGTGAGTAAGAGAGCTCGGCTGACGATTCAAACGGAATCGACCCTAAAATGACCACCGCCATCGTCAACATCGGCCAGCTCGTCACCCTCGCCGGTCCCGAGCGTCCACGCGTGGGCCCCGAACTCCGCGAGCTGGGCCTCATTCCCAACGCCGCTCTCCTCGTCGAAGACGGCTGCATCGCCGCCGTCGGCTCCCACGCCGAACTGCGCTCGCGTATCCCGCCCGAAGCGCTCATCATCGACGCCGAAGGCCGCTGCGTCACCCCCGGCTTCGTCGACGCCCACACCCACCTCGTCTTTGCCGGCAACCGCGCCGCCGAGTTCGAGAAGCGCCTCTCCGGCGCCACCTATCAGCAGATCGCTGCCGCAGGCGGAGGCATTCTGAGCACGGTGCGGGCCACCCGCGCCGCCTCGGAAGAGGATTTGCTGGCCGAGTCGAGCCGGCATCGCGATTGGATGCTTCGCTCCGGCACCACCACCGCCGAAGCCAAGTCAGGCTATGGACTGGAGCGCGCAACGGAGCTGCGCATGTTGCGCGTCATGGCCCGCCTCAACGCCGAAGACCCCATTCGCGGCGCCTGCGGCCCCAGAATCGTGCCCACGCTGCTCGCCGCGCACACGCTTCCCCCGGAGTTCGCCGGCCGCCGCGCGGATTACATCAGATGGATCGCAGAAGAGCTGATCCCCGAGGTCGCAGCCCTCAAGCTCGCGCGCTTCTGCGACGCCTTTTGCGACGACCATGCTTTCACGGTCGAAGAAACACGCCAGGTCCTCACCGCCGCGCGCGCTCATGGCCTGGAGCTGCGCCTGCACGCCGAGCAGTTCCGCCCCGGCACCGGCGCCGCTTTGGCCGCCGAGCTCCACGCACGCACCGCGGACCATCTTGAAACCGCCACCGCCGAGACGCTCGACGCCCTGCGCGCCGCCGCGGTGCAGCCGGTGTTGCTTCCCGGCTCGGTCTTCGCGCTCGCCCGCACCGCCTACCCGCCTGCCCGCGCCATGGTGGAGCGGGGCTTGGCCATCGTGCTGGCCACCGATTTCAATCCCGGCTCATCGCCGATTCCATCCATGCCGTTCATCCTCTCCCTGGCCTGCCTGAACATGGCGCTGACTCTGGCCGAAGCGCTCACCGCGGCCACCGTCAATGCTGCATGGAGCCTCGGCCTTGGCCACTGCGCCGGTTCTCTCGAGAGCGGCAAGCAGGCCGATCTTCTCATCCACGAGTTCGCCGACTACCGCGAGATCGCTTACTTCATCGCCACGCCTGCGCTTCCGCGCGTCTTCATCGCCGGGCAGGAAGTAACTCCCATGCAATAACTCCAGGCAAGAACAGGTTGATCGACGCAGGTATCCTCTCCGCAACAGTTATTTAAAGTTGCGTCTGCCCAGGCAGTCGCTGTAACTCAGCTTTTCAGCGTCAAATCATCAGGAGCGGTGATCAAATAGCGATGAGAACCCAATGCTCTCATCCACCGGTCCGGCGCACGCTTCTCTGTGGCGATTGCTCGATGTATGGTTATAAGATTTCCCTATTTATCAACAATTCCGCCCCATTTACCCAGAGAATTGCAAGAGGGATGTTGCCCAATACATTGAGAATTTACTGATTCGGCACTTCAGTTTGTGCGATGGGACGAAAGCCAATCTTCATTCAAACCACTGGCGATCTGTCCGCCGGGCAGCGAGAATGTTGCACGGCGTCACGGGATCGCGAGCATCAATCAGGAGGACTTTCTGATCAGCGGGCCGACCCAGGCGTAAGGAGAAACGCCCACCCCTACTCGGTCCTGCGAACGTAGTACGGAGCCTCATTTTCAAACGATTGCGGCATTCAACGCCACCACGTCCGCAAGAAAAAACCGCATCTGTTTTCTTGCAAACTCAACTATTTATTCCGCACCAGACAGGAGATCGGCAGATACAGCCCCCGGCTATCGGCCAGCTTGTGCGGCTTGCCACTTGGTTTTGCGTTGTCGATTTCCTTAACTGTGAGGCCCATTCGATTAGTCACCAAAAGGGCAAATTTGCTCCGTACCCACACATCGTAAAAAAATATACCCGAATCGTACCCACAGAAAAACTAGCACAAGGAGAACCGTAGCGGACCTCCCCGGGCACAAGAATCGCCATAAACGACTGATAATAACTGACGTGACATTGTCGAAGAAGCTCGGCAAGGGCTGGCGAAGTGCTGTGTTGGCTGCCCCCCAGGGATTCGAACCCCGATATGCTGATCCAGAGTCAGCTGTCCTGCCATTGAACGAGGGGGCAACAAGCGCGCGTGGCGGCTCGTTCTGCAGCCGCTTCGCCTGGCTCCCATTGCGGGGCGCGCATAGCCAACGATTTCATCTTACGGGCATTCCCGGACGCGGTCAACGCGGCGATGGTGAGGGGAAAGCCGCGCCACGCGGGAGGAGCCGCGGCACGGAATGGGAGCGGGGCGGTCACCTGCCGGACTCACGCCAAATTCAGGATCGTAACCGAAGTTTACGATTCGATCACAGAATCGCAACCCGTTGCTGAGTGCATTTCGCCCAACCTCATCATCGGAGGAGATTTCCGCCGTTACTCAATGCTGAGGTAGAATTGGCCTTGGGAATGGAGTTAATTCTCAATCTTGGTTGGGCCGCGGTGGCCGTGTGGATGCTGTGCGCCTGGGCGCGCATGGCGCCGCGCAAGGCTTCAAGCCGGCGTGCGCAGCTCGTCGCGTTGGCCGTCGTTATTCTGATCCTTTTGCCGGCCATTTCCATAACCGACGACCTGATGGCGGCGCAAAACCCCGCGGAAGTCGATACCAGTGTCACTGTGCGGCGCGATCATGATTTCTTCAGCTCGCACTCGATTGTTCCCGTGGGCGCCGCGCTTCCGCCGCCGGCATTCGCAGAGTTATCGATCCCAGTTGTGCGCATGGCCGCGCCCAGCAATCTTTCTGCGCCCTTCGTAGACCATCCTGCCCGGGCCTCGATTCAGAACCGCCCTCCTCCGGCCGCCTGATCGTTCCTCTCCGCTGGCTTTTCCATCTTTGACCGTCTGTTTCCCCTTGTCCGCCGTGCTGACCACGGCGCAAAGGCGTTTGCATGAAGCTCAAGTTCCCTTCTTCATCGGTTTCTGTCCCGAGAGTTGCCGTGTGGCTGGTTCTGGCGCCGGCTCTCACATGGGCGCAGCAGGGCCTTACCTGGGACCAGGTCAAGGCGAAGTTTGAAGCCAGTAACCCGGCTTTAAGGGCCGACGCCGACAACGTGGATGAGATGCGCGCCGAGGAAATCACCGCGTACCTTCGGCCCAACCCGCAGCTCACCACCACCGTAGACGGAACGGAAATCGCTCCCAATGACGGCCATTGGGTCCCACTCAGCGGAACATTTGTAGAACCCGGCATCAGCTATTTGCACGAGCGCGACCACAAGCGCGAGCTGCGGCAGGAGAGCGCGCGGGAAGGCACGCGTATCTCCGAATCGGAGCACGAGGACCTGAAGCGCAATCTGGAGTTTGCCCTGCGCGCGGCGTTTGTGCAGACGCTCCAGGCCAAGACAGTACTGAATATGGCCAAGGCCGACCTTGACTACTACGACAAGATCATCGCCATCAGCCGCGACCGCTTAAAAGCCGGCGACATTGCCCAGATCGATTTCGATCGTATTGAGCTGTTTCGGGTGCAATACGAATCGGAACTGCAGACCGCGATCGTCAACCTGCGCACGGCCAAGATTCAATTGCTGCAACTGCTGAACGACAGAACGCCGGTGGATCAGTTCGATGTGACCGGAACCTTCGATTTTTCTGACACGCTGCAACCTCTCGACGATTTCCGCCAGATCGCGCTGAACGCGCGGCCCGATCTCGAAGCGGCGCTCGAAACCATTCAGCAATCGCAAACCAATCACAGGCTGGCAGTTTCAAACGGCTCGACCGACCCAACCTACAGCGCGTGGTACACGTGGAATTCGGCGGTCAATAACCCCTACCCGATCGACATGTCAACTCTCGGCGGCAGCGTCAGCATTCCGCTGCGTATCTTCGACCGTAACCAGGGCGAAAAGAAACGCACGGAGATCGACATCGAGCGCAGCCAACAGGCCAGCGAGGCCGTCCGCGCCCATGTCTTCAGCGACGTGGACACGGCCTACGCCGAGGTGGAGAGCAATATCGTGCTTCTGAGACCCTACAAGGTCAAGTACAACGGCCAGGCGCTCAGGGTGCGCGACACCGTCAGCTATGCCTATTTTCACGGCGGAGCCTCGCTGATGGACTTTCTGAACGCTCAAAGCGACTACCGCCAGGTGCAATTGGCTTATGTCCAACTGATCGGCGCCTATCTTACATCCGCAGCACAACTGAATCTTGCCGTCGGACGCGAGGTGATCCCATGATGAACGCTTCCATTTTGAAAGCCGTCGGCTGCCTGGCTGCCTGTCTGGCGCTTGCGGGTTGCGGAAAGAAGTTCAACCCGGAGAGCGGTGCGGCTTCTCCAGCACAGGTGATTGAGACCGGAAACGCGGGTTTGGTTACCGTCGACCACCCTGAGCAGTATCCTCTGGTGGCTGCGGGCCGGATTGACGAACCAGTGAAGCTAAACGTCACAGGTTCGGTTTTTCCCGACATCTCGCGCGAGATTCCCGTAATCTCCATGGCCAATGGCCGTGTTGTCGATATCAAAGCGCGGCTCGACGACAACGTCAAGAAAGGACAGTTCCTGTTCAGCGTGGAGAGTCCGGACATCAGCAATGCCTTCGACGCGTATTTGAAGGCGGAGGCCGACGAACAACTAGCCAACAAGGCTTACATTCGCGCTCAGGATCTGTTTCAGCACGGCGCCATCGCGCAGGCCATGCTCGAGCAGGCCGAAGACGCCGAGAAGGATGCCGAAGCCGACCTGGTGGCGGCAGACCAACAACTGAAGATCTTCGGAGTAGATAAGAACCACCCCAGCCCCGTGGTGAACGTGTACGCGCCGGCCACCGGCGTCATCGTCGCCCAGAACATCACCAATGCGGCGGCCGCAGGCGTGGCGCTCTCGGGAACGGCGACGGCCTTCACCATCGCCGACCTCAGCGACGTTTGGATTCTTTGCGATGTGTACGAGAATGACCTTCCCAAGGTTCATCTCGGACAGGAAGCGCAGATCAGGCTCACCGCGTACCCGGATAAGGTGCTGACTGGCCGCGTTAGCGACATCGGGCCCGTGCTCGACCCAACCATCCGCACCGCGAAGGTGCGCATCGAAGTTGCGAACCCCGGCGTTCTCCGCCTGGGAATGTTTGTGACCGCGACGCTCAAAAGCCGCACCTCGGTGACACATGCGACCGTGCCGGCCAGCGCCATTCTGCACCTGCACGACCGTGAATGGGCCTTTGTTCCCGCTGGTCAGGGGCAGTTTAAGCGCGTCGAGGTGGCCGGCGGCGATATGCTGCCCGGCGGCCAACAGGAGATCCTCTCCGGCCTGGCGCCCGGCCAGCTGGTGGTGAAGGACGTTTTGAACCTTCAGGCTACGGTGGAGGCGCAATGATCCGCAGGCTGGTTGATTTTGCGCTGCAGAACCGCCTTCTCGTCCTGGCCATCGGCATTCTGCTGTTCGCATGGGGGATCGTTTCCTTTCACCGCCTGCCGGTGGAGGCATATCCCGATGTGGCCAACAACTACGTCGATGTGATCGCGCAGTGGCCGGGAATTTCCGCCGAACAGATCGAGCAACAGGTCACCATCCCGCTGGAAATCGTGATGAACGGCATTCCCGGCGTAGCTCATGTGCGCTCGTGGTCCATCTTCGGCCTCTCTACCGTAGAGATGGTCTTCGGCGAGGACACAACAGATTTTGAAAATCGCGAACGCGTGCTGGAGCGGCTTTCGCAGGTCTCGCTACCGCCCGGGGTGGTGCTGCAAATGGGCACCGACTGGAGCCCCGTCGGACAGATTTACTTCTACACGCTACGCAGCACCAACCCCGAATACGACGTGATGAATCTGAAGACGCTGGAGACCTGGGTGATCGAGAAGAACCTCAAGTCGGTCCCCGGCGTCGTGGACATCAATCCCTTTGGTGGCCCGACCCGTGAGTATCAGGTTCGTCTCGATCCCGACAAGCTCGTCGATTTCGGGCTGAGCATCGCCCAGGTAGAGCAGCAGCTCACCAATAACAACGTGAATGGCGGCGGCAGCTTCATCCAGGAGGGCCAGCAGCAGGTCAACGTGCGCGAAGTGGGCCTGGTACGGAACATCCAGGACATCGAGAACACAGTCATCACCACGAAAGGCGGCACGCCTGTCCGGGTGAAGGATCTCGGCGTAGTGGAACAGGGCCCGATGATTCGCCTGGGACGGTTCGGCGATGCATACCACCGCGAAGACGGAAAACTGGTCGACAACGACGATGTGGTTTCCGGCATCGTGGCGCTGCAAAAGGGCGACGACGCGCAACCCACGCTCGAAGGAATCCACAAGAAGGTTGAAGAGTTGAACTCTCAGATCCTTCCGTCCGGCGTGAAGCTTGTCCCCTTCATCGATCGCAGCGACCTGCTCCGCCTCACCACCCATACCGTGCTGCAAAACCTCACCGCGGGCATGGTCCTGGTCGTCATCGTTCTGTTTCTCTTTCTCGGCAACGTGCGCGGCGCCCTCATCGTCGCATTCACCATCCCGTTCTCTTTGCTGTTTGCCGCCACCTGCCTCGATCTGAAGCACATTCCCGCCAACCTGCTCTCGCTGGGAGCGCTGGACTTCGGCATGGTCGTGGAGGGAGCCGTCGTCATGGTCGAGAACATCGTCAGCCACCTCTCGCACAACGGCGACCGCCGCACACCGCAGGACAAGATTCGCGACGCCGCCCATGAAGTCCAGCGCCCGGTCTTTTACGCCATCGCCATTATCATCACCGCTTATCTGCCCATCTTCACGCTGCAGGCCGTGGAAGGTCGCATCTTCCGCCCCATGGCCTGGACGGTGGCCTTCGCACTCCTGGGCGCGCTCATATACTCCATCCTCCTGGCTCCCGTCCTGGCCAGTGTGTTGCTCAGTAAAGGTGCCAAAGAGTGGAGGAATCCGGTGATGGAGTATTTGCGAGAACGCTACCGCAACGGCGTAACCTGGGCTATTCATCACCAACGATTAGTGCTGACCGGAGGCATGGCCGCGCTTGTCTTGGCAGTCTTCCTGGCTTTCAGCGGCGTCATCGGCTCTGAGTTCCTGCCCCATCTCGACGAGGGCGCGCTCTGGGTGCGCGGCACTCTGGACCAAAGCGTTGGGCCAACCGAAAGCATCCGCATTGCCAATGAGGCGCGAGTTTTGCTGTGCTCGTTTCCTGAGGCCACCAGCTGCACCAGCCAGACCGGCCGCCCCGATGACGGCACCGATCATACCGGCTTTTTCGATACCGAGTTCTTTGTCGGCCTGAAGCCGAAAGAGCAGTGGCGTCCGGTCTTTCACCAGAATAAGGACAACCTCATCGCGTCCATGAACCTTGAGCTCACCAGGAAATTTCCCGGCGTGATCTGGGGCTTCTCCCAGCCCATCGAAGACAACATGGAGGAAGCCGTCAGCGGCGTGAAGGGCGAGCTGGCAACGAAAGTCTATGGCAGCGACCTGCACACGCTTGAAGATATTGCCAATCAAGTCGACGCCATCATGAGCCATGTGAGGGGCATTACGGACCTGGGCGTCCTTCAAGTCACCGGCCAGCCTGATTTGGATGTGATGGTTGATCGCGCCAAAGCGGCGCGCTGGCAGATCAATGTGGCCGATGTTCAGGATGCCATCCAGACCGCCGTGGGAGGCTCTGCCCTCACTCAGGTGTTGCGAGGCGAGGAGGTTTACAACCTGACGCTGCGTTATCTGCCTCAATATAGGGATACGCGCGAGGCAATCGAGAGTATTCGCCTTTTGTCGCCATCGGGCGAGCGCGTCTCGCTCGCCCAGCTTTGCGACGTTCGCGAAACCGACGAAGGTTCGGAAATTTACCGGGAAAACAACCAGCGCTACGTCGCCATCAAGTACAGCGTGCGCAACCGCCCCCTGGGCGATGCCGTGCGCGAGGCCATTCAAAGAGTGAACGACCAAGTGAAGCTGCCGCGCGGCTATCACATTGCATGGGAGGGCGAGTTCCAGAGCGAAGTTCGCGCGGAAGCGCGCATGGCTATCATTGTGCCCCTCACCGTGCTGCTGATCTTCATCATTCTGTATACGATGTACAAATCCATGAAGTGGTCGATCCTGATTCTGGCCACTGTGGCCATGGCCAGCCTCGGCGGATTGCTGGTGCTGCTGGTTACTGGCACCGAGTTCAGCGTTTCTTCTGAGGTGGGCTTCCTGGCGCTCTTCGGCGTTTCAGTTCAGTCAGGCGTCATCTTGCTGGAATACATCAACCAGTTGCGCGCCCGAGGTGATTCCATTGAGACGGCTGCAGTGGAGGGGGCCGTGGGACGGCTGCGTCCCATCATCATGACCATGCTGGTAGCGACACTGGGGCTGCTGCCCGCCGCCCTCTCCCACGGCATCGGCTCCGACTCGCAACGCCCCTTCGCCATCGTGATCGTGGGCGGGCTGATGACTAATCTGTTGATGAGCGTCTTCCTGCTGCCCACGCTCTATGTGTGGGTGGCGCGCCCCGACGATGTACTGCCTCCGGTTGATTCCGATGAAGAGGTTTAGAGAAACAGGGACTGAAGGACGTAGGGACTATAGCGGTTCCAGAACCGTTGTACCCAAGGCTTCGTACCCCATCCTGACTGTCATCCTGAGCGACCGAAGCGCAGCGGAGGGAGTCGAAGGATCTGCGGTTGCTCCTTTCTCCCTCAAGGGTTGGATGTTCCAACGGACGGGTACACCAATTGCGGAATCGCCCTAGAGAAGTGGTCCCTGCCTGAAGCCGCGTAGCAGCGTAAGCGGAAATAGACGATCTGATCTCTTCCAGACCACTCAGTCCCTAAGTCCCTACGTCCCTGGTCCCTGCCTTTCTCATTCTTCGCGCAGCACTTCGAGCGGGCGCAGGCCGAGAATGCGGTAGCTTGCGATCCAGCCCGTGGCCGTGGCCAGAGCGGCCGTGCCAACCAGCGCAATCAGCGTAGCCGCCCATTCGATGTGAAAGGCCATGTCGAGGCGATGCAGCAGCACGCGTGTCAGCAGGTTGGCGAAGACGACGCCCACCGCTCCGGCGAGCAGGCCCAGGACGCTGAACTCCACGCTGAACGTGCGTACAATCCTCATGCGCGTGGCGCCCAACGTCTTGAGCACGACCGCCTCCTGCATGCGCCGGAATCGCGTGCTGGCGATGCTCGAGGCGAGAATCGTGAGCCCGGCCAGTATGGAAAAGGCAGCCAGCAGCCGGACGACGAAGGTGATCTGGTCGACGACGTTTTCGATGCGCTCGAGCACGTCGGCGACATTGATGACGGTGATGGTGGGGTAAGCCGAGAAGAGGTCCCGCTCCATGGCGGCTACCCGTTGGGGATCGATGTGCGCGCCGCCGTACCACGTTGACGGCTGGTCGGCGATCTGCCCCGAAGGCAGAACAAATTGCACGCGCGCTCCAAGGTGCTGGCCATCCGCGCGATAGATGGCTGCCACTTTGAGCGCCCGCGTTGTGCCGCCGGTCTCTAACTCCACCGCGGAGCCTACGCCGATGTGCAGGCGCCGGGCCACGCCGTCGCCTACCGCGAGCTCAGCCGCGCTGCTGTTTGTCCACCACGCGCCCTCGGCTACTTTGTCGCCCTCGGGCGGCGAATCGGCCCAGCTCAGCTCGGCGCTCTCCAGCATGCGGCGCGGATAGTGCTGGCCCTTCATCTGTTCCACCGCCTGGCCGTTGATGGAGATGAACCGGCCCGGCACGACGGGCATCAGGTTCAATTGCTGGCTGACGCCCGGCTGATGCGCAAAAAACGCCTTGACGCCCGCAACCTCGTCGGTCCGCACGTCGACCAAGAATACGTTGGGCAGCTTGGGCGAGGCGGTCTCGCGCAGATCGCGCAGGAGATCCTTCTGCATCAGATAGACCGCGAGAATAAGCATGACTCCGGTGCCCAGCGCCGCAAGCACCGCGGCAGATTGGTTTCCCGGCCGGTAGAGATTGGCGAGCCCGTGGCGCAGCGAAGAAGGCAGGTGGAGGCGCGTGCGATCGAGCATGAATCGCACGGTGCGAAGCGCCACGGCCGCCATCGCCAGCAAAACGACGAGCGCAATGGTGAACAAGAAAGCAAACCAGGCGCCCACCTTGGGCGAATCCGAGAGTGCCCACGCGATGGCGCCCAGAGCGGCCACCACTGCGGCAGCAATGCCGAGTTGCAGGCGGCGCGCCCACCAGCGCCCCAAAAGGTCGCCGATGCCCGATGCTCCCTGCTCCACCAGCCTGCGCAGCACCAGCACCGGCCTTACCGCGCGCACATCGAGCAACGGGGGCAGACAAAAGAGCAGAGTTGTAAGCAGCCCCGTTCCCAGCCCGGCCAGCGCCGACTGCCACGGGAACTGAAGAATCACATGCACGGGAAGCAACTGGCCGAATGCCGCCGGCAGCACGGCCATTACGGCGACGCCCGCGGCCACGCCCAGCAATCCCCCGGCAAGGCCGAGGCCCAGCGTCTGCAAAAGGAAGATGCGCAGCAAGTCGGAAGAGTCCGCACCAAGGGCTTTGAGAATCGCCAGCATGTCCATGCGCTGCTCGAGATGCGCGTGCATGGCCATCGCCACACCGATCGCGCCCAGAACCATGGCCACCAGGCAGATGAGGCTGAGGATGGAGGTGGCATTGTCGAGCCCGCGGGTGAGCGCGGGATTGCCCTCGCGGTAGTCCATCACCTGCGCCTCGGGCAACGCCGCTTCCAATTGTTTGCTCACTGCAGCGGTCTCGGCATCGGCGGTGACGCCGCGCGGCGGCTCGTCCGGCAGCTTGACGAGCAATCGCCGGCTTGCGCGGCTGCCCGGCGCCAGCAACCCGGTGCGCGCCAGCGCCGCTTCCGAGATCATCACGCGCGGCCCCAATCCCATGCCCGCAGTGATCCGATCGGGCTCCTGCTCGAGCACCGCCGTGATGCGGAAGTCTCTGCCGCCCAGCCGCAGCGTGTCCCCTACATGCGCATTCAGCCGGATGAGAAACTCGTCCGCCACGACTGCCGAGTCGCCCTGGAGAGCTTGCCGCAACGGCATCGCCGGCTCCAGCTCGGCCGTTCCATAGTAGGGATACTCGGCAGGATCCACGGCTTTGAGCGAGACCAGCAGCGGCACGGGATAAGTAGAAACGGAGGCCATCGAGACGGTCTCAGTGACCCATGTGGAGCGGATTGTGCCGCCGCTTTGCGCTTCGATCGCGGCGATCTTGCTCAATTCTTCTTGCGTCGGCGCGCCGATAATGCGCGCACTCAGATCGCCCGCCAGCAGCGACCGCGCTTCCGTGCTCAAGGTTTGCCTGAAGCTGTCGCTTAGCCCGCGCACACCCACCAGCGCAGCCACGCCCACGGCAACCGACAGGACCACAAATCCGAACTTCCCGGGCGCGGACTTCAGGTCGCGCCAGCCGATGGCGGCAGCGCGTTTCCAGCTCAATGCGCGCTTGGCCATTCTTCTCCTTGCGAGCGATTCGTGTCTGGCGGGAACGGGCCCGGCTTGGAATCTTCGGCCACAAGACCATCCTTGAGCACGATTTTGCGGTCGGCGCGGCTGGCAATTTCGGGGTCGTGCGTGACGAGAACCAGCGTCGTTCCCGCCTTGCGATTCCTTTCGAGGAGTAGATCGAGAACCATCCGCCCATTCACCGAGTCGAGGTTGCCCGTTGGCTCGTCGGCCATCACGATGGGCGGCTCGGCCACAAACGCTCGCGCCAGCGCCACGCGCTGCTGCTCGCCGCCCGAGAGCTGCACGGGATAGTGATCCATGCGCTCCTTGAGGCCCACTTCGTCGAGCATGCGGCGTGCCTGCTTGAGGCCGTTGCCTTCCACATTGAGCTCGTAAGGAAGCAGCACATTTTCAAGAGCAGTGAGCGTTTGGATGAGCTGGTAGGACTGGAAGACGAAGCCAATCTTGCGCCCGCGCACCGCGGCCAACTCCGCCTCAGCCAAATTGTGGATGGGCACTCCATCCAGCCAGATCTCGCCCTCGCTGGGCGTGTCGAGTCCGGCGAGCAGCCCCAGCAGCGTACTCTTGCCGCTTCCGCTGGCGCCCAGGATGGCCACAAACTGCCCGGCCGGAATGTCCAGCGAAATTCCCTGCAGAATTTCCACGCGCCGCGCGCCATTCTGGATCCATTTCTTCGCGCCCTTGACTTGGATCAACGTATTCCTCCCGTCACTCGCAGTGTAACTGGCCCGTCTTCGGATCTCTTGGGCCGATGCGCCCTCACGCGCGCGGCTACACTATATACGTGGACGTTCGGCGCGCGGTTCTTGTCGCATGTTGCCTGTTGATGTTGGCGGGCCCGCTTCATGCCGCTGGCCGGCCGGTCCTGGTTTGCTACGGCGACAGCATCACCGCCGGGCGCGGACTTCCCTACGGCCAGGCCTATCCCGACTTCCTGCAGAAGCTCCTCGATGCGCGCGGCTACACGTACAGAGTCATCAATCAGGGCACAAGCGGCGCCACTACAAAGGATGCGCTCGCCGGCCTGCCCTTCGTGCTGCGCCTGCATCCGACCATCGTGATTGTCGAGTTCGGCGGCAATGACGGTCTGCGCGGTCTGCCTGTCGAGCAGACGCGCAATAATCTCGACCAGGTGCTCACGGCTCTTGAGAACGCTCATGTGAAGATTGTGCTCGCCGGCATCACGCTTCCGCCGGATTACGGACCGGACTACATCCGGTCCTTCGATCAGATCTTCCGCGATCTCGCTGTGAAGCACCGCGTGGCCTTTATACCCATGCTGTATCAGAATCTGATCAATGTTCCGGGCGCCATTCAGGACGATGGCATCCATCCCACCGCCAAAGGTTCCGCGATCATCGCCGACACGCTCTTCCCGGTGCTCAAGCCGCTGCTGCGCAAGAGCCCGTGAGCGAGCCTGCTGCGAAGAGCGAAGATGAGAGGCGGCGGCTTCTCCGGCGTAGCGACGGCGCATTTGCCGGAAAGTTTCCCAGCGCAAAAATGAAGAGCCGGGATCGCTCCCGGCTGCCTATGGTCCGCTGATTTGGTTTGCTGCTGCCTTGCTACGCCTTGGCCGTCGCCAGGGCCTTTAGCCGCGCATTCAAGCGGCTCTTGTAACGCGAAACGGTATTGCTGTGCAGAACGCCCTTTTGCACGCTCTTGTCGAGGGCCGAGACCGTGGCGCGGTATTGCGCATTGGCGGCCTTCACGTCGCCCTTGGCCAGAGCCTCGCGCAAAGCCCGCAGGCTCGAGCGCACGCGGGTGCGGTTGGCGCGGTTCACGTCAGTGCGGGTTTCGGTCTGGCGGGCGCGCTTGAGTGCCGATACGTGGTTTGCCATGGTTTCGCTTCCATCTCCAAGGCCTGAATTGCAGGGGGTGGTCCTGTTTTCAGGGAAAATGATGCGGGGATGAAGGCCAGCCGAGCCGTATCCCTCGCAAACTTTAAGTTTACGGAAATCCGTGGGGCGGGTCAATTGGGCGAGCAGTGTCCTATGAGTGTCTTGCTGAATTTTCGGGAACTTTGCCCTCGTCTGATTCCGCCTGCGCAAGTGATCGCATGGCTTCTGCGCCGCGCGGAGAAGGAACAACGGTCACATAAAAATGAAACACCGAGTCAGAGAATTCCATAGGGCCGTCGGGAAGTGGTCCGCCATGATAGTCAACGACACAATTTATAAACTGAAACGAAATCGGAAGGCCGTTGTAGGTATTGCCAGAAAAGCGCCGAGCCACATCTTCAAGTGAGATTTCGCAGTCTTTGAAAGTGATTCCCTGCGGAATGGTCGACCTTGTGCTGCAAGGCTCGCCGCTTGCTTTCGCTATGATAATCTCTGCTCCTGCGGGCAACAGAACCTGCGATTTGTAGTTGATGAACATTCCTGTTGTGTGCCACACCTCAAGCACATCGATCTCGCGGCGTTGGTTGTCTGTGACGCAGTGATGCCGAACGCGGACGATTCCCGATGAAAGGCAAGTGAAGAATGAATACATCGAAGATATTTTCTACGACTCTGTTGCTCGTGACGGTCGCACTGGCGGCTGCATCTTGCCATTCGGCCAAGGCCGCGCCGGCAGGACGAACGGTACTGTCGTTGGACGGTCAGTGGCAGATTGCGGACAGCAAATCACCGGATGAAATTCCCGCCAGCTTCAGGCACACCGTCCCGGTACCCGGATTGGCGCATCTGGCAACCCCGCCGTTCCCGGATGTGGACCGGTTTATCAGCCGCGAACGCGTGAACTGGCTCATCGGCCAGCATCGAGTGAGCCCCTATTGGATGGTCAAATACTGGGACGGCAAGGTGGAACAGGATCGCAATTATTTCTGGTATCGCAAAACCTTTCGCGCGCCGTCGGCCCGCGCGGCGGCGATGCTAAAGATCGATAAGGCGCAGTTCGGCACGGCGGTCTGGCTGAACGGGCGGCGCCTCGAACCGGAGGATGATGCCTGGCACTCGGAATATGCCGGCGGCTTCAGCGCCAGCTTGTGGAAGTTGAGCCGGGCGATCCGTTGGAATGCCGAGAACACGCTCATCGTCCGCATCGGAGCGCATCCCGCCGTGTTGCCCGACGATTTCCCCACCGGCGCGGACTTCGAGAAGTCCAAATGGACGCCCGGCATCTACGACGATGTTTCGGTTTTCTTCTGCGACAATCCGTGGATTCAGACCGTTCAAATCGCGCCGCGCATTGACACAGACGAAATCATTGTTCAAACCACGCTAAAGAATGATTCCGGCGCGGCCTACTCCGGTTCGTTGTCTTACTTGGTCAAGACCTGGAAGACCGGCGAACAGGTAGCCGCAATGAAGATGGAAGGCGTCTCGCTTGGACCCGGCGAGGAAAAGGTTTTGACGCATGCCATCAGGATTCCGCACGCGCATTTGTGGCAGCCGGAAGACCCGTTTCTTTACACTCTGGAAACGAGCACGGACGGCGACTCGGTCCAGACCCGGTTTGGGATGCGCGAGTTTCATTTTGATCCGGTCACCAAGCGCGCCTATTTGAACGGCAAGGTCTTTTATCTGCGCGGCTCGAATATCGCGCTGCACCGTTTTTTTGAAGACCCGCTGAGCGGCAATCTGCCCTGGAACGACGCCTGGGTTCGCAGATTGCTTGGAACCGTTCCCAAGGAGATGCACTGGAATTATTTCCGGTTTACCATCGGGCCAGTGCCGCAGCACTGGCTCGATGTCTGCGACGAAGTGGGGTTGATGGTCCAGTACGAATTTCCCGTCTGGACCGGCGGCGACTGGTTCAAATCAACTGGCTATTCGCACACTTACAACGCCGACGAAATGATCCGTCAATTCAAGGATTGGATGCGCGACAACTGGAACCATCCGAGCATCGTCGTCTGGGACGCCGTCAACGAAACCCGGAACGAGATCTTCAATGCCCAGGTCGTTCCCGCCGTGCGCGGACTGGATTTATCGAATCGCCCCTGGGAGGACAGCTACAATCCACCCGGCAGCCCCGGCGACGTGGAGGAGTTTCACGGCTACTTTTTCGACCAGGGCGCTGAGGGGAAACTCACCTTCAAAATGAGCGACCTTGAAAGCATGGATGGCGCGCCTGTCGCCGTAGGACTGGATACGCCCGTGCCTTCCACCCAGAACGCCGTGGTCATCAATGAATTCGGCTCGCTCTGGTTGAACCGCGACGGCTCGACGAAGGGCATGGAATATGCCGAGAACGTCTATGCCCAGCTCGTGGGAATCAACGCGACGAACCGCGAACGGCTCAATGAGTGGGCTTACCTTCTGGCCGGCTTGACGGAATACTGGCGGGCGCATCGGCAGATGGCCGGCGTCGATTATTTCGTGTATCTGACGGACGACATTCCCGATGTTGCTACGTCGGACAACTGGAGCCACGTGAAGGGGCTTAAACTCGATCCGGCTTTTGCCGATTACGTGGGCGAAGCCTTCAAGCCGCTCGGCGTTTATATCAATTTCTTCCACCCCACGCTTCAGGCCGGCGCGTCTCACGAATTTCTGGTGAAAATGATCAACGATTATGACCAGCCGATGGCAGGGGAACTCATTCTGACGCTGGAAACAAAGGAAGGTAAAACTTTGGCCAAGGCGGAACGGCCATTTGACCTGGCGGCTTTGGGCGCGGGCGATTTTGCAATCGGATTGTCGGTACCGGACAAGCCGCAAGACAATCTCATCTTGAAAGCCACCGCCGCGCCGAACCACACAGCCGGCGTCGGCTCAACTATCTCGCGGCGTTGGTTGACTGTGGCGCAGTGATGCCGAACGTTGAGGAGCGGCGCATAAACTTGAGCCGCGCTTGCGGATGATTCAATAGCTTACAATGGGCTGTCTGTTCAACCAAATTCTGACTAAAGGTATGCATAATGAACGTATTTCACAGAACAGGTTACATGGCGATTGAGGCTGTGCTCGGGCTATCCGTGCTGCTGGCGGGCGCAGCTGCTGCGCAGGGGCAATGGATATCGCCCGCCGACGCGAAGGCACGGACTGAGAAATTGCTCAACCAGATGACGCTTGAGGAAAAGATGGTCCTTATCCACGGCGCACGCGAGAACCCAGCCCTCTATCAAGGGCAGGCAGGTTACCTCGCCGGCGTGCCCCGGCTGGGCATCCCGGGCCTGCGCTTTGCCGACGGGCCGCCAGGCGTGCTCACGCGTCACCCGGCGCAGGGCGAGACGGCCACCATGGGAGTCGCCGCTACCTTCAGCGTCACGGCCGCGGAAGAGAATGGCCTGGAAATCGGCCGCGAGGACCGGGCGATGGGCATCGACGTTTCGCTCCAGCCCTTTGTCAACATCGTTCGCGACCTGGTATTCGGGCGCGGATACAACACCTTCGGCGAGGATCCCTTTCTCAGCGGCCAGATCGCCGCGGCCGAGATCAAGGGCATCCAGTCGCAGCACGTCATGGCGATGGTGAAGCACTACGTGGCGTACGATTCCCAAAGCAGCAATGTCTTCGTCGATGACCAAACCCTTCACGAAATCTACGTGGCTCCGTTCGACGCGGCCATCCATGCCGGCGTGGCATCCATCATGTGCTCGTACAACCACGTGAACGGCCCTTATGCCTGCGGCAACCCTGACACGCTGACCAAAATCCTGCGCGACCAGATCGGCTTTAAGGGATTCGTGACCTCCGATTGGGGCGCCGCCCACAGCGCCGAAGAGATCAACGCAGGCCTCGACATGGAGATGCCGGGAGACACAGGCGAGATCCCTTCCTTCTTCACAATCAAGCTGTCTCCGCTACGCGCAGGAAGCGGTGAGGGCGCCAAGTATGGTGGCCACATTCCCGAGGACCCGGACCCAATCGACAAATCCGGCGGCGCCGGCACTGAGCCCGCGCCAATTAAGATGGCCGAGGCTCTCAAAGACGGCACGGTCACGGAAGCCGCCATTGATCGCGCCGCCGGCCGCGTACTGTATGAGATCATCCGCTTCGGATACATGGACGGCATGCAGAAGCACTCCGTCACCGCGCAGGATATCGACGCCAACGCCAAGATCATCGAAAAGACCGGAGAGGATGCCGCGGTCCTTCTCAAAAACGAGGGCAACATTCTGCCGCTCAAGTCCTCTGACCTTTCCTCAGTGGTTTTGATTGGTCCTACCGCGGGGCAACTGGACTCTATCGGCCTCAGCGGCGAACGCTCCGTCGGCCTGCCCTGGCGCGAGGTAAGCCCTCTCGCTGCGATGAAGAAGGTCTCCGGTAATCCCAGCATCGCCTTCGCCGTAGCGGATGATATGACCGGCACGGTCGTGCCTGCCGGCGCTCTGAGCCACGACGGCAAACCCGGCCTGTTACGTACCGGGCCGTGCGCTTCGCAAACCGATAAGCAGCTTGACTTCACCGTAAAGGGCGGCAACGCTCTGCCTCCCAACTCAACCTGCACCTGGAAGGGCACGCTGAGCGTACCGCACGCAGGCGACTATTGGCTCTATCTCCAGGCCCTGGGCGACGACGCTAACGTTTCCATCGACGGTAAGCCGCTTGGCGCCACCGGTGCAACCCAAGGCGACCACCACGGCGATATCCTGCAGGCCAACCAAGACAACGTTGTTCCCACCCCCGATGGCCTGGACAACGTGCGCCGCGCGGTCAATCTAAGCGCCGGACCGCACGCAATCGAAATCCATATTCGTCCCGACACTTCCAACGCGCCCGCCCAGATACGTCTTAACTGGTACACGCCCGAGCAACGCGCAGCCGATCACGCCGCCGCCATCGCCGCCGCCAGGAAGGCCAAAATCGCCGTGGTCTTTGTTTGGATGCGCATTGAACCCGTCTTCAACCTGCCGGGCGATCAGGACAAGCTCGTCGAAGAAATCGCCGCCGTCAACCCCAACACCGTTGTTGTTCTCAATATCAGCCAGCCAGTCGAACTGCCCTGGGCCGATAAAGTCAAAGCCATTCTCCATATGTGGTGGCCAGGCGACGAAGGCGGCTGGGCAACAGCCAATCTGCTGCTCGGCAAAGTCGGCCCCGCCGGTCGCCTGCCTGTAACCTGGGGCAAGCGTCTTGAGGACTATCCTGCAACCGATCCCAGGTATCCTGAACGCGCCTTCAAGGGCGTCGGTGGCCAGACCATCTACAGTGAGGGCGTCAATGTCGGCTATCGCTGGTTCGACAAAGAAGAGATCGGTCCGCTCTACCCGTTCGGTTATGGCCTCAGTTACACCGCCTTTGCCTACTCCGACCTGAAGATAACTAACGCCACCGATGGTGGTCTCGACGTGACCGTCACCATCAAGAACACGGGCCGCATGGCGTCCGACGAAGTTCCGCAGGTTTACCTGGGCGCACCCCATGAAATTCCGGCTGGAGTGCAATTTCCTGTGCGGGCACTTGCGGCGTTCGATCGCGTTCACATCCTCGCGGGCGAATCAAAGACCGTAACATTGCACGTGCCGCTCCGCCAGCTCCAGTACTGGTCCACGGCTGATGACCAGTGGGTAACGGTCACAGGCAAACGTATGCTCAGTGTTGGCGCCTCGTCGCGCGATTTGCGGCTGGAGCAAATCATCAACTGAGAAGCTTGCCTGCCAGGAACCACTTCCGAATTTCGGTTGTGGAGTTAATTTCGGTTGTCGTTTTCTCGGTAGAGTTGTACGGTTGGACGACCTGATGACGCAATGGGCTCGGCGCATGCTTGGTGCCGCAATCCCCAGTTGCAAATTCGCCGGAATTCGAACTCTCAATTGTCGTTTTGCGGCGAAGTGGCGCGGTTTGACCCGCTTTCGGCTGCCCGGTATACTCGAATCTGCGTCAAGCGGGAGTAGCTCAGTGGTAGAGCATCGCCTTGCCAAGGCGAGGGTCGCGAGTTCAAGTCTCGTCTCCCGCTCCATTCCGCATCGCCGCGGCGGATTTTTGCCGACTGAAGAGCGGGGTGGAACGATCCGCATTCCGTGAGGCACCCCGAGGCGCGGTACCCAAGTGGTAAGGGAGAGGTCTGCAAAACCTTTATGCGCCGGTTCGATCCCGGCCCGCGCCTCCAATCCCTTCAACAGTT
>CAWJQD010000003.1:0-104884 GCA_963844905.1 uncultured Acidobacteriaceae bacterium | reverse complement strand
AACCTCTTGCCGCCTTACGCCGCAAACAACTCCGCCGTCAACAAACCGTGAGTCAAGTGGCCGGGCGCGTTCTCGCCCCGGCCATCGCCACTTTTGCGGCATAACGCGAAATTGGCAACGGCCACGCTCAGGATTTCGAGGACACCATGAACTTCAAAAAGACAATTCTTCCCTTTGGCTTCGCCCTCGTGCTCGCCGCATCTCTTCCCCTGCTGCGCGCTCAAACCGGATGCGACGATTCGCCTGAAGACCCGACGATCGTCCTCGCCCTGGTCGGCGGCGCAGGCGCGTTTGCCGCGGGCATTTGGAAATCACGCAGCCGTATGCAGTAGCGATTTGCAACTTCGCCGATCTCTATTTCCGCACGTCCTCTTGAGTAAGCCCCTAAGCCTTTGCAGGACCGCTGCTCTTATTCGCCGCCATGTACTTCTTCACGCTCATGCCGGCAAAGTAAAGGCTGGCAAGCGCAGATAGATATACTCCGAATCCGATGGAGATCGCTTGCGAAATCTGGTCGCGGATGGCCTTTGCCAACGGATCGTTGGGGTCGCCGCCGGTGCCGACGCCGAGGGCCGCGTTGTAGCCGCTGCGGGCCATGAGCCCCACAAACAACATGAACAGAAGGGGAAGAACTCCACCCAGAATCGCGCGTTTGTCCCTCCAGAAATACTGGACAAACGGCGCCACGATCGCGACGAACCCCAGCAGTCCGTAAATACCCGAGCTGAATCCCCCCTGGCTGGCCTGCAGCATCACTTCGAATGCATTCTTGGCATTTACAAATCCAAGGACCTGCCAGAACGTGTAGCTCATTGATCCCAACGGAGTCTTGATGGAGACGGCGCTCAGGAAGAACCATCCGATGAGCAGAAGCGCCAGGGCAATCAGGTTGGGCGCACCCACCTTGGCCAGGATATCGGAAGCAATTGCGACTCCCTTGTCTTTGGCCGCGGCAAGCGCCGCGTCGGTTTTCTCTTTTGCGAGCTGCGCATCGGTCATTGCGCGGATCGACGCGATCTGGCCCGCCGCATCGAACTCCACTTCCACGGTATTCCCCACCGCCGGCGGCGTCTCCGACTTCCAAATGCCGTCAAGCGTGAATGGATATTGCTGGCCTTCGGCCACGAGCAGGCCTGCGCCGGCGCTCGTGTCGCGTAGGATCTTGCCTCTTTTTGTCATATAGGACCCCTCTCATTCGCTTCGATTTGCCGTACCAGAATAGTTCAGATAGGCCGGAAAGAATCTTCGACGGGGAACTTCGTTCCGTGGGGGAAGGATCACTTAGGTGCAGACTGACTTCTCGCGTCAGGCTACAGCAACTCGGACAGCCTGTCCAGAGAAATCACATTGAAAAGAGAAGCCGCCCATCGGCGCAAGCAGCGAGCCACTCTCGGCGGTACAAGAAACCCACTGCCTGACCCTTGACGCCTGAATCCCGGAGCTCTGCTGTTAGCATTCTCCCTATGCAGCGATCGCTTCCGAGCTTCCGGTGTGCTGCTCTTGCGCTGGTTCTTTGCACAGCGTCCACCTTTCCCGCCCGCGCTCAGCAATCCGGCGCCGTCCCTTCACCCGCCACCCTCGCGCCCTCCACGGCTCGCCTCGACGAAATCCTCTCCAGTCAGAACCGCGCCCGCTCCATCGCCCAGGTCGCCATTTCGGCCGATGGCAAGCGCCTCGCCTGGTTACAAGCCGGCGAGATTCGCGTCGCCCCGCTCGACAACCTCGGCCAAAGCCAGCCTGTTACCGCCGCCTCGCCGGGTCAGATCTGCAGTGCATCCGATCTCGTCTGGTCGCCCGACTCCGCCGCCCTGGCCTTCTTTTCCGATTGCGCCGATCCCGGGGGGCAGAGCGATCTCTACATCTCTCGGCTCGACGGCAGCCCCGTGCTCCGCCTCACCGCGCTGCGCGGCGAGGTCGATACCCCCGCCTTCTCGCCCGATGGCAACCGCATCGCCTTCCTCTACGTCGAGGGCGCCACAAGCCCCGTCGGCGCGCTCGCCGCCGAAGCTCCGCCCTCCGGAGTCATCGGAGAAGATCATGTTGAGATTCAGCGCGTGGCCATGGTCCCGGCCGATACGCCCCAGCCTGCCGTCCCCACCTTCGCCACGCCCCCAAACCTCCACGTTTTCGAATTCGACTGGTCGCCGGACTCGAAATCCCTCGCCTACATCGCCGCCGATCCACCGGGCGAAGATAACTGGTGGGTCGCCAGGCTCTATGCGCAACCGGTCGGCGATTCTTCGTTGCTGGTTCTCGACCCCTCCCAGGTTCCTGGTCCGCTCCACGGCCTGCAGATCGCCGTGCCCCGTTGGTCGCCCGACGGTCGATCCATCGCCTTTATTGGCGGCCTGATGAGCGACCAGGGCGTTACCGGCGGCGACGTCTGGATCGTCCCCTCCACTGGAGGCCAGCCCCGCAACCTTACTCCCGGACGCCCCACCTCCGCCGCGTGGATCGCATGGGAGGACAACGAGCACATCTTCGTCAGCGAGATCGCCGGCGGCGACTGCCGATTGACGCGCCTGCGCATCCCACCAAGCGGCGCCCCGAGCACCGCCCCAGCCACTTTCGACCTACCCCTCTTCAGCATTCCCGGCTCCGTCGGCACCGGCAGCGCCGAACTCGACTTCTCCGCCAGCGCCGATCGCTCTCTGTTCGTGTTCGAAGCCAGCAGCTTCGATCGTCCTCCGGAGATCTACGCCGCAAGAGCGCCTATTCCTGGACCAGCGCTCCGCTCCATCAGCCCAGCCCCCAATCACTCCAGCGGCTTCGCCGGCCTCACCCAGGTCTCCCACTTCAACGATGACCTCAAAGTACCCTGGGGAGAATCCGTCTCGCTCACCTGGACCAACGGCAGCTTCCACATCCAGGGGTGGCTCCTGCTGCCCGCGCACTACGATTCGGCCAAAAAGTACCCGCTCCTTGTTGAGGTCCACGGCGGTCCTGCCTCGGCCGTTCTCTCCCGCTGGAACGGAGGCGCCGGAGGTTTCAGCACCACGGCATTCTCCGCCCTCGATTACTTCGTCCTCATGCCCAATCCCCGCGGCAGCTTCGGCCAGGGCGAGGCTTTCACGCAGGCCAACCGCAAGGACTTCGGCTACGGCGACCTTCGCGACATCCTCGCCGGCGTCGATGCCGTCCTGGCCAGGTATCCCGTCGACCACAACCGCATCGGCATCGCCGGCTGGAGCTACGGCGGCTTCATGACCATGTTCGCCGTCACCCAAACGCATCGCTTCCGCGCGGCGGTGGCTGGCGCCGGCATCTCCGACTGGCTCTCCTACTACGGCGAAAACTCCATTGACCGGTGGATGATTCCTTACTTCGGCGCCTCCGTTTACGACGACCCGGCGGTCTACGCCAAAAGCTCCGCCATCGACTTCATCAAAAACGTGACCACTCCCACTCTCACTCTCGTGGGCGACCGCGACGGCGAATGTCCCGCGCCACAGTCCTTCGAATTCTGGCATGCCCTGCGCGATCTCCATGTTCCCGCGCAGTTGGTGGTCTACCCCAACGAGGGTCACGGATTCGCCGATCCGGCCGACCAGCGCAACGCGCTTCAACGCGCCGTCGATTGGCTCGCCCGTTACATGCCCCCCGGTTCGTGAGGTAGCAGCTTGCTCGCCATCCGGCCCCGCGCCAGTCTATTGGGCAGAGTCCTATCTCAGTCACGCACGATGCCGGAGGCAGGCCCATCCTGATACACTTTTTCCTTGGAGCTTTCAGTGTGTGTTTCGCCCCTCCGGCCCATGCGGCAGCGAGCCGGCGGGAGCCTTTGGCTTAGCTGCGGCGCACTTGGCGCGGGCCAAGCCGGGGCATGGTTAGGGGCGGTTATAGCTCATTCTTCTTTACGTGCTTTTTGCGACCGTTCCGCGGTTCGACGGCGCGGGACGGGGAGGATTCATGCGGCGGTTCTTGACGCTTGTTTGTTTGCTTAGCCTGGCCATCCCGGCCGGGATTTCCTTCTCTGGTTGCGTGCGCAATCCGGCAGGGAACTATTGCAACGGCCTCGGCTATGGCTTAACCGATAGCCAGGTAGCCAACATCACGCTGCAGCCGCAGATCGCGGGCATTTCGCTCGCCTACGGGCAGACCACCCAGATTCAATCGCCGCAAGCCACCACCTGCAAAGGGGCCATAGCCTCGATCCCTGTCTCAACGATTAGCTACGGCACCACCAACAATCAATTGGTCGACATCTCGCCCTCCGGAAGCATCTGCGCCGGCACCTGGAATCGCAACACCGGCGGCGGCATCGCCAACTACACATATTGCTACTACCCCAATCCCTTGCCCTCCACTGGCGGCTTGCCCTACGGCATCGCTTATATCACGGCCTCTGCCGACTCGGTTACCTCCAACCCCGTCACGGTCTATGTCCACGCCCCGATTTCCAGCATCAGCCTGGTGACCACTCCTCTCGCGGGCGCTTCATCGCAAGGTTGCTACTCGCAGAACCAGCAGGCGCAGCTCAGCGCCCAAGGCTGCGTCGTCAGCAATGGCACGCAATACGAACTTTGCGCTCCGTCTTCTGTTACTTCAGCGAATTACGCGTGTCCGGGTGGCCTGCTGCCGGGCGTTACTTCCCTCCCCAGTTGCGGCTCCTCCATCGGTACGCTCAGCTTTTCCACCGGCACCTCGTCCGTCGGCACCATTGACCCCACAACCAATATCATCACCGCGCATCAACCGGGCACCACCGTAATTACCGCGACCATCGCGCAGTCTGCTTCGTCGGCTGGATACTTCTCCACCTGCCCGCCCCAATCGATCGATATTGCTTTGGCCAACGGGAGCACCAAAGGAGTCGTCACACAAGGCGTTCCACAGAATCTCACCACGACCGTGTACGACACCAATGTCGATGCTTGCCCCCCGCTCGGATGCTCTCTCACCGGTCTTTCGCTGACTTTCCAGTCCACCAACCCCATCGACATCACTGCCGCTGGAACCGGCACCATCACACCCTCTTTTCCCGGCGTGGCTACGGTGACTGCGGTCTGCGAGCCGCCGGCATGCAATCCTGCCCCGATCAACGAGCTTGGCTTGAACGGCACTGGGCTGTCCCTCACCTCCAACCCCGTCAACGTGATCGTCCCCGGAAGCACCAGCGCCTTTGCCTGGTTCGCTGCCCCTGGCCAGTCTGAATACTTTGCCTCGATTGAGCTGCTTACGGGCACGCCCGGCGCCACCGTGCGCCTGCCCTACGTGCCCAACTCCATGGTCATGGACCAGGAAGGGACCAATCTCTATTTCGGCTCGCCCCGCGAATTGATGATCTACTCGACCCAAGGCAATAGCATTACTAAACAGGACATATCGGTTCCCGGCGTGGTGTTGGCCGCGTCTCCGAATGCCAACTTTCTGCTCATCAACGATCAGATACGCGGCGTCTTTTATCTCTACAATGTCTTCAACGGCGCATCCAGCACGTTCGGCGGCCTGGGAACTGCCGCCGCCTGGACTCCGGATTCAAATACCCTCTATATCGTCGACAGTTCCTCGCTTGGCGGCAATCACACTGATACGCTCTATGTCCACAGCGTTGCCTCCGGTTGGAGCACGTACCCCCTGCCCGCCCCGCCCAGCTCCTGGTTCCTCAATCAGACGGCGCGAAGCCTTGCTGTTACAGTCCCCGGGGTTGGAGCCTATATCAGCGGGAGTCCAACCGTCGCCCACACCTGGTGTCCCTCCGGCCAGGTCGGCAATAACGCGACCATTTTGTTCTATCCCCAGAGCGATTCAGTTACTTCCCAGACCGATGTACTGGGCGCCACGGCGGACGGCGAGCATATTCTCGGGGCGTCGCTCAACGGCAATAGCATCACGCTCGCCAACATCGGAGTCAATATTCCTCCGACGCTCCAGTATCCTGCCGCCGAATGCCCTGAAACCACGACCGGCACGCCTCCCAACCAGGTGCAAACGCTGACGCCGCTCTCCACCAGCCCCGCGATCAACGGATCGGTGAACCTGACCGGAGTGATCAACGCGAGCGCCGTCAACCAGGTCGTTACCGGCTCGGCGCCCACTTCGGCTTCCGTCAACACCGCCGCCCCCATAGCATTCGTCACCTACAATTCACAACCCGGCTCAATTGCGGCAGCCACACTGCCTTACTATCTGCCCCAGTCGAGCGGCATCGGCCAGGTTGGCTTTGTGACCTTTGCCGACAGCTCCTCCTCCACGCCGCCCACGGCTCCGCTGGTCGGCGCTTTCTCGCCCGATCATTCGATCTTTTTTGTCTCCACCGCGGGCGACAACGAGATTCACTTCATCGACATTCCCGCCAACCTGAGCACATCTTCGCCGCCCACTGACAGGCAGCAGATCAGCCCCGATCTGCCTGCCTGTACGCCGGTCTCTGCTGGCGGCAACGACGCCGGCTGCCTTTATCCAACCGCGCCAAGCCCCACCACTGTCGTTCCTGCTACGGCCATCGCCGTCAAGCCGCGGTCTGTCACGTAGGCAGCGAGCCGGGCGAAGAGTGAGAGCGGACTCAGCCGAAGTCCGTGCGCCCTCAGACCGTCAAAGGCGCGAAAACCCTCGACCCGCAGGTGGAGGAATCTCGATTCCGAGAGCGAGAGAAAAACTGTCGCATTGTGACAGAGCTGAAAATTTGACCTGCAGGTGGAGTAAATGGCGAATCTCTCCACCTGCAGGTCGAAAACGGCGGATTCTGACGGTTCTTGCCTCCGGGATAGGAATTTTGGCGGTGCGGCGCCATTTTTGCCCGATAAGTGCGTTGGCTTGAAGTCACCAACTGAGAGCGACCGCCTCGGAACGAGCCAAATCCGCCGAATACTCTGCGCGGCTGCGATTCAATACTCATAATCCAGGGAGAACTGAATGCGCCGCGCATCTGATTCCTGGAGCGGCGCGCCAAAATTAGGTATCGCGGGCGCATTCGATCCATACACCGGATTCAGGAGATCCACGTTCTGCCGGTTCAAAAGATTGAAGGATTCGGCAACAATGTCGAGATGTCCGCGCCAAATCGGCACCATCCTCAGCACGCGAAGATCGAAGTGCAACTGCGGCGGTGTCTGCAGGCTGTTGCGTCCGTATCCGAGCGGCCGGGCTTTCAGTATTGGGTGGGAGCCCGCTCTGCGGCTTGCTCTCGGCGAGATAGAATCGATTCATGATCAAGGGCATCTCCTTTCTGCGTCCTGCCGGCAGCGCGGCGGCCTACGACCGGCTTGCGAGCTTTTTCGCCGCGCTGGGCTTCGAGCCCGGCAAGGGATGGCAGGAAGAGGGATCGCGCGGCGCATCGTTTCTGGCTCCGCTCGGCAAGCTCGAATTCGTCGACGGCCGCTTCCCCTCCACTGCCGATGTCCTTGTCGAAGTCACCTCCCTCGATTCCATTTACCAGGCGGCTGATGCCTGGCTCCGTGCCCACGCGGATCCAGGCCAATCCGGCGGCGCCACTTCCTCCCGCCTTTCGACGATCTCTGAATCGCATTGGCGTTCGCGCCTTTTTACCGTCGAGCCCGAACCGGGCTTCCGCTTCACTTTCTGGGCCTGGTCCGATCCGGTCAAAGGCAAGCCCGTGGCCATCGAGGGCGATCTCTCCGCTGCCGGCATGAAGTTCGCCATTGTTGTCTCGCGCTGGAACGCCGTTGTCACCGACCGCCTTCTCGATGGCGCACTCGGCGCGCTGCTGCGCAGCGGCGCCGGCCGCTCCGATATCGAGGTCGTCCGCGTTCCCGGCGCATGGGAGATTCCCGCCGCCGCCCGCGCCTGCGCCGCCAGCGGCCGCCCGGATGCGATCGTCACTCTTGGTTGCCTGCTGCGCGGCGATACCGCCCACTACGAGGCCATCTATAACGAGGTCGCGCGCGGCATCGGCCATTCGCAGCAGGAAACCGGCATTCCGCACAGCTTCGGCGTGCTGACCTGCGATACCCTGGAGCAGGCGCTCGACCGCGCCGGCATCAAAGGCGGCAACAAGGGCTTCGAGGCTGCCATGGCCGCCATTGAGATGGTCAGCCTGCAGAGAAGATTGCAACAGGGTGGCCCCGCTTGACCTCGCGCCATCGCCGCAAGTCCCGCGAACTCGCCATGCAGATGCTCTTTCAGGCGGACATCGGCCGCCAGACCCCCGATCAGGTGCGCGCCACCTTCTGGCAGGCCGGCGGCGAGGTCGAGCCCGAAGTACGCGCCTTTGCCGAGGATCTCTTCCGCGTTGCCCAGGCCGAGCATCAACAGATCGATGCCCTCATCGCCGGCCACTCCGCGCACTGGCGCCTCAATCGGATGCCCGCCGTCGACCGCAATCTCCTCCGCATGGCGGTTGCCGAGCTGGTAGGCTTCAAATCCACGCCCTTCCCCGTCGTCATCAACGAGGCTCTGGAAATCGCCCGCCGCTACTGCGCTCCCGAGTCCATCAACTTCCTCAACGGCGTCCTGGACTCCATCGCCCGCAGCCTCATCGCGCAGTAGATTCGCGCCGCGCTACCCAGCCTCATCCCCATCGGCGGCGCCCGCGACGCCGTTCGCGTTCCGGCCATCGCCCGCCCTGCTATTCTTGATTCCGTGATTCTGCGTTCCCGCCTCAGAGGAATCCTTGCCATGGCCGCGCTCCTGGCCTTTTGTCTCGCCGCCTGTCACAAGGACGAGCAGGCCATAGAGGGCGTTGCCCACGACGTGACAAAGGCCGAGCGCCAGGCTCAGGTCGCGGCCACCGAGCTCGATGCCGAACGCGCCCAGTTGGAACAGATTCCTCTGCCCACCAAGAGCCTCTACATCGATGTCCACGACCCCGCGGCCTGGGCCAATCCATTTCTCTCCGTCGGCGCCGACACCGTCACCCTGCGCATCCTCCTGCCCGACGCAAACCCCAGCCCCATCGGAGAAGGAACCCTGCTTCGCCCCGAGGCCGCGCGCCGCCAGGAGCTACAGTTGCGCCTCTCCGAGCTTGACAGCGCCGTCGCCGCCATCCCTGCCGGCGCGTGGCGCTACGGCCGCGTCATCGCCGTTGCCGAATCCCCCTCCGCCGCGCCCAAAGACCGGCCCAAAGTCCGCCGCAACGTCGAAGCCGTCATCCGCCAGCTCAACGACCTCGGCGTCGTCGTCGAAGAGTGGCCCGCACGGTAGACGTTTTTATCATGCGTGTTCCCCGAGATCTGATAGCAGCCGTATAGCGCTTTAGCTGGAGTATCCTGAGCCACAGCGGAAAGGAACGGCGGTCGCATGAAGGTTTTGATTTCGGGCGTGTGCGGGTTTGCCGGCAGCCACCTGGCCCGTTATCTGCTCGAATCTCACGAGGGAATCGAAATCGTGGGACTGGACAATCTGGCGCGGCAGGGCAGCGAAACCAACCGGCTGGCGCTCAAGCGGCTTGGAGTTCAGCTCGTCCACGGCGATATTCGCATGGCCAGCGACGTGGAAGCGCTTCCCGCCGTGGATTGGGTGATCGATGCGGCAGCGCAGCCCAGCGTTCTGGCGGGCCGCGACGGCAAAACCAGCGCGCGCCAACTGCTCGAACATAACTTATGCGGCACCATCAATCTGCTGGAGTGCTGCCGGGCTTCGCATGCGGGCTTCATTTTGCTGAGCACCAGCCGCGTGTATTCCATTCCGGCCCTGGCGCAGTTGCCGCTGGTTGTGGACTCCTCATGGTACGCGCTGGACCCGGCGCGGCCGTGGCCGGCAGGAGTGAGCGCGGCCGGCGTAACAGAGGCGTTCAGCACTGAGGCTCCCATTTCGTTGTATGGCGCAACCAAGCTGGCTTCCGAGCGGCTGGCGCAGGAGTATGCCGCGGCATTTCAGTTGCCGGTCTGGATCAATCGCTCCGGCGTGCTGGCGGGAGCGGGCCAGTTCGGCACCGCCGAGCAGGGTATCTTCTCCTACTGGCTGCACGCGCACGCCGCGCGGCGAACCTTGAAGTATCTTGGCTTCGGCGGCCATGGATACCAGGTGAGGGATGCACTGCATCCGCGCGATCTGGCGCGCCTGGTGGATACGCAATTGCGCCATCCGGGCCAGGGCGGGCTGCAGAATGTCTCCGGCGGACAGCGGAATTCCATGTTGCTGGCTCAGCTTACGGCGTGGTGCGATGAGCGCTTTGGCCCGAATGCGCCGGTGGTCGACGGCTCGGAGCGGCCCTACGATGTGCCTTGGTTGATTCTGGACTCGACGAAGGCTGCAAGCAGTTTCGATTGGCGGCCCGGCATCGGCATCGACGCGATCCTCGAGGAGATCTCCGTGCATGTGGCCGCAAATCCCGGCTGGCTGGAGCGGTGCGGCGCATGAAAAGCCCCTCGCCGCCTGCCGCTGCCACGGAGCTCAAGCTGCTCTCTGTGGTCATCCCTGCGCGGGATGAAGAGGGCTGCATTGCATCTACGGTCGAGCATCTCCACGTAGAACTGCGGCTGCACGGCGTCCCGCACGAGATCGTCGTGGTTGACGACGGCAGCAGCGACCGCACGGCGGAGATCGTGACCGAGCTGGGCCGGCGCATCCCGGAGGCGCGCCTGGTTTCGAAAGGCCCTCCGCACGGCTTTGGACACGCCGTCACCGCCGGACTGATCGAGATGAGCGGCGATGCCGCAGTGGTGATGATGGCCGATGAGTCCGACGATTGCCGCGATGTGGTTCGATACTGGAATAAGCTGAATGAGGGCTGGGACGCGGTCTTCGGCTCCCGCTTTATGAAAGGCGGCGGGGTGATCGATTATCCATGGCTCAAGCTGCGCCTGAACCGGCTGGCGAATCTCTTCATCCGGATGCTCTTCGGGGTTTCGCTCAACGACACCACCAACGCCTTCAAGGCTTACCGGCGCACCGTGATCGAGGGGTGCAAACCGCTGCTCTCGGCGCACTTCAATCTCACCGTAGAGCTGCCGCTGAAGACCATGATTCGCGGTTATTCCTGGACGGCGATCCCCATTACCTGGCGCAACCGCAGGTCAGGCGTAGCCAAGCTGAAGATCCAGGAGATGGGCAGCCGGTATCTCTTCATCTGCCTCTATCTGTGGCTGGAGAAACACCTCAGCCGTGGCGATTACAAAAGGACAGACTCATGACGTCCGTGCGCCCGGCCCTCGATCGCGTTACGATTCCCACGTGAGCACATCTTCCTTTCCTATCCTCTCGAACATCGCCCCGCTTGACCATGAGCGCTTCTCGGCTCGCCGCGAGCTCGAGTCTCTGCTCAGGAAAGATCTCCGCGGCGAGGTTCGCTTCGATCTCGGCTCCCGCGCTCTCTACGCCGCCGACGCCTCCAATTACCGCCAGCTCCCCGTCGGCGTCATCTTTCCCCGCGACGTCGCCGACGTAGAAACCGCGCTCGCTGCCTGCCGCGCTACGGGCGCTGCCGTTCTTCCCCGCGGCGCGGGCACCAGCCTAGCCGGTCAATGCGTCAACGTGGCCGTGGTCTTCGACTACTCCCGCCACATGAACGCGCTCGACTCCATCGATCCCGAGGCCAAGCTCGCACGCGTTCAGCCCGGCATCGTTCTCGACCGCCTGCGCGACGCCGCCGAGCTCTATCACCTCACCTACGCGCCCGACCCCGCCTCCCACTCCCGCTGCACCCTTGGCGGCATGATCGGCAACAACAGTTGCGGCGTCCACGGCCTGTTGGGCGGCAAAGTAGTCGACAATGTCGAATCCCTCGACATCATCCTCTACGACGGCACGCGCCTCACCGTCGGCGCCACGCCGCCCGCTCAACTCGACGCGCTCGTGCGCGCCGGCGGCCGCACCGGCCAAGTCTACTCCGGCCTCAAGCGCATCCGCGACCGCTACGCCGCCCTCGTACGCGAAAGGTTTCCCCGCATTCCCCGACGCGTCTCCGGCTACAACCTCAACGAGCTGCTGCCCGAGAACAACTTCCATGTCGCGCGCTCTCTGGTCGGCTCCGAGGGGACCTGCGCCAACATCGTCTCCGCAACACTCAATCTCACCGCCAGCCCACCCTACCGGGTCCTCACCGTGCTCGGTTTCAGCGATTCCTTCCTCGCCGCCGACGCCGTTCCGCTCGTCCTCGAACTCCACCCCATCGGCCTCGAAGGTTTCGATTACCTGCTCGTCGATTTCATGCGCCGCAAGGGCCTTGCGCTTCGCGATCTGGATCGGCTTCCGCCCGGTGTCGGCTTTCTGCTCGTCGAAGTGGGCGCTTGGGTTCCCGAAGAGGCCCGCGCCAAAGCCGAGTCCGTCGCCCGCGCCTCGCAAGCATGGCCCTCCGCGCCCACGGCGCACATCTGCACGCCCGAAGAAGCCGCGTCTGTGTGGCACGTTCGCGAATCTGCTCTCGGAGCCACGGTCTTTGTCCCAGGCGAGCCTGACGGTTGGGAAGGCTGGGAAGATGCGGCCGTTCCGCCTGCCGAGCTCGGCAACTATCTGCGCGCCATCAACGCGCTCATGTCCGAATACGGCTACCGAAGCCCTCTTTACGGCCACTATGGCCAGGGCTGCGTCCACACCCGCATCAACTTCGACTTCCGCACCGCCGAAGGCATTCGCCGTTTCCGCGAGTTCATCGATCGCGGCGCCGAAATCGTCATCTCCTTCGGCGGCTCGCTCTCCGGCGAACACGGTGACGGCCAGGCCCGCGCCGCGCTCCTGCCCAAAATGTTCGGCCCCGAACTCATCCAGGCCTTTCGCGAGTTCAAGGCGCTCTGGGATCCGGATAATCGCATGAATCCCGGCAAGCTCGCCGATGCCGTGCGCGTTTATGATCCCGCGGAAAACCTGCGCTACGGCCCGCAGGATGGGGGCATCCCATCCTTTTCGTCCGCCGCAACGGAACGCGGCGGACGAAAAGCGTGGGAATCCAGCGAGCCCGAGGCTCACTTTGCGTTTGCCGCCAGCAACGGCTCCTTCGAGCGCGCCACGGAGCGCTGCGTCGGCGTCGGCTCCTGCCGCAACACAGAGGGCGGCGTCATGTGTCCCAGTTACCGCGCCACCGGCGAGGAGCAGCACTCGACCCGCGGCCGCGCCCATCTCCTCTGGGAGATGCTCGCCGGAGCTTTGCGCGAGGAAGGCTTTCAGAGTCGCGCCGTCCACGAGGCCCTCGATCTCTGTCTCAGTTGCAAGGCCTGCAAATCCGAGTGCCCCGTCCAGGTGGACATGGCCGCCTACAAGTCCGAGTTCCTGTCTCAGCGCTATAAGGGCCGCCTGCACCCGCTCCACCACTACCTCTTCGGATTTGCCGACCGTCTCGCCCGCTACGGCTCATTCGCTCCATCCCTCACCAACGCATCGCTCAGCGGCCCGCTCACGAGTCCACTCATCAAGCGCATCGCCGGCGTCGCGCCGGAACGCCAACTTCCGCGCCTCGCCGCGCAAAGTTTCCAGAAGGCGCGAAACTCAGCCGGCGATTCCGCGAATCTCATCCAAAAGTCTGCCCCAACGCAGGTGGTGCTCTGGCCCGACACCTGGAACAACTACTACCACCCGCAAACTCTCGCCGCCGCAGAAACCGTCCTCACCCAGGCGGGCTTCCGCGTCGAGACCCCGCGCGGCCACGTCTGCTGCGGACGCCCGCTCTACGACTTTGGTCTTCTCAGCGCTGCCCGTTCCTACCTCGCGCGCGTCCTCCGCAGCATGGCGCCGCAAATCGAAGCCGGGCTGCCAGTCATTTTTCTCGAGCCAAGCTGCGCCAGCGTCTTCAAAGACGAGCTTCTAGAACTTTTCCCCGACGATCCCCGCGCGAAGCTCTTAAGCCGGCACATCTGGCTCCTCGCCGACTGGCTCGCCGCCAACGCCCCGAACTTCGTCTCAAGTTTCGTTTCGGGCCGCCTTGAAGGCGCGCACATTCTCGTCCACGGTCACTGTCATCACAAAGCCGTCTTCGGCGGTCCGGCGAATGAAATCGCGCTTCTGCGCCAGGCCGGAGCCACAGCCGAGCTCATCCAGGCCGGATGCTGCGGCATGGCCGGTCCATTCGGCTTCGCAGCCGATAAGTTCGAAGTCTCGAAGATCATCGCCAACCAGGGCTTGCTTCCCGCCGTTCAATCCGCCGGCCCAACCGCCATCCTTGTCGCCGACGGCTTCAGTTGCCGCGAACAGATCGAGCAATTGTCCCATCGGCAGGCGCTTCACTTCGCTGAAGTTCTGGCCCACAACTGCGGATGCGGCGGATGACCGGGTTTTCGGGCGCGATCCAATCAATCCACGGCCAAGGGTCATTTGCGGTAAACTGGACAGGTTTGGTACTCTCAGGATTCCTTCAAAGGCAGTAGAAAGAGGAGGTTTTCGTCATGGCAGAGGAAAGTAAATCGTACGGTTTGGCTTGGTTTTTGGCCGGATTGGGAGTTGGCGCTCTTGTCGGCATTCTCTATGCTCCCAAGAGCGGCAAGGAGATACGTGAGGACATCGCCGCTGGCGCTCGCGAGGGCACCGAGTATCTTCGTGCTCGCGGCCGCGAGGCCGCTGAAAACGTGAGCACCATGGTCGATCGGGGCAAGGAGCAGGCAAGCGCCTTGATTGATCGGAGCAAGCAGCAGGCGGGCGAATACGTCGATCGCGGACGGGAGGTCGTTGATCGCGGACGGGCCCAATGGGAAGAGTTTGTCGAAAGGGGCAAGAATCTCGTTGCCGACCAGACCAGCCGTGTCACCGCGGCTGTGGACGCTGGCCGTGAAGCGTACAAGTCGGCCAAGACCGAGCCCGAAAAACCCGAGTCTTGAGAGCCGGCCGTCTCCATCGGGCCTCTCGCAAAACCAGAATAGCTGCATCCCGGAGCCACAATACTCAAGCCGATGCGACCAACCCGGGGTTCTCAACGACAGATCTTGGTCGTTGGGGTGGGAGCAACAGGGAGCGTCGACCCTGAAGAAAGTCAGACGGGACATAGTAATTCTGGTTTTGCCGTAAGCCCGGCCTCAGGCTTCTTTACCGCTTCCGGTGCCGAAAGCGAGGGCGGTGGAAACTGGCGCCCGCGCTGGCTCCGGGGGGAATGCCGCTGCCTTCACCAGAGGGGCGTGCGTAGTCGGTTAGCCGCAAGACCGCAGAGTTCCTGCGTGAGACGATCATCATGCCAAAGCTAGACAATCAGACCATTCAACTCGCCTTGTTCGCCTTGGTCGCGCTGGCCATGCTGGTCCAGGCGATCGTTCTGCTCGCCGCCTATTTCGCCGTGCGCAAGGCGGCGCGCGCCGCAAACGTCAAGCTCGAGGAATTCAGCTCCTCCGTGCTGCCGCTCGTGGAAAAAACGCGCACGCTGGTCACGCACCTGTCGCCCAAGATCGAGCAAACCGCTGACGATGTGGCCGCCCTCGCCCACTCCCTGCGCACGCAAACCGCCGATGTGCAAGGCGCGGCCAGTGAGATCGTCGCGCGCGCGCGCGCCCAGGCCAGCCGGCTCGACACTTTGATGTCGAATGTTCTCGATGCGTTCGAGCGCGCCGGAAGCTTCATGACCGACGCTGTCAACAAGCCGCTTCGACAACTGTCCGCGATACTGGCCTCAGTCAAGGCGGCCGTCGAATCGTTGCGCGATTACCAGCCCCCGCCTCGCTCGGCCTCGAACCAGACGTCCGGCGACCACGATATGTTTGTCTAGGGCGGCCTGTCCCCACGACTGAGTTGACCGGCGGCCGCCGCAGCATCGCAGCCAATGAGGATGAGGAATGCGCGTCCTGGATCCTGCCCAGATCGCGGCCAATGACATCTACAAGCTCATGATCGGCATGATAGTGCCGCGTCCCATCGCCTTCGTCTCCACCGTCGACGCTGCCGGAGCGAGAAACCTCGCGCCCTTCAGCTACTTCACCGCGTGCAGCTCCAACCCTCCGGTGGTCTGTTTTTGCACTTCCGTCCGTTCCGATCCGCGGCCCTACAAAGACACATTGCAAAACGTCAAAGCCACGGGCGAGTTCGTGGTCAATATCGTCTCCGAGGAGTTCGCCACGCAAATGAACATGTGCTCGGCCGAGGTCCCCCCAGAGGTTGACGAATTCGCGCTCTCTGGCCTCACGCCAATTCCAAGCGACCTCGTCAAGCCGCCTCGCGTGGCCGAAAGCAAGGTGCAGATGGAGTGCCGCTTGCACCAGATCGTGCCCGTCAGCGACAAGCCTGGCGGCGGCATGCTGGTCCTTGGCGAGGTGCTGCGCTTTCACGTGCTCGAGTTGCTCCTCGACGGCTACAAAATCGATCCGGACAAGCTGAATGCCATCGGCCGCATGGGCGGCCCAACCTACGTCCGCACCCACGACCGCTTTGACATGCCGCGGCCGAAGTAGGGAGTAGCGCGTTCGGTCGGCATTACACAATCCATCCTCCGCCCACCACATCGTCGCCGTCGTAAAACACTGCGGCCTGTCCCGGAGTGACTGCGCGCTGCGGCTCGTCGAATGTCGCTGTGGCTTCGTCCGCGCCCGCCGGCTCCAGCGTGGCCCACGCCGGCTCATGCCGGTGCCGGATCTTCGCCCGCACCCGCATGGGGCCGGTCAGCTCCGCAATGCTGATCCAGCTCAGCTGCCGCGCGCGCAGCGTGCGTGTCGCCAGCTCGGCATCTGCGCCCACCGTCACGCGATGGCTCTCGGGATCGATGCTCAGCACGTAGAGGGGCGTCGGGCCCAGCGGGCGCCCCGCCGCGCCCAGTCCCTTGCGCTGTCCCACGGTGAAGTTGAAGATTCCTTCGTGCCGGCCCAGCACTTCGCCGTTCGAGGCCACCAACTCGCCCGCAGTTTCCGGCACCGCCTCGCCCTGCTCTTCGAGATACGCTGTCAAAAACTGCTTGTAATCTCCTCCGGGAATGAAGCAGATCTCCTGAGAGTCCGGCTTCTCGGCCAGCATCAGCCCGTGCCGCCGCGCCGCCTCGCGCACCTCCGGCTTGGTCATGTGCCCCAGCGGAAACAGCGTGTGCGCCAACTGCTCCTGCGTCAGCCCAAACAGAAAATACGTCTGGTCCTTGGCCAGATCCGCCGGCCGCTTCAGAATCCACCGCCCGCGCTTCTCGTCGTACTCGTTCACCGCGTAGTGTCCCGTCGCGATCCGCTCGGCGCCGATGCTCCGCGCCGTCTTCAGCAGTTGGTCGAACTTCAAATGGTTGTTGCAAAGAGAGCAGGGAATTGGCGTTCGCCCGGCCAGATACTCCTCCACAAACGGCCGCACCACGTCGCGCTCGAAGCGCTCCTCCTGGTTCACCACGTAATACGGAATCCCCAGATGCTCGGCCACCCGCCGCGCGTCGTACACGTCATCCAAAGAACAGCACCGCCCTGCCTTTGGCGCGTCGGGAATTCCATGCTTGCCGGCCAGCCGCGTCTGATCCCAAAGCTGCAGCGTGAGTCCGACCACGCTGTTGCGCGAATCTGCGGAGCCGTCGCCCGCGCGAGCGAGGATTGCCGCCGCCGTCGAGGAGTCCACCCCCCCGGACATCGCTACCGCGATTGTGGTGTGTTCAGTAATTGATTTCATCCTCAAAAAGCAGAGTTAGCGTTGTTGGCGGAGCTAGTTTCAAGTCCGCCGCGGTCTGCCTAACTCAGCTTGCGCCGCTAACTTCGCTAACCCCGCTGTCTCACCCCAGCGTCCCCGCCACCTCCGGCGAAAGCGCCCGCAAATGTTCCACGGCCTCAGGCACCACGCGCAACACATGGTCCACATCCTCATCGGCTGCCGTTTTCAGCAAACTGAAGCGCAAACTCGCCCGCGCCGCATTCTTGTTCAGTCCCATCGCCATCAGCACATGGCTCGGCTCGGTCGATCCCGAGTGGCATGCCGACCCTCCGCTCACCGCAACGCCCTTCAGGTCCAGCGCGATCACAAGCGCCTCGCCCTCCACCTGCTCGAAGCGGATATTCGTCGTGTTCGCCGCGCGCGGCGCGCCCGCGCCATTCACGCCCGTGCCTGCGATGCGAAGAATCCCCGCCTCCAGCCGGTCGCGCATCCGCGTCACGCGCTCGATCGTCCCGTCTTCCAGGCTCTCCATCGCCAGATCTGCGGCCTTTCCGAGACCCACAATTCCGGGCACATTCTCCGTGCCCGCGCGCTGGCGCCGCTCGTGGCTGCCGCCCACAACCAGCGGCTCCAAAGGCGTTCCGCGCCGCACATACATCGCGCCCACGCCCTTCGGCCCGTGCATCTTGTGCGCGCTGATCGAGCAAAGATGGCAGCCAAACCGCCGCACGTCGAACGCAACCTTTCCCGCGCCCTGCACCGCATCGATATGAAAAAAGGCCCCAGCCTCTGCGGCAATCTTCCCGATCTCCTCCACCGGCTGCAACACGCCCGTTTCGTTGTTGGCCAACATCACGCTGATCAGCCGTGTCTCGGGCTTGATCGTGCATCGAATCTCCTCGGGATCGATCAGTCCGTTCGCCCTCGGCGCCACAAACGTCACCTCGGCGCCGCGCTCCGCCACGCGCTCCGCCGCGCGCAGCACCGCCGAGTGCTCGATCGACGTGGTGATGAAGTGGTCGCCCGCGCGAAGCAACCCGAAGACCGCCGTATTGTCCCCCTCCGTACCGCCGGAGTTAAACACCACTTCGGCCTCGCGGCAATGGAAAAATCGCGCCAGCGTCTCACGCGCCCGTTCCACGGCCTTGCGCGCCTGCTGCCCCTGCAGATGAATCGACGACGCGTTCCCGAACTCCTCCATCCAGTACGGGCGCATCGCCTCCATCACCTCCGGCAGCAGAGGCGTGGTGGCATTGGCATCGCAATATACCCGGTGCATTGGGGAAGCACTCCTGCTCTAAATTGTACGGGCAATCGCGCCGCCGCGCGAACCCGCCCATCGCCCCGGTAGTGGGTCAGATTGGATTTCACTTGAAGGGTGCGGGCTTTAGTCCGTACATCAATTGGCCTGAAATCATCGAGAGGCTCTATTTGACCCTGCAAAAGTAATGTCCCTTTGTCATCCTGAGCGAGTCCGCGCAGCGGGCGAGTCGAGGGACCTGCGGTTGTTCTCCTCTGACGGAATAGGACATTGGTTTTGCAGTTCTCAATAGTCCCTGAGGGTCGGTCGTACCCACTGATCCCGAGGCCCGCAGAGTTGAAGGCAAATTGAAGAAGATGATCGCCCACTCCGCCGAAGTCCAAAAGAACAGCCCGGCCCCGGCGGTAGCCCCTCAAGCCCCTGGCGGCGGAGGTTGAGCGGCAGCGCCCCGGCGCCATTTTGGGCGGGCATTCCCCAGAAAACGGGCCCAAAACTTTACCACACCTTGCCTATCTCGCACAAGACTTGCAATTTTCCCGCGCCTCCGCATACCATCCGCAATAGAAACCGGCCTGCAAAGCAGGTGGGTAGTCAACGCTGGTTGAACCTACATTCAATGAACAGGGGCTCGACTCGACTATCGGTTCTGTGTGCCGTGTCCGCCAGTCCGGAATGCCTAATGAACCGCGGAGAGCTCCACCGTCTTAGGACGGGTTCACCGGCGAATTGCTCACGGCCCCGCGGGCCGGGTTCTGCCTTTCCATCACTGCTTCCTGCAAAAATAATGCTCTGTCATCCTGAGCGACCCTGAACGCAGTGAAGGGGAGTCGAAGGACCTGCGGTTCCTGTCGCTCACGCAGGACATTGCCTTTGCAATCCGTCGTAGCCTGCGCACCAGCTGCGTCTCACATCCAAATCCCTTATCCTGTCTGAAGTGCATCCCGTTCTCTTTCACATCGGGGCAGTCACCATCCCGTCCTACGGCGCGATCACCGCGCTGGGCGTGCTGGTGGCGCTCGCGCTCACGCAGCGTACCGCGCGAATCGTAGGCGTAGACGCGGGTAAGGTGTGGAATCTCTGCATCCTCAGCCTGTTCGCGGCGCTGGCTGCCGCGCGCCTGCTCCTGGTGGCCGCGAACTGGCGCGAACTCCGCCGCCATCCTGCCTGGCTGCTGGGTCTCGCCATGGTCCATCACCCGCTGCTGGCTGCAACGGGCGCGCTGGCTGGCGCCGGTTGCGCCGCATGGTATGCGCGCCGCAGCAGGCTCCCTTTGCGGGCGACGGCCGATGCGCTCGCCCCGCCTCTTGCCGTCGGCCTGGCCTTCGAGCAGCTAGGAGCTTTGGCCGCCGGCTCGGGTTACGGAATCGACGCCGGGCCCGGCGTAGGCTGGGCCATCACTTATACCAACCCGCTGGCCGCCATCTGGAGCGGCACTCCGCTCGGAGTTCCGCTGCATCCCGTGCAGGCCTACGCAGCGCTGGCCTTCTTGTTGCTCGCCGTTCTTTTGCTGGTCTGGCTGCCCGCCGAGCGCCACCAGGGCGATGTGGCCGGCCTGTGGCTAATGGGAGCCGGCGTCGCCGTCTACATTACCGAGCTGTGGCGCGATTGGGAGGGCCGCGGCTCGCTGCTCCGCGGCGCAATTGACGGGCCACAAATTGCCGCAGTGCTCTTCGTGCTTGCCGGCGCGCTCGTCCTGCGCGAACGCAAAGGCCCATCGCGCGCCCCAAACCGGATTCCTGGCACGATTCCCGGCACGATTTCGAATCACGCATCGCCTTCTGGCGAAGACCGAGGTTCTTTATGAACTCCCCCCGCGCCATCGATGTACCCGCCGAGGCGCGTGGTCAGCGCCTTGACGCGTTCCTGGCCGCCTTCCTGGCCGTGCAGCTCTCGGGCATAAGCCGCTCGCGCGTGCAACTGCTCATCGGCCAGGGCGACGTGCTGGTCGACGGCCGGCGGGAGAAGCCATCGCTCAAGTTGCGCGGAGGCGAGCGCATCACCATCACCGGCGAACCGCAGCCTGCGCCGCTCAAAGCCGTGCCGGAAGCCATTCCGCTCGACGTCGTTTACGAAGACGCCGACCTGGCCGTGGTCAACAAGCCCGCTGGCATGATGGTGCACGCGGGATCGGGCCAGACGGACGATGCCCGCAGCCGCGGAACGCTCGTCAACGCACTGCTTTACCGTTTCCAGGCGCTCTCTTCGTCAGCCGGCGAACTGCGCCCCGGCATTGTGCACCGGCTCGACAAAAGCACCAGCGGGCTGATCGTCGTGGCCAAGAACGACCGCGCCCATGCGGCTCTGGGCGGCCTGTTCGCCGGCCGCCGGGTGCAAAAGACCTATCTTGCTCTGGTACACGGCGCCGTCGCCCGCGAAAAAGGCGCCATCTCCACCGCGGTCAGCCGCGATCCGGTGCGCCGCACCCGCATGACCACTCGGCCCAGCCAAAATGCCCGCTCGGCGCTCTCGCACTACGAGGTGGTGCGCCGCCTGGCGACCCGCTTCGGCAAGTTCACGCTGCTCCGCGTGCGCATCGAGACCGGCCGCACCCACCAGATCCGAGTGCACATGGCTTCCATCGGCCATCCCGTGGTGGGAGACACGCTCTATGGCGGCGCGGCGCAGTTGACTGCACATTCGGCCGAGCAACAAGCCCGCTCCGTGCGCCGATCTGCACGCTCTTCGCCGAGCTTGCCTCAGCCCGGGCCGGAGCGGCTGCGGCTGGGCCGTAATTTTCTCCATGCGGCAAAGCTCGAATTCGCGCACCCTCTCACGGGAAAGCTGCTCCAGCTCGAGGCGCCGCTGCCCGAAGAGTTGACCACGTTCCTTAGCCGTGTCGAATCCGTCTAACTTACTGAATCAGCCAAATGGCCAGGTTTGGGGCCGCTGACGAAAGTACCCGAGATGTCAATCCCAATCGCCAATCGGCACGCATAGCGATTGCTAAAATAGAGACGTATGGACACACAACTTTCCACGCCTACAGCGGTTCCACAATTGCTGTATGACGAAGTAACAACAGCTCAGTGGGTTTTTCCTCAAGAAAAACCCACCTTGTGCCACCGCCGGAAACGGCTACAAGTATTGTGGAACCGCTCTCAGCCCATCGCGCGGCCGTGGCTGCGGCGATTCTTTTCCCTCGCGCTGCCTGCCGCGCTAGTCGCCGCGCTCCCCCTTGCCGCAGCGCTGGCTCAGCAACCGGCGAAAAACGCCGGCTCTCCGCCCGCTCGAGCCGAGGCGGCGCCGCCCGCGCCATCGGGTGCGGCGCCGAGCGATGCGGGCACCCCGACCATCCATATTGGCGTCAATGAGGTCAGCCTCATTTTCACCGTCACTGACAGGCATGGGCACTACATTCCCAATCTGAACCAGAACGACTTCGCCCTGCTCGACGATCAGAAGGCCCCGGAGCGCGTCAACTCGTTTCACCAGCAGATCAATCTGCCGCTGCGCGTGGGCATTGTCATTGACGCCAGCTCTTCCATCCGTTCCCGGTTCCAGTTTGAGCAGCAGTCGGCGACCGAGTTTTTGCTGCAGGTGCTCAAGGCGCGCAGCGACCGGGCCTTCGTGATGGGATTCGATGTGACGCCCACGGTCACTGCCGACTGGACCAACGACATGGACGCGCTGGAAACAGGCGTCGACAAGCTGCGTCCCGGCGGCGGTACGGCTCTCTACGACGCCGTCTACACCGCGTGCCGCGATAAGCTGCTCACCGAGCGCGGCCCTGAGCCGGTACGCAAGGCGATCATCCTCATCTCCGACGGCGAAGACGACCAGAGCCGCGTCTACCTGCCCGAAGCCGTCAAGGAATGCGAGCGGGCCGAGACCATCATCTACGCCATCAGTACCAACTGGACGCCCAGCCGAGGCAACGGCGACAAAGTGTTGCAGCAACTTTCCGAGCAAACCGGCGGCGAGGTCTTCTTTCCTCCTTCGGTGGAAGACATGGCGACCAGCTTCAAAGACATCGAAGAAGAGTTGCGCAGCCAGTATGCGCTCATCTACACGCCTGCCGACTTCAAGATCGACGGCTCTTACCGGTCGATTTACCTCTATTGCTACGACCGCCGCTATACGGTGCGTGCCAAGAAAGGCTATTTCGCAACTGGCCAGTAATCAATGCGCGGCAGCTCCGGCATCCCGTCGCCAAGCTTGGTCTTTCCTTAGCGAGAGCGCTTCCAACGCAATTCCAGAGTGTCTGCACCCCGGAACCGATAAATCCAAGTCGATGCGACCAACCCGGGGCCCCAACGACTTGTCTTTGGCGTTGGGGTGGGAGCAACAGGGAGCAGCGACCTTGCACGAATTCCAAAAGGGCATAGCAACTCCGGAATTGCCGTAACGCTTTGCTCTTTCTCTTACTTGCGCCCTTTCTCCCGCCGGCTTACGCTATCTGTCCCAAATCAGGACGATCCCCCCTTTCCTCTGTTCGAATTTGAATCAGATTCGGAATCGTTGCTGGACAATTTCATCCATTCCACCCGCCGCACGATGAAATAGATGGGAGAGGTTCCAGCATCTCAAAGAATCTATGTCGCGGAGTGAGGATTTGACGTGATCCGGCAGGCAGTTTCGTGCGACCTCTGCGCAACGGAGAAGCGGCAGAACAACCACTGGTTTGTCGCCTACGAACAAGCGGGGGAACTGCGCATCAGCGGTTGGAACTCACGCCGCCGGCTGCGTCCCGGCGCGAAGCATCTTTGCGGGCAAGCCTGTCTCCATAAGCTGGTTGACGACTTTATGGCCAATTCGGCGGCTGCACCGGCGCAGCGCACTGTGAAAGAGAGCGGCGCGGAATCAGCGGCGGCCGCCGGCGCCAGTTTCACAACAGCCGCTGCCCATGCGGAGCCGGGGTCCCCACGGACAGACTTTCGTCCGCGGGGTGGGGAGCCGGGGTCCCCACGGACAGACCTTCGTCCGTGGGGTGGGGAGCCGGAATCCTCAGCACGATTGCTCACGCCGCCTGCGGCGGTTATGCCCAAGCCTGTCGACCGTCCCCGGCCCGAATTGGTGACCACGCCCCCGCGTCCGCATCCCAGGGATCTAGCCCCCATCCCCGGAGAGACGCCATACGCCTCGCGCAATTGGCGCGCCGAAGCTTGGGAGCGGGAACGAGAACGCGAATTGCGCGCCATCGAAAACCGTCCCAACTTCGCCGCGTCCCGCCGCTCCACTGCTTAGCCCGGTCTGCGCATAGGAAGGCTGTTATGTGGATCGATTTGATCTTGGCTCTTCTCGCGCTGCTTCCGCTGATCTTCACCAAGCCGGCTCACGCGCAGGATTCCGCGCGCGCCCGCGATTGAGTTCCCAGCGAACTGTCTACTTTGCCGGTGCCTTAGCCGCAAGCAGCTCCATCAGTCCGGCTTCGTCGATCATGGGGATCTTGAGCTCGCGCGCCTTGTCGAGCTTTGAGCCGGCCTCTTCGCCCGCCACCACGTAGCTGGTCTTTTTGCTCACCGAGCCTGCGGTCTTGCCGCCCGCCGCTTCAATCTTTTCCCTGGCCTCGTCGCGCGTCATGGTAGGCAGCGTCCCGGTCAACACAAACGTTAGGCCCGCAAGCTGCGCGGAGCGCTGTTTCTTTTCCGCGGTCATGTTCACCCCGGCATTTTGGAGCGCCTTCACCACCGCCCGGTTTGCCGGCTGCGCAAAAAACTCCAGAATCGCCTGCGAAATGCGCGGCCCAACCTCCTCCACGCGTTCCAACTCTTCGGCCGTGGCGGTCATCAACGCTTCCATCGAGCCGAATTCCTGCGCCAGCAGCTCGGCGGTGCGTTCCCCCACAAAGCGAATGCCTAGTCCCATCAGCACGCGCGCCAGGCCTGCGCGCTTCGAATCGTTGACCTGCTCGAGCAGAGCCTCAGTGGCCTTTGGGCCGAGCAATGCCTCCGTCTTCGTTTCGTCCAGGCCGGTCGCCTTGTTCTTCCGGGTAACCTGTTTCTCCAGCGAAAGCAGGTCCCGGTCCTCGAGCCGGTAGAGATCGGCGACGCTCTTAACGAGCTGCTTTTCCGTCAACCGTTCCACCACCGCATCGCCCAGCCCCTCGATATTCATCACCTCGCGGCGGCCAAAGTGAAGCAGGCTCTCGCGCAGTTTGGCGGGACAATTCAGATTTACGCAGCGGAAGTCCACCTCGCCTTCCGCGCGAACGACCTTGCTGCCGCATTCCGGACAATCCGAAGGGAAGGTGAAGCGGTGCTTTCCCCGCGGATGCTCGGCATCTTCGATCACCTCGACCACCTTCGGGATCACGTCGCCGCCGCGCTCCACCTTCACCCAGTCTTCGAGTTTCAGTCCCAGCTTCTGGATAAAGTCTGCATTGTGCAGCGTGGCGCGGCTCACCGTGGTGCCGCCAATGAACACCGGCGTCAGTTCCGCCACCGGAGTCAGCTTGCCGGTACGGCCCACCTGCACTGTAATGTTCTTCACCTGCGTCACGCCCGCTTTGGCGGTGAACTTGTAGGCAATGGCCCAGCGCGGCGCGCGGCCGGTGTAGCCCAGCCGCTGCTGCGTGGCGTGCGCGTCCACCTTCAGCACCACGCCGTCGATCTCGTATCCCAGTGTGGCGCGTTTCCTCTCGGCGTCACCGATGAACCCGGCCATTTCTTCGGCCGAGCTGACGCGCTGGCGATGGGGATTCACGCGAAAGCCCAGGGCGGTGAGTGCGTCGAGCGTCGCCGTCTGCCCGGCGGCAAAGTATTCACCTTCGACGAGCAGAAAATATGCGAAGAACACCAGCCGCCGTTTGGCGACGATGGAGGAGTCGAGCGTGCGCAGCGTGCCCGCAGCCGAGTTGCGCGGATTGACAAACACCGGCAGCCCATCCCGCTCGCGCTCTTCGTTCATGAGTAGGAACGCCGCCTCCGGCATCACCACTTCGCCGCGCACTTCAAATGCCTGTCCCTGCGGGAGGCGGGCCTTTTGGAGGAGCTTGGAGGAGATGCTTAGGGGCACACTGCGGATGGTGCGAATATTCGTTGTGACGTCCTCGCCGGTCTGGCCGTCGCCGCGCGTCAGGCCAGTGATCAGCCGCGCTCCCCCTTCCGCAGCCGGCTCGTAGAGCAGCGCCACGCTCAGCCCGTCGAGCTTCAGTTCCGCCGTGTAATCGACCGGCAGATTGCCCGCCAGCTCGCGCACGCGGCGGTCCCATTCCCCCAGCTCCTCGGCCGAGTAGGCGTTGTCGAGCGAGAGCATGGGCCGCGAGTGCTGGGCCTTCTTGAATCCCTCAGCCGGCTTGCCGCCCACGCGCTGCGTCGGCGAGTCCGCCGAAACGAGCTCAGGGTGCGCCGCCTCCAGCCGCTTCAGCTCGTTCATCAGCGCGTCGTACTCGGCGTCGCTGATCTCCGGCGCGTCAAGCACGTAATACAAATGCTCGTGGCGGCGAATTTCGTCCCGCAGCTTCTCGATCTTTTGCACCACGCTCCGCTCGGTCATAGCAGGATTATATTGAGCTACCGCCGCTGCCCTGGCGCGAAAGGTCGCTAAAAGAATGACTTCTCATCCTGAGCGGAGCTTTGCGCTTCTTGCGCCAAACGCAGTCGAAAGCCTGCCCTGAGCGGAGATCGCGACGGCGATCGAAGTTGAATAGGGACCTGCTGTTGCTCTTTGGTGCCAACGGTGACGGTACGAATCTCGTCCGCACAGCAACAATCTGACCCGCTCACTTCCCACCCCCATCTTCCAGCCCCCGGAACTTCAGCATCGGCTCGATGCTCGGCTCGCCGCCCAGCCACGCCGCGTACATCTTCGGCAAGTCCTCGGTGTTGCCGCGCGATAGCACCATCTTCCTGAAGCGGTCGCCATTGGCCCGCGTTATTCCGCCGTGATCCTCAAACCACTGGAACGCATCGTCGTCCAGCATCTCGCTCCACAGGTAAGCGTAGTAGCCCGCCTGGTAGCCCTCGTTCCAAATATGCAAAAAGTAGCTGGAGCGGTAGCGCGGCGGCACGTAGCTGATCAAGAGGTGCGTCCGCTTCAGTGCCTCGGTCTCGAAGGTGTCCGGATTCTCAAGCGGTGCGCTCGCCTGCAGCATGTGCCACTCCATGTCCAGGCGGGCTGCGGCAAGGATTTCCGTCAGGTCATAGCCCTGGTTGAACGTCGCGGCCTTCCTGATTTTGTCCGCCAGCTCTGCGGGCATGGGTTCGCCGGTCTTGTAGTTCCGCGCGTAGTGCGCAAGCACTGCGGGATAGCTGGCCCAGTGCTCGTTGAATTGCGAAGGGAACTCGACAAAATCGAGCGGCACATTCGTGCCCGAAAGGCTCGGATACACAGTGTTGGCGAACATGGCGTGCAGCGCGTGGCCGAATTCGTGGAACATCGTCGTCACATCGTCGAAACTGAGCAGCGCCGGCTGCCCCGGCGCCGGCTTCTCGAAGTTGGCCACATTGTAGACCGCGGGCAGCGTGCCCAGCAGCTTTGACTCGTCCACCAACGAGTCCTCCCACGCTCCCCCGTTCTTGTTGTCGCGCTTGAAATAGTCGCAATACCACAGCGCCAGCGGCGTGCCATCCGCATCAAAGACCTCGAACACGCGCACGTCCGGCTGCCACACCGGAATGTCCTTGCGTTCCTTGAAGGTCAGCCCGTAGAGCTCGTGCGCCGCATAGAAGACGCCATTTTCGAGCACATTGTTCAGCTCGAAGTAGGGCTTCTCTTGCGCTTCGTCCAGATCGTATCTGGCTTTGCGCACCTGCTCTGAATAAAACTCCCAGTCCCATGGTTCCAGCGTGAACCCTCCATGCTGGGCGTCAATCAGCGCCTGAATGTCTTTGGCTTCGCTGGCCACCTTTGCCGTCGAGGCCGGAACCAGCGCGCCCAGAAAGTGATTCACCGCCTCCGGCGTCTTGGCCATCTGGTCGGTCAGCGTCCACGCTGCATAGTTCGGGAAGCCCAGCAGCGCGCCTTTCTCTGCGCGAAGCTGCGCCAGCCTTGCAATCGTCGAGCGCGTGTCGTTGGCGTCGCCCCGCTCGGCGCGGTTCCACGAGTCCTCGAAGAGCGCCTGCCGCGTGGCGCGGTCCGTCAAATAGGTCAGATCGCGCTGCTGCGTGGTGTTCTCGAGCGGCAACAGCCAACCCTGCTGCTTGCGCTCCTTCGCGGCCTCCGCTGCCGCCGCCATTTGCTGCTCGTTCAGTCCCATCAGCGCACTCGCGTTTGTCGTCGAGTACGCGCCCGCCGCGGCGGCGGCAAGCAGCTTGATCATAAACGTGTTTTCGAGCGTCGAATCTTCTTCGTCGATCTTCTTGAGTTTTGCCTTGTCCGCATCGGACAAATTCGCGCCCGCCTTCACAAACTGCTGGTATTCGTGTTCCACCAGCCGCAGCGACTCCGCATCGAGATGCAGCGTCTCACGCTTGTCATAAATCGCCTTCACCCGGGCGAAGAGCCTGGCATTCAGATATATCGCGTCGTCTTGCGCGGCCTTCCGCGGCGCTTCGTACTCCTGCACCTTTTGGAGCGCGTCGTCGGTATTCGCGGCGGTCACACAGTTGAATGCGTTCCATGCGCGGTCGAGCAACTGCCCCGAGCGCTCCAGCGCCGCCAGCGTGTTATCGAACGTCGGCGGTGCGGGATTGTCTGCGATCGCCTCCACCTCAATCCTCTGCTGCGCCATGCCCGCGTCGATGGCTGGCTGGTAGTCGTTGTCCTTGATCTTGTCGAATGGCGGCGCCTGAAACGGCAGCGTGCTGGGTGCGTAAAAGGGATTGCCTGGACCGAGGCTCGTGCCCGCGTTCTGCGTCTGCGCAGCGCAGGCTCCGGCGGCAACGGCGCTCAAGGCGATTGAGACACCTGTGATGAAGAGCCTTTTCTTTATCCAGTCAATCTGTATTTGCATCATTGTGGTGTGTGCCCCTCGAATGGCCTATCAACCCATTTGCGATTGTAGGCGAACCGCCCTGCCAGCGGATCATTTCCAACGAGTCCTGAAGGGTACGGGCTTTTGCCCGAACATCCAATGGCATGAAATCATCAGAAGCTTTAGCCCCTAATGGGGCGGTCGTGCTCAAATTATCTCGCTCCCGGTCAGAGCGCTCGCCCCGCCGGCACGGCGATGTGCCATTCTTGAGAAGGAACCGCCGCCTTCATGGAACCCGTCACTCATTTCCTCACCGGAGCCTGCCTGGGCCGCGCCGGATTCAACCGCAAGACGGCTTACGCCACCCTGGCCGCTGTGCTGGCCGCCGAGGCCGCCGATCTGGATGTTTTTTGGGGATTCGCCGGGCCGGTGGAAGAGCTCAAACACCATCGCGGCATCACGCATACGTTCTGGGCCGTCCCAGTGGTGGCCGCGGTCGTCGTCGGCGCGGTGTGGCTATTCCATCGCTTGCGCGGAGCACGGACCGGGGGTACCGGGGGCGCCCCATCCTTTTCACGGCTTCATCGTGAAAAGGGTGGGATGGCGCAAATCTCGGAATTCCAATCTCGAACCGGCACTGTCCCGGACATTCGGCCTCCATTACGCCAACCCATCCACTGGGGCTGGCTCTACGCAACGGCCTTCGTCGCCGCGCTCACTCACCTGCCGCTCGACTGGAGCAACAACTACGGCCTCCGTCCGTTCTTTCCCTTCAATCCCCGCTGGTATGCAGGCAGCTTCATGTTCATTGCAGAGCCGGTGCTCTGGGCCCTCTTTTTCCTGGCCTTCTTCATGCCGTGGGTGCTCGGCCTGTCCGACCGCGAGATCGGCGCGCGCCGAAAGCCGTTCCGCGGGCGCGGCTGGGCCATCTTCGCCCTCGCCGGAATGTTCGTCCTGGGTTGCTGGCGCTGGGCCGAGCACGCCCGGGCTCTGGCCCTGCTCGACAACACCAACATCGCCTCCGAGCCGGTGCTGCGCATGGCCGCCGAGCCATACCCAGTCAATCCCTTCCGCTGGCACGCCATCCTGGAAACTGCCGATTTCTACCAGACCGCGGAGATCGATACGCGAACCGGCTCCATCAACAGCGACCCGCTACGCGACGTGCTCTACAAGCCTGCCGATACACCCGCCGTCGAAGCCGCCAAGCGTACGCTGCTGGGCCAGGTCTATCTCGATTGGGGGACCTGGGCCGTGGTGCGCGACCTCGGCCCCGAACCGATTCCAGGCCCAATCCCCGGCTTGAACCCTCCCGATTTCCCGCCCAATCGCTCCTGGACAACCGTCGAGTTCACCGACCTCCGCTTCGACTATCCCTTCATCGGAACCCGCAGCGCCACGGCTCGCGCACCGCTCACTGGCTGGGTCTACATCGTTGACGGCCGTGACGAGGCCGGCGAGGCAATGGATGACCGCGAGCAGCGGTAGATGATTTGTTCCAGCAGAAAATTTTGTTCGTCTCGTGGAACGGTTTGGGTTGACCGCGCGGCTCCTGGACCGCAGAATGAAATAAGCCCCGGCTTGCCGGATCAAAGGCTCGACTCGCGAAATCTTTGGCTCGGATCGCGATTTCTCGTAACCCATAACCATGAGGTGGTCATGATCGCTTATCTAATCTTGTTGGTTGCTGTCTTGTCCCGTGTCCTGCCCCACGCGGGGTGGTGGAACTTTACCGCTGTGACCGGCGGCCTTCTCTACTTCGGCGCGCGGCGTCCCTGGCGCGAAATGTTCGTTCCCTTCGCCGCTCTCATCGCCACCGACTACTACCTCACGAACTTCGTCTACCACTACAGCTTCCGTTGGCAGGACTACGCGTTCAACTGGATCGGGCTTGTGGCGGCGATGGCGCTGGGCTCGATCCTGCTTCGCAAGCGGGTTACTTTCGCCCGCGGAGCCGCAGGCGCGCTCCTGGGACCCACTTCGTTCTTCCTCGTTTCCAACTTCGGCGTCTGGGCTAGCGGCTTCAACGGCTATCCGCACACCCTCGCCGGGCTCGGGACTTGCTACTTGGCCGGCGTGCCCTTTTACCGCAACGATCTCGCCGCAACTTCCATCGTTCTCGCTCTGGCGCTTGGCGTGCCTGCGCTGGTGCGACGAATGAACCCGGGTCGCGCGCAGGAGGCACTGGCCGGGGAAGTGAAGAACTCACTCTGACGGATCGTGGAATCGAGTTCCAGGGCGCACGGAAGCACCCGATTGAATTGATTCGCTGCCGAAGGCGCGTCAATCCTGCAGCAGCTTGCCCGATCGCTTCTTCCGCTGCCACCACCCTACAAATCCCAGAACCGCCAGCGCACCCACGATCAAAACCGTGGCGAGCGCGTGGTGCGCCACCAGGTCCACTGCGCCCGGCCCCAGCTTGAGCACCAGCAGAGCCAGCACAAACCAGCGCACCGACCTTCCCAACGTAACGGCGAGAAGAAACGACGCGACGCGCATCTCAAACACGCCGGCGGCAAGAACAAAGATCTTCCACGGCGCCGGGGGCGGCATCATCGAAGGAATCATGACGGCGAGGAACTCCTGGCGCCGAAAGCGGTCGCGCATCCGGTCGAACTTCGCCCTGTCCACGCGCTTCAGCAGGAACAGTTCGCCCCCGGCGCGGCCCAGCCAGTAAGGCAGCAGGCCTCCGATCGCAGAGCCCGCTGCCGCCATCAGGACATAAAGCCAAAAATGGCCCTTGTCATTCCACACATAAAGGGCAATTACCGCGTCGATAGGTACCGGGATGCTCGAAGAGTCCAGCACCGCGATGGCACCCACCCCCCAAATCCCCAACTTCATCAGCACCGGCACAATCACCAGCTTCCATTCCGCCGCGATGTGCGCAAAAAACTGCTTCAAACACAGTCCCCTTCCGGCGCTTTCTGCGTCAATTCAATAGAATCCATTGTACGGGGCGTGTATTCGGCTGGTGAGCCGGCTATCGCAAAACCAGAGTAGGTTTATTTCGGAGCCACAGCACTCAAGTCGACGCAACCAACCCGGGGTCCCCAACGACAGATTTTCGTCGTTGGGGTGGGAGCAACAGGGAGCGGCGACCTTTAAGACAGCCAAACAGGAAACAGCAACTCTGGTTTTGCCGTAGTTTCTGTTTCTGAAGGGTACGGGCTTAAGCGGGCACATCAACTGGCTCAAATCACTGCGGGCTTTAGCCGCTGCGGGAAGTGGCCTTGCAAACTGACCCACTACCGAATCGCGCAGATGATCGTCAGGGGTGAGAGAATAGTCAGGAAGGACTCGAATCCGGAGCCGGCCAGGGACGCGCGCGTGTCTTGAGAGGCTCCCTGCAATCGAATGCCCATCAGCGAAGCGCCACCCGAAGTGAACGAGCCCAAGGGACCAGCCGAGCCGAGCTCGCAATCGGACAGCCCCGCAAAGGAAACCCCTATCACAGGTTCGATTTTGGGGCTCGACACCTTCTCCGAGCGCGACCTGAAACCGCGCGACTCGGAACCGGGCGAGCTGTTTTCCCCCATCGTGCGCGGTTCGCGCTGGGGCGACTACGACACCCACGAGCTGCTGGAGATGCTCAGTGAGCTCGAGGACGAACGGCGTTGGTCCCGCTTGCGGGAGGGATTCTGGCTCGCCCTCCTCATCCACATACTCTTTTTCTCCGCCATCACCTGGATTCCGACTTACCTCTTCAAGGTGCCCAAAGTTGTCGATCCCTTCGACGTCATCCAACATCGTAAGGATCTGGCCTACCTCGATCTGCCACCCGACGCCTTGCGCGAGCTCAAGCCGAAGGTTGCTCCCAAGCCCCTGCCCAACAAGCCTCTCATCGACAAACAGACTCTCGACGAGCTGAACCGCGAGGCGCCGCCTCCGCCGCCCTCGCAGCAAGAGCAGATCCCGGCTCCGGTCCAGCCCAAACCCGAGCCTGCGCAGCCCATTCCGCCCAATCCTCAGTCGCAGGTTGAGGCGCCGCGTCCCGCAGCCGTCCCGGCCAAACCAAACTTTGCCATGGGCTCGCAGAATCCCGCCGATCAGTTGCAGCAGGACATGCGTAACGCCATGCGCAACCGCGGCCAGCAGACCTATGGCGACCGGGGTTCAGGCGGGCTGTCGATGCACCCCGGCGCGGGCACCGGCGCGCCCGACATTCTCTCCGACACCCAGGGAGTCGACTTCAGCTCCTGGCTGGCGCGCTGGCACTACATCACACAGATGACCTGGGATCCTTTGATCCCCGACGAGGTCAACCCGCCCATCCTCAAATCCGGCGTGGTGGCCATCCGCTTCAAGGTTCTCCCCAATGGCCAGGTCATCGACATGCAGTTGGACGGCCGCTCCGGCGACACCGGCCTGGACCGCGCAGCCTGGGGCGCCATCACCGGCTCCAGCTATCCCGCCCTGCCTCGGGAATTCCACGGCCCGTACCTCGAACTCCGCGCCTACTTCCTCTACAATATGGAGCCGCGATAGCTAGTCTCGGTCAGCGCAACTCGCGAGCAATTGCAATCTTCATGGAGTTGGAGCGCCGCCGGCAAAGGCTGCAAGCCGGCATGGAAAGCTTTAGCCGCGCAGGAAGTGATCCGGGATGGTATCGAACCAGTAACTGATGGGTTGGTCGTAATCACTCGGAACCCGAGATACTCCGATCCAATTCCGCCCCCGAAGCGAATTCCTAATCACAGACAACTACACCACGCAGGTGTAGATTTGGTGTGATCGCGGAGTGGCGTCTCTGCGAAAATATGCGTTTTCCGGCATCGATTCGCAGCGTGTTGGTGCCGAGGACCATCGCGCATGAATCGGGACGGTCCACTCACAAGACCGGAGAAAGAAATGCTTAAATCGATCCTTGTGCTGCAACTTTTCTTGATTTGCGCGACGGTAGGGTCGGCGCAGCAACCCGCTCCCGACCCAACGGTCGAATCCACACCGGAGCAAAAGGAATTTGACGTTCTGCTGGACCGCGTCTCCTCCTTCCCGCCTGAGTACAAAGCAGACCTGGGATTCACCATCCTGGACGCGCCGGCGGCCTCGCTTTCTCCTGCGCAACGGCGATCCCTTCTTGACGATATATTTCACAGTGCTGTGAGATCCCACTACCCCTACGGCCTGACACAAGCATCAGCCCAGATTATTCAATCCGATCTGGTGGCAGGCCTGCTCAGCAATTCCAAACTCGACACCTTGGAAATCCAAACTCGAGTAATTGAGCGCGCGTTGCCCTCACGCCACAATTTGCGGGCCAACTGTTCGAGGAGATGAAGCTAAAGGAAGATCGCGCATCCTGCACCGACGCCAATGTAGAAAACGTTGCGCCGTTCTACCTCATCGTCGCGAAGATCATTGAGGATCGAAGAATCACGACCGTTTTCGGCGAGGACAAAGAATCGTATCTGTCGAGCCTCGTCGCCGATATGAGAATTCCGGCCGAGATCGCTCCGCTGGCACAGCTGATTGCCAGCGTTCCTCTCCCGCCTGATCAGTTGGGTCGGATCGAGGGTGCCTTCGATTCCGCACTGAGTAGGATCACGGCCTCTGACCGCGAGATGACAGCCGCTGAAGATGATGGAAACTTAACTCGCGCTATTGACCTACTTTCCTCAAAGTTCGCACAAGCGGGTGTTTATCCAGGACGTCTGCTCGCGGCGTACCGCCGCTTCCTGGTCCGAAGCCTGACTGCTGAAAGCTGTTCAGACCGCTCTCTCGACCGGGCCGCAATCACGCGGAGCTTTAATGCATTGGTCCCCGGCTCACTCGCAAGTTCGCCCGATTTGGCGCCGCTCTCTGCTGCACAACTGGAACCACAATCGAAGGGAGCCTCGGCTCCCAGGCAAACCGTCCCCTACGATGCACCCTTGATGACGAAGCTGTACCGAATCGCGACGGCTCAGGCGGCAGGGTCTACGGAGGCGTACCGCAACGGCCAGCCGAGCACAATTGTCCCAGAGTTTTCAGACGTGGACGACGTGATTCGGTATGCCGTCTCCCTCCAACCCGCCGCCGACGAGTGCCCTGTCTGCGATTTTGAGGCAAAGGGAGCATTGCTGACTGTATTGGTTCAATTGCTCCCGCCCGGATCCGAATTGGAGAAAGCGGTGTACGCAGAGTTGGATTATCTGACTCTCAACGGCATGCAGAAGGACAATCCCGTCGCGTGGCTTCATCTTTTCAAAAAACTGATCAATGCCAGCAGAAAGATGAATGACCAGACAAAGAATTCCCTGACCGCGCGGGCAAAAAAGGGGACGCTTATGCCTTTGGCGGCTCCGGGCGCAGATGCGCCCGAAATCCGTGAGATGCTGCGCGGATCGACCGATCCCATTATTTCCACCTATACGTCGGCGGATGATGTGTTGCACCTCCCGTTTCGAGTGGACGAACAGTATCATTGACGCTCCGTCCGGTTGGTCGCCTATCCGTCCCCAACGTGATCCGGCTTACGTTGCTTCCAGTTAGCCGGTAATTCACCCAGAACTACGTCGGGGCCTCGAAAAGGTTCGAAAAGCCTATTCTGAAGAACAACTCGATTCCCTTCACCAATCGCACAGCAAGGCGTAGGCGCGCTTAGGCAGTAGGCCTCGGAAATGACAGACATCCCAATTGAGACTACATTCAGCACGATGCCAAAGGTAAAGTAGGACGCGAACAAGATCCACAACAGCCTGATGTTCGTTCCCGCAATCTCGCTTACTGCGATCGTCTCCATGCGACTCAACTTCCTAAGGTTCGGTCGCTTAAGCACGTTGGGATCAAGACTACATTACAGCCATTCCGAAGGTGTTACCGGCCTCAGAGCGGCCACTAAGACCAACCAGACGCGCCGTTCACACGAATTCAATTCGTAGAGTGGCAAGTTCATGCGGACGGAGTTCCAATTCGATCGCTCCGTTCCGCAGAATTGCCGGTCCGATGTCTTCTTCCACGAGGTTGAGGCGGCGCACATTCGCGGTGCGACGGCCGGCAACCTGAATACGGGCTAGCGTGTTTGTTTGCCCGCCACATTCCCAAACGCGCAGCACGATCCCGTCGCCGGCTTCCGGTCTTTTCACCACGGCGATCATCGCGTTCTGCGGTTCGATTTCAAAGCGAACAGGTGCCGAGAGCTGCTTTTCGGAACTGTTGCTTACCCAGTGAGCGATCAGCGGCGAGACGGTGTCCCAACCGAAATGCGCCGACTCGGAAAGTGGAAGAGCTGAATCGTGACTCATGAACGAATAGTCGAATTGCATCTCTCCACCCTGCCAGAGCGGGTAGTTGACATTCCAGATATTGCTCATCACATACGAGTAAATGTTTGCATTCCTGGGCACAAAGCTGTCGTGCCACTTCGGATCCCAGTGGTTGCTGTTGATCCCGCCAAAGCAAGCAATTGGTGCGTCGACCGAAGTCCAAGTCACGCCCCTCGCCCTGCCATCCGCGCGCACGTAATTTCGCATGCCATTGTAGCCGCGCCACGTGCCTGGCATCGAGTCACGCGGCCAATCCATGGTCATGTATGCCAACTCGAGACGGAAGCGTACTTCGGGGCCCACATCAAAAGGAAACCCAATGTAGATTTGCTCCTTCTCCATGGCGGCACGTTTCTCGACGCGGATATTCATGTCGATGCGATTCAGGTCGCGGTAGAGAATCACACGCCGGCCGATAGTTGCCGGCGCCGGACCGTCGTCCAGCCGCGCCTTCATCGTAATGGAGGAGAATACGGGGCCGACCTCAACGACGGGATCGCCAACCGCAGCCGGTACAAGCCGCTCTCCCGCTCCGTAGGCATATCCCGAGTTTCCTGCCTGAATGCCAAAACCTATGTACGACTCGTTCACGTTGTCGTGAATATACTGGCCCATGCCATAAGCGCCCGGATCGACCAACTCCGATTTCCGTTCCAGATCGATCACCGATCGAACCAACGCCGTCTCCAGCTCGACGGAAACCGAGTAATAACGGTTCTCGATGGCGTCGGACTTGGAATTCTCCGCCTGCTTCGGCGAGCCTTCGACCGGTTCGTAGGCGCAAAAGCCGAATGCCGGAACATCAGAGGCAATGAACACCCACGAGGAGCCGTCCTGCTGCACGGGTATGACCGCGCCCGAGCGCCGTTCGCGCAGCGCCTTGAAGGGGGGAGTGGAAGCCGGCGCCTCAAAACGAACCGCCGAGGTGCGCGGCCAACTCATCGTGTTCCAGACTACCAGGCCGGAGGCTGCGGCGCGCGGGCTCACCCGGTTGAGCGCGCTGTTCATCACGCGATCGGCGATCTGTCCGGCATCGATCGCGTACTGGCGCTTGGCGTCCCACGATATTTCATAGGGCTTCATCAACGGCGATCCGGGCCCCAGCGTCTCCCCAGGAGGAACGTCAACGCGGATCGACTTGTCGTTGGTTACCATGCGGGTGAAATAGGTGATCTTGCCGGGCCGGTTGTCAGTGTTGAAATCGAGGCCCCAGGTGTGGTCGGAATAGAGATGGAGATTGCGGTAGGCGTTGGCTACATCCTCTCGCGCCTCGATACCGCCTAGCGCCGCCAATATCTCTGCAGCCATCAGCTTCGAGTGGGTACGGCGATGCAACGCCGTTTCGCGCGCCAACGAGATCACCCCATCTCCCCATGCGTCCGCCACATCGCCACGCCAGGTTGGAATGTCGGCAGCGTACTTCGCCTCCACCGCGGCAAAGAACTCCTGCGCGGTCGAAAGCTTTATATCCGCCTCGGGGCACTCTTTCCGATAGCTGTCGATCAGCTCCAGCATCTTCGGATCGGGACTGGAGATATCTCCCTTCCCGCCATGGCGAAACATGATGTCGTAGGGATAGTCCGGGAGCTTCTCGAACTCTTGCAGTGTGGAATTGCCCTTGAATCCCGCCGCGCTCCAACGGGCATAAGTCCATATCCCCGGCGTCCAGGCCGAAAGCACCCGGCTCCCGTCCGGCGAATCCCAATAAAAGATCCGCGGCGCCTTGTTGATAATGCCCTTGACATTCGCCTTGGCCCCCGGCCCCGTGCAAAACCACTTCACCCCGCTGCGCGCCAGAACCTGCGCCAAACCCATGCAGTAGCTTTCTCCCACATCGTCGATGATGGCCATGCGCACGGGAACATCGAAACGGCGGCGGACGCCGGCCGCGTAATAAGTTAACCTGGCCAGCTCCTCATGCCCGCACAGATCGGTATGGATAGGAAGGTAGATGGCGCCGAACTCCATCTGACCACGACGGAAGCAATCGATCAGTTTTTGAAACTGGTCTGCTGTGCGGTGTTGCTCGTAGTAATCGACGGGCCAACTGCTTTCGAGGGTGAAGATGTACCTGCTTTCGGGCGCGTTGTCCCTGGTGGCGTCGCAGAGCCGCACTGCGTCGTCCACAAAACCGGCGATTCTTTCCTTGATGACGGACGGCACGTCATGGAAACCAACATCGAGATGAGACAAATTAATCACGTAGACATGCCAGCGGCGATTGTCTTCGGCCGTGATCCTTAGCATTGGTGAAAAAGGAACTAGCGCAAGCATTCCCAACAGTTCTCTACGATTCATAATCACTACTCCTATTTCTTCGAATTGTGCTGACCGGAATTTCCATTTTGCTTTCAGGACCGCTGACAATATACGCCCAGTTGCCCCCGCTCGCGATCTGTTTTGCATTGGTTCCAAGGCCAAAGACCCGGTCGTGCGCGACACGGCCTTTGCCAGGACCAAAAAGCCACGATTTGCCCCATTCCGAAGCGATTTCTCGGACACTTGTACGCGTCTCCTTCCCGCTGCTCCATTGAAGAAAGCTCTTGCGTACAAGGCGGGATCATATATGGCCCCTTGAATTCGTCCGCTTGGGGATACGATTTCGACGAAAGGATGAAGGGTGCTGTCAATTGAGCTTCCTTTGCCGCGTGGTACTCGTGACGAATGTATTCGATATCGACGGTGGGCTTGGGGTATTTCATGTTCAGCGTCTCCAGGTGTTCGACTACGATACGGGCGATGGCAAGGTTTCGGAACCACTTATGGTCAGCTGGGATAACGAACCACGGCGCATGCTCGGTACTGCACCGGGATAGGGCGTCTTCATAGGCTGCCACGTAATCGTCCCAAAATCCCCGCTCTTTGTAGTCGGATTCGCTGATCTTCCAATGCTTAGCGGGATCATCCAGCCGCTCTTTGAAACGCTTCAGTTGCTCCTCTTTGGAGATGTGCAAGTAAAACTTGAGGACTCGGGTGTCATGCTCGACGAGACCCTTCTCAAAGGCGTTGATGCGGTCATATCATTTGGACCAGATACCTTCGGGGACAAGATTGTGGACACGAACGACCAGCACATCTTCGTAATGCGAGCGGTTGAAAATCACAACTTCTCCCCTAGCCGGGACAGCCCTGTGTGCCCGCCAAAGGAAGTCGTGGGCCAGTTCTTCCCCGGAGGGTTGACGGAACGCCGCCACCCGGCAACCCTGGGGGTTCATGGCACGCAGAACGTGCTTGATTGCGCCATCTTTTCCGCCAGTGTCCATGGCCTGGAGGCAGATCAGAAGAGAAAGACGCCGCTCGGCGTAAAGTAGGTCCTGAAGTTCCCGGAGCCTCTTCTGGAACTGTTCTGTTTCCTCCGCCGCAGACTCGTGGCTCTGGTGGCCGTCTTGAAGGAGGGGTCGACAGCCTTGAGGTTCACCTTTTTCCCGGCCAAAACTTTCAACCGCTCCAGGTAACTCATCTTGCTTCTCCACTTCCAAAACCAACGAGTGATTGGCGAACTTCGCGGGCAAAAGCCGCTCGATTCCTTTCAGGCCTAGCTCGCGTGCGCAAGCTGACTCCGCATTCCTATTAGAAGGATCAGCAAGGTGCCGTCCTTGTCGATCACATTGTAAGCCCACCGCCTGGCGCACCCGAGTCACTCACCGAGCAGAGCGGGCGGATTACGGGCAACCTGGAAGTTCGCTGGTCAATTGTTGGTAACAGGCCCAGCATCAACTGAGGTGCTCGTTGGGCATCTGACAGTAGCTGAATTGGCCAACTCCCAGTTTGTCGCCCAACCGGACATGACCCCGATTTTCGAGCACTGTCCGGTTAGCCGGTAATACGGCCGGAACACGGAAATTTGTCATTCTGTATGTCCGCGGACATAGATAAGTGAGTTGGCGATTTGCGTTATTTGAGCTATGCCGGGAAACTCCGGCCGCTCCCCGGGGGCACAGGCCGGCCGCTAGATAGCAACGACTCATACGGCGCGAAGCACTGCGACCAGCATGGATATGCGGCATTCACTTTCGGCATACAAAGCCGTGCTATTTCTCGCTTGGCTTGAAGTCCACTTCAATTTTCGTTTTCGGCGCGCTTTGTTCGACTCGGCGTGTCTGCAGGTGAATCACCAGCCGGTTGCCGGCCAGGTCGGCTTCCCAGCCAATCGGCATCGGGCCATAGCCGGCCGCCGTCACCTTCGGCAATACCTCGCCATCCACTCGTACCGTGGAGGCCGCAGTTGTGCCGTAGACCAGCAAATAGCCCGTTTCAGGAAGGTTCTCTAGCGTCCAAGCGAAACCGCCAGTCTTGGATTGCGCAGTTACTTTTGCAGTTTCGCCCAGTGTAATGACCAATGTCACGGTCTTATCCCCGTTGGGGGGAGTTACAATCAGCGCGCTGACACGTTCGTTGGTCATGCTTTGACCAAATTGCAATTCTTCATTGAGTTGCACCGGCACGACGGCCCCTGGCTTCAGATAGACGGGAATGGTATCCAGAGGCGCGCTCACCCTGAGCTTCACCGGCCCGGAGACCGTTTTGCCGTCCCACAAGCTCGTCCACACGCCGGATGGAAACGAAATGGTCCTGTACGTGCCTTCGCTGACCACCGGCGCAACCAGCAAATCCGGCCCGAACATGTATTGATCCCCAATGGCGGCCATCTGCTCTTCATCGGGAAAGGCCACCGGCATGGAACGCATGATGGGAATGCCTGTTTCATGCGCTATAACAGCAGCATTGTAGGTGTAATTCAAAATGTTTTCCCGCGTCCAGGCCAGGAATTTATAGTTCGTCACCGCGTCTTCGTTGAAATACCACGGCTCGCGCGGCGCCGTGCCGCGCGGGCTCATCAGAGGACTGAAGCAGCCGAATTGGAACCAGCGCATATACACCGCCGGCTGCGGATAACCAAAATATCCGCCCAGGTCGCTGCCCCATAGGGAATAACCGCAGGCGCACAAGTTCAGCGCCCCGGTCACAACGTGCTGAAGCCCGTTAAAGTTGGCCGGGTGATCGCCGGCAAATTGGCCTTCCCACTTTTGCGTACCGGGCGCGGCCCCTCTGCCGTATAAGATGAAATCGTTCCCGCGCTTCTCCTGGTATACCTCACTGACCGCCCGTTGATAGTCGTAGTAGTAAAAATTGTGCATCTCGGCGCCGCGCCGGCCGTCGTAAAAGACCGCGCCATCCGGTGTCATGTCGCCGTAGTCCGCCATGCTTCCGGCCTGGCCAAGGTCCAAAGCCTCCCGCAACGCCCGCCGGCAGAGTTCCAAGGCGTTGGGGTTGGTGAAATCGATGTAAGTGTCATTGGAATCGGGGGCGGCGTCCCCGTTTGCGAAGTGCATATAGGGAAGTTCAGACTGCTTCAGTTCCGGCATAAGCTGTTTCTGCCGAACCAGCGGAATCACGGGATAAAAATAGCCTAAAGCCCTGATCCCGCGCTCCGCCAGGAATTGATTCAATTCCGGCGAAAGGCCGGCGGGATTGGCGGCGGAGTGAGGGATGTCCAGTTCCGCGAATCGGATGACGCTTTCTTCCAGCGCCATCGCTCGCTGCTGCCGGTCGGTTGCCCATGCCCCCTCGCGTCCGCCCATCCACGGCTCGAAAACCCACTTGGGCGGCAGCGGAACCCTGCCCGTCAGAGCTGTATAGGATTGCAATATCTTCTCCGGCGCGCCCATCCAGAAGTAATGGTCGAATATCGGACCTTGTTGTGTAATTCGATATTGGTTTGGATCCGTCTTTCCGATGTCTGCTCGCAAACGATAGGACGAATTGTCAAAAACCAGATATCCCTTGGAACTGTGAAAGATGGGCAGAGCCTTGTAGGTCGTATTCGCCAAGCCCTCCCCGTTGCCGAGCCAGTCATCTGCTGCCCAAAGCGTCAACACATTTCCATTTTGATTAAAGTGATCGTACTTCTCTCCAAAACCATAAATCACCTCGTCCGGAGAAAGATGATTTCTGAATTCGATCGCGAGTATCTTGCCGTCCGGGCCGAACCGGAAAGCTAAGTGATTGGCGCCGATTTGCGTTACTTCATTTCCCGCGGCGTCATAGAAAGTAATCGAAAACGGTGTTTCGCTGATAACAACCTTGCCGTCGGCGGTTTCTATGGAACATGAGCCTGGGGTTTGGGTAGCTTTTAATGGCAATAGACTATCCGGTCTCCAGTACCCTTCCTCGCTGCCGTAGATTCGTATGCCGCCCGTTTTGGGAAGGGCTAGGCGCAAGTCAACTTGATGGCCGCCGGCCTTGCACCGCATCAGCAGCGTACCGCCTTGCACCTCCAGGCTTTCCGCGCTTGTGACCGGCGTCCATGCATCCTTCAGAATGTCTCCCGGAGAGCCATCCGCATACCACCATCGGGACATCTTATCCAGCTGGCCCAGGTAAGTGTCCAGGAGCCTGTATGCCTGCTCCGGATCATTCTTCTGCAAAGCGGCGTTCACTTTTTGCCGGAAGAGCGCCAGCGTCAGGTTGTTCTTCAGCAGACTATCCCAGGCGCCAGGGAGGGGAGTGAACCCTTCCAGCATCATCAATCCCATCCAGCGCTCGGTGAGATAGAGCCGCTGCGCCAGATTGTTCTTATCCGTCGGCGTGGATAAGGATGATTCCATCTGCCAGATTTGTTGGCACGTGTCGACATTGGGATAAGTCAGCACTGCCGGCCTTTGCCAACGAAGTATGCCGGAAGGCAACTGGCACAGGCTGCTTTGTGAATCCCGGACTTGGGCAGCGCCCGAAAAGTAAGTTTCGATCAACAGGTCAACCGGCATCGCTTCGTTGATATCAAACGCCACCGGACTGCAGAACTCGCCATCGCGCCAGCGAGTACGCATGGGCAGAAAACCAAAATAGGACTTCGGCTTCCCCCCCAGTGTCTGCCACGGTATCTCAAAGAAAACCAGCCATTCGTCGGTTCCCCTGGTAACAGTCGCTTCGAACCCTTCGACGTTGCTTACGATTACGGAAGAATCGCGAGCAGCTGCAGCGGCATCGGCAGCCACATCCGTACTGAAACTCAACTGCCGTTCGCAGCCAAAGCTCAAGCCCTGTGGCGTCGCCGCAAACTGGTAATAGGAGGGAACGCCTGCATCGGACTGAATCAAAAAGTCCACTTCATCGGGATTGGGCGGCCAGTTATTTGCCGCGGAGGGCAAGCCATGCAGCGAATGCCAATCCGCCACCGGCCACAAACTCTTATCCAAATTGGCATAAGGGAAAGACATGTCGCTTTCCCCGCAACGAAAAACCACATAGAGCGCGTCGCTATTGTGCGCAACGCGACATTCGGTCGGCGTCGCGGGACGGTTAAAACCGCCAACGCGATAAAACCGGTCTAAGACTATGGTGTGCTCATGGTCCGACAAAAGATCCTCCAGGGAAGGCGAACCGCTCCATGGCGACTTGAGAACCACGGCGTTGGTTCCCCAAACGAGTGGCTCCTTTCCTTCCGTCATCACGTCACCATAGCGGGAATGCGACGGACTTTCTCCGCCTGCTTTCAAAATTCCGCTATGCACCCCGGCTAGAGTCCCGACCCCGATTGCCGAGTTCTTTAGAAACGTGCGTCTCTCCATTTCATCTCCCGTCTTGGAAAATTGCCGCCTCCCTTAGCGCACGAATTTCTGAATTTAGGCGGCATGAACTCGTTGCTTTTGGTTCGCTTCAAAAATGTATCACGGCTGGATTAGCCGGAATCTCCTTGTTCGCCACCGGTTCCCTAAAATCATATCGCTCATAAGGCAATTGCAAGGCCAAAAGAGACGGATGTACTTTTCGGCAAGAGGGGAACCCTTACCGCCCTCACGCATCAGTATCTCCACGGCTTTCGCTGAAGGGGAACAGGTAATGCGCAAATGGCAATCTACGGTTGGGCGTTAATGCGACCACAACACTGCGTCAAAGAGTGAATTCTTGATTTTGCATCAACTGAGACCATCGGCCCGTTTCCCGCGACCGAGTTTGCAGAAGCTCGCGAATGAGGATTCGGGTCCCCTGGACTTGGCTCAAGACGCAGCAGGAGATGCAACAAGAGGAACGTCCGCCCACGATTCCGATGATTGAACAATTGAGCGATGAGAGCGCGGTGAGAAGTTAGCCTCGTAAGCCGTGGCCCATGGAAACATCGGGAACCTCACGCAAGTTTGTAGAGCTTAGAGCACTTCTCCTTCACCTGTAGCTTTTGCATCTGCTGTGCAAAGTGGCGATTCCTCAAGAGAATCACCACTCAACGTTAGAGGTTTCGGGATACACCTGGAGGAGAAGTGCTGTACGAGCTCACAGCACGTCTCCGTTGCTTGCGGCAGGGCGTCATGACTGCACGAATGCGATCAGAAAACGTACTTGAAGCTCAACTGAGTCTGCCGGGGCGGTTTGTCTCCGAAGGCGTTCGAAGATAAAACAGCGCCAAAGTTTGCCGTTGGGCAGAGGAAGTTGTTGTTGGCGCCGCAGGTTGCGAGCTCGAAGTCATGGTATGGATCATCGAAGTTGGGGTGATTCAGCAGATTGAAGGATTCCCCACGAAACTGCAGGCGTTGACTCTCGTGGCGGATCGCGAAGCTTTTCGACAGAGAGAAATCGAGATCGGCATAGGGTGGGCCTGTGAGGGCGTTGCGCCCTTCTGTGCCGAAGGCCGGGCCGAAGTCCTCGGTGGCAGGCGAGGCGAAGGCACACTGATTGAACCAGTTTTGGGGCGTCCGGATCTGGGTAGGCGCTACGCAGGTGGGATTAGCAGCCACGGCTCCGGCTCTGTTTGGATCACCGACGAGGTCCGGCCGCTCCGGATTGCCAAAGGCTGCGGCGGAGGCGGTGGGTGAACCCGCCAAAACCACAGTAAAGGGCGATCCCGACTGCGCCGAGAAGATGCCGCTCGCCTGCCAGTCATCCAGCAGCGCTTTGTTCCAGGCTGAGCCCTTGGCGCCCTGACCGCGCAACGGCAAGTCATACACAGAGCTTACGGACACGCGGTGCGTGGCGTTAAAGTCCGAAGGGCCGCGATCTGCGCTCAGGTCCTGCGAATTCTGGGGCAGCCCTGAACCCACACTTCCGGCGAAGACGGAGGAGACATCGTCAATCGACCGGGACCAGGTATAGGCAGCGAGGAATGCCAGGCCGTGGCTTACGCGTCTTTCCGAGCGAAACTGCATGGAGTGATAGCTGCTCGCGGAACTCGATTCGACGTACAGCACCGAGGAGAACTGGCCGTAGGGCGCACCCGTTAGGGGATTAGTCTGATTCCGATCGATCACGTTGGACAGGTGCGTGCCCTTGGAACCGACATAGGCCAGGTCGATCATCCAGTTGGGCGCCACCTCATACTGCAGGTCCAGGTTCCACTGCTGCATGTATCCGTCGCGGAAATGAGGATCGATCATGTTGCCCTGCACCACGCCCGATTGCCGTCCGGTCTGGGCCAGAAGGTCCTGCACCGTGCACAGTCCTCCGGGACAGTTGGGGCTTTGAAGGTATGCGGCCATGTTTTCGAACGGCGGATTGCCGTGCGGCAGAATATTGATGTCGCCAATGGCCACGTCGTAGAAGATGCCATAGGCAGACCGGACCACAAAGCGCTCTGACTTCATAGGCCGCCACGCGATTCCAACACGCGGGGCAATGTCTCTACGGGTCGGGAAGTAAGTTGCGTCTGGAATACCATTCGTCCCTGCCAGGTTGAACTGGGGCGAGAGTGAACAGGGTTCGGGGCAGAAAACAAGATCCGGAACACTGAAGTGGTTGTGCGCCTCCACCAGAGGGCTGTTGTACTCGTAACGCAGCCCGGCGTTGACGAGAAAACGCGGCATGACGTGAATATCGTCCTGAATGTAGGCGCTGACGCCATGGCTCCCGATGTCGTTGAAGGTGCTACCGCTGACGGCGATGGCGTAGTCGGGAGCGCCGATGAGCAACTGGCCAAGGACGCAGGTAGCTGGGTCGTTGGGGGGAGCCCCGGTGCAGGGGGTGGGATTGTTAATGACGCCCATGGCCTTGAGTTCACTCAGGATTCCTGCCATGGTCTGGCCCCCGAAGAACCAATCTCCGCGGGCCAGAAAATCCAGGTAGTTGCCAATCTGGATGCGCCGCAGGTCGCCTCCGATATTGAGCTGGTTGATGCCCACCGTCCAGGCGAGGTTATCGGAGATTTGGTAGGTGTTGTCGCGACGGTTCTGCGGGTAATTCACGGGTTCGCCAATGCCGTCGAAGCTGATCTGGCTGCCGTTCAGGTTGCCGCTCAGGTTGATGTTGGGAGCGCCCAGGTCGACGGGATTGGTGAGAACATCCGGGAAGCCCAACTGCTCCTCGATGTTTTCGCCATGACTCTGCTGCAGCACCGTGACGCCCATCCGGTTGTAGCCTAAGCGGAATTCGTTCACCATGCTGGAACGAATAACGCGCGTCCAGTCCACTCCGGCGTTCTGGCCGAAATTCATCGTGTAACTGCCGTAACCGGGGAGCGATGTGAAGGCGTTCAGGGGATCGAAGGGATCAAACCGGTTTTCATCTCTGACGGAGTAATGGATCGAAAGCGCGTCGGCGGGACTGGCCTGCTCGTCCACCTTGGCAGAGATCAGGTTCAATGATTCGCGGATGACCGGGGCGGAAAGGTACGTATTCGAATCCGTCAGGTCCGTGCCGACGTTGGCCGCCGGATAGAGGCCGTAGACTGCCTGGCCTGCCGGATTCAGATACATTGAGGTGGCAATGTTGCACGTGGCTGGATTCGGCGTAGGGTTCCCGCCAATCTCCTCGCCCAGGGCGCACGCATTCGCCCATTGGTTCACCGAGGGCACGGTCGCTTCTCTGGTCGTTGCCTGGCGCAAGCGGAGCTGCTCGTCGGAGAAGAAGAAAAATGTCTTGTCCTTGCGTATGGGTCCGCCCAATGTTCCGCCAAACTGGTTGCGATCGAGGCGCGGAATGGGGCCGCACGTGCCCGGCGCCGAACTGGCGGTGCAGTCGGGGAGATCGAAATAGTTCTTGGCGTCCATGTGCCGGTTGCGCACGAACTCGAAAACCCCGCCATGAAAGGAATTCGTGCCGCTCTTCAGAACCACATTGACCTCGGCGCCGCTGGCCCGCCCGAATTCGGCCGAATAATCGCCCGATTGAACCTTGAACTCCTGAATGGCATCGATCGAAGGCAGCGCAACATACTGGTTGATAAACGAATCGGTGTTGTCCACTCCCTCCAGAAGGAAGTTGTTCGCCTGGTCGCGTGCCCCGTTAACGTTGATTGAGCCGCCCAGCGTCGAGTTCTGGGAACCCTGCGTTGGTAATTCGCTCCCCGGCACAAGCAGAGCGAACGAAAGAAAGTTGCGCTCGTTGAGCGGCAAGTCCTGCACCAGGCGATTGTTTACCACCTGCCCGAGGGTTGACGTTTCGGTTTGTATGATGGGAGGCGTCTCGTTGACAATCACGCTCTCACTGGCCGCGCCCACCACCAGGGCGAAGTCCACTCGAACCGTTTGGTCCACATCGAGGATGACGCCGTGGATCACGCTGCGGCGAAATCCCGTGCTCTCCACGGCCACGCTGTAGCGCCCCGGCGCCAGAAGCGCAACGGTGTAATCACCCTCCCCGTTGCTCTGCGCCTCGCGAGTTGCATTCGTTCCCTCGTTGCGCACCACGATTCGCGCCTTCGGGATCACCGCACCGCTGGGATCGGTGATGGTCCCGGTGATGGTTCCCGCGGGACCGCTGGCAAAGAGTGGAAAGGCAAAGGAAAGAAGCAACACCAGAGTGAGTTGAAATCGTTTTCGCCACATCCTGTTAGCCTCCTGACAAGCGCTACCGGCGCCGCGATCTCCACCACGCCAGCGCTTCAAAGATTGGGCTACTCATACCGCAGCGCCTCCACCGGAGAAAGGTGCGCGCCGCGCCACGCGGGGTAAGCGCCGGCGGCTATTCCGGAAGCGATTGCGACAAAAAGTGCCTCGAGCAGGTGAATCGGGGGAACTGAAGTCGATAAAACGTTGGCGGTTTGCGGCAGCGCCGCCAGCACCCGCAATGCTCCCCAGCCCACGCCTATGCCAAGAAGCCCGCCCAGCAGCCCCAAGGCTGTAGCCTCGGTGAGGATAAGCAGGATGACGTCCCGGCCTTTCCAGCCGAGCGCGCGCAGAAGGCCGATTTCGCGTGTCCGCTCGAATACCGACATCGCCATGGTGTTGGCAATGCCGATGATCCCGATCAAAAGAGCGATAGTCGACGTTCCCCATGCAACCGAACGAAGCAGAGAAATCAGAACGTTATTCGCAGCCCGTTCGGCGGCCGGGTCTGCGTGAACCCCCGGCACTGCTGCCTCAATGTCCTTTTCCGCATCCTTCACGTAAGTGTCGTACGATTCGCCCGGCGGCGCCGGTCGCAGCCTGACGTGAAAGGTCGTCACCTTTCCATCCTGACCTGAGATAGCCTGCAACTGATCGAGCGGCATGATCATCGCGCCATCTTCAATGATCGTGCCCGCATGAATGATGCCCACCACCGTGAAGACCGTGCCCTGGATTCGAAGCGTATCGCCCGCTTTCTTCTTCACGTCGTCAGCGAGCAGATTACCCAGCATCACTTCGGGCTTTCCGTCATGAATGCGGCCGCCCGAAAGGTAAGTCAGCGTATCAAGCTCGTACGAATTGCCCTGCCAGCCATAAACCAGCGCACTCACGTCGGGCGTCAGGTCGACGAGATTGTAGAGCACCGGATCCGCCCGCTCTACGTCAGGGACGGCTTGAATCTTGCTCTCAAGGGATTGATTGAGAAAACCGCCGACGAAGCCGGATTGAATCACCGCAATATCGGTGCCGGCGTGCGTATACAACCGCACCGAATCACGCTCAAATGCTTGCGAAAACCCCACCAATGCTACAAATGCGCCGATGCCTATCGTGATTCCGCACACTGTCAGCATCGTACGAAGCCGCCGGCGCCAGAGATTCTTCCAGGCGAATCCCGTAAACGAGAGTTGCGTAGCCATCGTGTTGGGAAGATTCCTCGTCTGCGGAGATGGTCAGGCGCACTTTGAGCGTCAGTTTATCGGGCAAATGTGGCTCTGTCCATTGCGAATTTGCGGAATCGCCGCGCCACACTGACTCTTCACCTCGCGCAAATTACCGGGCGGGCCAGCCAGAACACGAGCACAATGAGCTCATTCACCACGAAAAGAGGGGCAAAAATGGCTAGATTGTGCCGTGCCAGCCAAATTGGCACGTAAGCATCGAAATTCGGTGACCGGTCGGTCGTGTATCTCGCTGCCACGTCGGTCAACGGGCATCGCCGCTCGTTTAGCCGGAGCACGGCTGCATGAGACAACAGGAACACCGTGATCATCGCCGCCCAGCCAAAGGCGCCGCGCCACGCCAGAAATGGCAGCGACAAGATGCCGCCCCCCTGGACCACCCATACGACAGTGTGCAGCACCTTGGTCGCGATCAGCTTGCGGCCTTGAGCCGCTGCCGCAGCCTGCTCAGTCATTTCTCACTGTCTCCGCGGGGTTTGCTGCAAACCTGAATTGCCGTCCTGGCTGACAAGCATGGCGGAATTATAGACTTTGGAGCTGAGTTCCACGGAGGTTTGTAGTGGATGGGCCTTCGGCGCCACTGCAACGGCGCGTAAAGAAGCAGCAGGCCTCTCCATTTGAAAGCGCGTATTCCCAATGAACCTGGTTTCAAGCAATTTCCCATACGCCTTCCCTCCACCCGGATTTGTCACCCCTTTCAGTCCTCTATCCTGCCGGTATCAGCAACTGCGCGATCAGGCGCAAAATGCCGGCAAACAAACGGGGCGCGATTGTCTGCCCATGTTGGTTGAAGAAATCCACTGCACACTCTGCGGGGTGAGCGAAATCATAGAACATCACGATGACACCTTCCGTGCCGAATTTCACCGATCTGACAGAGCGGCGCAGGCGAATCCGTTGATATTCAGAAAACATCGTCGTCTGTATCATCGCTGCGATTCTGAGTGGATCGTCGCCTACTCGTCCCTAACGTGATTTGGCTTACGTTGCTTCCGCTTTGCCGGTAACCCTACCGCAGTGCTCGACGGGAATTTGTCACTTGCTCCAGAAGCCGAAACCCGTTATCGAAACGCAGTTCTAATTCGGCGACGGCTGCTCTACATGGTCGATGACGATTGCGTCCACGGGCCCTCTGGTAGACACAAGTTTCAGACCGAGCTGTTCTGTGAGCGCCGTGAATCTGACTGCGCCACCAGGGACGCAACTAGTCCAGTGCTTAGGGATATCCTGCCCGTGCACCGGTGGATTCGATATCCACACCGCGCTGATACCACTTTTCGGCCTCGCGGGAGCCCTGGGGAACACCGATGCCGTCGGCATACATGTCTGCGATCCGGAAGTTCGCGCTGGCTATGGCGCCGGCCTCAGAGCGAAGATCGCTCCATTGACCCTGCAAATCCGCACCGCTGATGGATGCCACTTTCATGTACAAGCGCAGTGCTTCAGTCGGGTTCTTGTAAACACCGATCCCGCGTTCGTGCATTCTTACAACGTTGAGTGCTCCCCATGCGGAGCCCATTTCAGAGGCCTTCAGCTAAGGCATATATGCTTCGCTCGGGCTGGGATCACTGATCAAACCACTCCCTGCGAACGGCCAATCTGCAGAATAAGGTTGTCGTTGGCTCCCGCACTTCGAAGCGCCTTCTCGACCCCAACAGTCAGCTCGAAATCAACTCCGCATTGTCTTACCAGCGCAGCCATGCGTGCGTTTGGCACTGCGGATTTAAGACCGTGTTCAACGTCGGCAGCCGAAAGCGGCCGGGGAGCATTTTGTGTCCTTGTCGTCCGAGCCGCAATACTTCCCACTACTAATAACAATATGCTGGCGACTAGTAGTGTCATTGCGCGCATTTTTATCTTCGATTGGCAATGCTCTCCTTCTCCGCTTGCATCGCCCGGCGAGCGCGCACCAGGCGGCCCTTGGCGGCGGCGCTATTCTCCTCGATTCGCCAGGCCCGTTTATAGTTAGCTGCTGCTGCCGCGTAATTGCCCTTGTGCATCTGTTGGTCGGCCAAATCGAAATAACTCTGCGCGGAACGTGCCATAGCTCCACGGGACCCAGGCGCCAAGGTCATTCGGCGAGTCGATGTCGACGTCGGAACCCTCGAGAACGCCGCAGCATGCGACCCTCCGCTTGACCTCGACGCAACACGTGCAGTAGCTCCGCGAGATGCACGTTCCGGTGTGATCATCCGGTGCGTCGTAGTGATCGACGATGCTACCTTCGCCGATGCCGGCTTGACCGCAGCGTCCGGGCTAGCGCCGGCCTGAGGAGTCACTTCAGGCACGGTGGCGGGATTCTCGGCGACGGAAGTTGGTCCGGGCGCAGAAGGAGAATCCGGCGAGTTGAGCTGCGGGGGCGAACTGTGCGCCTGGGAGCCAGGTACGGCCCCGATTCGATGAAATGCAACGATGAAACACACGCACAGCGACAGCGCGCCGATCGCGGCTGCAAACCTGGAAATTACAATTCTCGACACTTGAGGTCGAGACGCTGCCGGATTGGACGCTGCAAGATTCGGCGATGCAAGTCTCAACCAAGAGATTATCGGCGCAAAAGAACGGTCCAGAGCATTCTTGGGCGCAATTTCCGCACGATATATTACAGTGCCTTCCTTTTCTGCTTTTTCCTTTTTCACGGCCGGCGGCACATCGGCCTTCATGGCAGGCGCAGCTGCGATCGGAATTACCGGCGGCGCGACATATTGTCCGGCCGTTTGCTCAGGCAGCTTCGCTTTCACCGCCGGCGAAGCGTCAGTTTTCGCGGCCAGCGTAGCGCCGATCTCGATCGCCGGAGGCACAAAGTTCTCAACTACGCCGATCTCCAGCGATGGCTCGTATTCATGCGAAACCACCGCCGCGTGCTGGCGAAAAAGATTGTTGATTAGCTCAGTCTGGCGCGAGTTCAACAGGGGAAGCGAGAGCTGTCGAAAGTTGCGGAAGGTCCAAAGCAGATAAACGCGTTGCCAAAAGGAGGGTTCAACGGCAACTAATCCTTGCTGCGTTTGGAACAGCAAGAAGCCAGATTCAAGCTTGTTCAGAAGCACAAATCTCCCCCGTGACACAGGATGCAGCTTGCGTGACACAGGGGTCCAATCGCAACCTATAGATGACAGACCCACTGATCACGATGGCCGAACAGCCTTCGCAAGCGAGTTGCAAAGAGTTTTCACGGCTGTGCCCTGCCGCATCCTACCGCCAGATCGTTGAAAACGGCCAAGGGGGAATTGGCATCGCTTTCCAACGCCCAAATCGGATTCCCCGACTTAGACCCCGCATCCAGACCAAAGTTGCGCTACAGGTTTCTATGCCAGGTTTCGCTGTCGCTGGCATGCAGGCCGACCCAACTTCACGTCTGGTGGCCAAACAACGGCGTTCACCTTTGGCACGATCAGGAAAATCTGCGGATCGCACTCGATAGAGTCGCGCCCGCACGGGCATCGCTCGCTACACGTCTCCCAACCCGCGTCGCCCAAAGAAAGCGACAACCATCAGCTCCGCGCTGCCGGATGGCGCAAATTCTTCATCCGCTCACTGCAAAGGAAGTCGCGCGCCTTCTGGGAGTTCGTACGGACACCAAATCTCGGTCCGGGAAATCACTCCACCACCCTTCTGGGCAATCACAGGTGGATGGCGGGTGAGAGATTTCTGGGGAAGGGCTCTGCGAGGCTTTTGGTCATCATTACTGCGATGGGAAGCCGCGGGCGTTTGCCGCGGATGCGGCGAGTCTATGGTTTGAGAGCCATAAATTACGTGCCGGAACCGGTCACGCCGCTCTCTTACCAACGCGAGTGAGTTCGTCGCAATTTACGCCTACGCAAGAGCCTGTGAATCACCCTCTTGAAGCGCGCATCCGGGAAGAAATTGCGTTCACTGTGCCGGTGAACAGCGCGCAGGAAACGGTTAAGTCCGGCCAAGACGGGCTGTTCCCGACCAACCTCTTCATGCGCATCTTCATCAGCTACCTGGCCGGATACGTGGTGTTCAACCCGCGATGATTTGATACCGGCCATTCGGTTGGTAGCTCCCGGGTGGTCGCCCACTCTTCAGTTACTCGTTTGCAAACATTCGCGATATTGGACGGCCCCCTTGCAGCGGCCCGCAGACGGTCTCGCCAATTCTCGATCTCTGCGTAGCGGCAAACGCTCGAGTGGCAGCACGACACTGGAAAGGGTCTCAGCACTCCGCCGGAACCTGCATTCTTCACGGCAACGCCCGCGAAACCGTCCCCTCCGCCCGCAGCTCGGCCACAGGCGCTGCTGTGGGCCCCTCAGGACCGTGCGGCCTGTGCCTTCGATCCAGGTAAATGCCGTCCTGTTCCAGCAGCGCCTCGTACACCGGCGTGTGCCGCCAGTGGCGCGCCAGCGCAAAGGCGCTCATGTTGGCGATCATCAGCGGCAGCACCAACCCGTACCCGCCTGTCATTTCAAAAATAATCAGGATCGACGTCATTGGCGCGCGCACAATTCCGGCAAACACTGCGCCCATGCCCACCACAGCAAAGGCCCCGATCGAGTCGGCCGGGTGGCGAAACACCGTCACATCAAGATAGCCCACCGCGCCGCCCAGCATCCCGCCCATAAACAGTGCCGGGGCAAAGATGCCGCCCGAGCCGCCGCTCGAGTAAGACGTGACCGTCGCGGCCAGCTTGAGTACACACAATACCGCCATGGCAATAACCGGCAGATTGCCGAGCAGCGCCAGTGTGAGCGTGGGATAGGGATTGCCGGCGATCCCGTTCACGTGAAAGAACAGGATCGCCACCACCGCAAAGCTCCCCGCGGCCGCGCCGCCGATGGCCGGATGCACCCACTTGGGAACGTTGGTCAGACGTTTGAACCAGGCGCGCAGCCAGAGCAGCGAATCCGTAAACGCCACCGAGATGATGGCCGCTGGTGGGCCGAGCAGCGCGTACCACACCAGCGACGAAGCATTGCCGAGCGTGAACGTCTGCAGGCGCGGCACGTAGAAGATGGGGCTCGAGCCCATGATGCTGTGTTCTACCACTGCCGCCAGCGGCGCTGCCACAATCACTCCCGAAAGCATCGTCTGGTCCAGGCTCCCGATCAGTTCCTCGAGCGTAAACGTCACCGCCGCTATCGGCGCATTGAACGCTGCGGCAATGCCCGCCGCCATCCCGACCGAGGCCATGCGCCTACGGTTCTTGGGACTCAGCCGGGCCGCGCGCGCCAGAAAACTGCTCACGCCACCGCAGATCTGCACTGTCGGGCCTTCCACGCCCAGCGACGCTCCCGCGCCCAGCTGCAACGCGCACAAAACGAACTTGCCGAAGGCCTCCTTGATCGAAACGGCGCCGAATCGGAAAGTGTAGGCCGTCTTCACCTGGGGAATGCCGCTGCCTGCTGCCTCAGGCACCCAATACGTCAACCCGACGCCAGCCACCAACCCGCCAACCGCCGGAGTCAAAATCGTCCACCAGATCCAGCTATGGCCTGGAGCGGCAGTGGCGCGATTGATCAGATACTTGTACAGAATCTGGCAACTGATGTGAAATGCGACCGCGGCCGTCCCGCATAATGCACCGGCCACGATAGTGATCGCCAGCAGCCGCTGCCGCTCCGTCGGCATCAGGCGCGCCAGCCAAGCGAAAAAACGCGTAAATAGTCCTCTGACCCCAACCCAATATTTCAATTCCGGGGAAACCTCGCTGCGAAGAGCATCGCACTTCAAGTATAGGTGCAGACGTCGATGCGAAAGGTTTTTTGAGGGACAGAGAATCGCGTGTGGCCCGCCGCCCCACTTGAGCGCCCTGGGCACTGCGTCTCTGTTTTTTTAAGGATAGGGCGGCGCACTGTCGTCGTCACGCCCTCTGCAACCCTCTATTCAGCCTCAAGCTTCTAGAGCGGTTCCACAATACTTGTAGCCGTCTCCGGCGGTGGCACAAGGTGGGTTTTTCTTGAGGAAAAACCCACTTAGCTGTTGTTACTTCGGCATACAGCAATTGTGGAACCGCTGTAGCTTTTGACCGCAAGTCGCCCGCAAAAGCAGAGGGGGCGTCCTCAATAGGGGACGCCCCCGGTGGTTGGAGCAAGGCTCCGATCAGCTGGTGGTGTGCGCGCTGCCGGCGTTTTTCTCGTCGATCGCAGCCTGCGCCGCGGCGAGCCGCGCCGTGAGCAGGCGGAAGGGCGAGCAGGAGACGTAGTTGAGGCCGATCTTGTGGCAGAACTTGACGGACTCGGGATCGCCGCCATGTTCGCCGCAGATGCCGACCTTCAGGTTTTGCCGCGTGTTGCGTCCCTTGACCACAGCCATCTTCACCAGCTGGCCCACGCCCATCTGATCGAGAGTGGCGAAGGGGTCCTGCTTGAAGATGCCGAGCTTGAGATACGCGGGCAGGAAGTTGTTGATGTCGTCGCGCGAGATGCCGAAGGTGGTCTGGGTAAGATCGTTGGTGCCGAACGAGAAGAACTCGGCCTCCTCGGCGATCTGATCGGCGGTCAAAGCGGCACGAGGAATCTCAATCATGGTGCCCACCTTGTAGTCGACCGTCTCGCCCTTCTCCTTGAAGACCTCTTCAGCCACGCGGCGGACGATGGCTGCCTGGTTGCGCATCTCCTCGATCGACCCGACGAGCGGAATCATGATCTCGGGATGCGGGTTGCCTCCCTTGGCCTTGACCGCGACCGCAGCTTCAATGATGGCGCGCGCCTGCATCTCGGTGATCTCAGGGAAGGTGATCCCGAGACGGCATCCGCGCAACCCGAGCATGGGGTTCATCTCGTGCAGTTCCTCGACGCGCGCCAGCAGCGTGCGCAACCCCTTGAGCTTGGGCGAGCGAGGCTTGGTGTCTACCAGGTGCTGGATTTCAACCAGCAGGTCCTCGCGCTTGGGCAGGAACTCGTGCAACGGCGGGTCGATGGTACGGATGACCACGGGCAGCGACTCCATGGCCTTGAAAAGGCCGGCAAAATCGGAACGCTGCATGGGCAACAGTTTTTTCAATGCCGCGCGGCGGACCTTCTCGTTGTCGGCCAGGATCATGGCGCGCATGTGCGGAATGCGGTCTTCGGCAAAGAACATGTGCTCGGTGCGGCACAGGCCGATGCCTTGGGCGCCAAATGCACGGGCCTTCTTGGCGTCGCGCGGAATATCGGCATTGGCCCAGACCTGGAGCCTGCGCACCGGGTCGACCCAGCTCATGAACTTGACGAGATCGGGATCGTCGGGCTGAGCGTCAAGCGTCTTGAGCTGGCCGGCGATGACGCGGCCGGTGGTGCCGTCGAGCGAGATGTAGTCGCCGTGCTTGAAGGTTTTACCCTTGACGCGCAGCTCCTTCTTGGCTTCGTCGACCACGCAGTCGCCGGCGCCGGCCACGCAGCACTTGCCCATGCCGCGGGTGACGACAGCGGCGTGCGAGGTCATGCCGCCGCGCGAGGTCAGGATGCCGTCGGCAACTTCCATGCCCGCGATGTCCTCGGGCGTGGTTTCGCCGCGGACCAGGATGATGGACTTGAAGGAGCCTTTCTGGTGGTGCTTGACGGCGTCCTCGGCGGTGAAGACGATTTGGCCGACGGCGGCGCCAGGCGAAGCCGGCAGGCCGGTGGCGAGCACTTCAACCTTCTCGCCCTTTTCGACGAGGCGCGGAACCAGGAAGTCGTAGAGCTGGTTGGGCTCGACGCGGAAGATGGCCTCTTCCTGGGTGATCAGGCCTTCGCGAACCATGTCGATGGCCACGCGGACAGCGGCCAGGCCGGTGCGCTTGCCGTTGCGCGTCTGCAGCATGTAGAGCTTGCCATCCTGGATGGTGAACTCGAAGTCCTGCATGTCGCGGTAGTGCTTTTCCATGCGGCGGGTGATGTCCTTGAGCTGGTCGTAGACCTTGGGCATCGCCTTCTGGAGCTCGCTGATGGAAAGCGGAGTGCGCACGCCCGAGACCACGTCCTCGCCCTGCGCGTTCATCAGGTACTCGCCGAAGAACATGTGCTCGCCGGTGGCGGGATTGCGGGTGAAGCCGACGCCGGTGCCGGAGTTCTCGCCCAGGTTGCCGAAGACCATGGCCTGCACGTTGACCGCGGTGCCGAGCCAGTCGTCGATGTGGTTGATGCGGCGATAGGTCTTGGCGCGCTCGTTCTGCCAGCTGCGGAAGACGGCGTCGCGGGCTTGGACAAGCTGATCCAGCGGATTCTGCGGGAAGTCCTTGCCGGTCTCTTTTTTCACGAGCTTTTTATACTCGGCGATGATCTTCTCGAGCGCCGAAGGCTGGAGCTCGTAGTCGAACTTGACCTTCTGGGCAGCCTTCACGCCGTCGAAGATGTGCTCGAACTTCTTCTTGGGGATGTCGAGAACCACGTCGCCGAACATCTGGATGAGGCGGCGATAGGAATCGTAAGCAAAGCGGGGATTATTGCTGCGCTTGGCCAGTGCTTCGACGGCCTGGTCGTTGAGGCCGAGGTTGAGGATGGTGTCCATCATGCCGGGCATGGAGAACTTGGCGCCGGAGCGGACCGAAACCAGCAGCGGATTTTCGCCCGCGCCGAGCTTCTGGCCCTGCATCTTCTCCAGCCTTTCCAGCGCGTCGAGCATCTCGGTTTCAATCTGCGGGCTAAGCTTGCCACGCATGTACTCGCGGCAGGCCTCGGTCTGGATGGTGAATCCGGGAGGCACCGGCAGACCGGCATTGGTCATCTCGGCCAAGCCGGCGCCTTTGCCGCCGAGCTCGTCTTTCATCTTGCCGTTGCCGTCAGCCTTGCCGCCGCCAAAAAAATAGACATACTTGGTTGAAGTTGAGCCTGCCGGTTGAGCAGGCGCCTGCTCCATAACGCCCTGAGCCATGGGATAAAGCCTCCATTGTTGGATTCCGCACTACGGTCCACATAAAAGGGTAACGGAACGGAGGCACTGCGCGCCAATTGACAGTTCAGGAACAGGCTGAGCGTGCGAGGACCCTGATACGGGACCGCGTCTTGCGGCTTTTTGAGTCGTTAACAGGAATATCGTCTAAGGGCTGTCATTTTGTGTGCTTCTGGTCACAGCCGGCACGCGTGGCGGGAGGCGATTGTACCGTTTGCAAACATAAAGTACCGCATCTCAAGACGCCACGAGCGGAAAATGACCAGCGAGGCCTCAACTCCGCCGCGGTCACTTAATGTACTGCTGTGCCTTTCGACGCCTGAACATAATCCTAAATTTCCTTCTCTATATCCTTGCGCAGGTCGGATGGGGCCTCCCGCTGCGAGTAGGACACGATGTTGTAAACTCGCCACTTTCCATTCTCGGCCACAAGGGTGAAGAGGAGCGACCTCGAATAGAACTCCCTCTCTTTTGGATCCTTTGAACCGGACAATGCAAACGACACTGCAGCCTCGGCGTGTCACGGACTCAGCATCTTGACGTCGATTTTCAGGTCGTAGATTCCAAACCACTCCTGGCAGTCGCAGAAAAGATCGCCATCCCCTGATATGGGAACGTCCGTTCCGACCGCCTTTTCGTCGGCATCCATCAAGGCAAGGAGGGAGGAATGTATGTACCGGTTGGCATTAGAAGCACTCGGGACGGCTCCCTTGTCGCCTTTGCCGTAGTGTGTATAAGCCTCTGCAAGAAAGCTCTTCGCGGAGTTCGCGTCTTGCGCTCGGACTGGGCTTAAATAGGTTGTGCTTATGGCCAGGATTGAAAATCCGGTTGAAAGAAGCAATCTAGTGTGCATGAGGCCCGTCCATTTCTGCCTCAATTCAAGAAGTCGAGACGATTTTACGCTTTTTGCGGCTTGCTCGAGCGGGCGGCCAGATGATTCAGGCGGCGGATTCCTGCATTTGCATCTTCTCGAAAGCGCATGCGGCCTCGGACCGCGCCATCAGGATCCGGTCGAGGCCGACAAGGTGAAGGATCTCGCGCACATGGCGGCAGGGCCGCGACACCGTGAGGGTGTGGCCCGCCTTGCAGGCGTCGGTGTAAAGCGTGATGAGGGCGGCAAGGCCCGCGGCGTCAATGCGCTCCACCAAGCCGAAATCGAGCGCCACGCTCTCGCGGACAACCATGGGCGCCAGTTCTTCGAGGAAACCTTGCTCCTCCCCCCTGACAAGCTCTTTCATCCTGAGGACAACATCTTTGACTGATTCAACCGGGTTGGTGTTCATAAGGATCTCCTTGCCCGCGATGATCCGCGAACCCTTGCAAGCGCCATTAGCGCGCTTGCTGGCAGGCGGGTTTACGGCTCGCCTGGCTTACTGATACGCATGCGGCGGGCCAAACCAAAAAAGCGCCGCGGTTGGGGAATATGCTGAATCTGCAGGGCGCCTGAGCGCTCTTGCCGTCGGCCGACGCGGCAGCGAGTGTGCGATTTCGATCTGCGCGTCCGCAAATGAACAACGGTATTCGATACGCAGGGGAGGCATGGAAAGTTCCGTGGTCGTTTCATCCACTATGCGCGCGGGCCGACTGACACGGGAACAGGCGCGCGCCTTGGCGCTGGCAGCAGGCTTTGCCGAGGCGGGCGTGGTGGCGCTTCCCCACGCGGACGAGGCGCGCGACGCCGGCCGCTTTCGCGATTGGGTGGGCAGGGGGCGCGCGGGAACGATGCGCTACCTGAAGCGGACGACGGAGGACGGGCGGTTGGCGCGGGTGCGCGTGGGAGTTTTGTTTCCGTGGGCACGCTCGGCGCTGGTTTGCTTTGCGAATTACTACACCGCGCAGGCGCGGTCGACGGAGCCGGCGGCAGAGGGCGCAGGATGGATTGCGCGCTACGCGTGGACGAGCCGGGCAGATGCGAAGGGTGAGCGGCGGCCGAGCGACTATCACAAGGTGCTGCTGAAGCGGATTCGCGCCGTCGAGGCCGAGCTTCACGCAAGGCTTGGCGAATTCGAGTCGCGCGCGTATGTTGACACCGGGCCGGTGGTGGAACGGGCGCTGGCTAGTGCGGCTGGCGTTGGATGGACGGGGAAGAACACGTGCCTGATTCATCCCAAGCTGGGGTCGTTTGGATTTTTGGCGGTGCTGCTGACTTCGCTGGAGCTGAGCGAGTCGGCAGGCCGGCAAGTCAGCGAGCCGGCGGCGAACGATTCCCGCAGGCCTTCCTTCGGAGCGGGGCTGAAAGTTCCTGACCGATGCGGCAGTTGCACGCGCTGCCTCGAGGCCTGCCCGACGAACGCGCTCGTTGTGCCCTACCAGATGGATGCGACGCGCTGCATCTCGTACCTGACCATCGAGCACAAAGGTCCGATCGCGCAGGAGTTGGCGGAAGGCATGGGGCGGCAGGTCTTCGGCTGCGACATCTGCCAGGATGTGTGCCCGTGGAATCGGAAAGCGCCCATCGCTGTGGACGCTGAGCTCGAAGCGCGCGCGGAACTCGTCAATCCCGCGCTGGAATGGTTGGGCTCGCTGGACGAGCAGTCCTTTGAGCAGCAGTTCAACGGGTCGCCCGTGCGCAGGGCGGGATTCCTGGGCTTGCGGCGCAACGTGGCTATCGCCATGGGCAACAGCCGGCAGGCGCGGTTTGCGCCCTTGCTCGAAACGTGGGCCTCAGCGGCGGACGAGGGTCTGCGCGCCGGCGCGCGGTGGGCGCTGGCAAAGCTGCGGCGACTGGAGAACTCCGAGAATGGCTCATGAATTCGGCCGTTCCCCTGATTGCGCCGTTCTGGGCGTCGCAGCGACGCATGTGCCGGAGCGACTATCCTGAAAGTCAGCACCTTCCTGCAACTGGATCATCGCGCAGAACCGCAGGGAGTTCTTGACCGTAAGAAGGACTGACACGTGGCTGATGAATCGAAGTCCGCATCCGATGTTGCAGCCGACATCCAGACCGCCGGGGCCGCACTTGCCGCCGCCGCGACCGGCCCTGCTGAACCCGTCACAAAATCGAAGTGGTACCTGTGGCGAAAAGAGGGCACCGCGCTGATTGCCTACCTGCTCGACAGCGAGGTGCACACCTTTGCTTTCAGCGTGGCGGCCAATGCCATCATCTCGTTTATTCCGTTTGTGGTCCTTCTCTACACGCTGGCGCTCTCGGTCTTCCACTCGCAAGCCATGGTGGGAGTGGTGAACGATATGGTGAACTATTATCTGCCCTCGGCCACCAAACAATCGGATTGGGTGACGCGCACCATTGTGGCGGAAGCCGTGGCGCCGTTATTGAAGCGGCACGGCGCGCAGGCTTTCTCGCTGGTGATGATTCTGATCTCGTGCACGGGCATCTTTCTGCCGCTGGAAGTCGCGCTGAACCAGGCGTGGGGCGTGCGCAAGAGCCGGAATTATCTATTCAACCAGACAATTGCCGTCGGATTGGCGCTGCTGATGGTAGCACTGGGTGTCATCAGCATGGTTGTAAATGTGGCGGCGCAGAGCTTTCTCCCGGTGGTGTTTTTTCATCACACAGGGAACATCGTATTCAAGGGAATCAACTATGTTTGGAGCCATCTCTGGCTGGCCGCTTCCACCGGCATTGCCTCGATCCTGTTTTTCTTCTCGGTCTACTACGTGCTTCCCAATCGCAAGGTGCCGTGGCGGCCGGTGCTGCGGACATCGATTATTACGGGAATCATCTGGCTGATTGCGCGATTCATCTTTGCGACGGCGCTGCCGCACCTGGATTTGCAGTCGCTGTATGGACCGTTTTTCGTTTCCGTCGGGCTGCTGTTCTGGGCTTATGTCTCGGGGCTGATTCTGTTTGCGGGAGCACAGTTCAGCGTGTCGCGGTGGGGACAAAGAGGCAGGGAATAGGGAATAGGGAATAGGGAATAGGGAATAGGGAACAGGAAGTAGGAAACGGGAACCGGCGGCAAATCACCGTGGTGAGTCCGGGGCGATTCATTCTCTGCATTGATCGAGATCTATTCGCTTTGTATTCGCCATGCCGGTTGCGTTACTCTCGATAGAGCAGTATGCCTCCTCACCCGTCAAATCCGTTGGAAATCTCCGATCCGTTTGCCTGCTTTCACCCGGTGACTGCGGCGTGGTTCAAGGCTGTCTTTGACGAGCCGACTGCGCCGCAGCGGATGGGCTGGCCGGTGATTGCGCGCGGCGAGAATGCGCTGATCCTGGCGCCGACGGGCACCGGCAAAACGCTGGCCGCGTTCTTGTGGTGCCTGGACCGGCTGATGCTGGAAAACAGGGACCAAGGGACCCAGGGACCCAGGGAACGAGAAAACAGGGATCAGGGAACGGAGATCAGGGGTCAGAAGACTGGGGACGAACAGCGGGGCTGCCGGATCGTTTACGTTTCGCCGCTGAAAGCGCTGGCGGTGGACGTGGAACGGAACCTGCGCTCGCCTTTGGCCGGAATGGCCAGATGGCGCGGCGCATGAGGGTCGAGTTCCATGAACCGCTGATCAGCGTGCGCACCGGCGACACGCCGCAGCGGGAGCGGGCACGGTTCGCGCGGCATCCCGCCGAGATTCTCATCACCACGCCGGAGTCGCTGTATTTGCTGCTGACCTCGCAGGCGGCCGAGGCGCTGCGCACCGTAGACACCGTGATAGTGGACGAGATTCACGCGCTGGTGCCCACGAAGCGCGGCGCGCATCTGGCGCTGACGCTGGAGCGACTGCAGGCGCTGACGGCAAAGCCGCTGCAGCGCATTGGCCTCTCGGCTACGCAGCGGCCGCTGGAAGAAGTGGCGCGGTTTCTTGGGGGCATTGAGATTGAGCGAGGGTTGAAAGGCGAGTCAGCGAGTCAGCAAGCCGGCAAGTCAGCAAGTCAGTTGGCGTCAGAGGAACTGGCGAGGCGCGATCCGACGGCTTTGCCTTCAGTGGAGGGCCGTGCGCCTTCGCAAGGCTGCTTAAGAGCAACCGCAGATCCCCATTCGTCTGCGATCGCTTTCGCGATCTCCGCTCAGGGCAGGCTTTCGACTCCCTCCGCTTCCGCTCCGGTCGCTCAGGATGACAGCGCTGAATTGGGCGGCGTTGACGATGCCGCTGCTCTGCGCTACCGTCCCGTCACCATTGTGAATGCCGCCGCGCCAAAGTGGCTCAAGCTGCGCATCGAGGTTCCGGTGGAAGACATGGCGCGGCTGGGCGAGATGGAGGAGATCCCCTCCGGCCCGGCCTCGCAGACGCCGCGGCGCGTCTCGATCTGGAATGCGATCCATCCCCGGCTGCTCGAAATCATCCGCGAGCGCAACTCGACGATTTTGTTTGTAAACGCGCGGCAGACTGCCGAGCGGCTGGCCGGGGCGCTGAACGACCTGGCCGGAGAGCCCATTGCGCGCGCACATCACGGTTCGTTGGCGGCAGCGCAGCGCGCGGTGATCGAAGAGCAACTGAAGGCCGGGCAGATTCGCGCGCTGTGCGCGACTTCGACGCTGGAGCTGGGCATCGACATGGGCGCAGTGGATCTCGTGATCCAGATTGAGTCGCCGCCGTCGGTGGCCAGCGGGATGCAGCGCATCGGGCGCGCCGGGCATCACGTGGACGCGGTCAGCGAAGGCGTGATCTTTCCCAAGTATCGCGCCGATCTGGTGGCCTGCGCTGCGGTGACACGCGCCATGCACGAGGGACAGATCGAATCGACGCGGTTTCCGCGCAATCCGCTGGACGTGCTGGCGCAGCAATTGGTGGCGATTGTGGCGGCGGCGCGGAAGACAGGGAACAAGGGAACGAGGGAACGAGGGAACAAGCAAACTGCCGCAGAGGTAGCCGCTGCGGGCACCCCAGGTCTCGATTTTGAGACCTGGAAGAGCACGAACTCCGCAAGCCCCGCTGACCCCGCTCATCCTGAAGTCTCTGTCGATTTTCTCTTCGACCTGGTGCGTGGGGCGGCGCCGTTCGCGTCGCTTTCGCGCTCGGCCTTCGAGGGCGTGCTCGACCTGTTGAGCGGGCGCTACCCCTCCGACGAGTTCGCCGAGCTGCGGCCGCGGCTGACGTGGGACCGCGTGCGCAACGTGGTGACGGCGCGCGACGGCGCGGCGCGGCTGGCGATTCTGAACGCCGGGACGATCCCCGATCGCGGCCTTTACGGCGTCTTCCTCGCCTTCACCGAGGGCAAGGCGGTGCGCGTGGGCGAGCTCGACGAAGAGATGGTCTTCGAGTCGCACCCTAACGAGACGTTTGTTCTTGGCGCGTCGACATGGCGCATCACGGACATCACGCACGACCGCGTGCTGGTGACGCCCGCGCCCGGCGAGCCGGGCAAGATGCCGTTCTGGAAAGGCGACGGACCGGGACGCCCGCTCGAATTCGGCCGGCGCATCGGCGCCATGGTGCGCGAGCTGCGCGCGCTGCCGCAAGCGGCGGCCCTCACGCGCCTCGTCAACGAGCATGATCTCGATCCCGGAGCCGCGGAGAATTTGCTGCGTTTTCTCGCCGACCAAGCCGATGCGACGGGCCAGGTTCCGGACGACCGGACGATCGTGGTGGAGCGCTGCCGCGACGAGCTGGGCGATTGGCGCATCTGCGTGCTGACGCCCTTCGGCAGCCGCATCCACATTCCCTGGGCGATGGCGGTGAGCGCGCGCATCCGCGGCGCAGGCGGGCCTGAGGTGGAAACGCTGTGGGGCGACGACGGCTTTGTGCTGCGTTTTCCTGACACGGAAGAGCCGCCCGATGCGGATTGGATTCTGGTGGAATCGGCCGAGGCCATGCAGCTTGTGCTGCGCCAGTTGGGATCGACGGCGCTGTTTGCCGGGCGCTTTCGCGAGGCGGCGGGCCGCGCGCTGCTGCTGCCGCGGCGCCGCGCCGACCAACGCTCGCCGCTGTGGCAGTTGCGCAAGCGGTCTTACGATTTGCTCAGCGTGGCCTCGCGCTATCCCAAGTTTCCGCTGCTGCTGGAAGCCTATCGGGAGTGCCTGCGCGACGTGTTCGACATGCCGGCGCTGATTGAGACGCTGCGCGCCATCGAGCAGCGGCAGGTGCGCGTGCACGTGGCGGAAACGCACAAGCCTTCGCCGTTTGCGTCATCGCTGCTGTTCAGCTACGTGGCAAATTTTGTGTACGAAGGCGACGCGCCGCTGGCCGAGCGCCGCGCACAGGCGCTCACCATCGATCAGGAGCAGTTGCGCGAGCTGCTGGGCGAAGCCGATCTGCGCGAGCTGCTCGACGCCGATGCCATTGCGGAGGTCGAGGGGGCGGCACAGTGCCTAGCGGAGAATTACCGCGCGCGGTCAGCCGATGGAATTCACGATCTGTGCCTGCGGCTGGGCGATCTGACGCGCGAGGAGCTGAGCCGGCGCGTGATTTCGGCGGAATTGCTGACGCATGTCGACCGGCTTATCCGCTCACGGCGGTTGCTGGAGTTGCACATTGCCGGCGAGAAGCGGTTGATTGCCGCAGAAGACGCCGCGCGGTACCGCGACGGGCTAGGGATTCCGCTGCCGCCGGGATTGGCGGCTGCGCTGTTGGAACCGGTGGCGCATCCGGTGCTAGAGCTGGTGCGGCGTTACGCGCGCACGCACGGACCGTTTACGCTGCGCGAGGCCGCGGATCGATTTGCGCTTGACGCGAGCGCGGTAGAGGGAGCGCTGCGGCAGCTTGCGCAGGAAGGCCGCGTGCTCGAAGGCGGTTTCCGTCCCGCCGGCCTTCACCGTGAGTGGTGCGACGCGGAGATTCTGCGGCAAATCCGAAGAAAGTCGCTGGCCAGGCTGCGCCGCGAGGTCGAGCCGGTGGAGCAGCACACGCTGGCGCGCTTCCTCACCCACTGGCAGGGCCTGCTGGCGCCGCGCCGAACCGGATCAGCGCATTTGGATGCACTGCTTGACGCGATTGAATCTCTGCAAGGCGCGCCCTTGCCCGCTTCGCTGCTGGAGACTTCGATTCTGCCGGCGCGCATTGCCGATTACACACCGGCGGGGCTCGACACGCTGATCGCTGCGGGCGAGGTGGCGTGGGCCGGGGTCGAGCCGATCGGCGAGCGCGATGGGCGCATCGCGCTGTTTCTCGCGGACAAGTTGCCGCTGCTGGCCCAACAACGGCCGCTTTTGGAACCGCTGACGGAGCGCGAGGAAAAGTTGGTTGCCGTGCTGGGGTCGACGGGCGCGAGCTTCTTCGAACCGCTGCACCAGGCCGCGGGCGGCGGCTATCCCGGCGAGACGATGGATGCACTTTGGAGCCTGGTGTGGCGCGGGCTGATCACCAACGACTCGCTGCACGCATTGCGCGCCTATATCGCGAAGCCCGAGAGCGCGCGAACGCCGCGCCGCTACCAGACAGGCGTGGTCTTCCGTTCGCGCCGCACCACGCCGCCCACCGCGCAAGGGCGCTGGGCATTGCATGCAGCAGCCTTCCTGAACAAAAGCGGTGAGGCAACAACTACTCATCGCAGCCACGCTCTCGCGCTGCAGTTGCTCCACCGCTACGGCGTGCTGTTGCGCGAGCAAGTGGCGGCGGAAAACGTGCCCGGCGGATTCAGCGCGGTGTATGACGTGCTGAAGGCGCTCGAAGAGAGCGGGCGGATTCGCCGTGGCTATTTTGTAGGCGGATTAGGCGCCACGCAGTTTGCACTGTCGGCTGCGGTGGACCTGCTGCGGCAGTTGCGGACCGAGCCTCCGGCGGAAAAGCCGGAATTTGTGCAGTTGGCCGCGGCCGACCCCGCCAATCCGTATGGCTCGGTGCTGCGCTGGCCCGATCTTCCGGTGGCCGAGGAGGATACGGAGAGCGCGCCGCGCGTATTGACGCGCGCGGCCTATGCGGAGGTCATTTTGCGCAACGGCCAATTGGTGGCGTGGCTGCGTCGCGGCAATCCCAACCTGCTGATCTTTTTGCCTGCCGAAGAGCCGGAGCGGTCGCAAGCAGCAGCGGGGCTGGCGCATTTTCTCTGCTCGCGCGGGCAGGAGAGGATGCGAGCGAACAGCCATGAAGGCGTGCTGATCACGACCATCAACGGCCAGCCGGTGGCGGCGCATTTCATGGCGCGCTTCCTCATGGATGCGGGCTTTCATCCCGGTCCGCTGGGGATGCACCTGCGGCGCATTCCGCTGCCGTTGGGGCAGCATGCACGCGACGCACACGCCGGAGACGTGCAATAACCCATGCCCGAAGGCGATACCATCTTTCGCACCGCGCGCAACCTGGGCCGCGCACTGGTGGGCAAGCCGGTGACCGGCTTTCGTTCCACCTTCCCATGGCTGGCGAGATTCAACGACGATACGCCGCTCATCGGGCAGACGGTCGATCGCGTCGAAGCGCGCGGCAAATGGCTGCTGATCTCGTTTTCCGGCGGCGGCATTCTGGCTTCGCATTTGCTGATGAACGGCCGCTGGCATATCTACCGGCAGGGCGAGCGCTGGCAGCTTGCGCGGATCCACATGCGCATCGCGATCGAGAACAGCCAGTACCAGGCGGTGGGCTTTCGCGTGCCCGTGGCGCGTATGCACACAGCGCAGACACTGGAACGCGATCTGCACATCGCTCGCGCGGAAAACGACCTGCTGAGCGCTGAATTTGACCGCGAAGCTGCGCTGGAGAGACTGATGGCGCGGCACGGCGAAGCTATCGCGGATGTGCTGCTCGATCAGGCGGTGCTGGCGGGCGTGGGCAATGTGTTCAAATCGGAGATCTGTTTTGTCAACGCGCTCAACCCGTTTCGCAGGGTCAAGACGCTCAAGCGCGGCGAAGCGGCGGCGGCGATCGCCAGCGCACGGCAATTGCTGCGGGCCAATGTGCTCGAAGACTCCGTCGACAGCATCGTGACCTATCGCGGGCAGCAACGGCGCACCACGCACGCATCCGATCCCGGCGCCAGCTTGTGGGTCTATGGACGGGCCGGCGAGCCGTGCCGGCGCTGCGGAGAGCCGATTCGCCGCCGCGCGCAGGGCTCGGATGCGCGCGTGACGTTCTGGTGCGCGCGCTGCCAGCCGATGCCCGACGGCAGCGACGTGGACGGCTGATGGCATGGCAACACCGCGTCTCCTTCTCTGAGCTGCCTATAATCATTAGCAATAACTCCGAAGAGAACTCCAAATGACGAACGAACTATCTGTTCATGCCGTCCACCTGGGCGGAATGCGTGTCCTTGCCGAAAGCGGCAACCACCAGGTTCTCACCGATTATCCTCTACCGGCAGGAGCGCGGACCGAGGGCCTCACTAGTCTGGAACTACTACTCTCCAGCCTGGCGACCTGCGCCGCAAACAGTGTCCTGGCGCTCTTGAAGGTCAAGTTGAATCAGCCTGTGAGCGGCCTCGATGTCTATGCCCGAGGCTTGCGGCGCGCGGAGCACCCTACTGTCCTCACCAAAATATCTCTGGAATTCGTCGTGCGGGGCTCTGTGGCTCCCGAAGCCGTCGAAAAGTCCCTCAAAGCATCTGAAGAGCAGCTCTGTCCTGTGTGGAACATGCTCAAAGGCGCAACGCCGATCACGGCGTCTTTTCGCATCGTCCAAGATGGGTGAATCACGGCCGTAGGACAAACGGCTAAACCCGCCGAGCGCGTGCGAGCGCAAAATCAGTTCCCCGGTTTGCCCAGGCCAAAGATTTTTTGCAGGATGTTGCGGTGGTCGGCGGGGTGGTCGCAGGTGTCGGTGGGCGCGGTGCCGTCGAGAAAGGCCGCGGTGTAATCGTCGGGACAGGCTGCGTCGGCCAGCAGGTTGGTGTTCTTGTCGAGGGTGACAATTTGCACGCCTTCCGGCGGCGTGAATTCGTTGGTGTCGGAGTACTGCGGCAGCAGGATTGCCTGCTTCATGAAATCGGCCCAGATGGGGGCGGCGGCATGCGCGCCCTGAAGGTCGATGTCGGTGTAGTCGTCGTTGCCCACCCACACGACGCAGAGCAGGCTGCTGGTGAAGCCGGCGAACCACGCGTCATGGCTGGTCCCGGTCTTGCCCGCGGCCGGAGCGGTGAATCCCATGTTGCGCACGCCGGCGCCGGTTCCATCGTCTTGCAACACGGATTCCATCATGTAAGTGGTAAGAAAGGCCACGCGCGGATCGAGCACCTGACGGGTGACCGGCGAGTAGTCGTCGATGATGTCGCCGGTGGCTGTGCGCACGCTGGCCAGCATCCAGGGATCGATGTGCAGGCCGCCATTGGAGAAGGAGGTATATGCGCCGGCCATCTCGAGGGGCGTAGCGTCGTAGGAGCCAATCGCCATCGAAGGCGTGCCCTGCGCATTCTTGATGCCCGCGTCGCGAGCCAGTGCAGCCACGCGATCGAAGCCCACCATGCTGGCCAGCCCGATGGTGGCGTTGTTGTCCGAGCGCATGAGCGCGTAACGGGCAATGATCACGCCGTAATACTCATTTTCAAAGTTGCGCGGCGTGTACTCATAGGGAGTTCCTTCGCCGTATGTGGTTTGCGCGTCGTTCAGCATGGTTACGGGCGAAAACAGCTTTGTCTGACCCGGCAGGAGGGTGCCCTCAACGGCGGTTTGAAACGCGGTGGCATAAACAAACGGTTTGAAGATGGAGCCGGTGGGCCTATCGGCCACGGCGTGGTTCAACTGCGACGTGCCGTAGCTGCGCCCTCCCACGAGAGCCAGCACCTGGCCGGTGTGAGGGTCGAGCGCAACCAGCGCCACTTGCGGATAGATATACGGCTTGCCGAGCTTCCGGTCGCGGGCGTGGAGCTTGTCCACCTGCGCGTCCACCACGTGAATCGTCTGGTTCACCGCCTGTGTCGCCAGGCGCTGCAGATCGGGATCGAGGGAGGTGTAAATGCGCAAACCCTCGCGGTTGAAGTCGCGATCGCCAAGTCTTTGCGTGAGCTGATCGTGAACCAAATCGACGAAGTAGGGCGCCTCGCTTTCGTCCACGCTGGCAGCCACAAGGTGCAGCGGCTCGGCCTTCGCGGCTTCAGCCTGTTCCTTGGTGATGGCGCCGGTGTCGACCATGGAATCGAGCACCAGGTTGCGGCGATCGATGGCGCGATTGGGATGACGGAAGGGATTGAGGTAATTGGGGCTTTGGATGAGCCCGGCGAGCAGCGCGCACTCCGCCAGGTCGAGCTGGCGCACATCTTTGCCGAAATAAGCCTGCGCCGCCTCGCCGAAGCCGTCGATGGAGAAGCTGCCACGCTGTCCGAGATTGATCTCGTTGGCGTACATGGCGAAGATCTGCTGCTTGGTGAAGCGGTGCTCGAGGATGATGCTGATGACGGCTTCGCGCGCTTTGCGCGAATAGGTGCGCTCAGGAGTGAGGAAGAATCCGCGCGCCAACTGCTGGGTAAGAGTGGAAGCGCCTTCCTCGTAACGATGAAGGTGGAAGATATCGTTGCGCAGCGCGCCCAGGATGCGAACATAATCGATGCCGCCGTGCTCGAAGAAGCGGCGGTCTTCAATGGCGATGACCGCCTGAACCAGATTCGGCGGGATCTCTTCGTAGGTGAGCAGACGGCGCTTGATGCGGTTTGCACTCTCGCTCAGGCCAGTGATGAGCAGGGGTTCGAGCTCGTAGCTGGAAAGCTGCTGGCCTTTTGCGTCGGTGATCGAGTCGACCACGCCGCTGCTGACGTGAATGGTGGCGCTATCGGGCGCGTGGTAGGACTGCGGGCCAGGCTGCGCCGTAATTTGCTGGACGCCTTCGCTGAAGGTTCCCAGCGGAGAGGGTTGCGGGGCGCCGTCGCCGGTGTAGCCGGCCTCGCGGAGTTCATCCGCGATCCAGTGGACGGTCAGCTTTTGTCCGGGACGGACCTCGCGCGGCGCGGCGTAGATTTTGGCGGTGTTGGCGAAGATCGGCTGCTTGAGCCGCGCGTCCACGATGCCTTGGTATTTGACGTAGAACCAGGCGAAGACAGAGGCGCCCGCCACAGCAAGGACGGCGCAGGCCGCGAGCAGAGCGATCAGAATCCGCAACTTCAGGTGATGCACCGGTGCGGGCTTCGCGAATCGGATTCGTAACGCCATCGCTGCTCCTGAAAAACAGCTTCCAGCTCTTAGCTTCCAGCCTTTAGCTCGTCCGTCCTAAGAGTTGCTACGGTGGGAAAAAGTACCAAGTGTCTCTCAAAACAGGCTAAAAGCTGGCTTCCAGCAGCAATTCTTCCTCGACGCGCTTCCTGACCAGCGCGACCACTTCGCTCAAGGGTACATCCACGCTGGCGCTCGTGGCGCGTGTCACCAGTTCCACCTGGCCCGCGGCGGCCTTTTTGCCCACGTTGATGCGGTAGGGAATGCCTACCAAGTCCGCATCCTTGAATTTGACGCCCGCGCGCACGTCGCGGTCATCGAGAAGCACATCGAGGCTGGCGGATTCGAGATCGGCTGCGAGCCTTTCGCCGGTCGAGCGAAGCAATTGGTCGGCTACGTTTGTGATGGTGACGACCACGGTGAAGGGCGCGATAGAAGCCGGCAGCCAGAAGCCGTTGGCGTCGTTCGACTGCTCGATGGCCGCGGTCAAGATGCGCTCGATGCCGATGCCATAGCTGCCCATGATCGGCGTCACTTCTTTCCCGTTCTCGTCGAGGACGCGCGCGCCCATCGACTCGGAGTACTTGTAGCCGAGCTTGAAGATGTGACCGACTTCGACGGCTTTGCCGACGGCGAGCCTGCCGGCGCAGTTTTCCTTCGGGCAGCCCTCGCCTTCGTTCACGCTGCGGATATCGGCGGCGAGGGTCCAGCCGAAGTCGCGGCCGGGGGTCACGTTGCGCAAGTGGTAGTCGGGCTTGTTGGCGCCGCAGACCATGTTCCTGCGGCCTTCGAGCGAGCGGTCGACGATGACGACAAGATCCCCATTTCCTGAAAATGCCAGAGGCGAGCCGCCGGCATTCACGACTTCTTTGGGGGCCAGACCAACCGGCCCCAAATAGCCAGCGGGACCATGGAAGTACTTTTCCAATTCTTCGGCCTGCATAGGACGCAATTCGCCGGCGCCGATGAGTCCAAGCAATTTGGTTTCATTGACGGAGTGGTCGCCGCGCAGAAATGCCGCGACGGGCAGCCATATCTCCTTGCCATCGCCGGTAAAGCCGCGCTTGGCCATGTAGGCGACGCACTTGATATCGGACGCCGGAGAGATTTTGAAAAACGCGGCCACATCGGCGATGGCCGCGCACCCCGGCGTGCGCACGAGCTCCGGCTTGCCGTCCCCACTGGGCTCCATCTCGACCAAAGGGTCAAGCCGTGAAACGGCCTTCTCGAGATTCGCCGCGTAGCCGCAGACCGGGCAGCTGGCGATCAGGTCCTCGCCGGCATCGGAGTAGACCATGAATTCCTGCGACTGCGAGCCGCCCATGGCCCCGGAATCGGCTTCGACGGCAACGAAGTTGAGCCCACAGCGGGTGAAGATGGCGCGATAAACGCGGTCGTGCTCGTCGAAGCTGCGGTCGAGGCCGGCCTTGTCGATGTCGAAGGAATAGCTGTCTTTCATGATGAACTGGCGCACGCGCAGGAGACCCGACTTGGGCCGCGGCTCGTCGCGGAACTTGGTCTGGATCTGGTACCAGATCTGCGGCAACTGCTTGTAACTACGGAGTTCGCCGCGCGCTATGGTGGTCATGATCTCTTCGTGCGTAAAGCCCAGGCAGAAGTCGGCTCCCTTGCGGTCCTTGAGCCGGAACATGTTGTCGCCTATCGTTGTCCAGCGGCCGCTCTCGGCCCATGGCTCCTTGGGGAGAATGCCCGGCAGATAGAACTCCTGGCCGATCTTGTCCATCTCCTCGCGCACGATGGCGACGATCTTGTTCAGTGAGCGCTGGCCGAGGAAGATGTAGTTGTAGATGCCAGCGCCAAGCTGTCGAATATAGCCGGCGCGGACGAGAAACTTGTGGCTGGCCACTTCGGCGTCCGCCGGGGCCTCGCGCAGAGTAGGGATAAACAGTTTCGACCAACGATGCATAAAAGAGGTAAGCGTACTTTCTCGTCCGCCGCGGCGAACGCAGGGCAAATGATAGCAACTCTCATTCTAAATGTTGGGGGAGTCGGGCCCTGGAGCGACTTGACGGCCTCAATCATACCCCGAATTGCGCTAAGAGACTCTGTAGAAGGCTGTTGGCAGCGAGCGGAGCCATACGCCAGAGTCGTGTGCCCGCCGCCTTAATGACGGGGCTTTGCCGCGGATTCCGCCGCAAGCCGGCTCAGTTCTCTTGCAAGCAGGTACGGGAAGCCAGGGAACACATCCTGTGCCTGGAAGCCTTGGTTGCGGGCGCTCTGCGTCCCTTTGCACACCGCAAAACCACAGTCGTATCGATCAATTGACACGAGATCGCGGAACCTCAGCCGCAGCGATTTGTGCGTGCCATGGAAGAGAATCGCCTGATCCGTCAGAGCAAGCAAGCCTGAATCAACTAGGACAAATCCCTCCTGATCTGGCAACCGCCCTAACCCGCCAGTGTGCAGGTACAGTCCGGAGACGACGCGAACGCTGATTCCGGCGTAAGGGCGGACCGATGCATGAACGACGCGGTCCTCCAAATATTCAGCATTGGAAAACAGCCATACAACGCGCTCGGCGGCTTCGAGAATGAATGGGAGATCTCCCGCGACTTGTACGCGGTCAGGAATCTTCCCCTCCTGAAGGTCCCTTGCTGCGCAGCACCTGACGATACGATCCCATGTATTGTCAGGGAGGTCGGTGCCTTTGAACCCGTAATGCTTGCAAATTGCCGTCAGTAGCGCTTCTTCTTCTGGGGTTGGGAAAGGATGGTCGTCCGTGCCTACTGCAAGCTTCTTTACCCATGCACAGAGCGATTGCCAAATGAGTCCGCTCCCCTCCGGGGCGATCGGCGCAATGAGGCCGGCAAGCTCATCAACAGAGACATGTCCATCGGGCGCAGATGAGATTAGAGAGCATATTTGGTTCACCTTATCTGATTCTTCGCGCTCCCGTGCCTGGCGAGCATTCTCTTCCTGGACATGCGCCTCCTCACAACCGGGGTGTGCGTGCTTGAATAGTCCGGCCCACGCTCCACAATAGTGGCACCTCCCCATGCAACCCCCTTTCAGCCTTGTTCGCTTTTCGCGATCGGATTCAGTCCGAGGTCACCGCGCATCTTTTCAAACTGTCTACCTCTTTTTCAAATCAACTCCACGCCCCAAAGATCGTGCAGATGCACCACGCCTTCGACGTGCTGATCGGCATCGACGACGATGAGCGACGTAATCTTGCGCTCTTCGAGGATGGCCAGCGCTTTAGCGGCCAGTTCTTCACCGCCGATGGTGCGCGGATTCGCGTTCATCGCTTCGCCCGCCGTCTTGCTGAGCGCAGCGCCGCCCTCGCGCTCGAGCAAGCGGCGGAGATCACCGTCGCTAATTACGCCGCGCAAGAGGCCAGCGTCCTGAACTGTCGTGATGCCGAGCTTTTTGGACGACATCTCGAAGATCACATCGGCCATGGGCGTGGATGGCGCGACGGCTGGGACGTCTTCACCGGTGTGCATCAGGTCGCGGACCTTGGCGAGTTGCTTGCCAAGCTTGCCGCCGGGGTGCAGCTCGGCGAAATCCTCGGCGCGGAAACCCTTGCGCAGGCTGACGGCGACGGCGAGGGCGTCGCCCAGTGCCAGCATGGCGGTGGTGGAGGCCGTGGGCGAAAGGTTCAGCCCGCAGGCTTCGCGCTCGACGGAGCAATCGAGAGCCACGTCGCTGGCCTGCGCCAGGGTCGACCGCAGGTTGCAGCAGAAGCTGATGAGCGCGTCGCCCTTGCGCTTGAGCGTGGCCAGCAGGCGCAGGATCTCCTCGGTTTCGCCGCTGGCCGAGAGGGCAATGACCACGTCGCCGGGCATCAAAACACCCAGGTCGCCGTGGACCGCCTCGGCCGGATGAAGGAACAGTGCCGGAGAGCCCGTGGAGCTGAGCGTGGCGGCGATTTTTTGCGCGATGATGCCGCTCTTGCCCATGCCGGTGACCACCACTCGGCCGTGGGACTCGCCGCAATGGAGGATCATTTCGACAGCGCGGCTGAACGGTTCTGACATGGGCCCGTCGAGGCGGGCGGCGAGGGCTTCGAGCGCGGCGGCCTCGGTGCGGACCAGATCTGCGGGGCCAGAGGCGCTTGGTTCGCGATCGTTGGGGTTGGGCTTGGTCATTGGCTTTTGATGGTAACAGCAAAGGCCGGGACGTAGGGATTAGGGACGTAGGGACTAGCGAGCGAGGAAACAAGGGACAAAGGAATAGGGAAGAGGGAACGGAGAACGACGAGCGGCAGCGGCCGGGCACTCTGTGCGGTTCTTTGCTCATCGCTCAGGCTCGTACAATGGAGCCATGAAGTCCTTCCCGGTGCGTCGCAACACGCTGGTTCTTACCGCTGTGCTTGCGATTCTGGCCATCTTTGCCTGGGCGGGGTGGGCCAACTGGGAGTATCGCCAGCAGGCCGCCGAGCGCTTGCTGGCCGGGGCCGCACAAGGCGAGCTGGTGCCTGTTCCCGGGGGTGACACACTGCAATACGTTTCTCCGCTCAACGGCAAGCCGGCACCGGCGTTTGCGCTCGACGACCTGAGCGGTAAGAAGGTTTCGCTCGAGAACTATCGGGGCAAGGCCGTGCTGATCAACTTCTGGGCGACGTGGTGCGGTCCGTGCAAGGTGGAGACGCCGTGGCTGATCGAGCTGCGCAACAAGTATGCGGCGCAGGGCTTCGAAGTGCTGGGCGTGGACACCGAAGGCGACGACCTTGAGAAGAGCGACAAGGCCGGATGGGAGAAGGAACAAGCCAACGCGAGCAAGTTCGTGACGGAGATGAAAGTTCCGTACCCGGTGCTGCTGGACGGCGACAGCATCAGCCGCGACTACGGCGGGCTGGACGATTTGCCCGCGTCGTTCTTTGTGGACCGCGAGGGGAAGGTCGTGGCGGCGCAGGTGGGGTTGACGTCAGAGAGCGACATCGAGGGGAACATCAGGAAGGCGCTGGGGGAGTGAGGGAGTCAGCGAGTTAACGGTGTTAGCGGAGTTAGCGGAGTTGGAGCGGGCGCCCCAGCGAGGCGAAAAGGAAAGCCCAAGACTTGAGGTCGATGGTCAAGATGAAGAAGCAATGTATTGCGGCGGTTGCGGTTTTGGCGCTGGGAGCGGTGGCGGGCCGGGGGCAGGTAATTCCGGCGGCCGCGCAAAATCGCTCCATCGTCAAGACGGATGCGGTGCAGTATCTGTTTCCCGCGCAGGTGAGTGTTCCCGCGGGCAAGGCGAGCCCGGTAGCGCTGCACTTCCGCGTCGCGCAGGGGCTGCACATCAATTCGCACACGCCCGGCGACGAATTCCTGATTGCGACAACGTTTTCGATCCCTGACGGCATGGGCGTGCGGCTGAATGCCGCGGCCTATCCGGCGGGGACGGTCATGGCGCTGCCCGCCGATCCCACGACCAAGCTCAGCGTGTATACCGGCGAGTTCGTGATTCAGGCGCAGATTGTGGCTACGCCGGGCCATCACCTGGTGCAGGGCAAGCTGCGCTACCAGGCCTGCGACCAGAACCAGTGCCTGCCGCCGAAGACAATCGACGTGCCGATCGATGTGGTGGGAAAGTAGCAGGCGGGAAGACCGGCGAACCGGGTCATGTTCTCCGCAAGGCGATTTCATGGTAAGATCGTCTTACCATGCAGACCCGGGTTTCCACCAAAGGCCAGATCGTGATCCCCACGCCGCTGCGCCGCAGGCTGGGCCTCCGCGCCGGCGATCCACTCGATATTGCCATCGAGAAGGATCGGATTGTTCTGACAGCCCCCAAAAAGGGGACGCGCTCCAAGGCCAGAATCATTAAAGACCCCATCACGGGTTTTCCGGTGATTGACCTGGGCCCTGATGCGCCGATTCTGACCAGCAAGATGGTCCGAGAACTGCTCGTTGACTTTCCATGAGGTACCTTCTGGACGTCAACGCGCTCATCGCCTATGGATTCAGGCAGCATGATTTCCACGATCGGGTTGGCGCCTGGATTCGATCCCGAAAGGGCGATCGCTTCCTGACATGTTCTATCACCGAGCTTGGATTCGTTCGCGTGCTTGGGAATGTTCGAACCTACGGCATGGACGTGGCACACGCAAAATCCCTATTGCAGGAACTGAAGGCGTGGAAAGAGTTCCCGCTCGAATTCATAAACGACGGGAATGACATTTCATTCTTGCCGAAGTGGGCAAAAAGCCCGGCGCAGACCACGGACGGCCATCTCGTGCAACTGGCAAGCGCGAATGGAGCGGTTCTGGCGACGCTGGACGAGGGGATTCCGGGGGCGTATCTGATTCCGTAAGCGGGAGTGTGCGGAGATCCCCTTGCTCAGAAGCGAGGCCTGGGGAAGCCGACTGGACTTCTATTCTGTTGGAGCATTTGAGACATTGACCAGCCCGCTTTCATGAAGCTTGTATTCGTTGCCCACGCCTAACCAGTTGAGCACTTCATTCGCGCAATTTAGAGCGTCCGAAGAGCCCTGTTGGTCAATTGACAAATATTGGCTTGGGTTCTGCTCAGGCGGCTCGCCAAGATGAACGATTTTGTTTCGAGTCGACCTCAGACGCTCCATGAGTTGGTATAGGGGATCGTTTTCGAGCATCAGCGAACGTCCTAAAACGTAGAGGGCACCCTCATGCAGGAGCGCGTTGGCGTCTTCCCGTCTTCTTAGGTAGGACCAGATGGGGTCTTTCCGGACTACCTTTCCTCCCGATTGCGGGATTTCAACTACACGCCAATTTGGCGAGTCGGACATTTGCACGTGTTTCTCAAATTGGTCCTCCAACACAATCGAGGCCGCCGATTCTACGGCAATTGCCGAGTACAGAATCGATTTTCGGTAGTCGTGCGAAGCGTGGGCGCTGATAGCGTCGAGCATTAGTGTGTCGAAGATAGGAGCGCTGAAGTCCGAGCCGCAGCTGCACGCAGATTCAATGTGTTTTCTTGTGATAGCTGTTTCTACAATTGATTTGGCAACGGCCCGAATCAGTTTGCTCGAGCGTGGGGCTCCGATAGTCGGCATCTCGGGCGGGTTCAGCCATTCCCAAATGTTGACGTCGTCGGGGCTCGTTGGCAAGTCCGCCTGTTTGCTGAAATGTCTTAGGGCATTTAGAAGAAGAGTGAGGACGGCATCCAGCGGGGGACTGTCGGATCTAAAGCACGCAAACCGAGCGACGTCTTTGGGCTTGTACTGGGCGACATGTGCGTCATCTATGGAGAACGCAATCCCGTCAGTCTCGATCAGGCATAAGGGCCCAATATAGCTTTCGGAATTGAGGCCTTCTGCGTCGGCTCGCTTGGCGTCCATCAGACCTTCGATGCCAGGGAAGAGCAGCGGTGCAACGAGCCGAACCCCTGGGTATGGTTGAATGTCGTAAAGCAACGGGTCCGATGGGGAGAGCTTCCAGTGAATTACATGGTTGAATTTAAAAACGCAAAGTTCCACCGAATTGCTCCTGACGGACCCGCAGTGCATTCCGAGCCCAACGCCGGGTGGCCCAGCGTCCCAGCCTTGAGACGCGAGAGAGCACAAACGTAAACCAGCCGCTGAGCAGCTGCCCGCCTTCTTCTAAATCCCTGCCGAGGTGTCTTTGAGGGGGAGGGTGCGGTTGAAGGCGAGGGTGCCGGGCCTGACGAAGGCACAGTCGTCTAGGTCCTTGCTCTCCCACCCCTTCGTGCAAAAAAACGCGCGAAAGATGGGGCACGCGGGCGCCTCTGAGAATTGGACCGCATGCCTCAGCGATCCCTTGGACTTTCTTCATTTGAGCGAAGTTGAATGGTATCGAAGGACCCTCCTATTACTTTTTTCCCGTCGAACCACTCGCAGTAACATTCTGATCCGTTAACCCATTTGACAGTCATATCTGGTCCGCCAGACTTCAGGACAACGACATCGCCCGCTTTGATTTGATCAGCCATTTGGTCAGTCCTCGAAATTCGGAGCAAGTATACCCTACGCGCCCGCCTTCTTCTCGATCTTCGCCCAAGTGTCTTTCAGCGGCAGCGTCCGGTTGAACACCAGCTTGCCCGGAGCCGAGTCGGGATCGAGGCAGAAGTAGCCGACCCGCTCGAACTGGAAGCGGTCGCCGGGTTTGGCGCCGGCGAGAGAGGGCTCAAGCTTTGCGCCCCGGAGGATCTCGAGGGAGTTGGGGTTGAGATTCGAGAGGACGTCCTCGCCTTCCGCTATGTCGTATGGATCGGCCTTCAAGAAGAGCTTGTCGTAGAGACGGATTTCGGCGGAGATGGCGTGGGAGATCGAGACCCAGTGCATGGTGGACTTCACCTTGCGGCCGTCGGGCGAGTTGCCGCCGCGGCTGGCCGGATCATAGGTACAGTGGACTTCGACGATGTTGCCGGCCGCGTCTTTGACCACGCGCTGGGCGGTGACGAAGTAGGCGTTGCGAAGGCGGACCTCCTTGCCGGGAGAGAGGCGGTAGTACTTGGGCGGAGGAGTCTCGCGGAAATCATCCTGCTCGATGTAGAGCTCGCGGGAAAAGGGCACCTGGCGCGTTCCAGCGGAGGGGTCTTCGGGGTTGTTGGCCACTTCCACAGATTCCTCTTTGCCCTCGGGGTAGTTGTCGATGACTAGCTTGAGGGGGTGCAGGACGGCCATGGCGCGGGAAGAGCGGCGGTTGAGGTCGTCGCGCTGGAAGTGCTCGAGCATCTCGATATCCGTGACCCCATTTGTGCGCGAGGCGCCGATCTGCGCGCAGAAGGCGCGGATGGCCTCGGGGGTAAAGCCGCGGCGGCGAATGCCGGAGAGGGTGGGCATGCGCGGATCGTCCCAGCCGTTCACATGCTTTTCGTTCACCAGCTGCAGTAGCTTCCGTTTAGAGAGAATGGTGTAGGTGAGGTTGAGGCGGTCGAATTCGATTTGCTCGGAGGGAAAGATTCCGAGCTGGGCAATATACCACTTGTAGAGGGGCTGGTGGTCGGCGAATTCGAGCGTGCACATGGAGTGGGTGACTTGCTCGATGGAGTCGGACTGGCCGTGGGCGTAGTCGTACATGGGGTAGATGCACCACTCGTCGCCGGTGCGATGGTGCGTCGCATGCAGGATGCGGTACATCACGGGATCGCGCATGTTGAGGTTGGGCGAGGCCATGTCGATTTTGGCGCGGAGGACGCGGCTGCCGTCGGGGAACTCGCCCTGCTTCATGCGGGTAAACAGGTCAAGATTCTCTTCGACTGACCGGTTGCGAAAGGAGCTGTCCCGTCCGGGCTCGGTGAGCGTGCCGCGGTGCTGGCGAATCTCGTCGGCACTGAGGTCGTCGACGTAGGCCTTGCCGGCTTTGATGAGCTGCAAAGCCCACTCGTAGAGCTGGCCAAAGTAGTCGGAGGCGTAGCAGAGGCGGTCCCAATCGAAGCCCAGCCAGCGCACGTCGGCCATGATCGATTCGACGTACTCCGTCTCTTCCTTCTCGGGATTGGTGTCGTCGAAGCGCAGGTTGGTCTTGCCGCCGAACTCGTCGGCGAGGCCGAAGTCGATGCAAATGGCCTTGGCGTGGCCGATGTGGAGGTAGCCGTTGGGCTCGGGAGGAAAGCGGGTCTGGATTTGGGCGTCGCGGAACTTTTTGGTGCGGACATCCTCGGCGATGATGTCGCGGAGGAAGTTCGTGTGAGTAAGATTGCCCTGACTTTCCGAGTTCGTCTTGGTCATTGGTGCGATTCCTAACTCAACTGCCGCAGCTTTGTGTTCGCAAATTATTGAGATAATCAAACGGATTTTTTAACGTGAGGGCGTGTGTTCGATTCAGGATCCGAACCGAATCCAAACGTCAGAAAACACCCGGGATCAGGTGCCAATGCACTTTGGCACAATATTCCGTATAGCCGGGCAAATCTTGAGCAAGGAGTTTTTCTTCGTCGAAGAGCCGCCAAACGAAGCCGAGGACCGTGAGGATGGCCGCAATGAGCCCCCAATAGGAACCTAGCGCCAGAGGTGTCGCAATCAAGTACACTACCGCACTGGCATACATCGGGTTCCGCACGATGGCGTACGGACCAGTAGAAATCACCTTTTGATGATTGACGATCTCGATGGTTGCGGAGGCGAAGGAGTTTGCTTTGAACACGATGAATACCATCCGCAGGCCGGTCAGGATCAAGAGGAAGCCCGCTATGGAAAGCCAATAAGGCACGTTTGACCAGCCGAAACGACGGTCAAGCGCGGGAATAATAAACGTGGCGAAGGCCGGGATCATCGCGCATAAAAGGATGATCTTTTGGGTGGTTCGTTTCTCTGCCGCCGGCCCCCACTTGCTCCTGTTTTCAAGAAGCGCCGGGTTTCTTATCATGGAGAGGTTGAGAAGGACGTTTGCTACGCCGCCTACTCCGAGAAAAATCCACGCCTGCCAATAATTGAAAGTCCCCGCCGCAAGGAACAAAGCGAATCCCATAAGAACCAGAGTTACGACAAGCTTGAGCCACATTTTTGCCATCGGACTCTTCATGACCTAATCATAGGGCTTCGAGGGAGATAAGAGGAGTTGTCTCCATTTCCTACTTTTCGATGATCTTGCCCTGGCATGACGATGGCTGTTGTGCTCGGGTGGAAAGCGCGTCTGGATTTGGGCGTCGCGGAACTTTCTGGTGTGCGCATCCTCGGCGATCACGTCGCGGAGGAAGTTGTTGGAGGGAATGCGAGCGTCGATAGCGCGAACGTCCGGGCTTTCCGGATTTGGGGTTGCCATAACTGCCTTTTTCCATATTCTTTCACGGAAGGGCTGTGCTTAACCGAGCAGCTGCGCTCAACAACTGGTAATGGATGAATGCGGCCGCTCGTTCCTGCACTATACCGCCATGGGTCCCAGTTTGGCTTGCAACGCAGTAGCATGGGTGGAGGCGCTATAATCCCTTTTGCCTCACGGAAGAGCCGCTGCCGCTTGTCGAGTTGCGCACACTTTGACGTATTTGCCGCGCCGTATCAGCTAAGGAGGAAGGCCATGCAACGAACCAGTCTTCTGTTATCGCTGATCGTCATTTGCCTCGTTGCCCCGCTACGAGCCCAAACAAGCTTTCACAAGCCTGATTCCGAACTGAAGGAATTGAATGGGCTGGTCGGACATTGGACGTACGAAGGAGAGTACAAGCCCGGACCGCTGGGCGGCGGAGGTAAAGTCAAAGGCGTCTGGGACGCACACACGATCCTGGGCGGTTTTTTCCTGCAGGTGGAAGAGAGCGAAAAAATCGGCGCGGGAGAGTTGCACGTGATCGGCATCGTATCATACGACCCTGTAAACAAGGAGTTCGACACGGACTGGTACCAGTCGGATGGGAGCAGATACTCGGGAACGTTGACGATCTCGGGAAACACGTTTGTTTGGGCGGGCCCGTTGGAAATTAAAGGAATGATTTATCAGTACCGGGAGACATTCGTATGCACGCCAGACTTCATGAGTGGCACGTCTAAGGGTGAATTCTCGACCGACGGGGATACGTGGACACCCTTCTGGGAAGCGAAGTTTGTAAAGGCTAAGCCAAGCGCAACGAAGAACTAGCAGGAAAATGCGTCGCCACCCCCAGACGCCATAAATATGCGTCGCGGCGCGTTGCATCGCGGAGGAAGTTGGAAGGGGTGCGGGTTTCCGTGCATTCCGAATTTCCGTTGCTCATGATTATGGTTAATTATTTCACGGAAGGGCTGCGCTCAATATCAGCCGCGCGGGAGGTTGATACTCTCCCAGGTCCAAAAATCCGGACCTGGGCACCCATTCATTTTAAGGTGGTCACACTTAGGTCACCCGCCGGCAAAAGTGCGGACTTACGGGGATCCCCGCTTTCTCGGCAACTCATGGCTGGAGTGCCCAGCTTTTCCAAAAGAGCCTCAAAGGCGACGACAGTATCAGCTTCGCCGTATGTGGCCTTACACCGTTCGACGGCGTCGCAAAGGTAAGCTTTGGCCTCAGCTATTCTCTTATTGGCCTCAGCTATCCTCTCATTGGCTTTGACTACCCTCTGGCTGGTTTTAGACAGTTTCCCACTGGTGTTAGCTCTTCTCCCATTGGCCTTAGCTATTCTCTCATCGGCTCTAGCTACTATCTCTTTGGCCTTAGCCATTCTCTCGTTGTTCCATTGGATTTGAATTGGAAGATTTACCATAGGGCCTGCGAGGATTTCATAGCATTCGCGAACGTGAGTAGGCGGTGTTGGGTCGTCGTTGAGACCCTCGCAGGGGTCGTAGAGAAGTTGCTCAATGGAAAGTCTCACCTGGAATCTCCCCTTGGCTGGGGGCCGGCGTCCCAGCCGGCCTTGGTCGGCCAAGCGCTGGCCCACCAGCCGACCCTATTCGTGCTTATAGCGCTTTCTCCGTAAATCCGAATTCTGTTTCGTCGCGGACCATCTGACTGAACCCAGTGCAACCGGCGTACGTCCGAGCCAAATCTTTAATGAGTTTAATGTCGTCGTCCGGCGTTTGTAAGCCGAAACAGACCTGATTCAAGACTGGCTCGCTGAATTTGAAAACGCCATGTTCGCGTCGAATTATTCTCGCTTCCTTTTCGTACTTCCAAGCAAGGCTTTTTGTTTTAAGGTACTTATGAATAAGTCCTATAACGAAATCCTCCATATCTGTAGGCGCGTTTTTCAGCCACTCCGTCAGTGGCTCATCGAGGTACTCAACGTCACCCGCAGCAGCAAACTGGAATTCGTCAGTTAAGAAATAGGACTCTCGGAATTGGTATTTTAGGCACACGCCCCTGTGCTCGTCGGCATAACGTGACCATAGCAGTGTATCCCGATTCTCTCTTGAGAACGAACACACGCCGAAATTATCGACTACAGATTTCCAATTATCGAAAAATTTCTGATTGCCTAAAAATGACGAGAGAAGACTCTTTCGGTCGCCAGCGGCGGACGATTCGGCTCGTTTGAGGGCAGCTTTTAGATCGATTTGGCAGTCGAACGGGTCGTTCAGGGCGTCGGGCCTGGCGAAATATAGGCTTTGGCTAACCAAAGATTCGATCAGGTGTTTATTGATCGCTCTGAATTTGTACAAGACGAATGATTCGTCGTTCATCTGGGACCTCTAGCCGATTTTACGCATCGTGATCGTTGGCAAATGATGCGGGCGCCCCAGGCCCCGCCTTTTGGGGCCCAGGATGAAACCGCCCGCGCCTCAAGCCGAGGGCCGCTCGCCGCGCCCGGTGTACGGATGGTTCTGTAGTCAACCGAGCGATTGCAGGCTTTCTTCGGCCTGGCGGATGCGGGCGAGGCAAACGTCGCGGCCGAGGACGGCCATGGTTTCAAAGAGCGGCGGCGCGTTCTTGCGTCCGCACACGGCGACGCGGATGGGCTGAAACATTTGACCGGCCTTGAGGCCGAGCTGGTCGGCGGCCTGGCGCAGGGCTTGGTCCAACGAATCGTGATCGAAAGGGGTGGTGGCGAGGACCTGCTCGGCGTGTTGGAGCACGCGGCGGGCGAGCGCGGCATCGCCATTTTTAGGAATCAGCTCGGCGGGATCGTAGGGAGCGAGCTGATCGAGAAAGAAGAAGTCGGCGGCGGAGACGGCGTCCTTGAGGAGTTTTATGCGCTCGCGGATGAGCGGGGCGACGGCGAGGAGCTTTTCCGGCGAGGGATGGAAACCGGCCTGCTCAAAGAAGGGCTGGAGGAGGGGGCTGAGCTCGGCGATAGGCAGGGCGCGGATATGCTCGCCGTTAAGATGGACGGCTTTGGGATCGAATGGCGCGAAATCCGAAGAGCTCAAGGCTGTTTCAGAAAAATTGACTACGGCGTTGGCGCGGTTGACGCCTTCGAGAGTGAAAGCGCCAACAAGCTCGTCGACAGTAAGGAACTGGCGGTCGTCTTTGGGCGACCAGCCGAGGAGGCAGAGGAAGTTGACGAAGGCCTGGGGGAGGAAGCCGGCGTCACGATAGGTGGTGACGCTGACCACGGGGCCATGAAGGCGCTTGGAGAGTTTGGCGCCATCGGGGGCGACGAGCAGGGGAAGATGTGCGAACTGGGGCGGCGGGACGCCGAGGGCCTCGAAGATGAGCAGGTGCTTAAAGGTGTTGGTGAGGTGATCCTGGCCGCGGATGATGTGGCTGATGCCGAGATCGGCGTCGTCGGCGCACGAGGCGAGGTGGTAAGTGGGCAATCCGTCAGACCGCAGCAGGGCGAAATCCTCCACCTCGTCGGCGAGCTTGGATTGCCCGCCATAAACGCCATCGGTGAAGTGCAAAGTCCGGCCGTGTCCGCGCGGCACGCGATAGCGAAGAGCGAACGGCTCACCCGAGGCGGCGCGCCGGTCGCTCTCCTCGCGGGAGAGATCGCGCATACCTGGATTGCACAACCATGCGCCCTGCGAAGAGGAAGACTGGATATCGTCACCCGAGTGGGCGGGGGTGAAGTCGCGATAAGCAAGGCCCTTCAAGAAGACGGCTTCGGCCTGTTGGCGGTGCAGGGCGAGGCGTTCGGATTGCTTGTACTCTTCGTCCCAGCCGAGACCCAGCCAGCGCAGTCCCTCGAAGATGGACCGGAGACTGGCCTCGGTGTTGCGCTCGACATCGGTGTCGTCCAGACGCAACACCATGGTTCCGTGGTTATGGCGGGCATAGAGCCAATTGAAGATAAAGGTGCGGGCGCTGCCCACGTGCAGGAAGCCGGTGGGCGAGGGCGCAAAACGGACGCGCGGAGATGCGGAGGGAGTCGTGTCGAACATCGTCAAGTTCTATTCACGATGCTACAGCACGGCTCGCTTGCGGACCGCGTTCCGAGGCTCAAGCCTGGGGCGGAAGCGGCGGCGGCGGTTGGGGCGGCGGCGGCCAAGCGGCCTGAGGCGCCGGCACAACCTTCCACTCAACAAAGGCCAGCACGTAGAGCAGGACCAGCGTGCCGAGCGAGGGAACGATACACAACAGTGCGAGCCATGGCGTGAAGCCTGCCTTTTTCAGGATGAACCAGCACGGAATCATGACGATGACAATCGCGACCAGGTAGAGGGCGAGCACGATGGGTATGATCGTCATCAAGATGCGCTGAACAACTTCGGGACTGGGCTGGTTTTGCAGGAAGAACGCTAATTCGTGCATACAGTACGCTCCAGGGTGCGACAAGGGATCCCCTGCCAAGGTAAAGCCAAACGGCGAGAATCCGCAACGAAAAACTTTGCGGCCGTTTTACGCGGCCGGATGGTGGCAGCGGGCTTTAGGTGATGTCCTCGGTGTCGTAGACGGGCTGGATGATGCGCTTTTTGGGCACGCCGTGGACAGAGCTGAGCAGGTCGTCGACCACGTCCTCAAGCTGGCGCTGGCTCTCGACGACTTCGCTCATGCTTTTGAGCTCTTCCGGCTCCTGCACGCGCTCCACCAGGGCCACGGCATGGCACTGGGCCACGCGATCCAGGTTGAGGCCCTCGGGAGTTTTGGCCTTGATGCTCACTTGATCGATACCGATGCCGAGGAGATCGGCAATCCGGGAGCACATCTCGGCGGCGATGGGCGCAATCTTCGGCGCAGCAAGGACCAGCGTGGTGTCGATGTTGACGATGCGGTAGCCGGAGTGTTGCAGCTCTTCGAGCGCGAGATTGAGAAAGATGGCGGAATCGGCGTCCTTCCAGCGCGGATCGCCGGGAGGGAAGAAACTGCCGATGTCGCCGGCGGCCACGGCGCCCAGCAGTGCGTCGGTGATGGCATGCAGCAGCACGTCGCCGTCCGAGTGGCCGGCCAGGCCTTCGGGATGGTCCAGCGTCATGCCGCCGAGGCGCAGCGGCACGCCGGACTTGAATTCGTGCGAGTCATAGCCAAATCCGATGCGTGTGTCCATGATCCGCTTTGATCTCCGTGCCTGACGGTCGGGCGTCCCGGTCGCTGTTCTGCCGTTTGATCGGGGCGTCTCTAGAGCGTGCGTTTCCGCAGATAGAACTCGGCCAGTTCCAGGTCGCCCGGCTGTGTAATCTTCAGATTAACCTGAGAACCGTGAACGACGGCTACGGGAAGGCCGGCGCGCTCCAGGAGCGAGGCTTCGTCGGTGCCTATAAAGCCGTCCGCGGTGGCCTCGGCAAAGGCGCGCTGGAGCAGCCCGAAGCGGAAGCCCTGCGGGGTCTGCGCCAGCACGATAAACTCGCGCGGAATGGTTGCGGTGATCAGCGCTCCGTGAGCGGTGCGCTCCACCTGCTTGATGGTGTCCACGGCGGGCAGGCCGACGATGGCCGCGCCGTATTCGGCCACCGCATCGATGGTGCGCTCGATGGTGGCTGCGTCGATGAGCGGACGCACGGCGTCGTGCACCAGAACGATGTCGTCAGGCAGGGCAGGGAGCGCGTTGAGTGCGTTGGCCACCGACTCCTGGCGCTTGTCGCCGCCCTCGACCACGCGGACGCGTCCGGCGAAGCCGTACTCGGCGACCTGGGTCTCGACGCGCTCCATCTCCGGTTTGCGCACGGCCACATAGATGGCCGTCACGCGCGGCACCGCGGCAAAGGCGCGCAGCGAATGAATGAGGATGGGGACACCATCAAGCGCCAGAAACTGCTTGGGCTGCGGGCCGGCCATCCGGGTGCCCAGGCCGGCAGCGGGAAGAATGGCAAAGACTTGCATGGCTCTGCGAGTATAGCACTGGGCGGGCTTGCGGCCGGCGAGCCTGAATTCAATGCATTCGGTCGTTGGTCAGACTGATGCTATAAAAAAAGTTACTTCCGGATCGCCGACGATCCAGCAATGATCCCCTGGTAACTCAAATTCGATGCCGGGCACGGTCCTTCCGTGGACAGGACGCTCATTGGAGGGGATGAGCATTCGCAGCGTTAACCTCCGGCGCACCCGGGCACGATGCGGGTGAACCGGGCCAGCCATCTCCCCGGTATTTGCCCAGCGTGTAGCCGACCAGCACAACCAAAGGAAAAACGATCCGCTGAATGGCTCGTGGAGGCCTTGCAACTGCCTGTGTGTGCCGGTGCCGCCACAACACGTGGGCCAAGTAGAAGATGGACGGTCTACCGGATGCGCTGGCGTTGAGAACCGCAAACATCGCCTGGAGGTAGCGATCCAGGTCAACGACCGGAATTACCTGACCGCTAAATTCCAACATATCTTCCCCGGCGTTCCACCAAGTGTGAACGACCCGAACAGGAAAGACTGCGGTCCCTCCGGCTGGCACAACGATCTTTCTGTTTCCGACTCGGGTTCCGAGTGTTCCCGCCTTGACGCTCCCTTTCTCACGCTCATGGAAATGCACATGCGGTGGCGGGCCGCTCGTTCCCGGGGGCAACGAACCATCGATGGTCAGAATCGTGTGCCCCTCGACGTCACGCGCTCGACGCATCCGCAGGATCTCTCCCGTGTGTCGGTTCTCCAACTCAAGAAAGGTATCCACGACTCCTCCTCGATGCGCGAAGGCCCCTGCTGTCTCTTGACTCCCGAGCGGCCTCAAGCTGCTGATATGAGTGTATCGAAGATATCATCCCACCCAAGCTGACTGTGGAGCGGATTGGAACGAGTACCCGGCTTGCCCTCCATGCCCTCGTGTACCTATGCCTACCTCGTAGCCTGCCAAAACGAAGCGGTGACCTTGTATGGACAAGGCATTGACGTCATGATTCCGGGCGTGTTACCGGCGATTCGGAAGTTACCAGTTCGGCGATGGAACTCACTGCGACTTGAAGCAGGACCGTGTATCGAGAAACTGAAGGTCTGGCGGGCCGGCGCCGGCGCGCTATCATCCTCTCGTGCCCCGTCTGCCCAAGTCGCAATCCGCTGCGGGCCTGCCGCTCGACACTCCCCTGCTCAAGCCCGGATTGCGCGTGGCTGTTGCGCTTTCGGGCGGCGCGGATTCGGTGGCCCTGCTGCGTCTGCTGGCGGAGCGAAGCGGCGAGCTGGGACTCGCGCTCCACGTGGCACACCTGCACCATGGCCTGCGCGCAGAGGAAGCCGACGGCGATCTCGCTTTTTGCCGTGCGCTGGCGGCAAAGCTCGGCCTTCCCTTCCACGAGGCGCGCGTCGATACGGCGCGGGAAGCGCAGGCGGATTCGCAGCCGGGCAAAGCTGCCGAGACGATTGAGGAAGCCGCGCGGCGACTGCGCTACGCGTGGTTCCGCAGACTGATGGCCGAAATTCCACTGGACGCAGTCGCTACGGCGCACACGCTCGATGACCAGGCCGAGACGGTTCTGGCCAAGTTCCTGCGCGGAGCGTGGACCGAGGGGCTGGCAGGAATCCATCCTATGCTGGAGTTTTCCGAGGGCCGCATCGTGCGCCCGCTGCTGGGCGCAACCCGCACCGAGATTGAGGCGTATCTGGGTGACTTGGGTCAGGATTGGCGCGAAGACACGTCGAATCGCCACTTGACTTATACCCGTAATCGCATCCGGCACGAGTTGCTGCCGCTGCTGGAGGGCTGGAATCCGCGTTTACGCGAGCACATGGCGCAAATGGCCGCCATAGCTCGCGATGAGGAGGCATGGTGGCAGGCTGAGCTGGCACGGCTGGCGCCGCAGTTGTTGCTGCCGGGGCGTCCGGCGCGGGGAGGCGGACGCGCTGCAGGCGAGGGTTCCGGCGCGGGTTTGGCCATCGAAGCGAACCGGCTGGCTACGCTCGCTCCGGCGATGCAAAGGCGGCTGGTGCGCTATGCGGCAGAGCAGTTCGGCGCGGCGCTCGATTTTGCGGCAACCGAAGAGGTGCGGGCTCTGGCTCTTACCGGCCGGGCCGGGCAGAAGCTCACGCTGCCGCAGGGTTTACGCGCGGAGAGGACGGCGCGCGAGCTGCGCCTGACGGCCGGACCGGCGGCCGGCCCAAACGAGGGTGCGGCGCAAGCCGCTATTCCCGAGTACTGCGCGGCGATTCCGGGGGAGATCGAAGCCCCGGCCTTCGGCCTTCGCTTCCGGATCGATTTTTCGGTTGGGGTCCCGGCTGGGGCAGCGGCCAAGGTGAGCCGGGATGGCCGCAGTGGCCTTCTGGGCAAGGTGGCCACTTTGCGCAACTGGAAGCCCGGCGACCGGGTCCGGCTCCGCTACTCCGGGGGCTCACGCAAAGTGAAGGAAGTGCTGGAACGTCTGCGGGTTACGGGAACCGAACGCGCCGTCTGGCCGGTTCTGGAGGTCGACGGGCGGATCGTATGGATGCGAGGCGTAGAGCTGGAGCCGGAGCCGGGGATGGCGATTTCGGTGTCTATTCCTACAGGTGGCAGCGGCGCGGAAGCGTCTCCTGAGGCAAAAGCGGAGCCAAGGTGACGACTACGATTCTGACTCTTTCGTAGCATTTGCATCACTCCAACTTTCTCAGCCTTGGGAGTACAATCTGGATACTCCTCCTGAGGCGGCGCGCTATGCGTGTCGCTAAGGGGTTGTGTACTTTTGCCACTTTACCGGGCGCGTAAGCGTCTAAGAAACAGTGGCGCCGGCCAGGGATCGACGACTGGGGTTGCGGTAGCTATTTCTCCTTCACCCAAGAAAAGGAGACATTGGTGAATTCGAGCGTTAAAACAATCATGTTTTGGGCCTTTATCATCATCTGCCTGGTGATGTTATTTGCCGTGGTGGAGAGAGGCGCAAACATGGGCAAAGAGGCGGAGTATAGCTACTCCGATCTCTACGACAAGGTGACGAGCGGCCAGGTGCAGAGCGCCACCATCCAGGGCGACGAGCTTCACGGCTACCTGAGGACCTCGCCCAAGGATGAATTCCACACCACGCTGCCGTCGAATTATGACGACCTGTTGAAGGCGATGATCGCCGCCAAGGTCAACTTCTCCATCAAGGAACCGCAAAACAACGTCCTGATTCCCTTGCTGATCAATGCGGGCCCGTTTGTGCTTTTGATTGCCGTGTGGTTCTTCATGCTGCGGCAGATGCAATCGGGCGGGAACAAGGCTTTGTCGTTCGGCAAAAGCCGCGCGCGCCTGCTTTCGATGCAGCAGAAGAAGGTCACGTTCAAGGACGTGGCCGGCGTGGATGAGGCCAAAGAAGAGCTGAAGGAGATTATCGAGTATCTGCGCGAGCCGCAGAAGTTCCAGAAGCTGGGCGGGCGCATCCCCAAGGGCGTGCTGCTGGTGGGTCCTCCGGGAACCGGCAAGACGCTGCTGGCGCGGGCGGTGGCCGGCGAGGCCAATGTTCCGTTCTTTTCGATTTCGGGTTCCGACTTCGTGGAGATGTTTGTTGGCGTGGGCGCGAGCCGGGTGCGCGACCTGTTCGAGCAGGGCAAGAAGAACGCTCCTTGCATTATCTTCATCGACGAGATCGATGCGGTGGGGCGGCATCGCGGCGCCGGCTTGGGCGGCGGGCACGATGAGCGCGAGCAGACGCTGAACCAGCTGCTCGTGGAGATGGACGGCTTTGAGTCGAACGACGGGGTGATTCTTGTCGCGGCGACCAACCGCCCCGACGTGCTGGACCCCGCGCTGCTGCGGCCCGGCCGCTTCGACCGGCGCGTAGTGGTGGGACTGCCCGATGTGCGTGGGCGCGAGGAAGTGCTCAAGGTGCACGTCAAGAAGGTTCCCGTCTCCGACGACACCAACCTGAACGTGCTGGCGCGGGGAACGCCGGGCTTCAGCGGCGCCGATCTGGCCAACATGGTGAACGAGGCGGCGCTGAACGCTGCGCGCATGAACCGCAAGCAAGTGACCATGTACGACTTCGAGCTGGCCAAGGACAAGGTGCTGATGGGCGCCGAGCGCAAGTCGATGCTGCTGACCGACGAGGAGAAGCGCGTCACCGCGTATCACGAGGCGGGCCACGCGCTGGTTTCGCTTAAGCGCGATCATTCCGACCCGGTGCACAAGGTGACCATCATTCCGCGAGGCATGGCGCTGGGCGTAACGGTGCACCTGCCCGACGACCGGCACAATTTCACGCGCGAGTATCTGGAAACCCGGCTGGCTATGCTGTACGGCGGGCGCGTGGCCGAAGAGGTTTTCCTGAACCAGATGTCCACCGGCGCGGGGAACGACATCGAGCGGGCTACGGAGTTGGCGCGCGCGATGGTCTGCGAGTACGGCATGAGCCGCCTTGGCCCTCTCACCTTTGGCAAGAAGGAGGAACAGATCTTTCTGGGCCGCGAGATTGCGCAGCACCGTGACTTCAGCGAGGAGACAGCGCGGCAGATCGATCTGGAAGTGCGCCGCCTGATCGACGAAGCCTACCAATCGGCGCATACCATCCTGGAATCGAACCAGGACGCCACGCACCGCATTGCCGCGGCGCTGCTGGAGCGCGAGACGATCGACTCGGAAGAATTGAAGCTGCTGCTCGAAGGCAAGGAGCTGCCTCAGTTGCGGTCATCGCTGGCCGGGCCCGGCGATTCCGACGGCACTCCGCAGCAGGTTCTCAAGCCTGAGAGCCGCGGGCCGGGCGCGGGAATTCCAGAGGGATCGCCTTCGCCGGCGTAAGAAAGACAGAGATCAGAGATCAGGGGTCAGAGATCAGAAAGGGCTGCTCGAGGGAGCGGCCCTTTTTGTGTGTGCGAAGAAAGTCTCTCGCCTCATTGAACCCTCAGCCCTCCTGCTTCGACATAATGGGGTCCGAGGCTCGACACGAATGGGAAAGTCTTCATGGACTCTATGGCAGGATTACTGATCTTTACGGGGGGATCTATCAGATGAGTTTTCTTCTGAGTCGGAGCAAGGTGGACCTTCTGAAGGAGCTCAAGCAGGTCCGGCTGCAGGTGCTCGAAGTTCCGGCGAAGCTCGAGAAAGACAGCGACCGTCACCCATAAGCATTGTCCGCTGGAATACGCACATAAATGCAACCGCGGGGACCAGGAGCAACCGCAGATCCTTCGACTCCCTACGTCCGCCGCGGCGGACTTCGGTCGCTCAGGATGACAGAGCGAATATCACGCGAGCTTCAGAGACAGGGCACTAGAAGATTTTGTAGCTGATGCCGACGCTGCCGCCATAGGGCCACAGTGTTGGGCTCACGCGCCATTCCTGGTATTCGAAATCGAAGGCGCGGAGCGTGAAGCGGCGGCTGAGGCGGTAGTCGACGCCGCCGCCGTAGGCGAGGACAAAGGTGTTCGCGGTGAGGAACGAGCCGTTGCCCAGGCCAACCAGAACCTTGCCATAGGGCGTCAAGCCGTGGAAGTTGGTAATGGGAATGCGCGGACCGATCAGGTAGGTATTCTCGTTAATGCCCTGATACTCGTTGAAGCGCATCCAGCGGCCCTCGCCTTCAATCTGCACCCAGCGGGTGAACTTCGCGTCCACATAGGCGCCCGCGCCATAGAGGTCTTGGCTGGTTTGCGCGAATCCATTGTTCTTGTAATCGGGCTGACAGAGAGAGCCTAGCCCGCCGGCATTCAGGGTAAAGGGCCTTGCGGTCGCCGCAGGCGCAACTTGAGAATGGGCGGAAACGATGGCTAGGGAAGATGCGATGCAAAAAAATGCCAGAATCGATTGTCTCATGGACTCAACGCATATCCACTTCCTGAAGTTGCCGTTTCGGCGGGGAACCCCGATCAGACTCACGCTGTGTGCGGATTGGAGGGCGCCGCTTCGCAGCGGCGCCCGGCGTCCAGTCTCGGCGAGACTAATTCTATCTTACGGCTGCGGGTTTTGCGCCGCGGTTGGTTGCTGTTCCGGCGGGGCAGCCGGCTGCGCACTGTCAGGCGCAGTAATTGATTGGCGGCTCGCCGGCTGCGAGGCGGGGGAAACGGCGCTACCTGCCGGTGCAGCCGACTGAGTATTGTCGGGAGCAGCGGCTGGCGCAGCGCCGACCGGAGGCGCCAAGCTGGCGGCTTCATAGCGTTGCAGTCTGTAGAAGATCGGCGTGACCTCGAACGGCATCTTGTCGCGGGCGTTCATCGGCGCATAGCGTTTGGCGTCCAGCATGTGCACCTGGTCGTCCCAGGGATCGGTCTTGAGCCAGCTTCCCAGGGGCAGCGCAGCGGTTTGGGCAAGGTCGTCCCAGTTCAGCTTGGGAGCCATGTGTTCCAAGTCGGCCATCCAGGGCGCGCCATCGGGCCTGAGGAGGGAATCGCCCAGCTTGGGCGTGTTCAGCGCCTTCAACTGCTTGGCACGGTCGGCCAACTGCTCGTAGTACAGGCCCGCGTTGGCCAGTCTGTCCTTGTACATGGAGTTTTCGAGATACCCCATGGCCGTTTTGGCGGCGGTGCTGTTGTCCAGGTCGGAGTGGTTCATGTTGATCTTCTGGAATGTCGCCGTGTCGGGAAACAGCAGACGGTCGTTGAAGGCGTAGCGGGTATCGATGTGATGACCTAGGGCGATATGGGCCAGTTCCATGGCGATTACGGAGGCGATCGCTTCCTCGCTGGGCAGGCTGTCGATGAGCCCCTTGCTCAACAGGATGGTGTTGCCCACGGTGGTGGCTTCGATAGTATCCGTGAGCAGGACGCGGGTGTGAATCTGGTCAGTGAAGGCAAGATTATTGGGAACCACAAGGTTGATCACGATCTGGTCCAGGACCTTGTTTTCATAGCCGCCCGAATTCAGCGGCGCCACCAGACCGGCTTCCACGAGGCGGTCGATCACGTTGTTTTCGGCCTGGGTGATCCACATGCGCGATGCCTGCAGCGGGCTGACATCCTGCGAGTCGTCGCTCTTGTCCACGGCTTCGTCGACCTTGACGCTGACGTTTTCGCTCTCGCGAGTGGGCAGTTTTAGCGAATAGCCCCAGAAGTGCGTCTGCGCCTTGAGGCCGATGGATTTACTGGCCTCGGTGCGCTGCGTCTCCTCGACGTACACGGCTACCGGCAGCCAGATCCCAGGCTGCACGTTCATGCGCCAACTGTCGAAATGGAAGTAATACTTGGAGGCGTCCTCGTCGGTGGGTCCGGTGTAGGTGCCGTTGAAGCGGACCACGTTACCGCCCTCGTCTTCGATCCAGATGCGCCCATAGAACCGGCCTATGCCTTTCACGTCGGCCTTGGGATGCACGTCGAAGACCCAGGTGCGGACCGAGCCCAGAAACTCGCGGCGCACAAAGCTGAAGACGTAATGCTGCTGGTCGAAGCCCGACGGGTCGATGAACATCATCTGCATAAAGCCGTTCGGGTTGTAAGTAAACTTCTCCAGACCAAGCGCCCTGGTCAGGCCCGAGATGGAGGCGAAAGAGCTCTTGAAGAAGCCGTGCCTGGCCTCATCTTTGGGTACATAGGTCTTATCGAAAAACCCCTTACCGAAGTCCACGCGGCTGAGCATGTATTGGTCGTCCAAGGGAACTTCGTAAAGCTTTACGTCCGGCCGCGTGTCCTGGATGTAGGTTTCCACCAGCGGCGTGCGCAATTGGATGTTTTTGATGAGCACCTTTTCCTGAGCGATGGCTCTTTGGACCAGCGCGGCCTGCTCAGCGGTGAGTTGGCGTGCCTGTTCGTATTTGGGTTGTTTCGTTGCGGAGGCGCAGGCAACACCCATAGTAAGAATCAGGAAGGTTAAAGGGATCTTCCGATAGGTCATGTGGGACTCCTAATTGAACTCTTTCCGGCTTTCCTCTTGCCCTCCGCGGCTTTCAGTACGCGGCGGCCGAGTATCGGCCACTTTCATTTCCTTACCATCGTGATGCTATGCCAGTTGGAGCCTAACTCTACGCCAATTGGAATGTGATGGTAATCTTGGTTGTTACGTCCACCGGCCGGCCATTGCTGGTCGCCGGACGGAATCGAATCTGTTGCGCCACGCGCCTGGCTTCTTCGTCAAGCCCGTGGCCTAATCCCTGGATCACGCCGCGCACCACGACTTGGCCGGTGGCGAGAAAGGTCACACTCAGGACGACTTCGCCCTGGACGCGCAATCGTCTTGCTTCGCTGGTGTACTCGACGGGAGGCTTGGAAAGAACCTCCACCTCGGTAAATTGAACAGGTTCGGAGGTCACCTTCGGCAGCGCAGCTACCGTGGTCATAGCCGGAATTCCGGCCGAGGCGACCTTGCCATAATTCCCTGTGGTCCCGGCGCCGCTTTCGCCGGGAATGCCGGCCGAGGCAACCTTGCCCACAACGCCGGCGCTGGAGCCGAACTTTGTGCCGTTTCCAATGCCGGTCGAGCCCACGATTCCATGCGGCGCGATGGCCGGGCCCTGCATGCCGCCGTAGGGATTCCCGATAGCGGCTACGGTCGCCGGGCGAGTGGCGTTGGGATTGGGGGTAACGCCAAAGGTCTGGCCCAGATGCACCGGGGCCGTCGAGGGCCGGACTAGGTTGTTCTGGGCCGGCATCGCGGCTGCGGCCAGGGCAGCCTTGGGCTGCGGCGCCAGAATCACCTTTTGCGGTTTTAGCTGGACCGGGGGCAGCGTCACCTTAGCTTGCATTTGAATGGGCTTCGGCTCCGGCTTCGGCTTGGGCATTTCAATTTGGCGAGGCTGTAACTCCACCTTCGGCAATTCAGGTGGCGGGGGCGGCTCCTGCGGCGGCGGTTGCTTGATCTTGACGGGAGGCGGCGGATTGTCGGGAATGACCAGCTCCGTCATCTCGTAGCGCTGTTGAAGCACCCGCTTGGCCGTCATGCCCACGATCAAGACTGTGGCCAGAACGGCCAGGTTGATGCCCCAGCTCATGACAAAGGCAATGGGCCGGCCCTCGGGCTCGGGCAACAAACCAAAATTGGTCCGACCAGGGGAATATGTCATGGGCATGTGTTCAATCCTCGCTTGCGGCCGCCGCGACGGTGGAGGGCCACCTCTTAATAGATGCCAAAACCGGAGAAGACAAACAACCGAGCAAGCCGATTGCCGTTCTCTTCTACCTCTCCCAAAGCGTTAAATCCTGCTGAAAGCGTGTTCACTGTCCGGTAATGAGGAAGAACCTCGATCCTGCCGCGGCCGGAAGCCACATTCCGTTCCGTCCGGAGCCATCAACCTTCCCCTCGCCCCGATGTCCGCGCCCAGCACTCCTGTCGCTTTCAAGTCCAGATTCCACGCAGGTAAATTGGCGGAAAATCATTACCATTATACGGTCGAGCCGGTTACTTGCAGATCACACAAAATGTGTAGGGACACGGTACGAACGGCACATGTTCGTACGCAATGCGCGGTGGCCTGAGCCGGTTCTGCCGCCATCGAACAATGCAGTCCTTCCACTCGATATCCAAGGCACTTCAAAAGGAATCGGCCGCCGATTTGGCGGCAAGATGTCCGCTGACGGGATGCCTAATCGATCGAACCAATGACCCCCGGTGCGCGGTCTCCCACCGTAGTGCATGAGTTCTTAACGCCGGCCAACCGCCCTCGTGAATGACTCCCGCCTTGCGGCTCGGATGGCCGCCTGGCAGGATTCTCTTGTTATAGACTCAGAGTAACCCAAACTGTTTCGGAGAGGTTAACCTTTTTGTGAAGATCTTCATTACAGGCGGCGCCGGGTACATCGGCGGCACAGTAGCGGGGCTGTTAACCGAAAAGGGGCACAAAGCGGTCGTTTTCGACAATTTGAGTCACAGCCGGCGCGATATGGCGCCGGCAGGAGTCGAGTTGGTCGAGGGGGAGCTGGCCGACCGGCGGACCCTCGAAGGCATCTTTGAAACCGCCCGGAAAGCGAACCAACCCTTCGACGCAGTACTCCACTTTGCCGCACTCATTGAGGCCGGCGAGTCCATGGTGTGCCCCGAGCTCTTTTTCCGCAACAACACTGCTTCCACGCTGTCGCTGCTGGAGGCGATGCTGGCATGCGGTCCCAGGCGCTTGGTCTTCTCTTCTACCGCAGCCGTCTACGGCGAGCCGGAAGCCGTTCCGATTCAAGAGGATGCGCATCTTGTCCCGACCAACCCCTACGGCCATTCCAAGTACCTGGTCGAGCAGATTCTGACTTGGTTTAACCGCATTCACGGGTTGCGTTATGCCTCGCTGCGCTACTTCAACGTGGCCGGAGCGCCCGAAGGCCCGGGAGGCATAACCCGCGGCGAAGCGCACCAGCCGGAATCCCACCTGATCCCGCTGGTTCTCGACGTCGCCCTTGGACGCCGTCCATCGATCCGCATCTTCGGCGGCGACTACCCCACTCCCGATGGCACCTGCATCCGCGACTACATCCACGTCTCGGATCTGGCCGACGCGCACCTGCTGGCGCTCGGTGCGCTCGACGCTGCGCCCGGAAATCAGGGCCCGCTCATCTACAACCTTGGCAACGGGCAGGGATTCAGTGTGCGGGACGTCATCGAGTCGGCACGTCGCGTTACCGGCCACCCCATCCCCGCCGAAGTTCATCCCCGGCGGCCCGGAGACCCCGCCGTCCTCGTGGCAAGCTCGCAGAAGGCCATCCGCGAGCTCGGCTGGAAGCCGCGCTACACGCAACTGGACGAGATCGTGCGCACGGCCTGGATCTGGCACCAGAAGCGCTACGCTCGAAGCTGAATTGGTAAAATCGGGACCATGGCGATCTCGCGCCAGCAGGCCTTGGATTACTTCCACTCCCCCGACCTGATCGGCCTCGGATTCGAGGCCGATGCCGTGCGCCGCCGCCTGCATCCCGAGGGCGTGGTCACCTACATCATCGATCGCAACATCAACTACACCAACTTCTGCACCGAGTACTGCACCTTCTGCGCCTTCTACCGTCCGCTGCCCCGCGCCGGCAAGCAGGATCCGCGCAGCGACGAGGGCTACATCCTCGACTTCGAAACGATCTACGAAAAAATCGCCGAGACCGTGGAGATGGGCGGCACCGGTGTGCTCATGCAGGGCGGCATTCATCCCGATCTCAAGATCGACTGGTTCGAGCGGCTTTTCCGCGGCATCAAAGAGCGCTTTCCGCAAATCTGGCTGCACTGTCTGTCGGCCTCCGAAGTGCTGGCCATCGCCGAGTACTCCTCGCTCGACCTGCGCACCACCATCGCACGCCTGCGCGACGCCGGCCTCGACTCCATCCCCGGCGGCGGCGCCGAGATTCTCGACGACGAAGTCCGCCATCGCATCGCGCGCCTCAAGTGCGACACCGAAGACTGGGTCAGCGTGCACCGCACGGCACATCAATTAGGCATGCGCACCACCGCGACCATGATGTTCGGCGTGGGTGAAAGCTACGGCCAGCGTATCAATCATTTTGAAGTGGTGCGCCGCCTGCAGGAAGAGACCGGCGGATTCACGGCCTTCATTCCCTGGAGCTTCCAGCCAAAGCATACGGCACTGGGCGGCCGCGGCTGGGACGAGGCGACGTCTGTTGAGTACCTGAAGGTTCTCGCCATCGCGCGGCTCTATCTCGACAACATCGAGAACGTGCAGGCCAGCTGGGTGACGCAGGGATTGAAGGTGCTGGAGCTGGGCCTGCACTTCGGCGGCAACGACGTGGGCTCGGTGATGCTCGAAGAGAACGTTGTGCGCGCGGCGGGCACGTCGAATTGCACCACGGAAGAGGAGCTGCGCCGCATCATTCGCGACGCCGGCTTCAAGCCCGTCCAGCGCGACACGCTGTATCGCACCATGTTCCTGAACTAGCGGCGGACCTGCCAATCGAATCGTCGGACTTAAGAGCCACCTTGAGCAGAATAAATCTGCTGTAACAAGGCCCTCGCTTCGGTCAGAACTTCCAACGCTCCTGCGTGATCGGTCGGCTCCTCGTGAAGCACTGCGTCTGCCTTTTTAGCTGTATCGCGGACCATCCTCGCGGTTGTGTTAGGTCGAGGCCGCCGGCACCTCGAACTGCACCACCGAAGAAGAGTTGCGCCGCATCATCCGCGACGCCGGATTCAAGCCCGTCCAACGCGACACGTTGTATCGGACGATGTTTTTGAACTGAGGCCTTTAAACACCTGAAATTGTCGGCATTGTCGCGGATTGGCTTCTGCGGCCCTTCGCCGTACTTGTTCGGCCCGGGTTTTGCCTTCACTGAACCCAGCAGGATTCCTATGCAAAGCCAACTGGCCAATGTGACCAGAGCAATGATGGAAGGAGTTAGGTCGTCGCCCGCCGGGGTGCAGTTGCAACTGGTTTCACGATAGTAACTAACACCTATGCCGATTCCAAGCAGAACCAACGGAATTGCGAGGGCGATTAGGATCTGCCAGCCGCTGCGGCCAACGTCGTGCAATCGCTTGACCAGCGTGGCTAAGCCGAACCATGCTACGGCTGCCTCGAAAGCAACCACGAGCACGAACCACAGCACCGCCGTCCCGCCCTGTACTCCCTGAGCCAAGAATCCAATTGCCAGCGAACCAATTCCTGGAAAAGCGAGAACGCAATAAACCTGATCCAAGGCGCTCGTTCAATGCGCCCGCTCAAGGACCATAGCCCGACCGAGTTGACGAATAATTGATTCCACCTGCGTTCGTGTTCCCTGGATCCAGCCCGAGCATGGACATAGAAATCACCTCATTCCGGGGGATGCGAAAGATTATATCCCCCCCGCCGACAGTCAAGTAAATTTCCCGGAAACTCGTCCAGATCGTTTGTAGCTTTTATGCTACAATTCTGCAGTGTTCGATCTGATCGTTTATCGGCAGCTCGAAGGCCCTTGCCCGTATGAACGGTGGTTCAAGAGCCTACGAGATGAGAGGGCTCAATCCCAAATCTTTGCGAAGCTTCGTCAAGTCCAGGCCGGAGCCTCGGGATTTCAAACCGGTCGGGGAGGGAGTCATCGAGCTTCGCATCGATGTGGGAGCTGGCTACCGTCTCTATTGCGGTCGATCGGGAGCAACCTTGGTTGTTTTGCTATGCGGCGGTGATAAATCAACCCAATCGCAAGACATCGAACGCGCAAAAATATTCTGGGCTGACTGGAAGCGGAGGCAGAGATGAAGAAATACAAGGCCGGTATTCCATTTCACGAATGGGAAATCAAGCAGCTTCGATCCAACCCGGATCTTGGTGTCGAGTACCTAAAGGTAGCTCTCGAATCGCTCAACGAGCCTGATGGGCGCGGTGGAAGTCTACTTATGCTGCGCGCTCTCGCTGAAGCCTACGGCGGACTCGGCGCCGTCGCCGCCAAGGCCGGAATCAGCCGCGAGTCTCTCTACCGTTCGCTCTCGCCAAAAGGCAATCCCACGCTCAAGACATTGATTGCTGTGCTCAGCACAATGGGATTGCGCCTCTCGGTCACGCCTCAGAAAAAATCCGCGAGGAAGCCGGCGAAAAGGCAAGGAAAACCGCGCGTAGCCGCGCGGCGCCTAACTCGGATTGCTTAGACGGATACTTGCTTGCTGAACTCCTTCGCATGGTCTAGAGGACTCTGAGGAAGGCAAGATCATCCTGTGCTAGGACAATGAGCGCCGGATTCTGTGCGTCTTCCGCTTCTTTCTTATAGATGGCGATGGCTTGCGTGTGCCCCACGACCATCGTATGGATGTACTTGTGGTCGAATGTCGCGCCCTTCAACGCATGAAACGGGCCGATCATCGATTTGTTGTTTTCCGCGTCGATCGCAGTGGGCACCGTGAATCCGGCTTGCTGGGCGACCGATTGCAGCTTCTGATAGTCGTTGGTATGGTCGGTGACCAGCATTTGGCCGTAATCTTTCACGGCCTGGGAGGCGCCCACGTCTTGCGCCAGTTGTCCCAGATTGCCCTCCACCATATCGGTTTGAGCGGCGAAATCGACGAATTTCTGATCGCTCATCGGTGCGGCTCCCGCAGCCTTTTTTTGAGCCAGGGCGGAATAGGAACAGAGAGCAAGGAAGCAAATGGCTAGAAATCAACGCGTTTCATTTCATCCGCTCTAACGGGTTTAGATGCATCCGGGACGAAAACGTGCGATGGGTTCTTGCTACCTGCCTTCGGCCCCCGGCAAGCCTTCGTCTCGCAGCCGTTCCGGAGGCCTCTGCCCTGGTTGCAACGCCGCCCGCCGCCTCTCCGCGCCAGCGGCCTTTGGCGGCGAAATTGATTTTGAACGTTCCACGCGAGCCGGTAGTGCATCTATTCTGAGGATATGACCACTCCGGTTTCATCTCCCGCATTGCGCACCCTCGGCAACTCCGATCTTCATTTGACCCCCATCGGCTTTGGGGCATGGGCCATCGGCGGGGGCGGCTGGCAATTCTCCTGGGGCCCCCAGGACGACAACGACTCGATAGCCGCCATCCATCGCGCACTCGATCTGGGCATCAACTGGATTGACACCGCGGCCGTCTACGGGCTGGGCCACTCGGAAGAGGTGGTGGCGCGCGCGGTGAAATCCTCGCCGCACAAGCCGTATATCTTCACCAAGTGCTCCATGCGCTGGCGCGAAGATCGCTCCATCTACCACTCGCTCAAGGCCAAATCGTTGGCTGAGGAGGTGGAGGCCTCGTTGCGGCGGCTGGGAGTGGAGACCATCGACCTCTACCAGATTCACTGGCCCAATCCCGAGAGCGAGATCGAAGAGGGATGGGAAACTTTGGCGCGGCTGCGAAAGCAGGGCAAGCTCCGTTGGATCGGAGTCTCGAATTTTTCAGTGGAGCAGATGAAGCGCGCTCTGAAGATCGCGCCGATCACAAGCCTGCAGCCGCCCTATTCCATGCTGCGCCGGGCCGTGGAGGCGGAGATTCTGCCCTTCGCGCAGGTCATCGGCATCGGGGTCATCAACTACTCGCCCATGGTTTCAGGTCTGCTGACCGGCAAGATGAGCGCCGAACGCGTGGCGGTCATGCCGGCCGACGACTGGCGGCGCGGAAACGTGGAATTCAACGAGCCGCGCTTGAGCCAGAATCTGCGCCTGGCGGAGCTGCTGCGCGAGATCGGCAACGGGCACGGCGTAAGCCCCGGCGTAGTTGCCGTGGCGTGGACGCTGCACCATCCCGCGATCACCGCCGCCATCGTGGGCGGGCGCAGCGCAAAGCAAGTGGAAGAATTGGCGCCCGCGCTCAACTTCCGATTGAGCCAAGACGAGTACGAGACGATCGGAAGATTTCTCAAGACGATGCAGGCATGAGGTTGTCCATTGCGTGGGTACATAAGCAAGAACCCCGGCCGCAGCCGGGGTTCTTGTGTCTGGAGGAGAGAACCAAATTACATCGCCGCCACAAAGTCCGGAACCATGACGGCTGCGTGCTCCTGGAGCAACTGTGTCATGCGGGCGGCCATGCCTGTGTACATCGTGGCGGCGCGGAAGGCATTCACGCGAACTCCTTCGCTGGCGTGCGAAAACGCATATTGCGCAAAGGCCGTCAGGACGCAGACGCGGATTTGCATGGTGTCGCTGTGCAGTGTTTCGATCAGCACGCGATCAACGCCTTCGCAGTGTTTCCAGGCGTAATCGGCCATCTCCTGCATGACGCCGGCATTCTGGTACATTACCCAGAGGCCCTTGGGGCCCTCCATGCGCTGCCAGGCATCTTCCGGAGTGGCACTCAAACCTTCCTGCCAAAGGAAATGGTCGCTCAACTCGCGCGCGCTCCATTCGGGACGGAGCCGGGCCATCATCGTCTCCCACGATTGCGCGTTGCGGCGGCGCACACTCTTGCGCCAATGGACAAGATAGAGGGCAATCGCAACCACGACTGAAATTTGGAGCACAGGCAACATCAAGGTAATCCCCAAAATCGAGCTTTCAGTAACCAAGATGCCGGTGACCGAACCCGGGACACTTTTTAATTCACTCTAAGTAATAGCAGAAAACACGGTACTTGTCAGCGGGAAAACCGGCCCTGGAATACCCCTTTTGGGGGATAAGTTGTCTCTCCATTGGACAATGCACGAAAGTAACATCTCGGCGCCGACAGCGAGATTTGCGGTGCGGATGGCCATTGCGCGAGCGTGTAAATGCTTTGATACAGGCAGCTTGGAACATCGCTGAGTGCAATCATCCTGGCCGGCAGGCGTCTGGCCGGCTCTACCGGGGTGTGGGCGGCGGGCCCGGTGGAAAACCCTCCACTACAATGAGACACGGAGAGAATTCCCTGAAGGAGCGTGGCCCAAGTGCTCGAACGCACGTTGAGCATCATCAAGCCGGACGCGGTCCGCAGCGGCGCGGCCGGCGCCATTCTGGCCGAGATTGACAAGGCCGGCTTTCGCATCGTGGCCATCAAGAGACAATCCATCTCCAAGTGGGAAGCTGAGGGATTTTACGCCGTGCACCGCGAGCGGCCGTTCTTCGACGGCCTGACCACCTTCATGTCTTCGGGTCCGCTCTTCCTGATGGTGCTGGAGAAGGACAATGCGATTGCGGACCTGCGCAAGCTGATGGGCGCCACCAACCCCGCAAATGCCGAAGAGGGAACCATCCGCAAGGAATTTGCCAGCTCCATTCAGGAGAACGCTATCCATGGTTCCGACGCGGAAGACACTGCGGCCTTCGAAATCGGCTATTGGTTCGCGGGCTACGAGCTGATGTAAGAGCGATCGCAAGCCTGCATTCCGGCTCGCGATCCGATTCCGGTTTCTGATAGGGGAGGACGCCTTGACTCTGTGGTCGGAGTTCCTGGGTAACAAACACCGCACGATTAACAAATGGGCGCATTATTTTCCCGCTTACGAAGCCCATCTCAAGCGCTTCGTGAACCGGCCCGTTTTCTTTCTCGAAATCGGCTCGGGAAGAGGCGGTTCCGCGCAGATGTGGAAGCGCTACCTCGGTCCTCACGCTCAGATTGTGAGCATCGACATTAATCCGGAATGCAAGAAGTTCGAGGAGGATCAAATTGCGTTCCGTACCGGAAACCAGTGTGATCTTTCGTTTCTCGAGACGCTTCTCAAGGAGTTTGGCACGCCGAATATCGTGTTGGACGATGGAAGCCATGGAATGAGCGATGTGGTCGAAACCTTCAAGTTCCTTTATCCTCGCACTGCCTGCGACGGCGTTTACATGGTGGAGGATCTGCACACCGCCTACTGGAGCGAGTTTGGCGGGGGATTGAAGCGGGAAGGAACGTTCATCGAACTTTGCAAGGGACTGATCGACGAATTAAACGCAAATTGGAGCCGGGGAGAGCTTTTACCGACAGATTTCACACGGTCGACGCTCTCGATGCACTTTTACGACAGTATGGCTGTCTTCGAGCGCGGCAGGCTGCTTGAGAAGAGAAATCTGCGCGTCAGCGGACGCCAGAACCTGATCAAGAGTTTCCTTCGATGATCGTTGCACCCGGCGCCGATCTTTGCGCGATGCGTTACCGGCGGGGTGAGCACGGATTCAGCGAACGAATTCATGCGGTCAATGACCCGGTTCGCTGCATGGGTCACGTAGCGCGCACAACGGAGGCGATTCCACATGACATCCAACGACCATCAACTCGCAGCGCTCTTTCTCGAATCCTCGCGGAACACGCTGTTGGGGCAGTATTGGCCGCGGCTCAAGGAATGCGTGGCGCCGCTCACTGAGGAGCAGGTTTGGTGGCGGCCGAATGACGCCTCGAACAGTATCGGGAATCTGCTGATGCATCTGAACGGCAACGTGCGCCAATGGCTGGTGACGTCGTTCAATAAGGATGAAGACAAGCGCGACCGGCCGGCTGAGTTTGCGGCGGAAGGCGGGCTCACGGCGAGTGAGTTGTTGGAGCGGCTCGGCGCAACGATGGAGCAAGTGTCAGAGGTGCTGGCGAGGCTGACTCCGGCCGATCTGCTTGCTTCTTTTGAAATTCAGGGCTACCACGTGCGCGGCCTTGACGCGGTCTACCACGTCGCCGAGCACTTCGGCATGCACTACGGGCAGATTGTCTACATCACCAAGAGCCTGAGCGGCAAGGACCTGGGGTTTTATAAGGAGCTGAGCAAGACGGGAAGGGCCAGGTAAGGCGGGCGTTCTTCGTTGATTGATTCCGAAAGTGTGGCGTCAGACTCGGACCTAGAGGAGT